>NZ_HE978636.1:0-5804 GCF_000312105.1 Aeromicrobium massiliense JC14
AGTCACCCACACCGGACAGCCGACCCTCTCAGGCCTTCCGCCCCGCCGTGCGGCGCAACAAGAAGAACCATACACACCCGTTCCCCGCAACACCAAATCGGGGGTCGTGTGGCCCTCGCGACACCGCCGGCGACCCTCGGGATGGCCCGGAACGGCAGGCTTGAGCGGGCTGGCTAGAGGTGGTCGGGCACGATCAGCGCGTCCGGGTCCTGCCGGTGCGGCATCGCCTCGACGCCCACGCGCAGCGTGACGGCCGCGGCCTCCACCTGCTTGCGGCGCTTGCGCTCGGACAGCCCCTCCCAGGCGCCGGGCTCGTCCCGGTCGACGCGGTCGCGCAGCGCGGTCTCCGCCGCCTCGGCGTACTCCTCGGTCGTGAACGCCGGGGTCGCGCCGACGGTCGGCCGCTCCGGCAGCGCCGTGAGCCCGGGGATGAGCAGCTTGCTCGAGGCCGAGAGCAGCCGGTAGCGATCCATCTTGGGCAGCTCGGCCCACGTGGCTGCGCCGATCTTGCGGCGCATGAACCCGGGCAGGGTCTCGAACGCCTGCCGGGCCACGGCCTCGACGGCCACGGTCATCTCGTGCTCGGTGAACCTCATGCGACCTCCTGGACGGACAGCGCCGACGCTATCGAACCGGTGCCGCGCCTCGGGTGGCGACGGTCAGACGCCGGCGAGGTCGCCGGTCGGCTCCTCGCCCTGGCCGCGCGCCCGCGCGCGTCCGGTGGCGTGCCACTCGCGGACGACGTCGAGCAGGTCCTCGGCCGGGGTGGGCCGGGCGAGCAGGAAGCCCTGGGCGTACGTCGCACCGAGCCCGGCGATCGTCCGCAGCTGCTCGGGCGTCTCCACCCCCTCGGCCGTCACCTGCAGCTCCATGGCGTTGGCCAGCAGGATGAGCATCCGGACCACCGCGTGCGCGCTCGGGTTGGTCTCGATCTCGGCGATGAACGCGCGGTCGATCTTCAGCCCGTCGACGTCGATCTGCGTGACCTGCTTGAGCGACGAGGAGCCGGCGCCCATGTCGTCCCAGGTGAGCAGCACCCCGTCGTCGCGCAGGGCGTTGAGCTGAGGGGCCGCGCGGGTGAGCAGCTCGGGGTCGGTGTCCTCGACCAGCTCCAGCCGCAGCGAGCGCGACGGGACGCCGTGCCGGTGCAGGGAGTCCATGACCCGCTCGTGCAGGTCGGCGCGCTCCAGGACGTGGCGCGAGAGGTTGACGTTCAGCCACGGCGGGACGCCCTCGACGCCGGACGAGCGCCACCGGGCGAAGTCGGCCAGCGCGCGGTCGATGACCCACAGGTCGACCTCGTCGGCGACCCCCAGACGTCCGGCGTCGGCCAGGAACTGGGCCGGGCTCAGCAGCCCACGCGCCGGGTGGTTCCAGCGCAGCAGCGCCTCGACGCTGCCGAACGCGAAGTCGTCGAGGCTGACGATCGGCTGGTAGTGCAGCGTCAGCTGGTCCTCGGCGATGGCACGCTCGATGGCCTCGCGGATCTCCTGGTCGGGGTCGCGGTGCAGCCGACCGGCCTCGGTCAGCGTCAGGTGGCCGCGCGCCGGGTCGGACACGACGACGCGTCCGCCACCGACGTTCTTGGCGGCGTACATCGCCAGGTCGGCCTCGCGCAGCAGGCTCTCGGCGTCGGCGACACCGCGCCGGCCGACTGCGGCGCCGACGGACGCCCGCAGACCGGCCCGGTCGCTGAGCGCGAGCCGGAACCCCTCGGCCGCCTGCGCCGTCCCCTCGACGACCGAACGCTCCGCCTCCGAGAACGGGCGGTCGAGGATGGCGGCGAACTCGTCGCCGCCGAGCCGGGCGACCATCTCGCCGGGCCGCGCCTCGCCGGAGAGCGCCTGCGCGGCGTCACGCAGCGCGTCGTCGCCGGCCTCGTGACCGAGTCCGTCGTTGATCTGCTTGAAGTCGTCCAGGTCGACGAACAGCACCGCGACGGCGCGGTCGGGGTGCTGGCCGGCCTCGCGGCACATCTCCTCCAGCCGCTCCAGGAAGCGGGCCCGGTTGGGCAGCCCGGTCAGGTCGTCGTGCGAGGCGCGGTTCATGAAGGCGCCGGCGAGGGCCTGCATCACGGCCGCCGACGGGGCGACGCGCAGCTCGTCGCCCGCACGCACCACGACGTCCTGCCAGCGCTCGCCGGCGTGGGTCAGGATGCGCGTGGCCGCGGTGGTCAGGTCGGTGTCGGCGGCCAGCACGAGCGGCCCCCAGTCGGCGACCGAGCCGATCGAGCGGCGCTGGTTCAGGACGCGTCCGAAGCCCAGCCGTCCGCTGAGCACGTCGACCAGGTGCGTGCGGGTGATGAGCCCGATCAGACCGTCCTCGCCGTCGACCACGATGCTGGTCAGAGCCGGCTCCAGGACGAACACGTCCTCGACCTCGACGCAGCTGAGGGACTCGTCGACGCGCACGGCGGGCCGGCTCATCTCGACCAGGTCACGGCTCGCGGCGGCCGCCAGGGGCTCGAGCCAGGCGGCGTCGTCGGTGCTCACTCGAACCAGTATCGGCCAGGATGCCCGCCGGTTGAGCGTTTCGGCACGACGGGCGGCAGAACGGGGCGTGAACACTTCGGCGGAGGTCCGCAGCATCGGGCCCGCCGCGGCTCCGTCGCGGCCGGGCGGACCCGCCGCGCGTTAGCCTCGGCGGGTGACGGAGCGAGAGATCACCGCGCCGATCGACCTGTGCCGCGAGGACGGGTCGCTGGACCCGGACGCCGTCGGCTGGGCGCGGCGCCCGCTGCACCGGACGAACCTGCGGCGCCGGCTGGGCCGCGGCTGGGGCCGGACGAAGCGCTGGGAGTACTGGGGCGTCGTCTCGGCGAAGTACGTCGTCGGCGTGCAGGTCTCCGCCCTCGACTACGCCGCCGTGCACGGGCTCTACGTGCTGGAGCGCGCGAGCGGACGCGAGTGGCGCCAGGACGCGACGGTGCCCCTGGGCCGCGGCGTCGGGCTGCACGACCACGCCGCGGAGGGCCGGGTCGCCGTCACCAGCGGACCGATCCGGGTCGTGGCCGACCAGCAGCGCGACCGGACGACGCTCACCGCGCACTCCCCCTCGATCGACCTGGACCTCGTCCTGGACCGCCCGCCCGCGCAGGAGTCGATGAGCGTCGTCGTGCCGTGGAGCTCGTCGCGCTTCCAGTACACGCTCAAGGACCTCGCGCTGACCGCCCGTGGCTCGCTCGTGCTCGACGGCGTCCGGCGCACCCTCGGGGCGGACGCCTACGCCGTCCTCGACCACGGCCGCGGCGTGTGGCCCTACCGCGCGGCGTGGAACTGGGGCGTCGGCAACGGCCCCGGCGGCACCGCGGTGCAGCTGGGCGGACGCTGGACCGACGGGACCGGGTCGACCGAGAACGCGCTGCTGGTCGACGGCGTCGTGCACAAGATCGGCCACGACCTGGTCTGGACGTACGACCGGCGCGACTGGTCGCGTCCGTGGCGCGTCGAGGGCGAGGGCGTCGACGCGACGCTCACGCCGTTCCACGTGCGGACGGCCAGCACCGAGCTCGGTGTGCTGGGCAGCCACACGCACCAGGCGTTCGGCACCTGGCGCGGCACCGCGACGGCCGACGACGGCACGACGCTCGACCTGGCCGGCCTCGTCGGCTGGGCCGAGGAGGCCCGCAACCGCTGGTAGCGGTCAGTCCTTGTGGCGCGGCTTGCGCGGACGGTCGTCGCGCTCGCGTCCCTTGGTCGAGCCGCCCTTGTAGCCGGACTTGTAGCCACCCTTGGCGCCGCCACCCGCACCGCGCGGACCGCGGTCGGCCTGCAGCTCGATGAGCTTGCCCGAGATGCGGGTGTCGCGCAGGGCGTCGAGGACGTGCTGGGGCAGGTCGGCCGGCAGCTCCACGATCGAGTGGTCGACGCGGATGTCGATCTTGCCGAAGTCGCCGCGCGACAGGCCGCCCTCGTTGGCCAGGGCACCGACGATCTGGCGCGGCAGCACCTTGTGCCGCTTGCCGACGCTGATGCGGTACGGCGCGTAGCGACCGGACGGGTCGCGGCGCGGGCCGCGGTCGTCGCGGCCGGGACGCTCGCCGTCGCGACGCTCACGGCGCTCGCGCAGCTCGCGCGCCGGCGGCTCCGGGTCGGGCTCGAGCAGCAGCGGCTCCTCGCCCTGCAGCGAGAGCGCCAGCGCGGCGGCGACGTCCTCGGCCGGGGCGTCGTGGTTCGTGACGTAGTGGTTGACGACGTCGCGGAAGAACCCGAGGCGCTCGCTGCCGAGGGCCTCGGTGATCTGGTCGTCGAACTTGCTCAGCCGGCTCTCGTTGACGTCCTCGACGCTGGGCAGCGGCATCTTCGTCATCGGCTGGCGGGTGGCCCGCTCGATCGCGCCGAGCAGGCGGCGCTCGCGCGGCGTGATGAAGCTGATCGCGTCGCCCTTGCGCCCGGCGCGGCCGGTGCGGCCGATGCGGTGGACGTAGGACTCGGTGTCGGTGGGGATGTCGTAGTTGACGACGTGGCTGATGCGCTCGACGTCCAGGCCGCGGGCGGCGACGTCGGTGGCCACGAGGATGTCGAGGCTGCCGTCCTTGAGCTGTCCGACGGTGCGCTCGCGCTGGGCCTGGGCGACGTCGCCGTTGATCGCGGCGGCCGCGAAGCCGCGGGCGCGCAGGCGCTCGGCCAGCTGCTCGGTGGCCTGCTTGGTGCGGACGAAGACGATCATCGCCTCGAAGTTCTCGACCTCGAGGATGCGGGTCATCGCGTCGAGCTTCTGCGGGAACGACACCTCGAGGTAGCGCTGCGTGATGGTCGAGGACGTCGACGTCTTGCCCTTGACCGTCACCTCGACGGCGTCGTCGAGGTACTTCTCGGCCATGCGGCGGATCGCCGGCGGCATGGTGGCGCTGAACAGCGCGACCTGCTTGTCGTCGGGGGTGTCGGCCAGGATCGTCTCGACGTCCTCGGCGAAGCCCATCGTGAGCATCTCGTCGGCCTCGTCGAGCACCAGGAAGCGCAGCGCCGACAGGTCGAGCGTGCCCTTCTCGAGGTGGTCGATGATGCGGCCGGGGGTGCCGACCACGACGTGGACGCCGCGGCGCAGCGCCGACAGCTGCACGCCGTAGCCCTGGCCGCCGTAGACCGGCAGCACCCGCACCTGGGGCAGGTGGGCGGCGTACTTCTCGAACGCCTCGGACACCTGCAGCGCGAGCTCGCGGGTCGGGGCGAGGACGAGCGCCTGCGGCTTGGTGGCCTTCGGATCGAGCTGGGACAGCACCGGCACGGCGAACGCGGCGGTCTTGCCGGTGCCGGTCTGGGCCAGGCCGACCACGTGGCGACCCTCGAGCAGCGGCGGGATGGTGCGCGCCTGGATCGGCGAGGGCGTCTCGTAGCCCACGTCGGTGAGCGCGCGCAGCACGGGCTCGGCGACTCCCAGATCGGCGAAGGTCGCCTGCGGGGTCTCGGTCTCGGGCACGTCAGTGTTCTCGGAGCTCACCGGTCAAGGGTAGTCGCCGAGGGCGGGCTCCGAAGAATCGTGGACGGCCGCCCGGCCCCGGCGTGGCGGACGTCTCAGGTGCGGGTGCCGGCGTCGGCACCCGGCACGAGGCCCGCGTCGGTGCCGTCGGGGACGTCCGGACCGCCCCGAAGACCGGTGCCGGGTCCGGGCGGCGTCCCTCCCCCGCCGGTGCCGTCGCCCGGTCCTGGGCCCCACCCGTCGCGGCCGTCCGGACGCCCGGCGCGCTGCCCGCGGCCGTCCGACCCGTCCGCCCCGTCCGTGGACCCGCGGCCCGCGCCGTAGCCGGCCGCCGACGACCCGCCGGGGAAGCCCGGCCCACCCCGGCCACCGGGACCGGGCGACGT
>NZ_HE978636.1:6212-145535 GCF_000312105.1 Aeromicrobium massiliense JC14
CGATGCCGAGCAGCAGGGCGCACGCCGCGGCGACGGCGGCGGTGCGCAGGGACCACGAGGATGTCTGGCTCATGGCCCCAGGCTGCGGCCCGCGGCTGTGGCGGACCTGTGCCGGACGCCGCAGGACGCTGTGACCCGAGCACAGGATCTCCACAGGCTTCTCCCAGGGGACGACCAGCCCGCGGTGCCACGATGGCCTCGTGGAAGCCACTCTCCAGCGCCCCGACGGATCCCCGCTGCGCGTCCTGGTCGTCGACGACGAGGTCAACATCGCCGAGCTGCTGCGCATGGCGCTGCGCTACGAGGGCTGGGAGGTCAGCGTCGCGCACACCGGCCGGGCCGCCGTGCAGACCGCCCGCGAGGTGCGTCCCGACGCCATCGTCCTGGACTGGATGCTGCCGGACTTCGACGGCCTGGAGGTGCTGCGCAAGGTCCGCACCGACCTGCCCGATGTCCCGGTGCTGTTCCTGACCGCGCGCGACGCCGTCGAGGACCGGGTCGCCGGGCTCACCGCCGGCGGCGACGACTACGTCACCAAGCCGTTCAGCCTCGAGGAGGTCGTGGCCCGGCTCCGCGGCCTCATGCGTCGCGCCGGGGCCGCCGACGTGCGTCCCGGGCACGTGCTCACCGTCGGCGACCTCGTGCTGGACGAGGACAGCCACGACGTCACCCGCGGCGGCGACCCGGTCGCGCTGACGGCCACCGAGTTCGAGCTGCTGCGCTTCCTCATGCGCAACCCCCGGCGGGTGCTGAGCAAGGCCCAGATCCTCGACCGGGTGTGGCACTACGACTTCGGCGGGCAGGCCAACGTGGTGGAGCTGTACATCTCCTACCTGCGCAAGAAGATCGACGCCGGGCGCGCGCCGATGATCCACACCCGCCGCGGCGCCGGGTACGTCCTCAAGCCCGCCGAGCAGGACTGACGTGCGCCGGCTGCTGCCCGCCTCGCTGACCGGACGCCTCGTGGTCGCCGTCGTGGCGCTCACCGCGCTCGTCGCCCTGCTGGTCGGCACGAGCGTCACGCTCGTCATGCGCTCCTACCTGACCGACCGGCTCGACCAGCAGCTCACCGAGTCCGTCGGCCGGGCACGCGCCGACCTGCTGCGCAACGGGTTCGGCGACGACGACCGCCGTCCTCCGCCCGGCCAGTCCGACGGTCTGCTCAGCCTGATCACCGACGGCCAGCGGTCGATCGCCACCTACATCGACACCGAGGGCGACCTGCTCGCGGTGCCGTCGCGCGTCCAGGCCGAGCTCGTCGACACCCCGTCGGACGGCGCGGTGCACCACCACGACCTGCCCAAGTACGGCTCGTACCGCGCGGTCGCCGTCACCGAGGACGGACTGACCACCGTGGTGGCCCTGCCGACGCGCGACGTCGACGAGACGATCGCCAGCCTGCTGTGGTGGGAGGTGCTGCTCGGGCTGGCCGCCACCGTCGCCGCCGGCCTGGCCGGACGCGCGATCGTCCGCCACCAGCTGCGTCCGCTGCGCGAGGTGGCGCAGGCCGCGCACGAGGTGACCGAGCTGCCGCTGTCGTCGGGCAAGGTCGACATGGACGTCCGGCTGCCCGAGCGGCTCACCGACCCCGCCACCGAGGTCGGGGCCGTCGGCGACTCGCTCAACCACCTGCTCGACCACGTCGCGACGTCCCTGGACGCCCGGCACGCGTCCGAGCAGCAGCTCCGCCGCTTCCTGGCCGACGCCTCGCACGAGCTGCGCACGCCGCTGGCCACGATCGCGGGGTACGCGGAGCTCTCGCGCCGCACACCGGACGACGCGACCGAGCTCGACCAGGCGATGCGCAAGGTCGAGTCCGAGGCGTCCCGGATGTCCGGGCTCGTCGAGGACATGCTGCTGCTGGCCCGGCTCGACGCCGGCCGCCCGCTGGAGCGCGAGCCGGTCGACCTGACCCTGCTCGTCATGGAGGCGCTGGACGACGCCCGGGTGGTGGACGCCGAGCGCACCTGGCGGCTGGACCTGCCGGGCGAGCCGGTGGGGACGGTCGGCGACGAGCAGCGGCTGCACCAGGTGGTGACGAACCTGCTCGGCAACGCCACGCGGCACACCCCGCCCGGGACCACCGTCACCGCCGGGGTGCGGGCCGAGGGCGACCGGGCCGTCGTGACCGTGCACGACGACGGACCGGGTGTGCCGGCCCCGCTGCAGCGCACGATCTTCGAGCGGTTCAGCCGCGGCGACTCCTCGCGCACGCGGGCGTCCGGTGGCGCGGGCCTGGGGCTGTCGTTGGTGCGCGCCATCGCCGAGTCGCACGGCGGCTCGGCGTCGCTGCACAGCGTCCCCGGCGACACCACGTTCACCGTGACGCTGCCGCTTCACAGGTAGTCCACGGTCGCGGCACACCGCCGCGCCAGCGGGGCTCGCGACCGTGAGGTCATGCAGCAGAGCATCCTCGACCCCCGCCCCTCGGAGCCCGCCGCTCCCCCACGTCCCCCGACCCCCTCGGCGCGTGACCGCGCCGTCGCGCGAGCCCGACGGCTCTGGCGCGGACGTCCGCAGGACCCCGCCTGGACCCGAGCGGCCCTGCTGGGCCTGCTCGGCCTCACGTTCGTGCTGTACGTCTGGGGCCTCGGCGCGTCCGGCTGGGCGAACTCCTTCTACTCCGCGGCCGTCCAGGCCGGGTCGGACTCGTGGACGGCGTTCTTCTTCGGCGCCTCGGACGCCGCCGGGTCCATCACCGTCGACAAGCCGCCGCTCGCGCTGTGGCCGATGGCGCTGTCGGTGCGACTCCTGGGCCTGTCGTCGTGGAGCATCCTGCTCCCGCAGGCGCTCATGGGCGTCGGCACGGTCGCCCTGCTCCACGCCACGGTGCGGCGCGCGACCGGGAGCCCGGCCGCGGGCCTGCTCGCCGGCGTCGTCCTGGCCACCACCCCGGTCGCCGTGCTGATGTTCCGGTTCAACAACCCGGACGCCCTGCTGGTGCTGCTCATGACCGGCGCCGCGTACGCCACGCTGCGGGCGCTGGAGCGTCCCGAGCGGGCCGTCCGCTGGCTCGTCCTGGGCGGTGCGCTCGTGGGCCTGGCGTTCCTGACCAAGACCCTGCAGGCGTTCCTCGTCCTGCCCGCCCTGGCCGTGGCCTACGGGCTGTGCGCGGCGGTGCCGCTCGGCCGCCGGCTCGTCCACCTGCTGGCGGCGCTCGGCGCCGTGCTCGTGGCCGGCGGCTGGTGGGTCGCGGTCGTGGAGCTGTGGCCCGCGTCCGCCCGACCGTGGATCGGCGGCTCGCAGACGAACTCGTTCCTCGAGCTGACCTTCGGCTACAACGGCTTCGGCCGCCTGACCGGCGAGGAGACCGGCTCCGTCGGTGGTGGCGGGGGCGGCGGCTGGGGCGAGACCGGCCTGCTGCGGATGTTCGGCAGCGACGTGGCCGGCCAGGTCGCATGGCTGCTGCCCGCCGCCGGGATCCTGCTCGTCGCCGCCCTGTGGCTGACGCTGCGCCGAGCCGGCCTGCGGGCCGGACGGACGAGCCCGGTCACCGCCTCGCTCGTGCTGTGGGGCCTGTGGCTCGGCGTCACCGCGCTGACCTTCAGCCTCATGGCGGGCATCTTCCACGCGTACTACACGGTGGCGCTGGCTCCGGCGGTCGCCGCGCTCGTCGGCACCGGCCTCTGGGTGCTGTGGACGCAACGGACGTCGCTCGGCGCCACCTTCGCCGCCGCGGTGACCGTCGCGTTCTCCAGCGCGTACGCATTCACGCTGCTGGGCCGGACGCCCGACTTCGCGCCCTGGCTGCGCTGGGTCGTCGTGGTCGTCGGACTGGCCGCCGCGGCGCTGCTGCTCCTGCACCGGCTGCTGCCCGCCCGCGCTGCCGCCGCGGTCGCGATCGCCGCGGTGATCGCCGTGCTGGCCGGCCCCTCGGCCTACGCACTCGAGACCGCCGCCACGCCGCACACCGGCTCCATCCCGTCGGCCGGTCCGTCCGGTGGCGCCGACCCCGGTGGTCGCGCGGGCGGGCCCGGTGGGATGCCCGGCCGGACCGGAGACGGCCAGCCCGGCACGCATCCGGGCGGCGCGACCGGCACCGCGCCCGGCATCGGCACCGCCCCGGGTGGCGCGACCGGCACGGGTCGCGGCGGGGGCCTGCTCGACGGCAGCGAGCCGACCGCGGCGCTCACCGCGCTGCTGGCCGAGGACGCCGACAGCTACACCTGGGTCGCTGCGGCCGTCGGCTCGAACAGTGCCTCGGGCTACCAGCTCGCGACGCAGGAGCCGGTCATGCCGATCGGCGGCTTCAACGGCACCGACCCGAGCCCGACGCTCGCCGAGTTCCAGCAGCTCGTCGCCGACGGCGAGATCCACTGGTTCATCGGCGGCGGAGGCGGCGGCATGCGAGCCGGCGGCAGCGGCACGAGCGAGCAGATCTCCAGCTGGGTCGAGGAGACGTTCGCGTCCCGCACCGTCGACGGCGTGACCCTGTACGACCTGTCCGAGGGCGTCCGGTGACCGCCGGTCAGACCGCCGAGCGTCCGGTCGTCGAGCCGGACCTCGCCCGGCCCGTCCTGGACGTGGTCATCCCGGTGCACAACGAGCAGGACGCGCTGGTGCGGGCCGTCCAGACCGTCCGGGCCCACCTGTCCACGCTCCCGTACCGGGCGCGGGTGACGATCGCCGACAACGCCAGCACCGACGCCACCGAGCTGCTGGGCCACCAGCTCGCCCACGCGCACGACGACGTCCGCATGGTCCGCCTGGCCCAGAAGGGGCGCGGTCGCGCGCTCAAGCAGGTGTGGTCGCGCTCGGACGCCGAGGTGCTCGTCTACATGGACGTCGACCTGTCGACCGACCTCAACGCGCTGCTGCCGCTGGTCGCACCGCTCATCAGCGGGCACTCCGACGTGGCGATCGGCTCGCGGCTGAGCCCGGCGTCCCGCACCGTGCGCGGTCCACGGCGCGAGGTCATCTCGCGCTGCTACAACGTGCTGCTGAGGGGCACGCTGCGGGCGCGCTTCCGTGACGCCCAGTGCGGGTTCAAGGCGGTCCGTCGCGACGTCGCCGCCGAGCTGCTGCCGCTGGTCGAGGACGACGAGTGGTTCTTCGACACCGAGCTGCTCGTGCTCGCCGAGCGGGCCGGCCTGCGGATCCACGAGGTGCCGGTGGACTGGGTCGACGACCCCGACAGCTCGGTCGACGTCGTGCGCACCGCGCTGCAGGACCTGCGCGGGATGGCCCGGCTCGGCGGCGCGCTCGTGCGCGGACGCCTGCCGCTCGCCGAGGTGCAGGCCCGGCTGGGCCGGGCCGCGCGCGAGGGCGGCGAGGGGCGGCTGCGGGCCCAGGTGGCGGTGTTCGCCGCGATCGGCGTCGCGTCGACGCTCGCGTACGCCCTCCTGTACGTCCTCCTCCGGCACGCGGTCCCCGCTCAGGCGGCGAACGCGCTCGCCCTGGTGCTCACCGCGGTGGCCAACACCGCCGCGAACCGGCGGCTGACGTTCGGCGTCCGGGGCCGCAGCGGCGCCGTCACCCACCAGGCCCAGGGCCTGCTCGTGCTGGGCTGCGGGCTGGTGCTGACCAGCGCGTCGCTGTGGCTGCTGCACCGGGCGTCCGGGACGGACCACCCGCTCGCCGAGGTGGTCGTGCTGACGCTGGCCAACCTGTGCGTGACCGTGCTGCGGTTCGTGGCGATGCGCACCTGGATCTTCCGCCGACGACGCGGCCCGGCGGCCGGTGGCCGCGTGGACGAGGACCGAGGCATGCACCATGATCGAGCGCATGAAGCTGACTGAGTCGTTCGCGTACGAGGGCGCCACGCCCGACCAGGTCTACGCCCTGATCACCGACCCCGCGTTCCGCACCGAGTCCGCCGAGGCCGACGGCGCCACCGAGCACGACGTCACCGTCACACCGCGCGGCGAGGGGCACGAGGTCTCGATCGTCCGCACGATGCCCGCCGACCTGCCCGACTTCGTCAAGAAGATCACCGGCAGCACGGTCACCGTCCACCAGACCGAGGTCTGGGGCGGCCCGGCGGCCGACGGCACGCGCACGGCGGACGTCAAGGTCGAGATCAAGGGCCAGCCGGCCACGATGAAGGGCGTCGCCACGCTGCTGCCGAACGGCACCGGCACGGCGTTCGAGGTCGATGGCGAGGTCAAGGTCGCCATCCCGTTCATCGGCAAGAAGATCGAGCCCGAGGTGCACAAGGCGGTCGTCTCGTCGCTGCGCCACGAGGTGCAGCTCGGCCTCACCAAGCTCTAGGGCCTCACCCCGGCTCGGCGCTGCCGAGATGTGTGAAGAAGCGGACCACCTTCGCCCTGAAAGTGGTCCGCTTCTTCACACATCGCGGCGGAGCTAGGGGCGGGTGAGGGCCTCGAGGACCGCCGGGAGCTCCTGGGTGGCGTACCAGGCCAGGTCGCCGCTGCCGTCGACGTCGACGTGGACCGACTCGACGACGTCCAGCGTGATCGGGGCGTCCTCGTCGTCGAGCTCGGCCACGACTGCGGCGTCGCCGGCCTCGGCCGCCGCCTCCAGGGCCGCGGCCTCGTCCTCCTCGTCCTCGGTGGCGGCCACGAACCGCTCACCGGCCAGCGCGGTGCCGTCGGCGTGCAGCGCCTCGAGCTCGTCGCGGGTCACGCCTGCGTAGATCCTCATCGGGTCCTCATCGTCGGGGTCGCTGACGTCCGCGCGGAGCCCGGCTCCGACTGCCGACGCCCTCGACCAGCTCCACCAGCGCCTCGTCGATGCACTGGGCCAGGACGTCCAGGTCGCGCATCGCGTCCCGGTCGCCCACCAGACCGTAGAACACCCGGCCCGCGTACGACGTGACGCCGATGGCCAGCGCGCGGCTGCCGGTCAGCGGGAGCGCCGGGTAGACCTCGCTGAGCCGCTGCCCGGCCATGTAGACCGGGTCCTGCGGACCAGGGACGTTCGTGACCAGCAGCTGGTAGCCGCGCCCGGACTCGGCCTCGCCCACCCGCGCGCCGACCGCGTGGAACGTGGACGTCGCGAAGCCGGGCAGGCCGGCGAGCCGGTTGGCCGCGACGGCCGACCCGGTCTCGCGGTGCCCCTTGAGCGCGTACGAGACCTGATGCAGGCGGACGACCGGGTTGGCCTCCCCCACCGGCAGCGACAGCAGGTGGCCGCGCACCTTCGTGCCGAACGTCGTGGGCAGGCCGTCCTCGGCGTCCACGGACATCGGCACGAGCGCCCGGACCCGGGTGCCGGGGCTGAGCGCCTCGCCCCGGGTGAGCATCCAGCCGCGGAGCCCGCCGGCGATCGCGGCCAGGACGACGTCGTTGATCGTGCCGCCGTGGGCGTCGCGGACGAGCCGGTGGTCGTCGAGGGACGCCGACACGGTCGCGAACCGGCGGCTCTGGCCGAGCGACGTGCTCAGCGCGTGGCTGACCGGCGGCTGCTTGGGGACGACCGCGGGCGTGCGGCCCAGCACCTTGCGCAGCTGGAACTCGGCGACGCCGAGCCCCTCGGCCGGGTGGGTGACGTTGCGCCGCACGGTGCGGGCGAGCAGCTGGGCGGCGGTGGGCTCGGGGTGCGGCGACCAGCCGTCGTCGGGCAGGTCGCGCTCGTGCGGGGTCTCCTCGAGCAGCACCTGGGCGAGGTCGATCGTCTCGGAGCCGTCGACCAGCGCCTGGTGGGCCTTGAACAGCAGCGCGACGCGTCCGTCGGTCATGCCCTCGACGAGGTACAGCTCCCACAGCGGACGGGCGGGGTCGAGCCGGCGGGCGACGAGCCGGCCGACCAGGTCGAGCAGCGCCTCCGGACCACCCGGGCTGGGAAGGGCGGAGCGGCGCACGTGCAGGCCGAGGTCGAAGTGCTGGTCGTCGACCCACACCGGGGTGCCGAGCAGCGGGACCGGGCGGGCGACCTGGCGGTAGCGCGGCACGAGGTCGATGCGCTCGGCGATGAGCCGGACGAGCCGCTCGTGGTCGAGCGGGACGTCGCCCTGCTCGAGCACGGCGAGCGAGGCGACCTGGCGCGGCTGGGTGGCGGTGTCGCGCGCGAGCAGCGACGCGTCCAGCGGGGTCATGCGGCGCACCGGCCACCTCCTTCGGCCTCGGACGCTACCATCGCGGTCAGGCACCCACCGGCTGGTCGAGCAGGGCGTGGCGGACGTCCCGGGCGAGCGTCCCGAGCGCGACGGTCAGCGGCGACCCGGACGCGCGCTCACGCAGCGTGGCCCCGTGCATGAGGGCCGTGTCGAGAGCCGTGCGGTCGTACGGCAGGACGTGGTCGGGCAGCAGGCCGGTGAGCCGCTCCAGCGTCCGGGCCACCTCGTCCTGCGACCACCCCAGCGACGGCCGGGCGCCGTTGACGACCAGCCGCAGACGCGCGCCGGGCACCACCTCGCCGAGCTCGGCGACGGCGCGCACGAGCCGGGACAGCCCGACCGGGTCGGCCGCCGCGACCACCACGACCTCGTCGGCCGCCTCGAGCGACAGCCGGGTCAGCTGGTGACGGCGCGGACCGCCGCGGTCGAAGCTCGCGCCGTCCTCGAGGCAGAACCCGGCGTCGACGACCGTCAGCTCGGCCAGCGCACGGCACTGGGCCAGGACGAGCTCGTACGCGCCGGCCCGCACGTGCGGCCACATGTCGGCCCGCGGCAGGCCGGTCAGCAGCACCATCCGGTCGGCCACCGTGACCGCGTGGCGGGCGACCGCGTCGGGCTCGCCCGCGTTGCTCGCCCGCGCGGCGGCGAGCAAGCCGCTGACCTCGTCGAGCACGCCCAGCGACTGCGCCAGCGTGCCGCCGAACGGGTCGGCGTCGACCACGGCGGTGCTCGTGCCGGCCGCGGCGAGCTCGGCGGCCAGGCCCAGCGCGACCGTGCTGCGTCCCGGCGCGCCGACCGGTCCCCAGACGGCGACGACGCGGCCGTCCGCGGACGGCCGTCCGGGCGGCGGCTCGAGCAGCAGGTCGTCGCCCAGCCGGGACACCTCGTGCCGGGCGACCACCCGCGCGATCCCCAGCGGCGCGACCCGCTCGGGCTCGGCCTCGACCGCGACCACGTGCACGCCGTCCTGCTGCAGCCGCCACACGACGTCGGCGTCGAGGCCGGGCAGGTCCTGGTCGACGAGGGCGACCGCGCCCGGACGTCCGTCGGCCGCCACCAGCAGGTCGGCCACGTCGACGCAGCGGCGCAGCAGCGTCAGCGCCGGGTCGGTCTCGGCCGTGCGGAGGACGTCCGGCTCCCAGGCCGCCCCGCCGGCGGCCACGAGGACGTCCATCACCGCACCCGCACGAGCGTCACGTGCCGCGCCGACACCGCGGCGACCACCTGGGCCTGCAGGGCGTCCGAGCCCACCGCCACGACCACCGTGCGCGCGGTCTGGCCGAGGGCCGGATCGGCCTCACCGGCGGCGACCACCCGCGCGTCGGACAGCACCCGGTCGGCCGGCTCCGTGCCGCCCTGTCCGGGCGCCGGCCCGGCCCAGACGTCGACCCGGTCACCGGCAGACAGGTCGGCGGGGTACGCGCCATCCTCGACCTTGAGCGGCAGCTCGTGCCCGTCGGAGGCGGCGGACGCCGCCGTGAACGCGCTCGCGTCGACCAGCGAGCCCGCCGGGACGTCGCGCGCCCACACGCGGCCGTCGAGCGGCGGCGGCTCGTCGGCGGTCAGGTAGTGCCGGGCGCTGTCGGCGTCGAGCCGGGCGCGGACCGGCTCGAGCTGGTCGGCGCTCACCGGCCCCGCCGCGCGGACGTCGTCCGCGACGGCCCAGTAGGCGACGGTGTCGTCCTGGCTGGCGACGAGCCGGGCGCCGCCGACCGTGGCACCGAGCACGAGGGCCAGCGCCACGAGCAGGCGTGGGTCGCGCCAGGTCCGTCCGGGCAGCCGGCGCGCCGGGCGCACCGGCGCCTGGTCCACGCTCTTCCTGGTCGTCCGTGCCGTCATCGAGCCCCCCGCAGGTCGTCGTGATGAGGCCATTCGACCGTGCGGCCGGGGCACCCGTCCAGGGCCTCCCGGGTTGTCCACAGGCGGTTCGGTCTCCCGTCCGAGCTGACACCTGGTGCGTGACATGCTTGCCGCATGTCGTCCGCCGCCACTCCGCGCTTCCTGACGCTGGCCGACGTCGCGGAGGTCCTGAACGTGACGGTGCGCCAGGTGTACGCGCTGGTCCGCTCCGGCGACCTGCGCGGCATCCAGATCGGCGGCCGTGGTCAGTGGCGCATCGAGAGCAGCGAGCTCGAGGACTACATCCAGCGCCAGTACGCCCGCACCGAGCAGCATCTCGACGCCGAGGCCGACGCCCACGCCGACCACGCCTGACCTGGCGGTCAGTCCCGCGTCGTGACCGTCGCGAGACCGCGGTAGGCCAGCAGCTCCGCGGCACCCGACTCCCCGACCAGCTCCACGTGGTCGCGCCCCACGCGGGCGACCCGCCCGGCGACCCGTGATCCGTCCACGAGCACCACGACGACGTCGGCCGCCTCGTCGCGCAGCACGCGCCAGGCCGACGGCCAGCCCAGACGCTGGGCGACCTCGGCCGCCGGCGGCCGGCGCGGACCGGGCGGTGCGACGCCGAGCACGGCGCGGCTCGCCACCAGCACGTCGCCGCCGGCGGTGCGCACGTGCACCAGCGCGGGGCGGACGCCCAGCACCTCGCCCTCGACGACTCCCGCCCCCAGCACACGCATTCGCGTCCGGACGCCCACGAGGTCGCTCCAGGACGTCTCGGCGTCCTCCTCCTCGGCCAGGTCCGCGACCAGGGCGTCGCGCTCCAGCAGGTCCTCGTCGGCGGCCTGCTGCTCGATCTCGGCGAACAGACGGTCCCAGCGCATGGCGGCACCGTACCGCCGTCCCGTCGTCCCCAGGTCCAGGGCGACCCGGTTGACGATGGACCCGGGACGCGCGTCCCATGGAGTCAGACGGTGTCAAACGACATCAAACGTGACGATCGGGGGCGATCATGCGTCGCAGCAGCACGATCCTGGGCACCGGCCTCGCGCTGGCCGCCTCCGCCGGGCTGGCCGTCAAAACACCCCGGGACCTCGACGTCCTGACCGGCCCCGACTTCGCCGCAGCGCTCGAGGCGCTCGTCTCCCTCGCGCTGCTGGGACTGTGCGGCTGGGCCGGGCTGGTCGGCACGCTGGCCCTGCTGGCCGAGCACGTCGGCTGGGCGGCCCGCGTGCTCGGGCGCCTGGCGCCCCGGCTCGTCCGGCACGTGCTGGTCGGCGGCGCGGTGGGGGCCGGGCTGGTCGTCCCGGCCGCCGCGGGCGCCACCAGCCTCGACGGCCTCCCCTACCCCGAGCGTCCGACCGGCGGACCGGTCCTGGCGCAGGCACCGACCGAACCCGCACGACCTGCGGTCGCCCCGGCCACCCACGTCGTCCGCGAGGGCGAGTCGCTGTGGACGATCGCCGCCGACCACCTGCCGGCGCAGGCCGGCACCGACGACGTCGCTGGCGCCGTCCGGCGCTGGCACGCGGCCAACCGAGCCGTCCTGGGCGACGACCCCGACCTCATCCATCCCGGCCAGCGACTGCGGCCACCGACGAAGGACACGCCATGAGAACAGCCACCTCGCTCGTCGTCCGGACGACGCCGTTCCCGCACACGCAGAGCGACGCGCCCGCCCCCGGCCAGTACCCGCTGCCGCTGCGCGGCATCCCCGCGGCGACGGTCGAGCCGCCGCGGACGACCGCCACGCCGGCCGGCACGTCCGAGCAGGCGATCCGGTTCACCCAGGCGCTCGTCGAGGTGCTGTCCGGCGGCCGGCCGCTGCGCCAGGTGGCGTCGTGGATGGCCCCCGACGTGTACGACGGGCTGCAGCGCCGGCTCGCGCTCGGCACCGGCCGCGGCGCCACCACCCGCGCCCGCCTGGCCTCGGTGCACACCGCCGTGGTCGAGCCGGGCGTGCTCGAAGTGGCCGCCCGCATGGTGCACGCGCAGCGCTCGCGCGCCGTGGCCGTCCGCCTGGAGCACCACACCGACCGGCGCGGCGTGCGCCAGTGGCGGTGCACCGCGCTCAGCTGGGCCTGACCCCCGGACGCACGACCGGCCGGCACCCCGAGGAGCACCGGCCGGTGGTGACGACGTCAGGACGTCAGCGGTTCTTCTTGCGCGACTGGCGCTGCGCCTTGGCCTTCTGCCGGGCGCGGTTCTTGGCGTTGGCCTCGCGACGCTTGTCGGCGTCGGCCGGCTCGGCCTCCTCGGCCACCAGCTCGGCCTCGCCCTGCTCGTCCGGGCCCGTGTACGACAGCTGCTGCGGGACGTTGGACTGCAGGCCCTTGGCGCTGAGCTGCGGCGCCTCCTCGACGGTCTCGCCCGACGGGCCGACCTCCTCGATCTGCACCTCGACGTTGAAGATGAAGCCCACCGACTCCTCGGCGATGCCCTCCATCATGGCGTTGAACAGGTCGAAGCCCTCGCGCTGGTACTCCACCAGCGGGTCGCGCTGGCTGTACGCGCGCAGGCCGATGCCCTCGCGCAGGTAGTCCATCTCGTACAGGTGCTCACGCCACTTGCGGTCGAGCACGCTGAGCACGACGCGACGCTCCAGCTCGCGCATGATGCGCTCGCCGAGCTCCTCCTCGCGCTGCTCGTACGCGGCCAGCGCGTCGGCGGTCAGCACCTCGGTGAGCTTCTCACGGGTCAGCTTGTTCTTGCCGCCGACCTGCTCCACGAGCGCGTCGGCGTCGACCGTCACCGGGTACAGGGTGCCCAGGGCGGTCCAGAGCTGCTCCAGGTCCCAGTCGTCGGCGTAGCCGTCGGACGTCACGCCGCGCACGTAGCCGGCCACGACGTTGCCGACCATGTCGCGCACCCACTCGCGCAGGTCCTCGCCCTCGAGCACCTTGCGGCGCTCGGCGTAGACGACCTCACGCTGACGGCTCATGACGTCGTCGTACTTGAGGATGTTCTTCCGCGACTCGAAGTTCTGCGCCTCGACCTGCGACTGCGCGGACGCAATCGCGCCGGTGACGCGCTTGTTCTCGATCGGCACGTCGTCGGGGATCTTCATGGTCTGCAGGACCCAGTTGACCCAGTCGGACTTGAACAGCCGCATGAGGTCGTCCTCGAGCGACAGGTAGAACCGGGTCTCGCCCGGGTCGCCCTGACGGCCCGAACGACCGCGCAGCTGGTTGTCGATGCGGCGCGACTCGTGCCGCTCGGTGCCGATGACGGCCAGGCCGCCGAGGTCGCGCACCTCGTCGCGCTCGGCCTTGACCTGGCGGTCGGCCTGCTCGAGCGCCGCGGGCCAGGCCTCGCGCCACGCGTCGGCGTCCTCGAGCGGGTCCAGGCCCTGCTTGCGCAGCTGCTGGTCGGCCAGGAACTCGACGCTGCCGCCGAGCATGATGTCGGTGCCGCGGCCGGCCATGTTGGTGGCGACGGTGACGGCGCCCTTGTGGCCAGCGAGCGCGACGATCGCGGCCTCGCGCTCGTGCTGCTTGGCGTTGAGCACCGCGTGCGGGACGCCGCGCTTGCGCAGCAGCTTCGACAGCCGCTCGGACTTCTCGACGCTCGTGGTGCCGACCAGGATCGGCTGGCCCTTCGCGTGACGCTCGGCGATGTCCTCGACGACGGCGTTGAACTTGGCGTCCTCGGTGCGGTAGACGAGGTCGGGCTGGTCGACGCGTGCGACCGGCTTGTTGGTCGGGATCGGGACGACGCCGAGCTTGTAGATCTTGTCGAACTCGCTGGCCTCGGTCATCGCCGTGCCGGTCATGCCCGAGAGCTTCTCGTACAGGCGGAAGTAGTTCTGCAGCGTGACGGTGGCGAGGGTCTGGTACTCCTCGCGGATGCGCACGCCCTCCTTGGCCTCGATCGCCTGGTGCAGGCCCTCGTTGTAGCGACGGCCATCCAGGATGCGTCCGGTGTGCTCGTCGACGATGAGCACGTTGTCGTCGACGACCACGTACTCCTTGTCGTTGTGGAACAGCTCCTTGGCCTTGACCGCGTTGTTCAGGAAGCTGATCAGCGGTGTGTTGACCGAGTCGTAGAGGTTGTCGATGCTCAGCTGCTTCTCGACCTCGTCGATGCCGGCCTCGGTGACGGCGACGGTGCGCTTCTTCTCGTCGACCTCGTAGTGCACGTCCTTGGACATCTGGCCGACGATCTTGGCGAACACGCCGTACCACTCGACCTCGTCCTCGGTCGGGCCGGAGATGATCAGCGGGGTGCGGGCCTCGTCGATGAGGATCGAGTCGACCTCGTCGACGACGGCGAAGAAGTGGCCGCGCTGGACGCACTCGGCCAGGTCGTCGGCCATGTTGTCGCGCAGGTAGTCGAAGCCCAGCTCGTTGTTCGTGGCGTACGTGATGTCGCAGGCGTACGCGTCGCGGCGGTCGGCCGGGCGCATCGACGGCTCGATGATGCCGACGGTGAGGCCGAGGAACTGGTGCACGCGGCCCATCCACTCGGCGTGGTACTTGGCCAGGTAGTCGTTGACCGTGACGACGTGGACGCCCTTGCCGGCCAGCGCGTTGAGGTAGACCGGGAGCGTCGAGACCAGCGTCTTGCCCTCACCGGTCTTCATCTCGGCGATGTTTCCCAGGTGCAGCGCGGCGCCGCCCATGATCTGGACGGGGTAGTGCCGCTGGCCGAGCACGCGGGTCGCGGCCTCGCGCACGACGGCGAACGCCTCGGGCATGAGGTCGTCGAGGGTCTCGCCGTCGGCCAGGCGCTCGCGGAACTCCGCGGTCATGCCGCGCAGCTCCTCGTCGCTCAGGCCGGCGAACTCGTCGCCGAGCGCCTCCACCTGGCGGGAGATGCCCTGCAGCTGCCGGAGGATCTTGCCCTCGCCGGCACGGAGGATCTTGTCGATGATCTTGGGCACGGGGACGTACTCCTGGGAGAGGAAGGGCTGAGCCAGTTCAGTCTAGACATGCCAGCGCAGCCGCCAGCGGGTCGGCCAGGTCACCACGCCGCTCCACGGACGTCCGGCCGAGCCCGAGCCAGCCTGCCATCTGCACCAGCTCGGCCGCCAGGGAATCGGCGGTGTGGTCCGGCGCGTGGTCCTCGGCGAACGCCGAGCGGACCCGCAGGACGCCCTCGGCCCGGTCGGCCTTGAGGTCGACGCGGGCGACGAGCCGGTCGCCGAGCAGGAACGGCAGCACGTAGTAGCCGTGCACCCGCTGCGCCTCGGGGACGTAGATCTCGATCCGGTAGCGGAAGCCGAACAGCTTCTCGGTGCGGGTGCGCTCGAACACGAGCGGGTCGAACGGGCTGAGCAGCGCGCGGGCCTCGACCTTGCGCGGGCGCACCGCGTCGGCGTGCAGGTAGGCCGGCCGGTTCCAGCCGGCGATCTGCACCGGCTCCAGCTCGCCGGCGGCGACGAGCTGCTCGACGGCCGCCTTCGTCGGCGCCGCGGCCAGGCGGAAGTAGTCGCGCAGGCAGCCGGCGGTCGCGACGCCGAGCGCGCGGGCCGCGTGCGACACCAGCAGCCGGTGCGCCTCGTCGGCGTCCAGGTCGGGCACGCCGCGCACGGCCGGGGGCAGCACCCGCTCGGGGACGTCGTAGAGCCGCTCGAACGAGCCGTTGCGTCCGGCCGCCATGACGGCGCCGGTGTAGAAGAGGTGCTCCAGGGCCTGCTTGGCCTCCGACCAGTTCCAGCCCCAGTGGTCGCGGTCGGCTGGCGGCTCGTGCTCCACCTGCCGCGCGGTGATCGGGCCGCGCTCGCGGACGTCCTGGAGCACCCGATCCAGCAGCTCGGGACGCTCCTCGGCGATGCGTCGTGGTCCGCCCCACATGCCCGAGAGGTCACGGCGACGGAAGCCGAACGCGGGCCACAGCCGCACGTCCAGCAGGGCGGCCTCGTGCGCCCAGTACTCCACCAGCCGGCGCGGCGCCCGCGAGGACGCCCGGTGCAGCAGCTCGGTGTCGTAGGGGCCCAGCCGCGAGTACAGCGGGACGTAGTGCGCTCGGGTCAGCACGTTGACCGAGTCGATCTGGAAGAAGCCGAGCCGGTCGACGACGCGACCGAGGTGACGGGCCTGCACCTGCTCGGGGCGCGGACGGGTGAATCCCTGGGCGGCCAGCGCGATGCGCCGCGCCTGCAGGACGCTCAGCCGCAGCGGCTCGGTCACGGGCGACCGTCCGGGAAGAACGCACGACACGAACGGCCGCCCGCGAGCGGCTCGGTGGCTCGCTCGCTGTGCTCGCTCACGGCCGTCCGGACGTGTCGCTGCGCTCGCTCACGTCTCGTCGACGAGCTTGCTGCGGACGGCGTACATGGCCGCCTCCACCCGCGACTTCATCTGGAGCTTCTCCAGGATGTTGCGGATGTGGTTCTTCACCGTGTTGTCGGAGATGAACAGCGCCTCGGCGATCTGCCGGTTCGACTGGCCCTTGGCCACGTGGCGCAGGACGTCGAGCTCGCGCGGCGTGAGGCTGTGCGGCTGGGTCGTCTGGCCCTTGGCCATGTGGACGAACTCCTCGAGCAGCTTGGTGGCCATCGAGGGGTTGATCAGCGACTGACCGGCGGCGACGAGACGCACGGCCTCGGCGACCTGGTCGAACGATGAGCCGTCCTTGAGCAGGTAACCGGCCGCGCCGCTCTTGATCGAGTCGTAGAGGTCGGTCTCCTCGTCGCTGGCCGTCAGCATGATGATGCCGGTGGTCGGCGAGAGGGCCTTGATCGCGGCGCACACCTCGACGCCGCTGCGGTCGGGCATGCGGACGTCCAGCAGGACGATGTCCGGCGGCTCGGCCGCGACCAGCGACAGCGCCTGGTCACCACTGTTGGCCTCGGTGAGCTCGAGGTCTCCCTCGGCGGCGAGGACCATCTTCACGCCTCGGCGAAAGAGCTCCTGGTCGTCGACCAGGAGCACCTTGATCCGGTCCGGCTTCGTCGGCACGGGGTCGATCATGCCACGCGGCATGCGCACGACCCCGCACCGACGCCCGGTGTCTCAGGACTGCGGCGTCCGCAGATGAATGACGCCGTAGTCGTAGCCGTGCCGGCGGTACACGACGCTGGGCAGCATCGAGTCCTTCTCGACGAACAGGAAGAAGTCGTGCCCGACCAGCTCCATCTCGCTGAGCGCCTGGTCCAGGGTCATGGCCTCGGACTCGTGCGTCTTCTCGCGGACCACCAGCGGCCCCTCGCCCACGACCTCGACCGAGCCCTCGTGCCGGACGAGCAGGCCGTCGTCGACGGGCTCCTCGGCGAGCACCTGCTCGGGGACGACCGCGGTCGCCTCCGCCAGCGACGTGGGCTTGCGGTGGCCACGATGGATGCGCTGGCGGTCGGTCAGCTTGCGCAGCCGGGCCTCGAGCTTGTCGACGACGGCGTCGAGCGCCGAGTGCTGGTCGGTGGAGCAGGCCTCGCCACGGACGACCGGGCCCCGCGACCGGATCGTCACCTCGACCCGGCACGCGCAGTCGGGCCGGGAGGTCTTCTCGTGCGTCACCTCGACCTCCACCCGGCTGATCTTCTGGCGCTGGTCGAACTTGTCAAGCCGCTGCAGCTTCTCGCGTACGTGCTCGCGGAAGCGCTCACTGATCTCGCTGTTGCGGCCGTTGACGACGATCTCCATCGGGACCTCCAGTCGGTGCGACGTGCTCACGAATGCATGCCTCGACCGTAGCCCCGACCCGCACACCACGCCAGGTCAGGACCGGGGTCCGGACGCCCCTCCGGAGTGTCGCCGGGGAGTCGCCGCGACGAACGCCGCGGCGTGCGTCACCAGGCCCGCCGAGCGCAGCGCCCGGACGCTCTCGCGCAGCGTCGCGCCGGTGGTGACGACGTCGTCGACGACCAGCAGGGACCGGCCGCGCAGCGCCCGGCGTGGCTTCGCGGCGAAGGCGCCGGCGAGGTTCTCACCGCGCTCCTGGACCCCCAGGCCCGCCTGGTCGTCGACCCGGCGGACGTGCCGGAGCGCGGGCACGACGACCACGTCGAGCCCGACGACACGCAGCCGGGCGGCGGCAGCCTCGACGAGGTCGCCCACCGGGTCGCCGCCGCGCCGGCGGCGCGACGCGCGGGTGGACGGCACGGGGACGAGGGCCACGGGCCCGTCCGGGGCCGCGACGCACGCCGCGGCGGCCAGCGCGTGCGCGAGTGGAGGCTGCAGCTGCCATCGTCCGTGCTCCTTCAGCCCGGCGAGCACCGGCCGCACGACGCCGTCGTAGCCGAGCCCGGCCACCGCCGGGACGACCGACGGCACCGGTCGCGGGTCCGGCGCCAGCGCGTGGCGGCAGGCGTCGCACAGCACGAGCCCGGGCCGGTCGCATCCGGCGCAGGCGGCCCCGGTCACCAGGTCGGCGGCGGCGCTCCAGAAGGCTCCCACCCGGCGAGCGTGACGCCGCACGGCCGCGCGGGCCAGGGCCCGCCGGGCTGCTGTGGACTAGCCGGTCGGCGCGAGCGCGCGGACGCCCTCGACGTCGATGCGTGTCCAGGCGGCCGCGCCGTCGGTCTGCCAGACCGTGCCGTCGCCGGCGCGGACGAACAGCCGCCCGGTGACCGGGTCGGCGACGACCTGGCGGGCGTCGACGTCGACCAGCGTCGGCCCGTCGCTGGAGCGTCCACCGGTCACCGACGAGCCGTCGACCCGCGCGGTGAAGACCTGCTGCTCTCCGGCGACGCTGGTGGCCGCCACCACCACGTACCCGGAGCCGGCGAAGGAGACCGACCGCGGGCTCGTGAACGAGGCGGTGACCAGGGGCGTGCCGGACGGCAGCGGACGCGGCACCGACAGACCGGTGACCCGGTCCTGGGCGTCGCTGAGGACGCGTCCGACGAGCACCTGCGTGCGTCCGCCGGCGCGGGCCACCAGCGCGTAGCGGGCCTGGTCGCGCGACAGCGCGAACGAGAGCGGCTCGAGCCGCGGCCATCCGGCCAGGGACGGCGTGGCGTCCTGGCTGCCCAGCAGGCGCACCCGCGCGCGGCCGTCGGCCCGGTCGACCGCCCACACGCGGCCGCTGGCGTCCCACACCGGCGGCAGGAGGCCCGAGCCGGACACCCGGCGGCGGCCCTGCCCCGACACGGCGCCGACCACGAGCTCGGAGCCCGAGGACGTCACGGCGGCCAACGACTCGCCGCCCGGCGCGACCGTGAACGACTCCACGTCGCCACCCTGGACGACGCGCTGCTCGAGCACCTCGGGCGCGCCGTCGGCCAGGCTGACGACCGCTCCGCCGAGCAGGGCGAAGGGACCGGCCCACGCGCGCGACGGCCCGAAGACGCCCCAGCCGCCGACCGGCTCCAGGTCGCCGGACTCGGCCCGGACGACCGGGCCCGGCGGGCGGATGCGCAGCGTGCGCACCTCCGGCAGCTGGCGCAGCGTCCAGACGAGCTGGGCCGAGACCCGGTCGCGGGTGTCGGACGGGACGTCGGCCAACCCGTCGACGACCACGTCGGCCAGTCCGTCGGGCGCCACCGGGACGCTGCCCCGCAGGCGCGCCGCGTCGGGAACGAAGCTGCGCAGCGTGCCGGCATCCTGCTCGCGCGGCCCGGCCACGAGGTTGGTGACCAGCGCGGTCGCCACCTGGTCGCCCAGTGGCAGGTGGACGGGGTCGGCGACCACCCGCGAGCCCGACGGGTCGAAGAAGTACAGGTCGAACGGGCGGTAGTAGTCGGCGAAGAAGTCGTCGGTGACGAAGGTGCCCGGCGGTGCCACCTCGATGCGCCACTGACCGTCCGCGCGGCGCAGCACGAAGCTCACCGTGCGCGTCCGGACCGACGGCTCGTAGTGGCCCGTGCGGTCGAGACGGGCCTGCTCCTGGAGCCGCACGACGACCTCCAGCCCGATGTCGCGGCCGATCGCGACCTGGCGGGCCTCCTCGACACTGGCGGCGCGGTAGACGACCACCCCGGCCGTCGGGTCCCACGGCTCGGCGTCGGGGTGCAGGAACTGCTCGGCGGTGCCGCTGGAGACCGGGTAGGCCAGCATCGCGTCGAGGTAGCCGCGCACCACCTGGTCCGGCGTCGCGTTCTGCCGCGGCCCGGCCGGCTGGTAGCTCACCGGGCTCTCGGCCCCGCCCTGGTCGGCCTCCACCCGGTGGACGCGGACCTCGTCGGGGATGCCGCCGCACGCGCTCAGCGCACAGACGGCGACCAGCAGCCAGGCCAGGACGCGACGGGTGTTCATGCGAGCTCCGAGACGATCGCGGGCGGGTGCACGGACCCACCGGGACGGGGCAGGGTGAGGACGAACTCGGTCCCCTCGCCGGGCCGCGACCAGACCCGCAGCGTGCCGCCGTGCAGGGCCGCGTCCTCGCGGCTGATCGGCAGCCCGAGGCCGGTGCCGCCCTGGGTGCGGGCCGGGTCGGCGCGCCAGAACCGGTCGAAGACGCGCTGGGTCTCGTCGCCGCGCAGCCCGATGCCGAAGTCGCGGACGGCGATCGAGGCGCAGCCGTCGTTCTCGCCGACGCGCACGAGCAGGCGGTCGGTGCGGCTGTACTTCACCGCGTTGGCGACCAGGTTGCGCATGATGCGGTCGACCCGGCGGATGTCGGCGTCGACCACGACGGGCACGTCCGTGCCCTCGAGCTCGACCGGCAGCCCGGCGGCGCGCACGACGGGGTCCTGGGTCGCGTCACGGGCCACCTGGGAGAGGTCGACGGCGTCCAGCTCGAGCTGGGCGGCCCCGGCGTCGAAGCGGCTGAGGTCGAGCAGGTCCGACAGCAGCTCCTCGAACCGCTCGATCTCGGCGGTCAGCAGCTCGGCGGCGCGGGCCGTCGCGGGGTCGAACCGGTCGCGCGAGCGGTGCAGCACCTCCCCCGCCATGCGGACGGTGGTCAAAGGCGTGCGCAGCTCGTGCGAGACGTCCGACACGAAGCGCTGCTGCAGGCGCGACAGGTTCTCCAGCCGGCGGATCTGGCTCTGCAGGCTGGCCGCCATCTGGTTGAACGACGTGCTGAGCCGGGCGATGTCGTCCTCGCCGCGCACGTGCATGCGCTGCTCGAGGTTGCCCGCCGCGTACCGCTCGGCGATCCGGCGGGCGAGCCGGACCGGGTTGACGACCTGGCGCGAGACGATCCAGGCGACGGCGGCCACCAGCAGCACCATCGCCATCCCGCCGAGCAGCAGTGCGCGGAGCACCAGGTCGAGCGTCGACTGCTGCTCGGCCATCGAGAAGACGTAGTAGAGCGCGTAGGCGTCGCCGGTGCTCGGGACGTCCAGGCGCCCGCCGACGACCACGGCGGGGGCCGACTCGTCCGTGCCCGGCGAGCGTGCCGTCGAGTACGACCAGAACACGCCACCGTCGTCGCGGACCGAGACCCGCAGCGGCTCGGGGACGGTCGTCGCGTCGAACGCCACCGACGAGCGCACGGGCGCGGCCACCCCGGCCCCGCTGACCAGCGGTCCCTCCAGCACGAGGTCGTAGGGACGGGTCTCGCTGCCGGTGGTCGAGAGCTCGTCGACCATCTCGGCGAGGGTCTGGGACTGCGCACCGTCCTGGGTCTCGACGGCGGCGTCGAGCTGCACCTGCGTGGCCTCGAAGCCCGCGCGCGCCTCGGCGACGGCCACGTCCCGGCGTCCCTCGGCCAGGCCGTCGGCGACGCTGCGCACGAGGGCCCACCCGGTGAGCCCGATGACGATGACGCTCAGGACGAGCGTGCTGGCGACGACCCGGAACTGCAGCGAGCGGCGCCACAGCCGGGCCGGCGACCTCGTGGCGCTCACGCGCTCACACGGGTCCGGCGCCGGGCAGGACGGCCTGGTAGCCGATGCCGCGCACGGTGCGGATCACCCGCGGGTCGTCGGCGTCGTCCTCGATCTTGCTGCGCAGCCGAGTCATGTGGACGTTGACCAGCTTCGTGTCGCCCGGGTGGTGGTAGCCCCACACACGCTCGAGCAGCACCTCGCGGCTGAACACCTGCTCGGGGGTGCCGAGCAGGCAGGCGAGCAGGTCGAACTCCAGCGGGGTCAGGTCGAGCGGCTGGCCGGCGCGCGTCACGGTGTGCGCGGCCGGGTCGAGCACGATGTCGCCGAACACCAGCGGCTCGGCGAGCCGGTCGGTGCGGCGCAGCCGGGCCCGGATGCGCGCGACGAGCTCGGAGCTCTTGAACGGCTTGGTGATGTAGTCGTCCGCACCCGCCTCGAGGCCTTGGACGACGTCGGTCGTCTCGGCCTTCGCGGTGAGCATGACGATGGGCACGCCCGAGCGCTCCCGGATCTGGCGGCACACGCTCATGCCGTCCAGACCCGGGAGCATCAGGTCCAGCAGGACGATGTCGGGCTTGAACTCCACGAACCGCTCCAGGACCCGGTCACCGGAGGAGCACACCTCGGTGACCAGGCCCTCGCCCTCCAGCACGATCGTGAGCATCTCGGCGAGCGCGGCGTCGTCGTCGACGACCAGCACCCGGTCGGGGTTGGACCTGCGGCGATAGCTCATGTGCGGGAGGGACCGGCGACGCGGCTCAGTAGCGGTAGTGCTCGGACTTGTACGGCCCGGCCACGTCGACGCCGAGGTACTCGGCCTGCTTCTTGGACAGCTCGGTCAGCTCGACGCCGAGCGCGTCCAGGTGCAGACGGGCGACCTCCTCGTCCAGGTGCTTGGGCAGCACGTGAACGCCGAGCTCGTACTGGTCGGCCTTGGTGAACAGCTCGATCTGGGCCAGCACCTGGTTGGTGAACGAGTTCGACATGACGAACGACGGGTGGCCGGTCGCGTTGCCGAGGTTCAGCAGACGGCCCTCGGACAGCACGATGATCTTGCGGCCGTCCTGGAACTGCCAGACGTCGACCTGCGGCTTGATCGTCGTGCGCGTGATGCCGGGGACCTTCGCCAGGCCGGCCATGTCGATCTCGTTGTCGAAGTGGCCGATGTTGCCGACGATGGCCTGATTCTTCATCTTCTCGAAGTGCTCGACGCGGACGATGTCGAAGTTGCCCGTGGCCGTGATGATGATGTCGGCCTGCTCGACGACGCTCTCCAGCGTGGCGACCTGGTAGCCGTCCATCGCCGCCTGCAGCGCGCAGATCGGGTCGATCTCGGTGACGATGACGCGGGCGCCCTGGCCGCGCAGCGACTCCGCGCAGCCCTTGCCGACGTCGCCGTAGCCGCAGACGACCGCGACCTTGCCGCCGATGAGGACGTCGGTGGCGCGGTTGATGCCGTCGACCAGCGAGTGGCGGCAGCCGTACTTGTTGTCGAACTTGCTCTTGGTGACCGAGTCGTTGACGTTGATCGCCGGGAACAGCAGCGAGCCGTTCTGGAAGCGCTCGTACAGGCGCAGCACGCCGGTCGTGGTCTCCTCGGTGACGCCCTGGACACTCTCGCCGATCTTCGTCCAGCGCTGCGGGTCCTGCTCCTGAGCCCGGGCCAGGACGCGCAGGACCTCCTTGAGCTCGGGGTTGTCGGTGGTGTCGGGCGAAGGGACCGAGCCGGTCTTCTCGTACTCGACGCCGAGGTGGAGCAGCAGCGTGGCGTCGCCGCCGTCGTCCAGGATCATGTTCGGGGTCTGGCCGTTGGGCCAGACGAGGATCTGCTCGGCGAGGTCCCAGTACTCGGCCAGCGTCTCGCCCTTCCAGGCGAAGACCGGGACGCCCTTCGGGTCCTCGGGGGTGCCGTCGCGACCGACCACGATGGCGGCGGCCGCGTGGTCCTGCGTGGAGAAGATGTTGCAGCTCGCCCAGCGCACCTCGGCGCCCAGGTCGACCAGGGTCTCGATGAGGACCGCGGTCTGGATCGTCATGTGCAGCGAGCCCGCGATGCGGGCGCCCTTCAGCGGCTTGCTGGCGCCGTAGCGCTCGCGCATGGCCATGAGGCCGGGCATCTCGTGCTCAGCGAGGGTGATCTCCGCACGCCCGTACTCGGCGAGGGACAGGTCGGCGACGTTGAAATCCATGAGCGACAGCCTATCTCCCCGGGGAAGCCGTGCCCCGGGCGAGCGGGTGACCCGACGCACCGAGCCTCGTCCCCGGACTGCTGCCATGCTGGGAGCGACCGCACGACCGAAGGATCACGATGACCGAGCAACAGACCCTCCCGACGACGTCCGCCCGGAGCCCCCGGTGAGCGCCGGCCTGTTCGGCCTGCTCGACGACGTGGCCGCGCTGGCCCGCCTGGCGGCCGCCTCGATCGACGACGTGGGGGCCGCAGCGGCGAAGGCGACCGCGAAGGCCAGCGGCGTCGTCATCGACGACACGGCCGTGACGCCGCAGTACGTGCGGGGCCTGGCCGCCGAGCGCGAAGTGCCGATCATCAAGCGCATCGCGAAGGGGTCGCTGCGCAACAAGCTGCTCGTGATCCTCCCGCTGGCGCTGCTGCTGAGCCAGTTCCTGCCCTGGCTGCTCACGCCGATCCTCATGCTCGGCGGCACGTACCTCTGCTACGAGGCGGCGCACAAGATCCACGGCGCGCTCGTCGGGCACGGACCCGCGGACGCGGAGGAGGTGAAGCGCTCCGAGGACGACATCGTCTCGTCCGCGGTGCGCACCGACCTCATCCTCAGCGCCGAGATCATGGTGCTGTCGCTCAACGAGGTCGCCGACGAGAGCTTCTGGTCGCGGCTGGCCATCCTGCTCGTGGTGGCCTTCGCCATCACCGCGGTCGTCTACGGCGTCGTGGCGCTCATCGTGAAGATGGACGACGCCGGCCTGGCCCTCGCGGCCCGCGGCCAGGGCGCCGTCGCCGCGCTGGGCCGCGGCCTGGTGCGCGCCATGCCCAAGGTGCTCTCGGTGCTGTCGGTCGTCGGCACCGCCGCGATGATGTGGGTCGGCGGGCACATCCTGCTCGTCGGCGTGGACGAGCTCGGCTGGCACGGACCGTACGAGCTGGTGCACCACCTCGAGGAGGCCGCGCACGACGCCGTGCACGGCGTCGGCGCGGTGCTCGGCTGGCTGACGAACACCGCCGCGTCCGCCCTGGTGGGCCTGGCGGTCGGCTTCGTCGTGCTGGGCGTCGTCATGCTCGTCCAGCGGCTGCGCGGCGCTCCCGCCGCGCACTGAGGCCCGGTCAGCCGACCGGGCGCGCCTCGTCGATCAGCATGACCGGGATGTCGTCGCGCACCGGGTAGGCCAGCGCGCACGCGTTGCACACCAGCTCGCTGCGGTCGTCGTCGACGAACAGTGTCGAGCGGCACTGCGGGCAGACCAGGATGTCGAGCAGGCCCGGGTCGATGTTCATGCGGCGTCTCCAGATCGGATCAGGCCGAGCACCTCGTCGCGCACGCGCGCCATGGTCGCCTCGTCGGCACCCTCGACGTTGAGGCGCAGCAGGGGCTCGGTGTTGGACTTGCGGACGTTGAACCACCAGTCGGCGGCGGTCACCGTGAGGCCGTCGAGGGTGTCCTGGTCGTGCTCGGCGTACGTGCTGCGCAGCGTCTCCAGGACGGCGTCGGCGTCGTCGACGGTGCTGTTGATCTCGCCCGAGGACGGGTAGCGGTCGTACTCGGCCATGAGCTCGGACACCGTGCCCTCGGTCTCGGCGAGCGCGGCCAGGACGTGCAGGCCGGCGATCATGCCGGAGTCGGCGAGGTAGAAGTCCTTGAAGTAGAAGTGGCCCGAGTGCTCGCCACCGAAGACCGCACCGGTGCGGGCCATCTCGGCCTTGATCAGCGAGTGGCCGACCGGCGTGCGGACCGGCGTGCCGCCGTGCTCGGCGATGATCTCGGGCACCGCGCGCGAGCAGATGACGTTGTGCAGCACCGTGGCGCCGGGGTGCTCGCGCAGCGCGCGGGCGCCGATGAGGGCGGTGATGGCCGACGGCGAGACGACCGCGCCGCGCTCGTCGACCACGAAGCAGCGGTCGGCGTCGCCGTCGAAGGCCAGGCCGACGTCGGCGCCCTCGGAGCGGACGCGCTCCTGCAGGTCGACGAGCGTGCTGTGGTCGAGCGGGTTCGCCTCGTGGTTCGGGAAGCTGCCGTCGAGCTCGAAGTACATCGGCACCAGGTCGACGTCGAGGTCGGCGAAGACCGACGGGACGGTGTGCCCGGCCATGCCGTTGCCGGCATCGGCGACGACCTTCAGCCGGCGTCCGGTGACCGGGACCAGCTCGTGCAGGTAGGCGGCGTAGCGGCTGAGCGCGTCGACGGACTCGACGCCGCCGGTGACCGCCGGGGTCTGCTCGCGGTCGAGCAGCTCGCCGGCCCGGTCGGCGATCGCGCGCAGGCCGGTCTCGAGGCCGATCGGGCGGGCCCCGGCGCGGCACAGCTTGAGGCCGTTGTAGACCGCCGGGTTGTGGCTCGCGGTGACCATGGCGCCGGGCAGGTCGAGGTCGCCCGACGCGAAGTAGAGCATGTCGGTGGACGCCAGGCCGATCTCGACGACGTCGGCACCGGTGGAGCGGACGCCCTCGCCGAAGGCCCGGGCCAGCACCGGGGACGTGTCGCGCATGTCGTGGCCGACGACGACCTTGCCGCCGCCGGCGACGCCGACCTCGTGGGCGAAGGCCTCGCCGAGGGCGCGCGCGATGGTCGCGTCGAGCTGCTCGGGCGAGCGTCCGCGGACGTCGTAGGCCTTCACGATCGGTTCCAGCCGGGGGTCCATGGTCTACTCCTCGTCGTCGGGCGCGGGCACGAGCCGCAGCCCGGGGGAAGGCTCGGGGTTGGGCACCTGCCGGCCGGCCTCGCGGACGGCGTCGGCCAGGGCGAGCAGGTCGTCGTGCGACGGCTCCAGCGTGGCAGGGTCCGGCGCGAGCCGCAGCACGTCCCACCCGCGGGGGGCGGAGAGACGCTGCGAGTGCGCGGCGCACAGGTCGTAGGTGTGCGGCTCGGCATAGGTCGCGAGCGGGCCCAGCACGGCGGTCTGGTCGGCGTACACGTAGGTCAAGGTGGCGACGGCCGGCTCCGAGCAAGCCGTCCGGGTGCACCTGCGCTTCGTCGCCACCCGGGAAGGTTAACCGGCGAGGCCGACAGGGTGCGCACGCGGCGCGCCGTATGCTCGCCGGCGTGGACCTGTACAGGGGCGTGGTGGCCGGCCCGCGCGGCGGATCGATGCGCGACCGCCGCGGCCGCGGACGTCGCGGACCGGTCGCCCTTCCCGGTCCGCTCTCGCCGAGCAGCGTCCCCGTGCACCGTCCGCCGCGGGCCGAGTTCGACCTGCTGGTCGGCGACGCGCTGGACCAGCTGCGCCCCGCCTTCGAGCGCGAGGCGGCGGCCGTCGAGGTCGTCGTCGAGGAGGTGCCGATCCTGCCCGAGGAGTGGCAGGACGAGGTGCCGCTCAGCCTCGCGACCGAGCACGGCGGCACCCCGCGGGTCGTGCTGTTCCGGCTGCCGCTGACGCACCGCTCGACCGGACGCGAGGACCTCGTCGACCTGCTGCTCGACCACCTCGTCGACCGGCTGGCCGAGGTCTGGCAGGTGCCGCCGGACGACCTGGACCCGCGGCTCGGCTGAGCCGGGTCAGCGCGCCGGACGCAGGTCGGGCGCGGGCACGTCCACGGGCGCCGCGGCGAGCGTCAGCGTCGAGGCGCCGCTGCCGGACCGGTAGGCGACGGCCGCGTGCAGCTCGCCGTCCGGACGCACCTCGACCCAGGCCGCCCCGTCGCCGACCCGGCGCAGGTCGGTGACGGCGGTGGCACCGGCCGCGACCTCGACCGCGGCGGTGCCCACCTCGCGTCCGGCGGCGTCGCGCGCCACCAGGCGCACCGAGGCGGCCCGGCCGGGGGCGGAGAGCACCAGGTCGGCGCGCTGCCACGAGCCGATCGCCAGCGGCGCGACGGCCGGGCCGTCGAGCGCCGGCGCCGGGGCGGCGTCGGCGACGTCGCCGTTCGCGGCGGAGCGCACGGTGGCCACGAGCGGCACGTCGGCCCGCACCCGCAGCGAGACCACGTCGTCGCCCAGCGAGGCCGGCAGCGGCACGGCGGTGACGGCTCCGGCGCGGGCCTGCAGGTCCTCCAGCCCGGTCGGCGCGAACGTGCCGTCCGGGCCGAGCGCCTCGATCGTGACCGGCGTCGACGTGCCCGTCGGGTTGAGCAGCACGAGACGGCGGTCGCCGGGCACCACGCCGGTCACGACCTGGACCCGGCGCGCGGTCGCCACCGGAGTGACCACCTCGCGACCCGAGGCCGGCTCAGCGGCCCGGTCGCGCAGCGAGGCCGCGACCTGGCCCGAGCGCACGACGACCTGCACGGCGAGCTCGGACTCCCCCGCGGCCAGGTCGGTCAGGCGCACCGAGCGCGCCTCGCCCGGCTCGAGCGCGATGCCCGTCGTGCCGACGCCCTCGACCGGGCCCTGGGCTCCCCACAGCCGCAGGTCGACCACCGAGGAACCGCCGGACGTGCCGGTGAGCTGCAGCGTGGACTGGTGGTCCCCCGCCGCGCCGCCGCCGACCAGGTAGGGCGCCGAGGCGGCTGCCGCCCACGGACAGGCTGCCAGCTCGAGGCCGTCCTCGTCGGAGCGGGTGAACGCGACCGCTCCCGCCCCGCGCTCGTCGGTCGTGCGGACCGACACCGGACCGGACACCGTGCCCTCGGCCCAGGTGGTCGCCCCGCTGAGCGCCTCGACCGGCTCGCCGGCGGGCAGGACGGTGGCCTCGCGCCGGGCACCGTCGTGCACGGCGAGCGCCCCCGCCGCGACCCGGGTGCCGCCGGCACAGGCCAGCGTGCGGGCCTCGACGGTGAGGGTGTCGTCGCCGTCCGAGGACGTGCGGTCGGGCTCGGGAAGCAGCACGCCCGCGGCGACGAGCGCCGCGGCCACGAGCGGCCAGAGCAGGGCGCGGAGCCGGCCGGTCATCGCAGCACCTCCTTGCGGCGTCGGCGGACGGGGGCGGTCAGGACGACGGCGACGAGCCATGCCACCGCCAGCACGACGGCCACCACGGTGCGCCACCAGGAGCCGTCGGCGCTCGGCGGGGTCGCGCCCTCGAGCGTCCACACCCGGGAGGCGGGGTCGTCGCTGCCGGCGGCGCGCAGGTCGGGCAGCGCGTCCAGCCGTTGCGCGAGCGCCCGGTCGGCGTCGGGCAGGTAGACGGCGTCGACGCCGAGGTCGGCGAGCTCGGAGACCTGCGCGGCCCCGGTGCCGGCGACGAGCGCCTCGACCGTGGTGAGCAGGGCGTCCTGGCGCTCGGCGTCCGGACGCAGCGTCTCCTGGCCCAGGAACGGGCCCGCGCCGCGCACGACGTCGACCTGCATCGGGCCGTCGAGGGTGCCGGTGAGCACGAGCGTGGTGGCGTCACGGTCGGCGAGGTACGCCGGCACCGGGGTGTCGCGGTCGCGCTCGAGCGGGTCGCCCGCGCCGTGGACGACCAGCCAGGCGGCCGTGCCGAGCGGCAGGACGAGCGCCAGCAGGACGACGGGCACGGTCAGCGCCACGCGCAGCGGCCCGACCGCCTCGGCGGCCAGCAGGCACGCCACCAGCAGGGCGCCGACCCACAGCAGCGCCGGCAGGCCGGTCCACGCGGCGGCCGTCGCCGCGCCGGTGCCGGTGTCGACGGAGCTGAACAGGCCCACGACCGCCACGGCCAGGGCGACGAGCGCGGCGGACCACGCGACGACGACGGCGCGGCGCTCGCGGGCCGGGACGGCGAGGAGGGCGACGACGGCCAGGAGCAGCACCGGCGCGACGAGCCCGAGCGGGGCGCCCGCGTCCGAGCCCCGGCCCAGCGCGACGTCGATCGCCGAGGCGTCCGCCGGGAGTGGGAGTCCGGCCTCCCACCAGACCCGCGCGGGCGCGACGACGCGCTGCCACGTCCAGGGACCGACGAGCACCAGCGGCAGGACGACGGCCAGCGCGGCCGCGACCAGGAACGGCCGGGTGCGGCGCAACGCCAGGGCGAGGGCCAGCGGGAGCGCGAGCCAGAAGGCGACGGGGGCGAACGCGGTCGCGACGGCGACCCACACGCCGAGCGCCACGCCGCGCTGCCAGCGCGGCTCGAACCACAGCCGCACGGCCACGCCGGCCGCGATCGGCGCCACGACGGCGGTGACGAGCGTCCCGACCCGGCCCTCGGCGACCGCACCGGAGGCGGCCACGGCGGCGGCGTAGCCGAGCGCGGCGAGGATGCGCAGGCCGCGCCGGTCGGTGAACAGCCGGACGAACCGGTGGGCGGTGAGCGCGGCGAGGGGCACGGCCCCGAGCACCAGCACCGAGGTGACGAGCCCGGGCGCGAGCCACACGGGGGTGGCGACGACCGCGAGCAGCAGCGCGAGCACCGGGCCGGACCCGGACGTGCCCAGCCCGACGTCGTGCCCGCCGGAGAGGAACAGCTCCCACCAGCCGCCGGCCGTCCGCGGCGCGGGCAGCATCGCGCCGCCGTGCAGGTACGGCCCGCTCAGCAGGTCGCGGGACGCGACGCCCACCACGGCCAGCACGAGCAGGACGGTGAGCAGCCAGGGGCGTCGGCGCCACAACGACGGGCCGTCGTCCGGGACGTCGTCGGGCTCGGGGTCGAGCACCGAGCTGCGCCGTCCGGTGGTGACCATCGACTCGGGCCGCAGCAGCGCCGCCGCCCACTCGCGCACCGTGTCGAGCGCCCGCAGGTACGGCAGCCAGGGTGACGGGAACAGGTGGCGCAGGCGGGCGTGCGGGACGGTCTCGGCGGCGGCTCGCTCGGCCCGCGCCCGGCGGACCGACCGCGGGTGCAGGTAGACGTCGCGCAGCGCCTGCAGCTCGTCCCCCGCCTCCTCGGGCGCCTGGGCCAGCAGCAGGCCCAGCGTGCGCAGGAACGAGCCGACGAGCAGCCGCCACCAGGCGAGCGCGGCCCGGCGCCCGGTGGCGTGGGCCAGGGTGAGGAACAGCATCGCCCGCCGCTCCTCGTGCGGGCTCACGTCGCCGGTGCTGCGCGGACGCGCCCGCCGGGCGGTGGCCTCGGCGTGGAACAGGACGGCCGGCGGCGCGACCCGCACCCGGTAGCCGGCCCGGGCGGCGCGCCAGCCCAGGTCGAGGTCGTCGCCGAACATCGGGAAGTCGGCCGAGAAGCCGCCCAGCGCGTCCCACGCGTCGCGGCGCACGAGCATGCCGGCGCTGCTGACGGCCAGGACGTCGCGCGGCCGGTCGTGCTGACCGGCGTCCGGCTCGCCGGTCTCCAGCCCGGTCTCGCGGTGGGCCGTGCCGCTGACCGTCACGCCGACCTCGAGCAGGCGGCGCAGGGAGGGCCACTCGCGCAGCTTCGGGCCGACGACCGCGACGTCGTCACCGGCGGTCGTGGCCTCGTCGAGCAGCCGGGCCAGCGTGTCGGGCTCCACCGCGGAGTCGTCGTGCAGCAGCCAGATCCAGTCGGTGCGAGGCAGTTGCTCGACCGCGAGGTCGACCGCGGCCCCGAAGCCGGTGCCGGACGGGGCGTAGCTCAGCCGCTCGTCGCCGAAGGAGGCGCGCAGCAGGTCGCCGCTGCCGTCGGTCGAGGCCACGTCCACCGCGTGCCACGCGGTCGGGGCGTGCTCCATGGTCGCGATCGAGCCGAGCACGGTGGGCAGCCAGGCCATGCCGTCGTGGGCGACCAGGACCGCAGCGACGGTCGGCGGGTCCTCGAGCCAGGCGCGGGGGTCATCGGGCTCGTCGAACACCCGGCGAGCGTACAAGCCCGCGCCCAGGTGGGCACGGGCTCGGGGAGGGGGCGGGTCGGGCAGGGGTCAGCGCACCGGCAGCGCGCCGGCGGCGACGCTCAGGCGCGCTTCTTCAGCTTGCGTCGCTCACGCTCGGACAGACCGCCCCAGATGCCGAAGCGCTCGTCGTTCTCGAGCGCGTACTCCAGGCACTCCGTGCGGACCTCGCAGGTCGTGCAGACCTTCTTGGCCTCGCGCGTCGAGCCGCCCTTCTCGGGGAAGAACGCCTCGGGGTCGGTCTGGGCGCACAACGCACGCTCCTGCCAGGAGAGCTCTTCAGCGTCTTCCAGAGGCAGGTCCACACCCAGATCGAATGACATGGATGAAATTACAGTCCTGCGACACGGCCTGAGTCAAGCCGAACGCCGAAATATCATGGCGACCCGCCGCAGAACCACCCCGACACGCCGTGCGAACACGTCTTTGGCACGATGGCGGGCATGCGCGTCACCGTCCTCGCCGGGGCCGAGTCAGCCCCCTTCGTGCGCGAGCTGGCCTCCCTCCTCCCCGGTCACGACCTCACCGTCGTGGCCTCCGTCGCCCGCGACCAGTGGGTGCACGGGCTCAAGCGGACGCCGGACGCCGACGCGCTGCTCGACGGCCTGCGCGCCGAGCCGGCGCCGGCCACCAGCCGGGTCGCCGAGGAGCTCGCCGCTCTCGGTGCCGAGCCGCGCTGGGCCCACGACGACGACGCCACCCTCGCCCGCCAGGTGCTGCGCACCGAGCTGCTCGCCGCCGGCTTCGGGCTGGCCGAGGTGACCGCCGCCCTGTCGTCGCGGCTCGGGCTCCCGGCCACCGTCGTGCCGGTCTCCGAGCACCGCACCGAGCTGCACGTCGTGGTCGCCGACGGTGACGACCGCAGGGCCGTCCACGTCGAGGAGCACCTGGCCATCGGCACCGCGGCGGCCGAGGCCCTGGTCGTGGTGAGCACGGACGACTCCGCCTGCGACGCCGCGCTGGCCGCCGTCCGCGACGCCGACGTCGTCGTCCTGGCCCCGGTCGGGCCCACCGTCACCCGGACGCCGCTGCTGCGGGCCGGGGGCCTGCGCGACGCCCTCGCGGCACGGCCGCAGCCGCTGCTCGCCGCCCCCGAGGCCGACGACCCGCTCGCGAGCCTCGCCGACCCGCTCGACCTGCCGGCCACCGCGATCGGCTCGGCCGCCGACGTCGCCGCGGCGGTGCGGGCATGACCGCGCTCACCACGCTGCTCGGCCGTCGCCGCGAGCCGGGCCGCCCGTTCGTCACCTACTACGACCTCGGCAGCGGTGAGCGCGTCGAGCTGAGCGCCGTCACCACCGCCAACTGGGTGGCCAAGACCTGCGGCCTGCTGGTCGACGACCTCGACGTCGAGCCCGGCACCCGGGTCCGGCTCGGCCTGCCCACGCACTGGGAGCGCGTGGTCTGGGCGCTCGCGTGCTGGCAGGTCGGCGCCGTCGTCGTCGACACCGACGCCGCGATCGGCGTCACCGGACCCGAGCTGGACGCCGACGAGGACGTCCGCGTCGCGCTGTCGCTGCGTCCGCTCGGCCTGCCGTTCGAGTCGGCCCCCGAGGGGTTCCTCGACTTCAACAGCGTGGTGGCCGGGCACCCGGACGTCTTCGTCGCGCTCGACGAGCCCGGCGAGGACGACCTCGCGCTCGGGCTCGGCGGGCTCGTCATCAGCCACGCCGCGCTCGTCGCCGGGGCCGGCGCCGACCGGGCCCGCCGCCTGCTCGTGGACGCCGACCTGGCCGCCGAGTGCGCCGCCGTGGTCGCCGCCGCGGCCGGCGAGGGCAGCCTCGTCCTGGTCACCGGCGGCACCGCCGCGGACGTCGCGCGCGTCGCCGCGCAGGAGCACGCCGAGCCGGTCCGGCCGTGACCCCATGCCCTAGACTCGGCGCGGTCCCGGCTCCGTCCGGCCCCGCATCCCCTCGCACGAGTAGGAATCCATGAACCTGGCAGCGTACGCGGAGCAGCACGGCCTCGGCCGGGTCGGCGCCCGTCCCCCGCTCGGGGCCTACCTGCGCGAGACCTGGCGCCGGCGCGAGTTCATGTGGCTGCTGGCCCTGTACCGCGTCCGGGCCGACAACCAGCGCAATCAGCTGGGCCTGGCCTGGGTCGTCCTGCGCCCGATCATCAACGCCGTCGTCTACGGCACGGTCTTCGGCCTGATCATGGGCGGCGCGAAGCCCGACCGGTTCATCGAGTTCCTCATCGTCGGCGTCTTCTTCTTCGAGTTCTTCTCGCGGACGTTCACCAGCGGCGCGAAGTCGATCACCAGCAACCGGGCGCTCGTCCAGAGCCTGCGCTTCCCGCGCATCGTGCTGCCCATGGCCCGGGTGCTCGAGGAGCTCGTGCTCTTCCTGCCCACGCTGGCGGTGCTGCTGATCTTCGTCACGGTGAGGGGCAACACCCCGCAGTGGCACTGGCTGCTGCTCGTCCCGCTCGTGCTGCTCTACGCGATGTTCAACGTCGGGCTCACCCTGATCACGTCGCGGCTGTCGGTGCACCTGAGCGACCTGAGCGAGATCCTGCCGTTCATCAGCCGGCTGCTGTTCTTCTCCACAGGCATCTTCTTCGACCTCGAGAGCCGCTTCGAGGGCAACGAGGTCGCGCTGCGGATCCTGGACTTCCAGCCCCTGCACGAGCTGCTGACGCTCGCCCGCGGCCTGCTGCTCGACGGGCAGTACACGATCGACAACCCGTGGTACTGGATGTACTTCGCGGTGTGGTCGGTCGCCCTGCTCGTCGTCGGCATCGTGTTCTTCTGGCAGGCCGAGGAGCGGTACGGACGTGACTGAGATCCTCCCGGGCCGTCGCCCGTCCGTCGTGGTGGAGCACGTCTCGGTCGACTATCACGTCAAGACCGGACGCAAGGGCCCCGACGGCAAGCGCGCGCCGCGCACGCGCACGGTCAACGCGCTCAAGGACGTCTCGTTCGTCGCGTACGAGAACGACAGCATCGGCGTCATCGGCACGAACGGCTCGGGCAAGTCGACGCTCATGCGCGCGATCGTGGGGCTCACCCCGGTCTCGGGCGGCGCGATCCACGCCAGCGCGAACCCGAGCATGCTCGGCGTCGGCGCGTCGCTGATCAAGGACCTGCCGGGCTCGCAGAACATCATCCTCGGCGGGCTGGCCATGGGCTTCACCCGCGACGAGATCGAGGCCGCCTACGACGACATCATCGAGTTCTCGGGCCTCGGCGAGTTCATCGACCTGCCGATGCGCACCTACTCCTCGGGCATGACCGCGCGGCTGAAGTTCGCCATCGCGACGGCGCGCACCCACGAGATCCTCATCGTGGACGAGGCGCTGGCCGTCGGCGACAAGCAGTTCCGCGAGCGCAGCGAGGCCCGCATCCGCGACATCCGCGACCAGGCCGGCACGATCTTCCTGGTCAGCCACTCGATGACCTCGATCCTGGACACCTGCAACCGGGTGCTGTGGATCGAGAAGGGCGAGCTGCTCATGGACGGCGAGCCCGAGCCGGTCATCGAGGCCTACCGGGAGCGCTGAGACGCTCCCCTGCCGGCGCGCCCGCGGGCCCGCCCGGCTCCTGCGTCAGCAGGCCTTCTGCAGGTCGTCGGACTGGTTCGCCCGGCGCGGGTCCTTGCGCGGGTCGGCGCCCTCGACGGTGATCTTCGGCTTCGACAGCGGCGACAGGGTCGCGTTGCGGACGCCGTTCGACGAGTACGTCCCCTCCGACTTCGCCACGGCCTGGTGCACCATGCGGCGCACCTTGTCGAAGTCCGGGTCGCTGGTGTTCACCTGCGGCGGGACGATCGAGACCGACGAGACCTTCGCCTTGCGCGCCTTGAGCGCGAGGTCCAGGAAGGTGCCGACGTCGCCCTGCGGGATGCTGGTCTCGAAGAACGACTCGGCCGAGTCGGCGATGGCGTCGAGCTTGGTGAGCACCTTCTCCGGGCTGAGCTGGCCGAGCATCTCGGTCATGATGCACTTCTGCCGGCCCATGCGGGAGTAGTCGTCGTTGTCGACGCGGCTGCGGGCGTACCAGGTGACCTGGCGGCCGGTGAGGTGGCGCCGCCCCTCCTTGATGTAGCCGGTGACCGGGGCGCCGATGCCGCCGATGGCGGTGCGCTCCTTGACGTCCAGCGTCACGCCGCCGAGCGCGTCCACGAGGTTGGCGAAGCCGTTCATGTTGATGATCGCGTAGTAGCCGATGTCCAGGCCGGTGGTCTCCTCGACCGCCTCGACCGTCGCGTCCATGCCGGGATGCTCGGTGTCGAACAGGTCGGCGTGGTCGTTCGCCCAGGTGTTGACGCCGTTGAGGTAGCAGTCGGCCTCGCAGGAGAACCCGTCGGGGAACTGCTCGTGCATGACCGTGCCCTCGGGGAACGGGACGTCCTGCAGGTTGCGCGGCAGGCCGACGAGCACGGTGCGTCCGGTCTCGGCGTCGATCGAGGCGACGTTGATCGAGTCCGGGCGCAGGCCGACGCGGCCCTTGCCGGAGTCGCCGCCGAGCAGCAGGACGTTGTAGCGGCCGTCGGCGGCCTTGCCCTCGGCCGCCTTGCTGGCCGCGCCGGACCCGGTGACCGAGCCGATGAGCTTCTGCTGGGCCGAGACGGTCTGCGACGCCAGGATCATGGTCGCGGCGACGCCGATGCACAGCGCGCCGTTGAGCCCGGCGACGACGGCGCGGTGCCCGCGGCGCAGGTCGTGCGGGGCGCCCAGGCGCCAGGCGTCGATGAGCAGGCCGGCCCAGGCGACGGCGCCGACGATCAGCAGCAGGCGCAGCGGACGCATGACCCAGCCGTCGGTCAGCAGCGTGAGCACGGTGGCGCGGTCGACGAAGTAGACGACGACGGCGGCGACGGCCAGGGCGATGACGGTGAGCCAGACGCGGATCGCGAGACGCCCGACCCGGCGGTTGCCGGCGACGACCTGGGCGGACCCGGGCATCACCAGCGTCATCGCGGTCAGGGTGAGCGCGCGGCGGAACCGGACGGCCGCCGAGCGGTCGGCCGTGTGGGCGCTGGAGCTGATGACGTCGGGCATGGGTCCTCTGCGTGCGTGGGGAAGGTGTCGAGGTCTGGTCAGTATCCCCACGAACCCTCAACCTCGGGTCGAGGGCGCGCCGGGACACGCCGCAACTTTTCGCGCTGCCGCGCTGCCCGGACGTCCGTGACCGGTCCGGTACCCTCGGCGCCATGCCCAGCGGCCCCGACGAGAAGCGCTACGACTGGCTCTACGACGACGGGACCTCCCGTCCCGCGCCGCGTGCCGCCGACGAGCTCCCCCCGCCCGACCTCCCGCCGCCCGGACGCAAGGCCGGCGCGACCCGCGACCGCGGCGCCGGCGACGGCGGACGTCCGCGCAAGCGTCGCGTCCGCGTCGGCCGCATCGTCGCGCTGGTGGTCGTGGCCTGGATCGTCTTCCTGGTCGCCGTGCCCGTGTGGGCCTGGAACCAGGTGACCCGCGTCGACGCGGACCCGGACGAGCGCCTGGCCGACCAGCCCGGCACCACCTACCTCGTCGTCGGCTCCGACAGCCGCAAGGGCCTGAGCCAGGACGAGCGCAACAAGCTCAACACCGGCGGCGACGTCGGCGAGCGCACGGACACGATCATGCTGCTGCACGTCGGCGGGGGCCCGTCGCTGCTCATGTCGATCCCGCGCGACTCGCCGGTGGACATCCCCGGCCACGGCGAGAGCAAGATCAACGCCGCGTACGCCTACGGCGGCCCTGAGCTGCTGGTGAGCACGATCGAGGAGAACACCGGCATCCGGGTCGACGACTACGTCGAGATCGGCCTGGGCGGCCTGGTGAACCTGGTGGACGCCGTGGGCGGCGTCGAGATCTGCCCGGAGGAGGACCTGAAGGACCGCGACTCCGGGCTCGACGTGAAGGCCGGCTGCCAGGAGGCCGACGGCGTGACGGCGCTGGCGTACTCGCGCAACCGGCACAGCTTCGCCACGCAGGACATCCAGCGGGTGCAGAACCAGCGCGCCGTGATCGGCTCCATCGGGTCCGAGCTGCGCTCCCCCAGCACCGTGCTGAACCCGTTCCGGTACCTCTCGGTCGCCAAGGGGGGCGCGACCGCGCTGACCATCGGCGACAACGTCGGTCCGGTGTCGCTGGCCCGGTTCGCGCTGTCGCTCTCGTCGGTGATGGGCGGCGACGGCCTGAACTGCACCGTGCCGCTGGCCGACTTCTCGGCGCGGTGGGACAAGCAGCGCTCGGAGAAGATGTTCGACCTCATCGCCACCGACCGCACCGAGGACGTCGGCAGCCTGTGCACGAAGGACGGCCTGCCCGCCGGCGAGTGACCCCGGCGGTTTGACCGCTCGCGTCCGGGGGCACCGGCCGGGCATGAAGATCGTCGTCACCGGAGCCACCGGCAACGTCGGCGGCGCGGTCGTCCGGGCGCTCGCCGCCGACGACCGTGTCACCGAGATCCTGGGCCTGGCCCGACGCCTGCCGGACGCCGGCGCGCCGAAGACCACCTACGCGGTCGCCGACGTCGGCGAGGACGACCTCGCGCCGTTCTTCGCCGGGGCCGACGTCGTCATCCACACCGCGTGGCTGTTCCAGCCGACGCACTCGCCGACCGTAACGTGGCAGGCGAACGCCGTCGGCAGTGTCCGCGTCTTCGAGGCCGCCGCGCAGGCCGGCGTCGGCGCGCTCGTCCACACGTCCTCGGTCGGGGCCTACTCCCCCGCGCCGGGCCGGACGGTGGACGAGTCGTGGCCCACGCACAGCCAGCCGCACGCCGCCTACGGACGCGAGAAGGCGTACGCCGAGCGCGCGCTCGACGCCCTGGAGGCGGCGCATCCCGACCTGCGCGTCGTGCGCATGCGGCCGTGCTTCATCCTGCAGCGCAGCTCGGCCTCGGCCCAGAAGCGGCTCATGGCCGGACCCTTCGTGCCCACCGCGCTCGTGCGGCCCGGGCGCCTGCCCGTCGTGCCGTGGCCGAAGGGCATGACCCTGCAGACCATGCACACCGACGACGTCGCCGAGGCGTTCCGGCTCGTGTCGCTCGACGAGCGGGCGCGGGGCGCGTACAACGTCGCCGCCGGCCCGGTCATCGACGCCGAGACGTTCGGCCGGGTGATGGGCGCGAAGGTCGTGCCGGTGCCGGACGTCCTGACCCGCTCGGCGCTGTCGGCCCTGTGGCACCTGCACGTCGTCCCGGCCGAGCCGGCCCTGTTCGACCTGCTGCGCAGCCTGCCGCTGCTGGACGCGTCGCGGCTGCGGTCGCTCGGCTGGGCCCCGCGGGTCCCGGCCGACGAGGCGCTGCGCGAGGTGCTGCACGGCATGGCCGACCACGCCGGCGGCGCGTCCCCCTCGCAGGCCGCGGACGCGGCGACCACCCGGGCCGACGAGGTGCGCACCGGCGTCGGCGAGACGTCCACCCCGGAGGGCTAGCCGGCCGGGACGGTCCGGAGCGACCCGCTGCGCGCCTAGCCTCGGAAGATGACCGAGAAGGACGACACCGCGGGCCGCGTCCCGGCGTGGAAGCGGCCGTACCTGCTGGCCACGCTCGTCTTCGGCACGGCCTGCCTGGTCGCGGGCGCCGTCGCCGTCTTCACGACCGACAACGAGCTGGGGTCGGCGTCGCTCGTCGCGGCCGGCGTGGTCGTCGCCGGGTTCGGCGTCTTCGGCGACCGCGTCCGGTCGGTCGAGGCCGGCGGGGTCAAGCTCGGCCTGGAGCAGCGCGCCGAGCAGGACTTCGTCGCGGCGGCGCAGGCCCGGGCCACCGGCGACGTCGAGCGGGCGTCCCGCCTGGAGCGACGCGCCGCCATGCTGCGGGCGACCGCGGCGGCGGTGGGCACCCGCTACGAGCACCTGCGATCGTCCCAGCCGTCCGGCTGGGACCGGACCAAGCAGCTCGAGGCGGTCATGCAGAGCGCCCGCGAGATGGAGACCTCCGACCTGTCGCCGTCGGACGTGGAGGACGTCTTCGACACCGACGGCGAGGGCAACCGGGTCGTCGCCCTCGCCCTGATCGAGCGCGACCCCCGGCTGGCCACGCTCGAGGTGCTCAAGCAGGCCATGGTCCACAGCCGCTCGTCGTTCGAGCAGTACCACGGCCTGTCGGCGGCGGAGGCCGCCCTGCCGTTCCTCGCCGCCGACGACCGGCTGCGGCTGCGGCGCGCCGTCGAGGCGCTGCTCATCGGCCCCCTGGGCGACCGGACGTCCGACCGGCGGACCGTGGCGCGCCGGATCCTCGAGGCCACCCGGGCCGACGAGGAACGCTTGGGCGTCGGCCGCGAGCCCGGCTCGCCGGACCCGCGCGGCTAGGCGGGCGCGGCGACCGCCGTCCGGCGCCGCGCCGTCGCGGTGGCCGCGGCGACGAGCGTGAGGGCGAGCCCGGCGACCGTCACGGCCGTCAGCGGCTCGCCGAACATGAGCGCGCCCCAGACGCTGGTCACCGGCGCGACGAGGAACATCAGACTGTTGACCGGCACCACGCCGATGCGCTCGACCAGCAGCCAGTACAGGCCGTAGCCGCCCAGCGTCGCCAGCACGACCAGCCAGGCGGTGGCCAGCCAGAAGTCGCGCGAGGCCGGCGGCACCGCGGTGCCGGTGAGCACCGCGGCGCTCGTGAGCAGCACCGCGGACGTGGCGGCGTGGACGGCCAGGGCGGTCAGCGGCGGCGTCGCCAGCCCCGCCCGGCGCTCCACGATCGTGGACGCGAGCAGGCTGAGCATGCCGCCCAGCGGCACCGCGTAGGCCCAGGCCGGGACGTCCCCGGCACCGGACGTGGCGTCGGCCCACGAGACCAGCAGCACGCCGGCGAGACCGAGCCCGAGGCCGGCCCACTGGCGTCCAGTGACCGCCGCACCCAGGAGCGGGCCGACCAGCACGGCGGCCACGAGCGGCTGCACGCCGTCCACGAGCGCGGTCGTGCCCGAGCTGACGCCCAGGTCGATCGCGCCGTAGACGGTGAGCAGGTAGCAGGTCTGCGAGAGCACGCCGACGACGACGTGGACACGGACGGCCCGCCACGACAGTCGGGCACCCGGCCGGGTGCGGCGCCCACGCTCCAGCCGCCAGGCCAGGGGCAGGAGCAGCAGCGCGGCCGGGAGCGCCCGCCACATCAGCAGGGTCGTCGGCGCCGCCTCCCCCGTGCCGAGCTTGGCGCCGACGAAGCCGGACGACCAGCACACGACGAACAGGGCCGCCAGACCCGCCGAGACGAGGCCACGAGGAGCCCGCGGTATACCGATCGGTGTAGTCATCCCTCGAATATACCGATCGGTCTACTGCCCCGCTATTCTCGGAGCATGACGATCGACTGGACGCCTAAGGCGCACGCCGTGCTCGACGCCGCGTCCGCGCTGTTCTACGAGCACGGCATCCACGCCGTCGGGGTGGACGCGATCGCCGAGCGGGCCGGGGTCACGAAGAAGACGCTGTACGACCGCTTCGGCTCGAAGGACCGCCTGGTCGCCGAGTACCTGGCTGCGCGCGACACGCGCTGGCGCGCGCAGCTGGACGCCCGGCTGGCCGACGTCGGCGCCGACCCGCTCGAGCGGCTGCGTGCCGTCTTCGACGCGGCCGCCACGTGGGCCCGGGCCGAGGGCAGCCGCGGCTGCGCCATGATCAACGCCCACGCCGAGATCGCCGAGGACCACGTCGCGCACGAGACCACCGCCCGGCAGAAGGCCTGGACCCGCGACCTGTTCGTCACCATCGCCGCCGACGCCGGCGCGTCCGACCCGGCGGCCCTGGGCGAGCAGCTGATGCTGCTGCACGAGGGTGCGGTCGTCACCGCCGGCCTGCACGCGATGGACGCCCCGTTCGCCCGCGCCCTGGCCGCCGCCGAGACGCTGCTCGCCGCCGCGTCGCGGTAGCCTGCCGACCGTGATCGAGCCGAGCGCCCCCGCCCGCGACGTCTTCGTCCTCTCGCTGGAGCGGCACGCGCACCAGGGATGGCGCCGGCTGCGGCTGCTCGCCTGGTCGGCGCTCGCGCTCGTCTCGCTCGGCGCGGTCGACACACCGTCGGTGGGCGAGTTCGTCCTGCGCCGCCGCGCCGACGGCGTCGAGGTGCTGCGCATGGACGCCGAGTCCCAGGAGGAGACGAGCATCCTGCAGCACGAGCTGGAGTCCCAGCTCGACACCCTCACGGCCGGCGCCCTCGCCGAGCGCTGGAGCTTCGCGCTCTAGACCGCGGGCGCTCGTAGCCTGGGCCGATGACGCGCTTCGCCATCGACGCCGCCACGCTGCTGCACGTCGTCGAGTCCGGCCTCGTCCTGGGCGAACAGCACCAGCTGGTCGCCCCACGCTCGGTGCGCACCGGCGCCCTGCAGCTGCTGCTGGACGACGTCCGGGCCGGACGCCGCACCGAGCAGGACGCGCGGGCGCTGCACGACCCGGTGACCGAGCTGCGGTTCCGCGCCCTGGGCGACCGGGTCACCCGTGGGGTCGGCTGGCGCCTCGCGCTCGAGCACCAAGGACTGAGCGTCGCCGCGGCCGAGCACGTGGCCGTCGCCCGCCAGCAGGCCGACGTCCTCGTCACGACCGACCCTGCGCTCGTGGCGGCCGCCGAGGGCGTCGTCCCCGTCGTCGGGCCGCAGGCCCTGCACGACGCCACCTGACCCGGACGCACGAGGGCCCCGCGGCCGACACGGTCGCGGGGCCCTCGCGGGCGGGCGTCAGAGCTTGGACTGGACGCCGGCGAGCAGCTGGCGGGCCATGACGATGCGCTGCACCTGGTTGGTGCCCTCGTAGATCTGGGTGATCTTCGCGTCGCGCATCATGCGCTCGACCGGGTAGTCGCTGGTGAAGCCGTAGCCGCCGAGCAGCTGCACGGCGTCCGTGGTCACCTGCATGGCCACGTCGGAGGCGAACGCCTTGGCCGCGGCGCCGAAGAACGTCAGGTCCTTGTCGCCGCGCTCGGAGCGGCCGGCCGCGGCGTAGGTGATCTGCCGCGCGGCCTCCACCTTCATGCCCATGTCGGCGAGCATGAACTGGATGCCCTGGTTGTCGCTGATCGGCTTGCCGAACTGCTTGCGCTCCTGGACGTAGCCGAGCGCGTAGTCGAGCGCGCCCTGCGCGACGCCGACGGCCTGCGCGGCGATCGTCACGCGGGTGTGGTCGAGGGTCTGCATGGCGTAGGCGAAGCCCTTGCCCTCCTCACCGATGAGCCGGTCGGCCGGGATGCGCACGTCGTCCAGGTAGACCTCGCGCGTCGGCGAGCCCTTGATGCCGAGCTTCTTCTCCTTGCCGCCGAACGAGACACCCGGGTCGGACTTCTCGACGACGAACGCGCTGATGCCCTTGCTGCGCTTCTCCGGGTCGGTCATCGCCAGGACGGTGTAGTACTCGGACTCGCCGGCGTTGGTGATCCAGCGCTTCACGCCGTTGAGCACGTACGCGTCGCCGTCGCGCACCGCGCGGGTCTTCTGCGCCGCGGCGTCCGAGCCGGCGTCCGGCTCGCTGAGGCAGTACGAGAACCCGCCGTCGCCGCGGGCGAGCGCGCCGAGGTACTTGGCCTTGAGCTCCTCGCTGCCGCCGATCTGGACCGGGAGCGAGCCGAGCTTGTTCACGGCCGGGATGAGCGAGGCGGAGACGTCGACGCGGGCGACCTCCTCGATGACCAGCACGGTCGCGAGCGCGTCGGCACCGGCGCCGCCGTACTGCTCGGGCACGTGCGGGGCGTGGAAGTCGGCGGCCAGCAGCGCGTCGGCGGCCTCCTGCGGGAAGCGGGCCTGCTCGTCGACGTCGGCGGCGTGCGGGGCGATCTTGGCCTCCGCGAGCGCGCGGACGGCCTCGCGGATCGCCTGGTGCTCCTCGGAGAGGGCGAAGAAGTCGGACACGGGTTCTCCCAAAAGGTAGGACGACCTAGTAATCGTATCCGCGCCGCCCACGGCGCCCGCAGCGCCTCCGGGGTGCGCGGCCGCCCCCAGCCCCGGAGGGTGGACGCATGACGCGCTCCTTCACCGGCCACATCGCCGGCCTGGGCACCACCAGCGGCACCCGGCTCGTGCTCGGCCACTGGCTGACGAGCCCGTTCGGGTCGTTCGCCGACGTGATGGTCGAGGAGCCCGACGGCGTCCGCACGCTCGTCGCGCCGAGCACCGAGCTGGGCGACTTCGTGGCGTCCACCTACACGTTCGACCGGATCGTCGTGGAGCCGGTCGACGTCGTGCCGGGACCGACGTGGCGGGTCTCGACCCCGTCGCTCGAGCTGTCCTTCGAGGTCGGACGCCGACACCCGGTCGCCTACCCGCTGCGGCTCGTCCCGGCCGCGCTCGGACGTTCGCAGGGCTGGGCCCGGGCCGTCGACCCCGTCGCCCGCCGGCTCATGCGCGGCGTGCGCACCCACGGCAGCGCCGGCAACGGCGACCGGGTCGAGTGGTACGCCGCCCGGGACGTCCACCGCCTGCGGTCGGCGTCGGCCCGCTGGGCCGGCACCGACCTGGGCACCATGGCCCCCGTCGACCCGCCGGTGCGGTTCGGCTTCGGCTCGGCGCCGCGGACACCCACGCTGACGCACCTGACGTCGTACGTCGCCGACCGGGCTCAATAGCACCTCAACGACAGGGTGCGCCACCGCTACGCGACCCAGAACACTCCAACGCGACGAAGATCACACCACCTGGCGGCGAGTCTTCCGGCGAAGCGAGCGACACTGGAGGGGAGGGTCCTGCCGTGCCGTAGCCCCGGATCCTGACACCTGTCGTCGAATGCGGAAGTTGGTTTCCTGCGTGTCCGAGAGCGCGAACGTACCGGCCGTCTCCACCCCCTCGTCCGTCTCGCCGGGCACCACCGACGTCCTGCTGGTCGGCGCGGGCATCATGAGCGCCACCCTCGGCACCCTGCTGAAGATGCTGCAGCCGGACTGGACGATGAGCGTCGTCGAGCGCCTGTCGCAGCCCGCGCAGGAGAGCAGCGACCCGTGGAACAACGCCGGCACCGGCCACTCGGCCCTGTGCGAGCTGAACTACACGCCGCAGAAGGCCGACGGCAGCGTCGACGTCAGCAAGGCGATCACGGTCAACGAGCAGTTCCAGCTGTCGCGCCAGTTCTGGTCGTTCGGCGTCGAGAACGGCCACCTGGCCGCTCCGTCGAGCTTCATCAACTCCGTCCCGCACGTCAGCTTCGTCACCGGCGAGGCCGACGCCCAGTACCTGCGCAAGCGCTACGACGCGCTCGCCGGCAACCCGCTCTTCGCGGGCATGGAGTACGTCGACGACTCCGCCGAGTTCGCCAAGCGCCTGCCGCTCATGGCCCAGGGCCGCGACGCCGCGCAGAAGGTCGCGCTCAACTGGAGCGACAACGGCACCGACGTCGACTTCGGCTCGCTGACCCGCCAGCTCGTCGCCAACCTGTCGCAGCGCGGCGCGGACGTCCGCTACGGCACCGAGGTCGTCAAGCTCAGCCGTGACGGCGAGGGCTGGGCGGTCACGCTCCGCGACCTGGCCACCAAGACCAAGACCCGCGTCCGCGCGCGCTTCGTGTTCGTCGGCGCCGGCGGTGGCGCCCTGCACCTGCTGCAGAAGTCGGGCATCAGCGAGATCAAGGGCTTCGGCGGCTTCCCGGTCAGCGGCCAGTTCCTGCGCTGCCTGGACTCCTCGATCGCCGAGCAGCACGACGCCAAGGTCTACGGCAAGGCCGCGGTCGGCGCCCCGCCGATGTCGGTGCCGCACCTGGACACCCGCGTCATCGACGGCCAGCGCTCGCTGCTGTTCGGCCCGTACGCCGGCTGGTCGCCCAAGTTCCTCAAGGCCGGCTCGGTCACCGACCTGCCGCGCTCGATCCGCCCGAACAACCTGTTCTCGATGCTCGGCGTCGGCCTGAACTCGTTCTCGCTGACCAAGTACCTCATCGGCGAGCTGCTCAAGGGCCAGGAGAAGAAGGTCGACGCGCTGCGCGACTTCGCCCCGCTCGCCGAGTCCGGCCAGTGGGAGCTCATCACCGCCGGCCAGCGCGTCCAGGTGATCAAGCGCAACGGCGCCAGCGGCACGCTGGAGTTCGGCACCTCGGTGGTCAACGCCGCCGACGGCTCGATCGCTGGCCTGCTGGGCGCCTCCCCCGGCGCGTCCACCGCGGTCGCCGCGATGCTGGACGTCCTGGAGAAGTGCTTCCCCGACCGCATCGACGGCTGGCGCCCGCAGCTCAAGGAGGTCGTGCCGTCCTACGGCGTGCACCTGCGCGAGAACCCGTCGCTGCTGGCCGACCTGCGCGCCTACACCGACAAGACGCTGCAGCTCGCCTGAGCCGCTGACGAAGGGCCCCTCCCGCGCGGGAGGGGTCCTTCGTCGTCCCCCGGGACGGCTAGCGTCGGGGCATGGACACCCGTCTGCACTTCGTCACGCTCGCCACGCCCGACCTCGAGGCGTCGCGCCGCTTCTACGCCGAGGGGTTCGGCTGGGAGCCGCTGCTGGTCGTCCCCGGCGAGATCGTCTTCGTCCAGGTCGCCCCCGGGCAGGTGCTCGGCCTGTTCGACGCGGCGTCGTTCGCCCGCGACGTGGGCGAGCCGGTCGGCGGGCCGTCGGGCCTGTCGCTCGCGCACAACGTCGGCTCGCGCGACGAGGTCGCCGCCCTCGTGGAGCGGCTCGGTGCGTCCGGCGGCGAGGTCGTGAAGCCGCCGCAGGACGGCGCGTTCGGCGGCATCTTCCACGCCTACGTCCGCGACCCCGCCGGCGCGCTGTGGGAGGTCGCGCACAACCCGGGCTGGACGGTCGCCGACGACGGGTCCGTCAGCTTCGCCTAGTCAGCTCACCCGAGCCCGGCGCTGCCGCGATGTGTGGAGGTATCGACCGCGATCGCGCGGATCAGGGTCGATAGCTCCACACTTCGCGGCAGAGCGGCCGCGGGGTGAGGGACGCCGTCAGGGGCGCGGGCGGTTCCGGACGCGCTCGCCCTTGGCCCGCGCGACGTCGGCGAGGTCGGCCTGGAACTCGACCATGCGCGCGGTCAGGTCCGGGTCGCCCGCGGCCAGGATGCGCACGGCCAGCAGGCCCGCGTTGCGCGCGTTGCCGATCGACACGGTCGCCACCGGCACGCCGGCCGGCATCTGGACGATCGAGAGCAGCGAGTCCATGCCGTCGAGGTGCTTGAGCGGCACCGGGACGCCGATGACCGGCAGCGGGGTGACCGCCGCGAGCATGCCGGGCAGGTGGGCGGCCCCGCCGGCGCCGGCGATGATGACCTCGAGCCCGCGGGCGTGCGCCTCACGGCCGTAGGCCAGCATCTCGTCGGGCATGCGGTGGGCCGAGACGACGTCGGCCTCATGGGCGACGCCGAACTCCTCGAGCGCCGTCGCCGCGGCCTCCATGGTGGGCCAGTCCGAGTCCGAGCCCATGACGATGCCGACGCGCGGCTGCTGGTCACTCATCGACTGCTCCGTTCTCCAGGAGGCGGCCGCCTCGGCGCGCTCGCGCCAGGACGTCCATGAGGTCGTCGCCGTAGGCGGTGACGTGGCCGACCTTGCGGCCCGGGCGCACCTCCTTGCCGTACAGGTGGACCTTGAGGTCGGGGTCCTGGGCCATGACGACGGCCCGCTGGCCCTCCAGGTCGGTGACCTTGCCGCCGAGGATGTTGACCATCACCGTCCACGCGGCCCGCGGACGCGTGGAGCCGAGCGGCAGGTCGAGCACCGCGCGGACGTGGTTCTCGAACTGGCTGGTGACCGCGCCCTCCATCGACCAGTGGCCGGTGTTGTGCGGACGCATCGCCAGCTCGTTGACCAGCAGGCGTCCGTCGTTGGTCTGGAACATCTCCACGGCCAGCACGCCGGTGACCCCGAGCTCGGTGGCGACCCGCTCGGCGATCTCACGAGCCTGGTCGGCCAGCCGCTGCGGCAGGTCGGGCGCGGGGGCGGTGACCTCGCGGCACACCCCGTCCTCCTGGCGCGACTCGACGACCGGCCAGGTGACGACGTCGCCGGACGGACGCCGCGCGGCGAGCACCGACAGCTCGCGCTGGAAGGCGACGTGCTCCTCGGCGAGCAGCTGGGTGCCGGCGGCGCTGGAGCCGAGCGCCTCGAACGCGGCGTCGGCCTCAGCCAGCGAGCGGACGAGCCAGACGCCCTTGCCGTCGTAGCCGCCGCGGGTCACCTTGAGGATGAGCGGGTAGCCGCCCAGCGACTCGGCGAACGCGTCGAGCTCCTGCCGCGTGCTGACCACGGCGTGCCGCGGCCCGGGCACGCCGAGCCCGGCGAGCCGGCTGCGCATGGCCGCCTTGTCCTGGGCGTACAGCAGCGCGTCCGGGCCGGGACGGGCGACGACGCCCTCGTCCGCCAGGGTGCGCAGGTGGGTCGGCGGGACGTGCTCGTGGTCGAACGTGATGACCGGCGCGTCGCCGACGACCTTCCGCAGCACGTCCAGGTCGGTGTAGTCGCCGACCACGTGGTCGGGCACGACCTGGGCGGCCGACACGTCCGCCGCCTCCGCGAGCAGCCGCACGCGGACGCCGAGGGCGCTGGCGGACTCCTGCATCATGCGGGCGAGCTGGCCGCCTCCGATGATTCCGAGCTCGGGCTTCGTCACCGGAACAGGGTAGCGAGGCCGGTCAGTGCGCCCGGAACGTGCGCCGCCGGCTGACCGCCACCGGGGTCACGAGGCCGAACCCGCGCAGCGGACGCGCCGGCAGCGGACGCGCCTCGAACTCCTCGCCGGTCAGCGCCTTGGCCGTCTCCTGGTCGACCAGGACGCGGTTGGCCCGCGCCACCGCGGACATGCGCGCGGCCAGGTTGACCGGCGGGCCGAAGACGTCGCCGAGCCGGCTGATGACCGAGCCGGTCGCGAGCCCGACGCGGACGTCCGGCAGGTCCTTGCGGGCGCCGATCTGGCGCACGAGCTCCAGCGAGAGCGTGGTGGCGGTGCGCGGGTCGGGGCAGGTGAAGAGCACGGCGTCGCCGAGCGTCTTGATGACCCGGCCACCGCGTGCGGCGACGATGTCGGTGGCGTGGTTCTCGAAGCCCTGGACGACCTTGGCCAGGCCGATCTCGTCGAGCTCGTTGGAGAGCTTGGTGAAGCGCGACAGGTCGGCGAAGCCCACCGTGACCCGCGTGCTGAGCAGCTCGGAGTCGGACTCGCCCAGCGCCTCGACCCGGGCGGCGGACGCGGCGAGGTGACGGCGCCACGCGTACCGCAGCACCTCGTCGAACGTCGGCACCACGTCGGTGGCCACGTCGACGGCGGCCTCGAGCCGGGTGCTGGCCCGGCCCTCGCTGACCTGGCTCTCGACGGCGTCGACGATCACCGAGATCTGCCAGTCGGCCAGGCGCGACACCAGGTGCCCGATCGCGCGGACGAGCTGGAAGAGGGCGTCGGTCGGCAGCGCCTCGTCGCGCTGCAGCCGGTCGATCGCCTCGAGCACGCGGACGTCCTGCTCGGAGTAGGCGGCGGTGTCGCCGGCGTCGGGGAAGCCGATCGCCCGCCACAGCCGCTGGGCCAGCTCGGCGTCGACGCCGGCCTGCTCGACGACGTCGGAGCCGGTGAGCTCGCGCTGGTCGCCCAGGATCAGCAGGTTCAGCCGGCGGCGCAGCGCGTCCCGCTCGGCCGACGACAGGTGGTGGTGGTCGGGCTCAGACGGACTCATGGTGGCCGCTCGCGCTCCCCTCGGCGTGGATCAGCTCGGTCAGCGTGCGGTGCAGCTCGTCGACCCCCGGCACGTCGTGCAGGCGCAGCCCGGTCTGCTCGCTGGCGTCGTGGATGACGAGCGTCCCACTGCCCAGCACCCGGTCGTTGAGGTTCTTCTCGAACGAGACGTCGTTCACCCGGCTCAGCGGGATCACCCGGCCGGTGCGGGTGAGCAGGCCCTTCTGCTCGACGATGCGCTTGTTCGTGACCGTGTACGTCCAGGTCAGCCAGCGCAGGAAGGGCAGCACCGAGCGCCACAGCACGAGCACGAGCGCGACCCCGGCCACCGCCCAGGCGGCGCTCGCGCCGGCCTGGTCGCGGGTCCAGGCGGCCAGGAAGCCGCCGGCGGCCGCGACCACGAGCAGGACGACGACCGGCGCCAGCAGCACCTTCACGTGCGTGCGGGTGGACGCGACGACACGCTCGCCGTCGGTCATGAGCCTGCGCGGGAGCGTCATGGCGTCAGTCTGGCACGCAGGCGCCGGCGTCCGGCGTCATGCCACGGCGCGCACGTGGGTCACGTCGCCGGCGCTGACCGCCTGCCCGGCCACGACGAGACGGCCCTCGAGGTCGACCGTCTCCGCGGTGCCCTCCAGGGTGCTGCCGTCGGGCATCTCGACCCGCACCTGCCGGCCGAGCGTCGCGCAGCGGCGCACGTACGACTCGCGGACGTTGGTCGGCTCGCCCTCGTCGGCGACCCAGGCCCGGTGCAGCGCGTCGAACGTGCGCAGCAGCTCGCGCAGCACCACCGTGCGGTCGATCGTCGAGGCGCCCTCCAGCAGCATCGACGTCGCGGTCGGGACGGGCAGCTCGTCGGCCCGCAGCCCGGTGTTCAGCCCGACGCCGACGACAGCGGCCGGGCCGTCGGGCGTCACCACCACCTCGACCAGGATGCCGGCGAGCTTGTGGTCGTCCACGAGGACGTCGTTCGGCCACTTCAGCGCCGACGGCACGTCGAACGAGCGGACGGTGGCGTCGACCGCGAGCCCGGTGAGCAGCGGCAGCCACGCCCAGCGGTGCATCGGCACCTCGCGCGCGGCCACCAGCATCGAGACGGCCAGGCCGGACGAGCGCGGCTGCTCCCAGCGCCGGTCCAGGCGTCCGCGCCCGGCGGTCTGCTGCTCGGTGACCACCACCGTGCCGGCCGGGGCGCCGTCGCGGGCCAGGGCGGCCAGGTCGGCGTTCGTGCTGCCCGTGCGGGTGCTGACCCGGACGTCCGCCCAGCGCGTGCGCGCCAGCGCGGTGCGCAGCGCGCGGACGTCCAGGGGCGGTCGGTCGAGGTCCTCGTAGGCCATATGACTAGCCTCACACACCCCTCCGAGGGGCCCTGGATACCCTAAGGCGGTGAGCGAACAGATCGAGGTCCACCCGGAGCTGCACACCACGGCGGGGAAGATCAGCGACTTCCAGCGCCGCCAGCACGAGGCCACCGTCGAGATGGCCGAGCGTGCAAAGGAGAAGCAGCACAAGAAGGGACGCCAGAGCGCCCGCGAGCGCATCGAGCAGCTCTTCGACGAGGGCTCGTTCGTCGAGCTCGACGCGCTGGCCCGGCACCGCAGCGTCGCCTTCGACCAGCAGAAGAACCGCCCGCTCGGCGACGGCGTCATCACCGGCTACGGCACGATCGACGGCCGTCAGGTGTGCGTGTTCAGCCAGGACTTCAGCGTCTTCGGCGGCAGCCTGGGCGAGGTCTACGGCGAGAAGATCCTCAAGGTCATGGACCTCGCGCTCAAGACCGGCAGCCCGATCATCGGCATCAACGAGGGCGCCGGCGCCCGCATCCAGGAGGGCGTCGTCTCGCTCGGTCTGTACGGCGAGATCTTCAAGCGCAACGTGCACGCCTCGGGCGTCATCCCGCAGATCAGCCTGATCATGGGCTCCTGCGCCGGCGGCCACGTCTACTCCCCCGCCGTCACCGACTTCACGGTGATGGTCGACAAGACCTCCAACATGTTCATCACCGGCCCGGACGTCATCAAGACCGTCACCGGCGAGGACGTCTCCATGGAGGAGCTCGGCGGCGCGCGCACGCACAACACCAAGAGCGGCAACGCCCACTACATGGGCCACGACGAGCACGACGCGCTCGAGTACGTGAAGGCGCTCATCTCCTACCTGCCGCAGAACAACCTCGAGGAGCCCGAGGTCTACGACGAGGTCGTCGACCTGGAGCCGTCCGAGACCGACCTGGCGCTCGACACGCTCATCCCCGACTCGGCGAACCAGCCCTACGACATCCGCACCGTCATCGAGGCGACGCTGGACGACGGCGACTTCCTCGAGGTCCAGTCGCTGTTCGCGCCCAACATCGTCGTCGGCTTCGGCCGGGTCGAGGGCCGCAGCGTCGGCGTCGTCGGCAACCAGCCGATGCAGTTCGCCGGCTGCCTCGACATCGACGCGTCCGAGAAGGCCGCGCGCTTCGTGCGCACCTGCGACGCGTTCAACATCCCGGTGCTCACGTTCGTCGACGTCCCGGGCTTCCTGCCCGGCACCGACCAGGAGTGGAACGGCATCATCCGCCGCGGCGCGAAGCTGATCTACGCCTACGCCGAGGCCACCGTCCCGCTGGTCACGATCATCACGCGCAAGGCGTACGGCGGCGCGTACGACGTCATGGGCTCCAAGCACCTGGGCGCCGACGTGAACCTGGCCTGGCCGACCGCCCAGATCGCGGTCATGGGCGCCTCGGGCGCGGCGAACATCATCTTCCGCAAGGAGATCGCCGCCTCCGACGACCCCGAGGCCCGTCGCCAGGAGCTGATGGTCGAGTACGAGGACTCGCTCTGCAACCCCTACGTGGCGGCCGAGCGCGGCTACATCGACGGCGTCATCCAGCCGTCGCAGACCCGCGCCGAGGTCGTGAAGGCGCTGCGCCTGCTCAAGACCAAGCGCGAGACGCTGCCGCCGAAGAAGCACGGGAACATCCCGCTGTGAGCGAGCACGACGAGACGGCCGGGACGCCCGAGGTGCCTGCCGCGAAGCCAGTGCTGCGGGTGGTCAAGGGCGACCTGACGCCCGAGGAGCTCGCCGCCCTGGTGGCGGTCGTCGCCGCCCGCAACGCGGCCGCCGCGAACGCCGCCGCGCGCGAGGCCGGACGCAGGCGCGTCCGCTCCGAGTGGGGCCACCCGGCCCGCGCCGTGCGCGGCACCCACCGCCACGGCGCCGACCAGTGGCGCCGCTCCGCCTGGGGCTGAGCCCCACCAGCACGTCGTCCGGTTTCCCTGGGGCCCCAGGGAAACCGCCAGGTCCCCGGGATGCTTCCCGGGGACCTGGTGGCTTCCCGGGGACCTGTGGCGGTCGGCCGCGGTCGGACGATCGTCCGAGAACCCCACCTTCTCGGTCTAGCCGCAGGACGACGAGCGCCTGCCCGCGCTACAGAGGACACCTGACCGCACGATCGGGGGATCCTCATGAAGCGCTGGGCCGTCGGGGTCCTCACCGTCACCCTCGTCGCCGCCGTGGCGTTGACCGGCCTGGCAGCCGCGGCCGCGCTGCGCCCGTCCTCCGAGCCGAGCCCTCGGGTCGAGCCGGCCGCGCCGTCGCCGGCCTCGCCCCATGACGTCCGGGAAGATGTCGACCCGGACGACGCCGCCCCGGTGGCACCAGGCGACCTCCTGGGCGACGCGCTGGAGGCGGAGAAGCGTGCCCAGGCCGCGCGCCGGGGACCGGTGGGACCTCCACCCGCGAGCACCAGCTGCACGACGGTGGGCGAGGTCACGGAGTGCCTCGTCCTCACGCCGTTCCGGGAGCTGACGCCTGAGGAGTCGGAACGCGCTCTCGAGGAGCTCCGGCAGACCCGCGGTGACGGGGCGGCCCAGTCGTCCCGTTGACCCGTCGGCCCCACGAGGCGCGGACGTCCTGGATCAGGACCGCTGGTCGACCGCGGTGCGCTCCTGGAACCAGGCGCGCACCTCGTCGGCCGGGACCGGGCGGGCGTGCAGGTAGCCCTGGCTGACGTCGCAGCCCAGCGCGCGCAGCGCGTCCAGGGTCTCGGCGTCCTCGACCCCCTCGGCCACGACCCGCAGCTGCAGGCGGCGCGCGAGCTCGATCGTCCCGGCCACCACGGCGTGCGTGCGCGGGTCGGCCAGGAGGCGGCGAACGAACGAGCGGTCGATCTTCAGCTCGTCCACCGGCAGGTCGGCCAGGTAGGCCAGGGACGAGTAGCCGGTGCCGAAGTCGTCGATGCTCAGGCCGACGCCTCGCTCGGCCAACGACTGCAGCACGGGCGGCACCGCCTCGACGTTCTCCATCAGCACCGACTCGGTGATCTCGAGGGTGAGCAGCGCGGGTGCCAGGCCGGTCGCGGTGAGCGCCTCCTGCACCAGGCACACCACGTCGCCGTCGGCGAACGAGGACGACGACAGGTTGACCGAGACGCGGTAGGGGAAGCCGGCCTCCGCCCAGCGGGCGGCCTCGAGCGCGGCGAGCCGCAGCACCTGGCGGGTCAGCGGCGCCATGAGGCCGTGCCGCTCGACGAGGTCCACGAACGCGACCGGGGCCAGGAGCCCGTGGCGGGGGTGGTGCCAGCGCACGAGCGCCTCGGCACCCACCACGGCACCGGTCCGCGCGTCCACCTGCGGCTGGAAGTGCACGACGACCTCGCCGCACGCCGGGTCCGGGTCCTGGGCCAGCAGGCCGCGCAGCTCCTCGACCCGTTCGTGGCGCAGCCGCTCGCGCTCGTCCTCGGCCGGGTCGAACGCCGCCACCTGGGTGTTGGCCGCCCGGGCGGCGTACATGGCGGCCTGGCCGCGACGCAGCAGCTCCACGCCCGCCGGGGCCGGCTGCTCGTCGGGGTGGACGTGCGTGACGCCGACGTGGACGCCGAGCCGGACCACCGCGTCGGGCACGTCGAACGGCTGCGTGACGGCGTCCGCGACCCGGGCCGCGACCTCGAGGGCGTGGTGCTCGTCGGCCCCGGGCAGGAGCACCGCGAACTCGTCGCCGGTGACCCGGGCCAGGACGTGGCGGCCCTCCAGCAGGTCCGCGACCCGTCCGGCGACGGCGCGCAGGACGTGGTCGCCGGTGTCCGGGCCGTAGCGGTCGTTGACGTGCTTGAAGCCACCCAGGTCGAGGACGAGCAGCGCCGCCTCGTGCCGGTCGCGGCCGGTGCCGGGCGCGGACGCCAGGGCCGCGACCAGGCCGCGGCGGTTGGCCAGGCCGGTCAGGTCGTCGGTCCGGGCCTCGCGCCGGGCCCGGGCCAGCGACTCCAGCTCGCGCACGATGCCCGAGACCCGCGAGAACGTCACGACGGTCGCCGCGACGCCGATCGTCGCGGCGAGGCGGGTCCGGGCCAGGTCCGAGAACGCGGTGACCGCCAGCAGGAGGCTGCCGGCGCCGAGCAGCACCAGGGACCACGTCGAGGTGACGGGCGGGCGCACCACGTCCGGACGCCTGGCCGGCAACGGTCGCTGCGCGGCCGCGACCGCCGCCGCACAGATCGTGACCTGCCCCAGCGCGCTCGCGCGCTCGGTGAGGGCGAAGCCGCCGGACGACAGGGCGCTCTGGCACACCACGTGGACGCCGTAGGCGCCGACGACGCCCCACAGCCGCACGTCGCGGGCCATGCCGGCGAGCACGCCCACCGCCAGGCAGGTGGCGATGAGCACGGCGCCGATGCTCAGCTGGCCCAGCCACGCCACCAGCTGCCAGGCCGGCCACCAGGCCGGCGAGACGTCCATCGCCTGGGCCAGCAGCAGCCCGGCGCTGACCAGCACCGCGACCGAGCCCAGGGCGTTCACCCAGTCGCCGGCGTCCGGGGCGCCACGTCCCAGCCGGCTCCAGCGCAGCACCGCCTGGAACGCGAACACCGAGGCCAGGGTCGAGCCGGTCATGAAGCCGAGAGCCGCGGGCAGGTCGGCCCCGGCCGCACCCGCGACCACGTCCGCGAGCAGACCGGCGGCCAACAGCTGGGCGGCGGTCGCCAGGGCGCGCTGGGGGCCGCCGTCGCGGAGAACCAGGCCCGTCCCGGCCAGCATCCAGCCCGCCTGCACCAGCAGCAGGACGGCCACGCAGGTCTGGAGCACCGGGTCCGGACCGGGGGTGAGCGCCACGCGCACCTGCGCCAGCACCGCGGCCACGGGCAGCGCGAGGCGCAGCGGGCCGCGCAGGGCCACGAGCACGGTGCTCATCGGTCGCCTGGTCCCCCGTCCTGGTGCCGTGCCACGTCCCCGGGCAGGGGGCGGACCCTGTCCATCGGCAGGCGCGAGCCGGACGTGAGCGTCCCGGACGAACAGGGCCTAGGCTGCCCAGCGATGAGACTCGTCCTCGCCTCCCAGTCCCCCGCCCGCCTGGCCACCCTGCGCGCCGCCGGCCTCGATCCCGAGGTCGTCGTGTCCGGGGTCGACGAGACGCAGGTGACGTCCACCGACCCGGCCAACCTCGCCGCGGCCCTGGCGCAGCTCAAGTGCCGCGCGGTCGCCGAACGGGTCGAGGGCGACGCCCTGGTCGTCGGCTGCGACTCCGTGCTCGCCTTCGAGGGCGAGATCCTCGGCAAGCCGGCCGACGCCGCCGACGCGACCGCCCGCTGGCGTCGCATGCGCGGACGCTCGGGTGTCCTGCACACGGGGCACTGCGTGCGTCGCGGCGACGAGGAGTTCCTCGACTCCGCGTCCACCGTCGTCCACTTCGCCGACGTCACGGACGCCGAGATCGCCGCCTACGTCGCGACCGGCGAGCCGCTGCACGTCGCCGGCGCGTTCACGCTGGACGGGTACGGCGGCGCGTTCGTGCGCGGCATCGAGGGCGACCCGCACAACGTCGTGGGCATCTCGCTGCCATTGCTGCGGCTGCTCGTCGCGGACGTCGGCGTCGAGTGGACGAGCCTGTGGTCCGCCCGCGACGAGGCGTAGCCGCGCTCAGGCCTTGAGCCGCTCCAGGAAGCTGCGCACGTGGCTGTCGAGGTTGGACGACGTGGAGCGCAGGCTCTCGTCGTCGTGCCCGGCGATGCGCGAGTCCAGCGCGTCCACGCTGCCCCGCACGCCCTCGATCGAGGCCACGATCGCGTCCAGGGCCGCCGAGACTGCCTCGATCGCGCCCTGCGACGAGCCTAGCTGCTGCTCGACGCGGCGCGACGCGGCGTTCGTCTCCTCGGCCAGGCGCTTGACCTCGTCGGCGACGACGGCGAAGCCCTTGCCGGCCGCTCCGGCGCGCGCCGCCTCGATCGAGGCGTTCAGGGCGAGCAGCTTCGTCTGGTCCGAGACGTTGCTGATCAGGCCCACCACCTGGCCGATGACCTGCGACGACTCGGTCAGGTGCTCGACCGAGGCGCCCGCGCTCACCGCGTCCTCCTGCAGGGCGGTGACGTCGCGCAGCATCTCGCCGGCGGTCTGCGTCATGTCCGACGCCGCGACGTCGACGCGCTGCGAGCTGGACAGGATCTCGCGCTCGAACTCCAGCACGTCGCTCGCACGCTGACGGGCGAACGCGGCGATGCGGCGCTCGCTCTCGGCCAGCGACTCGCGCGCGGTGTTGATGGTCGTCGCGTGCACGCGGAACGCGCCCGGCAGTCCGCGCAGCAGCAGCCGGCGCTCGTGCCGCCCGGCCGTCGCGGCGGACAGGGACGCGCTGGCCTCGCGGACGAAGCCGTCGGTGACGTCGATCATCCGGTTCACGTCGCGGCGCACCGTCGGGGTGTCGACGCCGTCGACCTCCGGCAGCGGGCCGACCCGCTGCTCCAGGTCGCCCCGGCTCGTCGCTGCGGCCACCCGGCCGAGCTCGGCCACGACCTGGCGCAGTGCCGCGTTCTCGGCCTCCAGCGCCTGCACGGCCTGGCTCCGTCGTCCGATCCTCATGCGCTCGCCTCCAGGCTCCACACCCACGCGTCGTAGTCGGTCCCCTGCTCGCGCAGCTGCTCGTCGAGCCACGCACGGGACGCCTCGGCGGCCGCGGGCCCCGAGAGGCCGGCCTCCTGCGTCCGCATCGCGGCGTACAGCTCCTCGACCGGCCGCAGCGCCGAGCGGCGCGGTGCGCGACGCATCGAGTGGTACCCCGTGATCGCGCCGGTCCGGTCGAACGTCGGGGTCACGTGGGCGAAGACCCAGTACGCACCGCCGTCGTGGGCGAGGTTCTTCACGTAGGCGAAGATCTCCTGGCCCGCCTGCACCCGCTCCCACAGCAGCCCGAACACGCCGCGGGGCATGTCGGGGTGCCGGATGAGGTTGTGCGCCTGCCCCACCGCGTCCTCCTCGGTCAGCGCGCTGAAGCGCAGGAAGACGTCGTTGGCGTACGTGATGCGCCCTCGCAGGTCGGTCTTGGTGACGATCAGCTCCTCCTCCTGGAGGTGCCGCTCGGCGCCCGTGGGGGCGATCGTGGGAGTCATGGTTCCTTCCGGGCGCGGACAGGGCTGGGTCGTTCCCATCGGCAACCGGGCGCCCCACCTGACCAGGAGTGACCTGGCCCACAGGCTCACTCCACGGGCAGGCCGAGCCCCCGGGCGATGAGCATGCGCTGCACCTCGGACGTGCCCTCGCCGATCTCGAGGATCTTGGCGTCGCGGTAGAAGCGCGCGACCGGGTACTCCTCCATGAAGCCGTAGCCGCCGAAGACCTGCGTCGCGATGCGGGTCGCGGTGACCGCCGCCTCGGACGTGTAGAGCTTGGCGATGGAGGCGGCCTGCTTGAGCTCCTTGACCGGTGCTCCGGCGTCCTTCATGGCCGCGGCCCGGTAGGTCATCGTGCGGCCCACCTCGGCCATGACGGCCAGGTCGGCGACCTGGAAGGCGACGCCCTGCTTGGCCCCGATCGGCTTGCCGAACGTGGTGCGCTGGCCGGCGTACTCGACGCAGAGGTCGAGGCAGGCCTGGACGCAGCCCACGGCGAGCGCCGCGATCGCGATGCGTCCGTCGTCGAGCGTGGCCAGGAACTGCGCGTACCCCCGGCCGCGGTCGCCGAGCAGGTGGTCGGCCGGCACGCGGACGTCCTGCAGCGTGAGCGGGTGGGTGTCGGAGATGTGCCAGCCGAGCTTGTCGTACGGCGCCTCGGCGGTGAACCCGGGCGTGCCGGCCGGCACCATGATCGCGCTGATCTCCGGCCGGCCGCGGTCGTCCGTGCCGGTGCGCGCGGTGACCGTGACGAGCGAGGTGATCTCGCTGCCGGAGTTGGTGATGAACTGCTTGGCGCCGTTCACCACCCACGCGTCGCCGTCCAGCTCGGCGCGGGTGCGCGTGGCGCCGGCGTCCGAGCCCGCGCCCGGCTCGGTGAGGCCGAACCCGGCCAGCCGCCGGCCGGCGACGAGGTCGGGCAGCCAGCGCTGCTTCTGCTCCTCGGTGCCGAAGGTCAGGATCGGGTTGATGCCCAGGCCGACGCCGGCCTCGAGCGTGATGCCGATCGACTGGTCGACCCGGCCGAGCTCCTCGATCGCGACGCACAGGCTGGTGAAGTCGCCGCCGGACCCGCCGAGCTCCTCGGGCGCGGTGAGCCCGAACAGCCCCATGTCGCCCATCTTCTGGACGACGTCGACCGGGAAGTGGTGCGCCTTGTCCCACGCGGCGACGTGCGGCGCGACCTCGCCCTCGGCGAAGTCGCGGACGGCGTGACGGAAGGCCTGGTGCTCGGCGGACAGCTCGAAGGACATGCCCGCAGGTTAACGCACGTTAACCGGCCGCGGAAGGCGGCCGGGTTACCTACCTCACACGGTGCCCCGGAAGGGCCGGGCCTAGACTCGGGACGCCTGTCGACACCGAGGAGATTTCCGTGAGCAAGCCGCTGTCCAAGGTCCTGATCGCGAACCGCGGCGAGATCGCCGTCCGGGTCGTCCGCGCCTGCAAGGACGCCGGCATCGCGAGCGTGGCGGTGTACGCCGAGCCCGACCGCGACGCGCAGTTCGTCCGGCTCGCCGACGAGGCCTATTCGCTCGAGGGCGCGACCCCGGCCGACTCCTACCTGTCGATCGAGAAGATCATCGCCGTCGCCCAGCGCAGCGGCGCCGACAGCGTCCACCCCGGCTACGGCTTCCTGGCCGAGAACGCCGACTTCGCCCAGGCCGTCCTGGACGCCGGGCTCATCTGGATCGGCCCCCCGCCGGCGGCCATCGACGCCCTGGGCGACAAGGCCAAGGCCAAGCAGATCGCGCAGAAGGCGAACGCTCCGCTGGCGCCCGGCACCAAGGAGCCGGTCAAGGACGCCGACGAGGTCATCGCCTTCGCCGACGAGGTCGGCCTGCCGATCGCCATCAAGGCCGTCTTCGGCGGCGGCGGGCGCGGCCTCAAGGTCGCCCGCACCCGCGAGGAGATCCCGGAGCTGTACGAGTCGGCGGTCCGCGAGGCCGTGTCCGCGTTCGGCCGCGGCGAGTGCCTGGTCGAGAAGTTCCTCGACAAGCCGCGCCACGTCGAGACCCAGTGCCTGGCCGACAGCCACGGCAACGTCGTCGTGGTCTCCACCCGTGACTGCTCGCTGCAGCGCCGGCACCAGAAGCTCGTCGAGGAGGCGCCCGCGCCGTTCCTGAGCGACGACCAGCTCGAGCGTCTCTACGCCTCGTCCAAGGCCATCCTCAAGGAGGCCGGCTACGTCGGCGCCGGCACGTGCGAGTTCCTGGTGGCCCGCGACGGCACGATCAGCTTCCTGGAGGTCAACACCCGCCTGCAGGTCGAGCACCCGGTCTCCGAGGAGGTCACCGGCCTGGACCTCGTGCGCGAGATGTTCCGCATCGCCGCCGGCGAGGAGCTCGGCTACGACGACCCCGAGATCCGCGGCCACTCGATCGAGTACCGGATCAACGCCGAGGACGGCGGCCGCGGCTTCCTGCCCGCGCCCGGCACGCTGACCCGCTGGAACCCGCCGTCGGGCCCCGGCGTCCGCGTCGACGGCGGCTACACCGAGGGCGAGACGATCCCCGGCTCCTTCGACTCCCTCGTGGCCAAGCTCATCGTCACCGGCGCCACCCGCGAGCAGGCGCTCGAGCGCTCGCGCCGCGCGCTGGCCGAGTTCGAGGTCGACGGCATGCCCACCGTCATCCCGTTCCACCGCTCGGTCATCGAGGACCCGGCGTACACCGCCGAGGACGGCTCGTTCGACGTCTACACGACCTGGATCGAGACCGACTACGACAACCAGATCGAGCCGTACTCCGGTGCCGCCGCCGAGGGCGAGGACGCCGGCGAGCGCGAGCGCGTGACCGTCGAGGTCGCCGGCAAGCGCGTCGAGGTCGTCCTGCCCGCCGGGCTCGGGGCCAGCGCGGCGCCCGCCGCCGGCGCCAAGAAGGCCAAGCGCAAGGCCGGCGGCAGCGCGGGCGCGGCCGCCAGCGGCGACTCGCTCACCTCGCCCATGCAGGGCACCGTCGTGAAGATCGCCGTCGAGGAGGGCCAGACCGTCGCCGAGGGCGACCTGGTCGTCGTCATCGAGGCGATGAAGATGGAGCAGCCGCTCAACGCCCACAAGGCCGGTGTCGTCACCGGCCTCAGCGCCGAGATCGGCGCGACGCTGGGCGCCGGCGCGGTGGTCGCCGACATCTTGGACGCCGACCCGGCCTGACCCGGCACGCACGAAGGGCCCCCGACCGCGCGGTCGGGGGCCCTTCGTCGTCCGCAGGTCAGACGCGCTGCGGCGCCTGGTCGTCGATCTCGCCGTACGCGATGCCGGCCGCCCAGACCACGAGCGTGACGCCGACCCAGGTGCCCCAGCCCTCGATCTCGAAGCCCTGGTGGGACGACACCCAGTCGGTCAGCAGCAGCGCGACGAAGGTCAGCAGCAGACCGCCGGGGACGGTGTAGGCGCGCACGTACGGCACCCGCCAGCGGCGCACGGCGTAGCGCATCCCGGCCCACAGCGCGGTGAACAGCACCACGGCCAGCACGAACCCGCCCAGGCTCATCGAGACGCCGAACAGCCACGCGGCCAGGCCCAGCGACAGGGCGTTGACCACGGCGGACACGAGGACGGAGGTCAGCAGCGGGCGCACCCGAGCAGTATCCCAGAGGCCCGCCGGGCCCGTCACCGTCGGATCAGGCGAAGCCGAACCAGGTCGACTTCAGCCCGAGGCCGAAGCGGACCTTGTCACCGGTGAGGGTCGCGCTGCCCTTGGTGCCGGTCAGGACGACCGTGGTCGCGCGTCCGCCCCACGTGCCGCCACCGACGCGCTTGGTCACCTGCACGGTGCGCAGGGTGCCGATCGACGGGGCCAGCTTCTCCAGCGCGGTGCGCTGCACGGTCGCCCGCCACGTGTTGTTTGGGTTCGTGCTCCAGGCGTCGTACTTGTCGTCCTGGTTGCGCAGGTACGGCATCGAGCCGTCCGCCTGGCGACCGCCCGTGGACGAGGAGAACTGGGTCAGCGCCGGAGAGCCCTGGTAGGCCAGGAACTGGGCCGCCGTGGCGTTCACCGCGTTCTGGCCGCGCTCGGTCTCGGCCGACAGGCCGCCGTAGACCTGGCAGGACGTCGTGTCGCACAGGTCGTAGTAGCGCGACGCGCTCATCGAGCGCATGGCGTAGGTACGAGCCGCGACCGCCTGGGCCCGCACCGCGTTGCCGTGCCAGCTCGTGGGCATCTCGGCCGGCACCACGCCGAGCAGGTACTGCTCGAGGGTCAGGACGTTCACGGTGCGGCGTGACGTGGAGGACGCGATGCCCGAGCGCATCGCGCCCCGGTACGCCTTCTCCGCGCCGCCGGGCAGGACGAGCGTCACCGTGCCGTCGGTGGAGTAGAGCTGCACGTGACCGGACATGCCGGTGCGCTGGTTCGTCCACGACCCGGTGGCCGTCTTGCGCTGCAGCGTCGTGGTGGCCGCGCCGTCGCGCAGCAGCCGGAACTCGGCCTGCCCGGTCGGCAGCGTGGAGACCGCGCCGCCCACCGACAGGCGCAGGCCGGACTCGGCCTTGACCCGGACGTCCGAGGTGGTGTCGGCCTCGATCCGCACGCGGACGTCGACACGACGGCTCGCCAGGCTCGTGCCCGGGTAGTAGTACGCCAGGATCTGCTGCCAGGTCTGGCCGTGGTTCTTGGCCGCGTTGTAGGCCCCGTACTGGCTCATGCCGATGCCGTGGCCGAAGCCGCGGCCGCTGAAGGCGACCGTGGTTCCACTGACCGTGACCTTGTTCGACGTCGCCGCCGGGGTCGCCGGGGTCGACGGGGCCGGCGCGGGCGCGGGCGTCGAGGTGTTGACCGGGGCGACGGCCGGCCGGGGCGCACCGGCCGTGGGCCGCGGCCAGCCGCGGCTCAGCGACGGACCCGAACGGCTCTTGAGCCGCTTGCCGCGCTTGTCGTAGGCCCGAGCCGTGCCGCTGCGCAGGTCGACGTCGATGCGTCCCTTGGAGAACGTGACCCGGTACGTCTTGGACGAGAGCTTGCGCAGCGACCCGCGGGGGTAGCCGAGCGCGCCACGGGTCTCCTTGAGCGAGCGGTACAGCTTCTCGGCCGTGCCCCAGACCGCGTACGCGGACGAGCGCGACGTGCGCTGGTAGATCGTGCCGCCCTCGAAGCGCTGGTAGCGCCCGGACTTGGACATCACCTTGGAGCGCGGGAAGCCCAGCACGCCGGCGTCGCGGCCCAGGCCGGCGTAGCGCTGCAGGATCTTGCCCTCGACCAGGCGGGTGCCGCGACCGCTCTTGGAGTAGATGTCGGCCTTCATGAAGATCGTGCGGTAGCCGCCGCCGACCTGCGACTCGCCGTAGAACACCGTGCCGGTCCGGCCGGCGCCCAGGCGCGCGGCGTAGCGCTTGACGGCCGTGTTGTAGCCGGCGACGTAGCCCGCGACGCGGTCCCGCAGCCCGCCGGACTGGGTCAGCCAGGCGTAGCCGTAGCGCCCCGGGCAGGCGGTGGCCTTGACGTCGCGGTGGCCCATGATCCGCTGGTACTTGCGGCCGCCGATGCTGACGGTGCCCTTCGCCGGGATGTAGTGGGTGGCCATGCGCCAGCCGATGATCTTGACGACCGCGTTCTTCAGCGGCTCGGTCAGCGCGGCGGTGTCGTAGTTGCCCATCATCGAGACGCCCACGGTGTACTGGTTGACCGCCGTGACGCCCGCGTGCGCGCCGCGCACCATCTTGGGCGTGCCACCGGCGCGGCCCTCGAAGATCTGGCCGTACTTGTCGACCAGGAAGTTGTAGCCGATGTCGCACCATCCCAGGGCGTCCATGTGGTACTTCTGCGCGCTGCGCACGATGCCGGCCGACTGCGCCTTCGTGTAGCTGTTCGAGCCGGCCGTGTGGTGGAGCACCACACCGAGCGTCCGGGTGGCCACGGTCGGCGAGTCGCAGCGCTTGGCCGCCTTGGCGCCCCAGCGAGAGCGGGTGATGATCGCCGGCGGCGGGGTGAACGCCGGGCGCCCGTCGTAGTTCGCGGCGACGAGCTCGAGCGGCTCGGCGTCGACCGCGTCGGGGTCGTCCTCAGCCCCCTCGGGAAGCGCCGGCTCCTCGGGGACCACCGGGTCGGGCGCGACGACCGCGTCGGTGTCGCCCGGGTCGACCATGGCGACCGCGAGGTCCTGGGGCACGACACCGTTGCTGCTGCGGAAGCGGGCGGCCACGCCGTCGGAGTCGCCGACCCAGATGCCGTCGGTGCCCTCGGTCGCGGCGGTGCCGCCGGTCTCGACGTCGATGCTCTCCCACGCGCCCCAGGTGCCGTCCTGGCGGGTGCGGACGTCGACGACGACGTCCTCGGCACCACTGCCGCCGGCCCAGGTCACGCCGACCATCGAGAAGCCCTTGACGTCCTCACGGACGACCTCGGCCACGACGGGGCGGGACGCGCTCGCGCCCTGGGCAGCGGCCGGCTTGGCCGGGACCGGCACCGTGCGCATGCGCGGCTCCTCGGCCGGCGCCGCCTCGACCGTGGCCTCCTCCTCGACGACCTCGGGCTCGGGCTCGGCGGCGGGCTCGGGAGCGGTGACGGCGGGCTCGGGATCGGCGGCGGGTGCCGGGTCCGCCTCCGGGGCCGCGGCGACGTGCGGCGTCGGCCGCTCGGCCGGGGCGACCGTCTCGCTCGGCGCCGGTGCCGACGGCTCGACCTGGGCGGGCACGTCACCGGCGACGGTGTCGTCCGGGGGGCTCGAGACGACCGCGACGCCCACGACGGCGAAGACGGCGGTGGTCACGGTCAGACGACGGGCGAAGCGCCAGGCCTGCATGGGGGAAGTCCAATCCTGGAGGGCATGCGACAGGTGTTGCTCATGTGACAGAAGTTGCCACGGAGGATTATGCCTGTGGTATCGGCAGGCGTGAACCCCATCTGAGCGGGACTCCCCGGCGATCTCGTCGCGCGGGACGATGGTCAGAGCGTGGTGTGCAGGTGCCGCGCGGCCTCGGCGACCGAGCCCGACAGCGACGGGTACACGGTGAACGCGCCCGCGACCTGGTCGGCGGTGAGCGACGACGACACCGCGAGCGAGAGCACGTGGACGAGCTCGCTGGCCCGCGGGCCGACGATGACGCCGCCCACGACCGTGCCGACGCCCCGGCGGGCGAACAGCTTCACGAAGCCGTCGTGGATGCCCTGCATCTTGGCCCGGGCGTTGGACGCCAGCGGGTAGCTGGCGACGTCGACGAGCATCCCCTGCTCCTGGATCGCCTTCTGCGACAGGCCGACGGTGGCGATCTCGGGGGACGTGAAGATGTTGCTCGACATCTTGCGCAGGTCGAGCGGGTGCACGGCGTCGCCCAGCAGGTGCGACATCGCGATGCGGCCCTGCTCGGCGGCGACCGAGGCGAGCATGAGCACGCCGGTGCAGTCGCCGGCCGCGTAGATGCCGCGAGCGTGGGTGCGCGAGACCTTGTCGACCTTGACGAAGCCGCCGTCGTCCAGGCGGACGCCGGCCTCCTCCAGGCCCAAGCCCTCGGTGTTCGGGATCGAGCCGAGCGCCAGCAGGCAGTGCGAGCCCTCGACGGTGCGCCCGTCGGTGAGCGTCACGGTGACGGTGTCGCCGTCGCGCACGACCGACTGCATGCGCGAGCGGCCCAGCACCTCCATGCCTCGGCGACGGAACACGTCCTCGATCAGGTTTGCGGCGTCCTCGTCCTCGCCGGGCAGGACGCGGTCGCGGCTCGAGACGAGCGTGACCCGCACGCCCAGGCCGTTGTAGGCGGAGGCGAACTCGGCGCCGGTGACGCCGGAGCCGACCACGACGAGGTGCTCGGGCAGCGTGGTGAGGCCGTAGAGCTGCTCCCAGGTGAGGATGCGCTCGCCGTCGGGCATCGCGTCGGGGCTGACCCGCGGGTGCGCGCCGGTGGCGACCAGGATCGCGTCGGCGTCGATCGTCTCGGTGCCGCCGGCGGTGAGCTCGACCTCGACCCGTCCCGGTCCCGAGACCCGGGCGCTGCCGTCGAGCAGGCGGGCGCCGACGTCCTGGAGCCGCTGGGCGATGTCGCCGGACTGCGCCTCGGCCAGCGACGTGACGCGGGCGTTCACCGCGGCCATGTCGGCCTTGATCTCGCGCGGCACCTGCACGCCGAGCTCCGCGGCCCCCGCGACCTCGGTGAGGAAGTCGGACGTGGCGATGAGCGTCTTGCTCGGGACGCAGTCGGTCAGCACGGTGGAGCCGCCGATGCCCGTCTTCTCGACGAGCGTCACGTCCGCCCCCAGCCTGCGGGCGACGAGCGCCGCCTCGTAGCCGCCGGGTCCGCCACCGATGATCGCCACGTGAGTCACGTGGGCCATTGTCCCGCAGCCCGTGCCCGGCTGGCGAACCGGCTCGACCGGCTCAGGCGCGGTAGGTGTCGAGGCGGCCGGCCAGCTCGGCGAAGAACGCGGTGTTGAGCGCGAAGCCGGCCCGCACCTCCTCCAGGACCCGGGCCTTCTGCGCCTCGTCCAGCGGAAGCGCGTCGAGCCGGGCGCGGTAGCCGTCCTTGTACGGCTTCGGCTTCTCGATGCCCGGGAAGGCGTAGAACGCCAGCGCCTCAGGCCCGACGCCGTAGGTGCGGCCGACGATGCGGCCGATCGCCAGGCCGCCGGAGAGGTCGCCCAGGTAGCGCGTGTAGTGGTGCGCGACGTAGAGCCCGCCCCACGCGGCGGCGGCGCGCACCCGGTCGGCGTAGGCGGCGGTCGCGCCGCTCACCAGGCCGGGGGTGGCGTGCCGGCCCCAGTGGGCCAGGTCGGCGTCGATCGCGGTGAGCCGCTCGAGCGCCTCGTCGCGCACCGCGTCGACGAGCGGGTCGCCGGCGAGCTCGGCACCGACCTGCTCGAGCGCCTCGTAGACCGGTCGCAGGCCGGTCAGGTAGTCGGCGTAGGCGCGCTCGGTGAGGCGCCCCTCCAGCAGCTCGGACATGAAGGACGTGCCCTCGGCCTGCTCGTGGGCGGCCTTGGAGCCTTCGCGCACGACCACGGAGAGCGGCTGGGCGACGAGCTCGGTCTCGACGACGGTCATGCGGACTCCTTTTGGTGACTTGCTGTCAGAAACATGATGACACAGCGTCACCTGATGGTCTACCGTTTGCCAAGGCTCACCTAACTTAGGTTAGCCTCACCCCTTGACGGGGGTCAATGACGAAAGGAACGTCGTGCGTCTCGCCCGTGCTGCCATCGCCGCCTCGGCCCTGCTCGCCCTCGCCGCCTGCGGCTCGCTCCCCGAGCGCGGGCACGCCTCGGACGGCGACACCGCCTCGGTCGCGCTGGCCGACGCCACGGCGCTGGACGACCCGCGGTCGTACACCGGGCCCACGCACGCGGGCCTCGGCGAGCTGGCCATCGAGCCGGTCGCCGAGGACGTCGAGCCGCAGCTGCCCGTCACGGTCACCGACAGCCAGGGCACGAAGGTCACCGTCACGGACGCCAGCCGCATCCTGGCCCTGGACGTCTACGGCACGCTCTCGCAGACCGTCTTCGAGCTCGGTCTCGGCGACCGGGTCGTCGGCCGCGACGTCTCCACGCAGTTCGCCGAGGCGCAGGACCTGCCGCTCGTGACGAGCACCGGGCACGACCTGAGCGCCGAGAAGATCCTCGAGCTGAACCCGTCGGTCATCCTCACCGACACGTCGCTGGGCCCGTGGGACGTCGTGCTGCAGATGCGCGACGCGGGCATCCCGGTCGTGGTCGTCGACGGCGAGCGCGGCCTGGACAACATCGACGACCTCACGCACGAGGTGGCCGAGGCGCTCGGCGTGCCCGAGCCGGGCCAGGCCCTCGCCGAGCGGACCCAGGCCGAGGTCGACGAGGTGCGGGCCGAGATCGCCAAGGTCGCCCCGGCCACCACCCAGGGCAAGCTGCGGGCCGCGTTCCTCTACGTGCGTGGCAACGCCGGCATCTACTACATGTTCGGTGAGGGCTCGGGCGCCGACGGGCTCATCGACGCGCTCGGTCTCTACGACGTGGCCGGCGAGATCGGCTGGAAGGGCATGAAGCCGGTCAACGACGAGGGCATCGTCGCGGCGCAGCCCGAGCTGCTGATCCTCATGACCAAGGGCCTGGAGTCCGCCGGCGGCGTCGACGGCCTGCTCGAGCGCCTGCCCGCGCTCGCCCAGACCCCGGCCGGCCAGAACCGGCGCATCGTCGACATGGACGACGCGTTCGTGCTCGGCTACGGCCCGCGCACCGCCGACGTGCTCAACAGCCTGGCCGTCGCCGTCTACGCGCCGGAGTCGGTCGAGGGCGCCGAGTGACCGCCGTCCTGGACGCACACGCCGAGGCGCCCGCACTCCCCCGTGCCCGCACCGCGCGCACGTCGGGGCTGTTCCTCGCGCTGGGCGCCCTGCTCGTCGTCATGGTGCTCGTCGCGGCCGGACGCGGGCACCTGGACGTGCCGCCGATGCAGGTGCTCGGGTCGATCCTGCACCGGCTCGGCCTGGACGTCGGCCCGCTCCCCGAGCACCCGCAGGGCGACGCGACGCTGTGGAACGTCCGCTTCCCGCGGGTCGCCCTGGCCGTGCTGGTCGGCGCCTCGCTCGCCACCGCCGGCGCACTCATGCAGGGCGTGTTCGGCAACCCGCTGGCCGAGCCGAGCGTCGTGGGCGTCTCCACCGGCGCCGCCTTCGCCGCGTCCGTCTCCATCGTGTTCTCGCTGGCCTTCGCCGGCAGCTGGACGACGCCGCTGCTCGCCTTCGCCGGCGGCCTGGTCACCACGCTGCTGGTCTACGTCATGTCGCGCTCGGACGGCCGCACCGAGGTCGTCACCCTCGTGCTCACCGGCATCGCCGTGAACGCGGTCTGCAGCGCCGGCATGGCCCTCATGCTCTTCCTCGGCGACACCGCGGCCCGCGAGGAGATCGTCTTCTGGCAGCTGGGCAGCCTCAACGGCAGCCGCTGGCAGCACGTCGTCATCGTCCTGCCGTTCGTCGTGGCCGGCCTGGCCGGCGCCGCGGTGATCGCCCGCCGGCTGGACGTGCTGGCGCTCGGCGACCGGGCCGCCCGGCACGTCGGCATCGACGTCGAGCGGTTGCGCGTGGTCGCGATCGTGCTGGTCGCGCTGCTGACGGCCGCCGCCGTCTCGTTCGCCGGCATCATCGGGTTCGTCGGGCTCGTCGTGCCGCACCTCGTGCGCATGGTCGTCGGTCCGGGCCACCGGGTGCTCGTGCCCGCGAGCGCGCTGGGCGGCGCGGTGCTGCTGCTCGCCGCCGACCTCGTGGCCCGCACCGCCGTCGAGTCGGCCGACCTGCCGATCGGCATGCTGACCTCGCTCGTCGGCGGGCCGTTCTTCTTCTGGCTGCTGCGCCGCACGCGCCGCAGCGCCGGGGGGTGGGCGTGATGCTGCGCGTGAAGGACGTCGTCGTCGCCTACGGCGAGCGCCGCGTGCTCGACGGCGTGAGCCTCGAGGTGTCCCCCGGCGAGCTCGTCGCCCTGGTCGGCCCCAACGGCGCCGGCAAGTCGACGCTCATGGCCGTCATGAGCGGCGACGTGAAGCCCCAGCGCGGGCACGCCTCGGTCGACGGCGTGGACGTCGCGGCCTGGCGGGCCAAGGACCTGGCGCGCCGCCGGGCCGTCCTGACCCAGGAGCAGCGGCTCGCGTTCGGCTTCAGCGCCGTCGACGTCGTCCGCATGGGCCGGGCCCCCTGGGCGCGCACCGACCGCGAGGACGAGGACGACCGCGTCGTCGCCGAGTCGATGCTGCGCACCGACGTCGTCCACCTGGCCGGCCAGCCGTTCCCGACGCTCTCGGGCGGCGAGAAGGCGCGCACCTCGTTCGCGCGCGTCCTGGCCCAGGAGACCGAGCTCGTGCTGCTGGACGAACCGACCGCCGCGCTCGACCTGCGCCACCAGGACCAGGTGCTCGCCGAGGCCCGGGCCCTGGCGCTGGGCGGGCGGGCCGTCGTCGCGGTCGTCCACGACCTCAGCGTCGCGGCCGCCTACGCCGACCGGATGGCCGTGCTGCACGGCGGCGCGGTCGTGGCCGACGGCGTCCCCCGCGACGTGCTGCGGCCCGACCTCGTCGGCGAGGTCTACGAGCACCCGGTGGACGTCGTCGAGCACGGCGGCCGGCTGCTGGTCGTCCCGCACCGCCTGCACACCACTCCCACCCCTCAGGAGGAGACCCCGTGGTCGTCCGCTCGTTGATCTGCGTCGCCCTCGTGGCGGGGTCCGTCGCCGCCGGGTCCGTCCCGGCCCAGGCCGCGTCACGCGTGAGCGTCGGTGGGGCCGGCGGGGACGCCGCGATCGCCGCCGAGGGGAGCACCACGCTGACCCTGCGCGGCAGCGGCTTCCAGTCCGTGAAGGGTGGCCATGGCGGCATCTACGTCATGTTCGGCACGGTCGACGGGGCGTGGCAGCCGAGCAGGGGAACGGGCGGGTACGCCTACGTCGCCGACAGCGAGAGCCGGTCGAACGCCGGCTACCAGCGCTTCGTCGCGTTCCCCGGCTCCGACACCGCTGCGGAGGCCAACGGCGGCACCATCTCGGCCAAGGGCTCGTGGTCCACCGAGCTGACCGTCCCCGGCGTCACGTTCACCGCCGTGAACCGCAAGGGCGAGAGCGTCCAGGTCGACTGCCGCACCGATCGGTGCGGCGTCATCACCGTCGGGGCGCACGGCGTCGTGAACGCCAACAACGAGACGTTCACGCCGGTGAGCGTCGCGGCCGGCTCCGCGGGCACGGCCGCCCCGAGCGGCGGCTCCGCCACGCCGACGCCCGCCGCGACACCGACCACCACGGTCCCGGCCGCCGGAACGCGCAGGCCTAAGGCGGCGATCGACCCGGCGACGGCCGTGGAGGGGCACGTCCTCACCTTCACGGCCACCGGCTTCCGACCGCAGGAGCAGGTCGTGGTCTCGCTGGACGGCGGCGTGGCCGCGGTCGGTCCGCTCACCACCGGCACCAGCGGCGAGCTCGCCGGCGTCATCCAGCTGCCGTCGTCCGTCGGGGCCGGCACCCACGTGCTGTCGCTGACCGGCGCGTTGTCGGGCGCCGCCCCCGCGCTGAACTTCCCGGTGACCCGCGCGTCCAGCGACGTGGCTCCGGTGGCCGAGGAGGAGGACGGCCGCGCCTGGCTGCCCGTCGCCTTCGCCGTCGTCGGCGCCGTCGCGCTGCTCGGTGCGGTCGGCTTCCGCGCCGTCCGGTTCCTGCGCCGTCCGGTCGAGGAGGGCAGCCATGCGTGAGCGCGGCACCCTGCGGCTCGCCGCCGGCGGCGTCCTGGCCGCCCTCGGCCTCGTCGCCCTGCCCTGGCAGGCCCCCACGGCCGAGGCCGCGGTCGAGACCGTCGATGACGCGTCGTTCACGTGGGGCATCAGCGGGTACGCCCAGAAGGGCATCTTCGGCCCCTGGGAGATCAGCGGCACCAGCGGCGACGCCCGGAAGGTGACGACCACGGCGTCCGAGCTCGGCCTGTCCCCGGTGCCGGCGACGTCCCTGCCGTCGGGCGTGAGCTCGGTCAACGCGGTGCGGTTCACCGGCGGCGACGGCACGGTCGACCGCGACACCGGCGAGGCCTCGCTGCGGTGGACCGGGCGCTACACCGTGAACGCCTACCCGGCCTCGTTCGGCGCCCCGGCCGAGGTCTACGCCGACCCGCGGCTGGACGTCGGCGCCGACGGGTCGGGCACGCTCACCGCCGAGCTGACCCTCGCCGCCGGCCAGGACATGAGCGGCAACCCGACCCCGCCGCGGTCGTTCGGCCGGCTCACGCTGATGACGTTCTCGTCCGGCTCGATCAGCGGCCTGGACGACGAGGGCTACCGGCTCGAGCCCGACTACCGCGGCGTGCGCGTGACCCTGCCGTCGGGCGCCACCGCGCAGACGCGGAGCTGCTCGACCTCCGGTGGCGCCACCGGCTGGTGGGGTGCGTGGCCGCAGGACTTCCTGAGCGCCGTCGGCGACACCAGCATCGCCGCCCACTTCTACTCCACCGGCTGCGCCGGCATGCAGGACAACAAGCCGCCGCTCCCGGTCGACGTCTCGTTCGGCACCCCTGACGAGCCCGTCACCCCGACCCCCACGACCCCGACCCCCACCACACCGACGAAGCCCGCGCCCAGCGAGCCGGCGCCGTCGACGCCCGCCGACGACGATGCGGCCTGGACCGTGGACGACGCCCAGCTGCGCTGGGGCGTGAACAACGAGTCCAACAACCGGTCGCACGCCCCGCAGCGGTACAACTTCCTGTCCGCCGGCAGGCTGCCCGACCCGGGCAGGGGCGGGCAGTCGGTCACCGCGACGCAGTGGCGCCAGCGCGACGGCGACGTGCGGATCGAGAAGTACGTCGACGGCAAGGGCTACGTCCCGGCGACCTGGAACGGGCTGAGCACCGGCTCCGACGGCGCGCTCGACACCTCCCCCAGCGACGGCGTGTTCACCCGCCACCAGGTCGTCCTCGACGGCGGCCAGGGGCGCATCGACCCGCGCACCGAGACCGGCACCATTCGCTGGACGGGCTCGTTCAGCGTCGTCTTCTACTCCGGCTTCACGTTCTTCCACGTCAGCGACCCGACGCTCGTCGTGCGTGACGGCCGCGCGCGGGTCACGGCGACGTTGAGCGGCTACGGCTCGGACCAGGCCGACCAGTCCGTGTGGCGGGCGATCCCGGCCCGGACGGTCACGCTGGCCGACCTCGGCCGGGTAGACCTGAAGGGCGACGCCGGCTTCACAGTCACCCCCGCGTACGACCGGGTGAAGGTCGACGTGGGCGACGGCACGCCGCAGGTCCGCACCGGAGCCGGCTGGGGCTCGTTCCCGCAGTCGTTCGTCGGCTTCCAGCGTGAGGTCGGCACCGCCGCCTTCTGGTACTCCAGCGGCGGCGCGAGCGACGCGGCGAAGAAGGCGCTCCCGATGAGCGTCAGCTACGACGCCGACGCGCCCGTCGCCCCGGCGGCACCGGCGTCCACCGGCCCGGCGTCCACGCCGGGCACCCCGGCGACCGCACCGACCACGACGTCCGTGCCCGCGCGGATCACCGCACCGGTCGCCGGCGCACCGCTGGCGTCGGCACCGCAGTCGACGCTCGCGTCCGGACCCGCCGAGACGGTCGCCGGCGCACCGACCGTGCGTCCCACGTCGTCCACGAGCGCCGGGCTGCTGTCCGGCGACCGCGGCTGGTGGGTGGGCGGCGGACTGCTGCTCGCCGCGGCCGGCCCGGCCCTCCCGCTTCCCCTCCCCCGGCTCCGCCGGGCCTAGCCCTTCCCCACGGCGCGTCCGCGCCACCTCCCGAAAGGAACACGATGAGCAGCACCTTGCTGTCCCGGGCCACCTCGGCCCGGCGCCGGACGGTGTCCGGCCTCCTCGCCACGGCGCTCGCCGCGGCCACCCTGGCGGTCACCCCCGGCACCGCCCAGGCCGCCGAGGGCGACCCGACCCTGAGCTGGAACGTGTCGACGCAGTTCGTCGACCACTTCACGAAGGCGTCGTTCAACAACAACACGCTCGTCGCGAGCAGCGGCGCCACCTACGACGCGGCCACGAAGTCCGCGACGTTCGCGCAGGAGAGCGGCTGGGTCAACCCGGTCACCAAGACCGCGTCGGTGCAGTACGACGGCTCGCTCAAGGGCTCGTTCATCTCCACCGCCAACGTGCTGCAGTACAGCATCGAGATCGCCGACCCCAAGATCGTGCTGGCCGCCGACGGCACCGGCCGGGTCGTCGCCGACGTCGCCTGGGAGGTGCCCACCGGCACCCCGACGACCGGCAGCAGCCAGGACGTCGTGGTCACCACCTTCGACGGTGCCGGCACCACCTGGGGCAGCCAGGACGGCGACGCGACGCTCGGCGCGACGCCCGCGTTCGAGGGCGTCCTGCCCGCCGGCAGCCAGGCCGCGACCGACCTGGGCCTGACGACGAACAGCAGCGGCACCCCCGTGCCGATCGACGGCGCCGCGTTCGCACCGACGTTCCTGGGCGCCCTGCCCTCGTCTCTGCGCGCGCACTTCTACAAGTCGGGCGCCACCTCGGACACGAAGAAGGCGCCCTCGGCGTTCGCCGCCGCCGCGGCGCGGCCGTCGCTGACCGCGCGCACCCTCACGAGTACCCCCGACGCGCTCGAGATCGAGGTCTCCGGCCGGAGCTACATGGCCGGCGGCGTCGGCGTCTACGTCAGCCTCGGCTCGGCGTTCTCGGCCACCGACCCGTCGGCGTTCGTCGCCACCAGCTGGGTCAACGCGATCGCGGCGGACGGCTCGTTCACCACGGTCCTGAAGCTGCCGGCCGACAAGGTCGCGGCGCTCGACCCGGCCAAGACGTGGACGCTGTCCACCCAGAAGGCGCACGGCCAGTCGGCCACCGACGCGTCGCAGACCGTCGAGCTCCCCGCGGACCTCGACTTCTCCACGCTGGTCCGTCAGGCCACCACCGTGTCGGCCCCGGCGGTCACCACCCCGGTCGGCAAGGCGGCGACGCTGACCGTCGACGTCGACTCCACGCGCACCGTGGACGAAGGCACCGTCACGCTCACCGGCGTCGGCGCCACCGCGACCGCCCCGGTCGAGGACGGCACGGCGACCTTCACGCTGCCGGGCACCCTGCCCGCCGGCGTCCGCACGGCGACGCTCTCGTTCGGCCAGACGACGTTCTTCGCGCCGGCCACCGCCAGCACGAAGGTGACCGTCACCAAGGCCACGACCACCGCGCCGCGCATCGCCATCTCGCCGGCCACCACCGTCCGGGCCGGCCGCGCCACGATCGACCTGACGGCGGGCGGCGCGCAGCCGACCGGTCGGGTCGCGGTCACGCTGACGAAGGGCACGGAGCGTCGCGCGCTCACCGGCACGCTCGTCCGCGGCCGGGCCACGGTCGCCGTCCCGGCCCTGTCGGCCGGCACCTGGCGCGCCACGGTCTCCTACGCCGGCGACGGCACGCAGACCGCGGCGACGGGCACGACGACCTTCGTCGTCCGCAAGGCCTCCGTGGCCAAGCCGGCGGTCAAGGTCGTCAAGAAGCCCACGACCCGCAAGGCCGGCTCGGTGCGCGTCACCGTCCGCTCGGCGTCCGCGGGCACGCCCACGGGCAAGGTGCGTGTGCAGCTGGTCAAGGGCCGCTCGACCAAGACGTACACCGTGCGGCTGAACAGCCGCGGCCAGGCGAACGTCAAGACGTCCAAGCTGGCCAAGGGCAGCTGGAAGGTCTACGTCACCTACTACGGCGACACGAAGTTCGACGCCCGGGCGAAGGTCCGCACGTCGACGGTGAAGGTCACGCGCTGACCTGACGCACGACGAGGGGCCCCGGGCGCGGTCGCCCGGGGCCCCTCCTCGTCCCGGCGCTGCCGAGATGTGGACGCAGAAGCACCACGTCCTCGGCGATCGTGGTGCGTTCGCGTCCACATCGCGCCGGAGGCCGCGCTCGGCGAGGTCAGCGGACGCCGAGACCGCCGAGCACGAAGCGCTCCGCGGTGTCGCGCGAGACCTCGCGGCGCTGCAGGCATGCATGGACGAGCGAGACGGCCTCGCCCACGTCGGGGACATCGATCACGCCGGCGTCCTGACCCTCCTCGAGCAGGCGGCGCAGCACCCGCTCCACGTCGTGGACGTGCTCGCGGATCTGGCTGAGCGACTCCCGCGACAGCACGCCCATCACCTCCGGCCCGAACCCCAGGTGGGTGGACTCGGCGAAGTCGCGGTGGTGGCGCACGTAGACGCGCAGCCGCTCGACCGGGTCGTCGGACGCCTCGAGGTCCGCCTCGAGCCGGGCGACGTACTCGCTGGTCTCCTCGCCGGCGTAGGCCACGAGCACGGCCTCGCGGTCGGCGAAGTGGTTGTACAGCGCGGTGCGTCCGACCCCGGCCCGCTCGGCCAGGTCGGCCATCGTCACGGCGGCGAACGAGCGCTCGTCCATGAGCTCCACGAGCGCCTCGAAGACCCGGCGACGCACCTGCGCCCGGTGCTCGACGAGCGACCCCCCGATGATCTTCGGCATCCGGCCAGGGTAGAGCAGACGGCGTGCTGCAGCCCGCTGCCCCGAGCCGTAGGGTCTGACCGTGAACACCTCCGACATCGCCGACCAGGCCGCGGACGCTCTGCGCGAGCTCACCGACGGCGCCGACCACGACGTCGCCCTCGTGATGGGCTCGGGCTGGCTGCCCGCCGCGGACGTGCTGGGCGAGCCCGAGCACGAGATCCACCTCGCCGACCTGCCCGGCTTCAGCGCCCCCGCCGTCGAGGGCCACGGCGGCACCGTCCGCTCGGTGCGCCTGGGCGACAAGCGCGCGCTGGTCTTCCTGGGCCGCACCCACTTCTACGAGGGCAAGGGCGTCGGCGCCGTCGTCCACGGCGTGCGCACCGCCGCCGCCGCGGGCGTCAAGACCGTCGTGCTGACCAACGGCTGCGGCGGGCTCAACCCCGACTGGCAGCCCGGCACCCCGGTGCTCATCAGCGACCACATCAACCTGACGGCCACCTCGCCGCTGGTGGGCGCGAACTTCGTCGACCTCACCGACCTGTACTCCTCGCGCCTGCGCACGCTCGTCCGCGAGGTCGACCCGAGCCTGGACGAGGGCGTCTACGTCCAGTTCCCCGGCCCGCACTACGAGACCCCGGCCGAGATCAACATGGTCCGCGCCATCGGCGGCGACCTGGTCGGCATGTCGACCGCGCTGGAGGCCATCGCCGCCCGCGCGGCCGGCCTGGAGGTGCTCGGCATCTCGCTGGTCACCAACGCCGCCGCCGGCGTCACCGGCGAGCCGCTGGACCACGAGGAGGTCCTCGCGGCCGGCCAGGCGGCCGCCACGCGCATGGGCACCCTGCTGGCCGACGTCCTTCCGCGCATCTGAGGAGACCCGCCATGACCACGCTCACCGACCGCGCCCGGCTCTGGCTCGACCAGGACCCGGACGACGAGACCCGCACCGAGCTGCAGCAGCTGCTGGACGACGGCGACACGGCCGCCCTCGAGGACCGCTTCGCCGAGCGGCTGCAGTTCGGCACCGCGGGCCTGCGCGGCGAGCTGGGCGCCGGGCCGAACCGCATGAACCGGGTCATCGTGGCCCAGGCGGCGGCCGGCCTGGCGGCGTACCTCAAGCAGCACGAGGACGACCCGAGCGTCGTCGTCGGGTACGACGCGCGCTACAAGTCCGAGCGGTTCGCCCGCGACACCGCCGAGGTCATGCAGGGCCTGGGCGTGCGCGCCCACCTGCTGCCCACCCACCTGCCGACGCCGGTGCTCGCCTTCGCGATCCGTCACCTCGGCGTGAGCGCGGGCGTCATGGTCACCGCCTCGCACAACCCGCCGCGCGACAACGGCTACAAGGTCTACCTGGGTGACTCCAGCCAGATCGTGCCGCCGGCCGACGCCGACATCTCCGCCGAGATCGACCGGGTCGGACGCGTCGACGAGCTGCCCCGCTCGTCCGACTACACGGTGCTCGGCGACGACGTGGCCGCCGCGTACGTGGAGGCTTGCGTGGCGCTCGCGTCCGACGGGCCGCGCGACGTCGTGGCGGTCTACACGCCGATGCACGGCGTCGGCCGTGACACCCTGCTCGAGGTGCTCGACCGGGCCGGCTTCCCCGCGCCGCACGTCGTCACCGAGCAGGGCGACCCCGACCCGGCGTTCCCCACCGTCGCCTTCCCGAACCCCGAGGAGCCCGGCGCGATGGATCTCGCGCTGGCGCTGGCGTCCGACGTGGACGCCGACGTGATCATCGCCAACGACCCCGACGCCGACCGCTGCGCCGTGGGCGTGCGTGACGGCGACGGCCACCGGATGCTCTCGGGCGACCAGGTCGGCTCGCTGCTCGGCCACTACATGCTGGAGCGCGGCGCGGAGGGCACCTACGCGGCGTCCATCGTGTCGTCGTCGGTGCTGGGCCGGCAGGCCGAGGCGGCCGGACGCCCGTGGCGCCAGACGCTCACCGGGTTCAAGTGGCTGGGCAAGATCGACGACCTGGCCTACGGCTACGAGGAGGCGCTCGGCTACAGCGTCGCCCCGCACATCGCCCGCGACAAGGACGGCGTCTCGGCCGCCCTCGCGGTGCACGAGCTGGCCGCGTCGCTCAAGGCCGAGGGCCGCACGCTGCTCGACCTGCTCGACGACATCGCCCGCGAGCACGGCCTGCACGCCACCACGCAGCTGTCGGTGCGGGTCGACGACCGCTCGATCATCAGCGACGCCATGACGACCCTGCGCACGTCCCCGCCGGAGTCGCTCGGCGGGCTGGCGGTCACGTCGGTCGACGACCTCGAGGACGGCTACGAGGGCCTGCCGCCGACCGACGGCATCCGGATCGGGCTCGAGGGCGGCGCGCGGGTCATCGCGCGTCCGTCGGGCACCGAGCCGAAGCTCAAGTGCTACCTGGAGGTCGTGGTCGAGGCCGGCGCCGACGTCGACGCGGCCCGGCGCGAGGCCGGCGAGCGGCTCGACGCGATCAAGGCCGACCTCTCGACCCTGCTCGGCCTCTAGCCCGCACCCTCACCTCGTCGCGGCGCTGCCGCGAAGTGTGAGGAAAAGGACCCCTTTCCGCGCGAAAGGGGTCCTTTTCTTCACGAATCCCGGCGGACGCCGGGCTCGGGTGACTCAGTAGCTGGAGGCGTCCTCGGTGGTGGACGCCTCGGCGCCGGCCAGCCGCGACCCCAGCTCGTCCAGGATCGTCGCCGTGGCGCTGGTGCCGAAGCGGGTGACGCCGAGCGCCTTCATCTCCAGCAGGGTGTCGAGGCTGCGCACGCCGCCGGACGCCTTGACCTGCACGTGCTCGGGCGAGCTCGCGCGCATGAGGGTGACGTGCTCGATCGTCGCGCCGCCGCCGGCGAAGCCCGTGGACGTCTTGACGAAGTCGGCGCCCGCGTCGGCGGTGGCGCGGCAGGCGGCGACGATCTCGTCGTCGCTCAGGTACGCGGTCTCGAAGATGACCTTGACGACCTTGCCCTGAGCCGCGGCGACCACCGCGGCGATGTCGTCGCGGACGTCGTCGAGCAGGCCGCTGCGCAGGCGACCGATGTTCAGCACCATGTCCAGCTCGGACGCGCCGTCGGCGAGCGCCTGCTCGGCCTCGGCGACCTTGGCCTGGGTGGACGTCGTGCCGTGCGGGAAGCCGATGACCGTGCCGACCGCGACGCCGGAGCCGTCGAGCCGGGCCACCGCGTGCGCGACGTCGCTGGGACGCACGCAGACGCTGAAGATGCGGTAGCGCGCCGCGAGGTCCAGGTCGGTGTCGACCTGGTCGCGGGTGAGCTCGGGCTTGAGGATCGCGTGGTCGATCATGCCGGCGATGTCGGCCACGGTGACGTCGAGTGCCATGCAGGCCAGCGTAGTCGGGCGTCTAGAGTGCTCGGGTGCCCCGTCGCGTCGTGATCCTCGCCGGACCCTCGGGCTCGGGCAAGTCCCGGCTCGCGCGCCGGCTCGGCGTCCCCACCCTGCGCCTGGACGACTTCTACCGCGACCTCGACGAGCCGGGCATGCCGATGTCCGACCTCGGCCTCGTCGACTGGGACCACCCAGGCTCGTGGGACGCCGACCAGGCGGTGTCCACCATCGCGGAGCTGTGCGCCACCGGCACCGCCGACGTGCCGGTCTACTCGCTGTCGGCCAGCCGCCGGGTCGACCTGGAGCACCTGCGCGTCAGCACCGACCTGTTCGTCGCCGAGGGCCTGTTCGCCCCGCAGATCGTCGACACCTGCCGCCGCGCCGGGCTGCTGGAGGAGGCGATCTGCCTGCGCCGCCCGCGCATGGTGACGTTCTGCCTGCGCCTGTTCCGCGACCTGCGCGAGGGCCGCAAGGCGCCGCACGTGCTGGTGCGCCGCGGCTGGCGGCTCATGAAGGACGAGCCCGCGGTCGTCGCCGAGGCCGTCGCGCACGGCTGCGTCCCCATGACCCCCAAGCAGGCCGAGAAGCGGCTGCAGAGGAGCTGAGCGTGCGCATCACCATCCTGTCCGGCGGCATCGGCGGGGCCCGGTTCGTGTCCGGCGTCGTCGCCGCCGCGCCCGACGCCGACGTCACCGTCGTCGCCAACACCGCCGACGACATCTGGCTGCACGGGCTGCGCGTCTGCCCCGACCTGGACTCGCTCATGTACACGCTCGGCGGCGGCATCGACTCCGAGCGCCGCTGGGGCCGCGCCGACGAGACGTGGAGCGCCAAGGAGGACCTGGCCGCGTACGGCGAGGGACCGGACTGGTTCGGCCTGGGCGACCGCGACATCGCCACCCACCTCGTGCGCACCCAGATGCTGCGCGAGGGGCGTGGCCTGACCGCCGCCACGGCGCACCTGTGCGAACGCTGGCGACCGGGCGTCACGCTGCTGCCGATGACCGAGGACGAGGTCGAGACCCACCTGGACGCGGTGGTCGACGGCGAGACGCGCCACCTGCACTTCCAGGAGTACTGGATCCGGTACCGCGCCGGCGTCCCGTTCACCGCGCTCTCCTACGACGGCGTCGAGGCGTCCACGCCGGCGCCCGGCGTCGTCGAGGCGATCGCCGGCGCCGACGTCGTGCTCGTCGCCCCGTCGAACCCGGTCGTCTCCATCGGGCCGATCGTCGCCGTGCCGGGCCTCGCGGACGCGCTGCGGTCGACGTCCGCCCCGGTCGTCGGCGTCTCGCCGATCATCGGCGGCGGCGCGGTGCGCGGCATGGCCGACCAGCTCATGGGTGGCCTGGGCCGCGAGATCAGCGCCGCCGCGGTCGCCGAGACCTACGGCTCGCGCCGCGACGGCGGCCTGCTCGACGGCTGGCTCGTGGACGGCCAGGACGCCGATGCCGTCGACCGCCTCTCCCCCACCGGCCTGGCCGCGCGCGCCGTCCCGCTGTTCATGGACGACGACGCCACGACCCGCCAGCTCGCCCACGACGCGATCACCCTGGTCCAGGAGCTGCGTCCGTGATCGGCCTCGGGCCCGCCGGCCTGTTGCTGATCCTGGCTCTGGTCGGGGTGTGGCTGTGGGCGGCCGTCGACACCGTCCGGACCACGATGGCCCGGCCTGGGCTCGGTGAGATCGGTCTCCTGGTCGCGGTGGTCGTCGGCGGCCCGCCCGTGGCCCTGCTCTACCTGCTGCTGCGCCTGACGTTCTGGTCCGAGCGCTGGGAACGCCGCCAGGACCGCCGCCGAGCCGCGCGAGTGTCCGCCGAGCGGTGACCTGTGGTCACTTTCCCGCACGGAAGTGACGACCACTCACCGCCCGCTAGTCCGTGAGGATGCGCGACCGTCCGGCACGGCTAGCCGGTCTGCTGGACGAACGTGTTGAGCTCGGCGCCGAAGTCGTCGAGCACCTGGCTGGTGTTGCGGCCCAGGCCGATCTCGCGGGCCCCGGCCAGGTCGCCGAGGACGTCGATGTCGCGGCGGACGCCAGCCGGCACGTCGGCCATCTCGACCGCCCCGAGCTCGCGATGGCGGCGGGCCGAGTCGGGTCCGTAGGCGGTGCGCAGGAGCCCGGGCGTGCGGGCGACGACGAGCGTCGTGCCGTGGCCGGCGGCGTCGGGGCAGAACGCCAGGTCGTGGTCGGCCGCCGAGCGCAGGACGCCCGACAGGTCGGGTCCGGTGAGGGCGGGCAGGTCGCCGGGCAGGACGGCGATGGGACGGCGGGGGAAGCGCTTGCGGGCCCAGTCGGCGCCGCGGGCGACCGCGTCGTTGAGCGCGTCGCCGCGGGCCCGGGTGCGGTCGGCGACCACCTCGGCGCCGACGAACCGCGCGTACTCGGCCACGCCGGCGTCAGGCGTCACCACCACCGTGCGGACGACGATGCCGGCGTCCAGGACGGCGGCGAGGGTGTCCTTGAGCAGGGCGCGGGCGAAGGCGTGCCGGACGATGGGGTCCTCGTGGAGGCGCGACTTGGCGTGGGTCCACGACTTGATGGGCAGCACCGCGGTGAACTGCACGGGAGCGTCGGGCACTGCGTCACCCCCGTGAGGTCGTGGTTCGACGGGACGGTCCGGGCGGCGCTCGTGACGCCGGTCCCATCGTAGCCAGGCAGGTGGTCCGTCAGGTTTCGCTCAGATGACGGGACGGGGGCGCCCGTACGAGGTGGTGCGCTGCACCGCGGGGCGTCCGACCCTGGCGGCCATCTGCTCCAGCTCGTGGACGTCCTTGCGCGAGCCCTGCGTCGACCCCGCCATGCGGCTGATCGTCTCCTCCATGAGCGTGCCACCCAGGTCGTTGACGCCGCCGCGCAGGATCTGGTCGAGCACCGTCGGCTCGAGCTTGACCCACGAGACCTGCACGTTGTCGACGAGCCCGTGCAGCATGATCCGGGCCAGCGCGTGCACGGCCCGGTTGTCGCGCACCGTCGGGCCCGGACGCGCGACGCCGGCCAGGTAGATCGGGCTGGACTGGTGGACGAACGGCAGCGGCACGAACTCGGTGAAGCCGCCCGTCTCGCGCTGCAGGTCGGCGACGGTGCGCAGGTGCCCGACCCAGTGGCCGGGGTGGTCGACGTGGCCGTACATCATCGTCGCCGTCGTCGGCAGGCCCACGCGGTGCGCCGTGGTGACGACCTCGATCCATTGGCTGGCCGGCAGCTTGCCCTTGGTCAGCACCCAGCGGACCTCGTCGTCGAGGATCTCCGCGGCCGTGCCGGGCAGCGAGTCGACGCCCGCCTCCTTCGCCGCGACCAGCCAGTCGTGGATCGACAGCCCCGTGCGGGCCACGCCGTTCATGACCTCCATCGGGCTGTACGCGTGCATGTGCAGCCCGGGCTCGGCCTGCTTCACCGCGCGGGCGATGTCGAAGTACGAGCTGGCCGGCATCTCCGGGTCGATGCCGCCCTGCATGCAGACCTCGGTGGCGCCGAACGCGACCGCCTCGTGCGCCCGGGCCTGGATCTCGTCCAGCGACAGGGTGAACGCGTCGGCGTCGGTCTTGCGCTGGGCGAACGCGCAGAACCGGCAGCCGGTGTAGCAGACGTTGGTGAAGTTGATGTTCCGGTTCACCACGTAGGTCAGGTCGTCGCCGACGGCGTCGCGGCGCAGGTCGTCGGCCAGCGCGCACACCGCCTCGAGCTCGGGCCCCTCGGGCGCGGTCATGAGCGCCAGCGCCTGGTCGTGCGTCAGCCCGGCCGGGTCGCGCTCGGCCGCCCGCAGCGCCGCCGCCACGTCGGTGTCGAGCCGCTCGACGGTCGAGGACGAGCGGACCTGCTCACGCAGCTGCGCCCAGTCGCCGTAGACGTCGTCGAAGTCACCGCGCCGGTCGCTGGAGCGTCCGACGGTGTCGATCGTCGTCTCCAGGTCGGTGCGGCCGGCGTCGGCCCAGCCGCCGTCCGGCTCCTGCCAGGGCAGGCCGGACGGTCGCGCGTCCGGGTCGGCCAGGCCGTCGGGGCCGCGCAGGGCGTCCACGTGGGCCTGGAGCCGGGGGTCGAGCCACGGCAGGCCCAGGTACGGCGGGTGGGCGGTGAGCCGCTCCCGCAGCGCGAACCCGGCGTCGGCGCACAGGGCGGCCAGCTTGTCGACGTTCGGCCACGGACGTTCAGGGTTGACGTGGTCGGGCGTCAGCGGGCTGATGCCGCCGAAGTCGTCGATGCCGGCGTCGACGAGGGCGCGGCACTCGACCAGGTCGACCAGGTTCGGCGGCGCCTGCACCCGCACCTGGGGGCCGAGCACGACGCGCGCGGTGGCGATGGCGGCCACGTACTCGTCCAGCGGCAGGTCGTCGTCGTGCCGCATCGCGGTGTCGGGCTTGGCCCGGAAGTTCTGGACGATGACCTCCTGCACCGAGCCGTACGCACGGTGCACCCGGCGCAGCTCGAACAGCGCGTCGGCGCGCTCGGCCAGCGTCTCGCCGATGCCCACCAGCACGCCGGTCGTGAACGGGACGTTGAGCCGTCCGGCGTCCTCGAGCACGCGCAGCCGGACGGCCGGGTCCTTGTCGGGGCTGCGGAAGTGCGGCAGCCCCTTCGTCTCGTACAGCCGCCGGGACGTCGTCTCCAGCATCATGCCCATGGACGGCGCGACCGGCTTGAGCCGGTTCATCTCCGCCCAGCTCATGACGCCGGGGTTCAGGTGCGGCAGCAGGCCGGTCTCCTCCAGCACCCGCACCGCCATCGCCCGCACGTACTCGAGCGTGGTCTCGTACCCGGCCTCCTCGAGCCACTGCTGGGCCTCGGGCCAGCGGTCCTCGGGGCGGTCGCCCAGCGTGAACAGGGCCTCCTTGCAGCCCATCGCCGCGCCGTCGCGGGCGATCTTCAGCACCTCGTCCGGCGTGAGGAACGGCGCCTCCCCAGTCCGCTCCAGGTGGCCGGGCGTCGTCACGAACGTGCAGTAGTGGCAGCGGTCGCGGCACAGCCGGGTCAGCGGGATGAACACCTTGCGCGAGTAGGTGAGGACGCCCGGACGCCCGGCGGCCTCCAGCCCCGCGTCGCGCACCCGGGCAGCCACGGCCATCAGCCGCTCCAGGTGCTCGCCGCGCGCGGCCAGCAGCGCGGTGGCCTCGCGCGCGTCGATCGCCTTGCCGGCCTCGGCGCGGGTGACGGCCCGCGCGACCTCGCGGTCGGTGGGCACGGTGTCGACGGTGTCGGTCACGCTGACCTCCCGGTCAGGCCTGCAGCGCGGCGTAGGCGGGCTTGATGAGGCGCTCGATGAGGTCGATGCGGCGGTCGAAGGGCAGGAACGCGCTCTTCATCGCGTTGACCGTGAACCAGCGCAGGTCGTCCAGGCCGTACCCGAACGCGTCCACGAGCAGCTGCATCTCGCGGCTCATCGACGTGCCGCTCATGAGCCGGTTGTCGCAGTTGACGGTGACGCGGAAGCCGAGCTCCTTGAGCGGGCCGATCGGGTGGTCGGCGATGGACGTCATGCCGGGCACCGCGTGGGTCTGCAGGTTCGACGACGGGCACATCTCCAGCGGGATGCGGCGGTCGCGGACGTACGAGGCGAGCCGGCCCAGGCGAGGACCGCCCGGCGCGTCGAAGTCGATGTCGTCGACGATGCGCACGCCGTGGCCGAGCCGCTCGGCGCCGCAGCGCTGGATGGCCTGCCAGATCGACGGCAGGCCGAAGGCCTCGCCGGCGTGGATCGTGAAGTGCGCGTTCTCGCGGCGCAGGTACTCGAACGCCTCCAGGTGCAGGATCGGCGGGAAGCCGTCCTCGGCGCCGGCGATGTCGAAGCCGAAGACGCCGCGGTCGCGGTGGTCGACGACGAGCTCGGCGATCTCCAGGCCGCGGTCGGCGTGCCGCATCGCGGTGAGCAGCTGGCCGACGACGATCTCGCGGCCGTCGGCCTCGGCGGCCTTCACGCCGGACGCGATGCCGTGCTGCACCGCGTCGACCGCCTCGGTCAGCGACAGGCCGCGCTCGAGGTGCTGCTCGGGGGCCCAGCGCAGCTCGGCGTAGACGACGCCGTCGGCGGCCAGGTCGACGACCGCCTCGTGGGCGACGCGGGCCAGGTGCTCGCGGGTCTGCATGACGGCCGTCGTGTGCGCGAACGTCTCCAGGTAGCGCGGCAGCGAGCCGCTGTTGGCGGCCTCGGCGAACCAGGTGCCGAGCGCCTCGGCCCCCTGCGCCGGGAGCTCGTGGCCGATCTCGGCAGCGATCTCGGCGACGGTGGCCGGACGGACGCCGCCGTCGAGGTGCTCGTGGAGCGCGACCTTCGGGGCGCGGCGGATCTGGTCGGCGGTGGCGGGAGTCGTCATGTCAGGAGTCCATCAGAAGGACGATCGCCTCCGCCACGCAGGCTGGCTTCTCGACCCCCTCGATCTCGATCGTGTGGGTGAGCTGCACCTGCTGGCCGCGCTCGATCTCGTTGACCTTGCTCAGCACGACGCGGTCGCGGATGCGCGAGCCGACCCGCACCGGCGACATGAAGCGCACCCGGTCCAGGCCGTAGTTCACCCGCGCGGTCTCGCCCGCGAAGGCGAACGCCTGGGCCCCCAGGAACGGGATGAGCGAGAGGGTCAGGTAGCCGTGCGCCACGGTCGCGCCGAAGGGGCCGGTGGCGGCCTTGTGCGGGTCGACGTGGATCCACTGGTGGTCGCCGGTCGCGTCGGCGAACATGTCGATCCGCTCCTGGGAGATCTCGAGCCACGTGCTGACGCCGAGCTCGGTCCCCTCGGCGGCCTTGATCTCGTCCCGGTCGTTCAGCACACGCATGGTCCACACCCTAAGTCCCGCCGGCCCAGCCGCGGTCGCGGCACGGGCCGGCGAGGACGCCGTCAGTCGACCCGGCCGAGGACGACGTCGGTGCGCTCGAACGGCTCGTCGCCCAGGTCGAACGAGCCCTCCAGCGCCGCGAGAGCCCGGTCGAACCGCTCGGGCCGGTCGGCGTGCAGCGTCATGAGCGGCTGGCCGGCCGTGACCGTGTCGCCGGGCTTGGCGTGCAGCGTGACGCCGGCGCCGAGGTCGAGCTGCTCGCCCGGCTTGGAGCGTCCGGCACCCAGGCGCCAGGCGGCGATGCCCACGTCGTAGGCGTCCAGGCGCTGCAGCGTGCCGGCCGTGGGCGCGGTGACGACGTGCGTCTCGCGCGCCTGCGGCAGCGCGGCGTCGGGGTCGCCGCCCTGGGCGGTGATCATGCGGCGCCACACGTCCATCGCCCGGCCGTCGGCCAGCGCGTCGGCGGGGTCGACGTCGGTGCGTCCGGCTGCCGCGAGCATCTCGCGGGCCAGCGCGAGGGTCAGCTCGACGACGTCCGCAGGGCCGCCGCCGGCGAGCACGTCGACGGCCTCGGCGACCTCGAGCGCGTTGCCGGCGGCCACGCCGAGCGGCGTGGCCATGTCGGTCAGCAGCGCGACGGTGTTGACTCCCGCGTCCTTCCCGAGCGCGACCATCGTCTCGGCCAGCTCCCGGGCTCGGTCGATGTCCTTCATGAAGGCGCCGGAGCCGACCTTGACGTCCAGGACGAGCGCGCCGGTGCCCTCGGCGATCTTCTTGCTCATGATCGAGCTGGCGATGAGCGGGATCGCCTCGACCGTGCCGGTGACGTCGCGCAGCGCGTAGAGCTTCTTGTCGGCGGGGGCCAGGCCGGCGCCGGCGGCGCAGATGACCGCGCCGATCTGGTCGAGCTGGGCCAGCATCGCCTCGTTGGTGAGGGACGCCTGCCAGCCGGGGATCGACTCGAGCTTGTCGAGCGTGCCGCCGGTGTGGCCCAGGCCGCGGCCCGACAGCTGCGGCACGGCGACGCCGCACGCCGCGACGAGCGGGGCCAGCGGCAGCGTGATCATGTCGCCGACGCCGCCGGTGGAGTGCTTGTCGGCGGTCGGCCACGACAGCGACGAGAAGTCCATGCGCTCGCCGCTGGCGATCATGGCGTTCGTCCAGCGCGAGATCTCGCGGCGGTCCATGCCGTTGAGCAGGATGGCCATGGCCAGCGCCGACATCTGCTCGGGCACGACGTCGCCGCGGGTGAACGCGTCGACGACCCAGTCGATCTGGCTGTCGGTGAGGGCGTGGCCGTCGCGCTTGGCCATGATCACCTCGGGGGCGTCGTGCGGGGCGGCCACGTTCACAGGACAACCTCGATCTTCTCGTAGCCGCGCAGCACCCAGGTGGGACGTCGCGGGGCCTCGCCGGCCAGGGACAGGGTCGGGAAACGGTCCAGCAGGTGGCGCAGCGTGATGCCCAGCTCCAGGCGCGCCAGCGGGGCGCCCAGGCAGAAGTGCAGGCCCATGCCGAAGCCGACGTGCGGGTTGGGGTCGCGGGCGACGTCGAACTCGTCCGGACGCTCGAAGACGGCCGCGTCGCGGTTGGCCGAGCCCATGAGGCACGCGACCCGCTCGCCCTGCGCGACGGCCTGGCCGGCGACCTCGAGGTCGACCGTGGCCGTGCGCTCGAACAGCTGCAGCGGCGCGTCGTAGCGGATGAGCTCCTCCAGCGCCACGTCGACCGGCACCTGCCCGGACGTGACCCGCTCCAGCTGGTCGCGGTGCGACAGCAGGGCGTGCAGGCCGTTGCCGAACGTGTTGACCGAGGCCTCGTGCCCGGCGTTGAGCAGCAGCACGACCGTCGCGACGAGCTCTTCGTCGTCGAGCTTGCCGCCGCCGTCGCGCTCGCGGATCAGGTCGGTGACCAGGTCGTCGCCGGGGTTGCCGGCGTCGAGCGCGGCCTTGCGCTCGGCGACGACCGCGCGGACGTACTCGGCGAACAGCGTGCTGGAGCGCACCGCCTCGGCCTTCACGTCCTCGCCGACGCCCTGCTCGTACATGTGGACGATGCCCTGGCTCCACTCGCGCAGCAGCGCGTGGTCGGCCCGCGGGACGCCGAGCAGGTCGGCGATGACGAACACCGGCATCGGCTCGGCGTAGGCGGCCAGGACGTCGATCGTGTCGCCCGGTGCGTAGGCGTCCAGCATCTCGGCGGCCAGCGTCTCGATGCGCGGGCGCATGCGGTCGACGTGGCCGCGGCCGAACGCCCCGGCCAGCAGCCGCCGCATGCGGGTGTGCGCCGGCGGCTCGTTCTCCATCAGCTGGTTGCGGTGGAGCGTGTTGAACGGCTCCATCTGCTCGACCGGCTCCCAGTCGGTCCAGAGCCGGCCCAGGCGGCGGTCGCGCAGCACCGCGCTCACGCTGGCGTGGGTCGTGGCCAGCCAGCGTCCGCCGGCCTCGTCGCGCACCATCGGCGCGGTGGCGCGCAGCTGCGCGAGCAGCGGGTAGGGATCGGCCACGAAGGCCGGGTCGGTGAGGTCGAGCGGGGTGGAGATGAGCGTCACTGGTCCTTCTGGAGCGTCTTCAGGTCGGTGTCGTCGAACGCGTCGGGCAGCACCTCGGCCATCGTCTTGATGCCCGACGGGGTCTGCAGCTGCATCGTCGGGCCGCCGTTCTCCCACAGGAGCTGGCGGCAGCGGCCGCACGGCATGAGCGCGCGGCCGCGCGAGTCGACGCACGCGACGGCCAGCAGGCGTCCGCCGCCGGTCGCGTGCAGGGCCGAGACCATGCCGCACTCGGCGCACAGGGCGACGCCGTACGCGGCGTTCTCCACGTTGCACCCGAGCACGACGCGTCCGTCGTCGACCAGGCCCGCGACGCCGACCGCGTAGCCGGAGTACGGCGCGTAGGCGCGCTCCATCACCTGGGTCGCGTAGCGGGTCAGCGACTCCCAGTCGATCGGGTCGTCGGGGCCGTCGATGCCGATCATCCGGCGCTGCCCTTGCGGTACGTCTGTCCGGCCGCAGCAGGGGGCCGGAGCCGTTGCGAGGCGAGGGCCAGGACGAGCAGCGTCGTCACGTACGGCGTCATGCCGGTGAGGTCCTCGGGGATCGAGTCGCTCAGCAGGAACCACAGCGCGACGAGCACGCCCATGACGCCGCTGACGATCGCCGCCGTGCGGGCCGCCTTGCGCCACTGCCAGACCGCGAGACCGACCAGCAGCACCGCCACGAGCAGCAGCAGGCCGTGGATGCTCTCGCCGCCGCCGCGCAGGCGCAGCGTGTCGGTGTAGCCGAACAGGCCGGCGCCGGCGAGCAGGCCGCCGGGACGCCAGTTGCCGAAGATCATCGCCGCCAGGCCGATGTAGCCGCGTCCGCCGGTCTGCCCCTCGCGGAACGTGCTGGACGCGACCAGGGCCAGGAAGCCGCCGGCCAGGCCGGCGATGCCGCCGGAGATCAGCACCGCGACGAACTTGTAGCGGATGACGTTGACGCCGAGCGACTCCGACGAGGCCGGGCTCTCGCCCACCGAGCGCAGGCGCAGGCCGAAGCTCGTGCGCCACAGGACGAACCACGTCAGCACGAACAGCAGGATCGCGATGAGCGTCAGCACCGACAGGTTCGTCACCAGCGCGCGCAGCACCGCCGCGCCGTCGGAGACGAAGAACCAGTTCTTGGCCTCGAGCTCGCCGAGCGGGTCCGACAGGGCGTCGATCGAGATCGCCGGCAGGGCGTCGATCGGGGGCGACTGGGTCTGACCACCGCCCCGGACGCCGGTGAACGTCAGCGCGGCCAGGTACTGCACGGCGCCGGCGGCGATGATGTTGATCGCGACGCCCGAGACGATGTGGTCGACGCCGAACGTCACCGTGGCCACCGCGTGGATGAGGCCGCCGAGGGCGCCGAACAGGATCGCGCCGAGCACGCCCTGCCAGGGGCCGTAGAAGTAGCCGAAGTAGCCGGCACCGAAGGTGCCGAGGATCATCATGCCCTCGAGGCCGATGTTGACGATGCCCGCGCGCTCGGACCACAGCCCGGCGAGTCCGGCCAGGCCGATCGGCACGGCGGCGACGAGCGTCGCGCGCAGGGTGCCGGACGACGCGAGGTCGTCGGCGCCGGTCAGGACGCGCAGCAGCGACAGCAGCACCGTCAGGGCGACGACGACGAGCAGGACGCGGCCGGGCGTGACCCGGCGCTTCCCGGCGAGGCGGGGTGCGGTGACGAGGCTCATGCCTTGGCCTCCTCGATCGTGGCCGGCTCGTCCAGGGCGGCCGCCACCTGACGCTGCTCGAGCCGGACGCGGTAGCGCCGGACGACCTCGTAGGCGATGACGACCGTGAGGACGATGACGCCCTGGGTGATCTTGACGATGTCGGGCGAGACGCCCACCACGATCTGCAGGCTGTTGGACTGCTCGTCGAGGAACGCGAACAGCAGAGCGCCCAGCGCGATGCCGATCGGGTGGTTGCGGCCGAGCAGTGCGATGGCGATGCCGGCGAAGCCCAGGCCGGACTGGAACGTCGAGCCGTAGGAGTAGTCGTTGCCGAACAGCAGCGGCAGGCCGACCAGGCCGGCCGCGCCGCCGGAGAGCAGCATCGAGACGACGATCATCTTCTTGACGCTGATGCCGCTGGCCACGGCCGCGGTCTCCGAGCGTCCGGTCGCGCGCAGGTCGAAGCCGAAGCGGGTCTTGGACAGCACGAACCAGTAGACGAAGCCGACCAGGGCGGCCAGGAACACGAAGCCGTAGACCTTGACCGTGACGTCGCCGAACAGCTGGATGCCGGGGACGCGGCTCTCCTCGGGCACGACCTTCGTGGCGGTGTTGTTGCCGCCGTCGTCGACCGCGACCTTGCGCAGCAGGTAGGCCACGAGCGCGGTCGCGATCGCGTTCAGCATGATCGTGGAGATGACCTCGCTGACGCCGCGCGTGACGCGCAGCAGGCCGGCGATGCCGGCCCACATGGCGCCGACGAGCACGGCCGCGACGACGGCGAGCAGCGTGTTGAGGTAGCCGGGCAGCCAGCCCTCGCCGGCGACGACGGCCGCCGCGAAGGACGCGACGCGGTACTGGCCGTCGACGCCGATGTTGAACAGGTTCATGCGGAAGCCGATGGCCACCGCGATCGCCGACAGGTAGTAGACCGTGGCGGCGTTGATGATGTTCACGATCGCGCGGTGGCTCGGGACGCTGAGGATCTGCGCCCACACGTCGGCGACGGAGTCGCCGGCCGCGAGGAGCACCAGGCTGGTGATGACGAAGGCCATCAGCAGGGCCAGCACCGGCGCGCCGACGGCGAGCACGACGCGCGTGGTCCTAGGGCTCACGGGCAGACCTCCATGAAGATCGAAGAGTACGGACGTCCGCCCGTGAGGACCTGAACGGGTCGCTCGCTGCGCTCGCTCATCGAACGTCTCCTTCTGCGGCACCGGTCATCGCCGAGCCGAGGTCCTCGGGGGTCACGTGCTCGGGGTCGAAGCTGCGGACCAGGCGTCCGCGCAGCAGCACCGAGATGGTGTCGGACAGGCCGATCAGCTCGTCCAGGTCGGCCGAGATCAGCAGCACGGCCAGGCCGTCGCGACGGGCGCGCTTGATGTGCCCCCAGATCGCCGCCTGGGCGCCGACGTCGACGCCGCGGGTCGGGTGGGCCGCGATGAGCAGCACCGGGTCGCCGGACATCTCGCGGCCGACGATGAGCTTCTGCTGGTTGCCGCCGGACAGCGCGCGGGCGAGGGTGTCGATGCCCGGGGTGCGGACGTCGTACTCCTCCACGATGCGCTGGGTGTCGGCGCGGGCACCGGCGCGGTCGACGAGCGGCCCCTTCACCACGGGGCGGCGGGTCTGGTGGCCGAGCACCCGGTTCTCCCAGAGCGGGGCGTCCAGCAGCAGGCCGTGGCGGTGGCGGTCCTCGGGGACGTAGCCGATGCCGGCCTCGCGACGCTCGCGCGTGGAGCGGCCGGTCAGGTCGGCGCCGGCGAGCGTCACGCGTCCGGTGGCGGTCGAGCGCATGCCCATGATCGCCTCGACGAGCTCGGCCTGGCCGTTGCCCTCGACGCCGGCGATGCCGAGGATCTCGCCCCGGTGGATGGTCAGGTCGATGCCGTCGAGGAGCTTGCGCTCGCCGCCGAGCACCGTGAGCGTGAGGTCCTGGACGTCCAGGACGACCTCGTCGGTGACGGTGGACGTCTCGGTGGCCGGGCTGGGCAGCTCGGAGCCGACCATCATCTCGGCCAGCTGGCGGGAGGTCACCGAGCCGGCGGGGACGGTGTCGACGGTCGTGCCACGGCGCACCACGGTGACGTCGTCGGCCACGGACAGCACCTCGTCGAGCTTGTGCGAGATGAACAGCACGGCCAGGCCCTCGGCCTTGAGCTCGCGCAGGTTGTCGAACAGCTCGTCGACCTCCTGCGGAACGAGCACGGCGGTCGGCTCGTCCAGGATGATCACCTTCGCGCCGCGGTAGAGCACCTTGAGGATCTCCACGCGCTGGCGGGCCCCCACGCCGAGGTCCTCGACGAGCACGTCGGGGTCGACCTCCAGGCCGTAGGTGGTGGCCAGCTCCAGGACGCGGCGGCGCGCCTCGTCGCCGATGCCGTGCAGCTTCTCGGCACCGAGCACGACGTTCTCGAGCACGGTGAAGTTGTCGGCCAGCATGAAGTGCTGGAAGACCATGCCGACGCCCGCGGCGATCGCGTCGGCCGGGGACGACAGGCTGACCTGCTCGCCGCCGATCTCGATCGTGCCGGAGTCGGGCTTCTGGACCCCGTAGAGGATCTTCATGAGCGTCGACTTGCCGGCGCCGTTCTCGCCGACGACGGCGTGGACGGTGCCGCGACGCACGTCGATGTTGACGTCGTGGTTGGCCACGACGCCGGGGAAGGTCTTGCCGATGTCGCGCAGTCGGACGACCACCTCGCCGGGGGGCGCGGTCACGGAGTCGCTCACGACTCTCCTCTCTGGGGGGCTCGGACGGGCCGAGGGACAAAGCCGGGCCCGGGGGTCACGGTACGCGACGCCCCGGGCCCGGGTCAGAGCCGGATCACGGCTTCGTGGGGACCTCGATGGTGCCGTCCACGATCTGCTTCTTGTAGTCCTCGAGCTGGTCGGCGACGTCCTTGAGGTGATCGCCGGTCGTCGAGTAGCCGACGCCGTTCGACGCCAGGTCGTAGACCTGCGCGCCGGTCTTGGCCGCACCGTCGTGGACGCTCTTGAGGAACTCGTGCACCGCGACGTCGATGTTCTTGACCATCGAGGTCAGGATGACGTCCTTGACCGAGTCGTCGGCGGTGAGCGCCTGGTCGGAGTCGACACCGATCGCCCACGCGCCGTCCTTGGCCGAGACGGCCTCGAACACGCCGCCGCCGGAGCCGCCGGCCGCGTGGTAGACGATGTCGGCGCCGCCGTCGAGCATGCCCTCGGCCGCGGTCTTGCCCTTGGCCGGGTCACCGAAGCCGCTGAAGTCCGGCGGCTGGGTCAGGTAGCGCGACTGGATCTTGATGTCGGGCTTGACCGCCTTGGCACCGGCGACGTAGCCGGCCTCGAACTTCTGGATGAGCTCGGTCTCGACGCCACCGACGAAGCCGATGGTGCCGGTCTCGCTCTTGAGCGCCGCGGCCGCGCCGACCAGGAACGAGCCCTGCTCCTCGGCGAACAGCAGGTTCGTGATGTTCTCGCCCTCGACGGCGTCGTCGACGATCGCGAAGCTGACCTCGGGGTTCTCCTTGGCGACCTTGCCGACCGACGCGCTGTAGGCGAAGCCCACGGCGACGACCGGGTTGTAGCCCGCGTCGACGAGCTCCTGGAGGCGACCCTCACGAGCCGACTCGGCCTCGCCGTCCTGCGCCTCGGCGGTCTGGAAGTCGAAGCCGAACTCGCACGCGGCCTTCTTCATGCCCTTCGCGGCGGAGTCGTTGAACGACTGGTCGCCCTCACCACCGACGTCGAAGGCCATGCCGACCTTCATGTCGGAGGTCTTCTCGACGCAGTTCTCGCCACCGGACTCGGTGGACGCGGAGTCATCGCTCTTCTTGGAACACGCCGCACCCGCGAGCACGAGTGCGACCACGCCGGCGACGGCGGCGGTTTTGGTCAGACGACGCAAGATGTTTCCTCCTCAAGGACGGAGGCCCGCCCGGGCCCCAGGAGGCACCCTAACCTCCGGCGTTCCCCGGCCTTGCCCGGTCAACCAAGTTGTAACAATCGACCGACCGCGTCACGGCTGGATCGCGGCACAGGCCATGACCCGGGCGCCCACGCCGATCGCCGCCTCGTCGACCCGCAGGTTGCCCTGGTGCAGGTCGTACGTGGGTCCGTCGGGCGTCCGCGTGCCCAGGCGGCCCATGGCGCCGGGGATGGACTCGACGTACCAGGCGAAGTCCTCGCCACCGAGCGACTGCATGGTGGTGGCGACGGCCGCCGGACCGAGGGCGTCGGCCACGGCCTGGCGCAGCAGCTGCGTGGAGCCGAAGTCGTTGACCACGGGCGGGACGCCGCGGGTGTAGTGCACGTCGGCGCTGACGCCGTAGGGCTTGACGATGTCGCTGATCAGCCCGCGCACGAGGTGCTCGGCCTGGTGCCAGGCGTTGGCGTCCAGCATGCGCAGCGTGCCGCTGAGCTCGCCGCTGGCCGGGATGACGTTGGCCGCGACGCCCGAGCGCACCTGGCCCCAGACCAGGCTCGCGCCGGCGCGCGGGTCGAACCGACGCGACAGGGCGGCCGGCAGCTGGGTGATGAGCGAGCCGAGCGCGTAGGTGAGGTCCTCGGTCAGGTGCGGACGCGACGTGTGCCCGCCGCGGCCGCTGAGCGCGATGGTGATGCGGTCCGAGGCGCCGGTGATCGGTCCCTCGCGCAGGCCCACGCGACCGACGTCCAGGGACGGGTCGCAGTGCAGGGCGAAGATGCGGGTGACGCCGCGCAGCGCGCCCGCGGCCATGACCTGCAGCGCGCCGCCGGGCATGACCTCCTCGGCGGGCTGGAACAGCAGCCGGACGCGGTTCGGCAGCGGGGTCTCGGCGTGCACCTCGGCGAGGGCGAGCGCCGCGCCGACGAGGGCCGAGACGTGCACGTCGTGGCCGCAGGCGTGCGCGACGCCGGGCACCGTGGAGCGCCACGGGTCCTTGGTCGTGTCCTCCAGCGGCAGCGCGTCCAGGTCGGCGCGCAGGCAGACCAGCGGCGCGTCCTCGGGGCCGACGTCGGCGGTCAGGCCGCTGTCACCGAGTCGCGTGTGGCCGATGGATGCCTTGTCGAGCCAGGACGCGACGACGTCCGTGGTGCGCTCCTCCTGCCACGACAGCTCGGGGTAGGCGTGCAGGTCGCGGCGCAGGGAGACGAGGTCGGGGGTCAGTCGCTCGACCGCGTGCTGGATCCGCTCGGCCGACGTCGTCATGCCTCCCAGCGTATCGCCGGACACCCGGACTGACTCGTTCGTCCACGCCGCGGGACGGCCGTTCACGCGGGTCGGCGCTCGAGCACCCGGGTTATCTGGGCGACGGTCTCGTCGGCCAGCTTCTCGAGCTTGCGGCGCAGCACGACGGACGCGACGAGGTTCACCAGCGGCGTGAACCGGAAGTCGGCGCGGTAGTGGACCTGCGTGCCCGCGCCGGACGCGGTGAAGGTCAGCGTGTCCTTGGTCGTCGCGCTGTCGTTCGTCCCGCGGAACACGACCCGCGAGGGCGGCCGGTGCTCGACGGTCTCGTACGTGAGGTCGGTCGTGCGGCCCATGAACGACGACGTGTTGGCGTACATCGTCCCGACGCCGCCGTCGCCGGCGGTGCGGGTCGTGCGGACGGTGCCGGGGTCCCAGTCCCGCGTGTGCTCGAAGTCGGCGAGGTAGGCGAAGACCTCGTCGACCGGACGGCGGACGGTGAACGTGCGCTCGACGTGCATGGGCCGACGCTAGGTCCGTCGGGCCCGTCCCGCACCCCGCAGGGACGCCGTTCCGCGGGCCGGAGCGCGCGCACGCGACTACCGTGGGGCCATGTCCGGCTTCTCGATCACCTACGCGTTGTTCACGCTGCTCGGGGTGCTGTTCCTGGCCGCCGTGCTTGGCGGGTGCATCTGGGTCATCGCGCGCAACTTCCGCGAGGCCCGCCGGCACGGCCTCGACCCGTTCACCCTGCAGACCACCGCCTACGGCCGCGTGCTCACCAGCCGCCTGGTCGAGCCGCCGCGCTCGCTCGAGGACCGGCTGGCGCAGATCGACGACCTGCACGCCCGCGGCGTCATCGACGACGAGGAGCGCCGCTCCGCCCGCGCGTCCGCCCTCGCCGACCTCTGAGGCTCAGGACGCCAGCGACGCGGCCTGCTCGGCCCGCTCGCGTCCGGTGGCCAGCACCGCCGGGCTGACCGGACGCCGCCAGCGCAGCGTCACCGGGTGCTGGCGCAGGTACAGCCCCGCCGCCACGCTCACGGCGACCAGCACGATGCCGCCGCCGACGAGCAGCGACCAGCGTCCACCCATCTCCTCGCCGACCCAGCCGATGAACGGCGAGCCGACCGGACCGCCGCCCATGAAGACCATGAGGTACAGCGCCGCGACGCGACCGCGCATCTCCGGGTCCGAGGTCATCTGGATGGTCGCGTTGGCCGCCGTGACCATCGTCAGGGCGCTGAGGCCCACGAAGGGCAGGATCAGCGCGTACGTCAGGTAGGTCGGCATGAGGCCGGCGGCGATCTCGAGCACCGCGAAGACGAGCGCGGCGCCGACCACGAGCCGCAGCCGCGGCTTGGCCCGGCGGGCGGCGATGAGGGCGCCGGCCAGCGAGCCGATCGCCATGATCGACCCGAGCACGCCGTACTCCCCCGCGCCCTTGCCGAACACGTCCGTGGCCATGAGCGCGCTCGTCATCTGGAAGTTCATGCCGAAGGTGCCGACGAAGAAGACGGTGACGAGGGTGAGGACGAGGTCCGGGCGAGAGCGCACGTACCGGACGCCGTCGCGCACCGCGCCCTTGCCGCGCCGGGCGACCGGGGCCGGGTGGAGCTGGTCGACGTCCAGACGGGTGATCGACCACAGCACCGCGAAGTAGCTCAGGCCGTTGACCAGGATGACCCAGCCGGCCGCTGCGGCGCCCGAGCCGAGCGCGGCGATGAGCAGGCCGGCGACGGCCGGGCCGATCATGCGGGCGGCGTTGAACGAGGCCGAGTTGAGCCCGACCGCGTTGGGCAGGTCGTCGCGCGAGACCATCTCGCCGACGAACGACTGCCGGGCCGGCGCGTCGAACGCGGTCGCGACGCCGAACAGGAACGCGATGAGGTAGACGTGCCAGGTCTGGACGACGCCGGTCACGGCCAGGACGCCCAGGACGATCGCCGGGGCGGCCATCGCCAGCTGCGTCCACATGAGCACACGGCGCTTGGGGAACCGGTCGGCGACGACGCCGGCCAGCGGGGAGAAGAGCAGGGCGGGGAGGAGCTGGAGCCCGGTCACCAGGCCGAGGGCCGTGCCGCTGCCGGTGAGGACCAGCACCAGCCAGTCCTGCGCGACGCGCTGCATCCACGTGCCGACGTTGGAGACGATCGCCCCGGCGGCGTAGGTGCGGTAGTTGGGGACGGCCAGGGCCTTGAAGGTGGGGCTCGTACGGATCACTCGCTATCGGAAAGACGCTCGAACAGGACGGTGGCCTTCCGCAGCAGGGCTCGCTCGTCGGCGGACAGGTCGCGCATGCGCCGGTCCAGCCAGGCGTCGCGGCGGGCCCGCTCCTCGGCGAGGACGTCCTCGCCCTTGTCCGAGAGCCGGACCAGGACCTGGCGGCCGTCGTCGGGGTGCGGCTCCCGCAGGAGCAGCCCGTCGTCGACGAGGCAGCCGATGGTCCGCGTGACCGAGGGCGGGCTGACCCGCTCACGGTGGGCGACCTGCGAGGGGGTGCAGGGTCCCATGAGGCGCACCGTCCCCAGCACCGACAGCTGCGTGGCGGTCAGCGCCGAGTGGCGCTCCTGTCGCAGCCGTCGGTTGAGCCGGGCGACGGACGTCGCGAGCTTCTGCGCATCGGTAGGCACTTACTTAGCATAGTTCATTACCTGTGCTAACTAAAGTCGGCCGAGGGCAGCGGGGCGGGCAGGGCCGCCATCGCCGTCTCCGCGATGCCCCGCAGGTCGTCCACGTCGCCGCCGTCACGGGCGCAGCCGGACATGCCGCGAAGGACGGCCACGAGGAACGAGGCGAGCCGGTCCGTGTCCACCGCGGCGGCGAGCTCACCGTCGCGGACCCCGCGGTCGAGCCGGTCCTTGAGCCGCTCTCGCAGAGCGTCCCGCTGGGCCTCGAGCCGCGGCTCGGTCAGCACGAGGCAGCCGGCCGGCGTGGCCGGGTCGGTGTGGGCACGCGCCGTGTCGTCGAGCACCCGCGCCACCGCCTCGCGCACGGTCGGCAGCGCCATGGCGACGTCGACCGCCTCGCACGTCCGGGCGAAGTACGTCGCCGAGGCCTCCTCGAACAGGCGCTGCTTGTCCCCGAACGCGGCGTAGAGGCTGGGCGGCGTCACGCCCATGGCGGACGTCAGCATGGCGATCGAGGTGCCCTCGTAGCCCGCGCGCCAGAACTGCTCGACCGCGGACGCCAGCGCGGCTTCGCGGTCGAAGCTGCGGGGTCGGCCGGCCATGGCGCGAGCATAACGTATCGATCACTACAGAACCTGCTACTCTCGCCACGCAATCACTAGCGATCACTACAGAATGGACAGGTCATGGATCTCAAGGGTGCGGTGGTGCTCGTCACCGGAGCGAACCGAGGCATCGGCGCGGAGTTCGTCGAGCAGTTCCAGCGGCGCGGGGCGGCCAAGGTCTACGCCGGGGCCCGGGACGCGGCCTCGATCACCGCCGACGGCGTGCACGCGCTCGAGCTCGACGTCACCGACCCCGCGCAGGTCACCGCTGCGGCCGCCGCCGCGGGCGACGTCCAGGTGCTCGTCAACAACGCCGGGATCTCCACGGGCACGTCCCTCGTCCACGGCGACGAGGCGGCCATCCGGCGCGAGATGGACACGAACTTCTACGGCCCGCTGCTCATGACCCGCGCCTTCGCCCCCGTCCTGGCGTCGAACGGCGGGGGCGCGATCGTCAACGTCGTCTCGGCCCTGTCGTGGTTCACCGTCCCGAGCGCCGGGGCGTACGCCGCGTCGAAGGCGGCCACCTGGATGCTGACCGACTCCACCCGGCTCGAGCTCGCCAGCCAGGGCACGCACGTCGTCGGGGTGCACATGGGCCTGGTCGACACCGACATGGCGAAGGGCACCGACGGACCCAAGATCGCGCCCTCGGAGCTGGTGGGCGCCGGCCTGGACGCCGTCGAGTCCGGTGCGCAGGAGGTGCTGGCGGACGACTGGGCGAAGTTCGTCAAGGCCGGGCTCGCCCAGGACCCGCAGGCGCGGTACGCGCAGATCCTCGGCGCCCTCGGGGCCTGAGAGCCTGCGGCACGCGACGAGGCCCCCGTCCGCCGCAGCGGTCGGGGGCCTCGTCGAGGTGGTGCGAGCCGTCAGGCCTCGCCGCGCGAGAGCGCGCCGAGCAGGTCGCGGTTGAGCCGCGCGATCGTCGACAGCGGGATGCCCTTGGGGCAGGACGCCGTGCACTCGCCGATGTTGGTGCAGCCGCCGAAGCCCTCGGCGTCGTGCTGGGCCACCATGTTGATGACGCGCGAGTCACGCTCGGGCTGGCCCTGCGGGAGCAGGCCCAGGTGCGTCACCTTGGCGGCGGTGAACAGCATCGCCGAGCCGTTCGGGCACGCCGCGACACAGGCGCCGCAGGCGATGCACGTGGCGGCCGAGAACGCGTCGTCCGCGTCGTGCTTGGCGACGGGGGCCGCGTTGGCCTCCGGGGCCGAGCCGGTCGGGGCCGAGATGTAGCCGCCGGCCTGGATGATGCGGTCGAACGCGCCGCGGTCGACGACCAGGTCCTTGATGACCGGGAACGCCTTGGCGCGCCACGGCTCGATGTCGATGTGGTCGCCGTCCTTGAAGCTGCGCATGTGCAGCTGGCAGGTGGTGGTGACCTCGGGACCGTGCGCCAGGCCGTTGATCACGATGCCGCACATGCCGCAGATGCCCTCGCGGCAGTCCGAGTCGAACGCGATCGGGTCCTCGCCCTCGAACGTGAGCTGCTCGTTGAGCACGTCGAGCATCTCCAGGAAGGACATGTGCTCGCTGACGCCGTCGAGGGCGTACGTGACCATCTTGCCCTCGGCCTCGGCGTTCTTCTGGCGCCAGGCGCGAATGAAGATCCTCACTTGTAGCTCCTCGCCTTCATCTCGATGTACTCGTACGTGAGCGGCTCCTTGTGGAGCACCGGCTTGTCACCGGCGAACTCCCAGGCCGCGGCGTACGCGTACTCGTCGTCGTGTCGGAGGGCCTCGCCCTCCTCGGTCTGGCTCTCGGCGCGGAAGTGGCCGCCGCAGGACTCGGCGCGGTTGAGCGCGTCGATGCACATGAGCTCACCGAGCTCGATGAAGTCCGCGACGCGTCCGGCGCGCTCGAGGGCCTGGTTGAGCTCCTCGTTGACGCCCGTGACCTTCACGTTCGTCCAGAACTCGTTCTTCAGCTCACGGATGAGCCCGATGGCCTTGAGCAGCCCCTCCTCGGTGCGCTCCATGCCGCAGTACTCCCACATGATGTGGCCGAGCTCCTTGTGGATGGAGTCGACCGAGCGGGTGCCGTTGATGCTGAGCATCGTCTGCACGCGCTCCTCGACCTCGCGCAGCGCCTCGACGACGGCCGGGTGGTCGTCGGCGATCGGCTCGAACGGGCCGGCGGACAGGTAGTCCGGCAGCGTCGAGGGCAGGACGAAGTAGCCGTCGGCCAGGCCCTGCATGAGCGCCGAGGCGCCCAGGCGGTTGGCGCCCTGGTCGGAGAAGTTGGCCTCGCCGGCGCAGTACAGGCCCGGGATGGTGGTCTGCAGGTCGTAGTCGACCCACAGGCCGCCCATGACGTAGTGCACGGCCGGGTAGACGCGCATGCCCGTCTCGTACGGGTCCTCGCCCGTGATGCGGGCGTACATGTCGAACAGGTTGCCGTACTTGGCCTCGACCGTCTTGCGGCCCATGCGGGCGATCGCGTCGGCGAAGTCGAGGTAGACGCCCAGGCCGCCGGGACCGACGCCGTAGCCCTCGTCGCACGCCGTCTTGGCCGCGCGCGAGGCGATGTCGCGGGGCACGAGGTTGCCGAAGGCCGGGTAGCGACGCTCCAGGAAGTAGTCGCGGTCCTCCTCGGGGATCTCGCGCGGGTCCTTCTCGAGGTCGGCCTTGTTCTTGGGCACCCAGATGCGTCCGTCGTTGCGCAGCGACTCCGACATCAGGGTCAGCTTCGACTGGTAGTCGCCGGAGACCGGGATGCAGGTCGGGTGGATCTGCGTGAAGCACGGGTTGCCGAAGTAGGCACCCTTGCGGTGCGCCCTCCACGTGGCCGTGACGTTCGAGCCCATGGCGTTGGTCGACAGGAAGAACACGTTGCCGTAGCCGCCGGTGCACAGCACCACGACGTCGGCGGTGTGCGCCTCGATCGCGCCGGTGACCATGTCGCGCGTGACGATGCCGCGGGCCTTGCCGTCGACGATGATCACGTCGAGCATCTCGTGACGGTCGTAGTTCTTCACCGTGCCGGCCGCGACCTGGCGCTCGAGCGCCTGGTAGGCGCCGAGCAGCAGCTGCTGGCCGGTCTGGCCGCGGGCGTAGAACGTGCGCGAGACCTGGACGCCGCCGAACGAGCGGTTGTCGAGCAGGCCGCCGTACTCACGGGCGAACGGGACGCCCTGCGCGACGCACTGGTCGATGATGTTGGCCGAGACCTGCGCCAGGCGGTAGGTGTTCGACTCGCGGGCGCGGAAGTCGCCGCCCTTCACCGTGTCGTAGAAGAGCCGGTAGATCGAGTCGCCGTCGTTGCGGTAGTTCTTCGCCGCGTTGATGCCGCCCTGGGCGGCGATCGAGTGGGCGCGGCGCGGGCTGTCCTGGTAGCAGAACGTCTGCACGTTGTAGCCCTGCTCGCCCAGCGACGCGGCCGCCGCGGCGCCGGCCAGGCCGGTGCCGACGATGATCACGTTGAGCTTGCGGCGGTTGGCCGGGTTGACCAGCTTCGCGTTGAACTTGCGCGTGTCCCAGCGCTGCTCGATCGGGCCGGCCGGGGCCTTGGTGTCGTGGATGTCCGCCCCGAGGTCGAACAGGTCGGGGAAGGCGGAGGTGTCAGTCATGCGTCAGCTCCCGAGTCCGAAGAAGAAGATGGCCGTGGGGGGCAGCAGGAAGCCGACCACGATGACCAGGGTCAGCACCCAGGCCAGGGCGGTCAGGCGGCTGCCGCGACGGGTGTCGGCGCGGTTCTGGCCGAGCGAGGTGAACGCGCTCCAGATGCCGTGCCACAGGTGGAAGCCGACGGCGAGCATCGCGACCACGTACGACAGGTAGACCCACCAGATCTCGAAGCCGTTGACGACGCGCTCGTACGGGCTGTCGCTGGCGCCGCCGGGGTGGATCTGGTTCCCGGTCAGGTGCAGCAGGTGGTAGACGATGAACAGCGCGATGACCAGGCCGCCCCAGCGCAGCGTGAACGTCGCGTACGAGCGCTGCACGCCGCGGCGGTTCTGCTTGGAGTGGTAGCGGGTGCCGTTCTTGTAGCCGGCCGCCTTGCGGTCGCGGACCGCCAGGCGCACCGCGGAGTAGACGTGCAGGACGACCGCGGCGAGCAGCACCACGCGGACGATCCAGAGCAGTCCCTCGTGCGGGAGCATCGGCTCGCCGAAGGTGCGCAGGTGGTGCGCGTACTCGTCGAACCCGTCCTGTCCGGCGAAGACCTTGAGGTTGCCGTACATGTGCAGCAACAGGTAGCCGACCATGATGAGGCCGCTGACGGCCATCGTGTACTTGAGGACCACCGTCGAGCGGCGGGCGCGCTTCAGTGCAGGCAGAGTGACCACCGGCTCACGGTACGTCAGGGACTTCGATACGCGCCAAGTTCGACTGAGGCTCACTTTCATAGCCGTTGGCTATGCTGGGCCGGTGCACCTGCAGCAGCTCGCCTACTTCGTCGCGGTCGCGCAGACCCGGCACTTCACCCAGGCCGCCGACCTCAGCGGCGTCTCGCAGCCGAGCCTGTCCAAGCAGATCCGCGTGCTGGAGAACTCGCTCGGCACGCCGCTGTTCGTCCGCGACCGGGGCGGGGTCGAGCTGACCAGCGCGGGCGAGGCGCTGCTCCCCCACGCCCAGCGCATCCTCATCGACGTCGAGGCCGCTCAGCGCGCCGTGCACGAGGTGGCCGGCCTGCGCCGCGGCCTCGTGCGCGTCGGTGCGACGCCGAGCCTGTGCGACGCGGCCCTGGCCGACGGTGTCGCCCGCTTCCACCAGCGCCACCCGGGCATCGACCTGGTGGTCGAGGAGGGCGGCTCGCGCCTGCTCGCCCAGGCGCTGGTGCGCGGCCGGCTCGACGTGGCGCTGCTCATCGCGCCGCTCACCGACTCCCAGGACGACATCGTCACCACGCCGGTCCTGCGCGAGCGGCTCGTGCTGGCCAGCCCGGTCGACGCCGACGTGCCCGACTCGATGGACGTGGCCGACCTGCGCGACGTGCCGCTGGTGATGTTCCGCGAGGGCTACGACCTGCGCGACGTCACCCTCATGGCCTGCCGACGTGCCGGGTTCAGCCCGCGCATCGCGCTCGAGGGCGGCGAGATGAGCGCCGTGCTGCGCTTCGTCGAGACCGGCCTGGGCCACGCCGTGGTGCCGTCGATGGTGCTGGCGAACCGGCCACAGCTGCGCGGCACGCCGCTGACCAACCCGGTGCTGGAGCGCACCGTGGCCATCGCGCACCGCGACGTCGGCTCGATGCCGCTGGCCGCGCGCGCCTTCACCGAGGAGCTCGCCGAGCACCTCGCCGAGCTGGAGCAGCCGGTCTAGGACGCCCCGCGCAGCGCGTAGGTGCGCCGCGGCACCCAGCCCGACGGGCCCTCGTCCAGGTAGAGCGCGAACTCGGCGACGGTGAAGTCGGCGGTGAAGTCGGCCAGGTCGGCGTAGGCCCGGTCGAGCGCCTCGTCGTCCAGGTTCTGCGCGACGGTGACGTGCGGGTGGAACGGGAACGACGGCTCGGGGGCGTCGATCTTGGCGCGGATGCGCTGGGCGAGCATCTCGGTGTAGGAGATGCCCTGGCTGACCGCCACGAACACGACCGGCGAGATCGGCCGGAACGTGCCGGTGCCCCGCAGCCGCATGGTGAAGCTGGGCAGCGCGGCGGCGGCGTCCTGCAGGGCGGCGTCCAGACAGTCGAGCCGGTCGTCGGCGACCTCGGTCGGCGGCACGAGCGTCACGTGGCTGGGCACCGTCCGGGCCATCGGGTCGCCGAACTCGGCCCGCTTGTCGCGCAGCAGCGACCCGTGGGGCTCGGGGACGGCGATCGAGACGCCGATGGTGACCATGGCGCGTCAGCCCCGCTTCACGAACCCGGAGCGCTCGTAGACCAGGTCCAGCGTCGTGGACGCCACCGCGCGGGCCTTCTCCGCACCGGCGGCCAGGATGCGGTCGAGCTCGCCGCGGTCGCCGAGCAGCTCGCGCGTCCGGTCGCCGAAGTCGCCCACGAAGTCGGCCACCAGGTCGCCGAGCGCCACCTTGAGGTGCCCGTACTGCTGGCCGGCGTACTCCTCGACGATGCTGTCGATCGTCCGGCCGGTGAGCGCCGCGTAGATGGTCAGCAGGTTCGAGATGCCGGGCTTCTCGACCGGGTCGAAGGCGATCTCGGTGCCCGAGTCGGTGACCGCGGAACGGATCTTCTTGGCGACCTGCTTGCGCGAGTCGTTCAGGTCGACGACGCCGGCGTGGGAGGCGTTGGAGCCGCTCATCTTGGCGGTCGGCTCCTGCAGGTCGTAGATCTTCGCCGTCGCCTTGACGATGTGCGCCTCGGGCACGGTGAACGTCTCGCCGAAGCGGTGGTTGAACCGCTGCGCCAGGTTGCGGGTCAGCTCGACGTGCTGGCGCTGGTCCTCGCCCACGGGCACCTTGTCGGCCTGGTAGACGAGGATGTCGGCCGCCATGAGGATCGGGTAGGTGAACAGCCCGACGCTCGCCGCCTCGGTGCCCTTCTTGGCCGTCTTGTCCTTGAACTGCGTCATGCGTCCGGCCTCGCCGAAGCCGGTGATGCCGTTGAGCACCCAGGCCAGCTGGGCGTGCTCGGGCACGTGGCTCTGCACGAACAGGGTGCTGCGCTCGGGGTCGACCCCAGCGGCGAGCAGCTGGGCGGCCGCGACGTAGGTGCGCTCGCGCAGCAGCGCGGGGTCGTACTCGACCGTGATCGCGTGCAGGTCGGGGATGAAGTAGAAGGCGTCGAAGTCCTCCTGCAGCGCCACCCACTGCTTGAAGGCGCCGAAGTAGTTGCCCAGGTGGTAGGAGTCGGCCGTGGGCTGGGCGCCGGAGAGCGCGCGCGGACGAGCCGGGGTGGGGACCGAGGACATGTGTGCATTCTGCCAGTCGCCGCCGGGGCGCCCACCGCTAGGCTCGGCCGGGTGAACGGGGCGGAGCAGGTGCAGCAGTGGTCGGTGCCCGGACGGGTCAACCTCGTCGGGGAGCACCTCGACTACAACGGCGGGGCCTCGCTCCCCATCGCCATCGACAAGGGCTTCACCGTGAAGGTGCGTCCGCGCCCCGACGAGACGGTCAACGTGTGGAGCGCCGGCCAGAAGGCCTCGTTCCCCGTCGGCGTGCAGCCCGGTGACGTCGACGGCTGGGCGGCGTACGTCGCCGGCACCGTCTGGGCCGCGCGCGAGGCCGGGCACCGCGTCGGCGGGGTCGACCTCGTCCTCGACAGCGACCTACCCTCGGGTGCCGGGCTGTCGTCGTCCGCCGCGCTCACCTGCGGCGTCGCCGTCTCGCTCGACTCCCTCGGCGGCTGGCAGCAGGGCCCCACCGACCTGGCCGTCCTGGCCCGGCGCGCCGAGAACGACTTCGTCGGCGCTCCCACCGGCCTCATGGACCAGCTGGCCGTCATGCACGGACGCCGCGGTCACGCCGTGCGCGTCGACGCCGCGACCGAGCCGCCGTCCGTCGAGGTCGTGCCGATCGACTGGGAGTCCGCGGGTCTCGTGCTCGCCGTCATCGCCACCGGCGTCAACCACTCCCACGCCGACGGCGGCTACGCCGACCGGCACGCCGAGTCCCGCCGGGCCGCCGAGGCGCTCGGTGTCGAGCACCTGGCCCAGGTCGGCCTGGACGCGCTCGTGACGCTCGAGGACGAGACGCTCAAGGCCCGCACCCGGCACGTGCTCACCGAGAACGCGCGCGTCAAGGCGTTCGTCCGGGCCGCCGCCGACGGCTCCTGGGCCCAGGCCGGCACCATCCTCACCGCTTCGCACGCCTCGCTGCGCGACGACTACCAGGTGAGCGCCGCCGAGCTAGACGTCGCCGTCGACACCGCGCTCGAGGCCGGCGCCCTCGGCGCCCGCATGACCGGTGGCGGCTTCGGCGGCAGCGCCATCGCCCTGGTCGAGCGCGACAGGGCGGCGGACATGGCGCAGGCCGTCGAGGCCGCGTTCGAGCACATGAGCTGGAAGAAGCCGCAGGTCTTCCCGGTCTCGCCCGCCGACGGCGCGCGCCGCACCGCCTGAGCCGCTGGGGCCGGAGCACGCCCCCGGCGCGGACGACGCGGGCAGCCGCAGTGCCACACTGAGCGGGTGAGCACCACCCGCATCGCGTACCAGGGCGAGCCCGGCGCGAACTCCCACATGGTCATCGACGAGCACTACCCCGACGCGCAGCCCGTCCCGTGCGCGTCCTTCGAGGACGTCTTCGCCGCCGTGACCGCCGGCGACGCCGACCTGGCGATGATCCCGATCGACAACTCGATCGCCGGCCGGGTGGCCGACATCCACCACTTCCTGCCCACGTCCGGGCTGCACATCGTGGCCGAGCACTTCCTGCGCATCCGGTTCGCCGTCATGGGCACGCCGGGCACCACGCTGGACTCGGTCAAGACGGTGCACAGCCACGTCCACGCCCTCGGCCAGTGCCGCAAGATCATCCGCGAGCACGGCTGGACCCCGCTGATCAGCGGCGACACCGCCGGCGCCGCGCGCGAGATCGCCGAGGCCCACGACCCGAGCCGCGCGTCCATCTCGCCGCCGCTCGCCGCGCAGATCTACGGCCTGGAGGTGCTGGCCGAGGACGTCGAGGACGAGGACCACAACACGACCCGGTTCGTGGTGCTGTCGCGCGAGCCGCGCCGCGCGCCCGCCGGCGACGGCCCCGTGGTGACGACGTTCGTGTTCAACGTCCGCAACCTGCCCGCGGCGCTGTACAAGGCGCTCGGCGGGTTCGCCACCAACGGCGTCAACATGACCAAGCTGGAGAGCTACATGGTCGGCGGCGAGTTCACCGCGACGCAGTTCCTGTGCGAGGTCGACGGCCACCCCGACGAGCCCGGCCTGGCCCGCGCCCTGGAGGAGCTCGCCTTCTTCACGACGGACGTCGACGTCCTCGGCGTCTACCCGGCCAGCCCGTTCCGGTCGGCGTCGTGACCGACGAGCTCCCCTGGCCCCTGTGCGTCCCCGTCCTCACCGACGGTGAGGTGACGCTGCGCGCCCACACCCCCGACGACGTCGACGACCTGCACACGATGTCGACCGACCCCGAGACCCTGCGCTGGACGTCCGTGCCGCTCGACCAGCCGCGCGAGGGCAGCGAGGACTTCGCGCTCCGGCAGATCCCGGCCTGGTGGGCGGACGGCTCGAACGCCGGCTTCGCGATCGAGGCGCTCGACGACGACGGTCGCCCGCGCTTCGCCGGCAACGTCGACCTGCGCGGCGGACCGGTGGCCAGCATCGGCTACGCGCTCGCCCCCTGGGCGCGCGGACGCGGCGTCATGCGCCGGGCGGTCGACCTCGTCGTGCAGTGGGGCTTCGCCGAGCGGGGCGTCGAGGCGGTGCACTGGAGCGCCCACGTGGGCAACGAGACGTCGCTGCGGGTCGCGCACGCCTGCGGCTTCGAGCTGCTCGGCACCACCCCCGCCTCGCTCCACGAGCGCGGCCGGGTGCTGGACGCCTGGACCGCGGTGATCCGCTTCGGCGACGCGCCGACGCCCCGCACGCGCTGGGCCGAGCCGGTCGTCCTGGAGGGCGAGCGGGTCCGGCTGCGTCCGCTGCGCGAGGGCGACCTGCTCCGCGTCGTGCAGGCCTGCACGGACCCCGTGACCCGGCAGTGGGTCGACGGCCTGCCCGACCCGTACACGCTGGCGAGCGCGGCGGACTTCCTCGCCGACTCGGTCTGGCACGCGGCCACCGGCGAGAAGGCGACGTGGGCGATCGCCGATGCGGACGACGACGAGCTCGCCGGCCTGGTGAGCGTCATGGGCCTGCGCGGCCTCGACCCGACGTCCGGCGAGGTCGGCTACTGGGCCCACCCGGACGCGCGCGGGCGCGGGCTCGTGACCGAGGCGGTGACCCTGGCCGTCCGGCACGCGCTCGACCCCGCCGGGCTCGACCGGCGCCGGCTCACCCTGCACGCGGCGGCGGGCAACGCGCCCAGCAACGCGATCGCCGTCCGCACGGGCTTCGAGCGCGTGGGCACCGAGCGACAGGCCGAGCGGCTCGGCGACGGCCGCTACGACGACCTGCACGCGTACGACCTGCTCCGCGCGTAGTCGTCGGTGGGCGCAACTACCCTGGGCCCATGACGCAGACGCGCGACAACGCGGGCACCGACCTCGCCCAGGGGCACAACCCCTGGCCGGCCCTGTGGGCCATGGTCATCGGGTTCTTCATGATCCTGGTCGACAACACGATCGTCTCGGTGGCGACCCCGGCGATCGGGCGCGACCTCGACGCCGACGTCAACGCCGTCATCTGGGTGACCAGCGCCTACCTGCTCGCCTACGCCGTGCCGCTGCTGGTCACCGGACGGCTCGGTGACCGGTTCGGCCCGAAGAACGTCTACCTGACCGGGCTGGCGATCTTCACGCTCGCGTCCCTGTGGTGCGCGCTCACCGGGTCGATCGAGGGCCTGGTCGTGGCCCGCGTCGTCCAGGGCCTGGGCGCCTCGCTCATGACCCCGCAGACGATGGCGGTCATCACCCGCACGTTCCCGCCGCAGCGCCGCGGCAGCGCGATGGCGCTGTGGGGCGCCACCGCCGGCGTCGCGACCCTCGTCGGCCCGGTGCTCGGCGGCGTGCTCGTCGACGCCGCAGGCTGGGAGTGGATCTTCCTGGTCAACGTCCCGGTCGGCGTCGTGGGCTTCGTGCTCGCCTGGCGGCTGGTGCCCACGCTGCCGACGCACAGTCACTCCTTCGACTGGGTCGGCGTCGCGCTCAGCGCGCTCGGCATGTTCCTGCTGGTGTTCGGCATCCAGGAGGGCGAGAAGTACGACTGGGGCACGATCACCGGCGTCGTCTCGGTGCCGCTGCTCATCGGCGGCGGCCTGGTCGTGCTGGCGGTCTTCGTCTGGTGGCAGTCGCGGGTCCGCACCGAGCCGCTCGTGCCGCTGGGCCTGTTCCGCGACCGCAACTTCTCGCTGTCGAACGTCGGCATCGCCGCCGTCTCGGGCGCGATCACCGCGATGTCGCTGCCGTTCATGTTCTACGCCCAGTTCGTCCGCGGCTACAGCCCGACCGAGTCGGGCCTGCTGCTCGTGCCCATGGCCGTCATGACCGCGGTGCTGGCCCCGGTCGTCGGACGCCTGGTCGACCGGGTGCACCCGCGCTACCTCGTCGCCACCGGCTTCGCCTCGTCCTCGGCCGCGATCTGGTGGCTGCTGGCGACCATCACGCCCGACCGCGCGGTCTGGCAGCTGCTGCTGCCGATGGCCCTGTTCGGCGTCGGCAACGCCTTCCTGTGGGCGCCGCTGAGCACCACCGCCACGCGCAACCTGCCGCTCAGCGCCGCCGGGGCCGGAGCCGGCGTCTACAACACCGTCCGCCAGGTGGCCGCCGCCCTCGGCAGCGCGGCCATCGCGGCGATGATCCAGGCCCGGCTCGTCGCGCACCTGGGCGACCAGGCCGGCAGCAGCGACGCCCTGCAGTCGTCGGGCACCACGCTGCCCCCGCAGGTGGCCGCCGAGTTCGCCGACGCGATGGCCGAGTCGCTGGTGCTGCCGGCCGTCATCCTGCTCGCCGGGCTGGTCGTGGCGATGTTCCTGGCCAAGCCCACCCACGAGGGCTACGGGCGCCGGGGCGACTAGTCTGCACCCGTGACCGCCTCGTACGTCCTGACGCTCTCCTGCCCCGACCGCCCCGGCCTGGTCCACGCGGTCTCCCGCTGGGTCGCCGAGGCGGGCGGCAACATCCTGGACAGCCAGCAGTTCACCGACACCGCGAGCGGCCAGTTCTTCCTGCGCCTGCACTTCGACTTCCCCGCCGCGCGCGACACCGACGAGCTGCGCTCGTCGTTCGGCGCGGTGGCGGACGAGCACGCGATGGACTTCACCCTGGTCGTCGCCGAGGCCCCGCTGCGCACCATCGTGATGGTCTCCAAGGACCTGCACTGCCTCAACGACCTGCTGTTCCGCCAGAGCACCGGTGGGCTGAACATCGAGATCCCGGCGATCGTGTCGAACCACCCGGACGCCGAGCGGCTGGCCCGCTCCTACGACGTCCCGTTCCACCACGTGCCGGTCACGGCCGACACCAAGACCCAGGCCGAGGCGCGCCTCCTCGAGCTCGTCGCCGAGCTCGACGTCGACCTCGTCGTCCTGGCCCGCTACATGCAGATCCTGTCCGACGACCTGTGCCGAGCGCTCGAGGGACGGGCGATCAACATCCACCACTCGTTCCTGCCCAGCTTCAAGGGCGCGCGGCCCTACCACCAGGCGCACCAGCGCGGCGTGAAGCTGATCGGCGCCACGGCCCACTACGTGACCGCGGCGCTCGACGAGGGCCCGATCATCGACCAGGGCGTCCTGCGCGTCGACCACCGGATGGCGCCCGCCGACCTGGCCCGGGTGGGCCGCGACGTGGAGTCCCAGACCCTCTCGCGGGCCGTGCGGCTGCACAGCGAGTCGCGCGTCCTCATGGACGGGCCGCGCACCGTCGTCTTCGACTGACCTAGCACGCATCCCGGTCCGCGGACGTCCGGACCAGCATGTGAGCAGGTCTCCGCGGGCGGGCGGCCGCGCCTAGCGTGCTCGGGACGGCACGCACCCGGCGTGCCCCGAGCCGAAGGCCTCCCCGATGTCCCGACACCGACTCGCCGCTCTCGCGACCGCCCTCGTCTCCACCGTGGCGCTCGCCGCGTGCGGCGGTGGCGCCTCAGGCTCGGGCGACTCCCTCTCGCTGGTCGGCTTCGCCGTGCCGAAGGCCGGCAACAACGCCGCGCAGGCCGCGTTCGCCCAGACCGACGAGGGCAAGGGCACGACCTGGAAGGAGTCCTACGGCGCCTCGGGCGACCAGAGCCGCGCCGTGGCCAACGGCCTGGACGCCGACTACGTCCACTTCTCGCTCACGCCGGACGTCGACCGACTCGTCGAGGCCGGGCTCGTCGCCGACGACTGGGACGCCGGCGCGAACAAGGGCATCGTCACCGACTCGGTCGTGGTGCTGGTCGTCCGCAAGGGCAACCCGAAGAACATCCAGGGATGGGACGACCTGGTGAAGCCGGGCGTCGGCATCGTGACCCCGAACCCCGGCTCGTCCGGCTCGGCCCGCTGGAACATCCTCGGCGCCTGGCAGCACGTGATCGCGAACGGCGGCAGCGAGGCCGAGGCCCAGGCGTTCCTGACCAAGCTGGTCGGCAACGTCGAGGCGCTCCCCGGCAGCGGCCGCGACGCCACCACCGCGTTCCAGGGCGGCACCGGCGACGTGCTGATCTCCTACGAGAACGAGGCGATCCTGGCCCGCCAGAACGGCGAGGAGATCGACTACGTCGTCCCGTCGGACACGCTCAAGATCGAGAACCCGGCGGCCGTCACCGAGGACGCGGACCCGAAGGCCGAGGCGTTCCTGGACTTCGTCCTGAGCCCCGAGGGTCAGGCGGAGTACGTGAAGAAGGGCTTCCGCCCGCTCGAGTCGGTCGAGGGCGTGGACGTCGGCGAGGTCGAGGGCGCCAACGACCCGAGCGACCCGTTCCCGACCCCCGAGAAGCTGTGGACGATCGACGGCGACTTCGGCGGGTGGGACGCCGTGAACACGAAGTTCTTCGACGAGGACGCCGGCATCGTCACCAAGATCCTGCAGGAGTCCGGCAACTCGTGACCACTCTCGCCCCGACGGACCCGGGAACGGCGCGCCAGCGCCGCTCCCGGGCGTCGTCGTCCCTGACCCGCGGCTCGGCGATCGGCCTGGGCCTGACGCTGACCTGGTTCAGCCTGCTCGTCCTCATCCCGCTCGCCCTGGTGGTCGTCTCGGCCGCCGAGGGCGGCTGGCAGACGTTCGCCGACACGCTGCGCAACCCGCAGACCGCCGCGGCCCTGCGCCTGACCGTCACGCAGTCGCTGCTCGTCACCCTCGTCAACGTCGTGATGGGCACGCTCATCGCCTGGGTGCTCGTGCGCGACTCGTTCCCGGGCAAGGCGCTGCTCGAGGTCGTCATCGACATCCCGTTCGCGCTGCCCACGATCGTCGCCGGCCTGGTGCTGCTGAGCCTGTACGGACCGCAGAGCCCGATCGGGATCGACGTTGCCAACACCGAGGCGTCGGTGTTCCTCGCGCTGCTGTTCGTGACGCTGCCGTTCGTGGTCCGCACGGTGCAGCCGGTGCTCATCGAGCTCGACCGCGACGTCGAGGAGGCCGCCGCCTCCCTGGGCGCGAGCCGGTTCACAACCTTCCGCCGCGTGCTGCTGCCCGCCCTGACCCCGGCCATCACCGCCGGCGCCGCCCTGTCGTTCGCCCGCGGCATCAGCGAGTACGGGTCGCTCGTGCTGCTGTCGGGCAACCTGCCGCTGAAGACCGAGGTCGCCTCGGTGCGCATCCTGACCTACATCGAGAACGGCAACGAGGCGGCGGCCGCCGCGGTCGCGACGATCCTGCTGGTCGTGGCGCTGCTGGCGATCACCGTGCTGCAGCTGGTGTCCCGGGCGGTGGCGCGCCGTGGCTAGCCGCACCCGCGCCCCGCGCACGGCGGGCACGTACGTCCGCCGGACGGTCGTCGCGGTCTACCTGTTCCTGCTCGTCGTGTGGCCCGTCGCCCTCGTCGTCCGGCACACCTTCGACGGCGGCACCGCGAACCTCGAGGCCGCCCTGACCGACCCCGTGGTGACCACGGCGCTGCGGCTCACCGTCGTGGTCGCGGTCTGGGCGGTCGTCATCAACACAGTCTTCGGCGTCGCCATCTCGATCCTGCTCGTGCGTCACGAGTTCCGCGGACGCCGGGTGCTGTCGGCGCTCATCGACCTGCCGCTCTCGGTCTCCCCCGTGGTCGTCGGCCTGGCCCTGCTGCTGGCGTACGGCGGAGCCAACGGCGCGCTCGGCCCCACGGTCGAGGGGCTCGGGCTGCAGATCGCCTTCGCCACCCCCGGCATCGTCATGGCCACCGCGTTCGTCGCCCTGCCCCTGGTGATCCGCGAGGTCGTCCCCGTGCTCGAGGAGGTCGGCACCGAGCAGGAGCAGGCCGCCCGCAGCCTGGGCGCCGGCGGCTGGCAGACGTTCCGCCGCATCACCCTGCCGTCGATCAAGTGGGCGCTCGTGTACGGCGTCGTGCTGAGCCTGGCCCGCAGCCTGGGCGAGTTCGGCGCGGTGAAGATCATCTCGGGCAACCTCATCGGCCAGACCCAGACCGCCACGCTCGTCGTGGAGCAGAAGTACCAGGACTTCGAGCAGGGCAGCGCGTACGCGACCAGCTTCCTGCTCGCCCTCATCGCGGTGGCCGCGCTCGTCGTCGTCACCGTCCTGCGACCCAAGGAGGACCCCGATGGGGATTGAGATCACCGGCGTCTCGAAGCGGTTCGGCGACTTCGTGGCGCTCGACGACGTCTCGCTGTCGATCCCGAGCGGGCAGCTCACCGCCCTGCTGGGCCCCAGCGGCGGCGGCAAGTCGACGCTGCTGCGCATCGTCGCCGGCCTGGAGTCCAGCGACGAGGGCCAGGTCGTCATCGAGGGCCGCGACACGACCGGCGTCCCGGCCCAGAAGCGCAACGTGGGGTTCGTGTTCCAGCACTACGCGGCGTTCAAGCACATGACGGTGGCCAAGAACGTCGCGTTCGGCCTGGAGATCCGCAAGCGCCCCAAGGCCGAGGTGAAGGCGAAGGTCGACGAGCTGCTCGAGCTCGTCCACCTCACCCAGTTCGCCCACCGCCTGCCCTCGCAGCTGTCCGGCGGCCAGCGTCAGCGCATGGCCCTGGCCCGTGCGCTGGCCATCGAGCCGAGCGTCCTGCTGCTGGACGAGCCGTTCGGGGCCCTGGACGCCAAGGTGCGCAAGGAGCTGCGCGACTGGCTGCGCCGGTTGCACGACGAGGTGCACGTGACGACCGTCTTCGTGACGCACGACCAGGAGGAGGCGCTCGAGGTCGCCGACTCGCTCGTGGTCATCAACGACGGCCGCATCGAGCAGGTCGGCACGCCCGACGACCTGTACGACAAGCCGGCCAGCGACTTCGTGCTGTCGTTCCTCGGCCCGGTCACGACGCTCGGCGACCGGCTCATCCGGCCGCACGACATCGAGATCTCGCGCTACGAGCAGGCCGCCGTCGTCGACGGGCCGATCACCCGCTGGACGCGCGTGGGCTTCGAGGTGCGTCTGGAGGTCACGCCGACCGACCCGCGCCACCCCGACCCGGTGCAGGTCGTGCTGACCCGCTCGGACGCCACCGCGCTCGGGCTGCACCCCGGCGACCGCGTGTGGCTGCGTCCGCAGTCGGGCGCCGACACGGTCGTCCCCGCCTAGCGGCCCCTCGCGCTGGGCAGCGGCGGCGCGGGCTAGGCCGGGCGGCGGGCGAGCAGCGTCGCGTCCTCGACGTCCATCGTGCGGCCCTCGCGCTCCACCGTGCGCGGACGGTCCTCGCACACCAGCACCTCGAACCCGTCCGGCAGGGCCGGCAGCAGGTCCTCCGCGTGCCACATCGCGCGCGCCTTCGCCGCGTCCAGGTGGGCGAACGTCTCCGAGGGCGCGTGGCCGACGACGAGCAGGTGGCCGCCGGGGGCCACGGCGCCGGCCAGCCGGCGGGTCACGTCGACCATGCCGGCCTCGGGCGGGTGCAGGAAGTGCGTCGTCACGAGGTCGAACTCGCGTCCGGCCGGGTCGAACGTCCGGGCGTCGACCTGCCACCAGTCGGTGCGGTCGGCGACGCCCGCCTGCTGTGCGTGCTGGGCCGCACGGGCCAGGCCGTTGGCCGAGAAGTCCGCTCCCGTGACCGTCCAGCCCTGCTGCGCGAGCCACACGACGTCGCCGCCCTCGCCGCAGCCCACGTCCAGCGCTGTGCCGGGCGTGAGACCGGACGTCTCGGCCACCAGCTGGGGGTTGGGTCGTCCGCTCCAGATCTCGCCGTTACCGGCGTAGCGCTCCTCCCACCCGGCGGGCTCGAAGTAGTCGGTCTCGTGCTCGTGGTCGGCCATGGAGCCACCCTCGCCCGGCACCGCACGACACGGCAAGTTGTTTTGCCAGCGTGGCAAAATGGAGGGATGAGCGAGGTCGACGAGGTCCTGGAGGGCGTGGGCCCGCGCCTGCGTGCTCTCCGGACGTCCCGCCGCGCCACGCTCGCCGACGTCGCGTACCAGACGGGCGTCTCGGTGAGCACGCTGTCGCGCCTGGAGTCCGGGCAGCGACGGCCCACCCTCGAGCTGCTGCTCCCGCTCGCCCGGGCCTACCGCGTCGCCCTCGACGAGCTGGTCGACGCGCCCGAGACCGGCGACCCACGCGTCCGGGCCAAGCCGATCCTGCGCGACGGACGCACCTTCGTTCCCCTGACGCGCCGTCCGGGCGGGCTGCAGGCGTTCAAGATCGTCGTCCCGCCGCACGACCCGGCCGAGCCCTACCGCCCGCGCACGCACGAGGGCCACGAGTGGATCTACGTGCTGTCAGGCCGCCTGCACCTGGTGCTGGGCACCCGGCGGCTGGACGTGGGCCCGGGCGAGGCGGTCGAGTTCGACACCCGCACTCCCCACGTCATCGCCAACCGCACCGACGAGCCGCTGGAGCTCCTGGGCCTGTTCGGGCCGCAGGGCGAGCGGATGCACGTCCGCTCGGGCGACTGACCGCTACGAGCGGGCGGGCTCGGCGAGGGGCGTCGCGTCGGCCTCGCGGGCCAGGGCCGTGCGCTCCACGCGCACGCCGACCAGGAAGATCGCGATGCCCGCGGCGGCCAGGCCCGCGCCGACCAGCGTCGGCGCCCGATAGCCCCAGCCGGCGGCGATGACGACCGAGCCGAGCCAGGCGCCCAGGCCGTTGGCCACGTTGAGCGCGGAGTGGTTGAGCGCGGCGCCGAGCATCTCGGCCTCGCCGGCCGCGTGCATGAGCCGCACCTGCATGCTGATCGCCACCAGCGAGCCGAACGCCGCCACGAGGAAGACCAGCAGCATCGTCGGCAGGGCCCACGACATGAGCGGGAAGAGCACGAGCAGCAGCACCGACATGCCGCCGAGGCCGAGCAGCACGGTGCCGTTGACGCTGCGGTCGGTGAGCGGGCCGGCGATCCACGTGCCGGCCAGCGAGCCGAGGCCGAACGCCAGCAGGAACCACGGGATCGCGCCCTTCGACAGGTCGGTGACGTCGGTGACGATCGGGCTGATGTAGCTGTACATCGCGAACATGCCGGCGAAGCCGACCGAGCCGGCGGCCGCGGCCAGGTGCACCTGCGGACGTCGCAGGGCGCGCAGCTCGCGGCCCAGGGAGGCGCTGGTGTCGGCCGGGCGGTGCGGGACGAACAGGGCGACCATCGCGGCGGCGGCCACGGCGACGGCGAGCACGAGGACGTACGCCGAGCGCCAGCCCAGCGCCTGGCCCAGCCAGGTGGACGCGGGCACGCCGACGACCGTGGCGACCGACAGGCCCATCATCACCATGCTGATCGCGCGGGCCCGGCGCTCGGGCGCCACCAGGGACGAGGCGACGAGCGCCGCGACGCCGAAGTAGGCGCCGTGCGGCAGGCCGGCGAGGAAGCGCACGACCATCACCGGGACGTAGCCGTCGACGACGGCGGTCAGGCCGTTGAACACGCCGATCGCCAGGGCCAGCCCGACGACGAGCGCCTTGCGCGGCAGCCGGGCCGCCAGCGACACGATGAGCGGGGCACCGACCACGACGCCGAAGGCGTAGGCCGTGATGATGTGGCCGGCCTTCGGGATCGAGACGTCGATGCCGTCGGCGATCTCCTTGAGCAGGCCCATGGTCACGAACTCGGTCGTGCCGATGGCGAAGCCGCCCAGGGCGAGGGCCAGGAGCGCGAGTCGGGTGCGGCCGGCGGGCGTGGGGGCAGTCGTCGTCACGAGTAGATCGAACCACCTGATCGGCGTGGCTGTTCCCCAGCGTGCTGGGGCTCACGTCCGGTGCCGTGACGTCACCGACACGCCACCGACCGTTCTTTTAATTCTTCAAAAGAAGCGATAGCGTCTCCCCCGTGACCACGACACCCCACACCGTCGACGAGGCGGAGCTGCGCGACGCGCTCCACCACGTCGGCCTGCGTGTCACGGCGCCCCGCCTGGCCGTGCTGACGTCGCTGGCGGGCCACCCGCACGCCGACGCCGACGCGGTCTTCCAGGACGTCCGCACCGTCCTGCCCGGCACGTCCGTGCAGGCCGTGTACAACGTGCTCGGCGACCTCAGCGCCGCCGGGCTCCTGCGCCGCATCGAGCCGGCCGGCTCCCCGGCCCGCTACGAGCGGCGCGTGGACGACAACCACCACCACCTCGTGTGCCGCGGCTGCGGCGCCATCGAGGACGTCGACTGCACGGTCGGCGCGGCTCCGTGCCTCGCCCCGTCGTCGACGCACGGGTTCACCATCGACGAGGCCGAGGTGACGTTCTGGGGCCTGTGCCCCACGTGCGCGTCGGCCGCCCCGTCTTCCGCAACCAGCCACAAGGAGAGTGACTGAATGTCCACGCCCCCCAACGCCCCCGAGGCCACCGGCAGCACCACCGCCGCCGGCGCCCCGGCCGAGAGCGACCGCAACAGCCTGAGCGTCGGCGCCAACGGCCCGCTGCTGCTGCACGACGTCCACCTGGTTGAGACGCTCGCCCACTTCAACCGCGAGCGCGTCCCGGAGCGCAACCCGCACGCCAAGGGCGCGGGCGCGTTCGGCGTCCTGGAGGTCACCGAGGACGTCTCGGCGTACACGAAGGCCGCGCTCTTCCAGCCCGGCACGACCACCGAGTCGCTGCTGCGCTTCTCGACCGTGGCCGGCGAGCAGGGCAGCCCCGACACGTGGCGCGACGTCCGCGGCTTCGCGCTGAAGTTCTACACCGAGCAGGGCAACTACGACATCGTCGGCAACAACACGCCGGTGTTCTTCCTGCGCGACCCCATGAAGTTCCCCAACTTCATCCGCAGCCAGAAGCGCCTCGCCGCCTCGGGCCTGCGCGACGCCAACATGCAGTGGGACTTCTGGACGCTGAACCCCGAGTCGGCCCACCAGGTCACCTACCTCATGGGCGAGCGCGGCCTGCCCGCCACGTGGCGCCACATGAACGGCTACGGCTCGCACACCTACCAGTGGATCAACGCCGCCGGTGAGAAGTTCTGGGTGAAGTACCACTTCCACACCGCCCAGGGCATGGAGTTCATGAGCAACGAGGAGGCGGCGAAGGTGGCCGGCGACAACGCCGACTTCCACCGCCAGGACCTCTTCGACGCGATCGAGCGCGGCGAGTTCCCGAGCTGGAAGCTGTCGGTCCAGGTCATGCCGTACGCGGACGCCGCCGAGTACCGCTTCAACCCGTTCGACCTGACCAAGGTCTGGCCGCACGCGGACTACCCGCTGATCCCGGTCGGCACGCTCACGCTCAACCGCAACCCGGTGAACTTCTTCGCCGAGATCGAGCAGGCGGCGTTCTCGCCCGGCAACACGGTGCCCGGCATCGGCCTGTCGCCGGACAAGATGCTCCTGGGCCGCGCGTTCGCCTACAACGACGCGCAGCGCTACCGCATCGGCGCCAACTTCCACCAGCTGCCGGTCAACCGTCCGAAGGCGTCGGTCGAGGCGAACTCGTACCTGTTCGACGCGCAGATGACGTTCGACCACGCGGGCTCGGCGCCGGTCTACGCGCCGAACTCCTTCGGTCGCGGCTTCGCCGACGAGCAGGGCGTGGCCGAGGACGGCTGGGAGACCGACACCGAGATCGTCCGCAGCGCCTACCGCCTGCACAGCGAGGACGACGACTTCGGCCAGGCCGGCACCCTCGTGCGCGAGGTCTTCACCGACGCGCAGCGCGACAAGCTGGTCGAGACCGTGGCCGGCGCCCTGAGCGGCGTCACCGTGGACGTCGTCCGCGAGCGCGCGTTCTGGTACTGGACGAGCGTCGATCCGGAGATCGGTGCCCGCATCCAGACCGCCGTCACCCTCGGCAAGGGCGACGACGTCGCCGCCGGCGAGGTTGACGGCATGGGCGTCCGCGTCTGACGCACCCCGCCTGACGAGGGCCCCCGACCACCGGGTCGGGGGCCCTCGTGCGTCCGGCGCGCGGCACCGGCCGGTGCTACGTTCGAGACCGGATCGACGATTGGAGCGAACGTGAGCCCGTCCCCTCTGAAGGTCGCGGTCACCGGTGCCGCCGGCCAGATCGGCTACAGCCTGCTGTTCCGGCTCGGGTCCGGAGCGCTGCTCGGCGACCGCCCGGTCCAGCTGCGGCTGCTCGAGATCACCCCGGCCCTCAAGGCGCTCGAGGGCGTCGTCATGGAGCTGGACGACTGCGCGTTCCCGCTGCTGGACTCGGTCGAGATCGGCGACGACCCCGAGCAGGTCTTCGACGGCGTGAACCTGGCGCTGCTGGTCGGCGCCCGGCCCCGCACGAAGGGCATGGAGCGCGGCGACCTGCTCGAGGCCAACGGCGCGATCTTCACCGAGCAGGGCCGCGCGCTCAACAAGGTCGCCGCCGACGACGTCCGCATCGGCGTGACCGGCAACCCGGCCAACACCAACGCACTCATCGCGATGAGCAACGCCCCCGACATCCCGAAGGAGCGCTTCAGCGCCCTCACCCGGCTCGACCACAACCGCGCCATCGCCCAGCTCGCGCGGCGCACGGACGCCCAGGCGGCCGACGTCACGCGCATGACGGTGTGGGGCAACCACTCCGCGACCCAGTACCCGGACCTGCACCACGCGCGGGTCGGCGACCGTCCGGCCACCGAGCTGGTCGACGACGCCTGGGTCCGCGACGACTTCATCCCCACCGTCGCCCGCCGCGGCACGGCGATCATCGAGGCGCGCGGCGCCTCGTCGGCCGCCTCGGCGGCGTCGGCCACGGTCGACGCCGCCCGCGACTGGCTGCTCGGCAGCCCGGAGGGCGACTGGGTCTCCATGGCCATCGCGTCGGACGGGTCGTACGGGGTGCCCGAGGGGCTCGTCTACTCGTTCCCGGTCACCACGTCCGGCGGCGACTGGCAGATCGTGCCCGACCTGGAGATCGACGACTTCTCGCGGCAGAAGATGGACGCGACCGCCGCCGAGCTCGTCGAGGAGCGCGACGCGGTGCGGGCGCTCGGCCTGATCTGAGCTAGCCGGGCTGGCCGGGCACGTTGAAGGCCAGGACGACCAGCGCGGCGCCGAGCAGGGCCGTCCAGGTCACGTCGAACACGCGCCCACGCACGCGCAGCATGCCGTCGTGCGACTGCGGCACCACGGCCCGCAGCAGCGACGCGACCAGGAACGACGCCCCGATCGTCGCCACGCCGGCCCGCCAGAACCCGACGACGGTGAGCAGCAGCCCGATCGTCACCACGACCAGCTGGCCGAGGTAGATCTGCGAGCCGCGGCTGCGCGGCAGCGGGGGGAGCCGGCTCACGCGCCCTGCTGCTCCGCGGAGTCGACGACGTTGGCCAGCAGCAGCGCCCGCGTCATCGGGCCGACGCCGCCGGGGTTGGGCGAGACCCAGCCCGCGACGTCCCAGGCCTCGGGGGCGACGTCGCCGGCGATCTTGCCGTCGACGCGGCTGACGCCGACGTCCAGCAGGGCCGCCCCGGGCTTGACCATGTCGGCGGTGATGATGCCCGGCACGCCCGCCGCGGCCACGACGATGTCGGCGCGGCTCACCTCGGCGGCCAGGTCGACGGTGCCGGTGTGGCACAGCGTGACGGTGGCGTTCTCGCTGCGCCGGGTCAGCAGCAGGCCCATCGGACGTCCGACGGTGATGCCACGGCCCACGACCACCACGTGCTGGCCGGCGATCGGGACCTCGTGGCGGCGCAGCAGCTCGATGATGCCGCGCGGCGTGCAGGGCAGCGGCGCCGGCTTGCCCAGCACGAGCCAGCCGAGGTTGGTCGGGTGCAGGCCGTCGGCGTCCTTGGCCGGGTCGATGCGGCCGATGACCGCGTTCTCGTCCAGGCCGCGCGGCAGCGGCAGCTGCACGATGTAGCCGGTGCAGGCCGGGTCGGCGTTGAGCCGGTCGACCGCCGCCTCGACCTCGGCCTGCGTCGCGGACGCCGGCAGGTCGATGCGGATCGACTCGATGCCGACCTCGGCGCAGTCCTTGTGCTTGCCGTTGACGTACCAGCGGCTGCCCGGGTCGTCACCGACCAGGATCGTGCCCAGGCCGGGCACCACGCCGCGGGCGCGCAGCGCGTCCACGCGGACCCGCAGCTCGTCCTTGATCGCCGCCGCTGCGGCCTTGCCGTCGAGGATCTTCGCCGTCACGCGGGTCAGTCTGCCACCCGCGGGTCAGCGGACGCGGGCCGCCGTCATGATCGCGCGGCTGGCCTTCTTGCCCGCCCACGCCGTGGACGGCTTCGCGCGGTACTCGATCGTCGTGGCCGTGCCGTGCTTGCCGTAGTACCGGTTGTACCAGCCGGTGAGCGTCGGCGAGACCTTGTCCGAGGGGCCGACCGGCAGCGACTTGAGCTTGAGCCCGAGCTCCGTGGCCAGCCGCTTGTGCCAGGCACGGTCCTTGGAGCTCTTGCCGATCACGCCGTACGGCTGGTGGATCGAGGCGATGTAGTCGGGCTTGACCCGCTTGAGGAAGCGCATCATCGCCTTGGTCTCGCGCTCGCTCCCCCGGGCCCGGCCGCCCCACGTGCGGGTGCCCTTGCCCTTGCGCGTCCAGCCGCTCGTCGGCCAGTTGCGGTTGAGGTCGACGCCGCGCGCGTTCGTGCGCGTGCCCTTGCGGTGGCCGTCGGGGTTCATCGTCGGCACGACCCACATCGCCGTGCCGGCCTTCGGCTTGCGGTGCCGGACCAGGTAGCTGGCCGTCTTGCGGCCGGCCCGCTCGTTGCCGTGCATCTGGCCCAGGACGAGCAGCACGTGCGTCGCCTTCGGGTCACCGCGGAAGTAGGCCTTGATCGGACGTCCCCGGTGGGACGTGCCGATGACCTCCGACCGGGCGACGTAGCGGGACTCCTCAGCGGCCGTGGCCGGTGCGGCCGCGACGAGGGAGGAGCCGACCAGAGCAGCTGCGGCGACGAGCGCCGACCCGAGGATGCGCATGGGCGCACCCTAACCCGGGCCGGCGCCGTCGTCTCAGTGGAAGAAGTGCCGCGTGCCGGTCAGGTACATCGTGACGCCGGCGGCGTTCGCGGCCGCGATGGTCTCCTCGTCGCGCACCGAGCCACCGGGCTGGACGATCGCCCGCACGCCGGCCTCGAGCAGCACCTGCGGCCCGTCGGCGAACGGGAAGAACGCGTCAGAGGCGGCAACCGAGCCACGGGCCCGCTCGACTCCGGCGCGGTCGACGGCCAGGTGGCAGGAGTCGACCCGGTTGACCTGGCCCATGCCGATGCCGACCGAGGCGCCGTCCTTGGCCAGCAGGATCGCGTTCGACTTCACCGAGCGCACCGCGGTCCAGGCGAACGCCAGGTCGGCGAGGAGCGCCTCGTCGGCGGACTCGCCGGCGGCCAGCGTCCACGTCGAGGGGTCGTCGCCGGGCGCGTCGACCCGGTCGCGCACCTGCACCAGCAGGCCGCCGCTCACCTGCCGGAACTCGGTCGTGACCTGGGCGTCCTCGTCGGGGCAGACCAGGATGCGGATGTTCTTCTTGCCCTGCAGCACCTCGACGGCGCCGTCCTCGTAGCCCGGGGCGACGATGACCTCGGTGAAGACGTCGGCGACCTGCTCGGCCATCTCGACGCTCACCGGGCGGTTGACCGCGATGACGCCGCCGAAGGCCGAGACCGGGTCGCAGGCGTGGGCGCGGCGGTGGGCCTCGGCCACGTCCGCGCCGACGGCGATGCCGCACGGGTTGGCGTGCTTGATGATCGCGACGGCCGGCTCGTCGAAGTCGTACGCGGCCCGGCGGGCGGCGTCGGTGTCGACGTAGTTGTTGTAGCTCATCTCCTTGCCGTGCAGCTGCTCGGCGGCGGCCAGACCCCCGCTGCCGTCGGTGTAGAGCGCGGCCTGCTGGTGCGGGTTCTCGCCGTAGCGCAGCACCGCGGACTTGTCCCAGGTGTCGGCGGCGAACTCCGGCCAGCCGTCCTCGGGGGCGTCGTAGACGCTGGCGAACCAGGACGAGACGGCCGCGTCGTAGGCGGCGGTGTGGGCGAACGCCTGCCCGGCGAGGCGGCGGCGCTGCTCGAAGCTGAATCCGCCGGCGTCCAGCGCCTCGTTGACCTGGCCGTAGGCCGAGGGCGACACGACGACGGCGACGCTCGGGTGGTTCTTGGCCGCGGCGCGCACCATCGAGGGCCCGCCGATGTCGATCTGCTCGACGACGGCGTCCGGCTCGGCGCCCGACGCGACGGTCTCGCGGAACGGGTAGAGGTTGACGACCACCAGGTCGAACGGCTCGACGCCGAGGTCGGCGAGCTGCTGCTGGTGCGACTCCAGGCGCAGGTCGGCCAGGATGCCGGCGTGGACGCGCGGGTGCAGCGTCTTGACCCGGCCGTCGAGGCACTCGGGGAAGCCGGTGAGCTCCTCGACCGGGGTGACGGGCACGCCGGCGTCCTCGATCGTGCGGGCGGTGGACCCGGTCGAGACGATCTGGACGCCCGCGGCGTGCAGCGCCTGGGCCAGCTCGGGCAGGCCGGTCTTGTCGTAGACCGAGACGAGGGCCCGGCGGATCGGGCGGAGGGACGAGGGGGTGGCGTTCATGCGGTCTCCTGGTACGCGACGACGGATCGAGCTCGTACCCCGGCACCCAGGCGGACCATGCCGTTGATGGGGTGGCGGCCGCTCCCTGGTGGTTCAACCCACCTGCGCCAGTCGCGACCTGGCCCGAGCATACCGACCGCGTCGGGTGGTCAGCCGAGCCGCACCCGGCGGCCGTCGACGGTGAAGCCGTGGCGGGCCAGCAGACCGACGTGCTCGACGAGCATCGCGCGCTCGGCGACCTTGATGCGCTCGTGCAGCGACGCCTCGTCGTCCTGGTCGAGCACCGGGACGGCGGTCTGCGCGACGATCACGCCGGTGTCGACGCCCGCGTCGACGACGAACAGGGTCGCGCCCGTGACCTTCACGCCGTACGCGAGCGCGTCGCGCGGCCCGTGGGCGCCGGGGAACGACGGCGAGAGGGCCGGGTGGGTGTTGAGCGTCCGGCCACCGAACCGCTCGAGGAAGGCGGGGCCGACCAGCTTCATGAACCCGGCCAGCACGACGAGGTCGGGCTCGTGGGCGGCGACCTGCTCGGCCAGCGCGACGTCCCAGCTGGCGCGGTCGGGCTGGTCCTTCAGTGGCAGGACGAAGGTCGGCACCCCGTGGCGCTCGGCGCGGCTGAGCCCCTCGACGTCCGGCCGGTCGGAGCCGACGGCCACGACCTGCGCGCCGTAGGCGGGGTCAGCGGTCGCGTCGAGCAGGGCCTGCAGGTTCGTCCCAGACCCGGAGACGAGGACGACGAGACGGGCGGTCCTCGGGGGCGTCGTCGTGTCCGGCACGGACGTCACGATAGTGCGTCAGCGCCTGCCCGAGGGCGCCGCCCAGCGCGAGCACCGGCACGGCCACGAGCAGCGGGGTCCAGGCCGGCGGCCCGACGTCGGCCAGGCGCTGGGCCCCCACGCTGCCCCCGCTCACCGCGACGAGCACGCCGACCGCGGCGCCGGCCAGCCCTCCGGCTGCAGCCCCGAGTCCGACCCGCTCGGAAAGCCCGGTCCCCTCCGGCGCCTGCAGGCGCCAGCCGGCCCACGCCCCGGCGAGCAGCGGCACGAGGCCCAGCAGCACCGTCCAGCCGGGCAGCTCGCCCGGCGACGGCAGCGCGGCCAGCGTCGGCAGGGCCGGGACGGCGCCCAGGTGCACGCCGGTGAGGTCGACGGACGTGTCGGCACCGAGCGCGAAGCCCGGCCCGACCATGGCTGAGAGCGTCCACAGCACCAGGTTCGGGACGGCCGCGACGCTCACCGCCGAGAGTCCCGCGGCGCCGGTGCCCGTGGGCGCGAGCCCGGCCCACAGGTCGGCGGCCCGTGGCAGGTGGACGGCCAGCAGGACCAGGTAGAGCACGGCCGCGGCCAGCAGCAGGGACGCGGCTCCGGCCGACGCCGCCCGGACGACCGCCCGCACGGCGGCGTTCTCGGTGGGCCACCAGCGGACGCGGTGACGCGGGTGGACGCTGATGCCGGCCCAGGCGCCGATCGCGGCGACGACGAACGCCGCGAACGTGCCCCGGACCAGCCCGACCGACACGTCGTCACCACCGGTGCCGGCCAGGGCGGCGGCCAGGGCCGCGACGACGCCGTAGGCGCCCGCCGTGCCGGCGAGCAGCACGCCCGGCTCGGGCACGTCGCGACGCGTGGCGACGGCGGTCGGCACGGCCACCAGGGCGACGGCGGCCAGGATCCCGCCGAGCGGGAGGACGGTGTAGTCGACCCCGCCGGCCGAGACGCCGGAGCCGTGGGCGACGAGCCAGGCGCGGGCGGCGACGCGCAGCGCGTGCAGGTCCGGGCTCGCCCCGGCGAGCACCACGACGGCCAGGCAGAGCAGGATGCCTGCGAGGGCGGTCGCGACGCCGGTGAGGATCGCGGACCGCAGGGTCACGGGTGCCGTCGTCGCGCTCATCCCTCCCACCCTGCCTGTAAAGTGGCCCCGCTCCTCGCAGAAACGCCGATCCCCCCGGAGGCTGATCCATGACTCGCGTCGACGAGTTCAACAGCTTCTACGCGGCGACCGCCGAACAGACGCTGCGCGTCATGTACGCCTCCACCGGCGACCGCCAGGTCGCGCTGGAGAGCACCGTGAGCGCCTACCGCCACGCGTGGCGCGACTGGTCCAAGGTCCGCGGAAGCGACCCGCTGGGCTACGTGCGCGGCGAGGCCTGGCGGTCCGTCGGCCTGAGCCGCGGCACGCACCCGCTGCGCAAGCGGCACGAGGACGACAGCGACACCGCCCTGCTGGACGCCCTGCTCGACCTGCCCGTCGACGAGCGTCGGCTCGTCGTGCTCATGACGCTCGGCGACATCGACCTCGACGACGCCGCCCGCGAGGTCGGCGTCACCGCCGAGGAGGGCATCGAGGGCGCCACGAACGCGCTCGCCGCCCTCGAGCAGTCCCTCGGCCAGGGCATCGAGCAGCTCGAGTCGCGCCTGCAGGCGCTCGGCAGCGTCACCTCCGGCCTCGAGCTGCCCGAGGCCCGCCTGCTGCGCACCCGCGCCCGGCGCAGCGAGCGGCGCAACGCCGTCGCCCTCGTCGCGGTGGCCGTGCTCGCGGTCGTCCTCGGCGGCTTCACCGCCACCGACGCCGCCGACCCCATGGCCCGCAACGTCGACGTCCCGCAGCGCGAGAAGCTCAGCGCGGAGTCCCCCATGCAGACCCTCGACGCCCGTGAGGTCGACGAGGACGACCTGCTGACGTCCGAGCAGGTCTCGCGGCTCAACCCGACGGCCACGTGGTCGGTCAGCGGCACCGACACGAACCCGGACAACCGCGAGCCCTACTCCACCTGCCCGATCGACAGGTTCGCCAACCCCGACCCCGAGCGGGTCTTCGTGCGCACCTACACGACCGGTGGGCAGTCCGGCGAGCGCGTCGCCGAGGCGATCGAGGTCTCGCGCAGCCGCAAGGCGGCCACGGCGGCGTACCGCACCCTGGTGTCCTGGTACGCCGACTGCACCCACCCGCGCGTGCAGCTGCTCGACTCGTACACGGTCGACCGTCCGTTCGGTGACTTCACGATCCTGCGCCTGCGCAGCTACCGCGACCCGGAGAAGACGTTCACCGTCGGCCTGAGCAGCTCCGGCACCGTGACCAGCGTCGTCGTGCACGAGGTGATGGGGGCGAAGGCGCCGGCCATCGAGACCTTCGCCCAGACGCTCAACGACGCCGTGCTGCGCGTGTGCATCGACAGCGGCGGCACCTGCACCACCGACCTGCAGGTGCAGCGCACCGTCCCGCCCGCCACGTCCACCGCCCCGGCCTTCCTGGGCATCGTCGACCTGCCGCCGGTCGGCGCCGTCGACAAGGTGTGGGCCGGGACGCCCCCCACCGTCGCGAAGGACGACCCGGCGGCGACCCCGTGCGAGGTGCGCAAGAGCTCGCGCAAGTCCGGCAAGGTCGTCGGTTCTCGGGTGTTCCTCATCCCCGAGGCCAAGGAGCAGCTGCCGGCGCAGTTCGCCGTCTCGCAGACCCTCGTCCGGCTGTCGGACGAGAAGGCGGCCCGCCGCCTGGTCGACGACTCCGAGGACCTCATGAACGCGTGCGCGCGCGACAACCTCGCCGCGACGATCTCGCAGGCCGGCAAGGCCCGCACCGACGACCAGCGTCAGCGCACCTGGCGGATGGTCTTCGAGGTCAGCAAGAAGCAGAAGGTGCAGTACCGCACAGGACTGGTGCAGCGCGGCCGGTACGTCTCGCAGGTGACGCTCACGTCGTCACGCGACGTCGACATCCCGCGCCCGGTGTTCGAGGCACTCATCGAGCGCGCCGGACAGCGGCTCGCCCACGCTCGCTGAGCGAGCGCGCACCCGGACCGCGTCACCCGGGACGACGAAGGGCCCCACCGCCGAGGCGGTGGGGCCCTTCGCGTCAGTGCGTCAGAGCGACTGCAGGATCTCGCGCATCAGGGCGGCGGTCTCGGACGGCGTCTTGCCGACCTTCACGCCGGCGGCCTCGAGGGCCTCCTTCTTGCCCTGGGCCGTGCCCGCACCGTCGGAGACGATGGCGCCGGCGTGACCCATCGTCTTGCCCTCGGGAGCGGTGAAGCCCGCGACGTAGCCGACGACCGGCTTGGTGACGTGCGCCTGGATGTAGGCCGCAGCCTTCTCCTCCGCGTCGCCGCCGATCTCGCCGATCATGACGATCGCCTTGGTCTCGGGGTCGTTCTCGAACGCCTCGAGCGCGTCGATGTGCGTCGTGCCGATGATCGGGTCGCCGCCGATGCCGATGGCGGTCGAGAAGCCGAACTCGCGCAGCTCGAACATCATCTGGTAGGTCAGCGTGCCCGACTTCGACACCAGGCCGATCGGGCCCTTGCCGGCGATGTTGGCCGGCGTGATGCCGGCCAGCGCCTCGCCCGGCGTGATGATGCCGGGGCAGTTCGGGCCGATGATGCGGGTCTTCTTGCCCTGCGCGTAGGCCCAGAACTCCGCGGAGTCCTGCACCGGCACGCCCTCGGTGATGATGACGAGCAGACCGATCTCGGCGTCGATCGCCTCGATGACGGCGTCCTTGGTGAACGCCGGCGGGACGAACGCGACCGACACGTCGGCGCCGGTCTTCTCGATCGCCTCGGCGACCGAGCCGAACACGGGCAGCTCGACCTCGTTGCCCGAGGCGTCGGTGTGGGTGACGGTCGTGCCGGCCTTGCGGGCGTTGACGCCGCCCACGATGTCCGTGCCGGCCGCGAGCATGCGGGCGGTGTGCTTGGAGCCCTCGCCGCCGGTGATGCCCTGGACGATGACCTTGGAGTCCTTGGTCAGGAAGATCGACATGTCAGCCCCTTCAGCCGTTCGCCAGCTCGGCGGCCTTGTCGGCCGCACCGTCCATGGTGTCCACCTGCGTCACGAGCGGGTGGTTCAGCTCGTTGAGGATCGCGCGACCCTCGTCGACGTTGTTGCCGTCCAGACGGACGACCAGCGGCTTGGACGCCTCGTCACCGAGCAGCTCGAGGGCGCCCTTGATGCCGTTGGCGACCGCGTCGCAGGAGGTGATGCCACCGAAGACGTTGACGAAGACGCTCTTCACCTGCGGGTCGTGCAGGATGACGTCCAGGCCGTTGGCCATGACCTCGGCCGACGCTCCGCCGCCGATGTCCAGGAAGTTGGCCGGCTTGACGTTGCCGTGCTTCTCGCCGGCGTACGCCACGACGTCCAGGGTGCTCATGACCAGGCCGGCGCCGTTGCCGATGATGCCGACCTCGCCGTCCAGCTTGACGTAGTTGAGCCCCTTCGCCTTGGCCTTGGCCTCGAGCGGGTCCGCCTCCTCGTGGATGACGAAGTCCTCGTGCTCGTGGTGACGCACCTCGGACGCGTTGTCGTCCAGCGACACCTTGCCGTCCAGCGCCTCCAGCTTGTCGCCCTCCAGGCGCGCGAGCGGGTTCACCTCGACGAGCGTGGCGTCCTCCTCGACGAAGACCTTCCACAGCGCCTGGATCATCGTGACGGCCTGGTCGGCCAGCTCGGCCGGGAACTTGGCGTCGGCGACGATCTCGCGGGCCTTGGCCTCGTCGACACCGGTGCCGGCGTCGATGGGGATCTGGCGGACGGCCTCGGGGTTGGTCTTCGCGACCTCCTCGATCTCGACACCGCCCTCGACGCTCGCGATGCACAGGTAGCTGCGGTTGGAGCGGTCGAGCAGGAAGGAGAAGTAGTACTCCTCGACCGGCGGGGTCGCCGGCGTGACCAGGACACGGTTGACCGTGAGGCCCTTGATCTCCATGCCCAGGATGTTCGACGCGTGCTCGTAGGCCTCGTCGGCGGTCTTGGCGAGCTTGACGCCGCCCGCCTTGCCACGGCCTCCGGCCTTGACCTGCGCCTTGATGACGGTGACGCCGCCCAGCTGCTCGGCGGCAGCCTTGGCCTCGTCCGCCGTCTGCACAACGACGCCGAGGGTCGTCGCCACGCCATGCTTCGCGAAGAGCTCCTTCGCCTGGTACTCCATCAAATCCACGGTGATGTCCGTCCTTTGGTCGAAACGCCCAGGTGGCTGACCCGACGGCCAGAAATGGGCCTCCGCGACTGTAACGCCTGGATGACGGGGGACGCGCGTCAGGTGGGTCACAGGCGAGCGTCCGCACCGCGGCCGTGCCAGGGTGTACGGCATGGCTGACGGCTCGAGCCGGGTGCGATCCGGCGACGTGTTGCTCGACGTGCGGGTGCGCGGCACCGGCCCCGCCGTCGTGCTGGTGCACGGCTTCCCCGACACCCAGGGCGTGTGGGACGACGTGGCGGCACGGCTGGCCGCCGACCACACGGTGGTCACCTACGACGTCCGCGGGGCGGGCTGCTCCACCGCTCCCCCGCGCCACGACGGGTACCGGCGCGAGCGCCTGGTCGACGACCTGGTCGCCGTGCTGGACGCGACCGTCCCCGACCACCCGGTGCACCTGGTCGGGCACGACTGGGGCTCGGTGCAGCTGTGGGAGGCGGTGCTCACCGAGGCCGACGACCCGCGCCTGCGCGGCCGGCTGGCGTCCTTCACCTCGATCAGCGGCCCGCCGATCGACCTGCTGGGCCACTACTTCCGGCACAACGTGCGGCGGCGACGGCTCGGCCGCGTCCTGGACCAGGCCCGGCGCTCCTGGTACATCGGCGCGTTCCAGGTGCCGCTGGTGCCCGAGCTCGTCCTGTCGGCGGGGCCGGGCCTCGCCCGGTCGGCGATCGAGCGGCTCGAGGACGTCCGGTTCGGGCCGACCTTCGTGACCGACGTGCGGCACGGCATCAACCTGTACCGGCAGAACGTCGGGCTGCCCGCGCGGGGGCTGCGGCGCACGTCCGTCCCGGTGCGCCTGGTCGTGCCGCTGCGCGACCGCTACCTCTCGCCGGCGCTGTACGAGGACCTGCCTGCCATGGTCGAGCGGCTGTCGCGCGTCGACGTCGACGCCGGGCACTGGGTCGTGCGGCACGAGGCCGAGACCGTCGCCCGCACCGTGGCCGAGCACGTCCGGGCGCACACCTGAGCGTTTCCGGCCGGCTGTGAGTCTTTCCACACGAGGGCCCGGATTCCCGCGGGGCAGCCGCCTGCTGTCCACCGGATGGTTGAAAGTGGTTTCGGTTTGACCGCTCGGTCGGCTATGGTCGATCCGGTCCTGCTGGCCCCCCGAAAGGTTCCTGAGTGAGCTCGTCCGCCCCGAAGCGCCGCGCCGACGTCCGTGAGAACGACCGTCGCAGCACCGGCCCCGGAAAGCGTGCTGCGCGACCCCAGCGCAGCGCGTGGCAGAAGCTCCTCCCGTCCCCCGCGATGGCCGGCGCGCTCGCGCTGATCACCGCCGGCGTCGGCTCGGTGGCCTACTCCTCGCAGACCGACTCGCCGTTCCCGCAGAACAGCTACACGGCGATCTCCCAGACCTACGCGGACGACACCGACGCCAACGTCGACGTCAGCCGCAGCGCCGACCGGCGCGTCTCGGCCGAGCAGGCCGCGGCCCAGGTGGCGCAGCAGCAGAGCCAGATCCGCGAAGCCGTCCAGGCCCGCGCCGACGACCTCGCGCTGAACCGCTGGGTCCTGCCGGTCACCGGCTACCGCATCACCGCCCGCTTCGGCCAGTCCAGCGGCCTGTGGTCCAGCGGCCGCCACACCGGCCTGGACTTCGCCGGCCCGTCGGGCTCGACCATCGTCTCGGTCGCCGCGGGCACCGTGAAGTCGTCCGGCTACGCCGGCGCCTACGGCAACAAGACCGAGATCGTCCTGGAGGACGGCACCGAGATCTGGTACTGCCACCAGAGCCGCGTGGTCGTCGAGCCGGGCGACCAGGTCGCCGCCGGTGACGTGATCGGCTACACCGGCTCCACCGGCAACGTGACCGGCCCGCACCTGCACCTCGAGGTCCACCCCGGTGGCGGCGGCGCGGTCGACCCCTTCGCCGCGCTCCAGGAGCACGACGTCAACCCGTAAGTCACCGCTTCTTCGCCGAAGGCCCCGAGCACCCGCTCGGGGCCTTCGCCGTTCCCCGACCACCTCACCCGAGCCTGGCTCCCCCGCGAAGTGTGAAGCTATCGACCGCCTTCCCGCCGGAGGCGGTGCATGGCTTCACACTTCGCGGCAGCGCGTCCACAGGTGCGTCATCGACGTCAGCCATGCCCGGTGCCGGACGCGCACGCTGGGCGCATGCTCGATCGCCGAGATCCCACGACTTCGCTCACCGGACGTGCCTTCACGACCGCCACGGCGCGAGACCACGGAGTCACCGACCGGATGCTGCGCAGCGCGCGGTTCGTCCGCCTCCACCCCAGGGTGTGGCGTCTGGGCGCCACCGAGCTGACGCCACGGCTCCAGCTGGAGGCCGCGGTGCTCGCGGCGCCGGGCCGCGCGGTACTCAGCCACGTGACCGCCCTCGACTGGCTGCTGGGGACCGACCGCCTCGCCGCCGTCGTGCACCTGTCCACCGACAGCACCGCGCAGACCGTCCTCCAGGGCGTGCGCCTGCACCGCCGACGTCACGCTCTCGCCCCGCGTCCCGTGCGAGGCATCGCCTGCCTCGGACCGGAACGCACGTTCGTCGACTGTGCGACCGTCCTGGGACTGCGCCGGCTCGTCCGCGCCGGTGACGCCCTTTCCAGAGCCGGCCTGACCACGCCGGCTCGGCTCGTCCGGTATGCCGACGAGCATCACCTGGACGGCGTGATCCGCGCGAGGGAAGCCGCCCACCTGGTGCGGCCGCGCGTCGACTCGCCACGCGAGACGGACGTCCGACTGCTGATCGTCGCCGCCGGTCTCCCGGAGCCGGAGACGAACGTCGAGCTGCTGGACGACCGTGGGCAGTGGGTGGCGCGCGGCGACCTGGTCCTGCCCGCATGGCGCGTCGTCGTGGAGCACGACGGCTGGGTCCACGAGCGCGACGCCGTGCAGCGACAGAAGGATCATCTGCGCCGCGAGCGCATCCACGCGGCCGGCTGGACCCTGGTGGTGATCACCGTGGCTGACTTCGAACGTCCGGCCAGCATCGCCTGGCGGGCGCACGCCGCGCTGGTCGCGCGTGGCTACCGCGGCCCGCGCCCTTCATTCGGATCCCTCTGGGCGCGCGTCCGCCGCGATATGTGAAGAAACCGACCGCCAGACCGGCCTCCGCGGTTCTTTTCTTCACACATCTCGGTGGAACCGGGCTGGGGTGAGGGGCTAGAGCTTCTGGACGGGGGCGTAGCGGAGCAGGAGCCGCTTGACGCCCTGGGAGCCGAAGTCGACGGTGGCGACGGACTTCTCGGCCGCACCCTCGACGGAGACGACGCTGCCCATGCCGAAGCTGTCGTGCGTGACGCGGTCGCCGGGCGACAGCGACACGATCGGGCCGGCCGCCTTCTTCTTCTGCCGCGCGGCCACCGTGGACGAGCGGAAGGACGCCGCGGGCTGCGAGGGCGTCCACTGCGTCGGCGCCGAGCCGGTGCGCCGCCAGTCGACCAGGTTCTCGGGCACCTCGTCGAGGAAGCGCGAGGCCGGGTTGTAGGACGGCGCGCCCCAGGCCGAGCGCACCGTGGCCCGGGTCAGGTAGAGCCGCTGGCGGGCCCGGGTGATGCCCACGTACGCCAGCCGGCGCTCCTCCTCGAGCTCGGTGTTGTCGCCCAGCGAGCGCATGTGCGGGAAGACGCCGTCCTCCATGCCGGTGAGGAAGACGACCGGGAACTCCAGGCCCTTGGCGGTGTGCAGCGTCATGAGCGTCACGACGCCCTCGCCGGACTCGGGCAGCTGGTCGGCGTCGGCCACCAGCGCGACCTGCTCCAGGAACGCCGGCAGCGAGCCGGGCGTCAGGTCGGCCTCGCGGTCGGCGGCGGCGACCTCGTCGTCGTCGGACTCCTCGCCCTCGCCCTCGTCGTCGCCGAGCGTGGCGGCACCGACGACGAACTCGCGGGCCACGGCCACGAGCTCGGCCAGGTTCTCGACCCTGGTCTCGTCCTGCGGGTCGGTGCTGCCCTCCAGCGTCGACAGGTAGCCCGACCGCGTCAGGGCGGCCTCGAGCACCTCGTCGGCCGGGGTGCCGTCGGCGGCCATGACGCGCAGCCCCTCGAGCACCTCGGCGAACTGGCGGATGGCGTTGACCGAGCGCGTGGCCAGGTCGGGCACCTCGTCGACGCGCTGCATGGCGTCCCAGAAGCTCGTGCCCTCGCGGGCGGCGAAGCGCTCGAGCGCCGCCTCGGCGCGGTCGCCGATGCCGCGCTTGGGCTCGTTCAGCACGCGGCGCAGCGAGACCGTGTCGCGCGGGTTCACCAGCACGCGGACGTAGGCCAGGGCGTCCTTGACCTCCTTGCGCTCGTAGAAGCGCACGCCGCCGACGACGCGGTAGGGCAGGCCGACGCGGATGAACACCTCCTCGAACACGCGCGACTGGGCATTGGTGCGGTAGAACACCGCGACGTCCTGCGGGCCGGCGAGCTTCTCGTCGGTGAGCCGGTCGATCTCGTCGGCGACGAACTGGGCCTCGTCGCGCTCGTCGTCGCCGACGTAGCCGACGATCTTCTCGCCGTCGCCCTCGGCCGACCACAGCTTCTTGTCCTTGCGGCCGTCGTTGCGGCTGATGACCGCGTTGGCCGCCGACAGGATGGTCTGGGTGGAGCGGTAGTTCTGCTCGAGCAGCACGGTGTCGGCGTTCGGGAAGTCCTGCTCGAACTCCATGATGTTGCGGATGTCGGCGCCGCGGAAGGCGTAGATCGACTGGTCGGAGTCGCCGACGACCATGAGGTCGGACTGCTCGTCGCACAGCTCGCGGATGAGCTGGTACTGGGCGTGGTTGGTGTCCTGGTACTCGTCGACGAGCACGTGGCGGAAGCGCCGGCGGTAGGACTCGCGGACGTCCGGCCACGCCTGGAACAGGTGCACCGTGTTCATGATCAGGTCGTCGAAGTCCATGGCGTTGGCCGCCTGGAGCCGCTGCTGGTAGAGCGCGTACGCCTCGGCGTACGTCTCCTCGGTGGGCGTGGTCGCCCGGCTGCGCGCGCTCTCGTGGTCGACCAGCTCGTTCTTGAGGTTCGAGACGTGGTTGAGCACCGCGCGCGGGTTGACCTTCTTGGGGTCGAGCTCCATGTCGCGGCAGACCAGCGTCATGAGCCGGCGCGCGTCGGCGGCATCGTAGATGGTGAACGAGGACGTGTAGCCGAACTTCGTCGCCTCGCGGCGCAGGATGCGCACGCAGGCGGAGTGGAAGGTCGAGACCCACATCATGCGGGCCTTGCCGCCGACCAGGTCGGCGACGCGCTCGCGCATCTCGGCCGCCGCCTTGTTGGTGAACGTGATGGCCAGGATGGACCCGGGGTGCGCACCACGGGCCGCGATGAGCCACGCGATGCGGCGGGTGAGCACGCGGGTCTTGCCCGACCCGGCGCCCGCGACCACGAGCAGCGGCCCGCCGACGTGGCCGACGGCCGCCCGCTGGGCGTCGTTGAGCCCGTCGAGCAGGGTCTCGGAACGGGCGCGACGCGGCTCGGCGGCGTCGGCGCGGGGGGTCTGCTGGGGCACGGGGAACGGCAGGGTCATGGCATCCCCAGCCTACGGGCCCGTGCCGACAGCCCGAACCCGGCGCGCTCCCCCGCACCTGCGACGATCGGGCGATGATCCAGGTCGACGTCCACGACTCCGAGCCGCCCTTCGAGCAGGTGCGCCGACAGGTCGCCGCGCAGGCCGCGGACGGCACGCTCGCCGCCGGTCACCGGCTGCCCACCGTCCGGGCGCTGGCCGAGGAGCTGGGTCTGGCCGCCAACACCGTCGCGAAGGCCTACAAGGCGCTGGAGGCCGACGGCGTCATCGAGACCCACGGCCGGCGCGGGACGTTCGTGGCCGCGCCGGGCCTGGGCGACGCCGACGCCACCGCCGCGGCCCGCGAGTACGCCGCCGGCCAGCGGCGCCGCGGCCTGTCGCGCGAGGAGGCGCTCCGCCTGGTCGAGCAGGAGTGGTCGCGGTGACGTCCGTGCGCCGGGCCGGCGAGGCCGACTTCGACGCCCTGACCGACGTCTGGCAGCGCGCCGTCACCACGACCCACACGTTCCTGACGACCGACGACGTCGCCGTCATGCGTCCGCACGTGCGCGACGGCCTGCTGCCGTCCATGGACGTCTGGGCGGTCGTCGACGACGACGGCGCGCCCGTCGCGTTCGTGGGTGCGCACGACGACCACGTCCGCCTGCTCTACGTCGACCCCGCCTGGCACGGCCAGGGGCTGGGCACGCGGCTGCTCGACGTCGCCCAGGGCGACCGGCCGTCGCTGCGCGTCACCGTCTACGCCCGCAACACCGCGGGCCTGGCGTTCTACCGCTCGCGCGGCTTCGCCGAGACCGGACGCGGGTCCGACGACCTGGGCGCCGGACCGCTGGAGACGGTCGACCTCCAGCGCTGACGCGGCCTAGGACGCGTGCTCGTCCGGCGCGCGCCAGGTGCGCTCGAACGGCAGCCGCCACGCGCGCGGGGCGATGAGCTGGTGGATGGAGTTCGGTCCCCACGAGCCCTGCTGGTAGGGCCGCACCGGCGGCATGTCGTCCAGCAGCGGCTGGGAGACCTCCCACAGCCGCTCGATGCCCTCGGCGGTCGTGAACAGCGTCCGCTCGCCGCGCATCGCGTCGTGGATGAGCCGCTCGTAGGCCTCCAGCACCGCGCCCGCGCGCTCGGTCTCCTGGATCGCGAACTGCATCGAGAGCTTGTCCAGCTTCATGCCCGGGCCGGGCCGCTTGCCGTAGAACGACAGCGACAGCCTTGAGGAGTCGGCCAGGTCGAACGTGAGGTGGTCCGGGCCCTGCAGGCCGACGCCCGAGCCGGCCGGGAACATCGACTTGGGCGGCTCGCGGAAGGCGATGGAGATGATCCGCGCCCCCTCGGCCAGCTTCTTGCCCGTGCGCAGGTAGAACGGGACGCCCGCCCACCGCCAGTTGTCGATCTCGGCCTTGAGCGCGATGAACGTCTCGGTGTCGGAGTCGGGGTCGACGCCCGGCTCGTCGCGGTAGCCCTGGTACTGGCCGCGGACCACCTGGTCGGTGCGCAGCGGCAGCATCGAGCGGAAGACTTTGTTCTTCTCCTCGCTGATGGCCTCGGAGTCGAGCGCCGTGGGCGGCTCCATCGCCATGAACGCCAGGATCTGGAACAGGTGCGTGACCACCATGTCGCGGAACGCCCCGGTGCCCTCGTAGAACCCGGAACGTCCCTCGAGCCCGAGCGTCTCGGGGACGTCGATCTGGACGTGCTCGATGAACGTGCGGTTCCAGATCGGCTCGAACAGGCCGTTGGCGAACCGGAAGGCCAGGATGTTGAGCGCCGCCTCCTTGCCCAGGAAGTGGTCGATGCGGAAGATCTGCTCCTCGTCGAAGACCTGGTGCAGCTCGGCGTTGAGCCGCTTGGCGCTCTCCAGGTCGGTGCCGAACGGCTTCTCCATGATCACCCGCGAGCGCTCCACGAGACCGGCGGCGTCGAGCGTGTGGACGACGTCGAGCGCCGCCCTGGGCGGGACGCTCAGGTAGTGCAGGCGCCGGGGCGTGCCGCCCAGCTCGGCCTCGAGCTCGGCGGCGACGGCGGCCAGCCGCTCGGGACCGTGGCTGGTGTTGACGTAGCGCAGCCGGCGGACGAAGTCGGCCCACGAGTCGTCGGTGACGTCGCGGCTGCTGTGCTCGCGGCACGCCTTCTGCGCCAGGGCCCGGAAGCCCTCGTCGTCCAGGTCGTCCAGGGAGGCGCCGATGATGCGGACGTCCCCGACCAGGCCGGAGCGCACGAGGTGGAGCATGCCCGGCAGCAGCTTGCGCCGCGCCAGGTCGCCGGTGGCTCCGAAGAGCACGATGAGGTGGGGCTCGTTCACCCGCCCAGGCTAGGGCCGCGGGAGCGTCGCGGCAGGTCAGCCACGCGGGTGCGTGCTCGCCGACACCACCCGCGTCATGAGCCGCACGGTGGGCGTGTCGTCGTGGTGCAGCAGCCGGTCGTCCGCCGTGCCGACGTAGGCCGCCACGAGGTCGCGCGTCAGCTCGTCCACGCCGTCGGGGGCCACGAGCCCGGCCGCCTCGAGCGCCCGGGTGACGGTGGGCACGAGCGCGTCGACGAGCTCGGCCCGCTCGGCCCGCTGGACGTCGGCCAGGGCGGGGTCGCGCAGGGCGGCCAGCGAGAGCTCCGCGCCGAGGACGTGCCAGGCGCGGTCGACCGGCAGCCGCTCGAGCACGACCGCGATGACGTCGGCGGGCGAGGGCGCGCGGTCACCGGCGGTCATCGTGCCGACGGCCTCGCGCACGGTCTCGATCGCCAGGCCGGCGCGGCGGTCGTGGACGGCGACGAGCAGCTCGTCCAGCGACGCGAAGTTCGAGTAGAACGCCCCGCGGGTGAAGCCGGCCCGTTCGCAGACCTGCTCGATGGAGGTGCCGTGCATGCCGCGGGCGACGAACAGCTCCTCGGCGGCCTCGACCAGGCGGGCGCGGGTCTGTGATCGTCGCCTCGTCGCCGGGGGTGTGCTGTCCACGTCCATCAGGATACACTCTGTATTGAATACGAATCGTATCGAAAGAGGAAGCCGTGTCCGAGCCGTCCACCATCGCGTCCCTGCGCCGCCCCGCCCTGCTGCTGGTCGGGGTGCTGCTGGTCCAGCTCGCGTTCATCGCCAGCTACGTCGGCGCCTTCCACTCCCCCGACCCGCGCGACGTCCCGGTCGCCGTGGTCGCCCCGGCCGGGGCCCCCGCCGACACCGCGCGCGACACCGCCCGCAGCCTCGACGCGCTCGAGGGCCACCCGCTCGACGCGAGCGTCGCGAAGGACGAGGCCACCGCCCGCGACCAGCTGCACGAGCGCGAGGTCGCCGGGGTGCTGCTGCTCGGCCGGGACGGCGACGAGCTGCTCGTCGCCAGCGCCGACGGCGCCGCACAGTCGCAGGCGGTCGAGACCGTCGTCGGGCAGGTCTCCGAGGCCCGCCAGCGCGCGCTCACCACGACCGACGTGATCGCGGCCGGCGAGGGCGACGCGCGCGGGCTCAGCGCCTTCTACCTGGCCGTCGGCTGGGTCGTCGGCGGCTACCTGGCCGCGTCCGTGCTCGGCATCACCGCCGGGACGCGCCTGCCGAGCCTGCGCCGCGCCGGCGTCCGCATCGCCGGCATGGTCGGCTACTCGCTGCTCTCCGGCATCGGCGGCGCCTGGGTCGCCGGGCCGTGGCTCGGCGCGCTCGACCACGGGTTCTGGTCGCTGGCCGGCTTCGGCTCGCTCCTCGTGCTGGCCGTCGGCATGGCGACCCTCGCGCTCGAGACCTGGCTGGGCCTGGTCGGCATCGCCGCCGCGATCGTCCTGTTCGTGGTGCTCGGCAACCCCAGCGCGGGAGGCGCGTATCCCGCGTCGCTGCTGCCGCCGCTCTTCGGCATGATCGGCCCGTGGCTGCCACCGGGAGCAGGGACCAGCGCGATCCGCGGCATCGTCTACTTCGACGGCGCCGGGGTCGGGCACTCGGTGCTCGTCCTGGGCCTGTGGCTGGCCGCCGGTCTCGCGCTCGTGCTCGCCGGCACCTGGGCGGGTCGCGCCCGTGACGACGCCTGACGTCAGCGCCCACCCGCTCGTCCGCCGCCACCCCTGGTGGACGGCGGGCGTGGTGGGCCTCGTCGTCGTCCTGGTCGTGGTGCTCGTCTGGCGGCCGTGGCAGGGCGACGACCGGCCCCGGCTCAACACCACCGCCTGCCAGCCGTTCGAGCTGCCGACGTCCCTCGAGGGACTCAACGACGTCACCGAGGGATACCGCTCCCAGCAGGGCTTCCGCGGTGGCGACGTGGGCGCGAGCGTCCGGCTGCAGGACGGTCGCACGCTGTACGTCTTCGGCGACACCCTGCGCGGTCCCGACTACCCGGGCGACCGCTTCGTCCGCAACTCCATGCTCGTGTTCGGGCCCGGCTGCGCGGGGCTGGTCGAGCACCCCGACCACGGCGCGCTGATCCCCGATCGCGAGGACGGCGTGGGCTACTGGCCGATGTCGGTCGCCGCGGTGCCGCGCGAGGGCTACGACCTCGTGGGCGTGATGGCCCAGCGCGTCCGCTCCACCGGCGGCGCGCAGAGCCAGGACTTCGAGAACCTCGGCCCGGCGGTCGCCGTCTTCCGGGTCGACCGCAGCGGCACCCCGCAGCTGCAGGCGGTGACCGACCTGGGCCCCGACCGGGCCGTCCGCACGCGTCCGACCTGGGGAGCCGCGGCCGCCGTCGTCGGCGACCGGGTCTACCTCTACGGCACCGCCAACCCCGAGGACCCGAT
>NZ_HE978636.1:146092-214679 GCF_000312105.1 Aeromicrobium massiliense JC14
CCGCAACACCACGAAGGTCGGGCTGGTCGACCAGGACCCGTCGCTGTACCGCCCGCGCTTCCTGCGCGTGCGCCTGCCCGTCCCCGCTCCCTGAGCTGCGACCCCCGCTCCCTGAGCCTGTCGAAGGGGCTCCGACAAGCTCAGCCAGCGGGGAGCGGCTCGGCCGGCGGACGGCGGCTAGATCAGGCGGCGCTCGTTGGCCCAGCGGGTGAGCTCGTGGCGGCTGGAGAGCTGCAGCTTGCGCAAGACGCTGGAGACGTGGGTCTCGACCGTCTTCACCGAGATGAACAGCTCCTTGGCCACCTCCTTGTAGGCGTAGCCGCGGGCGATGAGGCGCATCACCTCGCGCTCGCGCTCGGTGAGCCGGTCCAGGTCCTCGTCGACCTGGGCGACCTCGATGGTGCCGGCGAACGCGTCCAGCACGAACCCGGCCAGGCGGGGGCTGAACACCGCGTCGCCGGACGCCACCCGCCGGATGGCGTCGACGAGCTCGGGGCCGGAGATGTTCTTGGTGACGTAGCCGCGCGCCCCGGCGCGAATGATGCCGATGACGTCCTCGGCGGCGTCGCTCACCGACAGCGCGAGGAACTTGACCTCGAGATGACGGGGGTGGACGCGGCGGATGACCTCCAGGCCGCCGCCGCCGGGCATGTGGACGTCCAGCAGCACCACGTCGGGCAGGGTGCGGATGATCGCCTCGACCGCGGTGTCGACGTCCTCGGCCTCGGCCACCACCTCGACGTCGTGGTCCACCTCCGCCCGGACGCCGGTGCGGAACATCGCGTGGTCGTCGACGATCGCGACGCGCAGGCTCATGACGGGTTCCCTTCCTCGGACCGGTGCAGCGGCAGGCACAGCCGCACCTCGGTGCCCTCCCCGGGGGCGGAGCGGACGTCCGCGGTGCCTCCGTGACGTTCCATCCTCCCGCGGATCGAGCCGCGCAGGCCCATCCGGTCGGCCGCGACCGACGCGGGGTCGAACCCGACGCCGCGGTCGCGCACGAAGACCTCGGCCGCCTTGGCCGACACCTCGACGTAGACGTCGACGCGATCGACCTGAGCGTGCTTGGCGGCGTTCACCATGGCCTCACGGGCGGCGCGCACCAGCGCGGCCACGTCCGCGTCGGCGGGGGCGTCGCCGACGGCGATGACGTCGACCCGCACGTGGTGCGCGGTCTCGACCTCGGCGGCGGCCGCCCGGATGCCGGCGGCGAGCGAGACGCCGTGCTCGGCCTGCTCGCCGTACAGCCACGAGCGGAGCTCGCGCTCCTGCTGGCGGGCGAGCGTGGCGACGGCGGCCGGGTCGGACGCGTTCTTCTGCAGCAGGGCGAGCGTCTGCAGCACCGAGTCGTGCAGGTGGGCGGCGACGTCGGCCCGCTCCTGGGTGCGTACGCGCTCGCGCCGCTCGCTGGCCAGCTCCGACGAGAGTCGGGCGATCCAAGGGCCGAGCACCAGCCCGAGCCCGACGAGCGCGATGAGCGTGGCGGCGGCGACGTCGATGAGCGACCCCAGGCCGCCCTCGTTGAGCAGGAAGACCCCGGCGAGCACGACCAGCAGCAGGCCGACCGCGGTGCGCAGGATGGCGGCGGGGCCGCGGTCGCGCCACAGCGTCCGGTCCTGGGAGGACTCGTCGAGCTGGCGCCAGACCACGACGACGCCCACGCCGGCGAGCAGGATCGGGGCCAGGTAGCGCGGCTCCACGCCGCCGCGGAGGTGCCCGAGGATGATGAGCACGCCCAGGCCGACGGCGCACAGCGCGAGCGTCTGGACGACCTCTCGGACCGGGCGGCCGCGCGACCCGTCGGTGCGGGCGCCGCGGCGCGTGGCAGCGGCCAGCCCGGGCGACAGCTCGCGCTCGCGCACGGGCAGGAACCACCACAGCAGCAGGTAGGCCAGGACGCCGGCCCCGTTGAACCAGGTGGCGACGACGAACCCGGCGCGCACCCACACGACCGGCACGCCGAGGTGCTCGGCCAGCCCGGCCGCGACGCCGCCGAGCAGGCGTCCCTCGGCCGGCCGGAAGGCACGCCGGTGGGCGGTCGGGGTGTCGTGGATCGTCACGTCCCGAGCATCACACGCAGGCACCCGACGGCGCCACGGGGTGGGCCCCCGACGACCCCCGAGCATCCCCGGGACGGTTCCAGGGTCGTGCCCGATGTCCGGACGGCCTCGCCCGGCCAGGATGGTGACCATGACCGACACGACTCCCCCGCCGCAGCAGCCGGCGCCCGACACCGGCTTCGAGCCCGGGCGCCTGCGCACGATCGCCGACATGCGACGCAGCAGCGACGACCGCATGGTCGCCGGCGCCTGCGCCGGCGTCGCCCGCCACCTGGGCATCGACCCCGTCGTCGTCCGCGTGGCCGTCGCCGTGCTGACGATCGTCGGCGGCGCGGGACTCATCCTCTACGTCGCCGCCTGGATCTTCGTCCCGTCCGACGACGCCGAGCGCAGCGTGGCCGCGGACTGGTTCAACCTGGGCCGCAACGAGCTGCAGGTGCGGACGATCGCCCTGACCGTCGCCGCCGTCGTGGCCGCGTTGTCGGCGCTCGGCGACGCCGCCTGGGACGGCTGGGGCAACAACGGAGGCTGGCCGGTGCTGCCGGTCCTGGTGGTCGTGCTGGTGATCCTGGCTGTCCGGTCGCGGCGCCAGGACCGTCGCACCGCCGCAGGCTGGGCACCCCCTCCGGGCACCCCCGGCGCGGGCCCCGTGCCCCCCGGCACCCCGGGCACCGCCTACGGTCCTGCCGCCGCTCCGTTCGCCACCACGACCTACGGCCCCCAGCCGGGCGCACCGGCCGGCCACGTGCCACCGACGCCCGGCGCCCCGACCGCGGTGCAGCCGCCCGTCCCGCCGCGGCCGCCCCTGCCTCCCCGCGAGCGCCGGTCGAAGGCCCTGCCGGTCCTGACGCTGTCGATCGGCGCCATCGCGCTCGCCGTGGCGTACCTCGCCGGAGCCGACGCGTGGACGACCTACGTCGCCGTCGCCCTCGGCGTCGTCACCGTCGCCCTGCTGGTGGGCACGGTCGCCGGCCACGCCGGCCTCCTCGTGCCGCTCGGGCTGGTGCTCGGCCTGGTGCTCATCGCGGGGACGGTCGCCCCCGACGCACGCTGGGGCGCGCAGGAGCTCCGCCCGGTCCTGGCCTCGGGGGTCGACGCCGAGTACGAGCACGGCATGGGCGCGTTCGAGCTCGACCTGACCCAGGTGCGCGACCCGCAGGCGCTGCTCGGTCGCACCGTCAGCATCGACACCGGCTTCGGCGAGACCCGCGTCGTGGTGCCGGCGGGCCTGCCCGTCCGGGTCGAGTCGTCCGTTCAGGCCGGTCAGCTGGACGTCCTGCAGCGCTCGGCCGACGGCACGGAGGTCGACCTCGTGGTCGACACCCGCGAGCGAGCCGTCGCCCCGGTGGGCACGCCCGGCGGGCCCGTCCTGACCCTCGACGTCGAGCACGACCTCGGCCGCATCCTCGTGGAGACCCGATGAACATCCACCCGCCCCGCTGGGGCACCTTCACCGTCGCGCTGCTGCTGGCGCTCGTCCTGCTCGGCTGGGCGCGCTGGGAGCACGACCTGCTGGACTCCGACCAGGCCGGCCTGGCCGTCGCGATCACCCTGATCGTGCTCGGCATCGTCGGCATCGCGGCCACCGCCTGGCGCTCGTGGCCCGGCCGAGGCCCGGAGACGACCGGCCCGGTGACGGATGCCGATCGCCCCGGCGACGCGCTCGACGAGCCCGCGCCGCAGGACGTCACGGACGTCGAGCCCGGCGACGGCCACGAGCCCACCCGCACGTTCCCCACCACCCCCGAAGGAGACCGCGATGAGCAAGAAGCTCACCCGCAGCAGTGACGACAAGTGGCTCGCCGGCGTGTGCGGCGGCCTGGCCGAGTACACCGGCATCGACGCCAACCTGGTGCGCCTGGTCGTGGCGGTGACCACGGTGCTTGGCGCCGGGTCCGTCGCGATCGCCTACCTGGTGGCGTGGGCGATCATGCCCAAGCCGGCTCCGTCCACGTGGAGCGGCTACCCTCCCGCTGCGTAGTGCGCCAGGCCTGACGGGCCCGCACCGCGGTCGGCGTGAAGTCGGAGAAGACGCCGTCGACGCCCGCGTCGAAGAACCGCAGGTACTCGGCCACCGCGTCGCCGTGCGCCGCCTTGTCGCGGCCGAGCCGGTGGTCGCGCGGCAGGAAGTTGTTCTCGTCGCGCATCGTCCACACGTGCACGAGCAGGCCGGCGGCGTGGGCCCGGGCGACGAGCCCGGTCTCCTGCGTCAGGCGCTGCTTGGCGTCACGGGCCACCACCTGGGACTTGTTCGGTCCGATGCCGTCGGCGTAGTCGGCGATGCGGGCCAGCTCGCGGGCCGACTCCAGGTCGGCGTAGGTGCGCGGGTCGCCGGCCGCCACCAGGTCGTACGGGGCGCCCTGGCGGTCCATGAGCTGGATCAGCGGCAGCGGGGTGCGTCCGCGCAGACTGCGCAGGTTGGCCGTCTCCATCGACTGCACCACCACGTGGTGGCCCGGCACGTTGACGCCGCGACGCTCCAGGACCTCGACCAGCAGGTCGTCCAGGTCGAGCCCGAGCCGGGCGAAGTACGTCGGGTGCTTGGTCTCGACATAGACCCCGATCGGACGTCCGAGCGACGCGGTGGCCTGCTCGGCGACGTCCAGCACCTCGTCGAAGGTGAGGATCCGCTGCTGCCCGGCCAGCGACACGTTCTGCGGGCGCAGGTGCGGCAGCCGTTCACGGACGGTGAGCGTCTTGAGCTCGGCGAGCGTGAAGTCCTCGGTGAACCAGCCCGACATCGGCAGGCCGTCGACCCACTTCGTGGTTCGCCGCGCGGCGAACTCGGGGTGCGCGGCGACGTCCGTGGAGATGCTGATCTCGTTCTCGTGGCGCACCACCAGGTGTCCGTCGCGCGTGGCGACGACGTCGGGCTCGATGTAGTCGCAGCCCTCGGCGATCGCGAGCTCGTAGGACGGCCGGGTGTGCTCGAGCCGGAAGCCGGGGATGCCCCGGTGGGCGATGACCACGGGGGCCGCTCCCAGGGAGTCGCGGGTGCTCACGTCCCTAGTGAACACGCTCCACCACGCGGACGGCACCTTCTCGGCGCGGGTCGGCGGCGGCGTTCATCGACCCGTCACCGGCTCGTTGGGCGGCGATCACCCCGCCGAAGTACATCGACGCGAAGCCCTCGTGCTTGACGTCCTCCTCCGGACGCCCGGCCCGGTGGACGTGCACGCGCGGGTGGCCGATGGCCGCGGGCAGGTCCAGGCCGCCGTTGGCGAACCCGGCCAGCACCTGCACGATCGCGGTGGTGATGCGGTCCGCACCGGGTGAGCCGATGGCCAGGACGCCGCCATCGGCGTGCCGGCCGACCGTCGGGGCCATGTTCGACAGCAGCCGTGTGCCCGGCTCCAGGCCGTGCAGGCCGCGCGGGTTCAGCTCCTGCTCGCCCAGGCAGTTGTTCAGCCAGATGCCCGTGCCGCGGGCGACCATGCCCGACCCGTAGCCTGACGAGACGGTCAGCGAGCAGGCGCCACCCTGGTCGTCCACCGCCGAGAACTGGGCGGTGGATCCCGACTCCAGCAGCGCGGTGCCCGCGACGTCGACCTGCTCCAGGTAGGCCCGGGCGGCCTCGGCGAGGTCGGGCGCGTGCTCCAGCACGTCCAGCCGGTGGCCCAGCACGGCCCGCTGCACGCGGACGATGTGCGCGACGTCGTCCGGCGTCCAGGCGCCGTGCGGACGTCCGTCGAGCAGCGCGAGCATGGCCGCGACGCAGACGCCGCCGACCGACGGCGGCGGGTTGGTGGCCAGCACCCAGTCGCCGACGCGGGTGCGCAGCGCCTCGCGGACGACCGGACGGTAGGCGGCGAGGTCCTCGACGGTCAGCAGGCCGCCGCGCTCCATCACGTCCGCGCTGATCGCCCGACCGGTGTCGCCGGTGGTGAGCTCGTCGGGCCCGTTCGCGGCGACCCGCTCGAGCGCGTCGGCCAGGTCGGGCATGCGGATGTCGTCGGCCACGAGCCCGCCACCGGCGCCGGCCAGCAGGCCCGCGCTGGTCTCGTCCCAGCCGTAGACGTCGTGCTGGACGTGCTCGAGGTAGAAGCGCGACGCGGCGCCGAGCCGGAAGCCGCGCCGGGCGACGTCGACGGCGGGCGTGACCAGCTCGGCCCACGGCACGCGCCCCCAGCGGGCGTGCGCCTCGCCGAACGCGGCCAGCGCGCCGTGGGTGGCCACCGAGCCGGCCCCGACGGTGATGGTGACTCCGCCGCCGTAGTCGGTGGTGATGTCCCACGTGCCGGAGCCGCGCCGGTCGGTGCCGCGGCCGGGCATGTCCATCCAGCCGTCGACGGTGACGGCCGGCGAGCCGTCGGGCGGCTGGACGGTCAGGAACGCGCCGGCGCTCGGCGAGACGAGACCGACCTCGTTGACCATGGCGACGAGGGCGGCGGCGATGGCGGCGTCGACGGACGAGCCGCCGGCGCGGGCGACCTGCTCGCCGGCGTCGGCCGCGGCCGCGTTGGGGGCGCCGAGCGCGAGGACGGGCATGGGGTCATTCGACCACGCGCGCGGCCCCTCGGCTCAGGACACCTGACCGTCGAGGTAGAACCAGCGGCCGCCGCGGCGCTCGAACCGGCTCACCTCGTGCATCGTGCCCGGACCGTCCGGCGCCGCGAAGGACGCGGTGAACTCGACCATGCCGGTGTCGTCGTCCGGCCCACCCGTGGCGGCGTGGACGACCAGGCCGGTCCAGCGCAGGGCCGGGTCAGGAGCGGCGTCGGCCGGACGCGTGCGCGGGTGCCAGGTCGCGAGCAGGTGGTCCTCGTGGCCCAGCGCGAACGCCGAGTAGCGCGAGCGCATGAGCTCCTCGGGCGTCGCGGCCAGGCGCGTCCGGGCGTGCAGCGGCCCGCAGCAGTCGCCGTACGCGCGGCCGGAGCCGCAGGGGCAAGGGTCGTCGGGAGGCACCCGTGCAGGCTAGCGGCGGCTCGATAGGGTGGACCCCGGTGAGCCGGGAAGTCTGGTCGGCATCTCGTCGCCGACCCCTGAAGGAGCCACCCGTGGCCCGCACCCCCCAGATCTTCTCCCCCGGCACCTGGCCCGAGGCCCGTCGCATCGCCGACGTCCTGCGCACCGAGACCGTCGGCGGGTTCCTGCTGATCGGCGCCGGCCTGCTCGGCCTGGTCTGCGCGAACGTCCTCGGCGACGCGTACGAGTCCCTGCGCGACACCGTCGTCGGACCGCACGCCCTGCACCTCGACCTCACCCTCGGCACCTGGGCGGCGGACGGCCTGCTGGCGGTGTTCTTCTTCGTCGCCGGGCTGGAGCTCAAGCGCGAGTTCGTCGCCGGCGACCTGCGCGACCCGGGCCGGGCCGTGCTGCCGGTCGTGGCCGCGGTCGGTGGCATGGTCGTGCCGGCGCTCGTGTTCGTGGCGCTCAACTGGGGCGGCGCGACGGAGGGCTGGGCGATCCCCACGGCGACCGACATCGCGTTCGCGCTCGCCGTCCTCGCGGTCGTGGGCAGCCACCTGCCGACCGCGCTGCGCACCTTCCTGCTCACGCTGGCCGTCGTGGACGACCTGCTGGCCATCTGCGTCATCGCCGTCTTCTACACGTCCGAGCTGCACCTGCAGTGGCTGGCGCTGGCGCTCGTGCCGCTCGCGATCTACGGCGTGCTCGTGCAGCGTCGCGTGCACAACCTGTGGCTGCTGCTGCCGCTCGGCGCCCTCACCTGGGCGCTCGTGCACGCGTCCGGCGTCCACGCCACCGTCGCCGGCGTGCTGCTCGCGTTCACCGTGCCGGTGCTGCGCCGCGACGGCGGCGACGGGCCCGGCATGGCCGAGCACCTCGAGCACCTCGCGCGTCCGTTCTCGTCCGGCTTCGCCGTGCCGGTGTTCGCGTTCTTCGCCGCCGGCGTGGCCGTCGGGTCGCCGTCGGACGCGCTCGACGCGCTCAGCACCCCGGTCGCGCTCGGCGTCATGCTCGGCCTGCTCGTCGGCAAGACGATCGGCATCACCCTCACCACGTGGCTGCTGGCGACGTTCACCCGCGCGAAGCTCGGCGACGGCCTGGCCTGGATCGACGTCGTGGGCCTGGCGATGCTCGGCGGCATCGGCTTCACCGTGTCGCTGCTCATCGGCGAGCTCGCCTACGGGCCGGGGACGCTGCTGGGCGAGGAGGCCAAGCTCGGCGTGCTGGCCGGCACCCTGCTGTCGGTCATCGGGGCGACGCTGCTGCTGCGCGTCCGCGACAAGCACTACGCCCGGATCGCCGCCGAGGAGGCCCGCGACGACGACGCCGACGGCATCCCGGACGTCTACCAGCGCGGCGACGACTGACGCTGCCAGACTGGCGCACGTGAAGACGTCGCGCCGCCGGGTCCTGGACCGTCTGCAGATCGCGCTCGAGGACGGCCACGTCGTCCGGATCGAGCGCGACGACCTCGACGACGGCGACCTGTACGGGCTGGTCGTCGGCCTGTCCTCGCGGTGGGTCGCGGTCGAGCAGCTGGCCGACCGCATCTACCCCGACGGGGTGGCGCTCGTCCGCACCAAGCACGTCACCCAGGTGCGCAAGGACCGCGACACCGACTACGTGCTGCGGGCGCTGTCCGCGATGGGCCACGCGCCCCGTCGGATCGACCTGCGCGCCGAGACCCGCACCCGCGACGCGCTCGAGCAGGCGTCCCACCTGGCCCCCATCGTGGGCTTCTACGACGAGCACGACGACTCGGCCATGTGGGTCGGGCACCTCGGCGAGCTCGGCGCCACGGACTTCACGCTGCACTTCGTCAGCACCGACGGGCGGTGGGACGAGCGGACGGACCGCTTCCCGTACTCGACCGTCACGCTCGTGGAGTCCGGGACTCGCTACCTGGACGGCATCGCCCGGTTCGCGGCCCCGGCGCCCGAGGGCGCCTAGGCCGCGCTCACTCCCACTCGATGGTTCCCGGCGGCTTGCTGGTCACGTCGAGCACGACGCGGTTGACCTCGTCGACCTCGTTGGTGATGCGGGTGGAGATCCGCTCCAGCACCTCGTAGGGCAGGCGGCTCCAGTCGGCCGTCATCGCGTCCTCGCTGGAGACCGGGCGCAGCACGACCGGGTGGCCGTAGGTGCGGCCGTCGCCCTGGACGCCGACCGAGCGGACGTCCGCGAGCAGCACGACCGGGAACTGCCAGATCTCGCCGTCGAGGCCGGCCTTCGTGGTCTCCTCGCGGACGATCGCGTCGGCCTCGCGCAGGATGCGCAGCCGCTCGGCGTCCACGGCGCCGACGATGCGGATGGCCAGGCCCGGGCCCGGGAACGGGTGCCGGCCGACGATCGCCTCGGGGATGCCGAGCTGGCGGCCGACCTCGCGCACCTCGTCCTTGAACAGGGTGCGCAGCGGCTCGATGAGGCTGAACTGCAGGTCGTCCGGCAGGCCGCCGACGTTGTGGTGGCTCTTGATGTTGGCCGCGCCCTCGCCGCCGCCGGACTCCACGACGTCCGGGTAGAGCGTGCCCTGGACCAGGAACTTCACCGGCGCGCCGGGGGTGGCGAGCACCTCGCGCTCCGCCTGCTCGAACACGCGGATGAACTCGCGGCCGATGATCTTGCGCTTCTGCTCGGGGTCGCTGACGCCCTCCAGGAAGCCGAGGAACTGGTCGGCGGCATCGACGACCTTGAGGTCGACGCCGGTGGCCGCGACGTAGTCCTGCTCGACCTGCTCGGCCTCGCCCTTGCGCAGCAGGCCGTGGTCGACGAAGACGGCGGTCAGCTGGTCGCCGATCGCCCGCTGCACGAGCGCGGTCGAGACGGCCGAGTCGACGCCGCCGGACAGGGCCGAGATGACCCGGGCGTCGCCGACCTGCTCGCGGATGCGCTCGACCTGCTCCTCGACGATGTTGGCGCTCGTCCAGGTCTGGCGGCAGCCGGCGATGTCGACCAGGAAGTGCTCGAGGATCTTCTGGCCGTGCTCGGAGTGCATGACCTCGGGATGCCACTGGACGCCGGCGATCTTGCGGCCGAGGTGCTCGAACGCGGCGACCGTGGCGCGCGGCGAGCGGGCGTTGACGGTGAAGCCCTCGGGCGCGGCGACGACCTCGTCACCGTGCGACATCCACGACGTCAGCGCGGTGGGCACGGCACCGAGCAGGACGCCGGGCTCGATGACCTCGACCGGCGTGCGGCCGAACTCGCGCTGGCCGCTGTGCGCGACCGTGCCGCCGAGCGCCTGGGCCATGGCCTGGAAGCCGTAGCAGATGCCGAACGCGGGGACGGTGCCGTCGACCAGGCGCGCGTCCAGCTGCGGGGCGCCCGGCTCGTAGACCGACGACGGGCCGCCGGACAGGATGATCGCCGCGGGCTTCCGGGCGAGCATCTCGTCGGCCGACATGGTGTGCGGGACGATCTCGGAGTACACGTTCGCCTCGCGCACGCGGCGCGCGATCAGCTGGGCGTACTGGGCACCGAAGTCGACGACGAGGACGAGGTCGTGGTCTGTCTGCGCGGTCACCGGGGCAGTCTATCGGGGCCGAACTTCTCCGACGGCGGCCGTAACCGCGCCGCGAGCCCGGTCGTTGGACGAAGTGATCTGACAACCTCTCCCTCCCGTTGGATCAGGCACCCGGCCCCGTCCGGATGCCCTGCAGAGCCCGGTCCGAGACCTCCCTCCCGGCCGGGCTCTGCTGCGCGGTGGGGGGGGTCCTGTGGACCTGTCGGTTTCCCTGGGCCCCAGGGAAACCGACAAACCCCGTGGAAGTTTCCAGGGGATCTGCAGGTTTCCCCGGGTTCTGCTGTTTCCATCCCCAGCACAGGACGTCATCCGGCCGCTCCACAGCTCCGCGGCGGGGCACAAACGGCTCCGGTCGCTCCCGCCAGAGTCACGGCATGGACGATCTGTTCGACCTGCTGGGGCACCAGGGCTACGTCCTGCGTCGCGAGGCGCTCGCGCTCGGATGGCACGACCGCTCGCTGCGACAGGCGGTCCGTGCAGGGCAGCTGGTCCGCGCCCGGCACGGGACGTACGTCGGCGCGCCGAGGTGGCGCGCGGCCTCGCCAGCCGACCGTCTCGCGATGCTCTCGGTGGCCACGCTCGCCCGACTAGGTCCTGGCTACGTGCTCAGCCACGCCTCGGCGGCCGCCGTGCACGGTCTCGACCTGTTCGGCACCGACCTCACGACGGTGCACGTGACGTCCACCGGGCAACCGCACGGACGCGTCGAGGCCGGTGTGGTCCACCACGAGGGAGTCCTCGACGAGGCGGACATCGTCGTCGTTCGCGGGGTCCCGGTGGTCAGAGCCCCGCGTGCCGTCGTCGAGACGGCCTGCGCGGCGACGGTCGAGGGGACAGTCGTGACTGCCTCAGCAGCGCTGCGCCGGGGGCTGACGGACGATGCCCTGCTGAGCGCGGTCGAACGGCTCGCGCGACACAAGGGCATCCGAGGAGCGCGGCTCGGTCTCAGCCTGGCCGACGCGGGCTGCCACAGTGCGGGCGAGGCCCGGAGCCTGTACCTCTGCTGGCGTCATCGGCTGCCGCGCCCGCAGTGCCAGCACGAGGTCCGGGACTCTCGTGGCCTGGCGGGGATCGTGGACATGGCGTGGCTCGACTGGCATCACGTCGGCGAGTTCGACGGGCTGGTGAAGTACGGCCGTCGTGCCCCGTGGTCGTCGGACCCGGTGACGACGCTCGTCGCCGAGAAGTCCCGGGAGGACCGGATCCGCGAGACCGGGCTGGGAATGACGCGATGGACGTGGCACGACCTCGAGCCCACTCGCGCCGGCGCGACGGCCGAACGCATCCGGCTGGCGCTCGAACGATCTCGCGCCTGGTACTCGACGCCGGCCTAGATCCCGGACATCCCTCCAGAACCCGGCGATGCATCCCACGGGTTTGTCGGTTTCCCTGGGGCCCCAGGGAAACCGACAACGAAACCCCTACGTGACGTCGACGATGGGGAGGCGGAGGGCGGCGGGGGCGTCGACGGGGACGACGGGGTTCTTGGGCGCCACGGGCTCGACGCGGCGGTAGGCCGAGCCGAGCGGGGGGCGGGTGTCGGGCTCGCCGCGGTTCGGCCACATCGCCAACGCCCGCTCGGCCTGGGCGGTGATCGTCAGCGACGGGTTGACGCCCAGGTTGGCGGTGACCGTCGAGCCGTCCACGACGTGCAGGCCCGGGTGGCCGTAGAGCCGCTGGTACGGGTCGACGACGCCGGTCTCGGGCGAGTCGCCGATCGTGCAGCCGCCCATGAAGTGCGCCGTCATCGGGACGTCGAACGGCTCGCCGATCGTGCCGCCGGCGGTGCCACCCATGTGGTGCGCCATGCGCTGCACCGCCTCGTGGCCCTCGGCGATGAACGACGGGTTGGGCGCCCCGTGGCCCTGCTTGGACGTCAGCCGGCGCCGGCCGAGCAGACCCCGCTTCGTGTAGGTCGTGATCGAGTTGTCGTGCGTCTGCATGACCAGCGCGATGATCGTGCGCTCACTCCAGTGCTTGAAGTCGTACAGCCGGCGGATGTTGCGACGCTGGCTCCACAGCTCGCGCAGCCACACCCGCCAGCGCGCCACCGGGCCGCTGCCGTCGGTCAGCACGGTCTGCAGCAGCGACATCGCGTTCGAGCCGCGGCCGTACCGCACCGGCTCCACGTGGGTGTGCTCGTCGGGATGGATGGACGACGTGATCGCGACGCCCTCGGTGTAGTCGACGTCGGCCTCGTGCGCGATCGCGCCGAGCAGCGCCTCGGAGTTGGTGCGCGTCAGCATGCCCAGCCGCGGCGAGACGTGGGGCAGGCGGCCGTCGTCCTTCATCCGGTGCAGCAGGCGCTGGGTGCCCAGGCTGGACGCGGCCAGGACGACCTGCTCGGCGGTGATCCGCTGCTCGCCGGCCCACGGACGTCCGGTGCGCCTGGTGACGATCTCGTAGCCGCCGCCGGGCAGCGGGGTCACCGACGTCACCTTGGTCATCGCGTGCACCTGCGCACCGGCCTGCTCGGCCAGGAACAGGTAGTTCTTCACCAGCGTGTTCTTGGCGTTGTGCCGGCAGCCGGTCATGCACTCGCCGCAGTGCAGGCAGGCGTTGCGCTGCGGGCCCACCCCGCCGAAGTACGGGTCGTCCACGGACGCGCCGGGGTCGCCGAACGTCACGCCGACCGGGGCGAAGTGGAAGCTGTCGGCGACCCCCATGTCCTTCGCGACCTTCTGCATGACGACGTCGGCCGGGGACGTGCGCGGGTACACCGAGACGCCGAGCATCCGCTTGGCCTGGTCGTAGTAGGGAGCCAGCTCCTCGCGCCAGTCGGTGATGTGGCCCCACGCCGGGTCGCGGTAGAACGCCTCGAGCGGCTCGTAGAGCGTGTTGGCGTAGACGAGCGAACCGCCGCCGACGCCCGCACCGGACAGGATGAGGACGTCGCGGAGCCGGTCGATGCGCTGGATGCCGAAGCAGCCGACGGCCGGCGCCCACAGGAAGTCGCGCAGGCTCCACGAGCTCTTGGCGAAGTCCTCGTCGCGGAACCGGCGGCCGGCCTCGAGCACCGCGACCGAGTACCCCTTCTCGACCAGGCGCAGCGCCGCGACGCTGCCACCGAACCCTGAACCGATGACGACCACGTCGTGGTCGAAGCTGTGCGTGCCGCTCATGCGCCCATCATGACATCGACGGTGTCACATGGCATGGGTGACCGGCAGGTGGCCGTGCGACAGAATGGCACTGCGCGGGCCCCTGCCCGTCCTTTCTCCCCTGGGAAGCAGGTGGCAGGTGGTCGACGACAGTGCGGTGGTGGGCTCCCCCGCGGACGTCCGTCGCCGGGTCGACCAGCTCGCCGTGGAGTCCGCCGGCATCGGCACCTTCGACTGGGAGCTGGCCACCGGACGGCTCACCTGGGACGCCACGCTGCGCGAGATCTTCGGCTTCGGCGACGTCGCCGAGGCGACCATGGACGCCTTCTACGCCTTCGTCCACCCCGAGGACCGCGACCGCCTGGCCCGCGCGGTCGACGCGGCCGTCGAGTCCCTCGCGCCGTTCGAGGCCGAGTACCGCGTCGACGCGCCCGGCCGGGGCGTCCGCTGGATCTCGGCCCGCGGCCAGGTCGCGGTCGGCCCCGACGGTCGCCCCGCGCACTTCCTCGGCGCGGCGCTGGACTTCACCGAGCGCCAGCAGGAGCGGGCCCAGCTGAGCCGGATGCTCGAGACGCTGCCGACCGCGTTCTTCTCGCTCGACGACGACTGGCGGTTCACGTACGTCAACCTCGAGGCCGAACGGGTGCTGGGCCGGTGCCGCGAGGAGCTGCTCGGTGCCGTGGTGTGGGACCTGTTCCCCGCCGCCGTCGACTCGCCGTTCGAGCAGCACTACCGCCGCGCGGTCGAGACCGGCGAGCCGGTGAGCTTCGACGCGTACTACCCCGCTCCCCTGGACGCCTGGTACGACGTCCGCGCCAGCCCGTCGCCCGGCTCGCTCGCCGTCTACTTCCTGGACGTCACGACGCGCCGCCGGGCGGAGGCGGACGTGCTGGAGGCCGCCCGCCGCGCCGAGCTGCTCGCCGACGTCACCGCCGCCCTCAACGGCACGCTGGACGGCGAGGAGTCGGTGGCGCTGCTCGCGCGGCTGACCGTCCCGGTGCTGGCCGACTGGTCGTTGGTCACGGTCGTCGACGACGTGCCGTCCGACCGGCCGGGCTGGCGACGCCACCTGCGCGACGTGGGCACGTGGCACCACGACCCGGCGGCGCGCGAGGTGCTGCAGCGCTACGCCACGACCCGCATCCCGGCGCTGGACGACCGCTCCCCGCTGGCCCAGGCCTACCTGCTCGAGCAGCGCCAGCTGATCCCCGTCGGCGCCACCGAGCACGTGCAGCGCCACCTCGCGCCGGGCGAGGCGCACGAGCTGGTCGGGGCGCTGGGCGCCGAGTCGATGGCGGTCCTGCCGCTCGTGGCCCGTGAGCGCGTCGTCGGCATGCTGACCCTGGCCAACGGCCCGGGACGCGAGCCGCTGCAGGGCTCGGCGCTGCAGATCGCCGAGGAGATCGCCGCGCACGCCGCCGTGGCGCTGGAGAACTCCCGGCTGTACCGCGAGCAGCGCGGACTCGCCGAGGAGCTGCAGCGCTCGCTGCTCACCGCCCCACCGCCGTTGCCAGGGCTCGACGTGGCCGTCCGCTACGTGCCCGCGGCCCGCGTCGCCCAGGTCGGCGGCGACTGGTACGACGGCTTCCGCCAGGACGAGGAGACGCTCACCCTGGTCATCGGCGACGTGGTGGGCCACGACATCGCCGCCGCCGCGGCGATGGGCAAGGTCCGCACGCTCGTCCGTGCGATGGGCGCGGACGGCGTCGACGGGCCGGCCGACGTGCTGCGCCGCACCGACCGGGTCATGCAGAAGCTCGGCCTCACCACGACCGCGACGGTCGTCGTGGCCCGGCTCGAGGACGGCCCGGACGGCGACCTGCTGCTGCGCTGGTCGAACGCCGGCCACCCGCCGCCGCTCGTGGTGACCTCCGACGGGCAGGTCGACGTGCTGGGCGAGGCGCACCCGGACGTCCTGCTGGGCATCGACGCCGACGCCCGGCGCACGGAGCGCACGACGCCGGTCCCGCCCGGCAGCACGCTCGTCATGTACACCGACGGGCTCGTGGAGCGCCGCGGCCAGGACATCGACGAGGGCATCGCGCTGCTCGGCCACGTGCTGGGCGAGCACCAGCACCTCTCGGTCGACGCGCTGGCGAACGTCCTGCTGACCGAGCTGCTGCCGAGCGCGAACGACGACGACGTCGCGCTCATGGTCGTCCGCCACAGCGGCTGAGCGGCCTGTCACCGGCTCCCGCCATGCTGCGGGGATGCAGATCCTCTTCGTCGCCGGCTTCAGCGTCATCACGTCCGAGCCCGCGGCCGACCGCACCCTCTTCACCGAGGCCCTCGGCCTCCCGCTGACGCCGGCCGCGGAGGACTCGGCCTACGTGTACTCCCAGGAGGTCCCGGGCGCCAAGCACCTCGGCGTGTGGCCCCTGGCCGACGCGGCCCGGTCGTGCTTCGGGTCGCCGACGTGGCCGGACTCGCATCCGGTGCCGCAGGCCACGCTCGAGCTGGAGGTCGACGACGTCTCCGCCGCGGCGGCCGAGCTCGAGGCCGCCGGGCACCGTCTCGTCCACGGCGCGCGGGTCGAGCCGTGGGGTCAGGAGGTGGCCCGGCTCCAGGCGGCCGACGGCCTGCTCGTCGGGCTGACCTCGACCCCGTGGCTGCGCGAGGACGGCTGACGACGACCCGTCAGCCGGGCAGGCGGTCGAGCAGCTTGTCGGGCTGGATCGGCAGGCTGCGCACCCGCACGCCGGTCGCGTGCCACACCGCGTTGGCGACCGCCGCGGCCGCACCGACGATGCCGATCTCACCGATGCCCTTCGCCTTGAGCGGGCCGAGCTCGCCGTCGTCCTCGGGCAGCCACTCGATCGTCACGTCGCCGACGTCTGCGTTGGCCGCCACGTGGTACGTGGCCAGGTCGTGGTTGGCCCAGCCGCCGAAGCGCTCGTCGAGCAGGCCCTCCTCGTGCAGCGCCATCGACAGGCCCATGGTCATGCCGCCGAGGAGCTGCGACCGGGCGGTGCGCGGGTTCAGGATGCGTCCCGCGGCGAAGACGCCCACCGAGCGCGGCACGACGACCTCGCCGGTGCGGACGTCCACGCGGGCCTCGACCATCTGCGCGCCGTAGGCGAACCGGGCCAGCTGGGCCCGGCCCTGCAGGTCCTCGCTGGTGTCGACGACGACCTCGAGGCCGTCGTCGGGGACGCGCTCGGTCGCCATCCGCGAGCGCAGGGCACGGCAGGCCTTCGCCACCGCCCAGCCCCACGACGCCGAGCCGGACGAGCCGCCGGCCACCGCGCCGTGCGGCAGGTCGCTGTCGGCGATGTGCACGTGGACCCGCTCGGGCTCGACCTTCAGCTCCTCGGCGGCCACCTGCAGCATCACGGTGCGGGCGCCGGTGCCGATGTCGGTGGCGTTGACCCCCACCCGGAACGTGCCGTCGGGCCGCGCCGTGACCCGGGCGCCGGAGGGAGCGGCCATGGCCGGGTACGAGCTGGACGCCACGCCGGTGCCGACCAGCCAGTGGCCGTCACGGCGCACGCCCGGGCGCGGGTCGCGTCCGGCCCAGCCGAACAGCTCGGCGGCGCGGTCGTGGCACTCCATCAGCTGGCGGCTCGAGTAGGGCGCCCCGGTCTCGGGGTCGACCTCGGGCTCGTTGCGGCGGCGCAGCTCGACCGGGTCGACGCCCGCGGCGTGCGCGAGCTCGTCCAGCGCGGACTCGATCGCGTACGCGCCGGGGCACTCCCCCGGCGCCCGCATCCAGCTCGGGGTGTGGACGTCCAGCTGGGTGACCCGGTGCGTGGTCAGCGCCGTGCGCGAGCCGTACATGTGCCGCACGTACTCCGCGGTCTGCTCGGTGAACTCCTTCAGCCGGGACGTCTGCGAGAACGCCTCGTGCGAGATCGCCTCCAGCCGGCCGTCGGCGTCCGCGCCGAGCCGGACCCGCGAGATCGTCGGCGTGCGGTAGCCGGCCAGGCCGAACATCATCTGCCGCGTCCAGGCCAGGGCGACCGGCCGGCCGACCGCCTTCGCGGCCAGCGCGGCGAGCACGGGGTTGGCCTTCGGCTCGCCCTTGGACCCGAAGCCGCCGCCGACGTGCTCGGCCGTCACGCGCACCTGCGGCTCGTCGAGGCCGAACAGGGTGGCCATGGTCTGCGCCGTCGGGGTGGTGCCCTGCGTCGAGTCGACCATGCGGAGCGCGCCGTCCTCCCACCACGCGACGGTGGCGTGCGGCTCCATCGGGTTGTTGAACAGCGCCGGGGTCTCGTACACGGCCTCCACGACGTGCGCCGACGACGCGAGCCCTTCCTCGACGTCGCCGCGGGCGCTGTCGGTGTCGGCCCCGGCGTTGGCCTGCTCGGGCGCGTACAGCCCGGGGTGGTCGATGGTCAGACCGACGTCGTGCGGCTCGGTCTCGTACCGGACGTCGAGGGTCGCGGCCGTCTCGCGGGCGACCTCGAGGGTCTCGGCCACGACGAGCGCGACGACCTGGCCGCGGTAGGCCACCCGGTCGTCCTGCAGCACCTGCAGCTCGTCGTCGCCGGCGTCCTGCAGCCGCGGGGCGTTGCGCCAGGTGAGCACCTCGACGACGCCGGGGACGGCCAGCGCCGACTCGGCGTCCACCGACACCACGCGTCCGCGTGGCACGGTCGCGCGCACCGCCCACGCGTGCAGGGCGTCGTCGGGACGCTTCTCGACGGCGTAGCGGGCGACGCCGGTGACCTTGTCGCGTCCGTCGACCCGGACGTGGTCGTGGCCCAGCACGCTCATGCCTGTCCTCCCGCCAGCTCGTGCAGCGTGGCGACCGACAGCCGCCGGGCGAGCTCCACCTTGAACGCGTTCTGGTCCGTGGGCCGCGCGGCGGCGAGCTCGGCCCGCACGGCGTCGTCGAAGACCGAGCCGGACGCCGTCCGGCCGCGGATCGCGTCCTCGGCGACGGTCGCCCGCCACGGCTTGTGGGCCACCGAGCCGAGCACGAGCCGGACGTCGTCGACGACCCCGTCCTCGACGGTCAGGGCTGCGGCCACGGTCACGAGCCCGAAGGCGAACGAGCGGCGGTCGCGCGCCTTGCGGTAGGTCGACCGCTCGGCCAGCGGGGTCAGCGGCACCTCGACCGCGGTGACCAGCGCGCCGGGCGGCAGCTTGGTGTCGCGGTGCGGCTCGTCGCCGGGCAGCCGGTGGAAGTCGGCCGCGGGAATCGCCAGCTCACCGTCGGCGGTGCGTACGTGGACGACCGCGTCCAGCGCCACCAGCGCGACCGACATGTCGCCGGGGTGGGTGGCGATGCAGTGCTCGGAGTGACCGAGCACGGCCAGGTCGCGCGAGAGGCCCTCGACCGCGGGGCACCCGGTGCCGGGCTCGCGCTTGTTGCACGGCTTGGTCGGGTCCATGAAGTAGACGCACCGGGTGCGCTGCAGCAGGTTGCCGCCGGTGCTGGCCCGGTTGCGCAGCTGGCCGGACGCCGCCGCGAGCAGCGCCCGCGACAGCGCGGGGAGCCGCTCCCGGACGACCGGGTGGGCGGCCAGGTCGCTGTTGCGCACCCCGGCCCCGAGCCACAGCGAGCCGTCGCGCTCCACGACCTCGGTCGAGCCCAGGCGGTCGACGTCCACGACCCGCTCGGGCCGCGCGACGCCCAGCCGCATGAGGTCGACCAGGTTCGTGCCGCCGGCCAACGCGGACGTCCCCGGCTCGGCCAGGAGCGCGAGCGCCTCGTCAGCGGACTCGGGCCGGACGTAGTCGAAGGCCCTCATCGCGCCGCCTCCTGCACCGCGGTGACGATGTGCGCGTAGGCACCGCAGCGGCACAGGTTGCCGCTCATGCGCTCGCGCACCTCCTCGGCCGAGGGCTCCACCTCGCCGGTCAGGTCCTCGGTGACGTGGCTCGGCCAGCCCTGCGCCAGCTCGTCCAGCGCCCCGACGGCCGAGCAGATCTGCCCGGGCGTGCAGTAGCCGCACTGGAACGCGTCGTGGTCGAGGAAGGCCTGCTGCACGGGGTGCAGGTCGTCGCCGTCGGCGAGACCCTCCACCGTCGTGACCTCACGGCCGTCGAGGGTGACGGCCAGGGTCAGGCAGGCGTTGGTGCGGCGGCCGTCCACGAGCACCGTGCAGGCGCCGCACTGGCCGTGGTCGCACCCCTTCTTGGTGCCGGTCAGCCGCAGCCGCTCGCGCAGCAGGTCGAGCAGGGACGTGCGGTTGTCGACGGTCAGCGCGTGCGGGGTGCCGTTCACGGTGACGTCGAACGTCGAGGCGGGAGGCTGGGTCACCCTCGCGACGCTACGGGCGAGGTCGGGCGCCCGCACGACGAGACGGCGCGCTGGCGCGCGGGTCGGGCACGCTACCTTCGGGGCCACCGAGCACCCGGGAGAGCCATGGGATCCATCACCACCGACCACGCCGCCGCGACCGCGCACCCCACCGCCGGTCGCCAGGCGGTGGCCTCGTGAGCGCGGTCCGGGTCCGTGCGGCCCGGTCGGACGACGAGCAGGCGTGGCGCGCGCTCTACGCCGGCTATGCCGCCTTCTACGAGCAGGACGGGGTCGACCTCGCTCGGGTGTGGGAGTGGATCACCGACCCCGCGCACGAGGTCGAGGCGCTCGTGGCCGAGCGGGACGGCGAGCTGGTCGGACTGGCCCACGTGCGCGCCTTCGCGCGTCCGCTCGACGGCTCGATCGGCGGGTGGCTGGACGACCTGTTCGTCCACCCGGAGGCTCGCGGCACCGGCGTGGTCGACGCCCTGCTGGACGGGGTCCGGTCCCTGGCCGATCGGCGAGGCTGGTCGGTCGTGCGGTGGATCACCGCCGACGACAACCACCGCGCGCAGGCCGTCTACGACCGGGTGGCGTCCCGGACCGCGTGGGTCACCTACGACATGACGGTCCGCTGAGCCGCTGACACCGGGAGCCGGACCGGACGACTCAGCCCGCGGCGAGCCGCACCACGTCGCCGAGGTCGCGGACGTCCGCGAGCATGGGGTGCGCCGCTCGAGTCGACTCGACGACTCGTCGGTCGAGCTCGGCCACGACCACCGCCTCCGACCCGGCGGGCGCGGAGACGATCGTGCGTCCCTCGGGGTCGTGCACCGCGGCGCCGCCGTTGAACTCGGCGTCGCCGCAGCGGCCGACCAGGCCGGCGGTGAGCACGTACATGCCGTTGTCGAGGGCGCGGGAGCGGTAGTAGAGGTCGCGGCGGTGCTCGCTTCCGGCGAAGAACGCCATCGCGTTGACGTACAGCAGCGCCCCGGCCTGGGCGGCGGCGCGGGCGTGCTCGGGGAACGAGCCGTCGTAGCAGACGCTCAGCCCGACCGGCCAGCCGTCGACGTCCAGGGCGACGCCGTGGTCGCCGGGGACGAAGTGCGGCTGCTCACCCTCGACCAGGTGCTGCTTGTCGTAGACCCGGCGCACTCCTCCGCCGAACGACAGCAGGCTGAGCCGCCGCCCCTCCGGCGTCGGCACGGCCGCGCCCGCGAGCACCAGCAGCCCGGCGGCCGTGGCGGCGTCGTCGAGCGGCACCAGCGCGGAATCGTCCGGCTCGACGATGGGCGGCGGCATGACGTAGCCGGTCAGGAACAGCTCGGGCAGCACGAGCAGCCGGGCGTCGTCGGCCGCGGCCTGCTCGACGGCCCGCACGGCGGACGCGACGTTGGTCGCCACGTCGCCGGGCACCGAGACGAGCTGGGCCGCCGCGACGCGGAGCCGCTCGCTCACTCGGTCCGCTCGCTCACAGCCGCTTCTCGAAGCACAGCGAGTAGGTGACGTCCTGGTAGGGCCAGTAGACGTCGATGGGCGTGTAGCCGTGCCGCTCGTAGAACCGGAGCGCGGCGACCTGCCGGTCACCGGTGTGGATGACCACGCGCGGCGCGCCGGTGGCCCGCGCCGCCTGCTCGACGTCGTCCAGGAGCGCGTCGGCGATGCCGGCGCCACGGTGCCCCTCGCGGACGAACATCCGCTTGAGCTCCAGCTCGCCGTCCATCGGGCCGTCCATGCGGCGCAGGCAGACGTGGCCGACCGGCTCGTCGCCCAGGTAGGCCACGACGGTGTGCACGATGCTCGCCGGGTCCATGCCCTCCGAGCCCGACCGGTTGGCCGAGGCCGGGTGGTCGGCGTAGAGCGCGTTGCCGAACGCGTACTGCTCCGCGCGGAGCAGCACCGCGTCGGGGTGCTCGTAGTCGACGTGCTCCAGGCGCACGGGCTCGCTCATGGTCGGCCGCTCAGGCGACGACGACCTCGACCCGCTGGAACTCCTTGAGCTCCGTGTAGCCGGTCGTGGCCATGGCCCGGCGCAGCGCGCCCATGAGGTTCATCGTGCCGTCGGGCACGGACGAGGGACCGAACAGCACCGACTCCAGCGGGCCGACGGTGCCGATCTCGACCCGCTCACCGCGCGGCAGGTCCGAGTGCCAGGCCTCGGCGCCCCAGTGGAAGCCGCGGCCGGGCGCCTCGGTGGCGCGGGCGAACGGCGAGCCGATCATGACCGCGTCGGCACCGCAGGCGATCGCCTTGGCGATGTCGCCGCTGCGGCCGATCGAGCCGTCGGCGATGACGTGCACGTAGCGGCCGCCGGACTCGTCGAGGTAGTCGCGACGGGCCGCGGCGACGTCGGCCAGCGCGGTGGCCATGGGCACCGCGACGCCCAGCACCGAGCGGGTGGTGTGCGCCGCGCCGCCGCCGAAGCCGACGAGCACGCCCGCGGCACCGGTGCGCATGAGGTGCAGCGCTGCCTGGTGCGTGGCGCAGCCGCCGACGATGACCGGGACGTCCAGCTCGTAGATGAACTGCTTGAGGTTCAGCGGCTCGCTGCGGCCCGAGACGTGCTCGGCCGAGACCGTGGTGCCGCGGATGACGAACAGGTCGACACCGGCGGCGACGACGACGTCGGCGAACTCCTTGGTGCGCTGCGGCGACAGCGCGCCGGCGACGGTGACACCGGCCTCGCGCACCTCGCGCAGCCGCTCGGTGATGAGCTCGGGCTTGATCGGCTCGGTGTAGATCTCCTGCAGCCGGCGCGTGGCGGTGACCGGGTCGGCCGCGGCGATCTCCTCGAGCAGCTTCTCGGGGTTCTCGTAGCGGGTCCACAGGCCCTCGAGGTCGAGCACGCCCAGGCCGCCGTGGCGGCCCAGCTCGATCGCCGTGGCCGGGCTCATGACCGAGTCCATCGGCGCGGCCAGCACCGGCAGCTCGAAGCGGTAGGCGTCGATCTGCCAGGCCGTCGACACGTCCTGCGGGTCGCGGGTGCGGCGGCTCGGGACGATCGCGATGTCGTCCAGGGAGTACGCGTGGCGGCTGCGCTTGGCGGCGCCGATCTCGATGTCAGCCATGCTGCGACCCTATCGGCTGTAGTTGGGAGCCTCGACGGTCATCTGGATGTCGTGCGGGTGGCTCTCCTTGAGACCGGCCGCCGTGATCCGGACGAACCGGCCGCGCTCCTTGAGCTCGGGCAGCGTGCGCGAGCCGACGTAGAACATCGACTGGTGCAGGCCGCCGACGAGCTGGTGGGCCACCGCGCTGAGCGGGCCGCGGTAGGCGACCTGGCCCTCGATGCCCTCGGGGACGATCTTGTCGTCGCTGACGACGTCGGCCTGGAAGTAGCGGTCCTTGGAGTAGGACTTCTTGCCGCGCGAGCTCATCGCGGCGATGGAGCCCATGCCGCGGTAGCTCTTGAACTGCTTGCCGTTGACGAAGATCAGCTCGCCGGGGCTCTCCTCGCAGCCGGCCAGCAATGAGCCGACCATGACCGTGTCGGCGCCCGCGACCAGGGCCTTGGCGATGTCGCCGGAGTGCTGCAGGCCGCCGTCGGCGATGACCGGGACGCCCGCGGGCTCGCAGGCCAGCGACGCCTCGTAGACGGCCGAGACCTGCGGGACGCCGACGCCGGCGACCACGCGGGTGGTGCAGATGGAGCCGGGTCCGACGCCGACCTTGACCGCGTCGACGCCCGCGTCCACGAGCGCCTGGGCGCCGGCGCGGGTGGCGACGTTGCCGCCGATGATCTGGACGCCGTCGAAGGCGGAGTCGGCCTTGAGCTTGCGGATCATGTCGAGCAGGAGCGCGGCGTGGCCGTGCGCGGTGTCGACGACGAGCACGTCGACACCGGCCTCGCGCAGCGCGTTGGCCCGCTCGTAGGAGTCGCCGAAGTAGCCGACGGCGGCACCGACGAGCAGACGGCCCTGGGCGTCCTTGCTGGCGTTGGGGTACTGCTCGGACTTCACGAAGTCCTTGACCGTGATGAGGCCGGCGAGGCGGCCCTCCTCGTCGACGATCGGCAGGCGCTCGCGCTTGTGCTGGCGCAGCAGCGCCGAGGCGTCCTCGCGGCTGATGCCGACCGGGCCGGTGATGAGCGGCATCGGCGTCATGATCTCGCCGACGGTGCGGGTGGCCCACTCGGCGACCGGGACGAAGCGCAGGTCGCGGTTGGTGATGATGCCGAGCAGGTGGTCCTCGGCGTCCACGACGGGCAGGCCGGAGACCCGGTACTCGCCGCAGCGCTGGTCGAGCTGCTCGAGCGTGGCGTCCGGGCCGATGGTGACGGGGTTCGGCACCATGCCGGTCTGCGTGCGCTTGACGAGCTCGACCTGGTACGCCTGGTCCTCGATCGAGAGGTTGCGGTGCAGCACGCCCATGCCGCCCTCGCGGGCCATGGCGATGGCCATGCGCGCCTCGGTGACGGTGTCCATGGCGGCGGACAGCAGCGGCACGCGCAGGCTGATCTCGCGCGTCAGGCGCGCCGTGGTGTCGACCTCGCTCGGGATCACGTCCGTCTCGCCCGGCAGCAGCAGGACGTCGTCGTAGGTGAGCCCGAGGCTCTGGAACTTCTCCGGGATGCCAGCCTCGCTCATGGACCAAGTCTACGGGCCCGCCCGAGGGCCCTCACCGGGGTCGGGACGTGGCCTCGGGCACGCTCTCGCGGCGGGTCGTCGTGCGCGCGAACGCCGGCGTCAGCAACGGACGCCACCACGCGAGCAGCCGGGTCCCGCGCCACGCCCCCACCACGGCCAGGACACCGGCCGCCACGACCACGACGCCGACCGCACCGACCATCGCGTCGATCCACACGAGGTCGTCGAGGCGGATCGTCCGCGTCGACACGACCACCTCGAGCGTCGCGTACGCCAGCAGCGTCCCGACGACCTGCAGGTCGAAGGCTCGCGCCACACGCGCCCGGACCCGGACGTCGCGTCGCACGAGCAGCGTCAGCACCAGGGGCACCACCACGGGCAGCGTCAGCAGCGGAGCGAGGTGGGCGACGGCCACGAGCACCAGCCTGCCCCCGCGCAGCGGCTCCCCCACCGGGTCGGCCGAGCGGCGCCGCGCCAGGACGGCGAGGACGAGCAGGACCAGCACCAGGCCCCCCATCACGACCTGCACGTCGACCTCCACCATGCGCCCGCCTCCTCTGCTCACGTCCGCGGCATCGTCGCACGCGAGGCCCCGAGACGCGGCAGGACGTCAGGCGGCGGGGCGCTCGCCGGACGCCCGCACCACCACGACGCAGACGGCGGTCGCGAGCACGGTCGCGCCCACGGCGGCGGCGACCGCGGGCCAGCCGCCGTCGCTCCAGGCCAGGCCGACGACGGCGCCCAGGACGCTCGAGCCGGCGTAGTAGGACGTCACGTAGGCGCCGCTCGCGCGCCCGCCCAGCGTCCCGGCCACGAGCGGCATCCAGCCGCTGGCCACGGCGTGGGCGGCGAAGAACCCGGCGGTCAGCAGGACCAGCCCGGCGACGACCGGGGCCAGGTGGTCGGGCAGCGTGAGGGCGAGGCCGCCCGCCATGACGACGAGCGACAGCGCCATCGTCCGCGGACGGCCGAACCGGTCGGCCGCCGCGCCGGCCAGGGCCGACGAGACCGTGCCGGCCAGGTAGGCCAGGAACACCAGCCCGACGACCGCGCTCGGCAGCTCGAACGGTTGCTCGACCAGCCGGTAGGTCAGGTAGTTGTAGACGGCCACGAAGCCGCCCATGAGCAGGAACGGCACCGCCACGAGCGCCAGCACCTGCGGCCGCAGCCAGGCGCGGACGCCCGGGTGGGGACGCGGCCCGGTCTCGTCCTCGCCGTGGACGCTGGGTGGCAGCAGCACGACGAACGCGATCGTGGCGGCGAGCGCGCAGACGCCGAGCGCGGCGTCCGCCACCCGCCACGAGCCGAGGTCGGCGACGGCGGCGGTGACGAGCCGTCCGCCGACCCCGCCGAGCGAGTTGCCGGCCACGTAGAGCCCCATGGCCCGACCGAGGCCGTCCGGGTGCACCTCGGCGCCGACGTGACCCATCGCGACGCCGACGACGCCGGCCAGCAGCAGGCCCAGCAGGACGCGCAAGGCCAGCAGCCCGCCGAAGGTCGGCATGGTCGTGCTCAGCAGCTGCACCACGACCGCGGCGAGCATGGTCGCGCGCATGACCCGGGCCCGGCCGAGGCGGGCAGCCACCGACGTCGCGACGACGACGGCGACGGCCAGCGCGCCCGTGGCGGCGGAGACGGTGAGCGCGGCCGCCGCGGGCGAGACGTCGAACGCCTCGCCGATGCGCGGGAGCAGCGGCTGGGTGCTGTAGAGCATCCCGAACGCCGCGACGCCGGCCATGAGCATGGCCACGTTGAGCCGGCGGTAGCCCGGGGTCCCGGGACGGTGTCCGGGATGCGGGGCGGCGGGGCTCACCGGGCGAGCCTACGAACGTCCGCCCGGACGAACGACACCGCACCGGGCCGCCGGGTGGCGGCACCGGTGCGGTGCGACGGGGTCGTGCGGGTCAGGCGAACTTCTGCAGGCCCTGGGCGAGACGCTCGAAGATGTCCGCGTACGCGTCGTAGCTCGGCGGCGCGACGGACGTCCACGGGACGTACGCCTGGTTCTTGGCCGCGTTGAGCGTCTGGAAGACCGGCTGGTCCCTGAACAGCTGCAGGCCGGCGTCGCCGACGCGGTCGTCGTAGAGGAAGACGTCGGCCGGGTACTTGTCGGCCTGCTCCCAGCTGAGCGGCTCGAAGTAGCCCTGCTCGTCGGGGTCGGGCTGGACGATCGGCAGGCCGAGCTCGTCCTTCCAGTACTTGAGGTCGGCGTTCGCCTCGGGGCTGGAGACGTAGTAGATGTCGGCCGACGGCGAGCCGGCGACGATCTGCTTCTTCTCGCTCGTCATCGTCGCGCCGAGCTCCTTGAGCTTGTCGGCCTGGGCCGCGAACTCGTCGTGCGCCTCGGTGACGTCGTCGTCCTTCAGGTCGGCGCCGAGCGCCTTCGCGGCCTCCTCGGTCGCGTCGAGCAGCTGGGGCAGGGTCTTGCCGTCGAAGCTGACCGCCAGGATCGGGGTGCCGAGCTTCTCGACCTTCTGCTTGGCGGCGTCGTTGACGTACCAGAGGTCCGGCTCGAGGTAGGTGCTGGTGACGAGCAGGTCGGGCTTGAGCCCGGCCAGCTTCTCCAGGTCGAGGTCGCCGTACTCGCCGCCGCCGGTGACGTCGGTGAGGCCCTCGGTGTCCAGGCCCTCGGCCTGCGGGTCGGGGCTGCCGTCGGGGAGGGTCGCGGGACCGAAGTAGCCGACGATCTTGTCCTCGTCGACGCCCAGGTCGCTGAGCGCCGCGCCCATCGAGCTCTGCACGACGATGCGCTCGGGCGCCTTGTCGAGCGAGATCTTCGTGCCGAGGTCGTCGGTGTAGTTCCAGGAGCCGGACGAGTCGTCGGAGTCGGAGCCGCAGGCCCCGAGGACGAGCATCGCGGCGACGGCGGCCGCGACGGGACGGATGATCTTCATGGGCACAGCGTAAGGCATGCCTAACCTAAAGCATCCGCCCGTCCCGGCCGCCGGGACGATCAGCCGACGCCGGGCTCGGCGCCGTCCCCCACGTGGACGCTGCCGAGGAAGGCCAGCATCGCGTCCTCGTCCCAGCCGGCGTCGTCGGGGAACTGGATCCGCACGACGCCCTCGCGCTCGCCGGGCAGCGTGGGGGTGGCCATCGTCGTGTAGCCGTCGCTCTCGACGACCCGGAACGTGCGGCCGTCGCGCTCGACCTCGCGCCCCTCCAGCGGGTTCGCGTCGAGCATCACCACCAGCTTGCCGCGGAAGTCGTCCGGGTCGTCGCTCGTCGTGCCGTCCTCCGGGACGATCGTGACCGCGGTCGGGGTGCGGCCGCCGACGGTCCAGCCGCGCGGCGTCAGGCCGAACGAGTAGGGCTCGGCGTCGAGGGTGGCGGCGACGAGCGCCACCTGCGCGTCCACCGGGCTGCTGGCGACGGTGTCGCTGGGCAGCCGCTGCGTGGCCGGGCGGTCCAGGGCGACGCCGACGGCGGCGACGCCCACCAGGGCGAGCACCCCGAGGCCGGCCGCCTGGCGGCGGCGCGAGCGTCGCAGGAGCGCCGTCCGGGCGCGCCGCAGGTCGGGGGCGGGGTCGACGGGACGCCCGTCGGGGCGGCCGTCGCCAGCGGCGTGGTCGAGCGTGGTCCGCAGGTCGAGCACGGGTCCTCCTAGAGCGTGGTGGGGTCGGGGGTGAGCGCGGCACGCAGGTGCGCCAGCGCCTTGGCGGTCTGCGACTTGACCGTCCCGGTCGAGCAGTCCAGGACGCGCGCCGTCTCGGCGACGTCCAGGTCGAGCCAGTGCCTCAGGACGACGACCGCCCGCTGGCGCGGCGCGAGGTCACGCAGCGCGGCATGGACCGCGTCGCGGTCCTCCGGCGCGAGACCGGTCGCCGCCGGCCGGTCGGGCAGCCCCTCCGCCGTCCGCTCCCACCGCCGGTGGGCCCGGCGGGTCTCGTCGACGAAGACGTGCGTCAGCGTCGCGCGGGCGTAGCCCAGCCGGTTGTCCGCCCGCCGGACCCGCGGCCAGGCCAGGTACAGGCGCGTCAGCGTGGTCTGCACGAGGTCCTCGGCCGAGGACGCGTCCCCGGCGGTCAGCAGCGTGGCCATCCGGACGAGGTCGGGGCGGTGGTCGTGGGTGAAGCCGACGAACTCGGCGTCACGGTCGGTCATGCGCACGGGCGACCTCCTTTCACCCCTCTGACGGGTGCGGCCACCGGATCGGTTGCCCCGGCCGGGAGACATCCTGGCGCCGGACGCGCCGAGGGGCCCTCCGCCACGCGGAGGGCCCCTCGGGCGGACGTCAGGCGAGCAGCGCCAGCCGGCGGCGCCCGCCGGGCTGGACGCGGGAGCGCAGCGACCGCTCGAACGTGCGGACGTCCGCGGACGGCTCGGGCAGCAGCCCGGCGCGCGCGTCGGCGAGCAGGGTCGCCACCGTCTCCTGGGCGCAGGACCGGTTGGCGCCGATTCCCCCGCGCGCGCCACGCTTGGCCCAGCCGACGACGTAGGCGCCCGGGACGGGCTCGCCCGTGACCGGGTCGACGACCCGGCCGCCGTCGTGCGGCACCACGCCGGACGCCTCGTCGAACGGCAGGCCCGGCACCGGCACCCCCCGGCGTCCGGTGGAGCGGACGAGCAGCGACGCGGGCAGCGACACCGGCTCGGCGGCCCCGCTCGGCGAGACGACCCGGACGGCCTCGACCGCGTGGTGTCCCTCGACGCCGTCCACCGCGCGGTCGAAGGCGAGCACGAGCCGGCGTCCGGACGGCGGCTCGGCGGCCCAGTCCAGGTCGGCGACGGGAAGCTCACGCAGCTGGGCGGCCACGGTGCCGCGCGGCGCGGCCTCGACCTCGGCCTGCACGGCGTCGTCGGCCGCGACCACCACCTCGATGCCCGCCGGCATCCGCAGCAGCTCGGGACGGGTGAACGCGGCCGTGGCCGGTCCGCGCCGTCCCAGCACGACGACCTCGCGGACGTCGGCCGCCGCCAGCGCCCGGCGGACGCCGTCCGGCGCCTGCGTGCCCTCGAGCAGCGCGGGTCCCCCGAGCAGCACCCGCGCCACGTCGAGCGCGACGTTCCCCGTGCCCACGACGACCGCGCGGCCGTCGCGCGGCACCACCGCGGTGACGTCGACCTCGGGGTCGCCGTTGTACCAGCCGACGACCTCGGGCGCCCCGTGCACGCCGTCCAGGTGCTCCCCCGGCACGCCGAGCAGGCGCTCGGCCGGCGCCCCCGTGCCGTAGACGACCGCGTCGTGGTGGCGCAGTAGCTCCTGGTGGTCGACGTCGCGTCCGACCTCGACGCCCTGGTGCAGCCGCAGCCGCGGGTGGCGCCAGGTCCAGGCGAACAGGTCGGCGAGCCGCTTGGTGTCGAGGTGGTCGGGCGCGACGCCGGTGCGCACGAGCCCGCCGGGCTGGGCGGCTCGGTCGAGCACCGTGACGCGGGCGTCGGTCGTGGTCAGCAGCGTCCGGGCCGTGTAGCCCGCGGCCGGGCCGGTGCCGACGACCGCGATGCTCAGCGGACGCTCGGTGGCCGGGGCCACCTCGTCGAGGTGCAGGAGCGTCGCGGCCGGCTGCGGCACCCGGTCCTCGTAGTGCTCGGCGTTGAGCCGGGCGAAGACCTGCTCGTCGGCCCGCAGCACGTCGACGGGCTTGACCGCGGAGACCGGGCAGGCGTCGGCGCAGGCCCCGCAGTCGATGCAGGCCTTCGGGTCGACGTAGAGCATCTCGGTGGTGCCGAAGCCGGGCTCGCCGGGCGTCGGGTGGATGCAGTCGACCGGGCAGACCGAGACGCAGGAGGCGTCGGCGCAGCAGCCGGCGGTGATCGCGTAGGCCATGTCAGAGCATGTGGACGGCGCGGTAGTGGCGCATCGCGGGACGGGTGAGCAGGCCGGCGTCGGACAGGAAGTCCATGAGGTGCACGCAGCTCATCCGCATGAGGTTGTGGTGGTGCGTGTTGGCGCGGGCCTGGGCCAGCGCCTCCTCGCGGCCGAGCCCGGCGGCCTCGTAGACGCCCGGGTTCACCATGCTGGAGACGATGAACCGGGCCGAGCCGGCGATGACCTCGGCGGCGACCTGGCGGCGGACGCGGCCGGACTCGCGCAGGTGCTCGCGGATCTCGTGGCGGGCGAACTTCATGTGCCGCGCCTCCTCGACCACGTGGATCTTGGACGTGGTGCGGACGACCGGCAGGACGTCCTCGCCGCGCATCCAGTCGCGCTGCATGACGTCGAGGATCTCCTCGGCGACCAGGATGCAGCCGTAGGCGATCTCGCCGGTGGCGACGGTCTTGAGCCCGCGGGCGAGCTCGACGACGTAGCGCGGCGGGCTGTAGTGCGGGACGTCCATGAGCGTGCACGCACGGGCGAACATGAGCGAGTGGCGGCACTCGTCGGCGATCTCGGTGAGCGCGAACTGGAACTCGCTGTCCGCGTACCGCGCGCGGTACTGGTCACGCAGGATCAGCTGCTGCAGCATCATCTCGAACCAGATGCCCGTGCTCATGATGGAGCCGACCTCGTGCCGGGTCAGGGTGACGCGCTGCTCGTGGCTCATGCGCTCCCACAGCGGCGTGCCGTACAGCGTGCTCCACTGCGGGTTGAGCCCGTGCAGCGCGGGGTCGAGCGGGGCGTCCCAGTCGACCTCGGTCTGCGGGTCGTAGGAGATCGTGCGCGAGGAGTCGAGCAAGCGACTCATCTCGGCCTCGGTGTCGCGGTCCAGCGTCGTGCGGAACTGCTCGGCGGTCAGCGTCATCCCACGCCCTCCGTTTCATGTAACATTACCGATGTAACATGTGCAGTGTCACCGTACGTCGGGGATGGGTCGAGGCGCAAGCGGAACGACGACGGCCCGCCCCCTCGCGGGGACGGGCCGTCGTGACGCGCAGCAGGTCAGTGGTTGTGACCGGCGTGCTCGTCCTCCTCGGCGGGCTTGTCGACGACCAGGGTCTCGGTCGTCAGCAGCATGGCCGTGATGGACGCGGCGTTGGCGAGCGCCGAGCGGGTGACCTTGACCGGGTCCAGGACGCCCTGGGCGACCAGGTCGCCGTACTCGCCGGTGGCGGCGTTGTAGCCGTCGCCGGTCTCGCGGACCTTGGACACCACGACCTCGCCGGAGACGCCGCCGTTGCGGGCGATCCACTCCAGCGGGGCGTCGGCGCCGACGCGGACGATGCGCACGCCCACGGCCTCGTCGCCGGTCAGGCCCAGGTCGCCCTCGAGCACCGAGACGGCCTGGACGAGGGCGGAGCCGCCGCCGGCGACGATGCCCTCCTCGATGGCCGCGCGGGTCGCCGAGACGGCGTCCTCGATGCGGTGCTTCTTCTCCTTGACCTCGACCTCGGTGGCCGCGCCGACCTGGATGACGCAGACGCCACCGGCCAGCTTCGCGAGGCGCTCCTGGAGCTTCTCGCGGTCCCACTCGGAGTCGGTCGAGGCGATCTCGGCCTTGATCTGCTCGACGCGGCCGGCGACCTCGTCGGCCGCACCGGCGCCGTCGACGATCGTCGTGGCGTCCTTGGTGACGACCACACGGCGCGCGGTGCCGAGCACCTCGAGGCCGACCTGGTCGAGCTTGAGGCCCAGCTCGGGGCTGACGACCTCGGCACCGGTCAGGATCGCGATGTCCTGCAGGATCGCCTTGCGGCGGTCGCCGAAGGCCGGGGCCTTGACCGCGACCGACTGGAACGTGCCGCGGATCTTGTTCACGACCAGCGTCGACAGGGCCTCGCCCTCGACGTCCTCGGCGATGATGAACAGCGTCTTGCCGGCCTGGACGACCTTCTCCAGCAGGGGCAGCAGCTCCTGGACCGACGAGATCTTGCCCTGGTTCACGAGGATGTAGGGGTCGTCGATGACGGCCTCCATGCGCTCGGTGTCCGTGACCATGTACGGCGACAGGTAGCCCTTGTCGAACTGCATGCCCTCGGTGAACTCGAGCTCGGTGCCCATCGTGTTGGACTCCTCGACGGTGATGACACCGTCCTTGCCCACCTTGTCGAACGCCTCGGCGATGAGCGCACCGATGTGGCCGTCGCGCGAGGAGATGGTGGCGACGCTCGTCATGTCGGCGACGTCGTCGACCGGCTTGGCGACCGACAGCAGCTGCTCGGAGACGGCCTTGACCGCCGCCTCGATGCCGCGCTTGAGACCGACCGGGTTGGCGCCGGCGGCCACGGCGCGCAGGCCGGCGTGGATCATCGCCTGGGCCAGCACGGTCGCGGTGGTGGTGCCGTCACCGGCGACGTCGTTGGTCTTGGTGGCGACCTCCTTGGCGAGCTGCGCGCCGAGGTTCTCGAACGGGTCGTCGAGCTCGACCTCACGGGCGACGGTCACGCCGTCGTTCGTGATGGTGGGGGCGCCCCACTTCTTGTCGAGCACGACGTAACGGCCCTTGGGACCGAGCGTGACCTTGACGGTGTCGGCGAGCTTGTCGACGCCGCGCTCGAGCGAGCGGCGGGCCGCCTCGTCGAACTCCAGGATCTTGGGCATGGACTGCTTCCTTCTGGCTGAGGGGTGGTGAACCACGCGACCCCGGCCGGACGCGCGCACGAGGGCGCGTCCGAGCCGGGGCTACGGGATCAGGAGACGACGGCGAGGATGTCGCGCGCGGAGAGGATGAGGAACTCCTCGCCGCCGTACTTGACCTCGGTTCCGCCGTACTTGCTGAAGATGACCTTGTCACCGACCTGGACGTCGACGGGGATGCGCTCGTCGCCGTCCTCGTTGAACCGGCCCGGGCCGACGGCGACGATCTCGCCCTCCTGCGGCTTCTCCTTGGCGGTGTCGGGGATGACGAGACCGGACGCGGTGGTCTGCTCGGCCTCGAGCGCCTTCACGACGACTCGGTCCTCGAGCGGCTTGATGCTGACCATGGGGTCGACCTTCCCTTTCAGGAATGAACTTGACGGACAGGTGCGTGAGCGCCGTCGCGGGGGCCGCGCACGCGGTTAGCAGTCTCGCGGGGCGAGTGCCAAGCCCGAACATAGCATGACCTGGCACTCGCCCCAAGGGAGTGCTAACCGTGGTCCGACCCGCGAGAATCGGCGCATGGACCTGCCCACGTTCGAGCGCCTGCTGACCCCCGAGGGACAGGACCTGCTGGCCGAGGTGCACGCCCGCGCCGGCGTCGAGAGCGACCTCGCGCTCGGCACCCGGCTGCGCCGCTCGCACCCGGTCGAGCTCGTCGCCGCGGCCGTCACCCAGAACCACCTGCGCGGCCTGGCCCGGCGCAAGCTCGGCGACGACGCCGCCCGCATGTACTTCACCCATGACGCGCTCGAGCAGGCCACACGGGCGTCCGTGGCCGACCACCGCGCGCGCCGGCTGGCCGCGTCCGGCATCGACGCGGTGACCGACCTGGGGTGCGGCATCGGCGGCGACCTGGTGGCGTTCGCCCGCGCCGGGCTGCGCGTCCGCGGCGTCGAGCTCGACCCCGTGCGGGCGGCGATCGCGCGGGCCAACCTCGAGGCCCTCGGCCTCGACGGCACCGTCGACGTCGCCGACGCCACGCAGGTGGACGTCCCCGACGACGAGGCGGTCTTCCTCGACCCGGCCCGGCGCGACGGGCGCGGGCGCGTCTTCGACCCCGAGCGCATGACGCCGCCCTGGCACGTCGTGACCGCCCGGCTGCGGGGGCTCGCCGTGGTCAAGACGATGCCCGGGATCGGGCACGACGTGGTGCCCGACGGCGTCGAGGCCGAGTGGGTCAGCGACGGCGGCTCGCTCGTCGAGGCGTGCCTGTGGGGCGTCCCGCTGGCCGCCGTCGAGCGCCGCGCGACGGCACTGCCGGCCGGGGCCGAGCTGGTGGCTCGCGACGAGGCTCCCGTCGTCGGCCCGGTCGGCGGCTTCCTGCACGAGCCCGACGACGCGGTGATCCGCGCGGGACTCGTCGCCGAGCTCGCCGCGGACCTCGGCGGGCACCTGGTCGACCCGCACATCGCCTACGTGACGACCGACGCCCAGGTCACCACTCCCCTGGCCGCGTCGTTCCGCGTCGTCCGGGAGCTGCCCTTCCGCGAGAAGCCGCTCAAGGCCGCGCTGCAGGACCTCGACGTCGGCACGCTCACGATCAAGAAGCGCGGCGTCGACGTCGTCCCCGAGCAGCTCGTGAAGCGGCTCAAGCTGAAGGGACGCGTCACCGCCACCGTCGTCATGACCCGGGTCGACGGCGAGGGCACCGCGCTCCTGGTCGAGCGCCTCTGACCCGTCCCCTCACCCGAGCCCCGCGCTGCCGAGATGTGGGGAGAAAAGAACCGCGTCCGGACGGATCGTGGTTCATTTCTCCCCACATCTCGCCGGAGGACGGCAGGGTGAGGCCCATGAGCGACCTCCAGCGCTTCGTGCGCGGCCTCGTCGTCGGCTGCTTCGCGTTCGCCGCCCTGCTGGGCGTCGTCGTTCTCGTGGTGGGCCGGTCGATCGGCGAGACCGAGCTCCGCGTCCTGGCCACGACGACCACCGTCGGGGTCGAGAGCGTCGCCGTCCTGGCCTACCTTGCCGCGGCCCGGGTCGGCCACCCACTGCCCGCCGCGGCCGGCGGAGCCGTCTCGCTCGTGGCCACCGGCCTCGTGCTGTGGCTCGTCTGGGGCGGCGAGCCGACCGGCGACGCGGTCTGGAACGTGCTGTGGACCGCCGTCGCGGTCGCCGTGGCCCTCGCGCAGGTCTGTCTGCTGCTGTCGGCCACCGGCGGGCACGTCCGCGACGAGGCGCTCATGCTGGCGACGTTCGCGGCGACGGCCGTCCTGACCGGGCTGCTCGTCGGACCGCTGTGGGCGGCCGAGGGCGCCGGGACGTTCGACGGCTACGGGCGCGTGCTGGGCGTCGTGGCGATCCTCGACGTGCTGGGCACCGTCGTGGTGGCCGCGACCCGCCGCCGTCCGGCCGTCGACGCCGTCCGGACGTCCCTCTCGGCCGAGTCGCGCCGCCGGCTCGAGGACGTGGCGCGCACCCGCGGCGTCACGCCGGACCAGCTCGTCGACGACCTGCTCCGCTGACCCGAGCCCCGCGCTGCCGAGATGTGGGAAGAAAAGAACCACGTCCGGGCGGATCGTGGTTCTTCTCTCCCCACATCTCGCCGGAGGGACGGCGGGGTGAGGGGCCTAGGCGGCGAGGACCTGGCTGACCGGCATGCTCGAGTCGACGGCCAGGTCGAGCCGCGACGGCTCCAGACCACGGCGGACGACCTCGCTGCCGAGCGCCGCGATCATCGCGCCGTTGTCGGTGCACAGCACCGGCGGCGGGACCCGCAGCTCGACGCCGGCCTTCTTGGCCCGCTCCTCGGCGTACTCGCGCAGCCGCCGGTTCGCGGCCACGCCGCCGCCCAGCACGAGCCGCTTCACGCCGTGCTCGACGCACGCGTCGATCGTCTTGGCGGTCAGCACGTCGCACACGGCGTCCTGGAACGAGGCCGCGACGTCGGCGACGGCGAACGAGCGACCCATCCGCTCCTCGTGCTGGACGTGCCGCACGACGGCGCTCTTGAGCCCGGAGAACGAGAAGTCGAAGCGGTGCTTCTCCATGTCGCGGCCGGTGGTCAGGCCGCGCGGGAAGGAGATCGCCTTCGGGTCGCCCTCGCGGGCGGCGCGGTCGATGTGCGGCCCGCCCGGGTACGGCAGGCCGAGCACGCGGGCCACCTTGTCGAACGCCTCGCCGGCCGCGTCATCGATCGTCTCGCCGAGCAGCTGGACGTCGGTGACGATGTCGTCGACGAGCAGCAGCGACGTGTGCCCGCCGCTCACCAGCAGGGCCGCGGTGCGCTCGTCGTAGCGGCCGTGCTCGAGCTGGTCGACCGCGACGTGGCCGACCAGGTGGTTCACGCCGTAGAGCGGCTTGTCGTAGGCCAGCGCGAGCGCCTTGGCTGCGGCCACGCCGACCAGCAGCGCACCGGTGAGCCCGGGGCCGCAGGTGACGGCGATCGCGTCGACGTCCTTCACGTGCACGCCGGAGTCGCAATAGGCCTGCTCGAGCGTCGGCACCATCGCCTCCAGGTGCGCCCGGCTGGCGACCTCCGGGACGACGCCGCCAAAGCGGACGTGCTCCTCCATGCTCGAGGAGACCGCGTTGGCCAGCAGCTCCGTGCCGCGCACGATGCCGACGCCGGTCTCGTCGCAGGAGGACTCGATGCCGAGGACGAGGGGTTCGCTCACCCGTGCATCATCCCATCCGGGCCCAGACGCTCAGGACGCGGACTTGCGGGCGGCGCGGGCCGCCCGCTCCTCCTCGTCGAGCCGGGCCGCCTCGTCGGGGGTCGGCGCCAGCCCGCCGTAGCGGGCCGGCGCCCACCACTGGCCTTCGGGCGCGATCGGGTACTCGGTGATCGCCTTGTCCAGCAGCGCGGTCATCGCCTCGCGCAGGCGCTGGGTCTCGGTGACCGGGTCCTCGCCCGTGACGTCCAGCGGCGCGCCCACGTGCAGCGCGATCGTCTTGCCGCGGCCCCAGATGTCGCTGGGGTGACCCTTGGTCTTGAGCAGCTGGGTGCCCCACGTGACCATCGGGATCAGCGGGACGCCCGCCTCGGCGGCCATGCGCACGGCGCCGGTCTTGAGCTCCTTGATCTCGAAGGACCGGCTGATCGTGGCCTCGGGGAAGATGCCGACGATCTCGCCGGACCGCGCCCGCTCGACCGCCTCGCGGTAGGACGCCTCGCCGTTCTCGCGGTCGACGCTGATGTGGTGCAGCGATCGCATGATCGGCCCCGACACCCGGTGGTCGAACGCCTCCTTCTTGGCCATGAACCGCACCAGCCGCTTGCTGGGGTGGGCGGCCAGGCCGTCGAAGACGAAGTCGACGTACCCGATGTGGTTGGCGGCCAGGATCGCGCCGCCCTCACGCGGGACGTGCTCGGTGCCGGACGTCTGGAACCTCATCCCCAGCACCTTGAACAGGGTCTTGGCCGTCACGATGACCGGCGGGTAGGTGAGGTCGCGCATGGGCCGAGCGTAGTGCACACGTGTGCACTACCTCCGGGTCAGATCGAGTCGGGGTCCTCGTTCTCGTCGATGACGTGCATCGCGGCCTCCTCGGCGCCCGCGGCACCGGCGTCGATGCCGACGTCGTCGCCGACGAGGTCCTTCTCCTCGTCCAGGCCGATGCCGCCGTCGGGGTCCACCAGACGTCCGGCGCGCGCGCCACCGACCTCGCCGTCGTCGAGGTCCTCGGTCTCGGTCTCCGCGTACGGGTCGGGCTCGGGCTCCTCCTGGCGCAGGCGCTGGTCGAGCGACTCGCCCTGCAGCTGCTCGTCGGCGGTCGTGCCGAAGCCCTCGCCGGCGGACCACTTCTCCGGCGCCGTGTAGCCCTCGTCCAGCACGTCGTCGACCCCGCGGTCGTTGAGCGTGTCGTACGGCTGCATCTGGTCCTGCGCCTCGGACTTCTCGTACGTGATCTGGTCGTCGGTGTTCTCGGGGGGAGGGATCTCGCTCATGCCCTCCACCTTGGCACGCCCACCGCGAGGCGCAATCGCTACCGGCGGCGTCCCGAGCGTCCGGACAGGACGACCAGGGCCGCGATCACCACGGCTGTGACCATCACCACCGCGAGCGAGCCCGGACGCCCCTCGCTGAGCTCGACGACGGCGTAGAACGCGGCGAAGCCGACGGTGCTCCAGACCGTCGCCCAGATCGCCGCGCCGGGCACGAGACCGAGCAGGTAGCGGGGCACGGGCATGCGGGCCAGGCCGGCCGCGGCGTTGACGGCCGACTGTGCGCCGACGGTCAGGAAGCTCAGCGCGACCACCGGCGGCCCCCACTGGTGCACCCGCTCGACGGCCCGCTGGGCGCGCTCGCCCGGCTGCCAGCGCTTGACCACGCCGGCCGCGACGAGGCGGCCGAGCGCGTAGGTGGCCCCCGCCCGCAGCAGCACGATGGCGAACAGGGTCAACCAGGCCCACAGGAACGGCCAGCTGCGGATCTCGTCCATCACCGAGCTCACAGGACGCGCTCCATGACCAGGGCGTCGGCGCCGGACGGGTAGTACCGGCGCCGGGTGGCGATCGTGGTGAACCCGGCCCGCTCGTAGAGCGTCCGCGCGGGGACGTTGGTGTCGGCCACCTCGAGCAGCATCCGCTCGGCGCCCTCGCCGCGCGCGGCGTCCAGGAGGGCGTCGAGCAGGCCGCGGCCGAGTCCCTGGCCCTGCCGCTGCGGACGGGTCGCGATGCGGTGCAGGTCGGCGACGTCGGCGACCACCCCGACCGTCCCGTAGGCGTCCACGCCGTCGTCGTCGTGCACGAGGACGACGCGCGTGTCGGCGGTCAGCTCGCCGGCGACGAGGCTGGCGCTCCACGCCTCCGCGCCGAAGCAGGCCTGCTCGAGCGCGACGACCGCGTCCAGGTCGTCGGCGGTGGCCGGACGGATCACGGGCGGCTCATGCCCGCTTGGCAGTGACCTGCGGCGTCGCGTCCGGACGGCGCAGGTAGAGCGGCTCGAGCGGCAGCTCCTGGGCCTCGCCGCGGGCCACGAGCCCGGCGAGCGCGGCCGCGGAGGGATCCTCGGCCCCCGGCACGTGCGCCAGGACGTCGGCGTACAGCCGTCCGCCGCGGCCGTGGACGGGCAGGCTCGGGAAGCGGGCGGCCAGGTCGGCCGGCTTGCTGACGTCCGGGCCCTCCACGCGGCGGCCGTCGACGTAGCGGGCCCAGTAGACCTCCTTGCGGCGCGCGTCCGTGGCGACGAGCAGCTCGCCGTCGCCCGCCTCGGCGGCGAGGACGTCCAGGGTGCACACGCCGTGCGGGGTCAGGCCGAGCGAGCCGGAGAGCGTCAGCGCCGTGACCACGCCGACCCGCAGGCCGGTGAACGGGCCGGGCCCGACACCGACGGCGACGTCGGTGAGGTCGTCCATCGTGGCGCCGGCCTGCGCGAGCGCGTCGCGGATCGCGGGGGCGAGCAGCTCGCCGTGGGCCATCGCGCCCTCGCCGCGCGCCTCTCCGACCACGCGCTCGCCGTCGTGGACGGCCACGGTGATGGCGGGGGTCGCGGTGTCGAGGGCCAGGATCAGCACGCCCCGAGCCTACCGACCGCCTCCGGAGCCCTCGCCCTCGCGCTGAGCGTGGAGGTGCCGGTCAGGCCAGGAGGGTGGAGCGCAGCGGGACGCCGACCCAGCGGGGGCCGTGCGGGCGCACCGTCACGACGCGGGTGTCGTCGCCGCCGTCGTGCTCGACCGCCGTGCCGAGCGGGTCGTCCTCGCGCGGCAGCCGGCGCTCCAGCCGCACCTCGAGCCAACTGTCGGCCAGGTGCTCGGCCATGCCCTCGCCCCATTCCACCACCGTGACGGCCTCCTCGACGCTGGTGTCGAGGTCGAGGTCGTCCAGCTCGAGCGCCCCCTCGAGCCGGTAGGCGTCGACGTGGACGAGCGCGGGCCCGCCGACCAGCGACGGGTGGTGCCGGGCGATGACGAACGTCGGCGACGTGATCGGCCCGCGGACGCCGAGCGCCTCGCCGAGGCCCTGCGTGAACGTCGTCTTGCCCGCCCCGAGCCCACCCGTCATGACGAGCACGTCGCCGGCCTGCAGCAGCCCGGCGAGGGTGCCGGCGAACCGCTGGGTCGACTCGGCGTCGGGCAGCTCGCGCGAGAGCCACAGCGTCTTGCCCAGGACGAGCAGCGGGCCCTCCTGGCCGACCGTCTCGTAGCGCCGCTGGCGCCAGAAGCGGACGGTCGCGGGCAGCTCCTCGCGCACGTGGATCCACACGCCGTCCTTGCCCCGCTCCTCGGCGGTGTCCTCGGCGACGCCGACGAGCGCGGACGCGATGCCGCGGGCCTGCACGTCGGGGTCGACGCTGACCCGGCGCAGGCCGAGCAGGCCCGGACGCGTCTCGTCGTAGAGCAGCGCCCCCACCGGACGTCCGCGGCGCAGCGCGAGCAGCCCGCCGGACGTCTCGATGGACGCGCGCACGGACTCCGCCGTCTCGTCGGTCGCGCTGGAGGGCGGGTCGAGGACGGGCCGGGCGCCGAACGAGCGGCGGATGACGTCCGCCATCGCCTCCGCGTGCTCGGGCCGGGCCTCCACGACGTCGAGCGCTCCGGTCACCGGCGTCCCTCCTCGATGACGTGGTCGACGACGGTCTCGATGGCCTCGGTCACCCGCTCGTGCTCCTCGAACATGATCATGTGGCCCGCCCCGTCGACGAGCTCGAGTCGTGCGCCGGGGATCTCCTCGGCGAGCCGCCGCGCGTGCCGCGGCGGGGTCAGCAGGTCCTCGGTGCCGCACACGACGACCGTCTCGGCGGTGCCCAGCGCGGGCAGCGCGTCGTACAGGTCGAGCTCGCCGAAGGCCGGGTAGAAGTCGAGCATCACGTGGGTGCGCGCGCGGCCGATCATCTGGTCGGCCATGTCGGCGTACTTCTCGTCCGCCTGCGGCCCGACGGCCCAGCGCCGCGTCACCGAGTAGCTGTTGAAGCGGCGCGCCCAGTCGACCGCGGGTGTCGTCGCGCGCAGCAGCGGACGCAGCTGGCGCAGCACCGGGCTGGTGCGCAGCAGGTCGCCCGCGCTCGTGCCGACGAGCACGACGCCCTTGACCCGTTCCTTCACCAGCACCGGGTCGTCGGCGGCGAGCTGCATGATCGTCATGCCGCCCATCGAGTGGCCCACGAGCACGAGCGGGCCGGTGGGCGCCACGGCCTCGATCACCCGGGCCAGGTCGTCGGCCAGGTCGGGCAGGGTCGAGCGGGACGCCTTCGCGCGTCCGGACGCCCCGTGCGAGCGCAGGTCGACGAGCACGATCCGGGCCCGGCCGCGCAGCGCGAGCCGCTGGTAGTGCCAGGTGTCCAGGTCGCAGGTCCAGCCGTGCACCATCACCACGGTCGGCACCTCGGCGCCGGCGTCGTCGGCCTCGTCGACCTCGACGTGCAGGCGGACGCCGTCGCGGGCGGTGACCCAGCGCGTCTCGCCGTGCACGGAGCCGAACGGCACGTCCTCGACGAGCCGGAGGTGACGCCGGGCGCTCATCCGCTCGCTGAACAGCGTCGCCGCGGCCCCGGCCGCGACGAACGCGACCCCGCTGCCGATGAGCGCCCGGGTGCGGCCCCTCATGCGTGCGCTCCGCGGTACGTGCGGACGATGCGGCCGCCGAGGCGGGTCACGACCTCGTAGGAGATCGTGCCGGCGTTCCGCGCCCAGTCGTCGGCCGTGGGCTCGCCGTCGTCGCCAGGGCCCCACAGGACGATCGAGTCGCCGCGCCGGGCCGGCCCGTCGCCGAGGTCGACGACCAGCTGGTCCATGCACACCTTGCCGACCAGCGGGACGCGGACGCCGCGGTGCAGCAGGGTCGCCCGGTTGCTCACCGAGCGCATGATGCCCTCGGCGTAGCCGATCGGCACCAGCCCGAGCGTGGTCTCCTGCTCCGCGGTCCACGTCCAGCCGTACGAGACGGACGTGCCCGCCGGCACTCGCTTGACCTGGGCCAGCCGGGCGCGCAGCGTCATGGCCGGGCGCAGCGGGACGTCGTGCCGCAGCGCCGGGTCGGGCGAGTAGCCGTAGGACGCGATGCCGGCCCGCACGAGGTCGAGGTGGACGCTCGGCCGGGTCAGGATCGCGCCGGAGTTGGCCAGGTGGCGCAGCCCGGGCTCGAGGCCGGCGGACTCCATCTGGGCCACGGCCTCGGTGAACGCCCGCTCCTGGGCGGCGTTGGCCGGGTGCTCGGGCTCCTCGGAGGCCGCCAGGTGGGACCAGACGCCGGTCACCTGGACGCGTCCGGCGTCCTGCGCGGACCGGGCCGTCTCGAGCAGCCGGAACCACTCCTCGCCGTGGGCACCGTTGCGCGAGAGCCCGGTGTCGACCTTGAGCTGGACGCGGGGCCGCAGCCCGACGGCGGTGCCGGCGGTGACGATCTCGTCCAGCTGCGCCACGGAGCTCGCCGTGACCTCGATCCGGGCCGACACGGCGGCCGCGAAGTCGCCGCCGGGCGCGCTGAGCCAGCACAGCACGCGTCCGGTGTCGCCGCGGTGGCGCAGCGCGAGCGCCTCCTCGATCGTGGCGACGCCCAGCCAGGTCGCCCCGGCCTGGCGTGCGGCGGGCGCGACCGCCTCCACGCCGTGGCCGTAGGCGTCGGCCTTGACGACGGCCATGAGGGCGGCACCGGGCGCGGCGGCGGCGAGCGCCTCCAGGTTCGCGCGGTACGCCGCGAGGTCGACGACGGCCTCGGCCTGCGGGAGCGGGTGGTCGTTCACCATCGCTGGACCTCCTCGAGGGTGCCGCCGAGCAGGTCGGCGACGACGGACGGCAGGGCGGCGGCGACCGCGGACGCGGTGACCGGCCCGCCGGGGTTGGCGCGGACGGCCGCGGCCCCGTGCAGGAAGGCGGCGAGCGACCCGGCGTCGTGCGGGTCGAGACCGGATGCGACCAGCGAGCCGGCCAGCCCGGCCAGCACGTCACCCGCGCCGGCGGTGCCCAGCCACGGGGTGCCGCTGAGGTTGACCCGGGTCGGACGCCCGGGGGTGGCCACGAGCGTCCGCTTGCCCTTGAGCAGCACCGTGGCCCGCCACCGCTCGGCGGCCCCGACGGCGTGGCGCAGCGGAGCGGCCTCGACGCCGTCGCGGTCGGTGTCGAGCAGGGCGGCGAGCTCGCCGGCGTGCGGCGTCAGCAGCGCCGGTCGCCCGACCGGCGCGGGCACGTGGGCCAGCGCGTCGGCGTCGGCGACGAGCGCGGGATCGTGCTCGTCGGCCAGCGCGTCCGCGACCCGTCGTGCGGCCTCGTCGCCACCGCCCGGCCCGACCACCCAGGCCTGGACGTGCCCGGCGCCCGCGACGACCTCGGGCGCCCGGTCGACGACGCGGGCGGCGAGGTCCGGCTCGCCGACGAACCGCACCATGCCGGCCGGGCCCGCCTGCGCCCCGGCGACGGCCAGGTGGGCGGCCCCGGCGTACCGGGCCGAACCGGCGGCGACGCCGACGACGCCGCGCGTGTACTTGTGGGTGACGGGGGCCCGGAACAGCGCGTCCCCGAGCAACGCTCCGTCAGTGACGTCGAGCGCCTCGACGGCGGGCTCGCCCAGGTACGGGCCGAGGCCGATGTCGACGAGTCGCAGCTCCCCCGCGGCGTCCGCGGCCGGCCCGGCCAGCAGCGCGACCTTGAGCGTGCCGAAGGTGACGGTGACATCGGCCCGCACGTGGGGGCCGGGCGCCTCGCCGCTGTCGACCTCGACGCCGGACGGCACGTCGACGGCGTACGTGCGCGGGCGCGCGGCGTCGATCCAGGCCGCCCACTCCGCGGCCCGCCCGCGCAGGCCGCCCCGGGCGCCGATGCCGAGCAGGCCGTCCACGACGAACCGGTGGCCGCCGGGCGCGTCGACGACCTCGGCACCGGCCGCGCGGGCCGCGGCGAGCCCGCCCTCGTGCACCCGGGCCGGGTCGAGCAGGCACAGGTCGACCCGCAGGCCGCGCTCGCGCAGGTGGGCGGCGGCGTGCAGGGCGTCGCCGCCGTTGTTGCCGGGGCCGACGAGCACCAGGACGAGGGCGCCGGCCGGGACGTCGTGCATCGCGTCGGCGAGGCCGCGCGCGGCCCGGGCCATCAGCACGTCGCCGTGGGCGGCCGTCGCCCGCTCCTCGGCGGCGCGGACGTTGGCGACGTCGTGCGCGGTCAGCACTCGGCCACCACGAACGCGGTGGCGACGCCGCCGTCGTGCGCCAGCGACAGGTGCAGGGCGCTCAGGCCGAGCTCCTCCACGCGGGCGGCGGTCGGGCCGGACGTGGTCAGCCGTGGGGCGCCGGCGTCGTCGCTGACCACCTGCACGTCCTGCCAGGACAGTCCCGCGGGGGCACGGAGCGCCTTCACGAGGGCCTCCTTCGCCGCGAAGCGGGCCGCGAGCGACTCCACCGGGAGTCCGGCGGAGCGCTCGTCGGGGGTGAACAGGCGCGCCTCGAGCGTCGGCGTGCGCTCCAGCGAGGCGGCGAACCGGGGCACGTCCACGACGTCCACGCCGATGCCCCACACGGTCATTCGACCGTGACCGACTTGGCCAGGTTGCGCGGCTGGTCGACGTCGTAGCCGAGCTGGACGGCCAGCTCGCAGGCGAAGATCTGCAGCGGGACGGTGGCGACCAGCGGCTGCAGCAGGGTCGGCACCTTGGGCAGCCGGATCAGCGTGTCGGCGTAGCGCTCGACGTCGGTGTCGCCGTCCTCGGCCAGCACGATCGTGCGGGCGCCGCGGGCGCGGATCTCCTGGATGTTGCTGATGACCTTGTCGCGCAGCTGGTCGCGGCCGTGCGGCGGCACGACGACGAAGACCGGCAGGCCCTCCTCGACGAGCGCGATCGGGCCGTGCTTGAGCTCGCCGGCCGCGAAGCCCTCGGCGTGCACGTAGGCCAGCTCCTTGAGCTTGAGCGCGCCCTCGAGCGCCACCGGGTAGCCCACGTGGCGGCCCAGGAACAGGAACGAGCGCTTGCCCACCAGGTCGGCGGCCAGGTCGCGGACCTGCTGGCCCTCGTCGAGCATCCGCTGGATGCCCGCGGGCAGCTTCTCGAGCTCGGCGATGATCTGCGAGATCTCGTCGCCGAACTTCACGCCGCGCACCTGGGCCAGGTACAGGCCGAGCAGGTAGCAGGCCACGACCTGGGACAGGAAGCCCTTGGTGGACGCGACCGCGACCTCCGGGCCGGCGTGCGTGTAGATGACGGCGTCGGACTCGCGCGGGATCGTCGAGCCGTTGGTGTTGCAGACGCTCAGCACCCGGGCGCGCTGCTGACGGGCGTAGCGGATCGCCATGAGCGTGTCCATCGTCTCGCCGGACTGGCTGATCGCCACGACCAGCGTCGAGCGGTCGATGATCGGGTCGCGGTAGCGGAACTCGCTGGCCAGCTCGACCTCGCAGGGGATGCGGGTCCAGTGCTCGATCGCGTACTTGGCCACGAGGCCGGCGTACGACGCCGTGCCGCAGGCGATGATGATGATCTTGTCGATCTCGCGCAGCTCGTCGTCGGACAGGCGCACCTCGTCCAGCTGCAGCCGGCCGTCGGTGGTGTGCCGCCCGAGCAGGGTGTCGGCGACAGCCTGCGGCTGCTCGGCGATCTCCTTGAGCATGTACCAGTCGAAGCCGCCCTTCTCGGCCGCCGAGACGTCCCAGTCGACGTGGTACGCCTTCGTCTGCGCCGGCGAGCCGTCGAAGCCAGTGACCTCGAAGCCGTCCTTGGTGATCGAGACGACCTGGTCCTGGCCGAGCTCGACCGCCTCGCGCGTGTGGTCGATGAACGCCGCGACGTCCGAGCCGAGGAACATCTCGCCCTCGCCCACGCCGACGACCAGCGGGGAGTTGCGCCGGGCGCCGACGACGACGTCGGGCTGCTGGGCGTCGGTGATGACGAGCGTGAACGCGCCCTCGAGCCGGCGGCAGACCGCGCGGACCGCCTCGGGCAGGTCGGGGGTCACCTTGAGCTCGTCGTGCAGCAGGTGCGCGACGGTCTCGGTGTCGGTCTCGGAGACCAGCTCGTGGCCGGCCGCCTCGAGCTCGGCGCGCAGCTCGGCGAAGTTCTCGATGATGCCGTTGTGGACGACGGCGACGCGGCCCTCGCTGTCCAGGTGCGGGTGCGCGTTGGCGTCGTTCGGGGCGCCGTGCGTCGCCCATCGCGTGTGCCCGATGCCGGTCGTCGCGGCTGGGAGCGGGCTCTCGGCCAGCACCGCGTCCAGGTTGGCCAGCTTGCCGGCCTTCTTGGCCGAGGCGATGCGCCCCTCGTGCGCCACCGCGACTCCCGTGGAGTCGTATCCCCGGTACTCGAGCCGACGCAGACCGGCCATGACGACGTCCACGGCCTGGCGGTGACCGACGTATCCCACGATTCCACACATGCCCACCAGGGTACCGAGTGCATCCCGTCTCGACCCACACGGACAGAATGGTCGCCATGAGTCGCGAGGAGTCCCCCTACGTCGAGCTCGAGCGGGCGGCCTGGGCCGAGCTCGCGGGCGACCGTCCGCAGCCGCTCAGCGCGGACGAGATCGAGCGCGTCCGGGGGCTGGGCGACGAGCTGGACCTGGAGGAGGTGCGGCAGGTCTACCTGCCGGTCACCGAGCTCATCGGCATCCGCGTGCGCGCCGCCGCGGCGCTGCACCGGGCGACGCAGCGCTTCCTGGGTCAGCCGCAGCCGCGGCGCACCCCGTACGTCATCGGCATCGCCGGCTCGGTGGCCGTCGGCAAGAGCACCACGGCCCGGCTGCTCCGCGAGCTGCTGCGCCACGGCCCCGAGGAGCCGAAGGTCGAGCTCGTCACCACGGACGGCTTCCTGCACCCCAACGCCGAGCTCGAGCGCCGCGGCCTGCTGCAGCGCAAGGGCTTCCCGGAGTCCTACGACCAGCGCGCGCTGCTGCGGTTCGTCATGGCGGTCAAGTCCGGCGCCCCGCACGTGACGGCGCCGGTCTACGACCACCTCACCTACGACCGCACCGACGAGGTCGTGGAGATCGAGTCGCCCGACATCGTCATCGTCGAGGGGCTCAACGTCCTGGCGCCCGCCCGCACGCGCGGCGACGGCACCCCCGGCCTGGCGATCAGCGACTTCTTCGACTTCTCGGTGTACGTGGACGCCTCGGTGTCCGACATCCAGCGCTGGTACGTGGAGCGGTTCCTGACGCTGCGCAAGACGGCGTTCGCCGACCCGGCCTCCTACTTCCACCGCTACGCGGACTTCACCGAGGAGCAGGCGCTCAGCCGGGCGAACGAGCTGTGGGACACCATCAACGGCCCCAACCTGCGCGAGAACATCGCCACGACGCGGGGCCGCGCCACCCTCGTGCTGCGCAAGGACCAGAACCACGCCGTGAAGTGGGTCCGCTTCCGCAAGATGTGACCCGCGAGGCCGCGCCGCCCCTAGGGTCGCGCCATGCCCCGTGACGACCGTCCACGACCCGTCCCCTGGATGACGCACGCCCTGGCCGCCGTCGTCGTGCCGGTCTGGATGCTTCAGGGCCCACTGCGCGAGCACGGGCTCACCGAGGGGGTCCAGGACCACGGACCACGGCTCGTGGGACCGGCCCTGTTCCTGCTCGGCGCCGCTCTCGCGGTCGCGCTCGCGATGCTGGAGGTCTGGGCCCTGCGCCTGTTGCGTTCGCGCTGGGCCGCGCGGGCCGGGGCCGTGGTCGCGACGTCGGCGGTGGCTTGGGTGGGCAGCCTGCCCGTGACGTTCCGGCTCGCCGACTCGTCCCCCGTGGATCGCGGCGAGCTCCACGCGGCGCTGACGAGCATCGCGGTCCTGCTGGCCGGGCACCTGCTGGCGGTGCTCCTGGTCGACCGGTTCGTCGCCCGCGAGCACGCGGGCGTGCGCGGGTAGCGCCAGCGCACGTCAGCGGGCGCCGACCCGCCCCTCCAGCACCGGCACGCCCTCGCCGGTGAGCCGGCCCACGGCCGAGCCACGCCCGGCCATGGCCATGACCAGGTCCAGGGTGCTTCCCTCGACGACCGGACCGTCGCCGAGCTCCAGGTCGCCGTCCGTCGCGCACACACGCAGGCCCTTGACGGCCGAGCGCGAGCTCACCGCGAAGTCGCGGGCGGCGAAGCCCCGCGCGACGACGTCCACGGCACGCGGGTCGGGCTGCGTGGGGATGCCCAGCGGCTCACGGACGTCCGTCGCGTGCACGACGACCTCCCCCAGCCACGCCCAGAGGTCCTTCGTCGGTGCGACGCGCAGGTCCGCGACCGACCGGAACCGCTCGAGCGTCGCCTCGGGCGTGGGCCCACGGTTCTCCTCGAGCCGCCGCCGGTTGTGCACGGCGGGGCGGAAGCCGGCGGCGACGATGCTGCGCAGCCACGCGCCGCGGCCCGTCGTCGCGGCCGCGCTCAGGTGCGCGACGACGTCCTCCACGGACCATCCGTCGCACAGGCTCGCGTGGGACCACTGGTCGTCGTCGAGCCCGTCCAGGTCGGCCACGAGCCGTGCTCGCTCGGCGTGGATCATCGCCCACTGCTGGTCCGGCGTCGGGTGATGCAACGGGGCTCCTCGGGATCGACGCGCGGGGCCGGCGGCTAGAGCCGCCGCAGGACCTCCTCGCACCAGGCAGTCTGCACGAAGCCGAGCTTCTCGTTCACCCGGATCATGTGCGCGTTGCTGGCCGCGTTGTAGGTGGTGATGCGCCGGCGGCCCTCGAGCAGGTCGGCCGCCGCCTCCATGGTCCGGACCTTCAGCGCCAGCCCCAGGCCGTGGCCGCGGTGCTCGGGCAGCACGAGCGTGTCCCACTGGAAGACCTCGTCGTCAGCCGGGAACACCAGCTGCGTGTGGCCGGCGAGCCGGCCGGTCTCGCGGTGCCGCGCGACGGTCACCTGGGCCTCGCGGTCCTGCTGCTCCCACTGCTCCTCGTCGTGGCGGACGCGCGTCGCGTCCCAGAACTCGCCCTCCAGCCCGGCCTCGCCCGACGGCACCTGCTGCATCATCTGGTGGCGCAGGGACGCGTACTCGTCGACCAGGTCCGGCGGGCAGGGGCCGCGCCACGTGCGCAGCTCGTAGCCGCGGTCGAGCACCAGGTCGGGCACAGTGGCGGGCAGCGGCAGCTCGCGAATGGCGTCCAGCAGGTCCGCCTCGAAGCCGTGCCGCCGGGCGAACCGGCGGGCGGGCTCGCCGTCCTCGCCGACGCCCCACGTGATCTCGGCCAGGAGCCGGGTGCGGCCACGCTCGCGCACCAGGTCGACGAGGGCGTCCAGCACGGCGCTGCCGTGCCCCTCGCGGCGACGCGGCGGACTGGTGACCAGCTCGACGTAGGCGAACTCGCGGTTGTCGCGCAGCGGCAGCTCGGCGCAGGCGGCGGACACGGCGATGCCGTCGGCGTCGCGGCCGAGCAGGGCGATCGCGTCGCGGTACGCGTCCGGCGTCAGGTTCACCCGCTGCTCGGCGTACGAGTACGGCTGGTCGAAGGGACGGTCGTGCCCGCTGCGGTACACGGCGTACCACTCGTCGTAGGCCGGGGTCGCGGGGTCGACCCGCTCGATCGTCGTCACCGTCGCAGGGTAAGCGCGCCCGGGGTCCGCCCCCGGGCGGCAAGGTCACAGCGACAGCTGGGACTTCACGACCGACGCGAGGTGCTCGGCGACCTCGGTCGCCTCCTCGTGCGTCGGCGCCTCGACCATCACGCGCACCAGCGGCTCGGTGCCGGACTGGCGCAGCAGCACGCGTCCGGTGCCGTCGAGCCGTGCGGTGGCGGCGGCCACCTCGCCCTGCAGGACCGGGTCGGTCGCGGCGCGGGCCTTGTCGACGCCGGCGACGTTCACCAGCACCTGGGGCAGACGGGTCATGACGCCGGCCAGCTCGGCGAGCGTCTGGCCGGACTCGACCATGCGGGCGGCCACCTGCACCGCGGTCAGCACCCCGTCGCCGGTGGTGGCGTAGCGGCTCATGATGACGTGGCCGGACTGCTCGCCGCCGATGGTGAACCCGCCGGCGCGCATCGCCTCCAGGACGTAGCGGTCGCCGACCGCGGTCTGGACGACGGTGAGGCCCGCCGCCTGCAGCGCCTGGACGAAGCCCAGGTTGCTCATGACGGTGGCCACGACGGTGTCGTCGTGCAGCGTGCCGGCGTCGTGCGCGGCGAGCGCGAGGATCGCCAGGATCTGGTCGCCGTCGACGACCCGGCCCTCGGCGTCCACCGCCAGGCAGCGGTCGGCGTCGCCGTCGAAGGCGAAGCCCGCGTCGGCGCCGTGCTCGACGACGGCCTTCTGCAGGTGCTCCAGGTGGGTGGAGCCGGCGTCACGGTTGATGTTCAGGCCGTCGGGCTCGGCGTGGATGGCCACGACGTCGGCACCGAGCTCGGCGAACACGTCCGGACCGACCTCGTGGGCGGCGCCGTGGGCGCAGTCGAGCACGACCTTGAGCCCGTCGAGCCGCGCGGGGCTGGAGTCGGCCAGGTGCTTGGCGTAGGTGCGCACGCCGGCCGTGCTGTCGCCGACGCGGCCGACGCCCTCGCCGGTCGGGCGGTCCCACGGCTCCTGCAGGCGGGCCTCGATGGCCAGCTCGATCTCGTCGTCGAGCTTGAGCCCGCCGCGGGCCAGGAACTTGATGCCGTTGTCGGGCATCGGGTTGTGGCTCGCCGAGATCATGACGCCCATGTCGGCGTCGAGCTCGGCGGTCAGGAACGCCGCACCGGGCGTCGGTACGACCCCGAGCCGGTGCACGTCGACCCCCGCAGACGCCAAGCCCGCGACCACCGCGGCCTCGAGGAACTCCCCCGAGGCTCGGGTGTCGCGGGCGACGACGGCCGTCGGACGCTGGTCGGCGAAGGCACCGACCTCGCCCAGCACGTGGGCGGCGGCGACGGACAGGTCGAGGGCGAGCTCTGCGGTCAGGTCGCGGTTCGCGAGCCCGCGAACCCCGTCCGTGCCGAAGATACGGCCCATCGACCGATCAGCGCTTGCTGTACTGGGGCGCCTTGCGGGCCTTCTTGAGACCAGCCTTCTTGCGCTCCTTGACGCGCGCGTCGCGCGTCAGCAGGCCGGCCTTCTTCAGCGTGGCGCGGTTCGCCTCGAGGTCGACGGCGTTGAGCGCACGGGCCACGCCGAGACGCAGCGCGCCGGCCTGGCCGGTCATGCCACCACCGGTGACACGGGCGATGACGTCGAACTGGCCGTCCAGGCCGGTCTCGACGAACGCCTCCTTGGCGATCTGCTGGTGCAGCTTGTTGGGGAGGTACTCCTCCAGCGGCTTGCCGTTGACCGTCCAGGTGCCGGAGCCCGGGACGATGCGGACGCGCGCGATGGCCTGCTTGCGGCGGCCGGTCGCACCGGCGGGCGCGATGGTCGAGGTACGGCCCGACTCGGTCGCCGCGCCGGCGCTCTCGGAGGTGTACGCGACGCCCTCGGCGGTCGGCGTGAAGTCTTCGGTGGTCTCAGCCACGATGATGTGCCTTTTCTCTTACTGGGAGATCGACGAGATCTCGAACGGCTGGGGCTGCTGAGCGGCGTGCGGGTGCTCCGGACCGGCGTACACCTTCAGCTTGCTCATCTGGGCGCGGCTGAGGCGGTTCTTGGGGAGCATGCCCCAGACCGCCTTCTCGATCGCCTTGCGGGCGTCCTTCTCGAGCAGGTCGCCGATGGCGATCGACTTGAGTCCACCCGGGTAGCCGCTGTGGCGGTAGGCGAGCTTGTCGGTGCGCTTGTTGCCCGACAGGGCCACCTTCTCGGCGTTGACGATGATGACGAAGTCGCCACCGTCCACGTGGGGCGCGAAGGTCGCCTTGTGCTTGCCACGCAGGAGCGTCGCGGCCTGGACGGCCAGACGGCCGAGGACGACGTCCTCGGCATCGATCACGTGCCACTGACGGGAGATGTCAGCGGGCTTCGGGCTGTACGTACGCACGGCGGGACCTTCTCGCTGTTCAGGGTTGCATTCGGTAAGTCGTTCCGGTGCCGAGCGCGTTGGATCAACGCAAAGGCACAACGACGTCCTAGAATAACGGGCTGCTGCACGGAAGGTCAAAACGGCCCCCGTCCACGCCCCCAGAACGCGGTCGACACGCGGCCGCACTAGGTTAGGGACCGTGCCCGCGCCACCCGCGAGGCCCTGATTCCCCGTCACAGGAGACCCATCGTGACCGAGCAGAACACGCTGACCGTCCGCGACAACCGCACGGGCGAGGAGTACGAGATCCCCATCACCGACGGGACGGTCCGTGCGACCGACCTCGGCCAGATCGGCCGCGCCGAGGGCACCCCCGGCCTGGCGGTCTACGATCCCGGCTTCACCAACACCGCGTCCACCCGCAGCGCCGTCACCTACATCGACGGCGACAAGGGCATCCTGGAGTACCGCGGCTACCCGATCGAGCAGCTGGCCGAGAAGTCGACGTACCTCGAGGTCGCCTACCTGCTCATCCACGGCGAGCTGCCCACCAAGGAGCAGCACGAGCAGTGGGTGCACGACATCACGTTCCACACGTTCGTGCACGAGAACCTCAAGAGCTTCATGCAGGGCTTCCGCTACGACGCGCACCCGATGAGCATGCTGATGAGCTCGGTGAGCGCGCTGTCGTCGTTCTACCCCGAGGCCAGCCGCATCAAGGACCCCGAGGTCCGCCACGAGCAGATCGTCCGGCTCATCGCCAAGATGCCGACCCTCGGCGCCTGGTCGTTCCGCCACGCGCAGGGCAAGCCGTACGTCTACCCCGACAACGACCTGTCGTACCCCGAGAACTTCCTCTCGATGCTGTTCAAGATGAGCGAGCAGAAGTACGACCCGGACCCGCGCCTGGCGAAGGCCCTGGACGTGCTGTTCATCCTGCACGCCGACCACGAGCAGAACTGCTCGACCAACGCGGTGCGCTCGGTCGGCTCCAGCCAGGTCGACCCCTACTCGTCCGTGACCGCCGGCATCGCCGCCCTCTACGGCCCGCTGCACGGTGGCGCCAACGAGGCCGTCCTGCGGATGCTCAAGCGCATCGGCAAGAAGGAGAACATCCCGGCGTTCATCGAGGGTGTCAAGAACGGCGACGAGAAGCTCATGGGCTTCGGTCACCGCGTCTACAAGAACTACGACCCGCGCGCCACGATCATCAAGAAGGCCTGCGACGACGTGTTCGAGGTCACCGGCGTGAACCCGCTGCTGGAGATCGCCCAGGAGCTGGAGCGCATCGCGCTGGAGGACGACTACTTCGTCAGCCGCAAGCTGTACCCGAACGTCGACTTCTACTCGGGCCTCATCTACGAGGCGCTGCAGTTCCCGCCGGAGATGTTCACGGTCCTGTTCGCCATCCCGCGCACGTCCGGCTGGCTGGCCCAGTGGCTGGAGCTGGTGGACGACAAGGAGCAGAAGATCGCCCGCCCGAAGCAGATCTACACCGGCGACCGTCAGCTGACGTACGTGCCGCAGTCCGAGCGCTGGGCCTGACCCCGCGCCCCGAGGGCCCCGCGACCACCACGGTCGTGGGGCCCTCGTGCGTCCGGGCCGCCGCACCCCTGGGCTAGCGTTCGGCTGTGCGACTCCGCCTCGACCTGTCCTACGACGGCACCGACTTCCACGGCTGGGCCCAGCAGCCCGGCCTGCGGACGGTGCAGGGCGTCGTCCAGGAGGCGATGGCGCTCGTGCTGCGCCTGCCCGAGGAGCCGCAGCTCGTCTGCGCCGGGCGCACCGACACCGGCGTCCACGCGCGCGGCCAGGTCGTGCACGTCGACCTCGACACCGATCCCGAGGTGCTGGGCCGACGGCTGCGCCGGGTGCTGCCCGGCGACGTGCAGGTGCGCGACTGCCGTCCGGCCCCCGAGGGGTTCGACGCGCGGTTCTCGGCCCTCGAGCGGCGCTACGTCTACCGGATCTGCGACCGTCCCGCCGGTCCCGACCCGCTCCTGCGCTCGCACGTCGTGGGCTGGCGCCGCCCGCTCGACGTCGACGCGATGACCGCGGCCGCGGCCGAGCTGCTCGGCGAGCACGACTTCGCCGCCTTCTGCAAGAAGCGTGAGGGGGCCACGACCATCCGCACCCTGCTCGAGCTCCGCCCCGTGCGCGTCGGCGACGTCGTGGAGACGACGGTGCGGGCCGACGCGTTCTGCCACTCGATGGTCCGCGCGCTCATGGGCGCGCTCGTCGTCGCCGGGGAGGGCCGCCAGGAGGCCGGCTGGGCCGGCACGGTGCTGGCCGGCCGCGAGCGCGACCCGCGGGTGCGGGTGATGCCCGCGCACGGGCTCACCCTCGAGGAGGTCGTCTACCCCGGCGACGACGGGCTTGCCGTCCGCGCCCACCAGGCCCGGCGGCGGCGCGACGAGGACGGTGACTGACGTGCTGACCCTGGTCGACCTGCCCGTCGCGGCGCTGCTCAGCCTGGCCGACGGCGACGTCGACGGGGCCGCTCAGGCCGTGGGCCTGCGCGTGCCCGCCGAGCTGCTCGGCGAGTTCGTGCCGTGGGGGATCTTCGCCGAGCGACGTGCGCTGCCCGGGGCCGAGGGCTGGACGATCCAGCTCGCGGTCGAGGACGGGGTGGTCGTCGGCCACGGCGGGTTCCACGAGCCGCCGGACGACGAGGGCGTCGTGGAGCTGGGGTACACGGTCGTGCCGAGGGCCCGCGGGCGCGGCGTCGCGACGGCCGTCGTCGGGCTCCTGCTCGAGCGGGCCCGAGCGGCCGAGCAGGTGCGCACGGTCCGCGGCTGCACCGCGCCGGCCAACCTCGCGTCCCAGGCCGTGCTGCGTCACCACGGGTTCGTGCTGGTCGGCGACGCGATGGACGAGGTCGACGGGCTCGAGCTCGTCCACGAGCTGCGGGTCGGCTGACGTGGCCGTGCTGAGCGCCGGGCTGGTGCTGTACCGGCGGACGTCCGCCGGCGACGTCGAGCTGCTCATCGCCCACATGGGCGGGCCGTTCTGGGCCCGCAAGGACGAGGGCGCCTGGTCGTTCCCCAAGGGCGTCGTCGAGCCCGGCGAGAAGCCCCTGGACGCCGCCCGGCGCGAGCTAACCGAGGAGCTGGGCGTGCCCGCTCCCCCGGGCCCCTTCGTCCCGCTCGGCGAGGTGCGCCAGTCGGGCAAGACGGTCGTCGCGTGGGCGGTCGAGGCCGACCTGGACCCGGCCGACGTCGTGCCGGGCACCTTCGAGCTGGAGTGGCCGCCGCGCTCCGGCCGCACCGAGGCGTTCCCCGAGGTCGACCGCGTCGCCTGGGTGGGCCCGGACGACGCCGTCCGGCTGCTCGTCAAGGCCCAACGCGGCTTCGTCCCCCGGCTGCTGGACGTCGTCCGGCTCGGCTGAGACGCTGGGCCATGGCCACCTGGGACGACGTCGTGCGGACGGCTCTCGCCCTGCCCGGCGTCACCGAGTCCACGTCCTGGGGCACGCCGTCGCTCAAGGTCGGCACCAAGATGGTCGCGCGGCTGCGCTCGGAGGCCGAGGGCGCCGCGGTGCTCACCTGCACGCTCGAGGACAAGGCCGCGCTCGTGCAGGGCGACGACCCGGCGTTCTTCACCCTGCCCCACTACGACCGCTCGGCCTACGTGCTGGTCGACCTGGCGCTGGTCGACGACGCCGAGCTGGCCGAGCTCGTCGAGCAGGCCTGGCGGCTCAAGGCGCCGGCTCGGCTGCGCCGCGAGCACGACGGCGGCTGACCCGTGGGACGATGAGCCGTGCACTCGATCGTCGCGGCCCTCGTCCTCACCCTCGGGGTCTCCGGCTTCCCCGGTGCCGGCTCGGTGGCCGACTACCAGCTCGGCGGCGGCTACCGCCCCACGTCGGAGGTCGACATCGTCGTGCGCGACCGCACCGACCGGCCCGAGAAGGGCACCTACTCGGTCTGCTACGTCAACGCGTTCCAGACCCAGCCCGGCAGCCTGCGCTGGTGGCGCACGAAGCACCCCGAGCTGCTGCTGCGCGACCGGCACGGCAAGCTCGTGCGCGACGCCGACTGGCCCGACGAGGTGTTCCTGGACTTCCGCACCAAGCGCAAGCGCGTCGCGCTCGCGCGGGTCGTCAACCGGTGGATCACCAGCTGTGACCGCCGGGGCTTCCAGGCCGTGGAGCCGGACAACCTGGACGCCTGGACCCGGTCGGGCGGGCTGCTCACGAAGCGCCAGACCGTCGGCTACGCCAAGCGCCTCACCCGTCATGCGCACCGCCGCGACCTGGCCATCGCGCAGAAGAACACCGCCGAGCTGCTCGGCCGACGGGTCGGCTTCGACTTCGCCGTGGTCGAGCAGTGCCAGCAGTACCGCGAGTGCGACGCCTTCGTGAAGCGCTTCGGCTCGCGCGTCATCGAGGTCGAGTACCGGCGCTCGGCGTTCCGGGCCGCGTGCAAGGCCCGCGCGGGCCAGCACCCGATCCAGCTGCGCGACCTCGACGTCGTCCCGCGCGGCTCGCGCGGCTACGTCTTCGAGCACTGCTGAGCCCGCGGCACCCACCTGGGAGGATGGCCGGGTGACCGAGCACTACTTCGACGCCCAGCCCGCCGGCCCCGAGCGGCGCACGCCGGTCACGGTGCGCCTGCGCGGCCGCGAGGTCACCCTCAGCACCGCCGCGGGCGTCTTCTCCCGCGAAGGGCTGGACAAGGCCACGGACGTCCTGCTGCGCCACGTCGAGCCGCCGCGCAGCGGCACCGTGCTCGACCTGGGCTGCGGCTGGGGGCCGATCGCGTGCGCCCTGGCCCTCGCCGGTGCCGACACGTGGGCGGTCGACGTCAACGAGCGAGCGCTCGCGCTGACCCGCGACAACGCCGAGTCGCTCGGCACCACCGTGCGGGCCTGCCTGCCCGACGACGTGCCCGACGACGTCCGGTTCGACCAGATCTGGTCCAACCCGCCGATCCGGGTCGGCAAGCAGGCGCTGCACGAGCTGCTGCTGCGCTGGCTCCCCCGCCTGCGACCCGGTGGCCGCGCCCACCTCGTCGTCGGCAAGAACCTCGGCTCGGACTCGCTGCAGCGCTGGCTGGTCGAGCAGGGCTGGCCGACCGAGCGGCTGGTCAGCGAGAAGGGCTTCCGGGTGCTGGCCGTGACCGCGCCCGACGCGCCCCAGGACGCCTGAGCGGCCCGCTGCCGCGCTCCGGGCCTCCCGCACGTCCTGTTCCACCCCGTCCGGCTGCGGACGCACGAGGGGCCCGCCACCGCGATGCGGTGACGGGCCCCTCGAGGAACGCCCTACTTGGCCTCGTCGGCCTCGGTCGTGGCGTCCGCGTTCTCGGCCGCCTCGGGGGCGTCCGCGATCGCGGCGTCGGTGTCGACCTCGGAGGTGTCGAGGTCGTTGACCTCGGCGCGCTCCTCGTCGACGGCCGGCTCGGCCGGAGCCTCGGCGACGGGCGCCGCGGTGGCCTTCGTGGTGGTCGCCTTCGGCGTGAAGCCCGCCTCGACGATCTCGATCACGGCCATGGGCGCGTTGTCGCCCTTGCGCGGACCGATCTTCGTGATGCGGGTGTAGCCGCCCGGACGGTCGGCCATGGCCGGACCGATCTCGGCGAACAGGGTGTGCAGCACGCTCTTGTCACGGATGACCTTCACGACCTGGCGGCGGTTGGCCACCGTGTCGTTCTTGGCCTTCGTGATGAGCTGCTCGGCGTAGGGACGCAGACGGCGGGCCTTGGCCTCGGTCGTCGTGATCTTGCCGTGCTCGAACAGGCTCTGCGCGAGGTTGGCCAGGATCAGCCGCTGGTGCGCCGGGCTGCCGCCGAGGCGGGGACCCTTGGTGGGGGTGGGCATCGAATATCTCCAGGAATCGTCAGGTCAGGGGCGAGCAGGTCAGTACTGCTCGTCCTCGGCGTAGCTCGCGTCGTCGTCGAACGACTCGAGGTTGGCCGGGTCGAAGCCGACCGGGCTGTCCTTGAGACCGAGGCCCATGGCGGCCAGCTTGGCCTTGACCTCGTCGATCGACTTCTGACCGAAGTTGCGGATGTCGAGCAGGTCCTGCTCGCTGCGCGTGATGAGCTCACCCACGGTGTGGATGCCCTCGCGCTTGAGGCAGTTGTAGGAGCGGACCGTGAAGTTCAGGTCCTCGACCGGCAGCGCCAGGTCGGCCGCGAGCTGCTCGTCCACCGGCGACGGGCCGATGTCGATGCCCTCGGCCTCGACGTTGAGCTCCCGGGCCAGGCCGAAGAGCTCGACCAGGGTCGACCCGGCCGACGCGATCGCGTCACGCGGCAGGATCGAGCGCTTGGTCTCGACGTCGATGACGAGCTTGTCGAAGTCCGTGCGCTGCTCGACACGGGTCGCCTCGACCTTGTAGGTCACCTTCAGCACAGGGCTGTAGATGGAGTCGATCGGCATGCGGCCGATCTCCTCGTCGCCGGTCTTGTTCTGCACGGCCGAGACGTAGCCACGGCCACGCTCGACGACCAGCTCGATCTCCAGCTTCGACGAGTCGTTCAGCGTGGCGATGTGCAGGTCGGGGTTGTGGATCTCGACCCCGGCCGGCGGCTGGATGTCGGCGCCGGTGACCGCACCGGAGCCCTCCTTGCGCAGGTACATCACGACGGGCTCGTCGTTCTCCGAGGAGACGACCAGACGCTTGATGTTGAGGATCAGCTCCGTGACGTCCTCGGTGACACCGGGGACGGTCGAGAACTCGTGCAGGACGCCGTCGATCTTGATCGACGTGACGGCCGCACCCGGGATCGACGACAGCAGCGTGCGACGCAGCGAGTTGCCGAGGGTGTAGCCGAAACCGGGCTCGAGAGGCTCGATGACGAACCGCGAACGGTAGTCGTCGACGACCTCTTCGGTCAGGACGGGGCGCTGGGCGATCAGCATGGGAACTTCCTTTCCGGGTCCACCGTCATATGAGGACCCGGCTCGTGGGAAAAGATCAGATCTTCGAGTAGAACTCGACGATCAGCTGCTCCTGGATCGGGACGACGATCTGCTCGCGGACGGGCTTCTCGTGCACCAGGATGCGGCCGCGGGTCGGCGACACGGTCAGCCACGCGGGGACCGACTCGTTGTCGTGGGTCTCGCGAGCCACGATGAACGGCGTCGTCTCGAGCGACTTCGGCTTGACGTCGATGATGTCGTGCTTCGACACCTGGAACGACGGGATGTTCGTCTTCACGCCGTTGACCAGGAAGTGACCGTGGGTCACCAGCTGGCGGGCGTGACGACGGGTGCGGGCCAGGCCGGCGCGGTAGACGACGTTGTCCAGGCGGGTCTCGAGGAGAGCCAGGAGGTTGTCGCCGGTCTTGCCGGGCTTGCGGTGCGCCGTCTCGTAGTACTTGCGGAACTGCTTCTCGAGAACGCCGTACGTGTAGCGCGCCTTCTGCTTCTCCTGCAGCTGGGTGCGGTACTCGCTCTCCTTGATCCGCGCGCGGCCGTGCTGGCCGGGCGGGTAGGGGCGACGCTCGAACGCGGCGTCACCACCGACGAGGTCGACGCCGAGTCGACGCGACTTCTTGGTCAGAGGACCGGTGTAACGGGCCATGGTTCAGGAACTCCTTGGGATCAGACGCGGCGGCGCTTGGGCGGCCGGCATCCGTTGTGCGGGCTGGGGGTGACGTCGGAGATGGTGCCGACCTCGAGGCCAGCGCCACCGAGCGAACGGATCGCGGTCTCGCGGCCCGAACCCGGGCCCTTCACGAAGACGTCGACCTTCTTCATCCCGTGCTCCATCGCCTGACGGGCGGCGGCCTCGGCAGCCATGCCCGCGGCGAACGGAGTGGACTTGCGCGAGCCCTTGAAGCCGACGGTTCCGCCGGAGGCCCAGGCGATGACCGCACCCGAGGGGTCGGTGATCGTCACGTGCGTGTTGTTGAACGTGCTCTTGATGTGGGCCTCGCCCTGAGCGACGTTCTTCTTCTCCTTGCGGCGCACCTTCTTGGCGCCAGACGTCTTAGGAGGCATCTAGATCACTTCTTCTTTCCGGCGACGGTCTTCTTCGGACCCTTGCGCGTGCGCGCGTTGGTCTTGGTGCGCTGGCCGCGGACCGGCAGGCCGACGCGGTGGCGGCGGCCCTGGTAGGAGCCGATCTCCATCTTGCGACGGATGTCCGCGGTGACCTCACGACGCAGGTCGCCCTCGACCTGGTAGTTCGCATCGATGTGGTCACGCAGCGCGACGAGGTCGTCGTCGGTGAGCTCGTGGACCCGCTTGGACGGGTCGACGCCCGTCGCGGTGAGGGTCTCGGCGGCACGCGTGCGGCCGATCCCGAAGATGTAGGTGAGTGCGATCTCGATGCGCTTCTCGCGCGGCAGATCCACACCTTGGAGGCGTGCCATGGAGGCGTTTCCCTTCGTTGCGGCAGAGGTGTCGGCACCTGGTGCGCCCCGACTGCCTCCAGGAGACGTGGCTCCTGAGCCGGGCCCCGGCCTCTGCGCCGGGGGTGACGCCGCGCATCGCGCGACGAGCATCCAGATGTTCAGTACTGCTGGTGAAGAAGCTGCTTAGCCCTGACGCTGCTTGTGGCGCGGGTTCTCGCAGATCACCATGACGCGGCCGTGGCGACGGATCACCTTGCACTTGTCACAGATCTTCTTCACGCTCGGCTTGACCTTCATCGAGCTCTCTCTTCGAAGACTGAACGTGAGTGTTTACTTGTAGCGGTAGACGATGCGTCCGCGGCTGAGGTCGTACGGGGACAGCTCCACGACCACACGGTCCTCGGGGAGGATGCGGATGTAGTGCTGCCGCATCTTGCCGCTGATGTGCGCGAGGACCTTGTGCCCGTTGGCGAGCTCGACGCGGAACATCGCGTTGGGCAGCGCCTCGACAACAGCGCCTTCCATCTCGATGACGCCTTCTTTTTTCGCCATGACCTCTTCTTCGGTTGCCGGTTGCTACCTGTCGACCCAGCCCGCGCGTCATCCCTCCGCTGACGCGGAGCCCGAGGGCATGGGGTGGCGTGCCTGCAAAGGCCGACAGGTCAGTGTAGTCAGGAACGCCGTCCCGAGCCAAATCAGGTGGTCGGGACGGGGCCGCGCACGAACCGGCCCCGTCCTGGAGGGAACGGGGCCGGCTCGCGCTCGGGCTCACATGGGGGGCATGAGCACCGAGTCGACCAGGTAGACCGTGGCGTTCTGGGTCATGACGCCGCCACAGACGACGTTGGCCTTGTCGGCACCGACGGTCAGCGCGTCGGCCTCGCCCTCGACCGTGACCTCCGCGCCGTTGGCGGTCTTGTGGGTGCCCGCGACGTCGGCGGGAGCCAGGCGGCCCGGGACGACGTGGTAGGTCAGGATCGACTCGAGCGTCTTGGCGCCCTCGGGCGTCTTCAGCGTCTCGAGCGTCTTGGCGTCGATCTTGGCGAACGCGTCGTCGGTCGGCGCGAACACGGTGAACTCGCCACCGTTGAGCGTGTCGACGAGGTTCACGTCGGGGTTGAGCTGGCCGTTCACCGCGGCGGTGAGGGTCTTGAGCAGCGGGTTGTTGCTGGCCGCGGTGGTGACCGGGTCCATGGCCATGCCCTCGACCGAGCCGGCACCGTCCGGCACCTGCTCGGCGTAGTCGGCGCAGCCGGCGCCGACGAGGTCGGCGGCCGGGTCCATGCCCTCGGACTCGGTCATCTCCTCCGACGGCGTGGCCGACGAGGACGAGCTGCTCGAGGCGTCGGAGTCGTCCGAGCCGCAGGCCGCGGTGAGCAGACCCAGCGAGCTGACCAGGGCGACCCCGGCGACGACGTTCTTGAGGCGGGTGGTGGTGCGCATGATGCGTTCCTCTCGTGGTGACTTGGCTGGTTCGTGCTGCCCCGGGTCGTTCACTCCACGGTGAACCGGACGCTGTGCCGGCCGGTGGAGCCGTTCGGGCGGGGTGGGACCCGATCGGAGGTCTGGGTGTTGCCGTCCGCGTCGGTGGTGCGGACGGAGATCGTGTGGGCGCCGGGCGTCGCGTCGGTCCAGCGCCAGGACCACTGCCGCCAGGTGTCGACGGTGTCCTGGGGGGCGAGCCGCGCCCGCTGCCACGGGCCGTCGTCGACGCTCACCTCGACGGTGGCGATGCCGACGCCCTGGGCCCAGGCCACGCCGCCGGCGACGACGCGGTCGCGCGGCACCTGCTCGAAGGCGCGGGGGACGTCGACGCGGGAGGAGAGCTTGATCGGCGCCTGCTCGTCCCAGTCGCGCTCGGTCCAGTAGGCGGTGAAGTCGGCGAAGCGGGTGACCTCGATGTCGACCAGCCACTTCGTCGCCGACACGTAGCCGTACAGGCCGGGGACGACCATGCGGGCGGGGAAGCCGTGCTCCAGCGGGAGCGGCTCGCCGTTCATCCCGACCGCGACGAGGGCGTCGCGTCCGTCGGTCACGGCGTCCAGCGGGGTGCCGATGACCATGCCGTCGGCGCTGGTCGACTTGAGCGCGTCCGCCCCGCTCTTGACGCCGGCCTGCTCCAGCAGGTCCGCCAGCGGCACGCCGATCCAGGTGGCGTTGCCGACGTACGGGCCGCCGACCTCGTTGGAGACGCAGGTGAGCGTGATGCGGCGCTCGACCAGGCGCTGCGACAGCAGGTCGGCGAAGTCCAGGTCGAGCTCGTTCTCCACCTCGCCGTGGATGCGCAGCCGCCAGGTGTCGGCCGGCACGTCCGGCACGGTCAGCGCGGTGTCGACGCGGTAGAAGTCGCGGTTCGGGGTCAGGTAGGGGCTGATGCCGTCGATCGGGTCCAGACCCGTCGGGAGCGGCCCGGCCGCGTCCGCGGGGCGGGGGATCCTGATGCCGGCGCGGGAGGCGGCGGCCCGCGCTCCCCCGGCGACCCGGGTGAGCACGCCGCCCAGCACGCCGACCGCGGCGGTGCCCATGACGGTCAGCACGAACGCGCGTCGGTCGAACCCGGAGCGGACGTCGTCGTCGCGGCGCGAGGCCGGGACCCGCGCGGCGGCGGCCAGGGGCGCGGTGCGGCGCAGCAGGAGGTGGAGCGAGACCGCGGCGACCACCAGGGTCGTGACGGGGGCGAGCAGCGTCAGCGCCCGGGACGCCGCGGTCGTGCCGTCGGTCAGCGTGGCGAGGACGGCCAGCAGGCCGACCGTCACGACGATGCCGAGCGCGACGCGCCGGTGACGCAGGCCGATGACGCCGGCGGCGGCCGCGACGAGCGCCAGGACGACCGAGGCGCCGGCCAGAAGCACCGTCTTGTCGTTCTCGCCGAACGTGCGGATCGCGTAGTCCTTGAGCGGTCCGGGGGTGCGCTCGATCACCGCGTTCCCGACGGCGACCAGCGGCGACGGCCCGTTGGTCAGCGCGGCGACGCCGGTGCCCGCCAGGACGCCGGCACCGGCCGCGAGCACCCCGAGGGCGGCGGCGACGGCGGAGAGCCGGACGGTGGTGGCGTTCATGCCCCTGATTCGGGGCGGTGGTCGGGCCGGATGGGTCGGTGGCGGAAAAACTTCTGCAGAACTTGTGCAGGTGGGTCCTCAGCGCCCGGCCGCGCGGGCGTACCGCGCGCCGAGGAGGGCGAACGCGTCCCGCAGCTCGGCGGGACCCACGACCTCGAGCTCGGCGTCGAAGCGGCCGAGCGAGGCGGCCAGCGCCGGCCACGACCACGCCCCCGCCACGAGGCGGCAGCGATCGGGCCCGAGCGGCTCCACGAGCCCGTCGCCCACGAACGGCGCGACCGCGGACACCGGCAGGTGCAGCACGACCTCGCCCCGGCACGGCCAGTCCTCTCCCGTGCCGCTCCCCCGGAACCGTGCGGTGACGAAGGCCGCGACGTCCCCGCCGGGCACCGTCCGTGGGGTGAAGCGCGGACCGTTCGGCGTCCGCAGACGCACCCGGTCGACGCGGAACGTGCGCCAGTCCTCACGGTCCAGGTCCCAGCCGAGCAGGTACCAGCGGCCCGCCCGGGCCACGAGGTGGTGCGGCTCGACCCGCCGAGCCGGCCCGGAGACCGGGTCGGCTCCGGGCGGGTCGTGGTCCAGGCGCAACGACTCGCGGTCGCGGATCGCCCCGGCGATCCGGTCCAGCACCTCGGCGGAGGCATCAGCGTCGGTGCCGACCATTGCCGTGGTGGCCGCCTCCAGGGCGTCCGCCCGGCGCCGCAGCGGCGCAGGCATGACGTGACGCAGCGTCGCCAGCGCCCGCTGCGCCGCGTCGCGCACCTCGGCGCCGCTCGTGACCGCCGCACCGAGCGCCACGGCGAGCGCGACCGTCTGCTCCTCGTCCAGCAGCAGCGGCGGGAGCTCCGTGCCGGCCTCCAGCCGGTAGCCGCCCTCGAGTCCCCGGGTCGACCGGACGCGGTAGCCCATCTCGCGCAGCCGCTCCACGTCGCGACGCACGGTGCGCGGGCTGACGTCGAGCCGCTCGGCGAGCACCGGACCCGGCCAGTCGCGCCGGGCCTGCAGCAGTGACAACAGGGCCAGCAGGCGGGCGGACGTCGACATGCGTCCATCCTCGCCCACCAGCGGACAGAACCTGACCGCATTGACCACCACAGTCGTCCCGAGGCGTCCGACCAGCGGGCGCCCGGTTCCCCAGGAGTCCTCATGACCGTCGCCGTCGTCCCCCACCTGAACTTCCGTGGCGAGGCCCGCGCCGCGCTCGAGCACTACCGCGCGGCCTTCGGCGGCGACCTCACCGTGACCAGCTACGCCGACGCCGGCGCCGTCCAGGACCCGGCCGAGGCCGACCAGGTGATGTGGGGCCAGGTCGTCGCGCCGAACGGGTTCACCGTCATGGCCTACGACGTCCCGTCGTCCCGCCCCTGGTCCCGCGGCGAGGACCCGTTCTTCGTGTCCGTGCGCGGTGACGACGTCGCCGAGCTGACCGCCTGCTGGGAGCGGCTGGCCGACGGCGCGACCGTCCGCCAGCCGCTGGCCCCCGCGCCGTGGGCCGCGGCGTACGGGATGCTCACCGACCGCTTCGGCGTCACCTGGGTGATGGACGTGCTGACCGCGTCCTGACCGCGCCGGGCGGCACCGACCTCGGTGCCGCCCGGCCCGCTTGTCCGGGAGTGCGGGGACGAACACACTGGTCCCACCCATCCGACGAGGCGTCCGCGCCGAATCCGAGGTGAGTGCCCCCGAGACCCCGGAGACCGTGATGCCCACCCCCGACCCCGGCCCGCGCAGCCTGCGGGCCGTCGCGTCCGACGCGACGCCGTCCCCGGACACGCTGCTCGAGCGCGTCGCCCGCGGCGACGAGAAGGCGTTCGCGGCGCTCTACGACGAGCTCGCCCCGGCGGTGCTCGGACTGGTCCGTCGCGTGCTGCGCGACCCCGCCCGCTCCGAGGAGGTCGCCCAGGAGGTCTTCCTGCAGGTCTGGCAGAAGGCCCAGCGCTTCGACGCCTCCCGCGGACGGGCCCGGACCTGGGTGCTCACGCTCGCCCACCGGCGCGCGGTCGACGCCGTCCGTCACGACCAGGCGGCGTCCGACCGCGACCGCCGCTACGACTGGACCGGTCCCGAGCACGACCAGGTCGTCGAGGAGGTGACGACGCGGCTGGAGCACGAGCAGGTGCGCCGCTGCCTGGGCTCGCTCACCGACCTGCAGCGCGAGGCCGTCAACCTGGCGTACTACCGGGGCTACACCTACGCCGAGGTGGCGTCCCTGCTCGACGCCAACCCGGCGACCGTCAAGACCCGCATGCGCGACGGACTCATCCGCCTGCGCGACTGCCTGGGGGTGCCCGCATGACCATCGACCCGCACCTGCTGAGCGGCGCCTACGCGCTCGACGCCCTGGACGACGAGGAGCGACGCGCCTTCGAGCAGCACCTGGACGAGTGCCCCGAGTGCGCCGAGGAGGTGCGCGGCTTCGCGGACACCGCGGCCCGCCTGGGCGATGCGGCCTCCGTCGCCGTGCCCGACCACCTGCGCGCCGCCGTGCTCGACCAGGTCCGCCGGACGCCGCAGGAGCGCCCGGCCGTCGTGCCGATGCGCCGCCGCCGGCGTCTCGCCGGCTCGCTGGCCGCGGCGGCCGTCGCAGCAGCCGTGCTGGGCGGGGTCACGGTCTACGCCGTGGACCAGCACCAGCAGGCCGAGCAGCTGCGCGTGCAGCAGTCCGAGGTGAGCCGGGTGCTGGCCGCGCCCGACGCCGAGCTCGCCACGACCGCCGTGCGCGGGGGCGGCACGGTCAAGGTCGTGGTCTCCGCCGACGCCGACCGGGCCGTCATGGTCCTGGCTGATCTGCCCGAGCTGGGCGACGACCGGGACTACCAGATGTGGACCCAGGTCGGCGACGAGATGGTCAGCGCCGGCGTCGTCCCCCGCGACGAGCAGGGCGCCGTCGGCACCCACGTGATGGAGGACGTCGCCGACGTGTCGGCCGTGGCCCTCACCGTGGAGCCGGCCGGCGGCTCGGACGGCCCGTCGTCGGACCCGATCGCGCTGGTCGAGACGCCCGGCGCCTAGGCGTGCCGGGTGATGAGCCCGCGGAAGAAGGCGATGCCGCGCTCCAGGCTGTCGACGCGCAGGTGCTCGTCGGCGGCGTGGATCGCGTCGCGCTGCTCGCGGGTCATGTCGAACGGGCTGAACCGGTAGACGGCGTCACTGATCCGCGTGAAGTGCCGGCTGTCGGTGCCACCGGTCTGGACGTACGGCACCGGCGCGGCCCCGTCGAGCTCCTCGACGATCACCTTCGTCAGGAGCGCGAACGCCTCGTTGTCGGTGCGTGAGACCGGCGGCGGGTTGGCCCCGCGTGCGGACGCGATCTCGACGTCCAGGCCCTCGAGCAGGGACGTCAGGCGCTCGGTGAGCTGCTCGATCGTGTCACCGACGGCGAGCCGGACGTTCACCGTCGCCCGCGCCTCCTGCGCGAGGACGTTGGACGCCGGGCTGCCGGACAGCCGCGTGACGGCCATCGTCGTGCGGGCGATGGCGTTGGTCTCGGGCCCGAGCCGCCCGAGCAGCATCGCCATCGGCCGGTTGACCTTGTCGGCGCGACGCAGCACCGCGCCCATCGGCGCCGGGGTCAGGTCGGCCAGGTGACGCATCATCTCGACCACGGGCTCGCTCAGCCGGGCGGGCGCGGGGTTCTCCTCGAGCCGCACGATCGCGCGGGCCAGCCGGGCGGTGGCCCCGTCGCGGGGCGGCGTGGACGCGTGCCCGCCGGCCCCTCGGGCGAGGAGCTCGACGTCCACCGTGCCCTTCTCTACGATCGCGATCATCGCGGTCGGGCCCTTCACGCCGGGGAACGCGCCCTCGACGACGGCACCGCCCTCGTCGTTCACCAGCCACGGCCGGACGCCGCGCTGCTCCAGGTGGTCGACGACGCGTCCGGCGGCGTCGCCGAACACCTCCTCGTCGTCGCCGAAGGAGAGGTAGACGTCGTGCGCCGGGACGACGTCCGCGGCGAGCATCTGCTCGACCGCCTCGGCCACCGCGACCAGGTGTCCCTTGTCGTCCAGCGCACCGCGGCCCCACACGGCACCGTCGACGACGGCACCGTCGAACGGGTCGCGCCGCCATTGCTCGGCCGGGGCCGGCACGACGTCGTAGTGGGCCATGAGGACGATCGGCTTCTCGGCGGACGTCCCCGGCCAGCGGAACAGCATCGAGCCGCCGACCATGGTCAGCTCGAGCCGCTCGTGCAGCAGCGGGTAGAGCCGGGCGAAGGTCTCGCGGAAGCGGACGAACTCGGCCTCGTCGCGCTCGTCGGCGGCCGAGACGGTGCGGCACGAGATGAGCTCGGCCAGGTGCTCGGCGGCGGGGGTGGTGCGCTGGGTCATCGCAGGACCTCCGTGACGGCGGCGGCGTCCGGGTCGGCGAACGCGAGCCGCGGGACGAACAGGAGCAGGACGGTGGCGACCACGGCGGTGGCCGAGCAGACGATCCACACGGTGTAGTAGCCCGACAGCGACCCGGCGGTGTGGTCGGACGCCACCGTCCCGGCCTCGACGGCCAGGGCGACGCCGAAGACGCAGGACGCGAACGAGCCGCCGACCGTCTTGGCCGTGTTCGTGAGGCCGGTCGCGACCCCGGCGCGTCCCTCGGGGGCGGCCGCCGCGGCGGCGGCCGGCAGCGCGGCCACGAGCGCGCCGGACCCGATGCCCGCGACGACGATGCAGGCCAGCACCTGGGCGACGGAGTCGTGGAGCGGCACCAGCGCGGCGTAGCCGACGGCGACGAGCCCGGTGGCGCCGATGAGGCACGCGCGGGGCGCCACAGCCTGCGACACCCGGCCGAACAGCAGCGCGCCGACGAGCAGCGACATCACGTAGCCGCCGATGATCGGGGCCACGCTGGAGGAGTCCAGCCCGAGCCCGAACCCGTACTTCTCGGGATCGGTCTGGGCGAAGGTCGACAGCGGGATCTGCGCACCGAGGACGCTCACGCCGAACAGCAGCGCCGTCGCCTGGACCGGCCACATCGCCGCCTGCCGCATGACCCGCAGGTCGATGAGCGGGTCGGCGGTGCGCAGCTCGTGCCGCGCGAACGGCACCAGCACCGCCAGGCCCGCGACCATGGCCACCCACGGCCACGGCGAGTCGGCACCGAAGAACCGGACGAGCGACAGACCGCCCGTCACGGCCAGCAGGCTCACGCTGATCAGGCCCAGCCCGACGCCGTCCAGCACGCCCTCGGTGCGCACGTGGTCGCTCTCGACGTAGCGGTGGACGACCACGACCACGGCGGTGGTGAGCACCGCCGGCACGGCGAGCACGATCCACAGCGAGTCGGTCAGGCCGGTGAAGAGCCCGGCGCTCAGCGCGCCGGCGATCGCACCGGCCTCGAGCGCGGCGACGATGACGCCGGTCGCCCGGCGGGTGGCGGCGGCGCGGTCGGGCCGGCCGATGCTGCGCCGGTAGATGAGCGCGACCTCGAGCGGCAGCCAGACGGTGAAGACGCCCTGGAGCGCCCAGAAGACGAGGTAGGCCGGGAAGCTCGAGGAGAGCGCGATGCCCCAGGTGGCGACGGCGGTGACGACGGCGGCGACCAGCAGCAGCCGCTGGTGCCCGACGAGGTCGCCCAGCTTCGACAGCGCCGGCACCACCAGCGCCGACACCAGGAGCTGGGCCGCCTCCAGCCAGTTGATGTCGGCGTCGGTGACGTCGAGGTGGCGGGCCACGTCGGTCGCCAGCGGCGTGTAGTAGCCCTGC
>NZ_HE978636.1:215222-305695 GCF_000312105.1 Aeromicrobium massiliense JC14
CCGGCTACTCCGACTTCGGGTACGGCACGGCCAGCTCGAAGATGTACTGGAACATGTTCAGCGGCGCGAACTGCACGAACTACGCGGCGTACCGGCTGATCACCAGCCAGGGCGTCACCAGCACCCGTCCCTGGACCGGTAGCGGCAACGCCAAGAACTGGGGCGTCGCCATGTCGCAGTACCTGACACAGACGCCCACCGTGGGCTCGATCGCCTGGTTCCCGCACAGCGGCTCGGCCGGTCACGTCGCCTACGTCGAGAAGGTCGGCACGAAGTCGATCATCATCTCCGAGTCCAGCTGGGGCGGACCCCTGCTGCGCTGGCGCCAGATCAACCGCGAGGACTCCGGCCGGTGGCCGAGCGGCTTCCTGGTCATGAGCCTGCCCACCCTGGCCAAGCCGACGGTGTCGGGCACGGTCAAGGTCGGCGCCACGCTCAACGCGTCCACCATCACCCCGGCGCCGAAGGTCGCGGCCGACTCGATCACCTACCGCTGGCAGGCCGACGGCAAGTCGATCTCGGGCGCGGGCACGCAGTCGTTCAAGCCCACGCAGGAGCAGCTGAACAAGGCGCTGGCCGTCCGGGTCGTCGTCAAGCGCGGCACCCTGGAGACCTCCACGCTCTACTCCGCGGCCAGCCGCGTCCTGCCCGGCAGCCTGGCCACCACCGTGCGGCCCGCGATGTCCGGCACCGCCCGCGTCGACCAGGTCGTCCGCGCCACCGGCGGCACCTGGAACGTCCCCGGGCTGACGCTGCGCTACCAGTGGATGGCCGACGGGAAGCCGATCCCCGGCGCCACCTCGGCGACGCTCACCGTTCCGGGCTCGGCCGCGGGCAAGAAGCTGACCGTCGCGGTGTCGGCGAGCCGGGCTGCGTACAGCACCACCACGGTCTCCTCGACCGCCGTCGCCGTCCCGTGGGGCACGCTCACGGTGAAGCGTCCGACGACGTTCACCGGCGGCAAGGCGGTCGGAGCGACCGCCACCGCGGACGCCGGGTTCTCCCGCGACGACGTCTCCGTCCGCTACGCGTGGACGCTCGACGGCGTGGCGATCCCCGGCGCCACCGGCCGCACGTACACGCCGCGAGGGCAGGACCGTGGCAAGCGGCTCGGCGTCGTGGCCACGGCCTCGCGCAGCGGCTACGTCGACGTGTCGTCGACCTCCGCCGCCGGGTCCGCGATCGTCAACGGCACGATGCGCCGCACCACGCCGACGCTGCGCGGCACCGCCGCCGTGGGTCGCGACCTGGCCGTCAACGGCCTGTCGTGGGCGCCGGGCGCGCGCTACCAGTACCGCTGGCTGGCCGACGGACGCGTCGTGAGCGGCGCGACCACCTCGCGCCTCACGCTGACCCCGCAGCTGCGTGGCAAGCGCATCACCGTCCAGGTCACGGGGACGGCCGCGGGCTACGACACCGCGACGGCGACCTCCGCCGCCACGGGCCGCGTGGCCAACGGCACGATCAGCGCCTCGGTGACGGTCAAGGGCACCGCGAAGGTGCGGGGCAAGCTCAAGGCGACCGTCGCGGTCAAGCGTCCGGTCACCGGGCAGCGCACCGTCCGCTACCAGTGGCTGCGCGACGGCCGCACGATCAAGGGCGCCACGAAGTCGTCGTACCGCCTGACGACGGCCGACCGGCGGCACCGCATCTCGGTCAAGGTCACGGTCAGCTCCACGGGCTACACGACCAAGCGGATCACGAGCCGCCGCACCGGCACCGTCCGCTGAGCCGCGGCGGGCCCGACCCCGCCGGACGCGACCGCGCCCGCCGTCCCCTCGGGGGCGGCGGGCGCAGTGCTGTGCGGGAAGAAGTGCGTCGGGGCGGTCAGTCGCCGGCGTAGGGGGCGCCGAGCGCCTCCAGCGCGGCCCGCCCGCCGTCGGGCGCGGTGAGCACCCACAGGCCGTCAGCGGTGATGGCCACGCTGTGCTCGAAGTGGGCGGCCCACGAGCCGTCCAGGCTCACGACCGTCCAGTCGTCCTCGAGCGTGCGGGTCTGGGACGTGCCGAGCGTGATCATCGGCTCCACGGCGATGGCCATGCCCGCCTTCAGCCGGGCCCCCTTGCCGGGACGGCCGACGTTGGGGACGTCCGGCGGCTGGTGCATGGCCGTGCCGATGCCGTGGCCGGTGTAGCCGGTGACGATGCCGTACTCGCCCTGGGACGCGACGTACGTCTGCACCGCGTGGCCGACGTCGCCAACACGGCCACCGTCGTGAGCGGCCGAGACGCCGTGCCACATGGCCTGCTCGGTGACCCGCAGCAGGTCCTGGACGCGCTCGGGCACCTCCCCCACCGCGACCGTGACGGCGGAGTCGCCGTGCCAGCCGTCGACGACGGCGCCGCAGTCGATCGACACGACGTCGCCGTCGGCGATCACCCGGTCGCCGGGGATGCCGTGGACGACCTCGTCGTTGACCGACGTGCAGATGACGCCCGGGAAGCCGTGGTAGCCCAGGAAGTTCGAGGTCGCGCCCATCTCGGCGATCGCGGCCCGGGCGATCGCGTCGAGGTCGGCGGTCGTCATGCCCGCGGCGACCTGGTCACGCAGCCGGGCGAGCGTGTGGGCGACGACCAGGCCGGCCTCGCGCATGACGCGCAGCTGGGCGGGGGTCTTGAGCTCGATCCCGCGGTCGAACAGCACGGGGCTCAGCGGTCGAGGGCGGCGTGGATGCGCTCGGCCACCTGCTCGACCGAGCCGATGCCGTCGACCTCGCGAAGCAGCCCGCGCTCGGCGTACACGGCGAGCAGCGGGGAGGTCTCCTTGGTGTAGACCTCCTGGCGGTGCCGGATGACGTCCTCGGTGTCGTCGGATCGTCCGCTGTCCTGCGCCCGCTTCAGCAGCCGGGCGATGAGCTCCTCGGGGTCGACCTTGAGCGACAGCACGGCGTCCAGGCTCGTGCCCAGGTCGTCGAGGATGGCGTCGAGCGTGGCGACCTGGTCGGTCGTGCGCGGGTAGCCGTCGAGGATGAAGCCGGCCTGCGCGTCCGGCTGGGCCAGCCGGTCCTTCACCATGGCGTTGGTGACCTCGTCGGGCACGTACTCGCCGGCGTCCATGTACCGCTGGGCCTTCTTGCCCAGCTCGGTCTGCTGCGAGACGTTCGCCCGGAAGATGTCACCGGTCGAGATGTGGGCCGCCCCCAGGCGCTCGGCGAGCTGCACGGCCTGGGTGCCCTTGCCCGCACCGGGCGGGCCCATGATGAGGAGTCGCATTAACGCAGGAACCCTTCGTAGTTGCGCTGCTGGAGCTGGCTCTCGATCTGCTTCACGGTGTCCAGGCCGACGCCGACGATGATGAGGATCGTCGTGCCGCCGAACGGGAAGTTCTGGCTGGCGCCGAGGACCGCGACGGCGATCATCGGGATCAGCGAGATGAGCGCCAGGTACGTCGCGCCGGGAGCCGTGATGCGGCTCAGGACGTACGCCAGGTAGTCCTGCGTCGGGCGGCCCGCGCGGATGCCCGGGATGAAGCCGCCGTACTTCTTCATGTTGTCGGCGATCTCCTCCGGGTTGAAGGTGATCGACACGTAGAAGTAGGCGAAGAAGACGATGAGCACGACGAACGTGGCCATGTACAGCGGGTGGTCGCCGCGCACGAAGTTGTCGTTGATCCACTGCGCCCAGGGCTTGTCCTGGTTGAACTGCGCGGCCAGGGCCGGGAGGTACATGAGGCTCGAGGCGAAGATGACCGGGATGATGCCGGCCTGGTTGACCTTGAGCGGGATGTAGGTCGAGGAGCCGCCGAACATGCGGCGTCCGACCATGCGCTTGGCGTACTGCACCGGGATGCGGCGCTGGGCCTGCTCGATGAAGATGACGCCGGCGACGACCACGAGGCCGACCAGGCAGACGATCGTGAAGGTCGTCCAGCCGTTCTGCTGGCGGATCTGCCACATGGCGCCGGGGAACGTGGCGACGACCTGGGTGAAGATCAGCAGCGACATGCCGTTGCCGACGCCGCGGTCGGTGATCAGCTCGCCGAACCACATGATCATCGAGGTGCCGGCGACCATCGTCAGGACGATGAGCAGGAAGGACAGGATGCTGTCCTCGTTGTAGAGCAGTGCGCCGCAGTCGATGCCGCCGAAGAGCTGGCCGCTGCGCGCGAGCGCGACGATGCCGGTCGCCTGCAGCACGGCCAGACCGAGGGTCAGGTAGCGCGTGTACTGCGTGATCTTCGCCTGGCCGGACTGGCCCTCCTTCTTCAGCGCCTCGAGCCGCGGGATGACCACGACGAGCAGCTGAAGGATGATGCTGGCGGTGATGTAGGGCATGATCCCGAGCGCGAAGACCGTCAGCTGGAGCAGCGCGCCGCCCGAGAAGACGTTGATCAGCGCGAACAGGCTGCTGTTGTCACCGGACGACGCGAGGTCGACGCACCGCTGCACGTTCGGCACGTTGATGCCGGGTGCGGGCACGGTCGAGCCCAGTCGGAAGAGCACCAGGATGCCCAGGACGAACAGCATCTTGCGACGCAGCTCGGGCGTCTTGAACGCGTTAGCGAAGGCGCTGAGCACGACGTTCCTCCTCGAGTGCCCGGGGCGTCCCCGGGCGGCCATGGGTGGGCGGGCGGCAGACCCGCCTCGCAGACTCTAACAAGACACAAAATCCGCCGGGACTCCCGTGGGGTCCCGGCGGATCCTGTGGCGGACTCACACCTCGGTGGTGCTGCCTCCGGCGGCTTCGATCTTGTTCTTGGCCGAGGCCGAGAACTTGTGCGCGGTGACCTGGACCTTGACGGTCAGGTCGCCCTGGCCGAGCACCTTGACCTTGTGGCCCTTGCGCACGGCGCCCGCACCCACGAGGGCGTCGACGTCGATCGCGCCGCCCTCGGGGAAGAGCTCGGAGATGCGGTCCAGGTTCACGACCTGGTACTCCTCGCGGAAGGGGTTCTTGAAGCCCTTCAGCTTGGGGAGACGCATGTGGATCGGGACCTGGCCGCCCTCGAAGCCGACCGGCACCTGGTAACGGGCACCGGTGCCCTTGGTGCCACGGCCGGCGGTCTTGCCCTTGGAGCCTTCACCGCGACCCACACGGGTCTTCGCGGTCTTGGCGCCGGGGGCAGGACGCAGGTGATGGAGCTTGAGCGTCATGTCAGTCGACCTCCTCGACGGTGACGAGGTGCGGGATGGTGTTGATCATCCCGCGGATCTCGGGGCGGTCCTCGACGACGCTGATGTCGCCGATGCGCTTGAGGCCCAGCGAACGCAGCGTGTGGCGCTGGTTCTGCTGGCGACCGATGCCCGACTTGACCTGGGTGACCTGCAGCTTGGTCATCAGACCGTCACCTCCGCCGGAGCCGACGACTCCTTGCCGGCCTTGAGCAGGGCCGCCGGGGCGACCTGCTCGACCTCGAGGCCACGGCGCGCGGCCACGGACTCGGGCGACTCGAGAGAGCGCAGCGCCTCGACCGTCGCGTGGACGATGTTGATCGCGTTCGACGAGCCGAGCGACTTCGACAGGATGTCGTGGACGCCCGCGGCCTCCAGCACGGCGCGCACCGGACCACCGGCGATGACGCCGGTACCGGGCGAGGCCGGACGCAGGAAGACGACACCGGCCGCCTTCTCGCCCTGCACCGGGTGCGGGATGGTGCCCTGGATGCGGGGGACGCGGAAGAAGCTCTTCTTCGCCTCCTCGACACCCTTGGCGATAGCCGTGGGAACTTCCTTGGCCTTGCCGTAGCCGACACCGACCATGCCGTCACCGTCACCGACGATCACGAGGGCGGTGAAGCTGAAGCGACGTCCACCCTTCACGACCTTGGCGACACGGTTGATCGTGACGACCTTCTCGATGTAGTTGGACTTCTCGGCGTTGCGGTCTCCGCCGCGTCCGCCGCGGCGATCGCCGCCGCCTCGACGCTGGGTTCCGCTCATGAGGCACTCCTCTTGTCAGTCATGTTCGTGCAGCCGGTCATCAGAACGTCAGCCCCTTCTCGCGCGCGCCGTCAGCCAGCGCGGCGACACGGCCGGCGTACTTGTTGCCGGCGCGGTCGAAGACGACCGTGTCGATGCCGGCGGCCTTCGCACGGTCGGCGACGAGCTCGCCGACCTTGCGGGCCTTGGCGGACTTGTCGCCCTCGAACGAGCGCAGGTCCGCCTCCATCGTCGAGGCCGACGCGAGCGTGCGGCCCTCCAGGTCGTTGACGACCTGGGCGACGATGTGCTTGCTCGAGCGGGTGACGACCAGGCGCGGACGCTCGGCCGAGCCGCTGAGCTTCTTGCGGCCGCGGATCTGACGACGCAGGCGCGACGCGGTGCGGCCCTTGACGGTCTTGTTGTGCTTGATGGAGATCGCCATGGTTACTTACCAGCCTTTCCGGCCTTGCGCAGGACGCGCTCGCCGGCGTACCGGACACCCTTGCCCTTGTACGGCTCGGGCTTGCGCAGCTTGCGGATGTTCGCCGCGACCTCGCCGACCTTCTGCTTGTCGATGCCGAGGACCGCGAACTTCGTGGCGGACTCGACGGTGAAGGTGATGCCCTCGGGCGCCTCGATCGGGACCGAGTGGCTGAAACCGAGGTTCAGCTCGATCGCGGACGGGCCCTTGGCCAGCACGCGGTAGCCGACGCCGACGATCTCGAGCTTCTTCTCGTAGCCGTCGGTGACGCCCACGATCATGTTGTTGACGAGGGTGCGCGACAGGCCGTGGAGGGCCTTGCTACGACGCTCGTCGTTCGGGCGCTCGACGAGCAGCGATCCGTCCTCGCTCTTGGCGACGGTGATCGGCTCGGCGACCGAGTGCGAGAGCTCGCCCTTCGGACCCTTGACGGTGACGTCCTGGCCGTCGATCGTCACAGTGACGTTCGCGGGCACGGGAACGGGAATCTTGCCAATGCGCGACATGAAACGTCCCCTCTCACCAGACGTAGGCGAGGACTTCTCCGCCTACACCCTTGCTGTTGGCCTCACGGTCGGTGAGCAGTCCCTGGGACGTGGAGATGATCGCCACGCCGAGACCGCCCAGGACCTTGGGCAGGTTGTTGGACTTCGCGTACACGCGCAGGCCCGGCTTGCTGATGCGGCGGATGCCGGCGATCGAGCGCTCGCGGTGCTTGCCGTACTTCAGCGTGATGGTGAGCGACTTGCCCACCTCGCCCTCGCTGGGCTCCTTCACCGAGAAGTCGGTGATGTAGCCCTCGCGCTTCAGGATCTCGGCGACGCCGGCCTTCAGCTTCGAGAACGGCATGGTCACGGAGTCGTGGTACGCCTGGTTGCCGTTGCGCACACGCGTGAGCATGTCCGCGATCGGGTCCGTCATTGTCATTGCTGTGTTTCCGTTCCTGCCGCGGTTTCGCATCCCGTCCCAGCCGCCGGAGCGGACGGTGTGGGAGGACCTACGGCATCAGAGGTGAATTACCAGGAGCTCTTGGTGATGCCCGGGAGCTCGCCGCGGTGCGCCATCTCGCGAAGGCAGATGCGGCAGAGGCCGAACTTGCGGAAGACCGCACGCGGACGACCGCAGCGCTGGCAGCGGGTGTACTCGCGCACCGCGAACTTCTGCTTGCGGGCCTGCTTGACCCGGAGGGCAGTCTTCGCCATGTCAGTTCTCCTTGTAGGGGAAGCCGAGGAGCTTGAGGAGCGCGCGCCCCTCCTCGTCGGTGGTCGCCGTCGTGACGATGGTGATGTCCATGCCGCGCTGACGATCGACCTTGTCCTGATCGATCTCGTGGAACATGACCTGCTCCGTGAGACCGAACGTGTAGTTGCCCCGGCCGTCGAACTGCTTGGGCGACAGGCCGCGGAAGTCGCGGATGCGCGGGAGCGCCAGCGTCAGCAGGCGGTCCAGGAACTCCCACATGCGGTCGCCGCGCAGCGTGACGTGCGCGCCGATCGGCATGCCCTCGCGCAGCTTGAACTGCGCGATGGACTTGCGGGCCTTGGTGACCTGCGGCTTCTGGCCGGTGATCGCGGTGAGGTCGCGCACGGCGCCCTCGATCAGCTTGCCGTCCTTGGCCGCGTCGCCGACACCCATGTTGACGACGATCTTGGTCAGGCCGGGGACCTGCATGACGTTCTTGATCTCGAGCTGGTCACGCAGCGCGGGGAGGATCTCCTCGCGGTAGCGGGCCTTGAGACGAGGGATCTCGGTCGTGGTCGCCATGCTCAGATCTCCTTTCCGGTCTTCTTGGCGATGCGCACGGAGCGCTGGGCCTCGTACGTGGAGCCGTCGGGACGACGCTTGGTGACGTCGTCGCGGCGGTAGCCGACGCGCGACGTGGTCTTGCCGTCGTCGCCGTCGACCAGCAGCTGCACGTTCGAGACGTGGATCGACGCCTCGGCGGTGATGATGCCGCCCGAGGTGCCGGCGCCGGGCTGGCCGGCCTTGGTGTGCTTCTTGACGCGGTTGACGCCCTCGACGACGACGCGCTGCGCGTCGGTCAGGACCTCGATGACCTTGCCCTCGACACCCTTGTCCTTGCCGGCGATGACCTTGACCTGGTCACCCTTCTTGATGGACAGAGCCATCTCAGAGCACCTCCGGAGCGAGCGAGATGATGCGCATGAACTTCTTGTCACGAAGCTCACGGCCGACCGGGCCGAAGATGCGCGTGCCGCGCGGGTCTCCGTCGGCCTTCAGGATGACGGCCGCGTTCTCGTCGAACTTGATGTAGGAACCGTCGGGGCGACGGCGCTCCTTCACGGTCCGGACGATGACGGCCTTGACGACATCACCCTTCTTGACGTTTCCGCCGGGGATGGCGTCCTTGACGGTGGCGACGATCGTGTCACCGATGCCGGCGTAGCGCCGGCCGGAGCCGCCGAGCACACGGATGCAGAGGATCTCCTTCGCACCGGTGTTGTCGGCGACCTTGAGTCGCGACTCCTGCTGAATCATCGATCGTCTCCTACTTGGCCTTCTCGAGGACCTCGACGACGCGCCAGCGCTTGGTCGCCGACAGCGGTCGCGTCTCCATGATGCGGACGCGGTCGCCGACGCCGGCGGCGTTGGTCTCGTCGTGGGCCTTGAGCTTGGTGTTACGGCGCTGGACCTTGCCGTACAGGGCGTGCTTGACGTGGTCCTCGACGTTCACGACGACGGTCTTGTCCATCTTGTCGCTGACGACCAGGCCTTCACGGACCTTGCGGGCGCTCCGCTCGTTCACGGCATCTTCCTTCTTGTTCGCGCTCATGCCGAGACCTCGTTGTCCTCGACGATGCCCAGCTCGCGCTCGCGCAGGACCGTGTAGATCCGGGCGATGTCCTTGCGGACGGTGCGCAGGCGGGCGTTGTTCTCGAGCTGACCGGTCGCGTTCTGGAAGCGGAGGTTGAACAGCTCCTCCTTGGCCTCGCGCAGCTTCGCGGCCAGGTCGTCGGCCGACAGGCCACGCAGGTCGGCGGCGGTGGTGGCGTTCGCCATCACTGATCACCCTCTCGCGTGATGAATCGGGCCTTCATGGGCAGCTTGTGGATCGCGCGGCGCATCGCCTCGCGGGCCACGTCCTCCGGGACGCCGGACAGCTCGAACATGACGCGTCCGGGCTTGACGTTGGCGACCCACCACTCCGGCGAGCCCTTGCCCGAGCCCATGCGGGTCTCGGCGGGCTTCTTGGTCAGGGGACGGTCCGGGTAGATGTTGATCCACACCTTGCCGCCACGCTTGATGTGGCGCGTCATGGCGATACGAGCGGACTCGATCTGTCGGTTGGTCACGTAGTGACCCTCGACAGCCTGGATGCCGTACTCGCCGAACGCCAGCTGCGTGCCGCCCTTGGCCATGCCTCGGCGCTTCGGGTGGTGCTGCTTGCGGTACTTGACCCTGCGGGGAATCAGCATCAGCTGGCCTCTCCACTCGGCGCCGCAGCGGCCTCGGCCGCGGGCGCAGCCTCGGTGGGCTGACCGTCGCGAGCGGGACGCTCGGGACGACGACCACCACGGGCGGGACGGCGACCACCGGGGGCCGCAGCGCGCTTGGCCGCCTCGGCCTCGCGCTCGGCGCGGGTGCCGGCGACCTCGCCCTTGTAGATCCAGACCTTCACGCCGATGCGGCCGAAGGTCGTCTTGGCCTCGTAGAAGCCGTAGTCGACGTCCGCACGCAGGGTGTGCAGCGGCACGCGACCCTCGCGGTAGAACTCCGAGCGGCTCATCTCGGCGCCGCCGAGACGGCCGGAGCACTGGATGCGGATACCCTTGGCGCCCGAGCGCATCGTCGACTGCATCGCCTTGCGCATGGCGCGACGGAACTGCACACGACCGGAGAGCTGCTCGGCGACGCCCTGGGCGACCAGCTGCGCGTCCATCTCCGAGTTCTTGACCTCGAGGATGTTCAGCTGCACCTGCTTGCCGGTGAGCTTCTCCAGGTCGCCGCGGATGCGGTCGGCCTCGGCGCCACGGCGACCGATGACGATGCCCGGACGCGCGGTGTGGATGTCGACGCGGACACGCTCACGCGTGCGCTCGATCTCCACCTTGCTGATGCCGGCGCGATCCATGCCCTTGGTCAGCAGCTTGCGGATCTTGACGTCCTCGCCGACGTAGCTGCTGTACAGCTTGTCCGCGTACCAGCGGCTCTTGTGGTCGGTCGAGATGCCCAGTCGGAAGCCGTGCGGGTTGATCTTCTGTCCCACTAGCGGTTCCCACCCTTCTTGTTCGTGTCGTCCGCAGGCTGCACGACCACGGTGATGTGGCTGGTGCGCTTGAGGATTCGGTTGGCAGCGCCCTTGGCGCGCGGCCGCCAACGCTTCATGGTCGGGCCCTCGTCGACGAGGACCTTGCTCACGACGAGGTTCGCGCGGTCCAGGTCCTCGGTGCTCGTCGCGTTGGCCACGGCCGACTGGACGAGCTTGTAGAAGACCTCGGAGGCGGCCTGCGGAGCGAACTGCAGGGTCGCCAGCGCGCTGTCGACGTCGGCGCCGCGCACGAGCGCGGCCACACGGCGGGCCTTCTGCGGGGTGACGCGCACGAAGCGCGCGACCGCGAAGGAGCCGGCCTCGTCACCGAGGAGGCTGTCCCGACGGGCACTGGTGTTCTGACGGGTCGCGGCGGTCATCGGCGCTTCGCCTTCCGGTCGTCCTTCTCGTGGCCACGGAAGGTGCGCGTGGGCGCGAACTCTCCGAGCTTGTGGCCGACCATCGAGTCGGTGACGAAGACCGGGACGTGCTTGCGGCCGTCGTGCACGGCGATCGTGTGTCCGATGAAGGACGGCAGGATCATGGAGCGACGCGACCAGGTCTTGATCACCTGGTGGGTTCCGGCCTCGTTCTGAGCGTCCACCTTCTTCTCGAGGTGGCCGTCGATGAACGGGCCCTTCTTCAAACTACGCGGCATGGGTCAGTCCTTCCTTACCGCTTGCCGGTCTTGCGGCGACGGACGATGAGCTGGTCGCTGGCCTTGCGCTTGCGCGTACGGCCCTCGGGCTTGCCCCACGGGCTGACCGGGTGGCGACCACCGGAGGTCTTGCCCTCACCGCCACCGTGCGGGTGGTCGATCGGGTTCATGGCGACACCGCGGACGGTCGGGCGGACGCCCTTCCAGCGCTTGCGGCCGGCCTTGCCCCAGTTGATGTTCGACTGCTCGGAGTTGCCGACCTCGCCGATGGTGGCGCGGCAGCGGACGTCCACGTAGCGCATCTCGCCCGAGGGGAGACGCAGCTGCGCGCGGTTGCCCTCACGGGCGACCAGCTGGACGCGGGCACCGGCCGAGCGGCCCATCTTCGCGCCGCCACCGGGGCGGAGCTCGATGTTGTGGATGACCGAGCCGACGGGGATGTTGCGCAGCGGCAGGTTGTTGCCGGGCTTGATGTCGGCACCGGTGCCGGACTCCACCGTCATGCCCTGACGCAGACCCTCGGGGCAGATGATGTAGCGCTTCTCGCCGTCGGCGTAGTGCAGCAGCGCGATGCGGGCGGTGCGGTTCGGGTCGTACTCGATGTGAGCGACCTTGGCCGGCACGCCGTCCTTGTCGTAACGCTTGAAGTCGATGACGCGGTAGGCGCGCTTGTGACCGCCGCCCTGGTGACGCGTCGTGATCCGTCCCTGGTTGTTGCGGCCGCCCTTCTTGGGCAGCGGCTCGACCAGCGACTTCTCCGGCGTGGTGCGGGTGATCTCGGCGAAGTCGGCCACGCTCGAGCCACGACGGCCCGGGGTGGTCGGCTTGTACTTACGGATAGCCATGAAAAATCAGTCCTCGTCGTCTCAGGCGCTCGGCGCCGAGAAGATGTCGATGGTCTGGCCGGCCGCGACGGAGACGATGGCGCGCTTGGTGTCCTTGCGCTTGCCCTCGCCGTTGCGGGTACGACGGACCTTGCCCACGCGGTTGAGCGTGTTCACGGCCGTGACCTTGACGCCGAAGATGTTCTCCACGGCGATCTTGATCTCGGTCTTGTTCGCGTCCGGGTGCACCTCGAAGGTGTACTTGTTGTCCTCGATCAGACGGTAGGTCTTCTCGCTGACGACCGGGGCGAGCAGGACGTCACGGTGGTCCTTGCGCTGCGTGGTCACTTGCTACCTCCTGCGGTGAAGCCCGCGGCCTGGGCCGTCTCGGCGGAGTCGAACCACACCTCGGCCTCGGCGTCGGCGTAGCCGGCGTCGTCCGCGGTGTAGTAGGAGCCGGCAGCACCCTTGACCTCGTGACCCTTGGGCGCGTTGCCGCTCTTGAGCGGCGCCTTCGAGCCCGGGCCGTACGGCTGGGTCTTGGTCGCACCCTCGGCGGCGGCCTCGGCCGGAGCCTCGGTCTTCTCGGCCTTGGGGGCGGCGGCCTTCTTGGGCGCAGCCTTCTTCGGGGCGGCGGCCGGAGCCGGAGCCTCGGTGACGGCGGCGCTCAGCTTGACCGTCTCGACACCCTCGGCCGAACGAGCGGCCACGAAGGCGTCGAACGCGGCCTGCGTGAAGACCACGTCGTCGCTGCGGACGACGTCGTAGGTGTTGAGCTGGTCGTAGCTGATCAGCCAGACCTGCTTGGCGTTGCGCAGGCTCTTGATCGTCAGCTCGTCGTTGCGGTCGATGACCACCAGGACGCGCGGACGGGTCGAGATGGCCAGCAGGGCCTCGACGGCGACCTTGGTCGACGGGGCGTCGCCCGTGACCAGGCTGTCGACGACGTGCAGGCGACCCGAGCGGGCCCGGTCCGAGAGGGCACCGCGCAGGGCGGCGGCCTTCATCTTCTTGGGCGTGCGCTGGTCGTAGCTGCGCGGCGTCGGGCCGTGCACCACGCCACCACCGGTGTACTGGGGAGCGCGGATCGAGCCCTGACGGGCGCGGCCGGTGCCCTTCTGGCGGTACGGCTTCTTGCCACCACCGCGGACCTCGCCGCGGCTCTTGGTGTCGTGCGTGCCCTGACGGGCGGCAGCGAGCTGCGCGGTGACGACCTGGTGGATGAGCGGGACGTTCGTCTGCGCACCGAACAGGTCGACGGGCAGGTCGACGTCAACGGTCTTCGCCATGGCGTCAGGCTCCCTTCGCGGCGTTGCGGATGACGACGAGCTGGCCCTTGGGACCGGGCACGGCGCCCTTGACGAGGATGAGGCCCTTCTCCGCGTCGACCGCGTGAACCTTGAGGTTCTGCGTGGTGACGGTGTCGGTGCCCATGTGGCCGGCCATGCGCAGGCCCTTGAAGACGCGACCCGGGGTGGCGCAGCCACCGATCGAGCCCGGCTTGCGGTGGTTGCGGTGCGCGCCGTGCGAGGCGCTCACGCCGGCGAAGCCGTGACGCTTCATGACGCCGGCGAAGCCCTTGCCCTTGCTGGTGCCGGTGACGTCGACGACGTCGCCCGCGGCGAAGATCTCCGGGGAGACCTCCTGGCCCAGCGTGTAGTCGGCGACCAGCTCGGTGCGGATCTCGACGACGTGGCGGCGCGGCGTCACGCCGGCCTTGGCGAAGTGGCCGGACTCCGGCTTGTTCACCTTGCGGCCGTCGATCTCGCCGAAGCCGATCTGGACGGCGGTGTAGCCGTCGGTCTCCTGCGTGCGGATCTGCGTGACGACGTTGGTGTCGGCAGCGATCACGGTCACGGGGATGACGCGGTTGTCGGCGTCCCAGACCTGGGTCATGCCGAGCTTGCGGCCGAGGAGGCCGCGCGCGTTCGCGGTGGAAGTCGTGCTCATAGGTCGTCTACCCCTCAGAGCTTGATCTCGATGTCGACGCCGGCAGGCAGGTCGAGACGCATGAGCGAGTCGACGGTCTTGGGCGTCGGGTCGATGATGTCGATGAGCCGCTTGTGCGTACGCATCTCGAAGTGCTCGCGGCTGTCCTTGTACTTGTGGGGCGAACGGATCACGCAGAACACGTTCTTCTCGGTCGGCAACGGCACCGGCCCGGCCACCTTCGCACCCGTGCGCGTGACCGTGTCGACGATCTTGCGCGCCGAGGTGTCGATCACCTCGTGGTCGTAGGCCTTGAGCCTGATGCGGATCTTCTGTCCCGCCATGCTCTCAGTTCGTCCTTCTCGTCGTTTACCGCTTGTCGTTCTCGCCCCGGCCGGGGGAGAACGGCTACTCCCCCTCCGACCCCCGAGGTCGGGCGTGTCGCGGCGCGTAGCGCCATCGATGTGCCGATCTCGAGTTGGTGAGTTGGGCCTGCAGCCCCTCCGAAGAGGTTCCGCGGGCCAGGCAGGTTCTCAGGTCCGGCGACGTCGTGACCCCGGCCCCGAGGGGGAGATCGTGCGACGACGCCCCAGCGAACCCACCGGAGCAACCTGACTAGTCTGTCAGACGATCCCCCGATAGCACAAATCAGGTCCGGGCGGCCTGCGTCACGGCTTCCGTGGCGCGTCGCGCGCGGGTCAGCGCCGCCGGGCGCCGGGTCCGAGGCCGAACCAGCGGCGGTACGCGTGCGCGAACCCGGCCGCGTCGGCGTACCCGAGCCGGGCGGCCACGTCCTCGGTGGACAGGCCCGACTCGAGCAGGCCCGGCGCGGCGCTGCGCCGGACGTCCTCGAGCACCTCGCGGTACGTCGCCCCCGCCTCGGCGAGCCGCCGGCGCAGCGTGCGCTCGCTGGTGCCGAGCGCGTCGGCGACGTCCTTCATGGCCGCGCCCGACGGGAGCAGCTGGGAGACGAGCACCCGCACCTGGTCCAGGCCGGCGTCGCCGCGGCGCGCGGCGGCGAGATCGGCGCACAACCGCGAGCACCAGGCGTGCGTCGCCGCGCTGGCCTGCGGGAGCGGGGTGTCGAGCAGCGCCGGGTCGAGCACGAGCGCGTCCGTGGGGCTGCCCCACCGCGGCTCGGTGCCGAGCACCGCGCGGTACGGGCGCGGGTCGGCGGGCGCGTCGCCGGTGAGCTGCACGACCAGGCCGGCCTCGGCCCCGGGCAGCGCCTCGCGCATGAGCTGGCTGATCGCGGCGAGGTCGCGCTCGGCCAGGAACCGGCCGACGTCGTCGGGCACGTCCGGCGGACGCCGCACGGTGACGCGCACGCCGCGCTCGTCGCCGGTGACCGACGGCGTGGCGAAGGAGTGGCTGAGGTCCAGGAAGCGCAGGCCGACCTCCATGGCGGCGCCGAACGTGGGGGCCGACTGCATGGCGAAGCCCAGCACGCCGAACGTCGTCAGGTGGTAGCGCCGGCCCAGCTCGACCGCCGGCACGCCGCGCCGGGTCAGCTCGCGCGCGACGTTCGTCATGACGTCGAGCTCCTGGCGGGCGGTCATCATCGCGTCCGGGTCGCGGCCGTCCACCGGCAGCCGGACGCCGGCGAACACCGCCGAGCGGGGCACCTTGAGCGCATCGGTCAGGCTCAGCACGGGCTCGAGGCCGGCCGCGGCCCGCGGGAAGTCCCAGCCGGCCTGGGAGGGCAGCAGCGCGAGGGACATGGCCGTCATCATGCCGTATCTGGCCGCTGACGTGCTCCCGGTCACACTCGTCCGCGCCTAGCCTGCCGAGGGTGAGCACCCCACGAGTCCGAGTCCTGGTCGTCGGCGCCGGCTTCGGCGGCCTGGCCGCGGCCGCCGAGCTGCAGCGCACCGGCGTCGCCGACGTGCAGGTGCTGGAGCGGGCCGACGAGGTCGGCGGCGTCTGGCGCGACAACACCTATCCCGGCGCCGCGTGCGACGTGCCGTCGTCCCTGTACTCCTGGTCGTGGGCGGCCGACCGGCCGTGGGGTCGGCGGTACGCGCCGCAGCCGGAGATCCTCGACTACATCCGCGACACCGCGGCGGCGCGCGGGCTGCGCGACCTGGTGCGCACCAAGACCGCGGTGACCGCGGCCCGTTACGACGAGCCGACCCGCACCTGGCAGGTCACCACCGCCGACGGCGAGACGATCGAGACCGACGTCGTCGTCTCGGCCGTGGGCCAGCTGTCCGAGCCCGTCGTGCCCGACCTACCCGGGCGCGAGACGTTCGCCGGTCCGGCGTTCCACTCCGCGCAGTGGCGCCACGACGTCGACCTCACCGGCCGGCGGGTCGTGGTCGTCGGCACCGGGGCGAGCGCCATCCAGTTCGTGCCGCAGGTCGCGCGCCAGGCCGCGCACGTGACGGTCGTGCAGCGCTCGGCACCGTACGTCGTCCCCAAGCCCGACCACCGGCACGGGCGGCTGTACCACCGCGTCGTGGACCGCCTTCCCCGCCTGCGCCGGCTCGAGCGCGCGGCGATCTTCCGGCTCACCGAGCAGCTCAACGCCGCGCTCGGCCAGGACGGCCCGCTCACGAAGGTGCTCCGCGGCGTGTGGCGCCTGCACCTGCGCCACCAGGTCAAGGACCCGGCCCTGCGCGCGCGGCTCGTGCCCGACTACCCGCTCGGCTGCAAGCGGCTGCTCTTCTCCAACGACTGGTACCCGACGCTCGACGCGCCCCACGTGGACGTGGTCACCGAGCGGATCGAGCGGATCGAGCCCGCGGGCGTCCGCACCGCCGACGGTGTCCTGCACGAGGCGGACGTGCTGCTGTGGGGCACCGGGTTCGCCGCCACCGACTTCCTGTCGACGCTGACCGTCACCGGCGTCGGCGGCCGCGACCTGCACGAGCAGTGGGCCGACGGCGCCAGCGCCCACCTGGGCGTGGCCGTGCCCGGGTTCCCGGGCTTCTACTGCCTCTACGGACCGCACACGAACCTGGGCGGCAGCTCGATCCTGGGCATGCTCGAGCCCCAGGCGCGCTACGTCGCCCAGCTCGTCCGCCGCCTGGCCGAGCGGCCCGGCACCCGGCTCGACGTCCGTCCCGACGTCGCGACGGCGTTCGAGGACGAGATGCGCACCCGGCTGGACGGCAGCGTCTGGACCGGCTGCGCCAGCTGGTACCGCGGCGACGACGGGCACATCAGCACGAACTGGCCCGGCCGCACGGCCGAGTACGCCCACCGGCTCGAGACCGTCCGGTGGTCCGACTACGAGGAGGTGCCCGCATGAGCGAGGCCCGGCACGACTACGACGTCCTGGTCATCGGCTCGGGGTTCGGGGGCAGCGTCACCGCGCTGCGCCTCACCGAGAAGGGCTACCGCGTCGGCGTCCTGGAGGCGGGCCGCCGGTTCGCCGACGACGAGCTGGCGAAGACGTCCTGGCGGGCGCGCGACTACCTGTTCGCCCCGGCCGCCGGGCTGCTGGGCATCCAGAAGATCACGCTGCTCAAGGACGTGCTCGTGCTCAGCGGCGCGGGCGTCGGCGGCGGCTCGCTGGTCTACGCCAACACGCTCTACGAGCCCAAGGACGGCTTCTTCCGCGACTCCAGCTGGGCCCGGTTCACCGACTGGAAGGCCGAGCTCGCCCCGGCCTACGACCAGGCCAAGCGGATGCTCGGCGTCGAGGCGTACCCGCGCCTCACCCCGTCGGACGAGGCCGTGCTCGGCGCCGCCCGGGCGATGGGCGTGGAGGACACGTTCGGGCCGACCGACGTGGGCGTGCTGTTCGGCGAGAGCCGCGGCATCGCGCCGGGGACGAAGGTCGCCGACCCGTACTTCGGCGGCGCCGGCCCGGAGCGGACGACCTGCATCCACTGCGGCGACTGCATGACCGGCTGCAACCTCGGGGCGAAGAACACGACGGTGAAGAACTACCTGTACCTGGCCGAGCAGGCTGGCGCGCAGGTGCACGCGCTGACCACCGTGACCGACGTGCGTCCGCGGCCCGGCGGCGGCTACGCGGTGCACACCCGCGGCACGAACAATGCGGCCCGCCACCGGAGCCGGACGTTCACCGCCGAGCAGGTCGTGTTCAGCGCCGCGGCGATCGGCACCCAGCGGCTGCTGCACCGGCTGCGCGACAACGGGTCGCTGCCCGGCCTGTCGCCGCGCCTGGGGCAGCTGACCCGCACCAACTCCGAGGCGATCCTCGGCGTCCGGACGCACAAGCCCGCGCAGGACTTCAGCGAGGGCGTCTCCATCACGTCCTCGATCCACCTGGACGACCACACCCACCTGGAGCCGTGCCGCTACGGCCCGGGCAGCAACACCATGGGCCTGCTCATGGCGATGATGGTCGACCCCGTCGACGGCAAGCGACGGCTCGGCGTCGGCCTGCGCAACATGTGGCGCAAGCGCCGCTCGCTGCTGTGGTTCCACAACCCCCGGCGCTGGTCGCAGGAGACGATCCCGCTGCTGATCATGCAGACGTACGACAACTCGCTGTCGACGTTCACGCGCAAGCGGCTCGGTCGCCGGGTGATGAGCACGAGGCAGGGCGAGGGCGAGCCGAACCCGACCTGGATCCGCCTCGGCCACGAGGCCGCCCGGGCCGTCGCGCAGCACACCGGCGGCGAGCCGGCCGGCACCTGGCTCGACCTGGTCGACATCCCGACCACCGGGCACCTGCTCGGCGGCGTGCCCATGGGTGAGGACGCCGAGCGGGGCGTCATCGACCCCTACCACCGGGTGCACGGCTACCCGGGGCTGCACGTCATCGACGGCTCGGCGGTCTGCGCGAACCTGGGCGTGAACCCGTCGCTGACCATCACCGCGATGTCCGAGCGGGCCGTCTCGCTGTGGCCGAACCGGGGCGAGGCCGACCCGCGTCCCGCCCTCGGTGAGCCCTACCGCCGCCTCTCCCCCGTCGCCCCGCGCCGGCCCGTCGTGCCCGAGACCGCTCCGGCGGCGCTGCGGCTGCCGGTGGTCGAGGTGCGTCAGGGCGACGCGGCCCGGCGGACGACGCAGCCGGAGCCCGCGTGAGCACGGCGTACCCGCCCGAGCCGTGGCACCTGACCGGCCGCGGCCTGATCACGACCTGGCGCGTGCCGGTCGGGGCCGTCCCCGCGCTGCCGCCCGGCACCCGGCCGCTGCCGCTCGGGCCGGGCCACACCGCGGCCGTGACCATGCTCGTCGACTACCGCCCCGGCGGCGACCTGTCCTACCGCGAGCTGCTGGCCGGCGTGCTCGTGCGGGTGGGGCGGCGGCCGGCGCTGAGCGTCACCGACATCTGGGTCGACAGCGAGGCCTCGCTCGCCGGCGGACGGGCGCTGTGGGCCGTGCCCAAGCAGCTCGCCTCCTTCGGGCCGGGGCGGCAGACGTCCGTGGCGGCGGACGGACGCCTGCTGGCCACGGTCAGCGAGGACGCGGCCGGGCGCCTCGCGGCACCGGTGCGCGTCGCGAGCCGCATCGCCCAGGAGCGCGACGGGCACGCCCTCGTCAGCAAGGTCGCCGCGTCCGGTCGGATGCGTCGGACCAGCCTGACCTGGCACGTGCCGGCCAGGAGCCCCCTGGCCTGGCTGACCGCCGGACGCCCGCTCGTCTCCGTGGCCGCCGACCCGTTCTCGATGACGTTCGGCTGAGCCGCGCTCATTCCGGCGCCGTCACGACCGGCCCGATGCGCAGCGCCGCGACGAGGCCGGCGTACAGCTCGTCGGACAGCAGGTCCTCGTGCCGGCCGACGGCGCGGACGCGTCCGGCCTCCAGCAGCACGATGCGGTCGGCGTCCATGACGGTGGAGAGCCGGTGGGCGACGGACACGACGGCCCCGTCACGAGCCAGCCGGCGCACGCCCTCCGCCACGGCGGACTCCGTGAGCGCGTCGAGCTGGGCGGTCGCCTCGTCGAGCAGCACCACCTCCGGTCGCCAGACCAGCGCCCGGGCCACGGCCAGGCGCTGACGCTCACCGCCAGAGAGCCGCGTGGCGTCGACCTCCGTGTCGATGCCGGACGGGAGCGCCCGGACGGTGTCGGCCAGGTGGACGGCCTCCAGCGCGGCCCACACCGCGGCGTCGTCGGCCTCCGGCGCGGCGTGCACCACGTTGTCGCGCACCGAGCCGGGGACGAGCGGCGTGTCCTGCTCCACGTAGCCGAGCCGGCCGCGCACCGCGTGCGCCGTCCAGCCGTCGTAGGGCACGCCGTCGAGCAGCACCCGGCCCCGGACCGGGTGCAGCAGCTTGAGCAGCAGCGACAGGACGGTGGTCTTGCCGGCGCCCGACGGCCCCACCAGCGCCGTGTGCCCCCGCCGCGGGATGGTCAGGCTCACCCCGTCGAGCGCGAACGGGCCGTCGGGCCGGTACCGGACGGTGACGTCCTCGAGCGCGAGCACCGGACCGTCCGGGTCGGTCCCGGCAGGCTCGGCGGACGCCGTGGGCGGGTCGACCTCCTGCGGGAGGGACACCACCTCGTCGATGCGCGCCGCGGCCGCGAGCCCGGACTGCAGGGACGTGAGACCCATCGTCACCATCATCACCGGCCACATGAGGCCGAAGACGTAGAGCAGGAACGCCACCAGCGTCGGCACGTCGAGGGCCCCGGCCGACACCCGGTACGCGCCGAACCCGAGCACCACCAGGACGACGAGGTTGACCGCGATGCCCGTCAGCGTCCACGCCACCGCCTCCAGGCGGACGACCCGGACGCCGAGCGCCGCGGCCTCGTCCACGTGTCGGCCGAGCCGTTCGAGCTCGCGCTGCTCGGCCCGGCTGGCCTTCACCGTCCGCAGCGCCCGCCCGACGCCGTCGAGCCGCGCGCCCAGGTGTCCCAGCTCGGCCTGCGACTCCTGCTGCAGGCGGGCCATCAGCGGCATGAGCGAGCCGGCGAGCACCATCCCGGTCACCACGACGAGCACCGTCGCCACGAGCAACGGGAGGTCGAGGTAGGCCATGAGCACCAGGGACCCGACCAGGGAGACCGCGCCGTTGACCAGGTAGACGAGGCTGGACGTGGTCGCCTCTCGGATGAGCGTCGTGTCGGACGTGACGCGCGAGACCATCTCACCCCCGGTGCGTCCGATCAGCACGTCGGGACGCGCACCGAGGAGCCTGCCGAGCATCGTGCGCCGAGCGCCGCGGATGACCTGCTCGGCCATGGTGCCGAGCATGACGGTCTGCACGTAGCCGATCGCGTTGCCGACCACCAGCACCACGACCAGGAGCAGCACCGGACCGGCCAGCGACGCGCCGGACTCCAGGCCCTCGAGGACGGACCGCGTGACCAGCGGGCCGACCAGCTCGGCGGCGGTCGCCGCGAACCCGAGCAGGATCGACACGATCAAGGTGGCACGGTGGGGCCGCACGTACCCGGCGAGCAGGCGCCAGCGCGGTCCGGCGGGAGCGGGCGGGGTCATGACCGGGACGCTACGCCCCGGCGGTGCCGACGCGGGCCGGTTCTGGCAGCGCTCAGCGGGCGGCGGCGAGCGCCGCCGGCACCGCGCACCGGTGCGTGACCAGGTCGACGATCCTGCGGTCGGGCGTCCGGTCGTCGAGCAGCGGAGCCGTGACGCGGTCGGCGCCGGCCTCGCGCATGAGGTCGTCGAAGTAGCCCGGCGCGAGCAGGTAGTCGGCGACGACCACCCGGCGTCCGGGCCGACGCACCCGGGCGACGACGTCCGTCAGCCGCTCACCCGTGCCGCCCAGCACGCCGACCGGCACGGGCGCCCCCCACGCCCGTGACAGCCGCCGCGCGGTGAGCGCCAGGTGCGCCCGGCCGGACGGGTCCCGCGTGCCCGCCGCCCCGAGCACGACCTGGTCGCCCGGTGTCGCGCCCACCTCGGCCAGCCGGTCGAGGAGCACGTCGACCAGCCGCGGGTCGGGCCCCATCGGCCCGGCGACGGTGACGCCCGGCCGGTCCGCGGCCCGGGCGACGTCCACCCGGGTGTGGAAGCCGGCCGACAGCAGGAGCGGGACGACCCGACGCGTGGCCCAAAGACCGTCGCCGGCGTCCAGCACCGCGCCGAGGCTGGGCTCCTGCACGTCGACGAAGGACTCCTCGAGCGGGCCGACAACTTCCCGCAGCGCGGCGGCGAGCGACGCGACGGCGCGTCGTCCGCGGGGGTCACGGGTGCCGTGGCTGGCGACGACGATCTGGTGCACGGGGCTACCTCCTCGGTCACCGACCACGCTAGGAAGCGCGTGTTTCACCGGACGTGGCCGCACGCAAACCCTGGGTGACGGCGACCTCACGGCGTCGCCGGCCGGATCGTGAGGTCAGGCGTCGACCTCGAGCCGGTAGCCGCGCTTCACCACGGTGCGCACGGCCTCGCGGCCGACCGCCTCGCGCAGCCGGGCGACGGCGACCTCGACGGTGTGCGGGTCGCGGCTGTCGCCGGGCAGGACGTCGAGAAGCTCCTCACGGCTGCGGACGCGGCCGGGGTCGGCCGCCAGGCAGCGCAGCAGCGCCAGCCCCCCGGGCGAGACCGGGAGCGGAACGTGGTCGAGGGTCGCGGCGGTCGCCCGGACGCGCAGCAGGCCGGACGGGGTGGGCAGCGCCGCCTCGTCGTCACCGAGGTCGAGCACGAGGCTGCGCAGCAGCGCGCCGAGCCGGGCCCGCGGCGGCACCAGGACGTCCAGGCCGAGGTCGCGCAGCGGGGCGGCGGTCACCTCGCCGACGGCGGCGAGCCGCAGGAGCCCCGCGTCCACGAGCTCCATGACCGGGCCGAGGACCTGCTCGGACCGCACCGCCTCGAGCCACGCCGCGGCGCCCGGGGCGGACGTGAACAGCACCGCGTCGTAGCCGCCCGCCGCCGCGCCGCGCACCGAGCGGCGGACGGCCTCGGGGTCGGCCGGCGGGCCCCAGCGGTAGACGACCAGGCTCGCGGTGGTGGCGCCGGCCGCGGTGAGGTGGCGCTCGAGCCCGTCGTCACCCGCACCGTGGTGCTGGACGACGATGCGCTGCCCGGCCACCCCGTCGGCGCGCAGGAAGTCGGCGATCTCGGCGGACGTCTCGGACTCCGCCACCCAGTCGGGCACCAGCCCGGCGGCCTGCAGCGCGCCGCGAGCCTTCGGTCCGCGGGCGACGACGCGGCTGCGCTGCAAGGACTCGAGCAGCTCGTGGCCCAGCCCGACGGACTCGGCGGTGTCCAGCCAGCTGCGGAAGCCGATGCCGGTGGTCACGACCACGACGTCGGCGGGGCGCTCGACCAGCGCGCGGGTCTCGGCGACCAGGCTCTCCTCGTCGATGTGGGACTCGACGCCGAGCGAGGAGGCGACCACGACGGACGCCCCGCGGCGCTGCAGGGCGTTGACGATGTCGTCCGCCCGGCGCTGGGCGGTCACCAGGACGCGGGCGCCGCTCAGGACCGGCCCGAGCTGGGACGTCTCGCTCACGCCACCCCCTTCGCCTCGTCCTCCGCCACCGCGACCTCGACCTGTCCGCCGGCGACCCGCACCGGCCACACGCGCAGGCGCACCGCCGGGTCGTCCAGGCACTGGCCGGTCGCGAGCGAGAAGACCTGCTTGTGCAGGGGCGATGCTACCGTCGCCAGCTCCCCGCGGGACCCGACCAGACCACGGGCCAGGACGTTGGCCCCGGTGAACGGGTCGCGGTGGTCGACCGCGTGCACCGCGCCGGACGCCAGCCGGAACAGCGCCACCTGCTCGCCGCCGACGAGCGCGGCGGCACCCCGGTCGGGCACCAGGTCGTCCAGCGCGCACACCCGCGTCCAGCCGCTCACGCCGGCACCTCCGCCTCGCGCACGGGGATGGTCGGCCCGCCGATGAGCACGCCGCGCTCCTGCGCCGTGGCCGGACGCTTCTGGCCGCGCTCCTGGACGTACGCCAGGTCGGGGTCGCCGACGTCCGGGGCGTTGACGAAGGCGCTGAACCGGCGCAGCTTCTCGGGGTCGGCCAGGGTCGCGGCCCACTCGTCCTCGTACCGGTCGACGTGGCCGGCCATCGCGGCGTCCAGGTCGGCGGCGATGCCCAGCGCGTCGTCCATGACCACGGCCCGGACGGCGTCCAGCCCGCCCTCGACCGCCTCCAGCCACGTCGCGGTCCGCTGCAGGCGGTCGGCGGTGCGCACGTAGTACATGAGGAAGCGGTCGATGGTGCGGACGAGCTCCTCGGTGCTCAGGTCCTCGGCCAGCAGCTGCGCGTGGCGCGGCGTGAAGCCACCGTTGCCGCCGACGTAGACGTTCCAGCCCTGGTCGGTGGCGATGACGCCGACGTCCTTGCCCCGGGCCTCGGCGCACTCGCGGGCGCAGCCGGAGACGCCGAGCTTGATCTTGTGCGGCGAGCGCAGGCCGCGGTAGCGCAGCTCGAGCGCCACGGCCAGGCCGACCGAGTCCTGCACGCCGAAGCGGCACCAGGTCTGGCCGACGCACGACTTCACCGTGCGCAGCGACTTGCCGTACGCGTGCCCGGACTCGAAGCCGGCGTCCACGAGCCGCTGCCAGATGGCGGGGAGCTGCTCGATCCGCGCGCCGAACAGGTCGATCCGCTGGCCGCCGGTGATCTTCGTGTAGAGCCCGAAGTCGGCGGCGACCTGCCCGATGGCGATGAGCCCCTCCGGCGTGACCTCGCCGCCGGGGATGCGCGGGACGACCGAGTACGTGCCGTCCTTCTGCATGTTGGCCATGACGTGGTCGTTGGTGTCCTGCAGCGCAGCGTTCTCGCCGTCGAGCACGTGCCCGTGACCGAGGCTCGCCAGGATCGACGCGACGACCGGACGGCAGATGTCACAGCCGCGGCCGCTGCCGTGCCGCTCGACCAGCTCGCTGAACGTGGTGATCCCGCTGACCCGCACGACGTCGAACAGCTGGGCCCGGCTGAGCGCGAAGTGCTCGCACAGGGCGTCGCTGACCTCGACGCCCGCCGCCTCCAGCTCGGCGTTGACGAGGGTCTTGACCAGGGGCAGGCACGAGCCGCAGCTCGTCCCGGCTCGGGTGCACGCCTTCACCCCGGCCACGTCGGTGCAGCCGCCCTCGGAGACGGCGCAGCGGACGGCGCCGGCGGTCACGTTGTTGCACGAGCAGACCGTCGCCTCGTCCGGGAGGGCACCGGCGCTGGGCGGCTCGACCCCGTCCGGCAGCAGCCAGGCCGTCGGGTCACCGCCGAGCGGGTTGCCGACCATCGGGCGCAGCGTCGTGTACGCGGACGCGTCGCCGACCAGCACGCCGCCGAGCAGCGTCGAGGCGTCGTCGCTGAGCACGAGCTTCTTGTAGACGCCGGCGACGGGGTCGGCGTAGACCACCTCGAGGCTGCCGGCCGTCGCGGCGAAGGCGTCGCCGAAGCTGGCCACGTCCACGCCGAGCAGCTTGAGCTTGGTCGACAGGTCGGCCCCCTCGAACCGCGCCTCGCCGCCCAGCAGCCGGTCCGCGACGACCTCGGCCATCGTGTAGCCGGGCCCCACCAGGCCCCACACGCGTCCGGCCACGCAGGCCACCTCGCCGATGGCGTAGACGTCCGGGTCGCTCGTGCGGCAGGCCGCGTCGGCCATCACGCCCCCGCGATCGTGGACGTCCAGCCCGGCGGCCCGGGCGAGCTCGTCGCGCGGACGCACCCCGGTCGCCAGCACGACCACGTCGGCGGGCAGGCCGTCACCGTCGGCGAAGTCCATGTGCTTGACCCGGCCACGCCGGTCGCGCCGGATGCGTGAGGTGGCCGTGGACGTGCGGACGTCCACCCCGAGCCCCTCGACGATGCGGCGCAGCGCCTCACCGCCCGCCTGGTCGACCTGCACCGGCATGAGCCGGTCGGCGAACTCGACCACGGTGGCGTGGGCACCGAGCTGCTCGAGCGCCCCGGCCGCCTCGAGCCCGAGCAGGCCGCCGCCGACCACGACGCCGCGCACCGGCGGGCGTCCCTCGCCCTGCCGCTCGGTCACCCAGGCGCGCAGCTCGGCGACGTCGTCCACCGTCCGGTAGACGAAGCAGCCCTCGGCGTCCGTGCCCTCGATCGGCGGGACGGCCGCGTACGAGCCGGTGGCCAGCACGAGCGCGTCGTACGGATGGGCCGTGCCGCGGGCGGTGACCGTGCGCGCTTCGCGGTCGATCGCCGAGACCGGCGAGCTGCGGTACAGCCGGACACCGGGCTCACGCCACAGCGCCTGGTCGCCGAGCAGCAGCTCGTCGGCGTCGTGCAACGTGAAGAACGACGTCAGCGCGACGCGGTCGTACGGCGGCCGGCTCTCCTCGCCGAACACCTCGATCGTCCAGTCCCGGGTGGCGCCCCGCTCCACGAGCGCCTCGACCAGCCGACGGGCGACCATGCCGGCACCGACGACCACGAGCCTCTTCTTCTGGGTCATGGCTCGACGCTAGGAAGGCGACGTTTCCTGGCCCGGCGCCCGGGGTTACGTCGCCGGAACGGATCGCTCACGCGCGCCCGGGTCCGGTTGTGAGGCCGGCGGGTCGACCTGCTCGAGCCACTGCGCGACGCCCTGCACGAGCCTGCGGCAGCCGCCGCACCCCGTGGTGGCGCGCGTGCGGTCAGCCAGCGCCGAGACGCTCGTGCAGCCGTCCTCCCAGGCGTCCACCAGGTCGCCCTTGGTCACGCCGTTGCACCGGCAGACGGTGGTGGCGGCGGGCATCGTCGTCGGGCTTCCGGACGTCGTGGGCGCCGCGCCGGACGTCCCGAGCAGCAGCTGCAGCGGATCCGGCGGCAGGACGCCGGGCCGGGCGACCTGCGTCGAGAGGTGTGCGGCGAGGTCGCCGTCGCCGACGCAGGTGAAGCCGGCGAGCTCGTCGCCGCGCACCACCACCTCGACGTGCCGTCCGGCGCTCGGGTCGTGGACGGCGAGCACCCGGTCGTCCGGCTCGGCGACCGACCCGCGCACACCCTCGGTGACGACGTCCAGGCCGACCGCCTTCAGCCGCATGGCCGCGCCGCCGACGACCGAGGCGGGTGCCGGGGACGCGCCGGCCAGACGCCGTGCGAGGGCGGTGGCCTGCTGCCAGCCGGGGCCGACGAGCCCGCTGGTCCCTCCGGGCGTCCGGGCGCAGTCGCCGATCGCGGACACCCGCGGGTCGTCGGTCGCCAGGTCGGCGTCCACCACCACCCCGCCGTCCACGACCAGGCCGGCGGCCCGGGCCAGCCGGGTCTCGGGCTCCGACCCGCAGGCCAGCAGCAGCAGGTCCGCCTCGACGGTGCCGCTGTCGAGCCGTACGCCGGCCACCCGCCCGTCGACGGTCTCCACCGCCTCGAGCACCGCGGCCTCGCGGACGTCCAGGCCGAGGCCGCGCAACGACCGCCCGACCACCCCGCCGGCGACCGGGTCGAGGTCCCGCGCCAGCACGGTGGCGGAGGCCGAGACGAGCGTGACGGGCACGCCCCGGTGGGCCAGGGCGCACGCCGCCTCGAGCCCCAGCGGGCCGCTGCCCACGACCACGGCCCGCCGCGCGTGCTCGGTCGCGGCGTCGACCGCGCGGGCGTCGTGCAGCGAGCGCAGCACATGGGCACCTCGCGGCATCGGGTCGAGGCCGTCGACCCGAAGCCGTCGGGCCCGCGCCCCGGTGGCCAGCACGAGGTGGTCGTAGGTGAACGTCCGCTCGGCCGTGGCCACCACTCGCCGCTCGCGGTCGACGTGCAGCGCCTCGGCTCCCGCCCAGACGCGCACCGGTGCGCCCGGACGCGGGAGGGTCAGGGCGCCGGGCTCGACCCGGCCGGCCAGCAGCTCGGTCAGCAGGACGCGGTTGTACGGCGCGTGCGGCTCGGCGCCCACCAGGTCGACCTCGGCGTGCGGCGCGAACCGGGCGAGGTCGTCGGCGAACCGGTGTCCGACCATCCCGGCGCCGACCACGACGACCCTCATCGGCCCGCCCGCTCGACGGTCACGGCGCACACCTTGAGCTCGGGCATCCCCGAGACCGGGTCGGTCGCGTCGTTGGTCACCGCGTTGACCAGGTCGTCGCCGGCGAAGTGGAACGGGACGAACACGGTGTCGGGCCGGACCTGCGTGCTGACCCGCGCCGGGGCGGTCATCGTGCCCCGGGCCGAGGTGACCACGACGTCCTCGTGCCCGTCGAGCCCGATCCGGGCGGCGAGCGAGGGGTGGATCTCGACGTAGGCGCCGGCCTGGCTGCGGTTCAGCCGCTCGACCCGCCGGGTCTGGGCGCCGGACTGGTAGTGCTCGAGCAGCCGCCCGGTCACCAGCCACACCGGGGCGTCCGGCCGCACGACGTCGGCCGGTCCGCTGGGCCGCACCGCCACCATCCGGGCCCGGCCGGACGCGGTCGGGAAGCGGTCGGCGAAGGGTCGCGGCGTGCCTGGGTGGGTCTCGTCCGGGCACGGCCAGTACAGCGCCTCCCCCGCGTCGAGCCGGTCGTAGCTGATGCCGGCGTAGTCGGCCCGGCCGCCGGCGCTGGCCCGGCGCAGCTCGTCGAAGACCTCGCGGGGGTCGGTCGACCAGGTGCCCGGCGCGTCCAGCCGCCGGGCCAGCTCGGCCATGACCCACAGCTCGTCGCGGACCCCGGGCGGCGGCTCGATCGCTCGGCGGCGGCGCAGCACGCGTCCCTCGATGCCGGTCATGGTGCCCTCCTCCTCGGCCCACTGCGTGACGGGCAGGACGTAGTCGGCCAGCAGGGCGGTCTCCGAGGGCACGACGTCGCAGACGACCAGCAGGTCCAGCGACTCCAGCCGGCTCCGCACCGCGCGGGCGTCCGGGGCGCTGACGACGGGGTTGCTGCCGTGGACGAGCAGGGCCCGCGGACCGCCGGGACGCCCGAGCGAGGCGAGCAGCTCGACCGCGGGGACTCCCGGACCGGGCAGCAGCTCGGGGTCGACGCCCCACACCCGGGCGACGTGCTCGCGGGCAGCCGGGTCGGCGATCGATCGGTAGCCGGGCAGCTGGTCGGCCTTCAGCCCGTGCTCGCGGCCGCCCTGCCCGTTGCCCTGCCCGGTGAGTGCCCCGTACCCGCCGCGCTCGGCGCCCACGAGCCCGAGCGCGAGGGCCAGGTCGATCGCGGCGGTCACCGTGTCGGCGCCGTCGACGTGCTGCTCGCTGCCACGTCCGGTCAGCACGAACGCGCCCCGTCCGCCGCGGTGGCCGCTCGCGTCGGCGAGCAGCCGGGCGACGCGGCGTACCGCGGTGGCTGGAACGCCCGTGGTGGCGGCGACGCGCTCGGGCCACCACTCGGCGACGGCGGCACGGACGTCGTCCACGCGGTCCACCCGCTCGGCCAGGTAGGTCTCGTCGGCCAGACCCTCGGCCAGCACGACGTGCAGCAGGCCGAGGAGCAGGACGATGTCGGTGCCCGGCACCGGGGCAAGGTGGAGGCCGGCCCCCTCGTCGGTCAGCGCCGCGGTCGCCGAGCGCCGGGGGTCGACCACGACCAGGCCCCCGCGCTCGCGCACGGCGGCCAGGTGCTGGACGCTCGGCGGCATCGTGTCGGCCAGGTTGCTGCCGAGCAGCAGCACCGCGTCGGCGTCGGCCAGGTCGGTCAGCGGGAACGGCAGCCCACGATCCAGCCCGAGGGTGCGGTTGGCGGCCGCCGCCGCGGCGGCCATGCAGAACCGCCCGTTGTAGTCGATCAGCCGCGTCCGCAGGGCGAGCCGGGCGAGCTTGCCCAGCTGGTAGGCCTTCTCGTTGGTCAGCCCGCCACCGCCGAACACGGCCACCTCGTCTCGGCCCATCGTCCGCAGCCGCGCCGCGACGTCGTCCAGCGCCTCGTCCCACCCGACCGGCTCCAGCGACCCGGACGCGTTGCGCTGCAGCGGCACGGTCAGCCGGTCGGGCGTGCGCAGCAGCTCCGGGCTCGTCCACCCCTTCTGGCACATCCCGCCGCGGTTGGTCGGGAAGTCCCGCGGCTCGGCGGCGAGGTCGGCCGCGCCGGTGCCGCTCAGCCGCTGGGCGCACTGCAGCGCGCAGTACGGGCAGTGGGTGTCGGTCACACGCCCGCCCTCGCCATCGGGGCACCGCGCCGCAGGTAGACCGCCCAGGCCACCGCGGCGCAGACGACGTAGAACCCGGTGAACACCATGAACGCGGCCTGCACCGCCTCGATCGGGTCGCTCACCCACGGCGAGCCGAACGTGATCGGGATGAGGAAGCCGCCGATCGCGCCCACCGCCCCGGCGAGCCCGATGACGGCGGACGCCTCCTTCACCGAGCGCGCCCGCGCCGCGGCCCGGGCGGGCGTCCCCTCCTCCGTCTCGGCGTCGGCGTACGAGCGCCAGATCGCCGGGATCATCCGGTAGGTCGAGCCGTTGCCCGCCCCGGCGGCGGCGAACACCACGAGGAAGGCCAGCAGGAACCAGCCGAACAGCCCGGTGTTGTGGTCGACTGCCGCGACGACGTCCGGCGCGTAGGCGAACGTGGCCGGGTCCACCCCGTCGGTCGGCTGGGCCGGGACCGGCTCGAGCGCCCGCAGCGTGGCCAGGACGCCCAGCGTGCCGGCCACCATGAGCGCGAAGCAGCCCACCGTGACCCGGGCTCCGCCGAGCCGGTCGGCCAGCCAGCCGCCGAACGGACGAGCGACCGAGCCGACGAGCGCGCCGAGGAAGGCGAAGTAGGCGAAGTTGACGCCGATGCCCTCGACACCCGGCACCGGCTGGGTCCAGAAGTTCAGCTTGATGAGCAGCGGCATCGCCGCCGAGTAGCCGATGAACGAGCCGAACGTGCCGACGTACAGGAACGACATCACCCAGGTGTGCCGGTACCGGACGACCGAGAGCTGCTCGCGCACCGTCGAGCGGGCGCTGCGCAGGTTGTCCATGCCGGCCCAGGCACCGACGGCGGCGACCACGGCCAGCGCGGCGTACAGCAGGCCGGCTCGTTCCAGGTGGATGCCGGACTCGGCCGCCTTCACCAGGCCGAACAGGCCCGCCCCGCCGACCACGACGGGCAGGAACAGCTGGATGATCGCCACGCCCAGGTTGCCGCCGGCGGCGTTGAGGCCCAGCGCCGCGCCCTTGCGCTCGGCCGGGTAGAAGAAGTTGATGTTGGCCATGGACGAGGCGAAGTTCCCGCCGCCCAGGCCGGCGGTCGCCGCCACCAGCACGAGCACCCAGTACGGCGTGCCCGGGCGCTGCACCACGACGACGAACAGCAGCGTCGGGACGAGCAGCAGCACGGCGCTGGCGATCGTCCAGTTGCGTCCGCCGAAGCGCGGCACCGCGAACGTGTAGGGCACCCGCAGCAAGGAGCCCACGAGGTTGGGCACCGCCAGCAGCCAGAACAGCTGCTGGGCGCTGAGGTCGAACCCGGCGCCGGCCATCATGGCGGCGCTGACGCTCCACAGCAGCCACACCGAGAAGCCCAGGTGCTCGGCGAAGATCGACCAGGCCAGGTTGCGCCGCGCGACCCGCTGTCCGGTGTGCGCCCAGAACGCCGGGTCCTCGGGCTCCCAGTGATCGATCCAGCGTCCGGTGCGCCGCGTCCCGGAGGTCCGGTCCGGCGCGAGCTCGCGTACGTCCGTGGTCATCGCCGCTCCCCTGTGCGGGCCGGCCCGGTGCCGGCGCTCGCCACGAGGCTAGGAAGCCGATGTTTCGCCCGGTGCCGTCCGCCGGTGCGCTCCGGTGACGAACCGCTCACACCGGGCGCGGACCGCCCGTGAGAACGACGAAGCCCCCCGGACCCGAAGGTCCGAGGGGCTCGTGCGCTGGTGTCAGCAGGTCACGCGTTGATCTTCGTGACACGGCCGGCGCCGACGGTACGGCCGCCCTCGCGGATGGCGAAGCGCAGGCCCTCCTCCATGGCGATCGGCTGGATGAGCTTGACGCTCATCTCGGTGTTGTCGCCGGGCATGACCATCTCGGTGCCCTCGGGCAGCGTGACGACGCCGGTGACGTCCGTCGTGCGGAAGTAGAACTGCGGACGGTAGTTGTTGAAGAACGGCGTGTGACGGCCGCCCTCCTCCTTCGACAGGATGTAGACCTGGCCCTCGAAGTCCGTGTGCGGCGTCGTGGTGCCGGGCGCGATGATGACCATGCCGCGCTCGACGTCCTCGCGCTTGGTGCCACGAAGCAGCAGGCCCACGTTCTCGCCGGCCTGGCCCTCGTCGAGGAGCTTGCGGAACATCTCGATGCCGGTGACCGTCGTCGTCTGCTTCTCCTCGCGGATGCCGACGATCTCGACGGTCTCGTTCACCTTGATGATGCCGCGCTCGATGCGACCGGTGATGACGGTGCCACGACCGGTGATCGTGAAGACGTCCTCGACGGGCATGAGGAACGGCTTGTCCGTCTCACGGGGCGGGAGCGGGATGTACTCGTCCACCGCGTTCATGAGGTTGAGGATCGACTCGGCCCACTTCTCGTCGCCCTGCAGCGCCGGGAAGGCGGCCACGGGGACGACCGGGACGTTGTCGCCGTCGAACTCCTGCTCGTTGAGCAGCTCACGGACCTCGAGCTCGACGAGCTCCAGGATCTCCTCGTCGTCGACCATGTCGCACTTGTTCAGCGCGACGACCATCGCGGGGACGCCGACCTGGCGGGCCAGGAGGACGTGCTCACGGGTCTGCGGCATCGGGCCGTCGGTGGCGGCGACCACGAGGATCGCGCCGTCCATCTGAGCCGCGCCGGTGATCATGTTCTTGACGTAGTCGGCGTGGCCGGGGCAGTCGACGTGCGCGTAGTGGCGGTTCTCGGTCTGGTACTCGACGTGCGAGATCGAGATCGTGATGCCGCGCTGACGCTCCTCGGGAGCCTTGTCGATCTGGTCGAACGCCGAAGCCTCGTTGAGGTCCGGGTACTTGTCGTGCAGCACCTTGGTGATCGCCGCGGTCAGCGTCGTCTTGCCGTGGTCGATGTGACCGATGGTGCCGATGTTCATGTGCGGCTTGGTCCGCTCGAACTTCGCCTTAGCCACTGTGGGCTCCTCCTGGGATTGTTGTTGCTGTTGAACGCCGTTGGGTCCCGCGAACGGACACCTCAGGCCACCTTAACGGACGGACCGTGGATTACTCGCCGCGGGCCTTCTTGATGATCTCTTCGGCCACGGCCTTCGGGACCTCGGCGTAGGAGTCGAACTGCATCGAGTACGAGGCACGGCCGGAGGTCTTGGACCTCAGGTCGCCCACGTAGCCGAACATCTCGGACAGGGGCACGAGCGCCTTGACGAGCTTGGCGCCACCGTAGCCCTCCTCCATGGCCTGAACCTGGCCACGGCGGGAGTTGAGGTCGCCGATCACGTCGCCCATGTAGTCCTCGGGCGTCGTGACCTCGACGGCGAACATCGGCTCGAGCAGGACCGGGTTGGCCTTGCGCGCAGCCTCCTTGAACGCCATGTTGCCGGCCAGCTTGAACGCCAGCTCGCTGGAGTCGACGTCGTGGTAGGCGCCGTCCTCGAGGGTGAACTTGACGTCCACCATCGGGTAGCCGGCGAGGACGCCGAACTCCATGGCCGCCTGGCCGCCGGCGTCGACCGAGGGGATGTACTCCTTCGGGACGCGGCCGCCGCTGACCTCGTTGACGAACTCGTAGCCGCCCTCGCCACCGGCGTCGGGGCCGTTGGGGGCCACGCCGATGACGACCTTGGCGAACTGGCCCGAACCACCGGTCTGCTTCTTGTGCGTGTAGCTGTGGCCGGTGACGGTGCCCTTGATGGTCTCGCGGTACGCGACCTGGGGCTTGCCGACGTTCGCCTCGACGCGGAACTCGCGCTTCATGCGGTCGACCAGGATGTCGAGGTGGAGCTCGCCCATGCCGGCGATGATCGTCTGACCCGTCTCCTCGTCCGTGTGGACCTGGAACGTCGGGTCCTCCTCGGCGAGCTTCTGGATCGCGACGCCCAGCTTCTCCTGGTCGCTCTTGGTCTTGGGCTCGATGGCGACCTGGATGACCGGGTCGGGGAAGGTCATCGACTCCAGGACGATCGGCTTGGCCGAGTCGGCCAGCGTCTCGCCGGTCGTCGTGTCCTTGAGGCCCATGACGGCCACGATCTGGCCGGCACCGACCGACGCGATCTCCTCACGCTTGTTGGCGTGCATCTGGTAGACCTTGCCGATCCGCTCCTTGCGACCCTTGGTCACGTTGAGCACCTGCGTGCCGGCCTCGAGGCGACCCGAGTAGACGCGGACGAAGGTCAGCTTGCCCAGGTGCGGGTCGGTGGCGATCTTGAACGCCAGGCCCGAGAAGGGCGCCTCGTCGGAGGGCTCGCGGGTGTCCTCGACCGACTCGTCCTTGGCGCTGTGGCCCTTGACCGCGCCGACGTCGATCGGCGAGGGCAGGAAGTCGACGACCGCGTCGAGCAGGGGCTGGACGCCCTTGTTCTTGAACGCGGTGCCGCACAGGACCGGGTTGAGCTTGGTGCCGAGCGTGGCGCGACGGATCGCGGCCTTCAGCTCGTCGACCGAGATGTCCTCGCCCTCGAGGAACTTCTCGGCGATCTCGTCGTCGACGTCCGAGAGGGTCTCGAGCAGGGCCTCGCGGGCCTCCGCAGCCTCGTCGGCCAGGTCGGCCGGGATCTCCTCGACGGCGTAGTCCTCGCCGATCGCGGTCTCGCCGCGCCAGACGAGGGCGCGCATGCCGACCAGGTCGACGACGCCGATGAAGTCGGACTCGGCGCCGATGGGCAGCTGCAGGACGAGCGGCGTGGCGCCGAGGCGCTCACGGATCGTCTTGACGCAGAAGTCGAAGGACGCACCGGTGCGGTCGAGCTTGTTGACGAAGCACATGCGCGGCACGCCGTACTTGTCGGCCTGACGCCAGACGGTCTCGGACTGGGGCTCGACACCGGCGACGCCGTCGAACACCGCGACCGCGCCGTCGAGGACGCGCAGCGAGCGCTCGACCTCGACGGTGAAGTCGACGTGACCGGGGGTGTCGATGATGTTGATCTGGTGGTTCTTCCACCAGCAGGTCGTCGCGGCGGACGTGATGGTGATGCCGCGCTCCTGCTCCTGCTCCATCCAGTCCATCGTGGCGCCACCCTCGTGGACCTCACCGATCTTGTACGTGATGCCGGTGTAGAAGAGGATGCGCTCGGTCGTGGTGGTCTTGCCGGCATCGATGTGGGCCATGATGCCGATGTTGCGGACCCGCTTCAGGTCGGTGGTGATGTCGGTTGCCACGTGGCGTCAGTTCCTTCGAAAGTCTGCTGTCAGGTCTGGGAAGTCCAGCGGGCGTCGCGCGAGCGCGGACTCCCCGGTGACTCGACTTACCAGCGGTAGTGGGCGAAGGCGCGGTTGGCCTCGGCCATCTTGTGCGTGTCCTCGCGCTTCTTGACCGAGCCGCCGAGGCCGTTGCTGGCGTCGAGGAGCTCGTTCATCAGGCGCTCGGCCATCGTCTTCTCACGACGCTCGCTGGAGTACTTGACCAGCCAGCGCAGGGCGAGCGTGGTCTGGCGCGAGGCGCGGACCTCGATCGGGACCTGGTAGGTCGCACCGCCGACGCGGCGGCTCTTGACCTCGAGGGTCGGCTTCACGTTGTCGAGTGCGCGCTTCAGCGTGATGACCGGATCGGTGCCGGTCTTCTCGCGGGTGCCCTCCAGGGCGGTGTAGACGATGCGCTGCGCGACCTGCTTCTTGCCGTCGAGCAGGATCTTGTTGATCAGCTGGGTGACCAGCTGGCTCCCGTAGACCGGATCGGTCTCGATGGGACGCTTCGGGGCGGGACCCTTGCGCGGCATCAGCTCTTCTCCTTCTTCGCGCCGTAACGGCTGCGAGCCTGCTTGCGGCCCTTGACACCCTGGGTGTCGAGCGAGCCACGGATGATCTTGTAACGGACGCCCGGGAGGTCCTTCACACGACCGCCACGGACGAGGACGATCGAGTGCTCCTGGAGGTTGTGACCCTCACCGGGGATGTACGCGGTGACCTCGGTGCCGCTCGAGAGGCGGACACGTGCAACCTTGCGCAGCGCGGAGTTCGGCTTCTTGGGGGTCGTGGTGTACACGCGAGTGCAGACACCGCGACGCTGAGGCGAACCCTTGAGGGCCGGCGTGTTGGTCTTGACCACCTTGCTCTGGCGGCCCTTGCGAACCAACTGGTTGATCGTGGGCACTACGAACTTCCTTCTGCAGAATGGATGTTGCCTGGAGGGCGCGGGCCCTCGAAGTGGGCACGCACGTCGGCCCGAAGATTTCGGGCACGGTCTCAAAGACTACCGGGTGGGGTCTGGCGGGTCAAAATCGCCCCGTCAAGCGTGACACGCCGGGACGCCGTGCGGGTCACAGGCCGAGCGGACCGGCCAGGAACGCGGTCGCCGCGTCGCCTCGTACGTCCAGCCGGTCGGTGCCCACGCGTCCCCACAGGCCCAGGTACAGGTCGGCCGCGGTGCCGCGCACCACGTCGTCGAGCGAGGCGTCCGGCTCGGCCCCGGCGGGTCGCACGAGGAGCAGGTCGCCGGGCGACAGCACCCACGCGTCGTCGGTGTCGGTGGTCTGCAGGCGGACGGGCGCCGGCAGCGTGGGCGGGACGCCACGGAGCGCGCGCACGCGCAGCATGACCGTCAGCAGCTCGTCCACCCCGTCCGCGGACACCTGGGCGTCCGGACCCCACCCCTCGGCGCCGGGCCAGCCGTCCTCGGGCAGCCCGAGCGCGACGGCCAGGTCGACCGTGTGGACGAGCGTCTCGTGCAGCTGGCGGCGGCGCCAGAAGCCGGCCGTCTCGTGCACCTGCGCCCAGTTGGGCACCGGCTCGGCCGGGTCGACCGCCTGCAGCGCGAGCACGAGCGCGGACGCGCAGCCGGCGTACCAGTCGGTGAGCGAGCCGAGCACGAGCGGCTCGGGGGTGTCGACCAGCGTCGCGCCGAGCACGACCGCGCCGGCCTTGCGGTGCATCGTGCCGAGGTGGACGGCCAGGTCGCGCACCGTCCAGCCCGGGCAGGTCGGCACCGGCAGGTTCTCGTCGGCCTCGCCGAGCAGGGTGACGAAGCGGGCCATCTGCTCCCCCAGCACCGGCAGGTGGTCGATCCGCATGGGCGCGTGCTCAGTCATGGATCGTGCCTTCGCTGTGCTCGGTCATGAAGCGGCCTCCCCGGCCAGGAGCTGGGACAGGTGCAGGGCCTGCACGTCGACCAGGTCGTCGAGCTGGGTGCGGCAGGAGAAGCCGTCGGCCAGCACCACGGCGTCCGGACCGGCGGCGCGGACGGCCGGCAGCAGCTGGGTCTCGGCGACGGCCACGGACGTCTCGTAGTGGCCCTTCTCGACGCCCCAGTTGCCGGCCAGGCCGCAGCAGCCGCTGAGCCGGGTCACGGTGACGCCGGCGCGCTCCAGCACGGCCATGTCGGCCTCGAAGCCCAGGACGCTGGACTGGTGGCAGTGCGGCTGCACGACCACCTCGGTGCCGGTGAGGTCCGGCGGCGTCCAGCCCTCGGTGCGGGTGAGCAGCTCCGAGAGAGTGAAGACGCCCGTCGCGACCTGCGCGGCGCGCGGGTCGTCCACGAGCTCGACGGCGTCCGACCGGAGCGCGGCCAGGCACGACGGCTCGAGGCCGACGATCGGCACGCCTGCGGCGACGTACTCGTGCAGCACCTCGACGGTGCGGCCCAGGATGCGCCGGGCGGCGTCCAGCTGGCCCGTGGTGATCCAGGTGAGGCCGCAGCACGCCGAGCGGTCGAGCAGCTCGACGTCGTAGCCGGCGGACTCCAGGACGGCGACGGCGGCGTGGCCGCCCGCGGGCGCGAAGTACTCGGTGAACGAGTCCGACCACAGCAGCACGCGCGGCCGCTCGGCGGCCTCGCGGGTGCGGGCGTCCCGCGTGAACGGTCTCGGCGCGAACGCCGGGATGCTACGGCGCTGGTCGATGCCGGACACCCACCGGGCGAGGTGGGCGACGCCGGGCGTGCGCAGTAGGACGTTGGTCAGCCGCGCGAAGGGTGCCCCGATCCGCGCCCACAGCGGCAGCTTGCCCATGACGTAGTGGCTGCGCGGGCGCACGCGCCCGGCGTACGTCTGGTGCAGCACCTCGGTCTTGTAGCTGGCCATGTCGACGCCCGTGGGGCAGTCGTGCAGGCAGCCCTTGCACGACAGGCACAGGTCGAGCGCCTCGTGCACCTCCGGCGAGCGCCAGCCCTGGTCGACCAGGCGGCCGTCGACCATCTCCTGCAGCGTGCGGGCGCGCCCGCGGGTGGAGTCCTTCTCGTTGCGCGTGGCCTGGAACGAGGGGCACATGACGCCGTTCGTGCCGCGGTTGTCGGCCAGGCACTTGCCGACGCCGGTGCAACGGTGCACCGCCTGGCCCAGGTCGCCTTCGTCGTGCAGCAGCCGCAGGCCGGTGCGGCGCAGGGGCGGCGCGTGGCCGCGGCCCGAGCCGCGCAGGTCCTCGTCGAACGGGGCCGGACGCACCAGGACGCCGGGGTTCAGCACGTCGTCGGGGTCCAGGACGCCCTTGACCTGCTCGAACAGGCGCAGCGCCTTGGGCGAGTACATGGCCGGCAGCAGCTCCGAGCGCGCGCGGCCGTCGCCGTGCTCGCCCGACAGCGACCCGCCGTGGCTCGCGACGAGCGCGGCGGCGTCCTGCAGGAAGGAGCGGTAGACGCTGCGTCCGCCGACCTCGTCGAGCGGGAAGGTGATGCGCACGTGCACGCAGCCGTCGCCGAAGTGGCCGAACGGCTCGCCCTGCACCTCGTGGTCGGCCATGAGCCGCTCGAAGTCACGCAGGTAGGCGCCCAGCCGCTCGGGCGGCACCGCGGCGTCCTCCCAGCCGGCGAGCGCGGGACGGTCCCAGACGCGGGACGCGAGCCCGGCGCCCTCCTCGCGGATGCGCCACAGCACGGCCTGCTCGGCCCGCGAGGTCACGTAACGGGCAGCGCGGGCCGAGGACGCCCGCTCGATGCGCGCGGCGCGGTCGGCCAGCTCGGCCTCGTCGTGGCCGGCGATCTCGACGTAGAGGAAGCCGCCGCCCTCGGGCATGTCCGGCACCGCGGACGCGCCCTTGGCCGCGCGGTAGACCTGCACGATGCGCGCGCCGAGCCCCTCGCAGGCGACCGGCTCGAACGGCAGCAGCGCCGGGACGTCGTCGGCGGCCTCGGCCATCGTCGGGTAGGCCAGCAGCACCATGTGCCGGTGCGGCGGCTCGTCCACCAGGTCGATCGTGGCCCCGAGGAAGACGCCCAGCGTCCCCTCGGTGCCGGCCATGAACGAGGCGACGTCGAACCCGCGCTCGGGCAGCAGGTGCTCGAGGCTGTAGCCGGACACCTGGCGGCCGAAGCGGCCCAGCTCGGTGCGCACCGTGCCGAGGTCCCCAGCCACGACCTGCTCGAGCCGGTCGAGGGTCGCGGACGCGGTGCGCTCGCCGCGGCGCAGCAGCAGCCGCTCCCCCGCCGCGGTCAGCAGGTCCAGCCCGGCGACGTTGTCCGACGCCCGGCCGTAGCCCAGCGCGCGGTTGCCACAGGCGTTGTTGGCGATCATGCCGGCGACCGTGCAGCGCGTGTGCGTGGACGGGTCGGGGCCGTAGCGCAGCCCGTGCGGGGCGGCGGCGCGCTGGACGACGGCATGGACGGCGCCGGGGTCGACCCGGGCCGTGCGCGCCTCGGGGTCGATCTCGTGCACCCGGTTCATGTGGCGCAGGAAGTCCAGGACGACGCCGGTGCCGATCGCGTTGCCGGCGATCGACGTGCCCGCGCCGCGGGACGTCAGGGGCGTGCCCGTCTCGCGGCACGCGTCCAGCACCGCCACGACCTCGTCGGCGTCGTGCGGGCGCACCACGACCTGGGGCACGACGCGGTACAGCGAGGCGTCCGTGCTGTACATCGCCCGGGTCAGGGTGGAGTCGTCGACGTCCGCGACCCCGCGCCGGCGCAGCGCGGCGACGACGTCGAGCGCGGCGTCCGGGACGACGCTCACCACAGCTCGAGCGACCCGCGCAGGATGCCGGCCAGGTCGTCGGCCGACGCCTCGCGCGGCGCCGTGGCGAGCAGCCGCTGCTGCTTGAGGGTGCCCTCGACCAGCGAGTCGACGTCGCCCTCGCCGTAGCCGACCTCGGCGAGGCCGGACGGCACGCCGATGTCGCGCATGAGCCGGGTCAGCACGTCGGGCAGCAGCGAGGCCGGGTCGTCGCCGGGCGTCGCGCCGGGCTCGAGCAGCTGGGCGGCGCGCACGTGCCGCTCGGGCGCCGAGGAGAAGGTGAACCGGAACGCCTCGGGCGCGGTGAGCGAGACGGCCATGCCGTGCGGCACCATCGCGTGGTCGTCACCGTCCAGCACGGGGTAGCCCTCGGGCCGGAAGTCACGCACCTGGCCGGCCACCGGGTAGGCGTTGGCGTGCGGGATGTGCACGCCGGCGTTGCCGAAGCCGAGCCCGGCGAACGTCGCGGCCAGCGCGACCTCGGTGCGCGCGTCGAGGTCGTCGCCGTGCGCGACCGCGCGACGGAACGAGCCGGCCAGCAGGCTCATCGACTTCTCGCTCCACATGTCCGAGATCGGGTTGGCGCCGCAGTAGGGCACCCGCTGCTCGGCGGTCTTGCGCTCGTAGCTGGTGTAGCCGCGGGCGGTGTAGCTCTCCAGGGCGTGGCACAGGATGTCCATGCCGGCCGCGGCGGTGACCTGGGCCGGCTGGGTGATCGTCAGCTCGGGGTCGACGACGGCCATCGTCGGCCGCAGCCGCGCGTGGGAGATGCCGGTCTTGACGTGCTGGTCGACGACGTCCAGGACGCAGATGGTCGTGCTCTCGCTGCCGGTGCCGGTGGTGGTCGGCACCGCGACGAGCGGCAGCAGCGGCTTCTCCGGCGCCTTGCCGCCGCCGACCGGGGCGTTGACGTAGTCCATGAGCTCGCCGTCGTTGGTGAGCATGAGGTTGACCGCCTTGGCGGTGTCGATCGCGCTGCCGCCGCCCACGGCGACCACCGCGTCGAACGGCGACGCGGCCCGGGCGGCGTCGACGGCCTCGGCCAGGCTGCGGTCGGTGGGCTCGACCCGCACCCGGTCGAAGACCACGACCTCGACCCCCGCGGCGCGGACGGACTCGGCCATCTCGGCCGGACGTCCGGTGGCCGCGACCCCGGGATCGGTCACCAGCAGGACGCGCCGGGCGCCGAGCTGGCGCAGGTCGTGGCCGAGCTCGTGGCGCGCTCCCACGCCGAACTTGAGACCGGGTGCTCCATAGGTGAAGACGGTCTCGGGGCTGGTCGGGACGATGCTGGTCACGCGGCCTCCTCGGTGCGATGCCCTCCGAGGATACGACTGCCGTCCGGCTGGGCGGGCTCCACTACCCTGGTGCGGACCCGGGAGAAGAGGACTCATGAGGACGAAGCGACTGCTCGCCGCCCTGGCGACGCTCGGCATGCTCACCGCGACGGCCGCCTGCGACGGCGGCTCCGACGAGCCGGCCGACCCCGAGGCGACCGCCTCGACCGCGTCGCTGAGCGACCAGGTGGGCGACCACGAGTCCGGTCCCGACAGCCCGATCGGCTACGGCATGCGCGTCCCGCGCGGCGCCACCCAGCTCGGTCCGCTCGTCCGCTACCGCAGCGACGCGCTCGTCGCGGCCTACCAGGCCGACCTCGACGCCGCCGTCGCGCAGAAGAAGGCCGAGGACGAGGCCGCGCTGCAGGAGGAGCTGGAGGACGGCGAGACCCCGCCGACCCCGACCCCCACGCCGACCAACCGGCCCAGCGACGACACGTACGACCTGCTCGAGGAGCAGCCCAAGCCGGACGTCACCATCTCGGCGATGCGCATCGACGGCGAGCCGTCCGACGTCGTGCACCGCATGCTCGGCCAGATCGCCACCGTCCTGCCCGACAACGAGATCGACGCCGAGAACCTCGGCGCCTACTGTCCCGTGCAGGCCGGGCGCTACACCGGCTGCCACCTCGCCGAGCGCGGACTGACCGGCGGTGGTCGTGACGTCTCGATCACGCTCGACGTCGCGGTCGGCTCGCTGCAGACCCGCACCGGCTTCCCCGCCTCGGACGGCGATCCGGTCATGGTGCTGCAGATCGCCTACGCCGGCGACCCGCGCGAGGGCCAGGAGGGCAAGGACACCGACGGCATCGGCGACATGCCCGACGCCGACGCCACCGCGCCGGTCACCGAGGCCGTCTGGCCGAAGATGGACCTCGCGGCGCCGACCGACTCACCGCTCCTGGGCGGCACCTGGACGCTGCCCGAGGACGCCACCCTGCTGCTCACCAGCGACCGCCCGTCGTTCGCGATGGTGCAGATGCCGAAGTTCAGCGACGCCGACGACCTGGCCCGCTCGTGGGCCTCCGGCGCGGGCGAGCCGGTCACCAACACGATCGAGGAGCTGAACGAGATCACCACGACCTACACCGGTCGCACGATCGACGGCAGCCGCGCGTTCGGCGCCTACGTGGCCACCGGCCGCGGCGCCTACGCCTTCCTCATGCGTCAGGCCGCTCCGGCCCAGCGGTAGCGCTCGAGCGTCCGCAGGACGTGCTGGACCATCGGCAGCACGGGATAGTCCGGCCCGCCGACCTCGGCCAGCTCGACCCAGCGCACCAGGTCGGTGCTGCCGCCGACGTCCACGACGTGCGGCTCCTGGTCGACGTCGACCTGCACGGCGTACAGCACGTGCACCCCGTGGTAGTCCTCGTAGGCGTCGTCGCGACCCACGTCCACGACGTGCACGTCGTGGACGTCCACCAGCCGGGCGTCCAGGGCGGCGAGCCCGGTCTCCTCGTGCAGCTCGCGGCGCACGGCGTCGTGCGGCGACTCGCCGTGGTCGACCCCGCCGCCGGGCAGCGTCCAGCTGCCGGCCGGGAAGCCGACCGGGCTGATGCGGGTGAGCAGGATGCGCGAGTCGCGCAGGGCCACGGCGTACGCGCCGAGGCGTTGGGTACGGCGCGTCACGGGGCTCTCCTCCGGCTTCGTCCTCGACAGGAAGCCCTCAGGCTTCGCCTCTAGAGTCAAGCACACGATGACTGAGCTCGCCCCGCTGCAGACGACCACCCAGCCCGTGAAGAAGCGGGTCGCGTACCTCGACAACGCCCGCTACTGGGTGATGCTCCTCGTGGTCATCGGCCACTCGCTCACCGACCTGGTGGTGATGGACTCCGCCCGCGGGGTCTACACGTGGATCTACCTGTTCCACATGCCGTTCTTCGTGCTCATCTCGGGCTACACGGCGCGCAACTACGTCGGCGACCAGCGCCAGGTCCGGCGCATGATCAGCACCCTGGTCGTGCCGTACCTGCTCGTCGAGCTGAGCCTGCAGCTGATCACCAAGCACTACGACGGCTCGCCGGAGCACCTGATGCCGCTCTCGCCGCAGTGGCTGGGCTGGTTCATGGCCGCGCTCATCATCTACCGCCTGACGACGCCGATCTGGCGCACGGTGCGCTACCCGATCACCATCTCGATCGTCATCTCGCTGCTGGCCGGGCTGATCGAGATCCCCAACGTCCTCGCACTGCCGAAGGTGCTGGGCTTCCTGCCGTTCTACGTCATCGGCATGCACTTCAGCCGCGACCGCTTCATGGCGCTCGGCCAGTGGCGCGTCCGGATCGCGTCCGCGGCCCTGCTCGGCGGCTCGTTCGTCGTGTGCCAGCTGTACGCGTCGGACTGGACGACCGAGTGGCTGCTGTGGAAGATGCGCTACGACGAGGCCCCGCTCGAGGCGGGCCCGATGGACGGGCTGGCGGTACGCGCGTTCCTCATCGTGGTCGGCCTGGTGCTTTCGCTGGCCTTCCTGTCGCTCGTGCCGCGGCGCGAGTCCTGGACGACGCGCTTCGGCTCCCGGACGTTCTACTGCTACCTGCTGCACGGCTACGTGATCATCCTGCTGGACCGTCAGTTCGACCTGTGGCAGAAGCTCGAGCCCTACGGCGCGGTGTCGGTGCTCGGCTGCATCGCGGCGGCGATCGTCCTGGCCAACCTGCTCATGACCAAGCCGGTCGCCGACCTGTTCCGTCCGGTGTTCGAGCCCAAGCTGACCTGGCTGTTCAAGAAGTAGCCGGCCGCCCGCCCCGGGCACCTCGGCCACGGACGACGAAGGGCCCCGCACCGTGAGGTGCGGGGCCCTTCGCGTTCAGCAGCTCAGCTGTCGTACGACGTGAAGTCGTAGTCGTCCAGCTGCACCGACTCGCCGGTCGGGTTGCCGAAGCCGTAGTCGTACGACTCGTACGAGCTCACCGAGTACGCGTTCGCACGCGCCTCCTCGGTCGGCTCCACCCGGATCTGGCGGTAGCGGTCCAGGCCGGTGCCGGCCGGGATCAGCTTGCCGATGATGATGTTCTCCTTCAGACCGCGCAGCGAGTCCGACTTGCCGTGGATGGCGGCGTCGGTGAGGACGCGGGTCGTCTCCTGGAAGGAGGCGGCCGACAGCCACGACTCGACGGCCAGCGAGGCCTTCGTGATGCCCATGAGCACCGGACGGCCCGAGGCGGGGGTGCCGCCCTCGGCCACGACGCGACGGTTCTCCTCCTCGAACGTGGCGCGGTCCGCCAGGTCGCCCGGGATGAGCTTCGAGTCGCCCTGCTCGATGACCGTCACGCGACGGAGCATCTGGCGCACGATGATCTCGATGTGCTTGTCGTGGATCGCCACACCCTGGCTGCGGTAGACCTCCTGGACCTCGTCCACGAGGTGCTCCTGCGCCCGGCGGACACCGAGGATGCGCAGGACCTCCTGCGGGTCCGGGGTGCCGTGCGTGAGCTGCTGGCCGACCTCGACGTGGTCGCCGTCGGCGATGAGCAGACGGGCACGCTTGGTGACCGGGTACTCCAGCGGCTCGGAGCCGTCGTCGGGGGTGACGACGAGCTTGCGGGTCTTGTCGGTGTCGTTGATCTCGACCCGGCCGGCGGCCTCCGTGATGGGGGCCTTGCCCTTGGGCTGGCGGGCCTCGAACAGCTCCACGACGCGCGGCAGGCCGTGCGTGATGTCGTCACCGGCCACACCACCGGTGTGGAAGGTACGCATCGTCAGCTGGGTGCCGGGCTCACCGATCGACTGGGCGGCGATGGTGCCGACCGCCTCGCCGATGTCGACGAGCTTGCCGGTCGCCAGCGAGCGGCCGTAGCACTTGGCGCACGAACCGGCCGCCGCCTCACAGGTGAGGACGGTGCGGACGCGGATCGACTCCACGCCGGCCGAGACCAGCGCGCTGATCTCGACGTCGCCCATCTCGCCACCGGCCTCGACGAGCACCTCACCCGTCTCGGGGTGGGCGATCTCGACCGCCGAGGTGCGCGAGTAGACCGAGGTCTCCACGTGCTCCTCGGGCACCAGGGTGCCGTCCTCGAGGCGGGTCGCGATGACCTTGGGCAGACCGCGCTCGGTGCCGCAGTCCTCCTCGCGGATGATGACGTCCTGGCTGACGTCGACGAGTCGACGCGTCAGGTAGCCCGAGTCGGCGGTGCGCAGGGCGGTGTCGGCCAGTCCCTTGCGGGCACCGTGCGTGGCGATGAAGTACTCGACGACGCTCAGGCCCTCGCGGAAGTTCGCCTTGATCGGGCGAGGGATGATCTCGCCCTTCGGGTTGGCGACCAGTCCACGCATGGCGGCGATCTGACGCAGCTGCATCATGTTTCCGCGGGCACCCGAGTTGACCATCATGTAGATCGGGTTGTCGTGGTCGAAGTTCTTCTCCATCTCACCGGAGACCTCGGCCGTGGCCTGGGTCCAGATCTCGATGAGCTCCTGACGACGCTCGTCCTCGGTGATGAGACCGCGGTCGAACTGCGTCTGGACCTTGGCCGCCTGGTCCTCGTACTTGCCGAGGATCTCGGGCTTGTTGCCCGGCGTCGAGACGTCGTCGATCGAGATCGTGACGCCCGAGCGGGTGGCCCAGTGGAAGCCGGTGTCCTTCAGCGCGTCCAGCGCGTTGGCGACGTCGACCTTGCTGTAGCGCTCGGCCAGGTCGTTGACGATCACGCCGAGCTGCTTCTTGCCGACCTGGTAGTTGACGAAGGGGTAGTCCTCCGGCAGCGTCGCGTTGAACAGCGCGCGACCCAGCGTCGTGGTGGTCAGCGCGTCGTTGACCGGCAGCTTGATCTTGCTCTGCAGCGTGATCTCACCGCGCTCGAAGGCCATCTGCGCCTCGGCCGGCGACGTGAACGCGCGACCCTCGCCCAGCAGTCCGTCACGCTCGAGCGTGAGGAAGTACAGGCCGATGATCATGTCCTGGGTCGGCATGGTGACGGGACGACCGTCGGCCGGCTTCAGGATGTTGTTCGTCGACAGCATGAGGATGCGGGCCTCGGCCTGCGCCTCGGCGCTCAGCGGCAGGTGCACGGCCATCTGGTCACCGTCGAAGTCGGCGTTGAAGGCCGAGCAGACGAGCGGGTGGATCTGGATGGCCTTGCCCTCGATGAGCTGCGGCTCGAACGCCTGGATGCCCAGACGGTGCAGGGTGGGTGCACGGTTCAGCAGCACCGGGTGCTCGGTGATGACCTCTTCGAGGACGTCCCACACCTCGGCGCGCACGCCGCGCTCGACCATGCGCTTGGCGCTCTTGATGTTCTGCGCGTGGTTCAGGTCGACCAGACGCTTCATCACGAACGGCTTGAACAGCTCGATGGCCATCTGCTTGGGCAGGCCGCACTGGTGCAGCTTGAGCTGCGGGCCGACGACGATGACCGAACGGCCGGAGTAGTCGACGCGCTTGCCGAGCAGGTTCTGGCGGAAGCGACCCTGCTTACCCTTGAGCATGTCCGAGATCGACTTGAGCGGGCGGTTGCCCGGTCCGGTCACCGGACGGCCACGGCGGCCGTTGTCGAACAGCGAGTCGACGGCCTCCTGCAGCATCCGCTTCTCGTTGTTGACGATGATCTCGGGCGCACCCAGGTCGAGCAGGCGCTTGAGCCGGTTGTTGCGGTTGATGACGCGGCGGTACAGGTCGTTGAGGTCGGAGGTCGCGAAGCGGCCACCGTCCAGCTGGACCATCGGGCGCAGCTCCGGCGGGATCACCGGGACGGCGTCCAGCACCATGCCGCGCGGGTGGTTGCCGCTGGCCAGGAACGCCGAGACGACCTTGAGGCGCTTGAGCGCACGGGTCTTCTTCTGGCCCTTGCCGGTGGCGATGACCTCGCGCAGCGACTCGGCCTCGGCGTCGAGGTCGAAGGACTCCAGGCGCTTCTTGATCGCCATGGCGCCCATGTAGCCCTCGAAGTACTTGCCGAAGCGGTACGTCATCTCGCGGTAGAGCAGCTCGTCGCCCTCGAGGTCCTGGACCTTGAGGCTCTTGAACCGGTCCCAGACCTCGTTGAGGCGGTCGATCTCGCGCTGGACGCGGTCACGACGCTGGCGGGCCTCACGCTCGGCGGCGTCCTTGACCTTGCGCTTCGCGTCGGCCTTGGCACCCTCGGCCTCGAGGGCGGCCATGTCCTCCTCGAGCTTCTGCATGCGCTCGTTGACCTCGTTGTCACGACGGCTCTCGAGCTGCTTGCGCTCCAGGTCGATCTTCGCCTCGAGCGAGGCGAGGTCGCGGTGACGCGCCTCGTCGTCGACGTGCGTGATCATGTACGCCGCGAAGTAGATGACCTTCTCGAGGTCCTTCGGCGCGAGGTCGAGCAGGTAGCCCAGGCGGCTCGGCACACCCTTGAAGTACCAGATGTGCGTGACCGGGGCGGCCAGCTCGATGTGGCCCATGCGCTCGCGACGGACCTTCGAGCGGGTCACCTCGACGCCGCAGCGCTCGCAGATGATGCCCTTGAAGCGCACGCGCTTGTACTTGCCGCAGTAGCACTCCCAGTCCCGGGTGGGACCGAAGATCTTCTCGCAGAACAGGCCGTCGCGCTCGGGCTTGAGCGTGCGGTAGTTGATGGTCTCAGGCTTCTTGACCTCGCCGTGCGACCACTGACGGATGTCGTCAGCGGTGGCAAGACCGATCTTCAGCTGATCGAAGAAGTTCACGTCGAGCATGTAGCTCAGTTACCTTTCACCAAAAAATCGAACGAAGGCGGGGAAGTGTGACGTCACACTTCTTCGACGCTGGACGGCTCACGACGCGAGAGGTCGATGCCGAGCTCCTCGGCGGCGCGGAAGAGGTCCTCCTCCGCGTCGCGCATCTCGACCGCGGTGCCGTCGCTGGACAGCACCTCGACGTTCAGGCACAGCGACTGCATCTCCTTGACGAGCACCTTGAACGACTCGGGGATGCCCGGCTCGGGGACGTTCTCGCCCTTGACGATGGCCTCGTACACCTTGACGCGACCGAGGATGTCGTCGGACTTGATCGTCAGCAGCTCCTGCAGCGCGTACGCGGCGCCGTAGGCCTCCAGGGCCCAGACCTCCATCTCACCGAAGCGCTGGCCACCGAACTGGGCCTTACCGCCGAGCGGCTGCTGGGTGATCATCGAGTACGGGCCGGTCGAGCGCGCGTGGATCTTGTCGTCGACCAGGTGGTGGAGCTTGAGCATGTACATGTAGCCCACCGAGATCGGGCCCGGGAAGGGCTCGCCGGTACGACCGTCGAACAGGCGCGCCTTGCCGTCGGGGCCGACCATGCGGTCGCCGTCGCGGTTCGGGAGCGTGTTCGCCAGCAGGCCCTGCAGCTCGTCCTCGCGCGCACCGTCGAAGACCGGGGTCGCGACGTTGCTGCCGGACGGGGCCGAGTCGGCACCGATGGACGTGAGCCGCTCGGCCCACTCCTCGGCGATGCCGCTGACGTCCCAGCCCTGCTTCGCGATCCAGCCCAGGTGCAGCTCGAGGACCTGGCCGATGTTCATGCGGCCGGGGACACCGAGCGGGTTGAGCACGATGTCGACGGGCGTGCCGTCCTCGAGGAAGGGCATGTCCTCGATCGGGAGGATCTTGGAGATGACGCCCTTGTTGCCGTGGCGGCCGGCCAGCTTGTCGCCGTCGCTGATCTTGCGCTTCTGCGCGACGTAGACGCGGACGAGCTGGTTGACGCCGGGGCTGAGCTCGTCACCCTCGGACGCGTCGAAGACGCGCACGCCGATGACGGTGCCGGACTCGCCGTGCGGGACCTTGAGCGACGTGTCGCGCACCTCGCGCGCCTTCTCGCCGAAGATCGCGCGGAGCAGGCGCTCCTCGGGGGTCAGCTCGGTCTCGCCCTTGGGCGTGACCTTGCCGACGAGGATGTCGCCGTTGCTGACCTCGGCGCCGATGCGGATGATGCCGCGCTCGTCGAGGTTGGCCAGCATCTCCTCGGAGACGTTCGGGATGTCCCGCGTGATCTCCTCGGGGCCCAGCTTGGTGTCGCGGGCGTCGACCTCGTGCTCCTCGATGTGGATCGAGGTCAGCAGGTCGTCCTGGACGATCCGCTGGGACAGGATGATCGCGTCCTCGTAGTTGTGGCCCTGCCACGGCATGAACGCCACGAGCAGGTTCGTGCCGAGCGCCATCTCGCCCTCGTCGGTGCACGGGCCGTCGGCCAGCGGGGTGCCGACCTCGACGCGCTGCCCCTCGGCGACGAGCGGACGCTGGTTGATGCACGTGCCCTGGTTCGAGCGACGGAACTTCGCCAGGCGGTAGGTGAAGTTGTTGCCGTCGTCCTGCATGATCTCGACCGCGTCGGCCGAGACCTCCTTGACGACGCCCGAGGCCTTGGCCACGACGACGTCACCGGCGTCGACGGCGGCGCGGTACTCCATGCCGGTGCCGACGAGCGGGGCGTCGTTGACCAGGAGCGGGACGGCCTGACGCTGCATGTTCGCGCCCATGAGCGCGCGGTTGGCGTCGTCGTGCTCGAGGAACGGGATGAGCGCGGTCGCGACCGACACCATCTGGCGCGGCGAGACGTCCATGTAGTCGACCTCGGCCGACGGACGGAGCTCGGCCTCGCCACCGCGCTGGCGGACCAGGACGCGGTCGTCGGCGAAGCGCTTGTCGTCGGTCAGCGGCGAGTTGGCCTGCGCGACGACGTAGCGGTCCTCCTCCGTGGCGGTGAGGTAGTCGATCTGGTCGGTGACGACCCCGTCGACGACCTTGCGGTACGGCGTCTCGACGAAGCCGAACGCGTTGATCCGCGCGTAGGAGGCCAGCGAGCCGATCAGGCCGATGTTCGGACCCTCGGGGGTCTCGATCGGGCACATGCGGCCGTAGTGCGACGGGTGGACGTCACGGACCTCGTAGCCGGCGCGCTCACGCGACAGACCACCCGGGCCGAGGGCCGACAGACGACGCTTGTGCGTCAGGCCCGCGAGCGGGTTGTTCTGGTCCATGAACTGCGACAGCTGGCTGGTGCCGAAGAACTCCTTCAGCGCCGCGACGACCGGGCGGATGTTGATCAGGGTCTGCGGCGTGATGGCCTCGACGTCCTGGGTCGTCATGCGCTCGCGGACGACACGCTCCATGCGCGCCAGGCCGGTGCGGAGCTGGTTCTGGATCAGCTCGCCGACGGTGCGCATGCGGCGGTTGCCGAAGTGGTCGATGTCGTCGGCCTCGACGATCGTCGAGCCGGCCGGCATCTCCATCTCGGTCTCGCCGGCGTGCAGCGCGACGATGTACTTGATCGTGGCGACGATGTCGTCGATCGTCAGCGTCTGCTGGTCGAACGCGGCGGTCTGGCCCAGCTTGCGGTTGAGCTTGTGACGGCCCACCTTCGCCAGGTCGTAGCGCTTGCTGTTGAAGTAGTAGTTGTCCAGCAGCGTCTGCGCGGCCTCCTTGCTCGGCGGCTCGCCCGGACGCAGCTTGCGGTAGATGTCGAGCAGCGCCTCGTCCTGGTCGGACGTGTTGTCCTTCTCCAGGGTCAGGCGGATCGACTCGTACTGGCCGAACTCCTCGAGGATCTGCGCCTCGGTCCAGCCCAGCGCCTTGAGCAGCACGGTGACGCTCTGCTTGCGCTTGCGGTCCAGGCGGACGCCGACGAGGTCGCGCTTGTCGATCTCGAACTCCAGCCACGCGCCGCGCGACGGGATGACCTTGGCCGTGTAGATGTCCTTGTCGGACGTCTTGTCGGGGGTGCGCTCGAAGTACACGCCCGGCGAACGGACCAGCTGGGACACGACGACACGCTCGGTGCCGTTGATGATGAAGGTGCCCTTGTCGGTCATGAGCGGGAAGTCGCCCATGAAGACGGTCTGGCTCTTGATCTCGCCGGTCTCGTTGTTCATGAACTCGGCGGTGACGAACAGCGGCGCGGCGTACGTGACGTCGCGGTCCTTGCAGTCCTCCACCGAGTACTTCGGCGGCTCGAACCGGTGGTCGCGGAACGACAGGCTCATCGTCTCGGAGAAGTCCTCGATCGGGGAGATCTCCTCGAAGATGTCCTCCAGACCCGACTTGGTGGAGACGTCCGTGCGACCCTGGGCGAGCGCCTGCTCGACCTCGGCCTTCCACTTACCATCGCCGACCAGCCAGGAGAAGCTGTCGGTCTGGAGGGCCAGCAGCTCAGGAACCGCGAGCGGCTCCTCGATCTTTGCGAAGGAGATGCGACGGGGGGCGGACTGTGCGACGGGAGTGCGCGAGGCGGCCAAGAGTGATCCTTCCGAGGGCTCGCAAGCGATGTAAACTCTGTTTCGGCGCACGCCACGAGATCCCGGTCAAGGGCACAGGGAGGTCGAGGCGGGCGCGAAAGTTCAGTCTAGCCCCACGACACTCCATAACTCAACCCCGGTCCTTGACAAGTTCCTGAGGAACGGTCAAAGTAGGTCGCTTCCGGCCCCGCCACGAGCGGGGCCGTCGTCGTGTCCGGGCCGGACCACGTCACGCACCTCACAGCGCGCGGATGTCGTCCACCAGCCAGCGCCCGTCCTGGCGCTGCATCGACACCACGACCCGGTTGCCGAACACGGTCGGCTCCTTCGTGTCGGCGGTGACCCGGGCCTGGTCGAAGAACACCAGCACGGAGGCCTCGTCGTCGGCGCACTCGTCGCCGCACTCGCGCGGCGCCGCGCTGCGGGTCACGGTGCGGACCTGCACCTGGCGCTGCGGGGCCAGCTCGTCCAGGGCCGGGGCGATCGAGTCGAACTGCTTCGCGAACTCGTCGGTCATGACCGCCGTCGCGTCCTTCTCGTGCTGCTCCAGCTCGTCGAAGCGGTAGGTGAAGACCGTCTCCATGGCCGTGCCCGCCGCCGCGGCCGCCTGGCGGTGCGCGGTGGCCACGTCGTCGTCGCCCTGCCAGCGCTCGTAGCCGTCGACCGCCGCCCACGCGCCGAGGCCGACCGCCACCACCGCGAGCAGCGCGAGCGGGACCAGGACGCGCAGCGCGGCGCGCGAGGGGCGGCGGCGGGGCGGCCGGGCGTCACGCGCCTGCGCGCGGCGCGCCCGCTTCTCGGCCCGTCGCTCGGCCCGGGTCGGGCCGGCGGGCTCGCTCGGACCGGTCGGCCCACTCGGGCCGGGGCCGGGCGCGCGATCCGCGACCGGCGGGACGGCCGGGCGGATCGGGCGCGGGGCGGACGTCGCGGGCCGCCGGGCCTGGGAGCCCGTGCCCGGACGGGTCTCGCCGGCGATCCGGCGGCGGCGGGGACGCTGGGCGTCGCTCATTCGGTGCCCTCCTGGCCCTCGGCCTGCGGCTGGCCGGTCTCGGCGGTCATCGCCGCGATGCTCTCGAAGTCGTCGACCTTCCACGCGCCGTCCTGACGCAGGAACGCGACCTTCCAGCGGAAGTGCCGGCGCACGGCGGCCTTCTGGTCGGTGTTCGACACCGACGCGTCGACCGCCACGAGCACCTCCGCGGAGTCGGGGTCGAAGGAGTCGACGGCGACGGCCAGCACCTCGGGGTCGCTGCTGCGCTGCTTGCGCGACGCGAGCGTGCCGAAGATGGCCTCGGTCACCTGGTCGAACTGCTCGCGGTAGTCCTTGGTCAGGAGCCCGGACATGCGCTCCTGGTAGTCCTCGAGCTCGGCGACGTCGTAGGTGTTGTACGCGGTGGCGAAGTCGTTCGCGGCGGTGACCAGGTCCTGGCGGGAGGCGTCCTCGTCGTCGCCGGCGAACGCGCGCGGGACGACGAGTCCCGTGACGCCCAGCAGCATCCCCACGACGACGAGCGCCGTGAGCAGTCGGACGAGTCCTCGCGAAGGCCGGTCGGTCACCTCGCCGTGCTCGGTCCCAGAAGCAGTGCGCCCCATGTGTTCTCTCCCTCGGTGGACGGCTTCCCCTCCGAAGCCGCAGGCGGTCGGTTCACGGAGGACGTCCTCGAGCCGCGCGGAACCAGGTCGGGGTCCGTGCAGTCGGTGCCGACCTCGAACTCGGCCGGCGTCTTGTCCTCCGGGGGCCGGTCGGCGGCAGTGTAGCCGTCCTCGCACGTCTTGGGGCTGGGCGTGAGGACCAGCCCGAAGGACGCGTCGTAGCGGCCGTCGGGACCCTTGTCGACCACGCTGTACGAGCCCTGCACGAGGTACGGGTACAGGATGTAGATGGCCTGCAGGCCGGCCGTGCGGCGCGACAGCGGCTCGATCGAGGACGTCAGGTTGCCCAGCAGCTCGGTGAGGTTCTCCTCGTTCTCCCCCACGACGGCGTCCACCAGCGCGGCGCTGTCGGGTCCCACGTCGAGCAGGCGGCGCAGGTCCGGGTCGGCGTCGACGAGGGTGTCGGAGAGCAGCCGCAGGTCGCGCGAGAACGAGCCGATCTGCTCGGTCTTGTCGATCTGGGTCTGCAGCACCGAGTCCGAGTCGCGGATCAGCCGGCGGGTGGCGTCGAGGTTCTCGGTCGCGTCGGCCACGACCTCCATCGAGGTGTCCAGGATGCGCGACAGGTCGGCGCCGACGCCCTCGAAGGCCTGACCGAGCTCGTCGACCACGACGGCGAGGTCCTGGGTGTCGACGGACGCCACCAGGTCGTTCACGTCGAGCAGCACCGTCGCGGTGTCGAGCGGGATGCGGGTGTCCTCCTGGGCGATGGTGGAGCCCTCCGCCAGGTACGGACCACCGTCGGCGCGCGGGCGCAGGTCGACGTACTGCTCGCCGATCGCGGACTTGTTGGCCACGCGGGCCTCGACGTCGGCCGGGATGCGCGGGGCGCCGTCCTCCAGGTCGAGCCGGGCCTCGACGCCCTCCTCGACGAACTGCAGGTCGCCGACGCGTCCGACGCCGATGCCGCGGTAGGTCACCTCGGCGCCGACGAAGATGCCGCCGGAGTCGGCGAACGTCGCGACGACGGGGTAGGTGCGGTCGATCACGAGCCGGTCGAGCTCGGCGTAGCGTCCGCCGACGAACGCGCCACCGAGCACGGTGATGAGCGCGAACACGATCAGCTGGACCTTGGTCAGTCGGGTGATCATCGGCTCACCACCGGGTCGAGGAGGGCCGCGGCCAGGTCGGTGCGCGGGACGCCCGCCGGGACGGACAGCGTCGTCGGCGTCGTGGCGCCGCCGACGGCCGGGCGGCAGAGCCGGAACAGGCCGCAGAACCAGTTGTCGGGCTCGTCGGCGGCCGGCTCGTCGCCCTGCCCCGGGGTCGGAGCGGTGCTGGGGGCCGGGGCCGGAGCGGACGGCTTCGCGCCCGGCGACGCCGGCGCGGGCGTGCTGCCGCCGGGCGTCCCGGACTCCTCGGGGACGTACCCGCGGACCAGGCCGAGCAGGTCCTCGACCGGCTGGCCGGCCTTCTGCGGGTCGCCCTGCAGCCCGCCGCCGATCGCGTCCAGCAGGCCGTCGAGGTCGAGCACCTGGGCGAGCGTGTCGGCCCCGAGGTCGATGCGCATCGAGAGGTTCGTGTAGTCGCCCGGGTCGTAGGCCTTGGCCTCCTTCAGCGTCTTGCCGACGATGGCGTCGGTGAACGGGAAGGTCAGCAGCGCCTGGAACGACGTCACCAGGTCGTCCGCAGCCGTGCCCAGGTTGGTCAGGGTCGGCTGCAGCGCCCTCAGGTCGGCCAGGACGTCGTCCTTGGACGCCCGCACGACCCGCGTGCCGACCTCGCTGAGCTCCTCCAGGCCGCCCAGCAGCGTGACCAGCGCCTTGCGCTGGCCGTCGACGACGCGCAGCGCCTCGGGCACCTGGTCGAGCGCGCCGGTGATGGCCTTCTCCTGGTCCTGGGTGCGGCGGGCGAGCCGGTCGACCTTCTCGAGCGTGGTGAGGATGCGCTCCTTGTTGTCGTCCAGGCGGGCGGCGAGGTCGCCGGCGTTGGTCAGCAGCCGCTTCACCTCGGCCTCGTTGCCGTCGAGCGCACGGTTGAGCTCGCGCACGATGGTCTGGGTCTTCTCGAGGCCACTGCCGTTGAGCAGCAGCGAGGCGGCGCTCAGCACCTCCTCGACCTCGGGGTTGCGCCCGGTCTGGCTCAGCGGGATGGTGTCGCCGTCGTCGAGCCGGCCCGCCGCGCCCTTCTCGGGCGCCTCGAGCGAGACGAACTTCTCGCCCAGCAGGCTCGTCTGGCGGATGGTCGCCCGGGCGTTGTCGGGCAGCTCCACGTCGCGGTTGAGCGTGAGGTCGACCTCCGCCGTCCAGCCGTCGAGCCGCACGTCGCTGACCTTGCCCACGGGGACCTCATCGACGCGGACGCCGCTCTGCGGCACGAGATCGAGGACGTCGCGGAACTGCACCGTGACGGTGTACGGGTCGTCGCCGACGTCGGCACCGCCGGGCAGCGGGACGTCGTAGGGCGACATCGAGCACCCCGACAGCAGCGCCGCCGCGACGCCGGTCACCAGGATCTTCCTCACGGCGCCACCCCCAGCATGTCCTCGATGGAGTCGTTGACCCGGTCGGGCTGCGTCACGGCCCCGGAGGCGCTGGGCACCGGCGCCCCGACGGCCGCCCGGTTGCGGGCGGTGGCGCCGTCGGCGGCCTGGCCGCTGCCGGTCAGCCCACCGGTGAGTCCGCCGAGCAGGTCGCCGAGCGTCTTGCACAGGTCGGTCGACTCGTTGCCGCTCTCGCCGAGCAGCGTGCACAGGAACGTCCGGGGGTCCTCGAGCCCGCCGAACAGCATCTTCTCGATGTTGCTGCGGTTGTCGAGCGTCCCGTAGCGGCCGTTGTAGGTGAGCGCCACGTTGGACAGCGCGGTCGGCGCGTCGACGGCGACCTGCTCCAGGGCGTCGCGGTGCTTGACCAGCACCCGCGAGATGGACGTCAGGTCGGCCACGTCCTTGCCCAGCACCGACCGGTTCTCCTTGACCAGGTCGCGCACGTCGATCAGGGCCCGGCTCAGCTCGTCGACCGTGGCCGCGAGGTCCTCGCGCTCGCCCTCCAGCACCTGCGCGACCTGCGCCGTGCTGTCGTTGAAGCTGCGGACGGTGGCGTCGTTCTCGCGCAGCATGGCCACGAACTCGGAGATCTCGCGCACCGAGCCGAACAGGTCGTCGGAGCTGTTCTCCAGGGTCTGGCTCAGCTGGCCCACGTCACGGATGGTGTCGTTGACCTGCCGGCCCTCGCCGTCGAGCTGACGGGCCCCGGCGTCGAGCAGCTTGCTCAGCGACCCGTCCTTGTTGGCCCCCTTCGGGCCGAGCGCCACCGAGAGGTCGTCGAGCGACTCGTAGACCTGGTCGAGCTCGACCGGCACCGCGGTGCGCTCGTGCGGCACGTGCGCGGACGCCTTCAGCTTCGCGCCCTTCGTGTAGGCCGGGGCGAGCTGGACGAACCGGTCGCCGACCACCGAGGGCGAGACCAGCACGGCCTTCACGTCGGCGGGCAGGTCGACGTCGCCCTGGTACTCGATCGTGGCGCGGACGACGTCGCCGCGGGGCTCGAGCTTGGTGACCCGGCCGACGGGGACGCCGAGCACCTTGACGTCCGAGCCCTCGTAGAGGCTGTTCGTCGCGGTGAAGTCGGCGGTGATCGTCTTGGTGCCGTCGCGCTCGCTGAGCACGACGACCGCGGCGACGACCAGGGCCAGGACGACCAGCGCGGACAGGATCCGGCCGGTGCGGGACAGCAGCGCGCTCACTTCGTCACCCCCAGGGCTTCCTTGAGCTGCTGGGCCAGGCCGAGGTTCGGCGGCAGGCCCGCGATGTAGGAGTCGAACCAGGGCCCGGACCCCAGCGCGTTGGCGAAGACGGTGTCGAACGGGGCCATGACGCGCAGCGCCTCGTCCAGGCTCGCCTCGTGCTTGCGCAGCATGGTCGTCACCTTGCCCAGCTGGGTGAGGGCCGGCTTGAGGTCGGCCCGGGTGTCCTTGACCAGGCCGCGCAGCTCGGTGGAGATGCGCTGGGTCGAGACCAACAGTCGGTGGATCTCGTCGCGGCGGGCCGAGACGGCCTGGAACAGGACGTCGGAGTCCTCGAACAGGGTCTGCAGCTCCTCGTTGCGCGAGCTCACCACCGTCGTGACGGTGCGCAGGTTGCCGAGCAGCGACTGGATCTGCTCGTCGCGGGCGGCCAGGTTGCGCGACACCGCCGAGACGCCGCGCAGGGCGCCGCGGAACTCCTCGGGCGTGCGCTGGGCGACGTCGGACAGCGTCGACAGCGCCGTGCTGATCTGCTGCACGTCGAGCCGGTCGGTGGTCTCGCTGAGCTCGGAGAAGGCCTCGACCACGTTGTAGGGGGCGATGGTGCGCTCGAGCGGGATGGTGGCGCCGGCCTCGAGGTCGCCCTCACCCTGCGGCGTGAGCGCGAGGTACTCGGCGCCGAGCAGCGTCCGGACCTTGATCTGCGCGGACGTCTTCGAGCCGAGCTCGGCGCCCTTGTCGAGCTGGAACCGCACCTTGACCCGGTCGCCGTCGAGCGCGATGGCCTTGACCTCGCCGACCGGGACGCCGGCCACGCGGACCTCGTCGCCGGACTGCAGGGCGCCGACCTCGGCCATCTCGGCGTAGTAGGTGTCGCCGCCGCCGATCAGCGGCAGCTGGTCGGCGCGGAAGGCGGCGAGCATCATCGCGCCGATCGCGGCGAAGCCGACGATGCCGATCGTGGTGTGGTTGCGCTCGCGGAACGGCTTCACGACTCGCACCTCGCTCCGCCGACCTGCAGGCCGTCGTCGCCGCCGATCTGCAGGCGGGTCTCCTCGTCCAGGCCGAGCAGCGGGATGCTGGGCAGCTCGACCACGCCCTTGATGTCGCACAGGTAGAAGTTGAAGTACGAGCCGTAGGACGCCGAGGTGCCCAGCTTCTTCATCTTGATCGGCAGGATGTCGAGCGACGTGGCCGTCTGCTGCAGGTTCTCCTTGGTGCTCAGCTGCTTGGTGAGCCGGTTGAGCTGGCGCACGTCCTCGGTGAGCGCGGGGCGTCCCTCGACCAGCAGGTCGGACGTCTCGTCGGTGAGGTCGGAGACCGCGTCGACGGAGTCCAGGATCGCGTTGCGGTCCTGCTTGAGCCCGGTCACGAACTGCTGCAGCGTGTCGATCATGTCGCCCAACTCCTCGTCGCGACGCCCGACGGTGTCCAGGACGTCGTCCAGGTTCACCACCACGTCGCCGATCAGCTCGTCGCGCTCGGCCAGCGTGCTGGTCAGCGAGGCGGTGCGGTCGAGCAGGCGCTCGACCGAGCCGCTCTCGCCCTGCAGCGTCTGGATGATCTCGTAGGCGAGCTTGTTGGTGTCGTCGGGCGACAGCGCCTGGAACACGGGCTTGAACCCGTTGAGCAGCACGTCCAGGTCGAGCGCCTCCTCGGTGCGCGAGTCGGGGATCGTCGCCCCGTCCTTCAGCGCCGACCGTGCGCCGTCGGCACCCTGGCTGAGCGCGATGTAGCGCTGGCCGACCAGGTTGCGGAAGCGGATCTGCGCGTGGGTGTTCTCGGTCAGCCGGTGGTCGGCGTCGACCTCGAAGGTGACCAGTGCCTGGTCGCGGTCGTGGATCTCGATCTTCTCGACCGCACCGACCGCCACGCCCGCGATCCGGACGTCGTCGCCCTTGGCCATGCCGGTGACGTCCTGGAACACCGCCTGGTAGCGGGTGCGCTCGCCGAACGAGCCGTTGCCGAGCAGCATCATGAGGAACACCGTGGCCACGGCGGTGGCGGTCAGGAACGCCACGAGCTTGACCAGCGCGGCGACCGACTCCCTATCGAGCTTCATCGACACGCACCTCCGCTCCGCGGACGACGGGGCTCAGCAGCAGCCCGCCCACGTCGGGCACGTCGGCCTCGCCGAGGCCCAGGCGCGCCTGCAGCAGGGTGTCGAGCGCCGCGCGTTCGGCCGGCCCGTCGCTGACCACGCTGGGCTGGACGGCGTCGCCGAGCCCGCCGGCCGGCGCCCGGAACTTGTTGTGGTCGCCCTCCAGGCCGATCAGCTCGTACAGCTCGGCCGAGCCGCCCGGGAACGGGTTCTCCTGGTCGTACGGCGGGTTCGGCAGGTCCAGGCAGGTGGGGTCGGTGAGCGGGCTCTGGAGCGACTTGCGCGTGAGCGCCGCCCGCTCCCCCTTCTCGTAGCCGGTGGGCTGGCCGGTGAGCGGCAGCAGCTCGAGCTTGATGTGCACGGTGTTGTCCCGGTAGACGTCGTCGAGCTTGGGGATGATGTTCGCCATCCCCTCCAGGAAGCAGGGGAACGCCTTCGAGTACTCGGCGGTGATCTCCAGCGCCTCGCGCGAGAGGGCCGGCAGGTCGACGAGGTTGTCCTCGTTGGCGCGCAGCAGGGCGTCCAGGCGCCCGGAGAGCTGGTCGCCCTCCTGGAAGAACGCCGCCAGCTGCGAGCGCTTGGCCACGATCGTGTCGCCGGTGACGACGGCGTTGCTGAGCAGCCGGCCGAGGTCGGGCATCGCGGCGGCGTAGGTGTCGGCGACCGTGCCGAGCTTCTCGACGTCGTCGATGAGCCGGGGCACCTCGGGGTTGATCTCCTGCAGGTACGCGTCGAGGTCGACGAGCATGTCGCCGAGCTTCTCGCCGCGCCCCTCGAGCGCGGTCGAGAGCGCCGACAGCGTGTGGCCGAGGTCCTCGGGCGAGACGGCCTCGAGCACCGGGTACAGGTTGTTGAGCAGCGTCTCGACCTCGATCGGCACCTCGGCGCGCTCGATGACGTCGCCGGCCTGCAGCACCTGGTCGCCGACCTGCTCGGGCGCGATCAGCTGGACGTACTTCTCGCCGAACAGCGTCTTGGGGACGATGCGGGCGCTGACGTCGGCCGGGACCGAGTCGATGGCGTCGGGGTCCATGGCGATCTGCATGGTCACGCCGTCGCCGTCGGTCTCGACCTCGCGGACCTGGCCGACGATCATGCCGCGCAGCTTGACGTCGGCGTCGCGGCCGAGCGACAGGCCGACGTTGGACGCCTTCATGGTGACCGGGACGGAGTCGACGAACTTCTTCTCGAAGAACGCGTAGGTCAGCCAGACGAAGAACACGAGCAGCGCGACGAAGCCGACGCCGAGCACGCGCAGGCTGCTGGGACGCTCCAGGACGGGGGTACGAGGCATCAGCCGGCCAGCCTCACGGTCGTGGTCGTGCCCCAGATCGCCATGGAGGCGAGCAGGTCGACGACGTTGATGGCCACGATCGAGGTGCGGACGGCCTTGCCCACCGCGACGCCGACGCCGGCGGGACCGCCGGAGGCGTAGTAGCCGTGGTAGCAGTGGATCAGGATGACCACGACCGCGAAGACGAGCACCTTCGCGAAGCTCCAGAGCACGTCCTCCGGTGGCAGGAAGGCGTTGAAGTAGTGGTCGTACGTGCCCGGACTCTGCCCGTTGATCTGCGTGACGGTCAGCCGAGTCGCGAAGTACGACGACAGCAGGCCGACGACGTACAGCGGGACGACCGCGATGAGGCCGGCGATGACCCGGGTCGTCACCAGGAACGGCAGCGACGGGATGGCCATGACCTCGAGCGCGTCGACCTCCTCGGAGATGCGCATGGCGCCGAGCTGGGCGGTGAACCCGCAGCCGACCGTGGCGGCCAGCGCGATGCCGGCGACGATCGGCGCGATCTCGCGGGTGTTGAAGTACGCCGACACGAACCCGGTGAACGCCGACGTGCCGAGCTGGTCGAGCGAGGCGAAGCCCTGGATGCCGACCTCGGTGCCGGTGAAGAAGCACATCGCGGTGATGACGCCCACCGTGCCGCCGATGACCGCGAGCGAGCCCGAGCCGAGGGTCACCTCGGCCAGCAGCCGCACGATCTCCTTGCGGTAGTTCTTGAGCGTGCGCGGGATCGACATGATCACGCGCAGGTAGAACAGCATCTGCCGGCCGAGGCCGTCGACCCCGTCGAGGGTGGCGCGCGGCGCGTTGACGACGCTGCCGAAGACTCCGGTCGCCATCACATCCCCTTCGGTGGGACGAGCTGCAGGTAGATCGCCGTGACGAAGAAGTTCACGATGAACAGCAGCGTGAAGGTGATGACCACGGCCTCGTTGACCGCGTCGCCGACGCCCTTGGGGCCGCCGGCGGCGTTCATGCCCTTGTAGGAGGCCACGATCGCGGCGATGAAGCCGAAGATGAGCGCCTTGACCATGCCCTGCCAGAGGTCGGCCTCCTGGGCCAGGGCGGTGAACGAGGCGATGTAGGCGCCCGGTGTGCCGTCCTGCAGCACCACGTTGAAGACGAAGCCGCCGGCGACGCCGACGATGTTGACCAGGCTGTTGAGCCCGACGGCGACCACCATGCAGGCCAGGACGCGCGGCGCGACCAGGCGCTGCACCGGGTTGATGCCCAGCACCATCATCGCGTCGAGCTCCTCGCGGATGCGGCGCGAGCCGAGGTCGGCGGCGATGGCCGAGCCGGCGGCACCGGCGACGAGCAGCGCGGTGGCGATGGGCCCGGCCTCGCGGACGACCGCCAGGACCGCGGCCGAGCCGGTGAACGACTGGGCGCCGAACTGCTTGATGAGCCCGCCGACCTGCAGCGCGATGACCGCGCCGAACGGGATGGCGACGAGGGCCGTGGGCACGATCGTGACGGTGACGATGAACCAGGCCTGCTGCAGCAGCTCGCGGACCTGGAACGGGCGGCGGAACATCGCCACCACGACGTCGAGCGCGAAGGCGAACAGCCCGCCGGCCACCCGGGCCGGGCCGGTGACGGCGCTCAGGCTCATGCGACCGCCCCGGCGGCGGCGCTCGGCTCGAACGAGCCGGGCGGCGGGACGACGCCGTTGGCGGCGCACCAGGCGCCGGGCTCCTTCTGGCCCCGGCGCGGACGCCCGTCGGAGGGCTCGAGCTGGCGCGCGATGGGCGGCAGCGGCGGCATCTCGATGCTCGCCTCGGCGGCGAGCTCGTCGGCGTCCTTCTCCTCGCTCATGCCGATGGGGCCGACGCGCTGGGCGTTGAGGAACTGGGCGACGACGGGCTCGCGGCTGCTGAGCAGCATCTCGCGCGGGCCGAACATCGCCAGGTGCTTGTGGTAGAGCAGGCCGATGTTGTCGGGCACCGTGCGGGCGGTGTTGATGTCGTGCGTGACGATGAGGAAGGTCGCGTCGATCTGCGCGTTCAGGTCGATGAACAGCTGGTTGATGTACGCGGTGCGCACCGGGTCGAGGCCGGAGTCGGGCTCGTCGATGAGCAGGATCTCGGGGTCCATGACCAGGGCGCGGGCGAGCCCGGCGCGCTTGCGCATGCCGCCGGAGATCTCGCCGGGCAGCTTGTGCTCGGCGCCGGCCAGGCCGACCAGGTCCATCTTCTCCATGACGACCTGGCGGACCTGCGACTCGCTCTTGCGGGTGTGCTCGCGCAGCGGGAAGGCGACGTTGTCGTACAGGTCCATCGAGCCGAACATCGCGCCGTCCTGGAACAGCACGCCGAACAGCTTGCGGATCTCGTAGAGCTGGCGCTCCGAGCACGAGGCGATGTCGACGCCCTCGATGAGGATGCTGCCCCGGTCGGGCTTGAGCAGCCCGATGAGGGACTTGAGGAAGACCGACTTGCCGGTGCCGGACGGGCCGAGCATCACCGAGATCTCGCCGGCGGGGAGCGTCAGGGTCACGTCGTTCCAGATCACCTGGCTGCCGAACTTCTTCGTCAGGCCGTCGACCTTGACCTCGACTCCCATGCTCTCCCCCTTCGACGTCCTGGGTGCCCGCGCCTCTCCCCGCGCGAGTCAGGACCATAGTGTGGCCCAGGACACAGGTTTCAACGAGTCGAGATCGAGCAGGTTACGGACGAGTACGAAACCGGCCCGGGACGCGCGAGAGGCGCCCACCCCGTGCGGGGTGAGCGCCTCTCGTCGGAGGTGCCTGCGTCGCGGTCAGCCCGCGACGCGTGCGATCACTTGAGAGTGATCGTGGCGCCGGCGGCCTCGAGGGCCTCCTTCGCCTTCTCGGCGGTCTCCTTGTTGACACCCTCCAGGATCGCCTTCGGGGCGCCCTCGACGAGGTCCTTGGCCTCCTTGAGGCCGAGGCTCGTGAGGCCACGCACCTCCTTGATGACCTGGATCTTCTTGTCGCCGGCCGACTCGAGGACGACGTCGAACTCGTCCTTCTCAGCAGCGGCCTCGCCGGCGTCAGCGCCGCCGGCGGCGGGGGCCGCGGCAACGGCGACCGGAGCGGCCGCGGTGACGTCGAAGGTGTCCTCGAACTGCTTCACGAACTCGGAGAGCTCGATCAGCGTCATTTCCTTGAAAGCATCCAGCAGCTCGTCGGTGCTCAGCTTCGCCATGGGTGGCGTCCTTCCTGACTAGAGACCCCGAGGGGGTCCCGATGGTGGATCGGGCTTCAGCCCTCGGTGGTGGCCTCGGCCTCGGGGGCCTCGGCGGGGGTGGCGTCCTCGGAGACCGCGACGGTCTCCTCGGCAGCCGGGGCAGCGCCGCCGGCCAGGACGGACGGGTCCGCCTCGGCCTTGCTCTGCAGCGCGAAGACCGTCGCAGCGGTCTTCGAGAGCGGCGCGTTGAACAGTGCGGCGGCCTTCGACAGGTTCGCCTTCATGCCGCCCGCGAGCTTGGCGAGGAGGACCTCGCGCGACTCGAGGTCGGCCAGCTTGTTGATCTCGTCCGCCGAGAGCGACTTCCCGTCGAGGAAGCCTCCCTTGAGGACGAGGGGGGTGTTCGCCTTCGAGAAGTCACGCAGGCCCTTGGCCGCCTCCACCGGGTCGCCCGTGATGAAGGCGATGGCGGTCGGTCCGGTCAGCAGCGACTCGTCGAAGTCGATGCCGGCGTCCCGCAGGGCGATCTTGGTGAGCGTGTTCTTCGCGACGGCATAGCTCGCGTTCCCACCGAGCGAGCGCCGCAGGTCCTGCAGCTGCTTCACGGTGAGCCCGCGGTACTCGGTGAGGACGGCGCCGTTCGACTCGCGGAAGCTGTCCGCGAGCTCGGCGACTGCCGCAACCTTGTCCGGGCGTGCCATGGGTCTCCTTCCAGCACAGATCAGTGCCGAGTGCTGAGCCCACGAGAAACGCCCCGGGCACAGGGCCACGGGGCGCGATGGTGTGTCGCTTGCGTGAACCTGCGCGGGCCGCCCTTGCGGGCACTTCGGGAGACTCGGGTGAGTCGCCAACCAGCGGTCTTCGGCTCGGCCATGCTACGCGACGGCCCCCGCCCGGACCAAATCGGTCAGGGCGGGGGCCGGCGGGGTGGTGTCAGGACGCGGTGGAGAACGGGTCCTGGTCGGTGATCTCGGACGCCTTGGGGGCGGCGATGTCGAGGTCCTCGCCCCACTTGCTGTAGTCGACCGTGACCGTGCCGGCGCTCGTCGTCGTCATGCGGCGGATGAGGTCGTCGGGGCCGATCCACATCGTGTACTCGATCGTGGCCGGCATGCCCGCGGCGCCCTGGCCGGCCGACTGGCCGGCGGCCTCCTGCAGCTTGGCCGTGTCGACGGTGACCTCGTAGGGCTGGGCCTCGACACCGTCGATCTGCACCGGGTCGCCGGTGGCCTCGAAGCCGGAGATGGCCTCGTCGAGCTGCTCGACCTGCGCGGACGGGTCGAGCTGGTCGACCAGGCTGCCGTACTGCTTGCCGATCGGGTTGCTCTCGTCGGTGAGGTCGATCTTCACGTACTTGCCGGACGTCAGCTGGCCCAGGCGCATGTACATGACCTGGTCGACCAGGACCAGGTCCATCGCGCCGGTCTCGCCGGTGTCCATCGTCATCGAGACGGCGGTCTTCGCCGGGTCGTCGCTGACCCGGACGTCGCCCTCGCCGGTGATCTTCTGCCCGGCGGCGTCCACGGTCATCGTCATGTGGCTGGTGCCGGCCTCGACCTGCGCGTCGGCGATCCGCTCGGCGAAGTCGTCCTTGGTCAGGGTGGCCGGCTCGGCGTCCTTCGAGGCCGCTGCGCTCGTGTCTGACGACGCGTCCGAGCCGCCGTCGGAGCCGCAGGCTCCCAGGACGAGCGCCGCCGCGAGCGCGGTCGCGGCGAGCATGGACGGGCGGCGTGCCTTCATGTGATCTCTCCCCCAGGGTGCTGGTGCGCGGACGATCGTCCGCACCGCCACCCTACGGCGTGGGCCCTCGGCGGCGCCGCCCGGAGATCGTCCGGAGACGGACGCGGCCCCCTGCCCGCCGGAGCGGACAGGGGGCCACGATCGTGGAGCGAGAGGCGATCAGGCCTCGTCGTCGCTGGCCACCGCGCGCGTGCGGTTCGGGTCGACGGGGACGCCCGGACCCATCGTCGTGGAGACGGTGACCTTCTTGATGTAGCGGCCCTTGGAGCTGCTGGGCTTGAGCCGCAGCACCTCCTCGAGGGCGGCGGCGTAGTTCTCGGCCAGCTGCTGGGTGCTGAACGAGGACTTGCCGATGATGAAGTGCAGGTTGGCGTGGCGATCGACGCGGAACTCGATCTTGCCGCCCTTGATGTCCGCGACGGCCTTGGCGACGTCGGGGGTGACCGTGCCCGTCTTCGGGTTCGGCATCAGGTTGCGGGGACCGAGGACGCGGCCGAGGCGACCGACCTTGCCCATCATGTCGGGGGTGGCGACGACCGCGTCGAAGTCGAGCCAGCCCTCGCTGACCTTCTCGACGAGCTCGTCGGCACCGACGAAGTCGGCGCCGGCCTCACGGGCGGCGTCGGCGTTGGCGCCGGTGGCGAAGACCAGGACCCGGGCGGTCTTGCCGGTGCCGTGCGGGAGGTTGACGGTGCCGCGCACCATCTGGTCGGCCTTGCGCGGGTCGACGCCCAGACGCATGGACACGTCCACGGTCTGGTCGAACTTGCCGGCGGGCGACGAGGTGGCGAGCTCGATGGCCGCCACCGGGGAGTAGAGCGCGTCGCGGTCGATCTTGTCGGCGACCGCGCGGTACGCCTTGGAACGCTGTGTCATGACTGGCTTCTTTCTGTGTACCAGGAGTGGTGCGGGCCCAGCTGGCCCTTCCACGGGAGGGGGTTGATCAGTCGGTGGTGATGCCCATGGAGCGGGCGGTTCCCTCGATGATCTTCATGGCCTGATCGATGTCGTTCGCGTTCAGGTCCGGCAGCTTGGTCGTGGCGATCTCGCGGACCTGGTCCTTGGAGAGCTTGCCGACCTTGTCGGTGTGCGGGACGGACGAGCCCTTCTGCAGGCCAGCGGCCTTCTTGATGAGCTCGGCGGCCGGCGGGGTCTTGGTGATGAACGAGAACGTGCGGTCCTCGTAGATCGTGATCTCGACCGGGATGACGTTGCCGCGCATGGACTCCGTCGCGGCGTTGTACGCCTTGCAGAACTCCATGATGTTGACGCCGTGCGGGCCGAGGGCCGTACCGACCGGCGGGGCCGGGTTGGCCTGGCCGGCCTGGAGCTGCACCTTGACGAGGGCAGCGACCTTCTTCTTGGGAGGCATGTGTGTTCGGGTCCTTGCTTGTGTGACTGTCGGGTGGACGAACCGAGCCGGTTCAGACCTTCTGGATCTGGGTGAAGCTCAGCTCGACCGGGGTCTCACGACCGAAGATCTCCACGAGGGCCTTGACCCGCGCGGCGTCGATGTTGATCTCGGTGATCGTGGCGTGCAGCGTCGCGAACGGTCCATCGACGACCATGACGGAGTCGCCGACGATGAAGTCGGAGAACTCGACCTTGGGGGTCTTCGCGGTGGGCTGCTCGGAGGACGTCGCCGCCGGAGCGGCCTCGGCCTCCATCACCGGGGCGAGCATCTGCTCGACCTCGGTGAGGCTCAGGGGGACGGGCTGGTGGGAGTTGCCCACGAACCCGGTGACCGACGGGGTGTGGCGCACGACGCCCCACGACTCGTCGGTGAGGTACATGCGGACCAGGACGTAGCCGGGCAGGACGGTGCGCTTGACCATCTTGCGCTGGCCGTTCTTGATCTCGGCGACCTCCTCGGTCGGCACGACGATCTCGAAGATGTCGTCCTCGGCGTTGAGCGAGACGATGCGGTTCTCGAGGTTCGCCTTCACGCGCTTCTCCATGCCGGAGTACGTGTGGACGACGTACCAGTCGCCGGGCTGGGTGCGCAGCCGGTCGCGGAACTCGTCGAGCGGGTCCTGCTCCTCGGCGGCCTCGTCGTCAGCCGCGCCCTCGTCGCCCTCGGCGGTCTCGTCGTCAGCCTGCTCGCCGTCCTCGACCTCGACCGGCGCCTCGTCGTCGACGGTCGGCTCGGACGCCTCGTCGGCCTCCGGCGCGTGGTCGTCGGCCTCGCGGGCCTCGGGGGAGGCGTCCTCGACGGCGTCGACCTCGTCGGCCGCGACCTCGTCGGTGGCGGTGTCGTCGAATGGCTGCGTCACGTTAAGTCTCTCGATCCTCAGTTGGCGGGGGCTCAGGCGAAGAGCGCGAAGACGGCCTTGCCGAACCCGTAGTCCAGGCCGGCCACGAACGCCATCATGACCAGCACGAACACCAGGACGACGAAGAAGTACTGCACGACCTGCGGGCGTGTGGGCCACACGACCTTGCGCAGCTCGGCGACCACCTGGCGGTAGAACGTGATCGGCGACGTGCGGCCGCGCTTGGCGACTGCCTCGTGGTGCTCGCTCACAGGTGCCTTCTCTCGTCGTGTCCTCGGTCGCACGGCACGAGGGACTTGAACCCCCAACCTTCGGTTTTGGAGACCGATGCTCTGCCAGTTGAGCTAGTGCCGTTCGGTGAGCGGCCGCGTCGACCCGCCCGCACGAGGGCATGGCAAGTCAGCGTGACAATTCACCGGTGCGGTCAAGTGTAGGGGGTGGCGCCGCGCGAGTCGAACCCGGTGGGCCCGCCTGGCGTGAGGAGGCGTCGCGGACGCGGTAGCGTCGCGGCCGTGGGCACCGACCGAGCGCAGGACCGACCGAACGGCGCACGCAGCCTGACCGCGCTGCCCAAGGCGCACCTGCACCTGCACTTCACCGGCTCGATGCGGCACGGGACGCTGCTGGAGCTGGCCGAGCGCGACGGCGTCCGCCTGCCGCCGTCGCTCGTCGAGGAGTGGCCGCCGCAGCTCGCCGCCACCGACGAGAAGGGCTGGTTCCGCTTCCAGCGGCTGTACGACGTCGCCCGCTCGGTGCTGCGCACGGAGCCGGACGTCCGCCGGCTGGTGCGCGAGGCCGCCGAGGACGACCTCGCCGACGGCGCGGTCTGGACCGAGATCCAGGTCGACCCGTCCGGCTACGGCGGACGCTTCGGCGGCATCACCGCGTTCACCGACCTCGTGCTGGACGCGGTGCGCGACGCCGAGCGGACGACCGGGCTGCGGATGGGCGTCGTCGTGGCCGCCAACCGCACCCGCCACCCGCTGGACGCGCGCACGCTGGCCCGGCTCGCCGCCCAGTACGCCGGCCGCGGGGTGCTGGGCTTCGGGCTCTCCAACGACGAACGCCGCGGCACGACCGAGGACTTCGCCCCCGCCTTCGCGATCGCCTCGCGGGCCGGGCTGGCGTCCGTGCCGCACGGCGGCGAGCTGCTCGGGCCGGCGCACGTGACGCAGTGCCTGGACCACCTGCACCCCGACCGCCTGGGCCACGGCGTGCGGTCCAGCGAGGACCCGCGCGTGCTCGACCGGGTCGCCGCCGCCGGGGTCGCGCTCGAGGTGTGCCCCAGCTCCAACGTCGCGCTCGGCGTCTACCGGACGATCGACGAGGTGCCGGTGCGCACGCTGGTCGAGCACGGCGTGCAGGTCGCGCTCGGCGCCGACGACCCGCTGCTGTTCGGCTCCCGGCTCGCCGGGCAGTACGCGCTGCTGCGAGCGGCGCAGGACTTCAGCGACGACGAGCTGGCCGAGCTGGCCCGCATGTCGCTGCGGGCCAGCCGCGCCCCGCAGGACGTCCGCGAGCCGGCGTTGTCCGCCGTCGACGAGTGGCTGCGCAGCTAGTCTGTCCCGGTGAGCAACCAGGAGCCCGGCACCCCCGACGGAGCCGACGGACAGCAGCGCCCCGGCGACCCCCAGCCGCCCGAGCCGCCGGCCGGCGGGGCGCAGCCGTGGCCCCAGCAGCCGCCGCCGCAGCAGGACTGGCAGCAGCCCGGGTGGCCGCAGCAGCCGCCCCCGCAGGGCTGGCAGCAGCCCGGGTGGCAGGAGGCGCCCCAGCAGGGATGGGAGCGGCCGGGTTGGCCGCCGCCGCAGCCGGCCCCACGGCCCGAGAACAAGCTGGGCGGCGCGACGACCGCCCTCGTGCTCGGGCTGGTGGCCCTGGCCGGCGGCGTCGTCTGCGGGCTGCCGCTGCTGGTCGGGCCGTTCGCGTGGGTCACGGGCGCGCGCGCCCGCAACGAGATCGACCGCTACCCCGGACGCTGGACGAACCGCTCCGAGGCGACCGCCGGCATGGTCATGGGCATCGTCGCGACCGTGCTGGTCGTGCTGGCCGTCCTGCTGATCGCGCTGTTCCTGGTGATCGGCTTCAGCGGCGGGTTCGAGGACCCCGGCTACGACGGCGGCGAGTGGGACTCGGTCTGAGCCTCAGAGCTCGGCGCCGACGAGCACCGGCTCGTTGACCAGCCGGACGCCGTAGGCCCGCTCGACCCCGTCGCGCACCTCGCGCGCCAGGTCGAGCAGCTCGGCGGTGCTCGCGCCGCCGCGGTTGGTCAGGGCGAGCGGGTGCTTCGTCGACAGCGACACCGCGCCGTGCCCGTGCCCCTTGGCGAAGCCGGCGTGGTCGATGAGCCACGCCGCGCTGGTCTTGACCGAGCCGTCCGGCTGGGCGAACCGCGGGGCGTCCGCGGGCAGCCGCTCGGCCTGCTCGGGGCTCAGCACCGGGTTGGTGAAGAACGACCCGGCGCTCCAGGTGTCGTGGTCGTCGGCGTCCAGCACCATGCCCTTGCCGCGACGCAGACCGAGGACGGCCTCGCGGACGTCCGCGAGCGGCGCCCGCTCCCCCACCTGGACGCCGAGCGTGCGGGCGAGCTCGGCGTACGCCACGGGTGCCCCGAGGTCGCCCAGGCGCAGCTGGAACGACACGGTGAGGACGACGTGGCGGCCGGGCTCGGCCTTGAACCGGCTGTGCCGGTAGGAGAAGTCGAGCCGGTCGGCGAAGAACGTCCGGACGGCCTGCTCGCGGCGGTCGTAGACCCGCACCGCCGAGATCGTCTGCGCGACCTCCTGGCCGTAGGCGCCGACGTTCTGGATCGGGGTGGCCCCGGTCGAGCCGGGGATGCCCGAGAGCGCCTCGACGCCCACCCAGCCCTCGGCGACCGTGCGGGCGACCAGGTCGTCCCACGGCTCGCCGGCCTGCACGTGGATGCTGGCGCCGCTGCAGGTGTCGGCGTCGACCGTGACGCCGCGGGTCAGGACCCGCACGACCGTGCCGTCGAAGCCGGCGTCGGCGACCACCAGGTTGCTGCCGCCGCCGACGACCAGGACGGGCTCGCCGGCGTCGTCGGCCGCGCGCACCGCCTCGACGAGCTCGGCCTCGGTGGTGGCGTCGACGACGCGGCGGGCGGGACCGCCGAGACGCAGGGTGGTCAGCTCGGCCAGGCGCATGGCGTCGAGGCTAGCCAACCGGGCCCCGGACGCAGCACGACCCCCGCGCCGCCGGAGCGGATCGGGGGTCGTGCCGGACGCCGAGACGTTCAGCGGGTCTCGCGGTGAAGCGTGTGGCGCTTGTCGCGCGGGCAGTACTTCTTCATCTCGAGGCGATCGGGGTCGTTGCGGCGGTTCTTCTTGGTGATGTAGTTCCGCTCCTTGCACTCGGTGCAGGCCAGGGTGACCTTGGGGCGGACGTCGCTGCTCTTGCTCGCCACGGTGGTGCCTCTTGTTTCTGTCGAATGCGTACGTACGTTGTCGGTAGCGGGGGCGGGACTCGAACCCGCGACACCACGATTATGAGCCGTGTGCTCTAACCACCTGAGCTACCCCGCCACGGGTCGCGATCGCTGCCGCGTCCCAGAGCCCCTTTACGGAATCGAACCGTAGACCTTTTCCTTACCATGGAAACGCTCTGCCGACTGAGCTAAAGGGGCGAACCGACGGAGACTCTACAGGGTGCTCCCGGCGTTCGCGAAATCGGGGGTCGGGTCAGCCCGATAACGCTGGAACGACGGGGCCTAGAGCGTCGCCGCCGCGAGCCGTCGGGGCCACAACGGACCCTCGTAGGCGAAGCCGGTGTAGCCCTGCACGAGGTCCGCCCCGGCGGCCAGCCGGTCGCGGACGTCCTGCGGGGTGGTGACCCCACCCACGCCGACGAGCGCGAGCCGGTCGCCGACCCCGGCCCGCAGCCGGCCGAGCACCTCGGTCGCGCGTCCGGCCAGCACCGGGCCGGACAGCCCGCCGGCGCCGGCACGGTCGACCGTGGGGCGGTCGGTGCGCAGGGTCGCGGGCCGCTCGATGGTCGTGTTGGTGGCGATGATCCCGTCCAGCCCCACCTCGAGCGCGAGCGCGGCGACCGCGTCGACGTCGTCGTCGGCGAGGTCGGGCGCGATCTTCACCAGCAGCGGGACGTGCGCGCGCGTCATCCGGTCGGCGGTGTCACGCACCGACGTCAGCAGCGGGCGCAGCGTCTCGACCGCCTGCAGGTCGCGCAGGCCGGGAGTGTTGGGGCTGGAGACGTTCACCACGAGGTAGGACGCGTAGGGCGCGAGCAGCCGCGTGCTCTCGACGTAGTCGGCGACGGCCTGGTCGGCCGGCACCACCTTGGTCTTGCCGATGTTGACGCCGATGACGGCACCCTCGCCCACCGGCGTGCGGCGCAGCCGGTGCAGGCGTCCGGCCACCACGGCGGCGCCCTCGTTGTTGAAGCCCATGCGGTTGACGATCGCCCGGTCGGCGACGAGCCGGTGCAGGCGCGGGCGCAGGTTGCCCGGCTGCGGCCGCGCGGTGACGGTGCCGACCTCCACGTGGCCGAAGCCGAGCGCGAGCAGGCCGGGGACGGCACGGGCGTTCTTGTCGAACCCGGCGGCGAGCCCGAACGCATTGGGGAACTCCACGCCCATGACGGTGCGCGGGTCCCGCGGCGCGGGGAGCGCGCGTCGGGTGGCGGGGGCGGCGAGCCGGATGGCCTCGAAGGCGCGATGGTGCGCGTCCTCGGGGTCCATGCGGGTCAGGACCTTGTCGAACAAGACGTCGTAGACCACGCGGCCAGGCTAGCGGCCCGCCGCCGCACCCTCAGTGCCGCGCGCCGCGCGCGACCCGGCGCACCCCCTTCATGGCGGCCCAGCCGCCGAGCAGCCAGGGACCGGCGACCACGAGCGGGTCGAGCCACTGGTGACGGACGTCCACGCGGCCGGGACGGCGGCGCGAGGAGACCCCGTACTCCTTCTCGGTCGACAGTCCGGTGCCCATCACCGGGTTGTCGGGGTTCTTGCTGAACCAGGAGGCGACGTGGTTCTCCACGACGTCGACCCGGTCGCCGGCCATCAGGAGCAGCCAGTGCGCAGCCCGACCCTCGCTGTAGCGGGCGTAGGCGAGCCGGCGGATCGCACCCGAGGCGCCCTTGAGCGGCGCGCTCGTGCCGAACGCCGGCGTCAGCCGGGCGTGCTCGATCGAGCGCTCCCTGGGTCGCAGCTCGGGCTGCTGCGGCGGCAGCTCCCAGTGGGCACCGGTCGCCTCGGGGGCGTAGCGCTCGCGCGGGACGGCCGGGCGGTCGGCGGGGTCGAGGTCGGCACCCCAGCCGGGGATGCGGGCGCGCAGCTCGTCGGCGCCAGGAGCCTGGCGCGGGGCGTTCGCGGTGTAGGGCATGGGTCCTCCTCAGGCGTCCGGGACGATGACCGGCTTGATGCAGTCGTCGAGCTTGGCCGAGAACAGGTGGTACGCCTCGGCGACGTGCTCGAGCGGCACGCGGTGGGTGATGATGTCGCGCGGGCTGAGGTAGCCGTGGCGGATGTGCTCCAGCAGGCGCGGCCACTGGCGCTTCACCGGGGCCTGGTTCATGCGCAGGGTGAGCCCCTTGTTCATGGCGTCGCCGAACTTCACGGCGCTGAACATCGGACCATAGGCGCCCATGACCGAGACCGTGCCGCCCTTGCGGACCCCGTCGATCGCCCAGTTCAGCGCGATGGGCGACCCGCCCTGGAGCTTGAGCTTGGCCGCCGTGACGTGCTGGGTGAAGTTCCCGTCCGCCTCGGCGCCGACGGCGTCGATCACCCGGTCGGCCCCGAGGAAGTCGGTCTGCTTCTTCATCTCGAGGACGATGTCGTCGACCTGGCCGAAGTTGATCGTCTCGGCGTGGGCGAACGTGCGCGCCTTCTCCAGCCGGTAGTCCAGGTGGTCGATCACGATGACCCGGCCGGCGCCCATGAGCCACGCCGAGCGGGCCGCGAACAGCCCGACCGGTCCGGCGCCCAGGACGACCACCGTGTCGCCCTCGACGATGTCGGCCAGCTGCGCGCCGAAGTAGCCGGTCGAGAGGGCGTCCGTCATCAGCAGTGCGTCCTCCTCGTGGAGGTCGTCGGGGATGACCGACGGGCCGACGTCGGCGAACGGCACGCGCACCCGTTCGGCCTGGCCGCCGTCGTAGCCGCCGCAGGTGTGCGAGTAGCCGTAGATGCCGCCGACGGCGGTGGCGTTCGGGTTCACGTTGTGACAGTTGGAGTACAGCCCGCGCGCGCAGAACCAGCACGAGCCGCAGTAGATGTTGAACGGGACCATGACCCGGTCGCCGACCTTCAGGTTCTGGACGTCCGGCCCGACCTCCTCGACGACCCCGATGAACTCGTGGCCGAAGGTCATCCCGACGCGGGTGTCGGGCATCATCCCGTGGTACAGGTGCAGGTCGGACCCGCAGATCGCCGCGCGCGTGACACGCACGATGGCGTCCCCGGGGTGCTCGATCACCGGGTCGGGCTTGCTCTGGACGCGGACCTTGTACGGACCGCGGTAGACCATCGCTCTCATGGGATCCCCCTCGCTCGTCCTTGGTGTGGCGGAGGGGTACCCGGGAGACGCGCGGCGTCACGCCGATCTAGGCGAGGACGAGCAGTGCCTCGCTCACGCGCCGTCGAGCGGGGTGACGAGCCGGCCGTCGACGAGGAAGGCGTGCACGTTGTCGAGCACCAGGCGGGTCATCTGCGTGCGGGTCTCGACGGTCGCCGAGCCGATGTGCGGGGTGAGCACCACGTTGTCCAGCGCCAGCAGGCGGGGCGAGACGCGCGGCTCGTCGGCGAAGACGTCCAGGCCGGCCGCACCGAGGCGTCCGCTCTCGAGCGCGTCGACCAGGGCCGCCTCGTCGACCACGCTGCCGCGGCCGACGTTGACCAGGACGCCCTCGGGCCCGAGCCGGTCCAGGACGTCGGCGTCCACCAGCGGCTCGCCGCCGCCCGGCGCGGTCACGACCAGCACCTCGACGGCGTCCGCGAGCGCGGCGACGGACGGGTGGTAGGCGTACGGGCAGTCGGCCACGGGGCGCCGGTTGTGGTACCCGATCTCGCAGTGGAAGCCCTCGAGCCGCTCGGCGACGGCGGTGCCGATGCGGCCCATGCCGACGATGCCGACGGTGCGTCCGGTGAGCTGGCCGGTGAGCCCGAACGTCTCGCCGGCGGCCCAGCGGCCGTCGCGCACGAAGCGGTCGGCGGCCGAGACCCCGCGCACCGCGTCCAGCACGAGGGCGACGGCCGTGTCGGCGACGGCGTCGGTGAGCATGCCCGGGGTGGTCGCCACCTCGATGCCCCGGCGCCCGGCGACCTCCAGGTCGATCGCGTCGACCCCCACGCCGAAGCTCACGACGGCTCCCAGCGAACCCACGGCGTCCAGCGCGGCGCCGTCGACGCCGTGCCGCGCCGTCGTGACGCCGACGGTGACGTCGTCACCCAGCGCGGCCAGCGCCTCGAGCCGTCCCTCGGCCCCCGGCCGCGGCACCGTCACCGCGCCGAAGCGCTCGGACAGCGCGTCCGCGAGGTCGGCGGGGAGCGGGGCGAGCTGGACGACGCGAGCGGCGGTCATGGGTCTCCTTCGAACGACGGCACTGGCACGCTAGCGGCCCGGGGCCGCGCGCGGGGCGTCCTGCCGGCGACAGGGCGAGGTGGTTCGCAGGTGGCATGACGCCATGCCCGCCCGGCACCGGCCGGGACTGCGAAGGGCCCCGACCAGGAGGTCGGGGCCCTTCGTCGTGCGGCGTGGCAGGTAGAGGATTCGAACCTCTGAAGGCGAAGCCGTCTGATTTACAGTCAGATCCCTTTGGCCACTCGGGCAACCTGCCGCACGTGTTGCCGGGGCAACGACATGGAACCTTACAACAGCCCCCTAGGCTGGGAGAAACCAGTCCACCCGAAGCAGCGCAGGAGCATCTCCCATGGCCGACGCCTCGTTCGACATCGTCAGCAAGATCGACCGCCAGGAGGCCGACAACGCCCTCCAGCAGGCCGCGAAGGAGATCTCGCAGCGCTACGACTTCAAGAACACCGGCGCCTCGATCGAGTGGAGCGGCGAGCTCGGCATCCTGATCAAGGCCAACGCCGACGAGCGCGCGCTGGCCGTGCTGGACGTGTTCAAGGAGAAGCTGATCAAGCGCGGCATCTCGCTGAAGGCGCTCGAGAGCGAGGAGCCCAAGCAGTCGGGCAAGGAGGTCCGGCTCACCGGCACCTTCCAGTCCGGGCTCAACCAGGAGCAGGCCAAGCAGGTCGCCAAGATCATCCGCGACGAGGGCCCGAAGGGCGTCAAGGCGCAGGTGCAGGGCGACGAGCTGCGCGTGACCGGCAAGAAGCGCGACGACCTGCAGGAGGTCATCGCGCTACTCAAGGGCAAGGACCTCGACTTCGCCCTGCAGTTCACCAACTACCGCTGAGCGCGGTCCGGCTCAGTAGCTGAGCGGCAGCAGCAGCAGGACGAGCGCGGCCAGCACGACCGTCGTCGTCGCGACCCGGATGGAGACCGGCGGCGACGGGCTCAGCTGCACGGCCTCGGTCGGCCGGGCGACGAGGCCCAGCACGGCGCGCAGCACCGCGACGGCGCCGGCGACCAGGTAGAGGGCCACGGCCGCGCCGAGGAACCAGCGCGCGTCCCAGGCGTCCTCGAGCACGGCCCACGCCGACGCCGAGGCGGTCCACGACGGCGGCAGGCCGGCGCGGGCGAGCAGGGCGACCACGACCGCCACGCCCATGACCGGCTCGGTGCGCACCAGGCCGCGCAGCCGCGCGGGCTCGACGCTGCCGCGGCGGCGCGCGGCGACGGCGAGCATGCCCACCAGGCCGAGGACCGCGAGCACCTGCACGAGCAGCCACAGCCCCGCGTCGTCGCCGCGGTAGCCGGCCATGGCGGCCGCCGCCGTGCCCAGCGTCGTCCAGCGCACCAGGCCGAGCAGGTCGGTGGCCCGCAGCGCCCCGACCGCCGCGCCCAGCAGGCACAGGGTGAGCAGGAGCTCGGCCGGGAGCAGGTTGGCGTGGCCGCCGACGGCGTCCAGGAAGGACAGCAGCTGGTTGACCAGCAGGGCGCCGCTCACCGCGGGGATGCTGGCGAGCAGGGCCACGACCACGGACGCCCGCGGGAAGACGACCGCCGGCCACCGGCTCGGCAGGCCGCCGGCCACGACCAGCGGAAGCACGGCCACGACCGCGACGGCGACGTGGGACCCGCTGGTCGTGCCGCCCGGCGGGGCGTAGGCGAAGAACCCCATCTCGCCGAGCACGCCTCGGCTGAGCGCGACCGCGCCGAGCTCGGACTCCACGACCAGCGCGGCCGCGAACGACACCGCGGCCGCCCCGACGAGCACGATCAGGCCCTGCCGGGCGTCCTCGCGCGCCTGCTCGTCACCCACCCGCACCGCCGAGACGCCGATGACCGCCGCGGCGGAGACGGCGAGCGCCGCCGTGGCGCCGCCGACGTCCGCGGCGCGCTCGGTGATGACGCCGCCGGCGGCGGCCACGAGCACCCCGGCGTGGAACAGCGTCGGCGGCATCGACTCCTCGTAGTTCACGACGTTGGCCACGAGCAGGACGCCCAGCGCCGCGGTGAGGCTCAGCAGGCCCGGGCGGTCCTGGCCGACGACCATGACGAGCGCGACCACGACGGCCAGCGACGCCGGGATGCCCGAGCCGAGCCACGTGCGCCGCGGCACCAGCCGGTCGACCAGGAGCCCGGCCACCAGACCTCCGAGGAGGACGGCGGACGGGCCGAGGACGTCCCAGCTGAAGAAGGTCACGGGCCAGCAGTCTAGGGCGCGACGGGGCGGGCATACCCTGCGCACGTGGACGAGTCTCGCTCAGGCCTGGCGCTCGGTGCCGGCGCCTACCTGTGCTGGGGTCTGTTCCCCCTCTACTGGCCGCTGCTCGAGCCGGCGGGCGCCCTGGAGTCGCTGAGCCACCGAGTCGTGTGGTCGCTGGGGTTCGTGGCGATCCTGCTCACCGTCACCCGCCGCTGGGGCGCCTTCCGCGTCCTGTGGCGCGACCCGGTCCGGCTGCTGTTCCTGGGCCTGGCCTCGGTGGTCATCGCGATCAACTGGGGTGCCTTCATCTGGGGCGTCACCAACGGGCACGTGATCGAGACGTCGCTGGGCTACTTCATCAACCCGCTCGTGACCGTGCTGCTGGGCGTGCTCGTGCTGGGCGAGCAGCTGCGCCCGGTGCAGTGGGTCGCGGTCGGCGTCGGCGCCGTGGCCGTCGTGGTGCTGACCGTCGACTACGGACGCCTGCCCTACGTCGCCCTGGCCGTGGCCGCGTCGTTCGCGATCTACGGCTTCCTCAAGAAGCGCGCCCAGCTGGGGGCCATCGAGTCGCTGGCGGTTGAGACCGCCCTGCTGACCCCGGTCGCGCTCGGCTACCTGGTGTTCCTGCAGCTCACGGGGTCGCTGGTGTTCGGGCACGAGGGCACCGGGAACGCGCTGCTGCTGGCCGGCACCGGCGTGGTCACCGCCGTGCCGCTGCTGCTCTTCGGCGGCGCCGCGACGCGGCTCAGCCTCACCAGCCTCGGGCTCCTGCAGTACCTCGGTCCGATCCTGCAGTTCGTGTTCGGCCTGCTGGTGTTCGACGAGGCGATGAGCGGCGCGCGATGGGCCGGATTCGTGCTCGTCTGGCTCGCCCTCGTGCTGTTCACCGCGGACGCCCTGCGGGCCCGTCGGCGCGTGCTGCGCCGGGCCGCCGAGAACGTCGCCTGCTAGTCCGCGGAAGCGCGACGAGGCCCGGCCCGCCGGGTCCTTCGCGCCCTCCTGCCCGGCTCGCCACTTCGGGATGCATGCTCGAAAAACCGGACGTACCTTCGAAGGGCACCGTGTCACCCGTCACAGGAGCAGGCCATGACCGCCGTCGCGCGCAGCACCGTCCGGGCTCTCGCCTGGGCCGTCCTCGCGTGCGCCGCCTGGGTCGTGCTCGTGCTGGTCTCGGCCTCGGGCGCCCACGCCGACGAGCCCCGTGACGAGGGCCGCGACCGTCCCGTGACGAAGCTGGTCGACGGCCTCACCGAGCCGCTCACCGGCTCGTTGACCCGTGGCCTGCGTCCCGCCACCGACCCGGTGCTGAAGCCGGTCGAGAAGGCGGTGGCCCCGGTCGTGGAGCCGGTGACCGAGGTCGTGCGCAAGGTCGCCGAGCCGGTCGTCCGTCCCGTCGTCGAGAAGGTGGCGGAGCCGATCGCCCCGCTCGACCGCGAGGTCGTTGCCCCGGTCAGCTCCACGCTCGGCCGCACGCTCGCGCCGGCCACCCGCCCGTTGGAGCCGGTGCTCGAGCCCGTCCTCGACCCGGTCTCGGAGACCACCGACGAGGCGGTCGACCCGCAGCCGCGGCCCGTCGAGCGCGACGTCGTCCCGCCCAGCCCGGCCGCCGCCGACGCCGCAGCACCCACGGCCGACGCGGACGTCGACCGCCCGGCGGCCGTGACCCAGCCGGGTCTCGTCGCCGACCGGCACCTCGACCCCGCCACCGCGCGCCTCGGCGGTCTCCCGTCCCCCGTCGACACCTCCGCCGACGTCGTCGCGGCAGCCGGCCAGCAGGCGGCCGCCGCGACGCTCGAGCCCGGCCTGACGCTGGCCACGCCGACCGCCTCGAGCGGCTCGGCGTCCACACCCACCGCCGCGGGCCCGGCGACCGGACCGTTCGCCGCCACGCCCACCGATCTCGTCGTCCTACTGCGGCCCGAGCCGATCGCGCTCGCCGCGCTGCCGCGAGACGCCGACCACGACTCCCAGCACCACCTGCGCCCCGACGTCTCACCTGGATGAGTGCGCCCTCGCCCGGCCCTGGCCGCGGCGACGCCCCCGGACGCCCAGCGTCCGACCGCACTCCCCATTCCTTGTGAGACGAAAGGTCTTCTTCCCATGCACACCTGGATCAAGCGATCCCTCGGTGTGGCCGCAGTCGCAGGCGGGCTCGTGCTCGCCGGCGCCGCGACGGCCCACGCCGACGACGGCTCACAGCCGTCCCCGTCCACGTCGTTGTCCGCACCGATCGAGATCGACAAGCTCTCGATCGGGCTGGGCAGCGAGGATCACGAGCAGTCCAGCGGCCGCACCAGCTGCGGCTGCTCCGGCACCGGCACCGGCGAGTCCCGCTCGTCGGAGCGCTCCGGCCTCGAGGTCGAGGTCGGCCGCACGACCGTCGACCCGGTCGCGACCCTCGGCGGCACCAGCAGGTCGCACGAGGGTGACGACGCGGCGAGCGTCGAGGCACCCGTCCACGTCGAGAAGGTGACCGCCGGCCTGGGGTCCACCGAGGAGCGGACGAGCTCGGGATCGGGCTCGACCACGACGCGCGACGCGGCCTCCGGGCTCGGCGTGGACGTGGGCGAGGTCGACGCCGACCCCGCCGCCACGCTGGGTGGTGATGACCGCGGTCTCGAGGTGGAGGCCCCGGTGGACGTCGAGCACGTCGAGCTGGGTCTCGGCAGCCGTGAGTCCAGCACCACCACGGGCGGCACCGGCGCCGGCGGCGGCACCACCACCGACCGCACCGAGTCCGGCCTCGGCCTCGACATCGGCGAGCTCACCACCCAGCCCGTCGTCGACCTCGACGGCACCCACCACGACGACGACAGCAACCCACTGATCGACGTCCCGCTCGACCTCGACGGCATCGAGCTCGGCCTCGGCAGCCGGGACTCCAGCACCACCACGGGCAGCACCGGCACCGGCGGCGGCACCACCACCGACCGCACCGAGTCCGGCCTCGGCCTCGACATCGGCGACCTCACCACCCAGCCCGTCGTCGACCTCGACGGCGTGCTGACCGTCGAGCTGCCCATCTCGCTCGGCGGCATCGACCTGGGCCTGGGCCGCACCGAGACGTCGACGACGACCGGCCCGGAGACTCCGGCACCCGGTGACGGCGGCACCCCGACGACCCCGGTCGTCCCCACCACGCCGACCACGCCGACCACGCCGACCCAGCCGGGCACCGGTCAGCCGGGTCCTGACGGCATCGGCGGTCTTCCGGATCCGGGCACCGATCAGCCGGGCCCCGACGGCATCGGCGGTCTTCCCGATCCCGGCACCGGTAACGGCACGACGCCGGGCGCCAGTGGCACGAGCCCGGTCGTGACCCTGCCGGGCACCGGCGGCAACGGCACCGGCAGCGCCGGTCGTCCGACGCTGGGCGGTGGCCTGCTCGGCACCGTCGTCGGCACGGTGACCGGCGGCCTGGCGGACGTGGTCGAGGGCCTCCTCGGGGGCGGCCAGGCGACCACGCCGACGGTCCCGGACGCCCCGACCACGCCGGCGATCCCGGACGTGACGGAGCCGGGCACGCGTCCGGGGCCCACCGACCCGGCGCCGGCTCCCGAGCCGACCGACCCGGGCACGCACGGTCCCGGCACCGGCGGCACCCCGCCGGCCGAGGGCCCGGACTGCGGCTGCGAGGGCGGCGGCGCCGGCCCGGCCGGCGACGCGACCGATGCGGTCGGCGACGTCGTGGGCAGCACCACGGAGATCGTGGACGAGGTCGTCGAGACGGTCACCGAGACCGTGTCGGACACCGTCGACGCCGTCACCGACGTGGTGGACGGCGCGACCAAGGGCCTCACGGGTGGCACGGCGGCGCCCGCGGAGGACGACGACTGCTGAGTCGTCGGACCGGACGGTCGTGGCCGGGCTCTCGGGCCCGGCCACGGCCGCCGTGGTGAATCAGGTCAGACGGTTGGCCACGACGTCGCACAGCGCCCGCAGGGCCTCGCGGGCCGGGACGTCGGGCAGCTTGTCGAGCAGCGCCCGGGCCGCGTCGGCCTCGGCCTGGACGTGGGCGCGAGCCTCGTCCATCGCCGGGTGGGCGCGCAGCAGGGCCAGCGCCTCGGCGTGCTCGTCGTCGTCGGTCAGCGGCGTGGCCAGCAGCTCGCGCAGGCGGGCGTCGGCCGGGTCGGTCGAGCCGATCGCGATGAGCGTGGGCAGGGTCAGCACACCCTCGCGCAGGTCGGTGCCGGGCGTCTTGCCGGACGTCTCGGAGTCGGCGGCCACGTCGAGCACGTCGTCGGCGAGCTGGAAGGCCGAGCCGATGCGCTCGCCGTACTCACCGAGCGCGGCCTGCACCTCGTCGGAGGCGCCCGACTCGCGCGCACCCATGAGGGCGGACGCGGCGATGAGCGAGCCGGTCTTGTCGGCGACCACGCCCAGGTAGTGACGCAGCGGGTCACCGCCCTCGGCCGGGCCGAGCGTCTCGTGGATCTGCCCGCGCACGAGGCGCGAGAACGTGCGGGCCTGGATGTGGACGGCCTCGGGGCCGAGGTCGGCCACGATGTCGGAGGCGAGGGCGAACAGGTAGTCGCCGGCCAGGATGGCCAGCGAGTTGTCCCAGCGGGCGTTCGCGCTCTGCGCGCCGCGGCGCTTGGGCGCCTCGTCCATGACGTCGTCGTGGTAGAGCGTGGCCAGGTGGGTCAGCTCGACCACGGTGGCCGCCTCGACGACCTCGTCGCGGGCGGGGTCGCCGAACTCGGCGGCCAGCAGCGTCAGCAGCGGGCGGAAGCGCTTGCCCCCGGCGTTGAGCAGGTGCGAGGCGATCTCGGCGACGAAGCGCTCGTCGCGGTTCACGGCCGCCTGGAGCCGCGTCTCGACCCGGTCGACGCCGGCCTGGACGCGCGCCTCCAGCACGTCGTCGGTGAAGGACACACCGAGGCTCGTGGTCATGGGGCCGCACACACTCCTAGGTCCGGTCCGGGCCGGGCGGGACGACGCGGGTCACCGGACGAACGCGCCTGCCTGCTGCGCGAGATCGAGCACCGGACCCGGCATCACGCCGAGCGCCACCGTCGCCACGGCGGCGACGGTGACCACTACGGTAGTCATGGCGCCGGGCACGGCAAGCAGCGGCCCGTCCGGGCGCGGCTCGTCGAAGAACATGGTCAGCACGACCCGCACGTAGAAGAACGCCGCCACCGCCGACACCAGCACGCCGAGCACGACCAGCGGCCACAGCCCGCCGGCCCAGGCGGCGCTGAACACGCCCCACTTGCCGATGAAGCCCGCGGTCAGCGGGATGCCGGCGAACGAGAGCATGAACAGCGCGAACGCACCCGCGAGCCACGGCGCGCGTCGGCCCAGCCCGGTCCAGGTCTCGAGGTCGGTGGACTCGCCGCTGGCGTCGCGCACGAGCATCACGACCGCGAACGCGCCGATCGTCGCCACCCCGTAGGCGGTCAGGTAGAACAGCGCCGACGAGACGGACGTGACGCCGTCGCCGCCCTGCGCGCCCACGACGCCGACCAGGATGAACCCGGCGTGCGCGATCGAGGAGTAGGCGAGCATCCGCTTGACGTCGCCCTGCGCGATCGAGCCGACCGCACCGACCAGCATCGTCAGCGCGGCGACGGCCCAGAACGCGGGCTGCCAGTCCCACTCGGCGCCGCCGAACGCGACCAGCAGCACCCGGGCCAGGGCGACCACCGCGGCCGCCTTGGTGCCGGCGGCCATGAACGCGGTGACCGGGGTCGGCGCGCCCTGGTAGACGTCCGGGGTCCAGCTGTGGAACGGGACGGCACCGACCTTGAACAGCAGGCCCACGGCGAGCAGGGCCACGCCGGCGAGCAGCAGCGGACGCTCCTGGGTGCGCGACGCGACCGCGTCCGCGACCTCGGCCAGCCCGAACCCGCCGGCGTAGCCGTAGACCAGCGCGACCCCGTAGAGGAAGAACGCCGACGAGAACGCCCCGAGCAGGAAGTACTTGAGCGCCGCCTCCTGGCTGAGCAGCCGGCGCCGTCGGGCCAGGCCGCACAGCACGTACAGCGGCAGGCTCAGCACCTCCAGCGCCACGAACATCATGAGCAGGTCGGTGCTGGCGGCGAACAGCATCATGCCCAGCAGCGCGAACAGCGCGAGCGGGAAGACCTCGGTGTGCTCCAGCCGGTGCCGGGTGGCCTCGGCCTCGCCGGGCGAGCCGGGCGCGTCCGCGGCCCGGCCGGTGAACGCGCTCAGGCCGCCACCGAGCCGACGCTCGGCGAACAGCAGCATCGACAGCAGGGCCAGCACGAGCAGCAGGCCCCAGGTGAACAGCGCGGGCCCGTCGACCGACAGCGCACCCTCCGCGGCGACCTGGCCGCGGGCAAGCACCTCACCGTCCAGGACGTCGACACGGGTGGCGGTCCAGACGGTCGTGCCGAGCGCGGCGAGCACGCCGGCGACCGCGACCGAGGCCTGGACCACGAACCGGGGGCCGCGCGGCACGAACGCCTCGAGCAGCACGCCGACCACGGCGACGGCGCCCAGCACCATGAGCGGGGCGATCAGGTCCCACTCCAGGACGGGTGCGGGGATCTCGTTCATCAGTGCCCCTCCTCGTGCGTCTCGGACTGCGCGACCGGCGCCGGCGTGCGCGGCTCCGGGTCGCCGACGCCCACCACGTGGGAGACCTCGTCGACCGCGGGCTCGATGACGTCCAGCAGCGGCTGCGGGTAGAAGCCCAGCGCGACGATGAGCACGACGAACGGGCTCAGCGCGGCCACCTCGCGGGTGCCCAGGTCGCGCATGCCGCCGACGTCCGGCGACAGCGGGCCGGTCATGGTGCGCCGGTACAGCCGCAGCACGTAGACCGCGGCCAGGACGATGCCGAGCGCGGCGATCGAGCCCAGCACCGGCTCGCGGCTGAACGTGCCGACGATGACCAGCAGCTCGGAGACGAACGGCGCCATGCCCGGCAGCGACAGGCTCGACAGGCCGCCGATCAGCAGCATCCCGGACATGATCGGCGCGATGCGCTGGACGCCGCCGAACGCCGCGACGTCGGCCGAGCCGCGCTGGGCGATCATCACGCCGGTGACCAGGAACAGCACGGCGGTCGAGAGGCCGTGGTTGAGCATGTACAGCACCGACCCGGCCATGGACGTCGTGGTGAGCGCGAAGACGCCCAGGACGATGAAGCCGAAGTGCGACACCGACGTCAGCGCGACCAGCCGGCGCAGGTCGTCCGCCCCGATCGCGAGCAGCGCGCCGTACACGATGCTGATCACCGCCAGCACCATGACGACCGGGCTGGCCCACTCCGACGCCCCCGGGAACAGCCCGAGGCAGAAGCGGATCATGCCGAACGTGCCGATCTTGTCGATGACGCTGACCATCAGCACGGACGTCGCCGGGGTGGCCGCGCCGGCGGCGTCCGGCAGCCAGGTGTGCAGCGGCCACAGCGGCGCCTTGATCGCGAAGGCCAGGAAGAACCCGACGAACAGCAGCCGCTCGGTCCACACGCCCAGGTCGAGCTGCTGCAGGTCGGTGAGCAGGTAGGACGGCTCGCCGGCGTCGGCCGACAGCACGTACAGGCCGACGACCGCGGCGAGCATGACCAGGCCACCGACGAGGTTGTAGACCAGGAAGCCGATCGCCGCCCGGCCGCGCCCGGCAGTGCCGTAGCTGCCGATGAGGAAGTAGATCGGCACCAGCGTCGCCTCGAACAGGACGTAGAACAGGAACACGTCCGTGGCGCAGAAGACGCCGATCGCGAGGCCCTCGAGCACGAGCATCCAGGCCAGGTAGCCGTTGCTGGCCCCCTCCGACGCCGGCAGCCGGTCGCGCAGCGCGGCCAGGACGACGAACGGGGTGAGCACGGTGGTGAGCAGCACGAGGGTGAGACCGAGGCCGTCGACGCCGAGCGCGTAGTGGACGCCCATCGGCTCGATCCAGGTGCGCTGCTCGGTCAGCTGCATGCCACCGGCGTCGACGTCGTAGCGGGCGAGCACGGCGAGCGACAGGGCGAGCGTGGCGCCGGTGACCGCGACGGCGAACCAGCGGCCCCAGTCGCCGCGCGGGGCGAGGGCGAGGACGAGGCCGCCGACGAGCGGCAGCAGGGCGAGGGCGGTGAGCATCATGCGATCGTCACCGCCAGGAGAGCCGCGGCCAGCGCGGCGGCGCCGGCGAACAGGACGAGCGCGTAGGAGCGGACGAACCCGGTCTGCAGCCGGCCCAGCCCCTGCGAGGCGTCGCGGAACAGCCCGGCGAGCCCGCCGACCGCGCCGGCCACGACCTGCCGGTCGAAGGCGGTGACCCCGCGCACCAGCTGGCCGGTCGGGCGGACGACGAGCGCGTCGTTGACCGCGTTGCCGTACAGCTCGTGCCGGGCGGCTCGCGTCCACCAGCCCACCTCGCGGTCGGCGGGGGCGTCGGCGGCGACCTCCCGGCGTCCGTAGGTGGCCCAGGCCAGGGCGACGCCGGCGACGACGACCACCAGCACGAGCAGGGTCAGGACGATCGCGGGCACGGGCAGCTCCTCGTGGTGGGCCTCGCCGACGACCGGCGCCAGCCAGTCGGTGATCCAGTGGCCGAGCAGCATCACGCCGCCGAGCACCGACAGCGCGGCCAGCACGACGAGCGGCACGGTCATGACGGCCGGCGACTCGTGCGGATGGACGCCGTCGCGCCAGCGCTTGCGGCCCAGGAACGTCATGACCATGAGCCGGGTCATGTAGAAGGCGGTCACCCCGGCACCGAGCAGCGTCCCGAGGCCGACCCACACGTTGAAGCCGAACGCGGTCTCGATGATCTTGTCCTTGCTCCAGAAGCCGGACAGGCCGGGGAAGCCGATGATCGCCAGGTAGCCGGCGGCGAAGGTGAAGAAGGTGATCGGCATGGCCGTGCGCAGGGCGCCGTAGTGGCGCATGTCGACGTCGTCGCCGGTGCCGTGCATGACCGAGCCCGCCCCCAGGAACATGTTCGCCTTGAAGAAGCCGTGGGTGACGAGGTGGAAGATCGCGAAGGCGTAGCCGGCCGGGCCGAGGCCGGCGGCGAGCGTCATGTAGCCGATCTGGCTCATCGTCGAGCCGGCGAGCGCCTTCTTGATGTCGTCCTTGGCGCAGCCGATCGCGGCGCCCACCAGCAGCGTCACCAGCCCGACCGCGACGACGGCGAGCCGGGCCGTCTCGCTGGCGTCGAAGATGGCCGACGACCGCACGATCAGGTACACCCCCGCCGTCACCATCGTGGCGGCGTGGATGAGGGCCGAGACGGGGGTCGGGCCCTCCATGGCGTCCAGCAGCCAGGCCTGCAGCGGCACCTGCGCGGACTTGCCGCACGCGCCCAGCAGGAGCAGCAGCCCCAGCGCCGTGACCACGCCCTGGGACAGCGCCGGGACGCCGGTGGCGACGCGGTCGATGTCGGTGGTGCCGAGGTGGGCCAGCATCAGCGCGATCGCGATGACCATGCCGAGGTCGCCGACCCGGTTCATGACGAAGGCCTTCTGCGCGGCGGCCGCGGCGGACGGCTTGTGCTGCCAGAACCCGATCAGCAGGTACGAGGCCAGGCCCACGCCCTCCCAGCCGAGGAACAGCACGAGGTAGTCGGCGGCCAGCACGAGCGTCAGCATCGAGGCGACGAACAGGTTGAGGAAGGCGAAGAACCGGCGCCGCCGCGGGTCGTCGGCCATGTACCCGATCGAGTACACGTGGATGAGCGTGCCGACGCCGGTGATGAGCAGCACGAACAGCGCCGAGAGCTGGTCGTAGGTGAGCGCCATGTCGACCCGGACGCGCCCCGCGTCGAACCAGGTGAACAGGTTCGTGGTGACCGAGCGGTCGCCGGCGTCACGCCCGGCCAGCGCGACGAACAGAACGACGCCCCACACGAACGAGGCGGCGGACGCGGCGGTGCCGATCCAGTGGCCGAACCGGTCGCTCTCCTTGCCCCAGGTGAGCAGCAGCAGCGCACCGGCGAGCGGCAGGGCGACGAGCACCCACGCGGTGTCGAGGACGTCGTTCACGACCGGCACCTCACGCCTTCAGCAGGCTCGCGTCGTCGACCGAGGTCGAGCGGCGCGTGCGGTAGATGGACACGATGATCGCCAGGCCGACCACGACCTCGGCGGCGGCGACGACCATGACGAAGAAGGCGGCCAGCTGGCCGTCCAGCTCCCCGTGCTGGCGCGAGAACGAGACGAGCGCCAGGTTCGCGGCGTTGAGCATCAGCTCCACGCACATGAACACGACGATCGCGTTGCGCCGCACCAGGACGCCCGCGGCGCCGATGGTGAACAGCAGCATCGACAGGCCCAGGTACTCCGTCATCGGTCCCTTCCCTCTCCCGTGCCGGGCTCGAGCTCGCGGGCCACGGCGTCGACCTCGGCCCGGTCGCCGGGGCGCACCTGGTCGCGGGCCCGCAGCGGGGCCGGCACGGACGCGTCCGCGACCGACCCGTCGGGCAGCAGCGCCGGGGTGTCGACCGCGTTGTGCCGGGCGAACACGCCCGGGGTGGGCAGCTGGCCGGGGTGGGTGCCGTGCCGGGCGTAGTCCTGCAGGCGTCCCTCGGCGACCTCGCGCTGGGTCAGCCGGGCGGCGAGCCGCTCGCGGTGGGCCAGCACCATAGCGCCGAGCACCGCGGTGATCAGCAGTGCGGCCGTGGCCTCGAAGGCCAGGACGTAGGGGCCGAACATGAGCGCCGCGAGCCCCTCGACGTTGCCGCCCTCGTTCGCCTGCTCGACGCCGACCACCGCGCCGGTCACCGACTGCGCGACGCCGACGACGCCGAGCGCTCCGAAGACGAGGGCCACGACCACCGCGCCGAGCCGCTGCCCGGGGATGGTCTCGGTCAGGCTCTCGGCCGTCTCGACGCCCACCAGCATGAGCACGAACAGGAACAGCATCATGATCGCGCCGGTGTAGACGACGATCTGGACCGCGAACAGGAACGGCGCTCCTTGGGCGGCGTAGAGCACCGCCAGCGAGATCATCACGACCGCCAGGCACAGCGCGGCGTGCACCGCCTTGCGGGCCAGGACGAGGCCGAGCGCGGCCAGCACCATGAACGGGGCCAGCACCCAGAACGCCGTCACGCGTCCTCCCCCGGCTTCGCGACGGCCCCCGTGTAGTAGTCGTGGTGGTCGTCGGAGAGCAGCATGTCGTGCGGCGGCTCGGTCATGCCGGGCAGCAGCGGCGCGAGCAGCTCCTCCTTGGTGTAGATCAGCGCGCTGCGGCTGTCGTCGGCGAGCTCGTACTCGTTGGTCATGGTCAGCGCCCGCGTCGGGCAGGCCTCGATGCACAGCCCGCAGAGGATGCAGCGCAGGTAGTTGATCTGGTAGACGCGGCCGTAGCGCTCGCCGGGGCTGAACCGTTCGTCCTCGGTGTTGGCCGCGCCCTCGACGTAGATGGCGTCGGCCGGGCACGCCCAGGCGCACAGCTCGCACCCGACGCACTTCTCGAGCCCGTCGGGCCAGCGGTTGAGCTGGTGACGGCCGTGGAAGCGCGGCGCCGTCGGCCGCTTCTCGAACGGGTACTGCTCGGTGACGGTCTTCTTGAACATCGTCCGGAAGGTGACGCCGAACCCGGCGACCGGGTCCCACAGCGTCTCCTTCAGCGTCCTGCTCGCGTCGTCAGGCATCGGAGTCCTCCTTGTCGCGCGCGTGGTGGGCGATGGCGGTGTGCGTCCACGGCCGGGTCGGGACGTGCGGCGCCTGGGGCGGCGGCACGGGGTAGCCGCCGGCGTAGGCGTCGAAGTCCAGCTCGTCGGCCGGCTCCTCGTCCGGGGCCGCGGACCCGCGACGTCCGGGCAGCAGCAGGGTCACGAGCAGGACGACGGCGGCGACGCCCGCGGCGACCAGCAGCGCGGTGCGGTCGAGCTGGCCCTCCTGCTGGGCCTTGCGCAGCACGATCACGGCGACCGTCCAGGCGAGCGCGACCGGGATGAGCACCTTCCAGCCGAAGCTCATGAACTGGTCGTAGCGCAGCCGCGGCAGGGTGCCGCGCAGCCAGATGAACAGGAAGATGAAGCCGAGCGTCTTGCCCAGGAACCACAGCACGGGCCAGTAGCCGTCGTTGGCGCCCTCCCAGACCTGGGCGATGCCGAACGGGGCGCGCCAGCCGCCGAGGAAGAGCGTGGTGGCGATCGCCGAGACGGTGACCATGTTGACGTACTCGGCCAGGAAGAAGAGCGCGAACTTCAGCGACGAGTACTCGGTGTGGAAGCCGCCGACGAGCTCGCCCTCGGCCTCGGGCAGGTCGAACGGGGCGCGGTTGGTCTCGCCGACCATCGCCACGACGTAGATGAGGAACGAGGGCAGCAGCGGCAGGAAGTACCAGAGGTCCTCCTGCGCGGCGACGATCTCCGACGTCGACATCGAGCCGGCGTACAGGAAGACGGTCACGAAGCTGAGCCCCATCGCGACCTCGTAGGAGATCACCTGGGCGCTGGAGCGCAGGCCGCCGAGCAGGGCGTACGTGGAGCCGGACGACCAGCCGGCGAGCACGATGCCGTAGACGCCGATCGACGTGACGGCCAGGACGTAGAGCACGCCGACGGGCAGGTCGGTCAGCTGCAGCGCGGTGTAGGTGTCGGTGAACGGGATGCGCACCTCGGGCCCGAACGGGATGACCGCCCAGGCCAGGAACGCCGGGATCGTGGCCAGGATCGGCGCCAGGACGTAGACCAGCTTGTCGGCCGCCTTGACGACCAGGTCCTCCTTGAGCGCCAGCTTCACGCCGTCGGCCAGGCTCTGCAGCAGGCCGAACGGGCCGTTGACGTTGGGGCCGACGCGGTGCTGCATGCGGGCCACGACGCGGCGCTCGAACCAGATGTTGAACAGCGTGTAGACGACCAGGATCACGAAGATCAGCACGGCCTTGAGCACGACCACCCACACCGGGTCGTTCATCGGGCCACCTCCCCGCGGACGAGCTCGACGGCCTCGCCGCGCGCGGCGTGCAGGTGGACGTCCGCCGTGGCCGGCACCCACACGACGCCGTCGGGCAGGTCGGCGGCCTCGGCCGGGTAGGTGACCCGCTCCCCCGCCGCCGTGAGGACGGTGGCCGGCTCGCCGGCGGTGAGCCCGGCGGCGTCCAGCGTGGCCAGGCTGGCCCGCACGACCGGCGGGCGCGCCGTGGCGCGGTAGGTGTCGGCGCCGTCCTGCAGGCGTCCGGAGTCGACGAGCTGGCGCCAGGTGTCGAGCACCAGCGGGGCGCCGGAGGCCACGGGTGCGGCGACCTGCGGCGCGGCGGCCCGGTCGCCGTCCCACGGGCCGAGCTCGGTCATCTCGGCCATCGCCCCCTCGGGGGTCCGGAAGCCCAGCGGCGCGCCGAGCTCCTCGGCGATGCCGGCGAGCACGCGGACGTCGGGCAGCGACCCGGCGACGTCGAGCACGCGCGGGAACGGCCGCAGCCGGCCCTCCCAGGTGACGAACGTGCCGGACTTCTCGACCGCGGGAGCCACGGGGAGCACGACGTCGGCGAGCTCGGTGACCGCGGACGCGCGCACCTCCAGGCTGACGACGAACGCGCGCTCGAGACCGGCCCGCGCCACGGCCGGGTCGGGCAGGTCGACGAGGTCGACACCGCCCACGAGCAGCCCGGCGAGACTGCCGTCGGCGGCCGCCACGAGCAGGGCCGCGGTGTCGCGGCCGGGCGCGGCCGGCAGCGACGCGACGCCCCAGGCCGCGGCGAGGTCGGCGCGGGCAG
>NZ_HE978636.1:306024-399289 GCF_000312105.1 Aeromicrobium massiliense JC14
CGGCGAGGTCGGCGCGGGCAGCGGGGTCGGCCACGGGACGGGCCCCGGGCAGCAGGCCGGGCAGGCAGCCCGTCTCGACCGCGCCCCGGTTGCCGGCCCGGCGCGGCACCCACGCGGTGCGGACGCCCGAGCCGGCCACGGCGGCGGCCGCGGACAGGGCGCCCGGAGCGTCGGCCAGCCGCTCGCCGACCAGCAGCACGTCGTCGGGCCCGAGCTCGAGGGCGGCGATCGCCGCCGCCTCGTCGCCGGGCCGGGTGCGGACGAGCTCGGCGCCGAGCTTGGCCAGCCCGCGCGTGGTGTGCGAGGCGATCGCCACGACGCGCAGGCCGCGGCGGGACGCCTTGCGCAGCCGCAGGAACAACGTCGCGGCCTCGTCCTCGGGCTCGAGCCCGGCCAGCACGACGGTGCGGGCCCGCTCGAGCGCGGCGTACGTGACCGACGGGCCCGTCGCCGCGACCCGCGCGGCCAGGAACTGCTCCTCCTCGCCGCCGGCCAGGGCGGCCCGGGTGCGGAAGTCGACGTCGTTGGTGCCCAGCGCGGTGCGCGCGAGCTTGGCGTACGCGTAGGCGTCCTCGGCGGGCAGGCGGCCGCCGGGCAGCACGCCGACCCCACCGGCGTCGCGGGCGGCGGCCAGGCCGCGGGCGGCCACGGCGAGGGCGCCCGGCCACGACATCGGCACCAGCTCGCCGGACTCGTCGCGCACGAGCGGCGTGCGCAGGCGGTCGGCCTGCTGGCTCCAGCGGAAGGCGAAGCGGTCCTTGTCGCTGATCCACTCCTCGTTGACCTCGGGGTCGTCCCCGGCCAGGCGGCGCATCACGGTGCCGCGACGGTGGTCGACCCGGATCGCCGCGCCGCAGGCGTCGTGCTCGGACACCGACGGCGTCGAGACGAGGTCGAACGGCCGCGCCCGGAAGCGGTAGTCGGCGCTGGTGAGCGCGCCGACCGGGCAGATCTGGATCGTGTTGCCCGAGAAGTAGGAGTGGAACGGGACGTCCGGCGCCGTGCCCACCTGCTGCCAGGCGCCACGCTCGACCAGCGCGATGAACGGGTCGCCGGCGATCTCCTCGGAGAAGCGGGTGCACCGGGCGCACAGCACGCAGCGCTCGCGGTCGAGCAGCACCTGGGCCGAGACCGGCAGCGGCTTGGGGTAGGTGCGCTTGGTCTCGGTGAACCGGGTCTCGCCCTGGCCGTGGCTCATCGCCTGGTTCTGCAGCGGGCACTCGCCGCCCTTGTCGCACACCGGGCAGTCGAGCGGGTGGTTGACCAGCAGCAGCTCCATCGTGCCGCGCTGCGCCTTGTCGGCGACCGCGGACGTCAGCTGGGTGCGCACCACCATGCCGGGCGCGACCTCGATCGTGCAGGACGCCTGCGGCTTCGGCAGCCCGCGGCCGTTGCCGGCGTCCGGCACCTCGACCAGGCACTGGCGGCAGGCCCCGACCGGCTCGAGCAGCGGGTGGTCGCAGAAGCGCGGGATCTCGATGCCGACCAGCTCGGCCGCGCGGATGACGAGCGTCCCCTTCGGCACGCTCACCTCGACGTCGTCGATGGTCAGGGTGACCAGCTCGACCGGCTCGGTGCCGGTGCTGCTGCGCTCGGGCGTCAGGGTCATGCGGGGCTCCCCTCCAGCGGCCGGGCCCAGGCGGTGGAGCGCTCGGGCGGGAACAGCTCGCGGCTCGGCGTGTGCATGCCGGCCTCGAACTCCTCGCGGAAGTGCTTGATCGCCGAGGTGATCGGGGACGTCGCGCCGTCGCCCAGCGCGCAGAACGAGCGGCCGAGGATGTTGTCGCACAGGTCGAGCAGCAGCTCGACGTCGCCGGGGCGGCCCTGGCCGGTGTCCAGCCGCTGCAGCGCCTGCACCAGCCACCAGGTGCCCTCGCGGCACGGGGTGCACTTGCCGCACGACTCGTGCTTGTAGAACTCGGTCCAGCGCAGGACGCAGCGCACCACGGAGGTGGTCTGGTCGAAGACCTGCAGCGCCTTGGTGCCGAGCATCGAGCCGGCCGCCGAGACGCCCTCGTAGTCGAGCGGGACGTCGAGGTGCTCGGCCGTCAGCAGCGGGGTGGACGAGCCACCGGGGGTCCAGAACTTCAGCTCGGCACCGTCGCGCATGCCGCCACCGAGCTCGAGCAGCTGGCGCAGGGTGACGCCCAGCGGCGCCTCGTACTGGCCGGGCCGGCGGACGTGGCCCGACAGCGAGTAGATCGTGAAGCCCTTGGACTTCTCGGTGCCCATCGAGCCGAACCACTCCACGCCGCCGCGCACGATGGCCGGCACGGACGCGATGGACTCGACGTTGTTGATGACCGTCGGGCTGGCGTACAGGCCCTCGACGGCGGGGAACGGCGGACGCAGCCGGGGCTGGCCGCGGCGTCCCTCGAGCGAGTCGAGCAGCGCCGTCTCCTCGCCGCAGATGTAGGCGCCGGCACCCGCGTGCACGACCAGGTCGACGTTGACGCCGGTGCCGAGCACGTCGGCGCCGAGGTAGCCGGCCTCGTACGCCTCGCGCACCGCCGCCCGCAGCCGGCGGACGACGTGCAGCACCTCGCCGCGGACGTAGATGAACGCCCGCTCGGCCCGGATCGCGTGGGCGGCCAGCACGACGCCCTCCACGAGCGTGTGCGGCGAGGCCATCATGAGCGGGATGTCCTTGCAGGTGCCCGGCTCGGACTCGTCGGCGTTGACCACGAGGTACTTCGGCTTGGGGTTGTCCTGCGGGATGAACGACCACTTCATGCCGGTCGGGAAGCCTGCGCCGCCGCGGCCGCGCAGGCCGGCGTCCTTCACCAGCGCGGTGAGGTCGGCCGGGCTCATCGCCAGGCCGGTGCGCAGCGCCTGGTAGCCGCCGCGGCGCTCGTACGCCTCGAGCGTCCAGGCGCGGTCGTCGCCCCAGCCGGCCGTCAGCACCGGTGTCAGCACGTCAGTCGTCATCGGAGCCGCCTCCCTCCACGTCCGCGGGCGACTCGGCGACCTCGGTCTCGGACTCCGCCCGCGCGGTGTCGGCCTGCTCGGCCGCGCCGCGCGGGTCGTCGGCGGTGGCGTCGGTGTCACCGTCGCGCGGGTCGGCGTCCGGGAACGGCGGCGCCTGCCAGCCGCGCTCGGCGGCGATGCGCAGCCCGGCCAGCGACGCCTCGCCCGCGGCGGGGCCCTCGTCGGCGAGACCGTCCTCGAAGCCGGCCAGGACGCGCTCGGCCTCGCGCCAGCTCGTGATCGTCGCCCCGCGGGTCGCCTGCACGGGCTCGCCGCGGCGCAGCCGGTCGACCAGGTCGACCGCCGAGTCGGGGGTCTGCCCGTCGAACAGCTCCCAGTTGACCGTCATCACCGGTGCGAAGTCGCAGGCGGCGTTGCACTCGATGTGCTCCAGCGAGATCGCCCCGTCGGCGCTGGTCTCGTCGTTTCCGACGTCCAGGTGGGAGCAGAGCCGGGCGAAGATCTCGTCACCGCCCATGACCGCGCACAGCGTGTTGGTGCAGACGCCGACGTGGTGCGTGCCCATGGGCCGACGCTTGTACATCGTGTAGAACGTCGCGACGCCGCTGACCTCGGCCGCGCTCAGCCCGAGCAGGTCGGCGCAGGCGCCGATGCCCTCGCTGGTGACGCAGCCCTGCACCGACTGCACGAGGTGCAGCATCGGCAGCAGCGCGCTGCGCGGCTGCGGGTAGCGGGCGGCGAGCTCGCGCAGCTCGGCCAGCGTCGTCTCGGGCAGCGGCGGGGCGTCCGTCGGCGGGGACGCGGCCGGCTCGGCCAGCGTGCGTCCGGGGTCGCTGGGCAGGTTGCCGGTCGTCGGGGTGGTCATCGGTCGACGCCTCCCATCACGGGGTCGATGGACGCGACGGCGACGATGACGTCGCTGAGCATGCCGCCCTCGCTCATCACCGACGTGCCCTGCAGGTTGACGAAGGACGGGTCGCGGAAGTGGGCCCGGTACGGGCGGGTGCCGCCGTCGGAGACCAGGTGGCAGCCGATCTCGCCGCGGGGCGCCTCGATCGCGGTGTAGACCTGCCCGGCCGGCACCCGGAAGCCCTCGGTCACCAGCTTGAAGTGGTGGATGAGCGCCTCCATCGACTCGCCCATGATGTGCGCGATGTGCTCGGGGCTGTTGCCCTGCCCGTCGCCGCCGACGCTGAGCTTGGCCGGCCAGGCGATCTTCTTGTCGGCCACCATCACCGGGGCGCCCTCCATGCGGGCCAGCCGGTCGACGCACTGCTCGACGACGCGCAGCGACTGCCACATCTCGTCCTGGCGCACCCGGAAGCGTCCGTAGGCGTCGGGCTGCTCCCAGGTGGCGACGTCGAACTCGTAGGTCTCGTAGTCCCAGTACGGCTGGGTGCGGCGCAGGTCCCAGGCGTACCCGGTGGAGCGAAGCACGGGGCCGGTGATTCCCAGGGCCAGGCAGCCGGCCAGGTCGAGGTGGCCGACGTCGACCAGCCGGGCCTTGAAGATCGGGTTGGCGTTGCACAGCGCCGCGTACTCGGGGAGCCGCTTCTTGAGCAGCGCGACGGTCTCGCGGACCTTGTCGAGCGTGCCGGGCGGCACGTCCTGGGCGACGCCGCCGGGGCGCAGGTACGCGTGGTTCATGCGCAGCCCGGTGATCATCTCGAAGACGTCCAGGATGAGCTCGCGGTCGCGGAAGCCGCAGGTCATGACCGTGAGCGCGCCGAGCTCCATGCCGCCGGTGGCGATGCAGACCAGGTGGCTGGAGATGCGGTTGAGCTCGAGCAGCAGGACGCGCAGCACCTTGGCCTTCTCCGGCACGTCGTCCTCGATGCCGAGCAGCCGCTCGACCGCCTGCACGTAGACCGCCTCGTTGGAGAACGGGGCGACGTAGTCCATCCGGGTGCAGAACGTGACGCCCTGGGTCCAGGTGCGGTACTCCATGTTCTTCTCGATGCCGGTGTGCAGGTAGCCGATGCCGGCGCGCGCGTCGGTGACCGTCTCGCCGTCGATCTCGAGGATGAGCCGCAGCACGCCGTGGGTCGACGGGTGCTGCGGGCCCATGTTGACCACGAGCCGGTCGCCCTCGACGCCGGCGGCGTCGATCGTGTCCCAGTCCTGCCCGGTGACGGTGAAGACCGGGCCCTCGGCCGTCTCGGTGCTGCTGGCGTACGGGTCGCTGGTCACGAGTAGGACCTCCGCTCGTCCGGCGGGGGCACCGTGGCCCCCTTGTAGTCGACCGGGACGCCGCCCAAGGGGTAGTCCTTGCGCTGGGGGTGTCCGGGCCAGTCGTCGGGCATGAGGATGCGGGTCAGCGCCGGGTGGCCGTCGAAGACGACGCCGAACATGTCCCACGTCTCGCGCTCGTGCCAGTCGGCGGTCGGGTAGACGCTGACGACGCTGGGCACGTGCGGGTCGGCGTCCGGGCACGTGGTCTCGACCCGGACTCGCCGGTTGTGGGTCATCGACAGCAGGTGCAGCGCCACGTGCAGCTCGGCGCCCTCGTCGCCGGGCAGGTGGACGCCCGACAGGCTGCTGAGCACCTCGAAGCGCAGCGACGGCTCGTCGCGCAGGTGCTGCGCGGCCTGGAGCAGGTGCTCGCGGCGCACCTGGAAGGTCAGCTCGCCGCGGTCGACCACGATGCCCGCGAGCGTCCCGCCGTCGACGCCGCGGACGAACGCCTCGGCGACCTCGTCGAACCAGCCGCCGTAGGGCGGCGGGGTCGGCGTCGGGAAGGCGACCGGACGGCGCAGGCCGCCGTAGCCGCTGGTGTCGGCACCGTCGCGCGCGCCGAACATGCCCTCGCGGACCTCGACGACCTTGAGCTCGGTGCGGTCGGCCCGGACGAGCGCCTCGCGGCTGTCGACGCCCTGGTCCTGGGTGCCGCCGGTCGACTCGGTCATCGCAGCAGCCCCTTCTGCAGCTGCGTCGGCAGGGCGGTCAGCGCGACCTTCTCGTCCTCGGCGATCTCGGTGACCCGGTGGGCGCCGAGCTTGGCGTGCTGCACCTTGTCGTGGAGCTTGAAGATCGCGTCGATGAGCATCTCGGGCCGCGGCGGGCAGCCGGGCAGGTACATGTCGACCGGCACGACGTGGTCGACGCCCTGGACGATCGCGTAGTTGTTGAACATGCCGCCCGAGCTGGCGCACACGCCCATCGCCAGGACGTACTTGGGCTCGGCCATCTGGTCGTAGATCTGGCGCAGGACCGGCGCCATCTTCTGGCTCACACGACCGGCCACGATCATCAGGTCGGCCTGACGCGGCGAGGGGCGGAAGACCTCCATGCCGAAGCGCGAGGAGTCGTAGCGCGGGGCGCCGAACGTCATCATCTCGATCGCGCAGCAGGCCAGGCCGAACGTCGCCGGCCAGAACGAGGCCTTGCGCATGTAGCCGGCCAGGCCCTCGACCGTGCTCAGCAGCACGCCGCTGGGCAGCTTCTCCTCTAGTCCCATGCCATGCCTCCCCGACGCCACTCGTAGGCGTACGCGACGGTGATGTTGACCAGGAACAGCAGCACCGCGAGGACCGCGAACCAGCTCAGCGCGTCGAAGGCGACCGCGAACGGGTAGAGGAAGACGATCTCGATGTCGAAGACGATGAACATCATCGCGGTGAAGAAGTACTTGACCGGGATGCGTCCACCGCCCTCGGGCACCGGCGTCGGCTGGATGCCGGACTCGTAGCGGTCGAGCTTGGCGCGGTTGTAGCGGCGCGGCCCGGTCAGCGGGGCGATCGCGACGCTGAAGATCGCGAAGCCGGCCGCGATCGCGCCGAGCACCAGGATCGGTGCGTACTCACCCATCGGGCTGCCTCCGCCGGGTTGCACGTTCGCTTGTGAAACAAATCACATGCGCTGTCGGGACTCACCCTAGGCACGCGAGGGGGTCACCCGTGAGGTAGGTCACACTAACTTCGCGACGGCGCCCGGAGCCGACCTCCCCGGGGCGCCGGGGAGACCGGCAGGACCCCGGGAGTCATCCCGGGGTCCTGATCGATCGGCGAGGTCGTGCGCCTCGTGCGGGCGCCCGCGCTACGGCTTGACGGAGCGGTGCAGGGCGACGATGCCGCCGCTGAGGTTGACCCAGTCGACCCGGCCCCAGCCGGCCTCGACCATGCGCAGCGCCAGGCCGCGCTGGTCGGGCCAGGCCTGGATGGACTCGGCCAGGTAGACGTACGAGTCGGGGTTCGAGCTCACCGCGCGGGCGACCGGCGGCAGCGCGCGCATGAGGTAGTTGGAGTAGATCGTGGCGAACGGCGCCCACGTGGGGCGGCTGAACTCGCAGACCACGACGCGTCCGCCGCGCCGGGTGACACGGCGCAGCTCGCGCAGGGCCTCGAGCGGGTCCTGGACGTTGCGCAGGCCGAACGAGATGGTCACGGCGTCGAACGAGTCGTCGGCGAACGGCAGGCGCATGCCGTCGCCGGCCACGAACGGCAGCGCGGGCTGCTGCTGCTTGCCCACCTCGAGCATGCCGAGCGAGAAGTCGCACGGGACGACCTCGGCGCCGGCGTCGGCGAACGGCTTGCTGGACGTGCCGGTGCCGGCGGCCAGGTCGAGGATGCGCTCGCCCGGCTTCGGGTCGACCAGCTCGACGACGCGCGAGCGCCAGCGACGGTCCTGCCCGAGCGAGAGGACGTCGTTGGTCAGGTCGTAGCGCTTGGCCACCTGGTCGAACATCGCGGCGACCTCGTGCGGCTGCTTCTCCAGGCTGGCTCGGCTCACCCCCCAACCTTCCCACGGGTAGGCTCGCGGCCGTGACGAACCCTGCGCTCGAGGGCGCCAGCGCCCCGCTCGTGGCGCGCACGGTGGCCGTGGACGATCCCGGCTCCCTCGTCGACCTGCTGCCCGACGACCCGCAGCTGCTGGCCTGGGTGCACGGCGACGACGGCCTCGTCGGCTGGGGCCGTGTGGCGTCGTTCGCGTCCGCGGGCCCTAGCCGCTTCGACGACGCGCGCACCTGGTGGCGCGAGCTCGCCCGCACCGCGGTCGTCCGTGACGACGTCGACCGTCCGGGCAGCGGACTGGTGGCGTTCGGCTCGTTCGCGTTCAGCGACCAGGGCAAGGACAGCCTGCTCGTCGTGCCCGAGGTCGTCGTCGGCCGCCGCGACGGCGTCGCCTGGATGACGGTGGTGGGCACCTCGCTGCGCGGCCTGCCCGAGCTGGCCGCCCAGCCCGCTCCCCCGGCTCCGGTCGGGACGACGTTCTCCGACGGGTCCGTCGACGGCGCGACCTGGGAGGGCCTGGTCGCCGACGCCGTCCGCCGCATCGCCGCCGGCGACCTCGACAAGGTGGTGCTGGCCCGCGAGGTCGTCGCCGAGACCGCCGAGCCCTTGGACGTCCGCTGGCCGCTGACCCGCCTGGCCGAGACGTACCCGAGCTGCTGGACGTTCCACGTCGACGGCTTCTTCGGTGCCACCCCCGAGATGCTGGTGCGCCTGGAGCGCGGCCTCGTGACGTCCCGCGTCCTGGCCGGCACCGTGCGCCGCACCGGCGACGACGAGCACGACCTCGCCCTCGCGGCGTCCCTCGCCCGGTCGAGCAAGGACCTCGAGGAGCACGAGTACGCCGTGCGCTCGGTGGCCGAGGCGCTCGCGCCGCACTGCCAGAGCATGAACGTGCCCGAGTCGCCGTTCGTGCTGCACCTGCCGAACGTCATGCACCTGGCCACCGACGTGACCGGGGTCGTCCGCGAGGGCGACGGCGCCCTGTCGCTGGCCGCGGCCCTGCACCCGTCGGCGGCCGTCGGCGGCACCCCGACGCCCACCGCGGTGGCGCTGATCGACGAGATCGAGGGCTTCGACCGGGGGCGCTACGCCGGACCGGTCGGCTGGGTGGACGCGCGCGGCGACGGCGAGTGGGGCATCGGGCTGCGCTCGGCCGTGCTCGACTCCCCCACGTCCGTGCGACTGTTCGCCGGCTGCGGCATCGTGGCCGACTCCGTGCCCGAGTCCGAGCTGGCCGAGACCCAGGCCAAGCTCGTCCCGGTGCGCGACGCGCTCACCCCGCCGGCGTAGTCGTCAGCAGGCTCCCTTCGACAGGCTCAGGGGGCGGAGCCGCGGCTCAGGGGGCGGGACCCGCGGCTCAGGGAGTGGGCGGCCACTCCGACCGGAGCAGCGCGAACTGCAGGCTGTCGGACCAGCCGCCGTCGGCGCGCCAGCAGTCCTGCACGAGGTGCGCCTCGCGCCGCATGCCGATCTTCTGCAGCACCCGCGCGGACGCCGGGTTCTCGGCGAAGCAGACCGCCGTGACGCGGCGCAGGCCCAGGTGCTCGAAGGCGACGGCGAGCAGCTCACGGGCCAGCGCCGTGGCGATGCCGCGACCGGCGTGCGCCGGGTCGACCAGGTAGCCGATGGACGCGTCCGTGCCCGTCGGGGCGCCGGGCTGGCCGCTGCCGTCCTCGACGTCGAGGAACCCCATGGCCACGATCGACCCCTCCAGCTCGACGAGGCAGGAGTACTCCGACTCGTTGGTGGGCACGGCGAGCCACTCGCGGCGCAGCTCGTCCGCCGGCACCTGGGTGCGGACGGTGTAGCGGTTCACGACCGGGTCGTTGCGCAGCTCGAGCATGCGGTCGAGGTCGGCCTCGACCGCGTCGCGCAGGAGCAGGTCACCGACGCGGCGGGGCCAGGGGGACGTCGTCACCGGGACGTTCTAGCACGCCCGCCGGACGGCGAGCGGTCAGCCGCGCTGCGGCCAGCCGGTGTAGGCCTCGGCCAGGAACGTCGAGCCGGCCACCGAGGAGGTGACGGCGGCGAGCTCACCCTCCTGGCGGCGGACGTCGAACGGCGTCGCCTCGGGCAGCGTGTGCAGCATCGTGGTCATCCAGTACGAGAAGTGCTGGGCCTTCCACACGCGAGCCAGCGCCCGGTCGCTGTAGTCGGCGAGCGGAGCCGGGTCGGCCGCGGCGACGGCCCGCTCGAGCTCCTCGGCAAGCACGCGGACGTCGGCCAGCGCGAGGTTGAGCCCCTTGGCCCCGGTCGGGGGCACGGTGTGGGCGGCGTCGCCGGCGAGCACGAGCCGGCCGTGGTGCATCGGCTCCTGCACGAAGCTGCGGAACGGCAGCACCGACCGGGACGTGATCGGGCCCTCCTTGAGCGTGTAGCCGTTGGCACCGACGCGGGCCTGCAGCTCGGACCAGATGCGGTCGTCCGACCACGCGTCCGGGTCCTCGGACGGGCCGCACTGGAAGTACATCCGCTGCAGCGTCTCGGTGCGCTGGCTGATCAGCGCGAAGCCGTGCTCGGAGTGGCTGTAGATCAGCTCGGGGGCGCTCGGCGGAGCCTCGGCGAGGATGCCGAACCAGGCGAACGGGTACTCGCGGAAGTACTGGCGGCGACGGTCCTCGGGCACCTCGCGCCGGCACAGGCTGCGCGAGCCGTCGGCCCCGACCAGGAAGTCGGCACGCAGCTCGTGGGCGGTCCCGTCGGCGTCGGTGAACCGGACGAACGGGGCGCCGGACTCCAGGTCGCCGACGCTGACGTCGCTCACGCCGAAGCGCACGTCGCCGCCGTCGCGCTCGCGGGCGTCGGCGAGGTCGATGAACACGTCGGTCTGCGGGTACAGCTGCGTGGACGCCCCGACCAGACCCTGGAAGTCGATCCGGTGACCGCCGCCGCCGAAGGCCAGCTCGATGCCGTCGTGGCGGTACCCGTCGCGCAGCACCCGGTCGGAGACCCCGGTGTCGACCAGCAGGTCGACGGAGTCCTGCTCGAGGATGCCGGCGCGGTGGGTGTGCTCGATCTCGGTGCGCGTGCGGGTGTCGAGCGCGACGCTGTCGATGCCGGCCTGGGCGAGCAGGTGGGTGAGCATGAGGCCGGCGGGACCGGCCCCGACGACGGCGACCTGGGTGCGGGCGGGCTGGGGCGAGGACATGCCAGCATCCTGCCCGGACGTGCGCCAGGTCACCATGACCGGCTCCCGCCCAGCGGAAGGACGAGTGCCGTCGGCGCGGCTAGGCTGCCGTGGTGCCGAGCCCCGACCGACCCCGTCCCGACGCCCGGGTCCGCGACGACGACGGCCGGGGTGCACGCGCCAGGACGTGGCTGCTGCTGCTCGCCGCGGTGGTCAGCGAGGTCACCGCGTCGCTGTCGCTCAAGGCCGCGCTGGACGCACCGGCGTTCTACGCCGTCGTCGCCGTCGGCTACGTCGGTGCGTTCGCGCTGCTGGCCGTCGTCCTCGCCCGCGGCATGGCGCTCGGCGTCGCCTACGGCGCCTGGGGCGCGCTCGGCGTCGCGTCCACCGCGCTGCTGTCGGCGGCGGTCTTCGACGAGCCGCTGACCCCGGTCATGGGCGCCGGGCTCGCCCTGATCGTCGCCGGCGTGCTCACGATCGAGCTCGGCTCTCAGGCTGCACGGCGCCGGACGGAGACCGCCCGATGACCGCGTGGCTGGCGCTCGCCGCGGCGATCGGCTCCGAGGTCGTGGCCACCCTGTCGCTGCGGACGGCCGCCCACGGCCGGCGCCGCTGGTACGCCGTCGTCGTCACCGGCTACGTGGCGGCGTTCGCGCTGCTCTCGGTGTCGCTCGCGCACGGCATGCCGCTCGGCGTGGCCTACGGCGTCTGGACGGCGACGGGCGTGGCGATCACCGCCGTGGCCTCACGCGTGCTGTTCGACGAGCCGCTCACGCCGGTCATGGCCGCCGGCATCGCGCTGATCGCCGGCGGCGTCCTGCTCGTGGAGCTCGGCGCCCACTAGGCGCCCCGGGTCAGTCGACCGGTGCCAGCTCGGGACGACGCGGGTCGAGGAGGTCGCCCGAGGACCGGCCGGTCAGCCGACGCTTGATCCACGGCGCGACGTGGGCGCGCGTCCAGGCCAGGTTCTCGGCCCGGCGCTCGGCCCGCGTGCGCACCGCGAGCGGCGTCAGCGGCATCGGCTCCAGGTCGTGCTCGACGCCCAGCGCGTCGGCGACGGCGATCGCCATCCGCTGGTGGCCCGCGGCGCTCATGTGCAGGCGGTCGACGTCCCACAACCGCTCGTCCTCGTAGTCGCGCAGGCGCCAGAAGTCGACCAGCGTGACGCCGTGCTCGTCGGCCATCGCGCGGACGAGCTCGTTGTAGAGCGCGAAGCGCCCGCGCATGGCGCCGAAGACGGGCGCGCTGCCGGGGTCAGCCGCGGTGAAGACGGCCACGGTGGCGCCGGTCGCCGCGAGCCGGCCGACCGCCTCGCCGTAGCGGGCGACGAGGCCGTCGATGTCGACCTTCGGTCGCAGCAGGTCGTTGCCGCCGGCGTAGATCGTCACCAGGTCGGGCTTCATGGCGACCGCGGGCTCGATCTGCTCGTCGAGGATGCCGGCGAGCTTGCGGCCGCGGATGGCCAGGTTGGCGTACTGCAGCCCGGGCGAGACGCGGTCGAGCGCGCCGGCGAGCCGGTCGGCCCACCCCCGCACCCCGTTGGGCAGGTTCGGGTCGGGGTCGCCGACCCCCTCGGTGAACGAGTCGCCCAGGGCGACGAAGCGGGAGAACGGCACGTCGCGATGCTACCCGCGGGTCACCAGCGCCCCACGCGGACGTCAGGCGTCGAGCAGGCCGTCGCGGTGGGCGATCGCCGCCGCCTCCGTGCGCGTCGCGGCGCCGAGCTTGGCCAGGATGTTGGACACGTGGACCGAGGCGGTCTTGGCGCTGATGAACAGCTGGGCGGCGATCTCGCCGTTGCTGCGCCCGAGCGAGACGAGCCCGAGCACCTCGCGCTCGCGCGGCGTCAGGTCCGACGACCCGGGCCGCGCGGCGGCCGGACGGTCGAGGTCGGCCAGCTCGGCGAGCAGCGGGCGGGCGCCGAGTTGCCCGGCGATCGCGCGCGCCTCGGCGATCGCCGCGACGGCACCGGGGACGTCACCGGCCGCCCGCAGCGCCGGCGCCTGTCGCGCCCAGCACCGGGCCGCCTCGTGCACCTGGCCCAGGCGGGCGAATCCCTCGGCCGCGGCACCCCAGGCCGCCGCCAGCGCCGTGGGGTCGACCGGTTCGCCGGCCAGCTGGCGCAGCCGGTCGTGCTCGGCCTCGAACCGGCGCACCCACGCCTGCCCCTCGGCCCCGAACGGCGGATTGCGGTCGACGACCTGGCGCACCACGTCGGCGAGCTCGTCGGCCCGGGCCAGGTGGGAGCGCGCCTCCCCGGGGCCGCGGCGGCGGACGTCGGCCGCCAGCTGGCCGAGCAGGAGGGCCCCCGCCCGCACGCGCGAGGGGTGCAGCGGCTCGGACCACGGGCCGGCCAGGTCGTGCGCGACCCGGTCGTGGACGGCGATCGCGTCGCTCGTGCGTCCGGCGTCGCCGTGCAGGTCGATCAGGGCGGCGCCGGCGTGGATCGGCGTGGTGATGTCGTCGCGCCACACCGACTCGACGTGCGCGAGGTCCGTCGCGTCGGGAGTGTCGCCGCGCCCGGCCAGGACGAGCAGCGCCAGCGCGCACATGGCCCCGCGGCACTCGCTCGGGGCGTCGTCGGACAGGACCGCCGCGCGCAGCACGTCGTCCCAGCGGCCCTGCAGGACGGCCACCAGCGCGCCGAAGAAGCGACCGTCGAAGCCGTACGGGGCCCACTGGTGGGCGGTCGCGACGGCCCGCTGGTGCAGCTCGCCGAAGTCGTGCGCGGCCCCGTCGAGGTCGCTGCTGTTGAGCCGCAGGAAGCCGCGGTGGTGCAGCGCCCGCAGCTCGCCCATGACGTCACCCTCGGCTCGGAAGGCCTGCGCGAGGTCAGTGTAGCGGCGGGCGGCGTCGTCGACGCCCAGCGTGCGCCGGGCCAGGACGCGCGTGGCCGCGGCCCGGGCGTCGGCGCTCGTCGCCGGGTCGCCGACCGCGTCGCTGAGGGTGACCGCCCGCTCGGCGTGCTCGAGCGCCTCGTCGTCGCGCCACCGGTCGACGAGCACCCGCGCCCGCAGGACGTGGGCCCGGACCGCGAGCGGCGAGTCGTCGGGCAGCCCGGCCACCAGCTCGGCGCTGAGCAGCTCGGCGTCCTCGTCGCGGCCGGCCGTCTGCGACAGCTCGCCCAGCCCCAGCAGCAGCCGGTCGCGGTCGGCGCCCGGCTCGGGGTGCGCGTCGAGGTACTGGCGGACGAACGAGAGCGACCGCACGAGACGTCCGGCCAGGCTGAGCGCGCGCCCGGCCCGCAGCACCAGGTCGACCACGTCGACGTCGCCGGGTGCGTGGTCGACGAGCCGGAGCGCCTGCTCGAGGTGCTGGGCGGCCTCGTCGTGCCCGGCCACCCGGGTCGCGTCGTCGGCCGCCAGCAGGTGCGCGGCGAAGGCCGCCGGAGCGTCGCCGGCCCCGGCCGCGTGCAGGGCCCGCTCCGCGGCCACGCCGGGACACCCGCCGTCGAGCGCCGTGAGGTAGGCGGCGTGGATGCGCCGCCGCTCGGCGGGCAGCAGGTCGTCGCGGACCGCCTCGGCGAGCAGCGCGTGGCGCAGCACGTAGGTCTCGCCCGCCCGGGCCACGACGCGGTGGTCGATCGCGCGGCGCAGCGCGGGCTCGAGGTCGTCGGGTCCCAGGCCCGCGACCTCGGCCAGCAACACGTCCGGCACCGGCGAGCCGGCGCACGCCAGGGTGCGGACGACCCGCCGGGTGGTGTCGTCGAGCTCGTCGAGGCGCACCAGCACGAGGTCGGCCAGCGACTCGGGCACGGCACCGTCGACCCGGCCGGCGGCCAGCAGCTCCTCGGCGTAGAAGGCGTTGCCCGCGGCCCGGCGGACGATCTCGTCGACGTCGCGCGCGCCGAGCGCCGACGACGCGCGGGTGCGCAGCAGCGCGTCGACGTCGTGGTCGGGCAGCGGCGAGAGGTCGAGCCGGCGGACCCCCGGCAGGCGCACCCACTCGGCGAGCAGCGGCCGCAGCGGGTGGCGCCGGTCGAGGTCGTCGCTGCGGAAGCTCACGACCAGCCGCAGCCGGTCGCTGCGCCGGCGGGCCAGCACGTAGCCGAGCAGGTGACGCGTGGAGGCGTCGGCCCAGTGCGCGTCCTCGACCACGAGCAGCACCGGCGCCTTGTCGGCCAGCGTCTCGAGCCCGTCGACCACAGCACCGAACAGGCGTCCGCGGTCGTCGGCGTCGCCCCCGCCGACCAGCGGCTCGAGCGCCGGGTGCGCCGCCACCAGCTCGTCGCGGCGGACGACGTCGAGCGAGCGCAGCGCCTCGGCGAACGGCTGGTGCGAGATGACCGCGTCGCCGAGGTCGAGGCAGTGCCCGACCAGCACCTGGTGGCCGGTCGCGGACGCGCGCTCGGCGAGCTCGCGCAGCAGCCGGGTCTTGCCGATGCCGGCGTCGCCGCCGAGCAGCACCGCGCCGCCGGAGTCGTCGCCGGACACGCCGGCGACCGCCAGCAGCTCGGCGAGCTCGGCGTGACGGCCGACGAGCGGCGCGACCGGGGACGTCATGGGCTCATCATGGCGCGAGCCACCGACGGCGCGTCAGCGCTTGAGCGTCTTCTTGCCGCCGTGCAGCACGGTGATGATCTGCGCGAGCCGGCCCTCGGTCACCTTGGTGCGGGCGAACGTCACCAGCTCCAGCGGCGAGGAGAACCGCTGCACCGTGACCGCCTTGGCGTACGTGAACTCCTTGAGCCCCTCGGCGCCGTGGATGCGTCCGAAGCCGGAGTCGCCGACGCCGCCGAACGGCAGGGTCGGCACGCCGGCGAAGGAGATGACCGAGTTCACCGACGTCATGCCCGAGCGGACGCGGCGGGCGATCTCCTCGCCGCGCGAGCCGCTGAAGACCGCGCCGGCCAGGCCGTAGGCGGTGGCGTTGGTGCGCTCGATCGCCTCGTCCATGTCGCGCACCTTGTTGACGACCAGCGTGGGGCCGAACGTCTCCTCGGTGACCGCGAGCGAGTCCTCGGGGACGTCGGCCAGGATCGTCGGCTGCACGAACCGCTCGCCGACGGCGTCCGCGCCGCCGAGCAGCGCCCGGCCACCCTTGGCCAGGGCGTCCTCGACGTGGCTGCGGACGACGTCCAGCTGCTTGGGCATGGTCATCGGGCCGTACTTGGCCGCGGCGTCGGCACCGGCGCGGACGTCGAGCTCGCGGGCCCGCGCGGTGATCTCGGTCAGGAACTGGTCGTAGACCTTCTCGTGGACGTAGACGCGCTCGGTGCCGATGCAGGTCTGGCCGGCGTTGGACATGCCCGCCCACAGCGCGGCGTCGGCGGCGGCGCTGACGTCGGCGTCCTCGTCGACGATGAGCGAGTCCTTGCCGCCGGCCTCGATGACGACCGGGGTGAGGTTCTGCGCGCACGCGGCCATGACCTTCTTGCCGGTCGCGGTGGAGCCGGTGAAGGCGAGCTTGTCGATGTCGGCCAGGCACAGCGCGTTGCCGGTCTCGCCCAGGCCGGTGACGACCTGCAGGACGTCCTTGCCGCCGACCACCTCGCGCAGCGTGTCGACCAGCCAGGTGCCGACGCCCGGCGTGTACTCGCTGGGCTTGAACACGACGGTGTTGCCGGCGGCCAGTGCGTACGCGAGCGAGCCGATGGGCGTGAAGACCGGGTAGTTCCACGGGCCGATGACCCCGACGACGCCCAGCGACTTGTGCTCGACGAACGCCTTCTGGTTGGCCATGAGCAGGCCGGGGCTCACCTTGTGCGGGCCGAGCACCTTGCCCGCGTGCTTGGCCGCCCACGCGATGTGGTCAATGGCGATGGAGATCTCCAGCAGCGCGTCGCCGTGCGGCTTGCCCATCTCGCGGTGCACCAGGTCAGCCAGCTGGTGCATGCGCCGGGTGATGACGCTGCGCCACGTCAGCAGGATCTCGGCCCGGTCGTCGAAGCCGAGGCCGCCCCACCAGGCGTACGCGGCGCGGGCGCGCGCGACGGCGTCCTGCACCTCCTCGGCGGAGTGGATCGGGTGGACGCCGACGACGTCGCCGGTCGCGGGGTCGAGCGACTCGAACGTGGGGCGCGGCGCCTGGCCGGCGGTGTCGGGCTGGACGGTCGTGGCGGTCATCGGGACTCCTTGACGAGGTCGGCGGCCTTCTCGCCGACCATGATGGCGGGTGCGTTGGTGTTGCCGCGCGGGACGCGCGGCATGACGGAGGCGTCGGCGACGCGCAGGCCCTCGACGCCGTGGACGCGCAGCTGCGGGTCGACGACGCTGCCCTCGACCGCGCCCATCGCGCAGGTGCCGACCGGGTGGTAGAGCGTCTGGGCCAGGCGACGCAGGTTCTCGACCAGCTGGTCGTCGGTCGGGTTCGCCACGTCGGGCATGAACGGCCCGGCGACGAGGTCGCTCAGCGGGGCGAGGTGGGAGATCTCGACCGCCTGGCGCAGCCCGGCCAGCATCGCGTCCAGGTCGGCCGGGTCGTCGAAGTAGGCCGGGTCGATCTCGGGGTGCCAGTGCGGGTCGGCCGAGCGCAGCCGCAGCGCGCCGCGGCTCTTCGGGTCGACCAGGGTGGGCGCGATGGTCAGCGAGCGCCGGGTGGGCTCGTGGATGCCGTTGTCCCAGAAGCCGGTCGGCGCGAAGTGGATCTGCAGGTCGGGGTGCTCGACCGACGGGTCGGAGGAGAAGAACGCCCCCGCCTCGCCGACGTTGGACGCGAGCATCGTGCGTCCGGTGGCCTTCCAGCGCAGCAGGTTGCCCAGCGTCTGGCCCTCGGCCAGGTCGGTCGTGCCGCGCGAGTGCAGGACGATGCCGGCCGCCGGGTGGTCGTGCAGGTTCTGGCCGACGCCGGGCGAGTCGACGACGACGTCGATGCCGTGCTCGCGCAGGTGGGCGCCGGGGCCGATGCCCGAGAGCATCAGCAGCTGGGGGCTGTTGACCGCGCCGCCGCTGAGGATCACCTCGGCCTCGGCGCGCACGTCGTGGGTCGCGCCGGCGGACTCGTAGCGGACGCCGACGGCCCGGGTGCCCTCGAGCAGCACCTTGGTGACGAACGCGTCGGTGCGGACGGTCAGGTTGCGGCGGGCCATCGCCGGACGCACGTAGGCGTCGGCGACCGACCAGCGTCGGCCCTTCCGGTTCGTCACCTGGTAGAGCCCGGCGCCGCGCTGCTCGGCGCCGTTGAAGTCGTCGGTGCGCTTGTGGCCGGCGGCCACCGCGGCGTCGACGAACGCGTGGCTGAGCTCGTGCGTGTAGGCGCGGTCCTCGACCCGCAGCGGGCCGTCGGTGCCGTGCCAGGGGCCGGTCAGCCGCTGGTTGCCCTCGGCCTTGACGAAGTAGGGCAGGACGTCGTCGAAGCCCCAGCCCTCGGCGCCGTACGCGTCGCGCCACTCGTCGTAGTCGGCCCGGTTGCCGCGGATGTAGATCATCGCGTTCATCGACGAGCAGCCGCCGAGCGCGCGCATGCGCGGCCAGTCGGCCCGGCGTCCGCCGAGCTGCTTCTGCGCGGTGGTCTCGTACTGCCAGTCCCACGACGTGCGGAACAGGGCCGAGAAGGCGAGCGGGATGCGGATCTCGTCGGCGTCGTCGGGCGGACCGGCCTCGAGCAGGAGCACCGAGACGGTCGGGTCCTCGCTCAGCCGGGCGGCGAGCACGCCGCCCGCGCTGCCCGACCCGACGACCACGTAGTCGAACCGTTCCTGGGCCATGGGACCTCCTCGGTGACGTGGCTCACAACGTACTGCCGGGGTCCACCGTGACACAACCACTGTCACGTACGTCTCTCGGACGGCGGACCGCGTCCTGCCGTGCTTGCATGAGGCCATGACGACCACCACCCGGCACATCGACGCCACGCCCGACCAGGTGTGGAAGGTCCTCGAGGACGGCTGGCTCTACCCCCTGTGGGTGGTCGGCGCCTCCCGCATGCGCGCGGTCGACGCGGGCTTCCCCGCCGTCGGCACCCAGCTGCACCACTCGGTGGGCAGCTGGCCGGTCCTCATCGACGACACGACCGAGGTCCTGGCGGTGACGCCCGGCCACAGCATCACGCTCAAGGCGCGCGCATGGCCCGCGGGCACCGCGGACGTCCAGGTCGTGCTGCACGCCGAGGGCGCGGGCACGCTCGTGGAGATGAAGGAGACCGCGTCGGCCGGCCCCGCGAAGCTCATCCCGCCGCCGATCGAGGCGGCGAGCCTGCGCTGGCGCAACACCGAGACGCTGCGCCGCCTGGCCCTGCTCGTCGAGGGTCGCGAGGGCTGAGCCTCAGCCGACGGCGTCACGCACCGCGGCGCTGAGCGCGGCGGTCTGCTCGCGGCGCCGGTCGCGGCGCAGCGGCACCTCGACCACGCGCACCCCGGACGCCGCACGCGCGAGGGCGGTGGCGAGCCCGTCCTCGCTGGTCGCGGTCTCGTGCGCGACGCCGTACGCCGCGCACACCGCCGCGATGCTCACGCCGGTCGGCGTGCCGAAGACCCGCTCGAAGTCCTCGGCGTACTCCGGCGCCCCCTGCTCGAGGGTGTGGAAGATGCTGCCGCCGTCGTCGGAGGCCACCACCAGGGTGAGGTCCGGACGCGGCTCGGCCGGACCGGCCAGCAGCCCGTTCGCGTCGTGCAGGAACGTCAGGTCGCCCAGGTAGGCCAGCGCGGGGCCGGGACGGCCGAGGGCCGCGCCGAGCGCGGTCGAGATCGTGCCGTCGATGCCGGCCAGCCCGCGGTTGGCGAGCACCAGGCGCCGCTCCCCCACCGGGTAGGGCGCCGCCATGACGTCGAGGTCGCGGATCGGGTTCGAGGAGCCGACGACCAGCAGGCCACCCGGCGGCACGGCGGCCGAGACCGCGCGCGCCACCTCGTACGGCGTGAGCCCGGGATCGGCGGCGAGGAAGCCGTCCACGGCGGTGCGGGCGCTCGCGTCGGCCGCCCTCCAGGCGTCGAGCCAGTCGGCGGGGTCGGCCGCCTCCACCTCGACGCCGTCGACCAGACGCACCCGCTCGTCGACGGCGATCGGGAACGTCGCCTCGGTGCCCACGTGCACGACCTCGACGTCGGCCCGGGCCAGCAGCCGGGCCACCGGCCGCGAGAGCGTCGGGTGGCCGAACGACACGGCCCGCTCGATGCGCTCGGCGAGCGGCGAGTGGGCCAGCAGCAGCCGGTACGTGGCCAGGGCGTGGGTGCCGGTGCGGGCGCCCGAGCTGGGCTCGGCGAGCAGCGGCCAGCCACCGGCCTCCGCCGCGACCCGCGCGGCGGGGCCCGCGTCGTCGCCGGCCACCACGACGGTGCGCGGGCCGGAGGCGAGACGGACCGGGGTGGCGGCCCGCACGTGCCGCCGCGGCACGTCGGCGTCCGAGCGGACGTAGCCGCCCTCGGACGGACCTTGGAGCAGCGGCTCGTCCAGCTCCACGTTCAGCTGGACGGGCCCCGGCGAGCCGTCGAGGTCGCGGACGTCCTCGAGGTACCGCACACCGGGGAAGATGTGCCGCTGGTCGGTGGTCTGGTTGGCACCGGTGCCGCGCAGACGGCCGGGCCGGTCGGCGGTGAGCGCGACCAGGCGGACGCCGGTGTGCAGCGCCTCGAGCATCGCCGGATGCAGGTTGGCGACGGCCGTGCCGGAGGTGGTCAGCACCGGCACCGGACGCCGTGACGCCTTCGCCATGCCCAGCGCCAGGAACCCGGCGGTGCGCTCGTCCAGGCGGACGTGCAGCCGCAGCGCACCCTCGCGGTCGGCCTGGGCCAGCGCGAGGGCCAACGGCCCCGAGCGCGAGCCGGGGGCGACGACGGCCTCGCGCACCCCGAGGTCGAGCAGGTGCTGGACGACCGCACGGGCGGTGCCGGCCGCGCTCACGGGCTCGCTCATCGGAGCACCTCACGGACCTCGGCCAGGCGGGCCTGCCAGCGCGCGTCGGTCTCGGCGTCGGCGGCGACCGCAGCCAGGCGCGACGCGTCGACGTCCTGGCGTCCGACGGGCAGGAACCCGTCGACCGGGACGAGCGGCTCGGCGACGACGTCCGCGGTCAGCAGCGAGGTCGTGGCCAGGCCGCACGCGTGCGGCAGCTCGGGCAGGGCGGCGGCCAGCGCGAGCCCGGCGGCGAGCCCGACGGAGGTCTCGAGCGCGCTGGAGACCACGACGGGCAGGCCGATCTGCTCGGCGATGCGCAGGCACGCCTCGACCCCGCCGAGCGGCTGCACCTTGAGCACCGCGACGTCCGCGGCCTCGAGGTCGCGCACGCGGTAGGGGTCGTCGGCCCGGCGGATGGACTCGTCGGCGGCGACCGGCACGTCCACCCGGCGGCGGACGCGGGCGAGGTCCTCGACGTCCATGACCGGCTGCTCGACGTACTCCAGCCCGCCGGCCGCGCGGTCGAGCGCGGCGATCGCGGCGACCGCCTCGTCGACGTCCCAGAGGCCGTTGGCGTCGACCCGGACGTGGCCGTCCGGCCCCAGCGCGTCGCGCACGGCCTCGACCCGCGCGAGGTCGTCGGCCAGCGTCTGGCCACGCTCGGCCACCTTCACCTTGGCGGTGCGGCAGCCACTGGCGCGGACGACCTCGGCCGCGCGGTCGGGGCCGACCGCCGGCACGGTGCAGTTGACCGGCACCCGGTCGCGCAGCGGCGCGGGCCACGGCCGCTCGGCCGAGGCGAGGGCCGCGGCGAGCCATGACGCGCTCTCGCGGGCGTCGTAGTCGAGGAAGGGGCTGAACTCGGTCCACCCGGCCGGTCCGTGCGCGAGCATCCCCTCACGTCGGGTGATGCCCCGGAACCGGGTGCGCATCTCGATCGCGTAGGTGTGGAACCGCACCCGTCGACCCTACCGAGGTGCACCGCTGGGTGCCGCGTGCCACGGTGGAGAGGTCCCCCGAACCCGTCTCCCGAGGAGTCCCATGTCCCGCGTCGCCATCGTCGGAGGCCACGGAAAGATCGCCCTCCAGCTCCACCCGCTGCTCGTCCGGGCCGGCCACACGCCGGTCGCCCTCGTCCGCAAGGACGACTACCGCGACGAGCTCGAGGCCCTGGGCGCCGAGGTGCGCCTGCTCGACATCGAGAACGACGACGTCGCTGCCTACGCGACCGCGTTCGAGGGCTGCGACGCCGTCGTGTTCAGCGCCGGTGCCGGAGCCGACGGCAAGATCGAGCGCAAGCGCACGGTCGACCTCGAGGGCTCGACCAAGTCGGCCGCCGCCGCGCGCGAGGCCGGCATCTCCCGCTTCCTGCAGGTCTCGGCCATCGGCGTCGACGACCCGCAGCCCGACGACATCGAGCCGGTCTGGGCCGCCTACGTCAACGCCAAGCGCGACGCCGACGCGGCGCTGCGCGAGAGCGGCCTGGACTGGACCATCGTGCGTCCGGGCGGCCTCACCGACGACCAGGGCACCGGACGCGTGGAGCTCGCGCCCAAGGTGGCTCGCTCCAGCATCCCCCGGGCCGACGTCGCCGCCGTGCTCGCCGCGTGCCTGGACGACGACCGCACGATCGGCTCGCAGTGGGAGGTCGTCAGCGGCGACACCCCGGTGGCCGACGCGATCAGCGCCGCCGTCCCCCAGGCCTGAGCCCCAGCTTCTCGCTGAGTGTGACGATTCGGGGCCGGATCGCCGGTGGCGAGCCCCGAATCGTCACACCCAGCGGGAACGGGACCTAGGAGCCCGAGGCGAGCTCGCGCAGGCGCACCCGGTCGACCTTGCCGCCGGGCAGCAGCGGCACGGCGTCCAGCCGCAGCACCGAGCGCGGCGCCCACGTGCGCGGCAGCCCCGCCGCCTCGACCGCGTCGCGCATCGCCGGCAGCTTCACGTCGCCGACCAGGCACGCCACGACCTTCTCGCCCCACTCCTCGTCCGGGACGCCGACCAGCTCGAGCTCGTCGACGCCGTCGAGGTCGCGCAGCACCCCGGCCACGGCGGGCAGCGGCACGTTGACGCCTCCGCTGACCACCACGTCGTCCATGCGACCGAGCACCCGCAGGCGTCCGTCGTGGGTCAGCTCGCCGAGGTCGCGCGTGTCGAACCAGCCGTCGCGCAGCACCTGAGCGGTGGCCGCGGCGTCGGCGTAGCCGTCCATGAGCACGGGTCCGGCGATCCGGATGCGGCCGTCGTCGGCGACGTCGACCTCCACGCCGTCGAGCGGCTCGCCGTCGTACACGCAGCCGCCGCAGGTCTCGCTCATGCCGTAGGTGCGGACGACGTGGACGCCCGCGTCGCGCACGTGGTCGACCAGCCGCGGGCTCACCGCCGCGCCACCGACGAGCAGCGCGTCCAGGCCGGCGAGCACGCCGACCTCGCCGGCCTCGACCAGGCGGTACAGCTGGGTGGGGACGAGCGAGGCGTAGCGGCGCTCGCCGCCCATCGCCTCGATCGCGTCGACGAGCGACAGGTGCTCGTCGGCGACCACGGCGGACGTGCCCGCCAGCACCGAGCGGAACAGCACCTGCAGCCCCGCGACGCCGGTGGGCGGCAGCGCGAGCAGCCACTGACCGGGGCCGCCGAGCCGCTCGTGCGTCGCCGTGGCGGACGCCGTCATGGCCGCGTGCGACAGCAGGACGTCCTTGGGCGTGCCGGTGCTGCCGGACGTGCGCACCACGAGAGGGCCCGCGTCGGGCTCCCACGCGCGCAGCAGCGCCTCGACCGCGCGGGGCGGCCCGGAGACAGGGGTCAGGGAGGCGGGGGCGTCGACGTCGTGCGGGCTCATCGGTCCCATCGTGGCACCGCCCTCGCGGACGCGCCGCCCGACGTCTCGCCCGAGGCGTCCTGGCAGACTGACCCCTCGTGACCTCCCTCAGCCTGTGGATCCAGGGCGCCCGTCCGCGCACCCTCCCCGCCGCCGTCGCGCCCGTTCTCGTGGGCACCGGCGCGGCCGTGCTCGTCGACGGGTTCGTGTGGTGGAAGGCGCTGCTGGCGCTCGGGCTGTCGCTCGCGCTTCAGGTGGGCGTCAACTACGCCAACGACTACTCCGACGGCGTCAAGGGCACGGACGCCGACCGGGTCGGCCCGCTGCGCCTCGTGGGCTCGGGCAGCGCGTCGGCGTCCGCCGTGAAGCGCGCCGCGCTGCTGTCGCTGGGTGCCGGCGCGCTGTTCGGCCTCGCCCTGGCCGCGACCACGACGTGGTGGTTCCTGCTCGTGGGCGTCGCCGCCCTCGCCGCCGCGTGGACGTACACCGGCGGCCCGAGCCCGTACGGCTACAAGGCGATGGGCGAGATCAGCGTCTTCGTGTTCTTCGGCCTGGTCGCGGTCACCGGCACGACCTACGCGCAGGCCGAGACGATCCCCGCCGCGTCCTGGGCCGGCGCCGTCGGCATCGGCGCGCTGGCCTGCAACATCCTGGTCGCCAACAACCTGCGCGACATCCCGACCGACACGGTCAGCGGCAAGCGGACGCTCGCGGTCGTGCTCGGCGACGCGGGCACCCGGCGCTTCTTCGTCGTGCTCGCGCTGGTCGCGGCCGCGTGCCTGGTCTGGGCCGCGTTCTCCACGCCGTGGGCGCTGCTGGGCGCGATCGGCCTGCTGCCGCTCGTGACGGCGGCCCGCACCGTGCTCGGCGGCGCGACGGGCCCGGCGCTCGTCCCCGTGCTCGCGGTGACCGGCAAGGCCGAGCTGCTCTACGCGATCGGCCTCGGCGGCGGGCTCGCGCTCGGGGCGCTCTAGCTACATGCCGAGGTAGCGTCCCGGCCGGTGGTTGAGCGCGATGACGATGTTCATCACGACCGCGCCGACCGCCGAGCAGAGCACGAGCGTCGGCGACGCGACGGTGAAGGCACCGATCACGACCGCGACGTCCAGGGTCATCTGCACGTACCCGGCGTTGAGCCCGAGCCGCTCCTGGGCGAGCAGGGCCATGACGTTGAAGCCGCCCAGGCTCGAGCCGTGGCGGAACAGGATGAGCATGCCGATGCCGCACAGCAGGTTGCCGGCGACGGCCGCGTAGAGCGCGCTGCCGGGGTGCAGGTCGGGCAGCGCGTGCGGGTGCAGCGCCGAGAAGGCCGAGACCAGGCCGACGCCCAGCACCGTCTTGGCCGCGAACGTCCAGCCCTTGAGGATGCCGCCGAGCAGGAAGAACGGCGTGTTCACGAGCAGGAACAGCCACGCGAACGGGATCGGGACGACCTGGTCGATGAGCAGCGACAGGCCGGCCGTGCCGCCGGTGACGAGCTCGGCCGAGCGCAGCAGGTGCAGGCCGAGCGACACGACGAACGTGCCGATCAGCAGCGCCAGGGCGTCCTCGACGCGCGTGTGCGGCGCCGCCGTCGTGACTGCGCTCGGCGGCGGGGTGGTGCTGGTCATCAGGCTCCTTGGGGCGAGAAGACGCCGGTGCGGTCGAGGTCGTCCAGCACGGCGCTGTACGGCGTGGGGTCGAGGTCGTGCTCGGCCAGCCACCCGTCGTCGTAGTAGGTGTGGGCGTACCGCTCGCCGCCGTCGCACAGCAGCGTGACGACGCTGCCCTGCTCACCGGCGGCGCGCATGCGCTCGACCACGGTCAGCGCGGCCCACAGGTTGGTGCCGGTCGAGCCGCCGACCGGACGGCCGAGCTTCCCGGACGCCCAGCGCATCGCAGCGATGGAGGCGGCGTCCGGCACCCGCAGCATGTCGTCGACGACGCCGCCGACGAACGAGGGCTCGACCCGCGGACGTCCGATGCCCTCGATGCGCGGACGGCAGCCGGTGACCACGTCGGAGGAGTCCTGCTCCCAGCCGTCGTAGAACGCGGAGCCGTCGGGGTCGGCGACCATCACCCGGGTGGGCAGGCGGCGGTAGCGGACGTAGCGGCCGATCGTCGCCGACGTGCCGCCGGTGCCGGCGCTCACCACGACCCACGACGGGACCGGGTGCGGCTCGGCCGACATCTGCTCGTAGATCGACTCGGCGATGTTGTTGTTGCCGCGCCAGTCGGTCGCCCGCTCGGCGAAGGTGAACTGGTCCATGTAGTGGCCGCCGCACTCGCGGGCGACGCGAGCGGCCTCGGCGTAGACCTCACCGGCCTCGTCGACGAAGTGGCAGCGTCCGCCGTACCACTCGATGAGCGCGACCTTCTCCTCGCTCGTGGTGCGCGGCATGACCGCGACGAACGGCAGGCCGAGGAGCCGGGCGAAGTAGGCCTCGGAGACCGCGGTCGACCCGCTGGAGGCCTCGACGACCGTGCTGCCCGGGCCGATCCAGCCGTTGCACAGGGCGTACAGGAACAGCGAGCGGGCCAGGCGGTGCTTGAGGCTGCCGGTGGGGTGCACCGACTCGTCCTTCAGGTACAGGTGGACGCCCTCGACCGGCAGCTCGAAGGCGTGCAGGTGGGTGTCGGCGCTGCGGTTGGCGTCGGCCTCGACGCGGCGGACGGCCTCGTCGATCCAGGCCCGGGCGTCAGTCGACGTCTTCGGCACGGCGCGACTCCTCGATGCGACGGCTCATGTTCGCCGCGCGGTCGGAGACCTGGCGGGCGAGCTCGTCACGCAGGCCGCGGAGCACGAAGAACGAGAGCAGCGCCGAGGTCAGCAGGCCGCCGAGCGCCGCGAGCAGCACGAGCGTCTCGTCGGTCTTGAAGAACAGCGACAGGACGACGTAGAAGACCGCGAAGCAGGCCACGAACAGCCCGAGCCGGGCGAGGGTGTACTTCCAGAACGCGCTCACGCCCCCGAGCCTACTTCCCCGGCCCCGTACCCTGGCCCCATGGGCAAGGCACTCATCGCCGTCGTCGCGGTGGCACTCGCGGTCTACTCGCTGTTCGACGTGATCGCCACGCCGCGCCAGGACGTGCGGGTGCTGCCCAAGGCGCTGTGGATCATCACCGTGCTCATCATCCCGATCGTCGGCCCGCTCGCCTGGCTGCTGCTCGGCACGCGCCGTCAGGGCCCCGCCTCGCGCGGCCCCGGCCCGCGCCGGCCGCGCCCGCTCGGCCCCGACGACGACCCCGACTACCTGCGCGACCTCTGACCCCGGCCGTCTCGGTCACCCTCACGCTGAGTGTGACGTTCCGGGGGTAGGACGGCCGGTTCCACCCCCGGAACGTCACGCTCAGCGGGAAGCCGAGCGGACGCCTAGCGGTCCCAGCGGAACAGGCGCGACGCCAGCACCGTCAGCACGGCGGTGAACGCGAGCAGCATCCCGACCGGCAGCAGCACGGCTCCGACCCCCTGGCCCCGCACCATGACGTCGAGCATCCCCTCGTTGAGCCACTTGAGCGGCAGCACCTCGGCGATGCCGCGGACCCACGTCGGCGCCGCCTCGAGCGAGAAGAACGAGCCGGACAGGAACGCCATCGGCAGCACCACGAAGTTGGCCATGCCGACCGCACCCTCCTCCGTGCGCGCGACCGCGCCGGCCAGCAGGCCGACCGACAGGAACGCGAGCGTGCCGGCGAGCAGGAGCGGCACCACGAGCCACCAGCTGTCGGTCAGCTGCAGGCCGAAGGCGGCCACGCCCAGGCCGATGAACACCGTCGCCTGCACCGCGGCCACCAGCAGGCTCACCACGACCCGGGCGAGCACCACCGAGGACGTCCGCACCGGTGCGAGCCGCAGGCGGCGCAGCAGGCCGTTGTGCCGCCACACCACGAGGTTCGTCGCCGCGCCGAAGGTGGCGCTCATGGCCACCGCCCAGCCCAGCAGGCCGGGCGTGACGAACTGGATCGTCTCCAGCGATTCGTCCTCGACCCGCTCGGTCGCCAGCTCGTAGGCCGGCGGCTGACCGGTCGCGTCCACGTTGGCCGACTGGACGATCGACTGGAACAGGCCTTGCACGGTGCCGGCCACGATGGTGTCGGCCTGGGAGAAGTACACGACGACGCGGTCGCCGTCCTGCACGACCGCCGCCGCGGCGTCGCCGTCGCGGACGTCGTCGAGGGCGGCTTCCAGGTCACCGGCCGTGCGCAGCTCGAGCGAGGACTCCACGACGGCCCGCTGCTCGGCCGGCACGTCGTCCAGCAGCGGCACCGCGCCGACCTGCACGACCTCGGGCCGCGGGGCGTCGTCGCCGCCGAGCAGCCCGCCGAACAGCACCAGGAACATCAGCGGGAACACGAGCGAGAAGAACACCGCCATGCGGTCGCGCAGGAAGCCGCGGGCCATGGCCAGCGCGAGGCTGCGGAAGGCGGTCACGAGCGGTACTCCCGTCCGGTCAGCGACAGGAAGACGTCCTCGAGGCTCGCCCCGCGCACCGCGAGCCCGGCGAGCGCGTCACGCTCGGCCAGGGCGGCCAGCACGCGCGCCGGCTCGCGGGTGGTCAGCTCCAGGCCCGACGCGGACTCGCGCACGGCGTCCGCCCCGACGAGCGCGTCGGCACTGGCGCGGTCGAGCGTCCCCGGCGCGAGGTTGATGCGGACCGGTGCGTCGAGGTCACGCACCAGCGCGGCAGGGGTGTCGAGCCGCAGCACCCGGCCGGCGTCCATGATCGCGACCCGGTCGCACAGCGCCTCGGCCTCGTCCATGTAGTGCGTGGTGAGCACGACGGTGCGGCCGGACTCGTTGAGCCCGCGCAGCACGTCCCACAGGTTGCGCCGGGCCTGCGGGTCGAGCGCGGCCGTCGGCTCGTCCAGGAACACGACCTCGGGGTCGTGGACGAGCGCGCACGCGATGGAGAGCCGCTGCTTCTGTCCGCCGGAGAGGTCCTCGGTGCGGACGTCGGCCTTGTCGACCAGGCCGACCTGCTCCAGCAGCGCGAGCCCGCGCCCGGCCGGGACGCCGTACAGCGCCCCGAACGTGTCGATCTGCTCGCGCACGGTGAGCCGCTCGAAGAACGACGACGCCTGCAGCTGGACGCCGATGACGCGCTGCAGTCCGGCGTCACGCCGCCGCGGGTCGTGGTCGCCGATGCGGACGCTCCCCGCTCCCGGGACCCGCAGGCCCTCCATCATCTCCAGCGTCGTGGTCTTGCCCGCACCGTTCGGCCCCAGCAGCCCGAAGAACTCGCCCGGCCGGACGGTGAAGCTGACGTCGTCGACGGCGCGCAGGTCGCCGTACGTCATCGTGAGGCCGGCGACCTCGATGCCCAGTCCCATGCGGCGCACCCTAGCGGGACCGCCCGGTGGGTCGCGGGAGGTTCCGTACGTCCTACGAGCGGATCTCGCCGCTCACCTTCGCTGCTGACGATCGAGCGGTTCCCGCTGGGTGTGACGTTTCGGGGCGAGAACCGGCCGGACCACCCCCGGAACGTCACACTCAGCGTGAAGGTGACGGTCAGCAGCGAGGGGACCTGACCGGCTCCTACTTGGCGTAGGAGTGCAGGCCGGGGACGAACAGGTTGACGCCGACGAAGTTGAACACGAACGTGGCGAAGCCGACCAGGCACAGGATGGCCGCGGCCTTGCCCTTCCAGCCGGCGGTGGCGCGGGCGTGCAGGTAGCCGGCGTAGACCACCCACGTGATGAACGCCCAGACCTCCTTGGGGTCCCAGCCCCAGTAGCGACCCCAGGCGTACTGCGCCCAGATCGGGCCGGAGATGAGCGCGGCGAACGTCCAGACCGGGAAGGCGAACGCGTTGACCCGGTAGGCCAGCTGGTCCATGCGCGCGGCCGACGGCATCCGCCAGAGCATGCCCGTGCGGGCGTCCTCCGGCGTGCGCTTCTCGGCCCGCGACTTCACCAGGAACAGGGCGGACGCGGCGGCGCCGATGACGAACGCGGAGCCGGCGATCATGGCGGCCAGGACGTGCATGACCAGCCAGTACGAGTGCAGCGCGGGCACGAGCGGGCCGGCCGGGACGTACACGAGCATCGAGGCACCCAGCACGACCGTGCCGACGCCGGTGATGATGCTGCCGACCCAGTCGATGTCCCAGACCTTGACCAGCACGAGGTAGGCGATCAGCGCGCACATGACGGCGGCGCAGCCGAACTCGTACATGTTGCCCCACGGGACGCGCTCGGCCGCCAGGCCGCGCGTCACCAGGCCGGCGAGCAGGACGAGCGCGGCGAGCGAGGTCAGCGAGTAGCCGATGCTGCCGGCCATCGTGAAGCGCGTCTCGGTCTCGTCGTCGGCGGCTGGCTCCTCGGTCATCACGGCACCGTCGGCGCCGGCGGTCACGAGCCCCGGCTCGGCGGCGACCTTGCGGGCCACGGCCCACTGGACGAGGTAGGCCAGGAACGCCAGGCCCAGGACGACGGTCGCCGAGGCGATCGCGTAGTTCGAGAACTGGGCGTACTGCTCCAGGCTCATGCCTTCTCCGCCTTCTCCTTCGGGGCCTCGAGCGCGAGACGCTCGAGGAGGTCGTCCAGGTCACCGGTGACGTCTCCGCGGGGCACGCGGTCGAGCGCGGCGACCTCCACGATCGTACGGGAGCCCTCACGGCGGGCCCGAATCCACGTGCGACGGGGCTTGATCGCCAGCGACAGGATCAGGCCCAGCACGCCGACGCTCACGCCGACCAGCGGCACGACCTTGCCGGGCGACGCCGCGATCTGCAGACGGGCGAACTGGCGCAGCTCGACGAACTGGATCTTGGTGCCGTCGGGCAGCACCTGCTCCTGGCCCGGGCTCAGCGAGATGCGGAAGTTGCTGCCGTCGGGGTTCTTGACCTGCTCCATCTCGTCCTTGTCCAGGACGTAGACCGACTGCGGCACGCCCGCGTCCAGGCCGAGGTCGCCGGTCCAGGCGAACAGGCCCAGGATCGGGTTGGCCGCGGCCGGGAACACCGAGACGGACGCCTCGTCGTCGCCGGTGGTGACGGCGGTCGGCAGGAAGAAGCCCTGGAAGCCGATCTGGTACGGCTGGGCGTCGGGCACCTTCACGACGCCGCTGGAGGTGTAGGTCGGGTCCTCGGGCAGGAAGGGCACGGGCCCGTCGAAGGCGACGTTGCCCTTCGGGTCGGTCACCTTGACGACCGGCGCGTAGCCCTGGCCGACCAGGAAGACGTCCGTGCCGTCGACGCTGAGCGGGTGGTTGACCTGGATGTCGAAGTCGCCGGTGTCGCCGTCGGGGGCGGTGTACGAGCCCTGCGCGCGGAACTGGCGGGGCGCGCCGCGCTGCTCACCCGTCGTCTGGAACCGCGCCGTGACGTCGTCCATCTGCAGCGAGAACGGGGGCAGGTCGTGCGGCTCGAACAGGGAGCCGGACGAGAACTCGTCGTACTGGGTGAGGCTGTTGGAGAAGCCGGTGCCCTCGACGACGACGGCCGAGCCGCGGTAGCCGAACAGCGTGCCGGCGGCGACGCCCACGAGCACCACGACGAGGCTGACGTGGAAGACCAGGTTGCCGGCCTCGCGCAGGTAGCCCTTCTCGGCCCGCACCTCGGCGGTGCCGTCGTCGGTGACGACGTCGACCCGGTGGCCGCGCAGCGCCGTGCGGGCGGCGGCGACGACCTCGTCGAGCGACGCGTCGGTCTCCAGCGACGTCGACACGGGCAGCCGCAGCAGGTTGCGGGGGGCCTTGGGCGGACGCGCCCGCAGCGCCTTCGCGTAGACGACGGCGCGCGGGATGATGCAGCCCACCAGCGAGACCATCAGCAGCAGGTAGATCGCGCTGAACCACGGCGACGTGTAGACGCTGAAGAAGCCCAGGTCGTCCAGCACCGGGGCCAGCTCGGGGTTGCGCGCGAAGTACGACTGCACCGCCTGGGCGTCCACGCCGCGCTGCGGGATCAGCGACCCCGGCACGGCGGCGATGGCCAGCAGCAGCAGCAGGAACAGCGCCGTCCGCATGGACGTCAGCTGGCGCCACAGCCAGCGGAGCATCTCCCGCCCGCCGAGCTCCGGCGCCGCGGTGGTCCTCTTCTTCGTCTTGGTCTCGTTCACGGTCGCGCCTCCGTGAAGATCGCACGGTACGGACGCACGCCCGTGGAAGTCGTCATGGTTCGCTCGCTTCGCTCGTTCACAGGGGAAGCTCCGTTCCGCCGATCCAGCCGCGCATCTCGTCGACCAGGCCGTCCCACAGCCCGCTGACGAGCAGGACGCCCATGACCACGAGCAGCGCGCCGCCGACCAGGCCGACGAGCCGCTGGTGGCGCTTGAACCAGCGCAGCGCGCGGGTGAAGCGCGAGAACGCCACGGCGGCGAGGACGAACGGGATGCCCAGGCCCAGGCAGTAGACGAACGCCAGCAGGGCGCCGCGTCCGGCCGACGCGTCGTCGGCGCTCACCGCCAGGCCCAGCACCGCGCTGAGCGTCGGGCCGATGCACGGGGTCCAGCCCAGGCCGAACAGCACGCCGAGCAGCGGCGCCACGGCGACGCCGACCGCCGGCACGGTGTGCACGCGCACGTCGCGCTGCAGCCACGAGACGCCACCCATGAAGGCCAGGCCCAGCACGATGACGACGATGCCCATGACGACGCTGATCGGTCGTTGGTAGTCCTTGAGCTCCTGCCCGACCGCGCCGAACAGCGTCCCGAGCGAGACGAAGACGGCGCTGAAGCCGAGCACGAACAGCACGGCGCCGAGCACGAGCCGTGAGCGGCGCGGGCCGTCCAGCTCGGTGACCGCCATGCCCGACACGTACGACAGGTAGCCCGGCAGCAGCGGCACCACGCACGGGGAGAAGAACGACAGCAGGCCGGCCACGACGGCCAGGGGCACGGCCAGGACGAGCGAGCCGTCCACGACGGTCTCGCCGATGCCGGTGATCACGACCGCGACCCCTGGACGTCCTCGATCAGCCCGCGCAGGGTCGACTCGCTCGTGAACGGGCCGAGGTAGCGGACGGCCACCTTGCCGTCGGCATCGATGATCCAGGTCGTCGGCGTCGCCATGGTGGGCAGGCTGTCGGCGAACTGGACGGCGTAGGTGCCGGCGTCGTCGGCGAAGCTCGGGTAGGGCACCTCGCGCGAGCGCTCGAAGGCCCGGGCGCCGGCGACGTCGCGCGTGGCGATGCCGACGAACTGCACGCCGTCGTCGGCCAGCTCGCGGGCCACGGCGCTCAGCACCGGCTCCTCCGCGCGGCACGGCGGGCACCACGAGCCCCAGACGTTCACCACGACGACCTTGCCGGCGAACTGCTCGAGCGACAGCGGCTCGCCCTCGAGGTCCTCGCCCTCGAGGTCGGGAGCGTCCTTGCGGTCGGGGGCGTCGACGACGACGTAGCTGCCGTCACCGGAGATGTAGCCGCCACGGGTGCCGTCGGTGCCGTCCGAGCCGCCGCAGGCGGACAGGACGAGGGAGCACAGCGCCACGGCGAGGACGCCGCGGGCGCGTCGAGGGAGGACGTTCATGGGAGCGGCGCCGTCACGCCCCGCCCACGAACTTGCCCTTGAGCGCCTCGGGCACCAGGTGCCCGGCCGGCTCGGCGTAGGTGAAGCCGACGTAGTCGTCGCCGTCGAAGGTCAGGCTGGTGAGGCTGGCCAGCGAGCACTGGCGGTTGCGCGGGTCGTGGGCGAAGCGGCGCTTCTCGTACGACAGGCGCGCGACCCACACCGGCAGCTGGTGCGACACGATGACCGCCTCGTGGCCGCGGGCGGCCTCGCGGGCGTCGGCGATCGCGGCGCGCATGCGGGCCTCGATCTCGACGTACGGCTCGCCCCACGACGGCGTGAAGGGGTTGCGCAGCAGCGGCCAGTTGCGCGGGCTCATGAACGCCTTGGGGCCGACGCCGACGGTGCGGCCCTCGAACTTGTTGTCGGCCTCGATGACCCGCTCGTCGGTCGTGATGCCGACCTCGAGCAGCTTCGACAGCGGCTCGGCGGTCTGCTGCGCGCGCTCCAGCGGCGACGCGACGAGGTGGACGATCTCGTTCTTGGACAGGAAGTCCGCGGCCGCGGCGGCCATCTGGTGGCCGAGCTCGGAGAGGAAATACTCCGGCAGGCGTCCGTAGAGGACGCCCTGCGGGTTGTGGACCTCGCCGTGACGCATCAGGTGCACGATCGTGCGCTCGCTCATGGGCTCAGTCCTCCGGGGTGGCTCGGGCGGCGGCGCGCGCCGCGACCGGCAGCGCCTCGGCAATCCTAGAGACCGCCTCCTCGTCGTGGGCCGCCGACAGGAACCAGGCCTCGAAGGCGCTGGGCGGCAGGTGCACGCCGGCGTCGAGCATCGCGTGGAAGAACGCGCGGTAGCGCCATCCCTCCTGCGCCTGCGCGCCCGCGTAGTCGTCGACCTGGCCGGTGACGCCCCAGAAGACGCTGAACAGGTTGCCGGCGCCCTGGACGTGGTGGGCGACGCCCTCGGCGGCGAGCGCGTCCGACACGAGCGTCTTGAGCCGCTCGGCGGTGGCGTCGATCGTGGCGTAGACCTCGTCGGTGGCCAGGCGCAGCGTGGTGAGGCCGGCGGTGGCGGCGACGGGGTTCCCCGACAGCGTGCCGGCCTGGTAGACCGGGCCGGTCGGCGACAGCATCTCCATGACCTCGCGGCGTCCGCCGAAGGCCGCGGCCGGGAAGCCGCCGCCCATGACCTTGCCGAACGTCAGCAGGTCCGGGGCCCAGCCCTCGACCGCACCGTCGCGGCCCCACTGGCCGCTGGGGCTCACGCGGAAGCCGGTCATGACCTCGTCGCTGATGAACAGCGCGCCGTGCGCCCGGCAGGTCTCGGACAGGAACTGGTTGAACCCGGGCAGCGGCGGGACGGCGCCCATGTTGCCGGCGGCCGCCTCGGTGATGACGCAGGCGATGCGGTCGCCGTGCTCGGCGAACGCGGCGCTCACGGCCTCGCGGTCGTTGTAGGGCAGCACCAGGGTGTCGGCGGTGACCACTGCGGGGACGCCGGGGGTGCCGGGCACGGCGAACGTGGCCAGGCCGGAGCCCGCCTCGGCGAGCAGCGAGTCGACGTGGCCGTGGTAGCAGCCGGCGAACTTCACGACGACGTCGCGGCCGGTGAAGCCGCGCGCCAGGCGGATGGCCGACATCGTGGCCTCGGTGCCCGAGCTGACCAGGCGCACCATCTCGACCGGCGTCCGGCCGACGATCTCCTCGGCGAGCAGCACCTCGGGCTCGCTGGGGGTGCCGAACGACGTGCCGCGGCCGGCGGCGTCCGCCACGGCCGCGATGACCTCCGGGTGGGCGTGGCCGAGGAGCATCGGCCCCCAGGACGCGACGAGGTCGACGTACTCGTTGCCGTCGACGTCGGTCAGGTACGGGCCGCGGGCCGAGGCCATGAAGCGCGGCTGGCCCCCGACGGCGCGGAAGGCGCGCACCGGGGAGTTGACGCCACCGGGCGACACGGCGCGGGCGCGGGCGAACAGGTCGGCTGATGCTTGCTGCGGGCTCACCCGTCCATTGTCCCCGACGGGCGGTGACGGGCCGACCACGGTCGTACTGGCGCGTAACCTCGACTTGCCCGGCTCGTTCTGCTTTGCGAGTCTGTGTGACGTGGCCCACGTCAGGTACGCGGGTCGGCACGCGCGGGGGGCGCGTGCGGAGAGGGAGCTGTGAACATTCACCACCTGCCCCGATGGCAGCGGACGGCGGCGATCGTGCCGGCCGTCCTGCTCGTCAGCGCGTGGGGCGTCTCGTTGACCGCCGGCGACCTGGCCCGCGCGTCCGACCCGCCCACCGCGCAGGAGCTGCCCGAGGTGCCCACGTCGGCGCTCGACCAGCCGGCCACCGTGCAGGCCACGCCCGGCGGCGTCGACCCGCGGGCCGGCGCCGAGGGCACGCTGTCCACCCTCTCGTCCGCGGGCATCCCCGCTGCCGCCCTCTCGGCCTACCGCCGCGCCGAGTCGCTGCTCGACAAGGCCGACCCGTCCTGCCGGCTCGACTGGACGCTCGTCGCCGCCATCGGCCGGGTCGAGTCCGACCACGGCCGCTCCGGGTCCAACACGCTCGGTGACGACGGCGTCTCGCGCCCGGGCATCCTCGGCGTCCCGCTCACCGGCCGCGGCGGCACCGCCGAGATCCGCGACACCGACGGCGGCAAGCTCGACGACGACGCGGTCTGGGACCGCGCGGTCGGGCCCATGCAGTTCATCCCGTCCACCTGGGAGCTCGTGGCCGTCGACGCCGACGGCGACGACAAGGCCGACCCGCAGGACGTCGACGACGCGGCCACGTCCGCGGGCGTCTACCTGTGCGCCGGGTCCGACGACCTGTCCACGCGACCGGGCGCCTCCGCCGCGGTGAAGCGCTACAACGCCTCCGACTCCTACGTCGACCTCGTGCTCCGCATCGCCGAGCGCTACGCCGCCGGCGAGTACACCGCGGCCCCGAACGGCGTCGGCCCGGGCAGCACGCTCACGTCGCGCTCGCAGGACCAGACGCTCACCGCCGAGCAGCGGCGCGAGGCGCGCCGGGCCGAGCAGGGCAAGCGTCCCTCGCGCAGCGACCGCGGCTCCACGCCCGGCCGCACGAACGAGCCGAGCGCACCGTCGACGTCGAAGCCCGGCACCAGCCCGAAGCCCGACTCCGGCACCCCGTCCAAGCCCGACTCCGGCCAGCGCGAGCCCGGGCCCGGCCTGAGCGACCTGGTCGGCGGCGTCACCGACCCGCTGCTGGGCACCGACCGCAGCACCACCGGCGACGGACGCGCGCCCACCCCGGGCGAGGTCGTCCAGGACGTCGTCGAGAACACGCTCACCTGGGCCGAGGCGAAGGTCCGCTGCCTCGCGCAGGGACTCACCGAGCTCGACCTGCGGGCACTCACCCGCTGCATCACCTCGCTGCTCAGCTGAACCGCGACACCCGAAGGGCACCTCCCGCCGGAGGTGCCCTTCGTCGTTCCCGCCCGGCTAGGCTGACGCGTCCGCGGCACCGACCGGCGCCGTCCCCCGACCTTGGGAGCCTCGACCGTGCCGAGCCCGTACCGCGAGGTGCCCACCCTGCTCGTGGTGACGCCGCTCGCCGCGCTCGTCCTGGCCCTGCTGCTGGCCCAGCTGCGCCGGCGAGGCGCCCTGACCGTCCTGCGCGCGCTGGTCGCGCTCGCGACGTGCGTCTACCTGGCGGGCGTCGTGGCCAACACCGTCCTGCCGATCTACCTCGACAAGCCGGCGAGCGGCCTGCCGTGGCACGCGTACCTGAACCTGCGGCCGCTGACCGGCACGGACGTCGCGGACATGCTGCAGAACGTCCTCGTGTTCGTCCCGCTCGGTGTGCTGCTGCCGCTCGTCACCCGGCTCCGGTCCGTCCCCGCGGTCGCGCTGGGCGGTCTCGCGCTCAGCCTGGCGATGGAGCTGGCCCAGCTGGCGAACTCGGTCAGCGGGCACGGCGGGCACGTCGCCGACGTCAACGACCTGCTGGCCAACACGCTGGGCGCCCCGCTCGGCTACCTGCTGCTGCGGCTGGTCGAGCGGGCTCCGGGCGGCCGTCGCCTGGTGCGTGCCGCCACGTGGCCCCCGCCCGCCGATCGACGCCCGGCCACCACCGTCCGCTGACACGACGAAGGGCACCTCCCGCGGGAGGTGCCCTTCGTCGGGCCGTGGCGGTCAGCGCAGCCGGCGCGCGACCTCGGTGGCCCAGTAGGTGAGGATGATGTCCGACCCGGCGCGGCGCATCGACAGCAGCACCTCGTCGATCGTCCGCTCCCGGTCGATCCAGCCGTTCTGAGCGGCCGCCTCGACCATCGCCATCTCGCCCGAGACGTTGTACGCGGCGACCGGCAGGTCGACCGCGGCGCGGACGTCGGCGATCAGGTCCAGGTACGACAGCGCCGGCTTCACCATGACGATGTCGGCGCCCTCGGCGACGTCGAGCAGGGTCTCGCGCAGCGCCTCGCGGGCGTTGGCCGGGTCCTGCTGGTACGTCTTGCGGTCGCCGGTCAACGACGAGTCCACCGCCTCGCGGAACGGCCCGTAGAAGGCTGAGGCGTACTTCGCCGCGTAGGCCATGATCACGGTCTCGTCGTGCCCGGCCTCATCAAGAGCCGCGCGAATAGCACCGACTTGACCATCCATCATGCCGCTCGGACCGACCACGTGAGCGCCGGCCTCGGCCTGCGCCACGCCCATGCGGGCGTAGATCTCGACCGTGGCGTCGTTGTCGACCCGGCCCTTCGCGTCGAGCACGCCGCAGTGGCCGTGGTCGGTGAACTCGTCCAGGCACAGGTCGCTCATGACCAGCAGGTCGTCGCCGACCTCGGCCCGCGCGTCGGCGATGGCGACGTTGAGGATGCCCTGCGGGTCCAGCGCGCCGGAGCCCTCGGCGTCCTTGTGCTCGGGCACGCCGAACAGCATGACGCCGCCGAGGCCGAGCTCGGCCGCCTCGGCGTAGACCGCCTTGGCCGACTCACGGGTGTGCTGGACGACGCCGGGCATGCTCGCGATCGGACGCGGCTCGGACAGCCCCTCCGCCACGAACATGGGCAGCAGGAGCTGGCTGGGCTGCAGGTACGTCTCGCGCACCAGCCGCCGCATCGCCGGCGACTGGCGCAGGCGACGCGGACGGACGACGGGCGGCTCCCAGTCGCTCATGTCAGGCCTTGCGGCGCGACGACGGGCGGCGGTAGGAGGGCTTGGTGACCGGCTCGCCCGCGGCGACCTGGGCGTCGCGACGCTCGGCGCCGAAGGTGGCCAGCGCGTCGGCCAGCACCTCCACCGAGGGCGACTCGGCGACGACGTCGACGCGCAGGCCGTGCTCCTCGGCGGTCTTCGCCGTGGCCGGGCCGATGCACGCGATGATCGTCGACGTGTGCGGCTTGCCGGCGATGCCGACGAGGTTGCGCACGGTCGAGGACGACGTGAACATCACCGCGTCGAACTTGCCGGTCTTGATCGCCTCACGGGTCGGCGCCGGCGGCGGCGAGGCGCGCACGGTGCGGTAGGCCGTGACGTCGTCGACCTCCCAGCCGAGCTCGACCAGGCCCGCGACGAGCGTCTCGGTCGCGATGTCGGCGCGCGGCAGGAAGACCCGGTTGATCGGGTCGAGCATCTCGTCGTACGGCGGCCAGTCCTCGAGCAGGCCGGCGGCCGACTGCTCGCCGCTGGGGATGAGGTCGGGACGGATGCCCCACTCGGCGATCGCCTGGGCGGTCTTGTCACCGACGGCGGCGATCTTCAGGCCCGAGAACGAGCGGGCGTCCAGGCCGTACTCGTCGAACTTCTCGCGCACGGCCTTGACCGCGTTGACGCTGGTGAAGGCGACCCACTCGTAGCGGCCCTCGACCAGGCCACGGATGGCCTTGTCGACCTGCTGCGGGTTGCGCGGCGGCTCGACCGAGATGGTGGGGACCTCCTCGGAGACCGCGCCGTACATGCGCAGACGGCTCGACAGGCCCGCGGCCTGCTCCTTGGTGCGCGGCACCAGGATGCGCCAGCCGTACAGCGGCTTGGTCTCGAACCAGGACAGCACCTCGCGCATCTCGACGACCTCGCCGACCACGACGACGGCCGGGCCGGTGACGGCCTTGGCGTCGGCGGCGACGTCGGCCAGGGTCGACACGACGGTCGACTGCTCGGTCGTGGTGCCCACGCAGGTCACCGCGACCGGGGTCGTGGCCGGGCGGCCGGACTCGATCAGCGCCGCCGAGACCTCGCCGAGGCGGCCGAGCGCGTCCAGCAGGACGATCGTGTCGGCCCCCTGGTGCGCGCTGAGGTCGATCGCGTTGTCGGCGACGTCGACGACGGCCACGCCACGCTGGGACTTGGTCGTCAGCGGCACGCCCGCGTACGTCGGCACGGCCGTGGCCGAGGAGACGCCGGGGACGACCTCGAACGCGATGCCGGCCTTGGCGCAGGCCGCGGCCTCCTCGGGCCCGGTGCCGTAGGTGAACGGGTCACCGGTGAGCAGCCGGACGACGCGCGCGCCGGTCTTGGCGTGCTTGACGACGAGCTTGGCCCGGGCCGCGTGCGGCATCGGGGCACCGTCGGCGGTGGTGCCGCCCTCGACGACCTCGGCGCCGTTGGTCACCAGGGCGGCCTGCTCGGGCGCCTCGATGATCACGACCTCGGCGGCCTCGAGCAGCTCGGCCGCACGGACCGTCAGCAGGCTGACGTCGCCGGGGCCCGCACCGACGAAGCTCACCTGGCCCTGCGGAGCAGGACGCGAGGCGGGAGCGGCGGTCGGCACCGCGGGCTCGGGCGTGGCGATGGTGCTAGTCACAGTCTTCTCTTCCTGGTCTGCCGGGTATCAGGAGACGGCCACGAGCGTGGCGGCGCCTTCGGCGAGCAGCTCGGCAGCGAGCCGCTCCCCGACCTCGGCGGGATCGGCGAGCGATCCCGTCGTGGACATGCGGATGGTTCGGGCTCCGGTGAGGTCCCCGACGACGGCCCGGAGCCACAGCTCCTCGCCGTCGTCGCCGGAGACCACCTCGGCGAGTGCGCCCACGGGGGCGCTGCAGCCGGCCTCGAGCACCGCCAGCAGGCGGCGCTCGGCGGTGACGGCTGCCCGGGTGTCGGCGTGGTCGAGCTGCCCGAGCAGCTCCGCCGTCTTCTGGTCGTCGACGCGGCACTCGACCGCGAGCGCGCCCTGCCCGGGGGCGGGGAGCACCTGGATCGGGTCGAGCACCTCGGTCGCCTCGTCCTCGCGGCCCAGGCGCAGCAGCCCGGCCCGGGCGAGGACGACCGCGTCGAGGTCACCGTCGGTGACCTTGGCGATGCGCGTGTCGACGTTGCCGCGCACCCCCACGAGCTCGATGCCCAGCCCGAGCGCGGACAGCTGCGCGACCCGGCGCGGGGCGCCGGTGCCCACGCGGGAGCCGGCCGGCAGCTCGCCGAGCGTGAGTCCGTCACGGGCGACGATGACGTCGCGGACGTCCTCGCGCTCGGGGATGGCCGCCAGCGTCAGGCGCTCGTCGGGGTAGGTCGGGATGTCCTTGAGCGAGTGCACGGCGAAGTCGACCTCGCCGGAGGCGAGCACCTCGCGCAGCTCGGCGACGAAGACGCCCGCGCCACCGGCCTCGACGAGGGGCGTGCGCGTGCGGTCACCCTCGGTGGAGACCGGCACGACCTCGACGTCGACGCCGGTGACCTCGGTGAGTCGGGCGGCGAAGGCGCCGGACTGGGCCAGCGCCAGGCGGCTCGCCCGGGTGCCCATGCGCAGGGTCGTCACGCGCCCTCACCCGCCTTGTCGGCCTTGTCGCCCGAGCGCTTCGTGACCGCGGCGATGGCTGCCGGGTCGAGCGCGAACAGGTCGGCCAGGGCGTCGGCGTAGGTCAGGCCGCCGTCGCCGTCGACGAGCTGCTGCACCCGGACGGTCGGGGCGTGCAGGATCTTGTCGGCGACCCGGTTGACGGTGTGCCGCACCTCGGCGAGCACCTCGTCGCTCACGTCGTTGCGGCGGGCGAAGCGCTCCATCTCGGCGCTCACGATCTCGGTGGCCATCGTGCGCAGCGCGACGACGGTCGGCGTGACGCGCGCGGCGGCCTTGGCGGCCAGGAAGGCCTCGACCTCGGCGTCGACGATCGACCGCACCGCGGTGACGTCCTGCGCCGCGGCCGTGTCGGAGCCGCGCTCGGCGAGCAGCGCGATGTCGACGAGCGTGACGCCGGCCATGTCGGCGACCGTGGCGTCGACGTCGCGCGGCAGCGCCATGTCGATGAGCGTCATCGGCCGTCCGTCGTGCTGGGCGCGCTCGATCCGCTCGCGGTCGAGCACCAGCCCGCTGGCGCCGGTGCACGTGATGACGACGTCGGCGTGGTGCAGCTCGTTGTCGAGCGAGCCCCAGCGCACGGCGCCGACGCCGTAGGTCTCGACGAGCTCATAGGCGCGCTGGTACGTGCGGTTGGCGACCATGATGCGGGCGTTGCTGACGCCGGACTCGACCAGCGTCTTGACCGCCAGGCTCGACATCGTGCCCGCGCCGATGACCAGGAAACGGGTCTCGGGGTCGTGCACGACGTGGCCCGCAGCGTCCAGCGACGCGGTGACGATCGAGGGGCCGAGCAGGTCGATGCCGGTCTCGGCGTGGCCCCGCTTGCCGATGCGCAGCGCCTGCTGGAACAGCGTGTTGAGCGCCGAGCCGACCGTGGACTCGTCCTGGCCGAGCTGCAGCGCGTCGCGCACCTGGCCCAGGATCTGGCTCTCGCCGATGATCATCGAGTCCAGGCCGGCGGCCACCTCGAACAGGTGGGCCACGGCGGCGTCGTCGTAGTGGACGTAGGCGTGCCGGACGAACGCGTCACGGTCGAGGCCGGCGTGCTCGGCGAGCAGCGTCGAGACCTCCTCGACGGCGCCGTGGAAGCGCTCGGCCTCCACGTAGACCTCGACCCGGTTGCACGTCGACACGACCGCGGCCTCGGAGACGTACGGGGTCTCCAGCGCGCGGTGCGACAGCTTGACGACGGACTCCGTGTCGAGCGAGACCCGCTCCAGCAGCTCGATCGGCGCGGTCTTGTGGGACAGCCCCACGACCAGCACGCTCATCGGCGCACCTCCGTGAAGATCGAACGGTACGGACGTCCGCCGATGACAGCGCTGATCGTTCGCTCGCTGCGCTCGCTCATACCTGCACCTCCAGCACGGGGTCGAGGGACGAGCCGGCCTTGCGCTGCTCGTGGTACGCCAGGATCTGCAGCTCGATCGACAGGTCGACCTTGCGCACGTCGACGTTGTCCGGGACGTCGAGCACGACCGGCGCGAAGTTGAGGATGCTCGTGACGCCGGCGGCGACCAGCGCGTCGGCCACGTCCTGGGCGGCCTCGGCCGGCGTCGCGATGATGCCGATCGAGATGCCGCGCTCGGCCACGACGGCGGGCAGGTCGGCCATGGCGCTGACGGTCAGGCCGGCGACCGTGGTGCCCACGCGGGCCGGGTCGGCGTCCACGAGCGCGGCGACGTGGATGCCGCGCGGCGTGAAGCCCTGGTAGTTCGACAGCGCCTGGCCCAGGTTGCCGACGCCGACGAGCACGACGGCCCACTCCTGGGTCTGGCCGATCTCGCGGGCGATCTGGTAGCGCAGGTACTCGACCTCGTAGCCGACGCCGCGGGTGCCGTAGGAGCCCAGGTACGACAGGTCCTTGCGCAGCTTCGCGGGGTTGACCCCGGCCGCGGACGAGAGGTCCTGCGACGAGCAGGTGGCGACGCCCTGGTCGGAGAGCTCGGTGAGGGCACGCAGGTACAGCGGGAGCCGAGCGACCGTCGCGTCGGGGACGCCGCGGTCGGACGCACCTCCGCGGGGGGTTCTCAAGACTGTCACGCTGCTCCTGCTCCGCCTGGTCAAGGGGGGCGGCCCGGGGATCGTCCGGGTCGGACCGGCGGTGTGCCGAGGTCCAGTTTAAGAGCTTGTGAACGCGGGAACAAAATTGACGGATCCCGCCGAGCAGCCTACTCAGGCGCGCAGGGCGGCCTGCAGGCGGGCGGGGTCGACCCGCCAGAAGTCGTGCTGACGGCCGTCGACGAACGTCACGGGGATGTGCTCGCCGTGCTCGGCCATGAGGCGAGCGTCACCGGTGATGTCGACCACCTCGTAGCCGTCGCCGGTCTCGGCGCACACCGCGGCGATCGTCTCCTCGGCCAGCTCGCACAGGTGGCAGCCGGGCTTGCCGTACATGAGGACGCGCGCCGTCACGAGGCGTCACCGCTCGTCTCCTGACGGGCGAGGCTGCGCAGGCGGGCCTTGAGCACCTTGCCGTCCGGGCCGGTCGGCAGCTCGTCGACGACCAGCACCCGCGCCGGGTGCTTGAACCGGGCGAGGTTCTGCTCGCAGTGAGCCGCGACCCGCTGAGCCAGGCCGTCCGCGGCACCGGTCCTGGGCACGACGAACACGACGACCGCCTCGGTCGTGCGCGCGTCGGGCACGCCGACGACGGCGGCCTGGGCGACACCGTCGACCTCGGCGGCGACGATCTCGACCTCCACCGGGTAGACGCTGAAGCCGGAGACCATGACGACCTCGCGGACGCGGTCCAGCACGGTGAGCCGGCCGTCGGCGTCGAGCATCCCGACGTCGCCGGTGCGGAGCCAGCCGTCGGCGTCCGGGCCGTCGGCGCCGTCGGGCCAGTAGCCGGTGAAGAGGTTGTCCCCGCGGACGCGGATCTCGCCGGGGTCGTCCGGTCCGGCGTCCTGGCCGGTCACGTCGACGACCCTGAGCTCGACTCCGGGCAGCGCGGGTCCGGCGTCACCGGGACGCGGCGTCGCGGGCTGCTCCCCGGTGACGGCGGTGAGCACCGGCCCGGCCTCGGTCAGGCCGTAGCCCAGCCCGACAGGGTGACCGCTCGCGCGGACGAACTCCTCGGCGACCTCGGGGTCGAGCAGGGCTCCGCCGCACATGACGGTGCGCACGGTCGCGAGCGACTCGCGCAGCTGCGGACGTCCGGACCAGTCGGCCACCAGCCGCGGCGAGAGCGGCACGAGCGTCACGCCCTGCTCGCGCACCGCCTCCAAGGCGCGCGCGGGGTCGGCGTGGTCGACGAGCACGCAGCGCGTCCCCTGACGCAGCGCCTGTCCGAGCACGGCGTTCAGCGCGTAGACGTGGAACAGCGGCAGGACGACCAGGCAGGTGTCGCCGTGGGTCATCACCGGCGGCTCGATCGCGGCCACCTGCTCGAGGTTGGCCACGAGGGCGCGGTGCGGCAGCATCGCCAGGCGCGGACGGCCGGTGCTGCCACCGGTCGCGAGCAGCACGGCGAGCATCTCGGGGTCGCGCGGCGCGACGGGAGCGGGACCGTCGGCGGTGCGCAGCGAGTCCCAGGACGTCTCGCCGCGCCGGGCCCGGGCGCCGACGACCACGAGGCCGCACTCGCGCTCGAGCTCGCGGTCGCGGGAGAGGGCGTCGCGCGCGGTGCGCAGCGCGGTGTCGTCGGCGACCACGAGGGACGCCGAGGAGTCGGCTAGCGCCTGCCGCAGGACCGCCGCCTCGGCGCGAGGCGCCAGCGGCACGGCCACCATGCCGACGCGCAGGACGGCCAGGTAGGCGGCGACGAGCTCGATCCGGTTCGTCATGGCCAGGGCGACGCGCTGGCCGGCGACGAGGCCGCGGGCACCGAGACCACGCGCGACCTCGTCGACGAGCGCGTCGAGCTCGGCCCACGTCAGGCGCTCGTCCGCATGCACCATCGCGACGTCGTCGGGCCAGGCGCGGGAGGCCTCCCGGAGGTGGTCGCTGACGTTCACGGGCACGCCGCCAGTGTTCCACAGCCGCTGAGCCGGACCCCCCGGTACGGTCGTCGCCATGGGGCGTGAACCTGCGGCACCGCGCGACCTGCGCGCCCGGTCCGTGCTGGCCGGGTCCGCGTCCGCGGCCGCCGCCGAGGTCGAGGCCGCGCTCGCCCCGGCCGACCCCACCGCAGCCGCCTTCTTCGACGTCGACAACACCCTCATGCAGGGCGCGTCGATCTACCACCTCGCCCGCGGCCTGCACGAGCGCGACCTGTTCACCACGCGGCAGATCGTCAGCGCGGCCTGGCAGCAGACCTGGTTCCGCGTCGCCGGCTCCGAGGACCCTGACCACGTGGCCCAGGCGCGTGCCTCCGCGCTCGCGTTCATCACCGGCCACCGCGCCACCGAGCTGGAGCAGATCGTCGAGGACGTCTTCGACGAGCACATGGCGCACCGCATCTGGCCGGGCACCCGCGCCCTCGCGCAACAGCACCTCGACCACGGCCAACGGGTCTGGCTGGTCACGGCGGCGCCGGTCGAGATCGCCCGGGTCGTGGCCGCACGGCTCGGCCTGACCGGCGCGCTGGGCACCGTGGCCGAGCAGCGCGACGGCGTCTACACCGGCCGGCTCGTCGGCGAGATGCTGCACGGCGAGAGCAAGGCCGCGGCGATCCGCGAGCTGGCGCGCACCGAGGGGCTCGACCTCGCGCGCTGCTCGGCGTACTCGGACTCGTCCAACGACCTGCCCATGCTGTCGCTCGTCGGGCAGCCGTGCGCCATCAACCCCGACCGGCGCCTGCGTCGGCACGCACGGGCCCACGGGTGGCTCGTCCGCGACTACCGCACGGGCCGCAAGCTGGCCGGCACCGGCGTCAAGGTCGCGCTGGTCGGCGCCGCGGGTGGAGCGGCCTACCGGCTGGTCCGTGACCGGGTGCGGTCGAACCAGCGTCCGGGCGCTTCCTGACCCGTACACTGGAACGCGGTCCGAGGGGGAGGGAACGCCCGTGAGTGGGTCCGCGCTGCGCTGGGCGCTCGCGCTCGCAGCACAGCTGCCGCGCGACGCCGTGCTGGCGCCTGCCCTGGTGGCCATGGCCACCGGCCCCGCGGCGCCTGCGCCCGAGGGTGGCGGCACCGCCGCTCCCCCGGACGCCGATCCCGAGCGCGACCGGCTGCGGGCGCTCGTCGACCTCGCCACCGGCGGTGACGCCGAGGCGTTCGGCCAGCTCTACGACCACTACTCCCCCGGGGTCTACCGCTTCGTGCTCTACCGCGTCGGCTCGCGCGCGCTCGCCGAGGACCTCACCAGCGAGACGTTCATGCGCGCCCTGCGCTCGATCCAGAAGTTCACCTGGCAGGGCAAGGACTTCGGGGCGTGGCTCACCACGATCGCGCGCAACCTGGTCACCGACCACTTCAAGTCCGGCCGCTCCCGCCTGGAGATCGTCTCCGACGACGTCCCGGACCGACGCTCGGTGCTGGCCCAGCCGGAGACGGACGTCCTGGCGCACCTGACCAACGAGGCGCTCTACGCCGCGGTCGCGCGGCTCAGCGACGAGCAGCGCGACTGCATCCTCATGCGCTTCATCCAGGGCCTGTCGATCGCCGAGACGGCGGCCGCGCTCGACCGCTCCGAGGGCGCCATCAAGCAGCTGCAGCTGCGCGCCGTCCGCGCCCTGGCGAAGCTCATCGACCCGGAGGTGCGGTGATGTGCGACACGCCGCGTAACCAGGGCACCCCTCGCGTCGTTGAGCCCCCTGAGACGCCACGATGGCGTCCGTCACCTGCGCACCGAGAGAACCGCCGATGAACCCGTTCCGCCGCTCGGCCGAGGCCGAGGCCTTCGACGCCGCACTGCGCGGCGCGGCGCCGGCGTCCGGCCACGAGCAGCTGCTCCGCACGGTCGAGACGCTGCAGGCCGGTGCGGTCGAGTCCCCGCGGCCCGCGTTCGCCGACGACCTGCGCAGCCGGCTCATGGCCGAGGCGCAGGAGGTCCTTCAGCCCCGTCCGGCCGTCCCGGTCACGACCACCCCGCGCGGCACCCGGCGACGTCTGGCGGGCGTCGTCGCGGCCGCCGTGACGGTCGCCGGCGGTGCCGGCCTGGTCGCGTCGAGCGCGTCCGCCCTTCCCGGCGAGGCGCTCTACCCGGTCAAGCGCGGCACCGAGCAGGTGCAGAAGTCGCTGCGGCTGTCCGACAGCGCCCGCGGCACCTTCGAGCTGCGCCAGGCCACCAAGCGCCTGGCCGAGGTCGAGGCGCTGGCCGAGCGCGACGACACCCCGCAGAAGGTCGTCGACGACGCGCTGGTCGACTTCGAGAAGGTCGCCCGCTCCGGCACCGGACGCCTGCTCGACGCCTACGAGGACGACCACGACAAGGCCACGCTGCAGCAGGTCGACCGCTTCGTCGCCGACACCGCACCGACCCTGCAGGACCTCGCCGCGGGCGCCCCGGCGCAGGACACCGTCGTCGACCGCGTGCAGCGCCTGGTCGACGAGCTGACCGGCACCGTCGACAGCACCTGCCCCACCTGCCTCTCGCGCGAGTCGCGCCGTCTGGCCGACGAGGTGCAACGCACCGTCGGCGGCGGCAGCGACGCCCGGTCCGACGCCCCGCGCGAGCGGGTCGTGTCCCGCACGCCCGGCGAGCGCCGGTCCTCCGACCGGCACAGACCGGGTGCTCGCGTCGCGATCCCGACGACGAAGGTCCCCAGTGACGGCACGGCCCGCGACGGCCGTGCCGACGCACGTCCGCGCCCGTCCGCGCGGCCCGCGCCGTCGACGTCCACCAGCCCCACCCCCACGCCCGGTCCGCGCGAGCGTGCCCGCCAGCGCGGCGAGGAGCGCCGCGCCGAGCGCGAGCGCCGTCGCGAGGAGGCCCGCACCGAGCGGGAGCAGCGCGCCGAGGACCGTCAGGCCGACCGCGAGCGCCGCCAGGCCGAGCGCGAGGCCCGAGCCGAGGAGCGTCGTGAGCGCGCCCGCGAGCGGGGCGAGGAGCGTCGCCGTCGCGAGGACGACCGCCGCCGCGAGCGCCAGCAGCGCTGGAACGTCTGGGTCCCGCGCGGCTAGAGCCTCCGGCGCCTAGAAGAAGGCGCCGCCCCGGTCGACGAGCAGGCCGTACAGCGTCTGCTGGATCGTCTCGCGCACCTGGTCGGTGACGTTGAACAGCAGCATCGGGTCGTCGGCCGCCTCGGGCGCGTAGGCGTCCGTGCGCACCGGCTCGCCGAACTCGATGATCCACTTGCTGGGCAGCGGCACGAGACCGAGCAGCCCCAGCCACGGGAAGAACGGCGTGATCGGCAGGTAGGGCAGGCCGAGCAGGCGCGCGAGCGACGGCAAGTTGCCCACGAGCGGGTAGATCTCCTCGGCGCCGACGATCGACACCGGGACGATCGGCACCTGGGCGCGCATCGCCGACGACACGAACCCACCGCGGCCGAACCGCTGCAGCTTGTAGCGCTCGCTGAACGGCTTCCCGACGCCCTTGAAGCCCTCGGGCCACACGGCGGCCAGCTCGCCGCGGCCGAGCAGCCGCTCGGCGTCCTCGGTGCAGGCCAGCGTGGCGCCGAACTTGCGCGCGGTCTCGCCGACGAACGGCAGCGCGAACACGAGGTCGGCAGCGAGCGGACGCAGGGTGCGCTGCGCGTAGCGGTGGACGGCGTAGCTGGTGATGAGCCCGTCGATCGGGACGGTGCCGGAGTGGTTGCCGACCAGCAGGGCGCCGCCCTCGGCCGGGATGTTGTGCACTCCGCGCACCTCGAGCCGGAACCACTTCTCGGCCAGCGGCTCGAGGACCTGCACCAGCAGCTCGGCGACCTCGGGGTCGTGGCCGAAGTCGTCGACCTCGTAGTCGCCCGAGAGACGACGGCGCAGCGTGGCCAGCATGCGCGCGAGGCGGGACTCCCAGTCGTCGCCGAGCACGCGCTGGGCGGCGGCGACAACCGCGGTCAGGACCTCGTCGAGCGGGAGCCCCGTCGGGGGCGGCTCCTGCGGACCGTCGTGCGCGGACGGGGGCGGCTCGGCGGAGGCGTCGTCGGGCACGGCGTGCAGGCGTGGACGCCCGGGGCCGGAGGCGCCCGCGGGGTCGCTCGGGCGACGCGGCGGGCGGGCGGCACCGCCGGCCAGCGACCGGGCGGCGGTGGACGGCGTGGTGCCGCGCTGCGAGCCGCGTCCGGCTCGGCCCGAGGTGCCCAGTGGCACGTCGCGGTGGTCGTCGGTCACGAGGCTCCCCTCCCGCTGAGCAGACCGGGCTGGAGCCCGGCCGCGAACATCGAGAACGCCTCGGCGCTGGTGTACGCCGGGGCGTACCCCAGGATCGTGCGCAGCGCCGTCGTGTCGACGACGCGGCCGTGCATGAGCAGCCGGTGCAGGTCGGGCGTGATGTCGGAGCCCATGGCCCGCAGCATGGTGCGCGCCGCCGTGCCGAACCCGACCGGCGGGAACGGCACGGTCGGACGCCCGAGCCGGCGCACGGCCTGCGACAGCATCACGACGCCGTCGCCGGCCACGTTGAACGTGCCCTGGACGCCCTCGTCGACGACGGCGCGGCGCAGCACCTCGAGCGCGTCGTGGACGTGCAGGAACTGCAGCCGCGGGTCGTAGCCCGCGACCGTCGGCAGGACCGGGTTGGCGAAGTAGGACGCCAGCGGGGCGCCGGCGTCGAGCACCTGGGCCGAGCGCAGCGTCACGATGCGGACGTCGGGCCGGCGGCGGGCGAAGCCGCGCACGTAGCCCTCGACCTCGCAGACGTCCTTCGGGAAGCCCGAGCCGGTGCCGCCGCGGGCCACCGAGGACTCGGTGAACAGCGCGGGGCTGCGCGCGGACGTGCCGTAGACGGCCGTCGAGGAGCCCAGCACGAACGTCGTGACGTGCGAGACGCGCTGGCAGGCGGCCAGCAGCTGCATCGTCCCGATGACGTTGAGCTCCTTGGCCGCGCCGCGGCCGTGCGCGGGACCGAGGTCGAGGTGGACGACGGTGTCGACGTCCTCGACCGCGATGACCTTCGCGATGACCGGCGTGCGGATGTCGGCGCGGACGAACTTCACGCCGCCGAGGTCCTCCCTCGGCGGCGTGACGTCGACACCGACGACCTTGTCGATCCCGAGCGCGTCCCCCTGGTCAGCGAGCAGCCGCGCGCATCGCAGAGCGATGTCGCGCGAGAGCCCGGTCACCAGGACGACGCGGCCCATGGTCTACAGGCCCGTCCGGCTCACTTGCCCAGACGGCGGCGCTGCACGCGCGTGCGCTTGAGCATCTTGCGGTGCTTCTTCTTCGACATCCGCTTGCGACGCTTCTTGATGACAGAACCCACGGTCCACCTTCTGACGACTGAGTCAATTGCGAGTCCCCAGCCTACGGGCAGCAGGCCAGGAACGACCAGCCAGGCCGCGTCGGAGCGCTCAGCCCGCCTGGAAGTAGGAGTTCTTGAGGTAGGTCTCGACCGCGTGCTCGGGCACCCGGAAGGAACGTCCCACGCGGACGGCCTCGAGCTCGCCGGCGTGGACGAGGCGGTACACGGTCATCTTGGACACGCGCATCTGGGAGGCGACCTCCGCCACGGTCATGAAACGCACGGACGAGACCATGGCGCTTCCTCCCTGGAAAGTGAACGGCACGCGCGCACTCCGGCTTCCCCACCGGAGAAGAGCGCGCGTGCCTGAGCAGAGAGTAGTGGTTCGCAGCGCGGCGCGGTAGCCGAACGGACGAACAATTTCACCGCTCGGTTCAGGGCTGCGGATCCAGGCCCAGCAGCGGGAACGCGGCGGTGCGCGTGGCCATGATCGAGCGGTCCAGCCAGCTGGCCGGGTCGTACCCCTCGCGCCAGTCGCGGAAGGTGGGCAGGCGCCCGTCGGTCATGCGCGTGGGGGCGTCGCCACCACGCAGCTCGGCCACCCGGGCGCGCCAGCGCTCCGGCGTCGGCGTGGTCACGTCGAGCGGCGTGCCGCCGACGACGGCGATGAGGTGGCTCCAGGCGCGCGGGACGACGTCCAGCACGGCGTAGCCGCCCCCGCCGGTCGACACCCACCGCCCGCCGCACAGCTCGTCGGCCAGGTCGCGCAGGGCCAGGTAGGACGCTCGCTGGCCGTCGACGCTGAGCATGAGGTTGGTGAGCGGGTCGTCCATGTGCGAGTCGCAGCCGTGCTGGGTGACCAGCACGTCGGGGGCGAACTCGCGCAGCGCCTGCGGCACGACGGCGTGGAACGCGCGCATCCAGCCGGCGTCCGAGGTGGCCGGCGGCAGCGCGACGTTGATCGCGGACCCCTCGGCCCCCTCGCCGCCCGTCTCGGTGGCGTAGCCGGTGCCGGGGAACAGCGTCTGCGGGCCCTCGTGGACCGAGATCGTGAGCACGCGCGGGTCGCCCCAGAACATCGTCTGGACGCCGTCGCCGTGGTGCGCGTCGACGTCGACGTAGGCGACCCGCTCGGCACCGTGGTCGAGCAGCCAGGCGATGGCCAGCGCGACGTCGTTGTAGATGCAGAAGCCGCTGGCCTTGCCCGGCATCGCGTGGTGCAGGCCGCCGCAGACGCTGACCGCGTGCCGGGCCTGGCCGGTCCAGACCTGGCGGGCGGCCTCGATGCTGGCGCCGGCGATGAGCGCGCTGGCCTCGTGCATGTGGGCGAAGACGGGGTTGTCCTCGGTGCCCAGACCGAAGCCGGGCTCGGTGTAGTGCGGGTGGCTGCTGAGCTTCTGCACGCGCTCGACGTAGGCCGGCGTGTGCAGCCGCACCAGGTCGTCGTCGGTGGCCGCGGGGGCGCCCACGACGTCGACCTGCTCCAGGACGCCGAGCTCCTCGGCGAGCATCATCGTCAGCTCGACCCGCACCGGCGCCATGGGGTGGTGGGCGCCGAAGTCGTACTGGGTCATCTGGTCGTCGAAGACGACGACCGAGCGCTGCGGGGCCGACTCCTGCGGCGCGACGTCCTCGCTCATTCGCCCGGGCCGGACAGCTGGGCGGAGCGGGCGGCGGCGGCGCGGACGCCTTCGGCCACGGCCTGCCTGACGCCGCGGGAGTCGAACGTCTCGATGGCCGCGGCGGTGGTGCCGTTCGGCGAGGTGACCCGGCGGCGCAGCTCGGCCGGCTCGTCGTCGCTGCCGGCCAGGAGCGCGGCCGAGCCCTGGATGGTGGCCACGGCCAGGCGGTGGGCCGTGGCCGGGTCGAGGCCGGCCTCGACGCCGCCGGCGATCATCGCCTCGGCGAGGTAGAAGACGTAGGCGGGGCCGGAGCCGGAGACGGCGGTGAGCGCGTCCTGGTCGTCCTCGTCGACGACCACGACCGTGCCGCCGGGCTCCAGCAGGCGCTGGACCGCGGCCACCCGGTCGGGCCCGCACGAGGCGCCGGGCGAGACGCCGAAGACGCCCTGGCCCACGAGCGCGGGGGTGTTGGGCATGACCCGCAGCACCTCCACGCCGTCGGCCACCGCGGCCTCGATCGTGGCGGTGCGGACACCGGCGGCGAACGAGACGACCGCGGCCCCCGGGGCGACCAGCGCCCCGACCTGCTCCAGCACGCCCGGGACGTCCTGCGGCTTGGTCACGAGCAGCACCAGGTCGGCGCCGCGCACCGCGTCGTCGAGCGCGGCGACGTCGATGCCGTGGCGCTCGCGCAGCTCGGCGGCCCGCTCGGCGCGCTTCTCGACGGCGACGACGCGGCTCGGCTCGACGCCGGAGGCCAGGAGCGTGGACACGAGGGTCTCACCCATCACGCCGACGCCGATGACGGCTATGCGATCGGTCACACCGCCAGCCTAGGACGTCGGACCCCGTCGCGCGGACTCCCCTAGGGTTCCCGTGTGCGGCTGCGTCTCGATCCCTTCCTGCTGGCCCTGCTCGGCGTCGCGCTGCTGGGGACGTTCCTGCCGGTCACCGGCGAGGGGCTCGACGTGCTCGACGTCGTCGTGAAGGCCGCCGTCGCGCTGCTGTTCTTCCTCTACGGCGTGCGGCTCTCCCCCGCCGAGACCTGGCACGGGCTGCGCGGCTGGCGGCTGCACGTGGCGATCCTGGCCATGACCTACGTGGCGTTCCCGCTCATGGGGCTGCTCGCCCAGGCGGCGACGGAGCCGGTGCTGCCCGCCGGCCTGGCGACCGGCGTGCTGCTGCTGACCCTCGTGCCGTCAACGGTGCAGTCGTCCGTCGCGTTCACCGCCATCGCCCGCGGCAACGTGGCCGGCGCGGTGGTGGGGGCGTCGCTGTCGAACCTGCTGGGTGTCGCGCTGACCCCGCTGCTCGTCGGCCTGCTGCTCGCCGGCAGCGGCGAGGTGACGGTGAGCGGGTCGACGGTGCTGTCGATCGTCCTGCAGCTGCTCGTGCCGTTCGCGCTGGGCACCCTGAGCCGTCCGCTGACCGCGGCCACGGTCAAGCGCTGGCACCCGGTGCTCAGCCGCTACGACCGGCTGACCATCCTGCTCGTCGTCTACGCGGCGTTCAGCAAGGGCGCTGAGGCGGACGTCTGGAGCCACGTCGACGTGGCGTCGGCGCTGGTCGTCGTGGCGGTGTGCGCGGCGCTGCTGGCGGCGGCACTCGGCCTGTGCGTGCTGCTCGGCCGCGCGATCCGTCTGGCGCCGGCCGACCGCGCGCCGCTGCTGTTCTGCGGCAGCCACAAGAGCCTGGCCGCCGGCCTGCCGATGCTGTCGGTGCTGTTCGCGTCGGACGACTTCGCGCTCGCGGTGCTGCCGCTCATGCTGTTCCACCAGCTGCAGCTCGTGGTGTGCGCGTGGCTGGCCGGACGCATGGGGCGCCGGGCCGAGGCCGCCGAGGGTGCGGAGACCCAGGACGCCTGACGCCGCGGCGGGCTAGGCGGGGGCGACGGCGCCGGAGCGCAGCACGTCGGCGAGGTCGTCCAGTGCACCCGGCACGAGGGCGTAGTACGACCACACGCCGCGCTTGGTCCGGGTGAGGAGCCCGGCGTCGACCAGCACCTTCAGGTGGTGCGAGACAGTCGGCTGCGACAGCCCGACCGGCGCGGTCAGGTCGCACACGCACGCCTCCGCGCCGTCGTGGGCGGCGACGAGCGAGAGGAGCCGCAGCCGCGTGGGCTCGCCGATCGCCTTGAACCGGGCGGCCAGGCGCCGGGCGGCGTCGTCGGGCAGCGCCTCGGCGGTGATCGGGACGCAGCAGGCGTCCGGCTCGGCGGTCGTCATGACGTCATCCTACTCCAGACATTGACATCCATCGATGTCTTGCTATCGTCCAGGCATCGACGTCCATCGATGGAAGGGTCTCCGTGAGCACCACCACCGCACCGCCCGGGCGACTGTCCGCCCTCGACCGGTACCTGCCGGTCTGGATCGGCGCGGCCATGATCGCCGGCCTCGCCCTCGGCTCGGCCTGGCCGGGCGTCGCGGACGTGCTGGACGCGGTGACCGTCGGCTCCGTCTCCGTCCCGATCGCGCTCGGGCTGCTCGTGATGATGTACCCGGTGCTGGCCAAGGTCCGCTACGACGAGCTGGGCGCCGTCACCACCGACCGGCGCCTGCTCGGCGCCTCGCTCGTCCTCAACTGGCTCGTCGGGCCGGCGCTCATGTTCGCCCTGGCCTGGCTGCTGCTGCCCGACCTGCCCGAGTACCGCACGGGCCTGGTCGTCGTCGGGCTCGCCCGCTGCATCGCGATGGTCCTCGTCTGGAACGACCTGGCCTGCGGCGACCGCGAGGCCGCCGCCGTGCTGGTGGCGCTCAACTCGGTGTTCCAGGTCGTCGCGTTCGGCGCGCTCGGCTGGTTCTACCTGGAGGCGCTGCCCGGCTGGCTCGGCCTGGAGACGGTGAGCGCGCAGTTCAGCGTCACAGCCGTCACCGTGAGCGTCCTCGTCTTCCTCGGCGTCCCGTTGCTGGCCGGCTACCTGACCCGACGCGTGGGCGAGCGGGTCCGCGGCCGGGCCTGGTACGAGGAGCGGCTGCTCCCCCGGCTGGGCCCATGGGCGCTCTACGGCCTGCTGTTCACGATCGTGATGCTGTTCGCGCTGCAGGGCGACAGGGTCACCGCGAACCCCGCGGACGTCGCGCGCATCGCGCTGCCCCTGCTCGCCTACTTCGCCCTGATGTTCGCCGCGGGCATGGTCGCCGGGCACCGGCTCGGGCTCGGCTACGACCGCACCGCGACGCTGGCCTTCACCGCGTCCGGCAACAACTTCGAGCTGGCGATCGCCGTGGCGATCGGGACGTTCGGGATCGCGTCGGGCGAGGCCCTGGCCGGCGTGGTCGGGCCGCTCATCGAGGTGCCGGTGCTCGTCGGCCTCGTCCACGTCGCGCTGCGGACGCGGCGCCTCTTCCCCACACCCGACCCGAGGAGCTCTCGTGGCTGACCGACCGTCCGTCCTGTTCGTGTGCGTCCACAACGCCGGACGCTCGCAGATGGCTGCCGCCTGGCTGACCCACCTGGCCGGCGACCGGGTGGAGGTGCGCTCGGCCGGCTCCCAGCCCGCCGACGCCGTCAACCCGGTCGCCGTCGAGGCGATGGCCGAGCTCGGCATCGACATCGCCGCCGCGACACCGCGCGTGCTCACCGACGACGCGGTGCAGACGTCCGACGTCGTGATCACGATGGGGTGCGGCGACGCCTGCCCCTTCTTCCCCGGCACCCGCTACGAGGACTGGGTGCTCACCGACCCGGCCGGGCAGGGCCTGGACGTCGTGCGCGAGGTGCGCGACGAGATCCGCCGCCGGGTCGAGGACCTGGTCGTCTCCCTGGACCTGGAGGTCCGCCATGACTGAGCTTCCCGTCGTCGTCGTCGGAGCCGGACCGATCGGCCTGGCCACCGCCGCCCACCTGCGCGAGCGCGCGCTGGACGTCGTCGTCCTCGAGCGCGGCGACCGGGCCGGGGCCGCCGTGCGCGAGTGGTCGCACGTGCGTCTGTTCTCGCCGTGGTCCGAGCTCGTCGACCCGGCCGCGGCCCGGCTCCTCGACGCCGTGGGGTGGGACTCCCCCGACGCGGCCCGCTTCCCGACCGGCGGCGACTGGGCCGACCGCTACCTGGACCCGCTGGCCGAGGCGTTGGGCGACGTCGTCCGCCTGCGTCACGAGGTCACCGGCGTGACGCGGCTCGACCGCGACGTCATGGTCGACTCCGGTCGCGACGAGGCGCCGTTCGTCGTCCACGTCCGGACGCCGCAGGGCGACCTCCGGCTGCGGGCCCGGGCCGTCGTCGACGCGTCCGGCACCTGGTCGGGCACCGGCCCGCTGGGCGGCGACGGGCGGCCCGCCGTCGGCGAGCGCGAGGCGTCCGACCGGGTCTCGTACCGGGTGCCCGACCTGGCCGACCCGGTGACGCGCGAGCGGTACGCCGGCCGCCACGTGGTCGTCGCCGGCACCGGCGCCTCGGCCAAGACGGCGCTCATCGGGCTCGCGCGCCTGCCCGGCGCTCGCGTCACCTGGCTGGTCCGCCGCGCGGCCGTGGGCGACGCGTTCGGCGGTGGCGAGCAGGACCAGCTCAGCCAGCGTGGCGCGCTCGGCGAGCAGGCGCGGGCCGTGGTCTCCGGAGACGGGGTGACCACCGTGACCGGCTTCCGCACCGAGCGGGTGGAGCGGACCGGTGAGCGGCTCGCGGTCGTGGCCAGCGACGGCCGCCGGGTCGAGGACGTCGACGAGGTCGTCGCGCTGACCGGCTTCCGCCCCGACCTGTCGTTCCTCGGCGAGGTGCGGCTCGACCTCGACCCCCGGCTCCAGGCACCCCGTGCGCTGGCCCCGCTCATCGACCCGAACGTGCACTCCTGCGGCACCGTCTACCCGCACGGCGTCCGCGAGCTGGAGCAGCCCGAGCGCGGCTTCTACCCCGTGGGCATGAAGTCGTACGGGCGCGCGCCGTCGTTCCTGGCGCTCACCGGGTTCGAGCAGGCCCGGTCGGTGGCGGCGGCCCTGGCCGGCGACCGCGAGGCCGCCGAGCGGGTCGAGCTCGTGCTGCCCGAGACCGGCGTCTGCGGCGGCGCCGGCACGTTCGACGACGCGCCCACCACCGGGGGGTGTTGCTCGGTGCCGGCCGGACCGGCGCTCGTCCAGCTCGGCCGGGCCGACTAGGCCCGCTGCTGGGCGGCGAGCCGGATCGGCGCGTTCGTGGCGCCGTAGCCGTCGTAGCCGTCGCGTCGCTCGACGACCTCGAGGAACACCTGCCCGGCGGTGCGCGTGTAGAAGTGCACGAACGCGCCGTGCTCGTCGCGCTCGTAGAGCAGGTCGAGCTCGCGCAGCTCGGCCACGTCGCGGTCCGGCAGGTCGTACCGCGCGGCCAGGTCGTCGTAGTAGTTGCGCGGCACCGGCAGGAACGCCATGCCGGCCTCGCGCGCCCGGCGGGCCACGGCCACGACGTCGTCGCAGGCGAACGCCACGTGCTGGGCGTAGTCGGACGTCCCGGACGGAGCCACGTTCAGCGGGATGCGCACCGACCCGTCGGGCGTCCGCATGACCTGGCTACGGACGAGACCGCGTGGCCCGGCCACCTCGGTGCCGGAGCCCGCGTCGAGGCCGAGCACGGACGTGTAGAACAGCACCGCTTCGTCGAAGTCGGCCCACGGCTGGGCCAGGTTGACGTGGTCGACGCGCGAGACCGGGCTCGTCCCCACCTCGTCACCGCCCTCGAACTCGTCCACCCAGACGGGCTCGCCGCCGGTGGCCTCGCCGAGGAAGACCTCGGTGCCGTCCGGCGCGGTGAACGCCTCCAGCGGAACCTCCGAGGCGTACGTGCGGCGGTGGACGGGCGGAGCCATGAGCACGCGCGCCCGGGCCGCCGTGGTCGCCGGGTCGTCGACCGCGAGCCCGACCGCGGCCAGGTGCGGACGCTGGTCGCGGGCCTGCTGCTCGTTGAGCACGACGCGTGCGTCGCCGGCCGACCACAGCCGCACCGGCTTCGTGCGGTGGCGCCCACGGAAGGTGAAGCCGAGCTGGCCGAGCATGACCTCCACGTCCGCGGTGTCCTCGGCCTTGACCTCGACGAAGTCGTAGCCCTGCGGCGCGGACGCGAGCGGCAGCCGGTCCAGGTCGGCCCGGCCCTCGACCAGGCGGCCGGCGGCGTCCTCCAGCCACACGAGCGAGCGCAGCGCGTGCCGGGCCGTCCGGGTGACGTCGGTCTGGCGGAACGTGTCGTTGAAGACCTCGAGCGACAGCGGTCCGGTGTAGCCGGCGCGCAGGACGTGGGCCAGGAACCCGGCCAGGTCGAACGAGCCCTCGCCCGGGAACAGCCGGTGGTGACGCGACCACGACAGCACGTCCATCGACAGCGCCGGGGCGTCGGCCAGCTGGAGGAAGAAGATCTTGTCGCCCGGGATCTTCTCGATCTCGGCGGGGTCGTGGCCGCGCGACAGGATGTGGAAGGAATCCAGGCACACCCCGACGCGCGGGTGGTCGGCGAGCTCGACGATGCGCCAGGCGCGCCGGTAGTCGTCCACGAAGCGCCCCCAGGCCAGGGCCTCGAACGCGATGCGGACGTCGTACTGGTCGGCCAGGTCGCCGAGCCGGCGCAGCTGCGCGGCACTCACCTCGTCGGAGTCGATGGTCGCGGTCGCCACGTTCGAGCAGACGAGCACGGTGTCGACGCCGAGCCGGTTCATGAGCGCGAACTTGGCCTCGGCCCGGCGCAGGTTGGCCTCGAGCAGGTCGTCGGTGACGCCCTCGAAGTCGCGGAAGGGCTGGAACAGGTCCAGCGTCAGCCCGAGCCGGTCGGCCAGGGCGCGGACCTCCTCGGGCGAGTGGTCGCTGGCGACCAGGTCGGGCTCGAAGACCTCGATGCCGTCGAACCCGGCGTCCGCGCAGGCGTGCATCTTGTCGACGAGGCTTCCGCTGAGGCAGACCGTGGCCACCGAGGTGCGCATGAGGACTCCTTCCGTCCGGGCCTCAATGTACGACCTGGTACGTCCGTTGTCAGCCCCGTCACGCCCCCGGAACCGGCTCGCGACCACTAGGCTCGGCGGCGTGACCGAGACCAGGCCCGAGCGGCAGCGCGACGCCGAGCGCACCCGCGCCGAGCTGCTGCGCGTGGCGACCGAGGTGTTCGCCGAGGCGGGCTACTCCGGCGCGCGGGTCGACGAGATCGCCGAGCGCACCAGCACCACGAAGCGGATGATCTACTACTACTTCGGCGGCAAGGAGGGCCTGTACCGGGCCGTCCTGGAGGACGCCTACCTGGGCATCCGCCGGGCCGAGCAGGAGCTCCACGTGGGCGACCTCGAGCCCGTGGACGCCGTCCGCCGGCTGGCCGAGCTCACCTACGACCACCACAACGCGAACCCTGCGTTCATCCGCCTGGTGTCGATCGAGAACATCCACCACGGCTCGTTCATGCAGCAGATCGACTCGCTGCGCGAGCTGGGCAACCCGGCCGTCGCGCTGCTCGAGGACCTGCTCGAGCGCGGGCGCGAGGCGGGCGTGTTCCGCGACGGCGTCGACGCGGTCGACGTGCACCTGGTCATCAGCGCGTACTGCGTCTTCCAGGTGGCCAACCAGCACACGTTCGGCCACCTGTTCGGCCGCGACCTGCAGGCTCCGCACGAGCAGGAGCACCTGCGCTCGATGATCGGCGAGGTCGTCGTCTCCTGGCTCACGGCCGGCACCCGCGGCTGACCTCCGCTGCACCTCCCGGCTTGACACGTCCTCCGACGGGCGTGATCTACTTCACGGACGTACCAGTTCGTACATTAGATCCGGAGCGTCCATGTCCCACCCGTTCCTCGTCGGCCTCATCGGCGCCGGCGTCGGACCGTCCCTCACCCCTCCGCTGCACATGGGGGAGGCCCGGGCCCTCGGCCTGACCTACGTGTACCGGACGATCGACCTCCCCACCCTCGGCCTGCCCGCCGAGGCGGTGGGCGACCTGCTCGAGCAGGGCCGCCGGCTCGGCTACGACGCGTTCAACGTCACCCACCCGTGCAAGCAGCTCGTGCTGCAGCACCTCGACGAGGTCGACCCCCGGGCCGCCGCGCTGGGCGCGGTCAACACCGTCCTGCTGCGCGACGGACGCCTCGTCGGCCACAACACCGACGTCACCGGCTTCGCCACCGCCTTCACGACCGGCCTGCCCGACGCGTCCACCGAGGACGTCGTCCTACTCGGCGCCGGCGGGGCGGGCAGCGCCGTGGCCGACGCCCTGCTCGGGCTCGGCACCGCGCACCTGACCGTCGTGGACGTCGACGACGCCCGCGCCCAGGCGCTGGCTGGCGACCTCGCCGCCCGCTACCCCGACGCCCGCGTCTCGGCCGCCAGCGCCGCCAAGCTCCCGGCGCTGCTGCCCGACGCGTCCGGCCTCGTGCACTGCACCCCCACCGGCATGGCCGACCACCCCGGCCTCCCGCTCGACGACCGACTCCTCCACCCCGGGCTCTGGGTCGCCGACATCGTGTACCGCCCGCTGGAGACCGAGCTGCTGACCGCGGCCCGGGCCGCGGGCTGCCGCACCCTCGACGGAGGCCACATGGCCGTCCACCAGGCCGTCGACGCCTTCCGGCTCATCACGGGCGTCGAGCCCGACCCCGACCGCATGCTCCGTCACTTCCGCGTCCTCGCGGCCGACGAGCCCCGACCCTGATCAAGGAGCCCCGATGCAGGCCATCGATGCGTCCAAGACCCCGAAGAAGGCGGCCCTCGCCAGCTTCATGGGCAGCGCCGTGGAGTACTACGACTTCTTCGTCTTCGGCTCCGCCGCGGCGCTGATCTTTCCGCACGTGTTCTTCCCCGACGACGACGCCTCGGCGCTCGTCATGTCGTTCGCGACGTTCGGCTTCGCCTACGTCGCCCGGCCCTTCGGCGCCGTCATCCTGGGCCACTTCGGCGACCGGGTCGGACGGCAGAAGGTGCTCATGTTCACCCTCGTGCTCATGGGTCTGTCGACCTTCCTGATCGGCTGCCTGCCCAGCTTCGACGCGATCGGCTGGGCCGCCCCGGTGCTGCTGGTGCTGTGCCGGCTCATGCAGGGCCTGTCGGCGGCGGGCGAGCAGGCCGGCGCCAGCTCGCTGACCCTCGAGCACGCACCCGACGACCGGCGCTCGTTCTTCACGTCCTGGACGCTGACCGGCACCCAGGGCGGCCAGATCCTCGCCGCGCTGGTGTTCATCCCGGTGGTCTCGCTGCCCGACGACATCAAGTACAGCTGGGGCTGGCGGATCCCGTTCTGGTTCAGCGCGCTCGTGGTGATCGTGGCCTTCTTCATCCGCCGCAGCCTGCACGAGCCGCCGGAGTTCGCGGCCAAGAAGGCGTCCGGCGACGTCGCGAAGATCCCTCTGGTCGACCTGCTGCGCCACCACTGGGCCGACGTGCTGCGGGTCATCTGCTGCGCGTTCATCGCCGCGATCTCGACGGTGTTCGGCAACCTGGCCATCGCCTACGGCAAGGAGGTCGGCGTCGACGAGTCGATCACGCTGTGGCTCGTCGTGGCCGCCAACGTCGTCGCGCTCGGCACCCAGCCGCTGTTCGGCATGCTCGCCGACCGCATCGGCCGCAAGCCGGTGTTCGTCTACGGCGCGCTGTCCAGCGCGGCGCTCATGCCCTTCTACCTGCTCTCGATGAGCCAGGACAACGAGCTGCTGATCTTCGCCCTCGCGGTGCTGACGTTCTCGTGCGGCTACGCGGCGGCGAACGCCGTCTGGCCGTCGTTCTACGCCGAGATGTTCGACGCCCGCGTCCGCTTCTCCGGCCTGGCGATCGGCACCCAGCTCGGCTTCCTCATGGCCGGCTTCGCGCCGACGATCGTCACCGCCCTGGGCGGCGTCGAAGAGGGCGGCTGGACCGTGACGGCCGGCTTCACCGCGGTCATCGCGATCATCGCCTCGATCGCGGCGCTGACCGCCCGCGAGACCAAGGACGTCCCGACGTCCGAGCTGGGCGCCAAGCCGTCGCGCGACCGCGAGGACGAGGCACTCGCCCGTCGCTGAGCCGGCTCGCCCGTCGAGGCCGCCCACCCCGTCCGGGGTCGGGCGGCCTCGTGCGTCCAGGGCGGTCACCGTCGAGACGGGTACAGGCTCGACCTCCCTCGTCGCGCACGACCGTGCCTACCGTGGGTCCGTCCACTCGTCGTCCGATCGGAGCACCACGACATGACGCGCACCCTCGGAGCACACGGCCCGGTCGTCTCCCCCGTCGGCCTCGGCTGCATGGGCATCAGCCAGAGCTTCGGCCCCTCTCCCGCCCGGCCGGAGATGGTCGCCTTCCTGCGCGAGGCCGTCGACCACGGGATCACGTTCTTCGACACCGCCGAGGTCTACGGCCCGTTCGAGAACGAGGACATCGTCGGCGAGGCGCTGGCACCGGTGCGGTCCGACGTCGTCCTGGCCACGAAGTTCGGCTTCGCCTTCGACGCGGACGGCCGCCAGAGCGGCGTCACGAGTCGTCCGGACGACATCCGCGCCGCCGTCGACGGGTCGCTGCGCCGCCTGCGCACCGACGTCATCGACCTGCTCTACCAGCACCGCGTCGACCCGGACGTGCCGATCGAGGACGTCGCCGGCACGGTGAAGGAGCTCGTCGAGGCCGGCAAGGTCAAGCACTTCGGGCTCTCCGAAGCCGGGGCCGGCACCATCCGCCGAGCCCACGCGGTGCACCCGGTCACCGCCCTGCAGAGCGAGTACTCGTTGTTCTGGCGAGAGCCCGAGGAGTCGGTGCTCGACACGGTGGAGGAGCTCGGGATCGGGTTCGTGCCGTTCAGCCCGCTCGGTCGAGGGCTGCTGACCGGCCGGCTCACCCGCGAGTCGACGTTCGGCGCGGGTGACATCCGGGCCACGCTGCCGCGATTCGCGCCGGACGCCCTCGCGCGCAACCTCGACCTCGCCGACCTCGTCACGGCGGTCGCCCAGCGGAAGGGGGCCACGCCCGGGCAGGTGGCGCTCGCCTGGCTGCTCGCCCGCAAGCCGTGGATCGTGCCGATCCCGGGCACGCGTCGCATCGAGCGCGTCGACGAGAACCTCGCCGCCGCCCGGCTCGAGCTGACCGCCGAGGACCTCGCCGAGCTCGACGCCGCCTCCGAGAGCGTCCAGGTGGTCGGCGACCGCTATCCCGAGGCCATGCAGCGCATGATCGACCGCTGACCGGCGGGTCCTGGCGCGGCCTCCTACGGACGCTCGAGGGTGCGGGTGACGCCCTGGGACGCGACACGCAGCGCGGCGACCAAGCCGGCCCGGCCACGCCGGGTGTCACCGACGACCACGCCGAGCGCGGCCACGACCTCGCCGCCGCGCAGCACGGGCACCGCGATCGAGCCGGCGCCGAGCGTCATCTCCTCGGCGGTCGTGGCGTAGCCCTGACGGCGGGCCCGCTCGAGCTGGTCGGCCAGGATGCGCGGCTGGGTCACCGTGTACGGCGTCATGCGGGGCAGGTGGTCCATGACCGCCGCGCGCACGGGCTCGGGCGCGTGGGCGAGCAGCACCTTGCCGACGCCGGTGCAGTGCAGCGGCAGCCGCGAGCCGACCCGGCTGACGATGGGCAGCGACGCCGTGCCCATGAGCCGGTCGACGTAGAGCACCTCGGTCCCCTCGCGCACCGCCAGGTGGACGGTCGCGCGGGTCGCGGCGTGGACGTCCGACAGGAACGGGGACGCCGCCTCGCGCAGGCCGCTCTGCAGCGGAGCGAGCAGGCCGACGTCCCACAGCCGGCGGCCGACGACGTACGCACCGTCCGGCCGTCGCTCGACCGCGCCCCACTCCTGCAGCTCGCCGACGAGCCGGTGCGCGGTCGACAGCGGGACGTCCGCCCGCGCCGCCATCTCAGTGAGCGTGAGCCGCCGGTGCTCGGCGTCGAACGCGCCCAGCAGCGCCAGCGCCCGCGAGGTGACGCTGGGTCCTGCCGCTCGCTCGCTCATCGCGTCCGTTCCTTCCGTCCACCGGAAGCCTACCCTGGCCGTGACGTGGGCCACGTCCGTACCGTCGGCGCATGAGCACCGTCCCCACCGATCCCGACGCGGCCGCCGCCTCGCAGGCCGAGATCGACGCGGAGATCGCCGCCGGCTCGAAGGAGTACGAGGCCTCCGGCGTCGAGGAGACCCAGCCCCGGCTGGACTTCCCGCCGTACCGCAGCAGCCTGCTGCGCCACCCGACGAAGAGCCTGCACCACACCGATCCCGAGGAGATCGAGCTGTGGTCGCCGGCGTTCGGGCACCGCGACGTGAGCCCGCTGGAGTCGGACCTGACGATGCAGCCGAACGGGGAGCCGATCGGTGAGCGCATCACCGTGACCGGCCGCGTCGTCGACGGCGACGGACGTCCGGTGGCCGGCCAGCTGGTCGAGATCTGGCAGGCCAACGCGGCCGGCCGCTACATCCACAAGCGCGACCAGCACCCCGCGCCGATCGACCCGAACTTCACCGGCGTCGGCCGCTGCCTGACTGGTCCGGACGGCTCGTACCGGTTCCAGACGATCAAGCCCGGCCCGTACCCGTGGAAGAACCACCACAACGCGTGGCGGCCGGCGCACATCCACTTCTCGCTGTTCGGCACCGACTTCACCCAGCGGATGGTCACCCAGATGTACTTCCCGGGCGACCCGCTGTTCTCGCTCGACCCGATCTACCAGTCGATCACCGACCAGAAGGCGCGCGACCGGCTCGTCGCGACCTACGACCACGACGTCACCTCGCACGAGTGGTCGACCGGCTACCGCTGGGACATCGTGCTGACCGGCAGCCACCGCACGTGGATGGAAGAGGAGGAGCAGGCATGAGCAAGCTCGTCGCGACGCCCGGCCAGACGGTCGGACCGTTCTTCCACTACGCACTGCCCTACGAGGGCTCGGACCAGCTGGTGCCGGTCGGCCGCGAGGGCGCGATCCGGCTGCACGGCACGGTCACGGACGGCGCCGGCGCGCCCGTCCCGGACGCCCTGCTCGAGCTGTGGCAGGCCGACCCCGAGGGACGCGTCGTGCAGGAGCCCGGCTCGCTGCACCGCGACCCGTGGACGTTCACCGGCTTCGGCCGGGCCGCCACCGACGCCACCGGCCACTACTCGTTCACGACGCTCGAGCCCGGGCCCACCGAGGCCGGGAAGCCAGCGTTCTTCGCCGTCGCGGTCTACGCCCGCGGGCTGCTGAACCGGCTGTTCACCCGCGCGTACGTGACCGCCGAGGACGGCTCGGTCGCCGACGACGCGCTGCTGACGTCGCTGGAGCCGGAGCGCCGCTCGACGCTGCTCACCACCCGCGAGGAGACCGGCTTCCGGTTCGACGTCCGGCTGCAGGGCGACGACGAGACCGTCTTCCTCACGTACCCCGGCCACTGAGCCAGCAGACTGTCCTCATGGCCGACCTGTTCTGGCCCGGTGACGAGCACGCCGGCGACCTGTTCTCCGAGCCCGCCTTCCTGTCCGCGATGGTGCGGGTGGAGGCGGCGTGGCTGGCGACCCTCGTCGAGCACCGGCTGGTGCCGGTCGACGCCGCCGACGACCTCGAGGGGCTCGTCGGGCCCGACGACGTCGCCGAGGTCGCGGCCGGCGCGGAGTCCGGCGGCAACCCGGTCATCGGGCTGCTGAAGCTGCTGCGCTCGCGGGTCGAGCCTCGCAACGCCGCCGCCGCCCGCTGGATGCACCGCGGGCTCACCAGCCAGGACGTCCTGGACAACGCGCTCGTCCTGCTGGCCCGCGACGCGTCCGAGCGCGTGCTCGCCGAGACGCGCGGGCAGGTCGAGGCGCTGGCCACCCTGGTGCGCGAGCACCGGACGACGCCGGTCGCGGCCCGCACGCTCACCCAGCAGGCCGTCCCCATCACGTTCGGGCTCAAGGCCGCGACCTGGCTGGAGTCGGTCGTCGCCGCCGGACGCGGGCTGCGGGCCGTCGACGCCGGTGCCGCGGTGCAGGTCGGCGGGGCCGCGGGGTCGCTCGCCGCGTCGTCCGAGCTCGCCGCCCTGCAGGACGACCCGGACCCGGCCGGCCGCTCCCTCGCCCTGGTCGAGGCGTTCGCCGCCCGCCTCGGGCTGGCACCGGTCGCACCGTGGCACACCAGCCGCGGCCGGGTCACCGTGATCGGCGACGCGCTCGTCACCTGCACCGACGCGTGGGGCCGCATCGCCACGGACGTCGCGACCCTCGCGCGTCCCGAGCTCGGCGAGCTGCACGAGGCCACCGGCGGCGGGTCGTCGACCATGCCGCACAAGCAGAACCCTGTGCTGTCGGTGCTGCTGCGCCGGGCCGCGATCGCCGCTCCCCCGCTGGCCGCGACGCTGCACTCCGCGTCCGCGCTGAGCGTCGACGAACGTCCGGACGGCTCCTGGCACGTCGAGTGGGCGACCCTGCGCACGCTCGCCCGCCGCACCGTCACCGCGTCCGTCCACGCCCGCAGCCTGCTGTCCGGCCTGCGCGTGGACGCCGAGGCCATGGCCGCCAACCTGACCGCGGCTGGCGACGCGCTGCTCGCCGAGCAGCGCTCGATCGCCGGGCTGCTCGACCGCGACCCGTCCCCCACCTACGCCGGCGCCACCGACCTGCTGGTCGACCGCGCCCTCGCCACCGCGACCGCCTACCTCGAGGAGACCTCGTGACCGACCTGCGCCTGACCGCCGTCCAGCTGAGCGAGCCCGGATCGGGGCCGCTGCTGGTGCTGGGTCCGTCGCTCGGCACCTCGGTCGAGGCGCTGTGGGCCCCGGTGGTCTCCCGGCTGGCCGACTCGTTCCACCTGGTCGGCTGGGACCTGCCCGGGCACGGACGCTCCGAGGCCCCGGCCGGCACGTTCTCGGTGGCCGACCTCGCCGCCGCCGTGCTGGACGTCGTCGACCGCGCGGCCGGCCCGGGCGCCCCGTTCGCCTATGCCGGCGTCTCGCTCGGTGGGGCCGTCGGCCTGCAGCTGCTGCTCGACGCCCCGGACCGCGTCACGTCCGCCGCCGTCCTGTGCACCGGCGCGAAGATCGGCACGGCGGAGTCGTGGGCCGAGCGCGCCGAGCAGGTGCGCTCGTCCGGCACCCCGCGCATGGTCGAGGGCTCGGCCAAGCGTTGGTTCGCGCCCGGCTTCATCGAGCGCAAGCCCGAGCGGACGACCGCGCTCCTGCACTCGCTGCAGGACGCGGACTCCGAGGGCTACTCGCTGGCCTGCGAGGCACTGGCGGCGTTCGACGTCCGCGACCGGCTCGGCGAGATCGCGACCCCGGTGCTCGCGGTGGCCGGCTCGGCCGACGAGCCCACCCCACCGGCGTCGCTGGCCGAGATCGCGGACGGCGTCCAGTCCGGACGCCTGGTCGTGCTCGACGACGTCGCACACCTGGCCCCAGCCGAGAACCCCGACGCCGTCGCGGCGCTGCTGCAGGCCCACCTGCAGACCACGGACGCCGACCGTCACGCGTCCGGCATGAAGGTGCGTCGCGCGGTGCTCGGCGACGCCCACGTCGACCGCGCCAACGCCGGCATTATCGACCTGACCCGCGAGTTCCAGGACATGATCACCCGCTACGCCTGGGGCGAGATCTGGACCCGCCCGGGCCTGCAGCGCCGTGACCGCTCGCTGATCACCATGACCGCGCTCGTCGCGCTCGGCCACCACGAGGAGCTGGCGATGCACGTGCGCGCCGCCCGCCGCAACGGCCTGAGCGTGGACGAGATCAAGGAGCTGCTGCTGCAGACCGCGATCTACTGCGGCGTCCCCGCGGCCAACACCGCCTTCCGCATCGCCACCCAGGCGCTCGCCGACGAGGAGTAGAGAACTCTCGGGCCCTGCCTGCGCATCGCGACGGTCCTGTCTTCACAGAGGCGCTTCAATCGCGCCTTCGTGCGGCTTCGGCAGCGGCGGCGCCCCACCCGCCTGCCTGTAGCCGTCGGCAGTCTGGGCCGCGCCTCCCGGCCGTACTCGTATGGTCAAGGTCCGTCGATGAAGATGAGTCTTGTCGACAATCGGGCGCGGATCCATCCCCACGTAGCGCGACAGCTCGATCACGAGAGCGTCTGACACATCTAGCAAAGGCGCGACGGTCGCCACCACGAGCTCGCGCGGGTCTCCCTCTTCGAGGCCGGCTACAAGCCATCCGCGACCATGCGCTGCCCCGGAGAAAAGCGGCCAGAGCGACTGCTGGTTCGGGACGAACCGAGGGCCCTCCAGGGCCACGTTGGGCCGCAGTACTGACTTGGCACCTCCATAGGTCACCTGTCGCGTGTCCTGGGCCCGTTCCGCTCCTTTGGCGGTCAGGGAGAATCCGGCGCGCGTCATGAGTCGTTTAGCCGTTTGGCGTCCGCTAACTAAGCGGTCCCGTTCTTGTGCCGCCACGTTCTCCTGGAAAGTGTCGAGCACATGAGGGGACTCCTGAGTCTCGTCAAGCATCCGGCCAGCCCACCGCGCCATCCGCTGTTCGAAACTGACCTCAACGTCCACGAGCCAGCACGTCTGAACCACACAGTCGTAGATGGATCGACCGATGGTCATCGCTGGCATCGGCAGGAGCTCTCCGCCCTGCATGAGCACGCGCAGGCCCACTAGGTGCTCGTGAGCAGCCGTCAGGTTAAGTACACACGCCCGCCCCGTCCACCACCTCAGACCATCGACATCGTTCTTTGTGGCTCGGGCGCGGAACTCATCAAGATCCCGAGCGGCCACAGTCCCAGGTCGTGGATGCGTAGCTCGTTGCTGCACCTCAGGGAGGAAAGCTGAAAGATGCTGAAGCTGGAAGCCAATGACTCGGTCGACCAGTTCGGGGATGGGACGGTTCACTCAGACATCCTCACGCGCTCCTGGGTCTCAACACGCGAGAATCCGTCGAGGCGGTGAAGGTCGGATACCCACAGCCCGGTCTGTGCGCTCCGACCCAGGCCCTCGCTGACGAGGAGTAGAGGCAGGGACCCGTCGACGCGCTCGCGGGGGTGTGCTGGACCGGCAGACGACTAGCGGGCTCCGGGCACCTTACGTCGCCGACGGCCGATGAGCTCGGTCACGGCGACCCCGAGCAGGAGGCCGCCCGTGCCGGCCACGCCGAGCCAGACGATGTCCCCGAAGCTCTCGGAGGCGAAGATCAGGCCGAGCCAGAACATGCCGAGGGCGAGGAGGATGGCGTTGGCGGTCTTCATGTCCGCATCCTCCCCCTCCGAGGGGAGCGGCACAGTGCTCAGCGTCGGGAAGGCACTCCGCCATGGACGCCTCACCACAGGACGATGCCGGTGGCCACCAGGGTGCTGAGCAGGATGGAGCCGACGAGGGCCTGGCTGGCGAGGTCGGTGTCGAGCTCGTGGCGGGCCGAGAACGTCACGACGACGAACCCGACCGGGGCGGCGCCGAGCAGCACGAGGACGCCGGCGTCGGCGCCGTCGAGACCGAGCGCCAGGACGATCGCGGTGGCGACCACGAGCCCGAGCGTCACGCGGACGAGCCCGAGCCGGCCGGCCGCGCCGAGCAGCCGACGGGTCGGGCGGAACATCACGCCCGCGCCGACCGCGACGAGCATCGGGCTGGCGGCGGCGAAGAAGGCGGTCAGGTCGTCGACGGCGCCCGGCAGCTCGCGCCCGGCCAGGCTGAGCCCGATGCCCACGACGGTGGCGTAGAGCGGCGGGGTCCGCAGCACCGCGAAGACGGCCGGCTCGGTCCGCGGCGCCGGGCTCGACCGGGCCGCGATCAGGTGGACGACGGTGAGGACGAGCAGGCTGTGCACCGCGTCGAACGCGGCCAGCCGGGCCACACCGGCGGCACCGTACGCGGCGGCGACGAAGGGCAGCGCGAAGGCGGCGTTGACCACCATGAGCGACATGACGACGACGGTCGCCTCCGACCGGTCCCGTCCGCGGGCGGCGACCCGTCCGGCGACGTACCCGAGCGCGACCATGACGACCGCGGCCAGCGGGAACACCGCGATCTCGCGGGTCAGCTCGACGTCCGCCAGCGACCTCAGGATCAGCGCGGGCATGCAGACGTACAGGTTGAGCAGCAGCAGGAAGCGGCCGTCGGCCTCGCGGGCGACGCCCGCCTGCCGCAGCCACCACCCGCAGACCAGCCCGGCCAGGACCGGGGCCAGCGCGCTCAGCGACGCGAGCACGTGGCGCCGGTGCCTCCCCGGCTCACTCGGCCGGCCGCGCGGCGTCGTGCAGCGCGCGGATCGCCAGGTCGTAGCCCAGCGGCCCGAGCCCGACGACCACGCCGCGCGCGACGCCGCTCAGGTACGAGCGGTGCCGGAACTCCTCGCGGGCGTGGACGTTCGTCAGGTGCACCTCGATCATCGGCACCTCCGCCCCCACGACCGCGTCGCGCAGCGCGACGGACGTGTGCGTGTACGCCCCGGCGTTGAGCACGACGCCGACGCTGCGTCCGGCGGCCACCTCGACGCCGCACTCGTGCAGCCAGGTGACGAGCTCGCCCTCGTGGTTGCTCTGCCGGAAGTCGAGCTCGAGCCCGAGCTCGCCGGCGAAGGCACGGCAGCGCTGCTCGACGTCGGCCAGCGTGGCGTGGCCGTAGACGGCGGGCTCCCGCTTGCCGAGCAGGTTGAGGTTCGGTCCGTTGAGGACGTGGACGACGGTCATGGCGGTCCCTTCCGTGCGGTCAGCCGGCGTCGCCGCCGGCGACCAGGTGGTCGAAGTGCTCGTGCATGCGGGCGGCGTCCGGCTCGAGCCCGGTGATGAGCCGGATGCTCTCGACCGCCTGCCCGACGGCCATGGCGCCGCCGTCCAGCGTCGCGAGCCCGCGGGCACGGGCCTGGCGCACCAGCTCGGTCTCGAGCGGGCGGTAGACGACCTCCGCCAGCCAGGCGTCGGCCGCCAGCAGCGACACGTCCAGCGCCACGCCGGGGTGCTCGCGCATCCCCACGGGGGTCACGTGGACGACGCCCTCCGCCTGCGCCAGCCGGCCGTCCAGGTCGCCCTCGGACGATCGGATGCGGCCGGTGCCGTCCGCGAACCGGTCGACGAGGCGCTGGGTCGCGGCCTCGCTGCGGTCGTGCACGACGACCTCGTCGAAGCCCAGGTCGAGCAGCGCGCACGCCGTCGCGAGGCCCGCGCCGCCGGCGCCGACCTGCAGGACGGTGCCGCGCGGCCGGTCGCCGAGGAACTCCTCGAGCCCGGCCCGGAACCCGGCGTAGTCGGTGTTGTGCGCGACCCGTCGCCCGCCGGACAGCAGCACGAGGTTGGCCGCGCCGATGCGCCGCACCTCGTCACTGGCCTCGTCGACGTGCTGCAGGACGTCCTGCTTGAACGGGTGCGTGACGTTGGTGGCGTCGAAGCCGGCCTTCTCGAGCCTGGTCAGCTGCGCGCCGAGGTCGACGTCCGGCTCGTCGATGAGGTCGAGGATCTCGTACTCGTACGGCAGTCCGAGGCGCTCGGCCTCGCGGACGTGCATCGCCGGCGTGAGCGAGGGGCCGATGCCGTGGCCGAGCAGGCCCACCCGGAACTGTCGCGTCCCCGGTGCCGCGGTCATCGCCGGTCCCCCGCGCCCACCGGCGTCAGCAGCCGGCGCGCGTTGTCGATCATCATCGTGTCCAGGTCCTCCTGACGGATCCCGCGCTCGAGCAGCTGCGGGACGATCCGTCGGCTCAGGTGGTCGTGCGTCCAGTGCGGGGTGTGCTCGCGGCGCCACGAGGGCGGCGTCACCCGGCTGAAGAACGCGCTGTCGTGCGACAGGACGAGCTGGGTCGCGTGCCCCCGGGCCACGAGCTCGACCACCAGGTCGATCCGGGCCGCGTCGCTGCCCATGTGCGCCATGCCGAACCGGTCGACGCCGAGCAGCACGCCGGTGTCGAGCAGCGCGAGCAGGTAGTCCAGCTCGGTGCTGTCGCCGCTGTGCCCGACGACCACGTGACCGGGGTCGACGTCGCGGTCGAGCAGGAACGCGACCTGGTCCAGGCCGTTGCGCTCGTGCGGGTTGCTGTGGGTCGTGATCGGCACGCCGGTCTCCCGGTGCACCGTCGCGGCCGCCTCCATCACCCGGGCGATGTCGGGCGTGACGCCCGGGGTGTCGGTGACGACCTTGAGCATCCCGGCCCGGACGCCGCTCGCGCCGATGCCCTCCGTGACGTCACGGCGGAACATCTCCACGAGCGGGTCCGGCCCGCCGACCAGGCGGTCGGGCCCGTGGGTGCGGAAGAACGGCGGCAGCACCTCGTCGGCGTACCAGCCGGTCGAGGCGACCAGGTTCACCCGCACCCGCTCGGCCACGCGTCCGACGAGGGACGTGTCGCGGCCGAGACCGGGCACGGTGAGGTCGACGACCGTCCGCACCCCGAGGTCGTACAGCTCCTCGAGGCCGGCCACGGCCCGCTCGACCGCGAGGTCCGCGTCCCACTCGGGGTGCGGGTACTCGCGGTCGAGCTCCGGGCTCAGCACGAACAGGTGCTCGTGCGTCAGCGTCCAGCCGAGGTCGTCGGCCTTCACGGCTCCCCGGTAGGTGGGGACGACGGCGCCCCGAGAAACGCCGTCCCGTGTCACTGCTGGGAGTCCTTGATCGACTCGTAGACGGCCAGCGAGTCGCCCTTCAGGTTCTCGCGGAACCAGGCGTCGGCCTGGGTCGAGAAGGCCTCGGTGTCGACGTCCTCGACGACCTGGGTCTTGCCCTCGCTCTTGAAGCTGTCCAGGATCGTCTTCTCGGCGTCCTCGACGCAGCCCGGCATGTCCGCGACGGCCTTCGAGACCGCCTCGGTCAGCGCGTCCTGCTGCTCCTTGCTCAGCTCGTCGTACTTCGGGCCGGCGATGACCAGGTTGCTGTTGAGCTGGTGGTCGGACAGGCTCACGAACTTCTGCACCTCGTCGAGGTTCAGCGAGTCGATGTTGGTCAGCGGGTTCTCCTGGCCGTCGACGACGCCCTGCTGCAGCGACAGGTACAGCTCCTCGTACGCCACCTCGGTGGCCTCCGCGCCGAGCGCCTTGGCGTTCAGCAGGAACTGCGGCGAGCCGGGGAAGCGCATGCGCAGGCCGTCGAGGTCGCCGGGCTCGCGGATCGCCTTGTTGGCGGTGAACTGACGGGCCCCGGCCGACCAGGCGCCGACCACGGTGACGCCCGAGGCGGACTTGAAGTCGTCCTTGAGCTTGGTGCCGCCCTCGCCGGTCATGAAGCCGTCGAGCGCCTCGGCGTCCGGGAAGGCGTAGGCCGCGTCCAGGACGCCGACCGGCTCGTGCACCGCGGCGAGCGCCGAGGCGCCCTGGATGTCGAGGTCGATGTCGCCGGACTGCACCGACGCGATGCGGTCGGCGTCGCCGCCCAGCTGGCTGGACGGGTAGATCTCGATCTTGAGGCCGACGTCCGCACCCTCGGCCTCGTCCTTGATGGTCTCGGCGCCGCACGCGTGCTGCGGCTGCTGCTCGGTGTAGCTGTGGGCCAGCTTGAGCGTGACCTCGTCGCCGGAGCCGCCGGACGACGAGTCGTCCCCGCCGCACGCGGCGAGCGCGAGCGGGAGGCACAGGATCGAGGCGAGGGCGGCCCGCCGGGTGGGGTTGAGCTTCATGGTTCTTCCTTCCTGGGGCGACCGGAGTCGGCGATGGGGTGGTGAGGGGAACGGGTGGAGCGACTAGAGCCCGAGCCTCTGGGGGAGGTAGAGGATCGCGTCGGGCCAGAAGATGATGCCGCCGCAGAGCAGCACCAGCGGGGCCAGGAACGGCAGCGACCCCTTGAAGACCTCGGTCATGGTGGCGCCCGTGATCGACTGCAGGACGAAGATCACCGTCCCGACCGGCGGCGTGAGCAGCCCGATCATCTGGGACAGGATCATGAGGACGCCGAGCGCGATCGGGTCGACGTCGAAGGCCGCGCTGAGCGGGAGCAGGATCGGCACCGTCAGGGTCAGCACCGCGATCGCGTCCAGCGCCGTGCCGAGCACGAACGACAGAGCGAGCACGAGCAGCATGAACACCGTGGCGTTCGACGTGAAGCCCAGCACCCACTCCGAGACCCGCTGCGGCACCTGCTCCAGGGCGAAGATGTAGCCCAGCAGGTTGGCCGAGGCGACGATCAGCATGATCGCGCCGCTGGTCAGGACGGTCTCGGAGATGACCTTCGGCAGGTCGCGGACGTGCAGCGAGCGCGTCGCGAAGCCCAGCAGGCCGATGTAGAGGGCGCCGACCGCGGCCGCCTCCGTCGGTGTGAAGTACCCGCCGAGGATACCGCCGAGGATGATGACCGGCGCGAACAGGGGCAGGATCACCCGGCGTCCGGTCTCACGGACGCGGACCCAGCTGAACTCGGTCTTCTGGACGTTCGGGTTGCGCCGCACGAGCAGGAAGACCACGACGCACAGGCCGATCGCCATGAGGATGGCCGGACCCACCGAGGCGGCGAACAGGGCGCCGGTCGAGACGCTGGCCAGGCCCGCGTAGATGACCGCCGGGATGCTCGGCGGCATGACCGGCGCGATGAGCGAGGACGTGCCGGTCAGTCCGAGCGCGAACGGCTTGGTGTAGCCGGCGCGGAGCATGGCCGGGATCTGCACCTTGCCCAGCGCGGCGGCGTCCGCCACGGCCGAGCCGCTCATCCAGGAGAAGCCGACGCTCACGCCGACCGCGACGTAGCCGAGGCTGCCGCGGACGCGTCCGAGCAGGGCCAGCGCGAAGTCGAACAACCGGTCGGCGATGCCGGCGTGGTTGGCCAGCGCGCCCATGAGGATGAACAGCGGCACCGCGAGCAGCGGGAAGCTGGCCGTGCTCTGCGCCACGAGCCGCAGCGGCAGGCCGAGCGACTGGTCGTTGGTCAGCAGGTAGAGCAGGGACGGGCCGATGAAGGCGAAGGCGATCGGCACCCGGATGACGAGCAGGGCGGTGATCAGCAGGCAGACGACGAGGAGGCTCATTCGACCGCCACCCGGGTCGCAGCGGCGAAGGCGTCCTCGACGTTCCGCTCCGGCACGCCGAGCACGGCGAACCGCACGGCGGCGACGGCGGCGCGGATCGTCGTGCTGACGAAGCCGATCAGCGAGATCGCGTAGAACCACGACATCGGCATCCGCAGGGCGGGCGACGTGATGATGCCCTGGGTCTGGACGAGGTCCCAGCAGGCGGCGGTGAGGCCGACGCCGACCGCGCTGACGATGACCGCCGAGATCACGCGGACGACGCGCACCAGCATCTTGTTCGGGATGGCGTCGACCATCTCGATCGAGACGTGGGCGTCGCGCGTCACGAGCACGCCGGCGACCACGAAGGTCAGCCAGACGAGCGAGAAGCGGGCGAGCTCACCGGTCCAGGCCCAGCCCTCGATGGGGAGGTAGCGCTGGCCGGCCTGCAGCAGGACGAGCACGAAGATGAGCAGCACGAAGACGGCACCGAGCGTCATCTCGACGAACGTGGCCACCTTCGTGAGGGCGGCCACCCAGCGTGGTGGCTGCTCCAGGAAGCGGGCGACGGGTCCCGGCCGGTCGGCCGTCCCGGGTGTGGTCTGAGTCACAGGACGAGACCGTAGTCACTATTTCCGCAACCTGGCAATCGGTTGCCAAAGTTGCCAGAACTGTGGCTTGATGAGCCCGTGCAGCAGCCGACCATCTACGACGTCGCCCGTGTGGCCGGCGTCGCCCCCTCCACCGTGTCGCGGACGTTCGGGCGTCCGGACCGCGTCGGAGCGGCCACCCGCGAGCGCGTCCAGGCGGCGGCGGACGAGCTGGGGTACGTGCCCAACCCGCACGCCCGCGCCCTGCAGACGGGGCGGCACAAGACCATCGCGATGGTCATCTCCGACATCGCGAACCCGCACTTCTTCGAGCTCATCCGCGGCGCGGAGCAGCGCGCGAAGGCGGCCGAGAACACGCTCGTCATCGTCAACGCCGAGGAGTCGCCGACCATCGAGCGCGACCAGGTGCGGGGGCTGAGCCGGTCGGTCGACGGGTTCATCCTGGCCGCGAGCCGCCTGCCCGACCAGGAGCTGCGCGACCTGTCCGCCCAGCAGCACGTCGTGCTGGTCGACCGCGAGCTCGGGCCGATCCCGAGCGTGGCGATGGACACCGCCGCCGGCTGCCGGCAGATCCTGGAGCACCTGGCGTCGCTGGGCCACGAGGAGTTCACCTACTGCGCCGGCCCGCCCGGCTCGTGGATGGGCGCCGCGCGATGGGCCGCGCTGCGCACCGGCGCCGAGGAGCACGGACTGCGCGCCCGGCGGGTCGGGCCCTACACGCCGACCGTCGCGAACGGCGGCGCCGCCGCGGACGGGGCACTGCGCTCGGGCACGACCGCGCTCGTGGCGCACAACGACCTGCTGGCCATCGGCATCATGCGCCGCCTGGCCGACCGCGGCGTCCGCGTGCCCGAGGACATCAGCGTCATCGGCTTCGACGACATCTTCGCCGCCGAGCTCGTCCAGCCCCCGCTGACCACGCTCGGCGGCCCGGACGCCCACGCCGGACGTCTCGCCGTCGAGATGCTGCTCGAGCTGCTCAAGGCCCCGCCCGGCACGGCCCTGCGGGACGGCGCCGACTCGCCGCACCACCAGCGCCTGCCCACCAACCTCGTCCTGCGCGACTCCTCCGGCGCAGCGAAGGGCTAGCGGACGACGGGGTGTGGCACGAGTCGCCGATGCCGAGGCCGCAGGGTCACGCGGGGCCGGCGTCGGCGTGCAGGCGGACGAACGCCAGCGCCTCGAGCAGGTCGGTCTCGCGGTTGGCGTCGCTGCCGGCCTTGCGCGTGGTGACCTCCACGACGAGGTCGCCGTCGAAGCCCGCCGCGACGACCTGCGCCAGGAAGTCCGCGCACGGCTGGCTGCCGCGTCCTGGCACGAGGTGCTCGTCCTTCGCTCCCGTGCCGCTGCCGTCGGCGACGTGGACGTGCCGCAGGCGCGGGCCGAGGTCCTTGGCCATCGCCAGCGGGTCGCTGTGCGAGGTGGCGGTGTGGGACAGGTCGATGGTGACGTGCGCGTAGTCCTGCTCGCGCGGGTCCCAGCCCGGGACATAGGCCTGCAGCTCGCGCTTGCCGGTGCGCCAGGGGTACATGTTCTCGACCGCGAAGTCGATGCCCGTGCGCTGCTCGAGCTCGGCGATGCCCTCGACGAACCGGCGTCCGTAGTCGCGCTGCCAGCGGAACGGCGGGTGCACGACGACGACGTCGGCGTCCAGCGCGTGCGCCATCTCGGCGCTGCGCTCGAGCTTGGCCCACGGGTCGGTGCCCCAGACCCGCTGGGTGATGAGCAGGCACGGCGCGTGCACCGACGTCACCGGCACGCCGTGGTAGTCGCGCAGCCCGCGCACCGCGTTGAGGTCGGCGCTGACGTCGTCGATGCCGACCATGACCTCGACGCCGTCGTAGCCCAGCCGGTCGGCGAGCTCGAAGGCGTTCGCCGTCGTGCCCGGGTAGACCGAGGACGTCGACAGCGTGACCCGTGGGGCGGACGGTGCGGTCACAGGTGGTCCAGGTGCTCGAGGATGACGCCCTCGCGCAGCGCCCAGGGGCAGATCTCGAGAGTCTCGAGCTCGTAGATGTCCATGACCGCGTCGGCGACGACGGCGCCGGCGAGCATCTGGTGCGCCCGGTCGGCCGAGACGCCGGGCATCGTGGCCACCTCGGCGGTCGACATGGTGGCCAGCTCGCCCACCAGCGGGACGAGCCGCGAGCGCTCGAGCGCCCGGCGGGCGTACATGCCCTCCGACGACGGTGCGGCGCCGCACATGCGGGCCAGCGACCGGAAGGTCTTGGACGTGGCGACCGCACGGTCGAAGCGTCCGCCGCGCAGCACCTCGCCGGCGCCGTCGGCGATGGTGGCCCGGACGTGGCGGCGCAGCTCGCGCAGGTCGCCGCCGGACTCGATCCAGCCGCGGGTGAGCCGACCCGCGCCCAGCGGCTGGGACTGCGCCACGTCCGGCGTCTGCTCGGTGCCGGCCGCGACCTCGAGCGAGCCGCCGCCGATGTCGAACACGCCCAGGCGTCCGGCCGACCAGCCGAACCAGCGGCGGACGGCCAGGAAGGTCAGCCGCGCCTCGTCCTCGCCGGACAGGATCTCCAGGTCGACGCCAGCCTCGTCCCGCACGCGCGTGAGCACCTCGTCGGCGTTCACGGCGTCGCGCACCGCCGACGTGGCGAACGGCAGCAGGGTCTTGCAGCCCTTCTGCTCGGCCAGCTCGCGGGCGGCGGCGACGTACTTCACCAGCCGCTCGACCCCCGCGCCGGTGACGGCGTTGTCGAGGTCGAGGTGCTCGGCGAGACGCAGCGGCTCCTTGTAGGAGTGAGCCGGCACCGGGGGCCCGCCGCGGTGGGCGTCCACCACGAGCAGGTGCCCGGTGTTCGACCCGATGTCGAGGACGCCCATGCGCATGAGGTCCATTGTTCCACCGCCGTCCAGTCCGGCGCCCTCGAAGCCGGTCAGCAGCAGCGTCCCTGCGGGTTGTCGTCCTGCCAGCGGTGGTAGTCGCGCCAGAACTCGCGACGGCTCATCGGCTCGCCGCAGCCGTGCGCGCGGTGGTGCTCGAGGTAGTGCTCGTACCGGTCGGCACCGAGCACCCCTCGCATGAACGCGCCCACCGCGCGCACGCGCTCAACCACGTCCGGCCACCTCCCGCGAGCGATGCTCGGCCCACTGCTTCTCGAGCTCGCGCTCGGGCGCGGTGGCGACGAGACCGGCCGGGGCGTAGAGCTGCGACTCGACCCGCGGGTCCTCGGTCGAGGGCCCACCGCCGGCGCGGACGGCCTGGACGGTGCGGAGCACCGACGTCGCGATGACGATGATCGCCAGCACCACGAACAGCACCGACAGGCCGCCCTGGACGTACGTGTTGCGGATGACCGCGTCGATCGCCTCGGGCGAGTCGGCGTTGCCGAAGCTCGTCTCGCCGGCGTCGCGCGCCTCGCGGAACGCCTTGTTCTGCGCGAAGTACCCGATCGCCGGGACGTCGGAGAAGATCTTCAGGAACGAGCCGTAGACCGTCACGACGGTGACGAAGGCGAGCGGCACGATGATGATCCACAGCGCCTTGACCGCCCCGCGCTTGGCCGCGATCGTCAGGCAGATCGCCAGCGCGATGGCCGCGAGCAGCTGGTTGGCGATGCCGAACAACGGGAACAACGTGTTGATGCCGCCCAAGGGGTCGGTGACGCCCATGATGAGGATCGCCCCCCACGCGGCGACCATGACCGCCGTCGTCGCCCAGGCCCCCACCCGCCACGACGGGTCGCGGAAGCGCGGCCACACGTTGCCGAGCGAGTCCGACAGCATGAAGCGCGCGACGCGCGTGCCGGCGTCGACGGCGGTGAGGATGAACAGCGCCTCGAACATGATCGCGAAGTGGTACCAGAAGCTCATCAGGGCCGAGCCGCCGATCAGCTGGTGCAGCAGCGTCGCCAGGCCCACGGCGAGCGTCGGGGCGCCGCCGGTACGCGACACGATCGTCTCCTCGCCGACGTCGTTGGCCACGCCCTGCAGCGTGTCGGGGCTGACGTTCACCCCGGTGAGGCCGAGGCTGTTGACGAACTGCGCGGCTCCGTCGACCGTCCCGCCCGTGGCCGAGGGGGCGGCGTTCATCGCGTAGTAGATGCCCTGGTCGATGGTGATCGCGGCGACCAGCGCCATGATCGCCACGAACGACTCCATGAGCATGCCGCCGTAGCCGATGAAGCGCGTCTGCCGCTCCTTCTCGAGCAGCTTCGGGGTGGTGCCGGACGCGATGAGGGCGTGGAAGCCGGACAACGCGCCGCACGCGATCGTCACGAACAGGAACGGGAACAGCTCACCGGGGAAGACCGGGCCGTCGCCGGTGCGGGCGAACTCGCTGACCGCGGGCGCCTCGACCGTGGGCCGGACGACGACGATCGCGATCGCCAGCAGCACGACGACGCCGATCTTCATGAACGTCGACAGGTAGTCGCGCGGGGCCAGCAGCAGCCACACCGGCAGGACGGCGGCGACGAAGCCGTAGACGATGACCGCCCAGGCGATGGTCGTGCGGTCGAGCGTGAAGACGTCCGCGAGGTCGGGCTGGTCCGAGACCCACCCGCCGGCGACGATCGCGGCCATCAGCAGCGCGAAGCCGATGATCGAGACCTCCATGACCGCGCCGGGGCGGATGAAGCGCAGGTACACGCCCATGAACAGCGCGATCGGGATGGTCATCGAGACCGAGAAGACGCCCCACGGGGACTCGCCCAGGGCGTTGACGACGACGAGGGCCAGGATCGCGGTGATGATCACCATGATCGTCAGGGTCGCGATGATCGCCGCGATGCCGCCGACGCGGCCGAGGTCCTCGCGGGCCATCTGGCCCAGCGAGCGTCCGCCGCGGCGCATCGAGAAGAACAGCACCAGGTAGTCCTGCACGGCGCCGGCGAAGATGACGCCGACGATGATCCAGATCGTGCCGGGCAGGTAGCCCATCTGCGCCGCGAGCACGGGGCCGACGAGCGGGCCGGCGCCGGCGATGGCGGCGAAGTGGTGGCCGTAGAGCACGCGCCGGTCGGTGGCGACGTAGTCGCGTCCGTTCGCCTTGTACTCGGCGGGCGTGGCCCGGGTGTCGTCCGGACGCACGAGGCGCGCCTCGACGAAGCGCGAGTAGAAGCGGTACGCGATGAGGTAGGAGCACACCGCGGCGAACACGAACCAGATCGCGTTCACGCTCTCGCCACGGACGATCGCCAGCATCACCCAGCCCAGCGCGCCGAGCAGGGCGATCGCGCCCCAGACGGCGATCTTGACCGGCGTCCAGCGACCCTCGTGCTCGTCGAGGAGCTCCGGATCGACCGCCACCGGCGGCCTGCTCTCGTCGATCGTTGACATGGTTTCGACACCCCCGAGTTGCCTGCGACGGCCGCGTCGACCGCCGTCCTGCCAGCATCCTCCGGGACGGGGTCAGGCGCCCGGCGGCCGGGGTGCTCGGCCGGGTCTTGCGTATCGGACCGCGAGCGAGGATCGTGGAGGGACATCACGGCATCGCACCCGCTGGAGCCCGCTTCCTCGACGCTCTCGGCGTCGTCCTCTCCCCAGCCGGCGTCCCCGGTGCCGACGGAGGTGTTCCATGGCCCTCGCCATCGCGCTCGACCGCACGCCCCAGTCCTCGACCGTCGCCGTCGCCGGCGACCTCGACATCGCCTCGTCCGACCCGCTCGCCGCCTTCCTGACCGCGGAGGTCGGCCAGTCCGGACGCGACATGGTCATCGACCTGCGCCAGCTCCACTTCCTCGACGCGGCCGGCCTGCGCGTCTTCGTCGCCACGTCCCAGCTGCTCGCCTCGGGCGGTCGCGTGCTGTCGATCGTCGGCTCCGAGCCGCGTGTCCTGCGGGTCTTCCTGCTCACCGGCCTGCAGCAGGCGCTGAACGTGCACGTCCCGTCCGGCGGCGAGCCGGAGCCGGTGCCCGCCTGACCCCGCCGCCCGCGCAGCGCGGCTCGCTGCGGCGCGCCTAGGCTCGCCCCATGCCCGAGATCGACCTGGTGGTCCCCCGCGCCTGGGTCGACTTCGTGAACCCCGACGACGCCGACGAGGTCTTCCACTGCGACCTGACCTGGCTGACGTCCCGCTGGACCTGCATCTTCGGCGGCGGCTGCCACGGCATCTACCGCTCGTCCCCCTCGACCGGATGCTGCACGCTCGGGGCGCACTTCTCCGGCGACGAGGACCACGATCGTGTCGCCGGGCACGTCGCCCGGCTCACCGACGACCTGTGGCAGCGGCGTCCGTTCTTCGAGGGCGGCTGGACCGAGCTGGACGACGAGGGTGACCTCAAGACCCGGGTCGCGGACGGCGCCTGCGTCTTCCACAACGACGCCGACTTCCCGGGTGGCTACGGCTGCGCGCTGCACCACCTGGCGGTCGCCGAGGGACGCTCGTTCGTCGAGACCAAGCCGGACGTGTGCTGGCAGCTGCCGCTGCGCCGCCAGTTCCGCGAGGTCGACCGCGGCGACGGGTCGACGTACACCGAGACGTCCATCGGCGAGTACACCCGCGCCGGCTGGGGCCCGGGCGGCGCCGACCTGGACTGGTACTGCTCGTCCAACACCGAGGCGCACGTCTCGCCGGTGCCGGTCTACCTGGCCAGCCGCGACGAGCTCGTGGCGATGATGGGCGAGGCGGGCTACGCCGAGCTGGTCCGGCACTGCGACGCCTTCGTCGAGGCCGGCCGCCCCCAGCCCCACCCCGCCGACTGAGGGTCGCCCTCGCGGCGGCGTGCGTCCGCGCTGAGTGTGGCGTTTCAGGGGTGATCCCGGCCGATCGGGCCCCGAGACGTCACACTCAGCGGGAACCGGGGCCCTCCGGCAGGACGTCCCAGTCGAAGCCGTCGAACCAGGGGGCCAGAATGGCGGCCTCGTCCGCCGGCACCGGACGGACCTCGAGGACCAGGCCCGGCTCGAGCATCGAGTCGAACTGTCCCGTGCGGAGCGCGCGCTCCCACGACGAGTCGCTCACGAGCTCGGCCTCGTCGACCCAGCGGATGTGAGGCTCCCAGAACTCCTCGGGGACGCGAACACCCTCCGCATCTCGCTCGATGACCGCGACCGACAGCACCAGAGTCGTCTCGTCCCGACGTCGGAACCATCGACGGGAGCGGACGGTGGCCCAGCGGTAGACGTACCGGATCGCTCCCACAGCACGTCCGTCCTGCATGAGCACGGCGTGCTTCACCCAGGGGCGACCGCTCGCGGTCACGGCTCCCGCCAGGGGACGCGGGGAGTCGCGGAGTGCCGCCCGCCCGGCTTCCAGCCCTGGATCCACCAGCGGTGGGTCCACAGCGGGCCGAGGAACAGGACGACTCCGAGGGCCGTCAGACCGAGGCAGATCAGGACGTCGAGCCAGCGACCTCCGGTGCCTGCCGAGAACGCCCCGACGGGGCCCGTGATGACGAGCGCGCCCATGAGGAGGAGGCTCCGGTGATCGGCCGTCCGAAGCCGCCAGACGACGAAGCCCCCGACACGTCGCCACCTGTTCACGCCTCCATCCTCCCTGGCCGCCTCGCGCTGAGTGTGACGTTTCGGGGGTGATCCCGGCCGATCGAGCCCCGAAACGTCACGCTCAGCGGGGAGGCGACCAACCCGGGAAGGTGACCGGGATGCTCAGTCGGGGACGTGCTCGAGGATGTCGCCGGGCTGGCAGTCCAGGACGCGGCAGATGGCCTCCAGGGTGCTGAACCGCACGGCCTTCGCGCGTCCGTTCTTGAGCACGGCGACGTTGGCGGGGGTGAGTCCCACCTGCTCGGCGAACTCGCCGACGCTCATCTTGCGCTTGGCCAGCTCGACGTCGAGCCGCACGACGATCGCCATCAGATCACCGCGTCCATGTCCGAGCGCAGCGCCGTGGCCTGGCACAGCAGCGCCCGCATGACGACGAGCAGCAGCACGAACCCGCCCGCGGCGATCGACAGGCCGCCGAGCAGCAGCGGCAGGCCCGGGTCGCGCAGCTCAGGGGTGACGTAGAGGAAGACGCTCACGGTGCCGGCGATGGTCACCATGCACAGCCACACGCCGACCGACGCGAGGACGATGGCGTCGACCCAGCGGAAGGCGTCGCGGCTGAAGATGCGGTCGGCCTGCACCATCGTCAGCAGCCGCCAGGTGCACACGACCACCACGAGCAGGCACAGCACGGCCAGCTCGAGCGCCACGAACACCGGCCAGCGCACCGGGCTCAGGTCGCCGTCGTCCGGGCCGCCGAAGATCTGTCCCGGGACGGACATGACGAGGCCGAGGACGAGGCCCAGCCCGATGAGCGCGAGCAGCACCCGCAGGGCGAGCACGACGAAGCGAGGAAGCGTGGTCATACATCGACCATCGCTCATAATCTATCGAAAGTCAATAGGTAGGGAACCCTGCCTGCAAGCCGGCCCGAGATGCAGGTCACCATGTCTGCATGCGCCTGGACCACCTGTCGTTCGCCGCCGGACCCGACGGACTCGCCGCCACCACGGCCCGCCTCGCCGAGCAGCTCGGCGTGACGTTCGTCGACGGCGGTGTCCACCCCCGCTTCGGCACCCGCAACGCGATCCTCCCGCTGGCCAACGGGCACTACCTGGAGGTCGTGGAGGCGCTCGACCACCCCGCGTCCGACAAGGCCCCGTTCGGCCAGGCCGTGCGCGCCCGCTCCGAGGCCGGCGGCGGCTGGCTCGGCTGGGTCGTCGCGGTCGACGACATCAAGCCGGTCGAGCAGCGCATCGGACGTCACGCGGTGCCCGGCAACCGGCACCGCCCCGACGGCTACAACCTGCAGTGGCAGCAGATCGGCGTCCGCGGCACCACCGCCGACCCGCAGCTGCCGTTCGTCGTGAGCTGGGAGAGCCCGGCCGAGGAGCACCCGTCGCGCGACGGCCAGCCGCAGGCCGAGCTGCTCGCGCTCGAGATCGCCGGATCCCCCGAGCGCGTCACCGGCTGGCTCGGCGAGCCGGCGCTGGACGCGCTCGAGGAGATCGCCGTCGAGTGGGTGGCGCCGAACGGGCTGCCCGGCATCCAGGCCGCCCGCCTGCGCACCCCCTCGGGCGAGGCGCGGCTCTAGCCGTCCAGCCCGGCCTTCTCGGCGCCGATCGTCGTGTCGTCGCCGTGGCCGGTGTGCACCACCGTCGCCTCGGGCAGCACGAACAGGCTGGCCCGGATGGACGCCTCGAGCGTCGAGCGGTCCGAGAACGAGCGGCCGGTCGCGCCCGGACCGCCCTGGAACAGCGAGTCGCCGGTGAAGACGCAGCCGAGCTCGGGCGCGTAGAGGCACACGGCGCCGGGCGCGTGGCCCGGCGTGTGCAGCACCTGCATCCGCGTGCCCGCGATCTCCAGCACCTGGCCGTCGACCAGGTCGGCGTCCCAGGAGACGTCGGTGCCGTGGGTCAGCTCCCACACCGGACGCTCGTCGGGGTGGAGCAGGATCGGCGCGCCGGTGCGCTCGCGCAGCGCCGGCGCGACGCGGACGTGGTCGTCGTGGGCATGGGTGCACACGATCGCGCGCACCGCCCGGTCGCCGACGACCGCCATGATCGCGTCGACGTCGTGCGGCGCGTCGATCACGACGCACTCGGCGTCGTCACCCACCACCCAGATGTTGTTGTCGACGTCGAACGTCTCGCCGTCGAGGCTGAAGGTGCCCGACACGACGCCGTGGTCGATCCGCGCGGCCATCAGAGCACCACCACCGAGCGCAGCACGTCGCCGTGGTGCATCCGCTCGAACGACGCCTCGACGTCGTCCAGGCCGACCTCCTCGGTGACGAACGCGTCGAGGTCGAGCCGACCCTGGCGGTACAGGTCGACCAGCATCGGGAAGTCGCGCGAGGGCAGGCAGTCGCCGTACCAGCTGGACTTGAGCGCGCCACCGCGTCCGAAGACGTCGATGAGCGGGATCTCGGGCACGGTCATGTCCGGCGTCGGGACGCCCACGAGCACCAGCACGCCAGCCAGGTCGCGGGCGTAGAACGCCTGCTTCCAGGTCTCGGGACGTCCGACCGCCTCGATGACGACGTCCGCGCCCTCGGCTCCCTCGTAGGTCTCGGCGCAGATGCGCTTGATCGCCTCGACCGGGTCCTCCTGCGAGGAGTCGACGACGTGGGTGGCGCCGAGCTCGCGGGCCTTCTCGAGCTTCTTGGCGTCGATGTCGACCGCGATGACCGGGCTCGCGCCAGCCAGGGCCGCACCGGCGACCGCCGCGACGCCGACGCCGCCGCAGCCGATGACCGCGGCGCTGCGACCACGCGTCAGCGCGCCCGTGTTGATCGCCGCGCCGATGCCGGCCATGACGCCGCAGCCGAGCAGGCCGACGGCGGCCGCGCGCGCGTCGGGGTCGACCTTCGTGCACTGGCCGACGGCGACGAGCGTCTTCTCGGCGAACGCGCCGATGCCGAGCGCGGGGGTGAGCTCGGTGCCGTCCTCGAGCGTCATGCGCTGCGTCGCGTTGTGCGTGTTGAAGCAGTACTGCAGGTCGCCGCGCTTGCACGCCCGGCACTCGCCGCAGACCGCGCGCCAGTTGAGCACGACGAAGTCGCCGGGCGCGACGCCCGTGACGTCCGGGCCGACCGCCTCGACGACGCCGGCGGCCTCGTGGCCGAGCAGGAACGGGAACTCGTCGTTGATGCCGCCCTGCTTGTAGTGCAGGTCGGTGTGGCACACGCCGCAGGTCTGGATCTTCACCACCGCCTCGCCCGGACCCGGGTCAGGGACGTTGATGGTGACGAGCTCGACGGGCGCGTCCTTGCTCCGGGCCACGACGGCCTTGACCTGCTGCATGTTGCTGCCTCGTTCCTGTCGCCGGGACGGGGGCCGGTGCTGCTCCCCCGCTCGCCAGGCTAACGACGTGCCCGGCCCGGCGGCACGGTGCCGGGGCTGTCGGTGCGACGACCTAGGGTGGCGCTCATGGCCAAGACCGCTCGACCGACCTACGTCTGCGCCGAGTGCGGGTGGGCGACGCCCAAGTGGGTCGGCCGCTGCGGCGAGTGCCAGGCCTGGGGCACGGTCGACGTGCAGGGCGCCCAGCCCGCCGTCCGCACCAAGGCGGCCCCCGTGAGCAGCCCGGCCCGGCCGATCTCGCAGATCGACGTCGAGGCGTCCGCCGCGGTCACCACCGGGCTCACCGAGCTCGACCGCGTCCTGGGCGGTGGCATGGTGCCCGGCGCGGTGCTGCTGCTGGCCGGAGAGCCCGGCGTCGGCAAGTCCACCCTGCTGCTCGAGACGGCCGCCCGCTGGGCCCGCACCGGCGAGCGCGTCCTGTACGTCTCCGGCGAGGAGTCCGCGGCCCAGGTGCGCCTGCGGGCCGAGCGCACCGGCGCCGTCCACGACGAGCTCTACCTGGCCGCCGAGACCGACCTCGGCGCACTGCTCACGCACGTCGAGCAGGTGAGCCCGACGCTGCTCATCGTCGACTCCGTGCAGACCATCGGCTCGTCCGACGTCGAGGGCGTGCCCGGCGGCGTCACCCAGGTGCGCGAGGTCGCGTCCGCGGTCATCCAGCTGGCCAAGCGCGAGAACATCGGCACCCTGCTCGTCGGCCACGTCACCAAGGACGGCTCGGTGGCCGGCCCGCGCGTCCTCGAGCACCTGGTCGACGTCGTGCTGCAGTTCGAGGGCGACCGGCACTCGCGGCTGCGGCTGCTGCGCGCGATCAAGAACCGCTTCGGCCCGGTCGACGAGATCGGTTGCTTCGACCTCGGCGACGGCGGCCTGGTCGAGGTGCCCGACCCCACCGGGCTGTTCGTGTCGCGCCACGCCCAGCCGGTGCCCGGCACCTGCGTCACGGTGACGCTCGAGGGACGCCGGGCGCTGCTCGCCGAGGTGCAGGCGCTCACCGTCGAGACCAACGCCCCGTCGCCGCGCCGCACCACGTCCGGCGTCGACTCCTCACGCATGGCGATGATCCTGGCCGTGCTCACCAAGCACTGCGGCATGCCTCTGGGCAAGCAGGACTTCTACGCCGCCACGGTCGGCGGCGCCCGGCTCGCCGAGCCCGCCGTCGACCTCGCGCTCGCGCTCGCCGCGGCGTCCGGCGTCAGCGGGCTCACCGTGCCCTCGGACGTCGTGGTGCTCGGCGAGGTGGGGCTGGCCGGCGAGGTCCGTCCGGTCGCCAGCCTCGAGACGCGGCTGCGCGAGGCGGCCCGCATCGGCTTCAAGCGGGCGGTCGTCCCGGCCGGCGGACTGCGCCCCGACGTGCCGGGCATGAGCACGATGGCCGTGAGCTCGGTGGAGCAGGCTCTCGGAGTTCTCGCTACCGCGCCGGCCACGCGGCTGCGCGCCCTAGACTGACCCCGACCGACCCACGCACGTCAGCAAAGGCCCCGCCCATGGCAACCCTTGACCGCACCGGCGACGCCACCGAGGCCCGCCTGCGCGCCACCCTCGCCGCCGTCGCCCCCGGCACCGCGCTGCGCGAGGGGCTCGAGCGCATCCTGCGCGGTCGCACCGGCGCGCTCGTGGTCGTGGGCGGCGACCGCCAGGTCGAGGCGCTCTCGACGGGCGGCTTCGCCCTCGACGTGCCCTTCACCGCCACCGGCCTGCGCGAGCTGGCCAAGATGGACGGCGCGATCATCCTCGACAAGGACGCCAGCCGCATCATCCGTGCGGCCGTCCACCTCATGCCCGACCCGTCGATCCCCACCGAGGAGTCCGGCACCCGTCACCGCACGGCCGACCGCGTGGCCCGGCAGACCGGCGTCCCGGTCATCTCGGTGTCGGCGTCGATGCACATCATCGCGCTGTACCTCGACGACACCCGCTACGTGCTGGAGGACGCGAGCGTCGTCATCGCCCGCGCCAACCAGGCCCTGGCCACGCTCGAGCGCTACCGCACGCGGCTCGACGAGGTCACCGACGCGCTGTCCGCGCTCGAGATCGAGGACCTCGTCACCGTCCGCGACGTCGCCGCGGTGGCCCAGCGCCTCGAGATGGTCAGCCGCATCGCCGGCGAGATCGACACGTACGTGCTCGAGCTCGGCACCGACGGCCGCCTGCTCGCCCTGCAGCTCGAGGAGCTCATCAGCGGCGTTGACACCGAGCGCGAGCTGCTGGTGCGCGACTACCAGCCGAGCGGACGCCGCAGCCGCAGCACCGAGGACGTGCTCACCGAGATGGCGGCGATCGACTCCAGCTCGCTGGTCGACCTGGGCAAGGTCGCCCGGGCCATGCGCATCGGCACCGAGGACTCGCTCGACAACGCGCTCGCGCCGCGCGGCTTCCGTCTGCTGGCGCGGGTGCCGCGCCTGCCCGGCGCCGTCGTCGACCGCCTGGTCGACCACTTCGGCTCCCTGCAGAAGCTGCTCGCGGCCAGCATGGAGGACCTGCAGATCGTCGAGGGCGTCGGCGACCTGCGCGCCCGCAGCGTCCGCGAGGGGCTGTCCCGCCTGGCGGAGTCCAGCATCCTCGAGCGGTACGTCTGAGGCTCAGCCCGCCGGCGGGGTGACGCTGGGCGTGGCCTGGGCGGCCCGGCGGCGCGCCTCCTCGGCGGCCTTGCGCTCGGCCTCGGCCTTCTTCTGCTCCGCGCGCGCCTTGCGACGCGCCTCCTTCGCCTTCTTCTCCGCGAGGGCCTTCTTGCGCGCCTCGGCCCGCGCCTTCGCGTCGGCCTGCGCCTTGGTCAGCCCACCGAGCCGGAAGGTCGCCTCGGACGGCTCGCCACCGAGGAGGGCCGCGCGCACCTGGAACGTCCCGGCGTACCGGAAGCCGTAGCCGCGGGCGCAGGCGCTCTCGGACAGGTTGCCGTCGGCCCCGCGGGCGAGGGTGACCCAGCCCGGCGACAGCCGCACCGGTGCGCCGATGACCTTGCTGGAGCAGACGCTGGAGTCCCACACCGTGGAGTCGCCCGAGCTCACCACGACGAGCGTCTGGCGCTCCTTCGGCTGCAGCGTGCAGGGCTTCTCCGCGGTCGTGCTGACCACGAAGTCGACCCGCAGCTTCTCGCCGGCCTGCTGGCCGCGCGGCACGCTGGGCTGGATGCGGACGGTCGAGGGGTCGCACTGCTCGTCGGTCGAGCTCACGCTCACCTGGGCGGCGGAGTCGAGCGACGGGGAGGGCACCGGGCTCGGCGTGGCCGACGTCGCGGGTGCCTGGGGGGCGTCCGAGGTGGCGGTGGCCGACGGCTCGGGGGCCGGCGCCGCGGAGTCGGCGTCGTCGCGACCCGAGACGAGGGTCGTGACGACCCAGCCGAGCAGGAACACCGCCGCCAGCACCAGCAGACGCCGGCGCCAGTAGATGGCAGGCGACAGACGACTCACGACCGTACGGTAACCGCTGGGCCCGGCGTGACAGACTCGACGCGCCATGACCGCCGCCGCGTTCCCCGACGACCTCGTCACAGAGCTGCACGAGCGGCTCGCCGAATGGTTCGCCCACGCGGCGCGTGACCTGCCCTGGCGGCGCGACGACGCGACCGCGTGGCACGTGATGATCTCCGAGCTGATGCTGCAGCAGACCCCGGTCGCCCGGGTGCTCCCGGTCTACGAGCAGTGGGTGCGCCGCTGGCCCGAGCCGGCCGACCTCGCGGCCGAGCCCGCCGGCGAGGCGGTGCGCGCGTGGGGTCGGCTCGGCTACCCGCGCCGGGCGCTGCGGCTGCACGGCGCGGCCCAGGCCATCGTCGAGCGGCACGACGGCGTCGTGCCCCGCGACCTCGACGCGCTGCTCGCGCTGCCCGGGGTCGGTGCGTACACGGCGGCCGCGGTCGCGTCGTTCGCCTACGGCGGCCGGCACGCCGTGCTCGACACCAACGTGCGCCGGGTGCTGGCCCGCGTGGTCGGTGGCGAGCAGCACCCGCCGGCGTCCGTCACGGCGGCCGAGCGGCGCCGCGCCGAGCAGCTGCTGCCCGAGGACGGCGCCCCGGTCTGGGCCGCCTCGACGATGGAGCTGGGCGCGATCGTCTGCACGGCCGCGTCACCGCGCTGCCCGGCCTGCCCGGTCGCCGACCTGTGCCGCTGGCGAGCGCAGGGCTACCCGGAGCACGACGGGCCCGCCCGGCGCACGCAGAAGTGGGAGGGCACCGACCGGCAGTGCCGCGGACGCCTGCTCGCGGTCCTGCGCGACGCGACCGGGCCGGTCGACAAGGCGCTGCTGGACGCCGCCTGGCCGGACGACGTCCAGCGCGAGCGAGCCCTGGACGGCCTGGTGGCGGACGGTCTCGTCGAGCCCGTCACCGACACCCTGTTCGCCCTGCCGCGCTGAAGTCCGCGGGGTCAGTCGCGCCGACGGCTGCGGACGGCGTCCCAGGCCCGTCGCGCGGTGCGGTCGGCCCACAGCTGGGCCGGACGGCGCAGCACGTGCCAGCCGTCCGCCACCAGCACGCCCAGCTCGCCGCCGCGCGGTGTCCCCGTGCGCCGGTCGTCCACGACCGGGCCGCCCGAACGGTAGGCGTCGGCGACCGCCACGGCCCGGCGCAGCGCCCCGGTCAGCTCGTCCGGACCGCCGTCGCCGAGCTGGACGTCCGCGTGACCGGACTCGACCTCCGCCGACACCCAGCCACGACCGGGGGTGTGCACCACGACCGAGCGGCCCGTGGCCTCGTCGGTCCACCACGCGCAGGCGCGGCCGTCGCGCAGGCCCGCCCCGAAGCCGTCCGGCAGCACGGTGCGGAGCAGGTCGAGCGCCTGCTCCGGGGTGACGACGGAAGGCGCCGCCGACTGTCCACCGGGACGGCGCCGCGCACGCCAGGCCCGGAAGCGGTGGGCGAGGTGCGAGTCCTGGAGCCACGGCAGGAGCGTGCAGAACCCGAACGCGGCAGCGAGCGTCGCGGTGCGACCGGCGATCGTCTCGGGCTCGCCCCCCAGCGGGTCGACCGCCCAGCGCACCACCGCGAGCGCGACCCCCGTCGCCATCAGCCACCGGGCCCACGCGCCCTCGGTGCGCAGCATCGCGAGAGCCGCGGTGGCCACAACCACGACGGACGGCAGTGCCCAGCGGACGTCGTCCAGCTCCGCAGGCGTGGGCTCGACGGGCCACAGCGGCGTGGCGGTCAGCACGCAGAGCACCACCGCGACCGGGCCGAGGACCAGCAGGCCGCGCTGGAAGGACGCCGGTCGGCGGAGGAACCATGCCGTCCTGGTCGGCTCGTACAGGCGCTGGGTCACGGCGGTCAGGCTAGCGTCGCGGACCCGGGCTGCGGTGCGGTTCACCGCACACGGGACCCACGGCCCCAGGAACCCTCGCCGGGCCCCGGACGCGACGACGCCCCGCCCGGGTGACCCGGGCGGGGCGTCGTGCGGCGGGACTCAGTCCGAGCTGCCGGTGCCGGACTCGACGGCCGGCGGCACCTCGGGGAGCTCCAGGTCGGCCTTCGGCGTGCCGTGGAAGGTGAACGTCGCGGTCGGGCCCTCGCCCTCCACGTCGACGAGCACGATCTGCCCGGCGCGCACCTCACCGAAGAGCATCTTCTCGGCCAGGACGTCCTCGAGCTCGCGCTGGACGGTGCGACGCAGCGGTCGCGCACCCAGCACGGGATCGAAGCCACGGGCGGCCAGGAGGTCCTTCGCCGCGGTGGTGAGCTCGATGCCCATGTCCTTGTCCTTGAGCCGGTCCTCGAGCGAGCCGACCATGAGGTCGACCATCGCGATGATCTGCTCCTTGGTCAGCGGCGGGAAGACGACGACCTCGTCGACACGGTTGAGGAACTCCGGACGGAAGTGCTGCTTGAGCTCCTCGGACACCTTCGCCTTCATGCGCTCGTACGAGCCGGCGACGTCGCTGGCCTGGGAGAAGCCCAGGTTGACGCCCTTGCCGATGTCCCGCGAACCGAGGTTCGTGGTCATGATGATGACGGTGTTCTTGAAGTCGACCATGCGGCCCTGGGAGTCGGTCAGGCGACCTTCCTCCAGGATCTGCAGCAGCGAGTTGAAGATGTCCGGGTGGGCCTTCTCGACCTCGTCGAACAGCACGACCGAGAACGGCTTGCGGCGCACCTTCTCGGTGAGCTGGCCGCCCTCCTCGTAGCCGACGTAGCCGGGAGGAGCACCGAACAGACGGGCGACGGTGTGCTTCTCGGAGTACTCGCTCATGTCGAGCTGGATGAGCGCCTCCTCCTCGCCGAACAGGAAGTTCGCCAGCGCCTTGGACAGGTGGGTCTTTCCGACGCCGGACGGGCCGGCGAAGATGAACGATCCACCCGGACGACGCGGGTCCTTGAGCCCGGCCCGCGTGCGACGGATCGCGCGCGAGATGGCCCGGACCGCCTCGTCCTGGCCGATGACCCGCTTGTGGAGCTCGTCCTCCATGTTGAGCAGGCGGCTGGACTCCTCCTCGGTCAGCTTGACGATCGGGATGCCGGTCGCCAGGGCCAGGACCTCGGCGACGAGCTCCTCGTCGACCACGGCCACCGAGTCCATGTCGCCGGACTTCCACTGGCGCTCACGCTCGGCCTTGGCCGCGATGAGCTTCTTCTCCTCGTCGCGCAGGGACGCAGCAGCCTCGAAGTCCTGGCTGTCGATCGCGCCCTCCTTGCGGCGGCGGACGTCGGCGATCTTCTCGTCGTACTCCTTGAGGTCCGGCGGAGCCGTCATCCGACGGATGCGGAGCCTGGAGCCGGCCTCGTCGATGAGGTCGATCGCCTTGTCGGGCAGGAAGCGGTCCGACACGTAGCGGTCGGCCAGCGTCGCCGCGGCGACGAGCGCCTCGTCGGTGATCGTCACGCGGTGGTGCGCCTCGTAGCGGTCACGCAGGCCCTTGAGCATCTCGATCGTGTGGGCGATCGACGGCTCGGCGACCTGGATCGGCTGGAAGCGACGCTCGAGCGCGGCGTCCTTCTCGAAGTGCTTGCGGAACTCGTCGAGCGTGGTGGCGCCGATGGTCTGCAGCTCGCCGCGGGCCAGCATCGGCTTGAGGATGCTGGCGGCGTCGATCGCGCCCTCGGCGGCACCCGCACCCACCAGGGTGTGGATCTCGTCGATGAACAGGATGATGTCGCCGCGGGTGCGGATCTCCTTGAGCACCTTCTTGAGGCGCTCCTCGAAGTCACCGCGGTAGCGCGAGCCGGCCACCAGGGCGCCCAGGTCGAGCGTGTAGATCTGCTTGTCCTTGAGCGTCTCGGGCACGTCGCCGCGGACGATGTCCTGGGCCAGGCCCTCGACCACCGTCGTCTTGCCGACGCCGGGCTCGCCGATGAGCACCGGGTTGTTCTTGGTGCGCCGGCTGAGCACCTGCATGACGCGCTCGATCTCCTTCTCGCGCCCGATGACCGGGTCGAGCTTGGACTCGCGCGCCGCCTGCGTCAGGTTGCGGCCGAACTGGTCGAGCACCGCGGACGTCGCCGGGGCGTTCTCGGTCGGGGCGCCGGAGGTCTCGGCCTCCTTGCCCTGGAAGCCGCTGACCAGCTGGATGACCTGCTGGCGCACGCGGTTCAGGTCGGCGCCCAGCTTCACCAGGACCTGGGCGGCGACGCCCTCGCCCTCGCGGATGAGCCCGAGCAGGATGTGCTCGGTGCCGATGTAGTTGTGGCCGAGCTGCAGCGCCTCGCGCAGGCTCAGCTCGAGCACCTTCTTGGCTCGCGGCGTGAACGGGATGTGACCGCTCGGCGCCTGCTGGCCCTGGCCGATGATGTCCTCGACCTGGCCGCGGACGGCCTCGAGCGAGATGTCGAGGCTCTCGAGGGCCTTGGCGGCAACGCCCTCGCCCTCGTGGATC
>NZ_HE978636.1:399641-692533 GCF_000312105.1 Aeromicrobium massiliense JC14
CGGGCGTCCGGCTAGAACGCGTGGTGCGTCCCGAAGGTGCGCTGCCAGTAGGTCAGCGGCGCCTGCTCCCCCGCCTCGGCGTGCACGACGTCGACGAGCACCACCACGTGGTCGCCGCCCTCCACGAGCCGGGCGACCCGGCCGGCGATCCAGGCGTGCCGGTCGTCCAGGGCCGGCGCCCCGTGGTCGGACGACCACCCGACGTCGGCGAAGCGGTCGTGCCCCTTGGTCGCGAACCGCAGGGCCACCTGGTCCTGGTGGGCGGCCAGCACGTTCACGCCGAGCGGGCTGCCCACGCCCAGCCGGTCGAGCAGGGACGAGCGGACGTCCAGGGCGACGAGCACCATCGGCGGCTCGATCGACAGCGAGGTGAAGGCGCTCACCGTCGTGCCGTGCGGCCCGCGCTCGTCCTGGGTCGTCGCGACGACCACGCCGCCGGCGACGTTGCCCATGGCGGCCCGGAAGTGCTGCTGCAGGCGGGTGTCCGGGGTGTGCTGCACGGTCGCCGTCATGACGCCTCCGGCCCGGCGTCGGGCGCGAGCTCGCCGTTCGCGTAGGGGTTGTACTCGTTGGTGAACAGCTCCTTGACGTCGACGTCGCCGTTCTCCAGCTGGCCGGTCCGCTCGAGCCAGTCCGCCCAGATGCGGATCTCGTCCTCCTGGATGACGCCGCCGGGCACCGGGATGCCCGGGCTCTTGTAGAACTCGGCGATCGCCGGGTCCTCGCCGGCCCGTCCGCGCTCGGTGATGATCTTCTTGTACCGCTCGATCACCTCCGCCCGCGGCGTCACCTGCGCCCAGCGGATGGCTCGCGCGACGCCCTGGGTGAAGTCCGCCACCGCCTCGGGGTTCTTCTTCAACAGGTCGTCGCGCACGACGTAGGTGCCGTAGCTGAACGTGTCGTAGAGGTCCTTGTCGGCGTACAGCTGGTGCAGGCCGCCCCGCGCCAGGGCCTGGTCGCGGAACAGGCCGCCCAGCGCGGCGACGTCGACCTGGCCCTTGCGCAGCGCCTGCTCGGTGTTGACCGGCGGCACGACCGTCAGCTCGACCTTCTCGATCTCGGCCTCGGTGAGGCCCTGCTGCGAGAGCCACTCGCGGGTGATCGACTCGTGGTGGGCGCCGAGCGTGTTCATGCCGACCTTCTTGCCGATCAGGTCCTTCGCGGTGCGGATGCCCGAGGACTCCAGCGCGTAGTAGCCGGTGAAGTTCTCCTCGTCGGCCCCGTAGCTGTCGACCACCGCGGTGATCGGGGCGCCCGCGTCGGCCAGCTTGACCACGGCGCCGTTGAAGGCCGAGCCGAAGTCGCTCTGCCCGGTGGCGACGTTCTGGATGCTGGTCGGCCCGCTCGTGGTGTCGGACGTCCACTCCAGCTCGATCTTCTCGAAGTAGCCGAGGTCCTCGGCCAGCTCGGGGAACTGCACCGCGCTCGGCGTGCCTTGGTAGCGCAGCGTGGTCGAGCCGTCCGCCGCCGTGGCGCCGGCGCCACCACCGCAGGCGGCCAGGGCGCCGAGCAGCAGGACGGACGCGGCGGCGGCCGCGGGCCTGGTCAGGGATCGCAGGGTCATGGGTTCTCTCCTCGATGGTTCAGGCGACGTGGACGTCGGCGGTGGGCTCGGCGGGCTCCAGCAGGCCGTAGTGGCCGCGCAGGGTGGACGCCTCGTACTCGGTGCGGAAGTAGCCGCGGTCCTGCAGGATCGGGACGACCTCGTCGACGAAGACCTCCAGGCCGCCGGGCAGGTAGGGCGCCATGACGTTGAAGCCGTCGGCGGCGCCGCCCTCGACCCAGTCGACCAGGTCGTCGGCCACCTGCTCGGGCGTGCCGGCGAACGTCCGGTGGCCGCGGCCGCCGCCCAGCTTGGCGACGACCTCGCGCACCGTGGTGCGTCCGTCGGCGCCGAGGGCCTTGACCAGCTCGAAGCGGCTCTTGTTGGTCTCGATGCTGGAGACGTCCGGCAGCGGCGGCAGCGGGCCGTCCAGGTCGACCTCGGTCAGCTCGACGCCGAGCATCTGCGACAGCTGGCTGAGCGCGTAGGCCGGCGAGATGAGCCGGGTGAACTCCTCCTCCAGCTCGCGCGCCTCGGCCTCGGTGGCGGCGATGAACGGGACGATGCCGGGCAGCACCTTGAGCTCGTCGGCCGACCGTCCGTGGGCGGCGAGCCGGGCCTTGAGGTCGCGGTAGAAGTCACGGCCCTCCTCGATCGTGCGCTGCGCGGTGAACACCGCCTCGGCGTGTCGGGCGGCGAACTCCTTGCCCGCCTCGGACGACCCGGCCTGCACCAGGAGCGGACGGCCCTGCGGGCTGCGCGGGACGTTCAGCGGCCCGCGGACGCGGAAGTGCTCACCCTCGTGGCCGACCTCGTGGACGCTGTCGGGCCGCGTGAACCAGCCGCCCTCCTCGTCCAGCACGACGGCGTCGGCGTCCCAGGACTCCCAGAGCCGCTCGACGACCTCGACGAACTCGTCGGCGCGGGCGTACCGGCCGGCGTGGTCGGGCGTGCCGTCCAGCCCGTAGTTGGCCGCCTCGGCGGCGCCCGCGGACGTGACGATGTTCCACCCGCCGCGACCGCCGGAGAGGTGGTCGAGGGAGGCGAGCTTGCGGGCCAGCGTGTACGGGTCGTTGTAGCCCGTGGACGCGGTCGCGATGAGGCCGATGCGGTCGGTGACCGCCGAGATCGCCGACAGCAGGGTGATCGGCTCGAAGACCTGCTGGACGTTGTGGGCCACGCGCGGCCCGACCGCCAGCCCGTCGGCGAAGAAGATCGAGTCGAGCCGGCCCCGCTCGGCGACCTGCGCGAGGCGCTGGAAGTGGCGGACGTCCAGGACGTCCTCGGCGTTCGTGCGCGGGTGGCGCCAGGCGGCCTCGTGGTGGCCGACGCCCATGAGGAAGGCGTTGAGGTGGAAGGGCTTGGGCATGGCGGTGCTCCTCGTCGAGGTGGAAGGGATGGGGGTCAGGCGCGCCAGCGCGAGAACCGGCGCTCGGCGGCCAGGAGGGCGTAGTTCACGACGATCCCGATGACCGAGATCGTGAGGATCCCGGCGTACATCTCGGGGATCTGGAAGTTCAGCTGCGCGGCGTTGATGAGGTAGCCGAGGCCGGCCTGGGCGCCGATCATCTCGGCGGCCACCAGCACCAGCACCGAGGCGGCGCCGGCCATGCGCAGGCCCGTGAAGATGGTCGGGACGGCCGACGGCAGGATCACCTTCTGGAACAGCCGCAGCGGCGAGAGCCCGAGCGAGCGGGCCGACTTCACGAGCAGCGGGTCGACGGTGCGGACGCCGGCGATCGTGTTCAGCAGGATCGGGAAGAACGAGGCGAACGCGACCAGCGCGATCTTCGACGTCTCGCCGATGCCGAGCACCAGCACGAAGACCGGCAGCAGCGCCAGGGCGGCGGTGTTGCGGAACGCCTCGAGGATCGGGCTCAGCACGGCGGAGACCGTCCGGTACCAGCCGATGAGCAGGCCCAGCGGGATGGCCGTGACGACCGCGATGCCGAAGCCGCTGCCGGCGCGGCCCAGGCTCGCCCGCACGTGCTCGCCGAGCTGCCCGGACGCCGCGAGGTCGCGGGTGGTGGCCAGCACCTCGCTGAGCGGGGGCAGGAACACCCGGTCGACCAGCCCGGTGCGCGGGGCGACCTCCCACAGCACCAGGAAGGCGACCACCGCGACCGAGCGGAGGCCGGCGGCGAGAGCCAGGCGGCCGGCGCGGCGGACGGCGTGGGCGGCCCGAGGCGGGACGAGCACCGCCGGCTCGGCCGGGGGCTCGACGGACGGGGTGTGCGCGCGGTGGCGCAGGAGAAGGTCAGACATGGGCGAGGTCCTCTCGGGGAGCGAGCTCGTGCTGCTGGGCGCGGACGACCTCGTCCTGCAGCAGGCTCCAGATGCGGTGCCGGTAGGCGCCGAAGGCGTCGGTGGAGCGGACGTCGGGGGCGGACACGTCCAGGTCGACGTCGACCACGGCCTTGATGCGGCCCGGTCGCGACGTCATGACGGCCACGCGCTGGCCGAGGTACACGGCCTCGTCGATGCCGTGGGTGATGAAGACGATCGTGGCGCCGGTGGCCCGCCAGATCCGGAGCAGCTCGTCCTGCAGCGACTCACGGGTCTGGGCGTCGAGCGCGGCGAACGGCTCGTCCATGAGCAGCACGTCCGGCTCGAAGGCCAGGCTGCGGGCGATGGCGACGCGCTGCTTCATGCCGCCGGACAGCTCGTGCGGGTACCGGTCGGCGAACCCGCTGAGCCCGACGAGGTCGAGGAAGCGGCGCGCGGTCTCGCGTCGCTCGGCGCGGGGCAGGCCCTTGGCCTCGAGCCCCAGCTCGACGTTGCCCTGGGCGGTGCGCCACGGCAGCAGGGCGTACTGCTGGAAGACGATGCCGCGGTCCAGGCCGGGACCGTCGACCGGCCGCCCGTCCAGCAGGATCTCGCCGGACGACGGGGTGGTCAGGCCGCCGAGCAGGTCGAGCAGCGTGGACTTGCCGCAGCCGCTGGGGCCGACCACGGCGAGCAGCTCGCCGGCTCGCACGTCGAGGGTGGCGTCGGCGAGGGCGACGAAGGTGTCGCCGCGGTGGGCGAACTCCTTGCGGACCTCGCGCAGCCGGAGCTTGGGCTGGGACATCGGTGGCTCCTGGTTCGGGTCGGCTCTGCGGACTCGTCGAACGTAGGAAGCGCGCGGCGGCCGCCGAGGCCTGCTCGTCGCGTGAGACGGGGTGGACGGGACCGGGGGCCGGGCGTAGTCGCGCGGGCCCGCGTGGATAGCGCGGCCACGCGCGGAGGTCGAGCCGTCTCACGCAGCGAGCGGCCCGCGGGACCACCGGCCGGCCGCGGACGGTGGAGGCATCCCATCCCACCGACCGGAGGTGCCCCGCATGACCATCACCGAAGCCCGCCCCACGACGTCCGGCCACGAGCACGTCACCGTCCACCGCACCGGCGAGCGCATCGGCGCCCGCATCGAGGGGGTCCGCCTCGGCGGCGACCTCGCCCCGGAGGTGGTCGCGGAGGTGCGCCGAGCCCTGCTCGAGCACAAGGTCGTCTTCCTCGGCGGCCAGGACCACCTCGACGACGCCGGCCAGCACGCCTTCGCCAGCCTGCTCGGGACGCCCACCGCGCCGCACCCGACCGTGCGGGGCGAGGCCGGCGCCGTCCTGCCCATCGACTCCGAGCACGGCAAGGCCAACAGCTGGCACTCCGACGTCACGTTCGTCGACCGGATCCCGGCGATCAGCATCCTGCGCGCGATCGAGCTGCCCCCGTACGGCGGCAGCACCGTGTGGGCCAACACCGCCACCGCCTACGCCGACCTGCACCCCGCGCTGAAGTCGCTCGTCGAGCGGCTGTGGGCGGTGCACACGAACGTCTACGACTACGTGGCCGAGCGCGACGAGCAGCGCATCGGGGGCGTGGACGTCAAGGAGCAGGCCTACCGCGACGAGTTCCGCTCGCGGGTCTTCGAGACCGAGCACCCGGTCGTGCGCATCCACCCCGAGACCGGCGAGCGCGTGCTGGTGCTCGGGCACTTCGTGAAGCGCCTCGTCGGACTCAGCAGCCGGGACTCCGACGCCCTGTTCCAGCTGCTGCAGCGCGCGGTGACGAGCCTGGAGAACACGGTGCGCTGGAGCTGGTCGCCCGGCGACGTCGCGATCTGGGACAACCGTGCGACCCAGCACTACGGCGTGGCCGACTACGGCGACCACAAGCGCCTGCTGCACCGCATCACGATCGCCGGCGACGTGCCGGCCAGCGTCGACGGCATCCCGTCGAGCACCCGCCAGGGCGACGCGTCGCACTTCTCCGACGTCGCCTGACGGATCGAGCGAGGGCCGGGCCTCCGGGGGGAGGGCCGGCCCGCGCTCGTCGCGCTGACGGGCTAGCGCCCGGACGGCTCCAGCGGCAGGACCGACGTGCGGTCGACCCGCCAGGTCTCGCCGTCGTCCGCCCGCCCGACGAGGACGTCACCGTCCAGCGCGAACGACGTCGGCACGGTCCACGGGCACCCGACGAGCGTGGTGACCGCGTCCACGCTCAGGACCACGGTGCCATCGCCGGTCACCCGCCAGGACGACGCACCCGTGGTGTTGCAGCCGTCGAAGACGAGCGCCCGCCCGGCCGGGTCGAGCACCGCCCAGACCCGGCCGCTCTCCCCGTCCGGGTCACCCCAGGTGCCGGCGGCGTCGGAGCGCGTCGGAGCCAGTGCCTCGGCGACCGCGTCCGGTGGCGCCCCGGGACCGCCACCGGCACAGCCGCTCACGACGACCAGCGCCGCCACCACCGCTGCATCCCACCAGCGTCCGACCCGCATCACGCCCCTCCGCCCCGGCGGACCGGCGCCGCCACGTGGCTATGTCGGCGGGGGGCTCTCCGTCTCGCTAGCGGGGCTTGACCGCCGCGACCGGGACGTCGAGGTCGAGGATCAGCCGCTGGGCGACGCTGCCCATGAGCATCTTGCCCACGGGCGTGCGGTGACGGACGCCCAGCACGAGCAGGCCGGCCCGGCGGTCGTCGACCAGCTGCTGCACGGCGCCGGCGACGTCGCGGTCGCGCAGCGGCGCCAGCTCGGCCGCGACACCCTGCTCGTCCAGCTGCCGGACCGCCTCGACGAGGTCGTCCTCGGCCACGGTGCGGGCATCGGCGTCAGCGGTGTCGACGTGGGCGAGCAGCAGACGCCGGCCCGAGCGGGCGGCCTCCTGGGCCGCGTAGGCGAGGGCCGCCCGGCCCGGGTCGTCGTCGCGGTAGGCGACCACCACCGGCGCGTCCGGATGCCCGGTCGGCAGCGCGGACACCGCGAGCACCGGCACGTCCGCGTCGAGGAGCACCGACTGGGTGACGCTGCCCAGCAGCATCTTGCCCACGGGGCTGCGCTGCCGGACGCCGACCACCAGCAGGTCGGCACCGCGGGCCGCGTCGACCAGCCCGGCGGCGACGTCGGACACGACCTCCTGCACCACGTCGGCGTCGACGTCGGCCTCGCGCAGACGCTCGCCCACCTCGGCGAGCGCCTCGTCGGAGGCGAACTGCTTGTCGACGTAGGCATCTCCTCTGGTCGCGTTCACGACCAGGAGCCGCCGGCCGCGCACGCGTGCCTGCTCGATGCCGTGCTCGAGCGCCACCCGGCCCAGCGCGTCGGCGCTGTAGGCCACCACGACCGTCATGCGTCCACCCCCATGTCGACGTCCTCTCGTTGAGCCACCGCGCGGTTGCGCACCTTGGCGACCACCAGCAGCAGGGCGATCATCACGATCACCACGTACACGACCACAGCCACCGGCTCGCTCCACAGCGTGCTGACGTCGCCCTGCGAGATCGCGAGCGCCTCGGTCAGCTGCGCCTCGACCCTCGGGCCCAGGATGACGCCGATGATGAGCGGAAGCACGGGGATGCCGAACCGGCGCATCGCCAGGCCGAGGAGGCCGAACGCGAGCAGCAGCGCCAGGTCGAAGGCCTGGAAGTTCACGCTGTACGCACCGAGCGAGGCGAAGAACAGGATGCCGGCGTACAGGTACGGCCGCGGGATCTGCAGCAGCTTCGCCCACAGCGGCGCCATCGGCAGGTTGATGACGAGCAGCAGCAGGTTGGCCACGAACAGGCTCGCCAGCAGGCCCCAGACCAGTTCGGGCTCGTTGTCGAACAGCTGCGGGCCGGGCTGGATGCCGTAGCTCTGCATCGCCAGCAGGATGACCGCCGCGGTCGCCGTGGTCGGCAGGCCGATCGCGAGCAGCGGGACGAGGGTGCCGGCGGCCGAGGCGTTGTTGGCCGCCTCCGGGCCCGCGACGCCCTCGATCGCGCCGTGGCCGAACTCCTCGGGCTTCTTCGACAGCCGCTTCTCGGTCAGGTACGACAGGAAGGTCGGCACCTCGGCGCCGCCCGCGGGCAGCGCGCCGAACGGGAAGCCGTACGCGGTGCCGCGCAGCCAGGGCTTCCACGAGCGTCCCCAGTCGGCCTTGCTCATCCACGGCTGGCCGACCGGGATGATCTCCAGTGGCCGGCGGCGCAGGTGCGCGGCGACCCAGAGGGCCTCGCCGACGGCGAAGATCGCGACGGCGACGACGACGATGTCGATGCCGTCGGCCAGCAGCGGCGAGCCGAAGGTCAGGCGCGACTGGCCGGTCACGGTGCCGACCAGGCCGATCGCCAGGCCCAGGAACAGGGCGATGAAGCCGCGCAGCTTCGAGGAGCCGAGCACGGTGGTGACCGCCAGCAGCGCGAGCAGCATGATCGCGAAGTAGGACGGCGCGCCGAGCTGCACCACGACGTCGGCGACGGTGGGTGCGAGCAGCACCAGCAGGACCGTGCCGATCGTGCCGGCCACGAACGAGCCGATGGCGGCAGTCGCGAGCGCCTGCGCGGCGCGTCCGGCCTTGGCCATCTTGTTGCCCTCGATCGCGGTGATGACCGAGGACGACTCGCCGGGCGTGTTGAGCAGGATCGACGTCGTCGAGCCGCCGTACATGCCGCCGTAGTAGATGCCGGCGAACATGATGAGCGCGCTGCTGGGCTCGACGTTGTAGGTGATCGGCAGCAGCAGCGCGACGGTCATGGCCGGGCCGATGCCGGGCAGGACGCCCACGGCCGTGCCGAGCAGCACGCCGATGACGGCGTACAGCAGGTTCTCCGGGGTCAGGGCGGTCTGGAAGCCCTCGAGCAGCAGGTCCATCAGAGCACTCCGTCCAGGACGCCGGCCGGGATCGGGATGCCGAGCCCGACGTAGAAGCCGTACCAGGTGAGCAGCGACAGGGCCACGCCGATCGCGACGTCCCGCACCCAGCTGCGACTGCCGAGGGCCCAGGCCGAGCCGGCGAACAGGATCGCGCCGGTGATCGCCCAGCCGAGCCACTCGACCAGCGCGACGTTCAGCACGAAGACGGCGGTCAGCTTCGCGACGGTCACCCAGTCCGAGCCGCCGCTGAGGTCGACGTCCTCGCCCTCCTCGGCCTCGGGCACGTCGCCGCAGGCGGTGGCCACGGCGAGGAGGACGGCCAGCAGCAGCAGGCCCGCGCCGACGACGTACGGCATGGCGTAGGGCTGGACCGGCTGGTCGGCGAAGCCCTTCTCGAGCGTGGTCGCGTCCCAGACGACGACCGCGCCGACGACCGCCAGGAAGGCGGCGAGCCCGTACTGGGCGGAGTCGACCACGCGGCGTCGCGTGGGGACGGGGTCGGTGTGCGTGGCGCTCATGCGAGTCCCAGCTCCTTCAGGGTCGTGCGGACGCGCTCGTCCTGCTCCTCCAGGAAGCGGCCGAAGTCGTCGCCCGTGGCGAAGTTGTCGCTCCAGCCGTTGCGCTCGAGGGCGTCCTGCCACTCCTTCGTGCCGTGCATCTCGGTGAGCAGGTCGATGTAGTAGTCGCGCTGCGCGTCGGAGATGCCCGGCGGGGCGAGGATGCCGCGCCAGTTGGTGAAGACGAGGTCGACGCCGGACTCGGTGAGCGTGGGCGCGTCGACGGTCTCGAGCCGCTCCTCGCCGGAGACGGCCAGGACGCGCAGCTCGCCGGCCTCGATCTGGCCCTCGAACTCGCCGAGGCCGGACATGCCGACGTCGATCTTGGAGCCCAGCAGCGCGGTGGTGAGTGGTCCGCCGCCGTCGTAGGAGATGTAGTTGACCTCGCGCGGCTCGACGCCGATCGTCTTGGCCAGCTGCATCGGGAACAGGTGGTCGGGGCCGCCGGGCGACGAGCCGCCGCCGACGGTGACCGAGCCCGGGTCCTTCGTCCACGCCTCGACGAGGTCGTCGACGCTGCGCAGCGGTGAGTCGGCGGGCACCAGGATGCCCTCCTGCTCCTCGACCACCGAGGCGATCGGCGTCGCCTTGGCGACCGTCGCGTCCGAGCCGTTGGTGTAGACGGCGCCGACGACGCCCAGACCCATGGTCATGAGCAGGTCGTCCGCGCCCTCCTCGTTGATGAGCCGCTGCATCGCCACGGTGCCGCTGGCCCCGAGGACGTTGCGGATCTCGAAGCGTCCGGTCAGGTCGTTGGACTGCATGACGTCGGCCGCGGCGCGGCCGGTCAAGTCGTAGCCACCGCCCGGGCTGTTCGGGATCATCATCCGCAGCCGCCGGTTGGACGGGTCGTCGTCGCCGCGGGTCACGCCGCAGGACGTCAGGACGAGCACGCCGGCCAGGGCCAGCACACCCACCCGCAGCGCCCGGCGGGCGCGTGTGGTCGCACGCATGAGAACCTCCTGTGTCCGGGCGATCCTCACGCACAATGTGTCCTGGGTCACGCTTGCGCAAGAAACGGAGGTTGTGGTCGTTGTGGTCACGAGGCGCCCGGCGCCCGACGCTCGCCGGCCAGCTGCTCCTGCTGCAGCTGGCCGTCATCGCCGTGGTCCTGGCCATCGTCGCGGTCATCTCGCTGCGCCAGTCGACCGCGTCCTTCGCCGACGAGCGCGGCTCCCAGATGCGCTCGGTCGCCGAGTACCTGGCCAACGTGGCGGTGGTGCGCGACCAGGTCGACGACACCGGCGCGGCCCGGACGCTGGCCCCGGCCGTCGACCGCGCACTGCGCCTCTCCGGCGCCACCAACGTGAGCATCGCCGACCCCGAGGGCGTGGTCGTCGCCTCGTCCGACCCCAGCGAGGTCGGGCGTCCGGCGGTGCTGGAGGACAGCCGGGTGCGCGAGGGCCGCGGCTGGAGCGGCGACGTCACCATCGACGGCGAGCGGGCCGTGGCCGCCCACGCGCCGATCCTGGACGACCGTGGGGACCTCGTCGGGCTGACCATCGCCGAGCAGGACTACCCGTCCACGTGGGCCCGGCTCACCGACGCCGCGTCCGACCTGGCGCTGTTCCTCGGCGTGGGCGCCGCGCTCGGCGTCGCCGGGTCGTGGCTCGTCTCGCGCATCGTGCGGCGCCGCACCCGGGGCCTGGGCTCGCGCGAGATCGCGACGCTGGCCGACCACCGCGAGGCGCTGCTGCACAGCATCCGCGAGGGCGTGGTGGCCGTCAGCGGCGAGGGCCGCGTGACCCTGCTCAACGACGGCGCCCGGTCGCTGCTGGGCCTGGGCGAGGACGCCGTCGGCCGTCCGGTCGGCGACCTCGGGCTCGACCCCGACGTCGTGGCCCTGCTGACCGGCGAGACCGAGACCCGCGACGCCGTCGCGCTCGTGCGCGGTCGCGTGCTGGTGATGAACCACCGGCCGGCCTCGAGCCGCGGCGAGGGCATCGGCTCGGTCACGACGATGCGCGACCGCACCGAGGTCGCCGCCGTGCAGAACCAGCTCAGCTCGAACCTCTCCATCACCGACACCCTGCGCGCCCAGACCCACGAGTTCGCCAACCAGCTGCACACCATCTCCGGCCTCGTGCAGCTCGGCGAGTACGACGAGGTGCGCTCGCTCGTCGGCACGCTCAGCCGGCGGCGGGCCGAGGCGGACGCCGCGGTCGCCGAGCGGGTGCGCGATCCCGCGGTGGCGGCGCTGCTCGTGGCCAAGTCGAGCGTCGCGGCCGAGGCGGGCGTGACGCTGCGGCTCGACGAGACGTCCTCGCTCCCGGCGCTCGAACCCGTCGACTCGGCCGACCTGACGACCGCCCTGGGCAACCTGGTGGACAACGCCGTCGACGCCTGCCGGGCGCTCCCCGACGCCACCGTGTCGGTGCACCTGGCCGCGAACGACGAGCGGGTCGTGCTGACGGTCAGCGACGACGGCCCGGGCGTGCCCGCCGAGCTGCGCGAGTCGGTGTTCTCGCGCGGGTTCAGCACGAAGCCGGACGTCCCGGGCGGCCGCGGGATCGGCCTGGCCCTCGTGCGGATGATCTGCACCGAGCGCGGCGGCGACGTGACCCTCTCCGGCGACGGGGACGGCGCTACCTTCAGGGTTCAGCTGCCCCGCCGGGCGGCCCGAGGCCAGGAGCAGTGATGGACGTCCTCGTCGTCGACGACGACTTCATGGTGGCGCGCGTCCACGCGATGTTCGTGGAGCGCACCGAGGGCTTCCACGTCGTCGGGGTCGCCCGCAGCGGCGAGGAGGCCCTGCGCCTGGCCGGCGAGCACCGGCCCGACCTGGTGCTGCTGGACGTCCACCTGCCCGACCTGTCCGGCGTCGAGGTGCTCCGCCGGCTGCGGGCCGAGGGCATCGGGGCCGGCGTCGTCATGGTGACCGCCGAGCGCGACGCCGAGGTCGTGCGCGAGGCGTTGCAGGGTGGCGCGATGCAGTACCTGGTGAAGCCGTTCGAGTACGAGGACCTGGCCCGGCGACTGGTCAGCGTCCGCGACGCCGTCGCCGCGCTGCGCGGCGGTCCTGTCGACCAGCGCACCATCGACCGGGCGTTCGTCGCGTCCGCCCCGACCCCGGCCCAGCCCTCGCGGCGGCTGAGCCCGGAGACCACCGAGCTCGTGCTCGGCGCGCTCGCCCGGCACGACGACGTGTCGGCGTCCGAGTGCGGCGAGGAGATCGGCATCTCGCGGGTCAGCGCCCGCCGCTACCTCGAGCAGCTCGTGGCCGAGGGCCGCGCGACGGTGCGCCTGGCCTACGGCGGCGCCGGACGTCCCGAGCGCCGCTACTCCCGCGCCCGCTAGCCGGCGTCGGCCCCTGACGGCACGGCGCCGACGTCCGTCACCTCGAAGGTGGTCACGGTGAACACCATGCCCGCGATCATGAGACCGACGATCAGCACCGCCACCAGGGGCAGCGCGACCCGCTGCACCCGGTGCGCGCGCAGCCGCGTGAAGGCTCCGACCAGGGCCACGGCGACACCCACCACCGAGAGCACGACGCAGGCCACGATCACACCGACCCACCACAGGGCGATCTCGCCGGACCCGCGGCGCTCATCGGTCGTGATCGTCGTCATGCGCTCATGCTCCCAGGACGCCGAGACGGCCCGCCGGCGAACGGCCAGAATGGGACGTCGCCCTCAGGAGGAACGTTGAACGGACTCGAGATCACCGTCGTGCTCGGCGTGGCGGTGCTGGCCGGGACGGTGCTCGCACCCCGGCTGCGCGTCGCCACCCCGCTGCTGCTGCTCGCCCTCGGGCTGCTGCTCGGCACCGTGCCGGAGCTGCGCGAGGTCGAGCTGCCGCCGGAGGTGGTGCTGCTGCTGTTCCTGCCGGTGATCCTGTTCTGGGAGAGCCTCACGACGTCGCTGCGGGCGATCCGTCGCGCGTTCCGGGGCATCCTCATCATGAGCACGCTGATGGTGGTCGCCACCGCGCTCGGCGTCGCCGCGATCGCGCACTGGATGGGCATGCCGTGGGACGCCGCACTCGTGCTCGGCGCCGCCGTCGCGCCCCCGGACGCGACCGCCGTCGCGGCGCTCGGCCGCACGCTGCCGCGGCGCCACTTCATGGTCCTCAAGGCCGAGAGCCTGACGAACGACGGCACGGCGCTGGTGGTCTACGCGGTCGCGGTCGGCCTCGCGTCCGGCGGCAGCTACTCCACGCTGGACGTCACCGAGGTCGTGCTGCGCTCCTACCTCGGCGGCATCCTGGCCGGTGCCGTCGTGGCGGCGGCCGGGTACCTGGTGATGCGGTCGGTGCGGGAGACGCTGGCGCTCAACCTGACCCTGCTGCTCATGCCGTTCGCGGCGTACCTGCTTGCGGAGACCTTCCACGCGTCCGGCGTGCTGGCGGTGGTCGTGGCCGGCCTGACGATCGCGTACGTCTCGAGCCGCATCAGCACCCCGGCGTCGCGGCGCCAGGCCGAGTGGACGTGGCCGCTCGGGTCGTACGTGCTGAACTCGGCGCTGTTCGTGCTGGTCGGCCTCGAGGTGCAGGTCGTCGTGCACGACGCGGAGATGGACCACGTGGCGCGCCTGCTGGCGACGATCGTCGTCGTCTGGCTCGGCACGCTCGTCATCCGGTTCGGCTTCCAGACGCTGACGATCATGATCATCCGGCTGCTCGACCGCCGCCCGTCCCAGCGACTGCGCCGCACGACGTTCCGCGGCCGCATCGTCACGGCGGTCGCGGGCTTCCGCGGCGCGGTGTCGCTGGCCATCGCGCTGTCGGTGCCCGCGACCCTGGACGACGGCACGCCGTTCCCCGGCCGCGAGGACATCGTGATCGTGACGGCGGGCGTCATCCTGCTGACCCTGCTCGTGCAGGGCCCGCTGCTGCCGGTGGTGGTGCGCTGGGCCAACCTGCCGGCCGACACGTCGCCGCAGGAGGAGCGCCGCCTGGCCGAGCGCGCCCTCAGCGAGGCGGCGGGCGACGCCCTGGACGACCTCGTCGAGGAGCTGGGCACGAGCACCGCGACGCACGAGCGCGTCCGCCGCGAGCACGCCGAGCACCTGGCGTCCGTCGCCTCGCTGGAGGACGACGCCGACCGGGCACTGTTCAGCGAGCCGGACGACTACGCCCGTCTGCGGCTGGCGATCATCGAGCGCAAGCGGGACGCCCTGTGGCAGCTGCGTGCGGAGGGCACGGTGGACGACGAGGTGGTGCGCGAGATCCGCACCCGCCTGGACATCGAGGAGCTGCGCCTCACCGGCATCGAGCCGCTGGAGTAGCCCGTCAGGCGGGCTCGAGGACCCGTGGCCGGTGGCGGACGTGTCGGGCGTGGCGGAGTGGTCGCTGCTGCGGGTCGATCCGTGGTGGTGGGATCACCTCGACGACGCCGTCGTGGCCCAATCTGGCCTGCCAGTCGGAGTCGTGGAGCAGGTGGTGGTGGAAGAAGCAGAACAAGGCGCCGTTGTCGATGCTCGTGTCGCCGCCGTGGCTCCACGGTGTGAGGTGGTGGGCCTCGCACCAACCGGGTGGTCGGTCGCAGCCCTTCCAGGAGCAGCCCTTGTCGCGGGTGGCGAGGGCGATGCGCTGGTGCTGGTCGTGCAGTCGCTTGCGCCGGCCGACGTCCAGGGGCTGGCTCGCTCCGTCGAGAACCATCGGGATCAGACCGGCGTTGCAGGCCAGGCGTCGGGCCTGGGAGGCGCTGAGCCCGGTGTCGGTGGAGAGCATCGCGCGTCCGAGGTCGCGGACCAGGTCGTCGTGCTTCATTGACACCGTCACGGTGGCCGCGACGCCGCCGGCTTGCGGGAACGCGTCCTGGGGCAGGTGCTCGACGAGCTCGCAGAGGGCGAGTCCCATGCGGCGGGAGTGGTCGAGGCGTCCGATCTCGGTGTCGGAGTGGTCGCCGTCGACGTCGCGGAAGATGGCGCCGTGGCGGCGGGGTGAGGCCAGACCCTCCAGGACGGTCCTGAGCATGTCGGCCTGCACGTCCGGCAGCACACCGCGAATGCTCGAACGGCCCTGGCCCATCCGGGTGATCGACAGGTGAGTCTCGTCCCAGGCCTGCTTCTCCTGCCGCTCGAGCTGCGCCCCGATGATCTCGTCCGCGGAGTCCGGGTCGACGACCTCGACGATGCGGTTCGCCAGCCGTCGCAGGTCGTCCACCCCGAACTCTGATGCGTGCTCGAGCAGCGTGGCTTCGGCGTCGTCGTGCTGGTCGTCCACGAACCACTCCGGCAGCTGGTCGAGAGCCTTGAGGATGATGTGCGCCTGTTCCGTCGTCAGCCGGCCGGTGCCCCATCGCTCCTGCGTGATGCGTCCACGGGTCGGATCGAGACGAGTCAGCGAGACCAGCTTCGAGGCCTCACTTCGAGAGACGGTCGTGGTGCTGGCCAGCCAGACGGTGGGGGAGGTGCACCCGTCCTCACGGGGGAGGCCACGATCCTCGGCCACCGCAGTGAGCCGGACGGTCAGCGCCTGGAGCGCGGCCGCCGCCTGAGCAGCGGCCTGCAGCTCGGCACGGATCTCGCGATCGGTCAGCATCCAGGGCTCGAGCGTGCTGGACTCCTCCAGCAGTGCCGTCACCGTCGTGCCGATCATCCGAAACCCCCGTGTCGAACGTTTGTTCTAGTCTACCTCGACGGGGCGACCGGGGCAACGGGAAACCCCCAGGATCTCAGCAGTTTTCTCGCTTCGACAAGCTCAGCGAACGGGGCCCGTCGCGAACCGATGAACTGACCGCGCCGAGCACCCGGCCCCGTTGTCATCAGCCCCTCAGGCGACCGGGCACGAGCACCATCCGACAAGCTCAAGAACCCCAGCGGGTCTACGGGATCCTGGTTGTAAGCGTCGTGTCAGGCCGGTGCAAGGGCGCTCCTCCAGCGTTGACCTCGGCGCCACCGGCCCTCCGGTCGTCGCGCACCGTCACCCGACCGAAGGACCCCCATGAAGCACCTGCCCCGCCGCGCCGCCCTCTCCATGGCCGCCACCGCCCTCGTCCTCGCCAGCGCCCTGTCCGCGTGCGGCCCCTCTGAGGAGTCCGCGGCCTCGTCGCCGATCAGCGCCGCGGACGCGAAGGACGACCTCGAGGACATCCAGAAGGACGCCGGTGTCCCCGAGGAGTGCGCCGAGGCCTTCCCGCTCGCCATGACCAAGCCCGATCTCGCCGACGTGAAGCTGGTGCCGGCCTCCTGGCCCGAGCCTCCCGTCGACGCCACCCTGTGCTCCACGAGCGAGCTCATGGACGGTAGCCAGGAGTCGCTGGACTACGCGACCGAGGCCTCCGCCGACGAGGTCCTCGAGGCCTACAAGACCGCGCTGGCCGACTTCGGCGCCACGATCGACGACCAGGGCACCGGGATCAAGATGGTGGTCGGCGAGGCGGACGGAACGTCGTTCCAGGTCCGTCCGCAGGACGGCGGCTTCATCGTGTTCTTCGCCAAGGGCTGAGCACTCGAGGACGCGGACGGCCGGGACCCTGCAGGGTCCCGGCCGTCCGTCGTGCGTCAGGAGTCGTGCGTCAGGCGTCGCTCACTCGCGACGCTGGATCGGGAAGAGGATCGCCTCGCGGATGCCGACGCCCTGCAGCAGCATCACCAGTCGGTCGACGCCCAGGCCCAGGCCGCCGGCCGGCGGCATGCCGAACTCGAGCGCGCGCAGGAAGTCCTCGTCGACGTCCATCGCCTCCGGGTCCCCCGCAGCAGCCATGCGCGCCTGCTCCTCGAGCCGCTCGCGCTGGATCACCGGGTCGTTGAGCTCGGAGTAGGCCGGGGCCAGCTCGACGCCGTTGATGATCAGGTCCCACGCCTCGACCAGGCCGGGCTTGGTGCGGTGCTTCTTGGCCAGCGGGCGCACCGACTCGGGGTAGTCGCGCACGAAGGTGGGCTGGACGAGCGTGTGCTCGACGAGCTTCTCGTACAGCTCCAGCACGATCTCGCCGGCGTCCCAGCCCTCGCGCAGCGCGACCTCGTGCTCGGCGGCGAGCGCGACGAGCGTCGCGACGGGGGTCTCGACGTCGACCGTCTGCCCGACGGCCTCGGAGACCAGCTCGTGCACGGTGGCGTGGCGCCACTCGGCCTCGAGGTCGATCTGCGAGCCGTCACGGCCCGGGACGACGGTCTTGCCGACCGCGCGGGCGGCGTTGAGCACCAGGTCGCGGGTCAGCTCGGCCATCGTGTCGTAGGAGCCGTACGCCTCGTACGCCTCGAGCATCATGAACTCGGGGTTGTGGGTGTTGTCGACGCCCTCGTTGCGGAAGGTCTTGCCGATCTCGTAGACCCGGTCGACGCCGCCGACGAGCGCCCGCTTGAGGTGCAGCTCGAGCGCGATGCGCAGCAGGGCGTCCTCGTCGTAGGCGTTGACGTGGGTCTCGAACGGCCGCGCGGCGGCACCGCCGTTGGTGTGCTGCAGCACGGGGGTCTCGACCTCGACGTAGTCGCGGCCGTCCAGCGTGGCGCGCAGCGACTGCAGCACCTTCGCCTTCGCCCGGACGTTGTCGCGGGCCTCGGGGCGCACGATGAGGTCGACGTAGCGCATGCGGGCACGCGCCTCGTCCGACAGCGGCTTGTGCTCGACCGGCAGCGGTCGCATGGTCTTGGCCGCGATCTGCCACGACGTCGCCGCGACGCTCAGCTCGCCACGGCGGCTGGTGATGACCTCGCCGGTGACGGCGAGGTGGTCGCCGATGTCGACGAGCGCCTTGAAGTCGGCCAGCGACTCCTCGCCCACGTCGGCCAGCGAGAGCATCGCCTGCAGCTCGGCGCCGTCGCCCTCGCGCAGCCGGACGAAGCAGAGCTTGCCGGTGTTGCGCAGGAAGATGACCCGGCCGGCGACCGACACGGTCTCGCCGGTGCGGACGTCCGCGCCCAGCGCCTCGGCGTCGTGGGTGGTGACGACCTCGCGCAGCGTGTGGGTGCGACCGACCGTCACGGGGTACGGGTCGACGCCGGAGTCCAGCAGGCGCTGGCGCTTCTCGCGCCGGATGCGGATCTGCTCGGGAAGGTCGTCCTCGTCGGGCACGGTCGTCGCGTCGCTCACGAGGCCCGAGTCTAGTGGCGTGGCGAGGGACGCCGTGCCGCGCGGGTCAGCGTCCGTTGAGGTCGCGCAGGCGGACCTGCTGGGCGAACAGCATCCGGCGCAGGCGGGCGGCCTCGGACTCGGGGATCTCGAAGTGGACGACGAGCTCGGTGCGGTCGTCGGCCTCGCGCACCGGCGCGCTGTCCGAGACCCGCGCGGGCAGGTCGTAGGAGTCGTCGCCGATGGTGAACGTGGCCTGCAGCTTGGCGTTCGGCTTGAGGTCCTCGTAGCGGGCGGTCGGCACCGAGACGCACGCGGCGGCCTCGCTGAGGTCGACCAGCCAGCCGCTGATGTCGGCGACGTCCGGGGTCGGGTCGATCGGCCGCTCGGCGACGAACGCCAGGGCGACGCCGGCCGAGACGGGCACGCGGACGAAGGCGCGGCGCTGCTGGCGGGACGCGGGCCCGGTGATGGACAGCTCCCAGATGTCGAGGTTGTTGTCGGAGCGACGCTCGTTGAGCTTCACCGGCAGGCTCATCACGCCGCGGTCGGCGGGCCACATGACGGTGAGGCCCTCGGGACGCAGGCCGATGCCGGACTCACCGTCGACCGGGCGGGGCACGACCAGCACGCTGCCGCTGAGGTCCTCGATCCTGGTCGGCAGCTCCTTGCCGGACAGGTCACGCACCGTGACCAGCTGGTTGACCTCGGGCATGGGCGATCCGTCGACCACAGCGGGCTCCTTCGTCAAAGCGGCATCCTGCCTCCGCCGGCGCGAGCTGCACCGACGCGACCATCATTGCTAACACGTATCGGCACCGCGCGTCCTGGGATGCGCGAAACTGTCGCGAAGCCGACACCGCCGTCGACGCCGCGAGCCACGTCCCGCGTCCGGATCAGCCGACCGGCTCCGCGACGTAGCCCGGCACGTCCTCGACGCGCTCGTAGACAGGGATCCCCCGCTCGCGGGCGATCCGGACGTCCTGGTCGGCGCCCTTGCTGGCGCCGGGCAGCCGCAGCACCGCGTCGCAGTGCTGCAGCAGACGCTCGGCGGTCGGGTACAGGACGGCCTCGGACTCGGCGTCGCCGACGCGCGTGGAGCCCGCTCCCCGGGCGACCGGCAGGGCGACCCACTCGCCGATCATCGGGACGTGGCCGGCGCGGAAGACCGGCCACGCCGCCGACTCGAGGGCGCGCAGGTTCGCGTCCAGGCGCTCGGGGACGTCGTCGGTGCCGGAGCGGTAGGGCCCGGCGATCAGGATCATCATCGGCCGCGCGGCGGCCGTCTCGTTCGTCGTCATGTCCCGACCATAACGTGCAGATTCGTGCAAAAACAAGACGAACTGTGCAGACCCGGTAGACTGCCTGCGTGCTAGCCGCCCAGCGCAAGGACCTCATCCTCGACCTGCTCCGCACCGAGGGACGTGTGGTCGCCAAGGAGGTCGCCGCTCGACTCGACCTGTCCGAGGACACGATCCGCCGCGACCTGCGCGAGCTGGCGACCGAGGGACGCGTCCAACGCGTGCACGGCGGCGCGCTGCCCGCGTCCCCCGCCGTGGCCGACTTCGCGTCACGGTCGACGATCGGTCGGGGCGCCAAGGCGCAGGTCGCCGCCCTCGCGGTGTCCTTCGTGCGTCCCGGCCAGACGATCGCCGTCGACGGTGGCACCACGGCCCTCGAGGTCGTCCGGCACCTGCCGGCCGACCTGGCGGCCACCGTCGTCACCCACAGCCCGACGATCGCGGTCGAGCTGGCCCGCCATCCGAGCGTCGACGTGATCGTCGTCGGCGGCCGGTTGTTCAAGCACTCCGTGGTCGCCGCAGGGGCCGCGGCGCACGAGGCCATCGGACGGATCACCGCCGACGTCTTCCTGCTCGGGGTCACCGGAGCGCATCCCACGGCCGGGCTCACCACGGGCGACGCCGACGAGGCCGCCATCAAGCGCGCGTGGGTGCGGCGGTCGGCCGAGACGTACGTGCTGGCGAGCCACGAGAAGATCGGCACGGCGTCGGCGTTCGAGGTGGTCCCGCTGGCCGAGGTGACCGCCGTCCTGACCGACGCCGAGGCCCCCGAGCGGGCGGTCGCCGAGCTGCGCGAGTCCGGGGTGGACGTCCGCGTCGCCGGCTGACGCCACCGGCGGCTCGTGGCCCACGCGCGCCTCGTGACGTCGAAGGGCCGCAGACCCCGCGTCCTGGGATGCGCGAGCGCGTCGTGGGTCCGACAGTGCCTGAGCCGTCTCGTACCGACGACGGCCTACCCACGCGCCGTGCGCCACGACCCGAACCCGGAGGCCCCCATGACCAGCAGCTCGCTCCCGTTCCGTCTGCGCGGAGCGGACCGACGCGAAGAGGTTGAGCTGCCGGACGGCCGGCGGCTGGCCTGGTCGGAGTGGGGCCCGGCCGACGGCCCGGTGGTGCTGCTGTGCACCGGAGCCGCGACGAGCGGCAGCCTCGGGCTGGACGCCGACGCGGTCGATGCGTCCGGGGTGCGACTGGTCGGCCTGGACCGACCGGGTCTGGGCCGGTCCACGCACGACCCGGCCCGGACGCTGACCTCCTTCGCCGCCGACGTCGCCGCCGCGGGCCGGTCGGCCGGATGGTTGCGGCCGGTCGCCGTCGGGTTCTCGCAGGGCGCCCCCTTCGCCCTCGCGCTGGCCGCGTCCGGGCTGGTCGACCGCGTCGCCGTCGTCTCGGGCCAGGACGACCTCGCAGAGCACCTGCCCACGCTGGACGACCACCTGCGCGGCCTGGTGGAGGCGGTCCGTGCCCGTCCCGACGCGGTCGAGCAGGACGTGGCCGACTCGACGACCGCCGACTGGTTCCTGACGATGGTGGACACGACGAGCGGCGAGGCCGACCGGGCCGTCTACCGCGACCCCGCCTTCTCCGCCGCGTTCACCGCCGCCGTGCGGGAGGCGCTCGAACCCGGCGCCGCCGGCTACGCCCGCGACCTGGTCACCGCGATGGGGCCGTGGCCGTTCCGACCGGAGGACGTCCTCGCCCACGTCGACCTCTGGTACGGCGCCCTCGACGACAGCCCGGTGCACTCGCCCGACCACGGCGCACGGCTGGCCGCACGGCTTCCGCACGCGGACCGCCACGTCGACCCGGGGGAGGGCGGGTCGCTGCTGTGGACGCGCAGCCGGGAGATCCTCGCCACGCTCCTGGCCTGAGCGCGGACCACGTCCGGCCCGGCGCCGTCGGCGCACGTGGTCCCCGTCCCTAGGCTTGGCCCGTGAACCGGCTCCTGGACGCCTTCCGCGGACGAGACAAGGCCTCGGCCGCCCTGCTCCTGCTGGCCACGCTGGCCGCGATCGCGTGGGCCAACTCCCCCGCGGGCGACTCGTACGCGACGTTCTGGCACACCGAGGTCGGCCTCGTGGTCGGCGACTGGTCGCTGGGCCTGGACCTGCACGCGCTGGTCAACGACGCGCTCATGGCGGTGTTCTTCTTCGTCGTCGGGCTCGAGGTGAAGCGCGAGCTGACGATCGGCGAGCTGACCGAGCGCAGCCGGGCGATCGTCCCGATCGTCGCCGCGGCCGCCGGCCTGGTCGTCCCGGCGCTGCTGTTCTGGGCGGTGAACGCCGGCACCGACGCCGCGCACGCGTGGGGCGTCGTGATCTCGACCGACACCGCGTTCCTGCTCGGTGCCCTGGCCATCATCGGCCCGAAGCACCCCGCCCGCCTGCGCCTGTTCCTGCTGACCCTGGCCGTCGTGGACGACATCGGGGCGCTGGCCGCCATCGCCCTGTTCTACGGCGACGACCTAGCGGTCGGACCGCTGGTGGTCGCCGCCGTCCTGCTCGTCGCGCTCGTGCTCGTGCGCCGCCTGCCCGTCGACCACGGACCGCTCTACCTGGTCGGCGGCGTCGCGCTGTGGTTCGCGCTGCACGAGGGTGGCGTGCACGCGACCCTCGCCGGCGTCGCGCTCGCGCTCGTCATCCCGGTCGCCGCGCCCCGGCGCCGCGACGTGGAGCAGGTCGCCGACCTGACCCGCGCGTTCCGCCAGTCCCCCAGCCCGGCGTACGCGGCCGCGGCCCGGCGCGGCATCCGCCGCTCGATCTCGATCAACGAGCGGCTCGACGGCGCGATCAGCCCGTACGTGTCCTACCTCGTCCTGCCGGTGTTCGCGCTGGCCAACGCCGGCGTCCGGCTGGACGGGCCGACCCTCGAGGCGGCCGCCACGTCGCGCCTGACCTGGGGCATCGTCCTCGGCCTCGTCGTCGGCAAGCTGGTCGGCATCACCGCGGCGGCGGCGCTCGTGCCGCGTCTGGGCTGGGGCCGCCTTGCGCCCGGCCTCGGCATCGGACGCGTCGCCAGCGGAGCCGCCCTGTCCGGCATCGGCTTCACGATCTCGTTGCTCATCGTCTCGCTCGCCCTCGACGACCCGCGCCAGCAGGACGAGGCCCGGGTCGGCGTCCTGCTCGCCTCGGCGCTCGCGTTCGCGCTGGGCTGGATCGTGCTGGACCTGCTCGACCGGGTGCGCCCGAACGAGGCGGTCGGCGCGCACCTCGTGCGTCCGTTCGACCCCGAGCGCGACCACTTCGTCGGGCGTCCGGACGCGCCGCTCGTGCTCGTGGAGTACCTCGACTTCGAGTGCCCGTTCTGCAGCCGCGCGACCGGCTCGGTCGACGAGGTGCGCGAGCAGCTCGGCGACGACCTGGTCTGGGTCTACCGGCACTTCCCGCTCGACCGCGTCCACCCGCACGCCCGCGAGGCCGCGCACGCGTTCGAGGCGGCCGAGCGCCAGGGCCACGGGCTCGAGCTCGGACGCCGCATGTTCGCCCACCAGGACGCGCTCGAGCGCGAGGACCTGCTGGCCCACGCAGCCGAGCTGGGGCTCGACCTCGACCGGTTCGAGCGCGACCTCGACAGGGCGTCGATCGCCCGCCGGGTCGACGACGACGCCGACGATGCCGAGCTCATGGACCTGTCGGGCACGCCCACGTTCTTCGTCGGGGAAGCCCGCCACCGCGGCCCGTTCGACGCCGCGACGCTCGTCGCCGCGCTCGAGGCGACCCGGCGCCAGCAGGACGCCTAGCGGAGACGGCCGGCCCGCCGGGTCCGCACGACGACGGCCACCGCCCCGAGCACGAGCAGCACGCCGAGGCCCTGCAGGCCGGGCGAGTCGTCCGCGCCGCCGAGCAGCACGGCGGCCACGCCGAGCACCACGAGCAGGGCCACGAGCACGAACGACGAGGGACGCATGCGTCCATGCTCGCCGTCGCCCGGCCGCCTGTCGATCGACCGCCCGAGCGGCCGGTGTAGCCCGCTGCCCGTCGGGTACGGGGGACGCATGACCCAGCAGCACGAGCCCGACGACCCGACCCAGCCGCCGGCCGATCCCGCGGCCGAGACCCCGTCGGTCGACTCCCTCGACGGAGCCGACCAGACCGCCGAGGAGGAGGCCGAGGTCCAGCAGGACGAGGAGGGCGTGCCCCCGCCCCCGGACTGACGGTCAGCCGAAGTTGCGCTCGTGCACCAGGCGCAGGCCCTGCAGCGTCAGCCACGGGTCGCGCGTGGTGATCGACGAGCACGCGTCGAGCACCGCCTCGGGGTAGGACCCGGTCGCGATGACCGCGACGTCGTCGGCGTCGCCGAGCTCGTCCAGCATCCGCTCGACGATGCCGTCGACCAGGCCGGCGAAGCCCAGCACGACACCGGACTGGATGGCCTCGACCGTGTTCTTGCCGATGACGCCGCGCGGCTCGCCCAGCTCGACGCTGCGCAGCTGGGCCCCGCGGCGCGCGAGCGCGTCCAGCGACAGCTCGACGCCCGGGGCGATCGCACCCCCGACGTAGCGGCCCTTGTCGTCCACGACGTCGAAGATCGTGGCGGTGCCGTTGAGGTCGACCACGATCGCCGGCCCGCCGTACAGCTCGGCGGCGGCGAGCGCGTTGACGATGCGGTCGGCGCCCACCTCGCGGGGGTTGTCGGTGTGGATCGGCACGCCGGTCTTCACGCCGGGCCCGACGATGCAGACGTCCGCGCCCTCGAAGTAGCGCTCGACCAGGTGCCGGAACTCCACCAGCACCGACGGCACCGTGCAGCACAGGCTGAGCGACTCGGGCACCTCCAGCCCGGCGCGCACGACCAGGCCCGAGATGAGCAGCTGCCACTCGTCGGAGGTGCGGTGCTCGACCGTCGACAGGCGCCAGTGCGCGACCAGCTCGTCGTCCTCGAAGATGCCGATCAGCGTGTGGCTGTTGCTGATGTCGAGGCAGAGCAGGCTCATGGCTACCGGGCCGCGACGAGGTCGCCGCGCTCCAGGCCGTGCCCCGGCGGGACGTCGGCCGGGTCGGCGGTCAGCTGGACGATGCCGTTGCCGGCGTCCACGAACACGACGCTCGGCTCGAACGCCTTCGCCTCGGCGTCGTCCATCTGCGCGTAGGCGATGAGGATGACCACGTCGCCGGGGTGCACCAGGTGGGCCGCGGCGCCGTTGATGCCGATGACGCCGCTGCCGCGCTCGCCGGCGATCGTGTACGTCTCCAGGCGCGCGCCGTTGGAGACGTCGACGATGTGCACGAGCTCGCCGGGCAGGATGTCGGCCGCCTCGAGCAGGTCCTCGTCGACGGTGACCGAGCCGACGTAGTGCAGGTCGGCCTGCGTCACGGTGGCGCGATGGATCTTGGACTTCATCATCGTGCGCAGCATCAGGCACCTTCCCGGCCGACGTGCAGGCCGCGGTTGTCGAGGAGTCGGGTCGTGCCCACGCGGGCGGCCACGAGCAGACGGGCGTCGCCGGCGAAGGAGTCGTCGACGGGGTTGAGGAACGGGTCGGCCAGGACGAGGTAGTCGACGTCGACGCCGGGCTCGGCGTCGAGCACGGCCCGGGCGGCCGCGAGCACCGCGTCCGCCCCCTCGACGGACGCCTCGGCACCGGCGCCGAGCGCCCGGGAGAGCGCGAGCGCCTGCTGGTGCTGGTCGGCGCTCAGGTAGACGTTGCGCGAGCTCATCGCCAGGCCGTCGTCCTCGCGGACGATCGGGTGGCCCTCGACGCGGACGTCCAGGCCCAGGTCGCGGACCATGCGCCGGATCAGCGCGAGCTGCTGGAAGTCCTTCTCGCCGAACACCGCCACGTCCGGGCGGACGGCCGCGAACAGCTTGGCCACGACCGTCAGCACGCCGCGGAAGTGGGTGGGCCGGGCCGCGCCCTCCAGCACCGTGCCGAGCGTGCCCGGGTCGACCATGACCGAGGCGTCCGGCCCGTCCGGGTACATCTCGGCGACGTCGGGCATGAAGACCACGTCGACGCCGGCCGCCTCGCACACGGCCAGGTCGGCCTCGGGCGTGCGCGGGTAGGCGTCGTAGTCCTCCCCCGGCCCGAACTGGGTCGGGTTCACGAACAGCGAGACGACCAGGACGTCGGCGGCCGGCCGGGCCAGGCGCATGAGGCTCGCGTGGCCGCCGTGCAGCGCGCCCATGGTGGGCACGAGCGCCACCGAGCCGCGGCCGGCGAGCGCCGCGCGCAGCTCGGCGCGCGTGCGCACCACGCGCACGCCGGTGGCGACCCCTCCCGTCTCAGACGTGCGCTCGCTCATCGGGCCTGCTCGACCGACGCGGCCAGCGAGTCCCACTCGGCCTCGTCGAGCGCCTGGCGGACGCCCGCGGACGTGCGGGCGTCGATGCGTCCGTCGCCCTCCGCACGGTGCGCCGTGGCGCGGGCGAGCTCGCGGTAGGTGGACGCCGTGGAGCCGTCGGCGCCGGCGAGCGCGTCCAGGTGCGCCCGCACCGTGCTGACGTCACCGCGGGCGACCGGGCCGGTCAGGGCGGCGTCGCCGAAGCTGAGCGCGTTGTCGAGGGAGGCCTCGAGCAGGGGCCGCAGCACCGCCGCGACGTCCGCGTCGGGACCGGCGACCGAGCGGAGCAGCTCCATCGCCTGGTTCACGACGGTGACCAGGTGGTTGGAGCCGTGGGCGAGGGCCGCGTGGTAGGTCGCGCGGTCGTCCTCGGCGATCCAGACCGGCGTGCCGCCCAGGTCGGCCACGAGCCGCTCGGCGAGCTCGCGCTCGTCCGGGCCGGCGGTGAGGCCGAAGACGCAGGTGCGGTCGAGGTCCAGCTCGGTGCCGGTGAAGGTCATGGCCGGGTGGAACGCGATCGTGCGGGCGCCCTGGCGGGCGAGCGAGGCGAGCGAGTCGAGCCCGTGACGTCCGCTGGTGTGGAGCACGACCTGGCCCGGGCGGGCGGTGAGGTGCTCGGCCACGGCGACGAGGTGGTCGTCGGGCACGGCGAGGACGAGGACGTCCGCCGCGGCCGCGACCTGCGCCGGCGTGGTGACGCGGACGCCCGGCAGCAGCGTGTCGATGCGCAGCCGCGACGCCGGGGAGGCGCCGCTGACGGCGACGAGGTCGTGGCCCGCGGCGCGCAGGCGCGCGGCGAGCACCGAGCCGACGCGGCCGGCGCCGACGACGCCGACGCGCAGGCGGACAGGCATGCCCTGGTGCATGAGTGGTGCCTTTCGTTCCAGTCCCGCGGGCGGGTACCAGACAAAGTGACGCCGTCATCGTACGCCGGGACGGTCCCGGCCCCAACCCGGAGCCGCCACCGGACGCACGACGGCGCGGGACCCGCCGGTGAGGGCGGGTCCCGCGCCGTGTGGGCGGGGCTGGCGTCAGCGCGCGGCGACGCGGCGCAGCGTGATGTTCTGCACCCAGCTGCCGGACTTGCTGGTCTTGACCCCGTTGCGCTCGAACTCGTTCTTGAACACGCCCTGGGTCTTCACGGTGAACGGCTTCGTGCTCAGCAGGGTCGCCACCGGCAGCTTCACCGTCCGGCTGGCGAGCGGGATCTCCTGGCTGTTGTCCTGCAGCTCCTTCACGCGGCAGCGCGAGTCCCAGGCGCCGGGGTAGCCGAGGCTCTTGCCGCGCGGCGGGAAGAACACGACCTCGCCGGTCGAGGCGCCCTTGGCGATGCGCACGTTCACGGTCATCCGGTCGGTCGGGTACTGCTTGCTGTCGTCCACGTCGATCTCGCACGGCTGCACGGTGGCGGGCTCGGCCGTCTTGCATCCCTTGAGGTGGTCGACGTAGGTCGACGAGACGTCGGGGTAGATGTCGACCTGACGGTTGCCGTTGAAGGCCAGCCCCTCGCGCCAGACCTTCGGGGAGTCGGCCGTGGGCCGGGAGGCAGTGGTCTGGCGGGTGACCTCGCTGGAGATCTCGCCGCAGGTGGCGTCCTGCTGGACACCGCGCTGGATGGTCTTGGAGCCGATCGCGACGACCTCGTACGCGATGACGTCCTTCGCGCCCGGAGAGACGGTCATGCGGCTGACGGGCGAGCCGGACGCGGCGGCGCCGCGGAACGAGCCGGCGACGGCGCGCAGGTTCCACTGGCCCATGGCGGGCGCGGTCACGGCGATCGAGGTGTTGCCCCGTGCGGCGGCCTTGACCGTCTTGAGCGTGCGCCAGGCACCGCCGTTGCTGACCTGGATGCTGATCGGGCGGCCGGCGCGGTGCGGGCTGGTGGCGACGACGGCGCGCAGCACGCCACCGCTCATGACGTTGGTCCCGAAGCTGAGACGCACCTGCTGGGCGACCGGACGCAGGGTCCCGACGCGCGACTTGCGCGCCGACAGCGTGCGCTTGCCCTGCTTCGTCCTCGGCGCGACCACGCGGTACTTCGCGGTCCGCGCCGGGAACCGGACGGTCAGGCGGTACGTGCCCTTCGAGGTCGTGCGGCCCTTGCTGACGGCGCGCCACTTGCCGCCCGACTGCAGCTGCAGCGTGATGGGCCGGCGGGCGTCCTTGCGGGAGAACTTGCCGGAGATCGCGGTCGACTCGCCGGCGATGCCCGAGCGGACCGCGCTCGCCGACGCGTGGACGCGATGGCCCGGCGACGGGTCCGTCTGAGCCTGAGCCTGTGCCGGCAGGGCGGTCGCGACCAGGGCCGCTATCGCGGTGGCGCCGAGGATGCTTCGCATGGAGCTTCTCCTAGTGAGGCACGACCGGGCACGCCGGCCGCGAGAAAGGGTGACGTACGGACGCTAGGAGGCGGCGGCGACGGCGCCATCCCTCGTCGCTGGGGGACGAGACGTCGCAGCCCCGCGACGCAGCGGTCCCGGGCACGGTCGTGCCCGCGGGGGTGCCGGTGACCCGACCGGCCTAGCCTGGGCGCATGCCCGCCGAGAACCGCCAGCCCACCGCCCTCGACCAGGTCGCCGAGGCCTGGGTCGACACCGTGCTCGACCTGCAGCCCGAGACCGCGGTCGAGCTCGGCCGACCGGGCTACGAGGGTCGCTACAGCGACCTGTCGCCCGAGGGCCACGAGGCCTACGCCGAGGCCGTCCGCGCGACCCTCGCGACGGTGCGCGAGACGCCCGTGGCCGACGCGGTCGACGAGGTCACGCGGATGGAGATGGTCCGCTCGCTGGAGCTCGCGGTCGAGCAGCACGAGGCCGGCCTGTGGCAGCGCGACCTCAACGTCATCGCGTCCCCGGCCCAGGGCGTCCGTGACGTCTTCGACCTCATGCCCACCGAGTCCGAGCAGGACTGGGAGCACGTCGCCCAGCGGCTGCGGGCCGTCCCGGGTGCGCTCGAGGGGTACGTCGCGTCGCTGCGCGCCGGCATCGCGGCCGGCAACGTCCCCGCCGAGCGCCAGGTGCGGGCCGTGCTGGCCCAGGCCGAGCGGCACGCGTCCGCCGAGGGCTTCTTCGTCCGGCTCGCCGCTTCGCCGTCCGCGCCCACGTCGCTCGTGACCGACCTGGACGCCGGCGCGCAGGCCGCCGCGGACGCCTACGCAGCGCTGGGCCGCTTCCTCGCCGACGAGCTCGCCCCCGTCGCGCCGGCCGAGGACGCCGTGGGCCGCGAGGTCTACGCCCTGCAGTCGCGCTACTTCCTCGGTGCCGAGGTCGACCTCGACGAGACGTACGAGTGGGGCCGCGAGGAGCTGGCCCGCACCGTCGCCGAGCAGGAGGCGATCGCGCGGCAGATCGTCCCGGACGCCGTGGGCGACCCGGTGCAGGCCGCCGTCGCCTTCCTGGACGCCGACCCGGCGCGCCAGCTGCACGGCACCGCGGCCCTGCAGGTCTGGATGCAGCGCACGTCCGACGCCGCCGTCGAGGAGCTCGGCCGCACGCACTTCGACGTGCCCGAGCCGGTCCGCGCGCTGGAGTGCATGATCGCCCCGACCCAGGACGGCGGCATCTACTACACCGGGCCGACGGAGGACTTCTCCCGGCCCGGCCGCATGTGGTGGAGCGTCCCCGAGGGCGTCGAGACCTTCGCCACCTGGCGCGAGCTGACGACCGTCTACCACGAGGGCGTCCCCGGCCACCACCTCCAGATCGGCGTCGCGACCTACCAGGCGTCCACGCTCAACAGCTGGCGCCGGTCGAGCTGGACGTCCGGCCACGGCGAGGGCTGGGCGCTCTACGCCGAGCGGCTCATGGACGAGCTCGGCTACCTCGCCGACCCGGCCGACCGGCTCGGCATGCTCGACGCGCAGCGCATGCGCGCCGCCCGCGTCGTGCTCGACATCGGCGTGCACCTGCGCAAGCCGCACCCCGACGGGGGCACCTGGGACGCGGCGAAGGCGCTGGCGTTCATGCGCCAGCACGTCAACATGGACGACGCGTTCATCCGCTTCGAGGTCGACCGCTACCTCGGCTGGCCGGGCCAGGCCCCGTCGTACAAGGTGGGACAGCGCATCTGGGAGCAGGTGCGCGACGAGGTGGCCCGCCGCGAGGGGGCCGACTTCGACGTCAAGGCGTTCCACCGCCGCGCGCTGGAGCTCGGCGGGCTCGGGCTCGACACGCTGCGCGCCGTCCTCGTCCCGTGAGCCACGAACCCACCGGAGGAACCATGGAGACCCGCACCCTCGGACGCACCGGACGACCGGTCTCGGTCGTCGGCCTCGGCACCTGGCAGCTCGGCGCCGACTGGGGCGAGGTCCGTGAGGACGACGCCCTGGCCGTGCTCGACGCCGCGTACGAGGGCGGCGTGCGGTTCTACGACACCGCCGACGTCTACGGCGACGGCCGCAGCGAGCAGCTGATCGGCCGCTGGCTGCGCTCGCGCGGCATCGACGACGTCACCGTGGCCACCAAGATGGGCCGCCGCGCCGACCCGCACGTGCCCGAGGCGTACACGCTGGACGCGTTCCGGGCCTGGAACGACCGCTCGCGCGAGAACCTCGGCGTCGAGACGCTCGACCTCGTGCAGCTGCACTGCCCGCCGACGCCGGTGTACGACCGCGACGAGACGTACGACGCGCTCGACACGCTGGTCGAGGAGGGACGCGTCGCGGCGTACGGCGTGAGCGTCGAGACCCGCGCCGAGGCGCTCGCCGCGATCGCTCGCCCGCACGTGGCGACGGTGCAGATCATCCTCAACATGCTGCGCCTCGCCCCGCTGGAGGACGTCCTGCCCGCCGCGCAGGAGGCGGGCGTCGGCATCATCGTGCGCGTCCCGCTGGCCAGCGGCCTGCTGTCGGGCAAGTACGACGAGACGACGACCTTCGACGCGTCCGACCACCGCAGCTACAACCGCGACGGCTCGGCCTTCGACGTCGGCGAGACGTTCTCGGGCGTGCCGTTCGAGCTGGGCCTGGACGCCGTGCGCCGGCTCGCCCCGCTCGTGCCGGAGGGCGCGACCATGGCGCAGACGGCACTGCGCTGGGTGATCGACCAGCCGGGCGTCAGCACGGTCATCCCGGGCGCACGCAACCCCGACCAGGCCCGCAGCAACGTCGCCGCCGCCGACCTCGCGCCGCTGACGCCGGAGACGCTGGACGCCGTCCGCGCCGTCTACGACGAGCTCGTCGCCCCCGTGGTCGCCGACCGCTGGTAGCCGTCCCTCACCCGAGCCCGGCGCCCCCGAGATGTGGGGAGGAATGAACCATGATCCGTCCGATCGTGGTCCTTTTCTCCCCACATCTCGGCGGAGCGAGCGGGAGGTGAGGGCCGGGCTCAGGTGTGGGCGCGCAGGAAGCCGCGGACGGTCGGGGTGACCACGTCGGCGAACTCCTCGAAGAACCCGTGCCGGCCCTTCTCGTGGACGAGCACGTGCGCGTCCGGGATGCGCTCGCCGAGCAGGTCGGCGTTCTCGGCCGGCGCCATCCGGTCGTCGGCGCCGTGCAGGACGAGCGTGGGCACGGCGAGCCGCGGCAGGTCGTCCCAGGCGTCGTGCCGGCGGCTGACCCGGCGGTGGGCGCGCGACTCCTCGGACGTCATGGTGGGGTCGCCCAGCAGCCGGCTCTCGCGGATGTCGCGCGGCCAGTCCGGCGTGTAGAACAGGTCGCGCAGCGAGGCCAGGCGCACGTCGTCGTCGGGCTCGCCCAGGCTGCGGCGCACGTCGGCGTCCCACTCGTGCGCGTGCGGCCCGCCCGGCGAGGTGCAGGCCAGGACGAGCGACGAGACCAGGTCGGGGTGGCGCAGCGCGAGCATCTGCGCGACGCGTCCGCCCATGGACGTGCCGTAGACGGCCGCCGGGGCGCCGCCGAGCGCGCGCAGCACGTCCGCGGCGTCGTCGGCGAACGACGCCGTGCTCCAGTCGCCGACCTCGCCGCGACTGTCGCCCGTGCCGCGCCAGTCGAAGGTGATGGTGCGCCAGCGGTCCTCGAAGCCCTCGCGGACGCCGTCCCACCAGCGGTGCGAGTTGGCCTGGCCGGCCAGCAGCAGCACGACGTGGGTGCGCTTGGGACCGCCCGACTGGGCCGAGATCTCGAAGCCGTCACGGGTGGTGACCGTGCTCCGTCGCAGCGCGCTCACGCGGGCGTCGCGTCCGGGGCGGGGGCCTTCTTGCCCTGGTCGTCCTCGTCGTCGCCGGGCACCTGCAGGGCCCGCTCGAGCAGCAGCGCGGCCACCACGAGCAGCACCGCGCCGACGGCGGCCGCGCCGCTGTGCAGGACGCGGTCGCGGCCCAGCGGCGTCTGCCACGCGTCGGCGAAGGCCAGCGCGTACCCGGCGTAGCCACCGGCCACGATCGCGCCGACCAGGCTGCTGGCCTTGGCCAGCGCGAGCAGCTTGATGCCGTGGTCGGACGTCATGCGCTCGTGCCGCTTGTGCAGGCTCTGCCAGGTGCTCCAGGCGAGCGCCCCCAGCACGCCGGCGCCCACCACGAGCGCGACCGCCGGCGCCCAGCCCACCTGCGGCGGGTGGACGTCCAGGCGGTCGAGCAGGCTCGGGAGGAGGCGTCCGACGACCAGGAGCACCGCGCCCACCGCCGCCAGCACGGCGACGGAGGTCCGGGGAACCGGGCCGGTGCTCACGTCAGAGCAGGATCTCGAGGTCCTCGCGCCGCACGACACCGCTGGTGTCGACGTCGCCGATGAGGTCGGCCACGAACCCCTTGCCGGGGATCTCACCCTCGGGGTCGATCTCCAGCCAGGGCGCCAGCACGAAGGCGCGCTCGTGCGCCCGCGGGTGCGGCAGCGTCAGCTGCTCGTCGTCGGCCACGCGGTCGCCGACGACGATCAGGTCGACGTCGAGCGTGCGCGGACCGTTCGTCTCGCCCCGCTCGCGGCCGAAGGCGTCCTCGATGGCCAGCGCGCGGTCGAGCAGCGTGTGGACGGTGAGGGTGGTGTCGATCAGGACGACTGCGTTCAGGAAGGACGGCGAGTCCTCGGGCGCACCCACGGGCTCGGTCTCGTACACGGAGGAGACGGCGACGAGGGTGACCTCGGGCGTGTCCTCGAGCGCGGAGACGGCCCCCTGCAGGCGTCCGAGACGATCACCCAGGTTCGACCCGATCGCGAGCACGGCCTGACGGATGGGACGCATCCCACCGGTCATCGTGTCCGCATCCAGGACGTACGGGGTGGGCGATTCGGTCACGTTCTGCTCCGCTCCATGGTCACGGCGACGTCGGTGAACGCCACCTCGATCGGTGCCTCGGGCTTGTGCACCGTCACGCTAGCCCATCGCACCTGCTCGTGCTTCCAGCACGTGTCCAGCATACGAAGGGCCACTGTCTCGATGAGATCGGTGGGGTCGTCGACGAGGGCCGCGTGCAGCTGGTCGGCCAGCTCGCCGTAGTGCACGGACGCGCTGAGGTCGCCCGTGCGGGCCGCCGTCTGCAGGTCCAGGCCGAGGCTGACGTCCACGACGAACGTCTGCCCGTCTCGGCGCTCGAAGTCGAACAGGCCGTGGTGGGCGTGCGCCCGGATGCCGGTCAGGTCGATCCGGTCCAGGCCGTCGGGCATCGTCATCGGCACCCCTCCGCTCGCTCGCTCATGCACCCTCCACCGGGACCAGGCTGGACGTGTGCCGGCTCCACAGCCGCCAGCCGGTGCTGACCTTGACCAGCACGTGGGTGGCGACGGCGGACGAGCCGGAGAAGCCGTCGGCCTGGCGCGCCGAGCCGTCCGACAGCATGTTCTCGGTGCACGTGACGATCGCGACCTCGGCGAGGTCGGGGTCGGCCGGACGGGTCGAGATGGTCATGTCGGTGAGGAAGAACTGCACGTAGTCGACGTTGGCCATGAGCACCGCCCACGACTTGAGGATGGCGTCGGTGCCGCGCAGCGGCGCGCCACCGGGGTGGACGCACACGGTGCCGGGGCTGTCGAGCCACAGCGCGCGCATGAGGTCCAGGTCGCCGGACTCGATGCTGTCGTAGAAGCCCCGGTGGGCGGCCACGACGGCGGCGTGGGCGGGCTCCATCAGTCGGCCGCCAGCTCGTCGATGAGCCGGGCGGCCACGCGCACGGCCGAGGCGGACGACTTCGCGTCGTGGACGCGAACGGCCCAGGCGCCGGCGAGGGCGGAGTAGGTCGAGATCGCCGCGGTCGCGTCGTCGCGGTCGCGCGGGCGGGGCGGCTCACCGCCCTGGGCGAGCAGGTCGCCCAGGAAGCCCTTGCGGCTGGCCGCGACGAGCACCGGCAGGTCGAGGTCGACGAACGCGTCGAGGTGGCCGAGCAGCTCCCAGTTCTGGTCGCCGGTCTTGGAGAAGCCCAGGCCCGGGTCGACGACGACCCGGTCGAGCGCGACGCCGGCGGCCACGGCCGCGTCGACCTGCTGGGACAGCTCGGTGACGACGTCGGCCACGAGGTCGTCGTAGTCGGTGTGCCGCTGCATGGTCGCCGCGTGCTGGCGCCAGTGCATGATGACGATCGGCACCTCGGAGTCGGCGGCCAGGCGCAGCATGTCGGGCTCGGCGCGACCGCCCGACACGTCGTTGATCAGCTGGGCGCCGGCCTCGAGGGCCCGCTCGGCCACCCGCACGCGCGTGGTGTCGACCGAGACGACGTGCCCGGCGTCGGCCAGCTCGCGCACGACGGGCACGACCCGGCGCAGCTCCTCGTCCTCGGGCACGCGGTCGGCACCGGGACGGGTCGACTCGCCGCCGACGTCGACCAGGTCGGCACCGTCCTCGACGAGCGTGCGGCCGCGGCCGATGGCGCGCGACTGGTCGAAGAAGCGCCCGCCGTCGGAGAACGAGTCGGGCGTGACGTTGACGACGCCCATGACGAGCGTCCGGTCGGCCGGCAGCGAGGGCAGGACCACGGCGCTACCGGCTCGTGATGAGGCCCATGGCCTCGGCTCGCGTGGCGGGGTCGCGCAGCTGGCCGCGGACGGCGCTCGTGATCGTCTTCGCGCCGCCCTTGCGCACGCCGCGCATGGTCATGCACAGGTGCTCGGCCTCGATGACGACGATGACGCCGCGAGGCTGCAGGTGCTCGACGATCGCGTCGGCGACCTGCGTGGTGAGCCGTTCCTGCACCTGCGGGCGCCGGGCGAAGACGTCGACGAGGCGCGCGAGCTTGGACAGCCCGGTCACGCGGCCGCCCTCGGTGGGGATGTAGCCGACGTGCGCAGTGCCGAAGAACGGGACGAGGTGGTGCTCGCACATCGACCACATCTCGATGTCCTTGACCAGGATGAGCTCCTCGTGCGCGACGTCGAACGTGCGCACCAGGACGTCCTCGGGCGTCTGGTCCAGGCCGGCGACCAGCTCGACGTACGAGCGGGCCACGCGGGCGGGGGTGTCCTTGAGGCCGTCGCGGTCGGGGTCCTCGCCGATGGCGATCAGCAGCTCACGGATCGCCGCCTCCGCGCGCGGCTGGTCGATGCTCATGCGACGACCTCCGCGAAGAGGCGTGAGCTCGTCATGCCTGCTCCGTCGGGTCGCCGCCCTCACGGGCCACGCCCGGGTCACCCGTGGGCGCGTCCGGGCCGGTGTCCGGACCGACGACGACCGCACCGGACGGCTGCGAGCCGTTGACGGCCGGGATGACGACCGGCGGACGGCTGTCGGGCGTGCGCGAGTCCGAGCCGGTCCAGGCCGGACGCGCGGCGCGGCGGCGCAGCGGCTCGAAGATGCGCGCCACCTCCGCCTTGTCGAGCGTCTCCTTCTCCATGAGCTCGACGACCAGCGCGTCCAGGACGTCGCGGTTGTCGGCCAGGACGTCGAACGCCTCCTGGTGCGCGACGCGGATCAGCTCGTTGATCTCCTCGTCGACGACCGCGGCGATCCGCTCGGAGTAGTTGCGCGTGTGCCCCAGGTCGCGACCGAGGAACGGCTGGCTGTTGTCGTCGCCGTACCGGACGGCGCCGAGCCGGTCGCTCATGCCGTACTGGGTGACCATCGCGCGGGCCAGGTTGGTGGCCTTCTCGATGTCGTTGCCCGCGCCCGTCGTCGGGTTGTGGAAGACGAGCTCCTCGGCGGCGCGGCCGCCGAGCATGTAGGCCAGCTTGTCCTGCAGCTCCGCGCGCGTCTGGGAGTACTTGTCCTCGTCGGGCAGCACCATCGTGTACCCCAGGGCGCGGCCGCGCGGCAGGATCGTGATCTTGTGCACCGGGTCGGACGCGGGCATCGCCGCGGCGACCAGGGCGTGGCCGCCCTCGTGGTACGCCGTGACCAGGCGCTCGTGGTCGTTCATGAGCCGGGTGCGCTTCTGCGGGCCGGCCATGACGCGGTCGATCGCCTCGTCGAGCGCGGCGTCGTCGATCGTCTTGCCGTTGTTGCGGGCGGTGAGCAGCGCGGCCTCGTTGAGCACGTTGGCCAGGTCGGCGCCGGAGAAGCCCGGCGTGCGACGGGCGACGGACTGCAGGTCGACCCCGGGCTCGAGCGGCTTGCCCCGAGCGTGCACCTTCAGGATCGTCTCGCGGCCCTTGAGGTCGGGGGCCTCGACGCCGATCTGGCGGTCGAAGCGGCCCGGACGCAGCAGGGCCGGGTCGAGCACGTCAGGACGGTTCGTCGCCGCGATGAGGATGACGCCGCCGCGCACGTCGAAGCCGTCCATCTCGACGAGCAGCTGGTTGAGCGTCTGCTCGCGCTCGTCGTGGCCGCCACCCATGCCGGTGCCGCGGTGGCGTCCCACGGCGTCGATCTCGTCGATGAAGACGATGGCTGGGGCGTTCTCCTTGGCCTGCTCGAACAGGTCACGGACGCGCGAGGCGCCGACGCCGACGAACATCTCGACGAAGTCCGAGCCGGAGATCGAGTAGAACGGCACGCCGGCCTCACCGGCGACGGCGCGGGCCAGCAGGGTCTTGCCGGTGCCGGGCGGACCGTAGAGCAGGACGCCCTTGGGGATCTTGGCGCCGACGGCCTGGAACTTGGCCGGCTCCTGGAGGAACTCCTTGATCTCGCCGAGCTCCTCGATCGCCTCGTCGCAGCCGGCGACGTCGGCGAACGTGGTCTTGGGGGTGTCCTTGCTGATGAGCTTCGCGCGGGACTTGGCGAACTGCATGACGCGTCCGCCGCCGCCCTGGATGTTGTTCATCAGGAAGAAGAAGATGGCCAGGATGATGATGAACGGCAGGATCGCGCCGAGCATCGAGCCCAGGAAGCTGGGCTGCGGCACCTCGACGTCGTAGGACTTCAGCGTCTTGTCGGCGACGGACTTCTGCGCCGCCTCGACCAGCCGGCTGCCCTGGTCGCCGAGCCAGTGGGCGCGGACCTTCTCGCCACCGTCGAGCGTCGCCTCGATCTGCTGGTCGCCCTCGATGAAGGTGACGTCCTCGACCTTGCCGTCCTCGAGGTAGCTGACCATCGTGGCGGTCTTGACCTCGCGGAACCCGCCGCTGGGCGTGACGAGCTGCAGCACGACGACGACGGCGATCGCCGACAGGACGATCCAGAACCAGGGGCCCTTGAAGAGACGTTTGGCATTCATACGGGACGGGGCGGAAGCCCACTCCTCACTGACGTTCTCGACGGGTAGTCAGACGGTACACGCATCGCCGACACCCGACTCAACGACGAGCAGGGGTCGCTCGTTCCCGTGTTCGCCGGGGGCGAACCGGCGTGCGCTCAGCTGTAGACGTGCGGGGCGAGCGTCGCGATGCCGCTCAGGTTGCGGTACTTCTCGGCGTAGTCGAGGCCGTAGCCCACGACGAACGCGTTGGGGATGTCGAAGCCGACGTAGCGGACGTCGACCTCCATCTGCTGGGCCTCGGGCTTGCGCAGCAGCGTGGCGATCTCGACCGACGCCGGACGGCGCGAGCGCAGGTTGGCCACGAGCCACGACAGGGTCAGGCCAGTGTCGATGATGTCCTCGACGATGAGCACGTGGCGACCCTCGAGGTCGGTGTCGAGGTCCTTGAGGATGCGCACGACGCCCGAGCTCTGCGTGCCCGAGCCGTAGGAGGAGACGGCCATCCAGTCCATCTCGACGTGCCGGTCGAGCGCACGGGCCAGGTCGGCCATGACCATGACGGCGCCCTTGAGGACGCCGACGAGCAGGATGTCCTTGCCCTCGTAGTCGGCCTCGATCTGCCGGGCCATCTCCGCGAGGCGATCGCGGATCTGGTCCTCGGTGAAGAGGGTCTGGTCGGGGGCGAGGTCGTTCTCCACGTGCTGAAGATCCACGCGCTCAGCGTGCCACAGGGGTGGCCACGAAGCGCAGCCGAGTCCCCTCGCGCACGGCGGCCACCTGGCCGGGCAGCTCGACCCGCACCTGGCCCCGCCAGCCGGTCACCAGGGCGTCGAGCGCGGCGACGTGCGCGGCCGACAGGCGACCCCCGTCGGCCCCGGCCTCGAGAGCCGCGCGGCGCAGGGCGCGCGAGCGCAGCGCGTCCGGCTGCGCGGCGAGGACGGTCACGTCGAGCGGGTCGGGGACGCGCTCGACCGCGAGCGCGTCGAGCACGTCGGCGTCGGCGCGGGCCAGGGACGCCGTGCGGGCCAGTGCCTCGGCCACGCCGCCGCCCAGGACGTCCTCGAGCAGCGGCAGCACCTCGTGCCGCACCCGGACGCGACGAAAGCGCGGGTCGGCGTTGTGCGGGTCGTCCCACGGGTCGAGGCCCAGCGCCCGGCAGACCTGCTCCGTGTCGGCGCGGCGCAGGCCGAGGAAGGGGCGCCGGTAGCGGCCGGCCACCGGCGCCATGCCGGCGAGCGAGCGGGGTCCGGAGCCGCGACCGAGGCCGAGCAGCACCGTCTCGGCCTGGTCGTCGAGCGTGTGCCCGAGCAGGACGGCCTCGACCTCGAGGGCGTCCAGCACGGCGTAGCGGGCGTGCCGGGCCGCCGCCTCCGTGCCGCCGGACGTGCCGACGTCCACGGTGACGACCCGGGCGGGGACGCCCAGCGACTCCACCTGCGCGGCGGCGCGGTGCGCGACGGCGGCTGATCCGTCCTGCAGCCCGTGGTCGACGACGACCGCCTCCAGGACGAGTCGTCCGTCACGTCCGACGAACGCCGCGGCGGCGGCCAGGGCCAGCGAGTCGGCGCCCCCGGACACGGCGACGGCGACCCGGGCGCCCGGCTCGAGGTCGTCGATCGCCCCCGTGACCGCGAGGCGGGCGTCGGCGACGGCGGGATCGAGCCGGCCTCGGGCGGGTGCCACGGCGCCTCCTCTCGTCCGGTGCGTCCTGGCGGGCCCGCGTAGTCTCGGTGGTCGAGACGCGTCAGCCGTGCCGCGCCGGGTCTGCGACAACTGTGCCCGACGCGGACGCCCTCCGGCGCCGTCGCACGAACGAGAGGACCCCGATGAGCCAGACCTCCGGCAACGCGCCGATCTCCAACCGTCCCGGCGAGGGACCCGCGCAGAAGCGCTCCCGCACCGGACTGGTGGTGGGCGTCGTGGTGGCCCTGGTGGTCGTCGCGCTCGTCGCCTTCTTCCTGACCCGCGACGGCGACGACGCGTCCGACGAGGGCTACCAGCTGGTCGACGACGGCGTCCTGACCGTCGCCACCGAGGGCACCTACCGGCCCTTCACCTTCCACGAGAAGGGCGGCGACCTGGTCGGCTACGACGTCGAGGTGATCGAGGCCGTCGCCAAGGAGCTGGACCTGAAGGTCGAGTTCCAGGAGACGCAGTTCGACGCGATCTTCGCCGGCCTGGACGGCGGCCGCTTCGACCTGATCGCCAACCAGATCTCCATCAACCCCGAGCGCGAGGCCAAGTACCTCATGTCCGAGCCCTACACGATCTCGCCCGGCGCGCTCATCGTGCCGAAGGACGACACCGACATCCAGGGCTTCGACGACCTGAAGGGCCGCACCACGGCGCAGTCGCTGACCAGCAACTGGTTCGAGGTCGCCAAGGGCTTCGGCGCCGACGTCGAGGCGGTCGAGGGCTGGGCCCAGGCCGTGTCGCTGATCCAGGACGGTCGCGTCGACGCCACCGTCAACGACAAGCTGACCCTGCTCGACTACCAGAAGCAGCAGGGCGGCGACGCCGGGCTCAAGATCGCCGCCGAGACCGACGACCCGTCGCGCAACGCCTTCGTCGTCACCAAGGACAACAAGGAGCTCATGGACGACGTGAACGACGCGCTCGAGGACCTGCGCGAGGACGGCACGCTGGCGAAGATCGGCGAGAAGTACTTCGGCGAGGACGTCTCGCAGTGACCCCTGACACCTGGGACCTCGTGCAGGAGGCGCTCTGGCCCCTCCTGCGCGGGACCCTGGTGGGCACCATCCCGCTGGCCCTCGTCTCCATGGCGCTGGGCCTGGTGCTGGCCCTCGCGGTCGCGTTCGCGCGGCTGTACGGGTCGGCCCCGCTGCGCTGGCTGGCCCGGGCGTACGTCTCGGTCATCCGCGGCACCCCGCTGCTGGTGCAGCTGTTCATCGTCTTCTACGGCCTGCCGTCGATCGGCCTGCGGATCGACCCGTGGCCGAGCGCCGTCATCGCGCTGTCGCTCAACGTGGCCGGCTACGCGGCCGAGATCATCCGCGCCGCCATCCAGTCCGTCCCGAAGGGCCAGTGGGAGGCGGCGTACACCGTCGGCATGAACCGCCGGCTCACGCTGCAGCGCATCATCCTGCCGCAGGCCGTGCGGGTCTCCGTGCCGCCGCTGTCCAACAGCTTCATCTCGCTGGTCAAGGACACCGCCCTGTGCTCGCTGATCCTCGTCACCGAGGTGTTCCGCGAGGCGCAGGAGATCGCGGCCGCGTCCGGCGAGTTCATGACCCTCTACGTGATGGCCGCCGTCTACTACTGGGTCGTCTGCCTCGCGCTGTCGGCCGGCCAGAGCCGGCTCGAGACCCGACTGGAGCGCCATGTCGCACACTGACCCGTCCGCCCCGGTCGTCCTCCAGGCGACCGGGCTGAGCAAGAGCTTCGGCGACCTGCAGGTGCTGCGCTCGATCGACCTGACGATCCGCAAGGGCGAGGTCGTCGCGCTCATCGGGCCCTCCGGGTCGGGCAAGACCACCGTGCTGCGCTCGCTCAACGGGCTCGAGGTGCCCGACGGCGGCGTTCTGACGGTCGGCGACGGGCTCGAGCTCGACTTCTCGTACCCGATCTCGGACGTCCACCGCTACGCCCTGCGCGACCGCTCGGCGATGGTGTTCCAGGCGCACAACCTGTTCCCGCACAAGACCGTCCTGCAGAACGTGATCGAGGGCCCGACGGTGGTGCACAAGGTGCCCCGCGACCGGGCCGTGGCCGACGCCCGCGAGCTGCTCGAGCGGGTCGGTCTGCTGGAGAAGCAGGACGCCTACCCGCACCAGCTCTCCGGCGGGCAGCAGCAGCGCGTCGGCATCGTCCGCGCCCTGGCGCTCAAGCCCGACCTGCTGCTGTTCGACGAGCCCACGAGCGCGCTCGACCCCGAGCTGGTCGGCGAGGTGCTGAGCGTCATCAAGCAGCTGGCGACCGAGGGCTGGACGATGGCGATCGTCACCCACGAGCTGCAGTTCGCCCGACAGGTGGCCGACGAGGTCGTCTTCATGGCCGACGGCGTGGTCGTCGAGCGCGGCGCGCCGGCGACGTTCTTCACCGCGCCCGAGCACGAGCGCACCAAGCAGTTCCTGGACCGCCTGCTCAACCCGTTCGGCTGAGCCCTTCGCCCGCCCGGCTTAGCCGTGGACGCGGGTGAGCCAGGCCGCCGGGTCCTTGATCTCGGCCAGCGACGGCAGGTTCTCGGGGCCGCTCCAGACGGCGTCGAACGCGTCCTGGCCGCCCTTGCGCGTGACCTGACGGACGAACGTCGCGCCGTCGCGGTACTGCGCCAGCTTGGCGTCGAGCCCGAGAAGGCGGCGCACCACGGCGTCCAGCCCGCCCTTGCCCTTGCGGCGCTGGTCGAACTTGCGCCGGATGACCTTGACGCTGGGGACGATCGACGGCCCGACGCCGTCCATGACGACGTCCGCGTGCCCCTCGAGCAGCGACATGACGCCGGTGACCTGCTCGACGATCTCGCGCTGGCGCTCGGTCTGGAACAGGTCGGCCAGGCTCGCCGTGGAGTCCGACCGGCCCAGCTCGCCGAGCCGCGACAGCGCGGTGCCCAGCGTCTCGGCCATGGCCTCGGGGTCGGTGCGGCTCTCCTCGAGCAGCTCGGCGACCAGGGCCCGCAGGTGGTCGGCCATCCACGGGACGGCGGTGAACTGCACGCGGTGGGTCTCCTCGTGCAGGCAGACCCACAGCCGGAAGTCGTGCGGGTCGACCTTGAGCTGGCGCTCGACCTGGACGACGTTGGGTGCCACGAGCAGCAGCCGGCCGTGCTCGCCGCGACCGGTCCAGAACGGGTCGAACTGGCCGAGCACGCGTCCGGACAGGAACGACAGGACGGCGCCGACCTGCACACCGTTGACTCGATCGCCGACGGCCCGGCCGAGCGGCCCGACCTTGGTCTGGGCGGCCAGGCGACGGCTGAGCGGGTCGAGCAGCACCTCGAAGCTCTCCAGGTTGGCCGCCGCCCAGGTCGGGCGGTCGACCACCAGGACGGGCGCCGTGCCCGACCCGGCGGTCAGGCCGGTGAACTCACGGACCGGACCCTCGGCCCGGTAGGCGCCCTGGCGCAGCTCCTCGACCGCCTCGGCCACCTCCGCCGGCGACGTCTCGGGGCCGGGCTTGGCGAGTCGGGCCGCGGTCCGCCGGGCGGTCTGCCAGTCGATCATGCCGCCACAGTACGGGCGGCCACCACGTCCGGCAGGTCAGCCGCCGGTGGTCGCCACGGCCGTGACGACGGCGTCCAGCGCGGCCTGGACGTCGGCCGGTGCGGCGGTCGCGCGGTCGGCCATGACGGCGACGGCGAGCGGCCGGCCGGTGGGGTCGCGGACGACGCCGGCCAGCGCGTGGACGCCGGTGAGCGTGCCGGTCTTGGCCCGCACCAGGCCGACGACGTCGCGGGCCGAGCCGGCGTCGAAGCGATCGGCGAGCGTGCCGTCGAAGCCGGCGACCGGCAGGCCGGCGAGCAGGGCGGACGTCCGGGGGTCGCGGCTCGCCGCCTCCAGCGCGCCGGTGAGCGTGGCGGGGGCGATGCGGTTGCTCCGCGCCAAGCCGCTGCCGTCGCCGAGCACGAGCCCCGACACATCGACGCCCGCGTCGCCGAGCGCCTGCTCGACACCCTCCACGCCACCGGCGAAGCTGGCCGGCTGGCCGCTGGCCCGGCCGACGTGGCGCAGCAGCACCTCGGCGCCCTCGTTGTCGCTGCGTCGCAGCACCACCTCGACGAGCTGGCGGACGGTCGCGCTGGTCACGCGGGCGACCTCGTCGCCAGCGGCGGTCGCCGCGGCCGGGGCGCCCACGACGTCCACCCCGGCCTGCCGCAGCTCGCGGGCGAGCACGGATGCCGCCGCCGCGGCCGGGTCTGCGACCGTCGCCCCGGACGGGCCGGTGCCACGGTCGACCCACAGCGCACTCACCGGCGCGACGATGCCCGCGCGGACGTACTCGTTCGCCGCCCAGGCGGGACTGGACGCCGGCCCCTCGAACAGCGAGGCGTCGTAGCCCAGGCGCACCCGGGCGACCCCGCGCGACGCCAGCTCGCGGGCGGTGCGGCGGGCGAGGGTGCGCAGGTCGGCGCGCTCGCCGTAGGCCGCCGGCCGCTCCGGCGCCGAGAGCAGGAACGGGTCGCCGCCCCCGACCAGGACGAGCCGGTCGCCGTCCAGCACGGTGCGGGTCGCCAGCCGGGAGTCGGGGTCGAGCGTGGCCAGCGCTGCGAACCCGGTGAGCACCTTCGTCGTGGAGGCGGGCGTGAACGCACCGTCGCCGTGCTCGGCCAGGACGCGTCCGGTCGCCAGGTCGGTGACGCGGACGCCCACGTGCGGGCCGAGGGCCGGGGCCCGCACCGCGGCGTCGACCGCCGACTGCAGGGCCGCCGGGTCGGGATCGGCACCCGTGGCGGGCTCGACGTCCGGCGCCGCGGCGTCGTCACCGTCGAGGGCCAGGCCGTCGGGCGCGGCCACCGCGGACGGGCCGCAGTCGCCGTCGCAGATCAGGGAGTTGAGCCGGCCGTCGGCGTGCGCGGCGCGCAGCCAGAGCCCGGCGCCGGCCACCAGCGCGAGCACCACGAGACCGGCGAGCAGGCCCGTCCAGACCCGTCGACCCGACCGCCCGCTCATGTCCCGAGGGTATCTGTGGGACGATGGCCCTCTGTCTCAGCCCGTCTTTGCCGGAGGAACCGTGATTTTCGACGTCACCGTGGAGATCCCCAAGGGGAACCGCAACAAGTACGAGGTGGACCACAAGACCCACCGCATCCGCCTCGACCGGACGCTCTTCACCGCGACGCAGTACCCCGCGGACTACGGCTTCATCGACGACACCCTCGGCCAGGACGGCGACCCGCTGGACGCGCTCGTCCTGCTCGACGTCCCCACGTTCCCCGGCTGCGTCATCACCTGCCGCGCGATCGGCATGTTCCGCATGACCGACGAGGCCGGCGGCGACGACAAGGTCCTGTGCGTCCCGGCGACGGACCCGCGCCACGAGCACCTGCGCGACATCCACCACGTGCCGGAGTTCGACCGGCTCGAGATCCAGCACTTCTTCGAGGTCTACAAGGACCTCGAGCCCGGCAAGTCGGTCGAGGGCGCCTCGTGGGTCGGCCGTGCGGCCGCCGAGGTCGAGATCGAGGCCTCGTTCCAGCGCTTCAAGGACAACGGCGGCTACTGAGCCAGCTCGTCCCGTGACGACGGGCCGTCCCCCTCGGGGGGCGGCCCGTCAGTCGTTCCCGGCGCGCGTGGCACCGGCGAGCAGCGCCCGCATCGCGGTGCCGAACAGCTCGACGTCGACCTCGTGGTCGATCGAGCGCAGCGCGCCCAGGCCGACGCCGAGGCTGAGCAGCACCGTGGCGGCCTCCTCGTAGGAGTACGCGAGCCGGAGCCCCTCCCCCTCGACGACCTCGCGGATCAGCCCGGCCGTGGCGCTGCGGATCTCGCGGTGGCGTCGGCGCAGCTCCTCGGCGACGTACGCGCTGTGCCGCGCGGCGACGGCCAGTTCGACCTCCAGCGCCATGGCGCGCGGACGTCCGACGTTGGAGCGGGCCCACCGGGCGAAGGCGTCGATGCGCGCGTCCAGGTCGCCCTCGCCGCTGAACGCCGACACGACCCCCTCGACCTGGCGCTCGTGCAGCGAGTCCAGCACGGCCAGGCACAGCTCCTCCTTGCCGGAGAAGTTCGAGTAGACCGCGCCCTTGGAGTAGCCGGCCTCGACCGCCACCTTGTCCAGCGACGTGGCGGCGTAGCCGTCGTCGAGGAACATCCGGCGGGCGACGTCGATGAGCCGCCGCCGGGTCTCGGCCTGCCGGGCGGCACGGCTGCGGGCGGTCTGGGATGCGGTCTCGGCCACGGAGCCTCCTGGTCGTCTGCCCAGAAGTATTCCCCGTACCGGCGGTATCCGGAACCGGAGGGCCGCGGACTAAGCGATTGCTCACCTGTCTGCTCTAGGCTCCCGGCATGCGTGCCGTCCAGATCACCTCGCTCACCGGTCCCGACGACGTCGTCGTCACCGACGTCCCCGCGCCCCAGGCCGCGGACGACCAGGTCCTGATCGACGTCCGGGCCGCCGGCGTCGCCTTCCCGGAGGTGCTGCTCACCCGTGGGCAGTACCAGATGAAGCCCGACCTGCCGTTCGTCCCGGGCGCCGAGGTGGCGGGCGTCGTCGCCAGCGCCCCGGCCGGGTCCGGCCTCTCCGTGGGCGACCGCGTCGCCGCCCTGCCTCTGCTCGGCGGTTTCGCCGAGCAGGTCGCGGCGCCGGCCGACCTGGTCTTCCCGCTGCCGGACTCGATGAGCTTCGAGCAGGGCGCGTCGGTCATCTTCAACTACGGCACCGCCTACTTCGCCCTGGTCGAGCGCGGCCGGCTCGCTGCCGGCGAGCGCGTGCTGGTCCACGGCGCCGCGGGCGGCATCGGCACCGCGTCGATCCAGGTCGCGAAGGCGTTCGGCGCGTCCGACGTCGTCGCGGTCGTCTCCACCCACGAGAAGGGCGAGGTCGCGCTCGCCGCCGGCGCCGACGCCTACGTGCTCCTCGACGGCTTCCGCGACTCGGTGAAGGAGCGCGGCGGCGTCGACCTCGTCGTCGACCCGGTCGGCGGCGACCGGTTCACCGACTCGCTGCGCTGCCTGCGCGAGGACGGCCGGCTGCTGGTCATCGGCTTCACCGCCGGCTCGATCCCCGAGGTCAAGGTGAACCGGCTGCTGCTCAACAACGTCGAGGTCACCGGCGTCGGCTGGGGCGCGTACGTGCTCGGCCGGCCCGGCCACGTCCGCAAGGAGTGGGACGCGATGCTGCCCCACCTGGAGTCCGGCGCCCTGGCTCCCGTGGTCGGCGCGACGTACCCGCTGGACGACGTCGCGCGCGCCCTGCACGACATCGACGAGCGTCGCGCGACCGGGAAGATCGTCCTGACGCCCTGACTCACGGCTCGGCGTCCGGGACGTCGCCTGGCCTCCCGTCTAGACTGGCGCCGTGATCTTCAAGCGCGTGAACCCCGGGCGTCCCTACCCGGACCACGGCTTGACCGCCGCCCAGTGGGCCGACGTGCCGCCCACCCAGGTGCGCCTGGACGAGCTGGTGGCCACCAAGACCGAGCTCGACCTCGAGACGCTGCTCGACGAGGACTCCACCTACTTCGGCGACCTGTTCGCCCACGTCGTGCGCTGGCGCGGCGAGCTCTACCTCGAGGACGGCCTGCACCGCGCGCTGCGCGCCGCCCTCCAGCAGCGCACGATGCTGCACGCCCGCGTCCACGACCTGCAGGAGGCCTCCGCGTGAGCCGACGCCGCATCACGTCCGCCCTCACCCTCGCCGTCGCGTGCGTCGTGCTCGTCGGCGGTGCCGCCTATGGTGCGCGGCTGCTGCTGGCCGAGGCCGACACCACGGTCGAGGGCCCCACCTGCACCGACACCCTCGTGAAGCGCGGCGAGAAGCTCACCTCGAACCTGGTCACGGTGCACGTGCGCAACGCCAGCGAGAAGAGCGGCCTGGCCAACCGGGCGTCCCTGCAGCTGCAGCGACGCGGGTTCCTGGCCGGCAGCGTCGGCAACGCGCCCGAGGGCGTGAAGGCCGAGCGAGCCACGATCCTGGCGCCGGACGCGAACGACGACATGGTCAAGCTCGTCGCCCAGCAGCTGCGCGGCAAGGTCCGCGTCGAGAAGCCGCCGGTCGGCACCGCGCTCGCCGAGGGCGTCACGGTCGTCGTGGGCCAGGACTACGCCGGGCTCAAGCGCGCCCAGCCGGCCGTCACCGCGACGAAGGACGTCACGGTGTGCGTGCCCAACGAGTCCGCCGTCGAGTAGTCAGGCCTCCGGGTCCCACCCGGCCAGGCGGCCGTGGCGGGCCACGTCCCGCAGCCGCGCCTCGGTGCGCAGCCGCAGCCGGCGCGGCACCACCACCAGCATGTCGTCCTCGACCCGGATCCGGGTCGTGCGGTGCGGCACGACGCTCTCGCCGTCGCGCACCACGAGGGTCACGCTGGCGCCGACCGGCAGGCGGAGCTCGCCGATCTCGACGCCCGCCAGTCGTGACCCGGCCGGCACGTGGACGAGCAGCAGGTCGGCCGAGATGCGCTCGAGCGGCGCGGCCTCCACGTCCATGTCGCGCGCGCCGTCGTCCAGCACCCCGGCGCGGGCGGCCATCCAGCCCAGGGGCAGCGCCTGGGCCAGCGTCGAGCCGATGACGAAGACCAGCACGATGTTGAACAGGTCGTGGGCACCCGGCACGTCCGCCGCGAGCGGGATGGTCGCCAGGATGACCGGCACCGCGCCGCGCAGACCGGCCCACGAGACGAACAGCTGCTCGCCCACGGGCCGGCGGAACCAGACGGCGCAGACGGCGACCGACAGCGGCCGGGCCACGAAGGTCAGCACCGCCCACGCGCCCAGTGCCGTTCCCGCGTGCCACCACTCGATCGTGAGCGGGTCGGCGAGCAGGCCGAGCATCACGAACAGGCCGATCTGGGCGAGCCACCCCACGCCCTCGGCGAACGAGCGGGTCGCGGCCCTGTGCGGCAGCTCGGTGTTGCCCAGCACGAGCGCCGCCACGTACACCGCGGCGAAGCCGCTGCCGTGGACCGAGGCGGCCAGGCCGTAGGCCATCACCGTGAACGCCAGCACGGCCAGCGGGTACAGGCCCGACGAGGGCAGCGCGATGCCGCGCAGCAGGCGTCCGCCGCACCAGCCGACCGCCAGGCCGAGCGCCCCGCCCAGCAGCAGCTCGCCGGCGATGATCGCGGCGGTGAGCAGGGCCGGCTGGTCGGCCAGGTCGCCGGCCGACAGGGCGACGACCAGGACGACGATGGGGGCGTCGTTGAGCCCCGACTCGGCCTCCAGCACGCCGGCGACCCGGGAGCGGAGCGGCACCGAGCGCAGCACCGAGAACACCGCGGCGGCGTCCGTCGGGCTCGCCACCGCGGCCAGCAGGAGCGCGAGCTGCCAGTCCAGGCCGAGCAGGTGGTGCGCGGCGAGCGCGACGACGAGCACGCTGACGGTGACGCCGAGCGTCGCCAGCAGCAGGCCCAGGCCCATGGCCGGGCGGACGTGCTCCCAGCGCGTCGTGAGGCCACCCTCGGCGAGGATCAGCACCAGCGCCGCGAGGCCGAGCGCGAGGGCCAGGTCGGCGTCGTGGAAGTGCCCGTAGAAGCCGGTCTCGTCGAGCAGCAGGCCGATGCCGAGGTAGACCAGGAGGCTGGGGAGCCCGAGCCGGTGGGAGAAGCGGACCGCGACGATCGCGAGGATCAGGACGGCCGAGCCCACCAGGAGCAGCACGTCGAGCGCGACCTCGTGCACGGCGCCTCCTCAGGGTCGGCGGAGTGCCGCCATGCTAACGGCCGGGCTCCTGGTCACCGCGGGCCGCCGCCTCCCGGTGGTGGCGGGCCTTGCGCGTGTACATCCGCTCGTCGGCCAGCTCCAGGACCTTCGCGAAGTCGTCCCCCGGCTGGGCGGAGGCCACGCCCCACGACCAGCCGGCCGGGGACGTCGCGTGCAGCTCGGCCATGCGGGCCTCGGCGTGCGTCTCGTCGGTGTCGGGCAGCAGCATGACGAACTCGTCGCCGCCGGTGCGGCCCAGCACGTCGTTGCCGCGCAGGTGCCCGCGCCAGTGGTCGCAGACCGACTCGAGCAGGACGTCGCCGGCCGCGTGGCCGTACGTGTTGTTGATCTGGCGCAGGTCGTCCAGGTCGACGACCACGACGGCCAGGGGCTTGCCGTAGCGGCCGGCCCGGCGCAGCAGCCGCTGCGCCTCGTCGCGAACGCCGCGCAGGTTGAGCGCCCCGGTGAGCGCGTCGGTGACCGAGAGCGCCTCCAGCCGGCGACGCAGGCGGCGGAGCACCTCGACGGCCACGAGCGACTCCAGCAGCACCGTGACCGCGAGCCCGGCCAGCCCCTCGCCACGGAGCACGATCGCCACGAACCACGTGGCCACGCCGACCAGGTGGATCGTGCGCGGCAGGCGTCCGGGCACGAACCAGACGGTGTACGCCCCCAGGACGGGGAGCACGAGGCCGTTGCCCAGCGCCGCGACCATGAGGTCCGTCGTGACGGTCAGCACCGTGACGGTGGTCATCAGCGGGACGAGCAGCACCGTCGCCTCGGCGCGGGTGAAGCGGGGGCCGCGGACGAGCGCGTATCCCGCGCAGGCGAAGGCGAGCACCGCGAGGGTGGCCAGCACCTCCGGCGGGTTGGTGCCGTCCACCGGCAGCACGACGTTCGTGCCGAGCGCGATGCCGCCGCAGCCGAACAGCAGGGCGGTGACGAGCGGGAGCTGAGGCGCCTCGCGCAGGTGGTCGGTCGCGGGCGCGACAGGGCGCTTCCTCACGGGCGCCCCGGGACGGACAGCGAGCCGACGATGCCGCGGGCGGCGGCGACCAGGTCGCTCGCCTCCGGGACGGTCGCGGAGTAGACCACCTCGCCGTCCTGGCGGCGCGACGCCACGAGCCCCGCCCGGCGCAGCACGGCGAGCTGGTGGGACAGGTTGCTCGGCTCGGCGTCCAGGGCCTCGAGCATCTCGTGGACCGCGTGGTCGCGGTCGGCGAGAAGCTCCAGGATGCGCATCCGGGTGGGATGGCCGAGGGTGCGGAAGAAGTCCGCTGCCCTCTGGTGCTCGGGGTCGTGCACGGGTCGCTCCTCGTGAGTGAAGTGCGATCTGTGCCACTCTGCGAGAGACCGCTTCTGTGCCACCCTGGCTGCCCAGGGCAGTGCCTGACGGTACTGTCACTTGCACGGTTCTTCAATGACGGACCGTGCCAGCGCGTTCGCGTGACCGCAGCGAGAGGAAGAATACGATGACTGACGTGGAGTCGGTGCTCGACGAGGCCGGGCTGACCAATCCGCACGTGCGCGAGTACGTGCAGTACTGGGCGGCACTGACGGGGGCCGAGCGGGTCGAGGTGGTCGACGCGTCCGACGACGCGCGCCTGGTGCAGGAGTCCCTGGACGCCGGCGAGCTGCTGCCGGCCGGCGAGGGCCTGTACTACTCGCGCAGCTACCACAAGGACACCGCGCGCTCCGAGGAGCGCACGATCGTGGCCACGAGCAACCCCGACGACCAGGGCGTCTACAACAACTGGCGTCCGTCCGCAGAGATGAAGCCGCTGCTCGAGGGCAAGATGAAGGGCGCGTCGCAGGGCAAGACGATGTACGTCGTCCCCTACCTGATGGCGCCGCAGGGCTCGCCGCTGGAGAAGTACGCCGCGGGCGTCGAGCTCACCGACACGCGCACCGTCGTGCTGCACATGATCCGCATGGCGCGCGTGGGCGTGAAGTACATCAACGAGCTGGCGGAGCCGGACCACTTCGTCCGCGCCGTGCACGTGACGGGCGACCTGGAGACGCTCGGCCACGGCACCGCGGACGACCAGCGGTACTTCGTCACCGTCGCCGACGAGCGCACGATCCTGCACTACGGATCGTCGTACGGCGGCAACGCGCTGCTCGGCAAGATCGCCCACGGCCTGCGCCAGGCCGCCTACGACGGCTGGGCCTCGGGCGAGTTCCTGGCCGAGCAGTTCATGCTGCTGGGCATCACCGACAAGGAGACCGGGAAGAAGTACCACATCTGTGGCGGCTTCCCGAGCGCGTCGGGCAAGACGAACCTGGCCATGACGCTGGCGCCGGACTCGCTCGGCGACCGCTACTACGTCGAGTTCTACGGCGACGACATCGCGTGGCTGTGGGTCGGCGAGGACGGCCGCCTGTACGGCATGAACCCCGAGAACGGCGTCTTCGGCGTCGCCAAGGACACCAACGAGGTCACCAACCCCGGCGCCCTGCACTCGGTGGACGCCGGCACCGGCGCGATCTTCACCAACATCGCCTACAACGAGAAGACGCAGGAGGTCTGGTGGGAGGGCAAGACGCCCGAGCACCCGACCGACCTGGACGGCTGGCTGGACTGGAAGGGCGAGCCCATCGCCGACCGCGCCGAGGGCTCGGACGCTCCGTGGGCGCACCCGAACAGCCGCTTCACCACGACGCTGGCGAACGTCCCGAACATCGCCGGCGACTTCGAGGACCCGAAGGGCGTGCCGATCGACGGCATCATCTTCGGTGGCCGCACCCGCGACCGCGAGCCGCTGGTCCGCGCGATCCACGACCTGGCCGAGGGCGTCTACGACGGCCTGACGCTCGGCGCGGAGGCGACCTTCGCCGCCGAGGGCGTCGAGGGCCAGCTGCGCTACGACCCGATGTCGATGCGTCCGTTCATGTCGTACCCGGAGGGTCCGTACGCGGCGCACTGGCTGAAGATCGTCGGCGCCGCCAAGGAGCAGCCGATCTTCGCGCACGTGAACTGGTTCCAGCGCGATCCGCAGGACGGCCACTTCCTGTGGCACGGCTACCGCGACAACCTGCGCGCGCTGCTGTGGCTCATGGAGTACAAGAACGGCGAGGTCACCGGTCGCGAGACCCCCGTGGGCGTCCTGCCGCTCAAGGAGGAGCTCAAGCTCGAGGGCATGGAGATCACCGAGCAGGACCTCGAGACGATCCTGTCGATCGACGTCGACCGCTGGAAGCAGGAGATGGGCTTCCGCGAGGAGCACCTCAAGGCGTTCGCCAACCTGCCCGAGGCGATCTGGGAGGCCCACCGCCGCGTGGCCGCCGCGCTCGACGAGGCCTGAGCCGCACGCCCGCTCGACCGGAGCCCCACGGACCGTATGGTTCGTGGGGCTCCGTCGTCTCCGGGAGGGACATGACCACCACCGCACCGTCGGCCGAGGACGCGCGTCCGCGGCTGCTCGCCGTGGCGTTCCGGATGCTGGGCGACGCCGCCGAGGCGGAGGACGCCGTGCAGGAGGCCTACGCGCGCTGGTACCGGCAGACCGACGACGAGCGGGCCGACGTCCGCGAGCCCGCCGCCTGGCTGACGACGGTGACGTCGCGCATCTGCCTGGACGTGCTCGGGTCGGCCCGGCACCGGCGCGAGACGTACGTGGGGCCGTGGCTGCCCGAGCCGCTGCCGGCCCACTCCCCCGTCGTGGCGCCGGACCCGGCCGACCTGGCCGTGCTGGGCGAATCGGTCGACCTCGCGGTGCTGGTCGCCCTGGAGGCGCTCACCCCGGGCCAGCGGGTCGCCTGGGTGCTGCACGACGTCTTCGCGGTGCCGTTCGAGCAGGTGGCCGAGGCGGTCGGCCGCACGCCCCAGGCCTGCCGGACGCTCGCGTCCGCGGCCCGTCGCGCGCTGCGGTCGGACCGCCGCGTCACCGCGACCCGTGAGGAGCACGCCCGGGCCGTCGCCGCCTTCCAGGCCGCGTGCCTCACCGGCGACCTCGGCGCGCTCGTCGCCGTGCTGGACCCCTCGGTCGCCCTGGTCTCGGACGGTGGCGGGGTCGTGAGCGCCGCACGGCGTCCCGTGCGCGGCGCCGACCAGGTCGCACGCTTCTTGCTCGGGCTGCTCACCCGCCGCAGCGGTGCCCAGGTGGACGTCGGCGAGGTCGGTGGCCGCACCGTCGCGGTCGTCTCTGAGCACGGCACGGTCGACACGGTGCTGGCGCTGGGCGTCACCGACGGCGTCGTCAGCGACGTCTGGGTCATGCGGAACCCGCGCAAGCTCGCCGCCTGGGGCTGACTCAGCTCAGGATCGCGCGCGTCGCCTGCGACTGGTCGGCCAGCACCGAGCCGATCGTCACCTGGGTCTCGTTGACCCGCTCGACCGACTCGCGCAGGTTCTCCAGCGAGCCGACGACGTCGGCGACCTGCTGCTGGATCGACGTGACCTGCTGGTCGACCTGCTTGGTGGCGTCGGCCGTCGCGACGGCGAGCTCCTTGACCTCGTTGGCGACCACGGCGAAGCCCCGGCCCGCGTCCCCCGCGCGGGCCGCCTCGATCGTGGCGTTGAGGGCGAGCAGGTTCGTCTGCGCGGCGATCTTGCGGATCGTGCCGACGACGTCGCCGATCTCGGCGCTGGACCGGCCGAGGTCGGTGACCAGCTCGGACGCCTCGTACGTGACACGGCGACCCTCCTCGGCGACCGACGACGCCACCGCGACGTTCTCCTCCACCGTGCGGATCGAGCCCTGGATCGTCTCGCCGGCCTGCTGCAGGCGCTGGCCGACGGCGAGCCGCTCGAGCGCCTGGCTCACCAGGAACGCGGTGTTGCGCAGGGCCTCCTCGCGGCTGCGCTGCAGCGTGAGGGTCTCGGTGGCGAAGAAGTCCATCGTCCCGACGACCTCGCCGCCGACGATGATCGGCAGGCACACGCCGGACTTCACACCGGCTGCTTGGGCGACGGGAGCCCGCACGCAGTCGACCATCTCGCCGAGGTCGCTCACGAAGACCATGTCGCGGCGCGCCCAGGTGCGTCCGGACAGACCGACACCGGGGGCGAACGTCGAGCGCAGGGTGACCTCGCGGAACGCCGGCCCGGCGTCGCCGGACTCGACGGCGAAGCGCAGCACGCCGGCGTCGGGGTCGACGGCCCAGAACGATCCGTAGGCCCAGCCGAAGCCGACCCGGATTCCGTCGAGCGCGAGCCGCAGGGCCTCGTCGCGCGACGACGACTCCGACACCTGGCGCAGGATGCGGCCCATGGTGTCCAGGTCGAGGTCGACCTCGGCCTGACGGGCGGTGGCGCGCCAGCGGTCCAGGGTGGTGGCGAGGGTCGAGGCGAGGACCCGCTCGACGGGGACGGCGACCTCGGCGGGTCCGTCGACCTCGAGCCGGGCGGCGGCGTCGTCCCAGTGCAGGTGCACGTCGGCGCCGTCGAGCCGGTTCGAGAGCGCCCGGACGGCGCGCTCCAGCGCGGGACGATCGGCGGCGGCGGCGATCTCGTCGACCGCGTCGGCCAGGACGGTGGGGTCGACGACGGGGGTGGGTGCGGCAGCGTCGTCACGGCGGCGCTTGCCCAGCAGTGCAGGCATCCTTGCTCCTTCATGCCCGGCGACGTCCTGTCACCGGTCTGGCTGCTGGTCGGCGCAGACGACGAAGCGGGGGAGCCTGAGCCGCGCGACCAGGTGGGACCTCGGAACGTACCAGCGGGTAGTGAACAGTGCGCGACGAATGAGAACGATCGTTCTCGACGGCAACCTCACGTTCCGGACGGCTGCGTCGTCAGGAGGGCATGGAGAACAGCACCAGCACCCGCGTCGCCGTCGCCGGGGGAACCGGCACCGTCGGCCGTCATGTCCTGCAATCACTGGCCGATCGGGGGATCGAGACGGTCGTCCTGACCCGGTCGAGCGGGGTCGACCTGCTCACCGGCGCCGGGCTGACGGGCGTCCTCGCGGGGGTCTCCGCCGTGGTGGACGTCACGTCCGTCGCGAGCACCTCGTCGGCCCGCTCGCGGGACTTCTTCGGCACCGTCACCCGCACCCTGCTCGAGGCCGGACGAGCCGCGGGCGTGCGACACCACGTCGCTCTGTCGATCGTCGGCGTCGACCGCGGCCGCACCGGGCACTACGCCGGCAAGCTGGTGCAGGAGCGGCTCGTCGAGGACGGTCCGGTGCCGTGGACGATCCTGCGTGCGACCCAGTTCCACGAGCTCGCCGCGCAGATGCACCAGGCGCTCCGGGTCGGTCCGGTGCACCTCGCGCCGCGCATGCGGTCGCAGCCGGTCGCCGCGGCCGAGGTCGGACGCCGGCTCGCCGAGCTGGCCCTCGGCGACCCCGCCGGTCGCGCCCGAGAACTGGCGGGCCCGCACGAGGAGTCGATGCTCGCGATGGTGCGGGCCTACGACCGGGCGACGGGCGGACGCGGTCGCGTCGTCGGTGTGCCGCTGCCCGGCCCGCTGGGGCGCGCCATGCGCCGCGGCGACCTGCTGCCGGGGCCCGAGGCCGAGCTCGGCACCGAGACGTTCGACCAGTGGCTGCGCCGGACGTCGGGGCGGGACTAGTCCAGGCGGCCGACGCGCAGCACGAGCACCACGACGTCGTCGTCGGCGCCCTCGGCCAGCTCGAGCAGCAGCCGGTCGGCGAGCCGCTCGGCCCCGACGCCGACGCTGTGCCCGACGACGCGGGCGAGCCGCTCGATGCTGCGGGTCAGCGACGTCCCCCGGCGCTCGATGAGTCCGTCGGTGCACAGCACGAGCACCGAGCCCTCCTCGATCTCCCGCTCGTGGTCGGTGCGGGGAGCCTCGACGTCGACGCCGAGCATGAGGTCGGCGCCCTCGTCGAGCACCTCGACGTCGCCGCTCGGACGCAGCAGCACCGGCGGGATGCTGCCGGCGTTGCTCCACCGCAGGGTCCAGCGGCTGGCCGCGCTCTGCTCCGGGGCCTGCTCCAGGCGGCAGAGCACGGCCGTGGCCAGCACGCCGTCGTCGAGCCCGGCGAGCGCCCCGTCCAGGTGGTGCACGACCTGCGACGGCGGGACGTCGAGGGAGTAGGCGATCGCGCGCTGCATGTTGCGCGCGTGGGCCATGCCCGCGGCGGCGAGGCGGTCATGGCCCGAGACGTCGCCGACGCCGACGGTCAGGCGTCCGCGGGCGTCGACGAAGGAGTCGTACCAGTCACCGCCGACCTCGGCCTGGTCCTCGCTGGCGCGGTAGCGCACGGCGACCTGGACGTGGTCCGGCTGGCGAGGTGCGCTCAGCAGGCTGTTCTGCAGCGCCTCGGAGAGCCGGCGCTCGCTCTGGGCGATGCTGCGCTCGACCTCACGGGCCTCGAGCCGCCCCCGCACCTGGCCGGCCGCCGTCGCGACGAGACGCAGGAAGTCCAGGTAGTCGTCATCCGGGGCCAGGCCGTCCGCGAGCCGCGCGACGAGCACCGGCGGGTCGACGTCGGCCGCACCCAGGCGCATGGGGAGCCAGACGACCCGGCCCCCGTCGTGCTCGTGGACCAGCAGGTCGGTGCCGCTCAGCGGCCGGGGCGGGACGTCCGGCAGGACGCTCGCGCGACCGGGGTCGGCCGCGGCCGAGGACCGCAGCTCCACGACCGGCAGGTCGGCCTTCGCCCGCAGGAGCACCTCGACCGTGGCCGGCAGCACCTCGTCGGCGGCCTCGACCTCGGTCAGCCGCGAGCGCAGCCGGGTCAGCACGTCCAGGCGGCGCAGGGCGACCACCTCGCGCGTCGTCTCGGCGGCGATGTCGAGGACGCCCTCGACGGCGCCGTCCTCGCCGTGCACCGGTGAGTAGGAGTAGGTGAAGTAGCAGTCCTCCAGGAAGCCGTGCCGCTCGAGCGGGACGAGCTGGTTCTCCACGTACGACGGGCCCTCACCGGCCAGCACGGCCTCCATGACGCCGCCGATGATGTGCCACGCCTCGGGGAACACGTCGCGCGCGGACGCGCCCAGGGCGGCGGGGTGCTTGTCGCCGATCATCCCCGTGTAGGCCTCGTTGTAGACCATGACGAGCTGCGGGCCCCAGAACAGGGTCGCGGGGTACTCGGTGTTGACGACGAAGTCGACGGCGTGACGCAGGGCGGGGCTCCACCGGTGCGGGTCACCCAGCGGCGTGGCGGCCCAGTCGACGTCCGAGAACCCCGGCCCGTCCGTCCAGCTCCGGTCCGGCACTCGTCCCTCCTCGTCAGCCGTCCACGCGCAGCACCAACAGCGCGATGTCGTCGTCGGTGCTCGTCGAGACGTGCGTGAGCAGGTGCTCGGCCAGCTGGTCGGCGTCGAGGCCGGTGCGCCCGTCGAGGGTACGCGTCAGCCGCTCGATGCTCTCGGTCAGGGACCGGTCGCGTCGCTCGATCAGGCCGTCGCTGTAGAGCACGACGCTGCTGCCGGGCTCCAGCGGGACGCTGTGGTCGTGGCGCACCAGCTCCGGGTCGACGCCGAGCATGAGGTCCGCCGGGGGGTCGAGCAGCTCGGCCCGGCCGTCGGCGTGCACGAGCACCGGCGGCAGGCTGCCCGCATTGGTCCAGCTCAGCTGCCAGCCGCCGTCGTCGGCCTGCTCGACGCGAGCGAGCAGGGCGGTCGCCATCACGCCGAGGTCCAGCCCCTCGAGCGCCTCGTCGAGCGCCGCCATGACCCGCGAGGGCGGCTCCTTCATGGTGAACGCGAGCGCCCGCAGCATGTTGCGCGCCTGGGCCATGCCGGCTGCGGCGGTGCGGTCGTGGCCGGACACGTCGCCGACCGTCACCGTGAGGGCGCCGTCACCGGCCAGGAACGAGTCGTACCAGTCGCCGCCGACCTCGGCCTGCTCGGCGCTGGCCCGGTAGCGCACCGCGACCCGGAACCCCTCGACCTGGGTCGGAGGCGTCAGCAGGCTGTGCTGCAGCGCCTCGGAGAGCTTGCGCTCGCTGAGCGCGATGCGACGCTCGACCTCGCGTGCCTCCAGCCGGTTGCGGGTCTGGGTGACCGCAGTGCTCACCAGGTTCAGGAAGCTGAGGAAGTCGTGGTCGGGACGCAGGCCGGGGCTCAGGGCGGCGACGAGCACCGGCGGGTCGCCCGGGTCGACACCGGCCGAGCGGACGGGCATCCAGGCGACGTGGCCCGCCCCGGTGTCCTCCAGGAGCAGGTCGGTGCCCCGCAGGGACCGCGGCGGGGTGGCGGGCAGCCGGGTGCCGGTGGACCGGGTCGCCGACGGACGGTACTCGACGTCGGGCAGGTCGGCGTCGGCCTGGGCGAGGACGCCCAGCACGACGTCCGCCAGGTCGTCGACCGCCTCGACGTCGGCGAGCTGGGTGCGCAGCTGGGCCAGGACGGCCAGGCGGCGCAGCGCGACGACCTCGCGGGTCTTCTCCGAGACGATGTCAATGACGCCCTCGACCGTGCCGTCCTCGCCGTGCACGGGCGAGTAGGAGTAGGTGAAGTAGCCGTCCTGCAGGAAGCCGCCGCGCACGAGCGGGACGAGCTGGTCCTGGTAGTACAGCGCCCCCTTGCCGTCGAGCACGTCCTGCATGGCCTCGCCGATGAGGTGCCACGCCTCGGGGAAGACCTCCGCGCACGGGCGGCCGAGGGCCCACGGGTGCTTCTCGCCGAGGATCGGGACGTACGCCTCGTTGTAGACCAGGACGAACTCCGGACCCCACAGCAGCGTGGCGGCGTACTCGGTGTTGACGACCAGGTCGACGGCCTGCCGCAGCGCGGTCGACCACTGCTCGGGCGGACCGAGCGGAGTGGCGGACCAGTCGACGTCCGCGAACCCGGGACCGCGCTTCCACAGCTGTTCGAGCACGGCACCTCCTGACCCGCGGGGCCGGTCGTGCCGGCGTCGGGGCTCAGCATCCCACCTCCTGGGATGCTCGGCTATTCCAGCCGTCGTGAGCCTGCGCACGAGGCGGTGGCGACGTCCCCTAGACGCACGAGAGCCCCGGTCCCTGACGGGACCGGGGCTCTGCTGGCGGTGGCGGTGGGATTTGAACCCACGGTGGGCTGTTAACCCACACACGCTTTCGAGGCGTGCTCCTTAGGCCGCTCGGACACGCCACCGCGGAAGACCTTACTAGAGGGACGACGCGTCCTCGAAATCGGGCCCGGGCCAGGCGTCGGGGTCGACCGCGTAGACCCACCGGCGGTGCGGCCACTCGGTCAGCGTCCACAGCTGGTGCCGCTCGGGCCAGTAGGTGATGTCCTCGGCGCCGGTGGCCAGGACGCCCGCGTGCTTGCGCCAGCGGCCGGGCTCGCCGACCCACAGCGCACCGGGCTTGCCCTCCCCCGCGCTGGCGGTGACGAACCATGTCGACCCGGCCTGGCAGGTGCCCTGCATGCGATGCGGCTGCTCGTCGAACCACTCCGGGTCGGCGGACGCCGGCAGGCCCAGGTCGTCGACCACGTGGCGCACCATGCGGTGGCGCGCCGCGGCCTTGGTGCCGTACTCGCCGGCGACCAGCCGAGGGGTGTCGCCGCTGCGGTCGAAGGTGAGGAACGACCACGTCATCTCCGAGCGGTCGCGCCTCGGGCGGGTGCGGTGGGCCGAGTGCAGCGGCAGGACGTAGCGGTACCCGCGCCCCCGCCAGCGCGAGACCCGCTCGACGTCGTCCAGGTCGAACACCCGGAAGCCGAACGGCCCGGCTGCGACGTACAGCCGGGTGCCCTCCCAGGCCAGGCCCCCGGCGTGCACCCGCACGGTGAGCATCGGGCGCAGCGGGCCGAGCCACCGCGGCCCGGGCCGGTGCACGAGCCGGACGTGCCGGTAGCGCGGCCGCTCCCCGGCGGGGTCGATGACCGTGACGCGGGACCCCAGTCCGAGCAGGCCGAGGAGGCCCTTGGCGTACCAGCTGGCGATCATCACCGGCCGACCGCTCCAGCGGCCGTGGGCGGACGTCGTCAGGCCCTGCGGCCACCAGCGGCGGGTCGCCCGGTCGCGGGCGTCCCAGGTGAACCCCTCGACCGCCGCCTTCGCGGGGACGTCGACGCGGACGCCCTCGCGGTCGAGGTCGTCCAGGACGGCAGTGAGTCCGACACGCATCCCGCCACGGTAGGACGGCTGGGCCGCTCGCTCACCTCGAGCGGGTCGGCGCAGACACGGTCGGTCGCCACACCTCGGACGAGTCGGCTCGGGACAGACGGCGACGCGCACCCGGCCTCACGGCCGGGTGCGCGTCCTGGAGCCTGCAAGTCAGCGCACGCGCACCCTCACCTTGGTGGCCGCGCTCCGGACGTCGGCGTTGCCACCGAACACGACGGTCAGCGTGCGCTTGCCGCGCTTGAGCGCCTTGAGCCTCACCGTGGCCCGTCCGCTCGCGGAGACCTTCGCGCGTCCGACGACCTTCGAGCCGTCCTTGACCACGACGGTGCCGCCGAGGGCCACGCCGGAGGCCCGGACCGTCACGGCGAGCTTGCCGCCCCGCTTGGTGAGCCGGCTGGCCTTCGCCGCGACGGCCGCCGGCGCCTTGGCCACGACCACGCGCACCGCGGTCGAGGAGCCCTTCAGCCGGTTCGAACCGCCGTACGTCACCGACAGGCTGCGACGGCCGGCCCGCAACGCCCTGACGGGCACCCGGACGGCGGCACGCACCGCGCTCCCGACCCGCGCGCTGCCGACGACGCGCGCGCCATCCCGGACGACGACGGTGCCGGCGGCAGAGCCGCCCCGTCCGTCCACCGTCACCGCGACCGCCCCGGACCGACCGGCGACGAAGCCGGTCGCCGCCCGGGCCGACAGTCCCGCCATGGGCTTCGTGGGCTGGCCGATCGGGCCACCCGGGTTGCCCGGCTGGTTCGGCGTGCCGGGCACGCCGGGAGTCTCGGTCGCGAACACGCCGACGTACGGCGCGTACCAGCCACCGCTGACGTTGAACATGTGCGTGGCGCGCACGCCGAACTGGACGTGGTCGCCTGCCCCGGCCGCGGGGCAGACGCCGCCACCCTGGCGGCGCCAGGTGCACGAGGGCGGAGGAGTACCGGATCCGATGAGCCGACGCGTCGCCGTCACCGGGACGAACAGCATGAGGCCTTCGTGGCGCGACAGAGTCCACGGCATCGGCGCCGTCCCGGCCGCGTTGGTCGACTGGATCAGCACGCCTCCGTGCGGGCCGGTCGATCCGGCGAAGTTGGTCGTGTACTTGACCTCCTGCTTCGGGCGGACGATGCCCTGGATGACGTGGTTGCCCGCCGCCGGGTCGTAGGCGGCCTCCATCCCCGTCGGCAGCATGAGCTCGGTCTGGATCGTCGTGCTCGTGCTGCCGGCGCAGGCCGAGCCGATGTAGCTGTACTCGAGCTGCACGTAGAACGTCTCACCCGGCTGCGGGACCAGGCCGCCCTTGAACCACTGAGCGACGCGGGCCCGGCCGGCCACCGGCACGTCACCGTACTGGCACGTGAGGGAGTCGTACTCGGCCTCGCCCCAGCTCGGGACGTCCGGGGGCGGATCCGCCAGCTGGTAGCCCTTGAGCTGGGGCGGCAGCGGCACGTCGTCACCCGCGGCCGGGTGCGCCCCGGCCAACGTGCTGACGTCGGACGACGGCGAGGAGCTCTCCTCGGCGTGGGCCGGCGCGCCGAGCGCGCCGACGAGGAGCGCGAGCGTCGCGGCGGCTGTCGCGAGCGAGCGTGACGGGCGTTGGAACCTCATGACTGTGCGTTTCCCTCCGGACCAGGTCGACTGGCGCGGTACCAGTCCGTGCCGACCCTAGGGACGCCTCGCCGGTCACGGATCCCAGACGTGAGGGGGAGCCGCTACCTCGAGCGGGCCAGCTGCCCGGCCGCGGAGTCCAGCAGCACGCCCAGCACCATCGGGTAGGCGCTGTGCGGCATCCGCGCGGCCAGCAGGTGCGCGGTCGCGGCGATGTGCGGGTACTCGTCGGCGGGCAGCCGCGCGTAGGTGGACGTCCACATGGCCTCGTCGGCCGCGCGCTCGTCGTCCCCGAGTGTGAGGGCACCGGCATCGAGCGCCGCGAAGGCCAGCGTCAGGTCGATGAACGCGTGGTAGAGGCGAACGGCTCCGGCGTCGGGGAACCCGGCGTCGCGCAGCAGGCCGAGGATCGCCTCGTCGACGGCGATCTCGCGCGGACGCCCGGTGACCCGGCTCGCGGTGAGCACCGCCGCGTGCGGGTGCTCCAGGTACGAGGCGTGGATGGCGAGGCCGAGGTCGCGCAGGTCGGCGTGCCAGTCGCCGGCCGGTCGCCAGGCCTCGCGCGCGCGGCCCACGAGCTCGTCGCCGACCGCGCGCACGAGGTCGTCCATGCCCGCGAAGTAGCGGTACAGCGTGCTGGGGTCGGCGCCCAGCGCGGCGCCGAGCCGGCGGGCGGTCAGCCCGCTCGCCCCGTGCCCACGCAGGACCCGCAGCGCCGTGTCGACGATGACCGACTCGGACAGCACCACGCCCGAGCGGGTCGGGCGGCGCCGGCGGCGCTCGCCGTCCGGCACGACGTTCTTGGCCACGGCTCCTCCTCGTCCGGCGTCCAGCGTCATGACGCGACGGCGACGCCGGTCATCGTCCCAGCACCGCGGCCAGCACGTCGAGGTGACGCGTCGCGCCCTCACCGCGCGGCCACAGCACGGCGACCGTCGCGGCACCGAGCTCGCCGTAGCGGCCCAGCGCGTCCCGGAAGGCCTCCTCCGACTCGAGCGGACGCTCCGAGCCGTAGCCCAGGACGACGAGGCGCGGCAGGGACGACGGGTCGCGGCCGGCCGCCGCGCACGTCTCGTCCAGCAGCTCAGCTGCCGCGCGATCTCCGCCTCGGCCGTGCCCGCGTACACGCGCGGGTCCTGCGCGACGTCCTGAGTGATCCACAGGTCGGCGTGCTCGGCGGCCACGCGCATGCCTCCCGCACCCGTGGCCGCGACGGCCAGCGGCGGACGTCCGGTCGCGCTGCGCCGTGACGACGGTGAACCGAACGGTCGTGAAGCGTCCGTCGGCGTCCACCGTCCCTCCGTCGAGCAGACGCCGCAGCATCTCGGTCCACTCCGCCAACCGGCTCATGCGGTCGCGACGCTCCAGGACCGGACCGCCGAGGGCGTCCGAGTCAGCCCCCGGTCCGCCCGCGCCGACGCCGAGCACGAACCGTCCGGCCGAGACGTCGTGCAGGGTGAGCGCCGCCTTGGCGCTCGGGGCCGGGTGGCGGAAGTTCGGGGTCGTCACCATCGTGCCGACCCCGATGCGGGTCGTCGTGGCCGCCGCGGCGGCCAGGTGCGTGGTCGCCTCGTGCCACCGCTCGTGCTGCGGCTGCAGATTCAGATGGTCGTAGATCCAGCCGCGGCCGACCCCCATCTCCTCGGCCAGCCGCCACTCGGTGGCGCTCCGCGTCCAGACCTGGTCCGGCGACATCACTGCGTCCACGACCGGCGTGCGTGTCATCGGACTCTCCTCTCCTCGCACCGCGCGATCGGAGCCTGGCGACCGTAGGACGACGGCGCGGACGGCGCCTCCCAGTTCACTGGGTCTTATGCCAACGTCGTTGACGTTGTTCGTTCCCACGGGCTTCCATCGGGGTACCGAGGCGTCCGCCTCCTGACGAAAGGTCTGACATGCGAGTCCTGCTCGTGGGCGCCGGCGGCGTCGGAAGCGCCGTGGCGCGCATCGCCGCCCGGCGCGAGTTCTTCGCCCACATGGTCGTGGCCGACTACGACCTCGCCCGCGCCGAGGCGGCCGTCGCCGCGGTCGACGACGACCGGTTCACCGCCGCGCGGCTCGACGCCACCGACGAGGACGCGGTGCGCACCACGCTCGAGCGCGAGCGGTGCGACGCGCTGCTGAACGCGACCGACCCCCGCTTCGTCATGCCGCTGTTCCGTGCCGCCCTCGCCGCAGGCACGCACTACCTCGACATGGCGATGTCGCTGTCCGTCCCGCATCCCGAACGTCCGCACGAGGAGGTCGGGATCAAGCTGGGCGACGAGCAGTTCGAGCTCGCCGGGCAGTGGGAGGCGTCCGGACGCCTGGCGCTCGTCGGCATGGGCATCGAGCCCGGCCTGGCCGACGTCTTCGCCCGCTACGCGGCCGACGTCCTGTTCGACGAGATCGACGAGATCGGGATCCGCGACGGCGCGAACCTGACCGTCGAGGGCTACGACTTCGCCCCCTCGTTCAGCATCTGGACGACGATCGAGGAGTGCCTCAACCCGCCGGTGGTCTACGAGCGCGACCGCGGCTGGTTCACGACGCCGCCGTTCAGCGAGCCGGAGGTGTTCGACTTCCCCGAGGGCATCGGTCCGGTCGAGTGCGTCAACGTCGAGCACGAGGAGGTGCTGCTCGTGCCGCGCTGGGTCGACGCCCGCCGGGTGACCTTCAAGTACGGGCTCGGCGACGACTTCATCGGCAAGCTCAAGACCCTGCACGAGCTGGGACTGGACTCGACCACGCCGGTGACCGTGCCGAGCGCGAACGGTCCCGTGCAGGTCTCGCCGCGGGACGTCGTCGCGGCCTGCCTCCCGGACCCCGCGAGGCTCGGCGACCGGATGTCCGGCAAGACCTGCGCCGGCACCTGGGTGACCGGCACGAAGGACGGCCGGCCGCGCGAGGTGTACCTGTACCACGTCGTCGACAACGAGTGGTCGATGCGCGAGTACGGCAGCCAGGCCGTCGTCTGGCAGACCGCGATCAACCCCGTGGTGGCGCTGGAGCTGCTCGCGGCGGGCGAGTGGACCGGCGCCGGCGTCCTGGGACCCGAGGCGCTCGAGCCGAAGCCCTTCCTGGACCTGCTGACCGCGTACGGCTCCCCGTGGGGGATGCGCGAGCAGGGCTGACCCCACCTTCCTGGGATGGCCCTGCCGACGAACGGCGGGCATCCTCGTCGCAGCGGCCCCCTCGCCCCACCAAGACCTCGAGGGGGCCGCTGTCGTGCGTCCGGGCCGGGATGAAGATCGTCCGTTCTACCCCGGAGGACGGCAGATCGTCGCTAGGTTGCCCTCGACGGCACGCGCCGCGGGCCGCCCTCTCCCGTGAAGGAGCCCCCGTGACCCCTCGTCGACGCCTCGCCGCCGCCGCCCTCGGCGCCGCCCTGCTGGGCGGGACGCTCGCCGCCGCGCCCGCCTCGGCGCAGCAGCGCGAGTACACCAACCCGCTGTCCACCCCCACCGTGACGACCGACCTCGACGTGCCGAGCCTGTCGGTGGACGCCACCCCCTCGACCCTGGACGTGCGTCTGCGCACCGAGAACCTCGGCGGCGACTACACCGTCGAGCTCCTCCTGGCGCAGCGCAGGACGCTCGACGGAGGCCACGGCATCAACCTGCGGGCCGAGGTGAGCGACGACGTGGTCACCAGCCTGTCCGGGTTCGCGGTCCCGGACGTCACGAAGGAGGGCGACGTGACGCCGCTGCCCGCGAGCACCCTCGGCTTCCAGCGCACCGGCGGCCTGCTGCGGATCACCCTGGCCACGACGTCCGTCGTCTGGGACGGCGGCATCCACGTCGGTGGCCGGCTCCGCGAGACGTCGGGGAACGACCGGTTCTTCGCGGCGGCGTTCAACCTGGAGTCCGGCCTGCCCCCGACGCTCTTCGGCCCGATCACCACGGCTGCCGACCCGACGAGCACCACGCTGGGCCTGTCGGCGAGCCGACAGGTCTACGGCCAGACCCGGCCGACCGTCCTCACCGCCAAGGTCCCGGCAGGGGTGACCGGCTCGGTCACGTTCCGCGACGGCGCCCGCACGCTGGGCGTCGTCAAGCAGGCCGGCGGCACCGCCCGCCTCACCCTGCCCCGCACGCTGCTCGCCGGCACCCACACCCTGACCGCGACGTTCGTCCCCACCGACCGGACGCGCCACAGCACCAGCACGGCTGCCACCTGGCTGACCGTGTCGCCACACGCCACGACCACGGCCGTCCGGCTGTCCAAGGCCAAGCAGAGGCTCCGCGGCAGCAAGCCCGCGCGGGCGACCATCACGGTCTCCGGCCGGGCCCCCGGCACCGTCACCGTCTACGACGGCCGCCGGAAGCTGAGGACCGTCCGGCTGTCGGCCGGTCGCGCGACGTACACGCTGCCGCGCACGCTCAAGGTGGGCCGGCACAGCATCAAGGCCGTGTACCGGCCGGCGACCACCGGCACGTACGCCGCCTCGACTTCGAGCACGGTGCGGCTGACCGTCACCCGCTGACGCCGGGACGCACGAAGGGCCGGGACCCCGAGGTCCCGGCCCTTCGTCGTGTCACGTCACTGCGGCGGACGGCTCGCCGCCAGGAACGTGTCGCTGAACAGGTCGAAGTCGCCGCTCGGGCCGCGCCCGCTGCCGCCTCCGCCGAGGATGCTGGCGAGCTCGCCGACGGCCCGGTCGATGCGGGTCGTCAGCGCGCCCTTGCCCTCGCTGCCCCAGTCGTGCGGGCTGGCGAAGATGCCGGTCGGGACCACGAGCGCCTGCAGGTAGGCGAACAGCGGCCGCAGTGCGAAGTCGATCGCCAGCGAGTGCCGCGCCGTGCCGCCGGTCGCGGCCAGCAGCACCGGCTTGCCGGTCAGCGCGTCGGGCTCCAGGCCGTCCACGAACGACTTGAACAGGCCCGGGAAGGACGCCTTGAAGATCGGCGTGACGACGACGAGCGCGTCCGCGCCGGTCACGGCGTCGACGACCGGGCGCAGGTTCCCGTTCGGGAAGCCGGTGAGCATCGCGTCGGTGACGTCGTGGGCGTAGGCCCGCAGCGAGTAGATCTCGGTCTCCGCGTCCGGGACCTGGGCCCGGACGGCGGCGAGCACCTGCTCGCCGAGCATGGTCGAGCTGGACGGCTCGCTGAGCCCGCTGGTGAGGGCGACGACCTTGGTCATGCGTGCACCTCCTGGGTGCTGGTGTCCTCGGCGACCTCCGCGTCGGCGGCCAGCTTGGCCGCGACGCGCGAGGCGTGGTCGGGGGTGTCGGGCACGTCCGCCGGACGGCGGGCGGCGAACTCGGCGCGCAGCGTGGGCAGCACCTCGCCGAGCAGGTCGAGCTGGTCCAGGACGGTCTTGAGCGGCAGGCCGGCGTGGTCGACCAGGAACAGCTGACGCTGGTAGTCGCCGAAGTAGTCCGCGAAGGCGAGGGTCTTCTCGACGAACTGCTGCGGGCTGCCGACGGTCAGCGGCGTCTGCTCGGTGAAGTCCTCCAGGCTCGGGCCGTGGCCGTAGACCGGCGCGTTGTCGAAGTACGGGCGGAACTCCTTCACCGCGTCCTGGCTGTTGCGCGCCAGGTAGAACTGGCCACCCAGGCCGACGATGGCCTGCTCGGGCGTGCCGTGGCCGTAGTGCGCGTAGCGCTGGCGGTAGAAGTTGATCAGCCGGATGTAGTGCTCCTTGGGCCAGAAGATGTTGTTCGCGAAGTAGCCGTCGCCGTAGAACGCGGCCAGCTCGGCGACCTCCGGCGTCCGGATCGAGCCGTGCCACACGAACGGCGCGACGCCGTCGAGCGGGCGCGGCGCGAGCGTGAAGCCCTGCAGCGGCGAGCGGAACTCACCGCTCCAGTTCACGACCTCCTCGTCCCACAGCTTGCGCAGCAGGTGGTAGTGCTCGAGCGTCAGCTCGACCGCCTTGCGGCCGTCGTAGCCGAACCACGGGTAGACCGGTGCCGTGTTGCCGCGGCCGAGCATGAGGTCCATGCGGCCGTCGACCAGGTGCTGCAGGTACGAGTAGTCCTCGGCGATCTTGACCGGGTCGTTGGTCGTGATCAGCGTCGTGGACGTCGAGAGCTTGATCCGCTCGGTCAGCGCGCCGATGTGGGCCAGCAGCGTCGTGGGGCTGGACGGGTGGAACGGCGGGTTGTGGTGCTCGCCGGTCGCGAACACGTCCAGGCCGACCTCCTCGGCCTTGCGAGCGATCGCGACGGTCGCCTTGATGCGCTCGTGCTCGGTGGGCGTGACGCCCGTGGTGGGGTCCTCGGTGACGTCCCCGACCGTGAAGATGCCGAACTCCATGCCAGCCATGACCTGCTCCTCAGCTCGTCCCACTGTCTTGTTGAAACTTCAACCACCATAGAGGCAGAGATGTTCCCGGGACAAGGGACGGGTCGTGTGACCTAGGCGGCGTCGACGACGCGGCGCAGCGCCTCGGCCGCGCACGCGACCTGCCACGGCGCGTCCTGGGCCACGAGCGCGGCGTGCTCGGGGTGCTTCTCCCAGGCGGTCGCCTGGGCCCGGACGTCGAGCCGCTCGGCGATGAGCTTCGCGTCGGCGCGCACCACGTCCTCGTCGGCGAAGACGACAGCCAGGTCCTCGGGCTCGCGGACGTCCGCGGCGCGGTAGCCGGCGACCGTCGTCTCGTGGTGCAGGCGCCAGACCTCGAGCTGCGCGTCGTCGCACCGGTCGGCGCCGTAGGCGTCCCGGGCGGCCGCCGGGTCGACGCCGAGGACGGCGCACAGGGCGGTCACGTAGTCCTGGACGATCGTCGCGCCGAGGGAGGGGCTGCTCATGCTGGTCACGGTCCGAGCCTAGAAAACGTTTGGCAGAGGCGCGTGACGAGGGCGGGTGCGGCCTGCGTGGAGCGGTGGGCTAGTGCCGGCATGGCGCGCTCCCTGCCCGCACCATCCCCACGACGTGGGAGGGCTTCCCGGATGCTTCCCAGTACGGTCACCCGGTGATTCGAGTCCTGCTGGCCGGTTCGGTCGGTCTGTTCCTCGGCGGCGTGCTGGCGGAGCTGCGCGAGTCGACGAGTCCCGCCGGCTGGGCCACGGGTCCGGCCGTGATCGCCATCGGCGTCTGCTCGTTCCTGCTCGCCTCCCGGCATGCGCTGGACGGGATCCACCGGCCCACGACACCGGAGCTCGCGGTGGCCCGGAGCCGCTACGGGGTCGGCGTCGCCCGCGTCGACGGCATCGATCGCATCGCGGAGCTGAACGGCGATCCGGTGTGCGATCTCGCCGTCACGGCGGTGAGGCCGTCGGGCGAGGCGTTCCGGACGGTGACACGACAGGTGCTGCCGCTGGTCCGGCTTCAGCAGTTCCAGCCGGGCACCACGCATGCAGCCGTCTTCCTGACCGACGACGGGCCCGAGCTCGTCGTGCTCGACGAGACGGTCGATCGTCGACACTCGCTGCCCGACGAGGACGCATCGAGCCGCGTGCCGCTGCGCCTCCGCGAAGCACACACCCTGGTGCGGCACGGGCGCCGGATCAAGCCGTTGCTGCCCACGAGCAGATCGGGCCGCGTCTGGCGGGTGGCGTTGTACCTCGCGACGTGCTCCGGCTGTGCCGCTGCCACCATCGTCCTCGTGACCCCCGCGGCGACCCCGGGCTAGCACGGGCTCGGCGTGCTGCCGGCGAGGGCAGCGGGGAGGGCGGGGACGGTCAGCGGTGGGCGGCGAAGAACGTCCGCAGCAGCGCGGCGGACTCCTCGGCCAGGACGCCCGAGGCCACCTCGGGCCGGTGCGGCAGCCGGCGGTCGCGCACGACGTCCCACAGCGAGCCGACCGCGCCGGCCTTGTCGTCGAACGTGCCGAACACCAGCCGGGCCACGCGAGCCTGGACCAGGGCGCCGGCGCACATCGTGCACGGCTCGAGCGTCACGACCAGCGTGCAGCCGTCGAGCCGCCACGAGCCGAGCGTCCGGGCCGCCTCGCGCAGCGCGACGACCTCCGCGTGGGCCAGCGGGTCGCCGTCGACCTCGCGCAGGTTGCGGCCCTCGCCGACCACCGCGCCGGACGGGTCGAGCACGACCGCGCCCACCGGGACGTCGGCGTCGGCCGCCGCCTGCTCGGCGAGCGCGAGCGCCCGGCGCATCGCCTCGGCGTCGTTCACCCGACCAGGGCGTTGAGCTCGTCGCCGAACCCGAGCCGCTCGGCGATCTCCAGCAGCATCTCGTCGGGATAGGCGTCGGGGTCGCAGAGCAGGTCCAGCGCGCTGCTGGACAGGCCGAGGTCGCTCACGATCTCCAGGTCGCCGGCCGGGTCCGCGTCGGCGTCCGGAGCCGGGTCGGGGAGGTCGAGCTGGTCGGCGACGTCGGCGGCCAGGTCGTAGTCGGCGACCGCCGTGACGTCCGACAGCATGAACCGCGTGTAGGGACCCGAGACGCGGACGAGCACGAAGAACTCCTCGTCGACCGCGACCATGCCGAGCACGCCGACGTCGGAGGGGAAGCGCCGCAGCGCCTCCACCAGCTCCCCCACGTCCTGGGTGACGGCGGTCTTGAGCTCGGCGACCTGCCAGACGCCCTGGTCGCGGTACGCGGCTACTGCGAAGTCGACGTCGTCGTCGGCCATGTCACACCCTCTCCTGGTCCTGCGTCGAGGATGTCAGAGTGCGCACCGCGCCGCCAGGGTGACCGGGCGCCCGTCACCGCTAGGCTCGACGCATGCACGTCCACGTCGCCGACCACCCGTTGATCTCGCACAAGCTCACCGTGCTGCGCGACCGCGAGACCGACTCCCCCACCTTCCGCAGGCTCGCCGAGGAGCTCGTGACCCTGCTGGCGTACGAGGCGACCCGCGACGTGCGCGTCGAGCCGGTCGACGTGCAGACGCCCGTCGCCACGGCCACCGGCGTCCGGCTCACCTCGCCGCGTCCGCTCGTCGTCCCGATCCTGCGCGCCGGCCTGGGCATGCTCGAGGGCATGCAGCGTCTGCTGCCGACCGCCGAGGTCGGGTTCCTGGGCATGATCCGCAACGAGGAGACGCTCGAGGCCGACACCTACGCCGAGCGCCTGCCCGACGACCTCGCCGGCCGCCAGTGCTACGTGCTCGACCCGATGCTGGCCACCGGCGGCACGCTCGCCGCGGCCATCGACTTCCTCGTGAAGCGCGGCGCCGACCACATCACCGCGGTGTGCCTGCTGGCGGCGCCCGAGGGCGTGGCGCGCGTCGAGCGCGACCTGGCCGACATCGGCGTGCCGGTGACGCTCGTGACGGCGGGCCTGGACGAGCGCCTCGACGAGAACGGCTACATCGTGCCGGGCCTCGGCGACGCCGGCGACCGCCTGTACGGCGTCGTCTGACGCTCGCCGCACAGACGGCCGGCGCGGCTCAGCCGAGCACGTCGGTGTTGAAGATGACCCAGAAGATGACGACGATCGCGATCGCGCCGATCAGCAGGCCGATACCGCGGCCCCAGACCTCGTCGTCGCCCTCGGGGCGGTCGTACTGGTCCTTGTCCATCGGGACTCCCTGGTCTCGCACGGCTCCCTCCGCGCGGCCAGCCTAGGGCAGCGCGGCGCCACGCGCAGGGGCGCGACGGCCCGTGGACGCGGGGCCGCCGTGCACGGCTTGCGCCGGGACGCCAGAGTGTGGGGGTGAGCGACGAGGCCCTGGACACCGGCGTCCCCTGCACGGCCGACACCCCCGACCCCCGGCGCTGGCGCATCCTGGCCGTCACGCTCGTGGTCGGGTTCATGTCGCTGCTGGACGTCACGATCGTCAACGTCGCGATCCCCTCGATCCAGTCGGGGCTGGACTCCTCGGCGTCCACGGTGCAGTGGGTCGTGTCCGGGTACGCGCTCACGTTCGGTCTCACGCTGGTCGCCGGCGGACGCCTCGGTGACGCCTACGGGCGCCGGCGACTCATGCTCGGCGGGCTCGTCGGCTTCGTGCTGGCCAGCGCCGCCGTCGGCCTGGCGCCCACCGCCGAGCTGGTCATCGTGGCCCGCCTGCTGCAGGGCGCCGCGGCCGGCATCCTCACGCCGCAGAGCTCGGGACTCATCCAGGAGCTGTTCTCCGGCGCCGAGCGCGGCCGCGCGTTCGGCTACTTCGGGCTGACGGTGTCGATCGCGTCGGCCGCCGGGCCGCTGCTCGGCGGGCTCATCATCGCCGCCGCGGGTCCCGACCTCGGCTGGCGGCTGCTGTTCCTCATCAACGTGCCGATCGGCCTCGTGGCCATGGTGGCCGTCGCGCGGCTCGTCCCGCCCCGAGAGGACGACGGCACCCCCGACCGCATCGACGTCGCCGGCGCGGTGCTGCTCGGCCTCAGCGTCGTGTGCCTGCTGTACCCGCTGGTGAGCATCGAGGCCGGACGCCGCCTGCCGCTCGTCCTGCTCGTCGGCGTGCCGCTGTTCGCCTACGCGTTCGGCCGGTGGGAGCGCCGGCTGGTGCGTCGCGGCCACGCGCCGCTGCTCGACCTGGAGCTGCTGCGCCGTCTGCCCGGCTACGGCAGCGGGATGCTCATCGGCACGCTCTACTTCACCGGGTTCACCGGCGTCTTCCTCACCGCGTCGGTCTGGCTGCAGGACTCGCGCGAGGTCAGCGCCCTGCACGCCGGGCTGCTGCTGACCCCCTTCGCGGTCGGCTCGGCGATCTCGTCGCCGCTGGCCGGGCGCTTCGTGGACCGGGTCGGGCGTCCGCTCACCGTGGTGGCGCTCGCGACGATGATGGCCGCGGTCGCCGCGGCCGCGGCCGTCGGGCCGGGCCGCACCACCGACGAGCTGGTGTGGGCGCTCGCGCCGTTCCTCTTCCTCGCCGGCCTGGGCGGTGGCGCGGTCGTGAGCCCCAACATCACGCTGACGCTCAGCGAGGTTCCGCCCCGCATGGGCGGGGCCGCGGGCGGGGCGCTGCAGACCGGCCAGCGCATCGGCTCGTCGATCGGCGCCGCGCTGCTCATGACCGTCTACCAGGTCGTCACGGCCGAGCACGGCGGCGACGCGGGCTTCCGGACGGCGCTGGCCACGGCCCTGGCCGTCCTCGTGCTCGCGCTGGCCGCCGCGATCGTCGCCTGGCGCACCGGACGCCGGAGTCCCGTCACCGCCTGACCCGCCTCAGAGCGCGCGCAGGATGTCCTCGACCCGCTCCTTGGCGTCGCCGAACAGCATCTGGGTGTTGTCGCGGAAGAACAGCGGGTTCTGCACGCCGGCGTAGCCCGCGGCCATCGACCGCTTGAACACCACGACGTTCTCGGCCTCCCACACCCGCAGCACCGGCATGCCGGCGATCGGGCTGGACGGGTCCTCGGCCGCGGCCGGGTTGACCGTGTCGTTGGCGCCGATGACCAGCACGACGGACGTGTCGGCGAGGTCGTCGTTCACCTCGTCCATCTCCAGCACGATGTCGTAGGGCACCTTCGCCTCGGCCAGCAGCACGTTCATGTGGCCGGGCAGGCGACCGGCGACCGGGTGGATGCCGAAGCGCACGTCCACGCCGCGCTCGCGCAGCTTGCGGACCAGGTCGGCGACCGGGTACTGGGCCTGCGCGACGGCCATGCCGTAACCGGGGGTGATGACCACGGTGCCGGCGTTCTTGAGCAGCTCGGCGGTGTCGCTCGCGTCGATCTCGCGGTGCGGGCCGTACTCGGTGTCGTCGGCCGGCCCGGCCTCGATGCCGAAGCCACCGGCGATGACCGAGATGAACGAGCGGTTCATCGCCTGGCACATGATGTAGCTCAGGTACGCACCGGACGAGCCGACCAGCGCACCGGTGACGATGAGCAGGTCGTTGTTCAGCAGGAAGCCGGACGCCGCCGCGGCCCAGCCCGAGTAGCTGTTCAGCATGGAGACCACGACGGGCATGTCGCCGCCGCCGATGGACGCCACCAGGTGCCAGCCGAGCGCCAGCGCCAGCAGCGTCACGAGCACCAGCAGCCACAGGTGGGGGTCGGCCACGAACCAGATGGTCAGAAGCACGAACAGGCCGAGCGCGCCGAGGTTGAGGTAGTTCTTGCCCGGCAGCATGAGCGGGCTCGACCTCATCCGCCCCGACAGCTTGAGGAACGCGACGATCGAGCCGGTGAACGTCACCGCGCCGATGAAGACCCCGATGAACACCTCGGCGTCGTGGACGCCCGCCAGGTCGCCCAGGCGCCAGTGACGGTCGCGGTACTCCAGGTACGCGTTCCAGCCGACCAGCACCGCGGCCAGACCGACGAAGCTGTGCAGCAGCGCGATGAGCTCGGGCATCTGCGTCATCTCGACGATGCGCGCGCGCCACAGCCCGATCGCGGCCCCGGCCACCACGGCCACGAGCAGCAGCACGACCGGCAGCACCTCGTCGCGGTCGGCCGAGACGTCGACGACGACCATGAACGTGGCGACGAGCGCGAGCGCCATGCCGGCGATGCCGAACGACAGGCCGCCGCGGGCGGTCTCGTGCTTGCTCAGCCCGGCGAGGCTGAGGATGAACAGGAGTGCGGCGACGACGTAGGCCGCGGTGGCGAGACTGAAGACGTCCACGGGCGGTCAGCCTTTCGAGAACATGCTGAGCATGCGTCGGGTCACGGCGAAGCCGCCGAAGACGTTGATGCTGGCCAGGAGCACGGCCGCGAACGCGAGGGTGCGGATCACCGCGTCGTCGTCGACCAGCTGCAGCATGGCGCCGACGACGATGATCCCGCTGATCGCGTTGGTGACGCTCATGAGCGGCGTGTGCAGCGCGTGGTGCACCTTGCCGATGACGTAGTAGCCGATGACCACGGCCAGCATGAAGACGGTGAAGTGCTGCGGCAGCGGGTCAGGTGCCGCAGCGACGACCAGGAAGTACGCGACCAGGCCGGCGACGGCCAGCCCGAGCTTGGTCGAGGTGGACATCGGCTGCTTGGCCGGCGGCGGCTCCACCGCGGCCGCGGGCTTCGCGGCCGGCGCGGCCGAGACCTGCACCGGCGGGGGCGGCCAGAGGGTGTCGCCCTCGTGCACCACGGTGATCGAGCGCTGCACGACGTCCTCGAGGTCGAGCACGAGGCGGCCGTCCTTCTCGGGCGTGAGCAGCTTGAGCAGGTTCACCAGGTTGGTGCCGTAGAGCTGGGACGCCTGCGCGGGCAGGCGCCCCGCCAGGTCGGTGTAGCCGAGGATCGTCACGCCGTTGTCGGTGACGACCTTCTGCCCGGGGACGCTGCCCTCGACGTTGCCGCCCTGCGCGGCGGCCATGTCGACCACGACGCTGCCGGGCTTCATGCTCGCGACGTCGGCGGCGGTGAGCAGGCGCGGTGCCGGACGGCCGGGGATGAGCGCCGTGGTGATGACGATGTCGACCTCGCGGGCCTGCTCGGAGTAGATCTCGGCGGCCCGTCGGTCGTACGCCTCGCTGGTCGCCTTGGCGTACCCGTCGGAGCTCTCCATCTGCTCCTCGACCTCGACCGCCAGGTACTCGCCGCCGATCGAGCGCACCTGGTCGGCGACCTCCGGACGCGGGTCGGTGGCGCGGACGACGGCGCCCAGGCTGCTGGCCGCACCGATCGCGGCGAGGCCGGCCACGCCGGCCCCGGCGACCAGCACGGTGGCCGGCGGCACCTTGCCCGCGGCGGTCACCTGGCCGGTGAAGAACCGGCCGAACTCGTGCGCGGCCTCGACCACGGCGCGGTAGCCGGCGATGTTGGCCATCGAGCTGAGCACGTCCATCGACTGCGCCCGCGAGATGCGCGGCACGGCGTCCATCGCGAGGGCCGTGATCGGACGCCGCGAGAGCGCCTCGACGAGCTCGGGGTTCTGCGCCGGGGCGAGGATGCCGACGACCGTCGCCCGCTCGGCGAGCCGCTCGATCTCGGCCTCGCTGGGCGCGACCACCTTGAGCACCACGTCGGCCGCCCAGGCCTGCTGGGCGTCGACGACCCGGGCCCCCGCCTCGGCGTAGGCCTCGTCGGGGAAGTCGGCGTGGCGGCCGGCCCCGGCCTCGACGACGACCTCGTACCCGAGCGCGATGAGCTGGCGGACCGTCGCGGGGGTGCCCGCGACCCGGGTCTCGCCGGGACTCGTCTCTGCGACGACCGCGATCAACATGTGGTGACCGTAGCCGCTGCGCAGGGCACGCCCCTGTGACCTGGGCCACCCGTCCGAGGACCGGACGCTATGTGACATCGACGGTGGCACATTCGCGATGTCACGGGTACCGTGCCCCCATGACTGCAACCGAACGCTTCGACGGACAGGTCGCGCTGGTCACCGGCGCCGCCCGCGGGATCGGCGCCGGCGTGGCCCGCGGCTACGTCGAGCGGGGCGGGCGCGTGGCCCTGGTCGGGCTCGAGCCCGACCGCCTCGCCGCCCTCGCCGACGAGCTCGGCCCGGCCGCCGCCTGGTGGGAGGCCGACGTCCGCGACAGCGCCTCGCTGAAGGCCGCGATCGACGCCGCCGCCACGCACTTCGGCCGGCTCGACCACGTGCTCGCCAACGCCGGCATCGCCTCCTACGGCACCGTGCGCCAGACCGAGGACGCGACGTTCGAGCGCGTCGTCGACATCAACCTCAACGGGGTCTTCCGCACGCTCAAGCACGCCATCCCGCACCTGGAGCGCACCCGCGGCTACGCCCTGGTCGTCTCGTCGCTGGCCGCGTTCACCCCCGCGGCGGGGCTCGGTGCGTACACCGCGAGCAAGGCCGGCGCCGAGAACCTCGCCGTGGCCACGCGGCAGGAGGTCGCCCATCTCGGCATCACCGTCGGCTCGTGCCACCCCGGCTGGGTCGACACCGACATCGTCCGCGGCGCCGAGGACGACCTGCCGTCGTTCAAGCAGGCCCGCCAACGGATGCCCTGGCCGGCCAACGGCACCGCCGACGTCGACCTCGCCGTGCAGCTCGTCCTGCGCGGCATGGCCCGGCGCGAGACCCGCGTCTACGTGCCCGGCAAGGTCGCCGCGGCGGCGTGGAGCAAGGCGTTCGTGACGTCCCGGGCGGCGTGGCCCTACCTGCGCCGCGTCGTGGGCCCCCTGGTGCCGCAGATGGAGCGCGAGGTCGAGGCGCTGGGCCGCCAGCACAGCAACCACGTGCCGACCGGCAAGCCCGGCCGAGCCCCCGCCAAGGGCTGACCTAGCGCGCGCCGCTAGGCGTAGCGCAGCTCGGCGATGACGCGCAGGCCGCCGCCGCGGTGGTCGGTCGTCCAGGAGTCGCAGAGCTCCTCGACGATCGCCAGGCCGCGGCCGCCCGTGCGGTCGGTCGTGCGCGGCTCCGCGGCGAGCTTCGCGCCCCGGCCCTGGTCGACCACGGTGATCCGCACGCGGCCGCCCTTGACGCGCCAGCTCACGTCGACGTGTCCCGACGCCGTCGGCCGCCCGTGCCGCACGGCGTTGGTGACGAGCTCGCTGACCACCAGCGCGGCGTCGGAGACCACCTCGTCGGGCACGCCGGCGGCCTTCAGGCTCGCCACGAGCTGACGTCGGGCCGCGCCCACGCTCGCCGCGGCGAACGGCAGGCGCAGGCTCGTGCCCGCGTCGCCGCGGCCACGCCGCGAGGAGGGCGAGGGAGTCACGACCGGCGCTACCGCCGGTTCGGGAGCCGGACGATCGTCACGAAGAACTCGTCGATCTGGCGGACGGCGGCGATGAACTGCTCCACGTCGACCGGCTTGGTCACGTACGCATTGGCGTGGAGCTTGTAGCTGCGCAGGATGTCCTCCTCGGCGCTGGACGTGGTCAGCACGACGATCGGGATGTGCGCGAGATCGGGGTCGGACTTGATCTTCTCGAGCACCTGGCGGCCGTCGTACTTGGGCAGGTTGAGGTCGAGCAGGATCAGGTCCGGCTGCGGCGCGTCGGCGTGGGCGCCGCGCCGGTACAGGAAGTCGAGCGCCTGCTCGCCGTCGCGGACGACGTGCAGCGTGTTGCGGATCTTGTTGTCCTCGAACGCCTCGCGGGTCATCAGCTCGTCGCCCGGGTCGTCCTCGACGAGCAGCACCTCGATCGGCTGGGTGGACTCGTTCATGCGCGGGCTCCTTCTGCGGCGTCGGGCGCGGACGCCGTGACGGGGGTGGACTGGGGGCCGACGGGCAGCGTGAAGCGGAACCGGGTGCCGTCGGTGTGGTCGGTGTCGATCCAGATGCGACCGCCCTGGTGCTCGACGATCTTCTTGCACAGGGCCAGGCCGATGCCGGTGCCCGAGTACGACTCGCGGCTGTGCAGGCGCTGGAAGATCACGAACACCTTGTCGGCGAACTCGCGGTCGATCCCGATGCCGTTGTCGGTGACGGCGAGCTCCCACACGGGGGTGCCGTCGTCGTCGTGGGCCTCGGCGGTGATCTCGACCGCCGGCGTGCGGTCGGGCCGGCGGAACTTGATGGCGTTGCCGACCAGGTTCTGCCACAGCATCACGAACAGCGTCGGGTCGCCGACCACGTCGGGCAGCGCGGCCGGCCGCGTCACCTGGGCGCCGGAGTCCTCGATCGCGGCCTGCAGGTTGGCGATCGCGCCGTCCAGGGCCGTGTCGAGCGAGACCGGCTCGCTGGTGTCGGCCACGCGGCCGACACGCGAGAACGTGAGCAGGTCGTTGATCAGCACCTGCATGCGCTTGGCGCCGTCGACGGCGAAGTCGATGTACTGCTTGCCGCGCTCGTCGAGCTCGTCGCCGTACCGCTTCTCGAGCAGCTGGCAGAACGACGCGACCTTGCGCAGCGGCTCCTGCAGGTCGTGCGAAGCGACGTAGGCGAACTGCTCCAGCTCGTTGTTCGAGCGGCGCAGCTCCAGGGCCTGGGCGTCCAGCGCGGCCGTCTGCCGCTCCAGGCGCTCCTGCTGGGCCAACGAGCCGTCCAGCTCCTGCACGATGCGCCGGCGCATGGCCTCCACCGCGCCCGCCACGGCCCGCACGTCCGGCGGCCCGTCCAGGTCGATAGACCGGTCGAACGCGCCGCCGGCGACCTCCTCGGAGGTGGTGCGCAGCCGGTCCATGGGCCGGATCACGAGACGACGGACGAGCACCCCGAGGGTCGCGGTGGCGACCAGGAAGGCGACGCCCACCCCGAGCAGCACCCAGCTGCGGATGTTGCGGATGCGGACGAGGTCGGCGCGGCCGTCCTCGACAGCACGGTCGAAGGCCGCGTTCTGGTCGTCGAAGAGCGCACGGATGCGGTCGAAGACCTCCTTGCCGCGCCGCGCGGCCCGCTCGTCCGCCGCGCGCGGCTCGCCCGGCGTCACGCCGGCGACGAGCGGCTCGGCGTACTCGGCGCGCCAGCGGCCGGCGGCCTGCTCGATCTCGTCGAGGTCCTGGACCAGGTCGTCGTGGTTGCCGACGAGCTCGACCATCCGCTCCACGGCCATCTGCTCGGCCTCGAGGCCATCGGTGTAGGGCTGCAGGAACTGCCGGTCGGCGGTGGTGGAGTAGCCGCGGACACCGGTCTCCTGGTTGACCAGGGCGTTCTGCAGGCGCAGCGCCTCGGCGCGCGCGGGCTGGATGCGGACCGAGAGCTCGTCGGTGGCGACGGCGGTGCGGTGCACCAGGTAGGCGACCACGCCTCCGCCGGCCAGCACGAGCACCGTGACGACCGCGAGGACCGTGGCGAAGATCGCCGGCACGGTGAGCCGACCGACGCGGACGCGCCAGGAGCGGGGGATCATGCGTCGCTCCCGTCGGGCAGGGCCCACCGGACGTGGATGACGGCCACGTCGTCGCCGAGACCGCCGTGGTCCTCGGCGAGCTCTCCGGCCCGCGAGACGAGCAGGTCGACGAACTCCTCGGGCGCCAGGTCGGACGCCTCGCGAGCCAGCTCCAGCAGGCCCTGCTCGCCCAGCCGCTCGCGCTCACCGGTGCGCACCTCGAACAGCCCGTCGGTGAACAGCACGATGCCCGTGCCCGCGTCGAGACGGTGCTCGACCACCGGCCAGGTGGCCTCGCCGGGGAGCAGGCCCAGGGCGGGACCGCCCTCGACCTCCAGCAGGTCCGCGCCGCCGCGCCGGTGCAGGATCATCCCGGGGTGCCCGGCCCGCATCACCCGCATGTGCCGGCGGTCGGGGTCGAGCTCGATGCTGGTGAGCGTCGCGAACACCTCCGCGCTGGTCCGCTCGGCCACCAGCACCCGCTCCAGCAGCTGCAGCTGCTCGTCGCCGGTGGCACCGCTGATGACCAGCGTCCGCCACGCGATGCGCAGGCCGACGCCCAAGGCGGCCTCGTCGGGGCCGTGGCCCGACACGTCGCCGATGAGGACGTGGATCGTGCCGTCGTCGGTCTGCACGACGTCGTAGAAGTCGCCGCCCAGGACGCTCTGCGCCCGGCCCGGCCGGTACCGCGCCGCGACGCGGACCTGGCCGGCCGAGGCCAGCATCGGCTTGGGCAGCAGGCCGCGCTCGAGCCGGGCGTTCTCCTGCGCGCGGATCTGGCTGGCCTGCAGCGCGGCGGCGGCCTGCTCGGCCTGCTTGCGCTGGATCGCGTAGTGGATCGCGCGAGCGAACAGCTCGGCCTCGACGCGCCCCTTGACCAGGTAGTCCTGCGCGCCGGCCGCCACGGCCGCGAGGCCGGTGCTCTGCTCGGCCAGGCCGGTCAGCACGACGACGGCCGCGGTCGCGGTGTGCGCCTGGACCCGGGCGACGGCCTCGAGCCCCCGGACGTCGGGCAGGTGCAGGTCCAGCAGGACGCAGTCGGGGTCCAGCCCGTCGGCGAGCTGCTGCTCGGCGTCCTGCATCGACCGGGCCCAGGTCAGGGTCATGGACGAGCCCGCGTCAGCCACCAGCTCCTCGACGAGCAGGGCGTCTCCGGCGTCGTCCTCGACCAGGAGGATGACCGGGGCCGGCTCGGGAAGGGTGCGCGGCGCCCCGCCGGGGACGTCGACGGCGGGCGGCACGACCTCGCGCGTGGGCACCCGCGGCTCAACCCCTCTCCCACGTCGACCGCCCGGACGGCGACGACGACGGATGAACCCTAGCGATAGCGCTCCGCCCCGTGGCGGAGAGCCGCCGATCCGGCGCGCGACCGGCCAGCCCCTCTCGTCGTGCGGGCGGCGTCGCCGACCAGTAGCGTCCGCGTGCCGGAGTCGTCGTGCCAAGGAGGGCGCATGAAGAAGTCCAAGGTCCTGTTCGCCGCAGCAGCCGTCATGGTCGTGCTGGGGGTGGTCCTCATGGTGATGCCGACGCCCGGGGAGCCCGACCTCGTCTGCGCCCCCGAGGGTGCGCCGTCGTCCGGCTTCGCCGACGGCGACCAGGACGACTGCCCGGTGACGATCGAGAGCATGAACGAGTACAACGACTGGGCGTCGGGACCGCGGTGGGACAACATCGCCGGCCTCGTGCTCGTCGTGGCGGGCCTGGGCACCGCCGGCGTCGCCGTCGTGAAGGCGCGCCGCCGCCCCGCGACGGACGCCGTCTAGACCGTCGACAACGTCGTCGCCTAGGTGGGGATACTTCCCAGCATCGCGGGATAGCGCAAGGACTTTCGCGACCTAGCGTTCAGCCATCAACGACAACGTGGCTGCCTGGCAGTCCCGAGAGAAAGAACGATCATGCGCATCCGCTCCGTGCTGTCCACCCTCGTGGCCGGCGCATTCCTGGTCGCCGTCCCGGCGACCGCCCAGGCCGACGACTACTACTGGCTGAAGGACCGGGCCGGCGATGCTCCGGCGACGTCCGACATCACCCGTTTCAAGGTCACGAAGACCGACGACATGCTCGTCACGAAGGTCTCTTTCCGCAAGGTCGTCAAGCCCGGTGGGGAACGCTCCAACCCGGTCGAGCTGTACATCGACACCAAGGGCAACGGACGGCCGGACCACCGCGTCATGATCCAGGACGTGGACCAGAGCTTCAGCAAGACCCGCAGCTGGAACGGCAGCGAGAACGACCGCCGGTGGGGCAGCTGCCTGGACGACCTGGGCGAGCGACGCGCCGTGACCTACCAGACCCGCGCGAAGACCGTCACCGTCAGGACGCCGCTGAGCTGCCTGGGCGACCCGAGCAAGGTCCGCGTGGCGGCCAGCTCGTGGTACGGCTCGGACCGCCACGTGAAGCAGGACTGGGCGCACACGAAGCACCGCTACACGCGCTGGCTCCGCTGAGCCGCACCAGCACCGCCACGACCGAGGGCCGCGACACCCGTCGCGGTCCTCGGTCCGTCTAGACCGACTGGAGGCCGCGACACCCGTCGCGGCCCTCGGTCCGTCTAGACCGACTGGACCGAGGCGGCGAGCGAGACCATGTGGTTGAGCCGGGCCAGCTCCGAGGGCAGGATCGCCGGGCCGCCGTGCCGTCCGACCACCAGGACGAAGGGACGGCCCGAACGGTCCTTGCCCGGAGCGCCGGCGAGCACGGTGGAGTCCCACGCCGGGACGTCCGGCAGCAGCGTCGCGGCCGCCACGCCCAGCCACTCCTCGCACGCGGGGACGAGCTCGGGCGCCGACAGGGACTCCTCGCGGACCTCGAGCCGGCCCTCGCGGTGGTGGACGATCATCGCCCAGTCGACGCGGAACGTGTCGGGCAGCACCTCGACCAGGCGCGCGAGCGCGAGGTCCGGGTCCTCGGTGAACCGCTCGATCGCCTCGAGGTCGAGCGAGAGGCTCGCACCGGCGTTGTAGCGCGAGATCCAGTGGACCCGCACGCCCTCGAGCTCGTGGCAGGCGGTCACCAGGGCGTCGGGCATGATCTGCGGCGGCAGCTCGCACAGGACGTCGTCCAGCGCGGTGCCGTCGGGCCGGTGCTCGACGATCTCGAGCGCCTCGATGTCGGCGCCGGCAGCACCCAGGGCGCTCGCCAGCACGCCGAGCGAGCCCGGCACGTCCGGGAGCTCCACGCGCAGCAGGAAGGCCATGGCGCCATCATCCCCTGACCGGGTTTCGGTTGTATGACGCCGCTACGGTAGCGGCGTGAGCGCGTCAGCCCCGTCCCGTACCCGCACCGCCTTCCGCGTCGTCGCGATCGCCGAGGCCTTCTCGTGGGGCGGTCTGCTGATCGCCATGTTCTTCAAGTGGGTCGTGCAGGAGGACCCGCACAGCGGCATCGAGGGCGGCGTCCCGGTCATGGGCGCGGTCCACGGCGCGGTCTTCGTCGCCTACGCCGTCATGTGCCTGGTCGCCTGGCGCCAGTTCCGCTGGTCGTTCAAGGTCGCGGTGCTGGCCGGGCTGTCGGCGATCCCGCCGTTCGTGAGCGTGGTGTTCGAGCGCAAGGCGGACGCCCGCGGTCTGCTGCAGCGACGCACGGACGCCCCCGTCCCCGCCTGACCCGGCCCTCTAGCCGACGAGCGCCGCGCGGCCCTGCGCGGCCGAGCTCCCGAGGTCGCTCTTGGGAAGCGCGCGTCCCTGCGCGGTCGCCTCGGTCCACGCGTCGGTGGTCGCGACCGCGGCGAAGTTCGAGTGCAGCAGCACCATGAGCGTCTCGTGCAGCTGCTGCGCCGTGACGCTGCCTGCCTCGTTGGCCAGGTGCGGCGAGCCGCTCGCGTCGCTGAGCACCTCGGCGGCGAGTCCGAGACCCTCCGCGTCCACGGCGGTGGCGATGTCGCAGTTGTTCGTCATGTAGCCGACGATCGTGATGGTGTCGACGTCACGCTCGGCGAGCCACGCGGCGACGTCCGTGCCGGCGAACACGCTCCCCTTGTCCTTCGTGACGCGCTTCCAGCCCGCGTGCGCCCGCTGCTCCAGGTCGGGGTGCAGGCTCCAGCTGGGCGACCCGACGGCGAACACCGGCGCCCCCTCGGGCAGCTCGTGCTGGACGACCACGACGGGCATGCCGTGCTCCTCGGCGACGTCGACGGCACGCAGGACGTTCGCGAGCGACTCGTCGCGCGGCGGGTGCTGGATCTGCAGCACGCCGTCGAAGTACTCCTGCTGCACGTCGACGACGATCAGGGCACGGCTGGGGGTGGTCATGGCGACTCCTCGGGTTTCACGGTGCGTGGTCGTTCCCATCGTGCGCCGGGCCACCCGGGTACCGTGAGTGTCTCCCACGACCACCTTCGATGAGATCGGGCCATCATGCGCATCGCGGTCCACACCTTCGACGGCATGACGATGTTCCACCTGTCCGTCCCGCTGCTCGTGTTCGGCGAGGTGGGCCGGCAGGGACTCGCGACCGGCTGGGAGGTGGCCACCTGGAACCCGTCCGGCTCGAGCATCCGCACGGCGGAGGGCCTCACGGTCGACGGCGTGGGCGGGCCCGAGCAGGTCGCGCAGGCCGACCTGCTGGTGTTCCCCTCGTGGCCGGACGACCTGCCCGCCACCGACGGCACCCTGCGCACGCTCGTGCGTGACACCCATGCGCGAGGCGGCCGCGTGATGGCGCTCTGCCTCGGCGCCTTCCCGGTCGTGGATGCCGGGATCCTCGACGGACGCAGCGCCGTGACGCACTGGGGCGCGGCCCGCGACCTGGCGGCCCGGAGGCCGGACGTCGCCGTCAGCCCGGACGAGCTCTACGTCGACCACGGGGACGTCCTCACGTCCGCCGGCACGGCGTCGGCCATCGACGCGTGCCTGCACGTCGTCCGGTCCGAGCTGGGCGCGGCGGCGGCCGGCGCGGTGGCGCGACAGCTCGTCGTCGCCCCGCACCGTGACGGCGGCCAGGCGCAGTACGTGGCGCGGCCCGTCCCCGACAGCCACGACACCGGGCGGCTCGGACCCACGCTGGACTGGGCGCTCGCCCACCTGGACGAGGACCTGTCGCTCGACCGGCTGGCAGCGCACGCCAGCATGAGCCGGCGGAACCTCACGCGGCGCTTCCTCCAGGCGTCGGGCACCACGCCGAGCCGGTGGCTGCTGGCCCGCCGGCTCGACGAGTCCCGGCGCCTGCTGGAGACCACCACCCTCGCGATCGCCCAGGTCGCCCAGGCGTGCGGCTTCGGGAGCGCGGTGACCTTCCGGCAGAACTTCGTCGCCGCCTACGGCACCACGCCCACGTCCTACCGCCGCCGGTTCACCGGCTGAGAGGCCCCCCGCTCAGCGCAGCGGGTCGAACGACGTCAGCACGGGGTCGGTCTCGCGACCGGTGACGTCGCGGGCCAGCAGACGTCCCGACAACGGGCCGAGGGCGATGCCCCACATGCCGTGGCCGCCGTTGACCGAGACGCGGGGCGACCGGGTGCGTCCGATCAGCGGGAGCCCGTCGACCGTGCAGGGACGCGAGCCGACCCACTCGTCGGTGCGCGCGTCCCAGTCCACACCGGTGAGCATCGGGCGGGCCGCGTCGACGATGGCCTTCACGCGGCGCGGGTCGAGCGCGGCGTCGGGCTTGCGGAACTCCATCATCCCGGCGACACGGAAGCCCGCGGGCGCGTCCGGCGTCCCGAGCGGCGTGCAGGCGACGCGCTGGATCGGGAAGTAGACGGGGTTGGTCGGCATGACCTCGGGCTGGACGGTGAAGCTGTAGCCGCGGCCGGCCTGGACGATCGCCTTCACCCCGTGGGGCCGCACGAGGCCGCCGAGCCAGGCGCCGGTGGCGACGACCACGTGGTCGGCCTCGAACGTCTCGCCACCCGCCGCGACGACTCGAGCGACGCTGCCGGTGTCGTCGACCCGCTCGGCCACGACGTCCGTGCGCAGCGTGGCTCCGCGCGCCACCACCGCGTCGGCGAGCGCGTGCACGTAGCGGCCCGGGTTGATGAACCGCTGGCCGTGCAGCGCGATGCCGTGGGTGACGCCGGCCCCGAGCGTCGGCTCGAGCTTCTTGATCTCGTCCTCGGTGAGCAGCTCGTAGTCGGTCGTGCCACCCCACTCGCGGACGTGCTCGAACTCGGTCTCGAGCACCTGGCGGTCGGTCTCGGAGGCGAACCCGGCCAGGAACGGCTCGGCCGGCTTGGTCGCCTCGCTGACGTCCAGCTGGGCGAAGGCGTCGAGCGCGTGCGCGTTCACCCGGTTGAAGACCTCCATCGCCGCGCGCCAGCGGCCGGGCGTGCAGTGCCGCACGAACCCGACGAGGAAGCGGAGCAGCCGGGGGTCCGCGGTCGGCGGCACGTAGACCGGCGAGGACGACTTCAGCATCGAGCGCATGCCCGAGGCCAGGATCGCCGGGTCGTTCAGCGGCAGGGTGAGCGCGGGGGCCAGCCAGCCGGCGTTGCCCCACGAGGAGCCCGCGGCGACGCCCTGGCGGTCCAGGACGGTGACCTCGACGCCCTCCTCCTGCAGGTGCCAGGCGGTGGCCAGACCGACCATCCCGGCTCCGACGACGACCACCCTGCGCGGGCTGCTGTGCGGCATGACGCTCCTCCGTGACGCGTGACTCCAGAGGTCCCAGGATGAATACTCGGACGTGCCATGCGGGTGACGACCGCATGATCTTCGCGTTGCAACCCCGCAGGCGATGATCCTTCGAGCGAGACGAGTGGCCGTGACCCTGCCGCCGAACGATGTTCGCCCCCGCCTGGACGAGGTCGACCTGCACCTGCTGAGCCTGCTCCAGGCCGACGGACGCACCCCCAACAACCTGCTCGCCGAGCAGGCTGGCATCGCGCCGTCGACGTGCCTGAACCGGGTGCGGCGGCTGCGCGAGATCGGTGCCATCCGCGGGGTGCACGCGGAGGTGGACCCGGCCTGGCTGGGACGTCCGGTGCAGGCGATGATCGCCGTCCGGCTGCGGCCCGACGCCCGCGGCGCCCTGCAGACGTTCGCCCGCAGCGTCGCCCAGCTGCCCGAGGTGCTCAACGTCTACTTCGTCTCGGGGTCCTACGACTTCCTCATGCACGTGGCGACGGCCGACACCGAGGCGCTGCGCAAGGTGCTGGTCGAGGACGTGAGCGGACGCCCCGTGGTCGCGAGCACCGAGACCCACCTGATCTTCGAGCACGTCCGCGGCGGGGCCGCCGGGACGGAGCCGGTCAGGCCGCCTTCGGCGCGTTCGGGACGGTGACGGCGGTCCGCAGGTCGTCGAGCAGGCGGCGCAGCAGGCGCGAGACCTGCATCTGCGACACCCCGAGCTCGTCGGCGATCTGCTGCTGGCTCATCTCGCAGAAGAACCGCAGCCACAGCAGCTTGCGGTCGCGCGGCGAGAGGTCGCGGCAGGCCGGCGAGAGGGTGGCGAGCGACTCGACCATCTCGTAGGCCTCGTGGGTGGAGTCGACCGGGTCGCTGTCGCGCTCGTCCAGCGACACCGGCGCGAAGCCCGACCGCGCGGTCAGCGCCTCGCGCACCTCCGCCTCCGGGACGCCCAGGTCGGCGGCGATCTCCGCGGTCGTGGGCTCGTGGGCGTCCTGCTGCTGGAAGCGGGCGGTCGCCTCGACGATGTCGGGCAGCATCTCCTGGATGCGGCGCGGCGGACGGATCGTCCAGCCCTCGTCGCGGAAGTAGCGCTTGATCTCGCCCAGGATGGTCGGCACGGCGTACCCGACGAAGTCGCCCCGCTCGGGGTCGAAGCGGCGGACGGCCTTCACCAGGCCCAGCTGCGCGACCTGACGCAGGTCCTCGATGTCCTGACCGCGGTTCGCGTAGCGGGCGGCCAGCGAGCGGGCCAGGCCGAGGTGACGCTCGACCACCTCGTTCTCGGCGCGACGTCGCTGACCGAGGTCGGGCGCGGTGCGCGCCTGGTGCAGCAGCTCTCGGATCTCGGTGTCGTCGACCATCGTCGGATGCCCCCCAGCACAGTCCTCGGGGCCACGGACCGGGCCCTCCTCGCCACGGTTACACGGGGTCATGGGGCGGGCAACACGAAGCGGATGGGCTTGCGGGAGGGGGGCGCGAGGAGCATGATCCGCGGGTGCCCCAGTACCGGATCATCGATGACAAGCAGGCCGTGGAGGCCACCACCGAGCACGCCCGCGACGAGCAGGCCGACCAGTGGTTCACCGGGTGGGTGCTGGAGGGCGGGCCGAGCCGCGGCACCCGTCCGCACCACCTCGAGCGCCAGGACGGCTCGGCGTGGACGAACGTCGCGTCCTGGGTCGTCGCCGAGTAGCTAGGCGCCCTTCGCCGTCCGGCGCGTGCTGGACGTCTTCTTCGCCGCGGTCTTCTTGGCCGGCGTCTTCTTGGCGGCGGTCTTCTTGGCCGCCGTCTTCTTCGCCGGTGCCTTCTTCTCGGCGCTCGCGCTCTTCTTGGCCGCGGTCTTGCGGGTCGTCCGCGTCGCCGGCTTCTCGTCGTCGGCGTCGTCGTCGGAGCCGGACGAACCGCCGCGCTTGGCCGCCGAGCGCCGGTCGACGCTGCGCTTGAGCGCCTCCATGAGGTCGACGACGTCGGCGCCGCCGGACTCCTCGGGCTGCTCGCCGAAGGTGGCGTCGGTGTCGAGGCTGTCACCCTGCTCGAGCTTGGCGTCGACGAGCTGGCGCAGCTGCACCTGGTAGTCGTCCTCGAACTCGCCGGGGTCGAAGTCGGCGGCCATCGACTCCACCAGCTGGGCGGCCATGTCGCGCTCCTTGGGGCTCACCTTGGGCGAGCCCTGCAGCACGTCGAACTCGGCCTCGCGCACCTCGTCCTGCCACAGCAGCGTCTGCAGCACGAGCACGTCGCCGCGGACGCGCAGCGCGGCGAGCCGGGTCTTCTGGCGCAGCGCGAACGTGACGATGGCGGTGCGGTCGGTCTCCTCCAGCGCCTGGCGCAGCAGCGAGTACGCCTTGAGCGCCTTCTCGTCCGGCTCCAGGTAGTAGGCCTTGTCGTAGTGCAGCGGGTCGATCTGGTCGTCGGGGACGAACTCGACGACGTCGATCTCGCGGCTCTGCTCGGCCGGCAGGCTGGCGAAGTCCTCGTCGGTGAGGACGACGGTGCGGTTGCCGTCGTCGTAGGCCTTGTCGATGTCCTCGAACTTCACGACCTTGCCGCAGATCTCGCAGCGGCGCTGGTACCGGATGCGTCCTCCGTCGGTGGAGTGCACCTGGTGCAGCGAGACGTCGTGGCTCTGCGTGGCGCTGTACACGCGCACGGGGACGTTGACGAGCCCGAAGCTGATCGCGCCCTTCCAGATCGACCGCATGGCCATCCTTCCCTCGGCTTGCACCGAGTGTGGCGTGTCCGGGCATGCAGTGGCGACTCGAGTGCCGGCGCGTCACACTCGGCGCGTGGCCGAGACGAAGCAGACCGTCAGCATCGCGGGCCGCCACCTGCGCCTGACCAACCCCGACAAGGTGCTGTACCCCGAGACCGGCACCACCAAGGCGGACGTCATCGCCTACTACGTCGAGATCGCGCCGCACCTGCTGCCGCACGTCGCCGACCGCGTCGCGACGCGCAAGCGGTGGGTGAACGGCGTGGGCACCGCCGAGTCCCCCGGCGAGGTGTTCTTCGAGAAGAACCTGCCCGACTCCGCGCCGGACTGGATCCGCCGCGTGACCATCGAGCACAAGAAGCGGGTCAGCGAGTACCCCGTGCTGGCCAGCGAGGCCGACCTGGCCTGGACGGCGCAGGTCGCCGCGCTCGAGCTGCACGTCCCGCAGTGGCGGGTGGACGCCGACGGGAACGCGCTCAACCCCGACCGGCTGGTCGTCGACCTCGACCCCGGCCCGGGGGCCGGGCTGCCCGAGTGCGTCGAGGTGGCCAAGCACGCCCGGGCGATCCTGTCCGACGTCGGGCTGGACGCCTACCCGGTCACGAGCGGCAGCAAGGGCATCCACCTGTACGCCGGCCTGGACGGCGAGCACGACTCCGACTACGTGCGCGAGTTCGCTCGCCAGATGGCGCTCGCCCTGGAGACCGAGCTGCCCGACCTCGTGGTGAGCTCCATGAAGAAGTCGCTGCGCGGCGGCAAGGTGCTCGTCGACTGGAGCCAGAACAACGCGGCCAAGACCACCATCGCGCCCTACTCGTTGCGCGGACGGGCGCGGCCGACGGTCGCCGTCCCCCGTGAGTGGGACGAGCTGGACGACCCCGAGCTGCGGCACCTGACCTTCGACGAGGTGCTCGAGCGGATGCGCGGACGCGACGACCCGATGGCCGGCATCTACGGCGACGCTGCGCCGCCCGGCACCGACAAGCTGGACGTCTACCGGGCCAAGCGCGACCCGGACCGGACCCCCGAGCCGGTGCCCGGCCAGGGCGAGTCGATGCCGGGCTCGGCCACCGGCGAGCTCTCCTTCGTCATCCAGGAGCACCACGCCAGCCGGCTGCACTGGGACTTCCGGCTCGAGCACGACGGCGTGCTCGTCTCGTGGGCCCTGCCCAAGGGTGTCCCGACGGACGTCAAGCAGAACCACCTCGCGGTGCAGACCGAGGACCACCCGATGGAGTACGGGACGTTCGAGGGCTCGATCCCCTCGGCCGAGTACGGCGGCGGCGAGGTCACCATCTGGGACACCGGCACCTACGAGCTGGAGAAGTGGCGCGACGACGAGGTGATCGCCGTCCTCACCGGCACGAAGCCCGGCGGCATCGGCGGCACGCGGCGCTACGCGCTGATCCGCACCGGCCGGTCGGGCAAGAAGGACCAGTGGCTCATCCACCTGATGAAGGACCAGCCGTCCGGGGCCGGGCGCAAGGCTTCCAGCCGCGCCTCCCACGCCGACGCCCCCAAGGGCGGTGCCCGCAAGGGCCGCCGGGGCACGCCGCCGCCCACGGTCAAGCCGATGCTCGCCACCCTGGCGAAGCCGGGCGACGTCGACGACGACCACGAGTGGGCGTTCGAGATGAAGTGGGACGGCTACCGCATCGTCGCCTCGGTCGACGGTGACGCGGTCCGGCTCACCAGCCGCAACGGCAAGGACTACACGGCGAACTACCCCGCCGTCGCGGACGCCCTGGCCGCCCTCGACCTGCCCGAGACCGTGCTGGACGGCGAGGTCGTCGCCCTCGACGAGAAGGGCGTCCCCCGGTTCGGCCTGCTGCAGAACGCCGGCTCCGGCGGCGTCGACCTGCGCTACGAGGTGTTCGACGTCCTGCGCGCCGACGGGCGCGACGTGACCGACGAGCCCTACGCCGCGCGTCGCGAGCTGCTGCGCGAGCTCGTGCCCGACGGCGACGTCGTGCAGGTTCCCGAGGCGTTCGCGGGCGATCTCGAGCAGGCGGTCGAGGAGTCCAAGCGGCTGGGCCTCGAGGGCGTCGTGGCCAAGGTCGCCGACAGCCGGTACCGCCCCGGCAAGCGGTCCGACGCCTGGCTCAAGCTCAAGCACCAGCGCATGCAGGAGGTCGTCGTGGGCGGCTGGCGGCCCGGCAACGGTGCCCGCAGCGGCACCATCGGGTCGCTGCTGCTCGGCATCCCCGGCGACGAGGGGCTGCACTACGCGGGCCGGGTGGGCACCGGGTTCAGCGAGCAGGTGCTCGACGACCTGCTGCGCCGCCTGAACCGGCTCGAGCGCAAGACGCCCCCGTTCGTGGACGTCCCCCGCGACGCGGCCCGGGACGCGCACTGGGTGACGCCGCGCCTCGTCGGCGAGGTGACCTTCTCCGAGTGGACGTCCGACGGCAACCTGCGCCACCCGGCCTGGCGCGGCCTGCGCCCGGACAAGGCGCCCGAGGACGTCCGCCCCGAGTAGACGTTTCGCCGGACCGTCCGGGGGGAACCCCCGGGACATGAGCGACGAGACCACCTACCCCGCACAGCAGCAGGAGCCCCCGGGCCGCACGCAGGACATGAATCCCGTGCCCGACCACGGAGAGCGCTCCTACGTCGGCTCCGGCAAGCTCGAGGGCAAGCGCGCCCTCATCACCGGCGGCGACTCCGGCATCGGACGCGCGGTCGCGATCGCCTACGCCCGCGAGGGCGCGGACGTCGCGATCACCCACCTGCCCGAGGAGAAGGACGACGCGGAGTCCACCTGCGCCGTCGTCGAGGCGGCCGGGCGCAAGGCCGTCGCCATCGAGGTCGACCTGCGCGAGCGCGACGAGTGCGACCGCGTCGTGCGCGACACCATCGCCGCGCTCGGCGGGCTCGACATCCTGGTCAACAACGCGGGCTACCAGATGCCGCGTGAGGGCGGGCTCGACGAGATGAGCGACGAGCGCCTCGACCGCACCCTCAAGACGAACCTCTACGCCCTGTTCTGGCTGACCCGTGCGGCATCGCGGCACCTGCCCGAGGGCGGCTCGATCATCAACAACACGTCGATCCAGGCGTACGACCCGAGCGAGGCGCTGCTCGACTACGCGGCCACCAAGGCGGCGATCAACAACATCACCGTCAACCTGGCCAGCGAGCTGGGTCCGCGCGGCATCCGCGTGAACGCCGTCGCGCCGGGTCCCATCTGGACGCCGCTCCAGCCCGCGACGCAGCCGCCGGAGAAGATCGAGAAGTTCGGCCAGGACACCCCGCTGGGTCGTCCGGGCCAGCCCGCCGAGGTCGCTCCGGCGTTCGTCTTCCTGGCGTCCGACCGCGACGCGAGCTACGTGTCCGGCACCGTCCTCGGCGTCACCGGCGGCAAGCCCGTCTTCTGAGAAGTCCCTGTGCTCGGGGTGCCAGCGCGTCCCGGGAGGTGTAGGAAGGAACGACCATGCCGAGCAGTCGTGAGAACAGCGTGAAGAACCCGGAGATGTACGAGTCGCTCCGGGACGACGGCGCGAGCAAGGAGAAGGCCGCACGGATCTCGAACGCCGCGGCCAAGCAGGGCAAGAAGTCCGTCGGCAGCAAGGGCGGCCAGTCCGGCTCGTACGAGGACTGGACCGTCGACGAGCTGCGCAAGCGGGCCAAGGAGCTCGGCCTGAGCAACTACTCGAGCAAGAAGAAGTCCGAGCTGATCAAGGCACTGCGCGACCACTGAGAGGAACCCCATGGGTGTGTTCAGGAAGAAGACCACGAAGGACAAGCTCGAGGACAGCCTCGCCGGGCTGCGCACGCAGCTCGTCGACGTGAAGGACGCCGTGGTCGAGTCCGCGCCGGGATGGCGCGACGACGCGATCGAGCAGGCCAAGCACGTCCGCGACCAGGCGACCGACCTGGCCTCAGAGCACGGTCCGAGGGCGAAGGCCCAGGCCGTCGCGCTCGCGGCCGAGGCTCAGCGCCGCATCCCGGACCTGGTGGCGAAGCTGCCCGACTCCGTGGGCGAGCGGCTCCCCGACTCGCTGACCGAGCCGCCGAAGAAGAAGGGCGGCAAGCGCACCGTCGCGCTGTTCGCCCTGCTCGGCGGCGCCGCCGCCGGCGCGTTCGTCGTGCTGAAGCGCCGCTCGGCCGGGGCCCCGGTCCCGCCGCCGGCCCCGGCACCGACCGGCACGGGTGCCACCGTCCCGCCCGCCTCGGCCAGCACCAACGGCCAGACCGGCAACGGCGCCTTGGACGACGCGCTCACCAGCGAGCTGAAGATCAACGAGAAGTAGTCGCTCGACGACGCTCGTCCGAGGACCCCGTGGCACCGGCCACGGGGTCCTCGGCATGCTGGGGGCGTGGACGACGCACTGACGATCTGGCCGCTGCCCGGCATCCCCGAGGTCTCCCCCGGCGACGACCTCGCGGCGCTCGTCGCGCAGGCGGCGGGCGCGACGCTGCGCGACGGCGACGTGCTGGCCGTCTCCAGCAAGGTCGTCTCCAAGGCGGAGGGCCGTGTCGTCGCGGCGGACGACCGTGAGGACGCCATCACCGCCGAGACCGTCCGGGTGGTCGCCCGGCGCGAGCACCCCGGCGGTGTGACCCGCATCGTGCAGAACCGGCAGGGCTTCGTCATGGCCGCCGCGGGCGTCGACGCCAGCAACACCCCCGAGGGCACCGTCCTGCTGCTGCCGCTCGACCCTGACGCGTCCGCCCGGGCACTGCGCGCCGCCGTGCGGGATCGGCTCGGGGTCCGGGTCGCGGTGGTCGTCACCGACACGTTCGGGCGGCCTTGGCGGGTGGGCCAGACCGACGTCGCGATCGGCGTCGCCGGGCTCGTCCCCGTGCTCGACCTGGCCGGCACCCGCGACGCGCACGGCCGTGAGCTGCACGTCACGCAGACCGCGGTCGCCGACGAAGTCGCCGGCGCCGCCGAGCTGGTCATGGGCAAGGCCAGCCAGTGCCCCGTCGCCGTCGTCCGCGGGCTCGGCCGGCACGTCACCGAGGACGACGGTCCCGGCGCGACCGCCCTCGTGCGCGACGCCGAGCGCGACATGTTCCGGCTCGGCTCCGACGAGGCCTACGCCCAGGGCCTCGCCGACGGGCGCGCGGCGGACTAGCCGGCCAGGAAGCTCAGCCGCACCTGGCGCTCGGGGTTGTCGACGTTGGTGTCGACCACGCACACCGACTGCCAGGTGCCCAGCGCCAGGCGTCCGCCCAGCACCGGCACGGTGAGCGACGGGGCCAGGAACGCCGGCACGACGTGGTCGCGGCCGTGCCCCGGCGTGCCGTGCTGGTGGATCCACCCGTCGTCGCGCGGCAGCAGGTCGTCCAGGGCGGTCAGCGTGTCGTCGTCGCTGCCGGCCCCGGTCTCGATGATCGCCAGGCCCGCGGTGGCGTGCGGCACGAAGACGTGGAGCAGGCCGTCCTGCTCGTCGCGGACGAACGCCGCGCATCGGTCGGTGACGTCACGGACGACGGCCGAGCCGCCGGTGGTCAGGTCGAAGGTCTCGCTGCGCATGCCCCGATCGTGCCGCGTCCGGCGGCGGTCGGCACCCCTTGCTAAGAGAACCCTCACCCGTCAACCCCCGATCTCGACGTGCGGACCGGTCCGGGCGCTGCCAGAGTCGAGACGTCGCAACGGAGCGGCAGAAGAGAGGTCACCATCATGGGATTCCTGTTGTGGATCGCCGCTGTCATCCTCGTGGTCTGGGGCATCATCTCCCTGATCCAGGGCAGCATCCTGCTCGGTATCGTGCTCATCGTCGTCGGCCTCGCCGTGGGCCCCGGTGGTTGGAGCATCTTCAATCGCGGAGGCGCCAGGGCCTAGTCCCCAGCGCTCTCGAGAGCCCTCGTCCCGCCGGGACGGGGGCTCTCGTACGACCAGGCTCAGGCGAGGACGTCGGCGGTCGTCCGCACCGTGGCGAACTCGCCGTGCAGGTTGGTCGCGGTGATCCGGGCGAGCTCCGCGGCAGGCACGAGCTGTCCGTACGGGTCGCGCCGGTCGAACGTGTGGCACGCGTCGAGCACGAACGTCACGTCGTACCCGAGGTTGCCGCCCACGCGGGCGGTGGTCTCGCAGCAGTGGTTGGTGGTGATGCCGCAGACCACCAGCGAGGTGATGCCCTCGCCGCGCAACCACGTGTCCAGGTCGGGCTCGCCGTGGAACGCGGAGTTCACCGACTTGACGACGAGCAGGTCGGACGGGCCGTCGACCCCGTCCTTGAACGCGTTGCCGGGCGAGCTCGGGTGCAGCGGGGACGCCGGGTCCTGCGAGTCGTGCCGGATCAGGACGAGCGGCAGTCCCTCGCGCCGCCAGCGCTCGACCAGCCGCACCACGTTCGCCTCACAGCTGGGGTTGTCGCGGGGGCCCCAGAAGGTCGTGTCGTCGAAGCCGCGCTGGACATCGACGACGACCAGGGCCGGGCGGTCGTCGGTCATGCTGCCAAGGGTACGGACGCCCCGGCGCCGCCGTCCTCCCACGTCCCTGGGGGCGCCTACGGTGGCCCGATGAGCACGTCCAGCGGCACGCCCGCCCTCGTCGAGCCCGACTGGCTCCACGCCCACCTCGACGACTCGCGCGTGGTCGTCCTCGAGGCCGTGGTCGGCACGCTGCCGCTGGCCGACCGTCGCATCCCCGGCGCCCGCCGGGCCGACCTCGACACGAGCCTCTCCGACCCCACGTCGCCGGTTCCCCACATGCTGCCCCGGCCGGACGCGCTCGGGACCGCCCTGCGGGACCTCGGCATCCACGCGGACGACCACGTGGTCGTCTACGACTCCGACGGCGTCTACGCCAGTGCGCGGGTGCGATGGATGCTGACGACGGCGGGGCACGAGCACGTCTCCGTCCTCGACGGTGGGCTGCCCGCGTGGCTCGCCGCCGACCTGCCCACGGAGGCGACGGACGCCCCGTCCGCGGACGTCCCGCCCGGCGACTTCGAGCCGCACGACGCGGGGTCGGCCGTGGTGGACGCCGACGAGGTGCAGCGCCTGGTCGACACCGGTGCCGCGGTGCTGGTCGACGCGCGCAGCGCCGGCCGCTTCGCCGGGCGAGAGCGGGAGCCCCGGCCGGGCCTGCGCGGCGGCCACGTCCCCGGCAGCGTCAACGTGCCGTTCACCGACCTGCTCGACGGCGGCCGGCTCCGTCCGGTCGCCGAGCTGCGTGCGGCGCTCGACTCCGCCGCGGGGCCTGACACGCCGGTCGTCGTCAGCTGCGGGTCCGGCGTCACCGCGTGCGTCGTCGGGCTGGCCGCCGAGCTGGCCGGACGGCCGTACCGCGTCTACGACGGGTCGTGGGCGGACTGGGGCCGGCCCGGTGAGCGTCCGGTCGAGACCGGCAACTGACCCGACGACCAGGGTGACGAAGACGACTTTGGTTCCGTCACGCAACGGTGTATCGTTGATGTGTCGCAACTATTGACGTTCACAACGAAGCGCTGGAGAACCACATGAGCACCCCCGATCCCGAGCGGACGCAGGCCGAGGCGGACGCCGACGCCGTGCGCCACCGCGCGATCCTCAAGGTCCTGACCGGACTGCTGCTCGGCATGTTCGTGTCGATGCTGGCCACCACCGTGGTCAGCTCGTCGCTGCCGATCATCCTGGCCGACCTGCACGGCGGGCAGACCGCCTTCACCTGGGTCGTCACCGCCACCCTGCTGACCACCGCGGTCTCCACCCCGATCTGGGGCAAGCTGGCCGACCTGGTCAACCGCAAGCTGCTGCTGCAGCTGGCCATCACGATCTTCATCGTGGCCAGCGCGTCCGCCGGCTTCGCCGAGGGCGCGGGCTGGCTCATCGCCATGCGCGCCGTGCAGGGCATCGGCGCCGGCGGCCTGGGTGCGCTCACCCAGATCGTCATGGCCGACATCGTCTCCCCGCGCGAGCGGGGCCGGTACATGGGCCTGTTCGGCGGCGTGATGGCGCTGGCCACCGTGGGCGGCCCGCTGCTCGGCGGTGTCGTCACCGACGCGATCAGCTGGCGCTGGAACTTCTTCATCGCCGTGCCGCTGGCCGTGGTCGCGCTCGTGATGATCCAGCGCACCCTGCACCTGCCCCCGCTGCCCAAGCGCGTCGTCAAGATCGACTACCTGGGCATCGTGCTGCTCGCCGCCTCGGTCTCGACGCTGCTCATCTGGGTCACCCTGGTCGGCAAGGACTTCGACTGGATCAGCGCGACCAGCGCGTACATGGTGCTCGGCTCGGTCCTGGGCCTGGTGCTGTTCGTCGCCGTCGAGCTGCGCCACAGCGAGCCGCTGCTGCCGCTGCACCTGTTCCGCAACCGGACGTTCAGCTGGTCGGTCGTCGGCAGCCTCGCGGTCGGCGTCGCGATGTTCGGCACCTCGGTGTTCCTGTCGCAGTACATGCAGCTGGCCCGAGGCGCGTCCGCCACGCAGTCCGGCCTCATGACCATCCCGATGATGGTCGGCCTGCTCGGCGCCAGCGCGGTCATCGGTCGCCGCATCACCGCCAGCGGACGCTGGAAGGGCTACCTCGTCGGTGGTGCGATCGCGCTGACCGTGGGCCTGCTGGCCATGGGCTCGATCGAGTACGACACCCCGTTCGTGCTCGTGTCGGTGTACATGTTCGTGCTGGGCGCCGGCGTCGGCATCGTCATGCAGAACCTGGTGCTCGTCGTGCAGAACGACGTCGCCCCGCGCGACCTCGGCGTCGCGAGCTCCGGCGTGACGTTCTTCCGGTCGGTCGGCGGCACCGTGGGCGTCTCCGTCCTCGGTGCGGTGCTCGGCGACAAGGTCGTCTCCCACATGGGCGAGAAGAAGGCCGAGCTCGGCCAGGCCATCGCCTCGCTGGGCGAGCAGGGCCGCTCCGTGGCCGAGGCGCTGCACAACGGCACCATCCCGTCGGTGAGCAGCCTGCCCGGTCCCGTGCGCGAGATCGTCGAGTCGGTCTACGGCCAGTCGGTCGCCGACATCTTCCTGTACGCCGCCCCGCTCGGGCTGCTGAGCCTGATCGCGGTGGCCATGCTGCCCAACAAGGCGCTGGGCACGCAGACCCGCCACGAGAGGCAGACCAGCCAGGACGAGGAGTCGGCCGCGACGCGGGTGGCCCAGGCCGCCGAGGCGGTCGCCGCCCAGACCGGTCCCGAGCACCCCGGTGACGGTCGTGACCACCATCAGTGAGTCGGCCACGGGGGTCGACCCCCGCCAGGACGCCATCGAGGACGTGGAGCGTCAGCTCGTCCGGATGATGTCGGACGGCAAGCGGCGCTTCCGCGAGCTGGCGACGCAGGTGCACCCGGACCTGCACGCCCCCTCGCTGGCCGTGCTGACCCATCTGGTCCGCGAGGGCCAGCAGCCGCAGAGCGCCCTGACGTCGGTGCTCCACGCCGACAAGGGGCAGATCAGCCGGACGGTCTCGCAGCTGGTCGAGCTGGGCCTGGTCGTGCGCGAGCCCGACCCGGCCGACCGGCGGGCCATGATCGTGGCCGCCACCGACCACGCCCGGCAGCGCATCGCGGAGGTCGGCTGGCCGCAGCGCCGGATGCTGCACGACCGCCTCGGCGAGTGGCAGCTGGACGACGTCCGCGAGCTCGCCGAGCTGCTGCGCCGGCTGAACGAGAACAAGGACTCCTCCTGACCTCGCACGACCGCGGCCCCCTCCCCGACCGGGAGGGGGCCGCGGTCGTCCTCAGGACAGGTGCAGCCCGGGCGGCGTGCGCTGCGGCCCCGCCTCGGGCGGCCGCGGCTTGTCCTCGCGGTGCAGCCGCACCATGACGAGGGCGACATCGTCCTCGGGCACGTCCGGACGCAGCTCGCGCAGGATCGCGTCGCAGGCCAGGTCGGCGGCCAGGCCGCGGGCCACCACGTCGGCGAGGGCGTCGCGCAGCCGGGCGATGCCCGCGTCGATGTCCTCGCCGCGGCGCTCGACGAGCCCGTCGGTGTAGAACAGCACGGTCGCGCCGGCCGGCAGGGTCACCACCGACTCGCTGCGCGGCGAGCGGGGGTCCAGCCCCAGCAGCACGTCCGGGTCCTGCTCGAGCTCGTGGACGTCGACGACCACGTCCGAGTCCGGGCCGATCTCGGCGACGTCGACGCCCCGCTCGGGGTGCGCCGGGTCGCGGACGACGGCCACCAGCGGCGGCGGATGGCCGGCCGTGGACCAGCGCAGCCGGGTGAGGCCCTGCTCACGCTGCTCGGCGGACTGCTCGAACCGGGCCGCCACCACGGTGGCCGTCGTGTCGACCTGCAGCAGCTGCATGGCCGAGTCGACCCGCCGCAGCACCTCGGCCGGGCCCTCGCCGGTGGTGATCGCGATGCCGCGCAGCAGCCCGCGCAGCTGGCCCATGGCCGTGGCCGCCGCGGTGTCGTGGCCGACCACGTCGCCGATGACGACGTTCGTCGCGCCGTCCTCCTGGATGAACGAGTCGTACCAGTCGCCGCCGACCTCGGCGCCCTCGGCGGCCGGCTCGTAGCGCACCGAGACGTGCAGGTGGTCGGGCTCGGGCGGGTCGGTGAGCAGGCTGCGCTGCAGCGCCTCCGACAGCTTGCGCTGCTCGGCGAACACGCGGGCGTTGTCGAGCGCCAGGCCGGCTCGGGCGGCGACCTCGCGCAGCACGTCGAGGTCCTCGTCGCCGAACGGCGGACGGTCGGCCGACCGGTAGGCGGTCAGCAGGCCGACGGTGCGTCCGCGGCCGCGCAGGGGCACGGCGACGGCCGACTCCGGCGCCAGCTCGGCCAGCACCCGGCGCGCCTCCTCCGACTCCAGCGCGGCACCGACGGCCTCCTCGGCCTGGCTCTCCAGGACGACCGGGCCCTGGCTCTCCAGGCCGCGGCGGACGAACGACTCGTCGCTCAGCGCGGAGATGCGCACGGCCGCGTACCGCTCGACCAGCGCCCGCTTGGCCGGCTCCCCGTGCCACGTCGCGAGGTCGCGCAGGCGCTCGCGCCAGTGGCTGGAGGCCAGCGCCCCCTCGCCCTCGACGAGCGTGACGATGCACCAGTCAGCCAGCGTCGGCGCGACCAGCTCGGCCAGGACGGCGACGGCCTCCTCGGCCTCCATGGTCTCGTTGAGCGCACCGGTGATGTCGGCGAGCAGCGAGGCGACGCGCGACGTCCGGACGAGCTCCTCCTGGAGCCGGCGCCGCTCGGTGATGTCCAGGAAGTAGACCGACAGCCCGTTGGGCGTCGGCCAGGCACGCACCTCGTACCAGTCGTCCAGCGGCGGCGGGTAGTACGCCTCGAACATCACCGGGCGCTGGGTCTCCATCGCCTCGCGGTAGGCCTTCTCGAAGTCCGAGCCGACCGAGGCGGGGAACAGCTCCCAGATGACGTGCCCGACGACGTCCAGGCTGACCGCACCGAGCAGCCGCTGCGCCACGGGGTTGGCGTAGGTGAAGCACCAGTCGCGATCGAGGCTGAAGAACGCCATCGGCATGGCCTCGAGCACCTGCGTGACGCGGGCGTCCTGGTCCCGCTCGGCGGTGCTGTCGAACGCCGCCCCGAGCAGGTTGGCCGGGCGTCCGTCCGGACCCGGCGCGACCGTGCCGCGGGCGGTCACCCAGCGGGTCTCGGCCTCGTGGGACACGATCCGGTACTCGGCCTCGAAGGTGCCGGTGGTGTCGATCGCGGCGTCCAGCGCCGAGGACACGCGCTCGCGGTCCTCCGGGTGCACTGAGGCGAAGAATGCATCGATGGTGCCGTCGAAGGTGGTCTCGTCGAGCCCGAAGATGTCCAGCAGGCGGCCGTCCCAGCGCAGCTCGCCCGAGACCAGGTCCCACACGAACACGCCGACCCCGGCGGCGCCGACGGCGACCTCCCAGAGCCGGTGGTCCAGGGGGCTGGCGGTGCCGGTCAGGAGGGAGCGGACCGAGGGGTCCTCAGGCGGCGTCATCGCCCGCTCACGCGTCCCTCCACGGTCCCCACCTCGTCCGGTCGCGCGTCGCGCGAAGCCCTGGTCGTGCACCTGCGACCGAATCCTCCCATGCCCGCGACCCAGGCGACCCCGAGCACTCCGCTGGGACGTCCGCGCGGGCGCGTCGTGTCCGACGTCACGCCCGGTCACCAGGAATTCACCCGCCGAGGGGTGGCGCAACCGCCGCGGGAGGCCGTAGCGTGTCGATGAAACGGAACGGTTCCGTTTCATCGTTGGGAAGGTGCCCCATGATCTGCCCCGCCGACCCCGGCTCCGTCCGCCCTCGCGTCGAGGGCGACCGCGAGCTGGAGATCCTCGCCGCCACCCTCGAGGTGCTGGCCGACGTGGGGTACGACCGGCTGACCATGGACGCCGTCGCCACCCGGGCCAAGGCCTCGAAGGCGACGCTGTACCGCCGGTGGAGCAACAAGGTGGGCCTCGTCATCGAGGCCCTCGTCCACTCGAAGGGTCCGACGAGCCTCGCCGACACCGGCACGCTCAAGGGCGACCTCGAGGCCGTGTTCTGCGGCATGGGCGGCCTGACGGACGAGACCACCATCGGGGCGTTCGGGGCCGTCGTCACGGCCCTGGCCCGCGACCCCGAGTTCGCCGAGGCGTTCCGCCGCGACGTCCTCGGGCCCAAGATCGCCGCCTCGCGGCTCATCTGGGAGCGAGCCGCCGCGCGCGGTGAGCTCCGTGACGACATCGACCTCGAGCTCTTCGAGCCGGCCCTCGCCGGCATCGTCCTGCAGCACGTGATCGTGATGGGAGAGGCGGCCGACCCCGGCCTCATCTCCCGCGTGATCGACCAGATCATCGTGCCCTCCGCCACACGCTGAGCGGCGGCACCTCCCCTCCCCTCCGGCACTCCCCCGCGCCGGACTCCAGACCCGAAGGACCCTCCATGACCGACACGACCACGCCTGAGGCCAAGCCCTCGGGCCGAGAGCTCCACCTGGGGTGGGCGCTGCTGCTCATCTCGGTGGCCCAGCTGATGGTGGTGCTCGACGCCTCCATCGCCAACATCGCGCTGCCGTTCATCGGCGCCGACCTGAGCATCGAGCAGGCCAACCTGACCTGGATCGTCACCGGCTACGCGCTCGCCTTCGGCGGGCTGCTGCTGCTCGGCGGCCGCCTCGGCGACCTCTACGGACGCCGCCGGGTCTTCATGATCGGCCTGGCCGTCTTCGCGATCGCCTCGCTGCTCGGCGGCTTCGCGGCCAACGAGGGCCTGCTGCTCGCCGCCCGCGGCCTGCAGGGCCTCGGCGCCGCGCTCGCCTCCCCCGCCGCGCTGGCGCTCATCACCACCACCTTCCCGGCCGGACCGGCGCGCAACCGCGCGTTCGCCGTCTACGCGGCCATGTCGGGCGCCGGTGCGGCCGTCGGCCTCATCCTCGGCGGCTGGCTGACCGGCCTCGACCCGGTGCTCGGCCTCGAGGGCTGGCGCTGGACGTTCCTCATCAACGTCCCGATCGGCCTGCTCGCGGCCGCCGCGGCGCCGCGCTTCCTCAACGAGTCCGAGTCGCACCCCGGCCAGCTGGACGTCCCCGGCGCCATCACCGGCACCCTCGGTCTGCTCGGCCTGGTCTACGGCTTCACCCGCGCCGGCGAGGAGGCCTACGGCTGGGGCGATCCGTGGACGATCGCGTCGCTGACCGCGGGCGTCGCGCTGCTCGCCGTGTTCGCCTTCGTCGAGTCGCGGGTCGCGCACCCGCTGCTGCCCGTCCGCGTGTTCGCCAACCGCACCCGCGCTACGAGCTTCCTGGTCATGATGGTCGTCCCGGCCGCCATGTTCGCGATGTTCTACTTCCTCAGCCTGTTCATCCAGCTGGTGGTGGGCTACAGCCCGCTGCACACCGGCTTCGCGTTCCTGCCGTTCTCGGTGGGCATCGTCATCGGGGCGGGCGTCTCGTCCAACCTGGTGAACCGCATCGACGCACGCTTCATCGCCGGCGTCGGCACGCTCATGGCCGCCGCCGCGCTGTTCGGCTTCTCGCGGCTGGACGTCCCGAACGGGGCGGCCGACCTCATGGCGCTCTCCGACGGCGGCCACCTCGGCGCCGACGTGAACTACTGGGCGTCGATCTTCCCGTTCATCGTCCTGATGTCGGTCGGCATGGGCGCGGTCTTCGTGCCGCTCACCCTGACCGCGGTGCACCACCTGCGCGCCGAGGACTCGGGCATCGGCTCGGGCGTCCTGAACACGATGCAGCAGGTCGGCGGCGCGCTCGGCCTGGCCATCCTCAGCACCGTGGCGCTGCAGGCGTCCGACGGCACCAAGACCGAGCTCATGCGCGACCTCACCGCGCAGGGCCTGCCGGCCGACGCGGCCGGACCGCTGGCCTACCTCGGCTCGTTCACCGAGGGCGCGACGGCGGCCTTCCTGGTCGGCGCCGGACTCATCGCGCTGGGCTCGCTCGCCGTGTGGACGTTCCTGAACGTCAAGCACGAGGAGCTGGCCACGGACGGCCCCGAGGGCGTCCACGTCGGCTGACCCCGGCCCCGCACGACGCCCCGTCCGACCTCGTCGGGCGGGGCGTCGTCATGTCCGGACGACGTCGTCCCACCCGCGTTCGCGGACGCGGGACGCGCGAACCGTAGCCCGCCGCGCCTGACCGGCCCTACCCTGAGGGGCATGCCGGGGTCGGCGGTCGGCACGTGGGACGGCGAGCGCGGACGACAGATCGGACGCGACGCCCCGTTCCTGCGGCCCCGTGAGGTGCCGGGGCACGGCTCGGCGACGGTCACGAGGACCGGTGCGAGCCGGACGTCGGTGAGGAGCTCGGCCCCACGGGACGTGCTGGACCTCGCCCTCGACCCCGGGCGGTCGTCGTGAGTCCTCACTCCCCCACCCCGTTCACGACCCCGGATCCGTTCCCCGCCGCCCACAGCTCGCGGCCGTGGCCCTGGGTGCCTTGAAGCACCTCGCGACCCTCGTCGAGGACCCGTGGACGATCGGCACGTACGCGCGCGCCGCGGCCGTGTCACCCGGGCTCGACACCGGCGAGCGCGAGTCGCGGTTCCTCGAGGCGCTGGGCGCGTTCACGAAGGCGGGCCACGAGCACCTCGAGGTCGCGCTCACCCACCTGCAGTACGGCGAGTGGCTGCGGCGCGAGCGCCACCGCCGGCGCGCGGCCGTCCACCTCCGTGCAGCGCTCGACGTCCTCGCGGCGGCCGGGCACCCGCTCGAGACGAGGGCTCGACGCGAGCTGGCGCTCGCGGAGGACCGTCCGGACGGGTCCGGAGCGACGCTCACGACGCAGGAGCTCGCCGTCGCGCAGCTGGCGGCGACGGGCCACCGCAACGCGGACATCGCCGGTCGACTGTTCGTCAGTCGCCACACGGTCGACTACCACCTGCGCAAGGTGTTCCAGAAGCTCGACGTCAGCAGCCGGCGCGACCTCCCGGCGGCGCTCCGGAGCGCGGACCAGGAAGTCGCGCCGGATCGCTGACGGATCGACTACGCGCCGCACGTGGTCCGGCAGACGGGTCCCCCGTCGCACGCTGGGGTCGTCCCCCGACGACAGGAGAGAGCCATGCCCCTCGAGGAGTCCGCCGACGGCGCCCAGCCCATCGACGAGGCGGTGGCCTGACATGGGCGCCGCGACCGGCCAGCCGGACACCGTCGTCCTCGTCCACGGCCTCTGGATGACGCCCCGCAGCTGGGAGGGGTGGATCGCCCACTACGAGGCGCAGGGCTGCACCGTGCTCGCGCCCGCCTACCCGGGGTTCGACATCGAGGTGGAGGCGCTGCGCGAGAACCCCCAGGTGATCGCCGACCTGACGGTCCCGGAGACCGTCGACCACCTGGCGAAGGTGATCGAGTCCGTCGAGACGCCGCCGATCATCGTCGGGCACTCCTTCGGTGGCACCTTGACCCAGCTGCTCCTGGCCCGCGGTCTCGGGTCGGCCGGCGTGGTGATCGACTCCGCCCCCACCGAGGGCGTGCGCGTGAACCCGCTCTCGCAGGCGAAGTCGCTCTTCCCGGCGCTGAAGAACCCGGCCAACCGACGCCGGGCGGTCGGCTTCACCTCCGAGCAGTTCCACTACGCCTTCACGAACACGCTGACGGCGGAGGAGTCCCGTGCGGTCTGGGAGCGCTACGCGATCGCCGCACCGGGCAGCTGGGTCTGGGAGTACGGCTTGTTCGCGAACTTCAAGCCGGGCCACCAGGCCACCTGGGTCGACTACACGGCCGACCGGGCACCGCTGCTGTTCGTCGCCGGCGAGAAGGACCACATCATGCCGCCGGCGGTGAACCGGTCCAACGCCAAGCACTACCGCAGGTCACCCGCGCTCACCGAGTACCGCGAGCTCCCCGGCCGCGACCACTGGGCGTGCGCCGCGCCGGGATGGCAGGACGTGGCCGACCTCAGCCTGCGCTGGGCGCTCGAGCACGCTCGCACGGACCAGCCGTGGACCGTCGTCTGACCCGCGCCTTCCCGGCAACGACGAAGGGCCCCTCCCGCGCGGGAGGGGCCCTTCGTGTCTTGCGCGCCTGTAGGGATTCGAACCCCAAACCTTCTGATCCGTAGTCAGATGCTCTATCCGTTGAGCTACAGGCGCCCGGCCGCAAAGGCCTCGACGAGTCTAGCGCACGCCCCCGCAGGAGGACGAATCGGGTCAGCCACCCTGCACGGACTCGCGTCGCGCGAGCATCCGGTCGCCGCGGCGGCGGGCCACCGTGGACGTCCGGACGGTCAGGCGCGGGCGGATGATCCGCTCCTTCGGGGTGTCCTTGCCGGCCAGCATCTCCAGCAGCATCGTCAGGCCGAGCGCGGCCTGCTGCGCCGGACGCACGTCGAGCGCCGTGAGCGCGGGGCTGGAGACGGCGGCGGAGATGCCGTCGACGTACTGGGCGACCAGCACGTCGCCGGGCACGGAGCGGCCCGACTCGACGACCGCCTGCACGAGCGCGGCGCCGAAGGTGGGGTGCAGGCCGAGCAGCGCGTGGACGTCCGCGGCGGCGAGCAGGTGGTCGGCCGAAGCCGAGACGTCACCGGCCTCGACCGCGGCGAGCGGGACGCGCTCGACGACGATCTCCTCGCCGGGCAGCGTCCACTGGTCCTGCAGCGCCTGCAGCGACTCCTGCACCGACGCGGTGGGACGCTCCGGGGCCAGGACGCCCAACGAGCGGGCGCCCAGCGAGCGCAGGTGGTCCAGCAGCTGGCGGGCCCCGTCGACCTCGTGCGCGTGCACCGAGTGCGCGTCGGGCACACGGTCGCCGACCGCCACGAAGGGCAGGTTGAGCCGGCGCAGCCCTGCGACGCGCGGGTCGTCGGGCTGCGGCTCGAGCACCAGGACGCCGTCCACCACATGCGGTCCGAGGGTCCCGTCGGTGGGCAGCTGGGGCATGATCGTCAGCGCGTAGCCGGCCTCGACGGCCGCGTGCGCCGCCGCCGTGATGGCCGGGGCGTGCAGGTCGGTGGAGAACACCTGGTCCGACGTCGACGGGGGCATGAGCAGGCCGATCGTCAGCGACTTCCCGCTGACCAGGCGCTGCGCGGCGCGGTTGGGGACATAGCCCAGCTGGTTGGCGACCTCGATGACGCGCTCACGGGTCCGGATGTCCAGACGGCCCTTGTTGTTCATCGCGTGGGAGACGGTCGTGACCGAGACGCCTGCCTCACGAGCGACGTCCCGGATGGTCGGTCGCTTCGACGTCTCGGGCATGGTGCCGCCCAGGATACCGGCACGTTTTGGCACACGGCGAGGTTTTGACCAATCTCACGGCCCTGCGATGCCAAAACCATCCGCGCTCAGTAGCGTGCTGGCATGCAGGACGTCCTCGCCGACCGCCCGTTCGTCGACCTCGGCCGATGGCCCACACCCTTGGAGCCGGTCGACGGCACCTGGATGAAGCGCGACGACCTCTCCGGCCTCGGGCTGGGTGGCAACAAGCTGCGCAAGCTGGAGTTCCTGCTCGGCGCGGCGCTCGCCGCCGGCCAGGACACGGTCGTCACGACCGGCGCCGTGCAGTCCAACCACGCCCGGCTCACCGCGGCCGCCTGCGCCCGCCTCGGCCTGGCCTGCCACCTCGTCCTCGTCGCCACCGTGCCGCGCAGCGACCCGGCGTACCGCGAGAGCGGCAACGTCCTGCTCGACGACCTGTTCGGCGCGACCGTCCACGTGGTGCCCGACCAGGCCACGGCCGACCGTGAGCTCGCCCGGCTGCACGAGGCGCACGGCGACCGGCTGTGCAGCATCCCGCTCGGCGGCAGCGACCGGGTCGGGGCGCTCGGGTACGTCGCCGGCGCACTCGAGCTGGCCGCGCAGCTCGAGGCCGACGCCCCGCACGTGCGCCGGGTCGTCACCGCCACGTCCTCGGGCGGCACCCTGGCCGGGCTCGTCACCGGACTGGCCGCCGCGGGCTGGTCGGGCGAGGTGCACGGCGTCGCCGTGATGGAGGACGTGCCCCCGGCCACCGCCCGCGTCGAGCGGCTCGTGGCCGAGCTCACCGACGACCTGGGCGTGGCGGTCGACCGGGCGGCCTGGACGGTGCACGCCGGGATCGGACCGGGGTACGGCGTGACCGACCCGGCGAGCCTCGACGCGATCCGGCGCCTGGCCGCCGCGAGCGGCATCCTGCTCGACCCGGTCTACACCGCCAAGGCGTACGTCCAGCTCGACCAGGCCGGTCCGCGCACCGAGACCGTGTTCCTGCACACTGGCGGCGTGCCGGCGCTGTTCGCCTACCAGCCCGACCTGGTCGCCGATCCGACGACCGAGGGTGACTAGGCTCCGTCCACAAACTTGCGCACAAGTTGTGCAAAACTTGTCCAGCACGGTCCTCGCGGCCGCGCCGGCGACGAAGCGAGAGGGGAACGCGTGTCCGAGGCACCCGAGTCCGCCGCCCCCACGGACGCCCCCGAGGGCGCAGAACCGGCCCCGGCCGAGTCGTCCGGCGGCCTGGAGTACGCGTGGACGATCGCGACCGTGTCGCAGAAGTTCGGCATCTCCGCCTCCACCCTGCGCACCTGGGAGCGCCGCTACGGCCTGAGCCCGTCGGCCCGCACCGCCGGTGGTCACCGGCGCTACAACGGCGCCGACCTGGACCGCGTGCAGCTCATGCAACAGCTGCTGGACGCCGGCATCGGCGCCCAGGACGCCGCGAAGGTCGTGCTCAGCCTCGACCCGGCCGGTGTCGCGTCCGCGCTCGTCGACGTCGCCCAGCTCGACGCGCCCACCCGCGGGGCCCTCACCCCCGAGCTCGCGACCGAGACCCTGGTCATGGCCGCCGCCCAGCTGAACGTCGACAAGATCGGCCGCACCTGCGCCCAGGTCATCCAGGAGCGCAACGTCGCCGAGGCCTGGCAGGACGTCTTCGGTCCGGCCCTGGAGCAGATCGCTCGCCGCAGCAAGGAGGGCACGCTGCCCCGCGCCGCGCCCCACCTGGCCGCGCAGCAGCTGGCCGTCGAGCTCGGCAGCGCCGTCCGGGCCACCCGCTCGCGCAACGACCGCGCCGGCGCTGTGCTGCTGGCCAGTGCGGGCCGCGACGAGCACTGGCTGCCGATGCTCGCGCTCCAGGCCTCCCTGGCGCAGAGCGGCATCGCCTCCACCACGCTGGGCACGTACGTCCCGCTCGAGGAGGTGGCCGAGACCGTCCGGCTGCTGGAGGCCAAGGCCGTCTTCCTGTGGGCGTCCACCCGGCAGTCGCTGCACCTGGGCCCCTGGCGTCCGCTCTGGAACCTCGACCCGCGTCCGCACGTCGTGCTCGGCGGCCCCGGCTGGGGCGAGCCGGCGCAGCACGAGCTGCCCCGCGGCGTCGACTTCTGCCCGACGCTCGGCGGGGCCGCCTCGCTGGTCCGCGACCACCTGGACTGAGCCCGCACGACGAAGCCCGCCCCTCGCGTCGAGCGAGGGGCGGGCTTCGTCGTCGTGGCGGATGTCCTACTGGCGGCCGAGCGCGCGGTAGGTCCAGCCGGCGTCGCGCCACTCGCTGGGCACCAGGACGTTGCGACCGTCCAGGATGCGGCGGCCGTCGACCAGCTCGCCGATCGCCTTGGGGTCCATCTCGACGAACTGCTTCCACTCGGTGAGCAGCAGCACCAGCTCGGCGCCGTCGACGGCGTCCTCGATGCTGTCGGCGTAGCCGAGCTCGGGCGCCTTCGCCTTGGCGTTGGGCATGGCCTCGGGATCGAACAGCGTGACCCTCGCGCTCTCCTTGCCCAGCTGGATCGCCACGTCGAGCGCCGGCGAGTCGCGGATGTCGTCGCTGTTGGGCTTGAACGCGGCGCCCAGGACGGCGACCTTGCGGTTCGCGACGGAGCCGCCGAGCTCGGCGCGAGCGAGGTCGAGCATGCGCGCACGACGGCGCAGGTTGATCGCGTCGACCTCGCGCAGGAAGGTCAGCGCCTGGTCGACGCCGAGCTCGCCGGCGCGGGCCATGAACGCACGGATGTCCTTGGGCAGGCAGCCGCCGCCGAAGCCGAGGCCGGCGTTGAGGAAGCGACGGCCGATGCGCACGTCGTGACCGATCGCGTCGGCCAGCTGCGTCACGTCGGCGCCGGTGGCCTCGCACAGCTCGGCCATCGCGTTGATGAACGAGATCTTGGTGGCCAGGAACGAGTTGGCCGCGACCTTCACGAGCTGCGCCGTGGCGTAGTCGGTGACCAGGCGCGGGGTGCCCTCGGAGATCGGGGTGGCGTAGACCTCGTCGAGCACCTCGACCGAGCGCTGCCCGGCCTCGCTGGCCGCGACGCCGTAGACCAGGCGGTCGGGGTGCAGGGTGTCCTCGACCGCGAAGCCCTCGCGCAGGAACTCGGGGTTCCAGACCAGCACGGCGCCGGAGCCCTCGAGCTCGGCGGCCAGGCGCTCGGCGGTGCCGACCGGCACGGTCGACTTGCCGGCGACAACGTTGCCCTCGCGCAGGTACGGACGCAGCTCGGTGAACGCGCTGTCCACGTACGTCATGTCGGCGGCGTACTCGCCGGCCTTCTGCGGGGTGCCGACGCAGACGAAGTGGACGTCGGCGCCCTCGACGGCGGACATGTCGGTCGTGAAGGACAGGCGCCCGGTGGCCATCGCCTCGGTGAGCAGCTCGGGCAGGCCCGGCTCGAAGAAGGGAGCCTCTCCGCGGCTCAGCGCCGCCGCCTTGCGCTCGTCGACGTCCACGCCGACGACCTCGTGCCCCAGGCTCGCCATGCACGCGGCGTGCACCGCGCCCAGGTAGCCACAACCGATCACCGAAATCTTCATGGGGGTCAGGCTATCCGAGGCCCCCGAACGACGCGGCCGGGCTCAGCGGAGCAGGCTGAGCAGGTAGTCCCCGTACCCGCTCTTGGCCAGCGCCCGGCCTCGCTCGGCCAGCTCCTCGTCGGTCAGCCAGCCATGCGCGTAGGCGATCTCCTCCGGGCACCCGATCTTGAGGCCTTGACGGTGCTCGATGGTGCGGATGAAGTCGCCGGCGTCCTGCAGCGAGTCGAACGTCCCGGTGTCGAGCCACGCGGTGCCGCGCTCCAAGACCTGCACCTGCAACCGGCCCTGCTCGAGATAGACCCTGTTGAGGTCAGTGATCTCGAGCTCGCCGCGGGGTGACGGCTTCAGCGTGCTCGCCACCTCCACGACGTCCGGACCGTAGAAGTACAAGCCCGGCACGGCGTAGTTGCTACGCGGCTCAGCGGGCTTCTCCTGAAGCGAGATCGCCTTCCCCGACCGGTCGAACTCGACGACGCCGTAAGCCTGTGGGTCGGCGACCTGATAGGCGAAGACGACGCCGCCGTCGATCGCCTGGAACGTGGCGAGATGACTGCCCAGACCGCCGCCGTAGAAGATGTTGTCGCCCAGCACGAGCGCCGCCGACTCGCCCTGCAGGAAGTGCTCGCCCAGCAGGAACGCCTGGGCCAGGCCGTCAGGGCTCTCCTGCACCGTGTAGCTGAGCCGGACCCCCAGCTGCGACCCGTCGCCGAGCAGACGCTCGAACTGATCGCGGTCGTGCGGGGTGGTGATGACCAGGATGTCGCGGATGCCCGCGAGCATGAGCGTCGACAGGGGGTAGTAGATCATCGGCTTGTCGTAGACCGGGACGAGCTGCTTGCTCACGCCGAGGGTGATCGGATGCAGTCGCGAGCCCGTGCCACCGGCCAAGATGATTCCACGCATGCCCTTCACCCTAGGGCGTACTTTCGTGACGTCGCCACTAGTCTGGCGGCCATGCGCAAGCTTCTCGTGACCGGCGGCGCCGGGTTCATCGGCTCCAACTTCGTGCACCACGTCGTAGCCCACACCGATCTGTCTGTGACGGTGCTGGACCTGCTGACCTACGCCGGGAACCGCGCGTCGCTCGCCGGCCTTCCCGAGGACCGGGTCGAACTCGTGGTCGGCGACATCGCGGACGCCGGCCTCGTGGACGACCTGGTGGCCGCCCACGACGCCGTCGTCCACTTCGCCGCCGAGTCGCACAACGACAACTCGCTGCACGACCCCAGCCCGTTCGTGCGCACCAACCTGATCGGTACCTTCACGATCCTGGAGGCGGCCCGCCGGCACGGCACGCGGCTGCACCACGTCTCCACCGACGAGGTCTACGGCGACCTCGAGCTCGACGACCCGCAGCGCTTCACCGAGCAGACGCCGTACAACCCGTCGAGCCCCTACTCGTCCACCAAGGCCGGCTCCGACCTGCTCGTCCGGGCCTGGGTGCGCTCCTTCGGGCTCGAGGCGACGATCAGCAACTGCTCGAACAACTACGGGCCGCGCCAGCACGTGGAGAAGTTCATCCCGCGGCAGGTCACCAACGTCCTGGACGGCGTGCGGCCGCGGCTGTACGGCGCCGGCCAGAACGTCCGCGACTGGATCCACGCCGATGACCACAGCGCCGCGGTGCTCACGATCCTCGAGCGCGGACGGGCCGGCGAGACCTACCTGATCGGCGCCGACGGGGAGAAGAACAACCGCGAGGTCGTCGAGACCATCCTCACGGTGATGGGCCGTCCCGCCGACGACTACGACCTGGTCAAGGACCGGCCCGGGCACGACCTGCGCTACGCGATCGACTCGACGAAGCTGCGCACCGAGCTGGGCTGGGCCCCGCGCTTCACCGACTTCGCCACCGGCCTGGCCGACACGATCGAGTGGTACCGCGCGAACGAGGCCTGGTGGCGGCCGCAGAAGAGCGCTGCCGAGGCCAAGTACGCCGAGCTGGGGCACTGAGATGGGCGACCTCGCGCTGCGCACGACCACGATCCCCGGCCTGCTCGTCCTCGAGCTCCCGGTGCACGGCGACAACCGCGGCTGGTTCAAGGAGAACTGGCAGCGCGAGAAGATGGTCGCCCTCGGGCTGCCGGACTTCGGCCCGGTGCAGAACAACGTCTCCTACAACGAGGCGGCGGGCACGACCCGGGGCATCCACGCCGAGCCCTGGGACAAGCTCGTCTCCGTCGCCACCGGACGCATCTTCGGCGCGTGGGTCGACCTGCGCGAGGGCGACAGCTTCGGCGCCGTCTTCACGACCGAGATCGGCCCGGGCCAGGCGGTGTTCGTGCCGCAGGGCGTCGGCAACGCCTACCAGACGCTCGAGGAGCGCACGGCGTACACGTACCTGGTCAACGACCACTGGAGCCCCGACGCGTCCTACACGTTCCTCAACCTGGCCGACGAGACGGCGGCGATCGACTGGCCGGTGCCGCTCGAGCGGGCGGAGCTGAGCGACAAGGACCGCGCCCACCCCCGCCTGGCCGACGTCCGCCCCGTGCCGCCGCGCCGCACCCTGGTCCTGGGCGCGAACGGGCAGCTCGGCCGCGCCCTCCGGGCGCTGCTGCCCGACGCGGACGCGTGGGGACGCGACGAGTTCGACGTCACCGATCCCGCGGCGTACGAGCGGGTCGACTGGCGTCGGTACGGCACGATCGTCAACGCGTCGGCGTACACGAAGGTCGACGAGGCCGAGACGCCCCAGGGCCGCCGCGACGCGTGGCGGGTCAACGTCCACGCCGTCGTCGAGCTGGCCAAGGTCGCGACACGGCACGGGCTCACGCTCGTCCAGGTGTCCAGCGACTACGTGTTCGACGGCGAGCGCGAGAGCCACCCGGTCGACGAGACGTTCAGCCCGCTGGGCGTCTACGGCCAGACGAAGGCCGCCGGCGACGCGGTCGTGCAGACCGTCCCGCGGCACTACGTGGTGCGCACCAGCTGGGTGGTCGGCGACGGACCCAACTTCGTCGCGACGATGCAGCGGCTCGCCGAGAACGGCGTGGACCCGGCGGTGGTCGACGACCAGGTCGGCCTGCTGACCCACACCTCCGACCTGGCCCGCGAGATCGTCGCGCTCGTGCGCGAGCAGCGGCCCTACGGCACGTACCACGTGACGAGCGGGGGGCAGCCGCGCTCGTGGTTCGAGATCGCCCGCGACGTCTTCGCCGAGGCGGGGCACGACCCGGCGCGCGTCACGCCGACGTCGACGCAGGAGTACGGGCGCGGCAAGCAGCTGGCGCCGCGGCCGCGCTTCAGCACGCTGGAGTAGCGCGGGTCAGAAGGTCAGGTCGGCCACGATGCGCGTGCCGGCGTCCTTCTCGACCCGCCAGGAGTCGGCCACGAAGTTGACGATGTGCAGGCCGCGTCCCGAGAGAGAGACGTCGTTGAGCTGCAGCGGCTCGAGCGTGTCGACCGTGCCGCCGTCGCAGACCGCCACCTGGACGAGCCCGTCGAAGGTGCGCCAGGCGACCTCGAGCGTGCCGTCGGGGCGCGGGGCACCGTGCCGGATGCCGTTGGTCACGAGCTCGCTGACCACGAGCACCGCGTCGTCGATGACCGACTGCGGCACGCCGTGCTCGGCGAGCACCGCCGCGATCTTCGCCCGCGCCTCGCCCGGGCTCGCCGGCTCGAAGGCCAGGGGGAAGGCACCACCCGCCTTCGCGGGCCGGCCGTCCACATAGTCGCCGTGCTGGTTCACGTCCGTCACCACGCGCGCCTCAATCCGTCTCGACCCGGCGGCGGACGCTCTGGACCGCGTCGTACCGACGGGGGCAGTGGACGACGAGGACGACCGAGCCGTCTCCGAGCACCCGGCCGAAGGCCCGGAGGGAGTCGTCCCGGCGGAACTCGCGCAGGAGGCGCTGGGCCTGGGCGGGCTCGAGCCGGAAGCTGAGGCGCGCCCACTGGCTGCGCCGGCGTGGACGCCGCGAAGCGCCACCGGTGGGGACGACGTGGATCGCGCTCATGGGGCGCTCCCTCCTGCTCGGACCTCGTGCGGATTGCCGGTTCGGCACCGCGCGCTAGGCTAAACCTATTCAAAACTTATTCATCGCGCAACGGGAGCGCATCACGGTCTTCCGGGCGCACGACAGAAGGAGAGCGTCATGGGTTTCGACGACAAGCTGAAGAACACGGCCGAGGACCTGTCGGGCAAGACCAAGGAGCACACCGGCAAGGCCACCGACGACCCGGAGCTGGAGGCCGAGGGCAAGACCGACCAGACCAAGTCGGACCTCAAGCAGGCCGGCGAGAAGGTCAAGGACGCCTTCAAGCACTGATCCACCTAGTTCCAACGGGTCATTTTCGACCTGACTGCTGGCGGGGACACCACGTCCCCGCCTACAGTCGTCCTTGGCTGAGCCGCCGCGCGTACCCCCCGAACGCGCGGCGGCTCGCTGCATGTCCGGGGCCTTTCCACCGGCGTCCCCGACGCCCGTGCGCCGCCGTCGGACCCGTGCGGTGGAATGGATCCGTGACCACCCGCACCGAGCTCTTCGACCCCGACGGCCCGCGACCGCTGCACGAGCTGCTGGACGCGATGGCCGCCGCCGGCTGGCGGCTCGACGGGCCCGGCGAGGCCGTCGAGCACGACGGCCGCAGCCTCGTGCAGTACCGCTTCGTCCGCTAGCCGGCATCGCTCGACGTGCGCGACCGGTCCGGTGGTGCCATCGTCGTGCCGTCCTAGTCCGGAGGAAGGAAGTGCACCATGAGCACCCTGCTGTGGATCCTTGCCGTCATCCTGGTCGTGGCGGGCGTCTTCGCCCTGCTGCGCCGCGAAATCCTGTGGGGAATCGTGCTGATCGTCGTCGGTCTGCTCGTCGGCCCCGGCGGAGTCAGCATCTTCACGTAAGCACCGCTGGACGCACGAGAGCCCCTCACCGATGGTGAGGGGCTCTCCGCGTTCCGGGACGGACGCGATCGCTGAGGCGGACACGCTCCCTGAGCTGGACCCGCTCCCTGAGCCTGTCGAAGGGACGCGTGCCCGCGCCATCGGCGGGCGAGCCTTGCTCCAGGCCTGAGTGCAGTGCTTCCGCGACCAGCTCACCAGCCCGCCTCGGAGCGAGCTCCGCCCTCAAAGCACGCGGGCCGCCTCAAGCGGCGGGCGGCTGGGCTCCTCGCCTTGGGTGCAGTGCTTCCGGCGCCAGCCTGACCGCTCGCCTCGGAGCGAGCTCCGCCCTGGTACAGACGCGAAGGGACCAGCCGCCTTGGGCGGATGGTCCCTCCGGTCTTGCTTCTTGCGTTTGCGGCGGCGCGGGCTCCGCCCTGGTACAGACACGAAGGGACCAGCCGCCTTGGGCGGATGGTCCCTCCGGTCTTGCTTCTTGCGTTTGCGGCGGAGATGGCGGGATTTGAACCCGCGAGAGGTTTCAACCTCAACCCGCTTAGCAGGCGGGCGCACTAGGCCACTATGCGACATCTCCACGTCGCCGCGGACGGCAACCAGGTCAGGCTACTAAACCCGCCCGCCGCGCGACGAATCGGGGCCGCTCACTCGAGCGTGCGGTAGCCGTTCGCGCTGTTCATCCGGGCGTGGACCTCGCGGATCAGCTCGTCCGCACGGTCCCCGACGGCGCTCAGCGCGATGTACGGCGTGCCGCCCGCCGTGAGCGTCAGCTGCAGCCGGCGCGGGCCGCCCTCGTTGGCGTACTCGACCGTCTCCACGTCGCTCCACAGCACCCGCAGCTCGCCCTGGCCGCCGCGACCGGCCCGGATGCCGCGCTCGTCGAGCCGCGCGACCACCGGCGGACGCAGCAGGACGCGCACGCCGTCGAGCACGGCCAGGACGGTGACGCCGAGCAGCGCCCAGCCGGCGATCCGCACCCAGGAGGTGTCGACACCCAGGGCGAGGACGCCGGCGAAGGCGGTGACCGCCGCGGCGATGAGGTGGAAGCCGAACGCGCGCAGCGCGTACGGGCGGGCGAGGCGGTAGGTCGTGCTGGACACGCGGGTCCTTCGCTGGTCGGTGGTCGGTGGCAGAGGGGGCGGGATTCGAACCCGCGGCTGGCTCGTCACCAGCGACCGCTTTCAAGGCGGTTCCGATCGGCCACTCCGGCACCCCTCCTCGGCCCGAGGGCCGTGGCCAGGGTACCGGGACGCACGACGGCCCCCGCCCGGCCGGGCGGGGGCCGTCGTGATCGGGCCTAGCGGCGGACCTTCACCGTCTTGCGGGCGGACGAGTCGGCGTGGACCGTGCCGGCCGCGTCGAGCGAGACCGTGACCTTCACCTGGCCGGACGCCTTCCGCGACAGCCGCGGCAGGGTCACCCGGATCGTCCGGCCGGCCTTCACCGTCACGACCTTGGTGAGCGTCGTGCGGCCCTGCTTGACCTTGACCGTCACGGTGCCGGCCACGCTCGGGCGGACCGAGACCTTGACCGCCTTGCCGCGCTTCGCGGTGACCGAGCCGATCTTCACCGAGGACGCCCGCTGGACGACCCTGACCGCGACCGCGCGCGAGACGGTGCTCCGGGTGCCCGCGGCGACGACCACGCGGTAGCGGCGGGCGTTCTCGGCCGGCGTGACGCGCGTCAGGTCGAGCGAGGCGCTGCGCTTCCCGGCCAGGTTCGTCCACGCACCGTTGCCGGAGCGACGCTGCCACTGGTAGGTCAGCGGCTTGGCCGCGGTGGCGGACACCGTGAGGCGCACGGTGTCGCCGGCGGTCGCGCGGACGTCCTTCGGCTGCCCGGCGATGACCGGCGCGGCGTCGGGTGCCGGGGGCTCCTCGAGCACGGGCGGCTTCACGCCGTCCTCGACCACGGCCTTCTTGCCGGCGTCGGTCTTGTGGACGGTGAAGCGGTCCCACAGGTCGCCGACCTGGTAGGGCGTGTCGAGCTTCTTGCCGCCCTTGAACCACTCCGCCGACGGGGTCACCTCGGCGATGTAGGACGAGTAGGTCAGCGTGTCCTCGGTGACGTCGACGACCTGGTAGGTCGTGAAGTCCTCACCCTTCTGCACCTGCGTCGCGCCGTTGTTCGTCCAGACGTTCTTCTCGTCGGTCTCCAGGTCGTAGTGCTTGGCACCGGAGTTGCTGACGATGTAGACCGGCCCGGACGTCACGCCCGGCGTGCTCGTCGCGGTGGTGCTCTTGAAGCCGCGCGAGTAGACGTGGTCGTGACCCATCTGCACCAGGTCGATGTCGTGCTTCTCGAACACCGGCACCCAGTACTCGCGCAGGATCGGCTCGTCGCGGCCCTCCGAGCCCGAGTACACGGGCTGGTGGAAGGTGACGACGTTCCACTTCGAGGGGCTCTCGGTCAGCACGTGGTCCAGCCACGCGGCCTGGTACTGCGTCCACAGCGCCGAGACCTTCGTGCTGGGACAGTCCGCCGCCGCGCACGCGGGCAGCGCGTCGGGCGTCAGGAAGGTGGTGTCGCGCGTCGCGTTCACGGTGATGAAGCGGACGCCCTGGTAGTCGGAGAAGTAGACCGTCTCGGCGGCGAACTCGCTCCAGTGGTCGAAGTACGCGCGGTACTGCTGCGCCACCTCGGAGTCGCCCTCGGCGAGCTTCGCCATCTCGCCGATGGTCGAGTCGCCCGGGTTGTTGGCCGGGTACTCGAAGTGGGCCTTCCACGCGGTCATCAGCTTGTCGCCGGAGTACTCGTGGTTGCCGGGCGCGGCGAAGACGTTCGTGGTCGCGGCGGGCGTCTTCATGCCCTTGAACCAGTTCTGCCACTGCACGTCGTTGCCGGCGTTGTCGATCAGGTCGCCGGCGTGCACCGAGCCGATCGAGTCGGGCGCCTTGGCCTGGGCCTGGCGCACGACCTCGGGCCAGGTGGTGTCCAGGCCGATCTGGGCGTCGCCGTAGTAGACGTACGAGAACTCCTTCTCGTCCGGGTCGGCGGTGCCGAAGGTGGCCCAGTCGCTCCAGGCGCCGTCGGTCGCGACGCGGTAGGTGTAGTCGGTGCCCGGCTTCAGGCCCGAGACCACGGTCGAGAAGTGCGGGAAGTCGTTGCTGATGCTCTTGGGCTGCAGGTAGGCCTTCACGACGCGGACCGAGCCACCGGCGGCCGGCTTGATCTCGACCTTCGCGGTCGCGTCGTCGTTCTCGGCCCCCTGGAAGGTGATGGCCTGGCTCGTCTCGGGCGTCTCGGTGGGCGTCAGGATCACGCGGGTCGGCTGGAGCGGGTCGTCGGCCATGGCCCCGGACGGCAGCGTCAGGATCCCCCCGGCCAGCACGGCGGCCAGACCGGCGACGGCCGGCCTGCGGGCACCGCGCAGCATGCGGACGTTCAATGTCGTTCCTTCCTCGCAGTCGTGGCGGCGATGGCCGCCACGACGACTCAAGCGAGGCGGGGTGACCGCACGCCCGTCGGGCGAGGAGGTGGAGGTGAACAGCGTCCCAACACTCCACCGGAGGGCTCGGCGAGGACTGGGCTCAGCGCAGCGGGTCGTGCCGCGGCGGCTCGACGCGCGAGGGACGCTCGATGGCGCGGTTGCGGCGGGCCGAGCGGTCGCGCATGGCGATGCGGCGGGCGATGAGGCCGACGGCAAGGCCCAGCACGATCGAGTAGAGCGTGGAGAGGCCGACGTAGCTCGGGTAGGCGTTGGGGTCGACCAGCGAGGTGGTCATGACGCCCGTGCCGATCACGGCGAAGACGAGGATCCACCAGCCCTCGCGGTGGCGCGAGCGCACCGACGTGCCGACCACCAGGGCGGGCAGGCCGATGAGCACCTCCACCGGCCGGGGCACGCCGCCGACCGTCTCGCGCAGCCAGGTGACCGTGGACGTGAACGCGTCCACCACCGTCTCCGAGCCGTGCGTGCGCACGAAGGAGCTGTAGGCGAGCAGGACGATCAGCAGCACGGCGACACCCACGAGCACGGTGACGCCCTGACGGCTCATCCCGTGCAGGCCGGCGCCGAGGCTCCACACGACGGCGATCGCGAGCGCCAGCGAGGTGCCGAGCACGAGCAGGTTGAAGCGTTGGTACCCGACCGGGGCGTTCCAGGCGGCCACACCGACGGTGCCGGACAGGGCCACGGCGATCGCGACGGAGTACTCGCGCACCACCTGCCCGAGGGTGCGGGCCGGACGCGTCAGCAGCACCGACGCCACCGTGGCGACGACCGCCGTCACGCCGGCCGCCGCGGTGATGGTCACGTTGCGCTCCATCACCACCGCCGCCAGGGCCAGCAGTCCGGCGAGACTGACCCAGATGCGCAGGTAGCCGCCGACCCGGTGCGTGAGCATCGTCGCCAGCACCACCAGCAGGACGCCGGCCGCCGGCCGCTCGACCCACGCGGGAGCGCCGACCGCGACGACGGATGTGGCCGCCAGCGCCGTCGACGCCAGCCACAGGACGATGACGACGACGCGGGCCCAGCGGCCCAGCTCGGGCCGCAGGCGCGGCTGACGGGTGGGCAGGTCGTAGGCGGGGGTCGCGGGCGCGTCGAGCCGACGACGCCCGCCCTGGGCGGTTGCGCTCACGGGCGGACCTCCGTGATGAAGGACGTACGGTACGGACGCCCGCCCGCGAGGGCCCGGACGGTTCGCTCGCTGCGCTCGCTCACCGGCGGACCTCCGTGCGGCCCATGCGCCGGTTGGCCAGGGACGGGTTGGTGGCCCGCACCTCGCGCAGAGCCTCGGGGTCGAGGTCGGCGGTCAGCACCGCGGGCTCGTCACCGGCCTCGGCCAGCACCGCACCGGACGCGTCGAGCACCATCGAGTGCCCGGTGTAGCCGCGTCCGCACTGGGCCGCGGCGACGACGCCGACGGTGTTCTCGATCGCGCGGGCGGCGAGCAGGGTGCGCCAGTGCTCGAGCTTGCGGTCGCCGGCGAGCCACGCGGCCGGGACGGCCAGCGCCTCGGCGCCGCGGTCGACCAGGGCCCGCGCGAGCTCGGGGAAGCGCAGGTCGTAGCAGGTCATGAGCCCCAGCAGCTCGTCGCCGACCGGCACCGTGACGGGCTCCAGGTCACCGGCCGCGAGCCGCTCGGACTCGCGGTAGCCGAAGGAGTCGTAGAGGTGGATCTTGCGGTACGTCGCGACCAGGTCGCCGTCCGGCCCGGCGGCCACCAGCGTGTTGAACGGCAGGTCGTCCGTCGCCTCGAACATGCCGGCGACGACCGTCGTGCCGAGCCGGCGCGCGTGGGTCAGGAGCAGGTCGACGAAGGGGCCGTCGAGCGGCTCGGCGAGCGGCCGCAGGTCGGTGTCCTGGCGGCCGAAGTCGGCCATCGTCGCCTCCGGCAGGAGCACCACGTCGGGACGCTGCGCGGGGTCGACGGTGCCGAGCACCCGCTCGACGGCCGCACGGTTCGCGGCGGCGTCGAGGGACGCGGAGAGCTGGACGACGACAGGACGCACCCGTCGATTCTGGCAGGTACGACCCAGCCCTGCGACGTCCCGTGCGGATCAGGCCGCGTCGCGGCGTGCCTCCCAGCGGCCGACACCCACCATCACCAGGGCGGCCAGCGCCCACCCGGCGAGGATGTCGATCACGTAGTGCTCGGCGTAGTAGACGAGCGCGAGCGCCATGACGAGCGGGTAGAGCAGCACCGTCCAGCGCCACGGACTGCTCAGCCGGTGGACCGTCCACAGCGCGACGAGCATCGCGATGCCTCCGTGCAGCGACGGCATCGCCGCGACGGGGTTGCCGACCGAGGCGAGCACGACGTGGAAGCCGCCCAGGCCGACGTCCTCCCAGCCGCGGCCGGTCAGCCGCGGGAGGCTCTCGGCGATGTAGCCCTCCTTCGACGCCAGCCACGGCGGGGCCATCGGGTACAGGACGTAGACGACCAGGCCGGCCAGGTTCATCGTCAGGTAGCGGGTGAGCCAGGCGACCCAGTCCGCCCGGTTGCGCACCCACAGCACGAGCGCCAGGCCGAGCCCGACGACGAAGTGGCTGTAGTAGACGGTCGTGAGCAGCACGTCGTACCACGACGGCGCGAAGGAGCGCAGGCACGGATCGCCGCACAGGGCGTCCTGCAGGTACTGGGTCGGCAGCTCGTTCCCGCCGGTGAGCCAGCGGTCGACGTGGATCGGCATCGTCCAGTGCACGGGGACGCCGATCAGCTCGTCGCTCAGCCCCCGGCTGTAGAGGTAGGCCACGAGCACGGCGAAGGCCGGCCACCAGTCCTTCACGAACGCGAGGTGGACGCGCGCCGGCGCGCCGAAGCGCCAGGCGATCACGGCCAGCCACATCCAGGCGAACATCTGGAACGGGTCGGTCGGCACGCCGACGGTGACGATCCAGGCTCCGAGCGCGAGCGCGTAGACGGCGACCGCGAGCGGCCACCAGCGCGAGCGCGGAGCCCGTTGGACGACGCCCGCCGGGGTCTCGTCCGCCTCGCGGCCCGGCCGCTGGTCGGTCATCGGCAGGCCTTCGCGTCCGGGGCGGCCCGGTCGACGCGCCGGTCGAGCCACAGCTCGCGTCCGCACACCGAGCCGACCGGGCGGTAGCGGCGCTCGACGACGGCCTCGAGCCGGGTCGCGTCCACGCCCCAGTCGTCGAAGCCGCTCCAGTCGACGAGCCACGTGGGGGCGTCGGCGCCCTCGAGCGTGTCGGCCAGCTGGTCGAGGTCGGGGTCGAGGGCCCGCACCGGCAGGCTCCACAGATAGGGGTAGGGGCTCTCCATGCCGGCGCTGAGCAGCACGTTCGGCTGCCCGTAGGCGACGACGGCCGTGTCGCCCGCGTGCGCGACGCTCTCCAGGGCGCGGCCGACGACCTGGGCCTCCAGGCCGTCCCGGTCCGGCGCGACCACCGCGTGGACGACGGTCACGCAGGTCGCCAGCACGAGCGCGCCGGCCGCGGCGCGACGCCAGGCCTGCGGGACGGCGACGGCGGCGAGTCCCGCGCCGAGGGCCGCGGTCGGGACGAGCGCGATCAGGTAGTGCGCCCAGTAGCTGCCGCCGAACAGCGCCACCGAGGTGGCGGCGAGCAGCGCGGCGGCCACGCCGAGCACGACCGGGTCGCGGCGGCGGGCGCCCAGCACCAGCGTCGCCACGGTCAGCACCGACAAGCCGCTCACCAGCCAGGTGGCCACGAGCACGACCAGCCGCTCGCCCGTCGCGTCCGAGGCGGACGTCCGGATGGTCTCCCCCGCCTCGACCCGGAACCAGACGACAGCGTCGAACAGCGCCGTCGGACCGGCGCCGCGGGCCGCGGCCAGGGCGAGCAGCACGGCCAGCGTCAGCACCACGCCGCCGGTCACCCCAGCGGCCACGACGACCAGCTCGCGACGCGGACGGCGTCCCCGCCAGGCGAGCGTGGCCAGCGCGACGACGACGAACACGGCCGCGTCGACGGTCGACTGCTTCACCGCGACGGCCAGGGTCGCCAGGGCCCCGGCCAGCGCGGCCAGCCACCAGCGTCCGCCCCGGCGGACGACGAGCACGGTGGCCAGCACGGCACCGGCGGCGAACGGGGCCGCGAGGATCTCGCCGTTCACCCGCACGGTGCCCAGCCACGGCTGGGCGGTGAGCAGGGCGGCGGCGCCGGCCGCCCAGGCCGCCGCGCGGGGCCCGGCGGCCACGTGGGCCGCAGCCCCGACGAGCACGACGACGGCGGCCGCGGCCACGCAGCCGAGCAGGCGGAGGGTCGTGAGGTCGCCCGCCGCCTCGTAGATCCAGACGAGCAGGGGCGGGCGGTCCACCCAGTAGCGGCCGTAGAGCTGGTCGCCGTCGCTCCAGCCGGCACCGACCATCAGGTAACCGGCCTCGTCGCGGCCGGGCCGGGCGCCCAGGAACGGGAGCCGCAGCAGCACGGCGAGCAGCGCGAGCAGGCCGACGGCCAGGGCGGCGTTCGGGCCCGGTGACGTGAGGGTCCTGCCCGGACGGGGGGCGGGGGGCGTGGACGTCACCCCCAGAACCTATCGCCCGTCACCCGTACGGTGGAGGCATGCGTGCCGTCCACGTCCCTGTGCCCGGTGGTCCCGACGCCCTCGTCGTCGCCGACCTGCCCGCCCCCGTGCCCGCCCCCGGCGAGGTGCTGATCGACGTCGTGGCGTCCGCGGTCAACCGCGCCGACGTGCTGCAGCGCCAGGGCTTCTACGACCCGCCGGCCGGCGCCACCCGCGTGCTCGGCCTGGAGTGCTCGGGCCGCGTCGCGGCGCTGGGCGAGGGCGTCGAGGGCCTCGAGGTCGGCCAGGAGGTGTGCGCGCTGCTCTCCGGCGGCGGCTACGCCGAGCAGGTCGCCGTGCCCGCCGGACAGGTGGCGCCGGTGCCCGACGGCGTCGGACTCGTCACCGCCGGCGGCCTGATGGAGGTCTTCTGCACGGTGTGGTCGAACGTCTTCATGACCGCGGGCCTGCGCGAGGGCGAGACGCTGCTCGTCCACGGCGGCTCCAGCGGCATCGGCACGTGCGCGATCCAGGTCGCGAAGGCGCTCGGCGCGCGCGTGGCGGTCACCGCCGGCACGGCCGAGAAGCTGGAGGCGTGCCGCGCCCTCGGGGCGGACGTGCTGATCAACTACCGAGAGCAGGACTTCGTCGAGGTGCTGCAGGACGCAGGAGCCCGACCCGACGTCATCCTCGACAACATGGGCGCCAAGTACCTCGACCGCAACGTCCGGGCGCTGGCCACCGGCGGCCGGCTGGTCGTCATCGGCATGCAGGGCGGCACGAGGGCCGAGCTCGACCTGGGCCTGCTGCTGTCCAAGCGCGCCTCCGTCACGGCGACGTCGCTGCGCGCCCGGCCGGCCGACGAGAAGGCCACGATCGTGGCCGAGACCGTCGAGCACGTCTGGCCGCTGCTCGAGAGCGGCGCCGTGCAGCCGGTCGTGCACGCCACGCTCGACCTCGACGACGTCCAGGAGGCGCACCGCCTGCTGGAGGAGTCCTCGCACGTCGGCAAGGTGCTGCTTCGCGTGCGCTGACTACCCTGGACGCATGCCCGAAGAGTTCCAGGTCATCGGACCGGACGGTCGCCCCGTCACCGTGCAGGCCGAGGTCGCGCAGGGCGGTGAGCAGGCGCCGACGGCGCCCGGGCCCGCCGACCTCGTCGAGCAGCCTGCGAAGGTCATGCGCATCGGCGGCATGATCCGTCAGCTGCTCGAGGAGGTGAAGTCCGCGCCCCTCGACGAGGCCAGCCGCACGCGGCTGCGCGAGATCTACGAGCAGTCCATCACCGAGCTCAAGGACGGCCTCGCGCCCGAGCTGGTCGAGGAGCTCGAGCGCCTGAGCCTGCCGTTCGGCGCCGAGGCGCCCAGCGACGCGGAGCTGCGCATCGCCCAGGCCCAGCTGGTCGGCTGGCTCGAGGGCCTGTTCCACGGCATCCAGGCCGCGTTCTACGCCCAGCAGGTCGCCGCGCAGCAGCAGCTGCAGAACATCCGCCTGGCGCTGCCGGGGCCAAACGGTGGCAAAGAGGGCGAAACGAGAAATATCGACGCGGACGGTGTCACCGGAGGCATGTACCTGTAACGTACGTCACAGTTCCACCCTCGGAGGTTGCTGTGACGACGATGGAGACGGACTCCTACATCCCCGCCTGTGCGAAGTCCCCTGAGGACTTCCTGCCCTACGAGCTGAGCGACGAGGGTCCGGGCGACCAGCGTCACCAGCAGGCCCGCATGGCCGCGGCCCACCGGCAGTGCGCCGCGTGCCCGCTGTTCGTCGAGTGCCTGTACCGCTCGGTGGTCGAGGTCGACGTGAGCGGCTACGTGGCCTGCACGACCGAGGACCAGCGGCGCGACATGCGCGCGATGCTCGGGGTCGAGATCGGCCAGCCCGCCCCGGGCGTCATCGGCGCCCCGCGCGTCGGCGCCGGCCCGGTCGACCACGAGTCCGTCGTCGCGATGCGGCAGGCGTACCCCAACGACACGTGCCACCAGCTGGCCGAGCGGCTCGGCTGCTCCACGTCGACCATCAAGCGTCACCTGCGTCGCGAGCGCGAGCGTCAGGCCGCGCAGGTCGCGGCGGCGCCGCCGACCATTCGCCGCGTGCCCACCACCGACGAGGTGCTGGACGCGTTCGACAGCCTGGAGACCAGCAAGGTCGCCTGAAGCCCCGGCACCACGACGAGGCGCCCTCCCCCACGGGGAAGGGCGCCTCGTCGCGTCCGGGCCTGCGCCGGACCTCTCGTCCCAAGATCGCGCGCCACCCCGCCGAAAGATCCCCGCGATCTGGGATGTCATGTCAGCGGGCGCGCTCTATCTTCTGCGCACCGTCCCACCTGGGCTGCCTGCAGCCCCCACTCGAAGGAACGCTCATGCGCATCCGCTCCATCGTCTCCACCATCGTGGCCGCCGGCTTCCTGGTCACCGCCGCCCCGACGGCCGCCCAGGCCAGTGACTACTTCTGGATGAAGGACCGGGTGGGCGACGCGCGTGCCACCTCTGACATCACCCGGGTCAAGGTCACGAAGACGGACTCGCTGGTCATCACCAAGATCTCCCTCCGCAAGGTGAAGCGATCCAGCCCGGTCGAGCTGTACTACGACACGAAGGGCGACGGTCGGCCCGACTACCGCGTCAGGATCAAGGGCTCCGAGCAGATCGTCAGCGAGCACGGGTGGAAGGGCGGCAGCACCTACCAGTGGGGCGGTTGCCTGAACGAGCTCGGCGGGCAGCGCGCCGTGAGCTACCAGACCAAGGCGAAGACCATCACCGTGAAGACCCCGCTCGAGTGCATGGCCGAGACCGGGACGCCCACGAAGATCCGCGTGGCGGCGAGCGCGAAGTCCGGCTCGACCCGTGACTGGGCCTACGCGAAGCGCCACTACACCCGCTGGCTCCGCTGAGTCCTGGAGTCGGGCCACGAGCCGCGACGTGAATCCGCGTCACGACTCCCGCAGGCGGCGTAGCCCACCCCAGCAGGCGCCACCTGCACCTGAGCCCCGGTCACACGACGAGGCGCCCTCCCCCACGCGGGAAGGGCGCCTCGTCGCGTCCGGGCCGCACTAGCGTGGGGTCATGCCTCTCGCCCTCGTCACCGGAGCCCGCCGCCCCGAGGGACTCGCCGCCAGCATCGTCCCCCGCCTGGTCGCCGACGGCTGGGACGTCGCGACGTCCGACCTGCACGGCACCGACTTCCCCTGCGACCTGTCCACGCCCACCGGGCCGGACGAGCTGCTGCGCGCGGTCACGGCCGAGCGCGGCCCGATCACGGCGCTCGTGCTCAGCCACGCGCACGACGTCGAGTCCGGCGTGCTCGACACGACGGCCGAGAGCTTCGACCGACACGTCGCGGTCAACGCCCGCGCGAGCCTGCTGCTCGTCGCCGGGTTCGCCCGCCAGGTGCCGGACGGCGGCGGAGCGGTGGTGGCGCTGACCAGCGACCACACGACCGGCAACCTGCCCTACGGCGCCTCGAAGGGGGCGCTGGACCGCATCGTCATCTCGGCCGCCCGCGAGCTCGGCCCGCTCGGCGTCTCGGCCAACGTCGTGAACCCGGGGCCGGTCGACACCGGCTGGATGGACGACGGGGTGCGCGAGGCGCTGGGCGCCCACCAGCCGCTCGGCCGCCTGGGCACCGCCCAGGACGTCGCGGAGGTGGTGGCGTTCCTCGTCTCCCCCGCCGGTCGCTGGGTCTCGGGCCAGCTGCTGCACGCCGACGGCGGCTTCTCTGCCCGCTACTGAGCCGGCGTGCCGTTGCGCAGGACCACCGCGACCTGGCGCCGCACCTCCTCGACGACGTCGTCGACCGTGGCGGCGGCGTCCCGCGGCGCGGCCATGGCCAGGAACATCACCGCGGACACGACGTGCGCGAGCGCGACGGCGTCCTGCTCCGGCCGGACCTCGCGGCGCAGCACGTCCGCGAGGGCCGCCTCGGTCCGGCCCACGATCGCGAGCGCCTCGGCGTGGTGCGTCTCCGTGGGGTCGCCGAAGACCATCTCGCGCAGGTAGGTGCGCCCGTTGTCGACGTGCGTGCGGTTGCACTCGACGACGGGCCGGACGACGGCCATCACCGCGTCGACGACGTCCGGGACACCGTCGGCGGCCTGCACCCCGCGAGCCAGCGCGTCCTCGTAGGCGGCGTTCTGCACGAGCAGCAGCAGCTCGCCCTTGGTACGGGCGTAGAGGAACAGGGTGCCGGCGCCGATGTCGGCCCGCTCGGCGATCTGCTGGGTCGTCACGTCGTCGACCCCGCGCTCGGCGAACAGCTCGCGCGCCGCGGCGGTGATGCGGTCGAGCTTCTCCTGCTTGTTGCGCTCGCGCCGGCTCACGGCCCTGGGGGCGGCTGTCATCGAGAGTTCCTCCGGCCTACGAGTGCGGGCGCGTGCTGGTGCGCCGGGGTCGAGTGTCCCACCCGCCGCCGCAAGCCGCGGGCGACGACACGGATCAGCGGGTCACGACGGCCTTGCCCCGGACGCGTCCCTCAGCCAGGGCGGCGAGCGCCTCGGGCGTCCGGCCGAGGTCGAAGGCCTCGACCGTGGGCGGGCGCAGCGTGCCGGCCTCGACCAAGGCGGTGATCTCACGCAGCTGCTCGCCGGAGGCGTGCATGAACAGGAACTCGTAGGACACCCCAGCGCGCCGAGCCTGACGGCGGACCTTGCTGCTGAGCCCCGCGACCGCGAGGCGCAGGAGCGGGTTCAGGCCGGCCTGCCGCGCGAACGCCGGGTCGGGCGGTCCGGCGATGCCGATGGCGCGCCCACCGGGACGCAGCACGCCGAGCGACCGCGTCAAGTTGTCTCCGCCGAGACTGTCGAGCACCAGGTCGTAGCCGGAGAGCTGAGCGGCGAAGTCCTGGGTGCGGTAGTCGACCACCACGTCCGCGCCGAGCTCGCGCACGAGCGCCAGACCGTCCCCGCTCGCCGTCGTGGCCACGTGCGCCCCGAGGTGCTTGGCGAGCTGGATCGCGACCGAGCCGACCGCACCCGCACCGGCGTGGACGAGGACCTTCTGACCGGGTTGGACGCGACCGCGCTCGACCAGCACCTGCCACGCGGTCAGCGAGACGAGCGGCAGCGCGGCGGCCTCGGCCATGCCGAGCGAGGCCGGCACGGGGGCGAGGTCGGCCTCGGCCACGGCGACCCGCTCGGCGAACGTCCCGGGTCGGGCCGGTCGGCCGTAGACCCGGTCCCCCACCGCGAAGGCGCGCACGTCGGTCCCGACCTGCAGCACGGTGCCGGCCACGTCGTGCCCGAGGACCAGCGGCAGGGACGCGGGCAGGATCGCCTTGAACTCGCCGGCCCGGATCTTCTCGTCGAGGTGGTTGAGGCCCGCCGCCTCGACGTCCACCAGCACGTCGTGCGGGCCGACCACCGGCTCGGCGACCTCCATCCGGGTCAGGGGCTGCTGGTAGGCGGTGATGCCGAAGGCGTGCATGAGGAGACTCCTGGAGAGGCGGGGGCGGAGCGGGCTCCGCGCGGTCGCGCCATCGCATGATCCCGACCGCGCTCATTCCTGAGCCTACTCAGGTTTGCGGACGGGGCAAGTCCCCGGCCGCTGACCCGGTGCCCGGACGGCACCTGGCGCCCGTCCGGACGCGCGACCTACAGGTAGCGCTGGAGCTCGGTGAGCAGGCCGTCCTCGTGGATCGAGCCCGTGACGTCGTCGGCGACGTCCTTGAGGACGTCCGGGGCCTGGCCCATGGCCACGCCGCGGCCGGCCCACTGCAGCATCTCGACGTCGTTGTTGCCGTCGCCGACCGCCAGCACCTCCGAGCGCTCGACCCCGAGCTTCTCGCACAGCACCTCGAGGCCGTACGCCTTCGAGACGCCCTGCGGCGCGAGGTCGAGCCACGCGTCGTAGCCGATGTAGTAGGAGGTGTCGTCCAGGCCGAGACCGCGGACGATCTCGCCGAACTCCTCCGGCGCGTGGTCGGGGCTGCGGATGATGACGCGCACGACCGGCTCGGCGATGAGCGACTCGACGTCCTCGACCACGATCGTGCCGTTGATCTCGCCGGTCGGGAACGGGCGGCTGACCCGGTAGCCGGTGCCGAGCTCCTCGACCGCGACGATCGCGTCGGGCATCTCGGCCAGCACGCGGCGCACGGCCTCGGACGCGTCGAAGGTGACGGTGTGCAGGATGTCGACCGGCGGGTACGCCAGCACGACGGCACCGTTGGACGCGATCGCGTGACGGCCCTCGAGCCCGAGCTTGTCGACGACGTCCAGGACGCCGGGGATGGCGCGGCCGGTGCTGATGACGACCTCGATGCCGCGATCGACCAGGCCACGCACCGCCTCGCGGACGGGCGCGGTGAGCCGGTTGCGCTCGTCCACGATGGTGCCGTCGACGTCGAGGGCCACGAGCTTGGGCTGGAAGGCGGTCACGAGCGCGGCTCCAGGACCTCGGGCAGCAGGCCGTGCAGCGCCTTGGGCAGGCGCACCGAGCCGTCGGCCTGCTGGCCGTTCTCGAGCAGCGCGATGATCGTGCGGGTCATGGCGCACAGGGTGCCGTTGAGCGTCGAGACGTGGCGCGGGCCCTCGTCGGTGCGCTCGCGGATGTCGAGGCGGCGGGCCTGGAACTGCGTACAGTTGGACGCCGAGGAGACCTCGCGGTACTTGCCCTGGGTGGGGATCCAGGCCTCGCAGTCGAACTTGCGGATGGCCGACAGGCCGAGGTCGCCGGCGGCGACGTCGACGACCCGGTAGGGCAGCTCGAGCGCGTCCAGCCAGGCGCGCTCCCAGCCGAGCAGCCGCTCGTGCTCGGCCGCGGCCTCCTCGGGCGTCGTGTAGACGAACATCTCCACCTTGTCGAACCAGTGCACCCGGAAGATCCCCCGCGTGTCCTTGCCGTACGAGCCTGCCTCGCGCCGGTAGCAGGGGCTGAACGCGGCGTAGCGTCGCGGCAACGATCCGGCGTCCAGGATCTCGTCGGAGTGGTACGCCGCGAGCGGCACCTCGCTGGTGCCCACGAGGTACAGGTCGTCCTTGGGCAGGTAGTAGACGTCGTCGGCGGCCTGGCCGAGGAAGCCGGTGCCCTCCATGGCGCGCGGCTTGACCAGCGCTGGCGGGATCATCGGCGTGAAGCCCCACTCGGCGGCCTTGCTCATCGCCAGCTGGGTGAGCGCCAGCTCGAGCTGGGCGCCGACGCCGGTCAGGTAGTAGAAGCGCGCGCCGGAGACCTTCGCGCCGCGCTCGACGTCGAAGGCGCCGAGCGCCTCGCCGAGCTCGAGGTGGTCCTTGGGCTCGAAGCCCTCGGCGGCGAAGTCGCGCGGGGTGCCGACGGTGTCGAGCACGACGAAGTCGTCCTCGCCGCCCTCGGGCGCCTGCTCGGACGCCAGGTTCGGCAGGCTCTTGAGCAGCCGCTCGAACGCCTGGGCCGCCTCGCCCTGCGCCGCCTCGGCCTCCTTCACCTGCGCCGACAGCGCCTTGGTGCGGGCCAGCAGCTCGGCCTTCTCGTCGCCGGACGCCTTCGCGACCAGCTTGCCGATCGACTTCTGCTCGGCGCGGACCGCCTCGTACGCGGCGATCGAGGAGCGGCGTCGCTCGTCGGCGGCGACGAGCTCGTCGACGAGGCTCTCGGACTCCCCACGACGTCGCTGGGCGGCACGCAGGAGGTCGGGGTCTTCACGCAGGAGCTTGGCGTCGATCACGCGCCCAGCCTATCGGCGCGGGCCCGCGACAGCGCGGTCCCGTCGGCCGGGCACTACGCTGGCCCGGTTCGGCCGACGACGAGGGGAGCTGCTGGTGACGATCGACGTGCGACGCGCACGCCCGACCCACCCGGTCCTCCTGGGCACCTTCGCCGCCCTGCTCCTCGCCACCTTCGTCACGCTCGCCACCCTGGTGGCCACCGGCTCGACCTGGCTGCAGGACCTCGACACCCGGCTCTCCTCACGAGCGCTGCTGTTCACCAGCACCCACGACCTCGTGCACGACGCAGCCAAGGCGGCGAGCATCGGCCTGGACCGCTGGACCTGGACGCCGGTGCTGCTGGTCGTCGCCTTCTGGGCGTGGCGCCGCGGCGCTCCCCGGCTGGCCGCGTTCGTGGTCGCCGCCGGTGTCACCGAGGCGATGCTCAACCCGCTGCTCAAGCTGGCCTTCGACCGCGACCGTCCGGTGCACGAGGACCCGCTCGAGGTCTTCCACGGGCTGTCGTTCCCGAGCGGCCACTCGTCCTCGGCCGGCGTCGGCTGCACCGTGCTCGTGATCGTCACCCTCGTGGCCCTGCGGCGCGGGACGCGCCGCCGGCTGCTCATCGGGCTGCTCGTCGTCCTCGCCCTGCTCGTGGCCACGAGCCGGGTGTTCTACGGCGCCCACTACCCCAGCGACGTCGTCGCCGGGCTGTGCGAGGGCGTGCTGGTCGCCCTGCTGTGGTGGGCGATGCTGCTGCGCACCGACCGCACCGGCACGCCGCTCGTGGCCGCCGCCCCGGGGGCCGAGCCGCGCCGGGCCGCCGTCGTGCTCAACCCGGCCAAGGTCGGCGACGTCGACACGTTCAAGGAGCGGGTCGCCGAGGTCGCGCGGCTGCACGGCTGGCGCGAGCCGATGTGGCTGCGCACCACCATCGAGGACCCCGGCACCGGCCAGGCGCAGGCCGCGGTCGAGGCGGACGTCGACCTCATCGTGGTGGCCGGCGGTGACGGCACCGTCCGCACCGTCTGCGAGGTCGCGGCCGGCAGCGGCGTCCCGGTCGGCATCGTCCCGCACGGCACCGGCAACCTGCTCGCCCGCAACCTCGACATCCCGCTCAACATCCGCGACGCGATGGACGTGGCGTTCAGCGGCCAGGACCGTGCCGTCGACCTCGGTCACTTCATGTCCGACGCGCCCGAGGCCGAGCGCACCGCCTTCCTGGTCATGGCCGGGCTGGGCATGGACGCGGCGATCATGACCGGCGTCGACGAGGAGCTGAAGGCGAAGGTCGGCTGGGCCGCGTACTTCGTCTCCGGCGTGAAGGCCGCCCGCTACCCGGCGCAGCGGGTCAAGATCACCGTCGACGACGCCGAGCCGGTCAAGCTCAAGGCGCGCACGGTCGTCGTCGGCAACGTCGGCTTCCTGCAGGCCGGCATCCCGCTGCTGCCCGACGCCCGGATCGACGACGGGTTGCTCGACGCCGTCGTCCTGGCCCCCAAGCGCTTCATCGGCTGGCTGGCGATCGGTGCCCGGCTCTTCACGCGCGGCAAGCGCACCAACGACAAGCTCGAGCGCTTCACCGGCACCCGCATCCTCATCGAGGCCAAGGAGCCGATGCCGATGCAGCTGGACGGCGACCCGGTCGGCGAGGGCACCCGGATCGAGGCGACGATCAGCGCCGGGGTGCTGCTCGTGCGCGTGCCGGACGACGGCGGTCTTCGCGACTGACCGGTAAGGGATTACCGTGCGTCGGGTGAGCGAACCGACCGTCAGCTTCCCCTCCGAGAGCACCACCTCGACCGCCCGCACCGTCCTCGCGGACGCGCTGCGCAAGGCGGACCCCGTCGGTGCGCGCGCCGTCGAGCACGAGACCGCCTGGCGGCGCCAGTACCTGTCCCACTTCCGCCGCGCGGTCGAGGCCGGCATCGGCGAGGCGTCGTCGGCCCACCGCATCGCCGCCGACGGCCTGGCCTCGGCGTACGGCCACTTCACGTACGGCGACGCCCCGCTGGGCGAGGCCATCGGGACCCAGCCGCTCACCCAGGCCTTCCACACCGTCGAGGTGCGCGGCGAGGCCGAGCCCGAGACCGAGCTGACGCTCCCCTACCGCGGCGAGCGGCTGAGCGGCGACGCCCTCGGCGCCCAGCTCGACGACTGGGTCGCGCGCGGGGTCATCACGACGTCCGCGGCCGACCGCGTGCGCCTGGTGCAGCAGCACCCCGAGTGGCTGCGCCTGGACGGCGAGACGGTCGTCGTCCTCGGCGCCGGCGCCGAGATGGGCCCGATGCACGCGCTGCTGCGCTGGGGCGCGGACGTCGTCGCGCTCGACCTGCCGCGCGAGGACGTCCAGGAGCGCATCCGCCAGACCGCCTCGTCGCTCGCCGGGCGCGTGCGCCTGCCCGCCCGCATCGTCGGCGGCGCCGGGTCGGACGCGGGCGCGGACCTGCTCACCGAGCTGCCGGCCATCGCCGAGTGGCTCGACGGCATCGACGGCGCGCTCGTGCTGGGCAACTACTGCTACGCCGACGGCGGCACCCACGTGCGGCTGTCGATGGCGGCCGACGCCCTCGGCACGCACCTGGTCGAGCGCCGGCCCGACACCGCGCTGGCGTTCCTGGCCACCCCGACCGACGTGTTCGCCGTGCCGCGCGGCGAGGTCGTCGCGGCCGACGCCGCGTACCGCGCGGGCGGCGCGATGTCGCGACTGAGCCGGCGCACCGTCCGCACGCTGGCCGGGGGCCGGCTGCTCACCCGCAACTACCCGCCGGCGGCCGATCCCGGCATCTGCGACGCGCTCGTGCCGCAGCAAGGGCCGAACTACGCCTTCGCCAAGCGGCTGCAGCGCTGGCGCGCGACGGCGGCGCGCCATGACGGCGTGCGCGTCTCGCTCAACGTGGCGCCGTCCACCCGCACCCGCTCGGTGGTCAAGAACAAGGCGCTCGCCGCCGCGTACGCCGGCGCCCACCGCTTCGGCGTCGAGGTGTTCGACCCGGCGACGAGCAACACGCTCATGGCGGCGCTGCTCGTGCACGACCTCAAGGCCGGCGCCCCGGCCGAGGCCGAGCCGTGGATGGACGAGGCGGCCGGCGCCTGCCACGGCGGCCTGTGGACCGCGGCCTACCACCCGCGCAGCGCGCTGGGCCTGGCCGCGATCCTCGGCGTCGGCGCCCTCCGCGGGTAGCCCTCGGCGTTCCTGTCCTCAGGTTCCCGTTGAGTGTGACGTTTCGGGGCTCGTCCAGCCCGTTCCACCCCCGAGACGTCACACTCAGCGCGAACGGGCGCTCAGCCCGGGTCGAGGTCAGTCGCGGAAGGTGACGAACTCGTCCAGCGGGACGCGGTTGGTCCGGTAGGTGTTCGTCAGGTGCTCGGGGTCGGGACGCCCGAAGGCGATGCCGGCCACCACCTGACGGTCGTCGGCCAGCCCCAGGTGCTCGCGGACGACGCCGGCGCGCATGGCGATCGCCGCCTGGGCGCACGCACCGAGGCCGAGGGCCTGCGCGGCGAGCAGGAACGAGTCGATGAACAGGCCGCAGTCGACCGCGCCGTACGGGCCGAGCGACGCCGTGGTCGTGACGATCGCCGCGTGCGGGGCGCCGAAGAACTCGAAGTTGCGCAGCATCTGGGCTGCGGACGCGTCGCGGTCGCCCTTCGCGACACCGACCGCCTCGTACAGCTGCCAGCCGGACTCGCGACGCCGGTCGGCGTAGACGCCCTCGTACCCGGCCGGGAACGGGATGTCCGGCGTCCAGTGCTCGGCGTCCTCGGCCATCGCCTTCACCAGCGACGACGTGGCCTCGCCCGACAGGACGGTGACCTCCCACGGCTGGGTGTTGCACCACGACGGCGTGCGGCCGGCGACGGTCAGCAGCCGCTCGATCGTCTCGCGCGGGACCTCGTCGGACAGGTAGCCGCGGCAGCTCCAGCGCTCGGCCAGCAGCCGCTCGAGGACGGTCATGTCATCCATGGATGCTCCACATCTGGGTGAGGGTCTGCAGGACGGCCACGAGCGCGACCGGCTGGTCGAGCATCACGTGGTGCCCGGAGTCCAGGACGGTCGTGACGGGCACGCGCCCGCCCAGCCGCTCGGCGGTGTCGGCGACGATCGCCGGCGTGGCCATGCCGCGCTCGGCCCGCACGAGCGCCACCGGGCACTCGGCCTTGCCGAGCATGTCCGGGCTCATCGCGGACGAGCCGAAGATGCGCTGGTCGAACTTCCACGTCCAGCCGTCGTCGACGCGCCGGACGGAGCCCTCGGCGACGTGCCGGGTGACGTACGGCAGGTCACGGTCGTCGTCGGGCAGCGTGCGGAACCGGCTCAGGATCGACTCACGGTCCGGGTAGCGCTTCGTGCGCGGGGCGGACGCCGCCTCGCGCGCCCGCTCGCGGACGGTGTCGGGCAGCACCCGCACCGGCGAGTCGACGGCCGCGGCCCCCCGCAGCCGGCAGCCGGGCTGTGCGGCGGCGGTGAGCGCGACGAACCCGCCCATGCTGTGGCCCAGGACGACCGGCTCGGCGTCCCCCTCGGCCGCGGCCACCGCGACGACCTCGCGCGCCCAGGTCTCGAGCGAGTAGGCGTCGCGCCAGCCGCTGTCGCCGTGCCCGGACAGGTCGAGCGCGACCACACGGCGGTCGATGGCCAGGAACGGTGCGACGTGGTCCCACCACCCGGCGTGCGCGGCACCGCCGTGCACCAGGACGACCACGGGCGCCCCGGCCGGACCCCACGTCCGGTAGGCGACCTCGCAGCCGTCGACCGTCACCTGGTGGGCGTCGGGTCGCTGGGCGAGGGCCTCGGCGAACCAGGCGGGGACGGGCTCGTCGGTGTTCATGCGGCCTCCTGCGTCGTCGCCACATCCAAACAGACGGGGAGACCGGGATCACACCCGCCCACAGGACTAGCCCGAAGGAGCCATTTTCCACCGACCTCGGCGAGCCGCCCACGCGCCCGGTCAGGTCGGCCTAGCGTCGGCCGAAGGGACTGGTGCGAAAGGGGGCACCGATGAACAGCTACCTGTACGACCTCGACGGGCACGTCATCGCGTTCCGCCGCGACCCGGACGACCCGCACGTCTTCGACCTCGAGGGCCACTGGATCGGCTGGCAGGCGTGGGAGGACCGCGACGTCGCCGACCAGGACGGCCGCTACCTCGGCACGATCGTGTGCGACCGGCTGGTGCGCCGCAACGACTGGTGGGAGCGCCCGGCCCCCACCCCGGTCGTCCCGCCCGCCGCGCCGCTGCCCTCCGGCCGTCCGCTGCCGCCGGCGGCGTTCCCCTACCGGTTCGCCTACGAGGACGTCCGGCTGCCGCACCCGGCCTGATCTGCACGTGCCGTCCGGGCTCCGCGGCCCGATACTCGGCACATGACCCGAAGCCTCGTCACCGGTGCGACCGGATACATCGGCGGGCGCCTCGTCCCCGTCCTGCTCGACGCCGGGCACACCGTCCGCGTCATGGCCCGCGACGAGTCGAAGGCCCAGGCGCACGACTGGGCCGACCGGGTCGAGATCGCCCGCGCCGACGCCACCGACGCCGACGACGTGCGCCGCGCCCTCGAGGGCGTCGACGTCGCCTACTACCTGCTGCACTCGATCGGCACCGGCAAGGACTTCGCGGCCACCGAGGAGCGCATCGCCCGCACGTTCGCCGAGCAGGCCCACGCCGCCGGGGTGCAGCGCATCGTCTACCTCAGCGGCATGGACCCGGCCGGCGAGGAGCTGTCCGAGCACCTTCGCTCGCGCGACCGGGTCGCCCAGGTGCTGCTCGACTCGGGCGTGCCGACCACGGTGCTGCAGGCCGGGGTGGTGATCGGCTCGGGCTCGGCGTCCTTCGAGATGCTGCGCCACCTCACCGAGCGGCTGCCGGTCATGGTCACGCCGCGGTGGGTGCACAGCCGCATCCAGCCGATCGCCGTGCGCGACGTGCTGCACTACCTGGCCGGCAGCGCGTCCATGCCGGCGGACGTGAGCCGGCGCTTCGACATCGGTGGGCCGGACGTGCTGACCTACCTGAGCATGATGCAGCGGTACGCGGCCGTGGCCGGTCTGCCGAAGCGGCGCATCCTGCCGGTGCCGATCCTGTCGCCGACGCTCTCGAGCCTGTGGGTGGGGCTCGTGACGCCCGTGCCGAGCGGCCTGGCGCGTCCGCTCGTGGAGTCGCTGCGCAACAACGTCGTGGCCTCCGAGCACGACATCGACGAGCTCGTGCCGCCGCCCGAGGGCGGTCTCACCGGCTTCGACCGGTCGGTCGAGCTCGCGCTGACCAGGATCCAGAACCTGGACGTGCCGACGTCCTGGTCGTCGGCCAGCCCGGCCGGTGCCCCGGCCGCGCCGCTGCCCTCCGACCCGGACTGGGCCGGCGGCACGCTCTACGCCGACGAGCGGACCCGCGAGGTCGATGCCACGCCGGACGACCTGTGGGCCGTCATCCAGGGCATCGGCGGCTCGCAGGGCTGGTACTCGTGGCCGCTCGCCTGGCGCGTCCGCGGCCTGCTCGACCGGCTGGTCGGCGGGCCCGGCCTGCGCCGCGGACGCCGCGACCCCGAGCGGCTGCTGGTCGGCGACGCCGTCGACTTCTGGCGCGTGGAGCAGGTCGAGGAGAAGAAGCTGCTGCGGCTGCGGGCCGAGATGCGCCTGCCCGGGCTCGCCTGGCTCGAGCTGTGCATCGGCTCGACCGACGGCGGCACGACCACCTTCAGCCACCGGGCCCTGTACGCCCCGCGCGGTCTGGTCGGCCGGCTCTACTGGTGGAGCATCTACCCCTTCCACGGCGTCGTCTTCGGCGGGCTGCAGCGCAACCTCGCGCTCGCCGCCGAGCAGCGCAGCCACGGCTCCGCACAGACCGAGAGGAGCGCCGCATGAGCGCCACGCAGGACGTCCGCGACCACGACGCGCTCGAGCACGGCGCGCGCGTCGGGCTAATCGCCTACGGCGTCGTGCACGTGATCGTCGCCTGGATAACCCTGCAGCTGGCCTGGGGCGGCAGTGGCGAGGAGGCCAGCGAGTCCGGCGCCATGCAGGAGCTCGCCGAGAAGCCGCTCGGCACCGCGCTGCTCTGGATCGTCGTCGTCGGGCTGGTCGCGCTCACGCTGTGGCAGCTGGCCACGGCGATCTGGGGCTTCCGCTCCGAGGACGGCACCGAGCGGCTGCGCCACCGGCTCGCCGCCCTGGGCCGCGGCGTGGTCTACGCCGTCCTGGCCTTCACCGCCGGGCGCACCGCCACCGGCAGCAGCGGGGGCGGCGACTCGTCCCAGGAGGGCATGACCGCCAAGCTCATGGGCGCTCCTGCCGGCCAGTGGCTGGTCGGCGCCGTCGGCCTGGGCATCGCGGTCGTGGGCGTCTACCTGATCTGGCGCGGTGTCACCCAGGGCTTCACCGTCGACCTGCGCACGGACGCGCTGGCGGGCAGCACCGAGAAGCCGGTCATCGTCACGGGCACCGTCGGCCACGTGGCCAAGGGCGCCGCGATCACCGTCGTGGGCGGCCTGTTCCTGTGGGCGGCGGCGACGTACGACCCGGAGAAGGCCGGTGGCCTGGACGACGCGCTGACGACGCTGCGCGAGCAGCCGTTCGGCCCGTACCTGCTCACCGCGATCGCGCTGGGACTGCTGGCGTACGGCGTCTACTGCTTCGCCTGGGCGCGGTACGTCCGCCAGCGGTAGGCCGAAACACGACCGTCGCGGGAGGCGGGCAAACGTAACGGGCGCGCAACCGGCGCCGTCCCGTCGCGACACAGCGGCTGCCTAGAAACGGGGGCGACGCAGTTCTCCCCCGACGAAAGGCCCCGTCCCTCCATGCCCTCCCCCACTCGTGGACGCCGTGCCGTCCGCCTCGTCGCCGTCCCGGCGGCCGCGGCGGTCGGGCTGGGCGCCCTCACCGCACCGCCCGCCTCGGCGCTCACCAGCGTGACCACCACCGACGGCGCGGTCGTCCAGATCAACGACGCCCGCCGTCCCGGACTCGACACCGGCTCCATCCGCAACGTGTCGGACTCCCGGATGGAGGGCTTCGGCAACGTGTTCGTCCGGGTCGAGCAGACGCCCGCCCCGCGCATGAACGACCAGATGATGCGCGGCTTCGGCCTCTCCGCCACCGGTGGCGGCGCGTACCGCTCGACCAAGGCGGTGCGCCTGGGCGACGTGCTCATGACCCGCGCCGTGCGCGTGGCCGCGACCGGCACCACGAGCTTCTTCGACACCTTCACCAACACGTCGACCAAGCCGGTGACGTTGAAGGTCTCGTTCGGCGGCTCGCTCGGCTCGGGCTACGCGCCCGCCGCGACGCCGACGCCCAGCCCGAACAAGGCGACGGTCGCCACGACCAGCGACGGGGACGCGGACGTGGAGGCCTCCGACACCTGGATCACGGCGACCACGCCGGGCAACACGCGTCCGACCGGCGTCGTCGTCGGGTCGGGCGTGAGCGCCCTGGGCGACCAGCAGGCCGACCCGTTCGCGACGGCGTACTCGCCCACCGGCAGCCGCTCCAACGACCTCGGCTTCGTCCGTGAGCTGACCGTCGACCCCGGCGCCACCGAGTCGCTGGCGCAGTTCGTGGTCGTCGGCGCCCGCAGCGGCGCGGCCCAGCTGGCCACCGACACCGCCGCCCTGGCCGCGGCGCCCGACCTGTCGGGCCTGACCCTCGACGAGATCTGCACCCTGCAGAACTGGGACCTCAGCACCTACACGGCCGCGTGCGCCGGCGCCGAGCCGCTGCGCATCCCCGCCGCCGAGGCGGACGTCGCCGCGACCACCTCGGTCGCCTACGACGTCACGGGCAAGACGATCGCCCAGCTGCAGGCCGACATGACGGCCGGCAAGGTCACCTCGGTGCAGGTCACCAAGGCGTACCTGGACCGCATCGAGGCCTACGACTCCGGCGCGCTCGGCTTCCACTCCTTCATCACGGTGGCCAAGGACGCCGTCGCCCAGGCATTGAAGGCCGACCAGGCCCGCAAGGCCGGCCGCAAGGGCTCGCTGCTCGGCGTCCCGGTCGCGCTCAAGGACCTCTACGACACCAAGGACATGCCCACGTCCGGCGGCACCCTCGCGCTGAAGGACTGGCAGCCCGGCAAGGACGCGTGGCAGGTCGCCAAGCTGCGTGAGGCCGGCGCGGTCATCATCGGCAAGACGAACCTGTCCGAGTTCGCCAACTCCGGCTCGTTCAGCGAGAGCGGCTTCGAGCAGACCTGGAACGCGCTGTACCCGTCGAAGACGTCGTTCGGCTCCAGCGGCGGCTCGGCCGTCGCCGTGGGCGCGGACCTGGCGCCGGCCGCCATGGGCACCCAGACCGGCGTCTCGCTGTACGCGCCGTCGACCGGCGCCGGCCTGTCGTCGTTCCGCGGCACGGACGGCCTGACCAGCACCAACGGCGTCATGCCGCTGACCTGGGCCACCGACTACGCGGGTCCGATCGCCAAGTCGGTCACCGACCTGGCGGCGCTGCTCGACGCCACCGCGACGCAGAAGACCGGCAACGACCCGGCCGACCTGCTGACCTCGCGCGTCGACAACACCAAGCGTCCGGTCGAGTGGGGCTCGTCGCTGTCGAAGGACGCGCTGCGCGGCAAGGTCGTCGGCTACGTGCCGACGGCGTTCTCCTCCACCGTCGTCACCGACGACGACGCCGGCCAGCAGGCGCTGGCCGACGCCAAGGCCGCGGTCGAGGCGGCCGGTGGCACGCTCGTCCCGCTGCCCCAGGGGTCGCCGGCCGCGCCGACGAACCCGCCCGCGAGCGGCTTCCCGACGTCCGGCAGCGCCGGCGCGGAGGGCTGGGAGCGCTACATCGCCGAGGAGCGTCCCGCGACGTTCCCGTACACGACCAAGCAGCTGATGGAGAGCCCGCAGAACCTGCCGTACAACGTCTCGTCGAACTACACGGCGCAGCCGATGGACGACACGAGCGTGACGAACCTGCTGGCCCGGCGCGACGCCTACAAGCAGAACGCCGCGGCCTGGATGGACACCGCCTTCGGCCAGCCGGTCGACGCCGTGGTCTACCCCGGCTTCCTGACGAGCGTGGGCAACAACGACGCCGCCTCGGCGATCTTCAGCTCCGACCGTGCGTCGGGCGTCATCACCCAGGGCATCGGCCTGCCGACGGTCATCCTGCCCATCGGCCAGAACGCCGAGGGCCAGTCCAACAACGTCCAGCTCGTCGGACGCGCCTGGACCGACGCCCAGGTGCTCGGCATGGGCTACGCGCTGGAGCAGCAGGCCGACGCCCACGTGCGCACCGGCTTCGCCCCGGCGCTGAGGTGGAGCGGCCCGGCCGCCTCGGTGACGTCGGTGCGGCTCGGCCGCACGGCGACCACCTACGGCACGGCGGCCACGGCGGCCGTGACGGTCACGTCCGACCCGGCCGCCACCGGCACCGTGTCGGTGGCCGTCGCCGGACGCACCATCAAGGGCGCGCTCAAGGCCGGGCGGGCGACGGTGACGCTGCCCAAGGACGTCCCGGTCGGCACGCACGTCGTGACGGCGTCCTACGCCGGCTCGGCGACGGTCGCCAAGAGCTCGGCCACGACGACGCTCAAGGTGGCCAAGGCGGCCCCGTCGGTGTCGGCGAAGCTGGCCAAGTCGTCCATCCGCAAGAAGCAGAACGGCGTGCTGCGGGTGACCGTCCCGAGCCTGCTGCCGGCCGGGGCGACGGCCCTGGTCTACGACGGGTCGAAGGTGCTGCGCACCGTCACCCTGCGCAAGGGCACGACCGTGGTGAAGCTGCCGCGGCTCAAGCCCGGCCGGCACAAGATCCGCGTGCAGGTGCTCGCCGGCAGCGACTACCGGGCCGCGTGGAGCAGGACCCGGGTGCTGAAGGTCGCCAAGCGCTGACCTGACCGGCACGGCGGCGCCGCGGACCCCTCGGGGACCGCGGCGCCGTCGTCGTCCAGGCCAGGGCCATGGCCGACAGCCCGACGCGCCGCAGGTTTCCGCCTCGCGGCCGCGCCGGGTTACCGTCGTGCGGACGTCCACTACTTCGGGGGAAACACATGCGTCTCATCACCGGGCTGGTCACCACCGCCCTCGCCGTCGGCACCGTCCTGGGCACCTCGACGGCCGCCCAGGCCCAGCAGAGCACGATCAAGGACAAGCGCGCCGACGTGCTGCGCTTCGACTCGATCGAGTCCGACTCCTACACCCGCCTGGACTCGGCGGCCAGCAAGAAGTCCGGCGTCGACGCCAAGAGCGTCCGCTTCGACCACGGCCGCAAGAACGTCACCATCACGGTGAGGTTCTCGCGGCTGAAGTCCGGCTCGACGATCTACGCCGAGTTCGTCCGCGCCGGCAAGAAGAAGCCGTCGTTCGAGCTCTACGGCTACGACAAGCAGGGCGGCGACGTCTACAACGCCCGCGACAAGAAGGTCTGCAACGCCAAGGTCCGCACCAGCAACGGCAAGAACGGCACCATCAGGGCCACCGTCCGCCGCTCGTGCCTGGGCAACCCGGCCAAGCTGCGCATCTCGGTCGGCGTGCTGCGCCTGTCGGGCGGCAGCGCCGAGAGCCCCGGCTACTCGATGGACGTGCTGTCGTCCAAGAAGGTGCTGACGCCCGAGCGCAGCCGCCTGCTCAAGAGCAGCTGAACCCGCCCGCTCCACGACGCCGGACCCGTTCGCGGGTCCGGCGTCGTCGCGTCCGGAGGTCAGTAGCGCTGCAGGACGAGCCGGTCGTCGTCCACGACGAGCCGCCAGGGTCGCTCGGCGCCGACGGCCGAGGAGTACTCGCCCTCGTCGTTCAGCGCCTCGCGCACGTCGCGCGCCTCGTCGAGCGAGACGGTGACGCCACGCTCCTGCAGGGCGCCGCGGAGCCGGTCGACGTCGCGGGACTCCTCCACCCAGCCGACGACGACGGACAGCAGGGCGACCGCCACGCCGCCGAGGCCGAGCAGCAGCGCCGGACGCCGGGCGTCGCGGACGAGCCACAGCCCGAGCGCGACGACGACCAGCACCGCGCCGAGTCCGGCGCCCAGCAGCGTGCCCGAGCCGTCCTGCAGCAGGTCGGTGCCCATGCGTGCCCCTTCGGTCAGGTGGCCGACGCTACCTCGCGGTCAGCCCAGCAGGCTGGCGCTGACCGTGTAGGTGCGGGCCTCGCCGGGCGGCAGGTGGTCGAGGTCGTCGCGGGTGGTCAGCTCGACGTCCTCGGGCCGGGCCGGCAGGCCGCGCCAGGTCTCGAGGCAGACGAACTCGCCGCCGTCGCGCATCCACAGCGTCACGCCGGTGAAGCCGGTCCAGTCCAGGCGGACGCCGCGGCCGGACGGCGCGCGGTAGGTCAGGCCGGTGCTGGCGACGTCGGGCATGATCACCGCGCCCTCGTCGAACAGCCGCTCGCTCAGCCGCAGCTCGGTGCCCTCGACGACGGAGTCGAAGAGCTCGGGACGCAGCAGGTTGTCCTCGACCCGGCGGAACGGCGCGGGCTCGGGACGGTCGAACTCGACGACGTGGTCCTCGCGCTCGCCGTCCAGCGGCCACACGAACGCCGGGTGCCAGCCCAACGCGTACGGCAGCGGACGCTCGTCGCGGTTCTCCACGACGTACGTGGTGGTCAGCGTGCGTCCGCGCAGCTCGTGGGTGACGTGCAGGCCGAACGCGTAGGGGTAGTGCGCGCGCGTCTCGTCGCTGTCGCGCAGGCCGAGCACCACGCGGTCGGCCGACAGGTCAAGCACGTCGAAGTCGCTCTCGCGGGTGAACCCGTGCTGGCGCATCGGGTACGCCGTGCCGTCGACGACGGCCTGGTCGTCCGGGACCCGGCAGATGACCGGGAACAGGATCGGCGCGGTGCGTCGCCATGCCTCGCCCGCCTGCCACAGGTGCTCGCGCCCCTCCGCGTCCTGCCAGGAACGGGGCTCGGCACCACGCACGTTCACCTGGAGCGTCGACTCCGGCGTGCGCAGGGTCAGTCGGTCGGACACGGATTCCTCCTCGGACGGGGGCGGGGGTCCGTCCAGCCTAGGAGCGGCGCACCGGGGTCGCACCCGGCGCCGGCGTGACGGCCGACACCGTCCTGGAAAAACTTTCCACGCTGATGTCGATCCGCGCCGACCCCGTCCGACGACATAGTGAGAGGCCGAGAAGCGGCCCCGCGAACCAGGAGACACATCATGGCCAAGTACATGCTCATCATGCGCAACAGCGGCTCGGTCGAGATGCCCGAGGACATGGACTTCGAGCAGATCATCAACGACATGGGCGCCTACAACGAGTCGATGATGAAGGCCGGCGTGCTGCTCGGCGGCGAGGGACTCTCCGACGCGTCCGAGGGCGCGGTCGTCGAGTTCACCGGCGAGGCGCCGGTCGTCACCGACGGGCCCTACGGCGAAACCCACGAGCTGTTCAACGGGTTCTGGACGCTGCAGGTGTCCACCCGCGAGGAGGCGGTCGAGTGGGCCAAGCGTGCCCCGCTCGGCGCCGGCAACAAGATGGAGGTCCGCCGCATCACCGACGAGGCCGACTTCGAGGACTACGCCGACAACGAGTACGTCCAGAAGGAGAAGGAGTGGCGTCGTGAGCTGGGCACCGACGCCGACACCGCGTCGGCCTGAGCCGATGAGCCAGGACGTCCACCGCGTCGTCGACGCCGTCTGGCGGATCGAGGGTGCGCGCATCGTCGCCACCCTCGCCCGCGTCACGGGCGACGTCGGCCTCGCGGAGGACGTGGCCCACGAGGCGCTGGTCGAGGCCCTCGAGCAGTGGCCCACGGCCGGCGTCCCGCAGAGCCCGGGCGCGTGGCTGACCACGGTCGCCCGGCGGCGCGCGGTGGACGTGTTCCGCCGCCGCTCCGTGCAGGACGACCGGTACCGGCGGCTCGCGCTGGAGCTCGACGAGACGTCCGAGACGCAGTGGGAGCCGGTCGAGGACGACGTGCTGCGGCTCGTGCTGACCGCCTGTCACCCGGTGCTGTCGCGCGAGTCGCAGATCGCGCTCACGCTGCGGGTCGTCAGCGGCCTGTCGACCCAGGAGGTCGCCCGGCTGCTGCTCGTGCCGGTGCCGACGGTGCAGGCGCGCATCACCCGGGCGAAGAAGACGCTCGCTGCGGCCAAGGTGCCGTTCGAGTCCCCGGAGCCGGCGCAGTGGCCCGAGCGGCTCGCCGCGGTGCTGGGCGTCGTCTACCTCGTCTTCACCGAGGGGTACGCGGCCACGGCCGGCGACCGCTGGATCCGCACCGAGCTCGCCGGCGAGGCGCTCCGGCTCGGTCGCGTGCTGACCGGGCTCGTCCCGCAGGAGCAGGAGGCGCACGCGCTGCTGGCGCTCATGGAGCTGCAGGCGTCGCGGTTCGCGGCCCGGGTGGCGCCCGACGGCACGCCGGTGCTGCTGGCCGACCAGGACCGGTCGCGCTGGGACCGGGCCGCCATCGCCCGCGGACGCGCGTCGCTGGCGCGCGCGGACGCACTGGGACGCGGCCGCGGCTCGTACGCGCTGCAGGCGGCGATCGCCCAGTGCCACGCCGTCGCCCCCAGCGTCGCCGAGACCGACTGGGACGAGATCGTCGTCCTCTACGAGGCGCTGGGCCGGCTCGCCCCGAACCCGGTGGTCGAGCTCAACCGCGCGGTCGCGGTGTCGATGGCGTCCGGTCCCGAGGCCGGGCTGGCCGTGGTGGACTCCCTCGCCGACGCCCCCGGGCTGCGCGGCTCGCACCTGCTGCCGAGCGTCCGCGGGGAGCTGCTGGCCCGGCTCGGCCGGGTCGACGAGGCCCGCTCCGAGCTCGTGACCGCCGCCGCCCTCGCCGGCAACGAGCGCCAGCGCGCCGTGCTCGAGGCCAAGGCCGCAGAGCTGCGCTGAGGGTCAGTCGCTCCTCGGGCTGGTCGAGAGGAGCCTGTGGACCGCGCCGTTCCTGTCGGTGCCAGCACCTACGATGAGAACATCAGTTCGACTCGGGGGTCGTCATGGTCGCAGTACTCGTGGACACGTCGTCCGTCGACACGCGCCTGGCCGCGCTCGAGGCCGAGCTGGACGCGCTGAGCGCCGAGTCGCTGCTCGACCAGACTCCCGAGCAGGCCCGGCGCACCGCCGAGCGGCTGCAACGCCTGCAGGCCCGGCTGAGCGCGAAGGTCGCCGCCGCCGTCCGGGCGGTGGACGCGCTGGTGCCGGTGGGTCTTGGCGGGTCCACCGGCACGGCCGACCTGCTGGCGCGCGACTTCGGCCACGACCGCACGGCCGCCGGACGGCAGGTGCGGTTCGCGCAGGCGCTCGGCCAGAAGTCGGCCACCGAGCAGGCGCTGGCCGACGGCGCGATCACCGAGGCCGGCGCCGCCCTCATCGTGAACACGCTGCGGAAGGTGCCCGACGAGCACCAGGAGCGGTGCGAGCGGACGTTGATCCGCGACGCCCAGCGGTTGAGCGCGAAGGATCTCTCGCGCCGGGCTCGCCGGATCGCGGACGTCTACGCGTCCAAGCCCGAGGTCGACCGGATCGAGGACGCGTCGCTCGAGGCCCAGGAGCGTCGGGCGTGGGAGCGCACCGAGCTCTGGATGGCCGACAACCGCGACGGCACGTGGCGCGGTGGGTTCGTCCTGCCCGACCTGCAGGCCGAGCTGCTCCGCACGATGCTCGACGCGTTCACCGCACCGAGGCAGGGGGCCTCCCGTCTCGACAAGCTCACCGACCGGACTGCCCCGGAGCCGTCCCCGTTCCCTGAGCCTGTCGAAGGGACGCACCACCAGCGGCAGGGCCACGCGTTCGCCCACCTGGTCGAGAGGATGCCGGTCGACGGGCTGCCGCAGTCCGGCACCACGGCGGCCACGCTCGTGGTGACGATGGAGCTCGACGACCTGCGCGACGGGCTCGCGGCCTCCACGCTCGCCACCGGAACCCGGCTCTCGGCGGGAGAGACCCGGCGGCTGGCCTGCAGCGCGGACGTCATCCCCGCGGTGCTGAGCGGCGACAGCGTCCCGCTCGACCTGGGACGGTCGAGACGGTTGTTCTCCAAGCACCAGAAGACCGCACTCGGACTGAGAGACCTGGGGTGCGTGGCACCTGGTTGCGACAGGCCACCGGCCTGGTCCGAGGTCCATCACCCGATCCCCTGGTCGGCCGGCGGCGCGACCGACCTCGACAACGCCGTCATGCTCTGTCCCCGACATCACCACCAGGCCCACCAGCAGGGCTGGCAGTTCCGTCGCGACCGACGCGGCCACGTCCAGACCCGCGGACCGGACGGGCGGTGGCGCGACGACGGACGGTGGCGCCCTTCGACAGGCTCAGGAACCGACCCTTCGACAGGCTCAGGGGCCGCCTAGGACGTGTGGGTGACGACCATGGCGACCGTCGCTCCGACGACGACCACTGCCGACAGCGAGCGCACGGGGAGGCACGGCAGCCTGGTGCCGGCGAGCAGCACCAGCGCGACCACGACGAACGTCCCGAAGCCGGCCAGCCCTGCGTCCATGACCGCGTCCGCCCACCCGCGCGTGGTGGCGACCTCGATCAGACGCTCGCGGTCGGCCGACGCACCCGCGCGGCGGCCGGGAACGCCCAGGAGCAGCAGAGGAAGGAACGCCAGCGCGAGCGCGAGCGGCGCCCAGCGCCGCCATCCCGACCACAGCGCCGCAGCGAACCCGGCCAGCACGAGGGCGCTCGGCAGCAGCGTCAGCAGCCCGGCGACGACCGCCGGCCACGGCAGCACCGCGTGGTAGATCTCGGCCACCCGGTCCTTGTTCATGCCGATCAGCACGAGCGCGGCGACCACGACGGACAGCGCCAGCAGCGCCGGCCACAGGCGGACGTCCCGACGCTCCTCCGACCGGCCGGCCACCCTCAGACCACGTGCAGCGGCTCGTGCGGCAGAGCGGGCAGCTCGACGGCCACTGCGTCTCCGGGACGGACGACGCCGCCGGTCAGCACGACGCTCATGACGCCGGCCCGGTGCACGACCGCCCCCTGCTCGTCGCGGTCGACGACCGCCTTGAGCAGCCCGGTGCGGAACCGCTCGATCTGGACGCAGGGCTTGCGCAGGCCGGTGACCTGCAGGACCGCCTCGTCGCCGACCCGCAGCAGCGCGCCCGTCGGCAGGTCGAGCAGCCGGACGCCGCGGGTCGTCAGGTTCTCGCCCAGGTCGCCGGGCTTCACGTCGAAGCCCTGCACGGCCAGCTCGTCGAGCAGCTCGGCGTGGATCAGGTGCACCTGGCGCAGGTTCGGCCGAGCCGGGTCGCGGCGCGCGTCGAAGACGTGCTGGACGGTGGTGCCGGCGTGCGCGTCGCCCTCGACACCGACGCCGGCGACGAGCCGCGCCTCGAAGGCGTTGGTCTTGCTGAACGTGTGGCGCGCGGAGACCGAGACGGCGTCGACGAGGCCGGAGGCGAGCAGGTCGGGCGCGTCGTTCACGGACGCGACTCTACGGCGCGTCCACGGCTCCCGGAGCCGAACCGACCAGGCGTCCCGCGTGGTGGCGCCCACGCGGCACGATCATCGGCGTGCCGCTGACCGGGTCCGGCACGACCTCGCACGGCAGGCCGAACACCTCGCTGACCAGCGCCGCGTCGACGACGTCCACCGGCGCGCCCTCGGCCACGATGCGGCCGGCCTTCATCGCGATGATGTGGTCGGCGTAGCGGCAGGCCAGGTTGAGGTCGTGCAGCACGAGCACGACCGTGGTGCCCTCGGCCCGGTTGAGGTCGGTGAGCAGGTCGAGCAGCTCGACCTGGTGGTTGATGTCGAGGTAGGTCGTCGGCTCGTCGAGCAGCAGCAGGTCGGTCTCCTGGGCCAGGGCCATCGCGATCCAGACCCGCTGGCGCTGGCCGCCCGAGAGGTCCTGCACGCGACGGTCGACCAGGTCGGCGGTGCCCGTCGCCTCCAGCGCGGCCGCGACGGCGCGATCGTCGTCGGCCGTCCAGCGGCGGAAGAAGCCCTGGTGCGGGTAGCGGCCGCGACCGACCAGGTCGCCGACGGTGATGCCGTCGGGGGCCAGCGGCGTCTGCGGCAGCAGCCCGAGCACCTGCGCGACGTCCTTGCTGGCCATCTCGTGCACCGACTCGCCGTCGAGCAGCACGCGACCGGACTCGGGCTTGAGCAGCCGGGCCAGCCCGCGCAGCAGCGTGGACTTGCCACACGCGTTCGCGCCGACGATGACGGTGATGGCGCCGTCGGGCAGCTCGACGTCGAGCTGGTCGACGACGGTGCGGTCGTCGTAGGCCAGGCTCAGGCCCTCGGCCCGCAGCGAGTGGGGGGTGCGCGTCATCCGCCCCGTCCTTCCCGGTTGACGCTGGCCAGCAGCCAGATGAGGTACGGCGCGCCCAGCAGACCGGTCACGACGCCCGCGGGCAACGGCGTGGGCAACAGGTTCTGGGCGACGAGGTCGGCGCCGAGCAGCACGATCGCGCCGACGCAGCCCGCGGCGAGCAGGCCGCCGGACGACGCCGGACCGAGCACGCGGTGGGCGATCGGGCCGGCGACGAGGGCGACGAACAGCAGCGGCCCGGTGACCGCGACGGCCACGGCGGTCAGCGCGACCGACACCGCGAGCAGCACCAGGCGCGAGCGCTCGACCCGGACGCCGAGCGCCTTGGCAGCGTCGTCGCCGAGCTCGAGCGTGGCCAGCGAGCGCGACAGCACGAGCGCGAGCGGCAGCAGCACCACGAGCGTCACCCACAGGACGGCGAGCTCGGTGTCCCCCGCGCGGCCGACCGACCCGACCAGCCAGGTCATCGCCTCGCGCGCCTCGAACACGTCGGCGCGGGCGACGACGTAGCTGATGAGCGAGGTGCACAGCTGCTGCACGCCGATGCCGATGAGGATGAAGCGGTAGCCGCTGATGGCGCCGCGGAACGCCAGGACGTACACGATCACGGCGGTCACGACCGCGCCCACGAGGGCGGACGCCGACACCGCCAGGCCGGCCCCGCCGCCGAGCAGGATCATCGAGACCGCGAACAGGCTGGCGCCGGACGAGACGCCGACGAAGTCCGGCGAGGCGAGCGGGTTGCCGAGCAGGCGCTGGAAGATCGTGCCCGCGAACCCGAGCGCGAGCCCGGTGCCGAGCGCGGCCGCCGCGACCGGGAGCCGCAGGTCACGGACTACGAAGTCCGCGCCCGGGTCGTCGCCGAGGCCGAGCAGCGACGCGACCACCTGCACCGGCCCGATCGCGTAGTCGCCGACCATCATCGTCAGCACGAACAGGGCCCCGGCGACGGCGGCGAGGACGCCGGTGACGACGGTGCCGCGGCGCCGGCGGGCCCGGCGGACGCTGCCGACGGCGTCGACGTGGACGTCCGCGGGCGGCTGCACCAGCTCGACGGCGGTCACAGCCGCACCGCGTCCCGGTAGCGGACGAGCGCCACGAAGACCGGGGCGCCGATGACGCCGAGGACGACGCCGACCTGCAGCTCGCCGCGGTCGAGCACGAGCCGTCCGGCGATGTCGGCGGCGAGCAGCACGAGTGGAGCCAGGAAGACCGAGTAGGCCAGGATCCAGCGGTAGTCGGGGCCGCAGATCATCCGCGCGACGTGCGGGACGATGAGCCCGACGAAGGTGATGGGGCCGCAGGCGGCGACCGCCGCGCCGCACAGCACGGCGACCGCGACGAACACGACCGAACGGGTCAGCACGATGCGCTGGCCGAGGGCCCGCGCCACGTCGTCCCCGAGAGCCAGGCCGTTCAGGGCACGTCCGGCGCCCAGCGCCACGACCACGCCGACGACGATGAACGGGACGGTCTGCCAGAACACGGACGCGTAGCGGCCGGCCAGGGCGCCGACCTGCCAGAAGCGCAGCGTGTTGAGCGCCTCGACGTTGGTCAGCACGATCGCGGACGTCAGCGAGCTCAGCAGGGCGGTGACCGCGGCGCCGGCGAGCGCCAGCTTCACCGGGGTGGCGCCCTCGCGGCCGAACGAGGCGACGCCGTAGACCGCGAACGTCGCCACGGCCGCGCCGGCCATGCCCAGCCAGACCGTCTGCGCCGGCGCGCTGATGCCCAGCACCATGACGCCCAGGACGACGCAGGCGGCGGCGCCGGCGTTGATGCCCATGATCCCGGGGTCGGCGAGCGGGTTGCGGGTGACGCCCTGCAGCAGCGCGCCGCTCAGGCCGAGCGCGGCACCGACGGCCAGGCCGAGGGCGGTGCGCGGCACGCGCATCTCCAGCAGCGTCGCCTTGTCGGCCGCGGCGGCGTCACCGCCCAGGAAGACGTCGCGCACCAGGCCGAGCTCGATGTCGCGGCTGCCCAGCGCCAGGCTCATGACGCAGACGACCAGCAGGCCCAGCACGACCACGACGAGGCCGGCGACGAGCAGCGGGGCGCTGCGGTGCCGCGGCGCCGTCTCGACCGGTCCGGTCGCGGCGGTCCCGGCTCGGGACGGCACGGCGGTACGGGGCACGGGCGGGTCTCTCGGTCGGACGGATCTAGCCAGATCAGCCTAACTTAGGCTCGGCTAACCGAAGGAGCGAGTGTGACCCAGCCCGCCCTGCCCCTCCCCTAGCCTGCTCCCCATGAGCGCACCCCGGACGAGCTTCCGCACCACCATCGGCGTCGAGGTCAAGGGCGACACCTGGAGCTGCGTCGAGATCCCGGGCTCGGCCGAGCTGTTCGGCACCGGCCGAACCGTGCGGGTCGACGCCACGGTCGACGACGTCCGGCTCGAGGACGTCGGCGCGATGCCGACCGGCACCGGCGGCCACATGGTGTCGCTGAGCGCGAAGGTCCGCAAGGCCCTGGGCAAGGACGTCGGCGACACCGTCGACGTCACGATCACCGGGCGCTAGGCCCGGACGCGCCGAGGCCCGCCAGACGGTGTCCGGCGGGCCTCGCTCACGTCAGGCGACGACTCAGAACTTCTCGTTCTTCGCGGCCTTCTCCAGCAGCAGCGCCGGCGGGTTGAAGCGCTCGCCGTACGTCTTGGCCAGCTCCTGCGCGCGCTCGACGAACGCCTGCACGCCGATGCTGCCGTCGGCAGCCTCGTAGCCGTTGATGTGCTGGATGACGCCACCGTGCAGCGCCGGGAAGCCGATGCCGAAGATCGAGCCGATGTTGGCGTCGGCGGTCGTGCGGAGCACGCCCTCCTCGAAGCACTTCACCGTCTCCAGCGCCATGATGAACGTCAGGCGCTCCTTCATGTCGACCAGCGACGGCTGGGTCTCGGCCGTCGGGTACTTCTCGGTCAGGCCCGACCACAGGCCGGTGCGCTTGCCGTCGGTGTACTCGTAGAAGCCCGCGCCCTTGAGCTTGCCCGAGCGGCCCTGCTCGATCATGTAGTCGATGACCTGCTCGGCCGGGGACGCGTCCCACGTGCCACCGGCGGCCTCGACCGCGGCGATGGACTCCTTGCGGATCTTGACCATGAGCTCGAGGTTCAGCTCGTCGGACAGCTGCAGCACCGGGGCCGGGAAGCCCGCCTGCGTCGTGGCGCGCTCGATGCGGACCGGGTGCACGCCCTCGGTCAGCATGGAGATGCCCTCGTTGACGAACGTGCCGATGACGCGGCTGGTGAAGAAGCCCTGGCTGTCGTTGACGACGATCGGGATCTTCTTGATCTGCTGCGTGTAGTCGATCGCGCGGGCCAGGGCCTCGTCCGACGTCTTCTCGCCGGCGATGATCTCGACCAGCATCATCTTGTCGACCGGGCTGAAGAAGTGGATGCCGATGAAGTCCTCGGGACGCTGCACGCCCTCGGCCAGCTTGGTGATCGGCAGCGTGGACGTGTTGGAGCCCAGCAGGGCGTCCGACTTCACGATCGGCTCGAGCTCGCCGAAGACCGACTTCTTCAGGTCGACGGACTCGAAGACGGCCTCGACGACGAGGTCGCAGCCCTCCAGGTCGGCGTAGTCGGCGGTGGGCGTGATGCGGCCCAGCACCTCGTCGCGCTTCTCCTGCGTGATGCGGCCTCGCTCGAGCGCCTTGTCGAGCAGCTTCTCGCTGTAGTTCTTGCCCTTCTCGGCGGCCTCGATCTTGACGTCCTTGAGCACGACCTCGATGCCGGCCTGGGCCGAGACGTACGCAATGCCGGCGCCCATCATGCCCGCGCCGATGACCGCGACCTTCTCGACCTTGCGCTTCTCGACGCCCTCGGGGCGCGAGCCACCGGCGTTGATGGCGTTGAGGTCGAAGAAGAACGCCTGCGTCATGTTCTTGAACTGCTGACCGACGAGCAGCTCGACCAGGTAGCGCGACTCGATGCGGCTGGCGGTGTCGAAGTCGACGGCCGCGCCCTCGACGACGGCCGACAGGATCGCCTTCGGCGCCTTCATGTCCGCACCCTTGAGCTGCTTGCGCAGCATCGCGGGCAGGGCCGGCAGGTTCGCGGCGAGCGCGGGGGTCTTCGGGGTGCCACCGGGCATCTTGTAGCCCTTGCGGTCCCACGGCTGCGACGCGGCGTCGGCGTTGCCGGCGTTCGCCTCGATCCAGGCCTTGGCGGCCGGGACGAGCTGGTCGGCGGACTCGACGACCTCGTCGATCAGGCCGATCTTGAGCGCCTTGGCCGGCTTCATGCGCGGGCCCTGCAGCAGGACGTTGAGCAGCGCGTCCTGGATGCCGAACATGCGGACGGTGCGGGTGACGCCGCCGCCGCCGGGCAGCAGGCCGAGGGTGACCTCGGGCAGGCCGATCTCGTAGCGTCCCTCGACCGCGACGCGGTGGTGGGCCGCCAGCGCGATCTCCAGGCCGCCGCCGAGGGCGGCGCCGTTGATGGCCGCGACGACGGGCTTGCCGATCGTCTCGAGCTTGCGCAGCGTGGCCTTGATGCGCTCGACGTTGTCGAACAGCGCCGGGGCGTCGTCCTTCGTGGCCTGGGTCATGAGCTTGAGGTCGCCACCGGCGAAGAAGGTCTTCTTCGCCGAGGTGATGACGACGCCCTGGATCGAGTCGGCGTCGGCGGCGATGTCCGCGGCGAGGGCGTCGACGGCCTTCTCCATGGACTCGACGTACGCCTGGTTCATCGTGTTGGCGCTCTGGCTCGGGTCGTCGAGCACCAGGGTGGCGATCGCGCCGTCCTTCTCGTAGCGGACGGCCTCGGTGGTGGTGGTCATGTCGGTGGGTACTCCTGAGGTGAGAGGGGTCCGCGGATCAGATGCGCTCGACGACGGTGGCGATGCCCATGCCGCCGCCGATGCACAGCGTGGCCAGGCCGTAGCGGCCCTCACGACGCTCGAGCTCGTCGACCAGGGTGCCGAGGATCATCGCGCCGGTGGCGCCCAGCGGGTGGCCCATCGCGATGGCGCCGCCGTTGACGTTGGTGCGGTCGGCCGGGAAGTCGCCCAGGTCGCGCATGAGCTTGAGCGCGACGGCGGCGAACGCCTCGTTGATCTCGACCAGGTCGAGGTCGTCGGGGGTGAGGCCGGCCTTCTTGAGCGCCTTGTGGCTGGCCGGGCCGGGGCCCGTCAGCATGATCGTGGGCTCGGAGCCGACGACCGCGGTCGAGACGATGCGGGCGCGCGGGGTGAGGCCGTGACGGTCACCGGCGGCCTCGGAGCCGATCAGCACGATGCCCGCGCCGTCGACGATGCCCGAGCTGTTGCCCGCGTGGTGGACGTGGTTGATGCGCTCGACCTCGGTGTACTTCTCGAGGGCGACGTCGTCGAAGCCGGCGAACGAGCCGAGGTCCTTGAACGACGGCTTGAGGCCGGCGAGGCTCTCGGCGGTGGTGCCCTCGCGCACGAACTCGTCGTGGTCGAGGATCGTCAGGCCGTTGGGGTCGACGACCGGGATGACCGAGTTCTTGAAGTAGCCGTTGGCGATGGCCTTGGCGGCGCGGGCCTGCGACTCGGCGGCGAACGCGTCGACGTCGTCACGGCTGTAGCCCTCGATGGTGGCGATCAGGTCGGCGCTGATGCCCTGCGGCACGAAGTCGGCCTGCAGCGCGGTGCGCGGGTCCATGGCCCACGGTCCGCCGTCCGAGCCCATCGGCACGCGGCTCATGGACTCGACGCCACCGGCGACGATGAGGTCCTCCCAGCCCGAGCGCACGCGCGCGGCGGCCTGGTTGACCGCCTCCAGGCCCGAGGCGCAGAAGCGGTTGAGCTGGACGCCGGGGACGTCGTAGGGCAGGCCGGCCGCGAGCGCGGCGGTCTTGGCGATGTCGGCGCCCTGGTCGCCGATCGGCGACACGCAGCCCAGGATCACGTCCTCGATCTGGGCGGGGTCCAGGTTGGGGTTGCGCTTCTGGATCTCCTCGAGCAGACCGGTCACGAGGGTGACCGGCTTGACCTCGTGCAGCGATCCGGTCTTCTTGCCGCGACCGCGCGGCGTGCGGATCGCGTCGTAGATGAAGGCGTCGGTCATGGGGTGGGTCCTCCCAGCGGAAATGTCCAAGCATGTAAGCGCTTGCTTACTGCGCTCCCGTCATTGTGACACCAGAACTGTCAGAACGGTAGGGCGCCCCGGTGACATGACCCACATCATCATCGCGGTGGCCGGGGGGCGGGGTCGCGCGCGGCCGGCGACCTATCCTTCCCCCATGAGCGCCGCACCCACGGAGACTCCCGAGTCGGCCGACACCCTGAGCATCGAGCAGCTGGCCAGCCGCGTCGGCATGAGCGTGCGCACGGTGCGCTTCTACGCCGGCCGCGGGCTCATCCCGCCGCCGCGCCGCGAGGGGCGCAACGGCTACTACGGGCCCGACCACCTGGTGCGGCTCGAGCTCGTCCGCGAGCTGCAGGCGCACGGCTTCACCCTGGCCGCGATCGAGGGCTACCTCGAGAACCTGCCGGGCGACGCGAGCCCGGAGCGGGTCGCGCTGCAGCGCACGCTGCTGGCCCCGTGGACGCCGACCAAGCCCGAGACCCTGCCCAGGGCCGAGCTCGAGCAGCGGGCCGGGCGCGCGCTCAGCGACGACGACCTCGAGCTGCTCGTCGCGCTCGGCGTCGTCGACCCCACCCCCACCGAGGACGTCTTCGAGGTGGCCCCCGCCCACCTCGGCCTGGGCATGTCGCTCATCGACATCGGCCTGCCGATCGAGGCCGCGGACGCCGCCCGGCGCGTGTTCGCCGAGCACGGCCGCGCGATGGCGCACGAGATCGACGAGGTCTTCCGCGTCCACGTGTGGCCGCACCTGAAGGAGTCGCACGAGTCGCCGGCGCAGATCCGCGCCATCGTCGAGCGGTTCAAGCCACTCACCATCCAGGCGCTGGTCAACTCCTACGCGCAGGCGATCGACGAGACCAAGCGCGCCAGCGTCCACCGCCGCACCTGACTGCCTAGGGCTCGAGGGTGTAGCCGAGGCCGGGTGACGTGATCAGGTGCCGCGGGTGGGCCGGGTCGGCCTCGAGCTTGCGGCGCAGCTGCGCGGCGTAGACCCGCAGGTAGTGGCCCTCGTGCAGGTAGGCCGGGCCCCACACCTCGCGCAGGATCCGGTCGCGCGGCACGAGCGTGCCCAGGTTGCGGGCCAGCAGCTCCAGGAACGCCCACTCGGTCGGCGTGAGCCGGACGTCCTCGCCGGCGCGGGCGACGCGCTTGCGGGCGAGGTCGACGACCAAGTCGCCCACCACCACCTCGGCGACCTGCGGCGCGCCGGCGTCCTGGGCCCGGCGCACGGCGGCGCGCAGCCGGGCCATCAGCTCGTTCATCGCGAACGGCTTGGTCACGTAGTCGTCGGCCCCGAGGTCGAGCGCCTCGACCTTGTCCTCGCCGTGCTGGCGCGCCGACAGCACGACGATCGGGACGTTCGTCCAGCCGCGCAGGCCGGCAATGACCTCGGTGCCGTCGAGGTCGGGCAGGCCGAGGTCGAGCACGACGACGTCCGGGGAGCCGGTCGCCGCGGCGTCGAGCGCGGACCGCCCGTCCGGCACGGTGACGACCTCCCAGCCGTGGGCGCGCAGGTTGATCGCGAGCGCCCGGGCCAGGGCCGGCTCGTCCTCGACCACCAGCACCTTGCCGCTCGTGGTCCGCTCGGTCGCGGCGTGCTCGCTCACGGGGTCTCCTCGTCGCGGCCGGCCCGCGGCAGGGCCAGCACCATCGTCAGCCCGCCGCCGGGGGTGTCCTCGGCGGTGAGGGTCGCCTCGAGCGCGTCCGCCAGCCCGCGAGCGACGGCCAGGCCGAGGCCGAGGCCCTCGCCGCTGCTGTCGTCCAGCCGCTGGAACGGCTCGAACATCCGGTCGCGGACGTCGGCGGGCACGCCCGGGCCGCGGTCGACGACGTGCACCTCGACCGTCTCCGGCAGGACGTGCGCCGCGACCCGGACGGGGGCACCGCGGCCGTGGCGCACGGCGTTGGAGACCAGGTTGGCCACGACGCGGGTGAGCAGACCGCCGTCGGTGCGCACGAACGGCACCGACTCGTCCAGCAGCAGCTCAACCGCCCCCGGCGCGTGGCCGGACACCGCCACCGGCAGCACCTCCTCGAGGCTGCGTGGACGCAGCACCGGATGGAGCGAGCCGGCCTCGACCCGCGACAGGTCGAGCAGGTCGTCGATGAGCTGCTCGAGCCGGCTGGTCGACTCGGCCACGGCGGCGACGAGCTCGGCGCGCTCGTCGGGGGCGAGCGCGTCGGACGCGAGGCCGTCGACGGCGGTGCGGGTGATGGCCAGCGGGGTGCGCAGGTCGTGCGAGACGGCCCGCAGCAGCGCGGTGCTCGTGGCCTCGGCCCGCTCCAGGGCGGCCGCCCGGTCACCACGCTCGCGCAGCCGCCGGTACTCGAGCACCAGGCTGGTCTGCACGGCGAACGCCTCCAGGACGCGGCGGTCACCGGCCCGCAGCGGGCTGCCGTGCAGGACGATCGCGTGCCGGTCGTCCACGTCGACGGTCGTCTCGCCGTCCTCGGGGCGCTCCGGCGGACGTCCGCCGGTGCCGGCCACGACGCGCCAGCTGCCGCCGTCGCGCACCAGCAGCGACGCCGACTCCTGGCCGAACGTCTCGCGGACACGCTCGACGACGGCCTCGGCGGTGTCCTGGCCGGTCAGCACCGAGCGCGACAGGGCGGTCATGGTGGCGGCCTCGGTGCGCGCCCGGACGGCGTCCGCGGCCCGGCGCGAGGCGCGGTCGACGACGGACGCGACGCCGACGGCCACCGCGACGAACACGACGAGGGCCAGGACGTTCGTCGGCTCGGAGATCGTCAGCTCGCGCACCGGCGGGGTGAAGAACCAGTTGAGCAGCACGAACCCGCTGAGCGCGGCCACCAGCGAGGGCAGCAGACCCCCCACCAGCGCGACGAGCACCGTGGCGCCGAGGAACAGCAGCACGTCCAGCGGCAGCTGCTCGCTGCTGTGCTCGACGCCGCGCAGCGCGAGGGTCAGCACGACCGGGAGCAGCAGTCCGAGAGCGAGCCCGATCACCTGCCGGCGTCGGCCCAGGGACGACGGACGGCGCCGGCGCCCGGCCAGGCGCGGCCGCTCGTCGTGAGTAACCAGGTGGACGTCCACCGACCCGGCCAACGAGGCCACCCGTTCGCCGGTGGTGCCGGTGAACAGGCGGCGCAGCCGGCCGTGGCTGGACGTGCCGACGACGATCATCGTGGCGTTGGCGCCGACGGCGAAGTCGACCACGGCGCTGGCCGGCTCCTCCCCCACGACCGAGTGGAAGGTGGCGCCGAGCGACGCGGTGAGCTGCTGCAGCCGGGCGATGCGGGCCGAGTCCTGCCCGGCCAGCCCGTCCTCGACGATGACGTGCACGGCGAGCAGCTCACCGGCCGCCGACCGCTGGGCGAGCCGGGCACCGCGGCGCAGGAGGCTCTCGCTCTCCGGCCCGCCGGTGACCGCGACGACGATGCGTTCCTTGGCCGGCCACGGCGCGTCGATGCGGTGCGCCCGGCGGTAGTCGTCGAGCGCGTCGTCCACCCGGTCGGCCAGCCACAGCAGCGCCAGCTCGCGCAGGGCGGTGAGGTTGCCGACGCGGAAGTACGACGACAGCGACGCGTCCACCTGCTCGGGCCGGTAGACGTTGCCGTGCGCGAGCCGGCGGCGCAGCGCCTCGGGCGCCATGTCGACGAGCTGGATCTGGTCGGCCTGCCGCACCACCGGATCCGGCACCGTCTCGCGCTGCCGCACGCCGGTGATGCGCTCCACCGCGTCGTTGAGCGACTCCAGGTGCTGGACGTTGATCGTCGTGATGACGTCGATGCCCGCGGCGCGGATCTGCTCGACGTCGTCCACCCGCTTGGCGTGGGCGCTGCCCGGCACGTTGGTGTGCGCCAGCTCGTCGACGCAGACCACGGCCGGACGACGGGCGATGATCGCCTCGGTGTCCATCTCGGTGAAGGTGGCGCCGCCGTGGTGGACGACCTTGCGCGGCACGACCTCCAGGCCCTCGAGCCGGGCCTCGGTGTGGGCGCGCCCGTGGGTCTCGACGAGGCCGACGACCACGTCGGTGCCGCGGTCGAGCCGGCGGCGCGCCTCGTCCAGCATCGCGAAGGTCTTGCCGACCCCCGGTGCCGCACCCAGGTAGACGGTCAGCCGACCGCGACGCACCGTCGTCTCCACGCTCGAATCCTGCCAGTCAGTCGCCGTCGGCGGCCCGCAGCACGGCCGCGTTCAGCTCCAGGACGTTCACCCGCGACTCGCCGAGGACGCCCAGGGTGCGTCCGTCGGTGTGCTCGCGGACGAGCGCCTCGACCGCGGCGACGTCCAGGCCGTGAGCCCGGGCGACCCGCGGCGCCTGCAGCGCGGCGTACGCGACCGACACGTGCGGGTCCAGTCCCGACCCGGACGCGGTGACCGCGTCGACCGGCACCTCGGACTCGTCCACGCCCTCGCGGGCGGCGACCTCGGCCTGGCGCTGCGTCACGAGCTCGACGAGGTCCGGGCTCTCCGGGCCGAGGTTGGAGCCGGCGCTGGCCAGCGTGTCGTAGCCGTCGCCGGCGGCGGACGGCCGCGGCTGGAACAGGTCCGGGTCGTCCACGACCTGGCCGATCAGCGCCGAGCCGACCGCCTCGTCGGGGTCCGTGGTGTGCTCGCCGTCGGCGGTGATCATCGAGCCCTGCGAGGCCCATGGGGCGGCCACGGCGGCCGCGCCCTGGACGACGAGCGGGTAGGCGACGCCCAGCACGAGGGTCGCGACGAGCATGGCGCGCAGGCCGGCCAGGCTCTGGCGGTAGAGGGAGAACAGGGTCTTCACGGGGTCACGCTCCGGGGAGGGTCGAGACGAGCAGGTCGATGAGCTTGATGCCGACGAACGGCGCGACCACGCCGCCGACGCCGTAGATCAGCAGGTTGCGGCGCAGCAGGGCCGAGGCCGAGCTGGGCGTGTAGCGGACGCCGCGGAGCGCCAGCGGGATCAGGGCGACGATGACGAGCGCGTTGAAGATGACCGCCGAGAGGATCGCCGACTCCGGGCTGCTCAGCCGCATCACGTTGAGCACGTCCAGACCGGGGAAGGCGACGACGAACATCGCCGGCAGGATCGCGAAGTACTTGGCGACGTCGTTGGCGACGGAGAACGTCGTCAGCGCACCGCGGGTGATGAGCAGCTGCTTGCCGATCTCCACCACGTCGATGAGCTTGGTCGGGTCCGAGTCCAGGTCGACCATGTTGCCGGCCTCCTTGGCCGCGGTCGTGCCCGTGTTCATCGCGACGCCGACGTCGGCCTGCGCCAGCGCAGGCGCGTCGTTGGTGCCGTCGCCGCACATGGCGACCATGCGACCGCCCTCCTGCTCGCGGCGGATGAGCGCCAGCTTGTCCTCGGGCGTCGCCTCGGCCAGCACGTCGTCCACACCGGCCTCCTCGGCGATGGCTGCCGCGGTGGTGGCGTTGTCGCCGGTGACCATCACCGTGCGGATGCCCATGGCCCGCAGCTCGGCGAAGCGCTCGCGCATGCCGTCCTTGACGACGTCCTTGAGGTGGACGACCCCCAGAACGCGCGGCACCTCGCCCGCGCGCTGCTCGGCGACGACCAGCGGCGTGCCGCCCGCGCGGCTGATGCCCTCGACGACGTCGCCGACCTGGTGCGGCACGACGCCCTGCTGCTCCTCGACCCAGCGGGCGACCGCCGACGCGGCCCCTTTGCGGACCGAGCGGCCCGGCAGGTCGACGCCGCTCATGCGGGTGGACGCCGAGAACGGCACGAGCGTGGCTGCCGCCGGCACCGGCGGGCGCGTGCCGTCGCCACGCACCAGGGCCACGATGCTGCGACCCTCCGGGGTCTCGTCGGCCAGCGACGAGAGCAGGGCCGCGTCGGCGAGCTCGGCGTCCGGCACGTCCGCGACCGGCAGCACCGCGCAGGCCTGGCGGTTGCCGTAGGTGATCGTGCCGGTCTTGTCGAGCAGCAGCACGTCCACGTCGCCGGCGGCCTCGACCGCGCGGCCGGACATGGCCAGCACGTTGCGCTGCAGCAGCCGGTCCATGCCGGCGATGCCGATCGCCGACAGCAGCGCGCTGATCGTCGTGGGGATCAGGCACACCAGCAGCGCGGTCAGCACGAGCACGCCCTGGCCGGCGTCGCTGTAGCCGGCGACGAAGTGGAGCGTCACGACCACGACCAGGAAGATCGCGGTCAGCGACGACAGCAGCACGTTCAGCGCGATCTCGTTGGGGGTGCGCTGACGCTCGGAGCCCTCGACGAGCGCGATCATCCGGTCGACGAACGAGTGCCCGGGCTCGGACGAGATGCGCACGACGACGCGGTCGGACAGCACGATCGTGCCGCCGGTGACGGCCGAGCGGTCGCCGCCGGACTCGCGGATGACCGGGGCCGACTCGCCGGTGACCGCCGACTCGTCGACCGACGCGACCCCCTCGACCACGTCGCCGTCGCCGGGGATGCGCTCCCCGGCGGTGACGACCACCAGGTCGCCCGGGCGCAGGGACGTGCTGGGCACGACCTCGGCCGGCTGGTCGAGCAGCGAGCCGCGGGCGGGGTCGGGACGTCCGCTCAGGCGGTGCGCCGTCGTCTCCTCCTGCAGCGCGCGCAGGCTGTCGGCCTGGGCCTTGCCGCGACCCTCGGCCACGGCCTCGGCCAGGTTGCCGAACAGCACGGTCAGCCACAGCCAGATGGTCACGCCGACGCCCACGGTGCCGGGGTCGACGAGCGTCATGACGGTGGTCAGCACCGCGCCGAGCTCGACGACGAGCATGACCGGGCTGGCCAGCAGCGCGCGCGGGTCGAGCTTGCGCAGGGCGCTGGGCAGCGCCTCGCGCAGCTGGACGGGCAGGGGACGCCGCGCGGTGGCGGAGGCGGGTTCGGCCGGGGCCGGGCGGTTCAGGGTCTGGGTGTTCACGAGAGGGACTCCACGATCGGGCCGAGCACGAGCACCGGCACATAGGTCAGGCCGACCACCACGACGGCCACGCCCGAGAGCAGGACCACGAAGAGCGGACGGTGGGTGGGCAGCGTGCCGGCACCGGCCGGCAGCCGCGGGGCGGCGGCGAAGCGTCCGGCCAGGGCCAGGACGAGCACGATCGGCACGAAGCGGCCGAGCAGCATGCACGTGCCCAGCAGGGTGTTCCAGAACGGCGTGCCGGACGTCAGGCCGCCGAAGGCGCTGCCGTTGTTGTTGGCCGCGGACGTCACGGCGTACAGCGCCTCGGACAGGCCGTGCGGCCCGGTCTCCTGCAGGCCGGCGACGCCCGGGGAGACGCTCAGCGCGAGCGCGGTGCCGACCAGCACGAGCACGGGCGTCGTCAGCACGTACAGGGCGACGAGCACGATCTCGCGCTGGCCGATCTTCTTGCCCAGGTACTCGGGGGTGCGTCCGACCATGAGCCCGGCCAGGAACACCGCCACGACGGCGAGCACGAGCATCCCGTACAGGCCCGAGCCGACGCCGCCGGGCGCGATCTCGCCCAGCATCATGTTGAACATGGTCAGGCCGCCGCCGGGTGCGGTGAACGAGTCGTGCATGGCGTTGACCGCGCCGGTGGACGTGCCGGTGGTCGCGGCGCCGAACAGGGCCGAGCCCGCCTCGCCGAACCGCACCTCCTTGCCCTCCATCGCGCCGCCGGCCAGGGCCGGCACGGTGCCGGGAGCGGCCATCTCGGCCCAGGTCAGCAGCGCCGTGGAGGCACCGAGCAGCAGGGCCATGACGGCCAGGACGGCGCCGCCCTGGCGCCGGTCCTTCACGATGAGGCCGAACGCCCACGCCATGGCGAAGGGGATCAGCAGGATCAGGAAGATCTCGAGCAGGTTGGTGACCGGCGTCGGGTTCTCGAACGGGTGCGCGGAGTTCGCGTTGAAGAAGCCGCCCCCGTTCGTGCCGAGCTCCTTGATCGCCTCCTGGCTGGCCACCGGTCCGCCGAGCACGGGCTGCGTGCCGCCGGTCAGCGTGGTCACGTCCCGCGGGCCGTGCCAGCTCTGCACCACGCCACCGACCGCGAGCGCGGTGGCGCCGAGCACGGCGATCGGCACGAGCACGCGGACGAGGCTGCGGACCAGGTCGGTCCAGAAGGAGCCGACCCGTCCGCCGGCCCGGCTGCGGGCCAGGCCGCGCGCGAACGCGGCGGCGACGCTCATGCCGACGGCGGCCGAGACGAAGTTCTGCACGGTGAGGCCGGCGGCCTGCAGCAGGTGGCCCGCGGCCGCCTCGCCGGAGTACCACTGCCAGTTGGTGTTGGCCACGAACGAGACCGCGGTGTTCCAGGCCCCGTCCGCGGGCAGCGGGTCGAGGCCCAGCGACAGCGGCAGGTGCGGCTGCAGGCGTCCGAGGCCGTGGAGGAGCAGCAGGCCGACGAGCGAGAAGCCGAGCACGCTCAGGGCGTAGGTGCGCCAGGACTGGTCGGCGTCGGGGTCGACGCGCAGCAGCCGGTAGGTGGCGCGCTCGGGCAGCAGGTGCCGCTCGGAGGTGTAGGTGCGGGCCAGGTGGCGGCCGAGCAGCGGGGTGGACAGGGCGAGGGCCGTGACGAGGATCGCGACCTGGCCGAGGGCGGGCAGCACGTCGCTCATCGCTGCGCCCTCCTGTCCAGGAGGTCGACCAGCAGGGCGAGCAGGGTGAAGGCTCCCACGGTGAGGAGCACGTAGAGGACGTCGAGCACGCCCCGTTCCTACGCCCGGACGACGCCAGACCTCAGGGTCCTTGATGCTTCCTTGACGCCGTCCGTCCGGTTCCTGACGGCATCCCTACGCCCGGGAACGACGGAGGGACCACGCTCGGTCGAGCGTGGTCCCTCCGCGTCCGCGCCGGGACGGGTCCCGGCCGGGGTCCTACAGGCCCATCGAGCGGCCGACGATCTCCTTCATGATTTCGGTCGTGCCGCCGTAGATCGTCTGGATGCGGCTGTCGGTGTAGGCCTTCGAGATCGGGTACTCGGTCATGAACCCGTAGCCGCCGTGCAGCTGCAGGCACTGCGCCGCGGCCTTGTTCTGCAGCTCGGTGGTCCACCACTTGCCCATGGCCGCCTCCTCGGCGGTCAGCTCGCCGCGGTTGTGCGCCGCGATGCTGGCGTCGACGAACGACTGGCCGATGCGGTACTCGGTCTCCAGCGAGGCAAGCACGAAGCGGCTGTTCTGGAACGAGCCGATCGGCTTTCCGAACGCCTTGCGCTCCTTCACGTAGTCCAGCGTCATGTCCAGGATCGCGCGGGTCGCGGCCATCGCGCCGACCGAGATGGCCAGGCGCTCCTGCGGCAGGTTCTGCATCAGGTAGATGAAGCCGTGGCCCTCCTGGCCGAGCAGGTTCTCGACCGGCACGCGGACGTCGTCGAAGAACAGCTCGGCGGTGTCCTGCGCCTTGAGCCCCATCTTGTCCAGGTTGCGGCCGCGCTCGAAGCCCTCCATGCCGCGCTCGACCACGATGAGCGAGACGCCCATGGCACCGGCGGACGGGTCGGTCTTGGCCGCGACGATCACCAGGTCGGACAGGATGCCGTTGGAGATGAACGTCTTCGCGCCGTTGAGCACGTAGTGGTCGCCGTCGCGCACCGCGGTGGTGGCGATGCTCTGCAGGTCCGACCCGGTGCCCGGCTCGGTCATGGCGATCGCGCTGATGATCTCGCCGGTGCAGAACGGTGGGAACCAGCGTGCCCGCTGCTCGTCGTTGGCGAGCGCGAGCAGGTAGCTGGAGACCAGGTCGGTGTGCAGCACGAAGCCGACGCCGCTGGCGCCGATGCGGGCCAGCTCCTCGGACAGGATCGCGTTGAACCGGAAGTCGTGGATGCCGCCGCCGCCGTGCTCCTCGGGCATCATGAAGCCGAGCAGGCCGAGCTCGCCGGCCTTGCGCCACAGCTCGCGCGAGACGACGCCGTCCTTCTCCCACTGCTCGTGGTTCGGCGCGACCTCCTTCTCGAAGAACGCGCGGACGGTGTCGCGGAAGGCGTCGTGGTCGGGCTCGAAGATGTCGCGCTGCATGGTGATGCTCCTCACTGTGGAGGGCCCATCCTGACAGTGGCGCTGTCATGGTCGCAAGGGACCATCGGCCAGCGGAGGGGGACGAGCGGCCAGCGTCCGGCCCGCGCGGGCTCCCTCGCCCTTGACTAGGGTGCGAGAGCACGGACGACGACAGGAGTGACGGGGACGTGGAGCAGCACGACGTGGTCGAGGCCGAGCAGCGCCGGCTGCGCGCGGTGGAGAACGTGGGCGTCCTGGACGACGCCCACCAGCAGCGGCTGGACCGCCTGACCCGCACGGCGCAGGTCGCCTTCGACGTGCCAGCGTCCTCGATCACGCTGATCGAGGCCGACCAGGCTTGGTACCCGACCATCCGCGGCCTGCCGAGCGCCCCGGTGCCGCGCAAGGACACCTACTGCAGCCGCGCCATCGAGCTGGAGACCGTCGTGGTGTCGAACGACACCGCCGCCGACCCCCGCTTCATGGACCTGCCCTTCGCCACCGGCGAGGGGGCGCTGCGCTTCTACGCCGCGCGCGTTCTGCGCGACCCGGCCGGCAACGCGCTGGGCACGTTCTGCCTGTTCGACGTCCGGCCGCGCGAGTTCAGCGAGCGCGAGATGCGGCTGCTGGACGAGCTGGGCGGCTGGGCCGAGTCCGAGCTGCTCGCGTCGGCGGAGATGACCCGCGCGCACATGGTGCAGGCGGCGATGCTGCCGGAGGCCCCGCTCGAGCTCGACGAGTGGCAGGTCGAGGGCGTCTGCACGCCGGCCCAGGCCGTCGGCGGCGACTACTTCGACTACTCGGTCGACGACGGGCTGCTGAGCTTCGGCCTGGCCGACGTGATGGGCAAGGGCACGTCGGCCGCGCTCATCGGCGCGGGCGTCCGGGTCGGCCTGCGCGCGGCCCGCAGCGCCGTCGCGGACGGCGCCGACCTGGGCCGCGTCATCACGCTGCTCGAGGAGGGCAGCATCGCCGACCTGGACCGCGCCGGCTCGTTCGTGACCCTGTTCGAGGGCATCGCCGACCTGGCGTCCGGCGAGCTGCGCTGGGTCGACGCGGGGCTCGGGCTCACCGTGCTCGTGCGGGCCGACGGCACCGCCGAGCAGATGCGCGGTGAGGACCTGCCGCTGGGCGTCGTCCCCGGCCGCGGGTTCACCGAGCACGTCACCCGGATGGAGCCGGGCGACCGGCTCGTGGTGTTCAGCGACGGCGTGCTCGACCTGCTGGACGACGAGAATCGCTGGCTGGAGCCGGTCGCCGACCTCGTCCGCCAGCACGCCGCTCCCCGCGACCTGTTCGCCGCGGTCAACACGCTGGCGCGCACCCGGATGCCGATGGACGACATCACGCTGCTGTCGGTCTACCGCCGCCCGGCCTGACGCGCGGGGTTCCCCGCGCTCCCGGCATGTGACATCCTGCGTGTCACGTACCGACCCGAGGAGCCCGATGACGACCACCGCGACCCCGATCCAGCGCCTGGCCACCACCCGCAAGGGGACCGGGGAGCCGCTGCTCCTGCTGCACGGCATCGGTCACCGCCGCCAGGCCTGGGACCCGGTGCTCGCGCGCCTCGCCGAGTCCTACGACGTCATCGCCGCCGACCTGCCGGGCTTCGGCGAGTCCGACCCGTTCCCGCCGGGATCGACGATCGACATGGACGCCGCCTGCCGCGCCGTCGTGGCCGAGCTGGAGCGGCTGGGCATCTCCAAGCCGCACGTCATGGGCAACTCGCTCGGTGGGGCGATGGCCCTGGAGCTGGCCCAGCGCGGCCACGCCGCGTCGGTGGTGGCACTCAGCCCGGCCGGGTTCTTCCGCCACCTGGGCGACCGCCTGCAGGCGCTCGGCGTGCTGGCCGTGCTCAAGGGCACGGCCTCGGCGCCCGCGGCCGTGCTGCGCCGCGTCACCGCGACGCGCCTGGGGCGCCGGCTCGCCGGCATGGCGCTGTTCACCCACACCGAGCGGCTGGACGCCGACGGCATGTACGGCGACTCGCTCGCGCTCCGGGACGGGTCGGCGTTCTGGCCGATCGCGCGCTCCGGGGCGACCTACAACTTCCACGGCACCGTCGACGTGCCGGTGACGGTGGCCTGGGGCACGCGCGACCGCATCCTGCGCCACGGACAGAGCAGCCGTGCCCGACGCCAGCTGGCCGACGCGCGTCACGTCGACCTGCTCGGCGCCGGGCACGTGCCGATGATCGACGAGCCGGACACGATCGTCCGGCTCGTCCAGGAGACCACCGCCCGGGCCTAGCGCCCGGGCGCCGGGCTCACGGGATCCAGTTGAAGGTGTCCGGGTCCGGGCCGGTGCGGTGTCCCTTGTCCAGGGCCGCGATCGCGTCGACGTCGGCCTGGTCGAGCTCGAAGTCGAACAGCGCGAAGTTCTCCTCCACGCGCGAGCGGGTGACCGACTTGGGGAAGACGATGTCGCCCCGCTGGATGGCCCAGCGCAGCGTCACCTGGGCCGGCGTGCGGCCGACCTTGCGGGCGATCTCGGTGATCGTCGGGTCGTCCAGCACCTGGCCCTGGGCGATCGGCGACCACGCCTCGATCGCGATGCCCTTGTCGGCCGAGTAGGAGCGCACGGCCTCGTTGGTCAGGTACGGGTGCACCTCGACCTGGTTCACGGCCGGGACGACCTCGGCCGTCTCGAGCAGCCGGTCCAGGTGGGCCGGCTGGAAGTTCGAGACGCCGATGGCGCGGACCTTGCCCGACGCGGCGATCTCCTCCATGGCCTTCCAGGTGTCGACGTAGTCGATGTCGATGCCCGGCAGCGGCCAGTGCACGAGGAACAGGTCGACGTACTCGCCGCCGAGCTTCTCGAGCGTCTCGTCGAACGAGCGCAGCGCGTCCTCACGGGCGTGGTGGCCGTTGTTGAGCTTGCTGGTGATGAAGACGTCCTCGCGGGCCAGGCCGGACGCGGCCAGCGCCTCGCCGACGCCCGCCTCGTTGCCGTACATCTGCGCCGTGTCGACGTGCCGGTAGCCGACCTCGAAGGCGGTGAGCACCGCGTCCTTCGTCTCGGCCGGGTCGACCTGGTACACGCCGAAGCCCAGCTGGGGGATCTCGACGCCGTTGTTCAGGGTGATGGTGGGAACGGTCATGAGCCCACCATAGAACCGCTCGCAAATACCCGCGCGTGCAACCAGTTGCCGGGCATCTTTCGCGCCGTCCGGGCGTTGCAGCAGGCGTGGACGTCCTCGACAGCGTGGTCACCGGTGCCGGTCAGGCGGGGTTGTCGGCGTCGTTCCACCTGCGCCGGCTGGGTCTGGAGCACGTGGTCCTGGACGCCGACGCGGCCCCCGGCGGCGCCTGGCAGCACCGTTGGGACTCGCTCACCATGCACGACGTCCACGGCGTCGCCGACCTGCCCGGCCTCGAGCGCGAGGGCGGTGACGGCGCCGACCGCGCCAACGAGGCGGTGCCCGCGTACTTCGCCGACTACGAGCGCCGCTTCGACCTGCCCGTCGTCCGTCCCGTCCGGGTCGAGCGCGTCGAGCGCGACGGCGACCTGCTCGTCGTCCGCGCGGACGGCCGCGCCTGGCGCACCCGGACGCTCGTCAACGCCACCGGCACCTGGACCCACCCGTTCTGGCCGCACTACCCCGGCATGGAGACCTTCGTCGGCGAGCAGGTGCACACCGCGCAGTTCCCCGGCGGCGAGCACTTCCGCGGCGTCCGGACGCTGGTGGTCGGTGGCGGCGCCTCGGCCGTGCAGCACCTCGGCGAGCTGGCGCCGGTCACCGACACCCTGTGGGTCACCCGCCGCCCGCCCGTGTGGCGCACCGGCGAGTTCACCCCCGAGGCCGGCCACGAGGCCGTCGCCCTCGTCGAGGAGCGGGTGCGCCAGGGTCTTCCGCCGCAGAGCGTCGTGAGCGTGACCGGGCTGATGCTGCGCGAGCAGGAGCGCGAGGCCGAGCGGCTCGGCGCCTACGCCGACCGTCGCGACCCGTTCGTGCGCGTCGAGCCCGACGGCGTGCGCTGGGCCGACGGCACGTTCGAGCCGGTCGGCGCGATCGTGTGGGCCACGGGGTTCCGTCCGGCGGTCGCCCACCTGGCGCCGCTGCGGCTGCGCAGCGAGCACGGCGGCATCCAGCTCGACGGCACGACGTCGGTGGCCGACCCCCGGGTGCAGCTCGTCGGGTACGGACCCTCGGCGTCGACGATCGGTGCGAACCGGGCCGGGCGCACCGCCGCCCTCGGCGTCCGCCGCGCCCTGCGCGCCGTGCCCGAGGCCGCTCCCGCTCCCTGAGACCGGGGAAAGGTTCCCCAGTGGCAGGGATGTGCCCGCCTGGCGGGACCCGTACGGTCTCCATCCCGATCGCGCCACCGACGGCCGATCTCCCGACCAGGAGACCTCATGACCCGCTCGTCCCTCGTCCTGTCCCTCGGCCTGTCGGCCGCTGCCATGCTGGTGGCCGCCGGGTGCAGCGCCATGCCCGGCGCGGTCGACGCGGCGTCGCTGGACACCAGCCACGACTACGACGCGACGAAGCTGGCCCAGGCCTGGGACAAGCTGGGTGACGACATCGGCGCGGAGAACCCGAAGGTCGTCTCCATCTCGGTGACGGACACCACCGTGACGGCGTCGGCGACCGACCCGGACGCACCGACCGAGCTGAACGACTGGACGGTCTCGGGCTCCAAGGTGCTCCCGTCCGTCCCGGTCGACTACGACAACAACGTCGAGGGCCTCAAGCAGTCGGTCTTCGACATGGATGACATCGATCCGAAGGTCGTCGCCGCCTTCGCCGACGAGGCGGTCAAGCGCGCCAAGATCGAGAAGGGTGAGGTGCAGAGCGTGCTCGTCCGCCGCGACCTGCCGACCTCGACCAAGATCCAGATGACGGCCAGCGTTCAGGGCGAGCGCGATGGCAAGACCGTGGTGGGCGACGACAAGGGATCCGTGCTGTCCGTCGACTGACCCGCCCTTGCGTCAGGCGAGGTGGCGGGCCAGGAAGGCCCGCGTGCGCTCGTCCACCGGCGCGGTGAAGATCTGCTCCGGCGGGCCCTGCTCGACGATGCGTCCGTCGGCCAGGAAGACGACCCGGTCGGCGACCTCGCGGCAAAAGTCCATCTCGTGCGTGGCCATGACGATCGTCTGGCCGGACGCCGCCAGGTCGCGGACGACCTGCAGCACCTCGGCGACGAGCATCGGGTCGAGCGCGCTGGTGACCTCGTCGAGCAGCAGGAGCTCGGGGTCCATGGCGACGGCGCGCACGAGCGCGACCCGCTGCTGCTGCCCGCCGGACAGCGCGTCCGGGTGGGCCGGCGCCCGGTCGGCCAGCCCGACCCGCTCGAGCAGCTCGCGGGCCCGCGCCTCGCTCTCGCGCCGGCCGCGGCCCAGCACCTTGCGCTGGCCGAGCGTCACGTTGCTCAGCACCGACAGGTGCGGGAACAGGTTGTAGGCCTGGAAGACGACGCCGATGCGCCGCCGGGTCGCGTCGACGTCCAGCGCCGGGTCGGTGAGCTCGACGTCGCCGAGCCAGATGTCGCCGTCGTCGGCCACCTCGAGCAGGTCCAGGCAGCGCAGCAGGGTCGACTTGCCCGAGCCGGAGGCACCGATGAGGCAGACCACCTCGCCGGCGGCGACCTCGAGGTCGACGTCGTCCAGCACGACCTTGTCGCCGAACGTCTTGCGCAGCCCCGTCACGCGCAGCATCAGGCACCCGCCTCCCGGCGCATCTGGCGGATCATGAACCAGTCGGTGATCCGCGTGACGAACACCGTCGTGACCACGAAGAACAGCGCGGCCACGCACAGCGACGTGAAGTTGAAGGTCTCGGCCTGGTAGACGCTCGCCGCGCGCAGGCCCTCGACGAGGCCGATCGTCGACAGCAGCGCGGTGTCCTTCTGCAGCGAGACGAAGTCGTTGACCAGCGGTGGCGTCACGCGGCGCAGCGCCTGGGGCAGGACGACGTGGCGCAGCGTCGCGCCGTACGACATGCCAAGCGCGCGGCCGCTGGCCCACTGCGTCGGGTGGACGGAGAGGATGCCCGCCCGCACCACCTCGGCCACGTAGGCGCCGTAGCTCAGCGCGAGGGCGATGGCCCCGAGCCAGAACAGGCTCGTGGGCATGCCGGCCAGCCCGAGCGCCGGGAAGCCGAAGCCGACCAGCAGCACGACCAGGATGGTCGGCACGCTGCGGAACAGGTCGGTGTAGACCGTTGCCAGGATCTTGAACGGCGCCATGAACGGCGCCGGCACCACGCGCACGACCGCGACCAGCACGGCCACGACGAGCACCAGCACCTCGACCAGCAGGAACATCCGGATGTTCAGCCAGAACGCGTCGCGGACGAGCGGGAAGCTCTCGCGCGCGTGGCCGGCGTCGAAGTACGTCCGCTGCACCCGCTCCCAGCCGGGCGAGGTGACGACGGCGGCGGCCAGTCCCCCGAGGACCACCACCGTCGAGAGCACGCCCGCGAGCGCCCGGCGCCGGGTGCGACGCCGGCGGAAGGCGTCGCGCTCGGCCTGCCGGGCGCTCGGGACGTGCGGGACGGCCGTCACTTCAGGACGGGCGCGTTCGCCGACTCGGCGAGCCAGGTCTGCTCGAGGTCGGCCAGCGTGCCGTCCTCGCGCAGGCCCTCGACGGCGTCGTCGACGCACGAGGTGAGCTTGCTGCCCTTCTCCAGCAGCAGGCCGAACGCCTCGGTGGCGTCGCCCTCGACCTGGAACTGGCCGGCGATGACCGAGCCGTCGATCTCGGCGGCGGTCAGGTAGAACGCGCTGGGCAGGTCGGCCACGATGCCGTCGACCTGGCCGTTGCGAAGGGCCTCGGCGGCCTTGGTCGTGTCGTCGTAGACCCGCGGCTGCTTGGCGCCCTCGATCTGGCCGATCGCCTTGAGCGAGGTGGTGCCGATCTGCGCGCCGAGCTGGGCGTCGGCGAGGTCGGCCAGGCTCTTCGCGTCGGCGAACGGCGAGTCCTCGAGCACGATGACCGCCTGCGCGGCCTCGTAGTACGGCGCGCTGAAGTCGACCGCCTGCTTGCGCTCGTCGGTGATCGAGATCTGGTTGATGTCGACGTCGAACTGCTTCTCGCCGGGCTGGTAGGCGGTGTTGAACGGCACCTTCGTCCAGACGACCGCGTCCTTGTCGAAGCCGAGCCGGTCGGCGACGGCGTAGGCGACCGCGCTCTCGAAGCCCTTGCCGTTGGCCGGGTCGTTGTCGGAGAACCACGGCTCGTAGGCCGGGTCGTCGGTGGCGATCGTGAGGCTGCCCTTCTTCACCGTGGGCAGGGAGTCGACCGAGCACGCGGCCGAGGAGTCGGCGGACGACGCGGAGTCGGACTCCTCGTCGGCCGGGGCGCAGGCCGCGGCGAGCAGCAGGGCGGAGGCGGCGACGAGGCCGCCGAGCGAGCGGGGGAGGGACGTCATGGCCGTCATCGTAGGGGCGCGCGCCGCGGCCCGGGCGGCGTCCCAGGGTTCGGCGCCGGGGTGCGACCGACGTCACGTCTCGGTACCGGCATCCCAGATGCACGGGAGGCGGACGCGCCTACGTCGGTCTTTCATGGGGCACGTCATCCACGGAGGAACCCATGACCGCTCGGCACGTCCCACACCCGCAGCACCGCGAGAGGGTGGTCGCATGACCCCCAGCAGGCTCCGTCTGGCCATGAACACGTGGCCGACCTACCGGTTCGCCGGGGTGCGGGTCGAGCAGATCGCGGAGGACTGGACGTCCGTGGACGTGCGGCTCCGGGTGAGGGGCCTGCAGCGCAACGCGGTAGGCACCGCGTTCGGGGGGACGCTCTTCGCGATGAGCGACCCCTTCCTCATGATGATGGCGATGAACCAGCTCGGCCGCGCGTACGTCGTGTGGGACAAGCAGGCGGCGATCGAGTACGTGAAGCCGGGACTCGGCACCATCCGCGGCCACTTCGAGCTGCCGACCGACACGGTCGAGGAGATGCGCGTCGCCACGAAGGACGGCGACAAGCACCTGCGCTGGTTCGAGGACGTCCTGACGGACGACGCGGGGGACGTCGTCGCCCGGCTGCGACGCCAGCTGTACGTCCGCCGCGCGCGCTGACGCCAGGCGTCCGCCGGCGGCCCCGAGCTCGGCTCCGTGCCCCGGCGGCCGCGGGGCCTAGAGTGCCCGCGTGATCCCGGCTCCGTCCCGCCCCGCCCGCTCCCGCCTCGTGCCGATGCGTCCGCGCGACCCGCGCGAGCCCGCCCGCACCGCCAGCGAGCTGGAGCTGTTCTTCGACCTGGTCTTCGTCGTAGCGGTGAGCGTCGCCTCGGTGCAGCTGCACCACGCGCTGGCCGAGGGGCACGTCGTCGACGGCGTCGTCAGCTACCTCATGGTGTTCTTCTCCATCTGGTGGGCGTGGATGAACTTCACCTGGTTCGCCACCGCCTTCGACACCGACGACTGGCTGTACCGCGTGCTGACGCTGGTGCAGATGGCCGGCGTGCTGGTGTTGGCCGCCGGGGTCGAGGACACCTTCGGCGCCGAGCGCGACTACACCGTCGTGACGCTGGGCTACGTCCTCATGCGGGTCGCTCTGGTCGCCCAGTGGCTGCGCGCGGCGCACGGCGACGCGTCCCTGCGCCGCACCACGCTCGTATATGCCGCCGGCATCAGCACCGTCCAGGTGCTGTGGCTGCTGCGGCTGGCGCTGCCGGAGTCGGTGGCGACCGCCTCGTTCCTCGTCCTCGTCGCGGCCGAGCTGGCGGTGCCGGTGGTGGCCGAGCGGGTCGGTCCCACGCCCTGGCACCCGCACCACGTGGCCGAGCGGTACGGGCTGTTCACGCTCATCGTCCTGGGCGAGAGCGTGCTGGCGTCGGCGAACGCGTTCATCGGCGCGCTGCACGACGACGCCGAGCTGGTGCCGCTGGTCACCACGGCGGTGCTGACGTTCGTCGTGACCGCCGCGCTGTGGTGGACGTACTTCTGGGCGCCGCACCACCGGACGATCGACGCCGGCGGGGCGCTGCGCTACGGCTACGCCCACTACCTCGTCTTCGCCGCGGCCGGCGCGTTCTCGGCGGGCGTGGAGGTCGAGATCGACGCCCTGAGCGGGCACGGCGAGCTGTCGCAGGCGGCGGCCGCGTGGACGGTCTCGGTGCCGGTCGCCGTGTTCGTGCTGGGCATCTGGGCGATCGCGCTGCGTCCGGTCGGCGACCGCGTGGTCAACCTGGTGGTGCCGGTCGCGGCGCTCGTCGTGCTGGCCGACGCGCTCGTGCCCGTGCCGCTGCTCGTCACCGCGGTCGTCATGGTCGGCGTCGTGTTCGTCCTCGTGCGCCGCCCGGCTGAGGTCGCCGTCGCTTGACGCCCGTGCTCGAGCACGGCGCCGATTCGCCGCGGGCGACCGCTATCGTGGAATACGGAGGGGCACCCCGGTTTCCGCCGGACCCTGTGTCGTGAAGGGAGCACCGGCCGTGACGGCACCGAGCGGACGAGCACGCCGCAGCCGCGCCGACTTCGAGCGCAACCGCTCGGAGATCGTGACGCAGGCGGAGCGTCACTTCGCCGAGTCGGGTGTGGGCGCCTCGCTCGAGGCGGTGGCCCGCGACGCCGGGGTCGGCTCGGCCACCCTGTACCGACACTTCCCGACCCGGGACGCCCTGCTCGCCGAGGTGCTCCAGCGCCGGACCGACACGCTCGAGGCGTCCAAGGCGAGGATCGAGCAGCTCGACGACCCGGACGCGGCGCTCGAGGCGTGGCTGGCGGCGCTCGAGGAGTACTTCGGCGCGTTCGACGGGCTGTCCGGCCCGTTGCGCAGCGCGCTCGCGCAGGAGCACAACCCGCTCACCCTGACCTGCATCGGGTTCATCCACGGGACCGACCACTTCCTGCGGGCCGCGCAGCAGCACGGCTCCGCACGGCAGGACGTCCGGGGACGGGACCTCTTCCTGGCGGTGCTCGCGACGAGCTGGGTGCGCGGAGCGTCCCTGGCGGACGACGAGGCCGCAGGCCGGCTGCGCGGCCTGATGCGCGACGGCTACCGCCGCTGACCTGGTCGGGTCGCCATCGCGGCCCGCCGCGTCCGGTGCTCCCGTGAGCCGGCCCCGGCTGTCTCGCTGATCACATCGGCGTCGCGTCGTTGCGAAACGGAGGCACCCCCTGTTTAATCGAAACGGGGGCATCCCCCGTTTCATCCCCACCTCGAGAGCGAGCACCGCCGTGTCATCGGACCTGTCACCTTCCGCCGCACCTGACCGGCCCGGACGCCCCGGCCCGGACGGCCCCCGCACCGAGGCGCGCGCGCACGGCGACCGGCTGGCCCCGGGCGACGGGCTGATGATCGGCCTGCTCATGGGGTCGACGTTCGTGGTGCTGCTCAACGAGATGCTGCTCGGCGTGGCACTGCCCACCCTGATCCAGGACCTGGGGATCAGCGCCTCGACCGGCCAGTGGCTGACCACGGGCTACCTGCTCACCCTGGCCGTCCTCATCCCCGCGACCGGGTTCGTGATGCGCAAGCTCCACCTGCGCACGATCTTCCTGGCCTCGATGACCCTGTTCACGGTGGGCACGGCGATGGCTGCCCTGGCTCCCGGGTTCGGGCTGCTCCTCGCCGGCCGCCTGGTGCAGGCGGCGGGCACCGCGGTGTTCCTGCCGCTGCTGATGACGACGGTCATGCGGCTGGTGCCCGAGGGTCGCCGCGGCCGGTTCATGGCGTTCGTCGTGGTGGTCACGGCGGCCGCGCCGGCTCTCGGACCGGCAGTGTCCGGGCTGGTCCTGTCGCAGCTGGGCTGGCGATGGCTGTTCATCCTCATGCTGCCGATCGCGCTGCTCTCGCTGGCGCTCGGCGCCGCCAAGCTGCGCAACATCACGCGTCCCGAGCCGGTGCGGCTCGACGCCCTGTCCCTGCTCCTGTCCGCCGTCGGCTTCGGCGCACTGGTCTACGGCCTGGCCAGCATCGGCGAGTCGGCCTCGGGCCACACCCCCGTGCCGCCGTACGTCCCCCTGGCGATCGGCCTGCTGGGTGTCGCTGCGTTCGTGCTGCGCCAGGTCGCGCTGCAGGAGCGGGAGACGCTCCTGCTGGACGTGCGGATCTTCGCCGTCCGCTCCTTCTCGGTCCCCCTCCTGGTCATGCTGATGCTGACGATGACCGCCTTCGGCACCGGGATCGTGCTTCCGCTCGTGCTCACCGGCGTCCACGGGCTGAGCTCGCTGCAGGTCGGCCTCTTCCTGGTGCCCGGCGGGGTGGCGATCTCGGTGGTCTCGGCGATCGGCGGACGCTTCTACGACCGCGTCGGTCCGCGACCGCTGGTCGTCCCCGGTGCGGTGATCGTGGCCGCGACCCTGTGGTTCCTGGCGCAGGTCAGCGCCACCACCTCGGTCTGGACGCTCCTGGCCGTCTACATCGTGATGATCGTCGGCCAGGCGCTCATGTGGAGCCCGCTGACGACGGCGGCGCTCTCCGCCCTGCCGAGCACCCTGTACCCGCACGGCAGTGCCGCGTTCAGCGCCGTCCAGCAGCTCGGCGGCGCCGCGGGCACCGCGATCCTCGTCTCCGCGTACACGTTCGGGGCCGGCGCCGGCGGCTCCGGGACGCTCGACGTGGCCCAGTCCGTCGACGCCGCCCGGGCGGCGTTCACGGCCGCGGCGGTCATCGCGTGCGTCTCGGCCGTGGCGAGCCTGCTCGTCCGCCGCGCACCCCTCGCGGACGAGTCCGAGACCGAGCACGAGGTCGCCGAGCACGCGTCCGCCTGACCGCGTCGCACCCCGACCGAAGCCACACCAGATCGGAGATCGCCATGCCGGACCCCGTCACCCTCGGCGGCGGCGCCGCGAGCACCGTCACCCCACGACGGATGCGGGACGCCCTGGCCGGGTACCCCACCGGGCTCGTGCTCGTCGCCGGCACGGACGACGGCGCGACCGTCGGCATGCTGGCCAGCTCGTTCACCTCGGTCTCGCTCGAGCCGCCGCTGGTCTCGCTCGCCTTCGCACGCACCTCGACCACCTGGCCGAGGCTGCAGCGCGCCGACCGATGGGGCCTCAGCGTGCTGAGCCAGCAGCAGGCGGACCTCCTCCCGCTGCTGGCCCGCCCGGCCGACGTCCGCTTCGACGACGTCGGGACGTCCGAGCGGCACGGCGGACTCGTCCTGCCCGACGCCGCACTCACCCTCACGGTCACCCGGCACGCCGAGGTCGAGGCCGGCGACCACGTCCTGGCCCTGCTCCGGGTCCTCGACGTGCACCGGGACGACGCCAGGCCCCCCGTGGTCGTCCACGACCGGCGCGCCCGCCACCTCGCCGCCTGACCCCGCCTGCCCACAGCTCCGCACCTCTGCGACGAAGGACCCGCACCATGACCGACCGCACGATGATCCTCGGGATGCACCTGGGGACCGGCTACGGCTCCCAGGCCCTGTCCTGGCGCGCCCCGGGCGTCGACCCCGGCGCCTACACCGACTTCGACGCGCAGGTGCGCCACGCCCGCGCCGCCGAGCGGGGCAAGTTCGCGTTCCTGTTCCTGCCCGACTCCCTCGCCGTCACCCGCGGCATCGAGCGCGAGGTGCCGCAGGCCACCTTGGAGCCGATGCTGACCCTGGCGGCGATCGCCCGCGCCACCGAGCGCATCGGCCTGGTCGCCACCGGCTCCACCACCTTCAACGAGCCGTACAACGTCGCGCGCCAGTTCAAGACGCTCGACGTGATGAGCCACGGCCGGGCGGGGTGGAACGCCGTCACGACCAGCGACCCGAACGCCGCGGCGAACTTCGGCCAGACCATCGCCGACCGGCCGGAACGGTACGGACGCGCCCACGAGGTGATCCAGGTCGTCCAGGCACTCTGGGGCAGCTGGCAGGAGGACGCCTGGGTCAAGGACCCGGCGACCGGCACGTTCGTCGACCCCGACAAGCTGCGTCCCGTGAACCTGCAGGGGGCGCACGTCGCCGCCCGCGGACCGCTGCCGATCCCGCCGTCGGAGCAGGGACAGCCGGTCATCTTCTCCGCCGGGGGCGGCGCCTACGGCCTGACGCTCGCCGGTCGCTACGCCAGCGGCGTCATCGGCGCGGCGTTCACCATCGAGGACGCCCGCGCGCAGCGTGACGCCGCCCGGGAGGCGGCCCGCCAGGCCGGTCGCGACCCCGACGAGGTCAAGTACTTCGCCGGCGTCATGCCGGCCCTGGGCACGTCCGTCCGTGACGCGCTCGACCGGCGCATGGCGCTCAACGGGGACCTCTTCGCGAGCCGGGTGCCGTACCTCGGTCTCATGCTCGGGCTCTCCCTCGACGCCGGCCAGCTGGACCAGCCGCTGACCCCCGCCCAGCTCGGTGCGGCGCGGGCCGGATCCGGTGACCCGCGGGCCGCGCGGGCCCTCGAGGTGGCGCGGGAGGGCTGGACGCTCCGCGAGGTGCTGGCCCACGGCGTCATCGACTACCACCCCACGCCCGTCGGACCGCCCGCCGTCGTCGCCGATCACCTGCAGGCGTGGTTCGACGCCGAGGCGGTGGACGGGTTCTGGGTCTCCCCCGACGTGAACGCGACCGACATCAACACCTTCGTCGACGAGGTCGTCCCGCTCCTGCAGGACCGCGGGCTGTACCCGGCCGACTACGTGGGGACGACGCTGCGCGAGCACCTGGACGTGCCACATCAGTACGGGATCGACCCGCGCATCGTCACGCACTAGCCTCCGCCGGCGCTCGCTGGCTGCAACCTCTTGCACATGCAACTCGTTGCATAGTAGGTTCTCGCGGCATGGCCCTGGAGCACGCGATCCTCGTGTCCCTCGCGGAACGGTCGGCCACCGGCTACGACCTCGCGCGGCGCTTCGACGCGTCCATCGGGCACTTCTGGAAGGCCACCCACCAGCAGGTCTACAAGGTGCTGGCCCGCATGCAGGAGCAGGGCTGGGTGGACGTCGAGCTGGTCACCCAGGCCGGGCGTCCCGACCGCAAGGTGCACCGCATCACCGACGCCGGACGCGCCGAGCTGCGGCGCTGGTCGGCCGAGCCGATCGGGCCGGAGGTGCTGCGCAGCAGCTTCGCCGTCGCCCTGCGCGGGCTGCCGAACGTCGACCAGGACGCCCTGCTGGCCCACGTCCGCGCGCGGCGCGACGAGCACGCGGCGACGCTGGAGGCGTACGAGAAGGACATGGCGCGCACGTTCCCCGACCCGGACGCGCTCGACGAGGCCGCGCTCGGCCCCTACCTCGTGCTGCGCGGCGGCATCCTCACCGAGGCCGCTGGGCTTCAGTGGTGCGAGGAGACGCTCGCCCGCCTTGAGGCGCGATGAGCCAGCACCGCGCGAGCGCCCACGACGAGCACGCCGACGCCGATCGAGAACGCGGTGACGATGAGCACCGCGTGCACCCAGAAGAACGCCGTCGGGTCACTCGACCAGTGCTCGCCCGCCCACGCCCGGTCGTCGTCCGCGATCGCCTTGGCGAAGCGCGGCCAGATGACCATGTTGAACAGCCCGGCCAGCACCAGGAACCACGCCGACGTCCTCGAGATCACGCCCCCAGTATGAGGAGCACCGCATGACCACGAACCACCCGCACCTGCTCAGCCCGATCACCATCGGCGCCACCACGCTGCGCAACCGCGTGATCATGGGGTCGATGCACGTCGGCCTGGAGGACAAGGCCAAGCACCTGCCCGACCTCGCGGCCTACTTCGCCGAGCGGGCCAAGGGCGGCGTGGCGCTGTCGGTCACCGGCGGCTTCGCCCCCAGCTGGCGCGGCTGGCTGCTGCCGTTCGGCTCGCAGATGACGTCCCGTCGGCACGCGGACTCGCACAAGGTCGTGACCGACGCCGTCCACGAGCACGACGGCAAGATCGCGATGCAGCTGCTTCACGCCGGCCGCTACGGCTACAGCCCGCTCAAGCACACCGTCTCGGACGTCCGCAGCCCGATCACGCCGTTCCGGAACCGCACGATGAGCAGCCGCGACGTCGACCGCACCGCCACCGCGTTCGCCAAGTCCGCCGCGCTCGCGCTGCGCGGCGGCTACGACGGCGTCGAGATCATGGGCTCCGAGGGCTACCTGATCAACCAGTTCCTGGCCGCCCGCACCAACACCCGCACCGACGCGTGGGGCGGCACCGCGGAGAAGCGCATGCGGTTCCCGGTCGAGGTCGTCCGCCGCACCCGCGAGCTGCTCGGCGACGACGCGTTCGTCATGTACCGGATGAGCCTGCTCGACCTGGTCGACGACGCGCAGAGCTGGGACGAGACGGTCGAGCTCGCGCACCGGTTGGAGGAGGCCGGCGTCTCGGTGTTCAACACCGGCATCGGCTGGCACGAGGCCCGCATCCCCACGATCGTCACGTCCGTGCCGCGCGCAGCGTTCAGCTGGGTCACCGGCAAGCTGCGCGCCGAGGTGGGCGTGCCCGTGGTGGCGTCCAACCGCATCAACGACCCGGACGTGGCCGAGCGCATCCTGGCCGACGGCGAGGCCGACCTCGTCTCGATGGCGCGCCCGCTGCTGGCCGACCCGGAGTTCGTCCGCAAGACGGCCGAGGGCCGCACCGACGAGATCAACACCTGCATCGCCTGCAACCAGGCCTGCCTGGACCACACGTTCAGCAACCAGCGGGCGTCCTGCCTGGTCAACCCGCGCGCCGGGCACGAGCGCGAGCTCGTGCTGCTGCCGACGCGCCGCGCGAAGACGGTCGCCGTCGTCGGCGGCGGCCCCGCCGGGCTCGCGGCGGCGACCGAGCTGGCCGGGCGGGGCCACACGGTCGAGCTGTTCGAGGCGTCCGAGGAGCTCGGCGGGCAGTTCCGCCTGGCCATGCGCATCCCCGGCAAGGAGGAGTTCGCCGAGACGCTGCGCTACTTCTCCCGCCGCCTGGAGGTCACCGGCGTCAAGGTGCACCTCGGACGTCGCGTGGAGGCCGGCGACCTGACCGGCTTCGACGAGGTCGTCGTCGCCACCGGCGTCACCCCGCGCCTGCCCGACCTGCCGGGCGTCGACCACCCCAAGGTCGTCTCGTACGCCGACGTCGTCGCCGGACGGGTCGAGGCCGGGCAGAAGGTCGCGGTCATGGGCGCCGGCGGCATCGGCTTCGACGTCGCCGAGCTGCTGCTGCACGAGCCGGGCGAGTCGCTGGAGCACTGGATGACCCGCTGGGGCGTCACCGACCCCGCGCTCGCGCCCGGCGGCCTGGCCACCAAGGTGCGCGAGACGCCGCGCCGCGAGGTCTTCCTGCTGCAGCGCAAGACGACCCCGCACGGCGCCGGGCTCGGCAAGACGTCCGGCTGGGTCCACCGCACCACGCTGCGCGACTCGGGCGTCACCTTCGTGGGCGGTGTCCGGTACGACCGGGTGGACGACGCCGGGCTGCACGTCACGATCGGCGCCGACGGCGACTCCCCCGAGTCGCGCGTGCTCGACGTCGACACCGTGGTGCTGTGCACGGGCCAGGAGTCGGTGCGCGAGCTGGTCGACCCGCTGACCGAGGCCGGGGTCGTCACCCACGTCATCGGCGGCGCCGAGGTCGCGGCCGAGCTGGACGCCAAGCGGGCCATCCGCCAGGCCACCGAGCTCGCCGCCCGCATCTGAGCCCGGCACCCACTCCGGCGGTGAGTCATCCACCACGAGGATCGTCCCGGTGGTGGACGACCCACCGCCCCGGTCGCGGTCGCGGACCCGGTCCCGGTCCCTGAGCCTGTCGAAGGGAACCCCGTCGAAGGGAGCGCGGGCTGTCCCCGAGCGGGCCTAGGCTGCGCGTCATGAGCACCCGGGTCGTCCTGCTGCGCGCCGTCAACGTCGGTGGCGCCCAGCTCCCGATGGCCGACCTCCGTGCCATGGCCACCGACCTCGGGGCGTCCGACCCTCGCACCTACATCGCCAGTGGCAACCTCGTCGCCGACGTCCCGGGCGACCCGGACGCCTTCGACCGGGCGCTGGAGCAGGCCGTGCAGGAGCGGTTCGGGTTCTTCCGCGAGGTCATCAGCCGCACGCCCCACGAGGTGCGAGCCGCGCTCGCGGCGCACCCGTTCGAGGTGGTCGAGCCGAAGTTCTCGTACGTCTCGTTCCTGCTGCGCGAGCCCGATCGCGAGTCGATCACCACGGCGGAGGCGGTCGAGACCGGTGACGACCGCTGGCAGGTCGTCGGCCGCGAGCTGCACCTGCGCTACGCCGACGGGGCCGGCCGCGCCCAGCTCGATGACAAGAAGCTGCTGCGGGCGCTGGGCACCCCCGGCACGGCCCGCAACCTGCGCACCGTGGCCAAGCTCGTCGAGCTGGCCGGGTAGAAGCGCGTCGCCGGAGCGTCCGGCTGGGCCAGGATGGGCGCATGACGTTTCCCTCCCCCTCCCCCACCCACGTCGCCATCGTCGTCTTCGACGAGGTCGAGGTGCTCGACTGCTGCGGCCCGTTCGAGGTCTTCTCCGTCGCCAACCGTGCTGCCGCCGGTCGCGGCGAGCCCGAGCCGTTCGTGGTCCGGATGGTCGCGGCCGACCGCGAGGTCGTCGCCCGCGGCGGCCTGGTGCTGCGCGCCCACGCCACGATCGACGAGGACCCGCCCGTGGACCTGCTCGTCGTGTCCGGCGGGGTCACCGACGCCGTCGAGAAGGACGCCCGCGTGACCGGCTGGGTCGCCCGCGTCCGTCCGCGGCTCACGACGTCCGTCTGCACCGGCGCGTTCGTGCTCGCCGAGGCCGGCGTGCTCACCGACCAGCAGGTCACGACCCACTGGGAGGACCAGCAGGCGCTCGCCGAGCGCTGGCCGTCGCTCACCGTGCTCGCCGACCGGCGCTGGGTGCGCGACGGCGACGTGCTCACGTCCGGCGGCATCTCGGCCGGTATCGACATGGCCCTGCACCTGGTCGAGGTCGTCGCCGGACGCGAGCTGGCCGAGGCCACCGCGCACCAGATGGAGTACCGCTGGAACGACGACCCGGCCGCCTGAGCCGCCGGGCGGCGCTGGTGCGGCGACCTACGCTGGGGGGGTGAGCATCGATGCCGTCGCGGACGTCCTGTCCGACAAGCGCTGGCTGGTGCTGACGGGGGCGGGCGTCTCCACGGACTCGGGCATCCCCGACTACCGCGGCCCGGACTCCCCGCCGCGCCACCCCATGACCTACCAGGAGTTCATCGCCACCCCCGAGGCGCGCCAGCGGTACTGGGCCCGCGCGCACGTCGGCTGGTCGAGCATGACCACCGCCGACCCGAACACCACCCACCGGCTGCTCGTCGCGCGCCAGCAGGCCGGTGGCCTCAGCGGCCTCATCACGCAGAACGTCGACGGGCTGCACGAGCGCGCCGGCCACCGCGACGTCGTCGACCTGCACGGCCGCATCGACCGGGTCGTCTGCCTGGACTGCGGCACCCGGTCGCCGCGCCAGCGGCTGCACGAGCGGCTGGTCACCCTCAACCCCGGCTACGCCGAGCGCTCGGCGGTGATCGCCCCCGACGGCGACGCCGTGCTCGAGGAGACGTCCGACTTCGTCGTCGCGTCTTGCGAGGTGTGCGGCGGCCGGCTCAAGCCCGACGTCGTGTTCTTCGGCGAGTCCGTGGCCAAGCCGGTCGTCGAGCACTGCTTCTCGCTCGTCGAGGACGCCGAGGTGCTGCTGGTGCTCGGCTCCTCGCTGCAGGTCATGAGCGGGCTGCGGTTCGTCCGCCGCGCGGCCAAGGTCGGGGTCCCGGTCGTCATCGTCAACCGCGGCACGACCCGCGGGGACGAGCTGGCCACGGTGAAGCTCGAGGCCGGCGTCGCCGAGACGCTGACCGCCCTGGAGCCCGTCCGGGTCTGACCGGAGCCGTCAGGCCCGCGGCCGGTGCGGACGCATCGTGCGCCGCAGGTCGTCGGTCCACTCCTCGGGCAGCTCCCACGGGATGAAGTGCCCGCCGCGCGGGTGGGCCGTCACGTTCTCGAGCCGGTACCAGTCGGCCCGCTCACCGGCCAGGAAGCCCGCGACCCGCTCCTCGGGCGTGCTGACGCCCGGCGGGTCCTCGTGAGCGACGAAGGTGACACCGGTCGGCGCCTCGACGACCGGCCACCGGTCGTGCGACGGCGTCCAGGGGTGGCGGTTGTTGTTGGCGTAGGTGCGCATGGAGCTGGCGATCGAGCCACCCGCCCAGATGATCGTCGCGTGGGTCAGCAGGTCGTCGCGCGAGAAGACCTGGCCCAGGTCACCGTCGTGGTCGGACCAGCGGTCCCAGCGCTCCAGCACCCAGGCCAGCATGCCCACTGGCGAGTCCTGCAGCGCGTAGCCCAGGGTGGCCGGGGCCAGCACCTGCGCCGAGAGGTGCACGGCGAAGCGCCGCTCGAGCTCGATGACCCGGTCGCGGACCGCGTCCGGCACGCCCTCGGGGAGCGGACGGCCGCCGGTGACGTCCCAGGCCCGGTCGCCGGTGAACAGGTCGAGCCGCTGGGCCGAGCCGATGTGGATGGCGTGCAGGGCGTCGGCGTGCCGGTGGCCGAGCTGACCGGTGATCAGTGCTCCCACGTCGCACCCGGCCGCCGCGTAGCGCTCGTGGCCCAGGACCCCGGTCATGAGCTCGTGGAAGATCTCGGCGATGCGCCAGAAGCTCAGGTCCGGGTGCCGGTCGACCGGTGTGGAGAACCCGAAGCCGGGCAGGGACGGCACGATCACGTCGAACGCGTCCGCGGGGTCGCCCCCGTGGGTCCCCGGGTCCGCCAGCCGGTCGACGACCTTGGACCAGTGCCAGAACGTCCACGGCCAGCCGTGGCTCAGCAGGAGCGGGACCGGCGCGGGGCCGACCCCGCGCCGGCGCATGAAGTGGACCGGCACGCCGTCCACCTGGACCCGGTGGTGCTCGTAGGCGTTGATCGCCCGCTCGGCCGCGCGCCAGTCGAAGCCGTCGGCCCAGTACTCCACGAGCGGCTGCAGCACCGCCCGCCGGACCCCGTACCCGCCGTCGTCGTTGGCCGGGTCGTCCGGCCACCGCGTCGCGTGCAACCGGCGGCGCAGGTCGTCGAGCACCGCGTCCGGGACGTGCACGGAAGTCGGATCGAGCTCGTGGATCGGCTCAGTCATCGTCTCGCTCCTCGTCGTGTGGGACACCGGGACGGCCCGCCACGGCGAGCCGCTCGAGCACGGCGGTCGCCGCGAGCAGGGTCGCCCGCTCCTCGTCGGTGGCGTGCCGCAGCAGCCCCTCCAGGCCATCCACGCGGCTGTCGTGCCGCGACCGGACCACGTCCTGGCCGGTGGCGGTCACCTCGACCAGCGACGCGCGTCCGTCGGCCGGGTCGGGCCGGCGGCGCACCAGGCCGTCGCGCTCGAGCCGGTCGACCGCCGACGTCAGCGCCGGCTGCTTGATCTGCTCGGTCCTCACCAGGTCGGTGATCCGCATCGGCCCGCGCCGCGACAGCGTGTGCACCACGGACAGGGCGGAGAACCCGAGCCCGGCGGGCTCGGGCAGCCGGATGAACACGGCGTTGAAGTCCTCGAGCGCGCGGGCGAAGCGGCTGAGGGCGGAGGGGGACGGAACGGCCACGGGACATTTATATCGAAGTTCGATGTAAATGTCCCGTGGCCTCGGCGCCCACGTCGCCCGCCCACCCAGCGGGACGGGGGTGTGTCCGTCGACACACCGTGACAGCGCTTCTGGCACGATGCGAGCCATGAGCTCCTCGGTCACCCGGCACGGCCGCGTGCTGCGCCTCGTCCTGTCCGACGCCGCGACCGGCAACGCCCTCGACTTCGGCCGGGTCGCCGAGGCCAAGGCGGCGCTCGAGCAGCTGGACCCCGCCGAGACCGGTGCCGTGCTGCTCGCCGCCGACGGCCCGCACTTCTCCACCGGCGGCAACGTGCACGCGTTCGCGGCCGCCGCCGACCGGCACGCGCACGTCCACGACGCCGCCGACGGCCTGCACGACTTCGTCCGCGTGCTCGACGCCGTGACCGTCCCCGTCGTGGCCGGGGTGCCCGGCTGGGCCGCCGGAGCCGGCATGAGCCTGGTGCTGCTCGCCGACGTCCGCATCGGCGGCACCCGCACGCGCCTCAAGCCGGCCTACCCCGGCATCGGCTACACCCCCGACGGCGGCATGACCCACACGCTGACCCGCCAGGTCGGCGAGGCCAAGGCCCGCGAGCTCGTGCTCACCAACGCCACGATCGACGCCGAGACCGCCGAGCGGCTCGGCATCCTGTCGCGCGTCGTGGCCGACGACGAGATCGCCGACGAGGCCCTGGCCGCGGCCACCGCGCTCGCCGAGGGTCCCACCGAGGCCTACGGACGCATCCGCACGCTGTTCCGCGAAGGACGCGCGCGGTCGTTGTCCGACCAGCTCGACGCCGAGTCCGACTCGATCGCCGACAGCTCCACCAGCCTGGCCGGCCTCGAGGGCGTGGACGCCTTCGTCGCCGGACGTCCCGCCCAGTGGCCGTCGGCCACGTCCTGACCTACCGAGAGGAACCGCCATGCGCCTGGGCATGCAGCTCGACTACTCCGCCGGATTCAAGGAGGCCGTCGCCGACATCCAGCGGCTCGAGGCCGCCGGGCTCGACACGGTGTTCGCCGCCGAGCTCTACAGCTACGACTCGATCAGCCAGCTGGGCTACATCGCGGCCAAGACCGAGACGGTGAAGATCGCCACCGGCATCGTCAACATCTACTCGCGCACGCCTGCGCTGCTCGCCATGACCGCGGCCGGCCTGGACTACATCTCCGACGGCCGGTTCATCCTCGGCCTCGGCGCGTCCGGCCCGCAGGTCGTCGAGGGCTTCCACGGCGTGCCCTACGACGCGCCGATCGGGCGCACCCGCGAGGTCATCGAGATCTGCCGCAAGGTGTGGCGCCGCGAGCCGCTGACCTACGACGGGAAGTTCTACCAGCTGCCGCTGCCCGCCGAGCAGGGCACGGGCCTGGGCAAGCCGCTCAAGCTGATCAACCACCCGCTGCGCGCCGACATCCCCGTGATGCTGGCGGCGATGGGCCCCAAGAACGTCGCCCTGGCCGCCGAGCTGTGCGAGGCGTGGGAGCCGATCTTCTTCCACACCGGCAAGGCTATGGACGTCTTCGGGCCGTCGCTGGAGAAGGGCCGGGCGAAGCGCTCGGCCGACCTCGCGCCGCTGGAGATCTACGTCGACGCGCCGGCCTACATCGGCACCGACGAGGGCAAGGCCGTCGAGGAGGTCAAGCACCGCCTGGCGCTGTACGTGGGCGGCATGGGCGCGAAGGGCAAGAACTTCTACCACGACCTGGCCACCCGTTACGGGTACGGCGAGGAGGCCGACAAGATCCAGGACCTGTACCTGTCGGGCAAGAAGGTCGAGGCCGCCGCGGAGGTGCCCGAGGAGTTCGCGCGCTCGATCTCGCTCATCGGCAGCGAGACCGACGTCGCCGAGCAGCTGGCCGCGTTCGAGCGCGCCGGCGTCAGCACGATCCTGGTCAGCCCCGTGGGCGACGCCAACCGCGACGCGGACGCACGCCTGCGCCTCGTCGAGCAGATCAACGAGCTGAAGGGCTGACCCGTGGCCGGACCCCTCGCAGGCGTCAGGGTCGTCGAGCTCGGCGGCATCGGACCGGGCCCGCACGCGGCCATGATGCTGGGCGACCTCGGCGCGGACGTCGTGCGCGTCGAGCGCCCGGCCGGCGGCCTGGACGTCACCGGCGGCCAGGGCGGCGACCACCTCATGCGCAGCCGCCGCTCGGTCGGCCTGAACCTCAAGGACGAGACCGACAAGGCGACCCTGCTCGCCCTGGTCGAGAAGGCCGACGTCGTCGTCGAGGGCTTCCGCCCCGGGGTCGCCGAGAAGCTGGGCATCGGCCCGGACGTGTGCCTGGAGCGCAACCCGCGGCTGGTCTACGCGCGCATGACCGGCTGGGGCCAGACCGGCCCGATGGCCCACCTGGCCGGCCACGACATCAACTACATCGGCCTCACCGGCGCGCTGCACGCGATCGGCACCGCCGACAAGCCGGTGCCGCCGGTCAACCTGCTCGGCGACTTCGGCGGCGGCTCGATGCTGCTGGTGCAGGGCGTCCTGGCGGCGCTCGTCGAGCGGGGCACGTCCGGCCAGGGGCAGGTCGTGGACGCCGCCATCGTCGACGGCACGTCCAACCTCATGCAGTTCGTGTGGGCGCTCAAGGCGATCGGCCTGTGGCAGGACGCTCGTGGGGTCAACCTGCTCGACGGCGGCGCCCCGTTCTACGACACCTACCGCTGCAGCGACGGCGGCTGGATGGCCGTGGGGTCGCTCGAGCCGCAGTTCTACGCGCTGCTGCTCGACGGCCTGGGCCTCGACCCGGCCGAGCTCCCGCAGCAGATGGACCCGACCGGCTGGCCGCGGCTGCGCGAGGTCTTCACCGAGACGTTCGCGTCGCGCACCCGCGACGAGTGGACCAAGGTCTTCGCCGGCACCGACGCGTGCGTCACCCCGGTGCTGACGATGGAGGAGGCCGCGCAGGACGAGCACCTGCGCGCCCGGGGCACGATCGTCGACGTCAACGGCGCCACCCAGTCCGGCCCGGCACCGCGGTTCTCGCGCACGGCGCCGGACGCGCCCACGCCGCCGCCGGTGCCCGGACGCGACAACGACGCCGTGCTGAGCGACTGGGGCGTCGGGTCCGCCTGACACAATGACGAGGTGAGTGTCGACCTGACCTTCCGGGGGCGCCGGGTCGTGCGCGACCGGGCGCTGGTCATGGCCATCCTCAACCGCACGCCCGACTCGTTCTACGACAAGGGCGCCACGTTCGAGGACGCCGCCGCGATCGAGGCCGCGCACCGGCTCGTCGCCGAGGGCGCCGACGTCCTCGACATCGGCGGCGTGAAGGCCGGGCCCGGCGACGACGTCGACGAGACCGAGGAGATCCGCCGCACGGTGGGCTTCGTCGAGCGCGTCCGCGCCGAGCTGCCCGACGTGGTCATCAGCATCGACACCTGGCGCGCATCGGTCGGCCGGGCCGCCATCGAGGCCGGCGCGGACCTGCTCAACGACACCTGGCAGGGCGCCGACCCCGGCCTGGTCGACGTGGCCGCCGAGCTCGGCGCCGGGTTCGTGTGCTCGCACACCGGTGGCGCGGTGCCCCGCACGCGGCCGTTCCGCGTGGCCTACGACGACGTCGTGGCCGACGTGGTCGCCGAGACCACCGCCGCGGCCGAGCGCCTGGTCGCCCGCGGGGTGCCACGCGAGGGCATCCTCATCGACCCCACCCACGACTTCGGCAAGAACACCTGGCACGGGCTGGAGCTGCTGCGCCGGGCCGACGAGCTCGTCGCTACCGGATGGCCGGTGCTCATGGCGCTGAGCAACAAGGACTTCGTCGGCGAGACGCTCGGCGGACTGCCGCCGGCCGAGCGCGGCGAGGGCACGCTCGCGGCCACCGCGCTGGCGGCGCACGCCGGGGCGGCGATGTTCCGCTCGCACGATGTCGGCGGCACCCGCCGGGTGCTCGAGCTGGTCGCCAGCGTGCGCGGCGACCGCCCGCCCGGACGTGTGGTGCGCGGTCTTGCCTGACCTCGACCCCGCTCGCGCCTGGCTGGCGCGACGCACCTACCCGCGCGCCGAGCACGACACCGCCGCCCTGGTCGCCGCCAAGGCGGGCCGGCGCACGTCCGTGCTGCTCCCGGCCCGCAACGAGGGCGAGACGCTCGGTCCGATCCTGCGCGACCTCGCCCGGCTGACCGCCTCCGGGCTGGTCGACGAGGTGCTGGTCGTCGACTCGCGCTCGTCCGACGGCACCGCCGCGGTCGCTCGGGAGGCCGGCGTGCGCGTCGTCGAGGTGCCCGCCGACGGCCCCGACCTCGGCAAGGGCGGCGCGATGCGCGCCGGGCTCGCCGCCATGACCGGCGACCTGGGCGTGTTCCTTGACGCCGACGTCGAGGGCGGCGCCGCGGCGTTCGCCACCGCGCTGCTCGCTCCCCTGCTGGCCGACCCGGCGCTGGTGCTGGTCAAGGGCTTCTACCGGCGGCCGGGCAGCGGCGGTCGGGTCACCGAGCTCGTCGCCCGACCCCTGCTCAGCCGGCACGAGCCGCGGCTGTCCGGCCTAATGCAGCCACTGTCGGGCGAGGCGGGCTTCCGCCGCGACGCACTGCTGCGGCTGCCGCTCGTCTCGGGCTACGGCGTCGAGACCGGCATGCTGCTGTCGGTCCTGCGCGCCCACGGCCTGGACGCGCTGGGCCAGGTCGACCTCGGCGAGCGCCGCCACCGCTCGCAGGACCTCGTCGCGCTCGGCGCCATGGCCCTGCAGGTGCAGGCCGCCCACGACCTCGTCACCGGTGGCGCCGACGTGGTCGAGGACGACCACGTGACGTTCGCCGGCGAGCCGCCCGAGCTGGTGGCCCACCGCGTCGTCACCCGGCTGCTGCCGCCGATCGACGCCTGAGCCCGCTCGTCCTCCCCTAGTCCGCGGCACAGCCGGGCGGTCGGGGCTACGCTCGCGGCATGTCCGTGCTGACCCCCGACCAGCTGGCCGCGCTGTACGACTTCCCGGCCGAGGCCGACCGACGGCCGTGGGTGCGCACGATGTTCGTGGCCACCCTCGACGGCGCGGCCGCGGACCCGTCCGGCCGCTCGGGGTCGCTCGGCGGCGAGGCCGACACCGCGGTGTTCCACGTGGCACGGTCGCTGGCCGACGTCGTGCTCGTGGGGGCGGGCACGGCGCGGGCCGAGGGCTACGGTCCGGCGGAGTTCGACGCGGACGCCGCCGAGCGCCGGTCCCGGCACCACCGCGATGCTGCGCTGCCGATCGCCGTGGTCTCGCGCCGGCTCGACGTCCCCGAGCCCCTGCTCGTGCCCGGCACGCTCGTGGTGACCACCGCCGACGCCCCGCGGCGCGAGCGCGACCGGCTGGCCGAGACCGTCGAGGTGCTGGCGCACGGCGAGGGACGCGTGCACTGGCGCCGCGTGCTGGCCGACCTCGCCGAGCGCGGCCTTCGCCGGGTCCAGTGCGAGGGCGGGCCGAGCCTGCACGGCGAGCTCGTCGGCGAGGACCTGGTGGACGAGCTGTGCCTGACCGTCGCGCCGGTGCTCACCACCGGCGACGCGCCGCGCATCGCCCACGGCGGCGACCCGGTCGACCGGCCCATGACCCTGGCCCACTGCGTCCCGGCCGGCGACGTCCTGCTCACCCGCTGGCTCCGCGCCCACTGACCACCACCGCGCCCGTCGGTTTCCCTGGGGCCCCAGGGAAACCGACAGGACCCCGGGAAGCATCCCGGGGTCCTGTCAGGTTGCCGGGGGTCTCGCCCCCCGACGCAGCTCAGCTCAGCTGGCGCAGGCGCACCGTCTCGGGCATGGACGCCAGCTCGGCCAGCACGTCGGGGCCGACCTCGGCCGCGACCTCGGTGATGACGTAGCCGACCTCACCGCGCGTGCTGAGCGACTGCGACTCGATGTTGACCTCGTGGTCGCCGAGGATGCCGTTGATGCGGGCGAGCACGCCCGGCGCGTTCTGGTGCAGGTGCGCCAGGCGGTGCCGCTGGCCGTCGCTCTTGAGCGTGATCTCGGGCAGGTTCACGCTCAGCGACGTGCCGCCGAACGCGGTGTACGTGCGCAGCTTCGAGGCGACGAAGCGGCCGATGTCCTGCTGCGCCTCCTCGGTCGAGCCACCCACGTGCGGGGTGAGGATCACGTTGGCCAGCCCCTGCAGCTCGGACACGAACGGGTCGCCCTGGGCCTTCGGCTCCACCGGGAAGACGTCCAGCGCGGCCCCGGCGATGTGGCCGGACTCGATGTGCTGGCGCAGCGCGGCGGTGTCGACGGCGATGCCGCGCGACAGGTTGAGGAACAGCGAGCGCGGCTTCATGCGGCGCATCTCCTCGTCGCCGAACAGGCCGGCGTTGCCCGGACGTCCGTCGACGTGCAGCGTGACGACGTCGGAGACCTCGAGCAGCTCCTCCAGCGTCGAGCAGCGACGCGCGTTGCCGAGCGCGAGCTTGTCGTCGATGTCGTAGAAGACGACCGACATGCCCAGCGCCTCGGCGACGACCGACAGCTGGCTGCCGATGTTGCCGTAGCCGACGATGCCGACCGTGCGGCCGCGCACCTCGTGGCTGCCGGCGGCGGACTTGTTCCACACGCCCGCGTGCATGCTCGTCGACTTCTCGTGCAGGCGGCGCGCGAGCGAGATGATCTCGGCGATCGCCAGCTCGACGACGCTGCGCGTGTTGGAGTACGGCGCGTTGAACACGGCGACGCCGTGGCGCGTGGTGGCGGCCAGGTCGATCTGGTTCGTGCCGATGCAGAAGGCGCCGATGGCGAGCAACGAGTCGGCGGCCTGCAGCACCTTCTCGGTGATGTAGGTCGTCGAGCGGATGCCGAGCACGTGGACGCCGGCGATCTTCTCGATCAGCTCGTCCTCGGACAGCGCCCGGGTCATCGTCTCGACCTGGTAGCCCTTGCCGCGCAGGAAGTCGGCTCCGTCGGCGTGGATGTTCTCCAGCAGCAGGACGCGGACCTCGGCGTCGTCGACGCGCTCGGGCAGGGTGGACGTGGCGGTCATGCTCATCATCATGGCGGAACTCCTCCAGTCAGCGGTCAGCGGCTGACGTGGGGGCCCAGGCGTACGGTCCCGCGGTCGATCGTCAGCTGCTCCCTGGTGGTAGACCACCTCAACGCCAGTCGCAGCTGCGTGATTCCCAGTCTACGGGACGCTCGGCGGGCGCCCGGACGTCCGTCCGAGCGCCGGACCGGCCGTCAGGACTCGGTGGGCGTCCGCCCGGCGAACATGGCGATCGCCTCCGACGGGACCTCCTGCTCGAGGTTCGCCAGGCGCACCTGCCCCTGGGCGACGAGCCGGCCGTCGGGGCCGACGGTGTCCAGGTGCCACAGCTGCTGGGAGCGGCCGCGGTGGATCGGCGTCGCCGTCGTGGTGACGGTGTCGCCGACCTTGGCCTGGCGGATGAAGTCGGTGGAGTTGTTCGTCCCGACCACGACGCCCTTGGTGCCGAGCCACACCTGGCCGGCGATGCTCGCGGTCGACTCGTGGACGGCGCAGTAGACGCCGCCGTGCGGGATGCCGAAGGGCTGCAGGTGCTGCTCGCCGAGGGTCAGCCGCACGACGACCTTGTCCGGGCCGACCTCCACGTGCTCGACGCCGAGGATGCCGTCCAGTCCGGGGTTCTGAGTCATGTCCGCACCCTAGCCAGGACCCCGATCCGCCGGAACGCGACGTGGGTAGGGGTTCCTGATCCCGGTCGAGGGACGGCCGCGGCGCCCGCTTGAATCCGATACCCCCCGGGGGTATGTTCGAGAGCGAGCGAAGGAGCCCGACATGGATCACGACCACCAGCACCCCGGATACAGCGACGACAAGGCCGCCGTCCTCAAGCGGCTGCGCCGCGTCGAGGGACAGGTGCGCGGCCTCACGCGCATGGTCGAGGAGGACACGTACTGCATCGACGTCCTCACCCAGGTCGCGGCGACCACCAAGGCGCTCGAGGCCGTCGCACTGAAGCTGCTCGAGGAGCACCTGGCCCACTGCGTCGTCGACGCGGCACGCGCCGGGGGTCCCGAGGCCGACATCAAGGTCAAGGAAGCCACCGACGCCATCGCGCGCCTGGTCCGCTCCTGACGCCCACCACCGAGAGGACATCACCATGAGCACCAGCACCTACCGCGTCACCGGCATGACCTGCGGCCACTGCGTCAGCGCGGTCACCGAGGAGATCAGCGCGCTGCCCGGTGTCACCGACGTCGCCGTCGACCTCGTGAAGGGCGGCACGTCCACCGTCACGGTCACCAGCGACGCCGGCCTGGACGAGTCCGCGGTCGCCGGAGCGGTCGACGAGGCCGGGTACGCCCTGGCCGGACCGCGCGACCTCCCGCTCGCATGAGCACCGAGCCGCAGGTCGTCCCGGACGCCACGGGACTGGACCTGGTCACGCACCGGCTGGACGTGCACGGCATGAGCTGCACGTCCTGCGCGGCCCGCGTGGAGAAAAAGCTGAACAGGCTCGACGGCGTCCACGCGACCGTCAGCTACGCCACCGAGAAGGCCGTCGTGCAGGCGCCGGCGGACGTCGACGTCGAGACGCTGCTGGGCACCGTGCGGGCCACCGGCTACGAGGCGAGCGTCCGGCCCGACCCGCACGCCCACCACCAGCACGGCGACGAGCACGCCGGGCACGACATGTCCGACGGCGGGCTGCACGGTCCGGCGTCCCTGCTGAAGCGGCTCAAGGTCGCCACGGTGCTGACCGTGCCGGTCGTGCTCCTGTCGATGGTGCCGGCCCTCCAGTTCGACTACTGGCAGTGGGTCGCGCTCGCGCTGGCCACGCCCGTGGTGCTGTGGTCGGCCTACCCCTTCCACCACGCGGCCGTGCTCAACGCCCGCCACCGTGCCGTCACGATGGACACCCTGGTCAGCCTGGGCGTCGGGGCGGCGTACCTGTGGTCGGTCGTCGCGCTGGTCCTCGGCGACGCCGGCATGGTCGGCATGACGATGGAGTGGCAGTGGCTCTCGCGCGGCGGCGGGCTGCACGAGATCTACCTCGAGGTCGCCACCGCGGTGACCGTCTTCATCCTGGCCGGCCACTACCTTGAGGCCGGGGCCAAGAAGAAGGCCGGCGCCGCCCTGCGCGCCCTCATGGACCTGGGCGTCCGCGAGGTCACCGTGCTGCGCGGCGGCGTCGAGCAGCAGGTCTCGCCCGACCAGCTCGGCGTCGGCGACCGCTTCGTCGTGCGCCCCGGTGAGCGCATCGCCACCGACGGCGTCGTCGAGGAGGGCGCGTCCGGTGTCGACGAGTCGATGCTCACCGGCGAGTCCGTGCCGGTCGACGTCGCGCCGGGCGACACCGTCACCGGCTCCACGGTCAACCAGGGCGGACGGCTCGTCGTCCGCGCCACGGCCGTCGGCGCCGACACCCAGCTGGCGCAGATGGCGCGGCTGGTCGAGGACGCGCAGGACGGGAAGGCCGACGTGCAGCGCCTGGCCGACCGCGTGTCGGCGTGGTTCGTCCCGGCGGTCATCGTCGTCGCGCTGCTGACCCTCGCCGGCTGGCTGCTGCTCAGCGGCGACGTCACCGCGGCGTTCACCGCGGCCGTCGCGGTGCTGATCATCGCCTGCCCCTGTGCCCTGGGCCTGGCCACGCCGACCGCGCTCATGGTCGGCACCGGCCGCGGCGCCCAGCTGGGCATCCTGATCAAGGGCCCGCAGGTGCTGGAGTCCACCCGGCGCGTCGACACGGTCGTGCTCGACAAGACCGGCACCGTCACCACCGGTGAAATGAGCGTGGTGGACGTCAGCACGGCATCCGGCGTCGACGAGGCACGGCTGCGCCAGGTCGCGGCGACGCTCGAGCACGCCTCGGAGCACCCGGTCGCCCGGGCCGTCGCGACGCTCGCGACGCCGGGCCAGGTGACCGACTTCGCCAACCTCGCGGGCCAGGGCGTCAGCGGCTCCGTGGACGGCGCGCTCGCGCTGGCCGGCCGTCCATCGTGGCTGGTCGAGCAGGGCATCGACGTGCCCGAGGAGCTCGCCCGCACCCTCGGCACGACGGTGGCCGTCGCCCACGACGGCGTGCTGCTCGGCACGATCACCGTGGCCGACACGGTCAAGGAGTCCTCGCGCCAGGCCGTCGCCGACCTGCGCCGGCTGGGCCTGGAGCCCGTGCTGCTGACAGGCGACCGGCGCGCCGTCGCCGAGGCGGTCGCGGCCGAGGTGGGCATCGAGCAGGTGCACGCCGAGGTGACCCCCGAGCGCAAGCTCGAGGTCGTCCGCGAGCTGCAGGCGTCCGGCCGGGTCGTCGCGATGGTCGGCGACGGGGTCAACGACGCCGCCGCCTTGGCCGGTGCCGACCTCGGCCTGGCGATGGGCACCGGCACGGACGTGGCCATCCAGGCCTCGGACCTCACGCTGGTCAAGGGTGACCTCGCGACCGCCGTGGACGCGGTGCGGCTCTCCCGGGCCACGCTGCGCACCATCAAGGGCAACCTGTTCTGGGCGTTCGCCTACAACGTCGCGGCGATCCCGCTGGCGGTGGCCGGGCTGCTCAACCCGATGGTCGCGGGCCTGGCGATGGCGTTCAGCTCGGTGTTCGTGGTGACCAACAGCCTGCGGCTGCGCCGGTTCGGCCGCTAGGTCCGGGCGACGGCCCGCAGGATGAACGCGACCACGTGGTCCTCGTCGGCCTCGGTGGGCGCGACCTCCTCGCGGGCCAGTCGCTCGACCCGGTTCAGCAGCACCGCCGCCGCGGCGTGCGTGTCGCGGGTCGGGTCCTGCGTGCCGAGCGCGAGGGCCGGCACGACGAACAGCTTGGCGAAGGCGTCCTCGAGCGACTGACGGCCGCGCGCGACCGGCGGCGCCGTGGCCAGCAGGGTGTGCATCCGGTTCGCTCCCCCGACCGCCGCGAGGTCGGCCAGCACCGCCGCCACGGCGGCGCGGATCTTGCCGCGGCTTCCGGCCTGGTCAGCCATCCGCTGCTGGGCGTGGGCGACGATGCGCCGGACGTCGTCCTCGACCACGGCGGTCACGAACGCGTCCTTGCCGGCGAAGTAGCGGTAGAAGGCGTCGATCGAGACGCCCGCCTCCCGGACGACGTCGGCGACCTTGACCGGCTCGCCGCGGCGCAGCGTGTCGCGGCCGATCTCGACCAGCCGGGCCACCTCGGCCTCGGCGATCTCGGCTCGTCCGTTGAGCCCGCGGCGCACCGCCTGCTCGGTGATCTCGGTGAAGTCACCCGTCTCGGTCATCCTGACCTCCTCCGCCCGCGGCCCGGGATCCCAGGGCCGAATGTCCTTCGGAAGAGCAAGAATACCGTTCTGGCGGACCTCTCCGCCATCCGAACCGGTGGTCGTCAGACGTCGGTGACGCGCACGCCCGCGTGCGCCTTGTAGCGGCGGTTGATCGCGATCAGGTTCGCGGTGAGCGCCTCGACCTGGTGGGCGTTGCGCTTGCGTCCGCCGTACACGCCGCGCACGCCCGGGATGGTCGCGGCCAGCGCTTGCACCAGGTCGGTCGCCTCGCGGTCGTCGTCGCCCAGGACGAGGACGTCGGTGTCGACGCTCGTGACCTCGGGGTCGTCCAGCAGCACCGCGCTGACGTTGTGGAAGGCGCCCACGACCCGGCTGTCGGTGAGGATCGCGGCGGCCTGCTCGGTCGCCGACCCCTCCTCCACCTTCAGCGCGAACGGACCCTGCTTGTCGAAGCCGAGCGGGTTCACGCAGTCGACGACGATCTTGCCGTCGAGCTGGGGCTTGAGCTCGGTCAGCAGCTCGCGGTGCCCGTCCCAGGGGACCACCACCAGCACCACGTCGCCGGCGGCCGCGGCGTCGGCGTTGGCCGCGCCGGTGACGTCGCCGCCGGTCGCCTCGGCCAGCTCGGCGGCGGTCGCCACGGCCTTCTCGGCGCTGCGACTGCCGAGCACGACGCGCACGCCGGCGGTCGCGAAGCGGCGGGCCAGGCCCCGGCCCTGCGGACCGGTGCCGCCCAGGACGGCCACGGTCCCGAAGTCGGGTGCGGGCTGCTCGGTCACGTCGTGCTCCTCTCGACAGGTGCCTGAAGGCTGTCACATGCGCGGACGCGCCGCGACGGGTGCCCGACGGCGTGGCCAGGCGGCGCGCGCACCACCGCACTACGATCGGGACGTGACCAACGACCCCACGCGCCCCTCCGTCCTCACCGTCCCCGTCACGGTGACGATCCCCGAGCGGGTCGGCCTCGGTGGCGGCGCCGTCGTGACCGTGAAGCTCGTCGACTCCAAGAGCGAGGTGCTCGCGGCCACCAGCGTCGAGACCACGTCGACCCCGGTCGAGGTCACGCTGCAGGTCGACGTCGCCGACGTCCGCAACCCCCAGCGCCTGTTCCTGTGGGGCCGGCTCAACAGCACCGTCGGCGTGTGGGGCACCGTCGAGCTGAAGAAGGTCCGCGACGACGAGACCGAGCTCATGCTCACCCGGGTGGGCGGCGCCGGAGACTGATGCCCCGGCCCAGCCCCGTCGTCACCCACCTGACGAAGGACGACCTGCGCAACGACGAGCCGGTCGTCCCCCGCATCGCCCGGCTGCTGCGCCCCTACCGCGGACGCATCGGCCTGGTGCTCGTCGCGGTCGTCGTCGCGGCGGCGCTCACGTCGCTCGTGCCGTTCCTGACGCGGGCGATCTTCGACGACGCGCTCTTCCCGCTCGACGGCGGCGCGCCGGACCTGCACCTGCTGGGCCTGCTCGTGGCCGCGATGTGCGTCATCCCGGTCGTCACGGCGCTCATCGGCATCGGGCAGAACTGGCTGACGTCCACGATCGGCAACTCGGCGATGGCCGACCTGCGGGGCGACCTGTTCGCCCACCTGCAGAAGATGGAGCTGGCGTTCTTCACCGCCACCAAGACCGGCGCCATCCAGTCACGCCTGGCCAACGACGTCGCGGGCGTCCGCACGGTGCTCACCGACACCGCCACGACGATCGTGCAGAACTCGGTCACCGTCGTCGCCGCCGTGGTGTCGATGCTGCTGCTGTCGTGGCAGCTGACCCTGCTGACCCTCGTGCTGATGCCGCTGTTCGTCTGGATCCAGCTGCAGGTCGGCCGCCGCCGCCAGCGGCTCGCGCGCCGCACGCAGGAATCGCTGTCGGAGATGACCGCGATCACCGAGGAGGCGCTGAGCGTCTCGGGCATCCTGCTGTCGAAGGTGTTCAACCGCGCCGACTCCGAGGTCGCGCGCTACCGCGAGGCCAACCGCGAGCAGACCCGGCTGCAGGTCGAGCAGGCCATGACCGGCCGGACGTTCTTCGCGACGGTGCAGACCTTCTTCGCCATCACCCCGGCCCTCATCTACCTCGTCGCCGGCCTGCTCATCACCGGGCGCCTGCCCGGCGGCGAGGACGCGCTGACCGCGGGCACGCTGGTGGCGTTCACGACCCTGCAGTCGCGGCTGCAGATGCCGCTGCTGCAGCTCATGCGCGTCACGCTGGACGTCCAGACGTCGCTGGCGCTGTTCCGCCGCATCTTCGAGTACCTCGACCTGGAGCCGTCGATCACCGAGCGTCCCGGCGCGGTGGCGCTCGACCCCGCCACCCTGCGCGGCCGGGTCGAGCTGCGCGACGTGTCGTTCCGCTACCCCGAGCCGCGCGAGCTGACCGGCACCAGCCGCCGCGCGCGCTTCGACGACGCCGGGCCGCAGGAGCGCATCGAGGACCCGGACGCCGTCCAGGGCTCCGGCTGGGCGCTGCGCCACGTCTCCCTGGTCGTCGAGCCCGGGCAGCTGGCCGCGCTCGTCGGGCCGTCCGGCTCGGGCAAGACCACGGCGTCCTACCTGGTGCCGCGCTTCTACGACGTCACCGAGGGCCAGGTGCTCATCGACGGGCACGACGTGCGCGACCTGACGCTCTCGTCGCTGGCCGACACCGTCGGCATGGTGACCCAGGAGCCGTACCTGTTCCACGGCACCATCCGCGAGAACATCGCCTACGCCAAGCCCGGCGCGAGCGCGGCACAGATCGAGCAGGCGGCGCGCGACGCCAACATCCACGACCGGATCATGAGCTTCCCCGAGGGCTACGAGACGGTCACCGGCGAGCGCGGCTACCGCCTCTCCGGCGGCGAGAAGCAGCGGCTGGCCATCGCCCGGGTGCTGCTCAAGGACCCGTGCATCCTCATCCTCGACGAGGCCACCAGCGCGCTGGACACCGAGACCGAGCGGCTCGTGCAGGAGGCGCTGGAGCGCGCCACCCACGAGCGCACCACGATCGCCATCGCCCACCGGCTCTCGACCATCCGCAAGGCCGACGTCATCTACGGCCTCGAGGACGGTCAGCTCGTCGAGGCGGGCACGCACGACGACCTGCTCGAGAACGAGGAGGGCCTCTACGCCCGCCTCTACCGCGAGCAGCTCACCAAGCCCCAGCCCGCCGGGCCTCGCGCCGACGTCCCGCTCTGAGCGAAAGTCCGGACGGCCGCGGACGTCCGGCACCAAGGTGGACACGTAGGGGTGAGACCCACCCTCAGGAGGAACCGTGGACACCGACCTGGACGCCCTGCTGTCCGCCAGCGCACCACCGACGGCGGCCCGCACGCCGGCGCTGCAGGACTCGCTCACCGCCGTCGCCACCTCCGCCGAGCCGCGACGCCGTCCGCAGAGGATGCGGCGCGGAGTCGCCGCCGCCCTGGTGGCTGCAGGTCTGGTCGGAGCCGGCGTCGCCGCTCAGGCCGGCGGCCTGCTTCCCCAGCCGAGCACGGGCGCGTGGGACACCGAGCCCGAGACGCTGCACCTGCGCCTGACCGTGCCGAGCGGGGAGACCTGCGACGTCGACTACATGGTCACCCCAACCGAGGTCGGCGCGACGCGCCACCCGGCGGCCGAGTGGAAGGACGCCTGGGCCGTGGCCCTGGACGTCATGCGCACGGTCGATCCCGCGTCTCTGCAGAGCGACGCGATCCGCGCCCGGTACCGGCAGGCGAACCTGGACGCGATCGCCCGGCTGTCCCGCACGCTCCCGCCCGAGGAGCTCGCCCCGCCACACTCCGAGCAGGACGTGTTCCTCGGCTCGATCGGCGCTGAGCTGAGGCGACGCATCGACTCGGCACTGGTCGCGACCGGCCACGACCCGGTGATGATCACCATGGTGTCCGGCAATACCTGCGACCCGGACGCCGCCAGCTGATGGGCACGCCCGACCGCACGGCCGCCCTGCGCGCCGCCGTGCGCGACAACGCCGACGACGTACTGCGCTACCTCGAGCGGCGGGTGGTCGACCGCGAGGATGCCGCCGACCTGCTAGCCGAGACCCTCGTCGTGGCGTGGCGGCGGATCGACGACCTGCCCGACGCCGCGGAGCATCGGCGGATGTGGATGTACGGCATCGCCCGGCTGACGTTGTCGAACCAGCGGCGCGCGCACCGCCGGCGGAGCGCCTTGGTGGAGCGGCTGCGAGGCGAGCTGGCCGCCGCCCCTCAGGACGTGGCCGACCCGGCGCACGCCCTCGCCGTGCGCGACGCCGTCGACCGTCTGCCGTCGGGACAGGCTGAGCTCGTCCGCCTCGTGCACTGGGACGGGCTGAGCCTGGCCGAGGCCTCCTGCGTCCTGGGCTGGAACCCGTCGACGGCGCGCGGGCGGTACGCGGCGGCCCGGGCAGCCCTGCAGGAGGCACTGGCCGAGCGCGTCCACGGCTGAGCACGGAGCGGACGCCGTAGGCTGCGGGCATGGACGACGACGGCACCGTGACCTACCTGCTCGTCGACGGCGAGAACATCGACGCGACCCTCGGTCAGTCGATCTTCGGCCGCCGCCCGCAGCCGCAGGAGCGCCCGCGCTGGGACCGGCTCCTGCGCTTCGCCGAGAAGCACTGGGACCAGCCGGTCAAGGGCCTGTTCTTCCTGGCCGTCAACGGTGAGCTGCCGATGCCGTTCGTCCAGGCGCTCATCGCGATCGGCTACCGGCCGGTGCCGCTGTCGGGCGGGCCGGACGACAAGGTCGTCGACATGGCCATCCAGCGGACGCTGGAGGCCATCGCCCAGCGCGGCGACGACGTCATGCTAGCCAGCAACGACGGCGACTTCCTGCCCCAGATCGAGACGCTCGTCGACGGCGACCGCCGCGTGGGCGTCATGGGCTTCGAGGAGTTCCGCAACAGCGGCTTCCACGCCCTCGAGCACCGCGGCCTGGAGCTGCTCGACCTCGAGCACGACGTCGAGGCGTTCAACGTCGTGCTGCCGCGCCTGCGGGTCATCCCGATCGAGCAGTTCGACCCGCTCGACTTCCTGTAGCCACCACGGGAGACCACAGACCCCCGCCACGCAGACAGACCCCCGCGATGCTTCGCGGGGGTCTGTCGGTCTCCCTGGGGCCCCAGGGAGACCGGCGCTACAGGGCCAGGCCGACGTACTTGGTCTCGAGGTACTCCTCGATGCCCTCGGTGCCGCCCTCGCGGCCGAAGCCGGACGCCTTGACGCCGCCGAACGGGGCCGCCGGGTTCGAGACGATGCCCTGGTTGAGCCCGACCATGCCGGTCTCGAGGCCCTCGTAGACGCGGATCGCGCGCTGGTAGTCCTGGGTGAACGCGTAGGCGACCAGGCCGAACTCGGTGTCGTTGGCCATGGCGATGGCCTCGTCGTCCTCGCGGAAGGTGAAGACCGGCGCCACGGGACCGAAGATCTCCTCGCGGAAGACCCGCGCCTCGGTGGGCACGTCGACCAGCACCGTCGGCTCGTAGAAGTAGCCGGCCCCATCGACCGCCTTGCCGCCGGTGAGCGCCCGCGCACCCTGCGCGACGGCGTCGTCGACGAGCTCGGCGACCTTGTCGCGCTGCTTGCCCTCGACCAGCGGACCGACGTCGATGCCGTCCTCGGTGCCGCGGCCGACGCTGAGGCTCTTCATGCGCTCGGCCAGGCGCGTGCTGAACTCCTCGGCCACCGACTCGTGGACGATGAACCGGTTCGCCGCGGTGCAGGCCTCGCCGATGTTGCGCATCTTGGCCAGCATCGCGCCGTCGACCGCCTTGTCGAGGTCGGCGTCGCCGAACACCAGGAACGGCGCGTTGCCGCCCAGCTCCATCGAGACCCGGAGCAGGCCCTCGGCGCTCTGCTCGACCAGCGAGCGGCCCACCTCGGTCGAGCCGGTGAAGGTCAGCTTGCGCAGCCGCGGGTCGCGGATGATCGGCTCCATGACGTCGCCGGTCGACTTGGTGGTGACGACGTTGAGCACGCCCTTGGGCAGGCCGGCCTCGGCGAGCAGGTCGGCCAGGTAGAGCATCGTCAGCGGCGTCAGGCTGGCCGGCTTGATGACCATGGTGCAGCCCGCGGCGATGGCCGGGCCGATCTTGCGCGTGCCCATGGCCAGCGGGAAGTTCCAGGGCGTGATCATCAGGCACGGACCCACCGGCTGCTTGAGCGTCAGCAGGCGCGTGGCGCCGTTCGGGGCCACCGAGTAACGGCCCGCGACGCGCACGGCCTCCTCGGAGAACCAGCGGAAGAACTCCGCGCCGTAGGCGATCTCGGCCTTGCTCTCGCTGAGCGGCTTGCCCATCTCGAGCGTCATGAGCATGGCGATCTCGTCGGTGCGCTCGACGATCAGCTCGAACGCCTTGCGCAGGATCTCGCCGCGGTCGCGGGGCGCGGACGCCGCCCACTCCTTCTGCGCGGCGACGGCGGCGTCGATCGCCGCCTTGCCATCGGCGGGCGTGGCGTCGGCGACCTCGACGAGCGTGTCGCCCGTCGACGGGTCCTCGACGGCGAACGTGCCGCCGCCCTCGGCGGCGCGCCACTCACCGCCGATGAACAGCTGAGGCTTCACGGACTCGACGACGCTCTTCTCGCTCAGGTCACTCATGGCTCCACGCTAGGCCGGACGCCCTGACCTCACACTTCGTCGGCGCCGTCGTCCTGCCAGGTGCACACGCACGCCTCGTTGCCCTCGGCGTCGGCCAGCACCCACCAGCTCGGCGCGTGCTCGGACGTCTCGAGGTGCCCGCCCGCGGCCAGCGCCGCCGAGACCCGCTCGTCGGCGCGGCTGGCCGGCACCCACACGTCCAGGTGCAGGCGGTTGCGCTCGGTGCGCGGCTCGTCCATCGGCTGGAACCACAGCGTCGGACCGACGCCGGTGGGGTCGACCAGGTCGATCGCGTCGCCGCGGCGGCGCTCCTCGTAGCCCAGCACGGCGGCCCAGAACGGCCGGATGCGCGCCGCGTCGCGGGCGTCGATCGCCAGCTGGACGGTCTGCGCCGGGCGTGCGGTGGTCTGGAGGTCCATGTCGTCGAGCAGCTCGCTGATGCGCTGGGCCAGCTGGACGTCGCGCTGGGTGAGCGCGCCGGCGTCGTGCGAGACGAGCCGCAGGCGCACCGAGGAGTAGCGCAGGTCGATGTCCGGGTGGTGGTTCGCGGTCTCGGCCAGGTCGCCGACGAGGGTCACCAGCTCCAGACCGTGGGCGAAGTCGGAGGTGGCGACGCTGGCGACGAGCGTGCCGTCCTGGACGGTCCAGTGCCGGGCGTCGACGTCGGCGGCCACCTGGCCGGTCGTGAGCGTGGTCATGCAGCCCATCGTGCGCCTCGGCACCGACAGGGTCCAGGGGTCTCGCCCTCTGGGACCCGCTCGGCCTGGCCCCGGGCGGACCGGCGTGGTGCACTGGAGGACCATCCCGTTCGCTGCGAGGCGCCCATGGACACGCTGCACGCGCTCAGCCTGCTGGCGGCCGAGCCACCGGGTCTGCTGCCGGCCCGCCAGCAGATGGCGCTGTCGCTGGGCTGGCACATCGTGCTCGCCTGCTTCGGCGTGGCCTTCCCCTCGATGATCTTCGTCGCCCACTGGCTCGGCGTCGTCCGCGGCGACGCCGGCGCGCTCGTCCTGGCGCGCCGCTGGGCGAAGGTGTCGGCGGTGCTGTTCGCCATCGGTGCGGTGTCCGGCACGGTGCTCAGCTTCGAGATGGGTCTGCTGTGGCCCGGCCTCATGGGTCCGTTCGGGGACGTCCTGGGCCTGCCGTTCGCGCTGGAGGGCCTGTCGTTCTTCGTCGAGGCGATCTTCCTCGGCCTGTACCTGTACGGCTGGGACCGCATGGCGCCGCGGCTGCACCTGCTCATGCTGGTCCCGATGGCCGCGGCCGGCGTGGTCGGGACGTTCTGCGTGGTCTCGGTCAACGCCTGGATGAACAACCCGACCGGGTTCCGGATGGTCGACGGCGAGGTCACCGACGTGCGGCCCTGGCGCGCGATGTTCAACGACGGGGCGCTGCTGCAGTTCGCGCACATGTGGGTGGCCGCCTTCATGGTCGTGGGCTTCGTCGTCGCCGGCGTGTACGCCGCGGGCATGCTGCGCGGACGCATCGACCGCCACCACCGGCTGGGCTTCACCGTCCCGTTCGTGTTCGCCTCGGTCGCCGCCGTCGTGCAGCCGTTCGTCGGGCACCTGCTGGGCCTGCGCCTGGGCGAGTCCCAGCCCAGCAAGCTGGCCGCGTTCGAGCTCGCGACCACCACCGAGCAGCCGGCGCCGCTGCGCCTGGGCGGCATCCTGGTGGACGGCGAGGTGCGCGGGGCGATCGACGTGCCGCGCATCGGCTCGTTCATCGCCCGCGGCTCGTTCGACCTGCCGGTGCAGGGCCTCGACACCATCCCGGTGCAGGACCAGCCGCCGGTCAACATCACGCACCTGGCGTTCCAGACGATGGTCGGGCTCGGCACGCTGCTGGCCCTGGTCGCCGTGGCGTTCTGGGTGCTGCGCTGGCGCGGGCACCACCTGACCGACCACCGGTGGTTCCTGCGGCTCGCGGTGGTCGCCGGCCCGCTCGCCGTGCTCGCCATGGAGTGCGGCTGGGTGGCCACGGAGGTGGGCCGCCAGCCGTGGACGGTGTGGCGGGTGCTCCGCACCGAGGACGCCGCCAGCACGAGCGGGGGCCTGTGGTGGAGCCTGGGCGTCACGACGACCGTCTACCTGCTCATGACGGTCGGGGCCGTGGTGGTGCTGCGCTCGATGGCCCGGCGGTGGCGGACCGGCGAGGAGGACCTCCCGGTGCCGTACGGGCCCGAGCCGGCCGACGCCGGGGCGGAGCCGACGTGAGCGTCGCGGTCGTCGTCGCGGTCGCCCTGTTTGTGGGGGTGGTCTGCTACGCCGTGCTCGGCGGGGCCGACTTCGGCGCGGGGTTCTACGACCTGACCGCCGGGGACGCGCGCGACGGCAGCCGCGTGCGCCTGCTCGTCGACCACAGCATCGGCCCGGTGTGGGAGGCGAACCACGTCTGGCTCATCTACGTGCTCGTCATGTGGTGGACGGCGTTCCCCGAGACCTTCGCCGCGGCCACGACGACGCTCATCCTCCCGCTCGCGCTGGCGCTGCTCGGCATCGTGCTGCGCGGGGCGAGCTTCGCGTTCCGCAAGTACGCCGGCACGCTGGGGCAGGCACGGCTGTTCGGCGCGGTGTTCGCCACCAGCTCGCTCATCACGCCGTTCTTCCTCGGCGCCGTGGCGGGGGCGATCGCGTCCGGGCGTGTGCCGGCCGAGGGGCAGGGCCCGGTCCTGGACTCCTGGCTGCACCCGACGTCCCTGTTCGGCGGGCTCATCGCCGTGGGCACCTGCGTGTTCCTGGCCGGCACGTTCCTCACCGCGGACGCCGAGCGGTCCGGGCAGCCGGACCTCGCCGCGCGGCTGCGCGTCCGCACCCTCGGCGTGGGCGTCCTCACCGGGGTCGTGGTGCTGGTCGCGCTCGTGCCGCTGCAGCAGGACGCACCCACGCTGAGCGAGGGCCTGCGTGGCCGGGCCGCGCCGCTCATCGTCCTGTCGGCGATCTGCGGGGCCGCGACCCTCGTGCTGGTCTGGCGTCGGCGCTACGGGATCGCGCGGCTGGCCGCCGTCGGCGCCGTCGGGTCCGTCGTCACGGGCTGGGGCGTGGCGCAGTACCCGTGGCTGCTGGTCGACGAGGTGACGATCGACGACGGCGCCGGCGCACCGGCCACCCTGCGGGCGCTGCTGGTGGTGGTCGCGCTCGCGGGCGTCGTCGTCCTGCCGCCCCTGGTCTACCTGTTCCGGCTCACCCAGACCGAGCGCTGGAGCCGGGAGTAGCGGCTACTTCTCGCGGTGGAACCGCGGCAGCTGACGCACCCGGACGACCACGAACACGGCGATGACGACCAGCACCGCGAGGATCACCAGCTTCTGGAACGTGTCGGCGTAGGGCTCGACCTCGGTCCAGTTCGCGCCGAGCCGGTAGCCGGCGATCACGAAGATCGAGTTCCACAGCAGGCTGCCCGCGGTCGTGAACAGCAGGAACAGCCCGACGTTCATCTTCTCCACCCCGGCGGGCAGCGAGATCAGGCTGCGGAAGATCGGCACCATGCGGCCGAAGAAGATCGCCTTGTAGCCGTGCTTGGCGAACCACGCCTCGGTGCGCTCGAGGTCCTCGATCTTCAGCAGCGGGACGTGCTCGAACACCCACACGGCCCGGTCACGGCCGAACAACCGGCCGAAGCCGTACAGCAGCAGCGCACCCACGACCGAGCCGAGCGTGGTCGCGACGAGCGCCGCGGTGAGGCTGAACGTGCCCTGCGCGGCGGCGAAGCCGGCCAGCGGCAGGATGATCTCGCTCGGGATCGGCGGGAAGACGTTGTCCATGCCGACCGCGATCGCGGCACCCAGCGGGCCCAGCGCGTCCATCAGGGAGACGACCCACCCCGCCAGGCCGTCGGTGGGGGCGCCGGGTGCGGCTTCGGTCAGGAGCGAGGAAGTCACCCGGCGAGACTAGCGGGGCCGGCTGAGGGCGGCCTGTGATCGACCCCGCCGACCGGGCAGGATGCCGCCATGTCCTTCCAGGCGTACCTCGACGCGGTCGAGACCAAGACCGGCAAGACTCCTCGTGCCCTGCTCGAGGAGGCACAGGCCCGCGGCTACGGGCCGGGCACCAAGGCCGGCGAGATCCTCGAGTGGCTCAAGACCGACTACGAGCTCGGCCGCGGCCACGGCATGGCGATGGTGCACGTGATCACCAAGGGCCCCAAGATCGACAGCAAGCACGTCGGCTCCAGCGGACCGCACCGCGACGAGTCCGACACCCTGTGGCTCGACGGCCAGGCGACGAAGCCCGCTCAGCCGTAGAACTCGCCCGCGGCCGCACCGCCGCCGTCGCCGGCGTCGTGGGCCATCGGGGTGAAGCGCGAGTAGTGGCCCTGGAAGCTGACCGCGACCTTCGAGACCGGGCCCGAGCGGTTCTTGGCCACGATGATGTCGGCCTCGCCGGGACGCTCGGACTCGCCGGCGCCGGTGGCGTCGGGGCGGTGCAGCAGCAGCACCATGTCGGCGTCCTGCTCGATCGAGCCGGACTCACGCAGGTCGGAGATCATCGGCGTCTTGTCGGTGCGCTGCTCCGAGCCACGGTTCAGCTGGCTGATCGCCACCACCGGCACCTCGAGCTCCTTGGCCAGCAGCTTGATCGCACGGGAGAACTCCGAGACCTCGACCTGACGGTTCTCGACCTTCTTGCCCGAGCTCATCAGCTGCAGGTAGTCGATGACGACCAGGTCGAGACCGAACTGCTTCTTGATGCGCCGGGCCTTGGAGCGGATCTCGGGCATGGTCAGGTTCGGGCTGTCGTCGATGATGATCGGCGCCCCGTTGACCTGCGGCATCGCGCGGCTGATGGCGTCCCAGTCGCGCTTGGACATGCCGCCGCCGCGCATGTGGTGGATGGCGACCTTCGCCTCGGCCGACAGCAGACGCATGGCGATCTCCGAGCCGGACATCTCCAGGCTGAAGATGGCGCACGTCTTGCGGTTCTTGATCGCGGCGGCGCGGCAGAAGTCGAGGCCGAGCGTGGACTTGCCGACACCGGGACGCGCGGCGACGACGATCATCTGGCCCGGACGGAAGCCGGTGGTCAGGCGGTCGAGCTCGGGGAACCCGGACGCGAGACCGGCCATGTCGCCGTCGCGGTTCTGGATGTCGTCGATCTCCTGGATGGTCTCCGGGATCAGCTCGGTCATCTGCCGGTAGTCCTCGGCGGCGCTCGCGCCGTCGACGTCGAGCACGGCGGCCTGCGCGCGGTCGACGACCTCGGCGATCTCGCCCTGCTCGGCCCAGCCCATCTGCGCGATGCGCTGGCCGACCTCGACCAGGCGGCGCAGGACGGCCTTCTCGCGGACGATCTCGGCGTAGAAGTCGACGTTGGACGCGATCGGCACGCTCGCGACCAGCGTGTGCAGGTACGGCGCGCCGCCGACCTTGGCCAGCTCGCCGCGGCGCTGCAGCTCGGCGGCGACCGTGATGGCGTCGGCCGGCTCGCCGCGCTGGGACAGGTCGGAGATCGTCTCGAAGACCAGCTCGTGCGCGGGGCGGTAGAAGTCACGCCCCTCGAGGATGTCGGTGGCCGGGTCGATCGCGTTCTTGCTGAGCAGCATGGCGCCGAGGACGCTCTGCTCCGCCGGGATGTCCTGCGGCGGGACGCGACCGAGGTCGCCCTCCTCCGGCTCGGGCTCGGCGGCATACAGATCCGTGACGCTCACGCAGCAAGTCCCCTCTCGTCCGTACGCACTGTGCCGGGCACCTCTGACAACCATCGTGCGCCGGTCCGACGCGTCACCGTAGGACGCGCGCCGGTGCGTCTCCAAGCCCGCCGTGAACACCCCCTGTGCACAGGTCGTCCACGGCTGTGGGAAACGCCGCCAGGCTGTGTGCACAGCTTGTGGAGCAACCTGGGGACAAAGCCTCCCCGGCCCGGTGGAAACCCGCTCTGACCTGCGCGGACGACGTGCACACGGTGTGCACACAAGAAAGATTTCCCACCCCCGCCCGTCCGGGCAGACATGTCGACACGAGAGGCTGTCCCCATGCGAGACCTGGACCGCCGGATCGTCGCGATCGCGGTCCCCGCCTTCGCCGCGCTGGTCACCGAGCCGCTCATGCTGGCGGTCGACACCGTCGTCGTGGGCCACCTCGGCACGGTGCCGCTGGCCGGGCTCGCCGTCGCCTCGACCGTCCTGGGCACCGTGGTCGGGCTGTGCATCTTCCTGGCCTACGGAACCACCGCGACCGTCGCCCGCCTGCACGGCGCCGGAGACGTCGCCGGCGCCCGCCGCGAGGGCGTCAGCGGCGTGTGGCTCGCGATCGGGCTCGGCACGGTCCTCGGCGGCCTGCTCGCCGTCCTCGCCCGCCCGCTGGCGACGGCGCTGTCGAGCTCGACCGCGGTGGCGGACGCGGCCTTCGACTACCTGGTGGTGAGCGCCGCCGGCGTGCCCGCGATGCTCGTCGTGCTCGCCGCCACCGGCGCGCTGCGCGGCTCGATGGACCTGCGCACCCCGCTGGTCGTCGCCGTGCTGGCCAACCTCGCCAACGCCGGTCTCAACGTCACGCTCGTCTACGGGTTCGACCTGGGCATCACCGGCGCGGCCCTCGGCACCGTGCTGGCCCAGTGGGCCGCGGCGCTGTGGCTGGGCGGCGTCGTGCTCCGCGGCGCGCTGCGGACCGGCGCCTCGGTGCGGCCCCACGGCGCCGGGGTGCTGCGGGCCGGCCTGGACGGCGTGCCGCTGCTCGTCCGCACCGCCACCCTGCGCGCCTCGTTGATCCTCGCCACCGCGGTGGCGGCAGGGCTCGGCGACGCCGCGCTGGCCGCCCACCAGATCGCCGCCACCGTCGTCACGCTGCTCGCGTTCGTGCTGGACTCGCTGGCCATCGCCGGCCAGACGCTGACCGGCACGAGCCTGGGGGAGGGGGACGCCGCCGGGACCCGGTCGGTCGTCGGACGGCTCGTGGCCTGGGGCGCGGGGGCCGGCGTGGCCGCCGCCGTGCTGCTCGCGGCGACCGCCGTCGTGCTGCCGCCGCTGTTCACGCCCGACGCCCAGGTGCAGGACGCGCTGCTGCCCGTGCTGCTGGTGGTCGCGGTGATCCAGCCGCTGTCGGGCGTCGTGTTCGTGCTCGACGGCATCCTCATCGGCGCCGGCGACGGCCGCTACCTGGCCTGGGCCGGGCTCGCGGTCCTCGCCGTCTACGCCCCGCTGGCGCTCCTCCTGGGCCGCACGGGGCTGGTCGGCCTGTGGTGCGCGTACGGCGGCTTCATCGCCGCCCGGCTCGTCGTCCTCTACGCGCGCCAGCGCGGTGACCGCTGGATGGTGCTGGGCGTCCGCTAGCGCCGCGCGCGCCGCCGGAACCACGGGAACAGCGACCCGGCGACGACCCCGGCCACGAAGACCACGAGCAGCCAGATCCAGGCCGGCATCGAGGTCGACCAGAACAGGAACCGGATGCTCTTGCTCCCGGTGTTCTGGAAGACGAAGGTCAGCGCCAGCACGGCCAGCACCACCGCGACCACGGTCCTGACCCGGACGGTGCGGGCGGGCGGCTCCGAGCGGCTCATGGCGTCCCCGTCCCGCTAGAAGTCGACCGGCTCGCGGACAATCGGCCCGGTCATGCAGTGCCCGCCACCTCGGCCGCGGCCCAGCTCGGCCCCGACGATCGGCAGCACCTCGATGCCGGCCTTGCGCAGCAGCGAGTTGGTGTGGACGTTGCGGTCGTAGGCCAGCACGACGCCCGGCTCGAGCGCGACGAGGTTGTTGCCGCTGTCCCACTGCTGGCGCTCGGCCTGGTAGCGGGTGCCTCCGGTCTCGACGACCCGCAGCGCGGGCAGCCCCAGGGCGCCGGCGACCACCTCGGTGAAGGGCCGCCGCTCCGGCACGACGTGCACCCCGGTCGGGGAGTCGTCCGGCACGAGCGTGAAGGACTCGATGACGTCCACGATCTCGGGGTAGACGGTGACGACGTCGCGGTCCGCGAAGGTGAAGACGGTGTCCAGGTGCATGGCGGCTCGCAGCTTGGGCATACCGGCGACCACGACCTTGCTGGCAGCGCCCTGCTCGAACAGCCGGGCCGTCACCTGGGTGATCGCCTGGCGGGACGTGCGCTCGCTCATGCCGATGATGACCACCCCGGCGCCGGGCACCAGCACGTCGCCGCCCTCGATGGTGGCCAGGCCCCAGTCCTGCTCGGGGTCGCCCCACCAGACCGTCGACCCGACGTAGTCGGGGTGGAACCGGTAGATCGCCTTCATGAGCAGCGTCTCGTCGTGCCGGGCGGCCCAGTAGAGCGGGTTGAGCGTGACGCCGCCGTAGATCCACGACGTGGTGTCGCGGGTGTAGAGCATGTTCGGCAGCGGCGGCATGAGGTACTCGGCGAGCCCGGCGTCCTCGCGGGCGAGCGCCAGGTAGCCGGTGCGCAGCTCGGCGGGCAGGTCGCGCGTCGACAGCCCCCCGACCAGGTGCTCGGCCAGTGCTCGCGGCTCCAGCGAGTCCAGGAACGCCCGGGTCTCGGCCACCAGCCCGAGCCCGACCGCGTTCGGCACGATCTTGCGGTCCAGCAGCCACGACCGAGCCTGCGGGTCGGCCATCGTCTCGGCCAGCAGCTCGTGCAGCTCCACCACCTCGACCCCGCGCTCGCGCATGGTGCGCATGAAGTCCTCGTGGTCGCGCCGGGCCGCCTCCACCCACATCACGTCGTCGAACAGCAGCGCGTCGCTGTTGGTCGGCGTCAGCCGCTCGTGCGCCAGGCCGGGCGAGCAGACCAGCACCTTGCGCAGCCGGCCCACCTCGCTGTGCACGCCGTACGTGGACGAGACAGGGTTCACGATTCCTCCTACAGGGTGAGCCACCCCGTGACCAGGCCGATGAGGCCCACGAGGGCCCCGGCCACGATGGCGACGAACAGGACGACCTCCGGCACGGTGAACACCCGCCGGTGGTTCTCGCGCCGGGCCAGCACGTACAGCACCGCGCCGGGGGCATAGATCAGGCAGGTCACCAGCAGGTACTTCGGCCCGGCGACGACGATGAGCAGCAGGCTGTAGAGGGTCGCGAGGGCGCCGACCACGAGCTCGCCGCGCCGACCCGCTGGATCGTCTCCGGGCTCGGGCCGCAGCGCGATCTTCACCGCGTAGCCGGCGGCGAGGAGGTAGGGCACGAGCGCCAGGCTGGTGCACAGGTCGAGCATGAAGTTGAGCGCGTCGTCGGCGAGCAGCGTGACGAGCAGCAGCAGCTGGACGAACGCGCTGGCCAGCAGCAGGGCCGCGGTCGGCGTGCCGTTGCGCTCGCGGGCCAGGAACCGCGGCATGTCGGCGTTGCGGGCCGGCATGAACAGCACCTCGGCGGCCATGAGCGTCCAGGCCAGGTAGGCGCCCAGGACGGAGACGACGACGCCCACGCTGATCAGCGCCTTGCCCCAGTCGCCGACGACCGAGTCCAGCACGCCGGCCATGGACGGCTGGCGGACGTCGGCCAGGTCGCTGCTGGGCATCACGCCGTAGCTGGTCAGGGTCACCAGGGCGAAGATCGCCAGCACGCTGAGGAACCCGATGACCGTCGCGCGGCCGACGTCCTCGCGGCGGCGGGCGAAGCGCGAGTACATGCTGGCGCCCTCGATGCCCAGGAAGACGAAGGTCGTGACGATCATCGTGTCGCCCACCTGCTGGGCCAGGGTGCTCAGGCCCGGGTCGTCGCCGGCCCAGAAGTTGTCGGCCATGATGCCGGCGTCGAACGCGACGACCAGCACCACGATGAACACGACGATCGGGATGATCTTGGCGATCGTCACGATGCGGTTGATCGCCGCGGCCTCCCGCACGCCGCGCAGCACGAGGGCGCAGAACGTCCACACCGCGATCGACGACAGCGCGACCGCGAGCAGCGTGTCGCCCTCGCCGAGCTCGGGGAACACCGCCCCGATCGTGGTCATGATGAAGACCCAGTAGAAGGTGTTGCCGGCGCACGCGGACGCCCAGTAGCCGAACGCGGCGTTGAAGCCCACGTAGTCGCCGAAGCCGGCCTTGGCGTAGGCGAAGATGCCGGCGTCCAGGTGCGGGCGGCGCACCGCGAGGTTCTGGAAGACGAAGGCCAGCATGAGGATGCCGGCGCCGGCGATCGCCCAGGCGATGATCGCGCCCACCACGCCGGTGGCGGCACCGAACCGCGCCGGCAGCGAGAAGACGCCCGCACCGATCATCGAGCCGACCACCATCGCGGTGAGCGTCGGCATGCTCATGCCGCGATCGGTGCGTTCCTCGGTCTGCGCCATGGGCCCCCCTGCCTTGACGTCACGGTAGACCGGGCGACATCGTCCTGGAAAGACCTCGAGTCGGGGGAACCGCATGTCCGAAGCCGTCGCCACGTCCCGGTCGCGCCGCGTGCTGGGCCGGCTCGGGGCCCTTGCGGCGCTCGCGCTGGTCATCGTGCTCGCGGGCCGCGCCCTGCTCGGCAACGTCGACTGGTCGGCGGTGGGTGACGCGCTCGGCCGGCTCAGCGCCGCCGAGCTGCTCGTGCTCGTGGCCGGGCTGCTGGTGCGCCAGACGCTGAGCGCGGCGCCGCTGCCCTTCTTCGTGCCCGGCCTGTCGATCGTGCGCGCGGTGCAGAACGACCAGGCCGCGTTCCTGGTCTCGACCGCCGCGCCGCCGCCTGCGGACCTGGCCATGCGCCTGGCGCTCTTCCGGTCATGGGGCGTGGCCCCGACGGCCGGCGCGGCGGGCACGGTGATGAACACGCTCGCCTTCTACGTCATGCGGTTCGCCGTCCCGGCGCTCGGCCTCGTCCTGCTCACGACGGTCGCCGGGTACGAGCCGGAGGCGGTCGTCCCGGCCCTCGGCTGCGCCGGGCTGAGCGTCGTGCTGGTGGGCCTGGCCGTGGTCGTCTCCCGCGGCAGCGACGTCCTGGTGCGGCTGGCCGCGGCGGCCGGGACGCTGGCCGCGCGGGTGCGCCCCTCGCTGGCCGTCGGCGCCTGGACCGACGGCGCCGCGAGCTTCGCCGAGCTGCTGCGCACCCACCTGCGGCGCTCGTTCGTGCTGGCGGTCGGCCTCCAGCTGCTCATGGCACTGGTGGACGGGCTGCTGCTGGTGCTGGCCCTGCGGTTCGTCGGCGTGCCTGCCGACGAGGTGCCGGTGCGACTCGTGCTCGGCGCGTTCCTGCTCGCCTACCCCCTGACGCTGCTGCCGCTGGCCGGGCTCGGTGCCCTCGACGCCGTGGTGGCCGCGACGATCGTCGCCGCGACCTCACCGGCGCTGGAGTCGTCCGTGCTGGCCGGCCTGGCCGCCTGGCGCGGCGTGACGCTGCTGGTGCCGCTGGTGCTGGGTCTCGTCGCCGTCGTCCACTGGCGTCTGGCCGGGAACGACGACGGCCGGCCACCCCCTGCGGGATGACCGGCCGGCGTGCGGAGCGGTGCTACTTGGCGGCGACCACGTTGAGCGTGGCGGACGCGCTGACCTCGGGGTGGATGCGCACCGTGACGGTGTGCGGGCCCAGGGCCTTGATCGGGTTGCCGATCTCGATGCGGCGCTTGTCGACCTGCGCACCGGCCGTGGCGAGCGCCTCGGCGATGTCGGAGACCGTGACGGAGCCGAACAGACGGCCACCCTCGCCGGCGCGGACCGGCAGGTTGATGGTGCCGTTCTCCAGCGACGCCTTGATGGACTGCGCCTGCTCGAGGTCGTGGACCGCACGCGAGTCGCGGGCCGCCTTGATGGACGCGACCTGCTTCTCGCCGCCCTTGGTCCAGCGGATGGCGAAGTTGCGCGGCAGCAGGTAGTTGCGGCCGTAGCCGTCCTTGACCTCGACGATGTCGCCGGGCTGGCCGAGGTTCGAGACCTCGTGGGTGAGGATGAGCTTCATTCGTGTTCTCCTCTCCCGGTCAGCGGGTGGTGGACGTGTAGGGCAGCAGCGCCATCTCACGCGCGTTCTTGATCGCCTTGGCGATCTGGCGCTGCTCCTGGACGGAGACACCGGTCACGCGGCGCGCGCGGATCTTGCCGCGGTCCGAGATGAACTTGCGCAGGAGCGCGGTGTCCTTGTAGTCGATCGTGGTGACGCCGGCGGCCGCGAGCGGGTTGCTCTTCTTCTTCGGCTTCCGGACAACAGGCTTGGCCATGATGTTCCTTGGTGTGCTCTAAGAGTGTGTGTCGATCAGAACGGGGGCTCGTCGTTGGAGCCACCCCAGGCGTCGGCCTGCGGCGCAGCCGGCTGGGTCGACCAGGGGTTCGCGGCGGGTGCCTGCTGGCCACCACCGAAACCGCCCTGGCCGCCGCCGGCGTTGTTGCCGCCGAAGCCGCCGCCGTTTCCGCCTCCGAACCCGCCCTGACCGCTGTCGGAACGGCTGATGCGCGTGACCTTCGCGGTCGCGTAGCGCAGCGAGGGGCCCACCTCGTCGACGTTCATCTCGACGCTGGTGCCCTTCGAGCCGTCCTGGCGCTCGTACTGACGCACCTTGAGGGCGCCGGTGACGATGACGCGCTGTCCCTTCTGCAGGGACTCGGCGACGTTCTCGGCCAGCTGGCGCCAGGCCGCGCAACGGAGGAACAGCGTGTCGCCGTCCTTCCACTCGTTCGACTGGCGGTCGAACGTGCGCGGGGTCGAGGCCACGGTGAAGTTCGCGACCGCCGCTCCGGACGGGGTGAACTTCAGCTCGGGATCGTCGGTGACGTTGCCGACGACGGTGATGATGGTCTCGCCTGCCATGGTGCCCAGCCTTTCAGGGGTTCGGGTGTCCCAGTGAAGCGCAGTCCGGCGACACGATGCGACGCTTCGTCCACATCGCGGCGCCGGCCGGGCTCACTTCGCGTCGGGTCGGAGGACCTTCGTGCGGACGACGGACTCGTTGAGGGTGAGCTGACGGTCGAGCTCCTTGACGGTCGCCGGGGTGGCGGTCAGGTTCACGACGGCGTAGATGCCCTCGGACTTCTTGTTGATCTCGTAGGCAAGACGGCGCTTGCCCCACACGTCGACGTTCTCGACGGAACCGCCATCCTGTCGCACCAGGTTCAGGTACGTCTCCAGGCTGGGGGCGACCGTACGCTCGTCGAGGTCGGGATCGAGGATGATCATGAGCTCGTAAGGACGCATGGTGACTCCACCTCCTTCGGTCTAAACGGCTACGGACTTTCCGTAGCAGGAGGGTCACTGCATGCACCTCCCGCAGGAGGCAACCTGACGATCCTACGCGACACCGCGGTCCCGGGCGAAATCCGCCCGGGACGACGGCCTCCGGCTCACGCCGAGGAGATCGCGGTGAGGACGTCGAGCCGGGCGGCGCGACGCGCGGGGGCCACCGCGGCGAGCACGCCGACGACGGCGGCCACCGCGACGAACAGCGCCAGCCGCAGCCAGGGGATCGCCAGGTCGGTGAGCCCGTCGTCCTCGAAGGCGGCGCGCAGCACCACGCCGAACACCAGCCCGGCGGCCACGCCGAGCAGGGCGCCGAGCACGGCGATGGCGATGGACTCCAGCCGCACCATGCGGCGCAGCTGCGGCCGGCTGACGCCGACGGCCCGGAGCAGGCCGACCTCGCGGGTGCGCTCGATGACGCTGAGCGCCAGCGTGTTGACGATGCCCAGGATCGCGATGACGATCGCCAGGCCCAGCAGCGCGTAGATCAGGTACAGCAGCGTGTTGACCTGGGCCCGCTGGGACTCGGCGAAGTCCTGCTTGGTCTGCACGGTGACGGTGGGGAAGTCGGCGGTGGCCTGCTCGAGCCGGTCGCCGAGCGCGTCGACGTCCACGCCGGGCTCGGCGTCGAGCGCGACGCCGCTGTCGGTGCGCTGCACCTGCGACGCGACGACGGTGCTGAGCGGGACGAGCGCGGTGCCGATGACGTAGGTGTCTTCGTAGACGCCGGTGACGGTCGCGTCCTGCTCACGCCCGCCGAGCGCGACCTGGACGGTGTCGCCCACGCCGACGCCGAGCTGGCCGGCCTTCGTCTCGTTGAGCGCGATCTCGCCGTCGCGGGCCGCCGGTTCGCCGGAGCTGTAGACGATGTCGAAGATCTCGTCGAGCGGTCCGGCCTCGGCCGCGGTGGCCCAGGTGTCGGAGTCGTCGACCTTCATGGTGACGGTCTGCTGGGCCGAGACGACCGCGACGCCGTCGACCTGCGCGACGTCCTCGGCGATGCGCGGGGAGAACGGCTGGCCGACCGCGTTGGAGATGAGGTAGTCGCTGGTGAACTGCTCGTCGACGCCGACGTCGATCGACTTGTTCACGGACGCGCCCAGCACCGACATCGTCGTCACCAGGGCCATGCCGATCATGAGCGCCGACGACGTGGCCGCGGTGCGCCGCGGGTTGCGCCGCGAGTTCTGCGTGGCCAGCCGGCCGACGGTGCCGTACAGCCGGGCGTAGACGGCGCCGAAGGCGATGAGCACCGGCTGGGCCAGCACCGGCCCGGCGAGCACGATCGCGAGCAGCACGGCCAGGACGCCGAGGCCCACCTGGAGCGCGTGGTTGGACGTGACTCCCGCCAGGCCCGTGGTCATCAGCCCGGCGCCGAGCAGCGCCAGGACCACGGCCACGACGACCCGGCGACGGATGGACGACTCGGGCAGGGCGACGTCGTCGCGCATGGCCGCGACCGGCGCGATGCGCGAGGCCCGGCGGGCCGGCAGGTAGGCGGCGACCATCGTGACCACGAGGCCGACCACGTAGGAGATGACGACGGTGCTGGGCTGCAGCACCAGCGCGGTGCCGGACAGGTCGAGGCCGAACTGCCCGAACAGCGCCTTGAGGCCGGCCGCCAGCCCGTAGCCGACCCCGATGCCCAGCGTGGCGCCGACGAGGCCGACGACCGCCGCCTCGGTCAGCACCGATCGCGACACCTGGCCGCGGGACGCGCCGAGGGCCCGCAGCAGCGCGAGCTCGCGGCTGCGCTGGGCCACCAGGATCGAGAACGTGTTGACGATGAGGAACGAGCCGACGACCAGCGCGATGCCGGCGAAGACGAGCAGGAAGGTGTTGAGGAAGCCCAGCAGCTGCCCGACCAGGCCCTCGATCTCGTCGGCGAGCTCGTCGCCGGTGACGGCCTCGAGCCCCTCGGGGAGGGCCGGCTCGACCGCGTCGACCAGCTCGGTCTGCGTGACGCCCGGCTCCGCGGTGAGGGCGATGGACGTGAACGCGTCCTGCCCGTCGAGGAAGACGTCCTGCGCGGTGGCGGTGTCGAAGAAGACCAGCGTGGCGCCGGCGAGCCCGCCGCCGGCGAACTCGGCCAGGCCGACGAGCGTCGCCTCGACCCGCGGCTGCTCGCCGGCGGTGATCATCTGGACGGTGTCGCCGACCTCGTAGTCGGCCTGGTCGGCGGCCCGCTCGTCGAGCACGACCTCGCCGGCCGTCTGCGGCGCCCGGCCCGACGTGATGGTCGCGGCCGGCTCGCCCAGCGTGTTGGGGGCGTCGTTCCAGTTGAAGGCGAGCGTGGGCGCACCCGTGCCGCCGAGCAGTTTGCCGTTCTTCTTGACCACGAACAGGCCCTGGCCGTCGACCGAGCCGTCGGCCCGCGCGACGCCGTCCTCGGTCGCGAGCTCGTCGACCAGCGCGGACGGGATGGTGCGCGCGTCCAGGTTGAACCCGCCGCCGGTGGTGCCGTCGGCGCCGGAGCCGGCCTGGCGCACGAGGGCGTCGTTGATCGAGCCCTCGACGATGCCGTCGAAGGAGGAGTCGATGGTGTCGGTGAACACCAGCGAGCCGCCCACGAACGCGACGCCCAGCACGATGGCCGAGGCGCTGAGCAGCAGCCGGACCTTGCGCGCGAGCAGGTTGCGCAGCGTGACCTTGCGCATCACTGCCCGCCCAGCTGGCGGGTCTGCAGCGCGGTCATGTGCTCCAGGACGCGCTCGGCGGTGGGCTCGCGCATCTCGTCGACGACGCGTCCGTCGGCCAGGAAGACGACCCGGTCGGTGTAGGACGCGGCGATGGGGTCGTGGGTGACCATGACGATGGTCTGGCCGAACTCGGTGACGCTGCGGCGCAGGAAGCCCAGCACCTCGGCGCCGGAGGTCGAGTCGAGGTTGCCGGTGGGCTCGTCGGCGAAGACGATGTCGGGCCGGCTCACCAGGGCGCGGGCGCAGGCGACGCGCTGCTGCTGGCCGCCGGACATCTCCGAGGGACGGTGGTCGAGCCGGTCGGCCAGGCCCGTGGCCTCGATGACCTGGTCGAACCACGCCACGTCCGGCTTGCGGCCGGCGATGGACACCGGCAGCAGGATGTTCTCGCGCGCGGTGAGCGTGGGCACGAGGTTGAACGCCTGGAAGACGAAGCCGATGCGGTCGCGGCGCAGCTCGGTGAGCGCCTTGTCCTTGAGCGCGTAGAGCTCGGTGTCGCCGATCAGCACCGACCCGCTCGTCGGGGTGTCGAGCGCGGCGAAGCAGTGCATGAGGGTGGACTTGCCGGACCCGGAGGGGCCCATGACGGCGGTGAACTCGCCGTCGTTCACGTCGAGCGAGACGCCGTCGAGGGCGCGCACCTCGGCGTCGCGGGAGCCGTAGACCTTGGTGAGGTCGGTCGCGCGCGCGGCGACCTGGCGGGTGGCGGGGGCAGCTGCGGTCATCGGGGTTCTCCTGGTGCGTCGGCCGTCAGGCGTCACGCTAGCCCCGACGGGTGACCGTGGGGAGTCCGTCATGGTCCTGATCCGACCCTGGGACGCGGGCTAGGGTCGGGGCCATGGCCGAGCTCGACGTCGTGGGTCTGCTGACCTCGCCGCGCAACCGCATGGACGGACGCCCCGCCGACGGGCTCAAGCCGTACGACGGGCCCGAGCACCGCGACAGCGTCCGCGTGCGCGCCCACAAGGGCCTGGTCGGCGACCGCTACTTCGGCACCCGGTTCACCTACGCCGCAGTGACGATCATCGCCGCGGAGTCGCTGGAGTGGCTGGAGGGCGAGCTCGGCGCGGGCCCGTTCGACCCGATGCTGGCCCGCCGCAACGTCGTGACCCGCGGCCTCGACGTCGACGCACTGGCCCGGCACGAGTTCACCCTGGACGCCGGGCACGGGCCGGTCCGCTTCCGGTCGCTGACCCCGGCGAACCCGTGCGCCTGGATGAACGTCGTCTACGCCGACGGGGCGCACAAGGCGCTGCGCGGGCACGGAGGCATCCGCTGCGAGCCGCTCAACGACGGCGAGCTGTCGCTCGGCCCGGCGACCATCACGGCGGTGCGGGCGCTGGAGCCGGACGAGCTGCGCCGCCGGGTGGCCACAGCCCCGACCAGCTGAGCTACGCCGCCCGGTCGGCGACGATCGCACCCTGGGGGCGGACGCCCGGGTCGGTGCGCGCGTGCGTCTCCCGCACCACGAGGCCGGCCTCGGCCAGGCGCGCCGTCAGCTCGTCCACCGGCCAGCGGTGGGCGGTGGTGACGGCGTGGTCGAACGGCTCCACCCCGTCGCCGGTGAAGAACCCCACCAGCGTGCTGCCGCCCGGGCGCAGCGCGCGGGCCACGGATGCGAGCGCGGCCGGCACCTCGTCCGGCGGCGTGTGGATGAGCGAGAACCAGGCCAGGACGCCGGCCAGCGAGCCGTCCGGCACCCCCAGGTCCTCCAGCCGTCCGGCCCGGAACCGGCACGCGGGGAACCGCTCGCGGGCCAGGTCGAGCATCTGAGGCGTGGGGTCGATCCCCTCGACGTCCGCCCCCTGACGGCGCAGCAGGTCGGTCCAGTGCCCGGGGCCGCACCCGACGTCGACGACCGGCCCCGAGCGCTCGGCGGCCCACCGCAGCACCAGCTCGCGGTCGGGCGCGGCCACCGCGTCCTCGTGCCCGAGCAGGTCGGCGTACTCGGTGGCGCGCGCCCCGTAGGCGCGGACGGCGTCGGCGGTCACCCGGCGCAGGCTACGCCGGTCTCGGCCTAGGGTCGTGCCCGTGCCCGACACGACCGACGCCCCGCTGACCGACCTGTACGACGTCATCGCCCGCCGCCGCGACGTGCGCGCTGAGTTCACCGGCGAGCCCGTGCCCGAGGACGTGCTGGGACGGGTGCTGGGCGCGGCGCACTCCGCGCCGAGCGTCGGGCACAGCCAGCCGTGGGACTTCGTGCTGGTGCGCGAGCCCGCCACCTTGGACGCCTTCGCGACCCACGTGGCCACCGAGCGCGACACCTTCGCCGCGAGCCTGCCGGCGGAGCGACGCGGGACGTTCGACCGGATCAAGATCGAGGGGATCCGCGAGTCCGGGCTCGGCGTCGTCGTCACCCACGACCCGACGCGCGGCGGCCAGCACGTGCTCGGCCGGCACGCCATCGCCGACGCCGGGCTGTACTCGGTGTGCCTGGCGATCCAGAACCTGTGGCTCGCCGCGACCGCCGAGGGGCTCGGGGTCGGCTGGGTGTCGTTCTACCGCGAGCCGTTCCTGCGCGAGCTCGTCGGCGCGCCCGAGCACGTCCGGCCGGTCGCGTGGCTGTGCGTGGGCACCGTCGAGCGGCTGCAGGAGGTGCCCGACCTCGAGCGTCACGGCTGGCGCACGCGGCGTCCGCTCGAGCAGGCCGTGCACGCCGAGCGCTACCCGGGCTGACCTACTCGATCGACGACGACACGGCCCACAGGTCGACGCCGCCGTCGACCGCGTGCTGCTCGATCGCGGCGATCTCGTCGTCGCTGAAGTCGGTGCGCGCGGCGGCGGCCAGGTTCTCGTCGAGCTGGGCGACCGAGGAGACGCCGATCAGCGCCGACGTGACCCCGCCGGGACGCAGCACCCACGAGACGGCCATCTGCGCGAGCGTCTGGCCGCGTCCGCGCGCCACCTCGGCCAGGCCGCGCACGCGGTGCAGGTTCTGCTGCGCGACCTCGTCGTCGAAGCTGGGCCGCTGCTGGGCGCGCTCGGGGTCCGACCCGTCCACGTACTTGTCGGTGAGCAGGCCCTGCGCCAGCACGGTGAAGGCGATCGAGCCCATCCCGGCCTCGTCCAGGACGTCGAGCAGGCCGCCCTCGACCCAGCGGTTGAGCAGCGAGTACGACGGCTGGTGGATGACCAGCGGGGTGCCGAGGTCGCGGGCGACCGCGATGGCCTCGCGCGTGCGCTCGGGGCCGTAGGACGAGATGCCGACGTAGGTGGCCTTGCCCTGGCGCACCGCGGTGTCGAGCGCGCCGATCGTCTCCTCGACCGGGGTGCCGGGGTCGGCGCGGTGGGAGTAGAAGACGTCGACGTGGTCGACGCTCATGCGCTGCAGGGACGCGTCCAGGCTGGCGAGCAGGTACTTGCGCGAGCCGAGGTTGCCGTACGGGCCCGGCCACATGTCCCAGCCGGCCTTGGACGAGATGACGAGCTCGTCGCGGTACGGCTTGAGGTCGGTGCGCATCATCCGGCCGAAGTTCTCCTCGGCCGAGCCGTACGGCGGGCCGTAGTTGTTGGCCAGGTCGAAGTGGGTGATGCCGTGGTCGAAGGCGTGGCGCAGGATCTCGCGCTGGCTGTCGAACGTCCGGTTGTCGCCGAAGTTGTACCAGAGGCCGAGCGAGATCGGCGGGAGCAGCAGCCCCGAGCGTCCGACCCGGCGATACTCCAGCTGCTGGTGCCGGTCGGCGGCGGCGACGTAGGGGCGGTGGGTCTCGGGGACGTCGGCGGCGTAGTAGGGAGTGCTCACCCGATCACGCTAGCCGCGCGGAGCCGGCGCGCACCGCGAGCGGCGAGGTGACGCCGTGGGGTCGATCCGTCAGGAACCCTGTCCCGGCGCGGTGTTCGCGACTACTGTTCGTGTCGGAAGGGGCACCCCATGACGGCTGAGCACGTCCTGGTACTCAACGCGAGCTACGAGCCACTGCAGCGCGTGTCGGTGCGACACGCCATCAAGATGCTCGTGCGCCGGGTCGCCGTCGTCGAGGAGGCCACCGACCAGGACTTCGGCCCGTTCAAGGTGCCGAAAGTGCTGCGCCTGGTGCGGTACGTGGTGATGCGCTGGACGCACGGCCGCACCCGGTTGTGCACCAAGGCGGCGATCAAGGCCCGCGACAAGATGTGCGCCTACTGCGGCGGCCACGCCGAGACCGTCGACCACGTGGTGCCGCGTAGCCGCGGCGGCACGCTCAGCTGGGAGAACGCCGTCGCCGCGTGCCTGCGCTGCAACCACCGCAAGGCCGACCGCACCCCGTCCGAGGCGGGCATGACGCTGCTGCTGACGCCCGTCGCCCCGGGCTACCTGGCCCTGGTCTAGGACCGGCCGAGTCAAAGGCCGACCCCGGGAGCGGTGAGTGAGCAACCGAACGCCCGCCTGAGCGGTGACCTGGCAACCGAATGAGGGTCTCAATCGGTTGCTGACTCACCGCCCCGACGGCGGACGGGCCGGAAGAGGCTCCACCAAGCGCCGCCGAAGGTCGGTGCCGGTCCGTCGTAGCCCCGGCGGACCAGGGCCTCGTGGACGAGGGCCACCACGGCGCGCGGTGACCGCATCATCGTCCGAGTGACCTGCACGTACTCGATGCCGTGCTCCCGAAGACGTGCGTACCTGGCGAGGTCGCGCGAGAACTGGCCCGGGTCGAGCTCGTGCTGCCGTCCCTCGTACTCGACGGCCACCCGCCACCGCCGCAGGTAGAGGTCGGTCACGGGCGACCTGACGTCGTCCAGCACCGGGACGTTGACCTCCGGCCGGGGCAGGCCGGCGGCGACCAGGAGGCAGCGGACCTGTGACTCGGGCAACGAGCGCGAGCGCCCGTCCAGCAGTGGGAGGACCGAGGCGGCCGCTCGGGCACCACGGCGCCACGACTGTGCCGCGGCGAGCTCGCCGAGACCGACCGCTGACATGAGGCCGCGATGCGCGAGCCAGTCACCGGCGGCGACGACGTCCAGGAGCCGCTCGGTGGCGGCGAGCGCGACGAAGGCAGCCGTCGGCGTGACGCCCTGCTCGTCGAGCGGCGGCAGCAAGGGGGTGCGGTGCAGGAGAACGCCGTCCAGCGCGAGGTGGAGGTCACCCGCGACCACGAAGCGCAGGGGCGGCCGCACGACGTCCAGGCCGGAGAGCAGCAGCCGGGTCGCGTGAGTGGCGTGCACGTGAGGCGGAAGAGCCAGCGTCGCGGCGCGCACCTCGTCCAACCGGGTCATGACGTGGTCACGGTGGACCCAGACCCGCGGATGGACCCGGCGGAACGAGGCACCTTGAAGCTGGCGCGAGGTCAGGCCCGCGGCGAGCCCCTGCGCACGACTGAACGGACCGGTGCGGAGGACCGGCGGGACGACGGCGGTGCGCGGCATGCCGCCACCGTGCGGCGGCGCGAGGGAACGACGGCACGACCGCGACCGGTCCTGGGGACGTCCGGATGGTCCTCGCGTCCTGGGGACATCCGCTGGGCGGTGACCTGGCAACCGAATGAGGTCGTCTTTCGGTTGGCGACTCACCGGCATGAGCGGCGAAGGGTTGCTATCTCACCGCTCAGGCACGGTGACGGCTCAGAGGCCGACGGACTCGTAGATCTCCTCGATCGCGTCGAGGTAGGCGCCGGTGTCGTCGCCCGCGGCGGCGTGGGCGGCCTGGGCGCGAGCGATGACGTCGGCCGCGACCTGCTCGTAGCGGGCATTCCACGCCTCGGCGTCGAACTGCCAGTAGCCGCAGGTGTAGAAGTCGCTCTGCTCCCAGCCGAGCACCTTGCGCAGGTGACGGCGGACCGCGCGGCTGGCGCGCGCCTCGCCGGCGAACCAGACGTAGCGCTCGCCACCGGTCTCCGGCAGCGCCCGGCCCAGGACGGCGCGGGTGAGCGCCTCCTCGACGGCGCGCTCGTCCTGGACGACCTGCCACGTGATGGTGACGTCGCCGGGCGAGGGGAGGTCGAGCTCGTCGGCGGCGTCGGTCAGCACCACGAGCGCCTCGGCGCGCTGACCGGGACGCAGCCCGCGCAGGATGCGGGCGAGGGCCGGGACACCGGTGATGTCGCACACCAGCAGCTGCCACGGGACGTCGGCGCCGGCGGTGTACAGGCCGCGGGGCTCGACGACGCCCACCTCGGAGCCGATCGCGCAGTCGCCCGCCCAGGCCGCGCCCGGGCCGACGTCGTGGAGCGCGACGTCGACGTCGATCTCGGCGCCGCCGGCGGTCTCGCGGTGGTCGGAGATCGTGTAGACGCGGCTGATCGGCTCGACGGCGCCCTCGGGGAACGTGACGTTGAAGTCCGCGTCGATCTGCGGGAGGAACAGCTCCTCGCCCTCGGGGGCGATGAGCACGCGCACGTACTCGTCCGGGACGTCCGTCGTCACCGGCGCGGGCAGCGCCAGGGTGAGCCGCACCAGGTGCGGGGTCAGCTGACGCCGGTCGGTCACGGTGGCACGGCAGGTCTGCATGAGGGTCCTCTCGGCAGGTTTCTTAGGGAAGGCTAACCGACATCGCCTGAGAAGCCCAGGTTGGTAGCCTCGACGGGTGACCCGACCCCTGCGCGTCCGACCGATCACCCCCGAGCAGCACCTGGCCTTCCTGCGCACGCAGCCGTCGGCGAGCTTCCTGCAGACCCCGGCCTGGGGGCAGGTGAAGAACGAGTGGCGCAGCGAGTCCGTCGGCTGGTTCGACGGTGACGAGCTCGTCGGCGCCGGCCTGGTGCTCTACCGCAAGGTTCCGAAGCTCGACCGCTACCTCGCGTACCTGCCCGAGGGTCCCTCGATCCGGTGGGACGCCGCCACGCTGGACGACTGGCTGACCCCGCTGCGCGCCCACCTCAAGGCGTCCCACGCGTTCGGCATCCGCATGGGTCCGCCGGTCGTGCGCCGCCGCTGGCACGCCGACACGATCAAGAAGGCGCTCGCCGACGACGGCCTCAACACGCTGGGCGAGGTGCCCGCGGACGAGGCGGACCCGGCCGCCGAGGCGGTCCGCGACGCGCTCGTGGCCGCCGGCTGGACGCCCGTCCCCACGACCGGCGGATTCTCGGCCGGCCAGCCGGCGTTCAACTTCCAGCTGCCGCTGGCCGGACGCACCGAGGACGAGGTGCTGGCCGGCATGAACCAGCTGTGGCGCCGCAACATCAAGAAGGCGGCCAAGAACGGCGTCGAGGTCACCCGCGGCACGCGCGCCGACCTGGCCGACTTCCACCGGGTCTACGTCGAGACCGCCGAGCGCGACCACTTCACGCCGCGGCCGCTGTCGTACTTCGAGCGCATGTGGGACGCGCTCACCGCCGAGGACCCCGAGCGCCTGACGCTCTACCTCGCCCATCACGAGGGCGACCTCGTCGCCGCCACCACGCTGGTGCGGGTCGGCGAGCACGCCTGGTACTCCTACGGCGCCTCGACCACCGAGAAGCGCGACGTGCGCGGCTCGAACGCCGTGCAGTGGCAGATGATCCGCGACGCCCTGGCCGCCGGCGCGACGGTCTACGACCTGCGCGGCATCACCGACACCATCTCGTCCGACGACCCGCACCGCGGCCTGATCCAGTTCAAGGTCGGCACCGGTGGCGAGGCCGTCGAGTACCTCGGCGAGTGGGACCTGCCGATCAACCGGGTGCTGCACAAGGCGTTCACGGTCTACATGGGGAGGCGCGGATGAGCTTCCGGCTGCACGTCGACGGGGCGCGCTGGCGCGCCCACCTGCGCCACCACGCGGCGGCCCACCCGGGCATCGTCCCGGTGGTCAAGGGCAACGGCTACGGCCTCGGCCGCGACGTGCTCGCGCGCGAGGCGGCGACGCTCGGCGTCGACATGATCGCCGTCGGCACCTACGCCGAGGTGCCCGGCGCGCTGCAGGACTTCGCCGGGGACGTCCTCGTGCTGACCCCGTGGCGCCCGTTCCTGGACGACGTCGTGCTGGACCCCCGGGTCGTGCACACGGTCGGACGGGTCGAGGACGTCGCGGCGCTCGCGGCCACCGCGCCCGCGGGCACCCGCGTCGTGGTGGAGGGCGAGACGTCGATGTCGCGCCACGGTCTGGACCGGCACGAGATCGCCGCCGCGGTCGCGGCGCTGGGCGAGCTGCAGGTCGAGGGCTTCGCGCTGCACCTGCCGCTCGGCCGCGGCCACCTGGCCGAGGCGGAGAGCTGGGTCGCGGCCCTGGAGACCTCGCGGCTGGACACCAGCACCGTCTTCGTCTCGCACCTGGACCCGGCCGAGCACGCCGAGCTGGCCTCGCGCCGCCCCCAGCTGACGATCCGGCCGCGGGTCGGCACGTCGCTGTGGCTCGGCGACCCGGGCGCGCTCTCGGTGCGCGCCCACGTGCTGGACGTCCACCAGGTCGAGCGGGGGGAGCGCGTCGGCTACCGCCAGCGCCCCGTGCCGCGCGGCGGCTACCTGCTCGTCGTGGCCGGCGGCACCAGCCACGGCATCGGCCTGGAGGCACCCAAGGCGGTCACCGGCGTCCTGCAGCGCGGCAAGTCCGTCGCCCGCGGCGGCCTCGAGGCCGCCGGGCTGGCGCTGTCGCCGTTCGTGGTGGCCGGCCGTCAGCGCTGGTTCGCCGAGCCTCCGCACATGCACGTCAGCCTCGTGCTGCTGCCCGAGTCGGTGACCCCGCCCGCCGTGGGCGACGAGGTCACCGCCTCGGTGCGGTTCACCACGGCGTCCTTCGACGCCGTGGTGATCGACTGACCTACGGCTTGGCGGCGTTGCCGGTGCCCGAGTCGGCCGGCGGCGGCACGATCGGCGTCTGGCTCGGCTGCGTCGGCTGCGTCGGCGTGGGCTGCGTCGGCTGGGTGGGGGTCGGCTGGGTCGGGCGCGTCGGGGTGGGACGCGTCGGCTCCGGCTTCTCCTCCTCTTCCTCCTTGACGCACTTGGACTTGCTCTTGTTGAGCGTCTCGCCGTCCTCGCACTCGGGCACGGTGCTCACGCACTCGCCCTCGGACGAGCTGTAGCGCTCGCCGTCGCCGCAGGTCGGGGCCGGCGCGACGTAGTCGGTGCCCTGGTCGGCCTTGATGTTGGCCGGCGGCGGGAACGAGCCACAGTCGGAGGAGTCCAGGACCTTGTTCATGTAGTTGGCGAAGGTCTTGGCCGGGTACTGGCCGCCGTAGAACGTGGGCATGTAGCCCTCGAGGTCCTCGTTGCCCTTGCCGCGGTTGTACATGACCGCGGTGGTGAGCTTCGGCGTCGTGCCGACGAACCAGGACGACGACACGTGCTGGTCCTTGCGCGGGCCGGCGGTCGCGGTGCCGGTCTTGCCCGCGGTCGGGCAGATCGTCCGGCCGTTGGTGCCGGTGCCGTTGCTCACGACGCCCTGGAGCGCCTTGAGCGTGTCGGCCGCGACGTCCTTGTCGATGGTCTGCTTGGGACGCGCGTCGTGCTTGTAGAGCACCCGCTTCTCGGGGGACTCGACGCGCTTGACCACGAACCACTCCGAGCGCTTGCCCTCGGCGGCGAGCGTCGCGTAGGCGTTGGCCATGTCGATGGTCGGGATGACCTCCGTGCCCAGCGACGTGACGACGCCGCGGACGTTCTCGTCGTCGTAGACCGACAGGGCGCGCTCGCTGACGCCGGCGTCCTTGGCCGCCTTGACGATCTTGTCCGGGCCGTCCTCCATCTGGACGGTCAGGTCGACGAACGCGGTGTTGATCGACTCCTCGGTGGCGCGCTCGAGCGGCACGCGGCCGAAGGACTGGCCGCCGGAGTCGCCCTGGTTGCCGATCGTCACGCTGCTGCCGGGCAGGCGGTACGGCGAGTTGCCGTCCAGCTGGGTCTTGAGGCTGAAGCCGTTGTCGAGGGCGGCGACGACGCCGAACACCTTGAACGTCGAGCCGGGCTGGGCACCGAGGGTGGCCCAGTTCAGCTGGCTCTTGAGGAAGTCGTCGCCGCCGAACATCGCCTTCACCGCGCCGGTGCCGGGCTGGACGGTGACCAGCGCCTGGTGCAGCTCCTTGAGCCCGTCCGGACGCGACTCGCGGACCGCCTCGACGGCCGCGTTCTGCATCTTGCGGTCGAAGGTGGTGACGATGCGCAGGCCGCCGCCGTCGATCTGGGCGTCGGTGTAGCCCAGGCCGACCAGCTTCTTGCGGACCAGGTCGAGCAGGAAGCCGCGCGTGCCCTTGTAGCGGCCGCTCGTGGACTTCTTCTTGAACTCGGGCAGGCGCTGGGAGAACTCGTCGTACTGGGCCTGCGTGATCGCGCCGGCCTTGAGCATGCCGGACAGGACGTACCGGTAGCGCGGCATCATCCGGTCGTCGACCTCGTCGGCGTACGGGTCGTAGTAGCTGGGGTTGTTGATGATGGTCGCCAGCGCCGCGGCCTCGTCGACCTCGAGCTTGGACGCGCCGTGGCCGAAGTAGGTCTTGGACGCGACCTGCACGCCGTACGCGCCGTTGCCGAAGTAGATCGTGTTGAGGTAGCCCTCCAGGACCTCCTCCTTGCTCTGCTGGCGCGAGATCTTCAGCGACAGGATCGCCTCCTTCACCTTGCGGCTGTACGAGCGCTCCTGGTTGAGGTAGAGCACCTTCACGTACTGCTGCGTGATCGTCGAGCCACCGCTGGTGATCTCGCCGCTCGTGGTGTTGTTGCGCACCGCGCGCAGGATGCCCTTGAAGTCGATGCCCTCGTTGTCGTAGAACGTGCGGTCCTCGGCGGCGATGACCGCGGACCGGATGGTCTCGGGCATCTGCTCGAACTCGATGGACTCGCGGTCCTGCGTGGCGAAGCTGCCGATCTGGGACTTGCCGTCGCTGTAGTAGACCTTCGTGGTCTGCGTCTTGAAGTCGGCGTTCGCACTGGGCACGTCGATGAGCTGGTACAGCGCGAACAGCGTCGCCACACCCAGGACCAGGCCCAGGGAGAAGAGCACGGCGAGCCAGCGGAGGGTCGAGACCCACCACGACTTTCCGGTGCCACTGATCTTGCGCGCGAGCTTCTTCACTCCGGGCATCTCCATCGTTCGAGGACGTTGCACAGGGCCGCATCCGCCGAAGGACGGGCACGACATCCGGACCAGTGTGGCGGATCGAGCCACAAAATCGAGAGTCGTGAGCGTGGGGTGTTCCCGAACACACCCGTTCGATGTATCGTCCCGATATAACAAGTTGGGCACATCGAGCGGGGGGAGTGGACGTGGCACGACGCAGCAACGCGCTGGAGCTGGCCGTCCTCGGCCTGCTGCACGAGGCGCCCATGCACGGCTACGAGCTGCGCAAGGAGCTCAACGTCGTCCTCGGCTGGGGCCGCGTGCTGTCGTACGGCACGCTCTACCCCACCCTCAAGGCGCTCGTGGCGGCCGGCCACATCCAGGCCGAGACGCCCGTGCTGCCCGAGGCCGACACGCTCGCCCGCGGGCGCAAGGCCCGGATCGTCTACCAGCTCACCGGCGACGGCAAGGACCGTTTCGCCGAGCTGCTGGAGGACGCCGGCCCGAGCACGTGGGACGACGAGAGCTTCGACGTGCGGTTCGCGTTCTTCTCCCGGGTCGCGGTCGCCACACGCATCCGCGTGCTGGAGGGCCGCCGGGCCCGGCTGGAGGAGAAGCTCGAGCGGATCCGCCGCGCGTACACGACGCGCCGGCGAGGCAAGGACGCCTACCGGCTGGAGCGCCAGCGACACCGTCTCGAGCTCGCCGAGCTCGAGATCCGATGGCTCACCGAGCTCATCGACCGGGAGCGGGCGGCACAGACGTCGCCGCGTCCCGACACCGTCAACGAGTAACACGGAGGACCCATGGGTTCGGTTCGAGTAGCGATCGTGGGCGTCGGCAACTGCGCGACGTCCCTGGTCCAGGGTGTGACGTACTACAAGGACGCGCCGGCCGAGGGCCACGTGCCCGGCCTCATGCACGTGAAGTTCGGCGAGTACCACGTCAGCGACGTCCAGTTCGTCGCCGCGTTCGACGTCGACGACAAGAAGGTCGGCAAGGACCTCTCCGAGGCCATCGGCGCCTCGGAGAACAACACGATCAAGATCTGCGACGTCCCCACGCTGGGCGTCGAGGTGCAGCGCGGCCACACGCTGGACGGCCTGGGCAAGTACTACCGCGAGACGATCGAGGAGTCGGCCGCCGACCCGGTCGACGTCGTCCGGGTGCTCCAGGAGACGCAGGCCGACGTGCTCGTCTCCTACCTCCCGGTCGGCTCGGAGGAGGCGGACAAGTTCTACGCGCAGTGCGCCATCGACGCGGGCGTCGCCTTCGTCAACGCCCTGCCCGTCTTCATCGCCTCCGACCCCGAGTGGGCCAAGAAGTTCGAGGACGCCGGCGTCCCGATCATCGGCGACGACATCAAGAGCCAGGTCGGCGCGACCATCACGCACCGCGTCATGGCCAAGCTGTTCGAGGACCGCGGCGTCACGCTGGACCGCACGTACCAGCTGAACGTCGGCGGCAACATGGACTTCAAGAACATGCTCGAGCGCGACCGCCTGGAGTCCAAGAAGGTCTCCAAGACCCAGGCCGTCACGTCGAACCTGACCGGCGAGCTGGCCGGCAAGGTGCACGACCGCAACGTCCACATCGGCCCGAGCGACTACGTCGCGTGGCTGGACGACCGCAAGTGGGCGTACGTGCGCCTCGAGGGCCGCGCCTTCGGCGACGTGCCGCTGAACCTGGAGTACAAGCTCGAGGTCTGGGACTCGCCGAACTCGGCCGGCATCATCATCGACGCGATCCGCGCGGCGAAGATCGCCAAGGACCGCGGCATCGGCGGCGCGCTGCTGAGCGCCTCGTCCTACCTGATGAAGAGCCCGCCGGTGCAGCGCGACGACGACCACGGCCGCGCCTCCCTCGAGGCGTTCATTGCGGGCACCGAGGAGCGCTGACCCGCCGCTCGTGACCGCCTGACGACGGGCCCCCGACCACACGGTCGGGGGCCCGTCGCCGTCCCTAGGGTGCGCGGGTGGCCTCGACGGCCACGAGCACCAGCTCGGCGACCGCGTCCGGGAGGCGCTCGTGCGGCCGCCAGACCGCGGTGAGCGGCCGGCGCAGGTCCAGGTCCAGGTCCACGGGCACCCGCACGAGACGCCCGGTCTCGAGCTCGGCCACGACGGCGCGAGCGGGCACCACGGCCGGGCCGATCCCGGCCAGTGCGGCACCGACGAGCGCGGTCGTGCTGCTGGCCTCGAGCGCCACCGCGACCTCCCGGCGCACCGCGGTCTCGAACGTGCTGCGGGTGCCGCTGCCCGGCTCGCGCATGACCCACGCACGGTCGGCGAGCGCGTCCGCGTCGACCGGGGTCCGCCGGCGGGCCCACGGGTCGCCCGGCGCGACCACCACCACGAGCCGGTCGTGGCCGATCGTGCGGGTCTGCAGGTCGGTCGGCCGCGTGGCCGTCTCGATGAAGCCGACCTCGACGGCGCCGGAGCGGACGAGCTCGGCGACGCGGGCGCTGTTGACCACCTGCAGCCTCGGCTGCACGTCCGGACGGCGGGCGCGCAGCTCGGCGATCCAGCGGGGGAGGAGGAACTCGGCGACCGTGAGGCTCGCGGCGATCGCGACCTCGCCACCGCGCTCGGTGCTCATCGCCGCCAGGCTCTCGCGCATCGTGTCGAGGTGGTGCAGGACGGGACGGGCCCAGGCGACGACGGCGTGGCCGTCGGTGGTCAGGCTGGAGCCGCGCGCCGAGCGCTGCACCACCGCGAGCCGCCACCGCGTCTCGAAGGCACGCACGCGGGCGCTGGCCGCGGGCTGCGTGAGCCCCAGCGCGGACGCCGCCGCGTTGATGCTGCCGCGCTCGTCGAGCGCGACGAGCAGCCGCAGGGTGGTCACGTCCAGGTCCGGATGAGTCATCACCTCCGGTGATACCCCGCCGCGACCGTGATGTCTACCGGCCGCGCCGTCGTCCGGCGACGGTGGAGGGGTGCTGCTGCCCACCCCGTCCCGTCGCGTGCCGACCGCCGTGCTCCTGCTGGCCGCCGGCGGCGCGTCCCTCGGCATGGGCCTCCTCGTCCCGGCGCTGGGCCCGCTGCTGGTGGCGCTCGCGCTGGGCGCGGCGGTCGCGGCCACGCCGTGGGCGGGCCACGCGCGCCTGGCCGGGCACGCGCCGGTCACCCGCGTCCTGCTGCGGTCCGGCGTCGTGCTGCTCGGCCTGCGGCTCCCGCTCGGCGACGTCGTCGACGTCGGGGCCGGTGGCCTCGTGGTGGTGGTGCTGACCCTGGCCACGACGTTCGCCGTCACCACGCTCGCCGGACGGGTGCTGGGGGTGGAGCGCGGGCTCACGGCGCTGGTCGCGACCGGCTTCTCGGTCTGCGGGGCGGCGGCGGTGGCGGCGGTCGACGACGCCGTCCGGGCGCGCCAGCGCGACGTCGCCCTGGCCGTGGCCCTCGTGACAGTGCACGGGACGGCCCTCGTCCTGCTCCTGCCCTGGACCGCGGGGCGGCTCGGGCTGGACGACCGCCAGGCGGCGGTCTGGGCGGGCGCGAGCATCCACGAGGTCGGTCAGGTCGTCGCGGCCGCCGCGCTGCTCGGTCCCGGCGCCCTCGCGGTCGCCACCGCGGTCAAGCTGGCCCGCGTGCTTCTGCTCGCCCCGGTCTACGCCGTGGTGGCGCGCGGCACGGCGGCTCCGGACCAGCCGCGCGGCGGCCCACCGGTGCCGTGGTTCGTGATCGGCTTCGCCCTCGCCGTCGCGGTGCGCTCGGCCGGGGTGCTGCCCACGGCGGTGCTGGACGTCGCGGACGGGGCGACGACGGTGCTGCTGGCCGCCGCGATGTTCGGTCTCGGGCTCGGGCTGCGGGTGCGCGACCTGCTGCCGCTGCCGCGCGGCGTGCTCGCGCTCAGCGCGGTGGCCACCGCGACGGTCACCGGCACGTCGCTGCTGCTCGTCCTCGCCCTGGTCTGAGCTATCCCCCCAGCAGCGCGGCCAGCGCGCGGCGCATCGCGGCGCTGGCGGTGGCGACGTCGAGCCCGAGGTCGTCGCGCATGAGCGACCAGGAGTTCCAGCTCGCCGCGACCGTCAGCGCGAGGGCCTGGGTCTCACGGTCCGCGGGACCGAGCGTCGCCAGCTCCCCGGCGAAGACCTCCTCGACGTCGTCGCGCACACGCTGGACGTGGTGGCGCCGGCTCGCCTGGAGCGCCGCGGAGAACGGCTCGGCCAGGGCGGCCGACCGCGCGGCGGGAGCGATGTTCTCCAGCCGCCGGGCCCGCTCGGCGACGAAGCGGTCCAGCCGCTCGTCCAGCGCCAGGGTCGGCTCGACCTGCTCGCGCAGCTCCCAGTCCGAGCGCAGCCAGTAGTCGGTCGTCGCGTCGAGCAGCCCCTCCATGTCGCCGAACGCGACCCACAGGGTGCGCACGGAGACCCCGGCCCGCTCGGCGATCGTCTGCGCCGTCGGCTTGAGGTCGCCCTCGCGCAGCAGCGCGGAGTGCGCGTCGACGATGCTGCGCCGGGTGCGCTCGCCGCGCAGCCGGCGGCCGTCGCTCTGGCGCAGCGCCTCGGGCCGCAGACGGGGCGAGGGGTGTTCCACGGGGGACAGCATGCCGTGCCCGGCAAAGTTGCACCACCCCTGCAACTTGTCAGTGACCCGCACCACTCTCTAGCGTCCGGCACAACCACCAGGCGGGAGAGAACGTGCTGTCGGTCCAGAACCTCGAGGTCGTCTACCACGACGTCGTGCTCGTGCTGCGAGGAGTGAGTCTCGACGTGCCGGACGGCGCGATCGTGGCCCTGCTCGGCGCGAACGGCGCGGGCAAGACGACCCTGCTGCGGGCCCTGTCGGGCCTGCTCGACGTCCACGACGGGAAGGTGACGAAGGGGCAGGTGCTGCTCGACGGCACCGCGATCGAGCGCTGGCCGGCGCCGCGCATCGTCCAGGCCGGGCTCAGCCAGGTCCTGGAGGGCCGCCGGGTCTTCGCCGAGTTCACCGTCGAGGAGAACCTGCGGGTCGGCGGGCACAGCCACCCCGACGGCCTCGACGGCGCCATCGGGGAGGTGTACGAGCTCTTCCCCGTGCTCAAGGAGCGCAAGGACCGCACGGCCGGCTACCTGTCCGGCGGCGAGCAGCAGATGCTGGCCATGGGCCGCGCGCTCGTCGCCCGGCCGAAGCTGCTGCTGCTCGACGAGCCCAGCCTCGGCCTCGCCCCGCGCATCGTGCAGCAGATCGCCGAGATCGTGCAGGAGATCAACGCCCGCGGCACCACCGTGCTGCTGGTCGAGCAGAACGCCACCATGGCGCTCTCCATCGCCCAGCACGGCTACGTCATGGAGCACGGCAAGATCGTCATGGACAAGCCGGCCGCCGCGCTCCTGGACGACGACGACATCCGCGACTTCTACCTGGGACGCGGCGAGCTGGCCACCTCGTACCGCGACGTCAAGCACTACAAGCGCCGCAAGAGGTGGTTGTCATGAGTCCCGACCCGATCCTGCAGGTCCACGACGTCGAGCTGCGGTTCGCCGGCGTCACCGCCCTGAGCGGCGTGACCTTCGACGTCCTGCCCGGCGAGCTGTTCGCCGTCATCGGCCCCAACGGCGCCGGCAAGACGTCCATCTTCAACGTGCTGTCGGGGGTGTACCGGCCCCAGCAGGGCAGCGTCCGGTTCGACGGGCACGAGCTCGTCGGCGTCCGGCCGCCGCGCATCGCCGCGATGGGCGTCGCCCGCACCTTCCAGAACATCGAGCTGTTCACCAACCTCGACCTGGTCGACAACCTCATGCTCGGGCGCCACCACCACCTCGGCTACGGCTGGCCGGCGGCTGTCGCGTGGTGGGGCAAGGCCCGCAACGCGGAGGTCGCGAACCGCCGCCGCGTCGAGGAGATCGTCGACTTCCTGGAGATCGAGGCCTACCGCGGCATGCCGGTCGGGATGCTGCCCTACGGCGTCCAGAAGCGCATCGAGCTCGGCCGCGCGCTGGCGATGGAGCCGCGGCTGCTGCTGCTCGACGAGCCGGTCGCCGGCATGAACGGCGAGGAGACCGAGGACATGGCCCGGTTCATCCTCGACGTCCGCGACGAGCTGGGCATCGCCATGATCCTCGTCGAGCACGACATGGGCCTGGTCATGGACCTGGCCGACCGGGTGATGGCGATGGACTTCGGCCGGCCGCTCGTCACCGGCACCCCCACCCAGGTGCAGGAGCACCCCGACGTCGTGGCGGCCTACCTCGGCCTGCCCGCGAAGGAGGACGCGTGAGCGAGCCGACCAGCCTGGCCCAGCGGGTCAGGGAGCACGCCCGCCGCACGCCCGACCGGGTGTGCCTGCGGGAGAAGAACCTCGGCCTGTGGGAGGAGGTGACCTGGGAGCAGTACTGGGCCACCGCCGCCCGCGTCGGCCACGCGCTGCTCGCGCTCGGCGTCCGGCCCGGCGACCGGGTCGCGATCCACAGCGAGAACCGGCGCGAGTGGCTCTACACCGACGTCGGCACCACCGCGGTGCGCGCCGCGACGGTGGGCCTGTACCCGACCAACCCGGCACCGGAGGTGCTGCACGTGCTGCGCGACAGCGGCGCCACCGTGGTCGTCGTCGAGGACCAGGAGCAGCTGGACAAGACGATGGAGGTCGTCGAGCAGCTGCCCGACCTGCGTCACGTCGTCCACCTCGAGCACCGCGGCATCACCGGCCGGTACGACGACCCGCGGCTGATGTCGTGGGACGCGTTCCTGGCGCTCGGCGACGAGCACGCCGCCGCGCACCCCGGGGCGGTCGACGCGCTCACCGACGCCGCCGAGCCCGCCGACCTGGCCACGCTCGTCTACACGTCCGGCACCACCGGCCCGCCGAAGGGCGCGATGCTGACCGTCGCGAACGTGGAGTTCGTCGTCCGCACGATCCAGCAGTCCGAGTCGTTCGTCAGCCCGCCGGCCGGGCCGAAGGACGTCGTGCTGTCCTACCTGCCGCTGTGCCACGTCGCGGAGCGGGTCTTCACGACCTGGTTCAACGCCGGGCTCGGCACCCAGGTCTGCTTCGCCGAGTCGATCGACACCGTCCAGCAGAACCTGCGCGAGGTGCAGCCGACGCTGCTGTTCGCGGTGCCGCGCATCTGGGAGAAGATCGTCGCCGGCGTCCACGTCCGCATGACCGGCGCCTCGCGGCTCAAGCGGGCCACGTTCGGCTTCTGGATGAAGGTCGCCGCCGGCATCGGCCGCGAGCTGGTCCAGAACCAGGGCCGGCACACCTGGCGCACGCGGCTCAAGTACGCCGCCGGCTGGGTGTTCGTCTACCGCCCGCTCAAGGAGCGGCTCGGCCTGGCCCACGTGCGGTACGCCGCCTCGGGCGCCGCGCCGATCTCCCCCGAGGTGCTCGTCTTCTTCATGGGTCTCGGCGTGCCGATGCACGAGGTGTACGGCATGACCGAGAACAGCGCCGTCGCCACCGCCAACATGACCGGACGCGTCAAGGTCGGCACCGTCGGTGAGGCCCAGCCGGGCGTCGAGGTCAAGATCGCGGCCGACGGCGAGGTCCTCACCCGGCACGACGGCACCTTCGCCGGCTACTGGAACAACCCCGAGGCCACGGCGCGCACGATCGACGCCGACGGCTGGCTGCACACCGGCGACGTCGGCGAGTGGGTCGACGGCACGCACCTGCGGATCACCGACCGGATCAAGGACATCATCATCACCTCCGGCGGCAAGAACATCTCGCCCAGCGAGCTGGAGAACGCGCTCAAGGCGTCCCCCTACGTCAAGGAGGCGATCGTCGTGGGCGACCGTCGCAAGTACCTGACCGCGCTGGTCGGGATCGAGCTCGACACCGTCGGCAGCTGGGCCCAGCAGCGGCGCCTGGCCTTCACCACCTACCGCGACCTCACCGAGAAGCCCGAGGTCCGCGCCCTGGTGCAGCAGGTCGTCGACGAGGTCAACACCGCCTTCGCCGCCGTGGAGACGATCAAGCGCTTCACGCTGCTGCCCAAGGAGCTCGACCACGACGAGGGCGAGCTGACCGCCACCCAGAAGGTGAAGCGCTCGGTGATCGCCGAGCGGTTCGCCGACCAGATCGAGCAGATGTACGCCGGGAGCCCCCAGTGACCGACTTCCTGCAGGCACTCGTCAACGGCCTCGGCCAGGGCTCGGTCTACGCCCTGCTCGCCCTGGGCTACGTGATGATCTACAAGGCCACGAAGGTGATCAGCTTCGCCCAGCCGTCGCTGATGATCATCGGCGGGCTGTTCGCCTACCACTTCACCCGCGTGTGGGAGCTGCCCTTCTGGGTCGGGCTCGTCATGGCCACGCTGTGCGGCGCGGTGCTCGGCATGGTGGTGGAGCGGCTCGCGATGCGCCCGATGGTCGGCAAGCCGGTGTTCACGCTGGCGATCATCACCATCGGCGTCGACATCGTGCTGCGCATCATCGCCAACCGGTACATCGGCGTGCAGTCCAAGATCGTCGAGTTCCCCGGCGGCTCGCAGCGCTACTCCGTCGGCGGCGTCTCGATCTCGCACCAGACGCTCGGGCTCATGGTGGTCACCGCGGTGGTGGTGGTCGGCCTGCTGACCTTCTTCCGCAAGTCGCGGACCGGCCTGGCCATGCGGGCGACCGCGCTGGACCAGGAGACCGCGCTCGCCCAGGGCATCAAGGTCGGCACGATGTTCGCCCTGGCCTGGGCGATCGCCGGCGGGCTGGCCGCGATCGCCGGCACCTTCGTCGCCACGCAGGCGGCCGGCATCGAGCAGACCACCTGGATCATCGCGCTCAAGGCCCTGCCGGCGATCATCATCGGCGGCCTTGAGTCGATCAACGGCGCCGTCATCGGCGGCCTGGCCGTCGGCGTCGTGGAGGCGCTCACCGCGGTCTACCAGCCCGACGTCGCCCCGTGGCTCGGCGCCAACTTCGCCCTCGTCGCGCCCTACGCCCTCATGTTCGCCGTCCTGCTCGTGCGTCCGTACGGCCTGTTCGGCCAGAAGGAGGTGGAGCGCGTATGAGCCGCTCCGCACTGCGCAACCGTCCGCTCCTGCGCACCGCGTACACGCAGGAGATGGCGATGCTCAACACCCCGGCGAAGCGCCGCTCGGTGCTGGCGATCGTCGTGCTCGCCGCGCTGCTCCCGTTCGTCGTGACCGACGACCTGCTGCTCGTGCTGACCCTCGGCATGATCGCCGCGGTCGGCGCGATCGGGCTCAACCTGGTCACCGGGTACGCCGGACAGGTCTCGCTCGGCCACGCGTTCTTCATCGGCCTGGGCGCCTACACCGGCGCCGTCCTGGGCGGCGACCCCGAGGGGCCGGTGCTCGGCTACGGGCTGCCGATGTGGATCTGGCTGCCCGCCGCCGGCGTGGTCGCCGCGCTCGCCGGCCTGCTGGTCGGACCGCTCGCCGTCCGCCTGCGCGGCCTGTACCTGGCCATCGTCACGCTCGGCCTGGTCTTCCTGGGCGACCACATCTTCCGCGAGGCGCGCGAGATCACCGGTGGTCCGGGCGTCGGCCGGCGCGGCCCTGAGCTGACGCTGTTCGGCATCGACTTCTCGCAGGACGGGGAGGTGCTCACCCGCAGCCAGCTGCAGTTCCTGCTGGCGCTCGTGTTCCTCGTCGTCTTCGCCGTGCTGGCCCGCAACATCACCCGCTCGGGCGTCGGCCGGGCGTTCGGCGCGGTGCGCGACCGCGACGTCGCCGCCGCCGTGATCGGCGTCGACCTGACCCGCACCAAGCTGCTGGCCTTCTCGATGTCGTCGTTCTTCGCCGGCGTCAGCGGCGCGCTCTACTACGCCGTGGTCGGCGTCTTCGAGCCCAGCGCGTTCAGCCTGCTGCTCAGCGTCCAGTACCTGGCGATGGTGCTCATCGGCGGCGTCGCCACGATCAGCGGCTCGATCATGGGCGCGCTGTTCATCGCCTCGCTGGGCCGCATCTCCGGAGAGATCGCGCACTGGCTGCCCTTCGTCAGCCAGTCGTCGGGCGGGTCCGGGCTGCTGTCGGTCTTCCAGCTCGAGGCGATCCTCTACGGCCTGCTGATCATCGGCTTCCTGATCTTCGAGCCGCGCGGCCTGTTCGGCATCTGGCTGCGCGTCCGCAACTACTGGAAGGGGTGGCCCTTCTCCTACTGACCCCGCTCCACCTCCCGGCGCGGCCGTCGGCCGTCCACCCCGAAAGGAACCCTGCATGAAGCTGCACACCCCCGTGCTGCGTGCGGCCGTCGGCCTCACGCTCACCGCGCTCGTCCTGACCGGCTGCCGCAGCGGCGGCGACGACGACGGGAGCGGCGCCACCGACGGCGTGAGCTCCGACCCCTGCCCGGCCAAGATCAACCCCGACAACGGCTGCATCTACCTGGGCGTCATCTCCGACCTCACCAAGGGCCCGTTCGCCCCGCTCGCGGTCCCGATCACCGACGCCCAGAAGGCGTTTTGGAAGAAGGTCAACGAGGACGGCGGCGTCGGCGGGTACGACATCGACGTCGAGAGCAACATCGCCGACGCCGAGTACAACCCCGAGGTCCACAACCGCAAGTACCAGGAGATGCGCAAGGACGTCGCCGCGCTCGCGCAGACGCTGGGCTCGTCCCAGACGCTCGCGATCCTCGAGGACATGAAGAGCGACGACGTCATCGGCGTCCCGGCCTCGTGGAACTCCGCCTGGGAGTTCGAGGACCAGATCCTGGAGAGCGGCGCGAACTACTGCTTCGAGGCGATGAACGGCGTCGACTGGGCCGTGCAGAACCGCGGTGTGAAGGGCAAGGTCGTCGCAGTCGGCTACCCCGGCGACTACGGCGGAGACGCCGCGGCCGGCGTCGAGGCCGCCGCCAAGGCCAACAACCTCGACTTCAAGAAGATCGAGACGCCGACCGGCCAGGACAACCAGGCCGGTGCGGTCGCCGCGATCCTCAAGGAGAAGCCGGACCTCGTCGTCGTCAGCACCGGCCCCGCCGAGATGGCCACGCTCGTGGGCGGCACCGCCGCGCAGGGCTTCAAGGGCACCTTCGTCGGCTCGAGCCCGACCTGGAACCCGGCGCTGCTGGACTCGGCTGCCGCGCCGGCGCTCAAGGCGCTGTACTTCCAGGCCGGACCGTGGGGTCCGTTCGGCTCCGACACGCCCGGCCACGAGGCCATGCGTCAGGCGATCGGCGAGGACGTGTCGCCCAACGACGGGTACACCGCCGGCTGGACCTGGAGCTACCCGCTCCTGGCCGCGATCGAGAAGGCCGCCGAGGACGGCGACGTGACCCGCGAGGCGATCGTCGAGGCGGCCAAGAACCTCGAGGAGGTCGACTACGAGGGCATCCTGCCCCCGGAGGCCGGCCGCACGACCGGTGAGCCGAGCGAGACGGCGTACCGGGCGAGCGTCATCAGCAAGGTCGACGAGTCCGCGCCCACCGGCGTGGCGATCGCCCAGGAGCTGACGGTCGGCCCGACGGCCGAGGGCTACGACTTCTCCGAGCCCTGCTTCAGCCTGCAGTGACCCCTCCGGCGACCCCGGTCCGGCACCCGCCGGACCGGGGTCGTCGCACGTCTAGGCGCGGGCGGCCCACCAGGCCCGCAGCGCCGCGGCGGCGTCGTCGGGGCTCATCGGCCCGCGGTCCATGCGCAGGTCGAGCAGGAACCGGTACGCCTCGCCGACCACCGGACCGGGCTCGACGCCGAGGAGCGCCATGATCTGCTGGCCGTCGAGGTCGGGCCGGATGGACGCGAGCTCCTCGGCCTGCGAGAGCACCTCGATGCGCTCCTCGAGGTGGTCGTAGGACCGGCGCAGCCGGGCGGCCTTGCGCTGGTTGCGCGTCGTGCAGTCGGCCCGCGTGAGGATGTGCAGCCGCTCGAGCTGGTCGCCGGCGTCGCGGACGTAGCGGCGCACCGCCGAGTCGGTCCACTCGCCGCTGCCGTAGCCGTGGAAGCGCAGGTGCAGCTCCACCAGCGTGCTCACCTGGTCGACGACGTCGTTGCTGTAGCGCAGCGCCTTGAGCCGCTTGCGGGCGAGCTTGGCGCCGACGACGTCGTGGTGGTGGAAGGTGACGGTGCCCCCGGGCTGGAAGCGGCGGGTGCGCGGCTTGCCGATGTCGTGCAGCAGCGCGGCGAGCCGGACGACCAGGTCGGGGCCGCCGAGCCGGTCCTCCTGCTCGATGGCCTGCTCCAGCACCGTGAGCGAGTGCTCGTAGACGTCCTTGTGCCGGTGGTGCTCGTCGCTCTCCAGGCGCAGCGCCGGCAGCTCGGGCAGCACGTGGTCGGCCAGGCCGGTGTCGACGAGCAGCGTGAGCCCGGCCCGCGGGTCACGGCCCAGCACCAGCTTGGACAGCTCCTCGCGCACCCGCTCGGCCGAGACGATCTCGATGCGCGCGGCCATGGCGGTCATCGCCTCGACGACGTCCGGCGCGGCGGTGAAGCCGAGCTGGGAGGTGAAGCGGGCCGCGCGCATCATGCGCAGCGGGTCGTCGTCGAAGGACTGCTCGGCCGTCACCGGGGTGCGCAGCACCTGCGCCGCCAGGTCGTCCAGCCCGCCGAACGGGTCGACGAACTCCAGCGACGGAAGCCGGACAGCCATCGCGTTGACCGCGAAGTCACGCCGGGACAGGTCGCCCTCGATGTGGTCGCCGAACGCGACGGTGGGCTTGCGCGACGTGCTGTCGTAGGTGTCGGCCCGGTACGTGGTGATCTCGATCTGGTCGTCGCCCTTGCGCAGCCCGATCGTGCCGAACTCGCGACCCACGTCCCAGAGGGCGTCGGCCCAGCCGGCCACGACCCGCTCGATCTCGTCGGGCGTGGCGGACGTCGTGAGGTCCCAGTCGACGCCCGGACGTCCCAGGAGCGCGTCGCGGACCGGGCCGCCGACCAGCGCCAGCTCGTGCCCGGCGGCCTCGAAGCGACCGGCCAGCTCGGCCAGCGGGGCGGAGGCGACGTGGCGCTCGACGGCGGCGCGCTGCTCGGGGGTCAGGGTCGGGGACACGAGGCACCACTGTACGCGGCGGCCCCCTCTACGATGTCGGGGTGACCACGCCCGCCCGACGTCGACTCGCGGGTCTCCTGGCGGTGCTGGCGACGGCCGTGCTGGCCCTCACCGCGACGCCCACCGCGACCGCCGCCGCCGATCCCGACGACCTGCAGGTGCGGCTGACGGCGATGAGCCAGACCCGGCTCGTCGAGGGTGCCCCGCTCGTCATGTCGGGCACCGTGACCAACCGGGGCAGCGAGACCTGGACCGACGCGCAGGCCTACCTGGTCATCGCCCCGTCGCCGTTCACCACGCGGGCGCAGGTCCGCGACGCCGTCCGCAGCTCGACCGCCTACACCGGTGTGCGCGTGGTCGAGCTCGACGCGATCGCCCAGCTCGGCGACCTCGCGCCCGGCTCCACGACGTCCTTCACCCTGCGCGTGCCCTACGGCCTGCTGGGCGTCACCGGCGCCGACGGCGTCTACCCGACCGGCGTCCAGGTGCTGGCCACCGACCCCGAGGGCGTGCGCGAGAACCAGGCCGTCGCCCGGGCCACGACCTTCCTGCCGCACCTGTCGGGCGCCCGGGCCCGCGTGCCGGTCTCGGTCGCCTGGCCGTTCACCAACCCCGACGTCCTCGGCAGTGACGGCACCTACCGCGACCCCGAGGCGCTGCTGGCCGCGGTGTCGCCGGCCGGGCGGCTACGCCACGTGCTCGACCTGGCCCGCACGTCCCCCGCGACGAGCACGTCGATCCTCGACCCCTCGCTGCTCGTCGAGCTGGACGACCTCGCCCGCGGCCGCCGGCTGCCCGGCGAGCTGGAGCTCACCGACGCCCAGCGCCAGCAGGTGACGTCCTTCCGCGACGACCTGCTGGCCTTCGCCCGGCGCACCTCGCTGTGGGTCGTCGACTACGCCGAGCCCGACGCGCTCGCTCTGTCGCGGCACACCACCGGCACCGCGCTGCCCGATGTCGTCGCCGACGCCACGACCCGCACCCTCGAGGACCTGGGTCTCTCCGGGCGCCGGGTCGTCTGGAGCCGCGGCGTCGACACCGCGCTGGTGGACGACGTGCGCCAGGACGGCGACCGGCCGCTGATCGTCCCGAGCGACGCGCTGGAGGACACCGAGTGGTCCGAGGGTGCCGTGGTCGGCTACGCCGGCGACGACGGCACCGTGCCGCTCGTGCTGCAGGACTCGGTGCTCGACCGCGTGCCCGGCGAGGACTCCGTGGTCGATCTGCGCCAGTGGCTGGCCTCGGAGTCCGCGCTCGCGTCCCTGCAGCGCAGCGTCGACCCCGACGCCACCACGGACGCCGTCGTCGTCCTGCCGCGCGGCTGGGACCCCGGCTCGCAGTGGGCCGCCGGTGATCTCGGCCAGCTCTACGACCTGCCCTGGGTCCAGGGCGCCTCGCTCGACACCCGGCTCGGCGGCACCGTTCCGCGCACGACGGCGACCGTGCCGTCCCGCTCCGACGCCGACACCCTGTCCGTCGAGCAGGTCCGCGCCGCCGAGCGGCTCGCCGAGCGCCAGCGGGCGCTGAGCTCGGTGCGCAGCTCCGACGACGACACGCTCTCGGACGAGCAGCGGGTCGCGGTCGCGGCCTCGGTCCGCTGGCGCGACGACCCGGCGGGCGGACGCGCGTACGTCCGTCAGCTCGAGCAGCAGCTCGACGACGAGCTCGGCGAGATCACCCTCGGCACCCCGCAGCAGGTGACGCTGTCGGGCAGCCAGGGCCAGTTCCCGCTCACCATCAGCAACGACACGGCCAGCCCGGTCACGGTCGGCGTCGAGCTCAGCTCGAGCCGTCCGGGCCTGACCCTGGAGGACGTCGACCCCGTGACGATCGATGCCGGGGCGCGCTACACGCTCACGGTGCAGGTGGACGTCGGCGACCAGGGCTCCTCGACCCTGCGCGCGTCCCTGGTCACCCCCGACGGCGACCCCATCGGCACGCCGGTCGACTTCAACGTGCGCTCGAGCGCCGTCGGCTCGGTGCTGTGGGTCGCCATCGGGCTGGCCGGCCTCTTCGTCGTCGTCGCCCTCGTGCGGCGCTTCCGATTCCGCCGCCGCGACCGCCGGGAGGGCACCGCGTGAGCACCGACGAGCAGCAGGGCGGCGGCGAGCTCGTCCGCGCCAGCGCCTGGATGGCCCTGGGCACGATCGTGTCGCGACTGAGCGGTTTCGTCCGGCTCTTCCTGCTCGCGTACGTGCTGGGCTCGGCGCTGGACGCCGACATCTTCAACAACGCCAACACCGTGCCGAACGCGGTGTACATCCTGGTCGCCGGCGGCATCTTCAACGTCGTCCTGGTGCCGCAGCTCGTCCGGGCCATGAAGAACGACCCCGACGGCGGCGACGCCTACGCCCAGCGCATCATGACGCTGGGCCTGGGCGTCCTGGCCGTGGCGACCGTCGTGCTGGTCGCCCTCGCGCCCCTCGTCGTCCGGCTGGTCTTCGCCGAGAGCTTCTTCGAGCCCGAGCTCGCCGCCCAGCGCGCGGACGCGGAGCTGCTCATGCGCCTGTGCATGCCGCAGGTCTTCTTCTACGGCGCGTTCGTGCTGGCCGGGCAGATCCTCAACTCGCGCCGCCGTTTCGGACCGATGATGTGGGCGCCGATCGTCAACAACGCGGTCGCCTGCCTCGTGCTGGTGACCTACGCGGTCGTCTTCGGCGCCGCGGAGCGCGGCACCACCGACGTCGACGGCTTCACCACCGGCGAGGCGTGGCTGCTGGGCGCGGGGTCGACCGCCGGCATCGTCGTGCAGGCCCTCGTGCTGGTGCCGTACCTGCGCTCGGTCGGGTTCCGCTTCCGTCCGCGCTTCGACCTGCGTGGCACCGGCTTGGGCCACACGCTGCGCCTGGGGTACTGGACGCTGCTGTTCATCCTGGTCAACCAGGTCGCCTTCGTGGTCGTGAACCGGCTGGCCACGTCGGCGACGGTGTCGGGCGCGACCGACGGCTCGACCGCCGGCGGCTCGGCGGTCTACCAGATGGGCTTCCTGATCAGCCAGGTCCCGCACGGGGTCGTGACGGTCTCGCTGGCGACCGCGCTCATGCCGACGCTCTCGGCGCTCGCGGCCGACCGGGCGTACGCGCCCATGCGGTCCGAGCTGATGCGCACGCTCCGGCTCGCGCTGGCCGTGGTGGCGCCGATCGCCGTCGGGGTGGCGTGCCTGGGTCCGCAGGCCATCGCCCCGCTGCACGCCTGGGGCTCGATCGGCGACAACGCCGAGGTCATCGGTCTCGCGGTGCAGGCGTTCGCGCCGGCCATCGTGCTGTTCAGCGTGCACTACGTGATGATGCGCGGCTTCTACGCCGACGAGGACACCCGCACGCCGTTCCTGGTGCAGACGCTGGTGGCCGCCACCAACATCGCGCTCGCCGTCACGTTCGTCCGCACGGTCGACCCGCAGCACGTCCCCGCCGCCCTGGCCCTGGCCTACGGCGGCGCGTACCTGGTCGGGTCCATCGCGGTCACGACGTTGCTCTCGCGCCGCATCGGCCGCGTGCTGGACGCCGTCACGCTCGGCTTCCTGCTTCGCCTGGCGGTGGACCTGGCCCTCACCGCCGCCGTCGTGCTGGGCGCCGTGCGGCTCCTCGACCTCGCCGGCCTGGACGTCGACGAGAGCGGCGGCGGCCTGGTCGCGCTGGCCGTCGGTGGCGTGCTGGGCGTCGTGACCTACCTCGTGGGCGGCCGCCTGCTGCGCATCGCCGAGATCGGCATGGTGCTGCGCGTCGTCACCCGCCGCTAGTCCGGCCGCGCGCGGCTGGGCCCATTGCCTAGGCTGGGCGCAAGCGGCGAAAGGGCTCGACATGGCGGACGCGCGGTTCCCCTCCTCAGGGGACCTCGTCGCAGGACGCTACGAGCTGATGGAACGCGTCTCCGAGCGCCTCGGCGCGGCGACCTGGCGGGCCCGCGACCACGTCCTGGAGCGCAACGTCGGCATCGAGACGCTCCCCGCCGACGATCCCCGGGCCAGCTCCTTCGTCGCGGCCGCCCGCGCGTCCACCGTCGTGGTCGATCCCCGGTTCCTGCGAGTCCTGGACGTGCTCGACGACGACGGCGGGTTCGCCGTGGTCGTCCGCGAGTGGGCCCGCGCCTTCCCGCTGGACCAGCTGCTGCGCCACGGCACGCTGCCGAACCGGCGGGCCGCGCTCGTCGTCGCCGAGGTCGCCCTCGCGCTGGCCAGCGCCCACGAGCAGGGACTCCACCACCGCCGGCTGTCGCCGCACCAGGTGCTGGTGAAGCAGTCCGGCGCCGTGCGCATCGTCGGCCTGGGCGTCGCCTACGCGCTCGCTCCCGGCCCCGACGTCCGCGAGGACGGCCGCGACCCCGAGCGTGAGGACGTCCGCGACCTGGGCCGGCTGCTGTACGCGTGCCTGGCGGCCCGGTGGCCCGGCGGCCCGACCGACGGCCTGCGGGCCGCGCCGACCGTCCACGGGCACGTGCTGCACCCGCGCCAGGTCGTGGCCGGCGTCTCCCGCGACGTCGACGAGGTGTGCGACCGCATCCTGGGCACGCCACCGCGGCACGGCGCCCGTCCGCTGCGCACCGCCCGCGACGTCGCCCACGAGCTGCGCGAGGTCGGCGAGGACGTCGTCCCGGACGAGCAGCCGAGCATGTCGCACCTGGACGGCTCGGACCTGCTGCGCATCGATCCCGTCGTCGTGCCGGCCGGCCCGCCACCCGGCCTGGAGCCGCCCCGGCGCCGGCCCAAGGCGTACGCACCCAAGCCCCCCACCTCGTGGCAGCGCGCCCGGGCGCGGGCCCGCCTCATGACGCACGGCGACCGGGCGCTGGTGCTGCTCGGCCTGGTCGGGGCCCTGCTGCTGTCGGGCACCCTGGGCTGGTTCGCCGCGCAGGTCGAGGGCGACGACGGCGGCTACGAGCCGCCCTCCGCCTCCGAGATCACCCGCCTGCCGGTCACCCGCGTCACGGCCATCGATCCGGAGGGTCGCGACGGCGGCGAGAACTCCGCCGACGCCGGACTCGCCGCCGACGACTCCGACGCGACGGCGTGGCGCACCTCCCAGTACTTCGGGTCCGCCGACTTCGCCGGCCTCAAGGACGGCGTGGGGCTCGTCCTGGACCTCGGGACCCAGCGCGAGCTGACGTCGGTCGAGGTCCGGGTCGGCGACGGTCCCACGAGCCTGTCGGTCTACACGTCGTCCACCCGCAAGAGCGCGCCCCGGTCCCCCGTCGGCATGCGCCTGGTCGCCAGCCGGCGCAACGTCACCGGCACGGTCAAGATGGAGCTCGAGGACCAGGTGCTGAGCCGGTACGTCGTGGTCTGGCTCCGCCGGCTCCCCGAGGTACGTCCCGGGGTGTTCCAGGGCCAGGTCCAGGAGGTCGTCGTCCGCGGACGGCCGTGACGTCCCGGGCCGGAATACCCACCACCTAGACTGCGTTGACGCCAGCACACCACCCCGTCGTGGGTCGTCCACCGAAAGGTCGTCCATGTCCGACGTTCGCAACCTGATCATCATCGGGTCGGGCCCCTCGGGTTACACCGCTGCGGTGTACGCCGCCCGGGCCAACCTGAACCCGCTCGTGTTCGAGGGCTCGGTCACCGCCGGTGGTGCGCTCATGAACACCACGGACGTCGAGAACTTCCCGGGCTTCCCGACCGGCATCATGGGCCCCGAGCTCATGGACAACATGCGCGCCCAGGCCGAGCGGTTCGGCGCCGAGCTGATCGCCGACGACGTGACGGCCGTCGACCTCAGCGGTCCGGTCAAGTCCGTCTCCCTCGCCGACGGCCGCACCTTCCAGGCGCACACCGTCGTCCTGGCGATGGGCTCGGGCTACCGCCGGCTCGGCATCGAGGGCGAGGACCGCCTGTCCGGCCACGGCGTGAGCTGGTGCGCCACGTGCGACGGCTTCTTCTTCCGCGACAAGGAGATCCTCGTCGTCGGCGGCGGCGACTCCGCCGTCGAGGAGGCCACCTTCCTGACCCGCTTCGGCTCCAAGGTAACCCTGGTGCACCGTCGCGAGGAGCTCCGCGCGTCCAAGATCATGCAGGAGCGCGCCTTCTCCAACCCCAAGCTGGAGATGGCCTGGAACTCCGAGGTCGCCGAGATCCACGGCGACGGCCTGCTCGAGGCGGTCACCCTGCGCGACACCGTGACCGGCGAGACCCGTCGCGTCCCGGCCTCCGCGCTGTTCATCGCCATCGGCCACGACCCGCGCTCGGAGCTGGTGAAGGGCCAGGTCGAGCTGGACGACGAGGGCTACGTCCTCGTGCAGCCCGGCTCCACCGCCACGAACCTGCCCGGCGTGTTCGCCGCCGGCGACCTGGTCGACCACACCTACCGCCAGGCGATCACCGCGGCCGGCACGGGCTGCTCGGCCGCGCTGGACGCCGAGCGCTACCTCGCCGACCTGTCCCTCGCCGGCGCCCCCGCGCCGGCCGAGTCCCTGCTCTGACCCACCACTCACCCGAAGGAGCCCTCGTGGCCAACATCGAAGCTGTCACCGACGCCGACTTCCAGAGCAAGGTGCTCGAGGCCGACGGTCCCGTCCTCGTCGACTTCTGGGCCAGCTGGTGCGGCCCGTGCCGCCAGGTCGCCCCGATCCTCGAGGAGATCGCCGCGGAGAAGGGCGAGAAGCTGACCATCGTCAAGATGGACGCCGACGCCAACCCCGTCACCCCGGCGCAGTACCGCGTGACCGGCCTGCCCACGATCAACCTGTACTACCAGGGCGAGGTCGTGAAGTCGATCGTCGGTGTGCGACCCAAGTCGGCCATCCTGGCCGAGCTGGAGGAGTACACCGCCTGAGCGTTTAGAGCGTCAAAGCAATAAGTCGACAAGGCAACTTGTCGGCTTATTGCTTTTCTAGGACGTCTTCGGGTCCATCAGCGCGACGATGCGCTCGAGGTCCTCGAGGGTGGCGAACTCGACGGTGATCTTGCCCTTGGAGCGGCCGAGATCGACCTTGACCCGGGTCTCGAACCGGTCCGAGAGGCGGGCCGAGACGTCGGCCAGCTTGGGCGCGGTCGGTCGCGGACGGCTGGTGCGGCGCTCCGCCCGGCCGTCCGGGCCGAGGGTGACGATCTCCTCGAGGGCTCGCACCGACAGGCCCTCGGCGACCACGCGCTGGGCCAGGCGGTCCTGCACCTCGGCGTCGTCGATCGAGACGAGCGCGCGGGCGTGGCCGGCGCTCAGGACGCCCGCGGCGACCCGTCGCTGGACGGCCGGGGAGAGGCGCAGCAGCCGGAGCGTGTTGCTGATCTGCGGGCGCGACCGGCCGATCCGCTTGGCCAGCTCCTCCTGGGTGCAGCCGAAGTCGTCCAGCAGCGCCTCGTACGCGGCTGCCTCCTCGAGCGGGTTGAGCTGGCTGCGGTGCAGGTTCTCCAGGAGGGCGTCACGGAGCAGGTCCTCGTCCTGGGTCTCACGGACGACGGCCGCGATGGTGTCCAGGCCGGCCTGCTGGTGCGCGCGCCAGCGGCGCTCGCCCATGATCAGCTCATAGGCCTCCGGACCGGTCTGCCGGACGACCACCGGCTGGAGCAGCCCGATCTCCTGGATCGAGTGCACCAGCTCGGCCATGTGCTCCTCGTCGAACACCTGGCGCGGCTGGCGCGGGTTCGGGACGATCTGGCCGAGCGGGATCTCGGCGAAGCGCGCCCCCTCGATCTCCTGCAGCCCGGCCTCCTTCGCCTCCGCCGGCGTCGCCGGGATCAGCGCCTCGAGCCCACGGCCCAGTCCACGTCGTGCCATCAGTCCTCCAGCCGTTTCGCCATGACGGTGATCTCGCGTGCAGCCTCCAGGTACGACAGCGCGCCCGAGGACGTGGGGTCGTAGGTGAGGACGGTCTGCTGGTAGCTCGGAGCCTCCGAGATGCGCACCGACCGGGGGATGGCCGTGCGCAGGACCTTGTCCTGGAAGTGCTCACGCACCTCCTGCGCGACGCCCGCCGACAGGTTCGTGCGGGCGTCGTACATGGTCAGCAGGATGGTGGTGACCTCCAGGCGCGGGTTGAGGTGCGCGCGCACGAGGTCGATGTTGCGCAGCAGCTGACCCAGGCCCTCCAGCGCGTAGTACTCGCACTGGATCGGGATGAGCACCTCGCGCCCCGCGACCATGGCGTTGACCGTGAGCAGACCCAGCGAGGGCGGGCAGTCGATCAGCACGTAGTCGACCCGGCGTCCCGCGCGCTCACGCACGTCGAGATAGCTCTGCAGCGCCTTGTCGAGGCGCGACTCACGAGCCACGAGCGAGACGAGCTCGATCTCCGCGCCGGCCAGGTCGATGGAGGCCGGCAGCACGTCGAGGGTCGGGTGCTCGGGGCACGTCTGCACGAGGTCGACGACGTCGTCGCCCTCGACGACCGCCTCGTACACGCCCGGCGTGCCCTCCGCGTGCGGGATGTCCAGCGCGGTGGACGCGTTCCCCTGCGGATCGAGGTCGACCACCAGCACGTTGAGTCCCCGCATGGCCAGCGCGGCGGCCACGTTCACGGTGGTCGTCGTCTTGCCGACGCCACCCTTCTGGTTGGCGACCACGAAGATCCGGGTGTCCGCCGGACGGTCGAAGCGCTGCGTGCGCTCGACCCGGGCGGCCAGCTGCACGTGGTCCGCGGCCTCACGGGCGAGGGGAGTGGCGTCGTCCAGGCCGAGGCCGGCACCCGGGCCGGCCAGGGCGCCGGCCGACGGGGCGCCGAGCGGGTTGTTCATCGAGGCGGCTCCTGCGTTTCACGTGGAACAGTCGGCTGCCAGCCCACGGGCTGGGGCGACGGCGGGGTCGTCCAGGGCCATCCGGTCGGCTCGCTCATCGCGCCACCTCCACCACGGTCGTCGGGTCGTCCTGCGGGCCGTACGTCGTGACCACGATAGACCGGGCCCCGAGCTTCCTGAGCACGGCGCCGTCACGATCCACCTCGTCCTGGGCGGACCGGCCCTTGAGCGCGAGCAGCACGCCGCCGGGTGCCACGAGGGGCAGGCACCACCGGGCGAGCCGCGCCAGCGGGGCCACCGCCCGCGCGGTCACGACGTCGTACTGCTCGCGGACGTCCTCCGCGCGTGAGCGCAGCACCCGGACGTTGGCGAGCTCGAGCTGGTCGACGACCTCCTGCAGGAAGATCGTCCGGCGCTGCAGCGTCTCGATGAGCGTGACCTGCAGGTCGGGACGGGCGATCGCCCAGACCAGTCCCGGCAGTCCCGCGCCCGTGCCCACGTCGGCGACCGTGCAGCCCTCGGGCACGCGGGGCAGCACCACGCCGCAGTTCACCAGGTGGCGCTCCCACAGGCGCGGCACCTCGCGCGGCCCGATCAGACCGCGCTCGACCCCGTCCGTCGCCAGTCGGTCGGCGTAGGCGCCCATGGGCGCCAGCCGGTCGCCGAACAGCTCGTGCGCGGCCGGCGGGGGAGTCGTTTCACGTGAAACCGTCACGAGGCGGGCAGGACGACCACGTGGCGGGACGTCTCGAGACCCTCGGACTCGCTGGCGAGACCGGCCTCGGCGACGACGTCGTGGACGACCTTGCGCTCGAACGGCGACATCGGGGCCAGGGCGACGCGCGCGCCGGACTCCTTCACCTGCGTGACGGCCTCCTCGGCGAGCTTCACCAGCTCCGCCCGGCGGGCGGCGCGGTGGCCGTCGATGTCCAGCATCAGCCGGCTGCGCTCACCGGTCTCGCGGTACACGGCCAGGCGGCACAGCTCCTGCAGGGCGTCAAGCACCTCGCCGTCGGGACCCACGAGGGACCGCAGGTCACCACCGGCGATGGACACCGACGCCCGGTCACCGTCGACGTCCATGTCGATGTCGCCGTCCAGGTCGGCGATGTCGAGCAGGCCCTCGAGGAAGTCGGCGGCGACGTCACCCTCCTGGATCAGCTTGTCCTGGCTCATCGGTTCCCCTTCCCTCCGCCGTTGGGCGGGTTCTGGCCCTTCTTGCGCTGGCTCCGCGGCTGCTTCTTCGGCTGCTGGCGCTGGCGGACCGCCTTCTGCTCCTCGGTCTCCGTCTCCTCGGCCGGCACGACCTCGCCCTTGACGACCTTGCCCTTGGCCTTGTCGCGCTCCTGCTTGGCCGCGAAGGCGGGGGTGCCGGGCGCCGGGTTGCGGCGGATCACGTAGAACTGCTGGCCCATGGTCCACAGGTTCGTGGTGGTCCAGTAGATGAGGACGCCGATCGGGAAGGCGACGCCGGAGATGGCGAAGACGAACGGCAGCACGTAGAGCAGAAGCTTCTGCTGCTGGGCGTACGGGCCGTTCAGTGCCTCGGCCGGCATGTTCTTGGCCATCAGCTGGCGCTGGGTGGTGAACTGCGTGGCGCACATCGCGACCACGAGCACGACCGCCAGGATGCGGGTCTCCCACAGGTTCGTGTTGACGAACGTGTCGGCGATCTTGCCGCCGAGCAGGATGGCGTTCGACAGGCTCTCGGCCTGCTCGCCGGACAGGAAGCCGCGCGCGCCCTCGGCGCCGTTCTTGGCCGCCTGGTCGAGCACGCGGAACAGCGCGAAGAAGATCGGCATCTGCACGAGGATCGGCAGGCAGGACGCCAGCGGGTTCGTGCCGGTCTCCTGGAACAGCTTCATCTGCTCCTGGGCCAGACGCTCACGGTCGTGGCCGTACTTCTTCTGCAGCTCCTTGATCTTGGGCTGCAGGAGCTGCATGTTGCGGCTGCTCTTGATCTGCTTGACGAACAGCGGGATCAGCAGCGCACGGATCGTGACCGTCAGGCCGACGATCGACAGCGCCCACGTCCAGCCGGAGTCGGGGTCGAGCAGCTGGGCGAAGAGCCAGTGCCAGGCGAGCAGCACGCCGGACACCGCGTAGTACAGCGGCGTCATGATGGCCGAGCCGATCGACCCTAGGAAGTCGAGCATTCAGTTCCTCCGTGACGGACGGGCACCGGGTCGAGACCGCCGGCGCTCCAAGGATGGCATCGAGCGAGGCGACGGACCGCGTACCAGCTGCCGCGCACGGAGCCGTGGGTCTGCACCGCCTCGAGGGCGTAGGCCGAGCAGGTGGGGTAGTAGCGGCAGACGTCGCCGTACATCGGGCTGATGACCAGCCGATACCCCTTGAGCAGCGCGACCAGGAGGTGCTTCACGACGTCACCAGACGTCGCGCGACGGTCGCGAGGGCGGAGTCCAGGTCCGCTCCCAGTTCGACCGAGCTGGCCTGGGCGGCCGAGGGATGCGCGCGCACCACCAGGTGGGCGTCGGCCGGCAGCGCGTCGAGGCGCTCGCGCACCAGCTCGCGCAGCCGGCGCTTGACGCGGTTGCGCACCACGGCCGGGCCCACGCGGCGGCTCACGACGAAGCCGACCTCGACCGGGCCCGGAGCCGTGGACGCATGCACCACGAGATGCGAACGGCCCGCACGCACGCCGGAGCGCACGACGGACCGGAAGCTCGCACTCGCCCGCATGCGGTGCGCACGCGGGAGCAAGGCTCAGGCAGACAGCTCGGCGCGGCCCTTGCGGCGGCGCGAGGCGAGGATGGCGCGACCGGCACGCGTGCGCATGCGGAGGCGGAAGCCGTGCTTCTTGGCGCGACGGCGGTTGTTCGGCTGGTAGGTGCGCTTGCTCACGGGGAGATCCTGTTCTTCGTCGACGGGCGGCGTGATGCTCGATCGCCACCGCTCGCCCGCGGACAAGACGTCCTGCGGGCAGGCGGCAGTGGTCGTGACAACGACTATCCAACGGTACGGGTGCCCTCCCGTCCGGTCAAACTCGCGCGCAATAGACGATCCGGCGTCGGGCGTCCAGACGACACGCCGTACCGTGGACCCCTCAACCAGCGAACCACTTGTGACCGAGCGCTCGACGCTGCTAGCGTCGCCGGGTCGCGGGGGCTTTTCCACAGCATCGAGGGCCCGGAGGCCCCGGACATGCACACCTTGTGGAAAATCATGTGGATGCGAGCAAGGGGAGACATGAGCGATCCGGGGACCACTGACGAGAACGACGCCGTCGAGGCGTGGTCGCGCACCGTCGAGACGCTGTCCCCGGGGATGAAGGTGTGGGTCTACTCGGCCCGCCCGGTCACCCTGCACGGCAACACGCTCATCGTCGCCGTGCCCGACGACCTCACCCGCACCCAGCTCGAGACGCGCGTCCGGGCCGCGCTCGAGGAGTCGCTGAGCGCCGCCTACGGCCAGCCGATCCGCCTGGGGGTCACCGTCGATCCGTCGATCGCCGAACAGCCGGGTAGTCATACTGACTTGTCGACAAATAGATTTGACGTCAGGAAGCCCGAGCCGGTGGCCGAGGTGGAGGACGACGACGAGGACGACGAGGACGAGGAGTTCGTCCCCAGCTGGGCCGGCCGGCAGACCGCCGCCCCGCCGCGCAGCGGCTCGGCCGCCGAGGCCCGGCTCAACCAGCGCTACATCTTCGACCGCTTCGTCATCGGCTCGTCCAACCGGTTCGCGCACGCCGCGGCCGTCGCGGTCGCCGAGGCACCGGGCAAGGCGTACAACCCGCTGATGATCTACGGCGACTCCGGGCTGGGCAAGACCCACCTGCTGCACGCCATCGGCCACTACGTGCTCCACCTCTATCCCGGCACGCGTGTGCGCTACGTGAACTGCGAGGAGTTCACCAACGACTTCATCAACTCCATCGGCGACAACCGGCAGGCCGCGTTCAAGCGCAAGTACCGCGAGACCGACGTCCTGCTGGTCGACGACATGCAGTTCCTGGAGAACAAGAAGGAGACGCAGGAGGAGTTCTTCCACACCTTCAACGTGCTCCACAACGAGAACAAGCAGATCGTCATGACCTCCGACCGCCACCCGCGGTACCTGGAGAACCTCGAGGACCGGCTGCGCACGCGCTTCCAGTGGGGCCTCACCACCGACGTCCAGCCGCCGGACCTGGAGACGCGCATCGCGATCCTGCGCAAGAAGGCGGCGATCGAGAAGCTGACCGCGCCAGCCGACGTGCTGGAGTTCATCGCCAGCAAGGTGCAGACGAACATCCGCGAGCTGGAGGGCGCACTCATCCGGGCCACGGCGTTCGCCAACCTGAACAACCAGACGGTCGACCTGCAGCTGGCCCAGATCGTGCTCAAGGACCTCATCCCCGAGGGGGGTGAACCGGACGTCACGGCGGGCCTGATCATGGCCCAGACCGCCGCCTACTCGAACTTCTCCATCGACGAGCTGTGCGGCACCAACCGCAGCCGCAACCTGGTGCAGGCGCGCCAGATCGCCATGTACCTGTGCCGCGAGCTCACCGACATGTCGCTGCCCAAGATCGGCCAGGAGTTCGGCGGCCGCGACCACACCACGGTCATGCACGCCGAGCGCAAGATCCGCAAGCTCATGGCCGAGAAGCACGCCGTCTACAACCAGGTCACCGAGCTCACGAACCGCATCAAGCAGCAGGCGAAGCAGGCCTGAACCGGCCCGATCGAGCCGAAAGTGCCTCCCGGAACGACCCGGGAGGCACTTTTTTTGTGTTTACACAGCTGGGGACAGACCTGTGCACATCGCCGGACGGCTGTGGACGTGACGGGGGACGACGGTGGGTCGCGTGTGGGGACGAACGACACGTCCACACCCGACGGGGCGTCGTCCACGACACCGCCCGCAACGCTGTCCACGGGGCGACGCCTACTCCCACCTGGCCAAACAGGGGTTTTCCACGACATCCACACCGGCTACTACGACTACGACAGAACTACATACCGCGTGAAGGGCCGAAGCAGGACGAGCCGTGTTCCTGTGGACGTCGGGGCCGACAGGTCCGGTACCGGAGACCCCTGGAGCCGTGGCAGGATTCATGTCGTTCCCCCGAGCACGACCTTCCGAGAGGCGACACCAGGTGAGATTCCGGATCGAACGCGACGCGCTCGCCGACGCCGTGGCATGGACGGCCCGCAGCCTGCCCCACCGTCCGAGCGTCCCGGTCCTCGCCGGCCTGCTGGTCGAGACCGGTCCGGACGGGCTCACGCTCTCGGGCTTCGACTACGAGACGTCCACCCGCGCCACGCTCCCGGCCGAGGTCATCGACGACGGTCGTGTGCTGGTCTCCGGCCGGCTGCTCGCCGAGATCGTGAAGTCGCTGCCGAACAAGCCGGTCGAGCTCACGCTGGACGGCACCAAGGTCGCGCTGACCTGCGGCGCCTCGCGCTTCAGCCTGCAGACGCTCCCGGTCGAGGAGTACCCGCAGCTGCCGACGATGCCCAGCTCCTCGGGCACCGTGAAGTCCGACGAGTTCGCCCAGGCCGTGGCCCAGGCCGGCGCCGCCGCGGGCCGCGACGAGATGCTGCCGCTGCTCACCGGCATCCGCCTGGAGATGGAGGGCTCGACGATCTCGCTCATGGCGACCGACCGCTTCCGCGCCAGCCTGCGCGACGTGGCCTGGGCCCCCGAGCAGACCGAGGTCTCGGCCCACGCGCTCGTCCCCGCCCGGGTGCTCACCGACACGGCCAAGTCGCTCGTCTCGGGCAGCGACGTGACCATCGCGATCGCCACCGGTGACGCCGGTGACGGCCTCATCGGCTTCGAGGGCACGGTCGGCACCGGCACCCGCCGCACCACGACCCGCCTGCTCGAGGGCGACTTCCCGCGCGTCCGTCAGCTGTTCGCCACCCAGGGCGAGACGGTTGCCTACGTCGCGACCCAGTCGCTGGTCGAGGCGGTGCGTCGCGTGTCGCTGGTCGCCGAGCGCAACACCCCGGTCCGGCTGACGTTCTCCGACGGCAGCCTGCTGCTCGAGGCCGGCAGCGGCGACGAGGCCCAGGCCTCGGAGTCCATCGAGGCGACCATCGAGGGCCCGGACATCTCGATCGGCTTCAACCCCAGCTACCTGCTCGAGGGCCTGTCGGTCATGCAGGAGCCGGTCGTCCACCTGGCCTTCACCCAGCACACGAAGCCGGCCGCCCTGGCCGGCGTCCCCGAGGTCGGGGCCGTCCCCGACTTCGCGTTCCGCTACCTGATCATGCCGGTCCGGCTGCAGAGCTGACCGGTCCCACCACCCCACCCTCGCGAGGAGCTCTGGTCCGCGTGCACATCGGCCTCATCGGTCTCGGCAAGATGGGCGGCAACATGCGCACCCGCATGCGCAACGCCGGCATCACCGTCGTCGGGTTCGACCACAACCCCGACGTCCGCGACGTCGACTCGCTCGAGGCGCTCGTCGAGGCGCTGCCCGCCGACGCCCCGCGCGTCGTGTGGGTCATGGTCCCCGCCGGCGACCCCACCCGCGAGACAGTGCGTGCGGTCGGCGCCCTGCTGCGCGAGGGCGACGTCGTCATCGACGGCGGCAACTCGCGCTGGACCGACGACGAGATCAACGCCCAGGCGCTCGCCGAGCGCGGCGTCGGCTTCGTCGACTGCGGCGTCAGCGGCGGCGTCTGGGGCCTGGACAACGGCTACGCGCTGATGGCCGGCGGCTCGGCCGATGACATCGCCAAGGCGCAGTTCGCCTTCGACGCGCTCAAGCCCGAGGGTGACTCCGGCTTCGTCCACGCCGGCCGCGTGGGCGCCGGCCACTTCTCCAAGATGGTCCACAACGGCATCGAGTACGCGATGATGCAGGCCTACGCCGAGGGCTGGGAGCTGCTGGAGAAGGTCGACCTGGTCGACAACGTCACCGAGGTCATGGACTCCTGGCGCGAGGGCACCGTCGTGCGCTCGTGGCTGCTCGACCTGCTGGTCAAGGCGCTCGAGGAGGACCCGGGCCTGTCGAAGATCCGCGGCTACGCCGAGGACTCCGGCGAGGGACGCTGGACGGTCGAGGCGGCCATCGAGAACGCCGTCGCCACCCCGACCATCGCCGCCTCCCTGTTCGCGCGCTTCGTCTCGCGCCAGGATGAGTCCCCCGCCATGAAGGCGGTCGCCGCCATGCGTCAGCAGTTCGGCGGTCACGCGGTGCGCGCCGCGCAGGAGGAGGGCCTGGACCCCGCCTCGGCGGACGCCTCCGACCCCGTCTGACATGCACGTCACCCGTCTGGCCCTGCACGACTTCCGCTCCTACGACTCGATCGAGATCGAGCTCGATCGGGGAGTCTCGGTCTTCGTCGGCGCCAACGGGCAGGGCAAGACCAACCTGGTCGAGTCCATCGACTACGTCGCGACGCTGGCCTCGCACCGGGTGTCCTCGGACGCTCCCCTGGTGCGGGCCGGCGCCGACAGCGCCGTCGTCCGCGTCGAGGTGCAGCGCGCCGAGCGCTCCGCGCTGCTCGAGGTCGAGCTGCTCCCGGGCAAGTCCAACCGCGCGCGGGTCAACCGCTCGCCGCTGCCGCGGGTGCGCGACCTCGCCGGCATCCTGCGCACGGTGATCTTCTCGCCCGAGGACCTGGCGCTGGTGAAGGGCGACCCGTCGGACCGACGCGCCTTCCTGGACGCGCTCATGGTGCTGCAGACGCCGCGGCTCGCCGGCACCCGGGCCGAGTACGACCGCATCCTGCGCCAGCGCAACACCCTGCTGAAGGCGGCCGGCCGCAACCGCCGGGCCGAGCTGAGCACGCTGGACATCTGGGACGAGAACCTGGCCAGCGCCGGGGGCGAGCTCATGGCGGCACGCATCCGGCTGCTCGACGCGCTGGCCCCGCACCTGGCTGAGGCGTACGTCAACGTCGCGGCGCTCGCGGCCGAGGACCGGCGCACCGCCACGGCCATCTACCGGCCGTCGTTCGACCTCGGCGAGGCGCGTGACCCGGCGGCGCTGCGCGAGGCGATGCTCGCGCAGATCGAGCGGCGCCGTCCCGACGAGCTCGAGCGCGGGGTCAGCCTGGTCGGCCCCCACCGCGACGAGGTGGTGCTGACGCTGGGCGACCTGCCGGCGAAGGGCTACGCCAGCCACGGCGAGTCGTGGTCGTTCGCGCTCGCGCTGCGGCTCGCGTCCTTCGCGCTGCTGCGCGAGGACGGCGACGACCCGGTGCTCGTGCTCGACGACGTGTTCGCCGAGCTCGACCGCGGCCGCCGCGACCAGCTGGCCGCCCTCGTCGGCGACGCCGAGCAGGTGCTCGTCACGGCGGCGGTGCTGGAGGACGTCCCGAGCGGGTTGTCCGGACAGGTGTTCCACGTGGAACAGGGGGTGGTGAAGCGTGACTGAGGGACCCGACGGCACCCCCGAGCGTCCGGCCGACGCCGCCGCAGCAGCTCCGGAGCCGGACGACGGCCTCTCGCTGGCCCGCGAGATCGCCGACGCCTACCGCACCACGCCGAGCCAGCCCCGGCGCCGACGCCGGAGCGGTGGACGCGCGGCCAAGCCGTACCGGCCGCAGCGCGACGACGCGTCGCCGCTGGCCCAGCACCTGGACGCGCTGGTGTCCGCGCAGGGCTGGACCGACGACCTGGCGACCCACCGGGCGATCGGCGACTGGGCGCGGATCGTGGGCGACGAGGTCGCCCAGCACTGCCACGCCGTCGAGATCGAGGACGGTCGGCTGACCGTGCAGGCCGACTCGACCGCGTGGGCGACGCAGATCAAGCTGCTCGCGCCGCGGATCCTGGCCCGGCTCAACGAGGAGATCGGCCAGGGATCGGTCATCTTCCTCGACGTCCGGGGCCCGCAGGGCCCGAGCTGGAAGACCGGTCGTCGGTCGGTGCGCGGCGGGCGCGGCCCGCGCGACACCTACGGCTGAGGACGCACCGGGCGGAAGCCCGCCGCCACGGTGAGGGCGAGCGAGAACGCGACCCCTGTGCCGCCGAGCACCGTCGCCGCCTCCGCCGCGCCGGCCCAGCCGTCGGTGGGCCGCACGCCGATCAGCACGACCACGACGCAGGCGGCCGCCGAGCCCAGCAGCGCGGTGAGGAAGGTCAGCAGCGCCGGACGCCAACGGGTGCGCAGCACGAGGCACACCGCGCCCAGCCAGGCCAGGCACACGCAGGCGGCGACCAGCAGGTCCGCCGGGCGGTGCCATCCCGCGACCACCATGGACGTCCCGACGAACGTGGCCAGGAAGCCGCCGGCCGCGCCGAGCACGGGGCGGCCGGTGCGCGGGACCACCAGCAGGGCGGCGACGAGCACGCTCAGCACGACCGTCGCGTGGCCGCTGGGCATGCTGTTGTGGTCACCCAGGCCGAGGTCGGGCCGCTCCAGGACGCTGTGCTTGAGCACCTGGGTGGTCAGGTTCGCCCCGGCCACGACCACGACCGCCGCGACGGCCAGGCCCGCGTTGCGCCGGGCCATCGCCGTGACCACGCAGACCGCCAGCACCGCGGCGGCCGAGCCGATCGACACGTAGCCCAGCACGCTGAGCAGCGTGTCGCGGGTGTCGGTGCCCGCCCACACGGCCTCCATCGCGTCCTGGTCGAGCTGCTGTCCGTCGCTGTCGAGCAGCGCGTGGCGCACGAGCTGCAGGCCGGCGAGGACCGCACCGACGAGCGTCAGCACGGCGGCCAGCGGGCGATGGGTCGTGTGCACGGCACCTACTCTGCCGGGCCCCACCCAGCCGCACGCCGCCGACCGGGGCGTGGGCCGCCGGAGGGTGCTCCAGCGGTACCGGAGGTTGGTCGGCGGTCCGCCAGCCGCTTGGAGGGGCCGTCTCGTCCGTCTCAGCCGGGTGTGGACAGACGTCCACCGCGTGTCGCGGAGCACATGTGACGCTGAGAGGGCGTAGGAGGCCGGTACACTGGACTGGTGACGCAGACTCCGGATTCTCAGGGCCAGACGTACGACGCCAGCAACATCCAGGTCCTGGAGGGTCTGGAGGCCGTGCGCAAGCGCCCCGGCATGTACATCGGCTCCACCGGTGAGCGTGGTCTCCACCACCTGGTCTACGAGGTCGTCGACAACTCCGTCGACGAGGCGCTGGCCGGGTACGCCAGCGAGATCGTGGTCGTGATGCAGGCCGACGGCGGCATCCGCGTCGTCGACGACGGCCGCGGCATCCCGGTCGACATCCACCCCACCGAGAAGATCCCGGCCGTCACCCTGGTGCTCACCTCGCTGCACGCCGGCGGCAAGTTCGGCGGCGGCGGCTACAAGGTGTCGGGCGGTCTGCACGGCGTCGGCGTCTCGGTGGTCAACGCGCTGAGCACGAAGCTGTACATCGACGTCAAGCGCGACGGCTACCGCTGGACGCAGTCGTTCACGTACGGCGTGCCCGACGGCGAGCTCGAGCGTCACGAGGCGACCGACGAGACCGGCACGACCAACACGTTCTACGCCAGCGCCGACATCTTCGAGACCACCGAGTACTCCTACGACACGCTCAAGACGCGCTTCCGCGAGATGGCCTTCCTGAACAAGGGCCTGAAGATCACGCTGCGCGACGAGCGCGAGCGCCCGGACGAGGACGACGAGGACGCCGAGCGCGAGGTCAGCTTCCGCTTCGACAAGGGCCTGGTCGACTACGTCAACTTCATCAACTCCGGCAACCGCGAGCCGATCCAGCGCGACGTCATCAGCCTCGAGCGCGAGGACGAGGCCAACGGCATGTCGCTGGAGCTCGCGATGCAGTGGAACGCCACGTACACCGAGAGCGTCCACACCTTCGCCAACACCATCAACACGCACGAGGGCGGCACCCACGAGGAGGGCTTCCGCACCGCGCTGACCAACACGGTCAAGAAGTTCGCCGACGCCAACAACCTGCTCAAGGGCAAGGACGAGCTGTCCGGCGACGACATCCGCGAGGGCCTCACCGCGATCATCTCGGTCAAGCTGGCCGAGCCGCAGTTCGAGGGCCAGACCAAGACCAAGCTGGGCAACAGCGAGGCGCGCAGCTTCGTGCAGAAGGCGGTCAACGACGAGCTGGCCGCGTGGTTCGAGCAGAACCCGAACGAGGGCAAGATCATCGTCCGCAAGGCGATGGACGCCGCCAGCGCCCGGCTCGCCGCGCGCAAGGCCAAGGAGCTGGCCCGCAACCGCAAGGGCTTCCTCGGTGGCGGCGGCCTGCCCGGCAAGCTTGCCGACTGCTCCTCGCGCAGCCCCGAGGAGTGCGAGATCTTCATCGTCGAGGGCAACTCGGCCGGTGGCTCGGCCAAGAACGGCCGCGACCCGCGCACCCAGGCGATCCTCCCGCTGCGCGGCAAGATCCTGAACGTCGAGAAGGCGCGGATCGACCGCATCCTGCAGAACGCCGAGGTCCAGGCGATCATCAGCGCGTTGGGCACCGGGGTCCAGGAGGACTTCGACATCGCCAAGCTGCGGTACCACAAGATCGTGCTCATGGCCGACGCCGACGTCGACGGCCAGCACATCACCACGCTGCTGCTCACGCTGCTGTTCCGCTACTTCTACGACCTCATCGAGGCCGGCAAGGTCTACCTGGCGCAGCCGCCGCTGTACAAGATCAAGTGGTCGAACCACGCCCACGAGCTGGCCTACTCCGACACCGAGCGCGACGCGCTGCTCGCCGCCGGGGAGGAGGCCGGACGCCGCCTGCCCAAGGAAGCGCCCGTCCAGCGGTTCAAGGGTCTGGGCGAGATGAACGCCTCCGAGCTGTGGGAGACCACGATGGACCCGGACGCCCGGGTGCTGCGCCAGGTCACCCTCGAGGACGCCATCCAGGCCGACACGATCTTCCAGGTCCTCATGGGCGAGGACGTCGAGCAGCGCCGCGACTTCATCCAGAAGAACGCCAAGGACGTCCGCTTCCTCGACATCTGACGCCGCCGCGTCCCGTCGACCTTCCACCGCACTCCACAGGAGCACCTGAACCGTGACCGAGACCCCCACCAGCGGCGACCGGATCGAGCCCGTCGGCCTGACCGACGAGATGCGGCGCTCGTACATCGACTACGCGATGAGCGTGATCGTGTCCCGCGCGCTGCCCGACGTCCGCGACGGGCTCAAGCCCGTCCACCGGCGCGTGCTCTACGCGATGTACGACGGCGGCTACCGCCCCGACCGCGGCTTCTCCAAGTGCAGCCGCATCGTCGGTGACGTCATGGGTCAGTACCACCCGCACGGCGACACGGCGATCTACGACACCCTCGTGCGCCTGGCCCAGCCGTGGGTGATGCGCGCGCCGATGATCCTGGGCCAGGGCAACTTCGGCTCGCCGGGCGACGACCCGGCCGCCGCCATGCGGTACACCGAGTGCAAGCTCGCGCCGATCGCCATGGAGATGGTGCGCGACATCGACCAGGAGACGGTCGACTTCAAGCCCAACTACGACGGCCGCTCGCAGGAGCCCACCGTCCTGCCCTCGCGCATCCCGAACCTGCTGGTCAACGGCAGCGCGGGCATCGCGGTCGGCATGGCCACCAACATCCCGCCGCACAACCTGCGCGAGGTCGCGGCCGGCGCGCAGTGGGCGCTGGCCCACCCCGACGCCGGGCGCGAGGAGCTGCTCGAGGCGCTCATCGAGCGGGTCAAGGGCCCGGACTTCCCGACCCACGGCCTCATCGTCGGCAACCGCGGCATCGAGGACATGTACCGCACCGGTCGTGGCTCGGTCACGATGCGCGCGGTGGTGAACATCGAGGAGGACGCCAAGGGCCGGCTCCAGCTCGTCGTCACCGAGCTGCCCTACCAGGTCAACCCGGACGCGCTCATGCGCAAGATCGCCGACCTGGTCAACAGCGGACGCCTGCAGGGCATCTCGGACCTGCGCGACGAGTCCAGCGACCGCGCCGGCCGCCGCATCGTCATCGAGCTGCGCCGTGACGCCGTCGCCCGGGTCGTGCTGAACAACCTCTACAAGCACACCGAGCTGCAGACGAACTTCAGCGCCAACATGCTGGCCATCGTCGACGACGTGCCGCGCACGCTGACCCTCGACGCGTTCATCACGCACTGGATCCGGCACCAGATCGAGGTCATCCGCCGGCGCACCGAGTTCCGGCTGCGCAAGGCCGAGGAGCAGGCCCACATCCTGCGCGGCCTGGCCAAGGCGCTCGACGCGCTCGACGACGTCATCGCGCTCATCCGCCGCAGCCCCACCGTGGAGGAGGCCCGCGGTGGCCTGATCGCCCTGCTCTCGATCGACGAGCTGCAGGCCAACGCGATCCTGGACATGCAGCTGCGCCGTCTCGCCGCGCTCGAGCGGCAGAAGATCGTCGACCAGCTGGCCGAGCTCGAGCGCCAGATCGCCGACTTCAAGGACATCCTGGCCCGGCCCGAGCGGCAGCGGCAGATCGTCAGCGACGAACTGGCCGACATCGCCGACAAGTGGGGCGACGACCGCCGCACGATCATCACCGCCGACGCCGGCGACCTGTCGATGGAGGACCTCATCCCCGACGAGGACGTCGTGGTCACCATCACCAGGGGCGGCTACGCCAAGCGCACCCGCACCGACCAGTACCGGCTGCAGAACCGCGGCGGCAAGGGGGTGCGTGGCGCGGCGCTGCGCGGCGACGACGTCGTGGAGCACATGTTCCCCACGACCAGCCACCACTGGATCCTGTTCTTCACCACCGCCGGCCGGGTCTACCGGGCCAAGGCGTACCACCTGCCCGAGGCCGGGCGCGACGCCAAGGGCGGCCACGTCGCCGGGCTGCTGAGCTTCCAGCCCGACGAGCAGATCGCCCAGGTGCTGGCGATCCGCGACTACGACGCGCAGCCCTACCTGGTGCTCGCCACCCGCAAGGGCCTGGTGAAGAAGACGCGCCTGGTCGACTACAACAGCCCGCGCCAGGCCGGCGTCATCGCGATCAACTTCCGCGACGAGGACGACGAGCTGATCGGCGCCGACGTGGTCGGACCCGACGACGACATCCTGCTCATCTCGCGCAAGGCCCAGGCCATCCGCTTCCGCGCCGACGACGAGCAGCTGCGCCCGATGGGCCGCGCGACGTCCGGCGTCACCGGCATGAAGTTCCGCGACGGCGACGAGCTGCTCTCGCTCTCGGTCATCCGCGCGGGCGACGAGGAGGCCGAGGACAAGCCCGAGCTGTACGTCTTCACCGTCACCGACGGTGGCTTCGCCAAGAAGACCCCGGTGCGCGAGTACCGCCTGCAGGGCCGCGGCGGTCTGGGCATCAAGGCCATGCAGATCAGCGAGGGCCGTGGCGTCCTCGTGGGCGGCCTGGTGCTGGTCGACAGCGACGACGTCATCTCGGTCACCGAGCGCGGCCAGGTGACGCGCAGCCTCGTGTCGGGCGTCAAGTCGACCGGGCGTGGCACCATGGGGGTCAAGTTCGTCACCTTCAAGGGCGACGACCGAGTCGTGACCATCGCCCGCAACACCGAGAGCGCCGTCGAGGCCGCCATTGAGGGCGACGAGACCAGCACCGAGCCCCAGGGGGATGACGCATGAGCGACCAGAAGGCGAGCCGCGGGCTCGGCCGCCAGGACGTGACCGCCGTGTCGCGGCCGCGCTCGGGCCCCGCACGCGCCGACGAGACCGCGGTCATCCCGGTCGTCCGCGACGAGCCGAGCGACCGCTCGACCGGTTCGGCCCGGGCGTCCGCCGCCGCCACGGCGCCGAGCACGTCCGCCTCGCCGGGCAAGGGCCGCGAGGCGCGGCTGCGCCTGGTGCGGCTGGACCCGTGGTCGGTCGTCAAGACGGTCTTCACCCTGTCGGTCGCGCTCATGATCGTGGCCGTCGTGGCCATGACCGTGCTGTGGTCGGTCCTGTCGGTCGCCGGCGTGTGGGACCAGGTCAACTCGACCGTCACCGCCGTCCTGAGCGACGACAGCGGCTCGTTCGACATCAAGGACTACCTCGGCTTCGGCCGGCTGGTCGGTCTGACCCTGGTGATCTCGGCGATCAACGTCCTGATCTCCACCGCCGTCGCGGCCATCGCGGCGCACCTGTACAACCTCGCCGCGCAGCTGCTCGGTGGCATCACGGTCACGCTGGCCGAGGACGCCTGAGGCACGACGGGAGCACCACCCCACCCCCGTTGTGGGAGCCGTGAGGTGCGTGAGGTAGTGTTTCTCGTCGGTACGGGCCTATAGCTCAGCTTGGTTAGAGCGCTTCCCTGATAAGGAAGAGGTCGCTGGTTCAAGTCCAGCTAGGCCCACCATTCCCACCCCTCCAGGAGGACCCCATGAAGAAGATTCTCGCGGTCCTGGCCGTCGGCGGCCTGGTGTTCTGGGCCCGTCGCCGCAAGGCGAGCAGCACCGACGCGTGGGCGCAGGGGACCGACTCCATCTGAGCCGGACCGCCACGGGGCCGTGGCGCAATTGGTAGCGTACCTGCCTTGCATGCAGGGGGTTAGGGGTTCGAGTCCCCTCGGCTCCACCGAGCAGGACCGCCGGTCGTCGACCGGCGGTCCTTCTGCGTCCACGGCCGTCGGGAGGGGCAGCACGACGGCCCGCACCCCGAGGGGCACGGGCCGTCGCGCGCGGGCTCAGCGCACCCGCAGGCGCTCCCGGTCGGTCGCCTTCCCGACCGTCGACGAGCCGCGGTAGGACGCCGTCACGCTGACGGAGCCCTCACGGCGCGGGGCGCGCAGCCGGATCGAGACCCGGCCGCGGTCACGCTCGGTGACCCGCACCGTCACGGTGCGGCCACCGACGGTGAGCCGGACGGTGCCGGTCGGCCGGACCGACGTCCCGGGGACGCTCAGCCGCACGCGGGCGGTGAACCGGGATCCGTCCTGCACGGTGCGGGGGCTCAGCGACAGCTGCACCTTCGCCCGTGCCTTCGCCACGCTCATCGACAGTCGCTTCTCGCCGGCCGAGGTGACCCGGTCGCCCCCGTAGCGCGCGGTGAGCGTGTGGCGCCCGACCCGCAGCCCGTCGGTGCGGACCGAGAAGGTCGCCCGGCCGCCGCGCAGCGTCACCCGGGTGGCCCGCCGTCCGTCGACCAGCAGGTCGACCGAGCCGGTCGACGCGCCGCGGTCGGAGGCGACCATGACCACGCCCGACACCCGGGTCCCGTAGCGGACCGAGGAGTCGGCGAGCCGCACCGTGATGCGTGCGGCCCCGACCTTCACCGGTGCCTGCACCGACTGGGGTGCCGACACGTTGCCGGCGGCGTCGGTGGCCCGCACCTGGACGGTGCCGGCGTCCGCACCGACCTGGACCGGCCCGGTGTAGGCCTTCCAGGCATCGGTGCCGAGGCGGTACTCGATCGACGCCACGCCCGAGGTCGCGTCGGTCGCCGTGGCCCGCACCGTGCGGGTCGCCGCGTCCCACGTGGCCCTGGCCTGCGGGACCTCGGTGTCGACCTTGACGTCGAGCGACCGGGTCGCCTCCGTCGCACCGTCGTCCACGCTGCGGTAGTCGACCTTCGTGCGTCCCTCGGGGACGGTCACGGGCTCGGTGTACGGCTTCCACGTGGTGCCGTCCAGGGAGTACTCCAGCCGGGCGTCGTCGTCACCGCGGACGACCTCCAGCACCAGCTTCGGTGCCTTGACGTACCAGCCCGCGGCCCCGTCGGGGTCCTTCGGGTCCAGCGACGCCCTGCTCTGCAGCGCGATCTTGCCGACCGGGACCGTCTCGGTGGTCACGTTGCCGGCCCTGTCGGTCGCCCGGAAGCCCACGCTGGTCGCCTTCGCGCCCACCGCCACCGGACCGGTGTACGAGGTCCAGGCCCCGTCGCCCAGTCGGTACTCCAGGCCCTGCAGGCCCGAGGTGCCGTCGGTCGCGGTCGCCGCCATCGTGCGGGCCTCCTCGTCCCACTGCGGGGTGATCGTCGGCTTCACCGTGTCGACCTTCAGCGCCAGGGTGTGGGCCGCCTCCGTCTCGGACGCGTCGCGGCCGCGGTACTGCACGGTCACGTCGCCGTCAGGGACGGTGAAGGGCGCGGTGTAGCCGGTCCACGGCCCGTCACCGATGCGGTGCTCGGCCACGGTGCCGGGCGCGCCCGACTCCACCGAGAGCGTCACCTTCGGCGCGGACCGGTACCAGCCGCCCGTGCCGTCGGCCGCCGCCGGAGCCACCGTCGCCGAGGTGACGACCGGTGCCTTCGGCACGGCGAGCGTCTTCTCCTCCGAGACGTTGCCGGCGGTGTCGGTCGCCCGCATCGTCACCGAGTGGGCGGCGCCGTCGAGCGCCACCGCCGCGGTGTACGGCGTCCAGGCGCCGGCGTCGACCTTGTACTCCCGGCTCGCGACGCCGGACGTGGCGTCCAGGCCGTTGACGGTGACCTTGCGGGTCGCGGCGTCGAACGTCCCGCTGACCGTCGGCCGCACCGTGTCGACCTTGAACGTCATCGTCGTGGCGTCGCCCGCGGTGAAGAAGGTGCGGGCCCGGTGGGCGAAGGTGGACGTGCCCTCGGCGATGGTCACCGGGGCGTTGTAGGTGCGCCACGCTCCGCCGTTCAACGCGTACTCGCGCACCGCGTTGTTCGTGCTGGTCGACACCGTCACCTTGGGAGCGGTGCGGTACCAGCCGGCGGCTCCGTCCGGGGTCGCGGGCGTCGCGCTGGCAGTGCTCAGCGGCTTGGTCGAGGTGATCGAGAAGTCGTCGACCACGAGCTCGCCGACCGCTCCGATGTTGAGGCCGAAGCTGATGCCGGTCGTGTCGTCGGGGATGGCCGGCGTGGTGAACGAGGCCGAGGACCAGCCCGTGCTGGCCGGGAACGACGGGCTCGAGGCCCAGTAGCTCCAGCTGCCGGCGCTGTTGCGCAGGTAGACCTCGTACTGGGTCGCGGTGGTGGACTTGTACCAGCCCCGCAGGACGTACTGGGCACCCTTGACCGCCTCGGGCGCGCAGCTGCCCAGGTCGAGTGCGGGCGTCCACTTGGCGTCGCCGTCGGTGTAGGCCGTCATCGTGACCCGGCCGGCCCGGTTGCCCGTTCGGCCCGGGCTGACCACGTCGAACGCGGCGGTGTTGCTGCCCCAGCCGTTGGTCTGCCAGCAGACCGGCTTGCCGCCCTCGACGAGGGTCTCGAAGCCGGGGTTGGTGAGCCCGCTCGAGTCGGGGTTCGGGGTGGACGTGCCGCCGTCGACGGCCGGCTTGTCGTCCCCGCCGATCACGTCGCCGACGGTCTTGGTCACGGTGCCACGCGCCTTCAGCCAGTCCAGGAACTGCGCCAGCACCGTCGGGGTGATGCTGAGCTCCCCGCAGCCGCTCTCGCACACGCGGTGGAAGGTGTACTGCACCCAGCCGCCGCTCGCGCCCTCGGCGTTCGTGACGCCCGCCTTGAGGTCGTCGAGAGTCCAGGTGTCGTCGAACTGGTCGAGCGCCTTGGTCTCGAACGGGTCGGCCGGCGGCATGGTCTCGGCCTTGGCACAACCGGCGCAGCCGAAGCGCGACTCGATGTCGCCGAGGTTGCGCGCGCTGTTGTAGCCGCAGTCCTTGACCGTCTGCTTCACCGAGGACGACATGGAGGCGAAGGGGTAGGCGAAGCTGCGGACCTTCAAGCCCCAGCTCTTGAGCGTCGAGCGGTCCTGGCAGACCTCGCGCTTCACCTCTCCTGCGGGCAGGGTCGCCAGGTCCGGGTGGGTGACGGTGTGGCCGCCGACCTCGTGCCCGGACGCCTGCAGCGCCAGCAGGTCGGCCTTGGTCATGAAGCCGGCGTCGTCGATCGTGCCGGAGTTGACGTAGAACGTGCCGACCTGGTCGCGCGCGTCCAGGAGGGACGCCGCGACCTTCTGGTCGATGTTTCCGTCGTCGAAGGTCAGGCTGACGACGGCGGTGCCGGCAGCGCGGGCGGTCGTCGCGGTGGCGACGACCGACAGGAAGCCCGCCACGAGCGCGAGCACCGCCACGAGGGCGGTGGACGCGCGCGCGGAGCGGGCGCGGGGGATGGGTGTCGAGTGCACGGGAGTGCTCCTTGTCTGCTGGAGCCCGCCGCCGGGGTGGACGTCCGCCGGTGGGCCTGACGGTCGCCGTCCGGCTCGGCCGGGGCAGGGTCAGGCGGCTCCTCCACCGTCGAGTGGGCATCCACCGCGGTCAACGAGAACCGGGCAAGACTGCGGCCCCCCGCCCGGGTCGGACGGAGGGCCGCAAGCAGACGCAGGCGGGCCCCGCACCCGAAGGTGCGGGGCCCGCCGAGGTGGGTGGTCTAGCGGCGCAGGTGCTGCACCACGAGGCCGACGACCGCGCCGGCGGCGAGGCCGGCGAGGACGACGAGCGGCGCCTTGAGCCGCTGCTCGGTGGCCTCGACCTTGGCGGTCAGCGCGTCGACCGTGGCGGCCAGGTCGGCCCGGGTCTGCTCGATCTCGTGCTCGATGCGGCTGGTCTCAGACATGACGCTCCTTCGCGGCCTCGACGTCGGCCTTGACGCTCTCGACCCGGTTGCCCGGGAAGCTCGGTGCCTTGTCGACGTTCTTCTTGCCGACCAGGGCCAGCACGCCGGCGACGGCGAACAGGACGACGGCGACGATCAGCGCGGCGAGCCACGCGTCCAGCGCGGCCGCCAGCCCCAGGACCGCGGCGGCGATGAGCACGCCGAGCCCGTAGAGCGCGACGAGCCCGGCGCCACCGAACATGCCGGCGCCGATCCCGTAGCGCTTGCCGGCCTCGCTCATCTCCGCCCTCGCCAGGCGCATCTCGTCCCTCACGAGGGTCGAGACCTGCTCGCTCAGCGCGCTGAGCAGCTCACCGGTCGAGCGGTCCTGCGGCGCGCCGGTCACGGCTGCTGGGGGTCGACCGGGTCGCCGTGGGTCGACGACGGGCTGCCGGCCGAGCCGGACGGGGTGGAGCCCGAGCCGGAGTCCGACGAGCCGGAGAGCTTGCTGCTCGCGGCGTCCTTGGCCTGGCTGGCCGCGTCGGTGGCCTTGCTGCCCAGGTCGCTGGCGGTGCTCTTGGCGTACGTCGTCGCGTCGTCGACGGCCGACTGGACCTGGGGCTTGCGCCAGATCTTGTCCGCCTGGCTCTTGATCTGCTCGTAGCGCTCGCGGCCCGCGCGGGTGCCCAGCACGTAGCCGACGCCGGCCGAGGCCAGCAGGGTGATCTTCTTCACTCGTACCACTCCTAGGTGTCGGTGGGTGGACCTCCATCGTGCGACGGCTGGGCGCGGCGCGCCTCTCGAAGCGTCCGTGCGCGGACCAGCAGGTGGACGGCCACCCCGGCCACCAGGGACCAGAACGCGGCCCCGACACCGGCGAGCGCGGTGCCCGACGCGGCCACCACGAACGTGACCACGGCGGCCTCGCGCGAGGCCGGGTCGGACGTCGCCGCCGCGAGGGCCGAGCCCAGCACCGGGACGAGCGCCAGCCCGGCCGCGGCCTGCACGACACCGGCCGGCGCGGACGTCACGAGGGCGACCAGGGAGGCCGACACGACGGCCAGCACGAGGTAGGCGCCGCCGGCCGAGAGCGCGGCGCGCCAGCGGCGCGAGGGGTCGGGTCCGGCGTCGGTGCCGGCGGCGAGCGCGGCGCTGATGGCGGCCAGGTTCACCGCGTGCCCGCCGAACGGCGCGGCCGCCACGGTGCCCAGCCCGGTGGTCAGCATCGCGGGCCGCCACGGGACGTCGTAGCCGTGGGCCCGCATGACCGCCACGCCGGGGACGTTCTGCGACGCCATGGTCACCACGAACAGCGGCAGGGCCACCCCGACGACGCCGCCGACGGTGAGCACGGGGGTCGTCCAGGCCAGGTCGGGGGCCACGACCAGGGCCGCGTCGGGCCCGGAGGCCACGGCCACGACCAGGGCGGCGACGAGCGCACCCGGTGCCGCCCAGCGGGGAGACGCCAGGACGAGCACGAGCCAGGCGGCCAGCACGGGCACGACCGGCCAGGCGTCCTGCTCGAGCGACCGCACCGGGGCCAGGCACAGCGGCAGGACCACGCCGGCGAGCATCGCCTGCGCGACCGGCACCGGCACCCGTGCGACGAGCCCGCCGAGCGCCGGCCACAGCGCGGTGAGCAGGACGAGCAGGCCGCAGACGCCGAAGCCGCCGACCGCGGCGGCCCAGCCGCCGTCGACCTGTCCGGTCGAAGCGAGCAGCGCGGCGCCGGGGGTCGACCAGGCGAGGGTCAGCGGCTGGCGGTGGCGCAGGGCCAGGACGAGCATGCCCAGGCCCTGGACGACGCACAGCGCCAGCAGGCCGGACGCGGCCTGGTCGGTGGATGCGCCGACCGCGACGAGCCCGGCGAGGACGACGGCGAACGAGCTGGTGAAGCCCACCAGGGCGGCCACCAGCCCGGCGACGTACGGACGGCTGTCGCGCATGCACCCTCCGATCGGCGCGGGACGCGACGAGCCTAGGGCGTCCGCGCCGACCGGGGTGCCCGACGGCTCAGCGTGGGATGACCGAGAACAGGAACCGCTTCTTGACCATGACCCAGATGGTCAGGATGACCGCCGTGTGCACGAGCGCGCCCTGCCAGATGCTCATGCGGTCCAGGCCGGGGATGTTGCCCACGGCCAGCACGAAGAACACGTGGACGATGAACACGTACAGGCTGGCCTGGCCGAGCGGGATCCACAGCCAGCCGATGGCCGCGTTCACCGGCTTCCAGCAGGTCGTGAGGAAGGCGTACGCGACCACGACCATGACCGCGAGGTCGAGCAGCCGGCCCCACTGCAGGAACACCCGGATGTACGCGTGGTCGTACAGGTAGCCGTACGCGTTCGCCGGCAGCAGGTCGGGCCGCACCTCGAAGCGGTGGCACAGCCACAGGTAGCCCAGCGCCGCGGCGTACCCGACGACGACCACGCCGACGAGGACCTTGCCCAGGCGGGTGGTGAGCGCCCGCTGGATCGGCCGCCGGTAGTGGCCCAGCACGAGCCCGTGCACGAACGGCAGCTGCCAGGTCAGCAGCGGGAAGACGTCCTGGAACTGCGAGGGCAGCACGCGGACGCCGTAGGCCGCGTCGAGCAGGTACAGCCCCCAGCTCACCGCCAGGACCAGCCACCACAGGCCCCGCCGGACGAACCACATGATGACCGGCAGCAGCAGGCTCAGGACGACGAACAGACCCATGATGTTGAAGACCCACGGGCCGATCTGCAGCAGGAGCAGCTGCTTCACCGCGTACCAGGGCGGCGGGTAGTCGAACAGCCGCGGCGCGTTGGCGTACAGGTCGTAGACGGTGCCCGACGCGCCCTCGCCCTCGGCACCCGTGCCGCGGTCGGTGAACGTGGTGATGACGGACGCGTCGACGAACGGCAGCAGGCTGAGCAGGTAGACGATCATCACGACCGCCAGCGCGACCAGGTACTGCTTGCGCGCCCGGCGCCACATCGTGACCGCGGTGGCCCACTCCCCGAACCGCTTCACCGTGGGCGCGTAGATCATGCCCAGCACGACGCCGGACAGAAGCACGAACATCTCCGCGCCGGTGATGGCGCCGATCGCGTTGAGCGTCACGTACGAGTACGGCCCGCTGACCTCGATGTGGGTGATGACGACGGCCAGGATGATCCAGCCGCGGAACAGGTCGAGCCGGCGGTCGCGCGGGTCGTCCTCGTCCGGGTATCGCCACGAGCGGAGGTAGCGGCCGGCGAGCCCGGAGAACAGGTAGGCGACGGCGAGCAGCACGACGCACAGGACGATCCAGCCCATCTCGGCGCTGACGTCGTCGGGCTGCCAACCCTGCTGGCTGGCCTCGTTGCCGGTCTCCTGGTCCAGGACGCGGGTCACCGGCCCGAGCTCGACGCTCGAGTCCTCGAGGTCGGCCCGCAGGTCGTCGGCCAGCTCGTCGCGGTGGACGGCCCGCCAGTCGACCACGTCGCCGTCGGCCTCGGCCTCCTGCCGGCGCAGCTCGAGCCAGGTGACGCCGGCGATGCGCGGGTGCGACGGCAGCTCGGCGAGCACCTGGCGCCACCACGTCCGCTTGACGTCGAGCTCGTCGTCGCCGCCCCGGGACTCGGTGTTGAACAGCGCACCGGTCTCGACCAGCATCGGCTGGTCGCGACCCTCGGCGAACCGCTCGTAGAACGCGCGCCGGCGGCGCTCGTCGCCGTAGCCGGCCTGCTCGTCCAGCCGGGCCGCGAAGTCGCCGTCGTCGGGGCGGACGTTCTCGCCGAAGTCCTGCACCTCGCCGAAGTGGTAGAGCGACAGCCCGACCCAGTCGACCGCCGCGTCGCCGGGGTAGTACGGCCCGTAGGGGTCGTCGGCCTCGGTGACGTCGCCGTCGTCGTCGGTGTCCAGCGCCGCCGAGCGCTCGGGGTCGACGGTCTCCAGCGCCCCGTACGCCGTGCCGTACGGGTACCCGGCGCCGTAGGCCGGCGACCAGACCATCGCCGCGTTCGGGGCCTCGGCGTGCACCGCGTCGGCGACGACGCGGAACGCGCGCCGGTAGTCGGCCGGCGACTGGCCCCAGGTGACCCAGCTGGCGTTCATCTCCGGCGCGAAGCGCACCAGGACGTCGGCGTCGCGCTCGCGCTCGAGCGCGTCCAGCCGGCCGGCGAGACGCTGCGCGTCCTGCTCGGACAGCTGGTCGAGCAGGACCTGGGGCTGCAGCTCGACGACGGCCACGGCGCCCTGCGAGGTCGCCTGCTGGACGAACTGGTCCAGGTAGGTGACGTCGTCGTCGGTCAGCGGGTAGTGCACCCGCTGGGCGTACAGCGACGGCGTGGCGCCCAGGCGCTCGGCGTAGCCGGTGGCGGTCTGCTTCTCCCAGTCCAGGTTCGGCCCGAACCAGGCGCGGCCCTCGTCGGGGCCTTCCGGCGCCGCCTGGGCCGGGCCGCCGACCAGGGTCAGCAGCAGGCCGAGGACGGCGGTGAGGAGCAGGCGGACGGTCGCGGGGGAACGATCCGTCACGCGCCGCCCCGACGGCAGCTCAGCCGCCAGTGGTTGCGCCCCGACAGCCGCTCGTAGTCGAGCTGGTCGACCGCGGCGAGCGCCAGCGCGAGCCCGCGGCCGGACTCGGCGTCCAGGTCGGGGTCGGGCATCGTCACGTCGCTGAGGTCGATGGCCACCGGCAGCCCGTTGTCGACGAACTCGGCCCCCACCTCCTCGTCGCTGCACCACACCGTCACGTGGACGCGCCGGCTGTCCGAGCCCGGCGGGTCGAGCCGGCGGGTGTGCTTGGCGATGTTGCCGATGACCTCGGCGACGGCGGTCTCCAGCCGGATGCGGTCGAGGTCGCCGACGTCCGGGGCCTGCTCCCACAGCGTCTGGAGCAGGTCCTGGGTCTGGTCGACCGCGGTCTCGTCGGCACCGGTGGCAAGGGTGAGGCGCACCGGCTCAGCCATCGAAGGCTCCGTCCACCGACTCCCGCGGGCGCAGGACCTTGTCCATGTTGGTGAGGCCCAGGACGGTGACGACCTGCTGGGTGGGCCGGGCGATCCGCAGGTCCCCGCCGGCCTGGCGGGCCGACTTCAGGCCCGCGACCAGGGCGCCGAGCCCCGACGAGTCCAGGAACGTGGTCTCGGCCAGGTCGACGACCACCTTGGTGGTGCCGGCGTCCACCAGCTCGGACACCGCGGTGCGCAGCTGCTTGGCCGAGACCATGTTCAACCGGCCCTTCGGTGTCACGACACCGATGCCCCGGGCATCGGTCCTCACGTCAAAGTCGGTCATGGTCCTCCTCGTGGTCGGGCTCGAACCCTCGGTAGCGAGCCGCGCGGATGATGATGCTGAAGATGGCCAGGTCGAAGATCACCCAGAGGGTGTTGAGCGACCAGCCGACGAGCGTGGCCTGGCCTACGGCGTAGCGGACGGCGCCGATGACGGCGGCCGCGGCGAGCGCGGCCATGGCCCACAGCTGGGGCCGCACCAGGTGCCAGGCCGGACCGGTGCTGGCCGGGCGGGTCTTGGGGGTCACGGCGAAGTCCAGGTCGCGACGCAGGAACACGTTGCCGAACGCCGAGGTGAACGCCTTGATCCAGGTCGGGAAGAGCGCGAGGGAGTACTGCTGCCCGCGCCACGTCGGACGTCCGGCCGCCACCACGAGGAACAGCAGCTGGTTGACGACCAGGAACGGGACGAGCCGGATGAAGAAGTCCGGGCCGTACGCCTGGACGGGCAGGACGCCGACGGCCAGGTACAGGATCGGGGCGGCCAGGTAGACCAGTGCCGCGAAGCCCGACAGGTAGGACCACATCGTGGCGAAGTACATGAGCCGCTGCGACCACCGCAGCCTGCGCTGGGCCAGCGGGTTCTCGCGGAACAGCACCTGCATCGTGCCCTGCGCCCAGCGCAGCCGCTGGGTCAGCATCGTCGGCAGGTCCTCAGGAGCGAGGCCGTGGGCCAGCACCTCGTCGTGGTAGGCGGTGCGCCAGCCCAGGCCGTGCAGCCGCATGCAGGTCGCCATGTCCTCGGTGACCGAGATCGTGGCCAGCGGCATGACCGGCTGGGCCTCCTCGCCGCGATCGACGTCGACGGCCGAGACCAGGGCGGACACGGTCTCGACCGCGCCGAGCGGCGACCAGTCGCGCGAGGCCATGTGCTCCAGCGTCGTCTCGTCGATCGTGGCCAGGCCGGTGCCGGGCTGGGCGTCGGCCTGCCGCTCCATCGCGGCGATCTCGGCCAGATCGGCCTGCAGCGCCTGCAGGTCGGCGTCGACGAGGATGCGGCGCACGTCGTCCATGCGCCGCTGGAACCGGTAGGTGACGTCGGCCAGCGCGATGCCGCGAGCGATCTCGCGGCGGGCCCGGCCGATCTCGTAGCCGACCAGGTCGAGCGCCCGGCGGGCCGTCTCGTCGTCGGGACCGAGCTCCTTGCGGGCCCGGGCGAGGACGCGCCGCGCGGTGCGCAGCGCCCGGTGCACGCCGATCTCGACCTCGCCGGCGTAGCGCGTGACGCCGAGCATCATGAGCGCCTCGCGCCGGATGACCGCGTTGGAGCCGCAGAAGAACGCGGCGTTCCAGCCGTCCTTGCCCTGCTGGATGGGCCCGTAGAACAGCGGGGCCTGGCTGCCGAGCGGGTCGTCGTCCGGCACGTTCTCGAACCACTGCGGCGTCTGCACGAGGGCCATCTGGTCGTCGCGGAACCAGCCGAGCGTCCGGTCGAGGATCTCGGGCCTCGGCACCTGGTCGGCGTCCAGGATGAGCAGGTACTCGCCCTCGGTCGCCAGCAGCGCGTTGTTGAGGTTGCCCGCCTTGGCGTGGCGCGGCCGGTCGGGCGTCCAGTCGCCGGAGCGGTTGATGACCCCGATGCCCTCGGCCTCGGCGACGGCCCGCAGCTCGTCGCGGTTGCCGTCGTCGAGGATCCACGTCGTGTGCGGATACGTGATGGCCTGCGCGGCCCGCGCGGTGCGCATGACGAGATCGATCGGCTCGTTGTAGGTGGTGATGAAGACGTCGACGGTCGCGTCCTCGGGCGGCGCCGGCGGCTCGCCGCGCTCCTTGAGCCGCCACATGGTCAGGCCGAACAGCAGCGAGTCGACAAGGCTGTAGGTCTCGGCCACGACGAGCGGCACGGCGATCCACCAGGCCGACCAGTGCACCGACTCCAGCCAGCGCCACAGCACGTAGTTGACGCCGAGGATCGCCGTGAGGACGACGATGACCCGGATCAGCAGCAGGCGGGGGCTCACACGGCCTCCCCGGCCGGACGGCGGCACACCACCAGGGCGGTCACGTCGTCGACCGGGGTGCGGTCGATCGCCAGCATCATGATCTGGCCGAGGACGTCGCGCGGGTCGTCCGCGCTGTGGAGCAGGGCCGCGAGCGGCGGCATCCAGTCGTCCGGGTCGTCGAGCAGGTCGAGCACGCCGTCGCTGAAGACCAGGATGCGGTCGCCCTCCTCGACGGTGCACTCGTGCTGGTGGAATCCCGAGCCGGGCATGACGCCGATCGGCAGGTCCTCGCCGGTGAGCTGCACGTGGCTGCCGTCGGCCCGCACGAGCAGCGCCAGGCCCAGCCCGGCGTCGGCGTAGCGCAGCCGTCCCGTCGACAGCTCCAGGGCGCCCTCGAACAGGGTCACGAAGGAGCCGGCGCGCTCCAGGTCGGACGAGGCGCCCTGCTCGAGCCGGCCGAGGACCAGCCCGAGGTCGGCACCCTGGACGACGGCCAGGTGCGCCGCCCGCAGCGCCACGCGCATGCCGGCGCCGATGAGCGCGGCCGCCGTGCCCTTGCCCATGACGTCGCCGAGGCCGAAGTGGACGACCCCGTCGTCGAGCGCGTAGTCGAAGTAGTCGCCGCCGACCGAGAGGGCGGGCAGGCAGATGCCGTCGACGTGCCAGTCGCCGTGGTCGATCGGGGCCGACGGCAGCATCGAGACCTGCGCGTCGTGGGCGCGCGACATCTCGGCCAGCGCGAGCACCTCGACCTCGGCCCAGGCGCCCATCTCGGCCAGCAGCCGCCGGTCGCGCGGGCCGAACTCGCGCGGCTCGTGGTCGTAGACGCAGAAGGTGCCCATGACGTTGCCGTACGGGTCGCACAGCGGATGGGCGGCGTAGAAGCGGAACGGCGGGTCGGCCCGCACCAGCGCCAGGTCGCGGAAGCGGGGGTCCTCGAGCGTGTCCTCGGAGACGATGCTGCCGCCCAGGCGCACGGACCGGTCGCAGAAGGTATCACCGCGCGGCATGGGGCGAGCCGGCATGCCGATCGCGGAGGGGAACCGCACCCAGTCGCCGTCCAGCATGGTGATCGAGGAGATGGGGATCCCGAACGCGACCGTGGCCATGCGGGTGATGCGGTCGAGCCGCTCCTGGTGCGCCTGGTCGAGGATGCCGACGCTCTCGACGACGCGCTGCCGTCTGTCGTCGACCGGCCCGAGCCCGTCCGACACGAGTGCCACTGCTTGTCCCTTCCCCCGAACGGACTCCCTTGGCGCCACCCTAGGACGAATGAGTCCGGAGCGCCGTCCAGGGGGAAGTGATCAGGCGGTGGGCCGGTCGTCCTCGTCGCCGGCCTCAGCCTCGTCGGCCGGCTTGCGCAGGGCCTGGGAGAGGGACGAGACGACGTCGTCGTCGGGAGAGGCCGCGGCCTTGTTGCTGGCCTCGACCTGCACGAGCACCTCGGTGCGGTGGACCGCCACGGAGCGGGGCGCGTCGATGCCGATGCGGACGACGTCGCCACGGACGTCGAGCACCGTGATCGTCACGTCATCGCCGATGGCGATGCTCTCGCCTGCGCGGCGGCTCAGAACCAGCACCGTGCGAGCCTACCGCGCCTAGGACTGGAGCGGCGCAGCCAGAGGGTGGTCCTGGTCCTCCAGGACGACCTGGGCGGCCCGCCGGGTGCGCACGTTGATGACGAGCGGGGCCCGCAGGTTGACCGTCGCGGTGGCCAGTCCGTCGGGCGCGCTGAGCAGCACCAGCAGCAGGACGTCGCTCGCCGCGGTGATCTCCAGGTCCTCGACGACCTGGTCGCTCACGACCGGCGCGTAGTCGGGGTAGAAGACGTTCGGCGGCACGACCAGGAAGCGCAGGTCGGTGTCGTCCAGGCACTGCAGGGTGCGCAGCAGGCTGTCGTGGTGGTCCACGATCGTGAAGTGCCGGGCGGCGGGGAAGCCGAGGATCGGCTGCACCATCTCGAGCGTCGGCACGGTCTCCACGGCGGGAGCCTCGGTGGTCGTCGCAGTCATGTCACGCACCTTCGTCGTCGGGCCGCTCATCGCAGGAAGTCCATGAGGCTGGGCTGGATGACCTTCGAGGTCCCGGCCAGGGCCGCCTGGTAGGACACCTGGTGCATCTGCACCTGCATCATCGCCTCGGCCAGCTCGACGTTCTCGAGCTCGGAGACGCTGGAGTTCAGGGCCAGGACCGAGTCCTTGGCCGCCACGACCGCCGCCTCGACCCGGTTCGTCCGGGTGCCCACCGACGAGAGCTCGTCGACGACCTTGCCGCTGCGGACCGCGACCTGGTCGATGCCGGCCTTGATCGCGACCTTGTCACCCGCGCGGATCGCGTTCGCGAGCGCGTCGAGCTCGGCGAACATCGAGGTGGCTCCGCTGCCGAACAGCGCCTGGCCGTCGGAGTTGATGACCACGTCCACGCCGTCGGCGACCGTGCGCTGCACGTCGCCGCTGGTGCCGACGAACGTGCCGTCGTCGGCGAAGGCCTTGTCGCCGGAGGTGATGCCGCCGAAGATCGGCCGGCCCAGGTAGGTCGCGTTGGCCTCGGTGAGCAGCTTGTCGCGCAGCTGCTCGACCTCGACGGCCAGCGCCTCCCGCGCGGCGCCGACGTTGGTGTCGGTGCCGCCGATGAGGCCCAGCTCGTGGACGCGGCGCAGGGAGTCGTTCATCGACTGCAGCCGCGAGTCCGTGAGATTCAGCCAGGTGGCGCCGTCCGCGCCGTTGCGCGCGTACTGCTCGTGGTCGGCCAGCGAGCTGCGCGTGCGCATGGCGCGCGCGGCGTCGGTCGGGTCGTCCGAGGCGCGGTTGATGCGCTTGCCGGTGGTCAGCTGCTCCTGGCTCTGCGCGAGCCGGCCCAGCGAGGCCTGCAGGTTGTTGAGGCTCGACAGCGTCATGCTGCCGTGCGTCACGCGTCCGATGCTCATCAGCGGGTCACTCCGGTTCGGTTGATCAGGGTGTCCAGGACCGAGTCGAGGGTGGTGATGACGCGGGCGGCGGCCTCGTAGATGCGCTGCGCGCTCACGAGGTTCACCATCTCCTCGTCGATGCTGACGCCACCGAGCTGCTCGATCGCGCCGTCGACCTGGTTCGTCAGGGCCTTCTGGTTGGTGGACAGCCGGGTCGCGGCCGAGACCGAGGACCCGAGCGTGGCGACCCAGGACTGGTAGGCGCCCTCGACCGTCTTGTTGTTGCCCAGCCAGTTGGCGTTGTCGGTGTTCAGCACGCCGCCGCCGACCGAGGACGCCGCGACCTTGCGCGGGTCGGTCAGCGAGACGGTGATCGTGGCCGCGGCGTTGCCGGCCGTGTAGGAGAACATCGCCTCGCCGGCGACGCCGTCCTGGTCGAAGCCGCCGGTGTGGCGGCCGTTGACGGTGTCGGCGAACGTCGTGGCGATCGTGTCGAGCTCGTCGCGCATGCCGGCGATGGTCACGTCGACCGAGCGCACGAGGCCGCCCAGCGTGCCGGTGCCGATGGCCGGGTTGCCGAGCGACGTGCCGCCCAGGCTGAGCTCGAAGGCGATCGGGGCGCCGGTGCCGGAGCCGTCCGCGCCGATGCCGGCACTGACCGACAGCGTCGCGGCGGTGTTGCCGCTCACCAGGGTCAGGCCGCCGAGGTTGACCTGGACGGTGCCGTTGGACTGGATGGTCGACTCGGCGCCACCGAGCTGGCTCAGCTCGAGCATGAGCTGGTCGCGGCGGTCGAGCAGGGTGTTGTTGGCGGTGCCGTCGAACGAGGCGATCTGGATCTTCTCGTTGAGCGAGGCCATCTCGCCGGCGATCGTGTTGACCTTGTCGACGTTGTCCAGCACGCGCAGCCGGGCGTCGGTGTCCTCGCCCTGCAGCATGCGCGCCTGCGAGCGCAGCGCCTCGCTCAGCGTGTTGGCCGCCGCGATGACCTGCGAGCGGGCGGCGCTCTGGTCCGGCGCGTTGACCAGGTCGCCCCAGGACTTGCGGAACCCGTCGAGCGCCGAGTTGAGCCCGGTCTTGCCCGGCTCGCTGACGCCGGCCTCGACGCGCTTGAGCACGTCGGCCTGGATGTCGAGGAACTGCTGCGTGGCGTGCTCGGTGCGGGCACGGCTGTTGAGCAGCAGGTCGACCGCGCGCGAGACGCCGTCGACGCCCACGCCGTCGCCGTAGCTGTTGCCGCGGGCGTACATCGCCGCGTTCGCCGCGCTGGTCGAGGCCGAGGCCTCGACGCGCTGGCGGGTGTAGCCCTTGGAGTCGACGTTCGCGAGGTTCAGGCTCGCGACGTCCATCGCGGTCTGGCTGTAGCGCAGGCCCGAGAGGGCGCTGCCGAAGGAGGAGAAGGTGCCGGCCATGTCACAGGGTCCTGTCGACGAGTCGGTGGGGCGTGGAGGCGATGACGGCCGCGGTGCCGTCGGGGCTGTAGCCCTCGGCGCCCTTGCCGAGCGCCAGGAGCGTCTCGCGGGCCGAGGTGTAGCCGGAGGTGATGAGCTCGCGGTTGTTCTCGGCGAGGTCGGTGATCTCGTGCACGGTGGAGACGAACGCGGTGTGGTGGTCGAGCAGGATCGTGCGCCACGGCTCGTCGGCGGCGTCGGCCAGCACCTGCAGGCTCGGGTTGCTCTCCAGCCCCAGGGCCTCGGCGGCCTGGTCGGCAGCGACGGCGCGCATGACCTCGACGGTGCGGAGCTCCTCCAGCACGTCCTCGACGCCCTTGGCGGCGCGCATCAACCAGCGCGTGCGTCCGCTCGCGAGCACGAGACGCTCGGTCTCGAGCGCGAACTGCAGGCGCTCGAGGGCCTCTCGCTCGTCGGCGAGGATGAGTGACAGCTCCTCCACGGGGTACCGCTCCCTTTCGTGCGGACCTCCACCCGCAGGGCGCACGTGGACGGTCGGTCCCTTCCATCGGGCGGCGTCCGGCGGTCCTGAGCGCTTTCCCGCGACGAGGTGACCGTCGCCGGCCAAAACTCAGCCAATGCCCAGGTTTCGCGCAAGTTTTCGCAGCGGGTTACGGGCCCTAGGTCCCGCTGTCAAACCGCACAGGTCCCGAATGGGTCCCGTAAAGGGCCCAATCTAAGAGGTCCTTAGGCTCATTTGCCCGATTTTGGCGCTGAGGGGTGCTTGTAGCGACAAAGATTTTTCGTGGAAAGGGGCAAAACCACATGAGCAACCACGAGCTGGTCACGTCGAATTTGGCACTGGTCGGTCACATCGTCCGCGAGACGATGGGACGGGTGCCGAGCCACGTGAGCCGTGACGACCTCACCTCCGCCGGCATGCTGGCGCTGGTGCAGGCGGCACAGTCGTTCCAGGAGGAGCGCGGCGTCCCGTTCGCCCGCTACGCCGCCACCCGCATCCGCGGCGCGGTCCTGGACGAGCTGCGCGGCCTGGACTGGGCCTCGCGCAGCGTCCGCCGCCGGGCGCGTGAGCTGGAGGCCACCCGCGCCACCCTCACGTCCACCCTCGGCCGCGCGCCGAGCACCTCCGAGCTGGCGAGCGCCGCCGGCCTGCGCGAGGAGGAGGTGGCCGCGAACCAGGGCGACGTGGCCCGCTCGCAGGTCTTCTCGCTCGACGGCGCCGGCGACTTCACGCTGGCCGACCAGCTGGTCAGCCGCGCTCCCCGCCCGGACGAGTCGCTGCTCGGCCGTGAGGAGATGGAGTACCTCGTCGACGCGGTGGCCGAGCTGCCCGAGCGTCTGCGCCACGTCGTGGAGCAGTACTTCCTGGCCGAGCGCCCCATGGCCGAGATCGCCGAGACCCTCGGCGTCACCGAGTCGCGGGTGTCGCAGATGCGCGCCGAGGCGCTCGTCCTGCTGCGCGAGGCCCTGCGCCGTCTGCTCTCCCCCGAGCTGACGGACCAGGCCGCGGAGAAGAAGGCCGGCTGCGCCGCGCGTCGCCGCGAGGCGTACGTCGCCGCGGTCGCCGCCCGTCACGCCGCCGTGGCCCGCCCCGCCGCGGTTCCGGCGCCCGTCGTCGCCCTCGACGCGTCGGCCTGAAAAAAAGATCTTCCGACCCCTCAGGTGGGGTCGGGACCGACCGATAGGTCACCCCGAGGCGCCCACGGACGGGTACCTCGGCAAGCACGACTCACATTGACCAGGAGGGTTTCCCATGAGTCTTCGCATCAACCAGAACATCGACGCTCTGAACTCGTACCGCAACCTGTCGAGCACCCAGAACGCGCAGTCCAAGTCCCTCGAGAAGCTGTCCAGCGGCTTCCGCATCAACCGCGCTGCCGACGACGCCGCCGGCCTCGCGATCTCCGAGGGCCTGCGCTCGCAGGTTGGCGGCCTGAAGATCGCCGTCCGCAACGCTCAGGACGGCATCTCCGTCGCGCAGACCGCTGAAGGCGCGCTGACCGAGGTCCACTCCATGCTCCAGCGCATGAACGACCTCGCGGTGCAGCACAACAACGGTACGCAGAGCACCGAGTCGCAGGCGGCTCTGTCGGCTGAGTTCACGCAGCTGCACACCGAGATCGAGCGTATCGAGGCCAACACGAAGTTCAACGGCATCGCGCTCTTCGGCGGCGCCGAGCTGACCTTCCAGACCGGCTACGACTCGGCCGACACCATCGACATCTCGGCCACCGCCCTGGCCGCGATCGACGTCTCGGCTGCGGTCATCACGGACAGCAACACCGTCCAGACCGCGATCACCACCATCTCGACGCAGCGCGCCGAGCTGGGTGCGATCCAGAACCGCTTCGAGCACACCATCAACTCGGTGAACGTCGCGATCGAGAACCTGTCGGCGTCGGAGTCGCGCATCCGCGACACCGACATGGCTTCGGAGATGATGAACCTGACCCGCAGCCAGATCCTGTCGCAGGCCGGCACGGCGATGCTCGCTCAGGCCAACCAGGTCCCGCAGGGCGTCCTGCAGCTCCTGCGCTGATCTGAGACGGAGGGCGGCCCGCCACCACGGGGGCCGCCCTTCGTGCACCAGCACCACACCCGACGTACCCCGAGGGGAGCACCATGGCCACCGCCAGCATGCCGGGCATCATCAGCGGCGTGGACAGTGCCACGATCGCCCAGCTGATGGCGCTCGAGGCGAAGCAGCAGACCGCGCTGAAGACCAAGGTCACGCAGCACGGCACGGTCGTCACGGCCCTGCAGAAGCTCAACGCCAAGCTCGCCACCCTCGCGACCACCGCCGCCGACCTGGCCAAGCCCGCCGCCTGGGCGCCGGTCAAGGCGACCTCCAGCAACGACAAGGTCACCGTGGCCGCCGCCAACGGCGCCAGCACGGGCTCGACCACCTTCCAGGTCAAGAACCTCGCCGTCGCGCACTCGATCCAGCTCTCCGAGCTGTCCGACGCGCTCACCGACGTGGTCGTCCCCGCGGACGCCGACGGCAAGCACCTGGTCACCATCTCCGGCGCCGACGGCCCGGTCGAGGTCGACGCCGGCGACGGCTCCCTCGGCGCGCTCGTCGCCGCGCTCAACCGTTCCTCCGCCGGCGTCACCGCCACCACGGTCAGCACCGTGGACGGCTACCGCCTGCGCGTCACCGCCAAGGAGACCGGCGCCGAGTCCGCCTTCACCCTGGGCAGCCCCTCCGGACCGATCCTCGGCGGCGCCGACGCCTCCCGCACGGTCACCGGCAAGGACGCCCGCCTGGTCGTCGGCGGTGACGAGGTCGTCTCGGCGACCAACACCGTGACCGGGCTCGGCACCGGCCTGTCGGTCGTGCTCGGCTCGGCCACCCCGATCGACACCGACATCACCGTCGAGGTCGAGGGCGACGCCGCGGCCATGACCGCCACGATCAAGAGCTTCGTCGGCCAGATCAACGCGATCCTGGACGACATCGATGCCCAGGCCACGTTCAACGAGACCACCAAGCTCGCCGGCGTGCTGTCGCGCGAGGGCTCGGTGCGCGACCTGCGCTCGAGCCTGCTCGGCGCGATCTTCCCGACCGACGGCACCTCGATGGCCGCCATGGGCCTGCAGCTGGACCGCTACGGCAACGTCGTCCTGGACGAGAAGAAGTTCACCGACGCCTACAGCGCCGACCCGGTGACCGTCCAGGCCGCCTTCGCCAACGAGGCCGGCACCGGCCTGATCCAGCGCTACGAGAAGGTCGCCAAGGCGGCCAGCGACTCGGTCGACGGCAACCTGACCAAGGCCGTCGAGGGCCGCCAGGCGACCATCAAGCAGCTCGAGACCTCGATCGCCGCGTGGGACGTCCGCCTGGAGCTGCGCGAGAAGACGATGACGCGCCAGTTCACCGCCCTCGACACCTTCATGAACCAGTGGCAGAACGTCGGCAGCTGGCTGTCGGGCCAGATCGCCTCGCTGCCGGGCTACTCGACGAGCTGAGGAGAGTCATGACTCCCAACCCCCAGAACGCCTACCTCCAGGCCAGCGTCCAGACGGCGAGCCCGGAGCGGCTCCTCGTCATGCTCGTGGACCGCCTGGTGCGCGACGTCGAGCAGGCCATCGCCGCGCTCGAGCAGGGGCTCACCGAGTCCTCGCACGGACACTTCCTGCACGCGCAGGACGTCGTGTCGGCGCTGCAGTCCAGCCTCAAGCCCGAGCTGTGGGAGGGCGCGCACGCGATGTCGTCCATCTACTCCTGGCTCTCGGCCCAGCTCGTCCGCGCCAACATCGACCGCGACCTCGCGGTCGCCCGCCACTGCCTGGACCTGTCGCGCCAGGTGGCCGACACGTGGCGCACCGCCGCGCTCGAGGTGGCCAAGCAGAGTGCATGACGACGCTGCGGTCGCCGCATGGCGACCGGTCCTCGACGACCTGACCGCCCGTCTCGCGGCGACGGTCGAGGACGTGCGCGCCGGCCGTGAGCCCGGCGACGCCTGGCACCCCCCGGCGGGGCTCCCGCCACTGCCCGAGCGCCTGCGCGCGGAGGCCGAGCAGCTGCTGGACGCCCAGCAGGAGCTCTCGCGACACCTGGCCGCGATGCGCGACGACGTGCGCGGCCGCCTGACGAGCGCGCGCTCCGCGCAGCGCTTCGCCGCTCCCGGCCGCACCAAGCAGGCCGCCGCGCGGTACGTCGACCTCGACGCCTGAGGCTCGCGCGAAAGTTTCGCGGAAAACCCTCAACTCGTCCTCCACGGGGCCGAATGGGTCAGCGAGCCAGGACGGCTCGTGATGCCGACGGATCGGCGCGACCCTGACGTTCCCTTCCCAGGAGGACACCCCGTGTCGTTCGTCGATCCGGTCGGCTCTGTGCTGCACAGCGCCCTGGACGGCCTGGCCACGCGCCAGACCGTCATCGCCGACAACATCGCCAACGTGGACACGCCCAACTACCGGGCCACCACGGTCGACTTCGAGACCAACCTGCGTCGCGCCATCGAGGGCGGGTCCGCCGCCGAGCTGGACGCCCCCGGCATCGACACCGTCGCCACCTCCACGCCGGTCGGCGCCAACGGCAACAACGTCGACCTCCGCAAGGAGACGATGGCCGCGATGCAGACCAGCTACCAGCAGCAGGTCGTCGGCCGGGCCATCTCCGACCGCCACAACCTGGTGATCACGGCTGCGAGCGCCCACTGATGAGCGCCTTCGACGCGCTGCGCATCGCGAACAGCAGCCTCGGCGTCCACCAGACCTGGCTGGACACCCTCGCGACCAACATCGCCAACGTCAACACCGTCTCTGCGACCGACCAGGACGCCTTCCAGGCGCAGATGCTGATGCTGCGCTCGTCCGAGGGCGGCGGCGTCGAGGTCTCCGGTGTGGCCGAGACCTCCGCCGAGGGCCGGGTCGTCCACGACCCGAGCCACCCGCTCGCCGACGAGGACGGCTACGTCCGCACCCCCGACACGGACATGAACAGCCAGATGAGCCAGCTCATCATGGCCCAGCGCGGCTACCAGGCCTCCGTGTCCGTCACCAAGACCGCGCAGGACGCGTACACCAGCGCCCTGCAGATCGGAAAGTGATGAGCATCCCCGCCATCGAGCCCATCGGCGGCTTCACGCCGCTGCAGCCCCTGCAGATCGACTCCGACGTCACCGCCGTGCGCGGTGCCGCGGGTCCCCAGGGCGTCTCCGGTCCCCAGTCGGTCGCCGGCACGAGCTTCGGCTCGCTGCTCGCGGACAAGATCGAGGGCCTGGAGGCCATGAACGACCGCACCGACGACCTGGCCGTCCAGGCCACGACCGGTGACCTGCAGAACATCCACGACTACACGATCGCCGCGGCCGAGACGCAGATGACCACGCAGCTCACCGTCGCGATGCGCAACAAGGCCGTCGAGGCGTTCACCGAGATCATGCGGACCCCGATCGGATGAAGAACGAGGTCATGCGCCGGCTCACGAGCGTCCGCGAGACGTTCGCCGGCTACACGAGCGGCCAGAAGGCCACGGTCGTCGTCGGTGGTGCCGCGGTGCTGCTGGCAGCGTTCCTGGCGTTCCGCTGGGCGTCCACGCCGAGCTACGCGCCGCTGTTCAGCGGGCTGTCGTCCGAGGACGCGTCCTCGGTCGTCGAGGAGCTCGACGCCGCCGGCACGCCCTACGAGATCGCCGACGGCGGCGGCACGATCATGGTGCCGGACGACGTCGTCCACAAGACCCGCATCACGCTGAGCGGCGAGGGCATCCCCTCCTCGTCCAGCGAGGGCTACTCGATCCTGGACAAGCAGGGCGTCGCCGCGTCGGACTTCAAGGAGCAGACCGACTACAAGCGCGCGATGGAGGGCGAGCTCACCAACACGATCGAGTCGCTGGACTCCATCGACGTCGCCACCGTGCACCTCGCGCTGCCCGAGAAGGTCGTCTTCGCCGCCGAGCAGCAGCCCGCCACCGCCTCGGTGCTGGTCAAGCCGCGCACCGGCGAGCAGCTGCCCGAGGACCAGGTCCAGGCGATCGTCCACCTCGTCGCGTCCAGCGTCGACGGGCTCAAGCCCGACAAGGTGACCGTCACCGACTCCAGCGGCCAGGTGCTGTCGACCTCCGACGGCTCGGCGCAGGCCGGCTCGGGCTCGCAGCTCAAGCAGGTCGACCAGTTCCAGACCAACATGCAGACCCGCGTGCAGGCGATGCTCGACCGCGTCCTCGGCCCGGGCAACTCCACCGTGCAGGTGACCGCGAACCTCGACTTCGACAAGTCGGTCAGCGAGACCACCCGCTACTTCCGCGCGAACAACATCCCCGCGCTCTCGGAGTCGACCAAGACCGAGACCTACCAGGGCACGGGCGGCGACGGCGGCTCGACCGGCGTCGTCGGGCCCGACGGCCAGATGGAGGACACCCTCACCGGCGGTGGCGCCAACGGCAACGGCTCGTACACCAAGAACGAGCGGACGTCGGACAACGCGATCGACAAGACCGTCGAGCAGCGCGAGCAGGCCCCCGGCGGCGTCGAGTCGCTCCACGTCGGCGTCGTCCTGGACAGCGCCAACCAGGGCGCGGCCACCACCGCGCAGGTCAACGACCTCATCGCCGCCGCGATCGGCACCGACGAGGACCGGGGCGACACCATCGAGGTCTCGTCCATGGCCTTCGACCGCACCAGCGAGGACGCGGCCGCCCAGGCGCTCGCCGACGCCGCCGCGGCCGAGCGCTGGGACCGGATCTGGGACACGGCGAAGACCGCCGGCATCGTCGTGCTGGTCGCCGTCATCGTGCTGATCTTCTGGCTGCGCAGCCGCCGCAACGCCCGCGACCGCAAGCAGGCCGCCGACAACCTCGTCGAGCAGCTGCGCCGCGACCAGGCCGCGGCCGACGCGACGGCGGTCAGCCCCGCCGTCGAGGTCATGGCCAGCGAGGAGGAGCTCGAGGCCGAGCGCATGCGTGAGGAGATCGCCGACCTCGTGGAGAAGCAGCCCGAGGACGTCGCCAACCTGCTCCGCGGATGGCTGGTGGAGCGCCGATGACCGCCACGATGACCGCCCGCCTGGGCGTGCACAAGGCCGCGGTGCTGCTGATCTCGCTGGGCCCGGAGAAGGCCTCCGCGGTGATGAGCCACATGAGCCCGGCCGAGGTCGAGGAGGTCTCCACCGAGGTCGCCCGCCTGGAGTCGGTGGACCGCACCGAGGCCGACGCGGTGCTCGGCGAGTTCCACGAGATGCTCACCGCCCGCGGCCACATCGCCCGCGGCGGCCTGGACTACGCCCGCCAGCTGCTGGAGAAGTCGCTCGGCGAGGAGCGCGCGGCCGAGATCATGGACCGGCTCAACGCCGCCGCCGTGCAGCTGCCGTTCCAGTTCCTGCGCCACGCCGACCCCGCGCAGCTGCGCTCGTTCGTCGCCGACGAGCACCCGCAGATCATCGCGCTGGTGCTGGCCCACATGACGCCGGAGAAGGCGCTCATGCTGCTGGCCAGCCTCCCGCCCGAGGAGCAGGCCGTGGTCGCGCACCGCATCGCGGTCATGGACCGCACGTCGCCGGAGATCATCCAGGTCGTCGAGCGGACGCTCGAGCGCAAGCTCTCCACCATGCTGCAGCCGACCGAGACGTCCCGCGTGGGCGGCATCGACCCGCTGGTCAACATCATCAACCGCTCCGACCGCTCGACCGAGCGCCAGATCGTCGAGGGCCTCGAGGCGCTCGACCCCGACCTGGCCGACGAGGTCAAGAGCCGGATGTTCATGTTCGAGGACATCGTGTCGCTGGACGACCGCTCGGTGCAGCAGGTGCTGCGCCAGGTCGACACCGGCGAGCTGGCCATGGCGCTCAAGGGCGTCACCGAGCCGGTGCGCGAGAAGATCATGCGCAACATGTCCGAGCGTGCGGCCGAGTCGCTCGCCGACGAGGTCGAGATCCTCGGCACGGTGCGCCTGCGCCAGGTCGAGGAGGCCCAGCAGTCCATCATCCGCACGATCCGCCAGCTCGAGGAGCAGGGCCAGATCATGCTGCGACGAGGGAACGACGATGAGTTCATCGAGTGACTCGCCGGTCGTCCGCGGACAGGTGGCGAGCGGGGCCCAGGCCCTGCGCGTCCCCGAGCTGAGGCACGGTGCCTGGACCCGCCTGGGTCCCGACAGCGGCCTGGCCGACGGCGCGACCGAGAACACGCTGGCCGTCGTCGCCGAGCGCACGCGCAAGGCGGCGCAGTCCCAGGGCTACGTCCAGGGCTGGACCGACGGACGCCGCGAGGCCCAGGCCGTGCTGGCCGAGGAGCGGGTGAAGCTCGCCCAGCAGGCGCGCGCCGAGCAGGAGCGCCGCGACGCCGAGCACGCCGCCGCGATCGAGGCGCTGACCGCGGCCGCCGGCCGGGTCCGCGCCGTGGTGGCCGCCGTGTGCGCGCAGGTCGAGGAGGCCGCGACCGACCTGGCCAGCGACCTCACCGAGACGCTGGTCGGCGAGACCGTCGCGATCTGCCAGGAGCCGGGCATCACGTCCGTGCGCCGGGCGCTCGCGCTCATGCCCGAGACCCCGTTCGTGCGGCTGCGGCTGCACCCGGACGCCGCCGAGGGCGCCGACCACGAGGCGCTCGCCCAGCGCGGCGTCACCGTCGTGCCCGACCCGTCGCTGGGTCGCATCGACTCCGTCGTCGAGACCGACGAGCAGGTCGTCGACCTGCGCCTGTCGACCGCGCTCGACCGGGTCCGCGAGGTGCTCCGATGAGCGAGCGCAGCGAGCGAACCATGAGCACCGTCGTCATCGGCGGGCACGCGTACCGTTCGATCCCCACGGGGGGCCGCCGATGAGCGTCCTCACTGCTGACGTGGCGAAGAGCGCCATGGACGCCATCCCGCCGCAGGCCATGGGCCGCGTGGCCGGGGTGCTGGGCCTGAAGGTCCGCGTCGTCGGGCTGGACGCCGCCGTGTCCGACCTGGTCGAGGCGCAGGGCGAGAGCCCGGTGCTGGCCGAGGTCACCGCCGTCGACCGCGAGGGCCTGACCTGCCTGCCCCTGGCACCCGTCGAGGGCGTCCAGGTGGGCGCCGCCGTGCGCGGCACCGGTGGGCCCCTGACCGTGTCCGTGGGCGAGCAGCTGCTCGGCCGCGTGCTCGACGGCCTCGGGCGACCGATCGACGGGCGCGCGCTGCCCGAGGGCCTGGAGCGGGTCGGCGTCGACCACGCCGCCCCGAACGCGCTCGACCGTCCGCGCATCGACCGCCAGCTCGGCCTGGGCGTGCGCGCGCTCGACACCCTCGTGCCGTGCGGTCGCGGCCAGCGCCTCGGCATCATGGCCGGCTCGGGCGTCGGCAAGTCCAGCCTGCTGTCGATGATCGCCCGCGGCACCGACGCCGACGTGAACGTCATCGCCCTGGTGGGCGAGCGTGGCCGCGAGGTCGCCGAGTTCATCCACCACGATCTCGGTCCCGAGGGCCTGGCCCGCTCGGTGGTCGTCGTCGCCACGTCCGACGCCCCCGCCGTGGAGCGCATGCGCTCGGCGTTCGTGGCCACCCGCATCGCCGAGTGGTTCCGCGACCAGGGCAAGGACGTCGTGCTGATGATGGACTCGCTCACCCGCGTGTCCATGGCCCAGCGTGAGATCGGCCTGTCGGCCGGCGAGCCCCCGGCCACGCGCGGCTACCCGCCGAGCGTGTTCGGCCTCATGCCCCGCCTGCTGGAGCGCGCCGGCACGTCGCCGCACGGCAGCATCACCGGTCTCTACACCGTCCTCATCGAGGGCGACGACCTGCAGGACCCGATCGGCGACACCGCCCGCTCGATCCTGGACGGCCACGTCGTCCTGTCGCGCCGCCTGGCGACCGCCGGTCACTTCCCGTCGATCGACGTGCTCGAGTCGATCTCGCGCACCACGTCGCGGATCACCGACCCCGAGCAGCAGCAGGCCGCCCGCCGGCTGCGCAAGCTGCTCGCCGCGCACCGCGACGTCCGCGAGCTCGTCGAGATCGGCGCCTACGCGTCCGGCTCGGACCCCGACGCCGACGCCGCGCTGGCCTCCATGGGTGCCATCGACGGCTTCCTGCAGCAGTCGATGGACGACCAGACGCCCACGCCCGAGGCGTGGGACCGCCTGCGTCAGGTGGTGTCCGCATGAGCGAGCACAGCGAGCGAAGCATCGGCACCGTCATGGGCGGACGTCCGTACCGTGCGCTCTTCACGGAGGTTCGCCCATGAGCGCGAAGCACGACGCCGGGCTGCACGCGGTGCTCCGCGTGCGCTCCGTGCGCGAGCGCGACAGCCGTCTGGGCCTGCACCAGGCGCTGGCCGAGCAGGCCGGTGCCCAGCAGTCGCTGGCCGGGCTGCACGCCGCCGTCGCCCAGTCGCCCGACCTCGACCGGGTCGGGGCCGGCGCCTTCCTGGCGCTGCGCCAGTCGGTCGCCGGCGTCTCGGCCCGCCTGGGCGAGATGCGCGAGGAGGTCTCCTGGCGCGGCACCGTGGCCGACGAGGCCCGGGCGCGTCACGCCGCCGACCGCTCGCGCGAGCGGGCCGTGGAGATGCTGCTCGAGCGCCGCGCCGCCGAGCGCGCCGCGGAGCGTCGCCGCGTCGAGGCCAAGGAGGCCGACGACCTCACGTCGGCCCGCTTCGGACGGGGTGATCAGCGATGAGCGTCACTGAGGTCCAGGCCCGCATCGGGCAGATCGAGTCCTACCTGGCCACGCTGGACGGCCGGGTCGCCGGCCTCACGTCCGGCCGTGCCGCGGCCGCGTCCGGCCCGTCCGCCGCCTCGGCCACGCCGTTCGCGGCCCAGCTGGCCGACGCGCAGGCGGCCGGCTCGTCCGAGGGCGGCCAGAAGGTCGTCGACACGGCCAAGAAGTACCTGGGCGTGCCCTACGTCTGGGGCGGCACCGACCCCGCCAAGGGACTGGACTGCTCCGGCCTCGTGCAGCAGGTGTACGGCGAGCTCGGCTACGACCTGCCGCGCGTCTCGCGCGACCAGGCGAAGGTCGGCACCGCCGTCCCGAGCCTGGACCAGGCCCGCCCCGGCGACCTGCTCGCGTTCAACTCTCCGGTGACGCACATCGGCATCTACGTCGGCGACGGCAAGATGATCCACGCGCCGAAGCCGGGCGAGAAGGTGCGCATCGAGGACGTCTACGACACCCCGACCGCGATCCGCCGGGTCATCGGCGCCGAGCCGGCGACCGCCGCCGCGTCCTCGACCGCCGCCGCCGGTTCCTACGGCGTCCTGTTCGAGCGGGCCGAGGCCCGCTACGGCGTGGACGCCGGCCTGCTCGCCGCCGTGGCGAAGCAGGAGTCCGGGTTCGACGCCGGCGCCGTCAGCCCGGCGGGGGCGCAGGGCCTCATGCAGCTCATGCCCGCCACCGCGCGCGGCCTGGGCGTCACCGACGCCTTCGACCCCGCCCAGGCGGTCGACGGCGCGGCCCGCCTGCTGCGCGACCTCACCCAGCGCTTCGGCTCGACCGAGCTCGCCCTGGCCGCGTACAACGCCGGCCCCGGCCCGGTCATGCGCTACGACGGCGTCCCGCCGTACGCCGAGACCCGCAACTACGTCCGATCGATCATGGCCGACCTGGAAGGTGCCCGATGACGACCCCGATGATCAGCGCGATGCCGCTGGCGACGGCGCCCACGCCCGAGGCCACCGGTGCTGCCACCGCGCCGGCCGCCGGCTTCGGCGCCATGCTGGCCGCCGCGCTCGCCCCGGCGACGCTCCCCGGCGCCGTCCCGGGCACCGTGCCCACCGTCGGCCGTCCGGCCGAGGAGACCGACGAGGCCACGACCGAGCCGGAGACCGGTGACGCCGCGGCCGACCAGGACTCCACGCTGCTGGACGCCTTCCTGCTCACCAACGCGGTGACCGGCACGGTCGGCACCCCGACCCCGGTCGTGCCCGCCCAGGCCCCGGCGCTCGCGCTGGCCGGCCTGGACCAGGCCGCCGCGCAGCAGGTCGTCGAGGCCGTCGACGGCGCCGAGGGCCTGCTGGCCCCGGTCGGCGACCCGGACGCCCCGGTGCTGCCGGGCGCCACCGCCCCCGCGGCGGACGGCACCGACGCCACCGTGCCGGTCGTCGCCCGCGGCACCGCGGCCGCGCCGGC
>NZ_HE978636.1:692840-1012834 GCF_000312105.1 Aeromicrobium massiliense JC14
GGGGCAGCCTGCCGCCGAGGCCGAGCCGGCGGCCGCCCCGGCGCCGCTCGCGCCGGTCGCGCGCGTCGAGGCCCCGGCCGGTCTCGCCGCGCTGGCCCCGGTCACCGCTCCGGTGGCGACCACCGCGGTCGCGCCGACCGCCCCGGTCACGCCGGCGGCGATCGTCGACCAGATCGCGCCGCACGTCACCAGCCTGGCCGAGTCCGGCCCGGGCGTGCACCGGCTGAGCCTGACCCTCGACCCGGCCGAGCTCGGCCAGGTGCGGGTCGTGCTGGTGCAGCGCCACGACGAGATGCACGTCGTGCTGAGCGCGTCCGAGGGTGCCCGTGCGGCGCTCCAGCAGGGCAGCCCCGAGCTGCGCCGCCTGCTGGAGGCGGTCGGCCTGCCCGAGGCCCGGGTCACGATCACCGACTCCGGCTCCGGCGGCGCCACCGACCAGCGCGGCGGCCAGACCAGCGGCGACAGCCTGCGCGAGCAGGCTCCGCGGAGCTTCGCCCCGGCGCCGGGCGCCGCGGTGCGCAGCGACGCCGTCCCCACCCGTACCCCGGTCATGGCGGCGGCCTCCGCCGGCCTCGACCTGTCCATCTGACGAGGAAGGACCCCCATGCCCGTCAACTCCGTCGTCCCGGTCGACGCCTCCACCGGTCGGTGGACGAACACCGCCAACGGCTCCAGCGTCGGTGAGCAGTCGTCGACCGCCAACGACAAGAGCATGTTCCTGAACCTGCTGGTCACCCAGCTGCGCTACCAGGACCCCATGAACCCCACGGACTCCTCGGAGTTCATGGCCCAGACCGCCCAGTTCCAGTCGCTGGAGGTCATGCAGGACGTGGCCAGCCAGCTGTCGGCGCTGCAGTCGTCGCAGATGGCCTTCGGCGCCAGCAGCCTGGTCGGCCGCACGGTCAGCTACGCCGACCCCGCCGACCCCAAGAAGACCCTCACCGGCACCGTCAACGGTGTCAGCTTCGAGGCGACCGGACCCGTCCTGGACGTGGCCGGCACCAAGGTCCCGATGCTCAACGTCGTCTCGGTGACCGACGGCTCCACCCCCACCCCGCCCACGACCCCCGGCACCTCCGCCTGACCTCCCAAGGAGAACACCATGCTTCGCTCCCTCTTCGCCGGCATCAGCGGCCTGCGCGTCAACCAGACCATGCTCGACGTGACCGGCAACAACATCGCCAACGCCAACACGACGGGCTTCAAGTCCAGCACCACCGTCTTCTCGGACACGCTGAGCCAGATGCTCACCGCGGCGTCGGCCGAGAACGCCGGCCGTGGCGGCACGAACCCGATCCAGATCGGCCTGGGCGTCCAGGTCGCCGCGACCAACGCCAACTTCGGCCAGGGCTCGGCGCAGGTCACCAACGTCCCGACCGACCTCATGCTCAGCGGCGACGGCTTCTTCGTCGTCCGTGACGGCGCCGAGAACGTCTACACCCGCGCCGGCGCGTTCACCTTCGACGAGCAGGGCTCGCTGGTCAGCCCGACCGGCATGCGCGTCCAGGGCTACGAGATCGCCGCCGACGGCACCCGGGGCGCCGACCTCGAGGACGTCACGCTCGACTTCACCCACCTCGGCCTGCCGGCCGGCACGACGCTGAAGTCGTACAACATCGGCTCGGACGGCAAGGTCCGCGGCGTGTTCTCCGACGGCTCGCAGCACGACATCGCGCAGATCGCCGTGGCCGACTTCGTCAACCCGATGGGCCTGGAGAAGGTCGGCGACACCGCCTTCCGCGAGTCGGCCAACTCCGGCCCGGCGCAGGTCGGCATCGCCGGCGAGGGCACGCGCGGCCAGATCCGCTCCGGCGCCCTGGAGATGTCGAACGTCGACCTCTCCCAGGAGTTCACCAACCTGATCCTCGCCCAGCGTGGCTTCCAGGCCAGCTCGCGCGTCATCACGACGTCGGACCAGGTGCTCGAGGAGCTCGTCAACATCAAGCGCTGACGTCCGTCCGCGCACCGTCGGCCATCGCGACACGCGAACCGCTCAGGTTCCGCTCGTGGTGGCCGATGGTGCTGTATGCGGCCACGGACGGCTGTGCTGGAACTCGCCAAGGACTGGTGGAACATGATCACGCTCACGCGCCTCTCAGGCACGACCTTCATCCTGAACTGCGACCTCATCGAGAGGATCGACCGTTCGGGCGACACGGTCGTGACGCTGGTCGACGGCAAGAAGTACGTGGTCTCCGAGACGCCCGCCGAGGTCGTCGGGCTCGTCGCCCACTACCGCAGCGAGCTCTACTCCGGCCGGCACCTGCTCGGCCCCGAGACCCACACCCCCACCTCCTCCGGGCGCGGCTCCGTGGTGACCCTCCCGCGCCGTGGACACGACCTGGACGACGAGGAGCTCTGACATGGATCCCATCACCCTGATCGGCGTCGGCACGACGTTCGTGCTCGTGGTGCTGTTCACCGTCATGGAGGGCGGCGACCCCACCAGCGTCCTGCTCCCCGCCCCCCTGCTGCTGGTCTTCGGCGTCACCATCGTGGTGTGCCTGGCCGGCGGCACCATGGGCGACGCGAAGCGCATCATCCCGTCCATGAAGGAGGCCTTCCTCGGCAAGCCCGCGAAGGCCGCCGACGTCGTGCCGACCGTCGTGTCGCTGGCCGAGAAGGCCCGCCGCGAGGGCATGCTCGCCCTGGAGGACGAGCTGGCCAAGATCGACGACCCCTTCCTGGTCCGCGGCGTCACGATGGCCGTCGACGGCACGGACCCCGCCGAGCTGCGCGAGATCCTCGAGGGCGAGGTCAACGCCAAGGAGGAGGAGGTCAAGCACTCGGCCAAGTTCTTCAACGACGCCGGCGCCTACGCCCCCACCATCGGCATCGTCGGCACCGTGCTCGGCCTGGTGCACGTCATGGAGAACCTCGGCACCCCCGAGGAGCTCGGCCACCTGATCGCCGCCGCGTTCGTCGCCACCCTGTGGGGCGTCCTGTCGGCCAACGCCATCTGGCTCCCGCTGGGCAGCCGGATCAAGCGCCTGGGCCAGCTCGAGGTCGCCCGCATGGAGCTGGTCATCGAGGGCGTCGCCGCGATCCAGTCCGGCTCGAACCCGCGCCTGGTCGCCCAGAAGCTCGAGTCCCTGCTGCCGGTCGCCGACCGTCCGAGCAACAGCGACAAGAAGGCGGCCTGACCCGTGGCGCGCAAGAAGCAGGAGGAGGAGCACGTCAACCACGAGCGGTGGATGGTCACGTACGCGGACATGCTCACCCTGCTCTTCGTGCTCTTCGTGGTGCTGTACGCCATGAGCCAGGTCGACGAGGCCAAGTACGCCGCCCTCAAGGAGGGCCTCAGCGAGGGCTTCGGCATGACCGCGGTCATGCAGGGCTCGGACGGCGCGATGCAGGCCAGCTCGATCCAGGAGGAGCCGCAGGCCAAGGCCGACGACAGCTCCGAGCAGTTCGGCGGCGTCGACCCCGAGGTGCAGCAGAAGATCGACGAGGCGGTCAGCGCCCACGACCGGTCCCAGCTGCAGCACCAGTACGCCGAGGCCCAGGCCGAGGCGCAGGACCTGACGCAGGTGTGGCGCGAGATCAGCTCGGCGCTTCAGGCCAAGGGCCTGCAGGAGGACGTGCAGGCGGTGCTCGACGAGCGCGGCCTGGTGATCAGCCTGGTCTCCAAGCACATCGTCTTCGAGCCGAACCTGGCGACGCTGTCCAGCCGCGGCCGCGAGGTCGTCGACACCATGGCCCCGGTGCTGCGTCGTATCCAGGCGCCGCTGGAGATCTCCGGCCACACCAACCAGGTCGACGTGAAGCCCAAGTTCTACGACACCGACTGGGACCTGTCGTCGGCGCGCGCCATCACGGTGCTGCGCTACCTGCACGAGTCCCGCAAGGTGCCCCAGGAGCGGCTGCGCCTCTCGGCCTTCGGCCACGAGAAGCCGCTCGTCGACCCCGCCAAGAAGGGGTCCCAGGACGTCAACAAGCGCGTCGACATCGTCGTGCTGTCGTCGCTCGCCGCCGAGAGCAGGCAGCTGCTCGGCACCAACCCGCTCACGTCGCTGAGCCCTGAAGGAGAGAACTCATGACCGTCTCGCAGATGCCCGTCGAGGAGGGCGCGGAGAAGAAGGGCGGCAAGAAGAAGCTGCTCATGATCCTGGTGCTCGTCGTCGCGCTCGCCGCGGCCGGCTGGTTCTTCTTCCTCAAGCCCGGTGGCGACGAGGCCGAGGCTGCGGAGGCGCCGGTGGCCGGCGAGGTCGTGCCGCTCGAGGCGACCCAGGTCAACCTGGCCGGCGGCCACTACCTGCGCATCGGCATCGCCCTGCAGCTCGTCGAGGGCGCCCACGAGCTCGACGGCTCGATGGCGATGGACTCGATGATCTCCACCTTCAGCAACCGCCAGCTCAACGAGGTCGTCAACGCCAAGTCCCGCGAGGCGCTGCGCAAGAAGCTGGTCGAGGTCGTCGACCACCGCTACCACGGCGAGGTCATGGACGTGTACTTCACCGAGTTCGTCACGCAGTAGAAAGTTTCATCTCAGGTCCGGTGGAGGCCGGACGATACGTGCTCATGTGAAAACAGCGCAGCACGCAGACGGGCATGCCCGCACGCCGGCCGCCCGAGCGCGTCGTCGGGACCGGGCGGCGACCGTCGTCCCGTACGACTTCAGCCGTCCCATCCAGCTCTCGCGTGAGCACACGCGCATGCTGCAGATCGCCTTCGACGGGTTCGCCCGCCAGGCGACGACGGTGTTCACGTCGGTGCTGCGCACCGTCTGCCAGGTCAACCTGATCGTCATCGAGCAGCGCAGCTACGCCGAGTACGTCGACGGCCTGGACGCGCTCACGCACATGACCATCTTCTCGGCCGACCCGCTCCCGGGCCGCTGCGTCATGGAGATCCCGCTGGAGACCTCCATGGCGGCGGTCGACCACATGCTCGGCGGCCACGGTCGCGGCGACCAGCCGCACCGCGCGCTCAGCGAGATCGAGAGCAACGTGATGTCGGGCCTCATCGACCGGCTGCTGGCCGAGATGCGGTACTCGATGTCCGGCCTGGTCGCGATCGACCCCGAGGTGCGCGCCACCGAGTACAGCCCGCAGTTCGCCCAGGTCGCCGGAGCCGGCGACGTCGTCGTGCTGCTGTCCTTCGAGCTCAAGATCGGCGACCGCGACAGCAGCCTGTCGCTGTGCATGCCGTTCAGCTCGATCCTGCCCCACCTCGTCGGGGCGTCCTCGCCGGCGCCGGCCTCGGACCGCGAGCGCGCCGAGCTGGCCCGGTCGGCCAAGACGCTGCGTCAGCAGTTCGACCAGGTGCCGGTCGACGTGCAGGTGCGCTTCCGGCCCACCGCGCTGACGCCCGAGGCCCTGCACGGCATCTCCGTCGGGGACGTCGTGCGGCTCAACCACCCGTCCTCGGCGCCGCTGGACGTCGTCGTCGACGGCACCACCTTCGCCCACGCCACCCCCGGAGCCCGCGGCGCCCACCTCGCCGCGCTGATCGTCCCCACCCAGGAGAGCACGTCATGACGGACATCGTCGAAACCCAGGTCACCGAGTCGGCGGCCGTCGCGGCCGCCGCGGCACTGCCGTCGGTCGACGCCCTCACCGCCGGTCCGGCCGAGCGTCCCTCGCCGGTCCTGGTGAGCGCCTTCGCCGCCGCGGTCGTCGCCGACCTGGGCGGTGCCGGCGGCCGCATCGGCCTGCTGGTCGCGCCCGGCCTCGTCGCCGCGCTGGCCGACACGCCCCTGGGCGAGCTCGACCTGACCGCGGTCGTGCAGCCCGCGATCGACGCCGCCGCCGAGCAGCTCGGCCGCTCGGCCGCCGGCGCCCGGGTCGTGGACCTCGGCGCGATCGACGCCGAGATGGGCGAGACCTACATCGCCTCGGTCATCGCCGACTCCGCGCCGGTCGCCGCCCTGCTGGTCTCGGACACCGCCGCCGCCCCGGCGCCGGTCGCCGCCCCCGAGGCCCCGTTCGTCGGCACCGCGCCGACGAGCACCCCCGCCGGCCTGGTCGACGGCCCGCGTCCCGCGCGCGGCATCGAGATGCTGCACGGCGTCATCATGGACGTCACCGTCGAGCTCGGCCGCACGCAGATGAGCGTCCGCGACCTGCTCGCCCTGACGCCGGGCACCGTGCTCGAGCTCGACCGCGCCGCCGGCAGCCCGGCGGACCTGCTGGTCAACGGCCGGCTCATCGCCCGCGGCGAGGTCGTCGTCGTGGACGAGGACTTCGGCCTGCGCGTCACCGAGATCCTCGACGACAACGCCGGAGCCTGACCGTGGATCTCGGGGTCCTCGTGCGGCTCGTCCTGTCGCTCGCGCTGGTGGTCGGCCTGATGCTGCTCATCGCGCGCTTCGTGGGCAAGCGCTACCAGAGCTCGGGCTCGGTGCTGGACGTCGTCCACCGCCAGCAGCTCTCGCGCGGGTCGTCGGTCGTCGTCGTCACCACGGCCGGCCGCGGCCTCGTGCTGGGCGTCACCGACAACCAGGTCAGCCTGCTGGCCGAGGTGGACCCCGAGGACCTCGTGGTGCCCGAGCCGGACATCGCGACCGTCGAGGTCGAGGACCCGGGCGCCGCGACCGGCGCCACCCCGGCCACCGCTCCCACGGGCTCGTTCGACGGCTCCGTGCTCTCCCCGCAGGCCTGGCGCCAGCTCGTCGACGGACTGAGGAAGCGCGCGTGACCCGAGTCCTCCGCCGGCTGCTCTGGACGGCCGGCCTGTCCGTCCTGCCCGTGCTCGCCGCGGCGCCCGCCCACGCGGCCGGCCCGCGCGGCCCGCAGGGCCCCGGTGACGTCACCGTCGAGCTCGACGGCCTGACCAACGACCCCAGCACGTCGGTCGTCACGATCATCGCGCTGACGCTCGTCTCGCTGCTGCCCGCGATCGTCCTGACCTGCACCGCCTTCACCAAGGTGCTGGTCGTGCTGGGCCTGACCCGCAACGCGCTGGGCCTGCAGCAGACGCCGCCCAACCAGGTGCTCGCCGGACTGGCGCTGTTCCTGAGCCTGTTCATCATGGCCCCGGTGCTGAGCGCCATCAACGACGCCGGCATCCAGCCCTACATGAACGGCGACCTCAGCGCGACCGCCGCGTGGAACGCCGGCATCGAGCCGCTGCGGCAGTTCATGATCGCCCACACCGGCGACTCCGAGCTGCAGCTGCTGAGCAACGTGGCCGAGCGTGAGCTGCCCGACACCCGCGACGACGTGGCGCTGACGACGCTCATCCCGGCCTTCGTGCTGAGCGAGCTCAAGCAGGCCTTCATCATCGGCTTCGTCATCTTCATCCCGTTCCTGGTCATCGACGTCGTCGTCAGCGGCGCGCTCATGGCCCTGGGCATGATGATGATGCCGCCCACGATCGTGTCGCTGCCGTTCAAGCTGCTGCTGTTCGTGCTCGTCGACGGCTGGGCCCTCATCGTGACCGCGCTCGTCTCGAGCTACGGGTAAGGGGGCCACCATGACCGACACCCAGGTCCTGGAGATCGCGATGCACGCCATGGTCATCGCGCTCAAGCTCTCCGCGCCGATCCTCGTCACCAGCCTCGCCATCGGCTTCCTGGTCTCGCTGTTCCAGTCGATGACCCAGATCCAGGAGTTCACGCTCGCCTTCGTGCCGAAGCTCATCGGCGTCGGCGTCGTGCTCATGGTCTCGGGCAACTGGATGCTGCACGAGCTGCAGAACTTCACGGTCGGCCTGTTCGACATGCTGCCGAGCCTGCTCGGGTGACCGCGTGACGCTCAGCCTCGCCGGCGAGCCGCTGCTGGCCTACCTGCTCGCCTCCGTGCGGATCTTCACCTGGCTGATGATCGCGCCGCCCTTCGCCGGGCGGACGGTCCCCACCAACCTGAAGGCCGTGCTGGCGGTCGGGCTGGCCATGGCCGTGGCCCCGCTGACCGGCGGGGCCGAGATCCCCGGCACCACGCTCGGGCTGCTGCTCGAGGTCGTCGGCCAGGTCTTCGTCGGCGCGCTCATGGGCTTCGTGACGATGATGCTGTTCTCGGCCGTCGCGGCGGCCGGCAGCATCATCGACCTGTTCGGCGGCTTCGCCATCTCGGCGGCCTTCGACCCGCTGAACATGACCATGAACACGATCATGGGCAAGTTCCACGCCATGCTCGCCATGGCGCTGCTCATCGTCTCCGGCGGACACCTGCTCATCGTCGGCGGGCTGCTGAAGACCTTCGCCGTGCTGCCGGTCGGCGAGTCGATCTCCATGCCGACGGGTGCGGAGGTGCTGACGACCGCGTTCGGCGTGTTCTTCGTGACCGCGGTGCAGATCGCCCTGCCGCTCGTGGCGGTGCTGTTCGTGGCCGACCTCGGCCTGGCGCTGCTGACCAAGATCGCGCCGCACCTCAACGCGATCAACGTGATGTTCCCGGCGAAGATCGGGCTCACCCTGCTGGTCGTCGGCATGTCCTTCCCGGTGCTGCCGGGCGTCATCGACCGTCTCGTCGAGCTGATCCTCGAGGCGATGTCCACGCTGGCGGGAGGTGGCTGATGGCGAGCGGGAGCGAGGAGAAGACTGAGAAACCCACAGCCAAGAAGAACAAGGAGAACCGCAAGGAGGGCCAGGTACCGCGGACGCCGGAGATCGGCGGCTGGTCGGCCCTCCTGCTGTTCGCCCTGTTCCTGCCGGCGCTGGTGGGCCGTGAGCTCGGTGCGCTGCGCGACATCATGGCCGAGTCGTTCACCGGCCTGGAGGAGGCGGACCCGGCGCACGCGCTGAGCCTGCTCGGCTCGGCCGCGACGCACGCGCTGTTCGCGCTGGTGCTGCTGGGCAGCGGCGTCATGGTCGTCGGCGTCGCCGGCGCGCTGGCCCAGGGCGGCTTCTACCTGGCCACCAAGGCGGTCAAGCCGTCGGCCAAGAAGCTCAACCCGATCACGGGATTCAAGCGGGTGTTCGGCCTCCAGGCGCTGTGGGAGGGCGCCAAGGTGCTGGTGAAGTCCGCGCTCGTGGGCATCCTGGTCTGGACCTCCATCCAGGGCATCATCCCGCTCGTCGGCCGCTTCTACTCGGTCAGCTCGATGATCGACCAGGTCACCGCCGACGTCGTCACGCTCGTGCGCTGGGTGGCGCTGGCCGGCGTGCTCATGGCCGCGGCCGACTACCTGTTCCAGCGCCGCAAGGTCGGCAAGCAGACCCGCATGACCAAGCAGGAGGTCAAGCAGGAGCACAAGAACAGCGAGGGCGACCCGCTGCTCAAGGGCGCGATCCGCTCGCGCCAGATCGCCGCCTCGCGCAACCGGATGATCGCCGACACCGCCAACGCCGACGTCGTGCTGGTCAACCCCACCCACGTCGCGATCGCGCTGAGCTACCCCGACGGCGCCGGCGCGCCCGTCGTCACCGCCCGTGGCGCCGGCGCCGTCGCCGCCCGCATCCGCGAGGTGGCCACCGAGAACCGCGTCCCGCTCGTGCAGGACGTGCCGCTCGCCCGGGCGCTGTACCGCGCGGCCCGGGTGGGCCAGCAGATCCCGCCCGAGCTGTTCGCCGCCGTCGCCCAGGTGCTGGCCTACGTCATCAGCCGCAAGCGCAGCGGCCAGGCCGCGGGCGAGCACCGGTCGCCGCGCGGGGACGAGCCGCTGCCCGACGTGCTGCCGGCCGGCCGACGGCGTCCGCGAAACCCCTCAGCCGAGGAACCGCCCGGCCGATAGGGGCAACGACACCAGGACGGCGTCGCCAACCAGGCCAGGGACGGTCGCCGGTCTCGTCGACCCCCGAAAGGTGTCACCCACCCATGGATCGCAAGCGGCTCAAGCAGCTGGGCGTGCCCGTCGGCGTCGTGCTGATCGTCGTCATGCTCGTCGTGCCGATGCCGGCGCCCGTGCTCGACCTGCTCCTGGTCGTCAACCTCACCACCAGCATCCTGGTGCTGATGGTGGCGATGTTCGTCAAGAAGCCGCTCGACTTCGCCGCCTTCCCCGCGATCCTGCTGGTGATGACGCTGTTCCGGCTCGCGCTCAACGTCAGCGCGACCCGCCTGGTGCTCACCGAGGCCCACGCCGGCAAGGTCATCGAGACCTTCGGCCACTTCGTCGTCGGCGGCTCGCTCATCGTCGGCCTGATCATCTTCGTGATCCTGCTGATCATCCAGTTCGTGGTCATCACCAACGGTGCCGGCCGTGTGGCCGAGGTCGGGGCGCGCTTCACCCTCGATGCCATGCCCGGCAAGCAGATGGCGATCGACGCCGACCTCAACTCCGGCCTCATCGACGAGGAGGAGGCCCGCCGGCGGCGCACCGAGGTGCACGCGGAGGCCGACTTCTACGGCGCGATGGACGGTGCGTCGAAGTTCGTCAAGGGCGACGCGATCGCGGCCATCATCATCACGCTGGTCAACCTGATCGCCGGCTTCGCCGTCGGCATGGCTCAGATGGGCATGAGCTTCGGCGAGGCGGTCGAGACCTACAGCCTGCTGAGCGTCGGCGACGGCCTGGTCTCGCAGATCCCCGCCCTGCTGCTCTCGGTCGCCACCGGCCTCGTCGTCACGCGGTCCACCGCGGACGACGACATGGGCTCGGACATCCTGCGCCAGCTCACCCAGAACCCGATGCCGATGCGCATCGCGGGCGGCGCCGCGCTGTTCATGTGCCTCATCCCGGGCCTGCCGAAGGTGCCCTTCATCCTGGTCGGCGGCGTGCTGCTGATCCTGTCGGCCCGGGTGGCGGCCGAGCTGGCCAAGGAGCCCGTCGTCCTGCCCGACGACGTGCCCGAGGCCGTGGCCGAGCTGCCCGAGACGATCGCCGCCCAGGTGCAGGTCGACCCGCTCGGCCTGGAGCTGTCGGCCGACATCATCGACCTGGTCGACCGCAGCGTCGGCGGCGACCTGCTCGACCGGGTCAAGGCGCTGCGCCGCAAGATCGCCGGCGACGTCGGCGTCGTCATCCCGCCCGTCCGCACCCGCGACAACCTCGAGCTGCCCGCCCGCACCTACCGGATCACGATGTTCGGCGTCGAGGTCGCCCGCGGCCAGGCGCCGCGCGGCACCGTCCTGGCCATCGGCGACGGGCTCAACGCCCTGCCCGGCGAGCCGACCAAGGAGCCGGTGTTCGGCCTGGACGCCCGCTGGGTCGCCGCCGAGCTGCGCCACCAGGCCGAGGTGCTCGGCGCGACCGTCGTCGACCGGGCGTCGGTCATCACGACCCACCTCTCCGAGGTCGTCACTCGCAACGCCTCGCGCCTGCTGGGCCGCGAGGACGTGGCGATGCTCGTGCAGGTGGTGAAGCGCTCCAACCCGACCGTGGTGGAGGAGCTGACCCCGGCCCAGCTGAGCCTGGGCGAGATCCAGCGCGTCCTGCAGGGCCTGCTCGACGAGCAGGTGCCGGTGCGCAACCTGGTCGGCATCTTCGAGTCGCTGTCGCTCAAGGCGCGCGACACCAAGGACGTCGACGCGCTCGTCGACGCCGCCCGCCTGGGCCTGGGCCCGGCGATCGTCGAGCCGTACGTCACCGACGGCGTGCTCAACGTCATCACGCTGGAGCCCACGCTGGAGCACCGGATGCTCGAGGCCATGCGCCCCGGCGACCGGGGCCACGTCATCGCGCTGGACCCGGTCTCGGCCCAGCAGGTCATGGCCTCGGCCGCCGACCTGGCCACCCAGGCCGAGAACGCCGGGGTGCGCCCCGTGCTCGTGTGCGCCCCGCAGATCCGCCCCGCGCTGCGCCGGATGCTCGCCCCGGCCCTGCCGACGCTGCCGGTCGTCTCGTACTCCGAGGTCGACGGCGGTGGCGACGTCCACGCCGTCGGCGTCGTCGGCCAGCCCGAGGCGGTGGGCGTCCGATGAGGCCGCCCAGCCTGCTCGCGCTGCTCCTGGCGCTCGTCTGCTCGGTGCCCGCGTTCGTCGGCGCCGGCGCCGGCACGATGACCGGGGACGACGCGGTCGGCCGCGCCGTGGTGCTGCTGCTGACGGCGTGGGGACTGGAGCTCCTGCTGCGCCCGGCGGCCCTGCGGATCATCCACGGACCGCCCGCGGCGATGGACGTCCCGCCGGGTGGACCGGAGGTCCCGGCCCAGGATGGCCCGACGGTCCCTGAGGTCGCCTAGACTGCCCGCGTGCGGACGGAGCTGAGGACCACGTGAGCGGATCCCTGGCCGGACCGCGCACCCCCGGCGTCCTCGACGCCGCCCCGGACCTCGCGCCCGACGCCCCGCTCGAGGTCGTCCTGCGCCGGGTGCTCGTCCGCGCCTGCCGTGAGGTCGGCGCCCGGCTCGCCCTGCTCGTCTACGTCGACGAGCACGTCCCCGGCGACGCGCGCGTCGTCGATCACGGCCTGGACGACGCCACCCGCGCCGCCCTGTCCGACGCCGCGGACCGCGCCGCGCTGCTCGCCGCCGACGCCGACCTGGGGCCCGACAGCGTCGCCCACGCCGTCCACGTCGGCGGCGTCGCCTACGGACGCCTCCACCTGCGCGGCAAGCAGACGCCCGGCGGTCCCGGCTTCGACGAGCACGACCGGCGGCTCGCGGCCGTCTTCGCCGACGTGCTGGGCCCCACCATCGAGCACGTCCGGCTGCACGAGCGGGCCCGCCGCCAGCGCGCCTGGGCCGAGGCCGCCGCCGACATCGCCGCGGTGCTGGTCGGTCCGGTGTCGCAGGCGTCCGCGCTGCAGCTCGTGGCCGACCGTGCCCTGGCCGCCGTCGACGCCGACTTCGTGGCCGTGCTGCTCCCGCGCGACGACACCAGCCTCGCGGTCGAGGTCGTCGCCGGGCGCGACGTGCCGCCGGCCCTCGTCGGCGAGCTGACCCGCCCGGACGGCCTGCCCGCCGAGGTCGTGCGCACGGGCGCGGGGCTCGTCGTCCCCGACACCGACCTCGAGCCGCTGTACCTGCCCGGCGAGGAGGAGCGCTGGCCGCAGCTGCGGTCGGTCATCCTGCTGCCGCTGCCCGGCGACGAGCACGTCGGCGTCCTCGCCCTCGGCTGGCGCGAGCGGCTGGCCCCGGGCAGCTGGCAGCTCGACCCGACGCTGCCGCAGCGCTTCTGCGACCAGGCCGGCCTCGTCGTGCAGGTGGCGCGGGCGCGCGCCGACCGCGACCGGCTCGCCGTGCTCGAGGACCGCGACCGCATCGGCCGCGACCTGCACGACTTCGTCATCCAGCGGCTCTACGGCACCGCCCTGGGGCTGGAGGTGCTCGGCCGCCGGCTCGAGCCGGGTCCGGTCGCCGACCAGGTGTCGCAGGCCGTCGACCAGCTCGACGAGACCATCCAGGACATCCGCCGCACGATCTTCGAGCTGTCCACCGCCGAGGACGAGGGCGTCCGCACCGAGCTGCTGCGGCTCAGCGACGTCGTCGCGCGCAGCGTCGGCTTCCGGCCGCGGCTCGTGGTCGACGGCCCGGTCGACACGCTCGTCGTGGGCCCGCTGCGCCACCAGGTGCTGGGCGTGCTGGGCGAGGCGGTCTCGAACGCGGTGCGTCACGCGGGAGCGTCCAGCATCGACGTCGAGGTGCGCGCGAGCGTGCACGAGGGTGTGCTGGTGCGCGTGACCGACGACGGTCGTGGACTGCGCGGGCACGCCCCGCGCGGTGGACTGCTGAACATGGCGCACCGGGCCGAGGGCCTGGGCGGGTCGTGCGCCGTGCGCGACCGGCCCGACGGGGGCGTCGAGGTGCTGTGGCAGGTGCCCGGAGAGGCGGTGCGATGAGCGACGTGCGGATCTTCCTGGTCGACGACCATCCGATCGTGCGGCAGGGGGTGAAGGGGCTGCTCGACGCCGAGCCCGGCCTGGAGGTCGTGGGCGAGGCCGACTCGGCCCAGCAGGCGCTCGACCGCATCCCGGCGCTGCAGCCCGACATGGCGCTGCTGGACGTCCGGCTGCCGGACTCCTCCGGCGTCGACCTGTGCCGCGAGCTGCGCCACACCATGCCGGGGCTGCGGGTGCTGTTCCTGACGTCCTACGAGGACGACGAGGCGCTGTTCGCCGCGATCATGGCCGGCGCCTCGGGCTACGTGCTCAAGCAGGTGCGCGGCACCGACCTGCTCGACGCGGTGCGCCAGGTCGCGGCGGGCAAGTCGATGCTCGACCCGGTGATGACCAGCCGCGTGCTCACCCGCATCCGCGAGGGCAAGCCCGACGACTCGCAGCTGGACCAGCTGTCCGAGCGCGAGCGCACGGTGCTCGACCTGATCGGGCGCGGGATGACGAACCGCGAGATCGCCGCCGAGCTGTTCCTGGCCGAGAAGACGGTCAAGAACAACGTCACCCGGCTGCTCTCCAAGCTCGGCCTGGAGCGACGCACCCAGGCGGCGGTGCTGGCCGCCAAGCACGCCTGGGACCGCGACGCGCGCAAGTAGCGCGCGCCGCGGCCCCGCGGCTCAGCCCTCGACCAGCAGCTGCGCGTGCTCGGCGCGACGGCGCTGCTGCTCGACCGGGTCCGGCACCGGCACGGCCGCCACGAGACGGCGCGTGTAGTCCTCGGCCGGCGAGCCGAGCACCTGGGCGCGCGGGCCCACCTCCACGAGCCGGCCGGCCTGCATCACGGCCACGCGGTTCGCGAGCCGGTCCACGACCGCCAGGTCGTGGGTGATGAACAGGCAGGCGAACCCGCGCCGCTGCTGCAGCTCGACGAACAGCTCCAGCACCCGCGCCTGCACCGACACGTCCAGGGCGGACGTCGGCTCGTCGGCGATGAGCAGGTCCGGGTCCAGCGCGATCGCGCGAGCCAGGCTCACGCGCTGGCGCTGGCCACCGGACAGCTCGTGCGGGTAGCGCTCGGCGAACGCCGCCGGCAGCTCCACGTCCTCGAGCAGCGTGCGGACGCGCTGCTGCACCTCCGCGGCCGGCAGGTCGCGGTGGACGTGCAGCGGCTCGGCCAGGGTCTGCCCGATCGACAGCCGCGGGTTGAGCGAGGCGGCCGGGTCCTGGAAGACGAACCCGAAGCGCTCGCGCATCGGACGCAGCTGGCGGTCCGACAGGCCTGAGACCGTCGTGCCGCTCACCCGCACCAGGCCGGACGTCGGCTGCTGGAGGCCCACCGTCGTGCGTCCGACGGTCGACTTGCCCGAGCCGGACTCCCCGACCAGGGCCAGCACCTCGCCGCGGCGGATGGTCAGGCTGACGTCGTCCACGGCACGGAAGCTCGGCTCGCCGAATCCGCCGGGGAACTCCACGACGAGGTTCTCGACCTCGAGCACGACGTCGGCCGACGGGTCGACCTCGCCCGGCCCGTCCTCGGCGCCCAGGTGCGGCACCGCGTCGAGCAGGCGCTGCGTGTACGGGTGCTGCGGGGCGGCGAACAGCTCGTGCACCGGCGCCTGCTCGACGACCTGGCCGCGGTACATGACCACGACCCGGTCGGCGACGTCGGCGACGACGCCCATGTTGTGCGTGATGAGCACGATGGCGGTGCCGAGCCGGTCGCGCAGGCTCAGCAGCAGCTCCAGGATCGCCGCCTGCACGGTGACGTCCAGGGCGGTCGTGGGCTCGTCGGCGATGATGACGTCCGGGTCGCAGGCGATCGCCATGGCGATGACGACGCGCTGCTTCTGACCGCCCGAGAGCTGGTGCGGGTAGTAGTCGACGCGGCGCTCGGGGTCGGGCAGCCCGACCAGCTCGAGCAGCTCGACCGCCCGGGCCCGCGCCTCCTTCTTGGAGACGTCGCGGTGCGCCCGGATGCCCTCGACGAGCTGCGCGCCCACCGTGTGCACCGGGTTGAGCGCCGTGGACGGCTCCTGGAAGACCATCGACACCTGGTCGCCGCGGATCGGGCGCAGCGCGCTGTCGGACAGGCCGATCAGCTCGGTCTGCTCCCCGCCGCGGGTCAGCACGGCCGACCCCTCGGCGGTGGCGGTGCCGGGCAGCAGGCCCATGACCGCGCGCGAGCTGACGGACTTGCCCGACCCGGACTCGCCGACCACGGCCAGCACCTCGCCCGGGGCGACGTCGTAGGAGATGCGGTCGACCGCCCGGATCGGCGCCCCGTCGGTGCGGAAGGAGACCGACAGGTCGGTCAGCGACAGCGCCGCGACCCGGCGGTCGTCGGTGGCGACCGTGGTGGTCGGCTCGACGGCCTGGTCCAGCTCGGGCTCCACCGCGGCCTCGGACGCCTCGCCGCCGCGCGTGCGCAGCAGCGGGTTCATGACGTCGTTGAGGCTCTCGCCGACCAGCGTCACGCCCAGGACGACCAGCACGATGGCCAGGCCCGGGAACAGCCCGGTCCACCAGATGCCGTTGGACGCGTCCGAGAGCGCCTTGTTCAGGTCGTAGCCCCACTCGGCCGCGGCCGACGGCTCGATGCCGAAGCCCAGGAAGCCGAGCCCGGCCAGGGTGAGGATCGCCTCGGACGCGTTGAGCGTCGCGATGACCGGCAGCGTCTGGGCGACGTTCGCCAGCACGTGGCGGCCCAGGATGCGCGGCGTGCGCACGCCGGCGACGCGGGCGGCGTCGACGTACGGCTCGACCTTGACCGCGACGGTCGCGTTGCGGATGACGCGGTAGTACTGCGGCACGAAGACCACGGTGATCGAGATCGCCGCGGCGAGGATGCCGCCGAGCGCACCGCTCGACCCGCCGGAGACGACGATCGAGACGACGATGGCCAGCAGCAGCGACGGGAACGCGTACAGCGCGTCCATGACCAGCAGGAGACCCCGGTCGAGCGCGCCACCGAGGTAGCCCGAGACCAGGCCCAGCGGGACGCCGATGAGCGAGGACAGCACCACGGCGACCACGATCACCTCGACCGCGGTGCGGGCGCCGTAGACGACCCGCGAGAACACGTCGGTGCCGCCGACGTTGGTGCCGAACCAGTGGTCGGCCGACGGAGCCTGCTGGGTGCCGAAGACGCCGCCGGCGTCGCGGTCGGCGTTGAAGTCGTACGGCGCGATCCACGGCGCGAGGATCGCGACGAGGATGAACGCCAGGACGATGACGATGCCCAGGACGAGCATGAACCGCTGCAGGCCGTGCGAGTCGCGCACGACGCGGGGGACGGGAAGACGCATCAGAACCTCACCCTCGGGTCGACGAGCGCCACGACCACGTCGATCAGGAAGCTGAACACGCAGACGATGAGCGCGATGAGCGTGACGATGCCCTGCACCGCCAGGAAGTCGCGGCGGACGAGGTAGTCGGCCAGCTGCAGGCCCAGGCCGTCCCACTCGAAGGTGGTCTCGGTGAGCACCGCACCGCCCAGGAGCATCGCGATCTGCAGGCCCATGACGGTCACGACCGGCACGAGCGCGTTGCGGAAGGCGTGCTTGCCGACGACGCGGCGCTCCTTGACGCCGCGGGCGCGGGCGGCGGTGACGTAGTCGGCGCGCAGGGTCTGGATCAGGTTGACCCGCACCAGGCGCAGGAAGACGCCACCGGTGAGCAGGCCCAGGGCGAGGGCCGGCAGCACGGCGTGCTGGACGACGTCCCACACGTACGCCGGGTCGCCCCACAGGATCGCGTCGATCAGCAGGATGTTGGTCTTGGGCTTGACGTCCTGCAGCGCGAGCTCGGTGGTGATCGAGGCGCGTCCGGACGTCGGCCAGCCGTACGGGGAGACGGCGAGCTTGAGCAGCAGGCCGACGAAGAAGACGGGGGCGGCGTAGAACAGGATCGCCAGCAGGCGCAGCACGACGTCGGGCAGCTGGTCGCGCTTGCGGGCGGCGAGCCGGCCCAGCGGGATCGCGACGGCGAAGGCCACGATCAGCGCGTAGATGCTCAGCTCGAGCGTCGCGGCACCGTTCTTGACCAGGATCTCGCTGATCTCGCGGTTGTCGGTCAGCGTGGTGCCGAAGTCGCCGTGCAGCAGCCCGGACAGGTACTCCCAGTACTGCTGGATGAGCGGACGGTCCAGGCCGGCCGCCTCCTTGCGCTCGGCGATCTGCTCGGCGGTGAGCCGTCCGGCGTTGGCCGCCGTGATCGGGTCGCCGATGACGCGCATCAGCACGAAGACGGTCGTGACCAGCACCCACAGCATGGGGATGATCAGGGCGAGCCGGACCAGCAGGTAGCGGGCCAGCGGCGGAAGGCCACCGCGTCGCGACGACGTGGTGACAGGTGGGTCGCTCGGGGCGAGCACCTCGGTGGTCATGGAGTCCTCCAGGGGTGGGGTGGACGTGCGACGGGGCGGGACCGGATCGGTCCCGCCCCGTCAGGCCCGCGTCACTTCGACAGCGACGTGAACCGGAACTTGAACGACGCGTCCAGGGTGTCCGAGACGCCCTTGACCTCGTCGACGCCGATCGCGACCTGCGCGCCGGTGAGCAGCGGCAGGATCGGGACCTGGTCGGCGATGCGGTCCTGGATCTCGCCCAGGGTCTTCTCGCGCGAGGCCGTGTCGGCGTCGGTGCGCTCCTTGTCGAGCATCGCCGCGGTCGTGGCGTCGTCGTAGTGGGACTGCAGGAAGTTGTTCGGACCGAAGAACGGCGTCAGGTAGTTGTCCGAGTCCGGGAAGTCCGGGAACCAGCCCAGCTGGTAGGCCGGGTAGGAGTCGGCGACGCGCTCCTCGCTGTAGGTCGTCCACTCGCTCGACTGCAGCGTGACCTTGAACAGGCCGGTCTCCTCGAGCTGGCGCTTGACCGCGTTGTACTCCTCGGCCGAGTTCGAGCCGTAGTGGTCCGGGCTGTACTGCAGGCTCAGCGCGACCGGCGTCTTGACGCCCGCGTCGTCGAGCAGCTTCTTGGCCGCGGCCGCGTCCGGCTTCTCGCCGTAGGCGGTCTTGAACGACTCGGTGGCGCCCGGCAGGCCCTCCGGCACGGCCGACCACGCCGGCGTGTAGGTGCCCTTGTAGACCTGCTCGCTCAGCGCGGCGCGGTCGACGGAGTAGGCAGCGGCCTTGCGGACCGCGTTCTTCTGCGCCTCGTCGGTGCCGGGCATCGTCTTGAGGTTGAAGACGATGTAGCGCAGCTCGCCGCCGGGGCCCTTGTGGACCGTCACGCCGTCGGCCTTCTCCAGGCTCTCGATGTCGGTCGGGGTCAGCGAGCGGTACGCGACGTCGATCTTCTTGTTCTCGATGTCGAGCTTCAGGTTGTTGGCGTCCTTGTAGTAGGACATCGTCACCTGGTCGGCCTTCGGCTTGCCGTAGGTGCCGTCGTAGTCGGGGTTGGCCTTGAACTGGGCCACCTCGTTCTTGCTGTACTTGGCGATCGTGTACGGGCCGGAGAAGCCGTCGGCCTCGACCGCCTCGTCGTCGCTCAGCACGCGGTCCTTGGGGTAGGTCTTCTCGTCGACGATCGGGCCGGCGGAGGTGACGAGCACCTGCGGGAAGGTCTGGTCGTTGGGCGACTTGAGCGTGAAGACGACCGTCTGGGGGTCCTTCGCCTCGACCTTGGCCATGTTGCCCAGCAGCGACGCCGGGCCGTTGGGGTTGTTGATGTCGACGATGCGCTGGTAGGAGAACGCGACGCTCTCGGCCGTCAGCGGGTTGCCGTTGGCGAACTTCAGGCCGTCCTTCATCGTGCACGTGTACTCGGTCGGCGTGGTGAAGTCGCACTTCTCCGCGGCGTCCGGCGTGAGCTCGGTGCTGCCGGCGGGGAAGTTGAGCAGGTACTGGTAGACCTGCGTCTGGACGTTCAGCGAGCCGTTGTCGTACGCGCCGGCCGGGTCGATCGAGACGACCTTGTCGGTCGTGCCGACGACGATGGCCTCGCCCGAGGAGTCCTCGGAGTCGTTGCCCGCCCCGCACGCGGCCAGGGCCGCGGCAGCGAGGGCGGTCGCGGCGACGGCCGCCGCACCCCTACGAATACGCATGTGTTGCTCCTTGTTGTCTGGTCGCGCCATGGTGAGCGCGCCCACACGCTACTCGTCGCGTGACGCAACCCCCAGGACATCGCCGTTGCAACTTGGTTACGAGCGGCACACGGAGCCCTCGGTCAGGCCCGATACCCTGGGAACCATGAGCCATGACGCGCACCTCGTCGACTTCGATCCCGAAGTCGCCCGCCTCATCGACGCCGAGCTGGACCGCCAGCAGACGACGCTCGAGATGATCGCCTCGGAGAACTTCGCCCCGGTCGCCGCCCTGGAGGCCCAGGGCAGCGTGCTGACGAACAAGTACGCCGAGGGCTACCCCGGTGCGCGCTACTACGGCGGCTGCGAGTTCGTCGACCAGATCGAGCAGATCGCCATCGACCGGCTCAAGCAGCTCTTCGACGCGCGGCACGCGAACGTCCAGCCGCACTCGGGTGCCCAGGCCAACGCCGCCGCCCTGCACGCCATCGCGCGCGCCGGCGACACGATCCTCGGCCTGGACCTGGCCAACGGCGGCCACCTGACCCACGGCATGAAGATCAACTTCTCCGGCCGGCTCTACAACGTCGTGCCGTACCACGTCGACGGCGACGGCATCGTCGACATGGAGGAGGTCGCCACGCTGGCGCGCGAGCACCAGCCGAAGGTGATCATCGCCGGCTGGTCGGCCTACCCGCGCCAGCTCGACTTCGCCGCGTTCCGCGCGATCGCCGACGAGGTCGGCGCGATGCTGTGGGTCGACATGGCGCACTTCGCCGGCCTCGTGGCCACCGGCCTGCACCCCAGCCCGCTGCCGCACGCGCACGTCGTCACCACCACGACGCACAAGACGCTCGGCGGCCCGCGCGGCGGCGCGATCATGACCAACGACGACGCCGTCGCCAAGAAGATCCAGTCCGCGGTCTTCCCCGGCCAGCAGGGCGGCCCGCTCGAGCACGTCATCGCGGCCAAGGCCGTCGCGTTCAAGATGGCGCTCGAGCCCGGCTTCAAGGAGCGCCAGGAGCGCACCATCGAGGGCGCCCGCATCCTGGCCGACCGGCTGCTGGCCGACGACGTGAAGGCGGCGGGCATCTCGGTGCTCAGCGGCGGCACGGACGTCCACCTGGTGCTGGTCGACCTGCGCGACTCGGTGTTCGACGGCCAGCAGGCCGAGGACCGACTGCACGAGGTCGGCATCACGGTGAACCGCAACGCCGTCCCGAACGACCCGCGTCCGCCGAAGGTGACGTCGGGGCTGCGCATCGGCACGCCGGCCCTGGCCACGCGCGGCTTCGGCGCGGCCGAGTTCACCGAGGTCGCCGACATCATCGCCGCGGCGCTGCAGCCCGGCGACGTCGACGTGGCCGCCCTGCGCGGCCGCGTGACCGAGCTGGCCAAGCGCTTCCCGCTGTACGCCGACGTGGCGCCGTTCACCCGCTGAGCCGTGTCCTGACGTGTCGTCCTCCTCGTCGTCCGCGCGCGACTGGCTCCGGCCGGGCGTCGCGGCGCTGACCCTCGTCGCGGTGGCGGCGCTCGTCTTCTGCGTCCTCATGGGCCGCTGGCAGATCGGCGTCTACACCGCCGAGCAGGACGACGCCCGTGCGGAGCGGCAGGCGGCCGCGGCCGTCCCGTTGGGCGAGCTGTGGCAGCCGGGCGAGGCGTTCCACGACGACCTGGCCGACCGGTCGGTGAGCGTCACGGGTCGCTTCGCCGGCGACCAGTGGTGGGTCGAGGGCAAGGGCCAGGACGGCCGCGAGGGCCTGTGGCTGCTCGCCACCCTGCAGGTGCAGGGCCAGGACGCCGCGCTGGCCGTCGTCCGCGGCTGGTCGCCCGAGGTCGCCCCGTACCCGGCACTGCCGGCCGGCGACGTCACGCTCGAGGCGCTGCTCGAGCCGAGCGACAGCACCGAGTACGCCGAGCGCGAGGTCGACGGCACGACCGTCATCGCCAGCGTTCGCGTCGCCGCGCTGCTCAACGAGCTCGACTACCCGCTCTACAGCGGGTACGCGCTGAACCGGACGCCCGCGGTGGCCGCCGGCCTCGACCTGGCCGAGGGGCCGGACGCGGAGGTCTCCTGGACCACCGGGCTGCAGAACCTGTCGTACGCCTGGCAGTGGTGGGCGTTCGCGGCGTTCGTCATCTTCATGTGGTGGCGCATGAGCCACGACGTCGTCGCGTCCCACCGGGCGCGGAGCGAGACCGAGTCCGGCCCCACCGGGTCGGCCGAGCAGAGGGAAGTGGTCGCGTGAACGGCGGCTTGGAGCGCACCTACAGCGTGCTGGCCTGGATCGTGGGCTGCACGACGTTCTTCGTCGTGCTGGCCTTCGTGTTCCAGCTCAGCACCGACCCGACGTCGTGGTGGAACGTCAACGACGACGTCGTGAAGGTCGTCGACATGGTGCACGGCTGGCTGTTCATGGTGGTGCTCGTGCTGGTGGCGATCCTGTCGCGCCGCTACGGCTGGACGGTCGGCTTCACGCTCACCACGATGATCCTGGCGACGCTGCCGGTCGTCAGCTTCTGGGCGGAGCGCCGCGCCACCCACGCGATGCGGGCGAAGGCCGCCACCACCGCCTGACCCGGTCGCGGCTCAGCGGCCGTGGAACGTGGCGTGGCCCGGGCCGTCCTGGAGGAACGACGCCATGCCGTGCTGCAGGTCCTCGGTGTCGAACAGCTCGGCAGCGATCGTCGTGACGTGTGCGTCGGCCTCGGCCACGCCGCCGGCCTCCACGTGCCGCAGCACCTGCTTGGCCGCGGCGAACGCCTTCGTCGGGCCGTCGGCGAACCGGGCGGCGTAGGCCAGCGTCGCCGCCTCGAAGTCCTCGTCGTCCAGCACGCGATTCACCACGCCCCAGCGCTCGAACGTCGCGGCGTCGTACAGGTCGCCGCTGAACACGACCTCCTTGGCTCGGGCGGCTCCGGCTCGCGCGGCCAGCCGCTGCGTGCCGCCCATCGTGGGCGTGAGGCCGATGACCCGCTCGACCAGGCCGAACCGTGCCTTCGGCGTGGCGACGACGAGGTCGCACGCGAGCGCGACCTCGAGCGCCCAGGTGAGCGTCAGGCCGTGGGCGGCGAAGACGGTCGGCCCCGGCAGCGCGGCGATGCGCAGGGGCAGCTCGATCATCCGGTCGTACAGCGCCTTGGTGGCCGGCTTGGTCTGCTGCGCGTGGAACTCCGAGACGTCCACGCCGCCGGAGACGACGCGACCGCGGGCGCGGACCACCACGACGCGCGGCAGGTCGGCCTCGACCTCGTCGAGCGCCTCGTCGAACGCATCGTGCAGCGCGCGCGAGTACAGGTTGACCGGAGGAGCCTCGACGGTCAGGACGGCGACGTCGCCCTCGCGGGTGACGGCGACGCTCACCGCTGGTTCCCGTCGACGTCGATCTCTTCGTCGGGCACGAGCTCGACGTGCGGCTCGTGCGGCACGACGTCCGGGTCGTCCTCGACCTCCGCGGGCACGGCGACGGCGGTCGGCGCCGGGTCGGCCGGGGCGGAGCGGCGCAGCTCCTCGTCGGTCGCGTCCGCCGGCACCTCGAGCGTGTCGTCGGCGCCGGGCGGGACGTACGAGCCGCCCTGGTCGCGGGTGGCCTGCTTCAGGACGTAGGCCCCGACGCCCACGAGGACGAGCAGGAGCAGGCGGCGACGGCGGGGGGAGCGGGACTTCGACATGGGGACACCGTAGCGAGCCGCCCGGGCCGCGGCCGAGCGTCCGCGCCGCCGTCCGCCGTGCCCGCGCAGGCCCGCGTGGGAGGATGGAGGCCCCACCGAGAGAGGACCCCCGTGGCCGAGCAGCTGATCGCGACCTTCAAGACCAACCACGGCGACATCGTCGTCGAGCTCTTCCCGAACCACGCCCCCGTCACCGTCGAGAACTTCGTCGGCCTGGCCGAGGGCACCAAGGAGTGGCGCGACCCCGCGACGGGCGAGACCCGCACCACCCCGCTGTACGAGGACCTCGAGTTCCACCGCATCATCGCCGACTTCATGCTCCAGGGCGGCGACCCGATCGGGAACGGCACCGGCGGCCCCGGCTACCAGTTCCAGGACGAGTTCCACCCCGAGCTGCAGTTCGACAAGCCGTACCTGCTGGCCATGGCCAACGCCGGGCCCGGCACCAACGGCTCGCAGTTCTTCATCACCCTCGTCCCCACGACGTGGCTGAACCGCAAGCACACGATCTTCGGCGAGGTCGCCGACGACGCCAGCCGTCAGGTCGTCGACGCGATCGGCGCGGTCAAGACCGACCGCTTCGACCGTCCGACCGAGCCGGTCGTCCTGCAGAAGATCGAGATCGAGCGGCGATGAGCCAGCCGGCCGGGCCCTCGGGCCCGACCTGCTACCGCCACTCCGACCGGGAGGCGTACATCTCGTGCCAGCGCTGCGGCCGGACGATCTGTCCGGAGTGCATGCGCGAGGCGTCCGTGGGCTTCCAGTGCCCCGAGTGCGTCGCCGAGGGAAGCCGCACCGTCCGCCGTCCGCGCACGATGGCGGGCGGCGCGGTGCGTCCCGGGCGCGAGAACGTCGTCACGATGACGATGATCGGCATCAACGTGCTGGCCTTCGTCGGCACGCTGGCCACGGGCGGCAACAACGGCACGCTCAACCAGTGGGGCGCGATGCTGAGCCTCTCGTCGTTCTCGCCCGAGAGCGGTGAGCTGCTCACCGGCGTGGCCGACGGCGCCTGGTGGCGTCCGGTCACCTCGGCGTTCCTGCACTTCGGCGTGCTGCACCTGCTGCTGAACATGTACGCGCTGTACCTGTTCGGCCCCATGGCCGAGCGGGCGCTCGGGACGCTGCGGTACGTGCTGACCTACCTGACCCTCGCGGTCGGGTCGTCGGTGGTCGTCTACTGGTTCTCCGACGAGCGGGCCCTGACCGCGGGCGCGTCCGGCGTGGTGTTCGGGCTGTTCGGCTTCGTGCTCGTGCTGATGCTCAAGCTCGGCCAGGACGTCCGCGGGCTGCTGGTGCTGCTGGCGATCAACGCGTTCATCAGCCTGCAGGGCGGCATCAGCTGGCAGGCCCACCTGGGCGGCTTCGTCACCGGGTTCCTGCTCGCCGGCGTGCTGGCCCTGGCTCCGCGGCGCATCCGTCCGGCGGCGTACTGGGTGGCGCTGGCGCTGGTGTGGGCGGTGTGCGCGATCGGCCTGGTCGTCCGCACGGTCCAGCTCACGGCGTGACCGGTCCCCAGGTCCGTCCCCAGCTGTGAATGACACCGGTGTGATTACCCACAGGCTTGTGCACACCTGGGCATAACCACACTGGTGTCATTCCCAGGGTTGTGCACAGGGGTGGACGAACGACGGCGGCGCAGGCGCGGATCATCCGCACCTGCGCCGCCGTCGTCGTCGGGGAGCGGGGTCGTCACTCCCACTTCGTGGCGAAGCCGAAGGCCGCCACGATGAAGCCCATGCCGATGACCAGGTTCCACTGGCCGAGGTCGGAGTACACCGGGATGTCGTGCTCGGTGCCGCTGGTGACGTAGAAGACCACGATCCACAGCAGGCCGATGGCGGCCGAGCCGATCATGAGCGGGGCGGCCCAGCGGTTGGGGCCGGTCGTGGGCTCCCGGCGGGCCAGCAGCACCGCGCCCACCAGCAGCAGCGCGCCGATGACGTAGTTCCAGACGCCGAGCGCGGTGTACGCCTCGATGTCCTTGATGCCGGGCACGCCCACGGCGTCGGACTTGGCGATCGGGTAGCCCACGAGCCACAGCAGGCCGACGAGGCCCACGGTGATCGCCAGGCCGCGGCCCTCGGTGCGGCCGCGACGGGGCGTGTCGGTCGACTTCTTCTGTGCCACGGTGTGTCTTCCTCTGTGCGGAGTGCGCTGGTTGCTCTCGGTTACCTTAGTCGGGCGGGCCACCGGGTCCGCGCAGGCGGTGCACGAGGAGGCCCAGGTGAGACGTCCCGCTCACGGCATGCGCCGGCCCGGCCGGTCGTTCCCGGCCGCCGCGGTCGCGATCTTCGCGCTGTCCGGCCTGCTCTTCGCCACGGCCGCCGTGAACGCCCGCGGCTCGGACCTTCGCCCGGCCGGTGGCGACGTCCGGTCGCTGCTGGAGTCGCGCGCCGACCGGGTCAACGACCAGCGCGCCGAGGCCGGTGAGCTGCGCCGCGAGATCGAGGAGATCTCCGCCGAGGCCGGCGACGGACGTCTCGACGACACGCTCGACGACCTCGAGGACCTCGATGCGGAGACCGGCCTGGAGCCGGCGACCGGCGAGGGCGTGCGGGTCACGCTCGAGGACGCGCCGCGCCGCGTCGAAGTGCCCGGCCTGGACCCCAACTACCTCGTCGTGCACCAGCAGGACATCCAGGCCTACGTGAACGCGCTGTGGGCCGGCGGCGCCCGGGCGGTGACCCTGCAGGGTCAGCGGCTCATCTCGACCACCGGCATCCGCTGCGTCGGCAACACCGTGGTGCTCGACGGCATCCCGTACTCCCCGCCGTACGTCATCGAGGCGGTCGGCGAGCAGTGGAGCCTGCTGGCCGCGATCGAGGACTCGCCCGAGGCCAACGTCTACCGCGACTACGCCGAGCGCTACGAGCTCGGGCTCGACGTCGAGCGCGTCCCGCTCGTGCGTGCGCCGGGCTACCAGGGCACGGTCGACCTGACCCACGCCCGCGCGATCCGGCCCTGAACCGACGACGGCCCCGCCACAGGTGGCGGGGCCGTCGTGCGTCCGGCTGCGGGCTACGGGGTCGGGACGTCCGGCAGGCCGTCGCCGTCCTCGTCCCCACCGTCGGTGGCCGGCGGCGGCGTGGTCTCGGGCGGGCGCGAGACCGTCAGGGTGATCTCCGAGTCCGGCGAGACCTGCTGTCCCGAGCCGATCGACTGGGCGGTCACCTGGCCGTCGGGCGCGGTGCCGTTCGGGTCGTCCTGGGTGCGGATCTTGGACCGGTCGAAGCCGGCGTCCACGAGCGCCTGGATGGCCTGCTCGAGCTGCTGGTTGACCACGTCGGGGACGGTGGCCTGGCCCTTGGAGACGAGCAGCCTCACGGTGCTGCCGACCTCGACCTGCTGGCCGGCGCCGGGGTCGGAGTTGACCACCTGGCCGCGCGGGGCGGAGTTGTCGATGAACTCGCGCTCGGCCTTGAGTCCCATCGCCTCGAGCTGCTTCTTGGCCTCGCCGTACGAGAAGCCCTGCATGTCCGGGATGTCCCTCGGGCCCGGACCCGTGCTGATGACCAGCGTGACGGCCGAGCCCTCCTCGACCTCCTCGCCGGCGGGCGGGTCGGTGCGGACGACGTTGCCCTCGGCGACGTCCTCGTCGGCCTGCTGGGTCTCACCGGCGATGGTCAGGCCCTGGTTCTCCAGGATCGTCCGGGCCTCGGCGGCGGAGCGGTTCGTGACGTCCTCGACCTGCACCGTCTCCACCGGCGGCGGCGGGTCCTCCTCGGTCGCCTTGTAGATGCCCCACCCGGCGAGCGCGAGCAGCAGCACCGCGACGATGCCGATCGCCCACCACTTGCGCTGGCCGCCCTTCTCCTCGGGCTCGGCCTTGCGCGTGCCGGCCGCTGCGCCGACGGCGGGCGTCACCGCGGTGGCCGCGGGGATGGCCTGGGTCGCGCCGGCGAGCGCGGTGGCGGCCGGGGCGTCGACGGCGAGCCCGCGCTGGACCCGCTCGATGTCGGCGCGCATGTCGGCGGCGCTCTGGTAGCGGTCGTCGACGCGCTTGGCCAGGGCCCGCGCCACGACGTTGTCGACCGAGGCGCTGACGTCGGGGTTCAGCTGCGACGGCGGCTTGGCCTCCTCGCGGACGTGCTGGTAGGCCACCGACACCGGGCTCTCGCCGACGAACGGCGGACGTCCGGTGAGCAGCTCGTAGAGCACGCAGCCGGTGGAGTAGATGTCGCTGCGGGCGTCGACCGTCTCGCCACGGGCCTGCTCGGGCGACAGGTACTGGGCCGTGCCGATGACCGCGGCGGTCTGGGTCATGGCCGACGAGGCGTCCGCGATCGCGCGGGCGATGCCGAAGTCCATCACCTTCACCTGGCCCGTGGGGGTCAGCATGACGTTGGCCGGCTTGATGTCGCGGTGCACGATGCCGGCGCGGTGCGAGTAGTCCAGCGCCGACAGGATCTCGGCGGTGATGTCGAGCGCGCGCTGGGGCAGGATCTTGCGTCCGTCGCGCAGCACCTCGCGCAGCGTCTGGCCCTCGACGTACTCCATGACGATGTACGGGATGGGGTGCCCGTGCGGCCCGGGAGCCTCGCCGGTGTCGTAGACCGCGACGATCGCCGGGTGGTTCAGCGACGCGGCCGACTGGGCCTCGCGGCGGAAGCGCTCCTGGAAGGTCTCGTCGGCGGCGAGGTCGGCGCGCAGCTGCTTGATCGCGACGGAACGTCCCAGGCGCAGGTCGCGCCCGAGCCGGACGTCGGCCATGCCGCCGCGGCCCAGCAGGGCCCCCAGCTCGTAGCGACCGCCGAGGCGGATGGGCTCGTCGTTGCTCATGCGTTCGTCTCCATCATCACTTGATCACCGCGTCCATGACCGATCGCGCGATGGGGCCGGCGAGCCGGCCTCCGGCGATCTCGGAGCGGTTGGTCCGGCTCGACTCGACGACCACGGCGACGGCGACCTGGCGGTCGCCCTTCGTCGCGTACGAGACGAACCAGGCGTACGGGGGGCGGTCCTTCGTGGACTGCGCGGTGCCGGTCTTGCCGCCGACGGTGGCACCGGAGATGCGCGCCGAGGTGGCGGTGCCCTCCTGGACGGTGCTCTCCATCATGGTGCGGAGCTCGGCGGCGTTGCCCTGGGACATCGCGCGGCCCAGGGACTCGGGCTCGGTGGGGCTGCCGGGCAGGACGCTCAGGTTCGGCGCCCGGCGGGTCTTGACGACGTACGGCTCCATGACCTCGCCGTCGTTGGCGATGGCGGCGGCCACGGTGGCCATCTGCAGCGGGGTGGCGGCGACCTCGAACTGGCCGATGCCGCTCTGGGCGAGCTGCGACTGCTCCAGCTCGGTGCCCTCGGTGGTGAACCGGCTCTGCACCGCCGAGACCTCGTCGCCCAGCTCGGTGCCGAAGCCGAACTTGGCCGCCTGCTCGGCGAGCTTGTCCTGCCCGAGCTTGTCGGCGAGCCAGCCGAAGCTGACGTTGCACGACACGTTCAGCGCCTGCTCGAGCGTGATGACGTTGCCGCCGCAGTTCGAGCCGCCCTCGTTGACCAGCTTGTAGGTCTGGCCGGGGAAGCTGAGCGAGCGTCCGCCCTTGACCTTGGAGCGCGGGTTCATGTCGAGCTGCTCCAGTCCCGCGGCCGCCGTGACCAGCTTGAACGTCGAGCCGGGCGGGAGGATCTGGCGGGTGCCACGGTTGAGCATCGGCTCGTCCTCGTCGGCGAGCAGCTCCTCCATGCTCTCCTGGACGCTCGCCAGGTCGCTGGACGCCAGCAGGTTCGGGTCGTAGGACGGCTGGCTGGCCATCGCGAGCACGGCCCCGGTGCTGGGGTCGAGGGCGACGACCGCACCCTTGGCGTCGCGGCCGAGGTCGGCCAGGCCGGCGGCGGCCGCCTTCTGCGCCGCCGGATCGATGGTCAGCTCGACGCTGCCGCCCTGCGGCTGCTGGTTGCCCAGCAGGTCGCCGAGCCGGTCGACGAACAGGCTGTCGTCGCTGCCGGACAGGATCGAGTTCTCGGTGCGCTCGATGCCGGAGCGGCCGTACGTGTACGAGAAGAAGCCGGTCAGCGGGGCGTACAGCTCGGGGTCGATGTAGCGGCGCTGGTACTCGAAGCGTCCGTCGGACTCCACGCTCTCGGCGACCGCCTCGCCGGCGACCAGGATCGGCCCGCGGTGACGGGCGAACTCGGCGTCCAGCACGCGACGGTTGCCCTCGCGGGCGTTGAGGTCCTCGGCCTGGACGAACTGCACGACGTTGACGTTGACCAGCAGTGCGGCGAACAGCACGAGGCAGAACACCGCCATGACGCGGATGGGCTTGTTCACGGCAGCCTCACCACCTGGGTGTCGGAGGACGCCATCGACGCCGGGGCGGGCGCCGGACGACGGGTCTGGTCGCTGATGCGCAGGAGCAGGGCGATGATCAGCCAGTTCAGGACGATCGACGAGCCGCCCTGCGCGAGGAACGGGGTGGTCAGGCCGGTGAGCGGGATGAGCCGCGTGACGCCGCCGACGACCACGAAGACCTGCAGCGCGAACGACACGGCCAGGCCGGCGGCGAGCAGCTTGCCGAACCCGTCGCGGCAGGTGAGCGCGATGCGCAGGCCGCGCTCGACGATCAGCCCGTAGATGAGCAGGATCGCCATGAGTCCGGTGAGCCCGAGCTCCTCGCCCAGCGACGCGACGATGTAGTCCGAGAACGAGTACGGCGTGGTCTGCGGGCTGCCCTGGCCCCAGCCGGTGCCGAGGATGCCGCCGTGCGCGAGGCCGAACAGGCCGGTCTTGACCTGGTAGCCGGCGTCGCCGGTGAACGGGTCGAGCCAGGCGTCGAAGCGGGTGCGCACGTGCCCGAACTGCCAGTAGCCGAGCGTGACGCCGGCGGTCACCAGCAGCGCACCGACCACGAGCCAGCCCGGACGCTCCGTGGCGATGTACAGCATGACGACGAACAGGCCGAAGAACAGCACGGACGAGCCGAGGTCCTTCTGCAGCACCAGGACGCCGATGCTGATCAGCCAGGCGACCAGGATCGGTCCGAGGTCGCGCCCGCGCGGCAGGTCGATGCCCAGGAACCGGCGCCCCGCCAGCGCGAGGGCGTCACGCTTCACGACCAGGTAGCCGGCGAAGAAGATCGCCAGGCAGACCTTGGCCGCCTCACCGGGCTGGAAGCTGAACGGGCCGAGGTTGATCCAGATGCGCGCGCCGTTGATCTCGCGGCCCACGACAGGCAGCAGCGGCAGCACGAGCAGCACGATCGCGGCCAGGCCGAAGGAGTAGGTGAAGGCCTGCAGCCGGCGGTGGTCGCGCAGCAGGGTGAGCGTCACGCCGAACGCGACCACGCCCAGCGTCGTCCAGACCAGCTGGCCGTTGGCGAACGCGGCGCGGTCGGGGTCGAGCGCCTGCCGACCGACGTCCAGGCGGTAGATCATCGCCAGGCCGAGCCCGTTGAGCGCGATGACGAGCGGCAGGAGCACGGGGTCGGCGTACGGGGCGACGCGGCGCACGAGCAACGTGGTGGCGATCGCGACGACGGCCAGGAAGCCGCCGAGCTTGAACGTGTCGGCCGGGATGGTGCCCTCGGTGCCCAGGCCCACGGCGGCGTAGGCGGCGATGCCGATCACCACGGCCATCATCGTCAGGACGAGCTCGGCCCCACGCCGCTTGCGCGGCACCCAGGAGGCGTCGCGCTGGTTGCGTGCGGTCTCGCGCAGGCTCACGGTCCCGGCTCCGTGGTCGGAGCCGTCGGCAGCTTCGGGGTCGTGCCGGTGGTCGGCGTCGCGGGGGCCGGCGTGGGGGTGGGGGTCGGACGCACCGCGAGCAGGTCCAGGTTCTCCACGATCGCCAGCGCGTTCTTGCGGCTCGTGGCCTCGATGCCGGCGCGGACGCGCGTCTGGCTGAAGGCCGGCAGCATGTCGACGTCGATGTCGGTGCGCTCGTCGACCGAGCTCAGGTCGAGGCCGGGCAGGTCGACCTGGACACCGCGGTAGACCGCCACGGTGTCGCCGTCGAGCGCCACGAAGTACTGGGTCTGCGTCCAGCGGTACCCCGCGACGCCCGCGCCGACGAGCACCAGGAGCACGAGGACGACCAGCAGGACGCGTCGCAGCCAGCGGCCGCGGCGCGGCGGCCGCGGTGCGTAGCGCAGCTCCTCGGGGTCGTGCGCCGACGCCGAGGAGCCCGATCCGCCGGACGAGCGGGGCGGGCCGGACGCACCCGACGCGGCGTGGCCGGTGCGCGGGCGCGGCTGGCCGGCGGCGGCGCCGACGAGCTGCGGACGTCCGTCGGCCGAGGCGAGGGTCTCGTCGGGCTCGGCGTCGTCCTCGACCATCTCGGCGATGACGACGGTGATGTTGTCGTGGCCGCCGGCCTCGAGCGCCAGCCGGACGAGCTCGGTCGCCGCGACGTCGATCGTCTCCAGCGCGAGCGTCTTCTCGATCGTGGCGTCGTCGACCATGTCGGACAGGCCGTCGCTGCACAGCAGGTAGCGGTCGCCGGGGCGCGGCTCGACGAAGCTGAGGTCAGGGTCGTTGTCGTCGCGGCCGAGCAGGGCGCGCAGGATCAACGAGCGGTGCGGGTGGACGCGGGCCTCGGCCGGCGTCAGGCGTCCCTCGTCGACGAGCGACTGCACGAAGGTGTGGTCGTCGCTGATCTGCTCGAGCACGCCGTCGCGCAGGCGGTAGGCGCGCGAGTCGCCGATGTGGGCCCAGGCGAACCGCTGGCCGTCCCACAGCAGCGCCTCGAGCGTCGTGCCCATGCCCTCGACGGCCGGATCGTCGGCGATCAGGTCGGCGAGCGCGTGGTTGGCGTTGGCGACCGCGCCGGCGAGCAGCTCGATCGGCTCGCCCTGGTCGTCGGCGCCGGCCTGGTCGAGCTTGCGGATCTCCTGGATCGTCGTGGACGACGCGAGGTCGCCGGCCGCCGCGCCGCCCATGCCGTCGGCCAGGGCGAGCAGGCGCGGGCTGGCGTAGCCGGAGTCCTGGTTGTCGGAGCGCCGACGTCCGGTGTCGGTGAGCGCGACGTAGCGGTAGGTGAGGGCCACGTGCGCCTACTTCCGCAGCTCGACGATGGTCTTGCCCAGCCGGACCTGGACGCCGGGCTCGATCGGCACCGGCGCGGTGATGCGCTGGCTGCCGAGGTACGTGCCGTTGGTCGAGCCGAGGTCCTCGACGAACCACTGCTCGCCGTTGGTGGCGAAGCGGGCGTGGCGGGTGGAGACGTAGTCGTCGTCCAGGCGGATGGCCGCGTCGGTGCCGCGGCCGAGCAGCACCGGGCCGTCGCCGAGCGGCACGCTCTGGCCGGCGTTGGGGCCCTCGACCACGTGCAGGTGGCTGGGGCGTCCGCGACCGGCGCGCTTGGGGCGGCGGGTCTTCTCGGGCTTGGCCGCGGCGGGGCGGGCGGCCGCGCGCGGGCCGGCGGTCGCCTTGGTGCCGAAGATGTCCGAGCGCACGACGGACACGGCCGAGAGCACGAACAGCCACAGCACGGCCAGGAACCCCAGCTTGATGAGGGTCAGCGTCAGCTCGGACACGCGATCACTCCTGGCCCGGGATGCGGACGGTCATGGTCGTGTTGCCCAGGCGCACCTCGGACCCGTCGTGGACGGTGCCCTCATCGACCCGGCGCCCGTCGAGCACGACGCCGTTGGTCGAGCCGAGGTCGACGATCGTGACCTGCGGGCCGCCAAGCGTGTCCTGGATGCGCAGGTGCGCGTGCCGGCGCGAGATGCCCGGGTCCTCGATGCGCAGCTGGGCGTCCTCGCCACGGCCGATGACGACGCCGGGGGCCGACAGCGGGTGCTTGAGCCCGTTGACCTCGAGCGTGACCGCGGCCCTGGTCACGGCGGTCTCGGTCATGCGCTGGCCCGCGACCGGCGTGACGGTGGCGTTGGTGCGGCTGCGCACGCGGAAGCGTCCGGTGCCCAGGTCGCCGGCCTTGACGAAGGAGATCTCGACCGGGCCGGTGAGCGTGTAGCGCTGCTCGTGGGCGTGCTCGGTGACCATGGCCGCGAGCTCCGTGGCGAGGGTGCCGCCGAACGGGGTGAGCCGCTCGTAGTCGGTGACCGACAGCTCGACGGTGAAGTCGTTGGGCACGAGCTGGCGCTCGCGCGACAGGATCTGCGCGGAGTTGTCGACCTCGCGCTGGAGGGCGGCGGCGATCTCGACGGGCTGGACGGCGCTGCGGAACGCTCGTGCGAACGCGCTGGTCACGGCCCCCTCGAGGCGACGCTCGAACCGTTGGAGCACACCGGCCATCGTGTTCACCTTCTCCCTGGAGTCTCGAGTACGGCTCGATGCTATCGGGCGGCGTGCAGGGCGTCCCGTCCGCACGACCGGGACCGGGTGGCGTGGCGCCGGGAGGGGGCTGCTATCGTTGTTCCTCGGTTCGCCCCTCTCGGGCGGATCAGCACGGAATGGTGTTGCGCGCGAGTGGCGGAACGGCAGACGCGCTGGCTTCAGGTGCCAGTGTCCGAAAGGGCGTGGGGGTTCAAATCCCCCCTCGCGCACCATCGAGCGGGGCCCCGGTCTTCGGACCGGGGCCCTTCGTCGTTCGGGGGGCCTCCCGGCTCGGTCCGCATCCGGACGAGCCCGCCACGGGGCCCTCGCCGACTTTCTTCGGACCCGCCCGCGGGGGCGGCGGCGTCCTGTGATCCAGTTCACGCTCAGGCATTGACATGACCCAGGTCACATCCTTAACGTCATCCGGATAGCGGTACGCGTTCCGCAATCCGGAAAAAGGAGAAGGACGACATGGTCTCGAAGCTCGCCCGCCGCACGGCGGCCCTGACGATGGCGGCGGCCGTCGCCGCCACCTCCCTGAGCGCCTGCAGCTCCGCCGGTGGATCGGACTCCTCCGGTGCCACGAAGATCGGCCTCATCGCCGCCGAGCAGGGCCCGTTCGCCTTCGCCGGCGCCTCGTACCTCAAGGGTGCCGAGCTGGCCGCCGAGCTCGAGGACGTCGAGCTCGTCGTCGAGGAGGGCTCGGAGGACCCGGCCAAGAGCATCACCGCGTTCAACAAGCTCACCGGCCAGGAGGGCGTCGGCCAGGTCGTCTGCTGCGTCTCCAGCGCGGTCGCGGGCGCCATGAAGCCGCTGGCCACGTCCAAGAAGGTTCCGCTGGTCGTCTACGGCGCCACCACGCCGAACCTCGAGGACCCGCCGTTCGTGCTGCGTCCCGCGCTGCTGCCCCAGCAGGGCATCGCGCCGGTCTCGGCCCGCCTGGTGGAGGAGCTCGGCATCACCAGCGCCGTGCACGTCACCGCGAGCGACAACGACGGCCTGGTCGCGCAGAGCGAGGCCGCCCGCACCAGCACCGAGGCCGCCGGCGCCAAGGACCTCGGCACCGTCAAGACCCTGGTCGCCGACACCGACTTCAGCGGCGCCGTGACCGAGATCCTGTCCAAGGACGCCGACATGGTCACCGTCTACACGCTCGGCGAGGCCGCTGCGACCATCACGAAGGCGCTGCGCGAGAAGGGCTACGACGGTGTGATCCTGGCCAACAACGCCGTGGCCACCGCCCCGCTGCTCAAGTCGTTCGGCAAGACGCTCGCCGACACCTACTACTCCGTGGAGTACACGCCGGCCAGCACCATCCCGGCGGCCGCCGAGTTCACCAAGGCGTACGAGGAGAAGTACGACGAGAAGCCCGACCTCTTCGCCTCGCAGGGCTACGTCGCCGTGAAGTACGCCGCGCAGGGCGCGAGCGAGGCCGGTGACGGGGCGAAGGCCGACAAGATCGCCGACGCGCTCGCCGGGATCTCCGAGATGGACTCCCCGTGGGGCCCGCTGACCTTCGAGGACGGCCAGGGCACCAGCGAGGACTTCCAGGTCGTGCAGATCGACGACGCCGGCGTCCCGCAGCTGTGGAAGGGCGCGGGCGCGTGACCGCCCGCCACCACGAGACGGAGAGGAGGCGATGACGTGGACGTCCTGGCCCAACAGATCCTGAACGGCCTGGCCCTCGGCTCGGTGTACGCCGTCTTCGGCGTCGGCTTCGGGCTCATGCTCGCCACGCTCGGCGTGCTGAACGCCGCGCACGGCACCTTCGCCACCTGGGGAGCACTCACCGTGCTCTACCTGGTCAACGACGTCGGCCTCGGCTTCTGGCCGGCGCTGGTCCTCGGCGTGCTGGTCTCCGGAGTCATGGCGGTGATCGTCGACTTCGTGGCCTTCCAGCCCATCCGGCGACGCGGCGGCGACCTGCTGCCGGCGCTCATCACCAGCATCGGCGTCTGGATCTTCCTGCTCGCCGCGGCCCGCATGGTCACCGGCGCGACGACCTCGCGCTACTCGCCGGACGCCGCCCCCAGCGGCTCGTTCGACTTCCTCGGCCTCACGCTGGGCCGGACGCAGCTGGTCAGCCTGCTGGCCGTGGCGCTCGTGGGCGTCGGCCTGCACGTGCTGCTGCACCGCACCCGGGTCGGCGCCGCGATGCGCGCCGTCGGCCACTCGCCCATGGCCGCCTCGCTCGGCGGGGTCAACCCCGTGCTCGTCGTCGCGGTGACCGCCTTCCTGTCCGGAGCGGTCGCCGGCCTGGCCGGCATCACCATGGGGCTCAACACCAGCACGGTGAACTTCATGCTCGGCGAGGCGCTGCTGCTCAAGGGCTTCGCGGCCGTGATCATCGGCGGCTTCGGCGACGTGCGTGGCACGGTCGTCGGCGGCCTGCTGATCGGCGTCGCCGAGGTGCTCACCGCGCAGTACGTGTCGGGCAGCCTGCGGGACGCGGTGACGTTCGGCCTGCTGCTCGCCTTCCTCGTCTTCCGGCCGCGGGGCCTGTTCGGCTCCGCCGCTTCGATGCAGACCGTGAGGGCATGATGGGCGGCTTCTGGGACCAGTACCGGTCCGTCGTCGAGTTCGCGATGGCCAACGCGCTGTTCGCGCTCGGCAGCTGGATCGCGATGTGGGCCGGCGTGTTCAGCATGGCCGGCGCGACGTTCGGCGCGGTCGGCGGCTTCAGCGCCGCCTACCTCGACCTGCACATGGGTGCCGGCATCGTCGTGCAGCTGCTCGTCGGCGCCGGGCTCGGCCTGGGCGTCGCGGCGCTGCTGTCGGTGCTGCTGCTCAAGCTCGAGAGCCACTGGATGGCGATGGCGACCGTGGCGCTGGTGCTCATCACCCGCGTGGTCGTCCTGTCGGCCGAGGAGTACACCGGCGGCAGCGTCGGCACCGGCGTCACCCGCCGGATCGACCTCGTCACGGTCGTCGCCCTCGTCGCGCTCGTCTGCTACGCCCTGGCTCGCCTGCGCCGCTCGCGCTACGGCATGGCCGCGCACGCCGTCCGCGAGGACGCCGCCGTGGCCGCCGCCCTCGGCGTCAACCCGTTCACCGTCCGCGCCGTGGCCTTCGCCGCGAGCGGCCTGGTGGCCGGCGTCGCGGGCGTCGTCCTGGCCAACCTGCTGCAGTACATCGGTCCCGACACCTTCTTCATCACGCTGGCCTTCACGATGGTCGCCGCGATGGTGCTGGGCGGCACGTACCACTGGGCCGGCCCGATCGTGGGCGCGATCGTCTTCGTCGGCCTGCCCGAGGTCGTGCGGTCCTACGTCGACGGCGTCGACGAGCTCATGACCGGCGCGCTGCTCGTCCTGATCATGGTCTTCATGCCCCGCGGGCTCATCGACCCGCGCCGGCAGTGGTTCCGGCGGCGGTCCAGCCAGCCGGTGGCCGAGGAGCCCGCCCCGCAGCCGGAGGTGGTCCGATGACCGACGCACTGCTCACGATCGCCGGGCTCCGCAAGCGCTTCGGCGGCGTCACCGCCGTCGACGACGTCGACATGGTCGTGCCCCGCGGCGCGGTCATGGGGCTCATGGGGCCCAACGGCGCCGGCAAGACCAGCCTGGTGAACCTGGTGACCGGCTTCTACCGGCCCGACGAGGGCTCGGTGCTGCTGGACGGTCGCGAGGTCGCCGGCCTCTCGCCGCACCAGATCAGCCGGCGGGGCATCACCCGCACCTACCAGAACGTGCGCCTGCTGAGCGGGTTCAACGTCCTGGAGCAGGTGGTCGCCGGCATGTACGCCTCGCGCAAGGCCTCCTCGCTCTCCAGCCTCGTGATGTGGCCGGCCGAGCGGCGCGAGCGCCGGGCCTGCCTGGAGCGCGCCGACGAGCTGCTCACCCGCGTCGGCGTGACCGAGCGGCACGAGCTGGCCGAGAACCTGCCCTACGGCACCCAGCGCCGGGTCGAGATCGCCCGCGCGCTGGCCACCGACCCCCAGCTCGTCCTGCTGGACGAGCCGACGGCCGGCATGAACCGCGAGGAGTCGGTCGCCGTCGGCGAGCTCATCCGCTCCATGCGCGACCAGGGCTGCACGGTGCTCGTCGTCGAGCACAACATGCGGCTGATCCTCGACTACTGCGACCAGGCGTACGTCATGAGCTTCGGCCAGGTGCTGTCGCACGGCACCCCGCAGGAGTGCGTCGACGACCCCGCCGTGCAGAAGGCCTACTTCGGAAAGGAGAACGATGCTTCAGGTATCCCGGCTCTGCGCGAGCTACGGAGCGATCCGCGCCGTCCGTGACGTCAGCCTGGAGGTCCCCGAGGGGCGCCTCGTGGCGGTGCTCGGCGCGAACGGCGCCGGCAAGTCGACCTTGGTGCGGTCGATCGCGGGCGTGCACCGCGAGAAGACCGGCGAGATCGTGCTCGACGGCAAGCCCGTCCAGCGCCTCGCGCTGCACCGCATCACCCGCCTGGGCCTGGCCCTCGTGCCGGAGGGACGCCACGTCGTCGCCCCGCTCACGGTGGCCGAGAACCTCTCCTTGAGCACGTTCTCGGGACGCTCGCGGCCCGAGCTGCTCGACCGGGTCTACGAGCTGTTCCCGCGGCTGGCCGAGCGCCGGTCGCAGCAGGCCGGCCTCATGAGCGGCGGCGAGCAGCAGATGCTGGCCATGGGCCGCGCGCTCATGACCGACCCGCAGGTGCTGCTGCTGGACGAGCCGTCCATGGGCCTGGCGCCGTCGGTCATCGACGTCATCTACGGGGCGATCGCCGCGCTGCACCGCGAGGGGCAGAGCATCCTGCTCATCGAGCAGGACGCGACCCGGGCGCTCGAGGTGGCCGACCACGCCTACCTGCTGCAGCGCGGCGAGGTGGCGATGTCCGGCACCCCGGCCGAGCTGGCCAACAGCGAGGACATCCAGAAGGCGTACCTCGGATGAAGGACCTCGTGGACCAGCCGAGCGGAGGCGGTGGCACCGACCCGCGCAACTACGTCGCGTCCGTCATCAAGTCCTGCAACGTCGTCGAGGTGCTGGGCGGGGGCGACAGCGAGTACAGCCTCGGTGAGGTCGCCCAGGCCACGGGCCTGGGCAAGACCACCGTCCACCGGCTCCTGTCGTCGCTGCAGATGGCCGGCTGGGTCGAGCGCGGTCCCCGCGACGGGTACCGGCTGAGCATCCGCATGCTCAAGCTGGCCCACGCCTCGCAGCGCCAGTTCAGCATCCGCAACGAGGCGCTGCCGCACCTGCGGACGCTGGCCGGCACCTTCGGCGACACCGCGTTCCTGCTGGTGTCGTCCGACGAGGGCGCCGTCGTGGTCGAGATGGTCGAGGGCGAGAGCCCGCTGAAGGTCAACACCGTGACCCTCGGGACGGTCATCCCGTACCACGTGGCCGGCGGCCCGACCGTCATGGCGGCCTTCGACGACGAGATCCGCGAGCGGGTGCTGTCGGCGCCGCGCACGCGGTTCACCGAGCACACCGACGTCTCGCGCGAGGCGCTGGAGGACAAGTTCGCCCGCATCCGCGAGCAGGGGTACGCCTTCGCCGACGAGGACCTCAACAACGGCGTCGCCGTCGTCAGCGCGCCCGTGTTCGGACCGACCGGCGCGATCGTCTGCACGCTCAGCCTCGGCGGTGCCGCCCAGGGCTTCGGCCCCGACCGCCTCGACCACATCGTCACCGCCGTGCGCGAGGCCTGCGCCGCGCTGTCCGAGCGCCTCGGGGCGCCCGCGTCACGGTGACCCAACGGAAGGAAGCACGATGACGAACCACTTCAGGGAGCAGCTGGCCGAGGGTCTGGTCTACGCGCCGGGCGTCTGGGACGGCCTCACCGCCCGCATCGCCGAGCAGAGCGGCTTCCGGGCGCTGTGCGCGTCGGGCTTCGCGATCTCGGCCTCGCTCGGCCTGCCCGACGCCGAGATGTACTCGATGAGCGAGAACCTCGACGCGGTCCGCCGCATCCGCGGCGCCTCGCGGCTGCCGGTCGTCGCCGACATCGACACCGGCTACGGCAACGCGGTCAACGCCGCCCGCACGGCGCGGATGTTCGCCGACGCCGGCGTCTCGGCGGTGTTCATGGAGGACCAGCTGGCGCCCAAGCGCTGCCCCGCCGCCACCAGCGGCGTCCCGACCCTGCTGCCCGTCCGCGAGGCGGCCGGCAAGGTGCGGGCCGTCCGCGACGAGGTGGGCGACGAGCTCGTGCTCATCGGCCGCACCGACGGCATCGGCGACGACGCGATCCGCCGAGCGGTGGCCTACGTCGAGGCCGGCGCCGAGATGATCATGCCGATCTCCAAGGGCTTCCCGGACGCCGAGTCGTGGAAGCGGCTGCACGACGCCGTCGGCGTCCCGCTCATGTGCTCGCTGACCGCCTGGACCTGGACGGCGGAGCAGTTCACCCCGCAGGTGCTGCGCGAGATCGGCGTCGGGCTGGCGCTGCTGCCCACGCAGATCCTGCTCGCCGCCACCACCGCGACGCGGGCCTCCCTGGAGCGCCTCGCCGCCGGCGAGCTGGCCGCGGACGTCAGCCGCGACTACATGGAGCACGCCGACTTCCTGAAGCTGATCGGCTTCGACGAGGTGCTGCACAAGCAGTCCCTGTACCTGCCCGAGACCCTCGAGGAGGCCTGATCATGGGCCAGACCATCACGCAGAAGATCCTCGCCCGCGTGGGCGACCGCGAGCACGTCACGCCCGGCGAGAACTACCCCGTCCGGCCGGACTACATGATCGCGTACGACTTCCCGGGCTACACCGACCGCTTCTTCCGCCAGATGAAGGAGGACTTCGGCGTCACGAAGGTCTCCGAGCCGGACCGGTACGTGCTGTTCATCGACCACATGCTCACCAACAAGAACGAGCGCGAGGCCGAGGTCCACCAGGTCACCCGCGACTGGGCGATGGAGAACGGCGTCCACTTCCACGAGGGCGAGGGCATCGGCCACCAGGTCGCCGCCGAGCTCGGGTACGCGATGCCCGGCCACTTCCTCATCCACTTCGACGGGCACATCTCCAGCCTCGGCGCGTTCGGTGCGCTGGGCATGGGCGTGCGCCGCGACCTGCTCGAGGGCTGGGTCACCGGCGGCATCCACCTGGACGTGCCGGCGAGCACGCGGTTCCACCTCACCGGCTCCTTCGCGCCGGGCGTGGAGAGCCGCGACCTGATCCACCGGATCATCTCCGACATCGGCGCGGACGGCGTGGCCTTCCAGGTCATGGAGTACACCGGGCCCGGCGCCGAGTCGATGGCGCTCGGCCAGCGGCAGGCGCTGTGCGGCATGGCGATGTTCGCCGGCGGCGTCTCGGCCATCTTCAACCCGGACGAGCTGAGCCTGGAGTACAGCCGCAAGGTCGCCCAGCGCGACTTCGAGCCGCTCTACAGCGACCCGGACGCCGAGTACACCGCGCGCTACGACATCGACCTGGACGAGCTCAGCCCGCAGATCGTCATGCCCGGCTCGGCGCGCGCGGCCAACACCCGCGACGTGACCGAGGTGGGTGGGCAGAAGATCCAGCGCGCCTTCATCGGCTCGTGCGCCAGCGGCCGGATCGAGGACATCCGGGCCGCGGCCGGCGTGCTCAAGGGCGAGCGGGTGGCCCCGGGCGTGGAGCTCAACGTCGTCCCGACCTCGCGGCGCATCTACGAGCAGGCCGAGTCCGAGGGCCTGCTGCAGACGCTGCGCGACGCCGGCGCCCACGTGGTGGAGTCCACCTGCGACTTCTGCTTCGGCTACGCCAAGCCGCTCGAGGCCGGCGAGGCCTGCGTGTCGACCGGCGTGCTCAACATCTCCGGCCGCATGGGCAGCCCGGACGCCGACATCTACATGGGCTCGGCGACGACCGTGGCGGCCAGCGCGCTGACCGGCCGGCTCACCGACCCGCGCGAGGTGGTGACCCCGTGACCGCCGAGACGACGGCACCCGAGCAGGTGATCCCCGACGTCCTGCGCGGACGGGTGGCCTGGATCTTCGGCGACGACCACGACATCGACCTCATGATCGGCGTGCAGAACATCAAGTACACCGACCCCGAGCACCTGCACTCGGTGTGCATGAAGGCCTACGAGGACGACTTCACCGACAAGGTCCGTGAGGGCGACTGGCTCGTCGGCGGGCGCAACTTCGGCTACGGCCACCCGCACTACGTGGCCATGACCGCGATGCGCAACGAGGGCATCGTCGGCGTGGTGGCCGAGTCGTTCTCGCCGGGCTTCTGGCGCGGCGAGGTGAGCAACGGGATGCCGCTGCTGACCGTGCCGGGCATCTCGACCGCGGTCGAGCGCTGGGACGAGATGGAGGTCGACTGGCGGGCGGCCACCGTCCGGGTGCCCGCGAAGGGGCTCGAGCTCGTCGGGCAGCCACTCAACCAGCGCACGCAGGACATGATCGCGGCCGGCGGGCGGTACGCCCTGCTGCTGGCCGAGCACGGCCGCGGCTGACGCCGGGCCGGGCGACCCGCCCCCGTTGTGTTCGAGACCCGAACACAACGGGGGCGGGTTCGTCGTCTCACGACCGGAAACGGTCACGTCCCGGTCTTGACGGGGTGGCGTGCGTCACAGATGCTCGACGGACCGGACATCGAGGTTCGGGACACGAACGAATCGGGGGATTCGGATGGACATCTTCACGCGTCGGCCACGACGCCTGCGCACCGTGGTGAGCGGCACCGCGATCGGGACGCTCGTGCTGGGGGCGCTGGCCGTGCCCGCGCTCGGCAGCAGCGCGTCCGCGGCCCGGCACCGCCAGCCCGAGCTCGGCACGCGCGGGGTCGAGATCATCAAGGCCGACGGCTACCGCTTCCGCGACCTGGACCGCAACGGCCGCCTGACGCCGTACGAGGACTGGCGGCTCAGCCCCGAGCGTCGCGCCGCCGACCTGGTCTCGCGGCTCAGCCTGGAGCAGAAGGCCGGCCTGCTGGTGCACGGCACGCTCGCCACGACCGGCACCACGTACAACGCGGCGACCAACACCGGCTTCATCGCCGACCGCCACATCACCACGTTCATCACGCGGCTGGCCACCGAGCCGTCCGCGCTCGCCGAGCAGAACAACAGCGTCCAGGCGATCGCCGAGGCGCAGCCGCTCGGCGTCCCGGTGGTCATCTCCACCGACCCGCGCAACGGGTTCACGACGGCGGCCGGCCAGACCGTGCCGCGCGTGGGCAACACCGCGTTCCCCGACCCGATCGGCATGGCCGCGGCCGGCGACCCGTCGCTCACCCGCACCTACGGCGACGTCGTGCGGCGCGAGTACCGAGCCGTCGGCATCCACGAGGGGCTCTCCCCGCAGGCCGACATCGCCACCGAGCCGCGCTGGAGCCGCATCAACGGCACCTTCGGCTCCGACCCCGAGGACGCGCGCAAGCAGGTCAACGCCTACGTCGCCGGCATCCAGGACGGCTCGCGCGGCCTCGGCAGCGAGAGCGTCGCCGCCGTCGTGAAGCACTGGGTCGGGTACGGCGCCCAGGTCAACGGCTACGACAGCCACTACTACTACGGGCGCTACGCGAAGCTCGACCAGCGCAGTCTCGACCGTCACGTCGTGCCGTTCCGCGGCGCCTTCGACGCCGACGTCGCCGGCGTCATGCCGACGTACTCGATCCTGCAGGACCTGGTCTACCGCGAACGTCCGGTCGAGCAGGTGGGCGCGGGCTTCAACACGTTCCTGCTCCAGGACCTGCTGCGCGGCCGGCACGGCTTCGACGGCGTCATCGTCTCGGACTGGGCGATCGCCAACGACTGCCCCGCCGCCTGCAAGGCGAACGAGGGCCCGACGTTCTTCGGCCCGTGGGGCGTTGGCACCCCCTGGGGCATGGAGGACGCCACCAAGCTGCAGCGGTTCGCCAAGGCGTTCAACGCCGGCATCGACCAGATGGGTGGGTCGGACGAGCCGCAGTACGTGGTGCAGGCGGTGCAGGCGGGGCTGCTGACCGAGCGTCGGGTCGACCAGTCGGCCCGCCGTGTGCTGGAGCAGAAGCTGCGCCTGGGGCTCTTCGAGAACCCGTACGTCGACCCGGCCGAGGCGGCCGCGGTGAACGGCAACGCCAGGTTCCAGGCGATCGGTGACGCCGCCCAGGCGAAGTCGCTCACCCTGCTCACCAACCGTGGCCGCACGCTGCCGGCCTCGCCGCGCCGGGTGAAGAAGGTCTACCTCTCCGGCATCGGCGCCCAGGCGGCGACCGACCGCGGCCTGCAGGTCGTGGCCACGCCGCAGGAGGCCGACCTCGCGATCGTGGGGCTGTCCGACCCGACCGGCGTCGGTCGCGACAACCACCTCGACTTCCGGGGCACGGAGGCCGACTACCAGGCGTTCGCGGCCGCTGCGGCGTCCGGCACCCCGACGGTGGCCGTGCCGAACCTGGTGCGTCCGCTGGTGCTGATGAACGTCGTGGACCGCGCGGACGCCGTGGTCGCCGACTACGGCGTCTCCGACGAGGTGCTGCTCGAGACGATCTTCGGTGACCGCAGCCCCGGCGGACGGCTGCCGTTCGAGCTGCCGGCGTCGATGGCGCAGGTCGAGGCCCAGCGCCCGGACCTGTCCGACGACGTCCGTCGGCCGCTGTTCGAGGTCGGGCACGGCCTGCGGTACGCCCGCGGGCACCGCTAGCCGCACGTCCATCAGGGCCCCGGTCGCACCGACCGGGGCCCTGGTGCGTCCCGGGCGACGTGGCCGGACGCGGCCAGGGCGCGTGAAATGACTCACCTCGGCGTGTCGGCGGCCGATGGGGCGGGCGTCGGTCCAGGGACGGTCCGGCGTCCCACGAACCATCGCCTGGAGGGCACCCATGTCGAAGACCCCCTCGACCGAGCACGCCGACGGGGGGCCTCGTGGCCTCGCGTCGTGGTGGTCGAGTCGCAAGATCCGCACCAAGGTCCTCGTGCCGGCCGTCATCGGCGTCGTCGCCGCGACCGTCCTGGGCACGTACAGCCTGAACGCGCTGTCCGACAGCGCCGAGACGAGCCAGCGCATCCACGAGGACAACCTCGCCGCGGTCAAGGTCCTCGGCCAGATCAGCGTGACGCGCAAGAGCATCTCGATCAGCGCCCGCGACATCCTGCTCGTCGGTGACGGACCCGACCGCCAGGCGGTCCTCGACGAGTACGTCGAGCTGCAGAAGACCTTCGACGCCCAGCTCGACGAGTACCTGGCGACGAACCCCACCGCCGCGAACCGCCAGCGCGCCGAGGACGTCCGCGGCACGCTCGCGCAGTACATCGCCGCCGTCGACGAGAAGCTCGGCCCGCTGGCCGAGGAGCAGGACCTCTCCGGCTGGCTCAAGGTCAACAACGGCGAGGTCGCCACGATCGCCGAGAAGATCAGCTCCGACCTCGGCGAGATCGTCGAGACCGAGGACGCCGAGGCGTCGTCCGAGGCCGTGGCCTCGCAGGACGCGTACAGGACGGCGCGCGCGACGACCCTGGTCGTGCTGCTCCTGGGTGCGGTCGCCTGCCTGGGCATCGGCCTGCTGGTCGCCCGCAGCATCGCCGCCGGCGTGAGCCGCGTGCGCAAGGTCGCCGAGGCCCTGGCCGCCGGTGACCTGACCGCCTCGTCCGGCGTCACCTCGCGCGACGAGGTCGGCGAGATGAGCTCCAGCCTGGACGACGCGACCGCCACGCTGCGCGGTCTCATGAGCCAGGTCACGGCGTCCTCGGACGCGCTGGCCGCCGCCGCGGAGGAGCTGTCCGCGTCCTCGCAGCAGATCGCCGCCGGTGCCGAGGAGACCTCGGTGCAGGCCGGCCTGGTCTCGGACGCGGCCGAGGACGTCAGCCGCAACGTGCAGACCGTGGCCGCGGGCTCGGACGAGATGGGTGCCTCGATCCGCGAGATCGCGCACTCGGCGAACGAGGCCGCTCGCGTGGCTTCTGAGGCCGTCCGCACCGTCGAGACCACCAACCAGACCGTCGCCAAGCTGGGCGAGTCCAGCCAGGAGATCGGCAACGTCGTCAAGGTGATCACCTCGATCGCCGAGCAGACCAACCTGCTGGCGCTCAACGCGACGATCGAGGCCGCTCGCGCCGGCGAGGCCGGCAAGGGCTTCGCGGTCGTGGCCAACGAGGTCAAGGAGCTCGCCCAGGAGACGGCGCGCGCCACCGAGGACATCGCCCGTCGCGTGGACGCCATCCAGAACGACACCGGCGGCGCGGTCGACGCGATCGGCCAGATCGCCGAGATCATCACCTCGATCAACGACTACCAGGTGACCATCGCCTCGGCCGTGGAGGAGCAGACCGCCACGACGAACGAGATGAGCCGCAACGTGTCCGAGGCGTCGGCCGGCTCGGGCCAGATCGCCGACAACATCTCGGGCGTCTCCGAGGCGGCGGCCGGCACCACGCAGGCGCTGTCGCAGACCCAGTCCGCGGTGGACGAGGTGGCGCGCATGGCCACCGAGCTGCGCGGCTCGGTCGCCCACTTCCAGGTCTGACCCGCACGAGGGGGCCCGTCGCGTGCGACGGGCCCCCTCGTCGCGTCCGGACGCTGGCGGGTCCCCCTGCGGGCCCGCAGTCCGGCCCGCGCGCTTCCCGCCGATCCGGTCCGCAGCCCTGGAGGCAGCGTCCCGGCGGGCCGCACGATCGACGCATGACGCATGGCGCGGCGTCCGCCGCTCACGAGCTCGGGGTGTCGCTCGTCGACGTGCAGCAGATGATCTGCCGTCGCGAGCTGTACGCGTGCGTCTCGGGCGGACGTCTGGAGGTGCCGCCCTGGCAGCTGGTGCGCACGCCGGGCGAGCCGGACGCGCACGTGCTCCCGCACCTGGGCCGCGTGCTCGCCGTGCTGCCGCGAGAGGTGCATCCCTTCGTCGTCCGGGCGTTCTTCCTGCGCGAGCTCGTGGGGGTCGGCGCGGAGGGCGTCCCGCTCGCGGTGCGCGACTGGCTGGCGCAGGGCGGGGCGCCGGGGGCGGTCGAGGCGGTCGCCGTCCTGCGCTTCGGCGCGGGTCCCGCCCTGCGTCGCTCGCGCTAGACCGGCGCGACCTCGCGCAGCCAGCCGAGCAGCGCGGCGTTGACCTCGTCGGGACGCTCCTGCTGCACCCAGTGCCCGGCGCCGTCGAGCACGACGCTGGCCCGCAGGTCGGTGACCCACCCGTCCATGCCCTGCGCCGGCATGAACAGGGCGACCGGGTCGCGCGACCCGGTCAGGAAGAACGCCGGCTGCGTCACCTTCCGGTCGGTCCAGTCGCGGGTGAGCTCGGCGTTGCGGTCGAGGTTGCGGTAGTACGACAGGCCCCCCGCGAACCCGGTGCGCTCGAACGCCTCGACGTAGACGGCCAGGTCGTCCTCGGTCATCCAGCGCGGGCGGCGGACGTCCTCGCCCTCGCGGCTCGCCCAGTCCGCACCCCACACCTCGCTGGTGCTGAGCGTGCGGCGCACGTCGGCCTCGAGCACCGGCTCGGCGACGCCCGGCTCCTGGAACCAGAGCATGTAGAAGTCCTCGCCGATGCGGTGTCGGAAGACCTCGGTGGGCACCGAGCGGGTCGGCGGCGTGAACGGCACGCTGAGCCCGGCGACGGCGCGGACGCGCTCGGGTTGGCCGGCGGCGAGCAGCCACACGACGTTGGCGCCCCAGTCGTGGCCCACGAAGATCGCGGACTCCTCGCCGACGTCGTCCAGGTACCCGGTCAGGTCACGACCCAGCGTGAGGGCGTCGTACCCCTCGGGGCCGGGCGGCACGTCCGAGCGGCCGTACCCGCGCATGTCGGGCACCGCGACCCGGTACCCGGCGGCGACGAGGGCGGGCACCTGGTGGCGCCAGGAGTACCCCAGCTCGGGGAACCCGTGGACGAGGACGACCAGGGGTCCCTCGCCCTCCTCGAGGACGGACAGCTCGATGCCGTTGGTGGCGACCCGGCGCACGGTCATGGGGACCCCTCTCGCAGGCCGCCCAGTGTGCCGGGCCGGCGGGTCAGGCGGTGGCTGCGCCCTTGGCCGGGAAGTACAGCACCTGGATGCAGTCGCGACAGGCCTGCGGGTTCACCGCGGTGAAGCCCTGGTCGTAGAAGACCTTCCACTCGATCGCGGCCATGCCGCAGGCGGTGGTGGGCGACCCGACCTCGCGGGCGTGGAAGGTGCCGTACGGCCCCCACCCGCCCGGGACCTGGCGGCGGTGCGGCGACGACGCGAAGTAGCGCGACGCGATGGTGGGACGAGCGGTGCGGGACGACAGGGCCACGGCCATCGGAGCTTCCCCTCAAGTAGGACTGAGTGTCACAGCACGACACTGAGTGTCATTACGGCAGTGTTACGTGTGTCTCAGGTCTCGTCAAGCCGAGCGTCGGAATCCGTCACGATGGACAGATGAGCACCGACGCGCGCGACCGCATCGTCCAGGCGGCGATGGAGCTGTTCGCGGCCCACGGGTACGCCGAGACGAGCGTCGAGGACATCGCCACGGCCGCCCAGGTCAGCCGGTCGACGTTCTTCCGCTACTTCGGCTCCAAGGAGTCCGTGGTCTTCCCCGACCACGACGAGATGCTGGCCGACGTCCGGCGCCGGCTGGACGCGTCCACCCAGCGCTCGGCCCTCGACGCCGTGAGCGCGGCGATCACGACGGTGCTGGTGCACTACGTGAGCGAGGGCGAGCACGCGCGCCGGCGGTACCGGCTGACCAGCTCGATCCAGGCGCTGCGCGAGCGCGAGATCGCCATGGTGGCCCGCTACCAGCGCCTGTTCCGTCAGTACCTGACGCGCTACGACGTGACGTCGGACGGCTCGCCGCTGCGGGCCGAGCTCATGGCCGCCGCCGTCGTGTCGGCGCACAACCACGTGCTGCGGCGCTGGCTGCGCGGCGAGTGCGACGAGCCGATGATCGAGATCGACCAGGCGCTCCAGCTGGTGGCCGAGGTGTTCGTCGTGCAGGACGGGGCACCGCAGGGCGTCCTGGTGATCGAGGCCGGACGCTCGCTGGCCGACGTGCTGCCGGCGCTGCGGGCCGCGGTCCAGGGCTGAGCCGGTCCCGGCGCCGGACGCAGAAGAGCCGCGGCCGATCCGGTGGATCGACCGCGGCTCTCGCACGACTCGCCGCGAGCCCCCCTGATGCCCGCGACGGGCCGGGCGGGTTCAGGAAGCGAGCGGCTGGGCCTTGCGTCCGGCGAGGATCTCGGCCCGCTCGTTGACGGTGAGACCGCCCCACACGCCGTACGGCTCCTGGACCGAGAGCGCGTGCTCGCGGCACTCCTGGATCACCGGGCAGGTGGCGCAGAAGGACTTGGCCTTCGCCTCACGGGCGGCGCGGCGCGGGCCGCGCTCGAACTCCGGCGAGAAGAAGGTGTCGGGGTCCGCGTTGTTGCAGGCCCCCTCGTACTGCCACTCGTACGTCTCGATGAGCGGCATCGGCAGTCGGTTCACGTTGACCATGGCGTCCTCTTCCCCCAGGGGGCGCCCGATCGACGCCCGCTCCAAAACCTGTTCAGAACTTACTCAAAACCTGTTCACGAGCGCAAGGGGCGTGAATAGGTTTCTTGCGCAGAACTTGTTCACCCGAGCCGGACCCCTGGAATCCCGGGGATGGACGCGTGAACTTACCGCCGGGTAACCTGCGGGCATGACCGAGTCACGCGTCCAGGTGGAGCTCTCCGGACCGATCGCCCACGTCCGTCTCAACCGTCCCGACAAGCTCAACGGGTTCGACCTCGAGCTGATCGGCGAGCTGATCGCGGCCGGCCGCCGGATCGCCGCCGACCGCGACGTCCGGGTCGTCGTGCTCAGCGGCAACGGGCGCTCCTTCTGCGCCGGCCTGGACTTCGCCGCGGCGTTCAAGGACAAGAAGCGGGTCGCCCGCATGTTCTTCGCCGGGCCGCGGCGGGCCAACGACTTCCAGCGGGTCAACGAGGTCTGGCGCTCGCTGCCGGTGCCCGTCATCGCGGTCGTGCACGGCCACTGCTTCGGTGCGGGCCTGCAGCTGGCGGCGAACGCCGACTTCCGGTTCACCACGCCGGACGCGAAGTGGTCCATCCTCGAGGCCAAGTGGGGCCTGGTGCCCGACATGGGCGGCACCGTGCCGTTCAGCGAGCTGCTGCGCACCGACGTGCTCATGCGCCTGGCGCTCACCGGTGACGTGTTCAGCGGCCAGGAGGCCGGCGAGCTCGGGCTGGCCACCGGCGTCAGCGACGACCCGCACGCCGAGGCCCTGGCCCTGGCCGAGCGGATCATCGCGCGGTCGCCCGACTCCGTCGCCGCGACCAAGCGGCTGGTCCTGCAGACGCGGCGCGGCAGCGTCCGCGAGGCGTTCCGGCTCGAGCGCCGGCTCCAGTCGCGGATGTTCAAGTCGCCGAACACGGCCATCGCGCGCAAGGCCGGCAGCGCCGGCACCGAGCCCGAGTTCGGCCCGCGCACCGTCGACTGAGCGGTCCCGGCGCTCCGTAGGGTGAGCGCCATGATGACGGTCGTCGGCGAGGCCCTGGTGGACGTCCTGGTGCGGCCCGACGGGTCGCGGTCCGAGCGGCCCGGCGGCGGGCCGGCGAACGTGGCGCTGGCGCTGGCGCGGCTCGACCACTCGGTCACGTTGCTCACCACCCTGGGCGACGACGACCGCGGCCACCGGGTCGCCGAGCACCTGCGGGCGTCCGGCGTGCGGGTCGAGGCGGCGCCGGCGGCACGCACCTCCACCGCGACCGCGACGCTCGACGCGTCCGGCTCGGCGTCCTACGCCTTCGACGTGTCGTGGGACCCCGGCCGGCTGGCGCTCCCCCGGGGAGGGCTGCTGCACGTCGGCTCGCTCGGCGCGTTCCTGGAGCCGGGTGCGGACGCCGTCGAGCGGCTCGTGCTCGCCGCGCGCGGTGCCGCCGTCGTCTCGCTCGACCCCAACCTGCGTCCGTCGCTGCTGGCGGACCGGGCCGCCGTCGTAGCAAGACTGGAGCGGCTGGTCGCCCTGGCCGACGTCGTGAAGGCCAGCGACGAGGACCTGCGCTGGGCCTACCCGGGCGACGATCCCGAGGACGCCGCTCGCGCCTGGCTGGCACTCGGCCCCCGCCTGGTGGTCGTGACGGCCGGCGGCGAGGGGGCCGTGGCGCTCACCGCCGACGTCCGCGTGGAGCTGCGCGCGCCGGAGACGACCGTGGTCGACACCGTCGGGGCCGGCGACACGTTCATGGCCGGGCTGCTCTCGCGCCTGGACGACGAGGGGCTGCTCGACCCCGACGACCGCGACCGGCTGGCCGCGCTGGACCCGGCGACGCTGCAGCGGGTGCTGGGCACGGCCGTCCGCGCCGCTGCCGTGGTGGTCGGCCGCGAGGGTGCCGACCCGCCGCGCCGCGAGGAGCTGGGGCCCGCCCTAGGGTGACGGCGTGCCCGCCCCGACGTCCTACCTGACCATCGCCGGGCCGGCGACGGTCGAGACCGAGGTCAAGCGCTCGCGGTTCCGCTGCGACGTCGCCCGGGTGGACGACGAGGACGCCGCCCGCGCCCTCGTCGAGGACGCGCGCCGCCGCGGGCACGACGCGCGGCACCACTGCAGCGCGTGGGTGCTGGGACCGGACTCCCGCGTGCGGCGGATGGACGACGACGGCGAGCCCTCCGGCACGGCGGGAGCGCCGATGCTCGACGTGCTGACCCGCCGCGGGCTGAGCGACGTCGCCGCCGTCGTCACCCGCTGGTTCGGCGGCACGCTGCTCGGCGCCGGCGGGCTCGTCCGCGCCTACGGCGACGCGGTGGGGCAGGCGCTGGACGCGGCGGGCACGCGCGAGCGGCACCGCCGCCTGCTCCTGGACGTGGAGGTGCCGGTCGCCGACGCCGGGAAGGTCGAGAACCTGCTGCGGTCGACGTGGCAGGTGACCGGCGTCGGGTACGGCACCCGCGCGACGCTGACGGTCGCGGTGCCGCCCGGCGACCGCGAGGAGGTGGCGCAGCGCCTGGCGTCCGTCACGGCCGGACGGGCCCGGGTCGACGACGCCGGCGAGTCCTGGGTGGACGGCTAGCTAGATCGCGCCGTCGAGGCGGCCGAGCACGTCGCGGACGTGGTCGACCGCGGACTTCTCCGACAGCCCGGTGGTGTCGTCGAAGTACAGCCCGTCGCCGATGAGCTGGATGGTGCGGGCCAAGGACTCGTCGCCCAGGTGCTCGCGCAGCACCTCGAACCACGACTCGCGCACCTCGGCCAGCGTCTGGCGGGCGCGCGCGTCGTTCTCCTGGGCCACGCGGGCGGTGGCGATGAGCGCGCGGTCGTAGTCGCTGCCGTTGTCGACCGAGGTCGTCAGGTAGTAGTCGACCGGTCCCTGCGGCGCGGTGCGCATGCGCTGGACGTCGGCGTCGCCCTGCTCGCGCAGCCGCTCGAGCATGCCGATCAGCAGGTCGTCCTTGCTGTGGAAGTGGTAGAGCAGCCCGCCCTTGGACACGTTCGCGTCGGCGGCGACGGCCTCGAGCGTGGCCGCGCGGGTGCCGCCCACGACGAGCAGCTTCTCGAACGCGTCGAGCAGCCGGTCACGGGTGCCGCGCTCCTTCGCCATGCGCCGACTGTAGCGCCGCGAACGTCACACTCCGCGGGCTTGGTCGCTGTACCGTCCGGACGGTACAGTAGAGAGGTTGTCACCCGCCCCGAGAGGAGGACCCCTCATGAGCCACGTCCACGTTCCCAGCACGGAACCGATCCAGCCCGCGCGCCGCGCCCGTCCCGGTGACTGGGGGGCCCTCGCGGTGCTGATGCTGCCGGTGCTGCTGACCTCGGTCGACAACACCGTGCTGAGCTTCGCGCTGCCCCAGGTGACCACCGACCTGCGCCCGACCGGCACGCAGCTGCTGTGGATCGTCGATCTGTACCCGCTGATGCTGGCCGGCTTCCTCATCGCCGCCGGCAGCCTCGGCGACCGGGTCGGCCGGCGTCGCCTGCTCGTGCTCGGTGCGCTCGGCTTCGGGGTCGCCTCGCTCGTCGCGGCGTTCAGCGCCACGCCGGAGATGCTGCTTGCGGCCCGCGCCATGCTCGGCTTCTTCGGCGCCGCGCTGATGCCCTCGACGCTCTCGCTGATCCGCAACATCTTCGAGGACGCCGCGCAGCGTCGTGTCGCGATCGCCACCTGGGCCGCCATGTTCTCCGGCGGTGCCGCGCTCGGCCCCGTGCTGGGCGGCTGGCTGCTGCAGCACTACTGGTGGGGCTCGGTGTTCCTCATCAACGCGCCGATCATCGTGGCGTTCGTCGTCCTGGCCTTCGTGTTGCTGCCCGAGTCGCGCGACCCCAGCCCCGGCCCGATCGACGTGCCCAGCATCCTGCTGTCGCTGACCGCCATGCTGCCGCTGACCTTCGCGATCAAGAAGGCCGCGGAGTCCGGCGTGACGGACGTCGTCGTGCTCGCCGTCGTCGTGGGCGTCGCCAGCGTGGTGGCGTTCCTGCGCCGCCAGCGCCGGCTGACCCACCCGATGATCGACCTGAGCCTGTTCGGCAACCGGGTCTTCACCGGCGCGATCACCGCCAACCTGCTGAGCCTCATGGGCTTCGCCGGCTTCATGTTCTTCGCCGCGCAGTTCCTGCAGCTGGTGATGGGGCTGAGCCCGCTGGCCTCGGCGGTGGCGCTGCTGCCCGGTCTCGTGGTGACGGTGCTGGCCGGCTTCGTCGCCGTCCGGCTCGTGCGGCACGTGCCGGTGCACCTGGTCGTGGCGGGCAGCTTCGTGCTGTCGGCCACGGGCTACGCGATCGCCGCCTTCGGCGACCCCACCACCGGCTCGATCATGCTCGCCTTCGCCGTGCTCGGCGTGGGCATCGGCCTGGCCGAGACGCTGACCAACGACCTCATGCTGGCCGGCGTGCCCCCGCACAAGGCCGGCGCGGCCTCCGCCCTGTCGGAGACCGCCTACGAGATCGGCGCGGTGCTGGGCACGGCCGTGCTGGGCAGCATCCTCACGCAGACGTTCCGGCGCGAGCTGCAGGTGCCGTCGTACGCGGCCGACTCCACCGGCCACACGTTCGAGACCCTCGGCGGCGCGCTGGAGCGGGCGGCGCTGTTCCCGAACGAGATCGGCGACACCCTGCGGGCGTCGGCGATCGCGGCCTTCGACCACGGCGTCCAGCTGACGTCGGCGGCAGCCATCCTGGTCGCGCTCAGCGCGGCGTGGATGTCGTTCCGGATGCTGCGGGACGCCCCGAGGCACTGAGCGGAGGCCGCGCCGCGGCGCGTGCGCCGGCGCGGTCCCGTGGGTGCGCCTGGGTACGATGGCACGGATTTTCGCCCGACCCAGGAGAGTGAACGTGACGACGACTGCTGCGCGGCACCGCGGTGCCGAGCCCGCCGTCACGGTGTCGACCTTCCGCACCGACGTGCAGGGCGTCCGGGCCGTGGCGGTCCTGCTGGTGGTGCTGTACCACGCCGGGGTCCCCGCGCTGCACGGCGGATTCGTCGGCGTCGACGTCTTCTTCGTCATCTCCGGCTACCTGATCACCGGCGGCATCGTGCGTGAGCTGCGGTCGCGCGGACGGCTGTCGCTCGCCGGGTTCTACATCCGCCGGATGGCCCGCATCCTGCCCGCGGCGGTCGTCGCGATCTCCGCGACCGTCCTGCTCACCTGGCTGCTGCTGCCGCCGACCCGGTGGGAGCAGGTCGCGAAGGACGCCATCGGGAGCGGCCTGTACGTCGTCAACTGGGCGTTCGCCGAACGGTCCGTCGACTACCTGGCCCAGGACCAGGCCGAGAGCCCGCTGCAGCACTTCTGGTCGCTGGCGGTGGAGGAGCAGTTCTACATCGTGTGGCCGCTGCTGCTCATCGCCGTCGCCCTCGTGTGCCGGCGTGCCGCCAAGCCGCTCGGCGCCGGCCTCGCCGTCGGTCTGGCGCTCATCGTGGTGCCGTCGCTGCTGTGGTCGATCCACTACACCGGCGCGAACCCGGGCGCCGCGTACTTCGTCACGACGACCCGCGCCTGGGAGCTGGGCATCGGCGCGACGGTGGCCGTCGCCGCGGCGTACTGGACCCGTCCCGTCCCCGCGGGCGTGGCGGCGGCCGGGGCGTGGGCCGGTGCGGCCGCCATCGCGGTCGCCGCGCTCACCTTCAGCGACGCGACGCCGTTCCCCAGCTACACCGCGCTCCTGCCCGTGCTGGGAGCGGCGCTGCTGCTCTGGAGCGGCGAGCACGCGCAGCACGGCCCGGTCGCGCGGCTGCTCTCCACGTCGCCCATGACGTGGATCGGTGGCATCTCGTACTCGCTGTACCTCTGGCACTGGCCGCTCCTGATCATCGCGGCGGGGGTGCTCGGGGAGCTGTCGGTCCTCGAGGGCCTGCTGGTCGTCGCGATCGCCGTCGTCCCGGCCTGGATCAGCACCGTGCACGTCGAGAAGCCGCTGCAGGACCTCGTCCGCGGCTTCCGCGGTCGGCAGGGCCGCCAGGGCTCCAAGCTGGCCCTCGGCGCGTCGTTCACGCTGGCCGGCCTGGTGCCGGCGCTGCTCCTGCTCCTCGCCGTGCCGAGCACGTCCGCGCCCGCCCCGGGTGGTCGGATCGGTGCCCTCAAGGTGGCCGACGGGAGCCCGATCCGGGTCGTGGACTCCAGCGACCGCATGACGCCGTCCCCGCTGGACGCCGCGCGCGACCTTCCCCGCGCCAACACCAACGGCTGCATGCTCGACCACCCCACGACCGACCCGAAGGTGTGCTCCTTCGGCGACCGCGACTCCGACAAGGTCATCGCGCTCGTCGGCGACTCGCACGCGGCGATGCACATCCCCGGCATGAGCCTGGTCGCCAAGCGCGCCGGCTACCGCCTGGACACCTACACCAAGGGCTCGTGCCCGCCGGTGACCGTCCCGATCGACTTCGAGGGCCAGCACTACGCCGAGTGCGCGACGTGGACGAGCAACGTCACGGACAAGCTCAGCGAGGAGAAGCCCGCGCTCGTGCTGACGGCGATGAGCCAGGCGTACATCGTCCACGGCAGCGAGGAGGGCTTCGCGGAGAACCGGGAGCCGATCGCCGAGAGCGTCGCCGAGACCTGGAGCCGGCTCCAGGACGCCGGCGTCCGGGTCGCGGCGTTCCGCGACATCCCGCGCTTCGACATGGTCGTGCCCGACTGCGTCGCGGCCCACCTGGACTCGCTGTCGGACTGCGCTCGCGACCAGGCCGACGTGCTGCCCGAGGCGGACCAGCAGGTGCTGGCCAGCCGGGAGGTGCCCGACGTCGAGGTCATCGACCTCACCGACGCCCTGTGCGCGGACGGCGTCTGCCCGACCGTCATCCACGACGTCCTGGTCTACCGCGACTCGAGCCACCTGACGGCCACGTACTCGCGCAGCCTGCGCACGCAGCTGGCCGAGCAGGTCCTTCCGCTGCTGGAGTAGTCCGGACCGCCGTCCTGCGGCCTAGGATCGGGCCGTGCGCCGGACCGCTGCCCTGCTCCTGGTGCTCGTCCTGGCCGCCTGCGGGCTCGGCGACGAGCCCGCACCCGAGCCCGGCCTGCCGGAGGGCGTCACCGTCAGCCTCGACCAGGCGCGCAGCGACATGGCGACACGACGGGTGCTCGCCCGGGTGTCCAACGGGGGCGCGAGGCCGCTGGTCGTGCGCGAGCTGCTCGTGCAGCTCCCGCGGTGGGACGCCGACGGGGTCTACGAGGGGCCGGCGACCGTCCCGCCGGGCGGCTCGCTCAACCTGGCGGTCGAGGCGCCCGCGGGCACCTGCGGCGAGGGCGTCGACGCCCGGGTGGAGCTGCTCGTCGAGGGCGACGACCAGCCCGTGAGCGGCCGCGCGACCGACCGATTCGGCGCGATCGAGCGACTGCTGGACCGCGACTGCGCCGACGCGCTGCTGACCGTGGAGGCCCGCCCGCCCCGGCTCGAGGGACGCGAGATCGTCCTGCCCCTGGTGCTGCAGGCCCCCGAGGAGGCGGTGACCGTCGGCGCGGTCGCCGGCACCGTCCTGCTCGACCTGGCGCCGGGCGAGGACGGCCGGCTCGACCAGCGCCTGGCCGCCGGTGACGGCCTGGCCCGAGAGGTGCGCCTGGTGCCGGCCCGGTGCGATGCGCACGTGGTCGCCGAGGACAAGGTCGGCACGCTGCTGCCGCTGGAGGTGACCACGCGGCACGGCACGGTGACGACGTTCCTGCGGCCGACCGAGCCGGTGAAGGGACGCGTGCTCGACCTCGTCGTCCGGCTGTGCGGCATCGGCGGGGGCGACGACCCGCTGCTCGACGACTAGGCCGCGGCCTGGTCGGTCACGACCCGCTCGAGCTCGGCCTGGACGTGCCGGCGGGCCGGGTTCTCGTCGCTGGCCCGGCGCCAGACGGCCGCGACGGTGCGCTCCGAGGTGGGGTCGACGACCGGCACGGCCCGCACGCTCGGCGGCAGGTGCTCCCGGCCCAGGCGGGGGAGCAGCGCCACGGCGACGCCCTGCTCGACCATCGCCACGTGCGTGCCGAAGCTGGCGTCCTGGCACCGCACGTCGGGGTGCGTGCCGTGGGAGGCGTGCATCTGCAGCAGCCAGTCGTGGCAGATCGACCCGGTGTGCGTGCTGACCCACCGCTCGTGGACGAGGTCGGCGGCCGCGACCTGGTCGCGCGAGGCCAGGGGGTGGTCGGCCGGCAGCACGACGTCCGCCGCGTCGACGAGCAGCGGCACGTGCCGCAGCGAGGGGGAGACGGCGAGCGGCACCGAGCTCCAGTCGTGGACGATGCCGAGGTCGGCACCCCCGCGCTCGACCATCGTCAGGCACTCGCGCGGGTCGATCTCGTGCACGCGGACCTCCAGCCCCGGCGCTGACTCGGCGAGCCGGCGCAGCAGCGGCGCGACCAGCCCGCGGCAGGCGGTCGAGAACGCCGCGACGCGCAGCACCCCCGTGAGCGGGGCGTCGTCGCCGAGCGCGAGGTTGCCCACCTGCTCGAGCTCGGCGAGCAGGGACCCGCCGCGGTCGGCCAGCAGGCGTCCGCGCTCGGTCAGCACGACCCGGCGGCCGACCCGCTCGAGCATCGCCGCCCGGCTCTGGCGCTCCAGCCGCTTGACCTGCTGGCTGACCGCCGACGGGGTGAAGCCGAGCGCCTGGGCCGCGCCCGCGACGGTGCCGTGGTCGCGGACGGCGATGAGGGCGCGCAGGGCGGTCACGTCGATCATGAAGCGATGCTACCGATTACGCGGGCTGAATCTTTGCTGTTCGTGCACGGTGCCCGTGCAGGAGGATGGCTCCCATGTCGCCGCGCCACAGCCTGCTCGCCGTGCTGGTCGCCCTCGTCTGGGGGCTCAACTTCGTCGTCATCGACGCCGGCCTGCAGGACGTCCCGCCGCTGCTGTTCCTGGCCTTCCGCTTCGTGCTCGTCGCGTTCCCGCTCGTGCTGCTCGTGCCGCGGCCCGGTCCCTGGAGGGACGTGCTGGTCATCGGCGCGTTCATGAGCCTCGGCCAGTTCTCGCTGCTCTACGTCGCCCTCGACCTGGGCATGCCGGCCGGGCTCGCCTCGCTCGTGCTGCAGGCGCAGGTGATGTTCACGGTGGTCATCGCCGCGGTCGCGCTCGGCGAGCGGTCGACCGCCCAGCAGGTGGTGGGCGTCGGCGTGGGGACCGTCGGCCTGCTCGTCGTGGCGCTCGCCCACGGGCTGCGCGCGCCGGTGCTGCCGCTGCTGGTGACCATCGGAGCGGCGCTGTCGTGGGCGATCGGCAACGTCGCCGCCCGGCGCGCCCGGATGGCGTCCGGGCTCGGGCTGGTCGCGTGGTCGGCCCTCGTCGTGCCGGTCCCCGCGCTGGCACTGTCGCTCGTCGTCGACGGTCCGGCGGAGGTGGGCGACGCGATCGCCGGGCTGGGCTGGACCGCGGTGCTGTCGACCGCCTACACCGTCGTGTTCGCGTCGCTGTTCGGCTACGTGGTGTGGAACGGGCTGCTCGCCCGCTACCCGGCCGGGGCCGTCGTGCCGTTCATCCTGCTGGTGCCGGTCGTGGGCATCCTCGCGGCCTGGCTCGTGCAGGACGAGGTGCCGACCGCGCTGGAGACCGCCGGCGGCCTGGTCATGCTGTCGGGCGTGGCGATCGCGAGCGTCCGGCTGCGCCGCCGCGAGGTCGTGCCGGCCTAGAGCCCCTGCAGCGATCCGCGGGCCATGCGCACCAGCAGCGCCCGCATGGACGCCTGGTCGAGCCGCGCGCTGTGCGGCGTGGAGTTGAGCAGGCCGAACACGGCCTGGGCGGCGGCCCGCGCGGCCGGACGGTCGAGGCCGGGGCGCAGCTCGCGGAGCACGTCGACCCACACGTCGACGTAGGCGAGCTGCAGCTCGCGCACGCGGCGGCGGGCGTCCGGGGCGAGGTTCTGCCACTCGCGCGCCTGCACCGAGATGAGCTCGGGCGACCCGAGCGCGAAGTCGACGTGGAACTCGACGAGCTCGGCGTAGGTGACGTCGGGCGACGAGCCCTCGCCCGCGACCCGGCGGCCGCCCGCGAGCAGGAACTCGCTGATCGCGACCAGCGCCTGGCTCAGCACGTCGTCCTTGCCGGAGAAGTGCTTGTAGAGCGCGGGCCCGGAGATGCCGCAGGCCGCGCCGATGTCGTGCACGGAGACGCCGTGGAAGCCGCGCTCGGCGAACAGCTTCGCGGCGGTCGTCAGGATCTGGTCGCGGCGCGTGGCGGTGGGGAGCTCGGTCGTCACCGGTCCAGTCTAGCGCCCGCTGGTTAACGTGCGTTAACCTCCGAGCGTGCCTGAGATGGGAGACCGAGCGTGCCTGAGATGAGAGAGCTGGTCGCCGAGCTGCGCGAGCACCTGGCCGTCGTCCGCCGGGGCGGCAGCGAGGCGTCGCGCGAGCGTCACGTCGCCCGCGGGAAGCTGCTGCCCCGCGACCGGGTCGACCGCCTGCTCGACCCCGGCTCGCCGTTCCTGGAGCTCTCGCCGCTGGCCGCGCACGGCCTGTACGGCGGCGAGGTGCCCAGCGCGGGCATCGTGACCGGCATCGGGCGCGTGAGCGGCCGCGAGGTCGTGGTGGTCGCCAACGACGCGACGGTCAAGGGCGGCACCTACTACCCGTTGACGGTCAAGAAGCACCTGCGCGCGCAGGCCGTCGCCCAGGAGAACCGGCTGCCCTGCGTCTACCTGGTCGACTCCGGCGGCGCCTACCTGCCGATGCAGGACGAGGTGTTCCCCGACCGCGAGCACTTCGGCCGCATCTTCTTCAACCAGGCCCAGATGAGCGCGCGCGGCATCCCGCAGGTCGCCTCGGTGATGGGCTCGTGCACCGCGGGCGGCGCGTACGTCCCGGCGATGAGCGACGAGACGGTCATCGTCCGCGACCAGGGCACGATCTTCCTCGGCGGCCCGCCGCTGGTGAAGGCCGCGACCGGCGAGGTCGTCACCGCCGAGGAGCTGGGGGGCGGCGACGTGCACGCCCGCACGTCCGGCGTCGTCGACCACCTGGCCGACGACGACGAGCACGCGCTGCAGATCGTCCGCTCCATCGTGGGCACGCTCGGCCCGGCACCGTCGCCCAGCGTGGCGCGTCAGGCGCCCGTGCCCCCGCGCGAGGACCCCGCCACCCTGACCGACGTCGTGCCCGCCGACCCGCGGACGCCCTACGACGTCCGCGAGGTCGTCCGCCGGCTGGTGGACGACTCGCGGCTGCACGAGTTCAAGCCGCTGTACGGCGAGACCCTGGTCTGCGGGTTCGCGCACGTCATGGGCTACCCGGTCGCGATCCTGGCCAACAACGGCATCCTGTTCAGCGAGTCCGCGCTCAAGGGCGCCCACTTCGTCGAGCTGGCCAACCAGCGCGGCGTCCCGCTGCTGTTCCTGCAGAACATCAGCGGCTTCATGGTCGGCCGCCAGTACGAGAACGGCGGCATCGCGAAGGACGGCGCCAAGCTCGTCACCGCCGTCGCGTCGAGCGTCGTGCCCAAGCTGACCGTGGTGATCGGCGGCTCGTACGGCGCCGGCAACTACGGCATGTGCGGGCGTGCCTACGATCCGCGCTTCCTGTGGACGTGGCCGAACGCGCGGACGTCCGTCATGGGCGGCGAGCAGGCCGCGTCCGTGCTGGCCACCGTGCGCCGCGACGGCATCGAGGCCCGGGGCGGCGAGTGGAGCGCCGAGGACGAGGAGGCGTTCAAGGCGCCGATCCGCGCCCAGTACGAGGAGCAGGGCTCGGCCTACTACTCCACCGCCCGGCTGTGGGACGACGGCGTCATCGACCCCGCCGACACCCGCCGCGTCGTCGCCATGGGCCTGCAGGTCGCCGCCCAGGCCCCGATCCCCACGCCGCAGTTCGGCGTCTTCCGGATGTGAGACCCATGACCGCCTTCACCACCGTCCTGGTCGCGAACCGCGGCGAGATCGCCCGTCGCGTCTTCCGCACGTGCGCCGAGCAGGGGCTGCGCACGGTCGCCGTGCACTCCGACGCGGACGCCCACGCCCCGTTCGTGCGCGAGGCCGACGTCGCCGTCCGGCTCGGGCCGGCGCCGGCGGCCGAGTCGTACCTGTCGGTCGAGCGGCTGCTCGCGGCCGCCCGCGAGTCGGGCGCCGACGCGGTGCACCCGGGCTACGGCTTCCTGTCCGAGAACGCCGGCTTCGCGCGGGCCGTCGTCGACGCCGGCCTGACCTGGATCGGGCCGTCGCCGGAGGTCATCGAGCTGATGGGCCGCAAGGACCGGGCCCGCGAGGTCGCCGAGCGGGCGGGCGTGCCGGTCACGCCCCGGTTCGAGCCGGACGCCGTGCCGGTCGACGCGTACCCCGTGCTGGTCAAGGCCGCGGCCGGCGGCGGCGGCAAGGGCATGCACGTCGTGCGCGCGCCCGAGGCGCTGGCCGAGGCCCTGGCCCGCGCCGCCCGCGAGGCGTCCGCCGCGTTCGGCGACGACACCCTGCTCGTCGAGCGGTACGTGGAGGGCGGCCGTCACGTCGAGGTGCAGGTGTTCGGTGACGAGCACGGGAACGTCGTCCACCTGGGCACCCGCGACTGCTCGGCCCAGCGCCGGCACCAGAAGGTGCTGGAGGAGGCGCCCGCGCCCGACCTGCCCGACGTCCTGCGCGAGCGGCTGCACGACGCGTCCGTCGCCCTGGCCCGCGAGGTCGGCTACACCGGCGCCGGCACCGTGGAGTTCCTCGTCGCGGGCGGTGAGGCGTTCTTCCTGGAGATGAACACCCGCCTGCAGGTCGAGCACCCGGTCACCGAGGAGGTCACCGGCACCGACCTCGTCGCCTGGCAGCTGGCCGTCGCTGCCGGCGAGCCGCTGCCGCTGACCCAGGACGAGGTCGCGCTCGACGGCCACGCGCTCGAGGTGCGCGTCTACGCCGAGGACCCGTACGCGGGCTTCCTGCCCCAGGCCGGGACGATCACCGGCCGCGCCTGGGGGCCGGTGCGCCGCGAGCTGGCGTACACCGTCGGCGACGAGGTCTCCACGGCCTACGACCCGATGATCGGCAAGCTCGTGTCGCACGGGGCCGACCGCGACGAGGCGATCGCCGCCATGCTCGACGCGCTCGACGCCTCTTTCGTCCTGGGCCTCACCACGAACCTGGGGTTCCTGCGCCGGCTGGTGGCGACCGAGGACTTCCGCCGCGGGCCGGTGCCGACCGACTGGCTGGACGACCACGTGCCGCCCGAGCTGCTGAACCGTCCGGCGGTGCCGGTGCGGGCTCTGGCCGCGGCCGCAGAGAGCCTCGCCCCGCGGTCGGACGACTCGCCGTTCGGGACGCTCGACGGCTGGCGGGTGGGCGAGCACGTGCCGGCCACCCTCACCGTCGAGGACGCGACCGGGACGCTGCACCGCGTCCCGTTCCCCGGGGCGCGGGCCGACGGCGAGCGTCCGGGGGCCTGGACGATCGAGACCGACGTCCCCGGCCAGGCCCTCGTCGCCCTGGAGGGCGAGGTCTGGACGCTCTCGCTGCCCGACGGCACGCGCCGCCACCGCGGCGCCCACGGTGCGGCGGACGCCGAGGTGACCGCGCCGATGCCGGGCACCGTGCTCAGCGTCGGCGTCGCCGAGGGGCAGCACGTCACGGCCGGCGAGTCGCTGGGAGTGCTCGAAGCCATGAAGATGGAGCTCGCGCTCACCGCCCCGTACGACGGCGTCGTCACGACGGTCGCCACGGCGGCGGGCGCGCGCGTCGCGCTGGGCGACGTGCTCTTCGTGGTGGAGGACGAGTGAAGCGACGCCTGCCGATGGTCGAGCGCGACCCCGCGCTGCCCGAGCGCGTGACGATCTACGAGGTCGGCCCGCGCGACGGGCTGCAGAACGAGTCGGCGATCGTCCCGACGAAGGTCAAGGCCGAGTTCGTCCGCCGCCTGGTCGCCGCCGGCCTGCCGCTGGTCGAGACGACGAGCTTCGTGCACCCGCGCTGGGTGCCGCAGCTCGCCGACGCCGCGGACCTGCTGGCCGACCTGGGCGAGCTCGCGGTGCCCACGCCGGTGCTCGTCCCCAACGAGAAGGGGCTCGAGCGGGCGCTGGCGGCCGGTGTCCGGCACGTCGCCGTCTTCGCCAGCGCCACCGAGACGTTCGCCGAGAAGAACCTCGCGTCCACCTACGACGACCAGTTCGCCATGTTCGAGCCAGTGGTCGAGAAGGCGACGCGGCTCGGGCTGGACGTGCGGGCCTACGTCTCGATGTGCTTCGGCGACCCGTGGGAGGGGCCCGTGCAGGTCGCCCGCGTGGTCGCCGCCGGGCGCCGGCTGCTCGACATGGGCGCCTCGCAGCTCAGCATCGGCGACACGATCGGCGTGGCCACGCCCGGGCACGTCCGCTCGCTGGTCGACGCGTTCTCCGGCGCGGGCGTGGACGTCGACCGGCTCGCGATGCACTTCCACGACACGTACGGCCAGGCGCTGGCCAACACGTACGCGGCGCTGGAGTCGGGCATCACGACGTTCGACGCGAGCGCCGGCGGCCTCGGTGGGTGCCCGTACGCCGAGAGCGCGACCGGCAACCTGGCCACCGAGGACCTGGTCTGGATGCTCGACGGCCTGGGCATCGAGCACGGCGTCCGGCTGGACGACCTCGTGCGCACCAGCGTGTGGATGGCCGAGCAGCTCGGCCGCGAGTCGCCGTCGGCGGTCGTGCGCGCGCTGGGCTGACTCAGCGGCGCAGACGCCGGTCCTTGAGCTCGCCGGCCGCGTAGCGGCCGATCTCGCGGGTCGAGTACGCGTCGCTGGTCGCACCCACGCCACCGCCGAGCACCGGCACGCGCCGGGCGACGAACACCGCGGCGCGCTTGCCCAGCACGTTGCCGAAGATCTGCGTCGTGACCTCGGTGGCCACCCGCTTGTCCAGCTGCGGGTCGTGCACCGGCGACGTGGCCAGCGCCATGGGCGAGGAGGGGAGCTTCTTGTGCTTGAGCAGCTGCTGGACGCCCTCGCGGCCGAGCATGCAGGCCAGCGCGGCGTTGCGGACGCGCGGGTCGGCCAGGTCGTAGCCGCGCAGGTGCGCGATGCCCGCCACCAGGTGGCACTGCACGAGGGCGACGCCGGCGACGTTGGCCGGGATCGAGACCGCCGCCGCGGTGCCGCCGAACAGGTTCGTGACGAAGCCCTGGGCGGCCGCCATGCGCACGTGCGAGGAGATGTAGCTCTTCACGGCGCGCTCGACGTCGCCGTCGGCGGACACCAGCGCGGCGTCCGCCGCGTCCTCGGCGCCCCGCAGCGGCCCGAGCCCGTCGATCGCGTACTCCAGCACCTGCCGGACGTACGTCGAGGTGAACCCCGGTCCGGCCTTGGCGGTGGCGGCGAGTGCGGCGTTGCGTCCGATGCCCATGCTCCGAGCATAGGTTCGGCCCGGCTGGGCGGCCCGTGGACGCGATCGGCCCTACGCTGACGGCCATGACGCAGCCGTTCTCGGTCCGGGTGACCGACCCGGCGTGGCGGTCCGAGGCGCAGGCGTGGCTCGTCGCGGCTTGCGAGGCCGACGGCCGGGTGGTGACCGGGCCGGTCGAGCAGCCCCGCGTGCGGCCTTGGTCCACGCAGCTCGTGGTGCCCACCGACGCCGGACGCGTGTGGTTCAAGGCCAACGTCGCGGGCGCCACGCACGAGCCCGCCGTCCACCGGGTGCTCTCGCGGCTGGCGCCGGCCGAGGTGCTGCCGCCGCTGGCCGTCGACGCCGAGCGCGGCTGGATGGCGATGCCCGACCACGGCGCGGTGCTGGGCGACGACCACGACCCCTCCGAGCAGGAGTGGAGCGACGTCCTGCGTGGCGCGGCCCGGCTGCAGCGCAAGGCGGTCGCGCACCACGACGCACTGGCGGCGGCCGGGCTGCCTGAGTGCCCGCCGGCGACCGTCCCCGACCGCCTGGACCGGCTCGTCGCCACCTTCGAGGCGCTGGAGCCGGCGCACCCCACCCACGTGGACGCCGACCTGGCCGCACAGCTCCGGGCCGCTCGTCCGCTCGTCGTCGACGCCGCGGCCCGGCTGGCCGACGGGCCCGTGCCGGCCACCTTCCAGCACGGCGACGCCCACCCCTGGAACGTCTTCGTCGAGGGCGGACGGCTGCGGCTGTTCGACTTCGGCGACGCCCAGTGGGCCCACGCCGTGGAGGTCCTGATGGTGCCGTACGGCATCGTCCGCCAGGGCGGGACGCTCGACTGGCCGAGCGTCGTCGAGGGCTACCGGCTGGAGTGGGAGCTCTCGCACGCCGAGCTGGACGAGCTCATGGCCGCCGCCGCGCTGACCCACCCGGTCAACCGGGCGCTGACCTGGTGGACGTCCCTGCTCGAGGCGAGCCCGGCCGAGCTCGCCGAGTACGGTGATGCCCCGCTGTGGCACCTCAAGAACGTCCTGGAGCCGTGGCCGTGAGCGAGCGCAGCGAGCGGGAGCGCCCGTGACGCCGCAGCCGCTCGGGCCGTCGCGGTGGGACCTGGACCCGGCGTCGTGGCCCGCCCAGGACCTCGTGGGTGCCGGCGCCGACCTGGACCCCGAGACCGTCGTGGCCGCCTACCGGGTCGGCGCGTTCCCGATGCCCGACGACGGCGACCTGCTGTGGTGGTCACCCATGCGGCGCGGCGTGCTGCACCCCGCCGCGCTGCGGGTGACGCGGTCGCTGCGCAAGTCCGGTCGCCGCTACGAGACCACCGTCGACCGGGCCTTCGAGGACGTCGTGGACGCGTGCGCCGACCCGACGCGTCCGGGCGGCTGGATCGACGAGGAGATCCGCGACGCCTACGTCCGGCTGCACCGGCTGGGCTGGGCCCACTCGGTGGAGACCTGGGACGCGGAGGGCCGGCTCGTCGGTGGCCTGTACGGACTCAACGTCGGCGGCCTGTTCGCCGGCGAGTCGATGTTCCACCACGCCACGGACGCCTCGAAGGTGGCGCTGATGGCGCTGTGCGAGCTCATGGGCGGGGCCGCGGCGGGCCCCGGACGGCTCGTCGACGTCCAGTGGCAGACCCCGCACCTGGCCTCGCTCGGGGTGGTCGAGTGGCCCCGCGCGCAGTACCTCGCGGCCCTGCCCGACCTCGTCGATGCCCCCCGACCGGCTCTCTGGGCCTGAAAATCAGCGAAACTTCAAGATCTCCTCGGCGCGCCTCGCGCATGCGGGCCGTGGGGGCGTCCGTAGACTGACAGGCGTATTTGACCCACCTTTAGGAGTTCATTCGTGGCTATCAACCGCAGCGACCTGGTTTCCGCCCTCGCCGAGAAGGCGGGCACCACCAAGTCCGACGCTGATTCGGTCCTGTCCGCCCTGGCCGACGTCCTGCTCGACGCGGTGAGCAAGGGCGAGAAGGTCTCGATCCCCGGCATCCTGTCGGTCGAGCGCGTCGAGCGCTCGGCTCGCACCGGCCGCAACCCCTCCACGGGCGAGACCATCGAGATCCCCGCGGGCTACGGCGTCAAGGTGAGCGCCGGCTCGAAGCTGAAGGCCGCCGCCAAGTAAGGCAGCCCCCACGACGAGGCCCCCGGACCCAGCTGGGTCCGGGGGCCTCGTCGCGTCCGGGGTCGGTCAGACGGTGGGCCGCCCGGCGGCCTGCCAGGCGTCCATGCCGCCGTCGAGGTTGATCACGTCGTGGCCGAGCTGCTGCAGGTAGGCGGTCGCCCGCGCGGACCGGCCACCCAGGTGGCACACCACGAGCGTGCGCTTCTGCGGGTCGAGCTCGCCGGCGCGCTCGGGCACCTGGGCGAGCGGGACGTGGACGGCGCCCTCGACGTGCCCGGCCTCCCACTCGTGGTCCTCGCGGACGTCCAGGACGACCAGGTCGGCGGGCAGCGGATCGGGCAGCTGGTCGACGGTGGTCGACGGGATCTCGTGCGGGTTCATGCCCTCCATGGTGCCCGCTGCGGCGTCGCGCCCGGTAGGCTCCTGCCGCGGTGGCCGTCGTCCTGCGGGGCCGGCACCGCGCAGGTACCGTGAGAACAGCGGCCGCATCCAGTCCCGGACGGCCCGCGGAGGGAGGCACGACGTGGCGCGTCAGGACGTCGTCCGGCTCCCCTTCGAGCGGTCCACGCCCAGCATCGCGCGCACGCGCCTCGCGGCCTTCCTCACCCAGAACCACGCCTCCAGCGACGTCATCGACGACGCGCTCATCGTGCTCAGCGAGATGATCGCCAACGCGGTCAGCCACGGCGTCCCCGGACCCGACGGCACGATGGAGATCCGCTGGAGCATCGCCAAGGGCCTGCTCGAGCTGAGCGTCACCGACGGCGGGCACGTCGACACGCTCAAGCCGGTCGACTTCGACGCCGACTCGCTGTCCGGCCGCGGACTGTCGATCATCAGCCGCGTCGCCGACCGCTGGTGGGTCGACATGGACCAGGGCACGCGGGTCAACGCGATGCTCTCGCTGCACAGGTCCTGACCGCCGCAGCCGCCCGGCCCGCCGTGGCCTAGGCTCGTCGCTCGTGGGCAAGAAGTCACGACGCATCAAGCCGTCCCGCGAGCGCATGCCGTTCGTCGCACGGACCTTCGAGGGACTCCCGGGGGAGTGCGACTGGGTCGCGCTCCGCGAGATCGTCCCCGCCGCCACCGCGCAGGTGCGCGTGCAGGGCCACGACCAGCCGGTCCGGGTCTGCTCGCTGCTGCCGGGCGGCACGGCTGGCATCGTCCGCCCCGACGGCGAGGTGTGGCTGGGCCTGCAGGTCGCGCACAACTTCGGCGACGTGAGCCGCGACCTCGCGCACGTCCTGGAGCTGGCCAAGGACACCGAGCCCGGCAACCCGGTCGCGATGACCGACCCGGGCGTCGGCCCGCGGCTGCAGGACGTCGTCGAGCCCGACCAGTCCTTCGACGTGACCGTCCACGAGGGCTTCGAGTACTGGGTCGAGGGTGCCGACGACTCGGCGGAGACCGCCGCGATGCTCGAGCAGGCCAACGAGTCGGTCGCGCCCACGGTGCGCCTGTCGTCGGTCGACGCCGCCTACTGGGTGCAGATGGGCGAGCGGGTCTTCCTGCGCTGGGTGCTGCCGCACGACGAGTCCGGGCTGCTCGACGCGTTCGCGCGCCTGCACGTCGCCGGCGCGGACACGCTCGGCGACGACACCCGCCTGCTCGGCATGTTCCGCGCCCACGGCCTGCTCGTGCCGGTCTGGGAGATGGAGCAGGGCCAGGACGCCGGCGCGATCGAGGACCCGATCGCCGCGCTGAGCGGACGCCTGGACGAGGCGCTGGCCGACACGTCCTCGCTCACCAGCGAGCAGCGCTCGGCCCGCAACGGCCTGGCCAGCCGCCAGCTCACCATCCGCTGACGCCGACCCGCTGAGCCAACCCGCGCTCCCTGAGCCTGTCGAAGGGCTTCGACGGGCTCAGCCGGCGGTGCGGCTCAGTCGAGCGGGTCGCGGGCGACCGGGCAGCTCATGCAGCGCGGTCCGCCGCGCCCCGAGCCGAGCTCGGAGCCGCTGATCGCCACGACCTCGACACCGTGCTCGGCCAGCCGGGCGTTGGTCTGCTCGTTGCGCTCGTAGGCGATCGCCAAGCGCGGCGCGATCGCCAGCGTGTTGTTGCCGTCGTCCCACTGCTCGCGCTCGGCGGTGACCGGGTCCAGGCCGGTGTCGATGTGGTGCAGCCGCTCGATGCCCATCGCGTCGGCGGCGGCCTCGAAGAACGGGCGCGCCGGGGCGACCACGAGCGCGTCGCCGTCGTGCGTCACCGCGTAGGCCCGCAGCGAGTCGGCCATCGTCGGGTAGATGACCACGGTGTCGCGGTCGACCATGGTGACGATCGTGTCCAGGTGCATCGTGGCGCGGTCCTGCGCGATCGGGACGGCGAGCACCGTGCGGGCCAGGTCGGCGGCCAGCACGTCGGTCGCGAACCGCTCGAACCCGGCCGGCGTGGTGCGCTCGCCGACCCCGACGGCCAGGACGCCCGGCGCGAGCTCCAGCACGTCGCCGCCCTCGAGCCGCTCGGCGTCGGGGCCGTGCTGCACCGGCGTGCCGGCGAAGCGCGGGTGGTGCGCGTAGACGAGGCGGGTCAGCTGGGTCTCGCGCACGCGAGCCGGCATGGCCAGGCTCGTGACGACCACACGGTCGCGCAGCCACAGCGACGAGTCGCGCGTGAACAACAGGTTGGGCAGCGGGTCGACCAGGAAGTCGTCGGTGCGCAGCAGCCCCGTGACGATCGAGCGGTGCCGGACCTCGTCGTTGCGCAGGCCGGCGACGAGCACCTGGGCCAGGTCGTCGGGGTGCGTCTCGGCCAGGTGCGCGCGCAGGTGGCGGCGCAGGGCGTCGCCCAGGCGTCGGTCGGCCAGCGTGGTGTCGAGGACGTCGGTGCGGGCGGTCTCGTCGGCGAGCGTCTCGGTGAGCAGCTCGCGCAGGTAGAGCACCTCGACGTCGTGGTCGCGCAGCACCTGCGCGAACGCGTCGTGCTCGTCCTGCGCCCGGCCCACCCACGGGATGCCGTCGAACAGCAGCGAGTCGTTGTTGCGCGGGGTCAGGCGGGCGAGCTCGTCACCCGGACGGTGCAGCATCACGGTGCGGAGCCGGCCCACCTCGGTGTCTGCGCCAAGCATGCGCCGACCCTAGCGGCGTCCGGACCGGGCCGCTCGGGACGCAGGTCACGCCGCGAGCGTTTTCGGTCCTGGCGTGGCGGCCCTACGCTTCTGGGGTGGACTGGGACCAGTACGACGCGGTGCTCTTCGACCTCGACGGCGTGATCACGCCGACGGCCGTGGTGCACATGCACGCGTGGAGCAAGATGTTCAACGACTTCCTCACCGCTCGCGGGATCGAGGAGCCGTACACCGACCAGGACTACTACGACTACGTGGACGGCAAGCCGCGCTACGACGGCGTCCGCTCGTTCCTGGCCTCGCGCGGCCTCGAGCTGCCCGACGGCGATCCGAGCGACCCGTCCACCGACGACACCGTCTGCGGCCTCGGCAACCGCAAGAACGACGCCTTCTCCGAGGTGCTGCGCACCGAGGGCGTCGAGCCCTACCCGGGCTCCGTGCGGCTGGTCGAGGCGCTCGTCGAGCGCGGCACGAAGCTCGCCGTCGTGTCGTCCTCGCGCAACGCCCCCGCCGTGCTGGAGACGGCCGGCCTGCGCCAGCACTTCCCGGTGCTCGTCGACGGCAACGTCGCCGCGGAGAAGGGCCTGCGCGGCAAGCCCGCCCCCGCGACCTTCCTGGAGGCGGCCACCGAGCTCGGCGTCGAGGCGTCCCGCGCGGTCGTCGTCGAGGACGCCACCTCCGGCGTCGAGGCCGGCTCGGCCGGCGGCTTCGGGCTCGTGGTCGGCGTCGACCGCGGCGCCGGCGAGGACGCCCTGCTGCGCGCCGGGGCCCACCGTGTCGTCACCGATCTCGCGGAGCTGATCTGATGGGCCCCTCGCACGTCGCCCCGCCGGCGACCGACATGCTCGACCGCAGCCGCTTCCCGGTCGACGAGTGGGCGCTGACCGAGAGCCGCTACAGCGCGCACGACCTGGGCACGACCGAGTCGGTGTTCGCCGTCGGCAACGGCTACCTGGGCCTGCGCGGCAACGTCGAGGAGGGCCGTGACTCGCACACGCACGGCACCTTCATCAACGGCTTCCACGAGACCTGGCCGATCCAGCACGCCGAGGAGGCGTACGGCTTCGCCCGCGTCGGCCAGACGATCGTCAACGCCCCGGACGCCAAGGTCATCCGGCTGTACGTCGACGACGAGCCGCTGCTGCTGTCGATCGCCGACCTGCTCGAGTACGAGCGCACCCTGGACTTCCGCGACGGCGTGCTGCGCCGCGAGATCCTGTGGCGCACCCCCGGCGGCAAACGGGTCCGCATCCGCAGCAGCCGCATGGTGTCGTTCACCCAGAAGCACCTGGCGATCTTGACCTTCGAGGTCACCCTGCTGGACGACCACGCGCCGGTCACCATCTCCTCGCAGATCCTCAACCGCCAGGACGGCGAGGACGAGTACCACGTCCGGGCCAAGGCGATGGGCGAGGGCGTCGACCCGCGCAAGGCCGAGCAGCTCGACCGCCGCGTGCTCGTGCCCGAGCACCACTCCGGCGACGGGGACCGCGGCCGGGTCTACCTGGGCTACCGCTGCGCCGAGAGCGGCATGACGCTCGCGGTCGCCGCCAGCCACCGGCTCGAGACCGAGAACGAGCGCACCGTCCACGTGCAGACCGCCGACGACCTGGCCAAGGTCGTCTACAACGTCGAGGCCCAGCCCGGCGTGCCGATCACGCTGACCAAGATCGTGGCGTACCACACCTCGCGCGGCGTCCCGGCCCGCGAGCTGCTCGACCGCTGCGACCGCACCCTCGACCGCACGTGCGAGCAGGGCGTCGAGCAGGAGCGGGCCGACCAGCGCGCCTGGCTCGACGCGTTCTGGGCCCGCTCGGACGTCGAGATCCCCGGCCAGCCCGAGGTGCAGCAGGCGGTGCGCTGGAACCTGTTCCAGGTCATCCAGGCCTCCGCTCGCGCCGAGGGGCAGGGCATCCCGGCCAAGGGCGTCACCGGCAGCGGCTACGGCGGCCACTACTTCTGGGACACCGAGGTCTACGTCATGCCGTTCCTGACGTACACGACCCCGCGGGCGGCCCGGAACGCGCTGCGCTTCCGCTACATGCTGCTCGACGCGGCCCGCCGCCGCGCCCGCCAGCTGGCCCAGAAGGGCGCGCTGTTCCCGTGGCGGACGATCAACGGCGAGGAGGCCTCGGCCTACTACGCCGCCGGCACCGCGCAGTACCACATCGACGCCGACATCGCGTACGCGCTGAGCAAGTACGTGGGCGCCACCGGCGACGTCGACTTCCTCAACCGCGAGGCGATCGACATCCTCGTCGAGACCGCCCGGCTGTGGGCCGACCTCGGCTTCTGGCGCAACGAGGAGAACGGCAGCTTCCACATCCACAGCGTCACCGGCCCGGACGAGTACACGACCGTCGTCAACGACAACCTGTACACGAACGTGCTGGCCCGCCAGAACCTGCGCCGCGCCGCCGAGGCCGTCCGCACGATGTCCGAGCGCGACCCCGAGGCGTACGAGCAGCTGGTCCGCCGGCTCGACCTGCGCGAGTCCGAGGTGCGCGAGTGGGAGCGGGCCGCCGAGGGCATGAGCATCCCGTTCGACGAGCACCTGGGCATCCACCCGCAGGACTCGCACTTCCTCGAGCGCGAGATGTGGGACCTGGCCAACACGCCGATGAGCAAGCGCCCGCTGCTGCTGAACTACCACCCGCTGGTGATCTACCGGTTCCAGGTGCTCAAGCAGGCCGACGTCGTGCTGGCGCTGTTCCTGCAGGGCGAGGCGTTCACCGCCCAGCAGAAGCGCCGCAACTTCGAGTACTACGACCCGATCACCACCGGCGACTCGACGCTGTCGGCGGTCGTGCAGTCGATCATGGCGGCCGAGGTCGGCTACCACGACCTCGCGCTGCGCTACTTCCTGTCGGCGCTGTACGTCGACCTGGCCGACCGGCACTCCAACACGTCCGACGGCGTGCACGTGGCCTCGACCGGCGGCGTGTGGAGCGCGCTGGCGTCCGGCTTCGGCGGCTTCCGCGACCAGGGCGACGGACGCTGGTCGATCGACCCGCGCCTGCCCGACGCCTGGGAGTCGCTGACCTACCGGCTCACGCTGCGCGGCACCCGCGTGCGCGTCACGGTGCGCCCGGCCGAGCTCGAGATGTGCGTGGAGCACGGCGACCACCGGCTCACCTTCGACGTACGTGGCGAGGAGGTCGTGGTCGCTCCCGGCGAGCCCGTGGTCGTGGCGCTCAAGGACCAGGGCCCGCGGCTGTCCGGCGAGCCGTCCAGCCCGGCGGGCACGCTGCGCGCCGACGGCACGGTCATCTCGGCCATCGTCCCCTCGGGCGAGTAGCCCGCTCCCCGCTGGGAGTGACGCTGGGGCGGCGACACGCCGTGCGGCGCCGCCACAGCGTCACGCTCAGCGCCGGGGTGCGTCGTCCGTCTCGGTGGCCTGCTCGTCCTGGTCGGTGACGGCCGCGGCGGAGCGCTGCTCGGCGTCCAGGCGCTCGGCCTCCTCGCCGCCGATGGCCTCGCCGCGGGCGACCATGCCGGCGACGTCGGACAGCGGGATCTCCTTGAGGAACAGCGCCAGAACGAACGCCACCGCGATGAACGGCACGAGGTACCAGAACACCGGCGCGAGCGCGTCGGCGTACGCGGAGACGATGCCGTCCTGCACGGGCTCGGGCAGCTGCTGCATGACCGACGGCTCGAGGGTGGCCGTCGCCGACGCGGCGTCCGACGCCGAGGCGCCCGAGGACGTGAACACGTCCGTCAGCCGCTCGGACAGGCGGTTGGTGAACATCGCGCCGAAGATCGCCACGCCCAGGGCGGCACCGACCTCGCGGAAGTAGTTGTTCGTGCTCGTCGCGGTGCCGATCTGGTCGACCGGCACGGAGTTCTGCACGACCAGGACGACGACCTGCATGATCAGGCCCAGGCCGGCGCCGAACACGAAGATCTGCACGCAGATGACCCAGATCGCGGTGTCGGCGGTGAGCGTCGTGAGCCACAGCATCGCCGCGCCGACCACGGCGGCACCGACGATCGGGTACGCCTTGTAGCGGCCGGTGCGGCTGATCCGGATGCCCGACCAGATCGACGTGCCCATGAGGCCGACCATCATCGGCAGCATCAGCAGGCCCGACGTCGCGGCGGACGTGCCCGACGACATCTGCAGGAAGGTCGGCAGGAAGGCGAGGGCGGCGAACATGCCCATGCCGAGGGTGAAGCCGATCGCGGTGCTGATGACGAAGATCGAGCTGCGGAACAGGCTCAGGGGGATGATCGGGTCCTCGGCGCGCGACTCGACCATGACGAAGCCGCACACGGCGACGAGCAGGCCGGCGCCCCACAGCCAGGTGGAGGTGGCGCCCCAGCCGTGGTCGGCGTTTCCGCCGAACTCGCTGAAGAAGATCAGGCAGGTCGTGGCGGCCGACAGCAGCACGACGCCGGGGACGTCGATGCCGTGCTCAGGGCGCTTGGTCGGCAGGGTCAGCGCGAACCAGGCGATGAGGAACGCGGCGGCGCCGATCGGCAGGTTGATCCAGAACGCCCAGTGCCAGCTGAGGTGGTCGACGAAGAAGCCGCCCAGGAGCGGGCCGGCCACGGCCGACAGGCCGAAGATGCCGCCCAGCGGGCCGAGGTACTTGCCGCGCTCGTTGGCCGGCACGATGTCGGCGATGATCGCCTGGCTGAGGATCATCATGCCGCCGCCGCCGAGGCCCTGGATCGCGCGGAAGACCACGAACGACCAGAAGTCGTCGCTCAGCGCGCAGCCCAGCGAGGCCAGCGTGAACACGGCGATCGCGAACAGGAACAGGTTGCGCCGGCCCAGGACGTCGCCGAATTTGCCGTAGATCGGCATGACGATCGTCGTGGCCAGCAGGTACGCGGTGGTGATCCAGGCCTGATGCTCGACGCCGCCCAGGTCGCCGACGATGGTCGGCATCGCCGTGGAGACGATCGTCTGGTCCAGGCTGGCCAGGAACATGCCCGCGATGAGCGCGGAGAAGATGATCCAGATCCGGCGCTGCGTCAGCAGCAGGGGCGCGTCGTCGCGCAGGTCGGTGCTCGTCATGGTGTCCTCGGTCGTGCGCTCAGGGGCGCGGGGTCAGGTGCAGGTCGCGCAGGGCCTGCAGGTCGGGGGCCGCCTCGTCGCGGAACGAGGTGGCGGTCTCAGAGGAGAAGAAGCGCATGGCGACGGACTGCCCGAGCGCACCGAGCAGCGTCGACGCCACGCGGGCGCGGGGGTCGGACGCGTCCACGCCCTCGCGCTCGGCGACGAGGGTGGCCAGCCGCTGCTCCATGGCCCGGCCGCGCTCCATCAGGCGGTCGAGCAGCCGCGGCTCGGCGATGAGCGCTCGGTGGAGCGCGACGTGCTCCTCGCGGGTGAGCGCCGCACCCTCGTGCGCGGCGGCCAGCAGCTCGACGTAGTCGCCGGCCAGGTCGGCGGAGAACGGCTCGTCCCCACCGCCGGCCAGGAACGCCGCGACCGCGTCGGCGGGCAGCTCGTCGGCCGGCGTGCCCAGGATCGCCTCGTCCTTGGTCGGGAAGTAGTTGAAGAACGTCCGGCGGGAGACGCCGACCTGCTCGCACAGCTGCTCCACGGTGAACCCGTGCACGCCGTGGCGGGCCGTGAGGGCTCGTGCCGCGTTGACCAGGGACGCGCGGGTGACGCGCCGCTTGGCGTCGCGTCGGCTCTCCTCGATCGTCCTGGTCACCCAGACTTTTTACACTATGGGACCAAGAGTGCAAAAATCGTCGGCGGGGACGTCCGCTCAGGAGCCCCGCGACCGGGTGACCACGCGCAGCCACGGGCCGGGTGGCACGTCGACGCGGTCGACGAAGCGCCAGCGGATCCCGCCGGTGATGCCGTTGACGTCGTCGAACCCGAGGCACCCGGTGATCGCCGGCGAGACGTCCATGCCGGCCCCGCCGTAGCGCTCGTTGCGCGGCCGGACGTCGTCGGCGCCGAACACGTACCGCACGTCGGAGTACTCGCCCGGCCCGGCGTCCTGGACCTGGCCGAAGCACCGACGGGAGCCGCGGCGCAGCTCCACCCAGCGGTTCTTCATGAGGCTGTGGCGCCGGTCCGCGACCCGGTCGCGGTACGGCTCCTCGTCGGCCCACGGCACGACGTCGCCGCGCTCGCGGAAGTTCTGCTCGACGTTGCGGTCGTCGTAGGGCAGGTCCAGGTAGAACGGGTTCTCCAGCGGGGTCATCCGGCGCGGGAACCAGCCGTCGTCGCGGCGGCGGCGCTCGGTGCGGCAGTCGTCGCCGGTCTGGACCCCGTCGCAGCCGCCGTAGTGGAGCAGCCACTCGTCGTCGAACGCCGAGATGCGCTGCGAGCCGTCGTCGGCGTCCGGGTCGAAGATCTCGCCGACCCAGAACGTCGTCGCGGTGATGCCGGTGTGCCAGGGGTAGCGGCGCCCGCGCTGCGCCGGCGAGCGGTCGTCAGCCACGAGCGTCGTGACCAGGGCGAGGACGACGGTCACAGCCACGAGCGCGGCGACCGTCCCCGCGGCGCGCGGCCGCGGGGACGGTCGGGGACGCAGCACGGGTCACCCCGCCCCGAGGTCCCCGGGGGGCGGCTCCGGCGACCCGGTCAGCGCCGGCGCCGACGGGGGCGTCGGCGCTCTCTCGCCTCCGGCGGCCGGAGCGCCCTGGACGTCGTAGACCGCGACGTCGTCGGTCTCGAGCGTGCCGTTCGCGAACACGTTGAGCCCGAAGCTGATCCCGGTCGAGCCGGCCGGGAGCTCCGGCGTCGACCACTGGGCCGCGGCCCAGTCCGTCGCTGCGGCGAACCACGGGCTGGACGTCCAGTACCGCCACGTGCCGGCGTCGTCGCGCAGGTACACCGCGAACTGGGTGACCGTGCTCGAGCGGTACCAGGAGCGCAGCGAGTAGGCGTGGCCCGCGGCGACCGTCGGGCTGCAGTCGCCCAGGTCGAAGCGGGGGAGCCACTTGGCGTCGCCGTCGGTGTAGCCGCTCACCGTCACGCGGGCGGCCCGCGAGCCGGTGCGTCCGGCACTCGTGTCGAGCGTGGCCGTGTTGGTGCCGTAGCCGCCGCGCATCCAGCAGACCGGGTCGCCGTTGGCGTCCAGCTGCTCGAGCCCGGGGTTGACGACCCCGTTCTCGCCCGGTGCCAGCGGCGGCTCGGCGGTCGGCGCGACGGCCGGCTTCACCGCACCGCCCACGACGTCGCCGACCGTCCGCACCACCGTGTTGCGGGTGGCGGCGCGCGGCTGGAGCCACGCGGCGAACTGGGTCAGCACGGCCGGCGTCACGGAGATCTCGCAGCCCGACGCGCACACGTGGTGGAACGTCAGCTGCGTCCAGCCGCCGGCCTGCTCGGCGTTGGTCACGACGCGCTTGAGGTCGGCCAGCGTCCAGTCCGTCTCCACCTGCGCCGGAGCGCGCGTCTCGAACGGGTCGGCCGCCGGCATCGTCTCGGCGCGCGGGCAGCCCGCGCACTCGTCGCCCGCGCGTCCGGTGCGCAGGTCGCCCAGGCCGCGGGCGCTGTTGTAGCCGCAGTCGGTCACGACCTGCTTGGTGGCTGCGTCCAGGCTCGCGAACGGGTAGGCGAAGCTGCGCACCTGCAGACCCTGGGACATCAGCCACGTCCGGTCGCCGCACACCTGGCGGATCTTCTCGGCGGGGCTGGCGGAGATCAGGTCGGGATGGTTGATGGTGTGGCCGCCGACCTCGTGCCCGGCGGACTCGAGCCCCTTCACCTGGGCCAGCGTGAGGTAGCCCTGCGCGCCCAGGAAGCCGGACGGCACGTAGAACGTCCCGCGCATCCCGTGGTCCTGCAGGATCTGGGCGGCCTGGGCCTGGTCGGCGTTGCCGTCGTCGAAGGTCAGGCTGACGACGGTCAGGGGCCGGGTCGCGCCCGGTGCGCTCGGGGCACCCCAGGCGAGCAGGGCGACCACGACGGCCGCGGCCGTCAGCGTGGCGACGAGGACGGCGGCGAGGCGCCGGGACGGCTCGCTGGCGTGCTCGCCGTGGCGGCGTGCTGCACTCATTCGACCGTCACCGACTTGGCCAGGTTGCGCGGCTTGTCGATGTCGCGACCGCGCAGCACCGCCACCTGGCGGGCCAGCACCTGCATGGCCATGACGGACTCCAGGGGCCCGCACCAGTCGATGCCCGGGATGCCGCCGGACGTGCCGAGGGCCGGGAGCGCCGAGCCGGGACCACCGATGTCGATGACGTCGCCGCCGCGGGCCCGCACCTCGGCCAGGCTCGCCTGCATGCGGGACGAGCCGTCGTCGACCGCCACGACCGGCGTGCCGGGCTCGACCAGCGCCAGCGGTCCGTGCTTGAGCTCGCCGGACGCGTGGCTCTCGGCCCACAGGTAGCTGAGCTCCTTGAGCTTGAGCGCGCCCTCGTCGGCGTAGCTGCGCGCGATGCCGCGGCCCAGGAACAGGAACCCGGACGCCTCGGAGGTGGCCGCCGCGATCGTCGGCACCGCCTGCATGGCGACGCCGATCGACTGCGCGACCAGGTCCGGGACGCGACCGAGGTCGGCGACCATCGCGCGTCCGGTCGAGCGGGCCAGCCGCCCGGTGCCCACGCACGCGGCGATCGCCAGGCACGTGCCCGTGAGCACCTGCGCGGTGTACGTCTTGGTGGCCGCGACGCCGATCTCCGGACCGGCGTGGCACGACATCACGAAGTCGGCGCGGCGGCCCAGCGCGGACCAGGCGGAGTTGGTCACCGCCACGACCGGGGCGCCGCGGTGCTCGACCCGGTCGAGCGCCCGCAGGACGTCGGCCGTCTCGCCGGACTGGCTGAACGCCAGCACGAGCGTGTCGGGCTCGACGACCCAGTCGTCGGCCTCGCTGGCGACGACCGCCTGCGTCGGCACGCCGGCGACGCGTCCCAGGACGCCCGCGACGGCGCGGCCGGCGTTGAGCGACGTGCCGCAGCCGAGCACGGCCACCCGGGCGAAGTCGGGCAGCCCCGAGGCGTGCCACAGCGAGCCGTCCTGCGCCGGGGCGCCCCACGACTCCAGGACGCGGGTCGCCACGAGCGGCTGCTCGTCGATCTCCTTGCTCATGAAGTCCGCGTAGAGCTCGCGGCTGAGCTCAGCGACCGAGATGGTGCAGCGGCGCAGCAGCGGCGGCTCGGCGACGTGCCCGCCGTGACGCCACGTGGTCGTCTCGCCGACGGTCACGACGTGGCCGTCCTCGAGCACCCGGAAGTCGTCGATCCAGGCGGCCACGGCAGCGACGTCGCTGGCCAGGTACACGCCCTCCGGTCCCTCGGCGACCACGAGCGGCGACCCGTGGCTGGTCGCGACCAGCTCGCCGGTCAGCGCGTCCAGGACGGCCAGCGCCCAGGTGCCGGTGAGCTGCTCAACGGCGGCCTCGACCGCCGCGGCCAAGCCGGTGCCGAGCGCCTCCTCGACCAGGTGGACCACCACCTCGCTGTCCACGTCGGACGCGACCACGTGGCCCCGCTCGCGCAGTCCGGCGCGCAGGGCGTCGGCGTTGGTGATGATCCCGTTGTGGACCAGCGCCAGGCGTCCGGAGCAGTCCGCGTGCGGGTGGGCGTTGCCCTCGGTCACCGCGCCGTGGGTGGCCCAGCGGGTGTGGCCGACGCCGGTCGTGCCGGCCACCGGGTCGGCGGCCAGGCGGTCGACGAGTGCCTCCACGCGAGCGGTGGTGCGTCGTACCTGCAGCGTCCCGTCGGCCTGGGCCACCGCGACGCCGACCGAGTCGTAGCCGCGGTACTCCAGCCGGGCGAGCGCCTCGGTGAGGGTGCCGGTCACGGCGCCGGACGTGCGTCCGGCCACGATGCCGCACATCTAGACCACCGCCTCGGTCGCCGCCAGCACCAGGCGCGTCTCGGCGACCGGCCGGGCGTCGTCGCGCAGGGACTCGGCGACCTTCGCGATCACGTCGTCCAGGGCCGTGCGGGGCACGAAGCCGACGAGCTCCTGGGCCCGGGTGTTGTCGGGCACCCGCCGGCGCATGTCCTCGTAGCCGGGCGCGTACGCCTCGGCGTAGGGGACGAGCCGCACGGAGCTGCTGCTGCCGGTGACCTGCAGGATGCGCCGGGCCAGGTCGAGGATGCTGACCTCCTCGGCGCCGCCCAGGTTGAACGCCTGGCCGACCGACCGCTCGTCCTCAGCCAGGGCGACCATCGCGGGGACGACGTCGCCGACGAAGGAGAAGCAGCGGGTCTGCTGGCCGTCGCCGTGGACGGTCAGCGGCTCGCCGCGCAGGGCCTGGCCCACGAGCCGCGGCACGACCATGCCGTAGTGGCCGACCTGGCGGGGTCCGACGGTGTTGAACAGCCGGACGATCGAGACCTGCAGCCCGTGCTGCTTCCAGTAGGCGTGGGCGAAGGCCTCGTCGATGCCCTTGGCCGCGGCGTAGGTCCACCGCGACAGCAGCGGGGAGCCCAGGATGCGGTCGGAGTCCTCGTGCAGCTTGTCGGCGGTGTTCTTTCCGTAGATCTCGCTCGTGGAGACCAGCAGCACCGGCACCCGAGCCGCGAGCGCGCACTCCAGCACGTTCTCGGTGCCGTGGATGTTGGTGCGCAGCCCCAGCAGCGGCTCGGCGACGACCAGGTCGACGCCGACCTGCGCGGCCAGGTGGAAGACCCGGTCGACGCTGCGCGTCAGGCGCTCGACGAGCGGGCGGTCGAGCACGGAGCCGTGCACGAAGCCGAGCGACGAGTGGTTGGCGACGGCGTCGAGGTTCGACAGCCGTCCGGTCGACAGGTCGTCGAGCACGACCACCTCGTCGCCGCGAGAGAGCAGCAGCTCCACCAGGTGGCTGCCGACGAAGCCGGCGCCACCCGTGACGAGCGTGCGCACGGGCACCGGGCGGCTCACAGGGTCACCCGCTCGGCCGGCACCGCGGTGCGGAAGGTGGCGTCGAGCACGAGCTGCTCGGGCGCCATCCAGGAGACGTCCAGGCCCGGGTGCGCGGTGTGCACCAGCACGAGGGTGGGCTGGAAGGCGCGCGGGTCGGGGACGGCCCGCAGCTCGGAGCCGTCGGGCAGGCGGGCGGAGTCGATGTACGGGTCGACGAAGCCGACCTGTGCCCCCTCGTGCCGCAGCTGCTCGAGGATCTCCAGGGCGGGCGACTCGCGCAGGTCTGCGACGCCGGGCTTGTAGGCGACGCCCATGACCAGGATGCGCGCGCCGGCCATGCCGCGACCGCGGTCGGACAGGACCTTGCGGATCCGCTCGACCACGCGTCCAGGCCGCGCGGCGATCTGGTGCATCGCGGCGTCCATCACCGGCGCCTCGACGTGGCTGCGGCGCAGCTGCCAGAGCAGGTAGTGCGGGTCGCACGGGATGCAGTGGCCGCCGACGCCCGGTCCGGGCCAGAACGGCATGAACCCGTAGGGCTTGGTGGCGGCGGCGCCGATCACGTCCGTGACGTCGATGCCGATCTCGGTGCAGACGTCGGCGAACTCGTTGGCCAGGGCGATGTTGACGGCGCGAAACGTGTTCTCCAGGAGCTTGGTCATCTCGGCGGTCTCCAGGCACGGGACCGGGTGCACCGAGTCCGCGTACCGGCCCAGCAGCTCCACCGCGCGCTCCAGGCACGCGGGGGTGGCGCCGCCGACGACGCGCGGGACCTGCTCCTGGGCGACGATCGTGCTGCCGGGGTCGATCCGCTCGGCGCTGAAGGCCAGGTGGACGTCCTCGCCGACGACGAGCCCGCGGGCGGCCAGCGGCTGGCCGAGCAGCTCGGCGGTGCAGCCGACGTAGGTGGTGGAGGTCAGGACGACGAGCTGGCCGGGGACGGCCTCGGCGGCGACGGTCGAGCAGGCGCTGCCGAGGATGCCCAGGTCGGGCACCAGGTGCGCGTCCACTGGCGTCGGCACGCAGATGATGACGGCCCGCGCGCTGGACAGCCGGCCGACGTCGGAGGTCAGCTCGAAGCGGGTCGAGTCCAGGGCCTCGGTGAGCCGGTCGTGGTCGCTGGCGATCGCGTCGACCGCGCCGTTCACGATGTCGTCGAGCCGGCGGGGCGAGACGTCCAGGGCGAGCACCGAGCGTCCCGCGTGGTGGTAGGCCAGCGCGGTCGGCAGGCCGACGTAGCCGAGGCCGACGATGGCGACGTCGTGGGTGAACACGGGGGCCGCCACGGGCGCCAGGACCGGGTCGGGGACCGGGATGGGCGTGGGCTCGGGGTCGTTCGGGACGGTGCCGGTGGGAACCGTGCTGGTCGGGGGGACGGGGGTGGTCGCGGTCATGGGGGACTCCTTCTGCTGGGGACCGTCCTCGCACTCGGCATGCGGTGCGAGCGGTGGGAGCGGCGGGACTCCAGGGGGTGGGACGCCGGACCCAGGCCTCACGCTTTCCCGGGCCCCGGGGTCGGTCAACGCGTTGCGGAGAACGCTGCGGGACTAGTCCGACGGAACCGTTGCGGGCTCGTTGCGGGACGCGGGACCTTTCCGCAAGACCCCGCAGGATTCCGGCGGACAAAACGTCTTGTCGCGGCGGCGGGGTGGTGGCAAGGTCGCGCGTGGGAGCCCGCCCGCGGAAGGAACCGTCCATGACCTGGTTGCTGGTGACGGCGACGCTGATGCTCGGCCTGACGACGCTGTGCTGGGCCTGCGTGGGCCTGGCTCGCCTGCTCGTGCGCCCCGGCCGCGGACGTCACCTGGCGCCGGAGGGATCCGACCGGCTCACGGCCCGCGACGTGGCCGTCCTGGTCGCCGCGCACGACGAGGAGGCGGTCATCGCGGGCACCATCGAGGCGGCCGCCCACCTCGTGGGTGCCGACCAGGTCTTCGTCGTCTCGGACGCGTCCAGCGACGGCACCGTCGACGTCGTCCGGGCGCACGGCGCCCACGTGATGGACCTGTGGCCCAACCGCGGCAAGGCCGGGGCGCTCGTGGCCGGCCTGGAGCACTTCGACCTGGCCCGCCGGTTCGAGGTCGTCATGCTGCTGGACGCCGACAGCCGCCCCGCGGCCGACTACCTCGAGACCGGTCTGCCGCTGTTCGAGCCCGGCGTGGTGGCGGTGGCCGGACGTGCCACGACGCTGCAGGAGACGCCGTCCGCCACCCGGGCCGGACGCGTCCTGGTGGCGCACCGCGAGCGGACGTACCTGGCGGTGCAGACGCTGCACAAGTTCGGCCAGGCCGCCGCCCGCGCGAACGTCGTCACGATCGTGCCGGGCTTCGCCAGCATGTACCGCACGTCGATCCTCGATCAGGTCGACATCGCCGCCCCCGGGCTGGCGATCGAGGACTACAACATGACGTTCGAGATCCACACCAAGGAGCTCGGCCGCATCGCGTTCGACCCCCGCGCGGCGAAGGCGTACACCCAGGACCCGGACACGCTGGGCGACTACGTGAGCCAGATGAGCCGCTGGGGGTTGGGCTTCTGGCAGACGGTGCTGCGCCACCGCCCGCTCCTTCGGCCGGGCATCTTCCTGGCCAGCCTGGCGATGTTCTGCCTGGAGGTCGTGCTCAGCAGCCTGCTGCTGACCGTCGTGCTGCCGGCCGCGGCGATCGGTGCCGTGGCGGCGCTGCTGAGCGGCACCGGGGCGGACCTCGGCGGGGCGGCGACCGCGGTGGACCTGTTCGTGCCCAGCACGGTGCTCGCCGCGGGCATCGTGCTGCCCGACCTGCTGCTCACCGTCTACGCGGCGGTGCTGGCCCGGCGGTGGAGCTACCTGTTCCTGGCCCCGGCGTTCGTCCTGCTGCGCATCGTGGACGCCTGGGTGAACCTGCGGGCGCTGTCGCGCGCGCTGCGCGGCGGCTCGTCGGGCGTGTGGCGCAGCCCGACCCGGCGCGCCGTGGTCAGTCCGTCGTCCTGAGCCGGCCGTCGAGCACGGCCACGAGCTGGGCGCGCGAGGCGACGCCGATCGTGCGGTAGATGCGGGTCAGGCGCAGCTCCACCGAGCGCACCGACAGGTGCAGGTCCGCGGCGATCTCGCGGGTGCGGCGTCCGGCCATGGCCAGGCGGACGATGTGCCGCTCCTCCTCCGAGAGCGCCGACACGGCCTCGACGTACGGGTCGCGGGCCACCGGCTTGAGCTGCTCGGCGAGCCGCTCGGCCCAGGCGTGGGCCCCGCTGCGCTCGAACGTGGCGTCGGCCAGCATGCGGATGCGGCGGGCCTCGTCGACGTCGCCGCCCTCGGCCAGGCGCTCGGCGTACGCGGTGAGCGTGCGGCCCAGCTCGTAGGGAGAGGTGTCGGGCGGCGCGTCGGCCACGACCTTCGCCAGGTGGGGGACGGCCTCGGGCACGGGCAGCAGCAGGCCACGCGCCCGCGCGAGCGCGACGCGGCTCCACGGCGAGGAGTGCGGACCGACGCGCTGCTCCAGCAGCGTCAGGACCGACCGTCCCTCGCCGGTGCGCCCGGTGCGCACGCAGGTCTCGACGTAGTCGGCGCCGTGGCGCAGCAGCGCGGGGTCGCGGAAGGCCAGGCCCTCGGCGTGGGCGCGCCGCAGCACCTCGAGCGCGGCGTCCCAGTCCTCGTCCAGGACGTGCGTCGCACCGAGCAGCGACAGCAGCCGGGCGTGCACGGACGGCGCCGAGTGGCGCTGCGCCTGGTCCAGGCCGATGGAGATGAGGTCGCGCGCCCGCTCGAGCCGGCCGTCGGACCACGCGTACCAGGCGCGGACGTAGGCCTCCTCGCTCGGACCGTGGAACGTCCAGGGACGGTTGTCCTCCCAGTCGTCGATCGCGGCGCGGCCGCGGCGCAGGTGCCCGGAGCGGGTCTCGTTGAGCACCTGGCCGTAGCGGGCCAGCTGGCCCCACACGGCGGTGGCGGACCGGCGACGGGTCAGGGCGACGGTGAACAGCCGTCGGGCGAGCGCGTGCTGCTGGCGCAGCGTGGCCGCCCGTCCGGCGAGCACGAGGTGCGGGAGCGGCATGCTGCGCGGGTCCTCGGCCTGCGGGTCGCGGCCCGGGGCCGGGTCCTTGCCCTCGAGGGCGTCCAGGACGTCGGTCAGCCGGCTCACCTGGGCCTGCCGCTCGGGGTCCAGGTCGACGCCGAGCTGCTCGAGCCGCTCGAGCTGGGCCCGGGCCGGCCCGGGCTGCCAGCGCTCGACGTGCGACATCGTCGTGAGCTCCAGCAGCGCGACGGCCGCCTCGGGCTCGTCGACGGACTCGGCGTCGACGAGCGCGTTGACCATCTCGTCGCTGGTGCGGCGCACGTCCAGCAGCTCGATCGAGAGCCGCAGCGCCATGAGCTGGAGCGGCTCGCCGGTCTGGGCCAGGTCGATGTCGCGCACGTAGCGTCCGGCCAGGCTCGTCTCGCCGCGCTCGAGCAGCCGGACGACGAGCCGGCTCAGCGCCTCGCCGTGCTGGGTGCCGGACGGCACGCCCGCGGCCCGCTCGGCGTACTCGACCGCCGGCCAGATGAAGTTCTCCTCGGCCAGGTCGACCGCCGCCTCGACCAGCGTGGTGGCGTGCAGGTGCAGGCCGTCGACGAAGCTCAGGTGCCACGCGGCGATGCGGGGCTCGTCCTTCGCCGCCTCGGCGAGCGCGGCGTGCAGCGAGCGGCGGCGCTGGCCGGACTGGCTCCAGTACAAGTGGGTGCGCACCCGCGGGTCCTGGACGACGACGTGCGCGCCGAGGGCGCGCAGCAGGCCGAGGTCGACGAGGTCCTCCAGCGCCCCGCTCCAGCGCGGGTCGAGCGAGAGCAGGGCCTCGCGGTGGGCCAGGGGGGCCAGCGCGGCCGCGGCGAGCGGACGCCGCAGCGCCGGCTCGAGCCCGTTGAGCCGCTGCTCAGCGACGGCGTCGAGCGTCGGGCTCGGGCGCAGGGGCAGGGCGAGCCGGGTGCTGCCGTTCAGCTGGTCCGAGCCCAGCAGGCTGAGCTGCTCGGTCAGCAGCTTGGGGTTGCCGCCGGCGAAGTGGGCGACGATCGGCACGAGCGCCGGGTCGGCGTCCCCGAGCAGTCCCTGCACCAGCTCGTGGCTCCGGGCGCGGCTCAGCGGCGCCAGGGTCAGCGCGCGCAGCGCGGCGAACGGACCGCCCGCCGGCGGCGTGGTCGTGGTGAGCACCATGCGCAGGTTGGTGCCGGGCAGCCGGCTCGCGACGGTGCCCAGCAGGCTCTGGCTCACCTCGTCCATGAGGTCGACGTCGTCGACCAGGACGAGCATGGGCGGCAGCCGCATGCCGGCGAGCAGGGCGACCAGGTCGTGCCCGGCGGCGAACAGGCCCACCGGGTCGTCGCTGCGCACGTCCAGGTGGCGCACGAGCTCGCCGCGGTGGTCGCCGCGCAGCTCGGCCAGGAGGGCCGACACCCCGGACACCGGGAAGCCCGCCTCGGCCGGGTTGGCCCGGACGACCACGGTCGGCAGGCTCGGGTGCGAGCGCAGCCGGTCCAGCAGGTGCGACTTGCCCGAGCCGGGCTCCCCGACGACGACGAGCGCGCTCTCGGGGGCGTCGAGCATCGCGGCGACGGTCTGGGTGATCTGGGCTGCGTCCGGTGTGTGCATGCGCTCTCCCGCGGTACGTCGGGGTCGTGAAGGTCCGTTCAGGGCTCCTGTATCTGGAGTCGGCGGGGTCTCGGCCGGGCTCGGCGACGACAATGTAACCCGGTTCACAGACCAGAAAAACGGTTTCGGCAGACAAGGGGCCCGGAGTGCCCAGTCCCTCCGTGCGTGCCAGACTCCGGCGCATGAGCGACCTGCACGCCTTCGCGGCCGGGCTCCCGAAGGCCGAGCTCCACGTCCACCACGTCGGGTCCGCGTCGCCGCGCACCGTGGCCGAGCTGGCGGCCCGGCACGCCGGGTCCTCTCCGGTGCCGGCCGACGTCGACGCGCTCGCGGACTACTTCACGTTCACCGACTTCGGCCACTTCATCGAGGTCTACCTGTCGGTCGTCGACCTGGTCCGCACCCCCGAGGACGTGTGGACGCTGACCTACGAGGTCGCCCAGGACCTGGCCGCCCAGCGGGTGCGCTACGCCGAGCTGACGCTCACCCCGTACACCTCGATCGTGCGCGGCATCGCGGCCGAGGCGTACTGCGAGGCGGTCGAGGACGCGCGGGTGCGCGCCGAGCGCGACCTGGGCCTCGCGCTGCGCTGGTGCTTCGACATCCCCGGCGAGTCCGGGCTGGAGGCCGCGGACGTCACGCTCGACACCGCGCTGCGCCTGCGCCCCGACGGCCTGGTCTCGTTCGGTCTCGGCGGGCCCGAGCTGGGCGTGCCGCGGCCGCAGTTCGCCCCGCACTTCCAGCAGGCCCGGGCGGCCGGACTGCACAGCGTCCCGCACGCGGGCGAGTCCACGGACGCGCAGACGGTGTGGGACGCCGTCGAGCACCTCGGCGCGGAGCGGATCGGCCACGGCATCCGCAGCGTCGACGACCCGGCGCTGCTCGCCCTGCTCGCCGAGCGCGGCATCGCCCTGGAGGTGTGCCCGACCTCGAACGTCCGCACCCGTTCGGTGCCGTCGCTGGCCGAGCACCCGCTGCCGGCGATCGCGGCGGCCGGCGTGCCCTTCTCCATCTCCTCGGACGACCCGCCCATGTTCGGCACCACGCTCACCGACGAGTACCTCGTCGCCGCGGACCTGCTCGACCTGGACGAGGCCGGTGTCGCCGAGCTGGCGCGCCAGGCGGTGCGCCAGTCGTTCCTGGGCGACGCGGGCAAAGCAGCCCTGATCGCCGAGGTCGACGCCTACGCGGTCGGTCCGACGCCGTGAGGTGGGGCCGCCGACCGGCGCCCGAGGACCCGGACGCCGTCGCCGTCGAGGCGTTCCTCGACGCGGCGGCCACGCGCCTGGAGGCCCGGACGGTACGCGGCGCCGAGCGTCCGTCGGTGCAGGACGCGCTGTGGCTGTGCCCCTGCTACAGCGACGAGGACCCTCCGGTGCTGCTTCTGTGCACGACCGAGCAGGGGGAGGTGCTGTGGTCGCGGGTGCCGATCCGGTCCAGTGCGCTCGACCTGGTCGCCGCTCGCCGATTCACCGGCGCGCACACGCATCCGGAACAGGTGCTCGACTGGCTCCACGGGAGGGCGGACGACCCGGGGTTCGACGCCCCCGACGCCGAGGACCTCGAGATCGCGAACGGTCTGCGCGACCGGCTGGCCGGACCGGCCCGCTAGGGGCGCCCCCCGGCGTCCCCAGCGGGCGAGGGTCGGCTCAGCCCCAGTTCGTGCCGCGCGAGCGGGTCACGACGCGCGTCCACGGACCCCGCGGGACGTCCCGGCTGTCGACGAAGCGCCAGCGGACGCCGCGGTTGATGCCGTTCAGGCTCTTGAAGTCCAGGCAGCCGGTGAGCGCGGGCGAGACGTCCATGCCGGCGCCGCCGTAGCGCTTGTTCTTCGGGCGCTGGTTCTTGGTGCCGAAGACGTAGCGGGTGTCGCTGTACTGGCCCGGCCCGGCGTCCTGGATCTGGCCGTAGCAGCGACGCTTGCCCTTGCGCAGCTCGACCCAGCGGTTCTTCATCAGGCTGTACGCGCGGTTCTTGACCTTGCCGCGGTAGGCGGCCTGCCCGGCCCACGGCACGACCTTGCCGCGGCTGCGGAAGTTCTTGGTGACGTTGACGTCGTCGTAGGGCAGGTCGAGGTAGAACGGGTTCTCGCGCGGCTTCATGTGCCGCGGGAAGTAGCCGTTGCTGCGGGTGCGGCGCTCGGTGCGGCAGTCGCCGTTGCGGCGCACGCCGTCGCAGCCGCCGAACCGCTTGTACCAGCGGTCGTCGTAGGCCGAGATGCGCTGGGACCCGTCGGACGCGTTCGGGTCGAAGATCTCGCCGACCCAGAACGTGGTCGCGGTGATGTTCGTGTGCCACGGGTACTTCGTGGACTTCGCGCTGCTCGGCGTCGTGGTGGTGCCCAGGGCCACGGCCAGCGACGTCACCAAAACGGCAGCGGCGGCGAGGGCGCGACGAGCGCGGCGGGAGCGCGGCGCGCGGGGGCGGAAGGAGCGGGTCACGGGGTCCGATTCTCCCGCAGTTTGGCGGAAAACGCCAAAATCTGCGCAACAACGGTTGCGCACCGCGGGGGCCGCCACCGTCTAGCATCGCGGCATGTCCCTCCCCACCGACGCGCGCGTCCTGGTCACCGGGGCCGCGTCCGGCCTCGGGCTGGCCCTCGTCCGCCAGCTGGTCGACCGCGGCGCCCACGTGCTGGCCACCGACGTCGCCGAGACCGTCCCCGACTCCCTCGCGGGGCTCGACCGCGTGACGTACCGCCGGCTCGACGTGACCAGCGACGTCGACTGGTCCGCCGCGCGCGACCACGTCGTCGAGACCTGGGGCCGCCTCGACGTGCTGTTCAACAACGCCGGCGTCGCCGCCGGCGGACGCATCGAGCTGACCGAGATGGACCAGTGGCAGTGGATCGTCGACGTCAACCTGCTCGGCGTCGTCCGCGGCTGCCGGACGTTCGCGCCGCTCATGGTCGAGCAGGGCTCCGGCCACCTGGTGAACACCGCGTCCGCCGCCGGTCTCGTGCACATGCCGACGATGAGCGAGTACAACGCGGTCAAGGCCGGCGTGGTCGCGCTCAGCGAGACGCTGTTCTTCGAGCTGCACGACGCCGGCGTGCACGTGACCGCCGTCTGCCCCACGTTCTTCCGCACGAACCTGGCCGCCTCGCTGCGCGGCAAGGACGAGCAGGCCCAGCGCACCGCCGAGAAGCTCATCTCGCGCGCCAAGGTCGGGGCCGACGAGGTGGCCGAGCGGGTGCTCGACGCCGTCGACCGCGACCGCCGGCTGGTCGTCCCGAACGCCGACGGGCGCGCGATCTACGCGCTCAAGCGGCACGCGCGACCGGTGTACGACCGGCTCGTCCTGCGCACGCTGCGCGGCCGGGGCCGCTGATGGGCACGCTGCTGCTCGTCCGCCACGGCCAGGCCTCGTTCGGCACCGACGACTACGACCGGCTCACCCCGCTCGGCGAGCGTCAGTCGCTGAACCTCGGCTACGCCTGGGAGGCCGGCGGCTGGAGCCCCGACGTCGCGATGGTCGGCTCGCTCAAGCGCCACCACCAGACCGCGATCGCCTCGCTGGACGTCCTGGGCGACGTCGACGGGTACGACCAGGACGCGGGCTGGGACGAGCTGGACTTCGAGCCGCTCGTCGACGCGTACGCGCCGGGCACCCCGCGCGACGACCCGAAGGGCTTCCAGAAGGCGTTCGTCGCGGCGACCGCGGCCTGGACCCGGTCCGAGCTGACCGGCGTGGCCGAGACGTTCACCGACTTCAGCGCCCGGGTGCTCACCGCCTTCGAGGCGGTCGCGTCCTCGGTGGGCCGCGGCCAGACCGGCGTCGTCTTCACCTCCGGCGGGCCGATCGCGGTCGTCGCCGCGCACCTGCTCGGGGGCGGGCCGGACCTGTGGTCGCGGCTCAACGCCGCCATGGTGAACACCAGCACCACCAAGATCGTCCTGGGCTCGGCCGGCCGCACGCTCATCAGCTTCAACGAGCACGGCCACCTGCCCGCCTCCGACGTCACCTACCGATAGGAGCCACCGTGCGCCGCAACGTCCTCATCACCGGTGCCAGCTCGGGCCTCGGCGCGGGCATGGCCCGGGTCCTGGCCGAGCAGGGTCACCACCTCGCCCTGGCCGCCCGCCGCACCGAGCGGCTCGAGACGCTGCGCGACGAGCTGCTCGCCGCGCACCCCGGCATCCGGGTCAGCGTCCACGCGCTCGACGTGAACGACCACGACCGGGTCTTCGCCGTGGTGAAGGAGGCGGTCGGCGAGCTGGGCGGCCTCGACCGGGTCGTCGTGAACGCCGGCCTGGGCAAGGGCGGGCGCATCGGCACGGGACGCTTCGCGGCCAACCGCGAGACCGCGATGACCAACTTCGTCGCCGCCCTGGCCCAGTGCGAGGCGGCGATGGAGCACTTCTACGAGCGCAAGGCCGGCCACCTGGTCGTCATCTCGTCGATGTCGGCGATGCGGGGCATGCCCTCGTCGATGACCACGTACGCCGCGACCAAGGCGGGCGTCGCGCACCTGGCCGAGGGCATCCGCTCGGACCTGATCGGCCGCAAGGGGCACGACATCAAGGTCACCACGATCTACCCCGGCTACATCGCCTCGGAGATGAACGAGGGCGTCGAGCAGGAGGCGAGGATGATGGTCGACACCGAGACCGGCTGCCGCGCCCTGGTGAAGGCGATGCAGAAGGAGCCCGCCGAGGCGAGCGTCCCGCCGTGGCCGTGGAAGGCGATCGGCCCGGTCATGAAGCACGCCCCGCTGGGCGTGGTCCGCAAGCTGGTCTGAGGCGCCGCGGGCTAGAGCCGGGTCGCGCGGACGACCGTGTCGTGCACCGTGACCGGCTCGCCGTCGAGGGCGACGGTGCGCGGACGCGTGCCGCAGACGTCCACGAGCCACGAGTCGTCCAGCAGGGCGGCGACGTCGTCGGCGCTCGGGCCGGGCGTGCTCGACGCGGCCGCGGCGCCGGGCTGGGCGTGCCCCACCACCAGGAGGGTGCCGGTGCGCCGGACCGCCGAGGCGAGCCCGGCCACGACGCGCGACAGCCGACCGGCCGGCACGTCGCCGACCTGGCAGGCGACCAGGTCGTAGCCCTCGGACTCGGGCGGGTCGTCGACGACGTCGGACCGTCGCCAGGTGATCGCCGGCTCGAGCTCGGGCGCGGTCTCGCGCACCCGCCGGGCCGCGCGCTCGAGGGTCTCGGGGGACTCGTCGAGCCCCTCGACCTGCCAGCCGTGGCGGGCGAGCCAGCGGACGTCGGCGCCGTCGCCGCAGCCGACGTCGAGCGCCCGGCCGGGCGTCACGTCGCTGAGCTGCGCGACGAGGTGCGGATCGGGGGCGTCCCGCCACCTGACCGCCGGCGGGCGGGCTTCCACGAGGGTCGGACGTGCCGTCGAGGTCATGCGCTCCACGGTAGGCACGCCCGCGCGCGACACGCCAGGGGTTGGCCGGACCCGGACGCCGCCTCTGTGCGGTGCCCGCACGTTCCCGCCGCGCTCCGCAGGGTTTCCCGCACGGCGGAATCGGCCGGCCCTGCGCGTCCTAGGTTCGGCGCAGGCTCGACCACGTCGGTGAGTCGTCTCCCGCCGGGCTTCCTGCTGGACCGGTCGGGGGACGGCCGGGCACCGGCCCCTCGTCGGGCTCGTCCCCGGCCGGGGCCCCGTTGCCCGGTCGGGGGCATCCGACCCCCCGAAGGAGAACCATCGTGAAGCGCTCCACCTCCGTCCTCGCCGTCGGCGCGGCCCTGGCCCTGGCCGCCGGCCTCGCCAGTCCCGCCGCCGCCGGCGGATCCCACGGCGGCCCCGGCCGTCCGGGAAGCCCCACCACCATCACCGACGGCCTGCTGACGCCGTTGAAGCTGGCCGTCGACCGTGACGGCACCACGCACGTCTCGCAGAACTTCGCCGGCCTGCTGACCCGCGTCTCCCGCACCGGCGTCAAGACGAACGTCTTCAGCAGCGGCGGTGACGAGGTCGGCTCGGTGTCCCGGCGCGGACGCACGACGTACCTGACGACCACGGGCTCGGACCCGGCGAGCCCGTCGGCCGTCCTGTGGGCGTTGCGCGACGGCCAGACGACGCCGCGCAAGATGGGTGACCTGTTCGACCACGAGAAGCGCCGCAACCCCGACCGCCGGACGCAGTACGGCTTCCGCACGCTCAAGGACCCGGCGTGCCTGGCGCAGTTCCCGGCCGGCAACCCGGCCACCTACACGGGCATCGTGGAGAGCCATCCGTACGCGACCCTCCCGGCGCGGGGCGGCGTGTTCGTCGCCGACGCGGCGGCCAACGCGATCCTGTGGGTCGGCGAGAACAACGGCCGGGTCTCCACCGTGGCCGCGCTCCCGGCGGCCAAGCCGGTCAAGGCCACGCCCGAGATCCTCGCCGCCCAGGGCCTGCCCGCCTGCGCGGCCGGCTACCCGTACTGGTTCGAGGCCGTGCCGACCGACATCGAGGAGGGCCCCGGCGGGAAGTTCTACGTCACGTCGCTGCCCGGTGGGCCGGAGGACGCCAGTCTCGGCGCCCGCGGCGCGCTGTTCGAGCTGAAGCCGTGGAAGGGCCAGCTCCGTCACGTCGCCAGCGGCTTCGTCGGCGCCGTGGACGTCGCGGCCGGCCCGCAGGGCCAGCTGGCCGTCGCCGAGCTGTTCGGTGGCGCCCAGGGCCAGGGCCAGGTCACGCTGCTCACGCCGCGCAAGCACCGTCACGGCTGGGGCTACACCCGCTCGACGCTGCCGCTGACCGCGCCCGCCGCGGTCGAGTGGATGCCGGGCTGGCGCGGAGCCAGCACGCTGTACGCGACGACGGACACGTTCGGGCCCCAGGGCCCGGCGCCGACCGGGAAGATCGTGAAGGTCCCGTTCTCGGGCCACAGGTCGCACCGCTAGGGCGTCCGGAACGTCAGCGGCAGGGCCGGTCCCGCGGGGCCGGCCCTGCTGCACGCTCAGGCGTCGAGGAGCTCGCGGGCCAGCGCGCCGACCTGGTCGGCCTCGACCAGGAAGCCGTCGTGCCCGTGCAGCGACGTCACGACGCGCAGGTCTCCGCTGCCGCGGAGGCCGTCGGCCAGCTCGCGCTGCTGGTGCAGCGGGTACAGCCGGTCCGAGTCGATGCCGGCCACGACCGTCCGGGCCGTGACCCGGGCGAGGGCGGCCGCGGTGCCGCCACGGCCGCGGCCGACGTCGTGGCTGTCCATCGCGCGGGTCAGCGTCACGTAGCTGTTGGCGTCGAAGCGGCGCACGAGCTTGGCGCCGTGGTGCTGCAGGTACGACTCGACCGCCCAGCGGCCGCCCTCGGCGACCGGCACGTCGTCCTGCTCGGCCCGGCCGAACCGCTGCTGCAGCTCGGCCTCGCTGCGGTACGCCACGTGCGCGACCCGGCGGGCCAGGTCCAGGCCGGTGGTGGGGCCCTCGTCGGCCTCGTAGTAGTCGCCGCCCCGGAAGCGGCGGTCGGAGCGGATGGCGTCGACCTGGATCGTCGACAGCGCGACCTGCTCGGCCGACGCGGCCGCCGAGCTGGCCAGCAGGAACAGCCGCTCGACCCGCTCGGGCGCGGTGACCGCCCACTCCAGCGCGCGCATGCCGCCGGCCGAGCCGCCGACGACGGCGTGCCAGCGCTCGACGCCGAGGGCGTCGGCGAGGGTCAGCTCGGCGGCGACCTGGTCGCGGATGGTGACGTGCGGGAACCGGCTGCCCCAGCGCCCGCCGTCCGGGTGCCGCGACGCGGGGCCGGTCGAGCCCTGGCAGCCGCCCAGGTGGTGCGGAGCCACGACGAACCAGCGGTCGGTGTCGATCGCGAGGCCGGGGCCGACGACGTCCGCCCACCAGCCCGGTGTCGGGTGGCCCGGGCCGGCCTCGCCCGTGACGTGGCTGTCGCCGGTCAGGGCGTGCTCGACCAGCACGGCGTTGCCGCCGTCGAACGTCCCCCAGGTCTCGTAGGCCAGGCGGACGTCCGGCAGGACGGTGCCGGACTCCAGCTTCAGGTCACCGGCGTCGTGGAAGAGGCGGTGGCCGACGGGATCGCCCTCGAGCCACGCGCCGGTGGCTCGAGGGCGGTCGCCGGGACGGCTCACTTGGCGGCGCGGAAGCCGGCGTCGAGGTCGGCCAGGATGTCGTCGACGCCCTCGAGCCCGACCGCGAGCCGCACCAGGCCCGGCGTCACGCCCGAGCCGGCCTGCTCCTCGGCGGTCAGCTGCGAGTGGGTCGTGGACGCGGGGTGGATCGCCAGGCTGCGCACGTCGCCGATGTTGGCCACGTGGCTGTGCAGCTCCAGCGCGTCGATGAACGCCTTGCCCGCCTCGACGCCGCCGGGCAGCTCGAACGTGACGATCGCGCCGGCGCCCTTGGGCAGGTACTTCTGCGCGAGCGCGCGGTACGGGCTGGAGTCGAGGCCGGCGTAGCCGACGGACGCGACGTCGTCGCGCGCCTCGAGCCACTGCGCGACCTTCTGCGCGTTCTCGACGTGGCGCTCGATGCGCAGGCTCAACGTCTCCAGGCCCTGGGCGAGCAGGAACGCGTTGAACGGCGCGATGGCCGGGCCGACGTTGCGCAGGAACTGCACGCGCAGCTTGGTCAGGTAGGCCGCCGGGCCGAGCGCCTCGGCGTACTTGAGCCCGTGGTAGCTGGCGTCGGGCTCGGTGAAGCCGGGGAACTTGTCGCCGTGCGCGGCGTAGTCGAACGTGCCGCCGTCGACGACCACGCCGCCGATGGCCGTGCCGTGGCCGCCGATGTACTTGGTCGCCGAGTGCACGACGGTGTCGGCGCCGTGCTGCAGCGGGTTCAGCAGGTACGGCGTGGCGACGGTGTTGTCGACGATGAACGGGACGCCGACCTCCTTCGCGACGGCCGAGATCGCCTCGAGGTCGAGGATGTCGCCCTTCGGGTTGCCGACGGTCTCGCCGAAGAACGCCTTCGTGGCCTCCGTCGCGGCAGCTCGCCACTCATTCGGGTCGGAGGGGTTGGCTACGAATGTGACCTTGATTCCCAGCTTCGGGAACGTGTGCCGCAGCAGGCTGTCGGTGCCGCCGTAGAGGCTCGCCGAGGCGACGATGTGGTCGCCGGCCTCGGCGACGTTGGTCAGCGCGCCGGTGGTGGCGGCCTGGCCCGAGGCCACGAGCAGCGCGCCGACGCCGCCCTCGAGCGCGGCGATGCGCTGCTCCACGACGTCCTGGGTCGGGTTCATGATGCGCGTGTAGATGTTGCCCGGCTCGGCCAGGCCGAACAGGTCGGCGGCGTGCTGGGTGTCGCGGAACGCGTACGACGTGGTCTGGTAGATCGGCAGCGCCCGGGCGCCCGTGGTCGGGTCGGGCGTCTGGCCGGCGTGGATCTGCTTGGTCTCGAACGACCAGTTCTCGCTCATGGGTCCTCCTCGGAAGCGCTCGGACGTCCACCGTCGCACGGGCGACGGATGGTGGACGAGCGTCTTGCGATGCGGACGAGCTAGGCGCGCATGGCGTGCGGCTGCGAGGTCGACTCGAGCACGCTCAGCCACAGGTCGCCGTCGGGCGAGACGCTGTGCGGGCGATGGGTCACGTACGCGATCGGCACGTTGACGAACCGGTGCCGACGGCGTCCGACGACCATGTCGGTGCGGCCGGACATCGCCGCGTGCACGGCGATCTGGGCCAGGCGGGCGCAGTAGACCGAGTCGACCGGGTCGGCCGGCACCGAGCGGATCAGGTAGCCGGGGTCGAAGTAGCGCACGTTCACCGGCTCGCCACGACCGCTGAAGTCGGCGCGGATGCGCTCGCGCAGCAGGATGCCGATGTCGCCGAGCACCGCGTTGCCGGACGGGTCGGTGGCGCCGCTGGTCTCGCAGTGCTGCTGCCCGGCGCCCTCGGCCACGACGATCACCGCGTGGCCCCGCTCGGCGACGCGGCGGTGCAGGTGGGCCAGCAGCCCGTGCTCGCCGTCGAGGTCGAACGGCACCTCGGGGATGAGCACGAAGTCGGCGTCGTGCCCGGCGATCGCCGAGTAGCAGGCGATGAACCCGGCGTGCCGGCCCATGACCTTGACGATGCCGACGCCGCCGAGCGCCGCCTCGGCCTCGACCTTGGCCGCCTTGATCGACTCCGCGGCGCGCGAGAACGCGGTCTGGAAGCCGAAGCTCTGGCCGATGTGCGGGATGTCGTTGTCGATCGTCTTGGGCACGCCGACGACGGCGATGTCGTTGCCGCGGCGCAGGCACTCCTGGGCGATCTTGTGCGCGCCGCGCATCGAGCCGTCGCCGCCGATGACGAAGAACAGGTTGACCCCCCGCGCCTCCAGCTCGTCGACGACGACGTCGACCTCCTGGGCGCCGCGCGAGCTGCCGAGCACCGTGCCGCCGCGCTCGTGGATGTTGGCCACCGACTCGGGCGTCAGCACCATCGGCTCGAGCCCGCACTCGGGCACGAGACCGGCGTAGCCGTTGCGGAAGCCCAGCACGTCGGTGACGCCGTAGTGCTCGTACAGCTCGAACACGATGGCGCGGATGACGTCGTTGAGGCCCGGGCACAGGCCGCCGCAGGTGACGATGCCCGCGCGGGTGGTGGCCGGGTCGAAGTAGATGCGGTCGCGCGCGCCACCGGCCTCGAAGGTCGGCAGCTCGTCCAGCGGCAGGCCCCGCGCCTTGACCAGCGAGATGGTGTCGTCGAACAGGACGCGGTCGTCCTCGCCGACGTAGTACTCGTTGGTCGCGCGCCCGCCGACGTACTCCGCGAGCGGGGAGGGGATGGTCGGCTGCCCGAGCGTCGTGACCTGCAGATCGGCGAGGGTGACCATGCCTGAACCCTATCCAGCCGGGTCGCCACCGTGGGCGCGCTCCCAGCGGTTCGTGCCGTCCGGGTTCAGACGAGCAGCACCTCGACCCCGGCGCCGCGGAAGCCCGCCAGGGCCTCGGCCGGGGCGTCGTCGGTGGTGACCAGGTGGGTGAGGTCGGAGGGCGCGCCGAAGCGGAAGGTGGACGAGCGGCCGAGCTTGTCCGGCGTCGCCACGAGCACGCGCCGGCGCGCGACCTCCAGGCAGGCCCGCTTGACCGCCGCGTCCTCGGGGGTGGTGGACGTCAGCCCGTCGCCGGTCGAGGCCGAGCAGGCGCCCAGCACGGCGACGTCGACGCGCACCGCCCGCACGGCGTCGACGGCGTCCGAGCCGACGAGGGCGAGCGAGTCGGTCTCGACCGGGCCGCCGGGCACGACCACGCTCGCGCCCGGGCGCGCGGCCAGTGCGGCGGCGCCGTGCAGCGACAGCGCGAGCACGGTGACCGGACGCCCGGCCAGGGCCCGGGCCACGGCCAGGCACGTGGTGCCGTTGTCGAGCACGAGAGACTCGTCGTCCTCGACGAGCGCGGCCGCGGCGGCGCCGAGCCGGGACTTGAGCTCGAGGTCGGCCTCGAACCGGGACCCGAACGGCATCTGCGTGCCGCGCTTGGCCGCCCGCCGGACCCCGCCGTGGGTCCGGGTGACGGCGCCCGCGGCGGCGAGCTCGGCCAGGTCGCGGCGGACGGTGACCGCGGAGGCCCCGGTGAGGCGTCGCAGGTCGTCCACGCCGAGCGTCGCGCCGCCGGAGACCGCCTGGATGATCGCTTTGTGCCGCTGTGATCGTTGCACGTGATCATCCAACCACCTACCGTGCGCGGGTGACCACCACCTCCACGCCGGGCCGCGCCCGGCTCGGCGTCTCGCTGATGTTCTTCACCAACGGCGTCCTGCTGTCGGCGCTGCTGCCCCGCTACCCCGAGATCAAGGACGCGCTGGGGCTGAGCAACACCGGGTTCGGCCTGACCGTCGTCGCGTTCCCGCTGGGGGCGATCGTGACGGCCGCGTTCGCGGGCAAGGCGGTGCGCGCGTTCGGCAGCCGGACGGTCACGGCGGTGGGCTCGGTGCTGCTCGCCGCCGGCACGGCGACGGCCGGACTCAGCGACGTGGCCTGGCTGTTCTTCGCCGCGCTGTTCGTCGCCGGGGCGCTCGACGCGGTGGTCGACGCGGCGCAGAACGTCCACGGCGTCGCGGTCGAGCGCTGGCTCGGCCGTTCGGCGATCAACTCCTTCCACGCCGTCTGGAGCCTGGGCGCCGCGAGCGGCGGCGCGATCGGCGCGTGGGCGGCCGCGCAGGACGTCGCGATCGGCACGCAGATGGTCGTCAACGGCGTCGTGTGGTCGCTCGTCGCCCTGGTCGCGTCCGCGATCTCCGCCGTCCCGGACGCGCACCTGCACCCGGTCGAGGAGGCGTCCGACGCCACCCAGGCGCGTCCGCGGCGCCACGCGTGGGTGCTGCTCGCGCCGCTCGTGGTGCTGGCGATCTGCGGCACGCTCGTCGAGGACGTCGCCAACAACTGGGTCGTGCTGCTGCTCGGCACCGAGACGTCCGCGCCGACCGCCGTGGCCGGGCTCGGCCTCACCGTGGTGCTCGTGGCGCAGTTCGTCGGCCGGCTCGTGGGCGACCCGATGACCGACCGGTGGGGCCGCGCCGCGGTGGCCCGCACCGGCGGGCTGCTCGTCGCGGCCGGCATGGTGCCCGTCGTCCTCGGAGCCGCCTACCCGCTGACGCTGGTCGGCTTCGCCGTCATGGGCTTCGGCTGCGCGACGCTCGTGCCCGCGGCGTTCGCCGCCGCCGACCGGGTGCCCGGCCTGCCCGCCGGCACGGGCATCGCACTGCTCGGCTGGCTCATGCGGCTGGGCTTCCTGCTCACGTCCCCCGTCGTGGGGGCGTTCTCGGACGCCGTCGACCTGCGCACCGCGATGCTGCTGCCGCTCGTCGCCGGCCTCGTCGCGGCGGTGCTGGCCCACCGGCTGCGCGGCTCGCTCAGCGTGCGGCCGGCACCCACCGCAGGCTGACCGCCTGGCCCGGACGCAGCTGGGCGGCCCGGTCGGCCGCGGCCTCGGTCAGCACCCCGGCGACCGGGTAGCCGCCGGTCACGGGATGGTCGGCGAGCATGACGACGGGTTCGCCGCCGGGTGGCACCTGGACGGCGCCGCGCACGATGCCCTCGCTCGGGAGCTGGCGTCCCGGCTCGGCGTGCGTGACCGGGGACGGCCCGCCGCCGGCCGGTCGCAGCCGGACCCCGACGCGGTCCGACCGCGGGTCGACCTCCCACGCGGTCGACGTGAGCGTGGAAGCGTCGGCGAGCCAGTCGTCCCGCGGTCCGCGCACGAGGTCGAGCGTGACCAGGCCTGCCGGCGGTGCGGGTACCGGAGCGACGTCGACCGCCGGGACGTCGTGCGGGGCCGGGCCGACGCCGAGCAGGTCGTCAGCCGCCAGCGGCGCGGGGCCGAGGCCGGCGAGCACGTCGCGCGACCGGGACCCGAGCACGTCCGGCGCCGTCCAGCCGCCGCGCACCGCCACGTAGGCGCGCAGGCCCGACCGGGCCGCCCCGAGCGCGAGCTCCTCGCCGGCGTGGAGCCGGAACGGCGCGTTCGTGCCCTGGCCGCGACCATCCACGAGCACGTCCAGGTCGGCGCCCGTAGCGACCAGGAGCAGGTCGCGGTCCTCCGCACGCAGGCGCAGGCCACCCAGGGTCACCTCGAGCGTCGCGGCGTCGCGCGGGTTCGCCAGCAACCGGTTGGCCAGCGCGTGGGCGGACCGGTCCGCCGCGCCGGACGGGCCGACGCCGACCGAGGCGAGTCCGGGCCGGCCCTCGTCCTGCAGCGTCGTGAGCGGTCCCGGAGCCACGACCCGAACCCCACCCCCGGCCCCAGTCCCTGAGCCTGAGCCTGTCGAAGGGGCCTCGACAGGCTCGGCCAGCGGTCCGGTCCCTGAGCCTGTCGAAGGGACGTCCGGCAGCTCGTCGACGGCCACGAACCGCACCCGGGTCCCGGGCCGAAGCAGCGCGGGCGGGTCGCGTCGCAGGTCCCACAGCGGCAGGTTCGTGCGGCCGAGGAGCTGCCAGCCGCCGGGGGACTCGCGCGGGTAGACACCGCTCAGGTCGCCGGCCAGCCCCACCGACCCGGCCGGCACGCGGGGGCGGGGCTCGTCGCGACGAGGCACGTCCAGCCGCGGGTCGCCGCCGGAGAGGTAGGCGAACCCGGGCGCGAAGCCGCCGAACGCGACGTCCCACGGGGTCCCGGTGTGCGCGGCCACGACCTCGTCCGGCGTCAGTCCGGTGAGCCGGGCGACGTCGTCGAGGTCCGGCCCGTCGTAGCGCACCGGCACCTCGACGAGGTCGCCGTGCTGCTGGTCGGCCGGGAAGGGACGGAGCTCCGCGAGCGCGTCCCGCACGGCGCTCAGGGCGGCAGGTGCCCGGACCACCACGAGCACGGTCCGCGCGCCCGGCACCACGTCCTCGACGTCGGCGAGCCCCGCCGCGCGCACCGCGGCAGCGAGCCCGACGACCTCCTCGGTGCCGGTCGCCTCCAGCAGGAGGGCCCGCTCGCCGACCGGTCTCATGCGAAGGGGCGCACCGCGACACCGGCGTCGGCCAGCGCCGCGCGCACGGCGCGAGCCATGTCCACTGCGCCGGGGGTGTCGCCGTGGACGCAGACCGAGTCGGCGTCGACCTCGACGACGCTGCCGTCGGCCGCCTCGACGGCCTGCTCGGTGGCTAGCCGGACGACGCGGGCGGCGACCTGCGCCGGGTCGTGCAGCACCGCGCCGGGCTCCGAGCGGGGCACGAGCGTGCCGTGCGCGGTGTAGGCCCGGTCGGCGAACGCCTCGCTGACGACGCGCAGGCCGCGGGACTCGGCGTGGCGCAGCAGTGCGGACCCCGGCAGGCCGACCACGGCCAGCGAGTCGTCGAAGGACTCGACGGCGTCCACGACGGCCAGCGCGTGCTCGTCGTGGTGGACGGCGGTGTTGTAGAGCGCCCCGTGCGGCTTGACGTAGCTGAGCCGGGTGCCGGCCGCGCGGGCCATGCCGGCCAGGGCGCCGAGCTGGTAGACGACGTCGTGCGTCAGGTCGTCCCGGCCGGCGTCGACGAACCGTCGGCCGAAGCCGGCCAGGTCGCGGTACGACACCTGCGCGCCGACCCGGACGTCGTGGGCGGCCGCCCAGCGCAGCGTCCGGGCGAGCGTGGCCGGGTCGCCGGCGTGGAACCCGCAGGCCACGTTGGCGCTGGTGACGAGCTGCAGCATCGCCTCGTCGTCGCCGAGCTGCCAGCGGCCGAACGACTCGCCGACGTCGCTGTTCAGGTCGATGTGCGCGTCCATGCCCCCAGTCTGGCCCGTCCCCCGTTCGGCGGGCGATGACGTGGGACGCTTCGGCGCATGACACGACGAGGGACGCGGCTCCTGGTGATCGGCACGGCGCTGGTGGCGTTCGGGGCCGGCGTGCTGTTGTGGGGTGCCTTGGACCTGGCGGCCACCGGCTATCGGGTCGACGAGGAGGGCACCAGCTCGCGCCGGGCGGACGACCTGCTCGGCTGGGGCGGCCTCGCGCTCGGCCTGCTGTCCGCCGCACTCGGCGCAGTCGTCCTGGCGCTCGCCGAGTCCCGTCTCGACCAGGACGCGCGCGACGCGGAGAAGCGCCGTGTCGCGTGACCGCGACGAGCGGCTCCCTCTCGGCCTTGGCTACTGGGTGCAGGCCCCGCTCGGGGCGGCCCTGGCCGCCGGGATGTTCTGGGCCGGGTCGCACGCGGCAGCCGGATGGCGTCCGGTCCTGCTGCTGGTCGGGACGGTGCCGGCGCTCTACGCGGCGTACGTCGTGCTCATGCCCGTCGTCGCCCTCGGAGCGTTCCGCGCGCTCGAGGCGTTGAGCGAGGACGCGAAGGATCCGGCGGATGGTCGCTCGCCGGCGCGCCGACCGCGTCAGCGCCGTGGACTACCGCCCGCGCCCTGCGGGACCCACCACTGGGTGGACGCCGACGAGTCCACTCGCCTCGTCCGGCGTCGGCTGCTGGTCGACGACCGTGGCCGGGTGGTGCACGAGGACGAGCACGACCGCCGGCGCGACGTGGCGCTGGGCCTCGGACTCGCCGTCACCGTCGCCCTTGCGGTGCTGAGCGGACGCCTCGAGTCCGCAGCCGGTGGCGTCTTCTTCGCGCTCGCCGTGATGCTCGGCTGCGGGCTGGTGGCCGTCGTCGCCGTGCGGGTCGCGGGCCGGGTCACCGTGTCGCGGCTCGGGTCCTAGACCGGGAAGACGGCGCAGGCGCTGGAGGCCGTGGCGAGCAGGCGTCCGTCGGCGTCGCGGATGTCGCCCTCGGCGAACGCCGCGCGCGAGCCGGGCTTGGTCACCCAGCCGTGGGCCGTGACCGTGCCGGTGTCGACCGTGATCGGGCGCAGGAAGCTGACCTTGATCTCCAGCGACGTGTAGGCCTGACCGGCCGGCAGCGTCGAGTGCACCGCGCAGCCGCACACCGAGTCGAGCAGGGTCGCGTAGAAGCCGCCGTGCACCGAGCCGATCGGGTTGTAGTGCGACTCGTCCGGGACGGCCGTGAACACGACGTCGCCCGGCTCGACCGAGACGAAGCCCATGTCCAGGTGGGCCGCGATCGGGGCGCCGGGCAGCTCGCCCTTGAGGATCGCGCGGAGGTAGTCGACGCCGCTCATCGTGCGCGCGGCCGCCGCCTGCGGGCGCGGGTCGGTCCAGGTGATCGTCCTGCTCTTCTCGCTCATGCCGGGACGGTAGCATCTGGGTACGTCATCCGTACCCAGCCAGGAGCGACCATGACCGCGACGTTCGCCGAGCTCGACTCCGGCACCTGCTCCATCGCCCGCGCCACGGGCCTGCTCGGCGACCGCTGGAGCATCCTCGTGGTCCGCGACGTGCTGAACGGAGTGCGTCGTTTCGACGCCCTGGCCGACCACCTCGGGGTCTCGCGCGACGTCCTGCGCCGCCGCCTCGCCGCCCTCGTGGACGCCGGCGTGCTGGAGCGGGTCGAGTACCGCGAGGAGGGGCAGCGTCCGCGCGCGGAGTACCGCCTGACCGACGCCGGCCTTGAGCTCGTCCCGGTGCTGGTCGCCTTCCTCGACTGGGGTGACCGCCACCTCGGTGACGACGCCGGCGCGCCGGCCGTCGTCCGGCACGACTGCGGCGCACCCGCGCGGGCCCGCCTGGTGTGCGCCGACGGCCACGTGGTCGAGGACGCTCGCGAGACCCGGCTCGAGCCCGGCCCCGGCGCCCGCCCGCGCTGAGGCGCGCCGCCGGTCCCGCCCGTACGGTCGGGGATGACGCACGTGGCGTGGACATGGACGGGATGTGAAATCGCGCTCTTCGTGCTTCAGCCTGCAACCCTGCGGGTCATCAGGCGTGACCGTGTGACGCCAGGACGCGGCTTCCGGCCGTGCACCCATCATTCGCAGCTCGTCCGGTTCACTAGGAACGGCCGAGGTGGCCAGTTGGAACGATTTCCTGCGCGGAGTGTCTCGGATCTGCGACTCTCAACCGACCAATTAGCGGCCGGGAACGAGCGGACCAAGCATGACGACCCTACATTCGCGTACAGCGCGAACCATCAGCCTCGCTGCAGCCGCCGCGGTGGCCTGCGCGATTGCCGTCTGAGCGGCAAGGAGAACCATGCGCAAGGTGTCGAGCGTGGCGACAGCAGGGCTAGCCGGTGTTCTGGTTCTCGGCGCGACCGCGGTTGCTGACGCTGACCAGTCCACCATCCGGGACAAGAGAGCGGACGTCCTGGTCGGCTCGGTGTACGACGAGGACGGCGACGACTTCCGGCGGATGAATGCCATCGAAAGCCGCGCTTCGGGCATCGACATCACCAGCGGACGGTTCAAGCACGGCAAGAAGACGATCAGCGTCACGCTGCGGTTCGCTCGGCTGAAGTCGAACACGATCGTCCTCACCGAGTTCTACGTGCCTGGGCGCAAGAAGGCCGCCTTCACCCTCCGGGCCACGACGGAGCACGCCCGCGCGACGGTCGTGCGCGGAAGCACGGGACGGGAAGCCTGCACGGCGAAGCTCCGCGCTCGCCGAGGCGAGAACGGCTCCGTGACCGCCACGATCAGGCGATCGTGCCTGGGCAGTCCCTCGAAGCTTCGGATGGCCACGACGGCCGTCCGGTTCTCCTACCGAGGGGGAGAGCTGCTGAGTGCCGGAGACCCGTTGTCGGGCAAGAAGGTCCAGTCCGCACAGAAGACGCCCTTCCTGCGCTCGAACTGAGCTATCCGCTGGCTCGACTGAGGAATCGTCAGTGCCGCGCGCCTGCAGGACGTCGACCCGAGAATCTTGCGGCCGTGCGGTGGCGCCGGCCGCGTAGGCCGGGCCGATGGCCCCGACGAGCGGTTCGACCACGCCCTGACGGAACCGGGGGATGTCCTCCGCCTGATCCAGAACTTAAAAGCAGGGTTGACTGTTTGTTGCTCGCTCTGCCACGGTGTGAGCGTGACCACATCGACCGCCCGCGTGCGCACGCCGCAGGCCGAGCGCAGCCGGGCCATGCGCGAGCGGCTCATGGAGGCGACCATCGAGTGCCTGGCTGAGCTGGGCTGGGCCCGCACGACCACCACCGTCGTGTCCCGCCGCGCGGGCGTCTCGCGCGGTGCCCAGCTGCACCACTTCCCGGCCAAGCTCGACCTCGTCCTGGCCTCGGTCGAGCACCTGACCGACCGTCGCCGTGACGAGATGACCCGCGCGGCGGACGACCTGCCCACCCAGGGCCGCACGCGCGCCGTGCTCGAGATCCTGAGCGAGCACTTCACCTCGCCGGTGTTCACCGCCGCGCTCGAGCTGTGGGTCGCCGCGCGCACCGACGACGAGCTGCGGGCATCCGTCGCGCCGCTGGAGCGCCACATCGGCCGCGAGACCCACGCCTACGCCTGCCAGCTGCTCGGCGTCGACGACGCGGTCGGCGACAACCGGGCGCACGTGCAGGCCACGATGGACCTGCTCCGCGGGCTGGGCCTGGCCGAGACGCTCAACGACGACTCCAAGCGGCGGGCGGTCATCCTCGACGCCTGGGCCGACACCCTCGACGCACGGCTGGAGCGGAAGCAGTGAGCGAGCGCCAGCGAGCGATCATCGAGGTCCTCATGGCGGGGCCTTCGTACCGTGCTCTTCCCACGGAGGTGCCGGCATGAAGGCGACGTTGGACGGCGTGCTGAAGGACCTGGCCGAGGAGAGCGCGCTGCTCGACGGATGGGTCGCCGAGCTGGACGCGGCCGGCTGGGCCACGGTCACGACGCCGGAGGGCTGGACCGTCGCCCACCAGGTGGCGCACCTGTACTGGACCGACCTCGCCTCGCTCGATGCGATCATCGACCCCGACGCGTTCGGCCGGTCGTTGCGCACCGCGGCGGCCGAGGGCGACGGCTTCGTCGACCGCGAGGCCGAGCGGCTGGCGGCGCTCGAGCCGGCCGACCTGCTCCAGCGCTGGCGCCAGGGCCGGGGCATGCTCGCCTCCGCGCTGCGCGGCGTCCCCGACGGGACGAAGGTGCCGTGGTTCGGCCCGCCGATGAGCCCGGCCTCGATGGCGACGGCGCGCTTCATGGAGACGTGGGCCCACGCGCACGACGTGGCCGAGGCGCTGGGCCGTCCGTACCCGCGGCGCGACAGCGTCCGGCACGTCGTCCACCTCGGCTTCCGGACGCGCGCCTTCGCGCACGGGGTCCGCGGCCTGCCGCTGCCCGAGCAGGAGGTGCGGCTCGAGCTGCGCGGCCCGTCGGGCGAGACCTGGACGTGGGGTCCGGCGTGGGCCACGCAGCGGGTCACCGGCGACGCGTACGACTTCGCCCTGCTCGCCACCCGGCGCCGGCACGTCGACGACGTGAAGGTGCGCGCCGAGGGCGCCGAGGCGGAGCAGTGGCTGACCATCGTCCAGGCGTTCGCCGGGCAGCCCGGCAACGACCCGAAGCCGCGGGGACGCGCATGACGAGGGCGCCCGTCCGCATCGGCAACGCCTCGGGCTTCTACGGCGACCGGCTGTCGGCCGCCCGCGAGATGCTCGAGGGCGGCGACCTGGACTACCTGACCGGCGACTGGCTGGCCGAGCTGACGATGCTCATCCTCGGCCGCGACCGGATGAAGGACCCGGCGCTGGGCTACGCCAAGACCTTCGTGGCGCAGATGCGCGACACGATGGCGCTGGCGAAGGAGCGCGGCGTCCGCGTCGTCAGCAACGCCGGCGGGCTCAACCCGGCGGGCCTCGCGGACGCGCTGCGGGCCATCGCCGCCGAGCAGGGCCTGGACGTCACGATCGCCCACGTCGAGGGCGACGACCTGCTGCCCCGCGCCGCCGAGCTCGGCTTCCCCGGTGTGCTGACCGCCAACGCCTACCTCGGCGGGTTCGGTATCGCCGAGGCGCTGCGTCGCGGCGCGGACGTCGTGGTCACCGGACGCGTCACCGACGCCTCCGTCGTCGTCGGCCCCGCGATCGCCCACCACGGCTGGGGTCGCGACGACCTGGACGCGCTGGCCGGCGCCGTCGTCGCCGGGCACGTCATCGAGTGCGGCACGCAGGCCACCGGCGGAAACTTCAGCGGCTTCACCGCGCTGGACGTCGCGCGTCCGCTCGGCTTCCCGCTGGCCGAGGTGGCCGCGGACGGCTCGTGCGTCATCACCAAGCACGCGGGCACCGGAGGCGCGGTCACCGTCGACACCGTCACGGCGCAGCTCGTCTACGAGATCCAGGGCCCGCTCTACGCCGGCCCGGACGTCGTCACCGACCTCGGCGGCCTGACCGTCGAGCAGGAGGACACCGACCGCGTGCGCGTCTCGGGGGCGCGCGGGTCGGTGCCGCCGCCGGACGCGAAGGTCTGCCTCAACGAGCTCGGCGGCTTCCGCAACGGCGTCGAGCTGCTGGTCACCGGCTTGGACGTCGACGCCAAGGTCGACTGGGTCCGCACCCAGGTCGAGGCCGCGCTCGACCCCCGCCCGCAGCTCGTCGAGTGGCACCTCGAGCGCGCCGCCGACGGGGACCCGCTGACCCAGGCCGCGGCCACGTCGCGGCTGCGCTGCACGGTCAAGGACCCGAGCCCCGACCCGGTCGGCCGCGCGTTCAGCTCCGCGGTGGTCGAGCTCGCGCTCGCCTCCTACCCGGGGTTCGCGGTCACCGCGCCGCCGGCGAAGGGCGCCCCGTTCGGCGTCTACCGGGCCGCGTACGTGCCGCAGGACGAGGTGCCGCACCGCGTCGTGCTGGCCAGCGGCGAGACGGTCGAGATCGACCCGCCCGCCCGGACCGTCCCGGTCCCTGAGCATGTCGAAGGGACGTCCGAAGGGCTCCTTTCGACAGGCTCAAGGAGCGGAGCGGCGGACGAGACCACGGACGTCCCGCTCGGGCGCCTGCTGCACGCTCGCTCGGGCGACAAGGGCGGCGACGCGAACGTCGGCGTCTGGGTCCCGGCCGACCACCCCCGTCGGGACGAGGCCTACGCCTGGCTCGTGGCGTGGCTGACCCCTGACCGCGTCCGCGCCCTGCTGCCCGAGGCGGACGGCCTGGACGTCGTCGTCCAGCCGCTGCCCGGCCCTCGCGCGGTCAACGTCGTCCTGCCCAGACTGCTCGGCGACGGCGTCGCCGCGTCCACCCGGCTCGACCCCCAGGCCAAGGGCCTGGGCGAGTGGCTGCGCGCCCGCGTCGCCGCCGTGCCGGCCCACCTGCTCGTCGAAGGAGAACGATGAACCCCTGGACCACGCCCGAGCGGGCGGCGCTGCGCGACATGGTGCGCGACTTCACGACCAAGGAGATCGTCCCGAACCTGCGCCAGTGGGAGGACGAGGGACGGCTGCCGCGCGACCTGCACCTGAAGGCGGCCAAGGCCGGCCTCATGGGCATCGGCTTCCCCGAGGCGGTCGGCGGCAGCGGCGGTGACCTGGTCGACACGACCATCGTCACCGAGACGATCATCCAGTCCGGCGGCTCCAGCGGCCTGGTCGCGGCGCTGTTCACGCACGGCATCGCGCTGCCGCACATCGTCGCCAACGGCAGCCCGGACCTGATCGACGAGTACGTCCGCCCGACCCTGGCCGGCGAGAAGATCGGCTCGCTCGGCGTCACCGAGCCCGACGGCGGCTCGGACGTGGCCAACCTGCGCACCCGGGCCCGCAAGGACGGCACCGACTACGTCGTCGACGGCGCCAAGACCTTCATCACGTCCGGCGTCCGGTCGGACTTCGTCACGACCGCGGTGCGCACCGGCGACGACGGCTGGGGCGGCATCAGCCTCGTCGTCATCGACAAGGGTCTGGACGGCTTCGACGTCTCCGGCCCGCTGGCCAAGATGGGCTGGCACTGCTCCGACACCGCCGAGCTCGCGTTCAGCGGCGTCCGGGTGCCGCAGAGCAAGCTGGTCGGCGAGGAGAACGCCGGCTTCGTCTACGTCATGCAGCAGTTCGTCGTCGAGCGGCTGAGCCTGGCCACGCAGGGTTACGCCACCGCGCAGCGCGCGCTCGACCTGGCCGTCGACTACGCCCGCACCCGCGAGACCTTCGGACGTCCGCTCATCAAGCGCCAGGCGATCCGTCACCGGCTGGTCGAGATGCACCAGAAGGTCGAGGCCGCGCGCGCCGTCACCCGCCAGGCCGTCGAGGCCCAGGTCAGCGGCGAGAAGGACGACCTGCAGATGTCGCTGGTGGCGTCCACGGCCAAGAACGTCGCCGTCGAGGCGTGCGAGTGGGTGGTCAGCCAGGCGGTGCAGATCCACGGCGGCGCCGGCTACATGCGTGACAGCGAGATCGACCGGCACTACCGCGACGCCCGCATCCTGGGCATCGGCGGTGGCGCGACCGAGGTCATGAAGGACCTCTCGGCGAAGCTGCTGGGGTACTGAGATGACGACCGAGACCGCGGTGGAGCCGGGCAACCGCGCGGCGATGCTCGAGCGCATCGCCGCCCTGCACGAGGAGCAGGCCAAGGCGGTCGCCGGAGGCGGTGAGCGCTACGTCGCGCGGCACCGCGCCCGCGGCAAGCTGACCGCGCGCGAGCGCATCGAGCTGCTGCTGGACGAGGACGCCCCGTTCCTGGAGCTGGGCGCGCTGGCCGGCTGGGGCACCGACTTCCCGGTGGGCGGCTCCGTCGTCACCGGCATCGGCGTCGTCGAGGGCGTCGAGTGCATGATCGTCGCCAACGACCCGACGGTGAAGGGCGGCTCGACCAACCCGAGCTCGCTGCGCAAGAGCCGCCGGGCGGCACAGATCGCCACGGAGAACGGCCTGCCGACGATCAACCTGGTCGAGTCCGGCGGCGCCGACCTGCCGACCCAGAAGGACATCTTCATCCCCGGCGGCGCGAGCTTCCGCGACATCACCCGGTCCAGCGCCGCGGGCGTCCCCACCGTCGCGCTCGTGTTCGGCAACGCCACCGCCGGCGGCGCGTACGTGCCGGGCATGAGCGACTACGTCGTCATGGTCAAGGACGGCGCGAAGGTCTTCCTCGGCGGTCCGCCGCTGGTGAAGATGGCCACCGGCGAGGAGTCCGACGACGAGTCGCTGGGCGGCGCCGAGATGCACGCGCGGACGTCCGGCCTGGCCGACTACCTGGCCGTCGACGAGCACGACGCCATCCGGCTCGGACGCCAGATCGTCCGCCGGCTCAACTGGCGCAAGGCCGGCCCCGCCCCGCGCCCCGACTACGCCCAGCCGCGCCGCGACCCCGAGGCACTGCTCGACCTGGTCCCGACCGACCTGAAGCAGCCGTTCGACCCGCGCGAGGTGATCGCGCACCTGGTAGACGGCAGCGACTTCGACGAGTTCAAGCCGCTCTACGGCACGAGCCTGGTCACCGGCTTCGCCCAGCTGCACGGCCACCCGATCGGCATCCTGGCCAACGCGCAGGGCGTGCTGTTCAGCCAGGAGGCGCAGAAGGCCGCGCAGTTCATCCAGCTGGCCAACCAGGTCGACACGCCGCTGCTGTTCCTGCACAACACGACCGGCTACATGGTCGGCGCGCAGTACGAGCAGGGCGGCATCATCAAGCACGGCGCGCAGATGATCAACGCGGTCTCCAACTCCAAGGTGCCGCACCTCAGCGTCGTCATCGGCGCCTCCTACGGGGCCGGCCACTACGGCATGAGCGGACGCGCCTACGACCCGCGCTTCATGTTCAGCTGGCCGAACGCGAAGTCGGCGGTGATGGGCCCGGCGCAGCTCGCCGGCGTCATCTCGATCGTCGCCCGGCAGGCGGCCGAGTCCAAGGGCGTCCCGTTCGACGAGGAGAAGGACGCCCAGACCCGCGCGTTCATCGAGCAGATGATCGAGGAGCAGTCGCTGGCGTTCTTCACGTCCGGCATGGGCTACGACGACGGGGTCATCGACCCGCGCGACACGCGCACGATCCTGGGCATCTGCCTGTCGGCCATCACCACCCGCCCCGTCGAGGGCGCCGAGGGATTCGGGGTGTTCCGCCTGTGAGCGAGCGCACGCACATCAAGAGCGTTCTCGTGGCGAACCGGGGCGAGATCGCCCGGCGCGTCTTCCGCACCTGCCGCGACCTGGGGGTCGAGACCGTCGCCGTCCACTCCGACGCCGACGCGGGCGCCCCGTTCGTCCGCGAGGCCGACCGCGCCGTGCGTCTGCCCGGCTCGGCGCCCGGCGAGACGTACCTGCGCGGCGACCTGGTGATCGCGGCGGCGAGGGCGGCCGGGGCGGACGCGATCCACCCCGGCTACGGCTTCCTGTCCGAGAACGCGCAGTTCGCCCAGGACGTCGTGGACGCGGGGCTGACCTGGATCGGCCCGCGCCCGGAGACGATCGAGGCGATGGGCTCGAAGATCCGGGCCAAGGAGCTCATGGCCGCCGCCGGCGTCCCGGTGCTCGACGTCGACCCGGCCACGGCCACGGCGGACGACTTCCCGCTGCTGGTCAAGGCGTCCGCCGGCGGTGGCGGTCGCGGCATGCGCGTCGTCGACGACCCGCGCGACCTCGAGGCCGAGCTGGCCAGGGCCGGGGCCGAGGCGGCCTCCGCGTTCGGCGACGACACCGTCTTCGTCGAGCCGTACCTGGCCACCGCGCGCCACGTCGAGGTGCAGGTCATGGCCGACGTGCACGGCACCTGCTGGGTGGTCGGCGACCGCGACTGCTCGATCCAGCGCCGCCACCAGAAGGTCGTCGAGGAAGCGCCCGCGCCCGCGCTGTCGGACGTCGCCCGCGCGACGCTGCACGACGCGGCCCGCAAGGCGGTCGGCGCCACCGGCTACGTCGGCGCCGGCACCGTCGAGTTCCTGGTCGACGGCGACCGGGTCTTCTTCCTGGAGATGAACACCCGCCTGCAGGTCGAGCACCCGGTCACCGAGGCGGTCACCGGCCTCGACCTGGTCGCGCTGCAGCTCGCGGTGGCCGAGGGGCGCCCCTTGGAGGGGGAGCCGCCGGCCCCGTCCGGCCACGCCGTCGAGGTGCGCCTCTACGCCGAGGACCCGGCCGACGACTGGCGTCCGCAGACCGGCACGCTGCGCGCGTTCGACGTCGAGGGCGTCGCGTTCGTGAACCCGGCCGGCCACGGGCTGCGGGTCGACTCCGGCGTCGAGGCGGGCAGCGAGGTCGGCGTCCACTACGACGCGATGCTGGCCAAGGTCATCGCCCACGGGCCCGACCGGGCGTCCGCGCTTCGGATGCTCGACGGTGCGCTGCGCCGGTCGCGGGTGCACGGCGTGGAGACGAACACTGCGCTGCTGCGCGCGATCCTGGCCGACGACGACTTCGCGGCCGCGCGCCTGCACACGTCCCTGCTGGACGAGCGGCTCGAGGCCTGGACGAAGCCGGCCGAGGCGCCGGTGCTGCCGGCCCTCGCGGCCGCGCTCGCCCAGGCCGAGGCGTCCCGGGCGTCCGCCCGCGTGCTCGGACGCGTCCCAGCCGCGTACCGCAACGTGCCGTCGCAGCCGCGCTCGCGCCGCTACCTCGTGCCCGGCTCGGACGAGCCGCTCGAGGTGACCTACGAGAGCCGCGGCGGGCGCCTGGCCAGCGACCTGGCCACCGTGGTCGAGGTCTCGCCGACCCGCGTGGTGCTCGAGCGCGACGGCGTCCGGACGTCCTACGCCGTCACGGTTGGGGAGACGTCCGTCGACGTGGCCGGCCCGGAGGGTGCGCTCTCGCTCGAGGTCGTCCCGCGGTTCGTCGACCCGTCCGAGGTCGTCGCCGCCGGGTCGCTGCTGGCGCCGATGCCCGCGGCCGTCGTGTCGGTCGCGGTCGCCGCGGGCGACCGGGTCGAGCGGGGCCAGACCGTCCTGGTGCTCGAGGCCATGAAGATGCAGCACACCGTCGCCGCGCCCGCGGACGGCGTCGTCACCGAGGTCCACGTCAGCGCCGGCTCGCAGGTCGAGTCCGGCGCCGTGCTGGCCGTCGTCGAGGAGGAAGACCAGTCATGACCACCGCGTTCACCGAGAGCGAGGAGCGTCTCGCGCTCCGCAAGGCCGTGGCCGACCTGGGCCGCAAGTACGGCCAGGAGTACTTCGACACGGCGTTCAAGGAGGGTCGCAAGACCACCGAGCTGTGGGCCGAGGCGGGCAAGCTCGGCTACCTCGGCGTGGCCGTGCCCGAGGAGTACGGCGGAGGCGGCGGCGAGATCGGCGACCTGGCCGCGGTGTGCGAGGAGCTGGCCGCGGCCGGCTGCCCGCTGCTGCTCATGGTCGTCTCGCCGGCCATCGTCGGCACGATCATCGCCCAGTACGGCACCGAGGAACAGAAGCAGCGCTGGCTGCCCGGCCTGGCCGACGGCACGAGCACGTACGCGTTCTCGATCACCGAGCCGGACGCCGGCAGCAACTCGCACAACATCGTCACCACCGGCTACCGCACCGAGGACGGCTGGCGGCTCAAGGGCACCAAGACCTACATCTCCGGCGTCGACGAGGCGGACGCCGTGCTCGTGGTGGCGCGGCTCGAGGACGCGCGCACGGGCAAGCTGAAGCCCGCGCTGTTCCTCGTCCCCACGGACGCCGAGGGCTTCACGTACAACGAGATCGACATGGGCATCACCAGCCCGGAGAAGCAGTTCACGCTGTTCTTCGACGACGTGCTCGTGCCCAAGGACGCGCTCATCGGCAGCGAGGACGCCGGCCTGGAGCAGCTGTTCGCCGGGCTCAACCCCGAGCGGATCATGGCCTCGTCGTTCGCCACCGGCACCGCGCGGCTCGCGCTCGAGAAGGCCACGGCGTACGCGAAGGAGCGCCAGGTCTGGAAGGCGCCGATCGGGGCCCACCAGGCCGTCGCGCACCCGCTGGCGCAGACGCACATCGAGATCGAGATGGCGCGGCTCATGACCCAGAAGGCGGCGGCGCTGTACGCGGCGGGCGACCACATGGCGGCGGGCGAGGCGGCCAACATGGCCAAGTACGCGGCCGGCGAGGTCGTGTGCGCCGCGGTCGACCGCGCCATCCAGACGCTCGGCGGAAACGGCCTGGCCCACGAGTACGGTCTGGTGCAGATGCTGGCCGGGTCGCGCCTGTCGCGCATCGCGCCGGTGAGCCGCGAGATGATCCTCAACTTCGTCGCCCAGTTCTCGCTGGGCCTGCCCAAGAGCTACTAGCCGGCCCGCGCTCGTTCCTCGCGCTCCCTCCGGGCCTCGCAGGGCTCGTCCCGGGCCGGCTGCCGGCTTCGCCGGCCTATGGTCACCTCGTCGGTACAGAAAGTTGGTCAGCATGGCCCTGGTGCACCTGGACGTGGCGGACGGCGTCGCCACCATCACCCTCGACAGCGAGCACAACCGCAACGCGCTCTCCGCCCAGCTCGTCCGTGAGCTGGGGGAGCGGCTGGCGGCGGCCGAGGCGGACGCGGACGTCCGCGCGGTGCTCGTCCGGTCGGCGCACCGGGTGTTCTGCTCGGGCGCGGACCTGTCCGAGGCGTCGTCGGGCGGCATGGAGACCGGTGCCCGCACGCTGGTGGATCTGCAGCGTGCGATCGCGACGTCGGCCAAGCCGGTCGTCGTCGCGCTGGCCGGGCCCGTCCGCGCTGGCGGACTGGGCATCGTCGGGGCCGCGGACGTCGTGGTGGCCGCGTCGTCGGTGACGTTCCAGCTCACCGAGGTGCGGCTCGGCCTTGCGCCGTCGGTCATCTCGCTCAGCCTGCTGCCGCGGCTCACGCCCCGGGCCGCGTCCGACCTGTTCCTCACCGCGCGCCAGTTCTCGGCCGCCGAGGCAGCCGAGATCGGCCTGGTCACGCGCGTCGTCGACGACGAGGCGCTCGACCAGGCGGTCGGCGACGTCCTCGCCGACATGGCGAAGGGCTCGCCCCAGGGCCTGCGCGAGACCAAGCAGCTGGTGAACCGCGACCTCGTGGCCCGCCTCGACGCCCTCGGCGAGGACGTCGCGGCGCAGTCCGCGCGCCTGTTCGGCAGCGACGAGGCCCGCGAGGCCATGCAGGCGTTCCTCTCGCGCAAGAAGTAGGGCCAGCCCGGGCGACGGCCGCGGGCACCCGCGTGCTCCACTGGTCGGCGTGCAGACGGAGTGGGCGTTCCGGCCGAGCCGGCCGGAGGACGCGTCCTGGATGGTGGAGCTGCGCGCGGTCGTGCTGAAGCCCGACCTGGCGCGGCTGGGCCGGTTCGATCCCGCACGGGTGCGGCAGCGGTTCCTGGCCGGGTTCGTCCCGGAGCACACGCGGGTGATCGTCGTCGACGGGCAGGACGTCGGTCTCGTGACGGTCCGTCCGGAGCCGGACGCCCGCTGGATCGAGCACTTCTACCTGCACCCCGCCCACCAGGGGCGTGGCATCGGCCGCTCGGTGCTCACCGACCTCCTCGGGTCGGGCGGTGACGACGACCGTCCGTTCCGGCTCAACGTCCTGCAGGGCAGTGCGGCGCGGCGCCTCTACGAGCGGCACGGCTTCGTCCTGGAGCACGAGGACCCGGTCGACGTGTTCATGAGGGCGGACCCGCCCGTCCGCTGACCCACTGGAGCTGGTTGCACAGGACAAAGGTCCCGCGGTCCGCCGTTCGGCCCCGCGAGGTCGTTCGAACTACGTACCGTTTGTCGACCGCCCGCGGGGGGCGGCGCACGGACCTTCCGGTCGTGCTCGACCGAAAGGGCCGACCGTGGCTCCTGCTCGTCCTTCTCTCGTCCGCCTCGTGCTGAGCCTGGTGCTCGCGCTCGGCGGCCTCGTCGCCGTCTCCGGGACGGCCGTCGCCGACGACCCGCAGGTCCCGTCGCCGCTGTCGCTGGTGACCGGAACCGTCACGCTGTCCGACGGCGCGGCGGCCGCGGCCGTGACCGTCTCGGCCGCGCCGAAGGCGGGCACCGAGGGCACGACCGCCAGCACGTCCACCGACGCCACCGGCGCCTACGCGCTCGAGCTCGGCACCGGCACCTACACGATCACCTACGCGCTCGATCGCTACGACACCCGCAAGGTCGAGGACGTCATCGTGACGGCTGCGCGCACCCTCGACCCGGTCGAGCTGGCCCGCCTGTACCGGCTCTCGGGAACCGTGACGTTCAAGGACGGGACCCCGGCGACCGGCGCTCGCGTCCAGGCCTGGACGGAGGACGAGGACACCGAGCTCGAGTCCCGCACGACGGTCGGCAGCGACGGCCGTTTCCAGCTGGACCTCCCCCGCGGCGAGTACGACGTCTACGTCGCCGGGCGCGGCGTGCCGGCCCGTGAGTACTACCTGGTGATGGACCGCGACCGGACCATCACGTACAGCGCGACCCGCACCCCGTCCGTGACCGGCACCGTCCAGCTGGACGACGGACAGTCGTTCGACCAGGTGGAGGGGTCCGTCGACGTCCAGCAGCGCATCGACGGCTACTGGGACACCGTCGACTGGGCCGACGTCGAGAGCGACGGCAGCTTCGAGACCACCCTCGCGGCCGGCACGTACCGTTTTCAGTACTGGGCCGACGGCTACGCGTCGCGCACCGTGGACGTCGTCGTCACCTCGACCGACCGGACGGTCGACCCGGTGGTGCTGGCGCGCCTGCCGCGCGTGACCGGATCGGCCACGCTCTCCGACGGCGCCTCCTTCGCGGACGTCGACGGCATGGTCGTCGTCGACCGCCGACTCGCCGGTGGTGCCTGGGACGAGGAGCACGACCTGCGCGGCATCCGGGCCGACGGCTCGTTCACGCTGCCGCTCGCGCCGGGCACCTACCGGGTGTCGGTGCAGGCGTACGGCTACTCGACCGTCGTGGTGCAGGACGTCGTCGTGACGTCCGCCGACCAGACGCTCGCCCCGCTGACCCTGACGCGTCTTCCGCGCCTGACCGGCACCGTGTCGCTCAGCGACGGCGGCTCTCACGCCGACGCCGAGACGACCGTCGCGCTCATGGAGCAGCAGGCGGACGGGTCGTGGGACCACTTGGACTACGCCTGGGTGGAGGCGGACGGTTCCTTCGTGCTGCCCGCCCCCGAGGGGACCTTCCGGCTCGAGTACGACGCGTACGGCTACTCGCAGAAGCTCGTCGACGTGACCGTGACCGGGGACCGGGTCCTGGAGCCGGTCGTCCTGACCCCGCTGCCCGTGGTGTCCGGCACCGTGTCCCTCGCCGGCGGTGTGTCCCCCGTGTCGGTCGACGCCTACGTGGTCGCCGTGCAGCGCGACGAGATCGTGGCCGGCGCGCAGGTGGAGGCGAACGGGTCGTTCGCCTTCGCCGTCCCCGACGGCGACTACACGCTCGCCTACTACGCCGACGGCTTCGACACCGTGGAGCGTGCACTCACCGTCTCGGGCGACACCGTCGTCCCGCTCGTCACCCTCGCGAAGCTGGCGCGCGTCACGGGACGCGTGGTGCTGGCCGCCGGCACGAACCCGGTCAGCGCCGGCGCGCGCGTCGTGGCGCTGCGCAAGCAGGCCGACGGCACCTACGTCCGTGAGACGGGCGCATGGGTCGGCGCGTCCGGCACCTACACGCTGCTCCTCGGTGCCGGCACGTACCGGCTGCAGGTCAGTGCGGACGGCCACGCCACGGCGACACTGGCCGACGTCGTCGTCACCGGCGATCGCGTGCTGGAGCCCGTCGCCCTGACCCGCCCGGACGCGCCGCTGGAGAACCTCGTCGCCCCGACGATCCCCACCCAGGTGGTCGCCGGCCAGAGGCTCACCCCCACGCCGGGCACCTGGAGCCGCGACGGGATCACGCTGAGCTACCAGTGGCTGCTCGATGGGCAGCCGTTGAAGGGCGTCACCTCGCGCACGATCACCGTGCCGGGCAGCTGGGTCGAGCGTCGTCTCTCGGTCGGCGTCAAGGCCACCGCCCCGGGTCAGTCCGCCGCCTGGGCCATCTCCGACGAGGTCCTCGTCGACATGGGTCAGCTCGTCGCGGCGACGCCCGTCGTCGTCGGGAGCCCGCGGGTCGGCCAGGCGCTGCGCGTCGGCGGCGGTGCGGTGTCGCCGGCCGCCGAGTGGCTCAGCTACACGTGGCGGGTCGACGGCCGGATCCAGTACGGCAAGAACAAGTCGACGTTCGTCCCCGAGGCCAAGCACCTCGGCCGCCGAGTGACGGTCGAGGTCTACGGCACGCGGACCGGCTTCCGGTACGCGAAGGCGATCTCGAAGCCGAGCGCCGCGGTGGGCATCGGCACGATCGGTGTCCGCACGCAGCCGTCCGTCACGGGCAAGGCCAGGGTCGGCTCGACCCTGACCGTGCGTTCGGGCAGCTACACGCCGGGCAAGGTGCGGCTCCGCTACCAGTGGTTCGTCGCCGGCCGGCGGGTCAGCGGGGCGACCACGTCGTCCTTCCGCCCGACGTCCGCCCACCGCGGCCGGAAGGTCAGCGTGCGGGTGACCGTGTCGGCGACCGGCTACACCACGCGCTCGATCACGACCGCCGCCAAGCGCGTCGCGCGCTGAGCCCGCACCTAACCACGAAGCAAGGACCCCACTCGTGCCTGCCCTGACCCCGTCACACGCCGTGCGACTGCTCGTCGCGCTCGTCGTGGCCGCCGCCACGCTCGCCCTCCCGGCCACGGCCGTGGCTGCGGTCCCCGGCCTCCTCACCGGCACCGTCGTGCTGGCCGACGGCTCGGACCCCTGGGAGGCCGACGCCTCCGTCGACGTCCGATCCGGCGAGGACGACCTCGGCGCAGTCTGGGTCGGGGAAGACGGCTCCTACGAGCTCGACCTCGACCCGGGCTCGTACACGCTGGTCTACGCGGCGCCCGGGTTCGGCACCGTGGAGCGCGACGTCGCGGTGGACGGCGACGCCGTCCTGCCGACCATCACGCTGAGCGCCCCGGTGAAGGTCACGGGCCTGGTCGTCCGCGCCGGCGCCGGCGAGGTGCCGCTGCCGTTCGCCGGTGTCGAGCTCCGTGCGGTGAAGCCGGGCGGCGGGCTCGGTCGTCCGGTGACGACCAGCAGCGACGCCTCCGGACGCTTCGAGGCCACGGTCGCCGTGGGCACCTACCGGGTGAGCTACACCGCGTTCGGCCGGATCCCGGTCGTGGTCCCGTCGGTCCAGGTCGACGCCGCCCGCGAGCTCGCGCCGGTGACCATGGAGATGCTGCCGGCGCCGATCGAGAACCTTGAGCGCCCGTCGCTGCAGTCGGTCCACGTGCACGGCACGGCGACGGTCTCGAGCGGTCGCTGGAACTACGCCTCGCTCGGCATCGCCTACCAGTGGTACCTCGACGGCGCGCCCGTTGCGGGTGCCACGCGGGCGACGTTCCCGCTGCAGGCCAAGCACCGCGGTCACCGTCTCCGGGCATCGGTCACCGCGAGTGGCAGCCACCGCGAGCCGGTGGTGGTGTTCACCGAGGAGACCGTCGTGGCGGCTGCGCTGGCGACCCTGAGCGCCGCGCCGCGGGTCGTCGGCACCACGCAGGTCGGCCAGACGCTGCGCGCGGTGCTCGGGCGGCCCACCCCGTCGAACGCCACGGTGACGTACCAGTGGACGGCGGGCTCGGTCCGCGTCCCCGAGACCGGCCCGACGGTGAGGCTTCGGCCCGAGCTCCGCGGCAAGCGCCTGCGACTGCGGGTCCGCGTCTCGGCTCCGGGCTACAGCACCAACGAGTACCGGGTCCCGGCGACCACGGTGGTGAAGGTCGGCACGATCGCCCTGCGGTCGGCGCCCACCGTCTCCGGCTCGCCGAAGGTCGGACGCACGCTGCGCGCCCGCGTGGCCGTCGCCGCGCCGAGCGGCGTGCGCGTCCGGTACCAGTGGCTGGCGAACGGGAAGGCGATCAAGGGCGCCACGAAGTCCACGGTGCGGTTGACGAAGGCCCAGCGGAAGCGGCGCATCAGCGTCCAGGTGAGCCTGTCCGCCTCCGCGTACGCGCCCCGCGTCGTCCTGTCCGCCCGTACCCGGGCCGTCCGATGACGCCGGCCGCCCGCGGGTTGCGACCCGCGCGGACGCTCGTCCGCCTGCTGGTCGCCCTGGTGCTGGGTGCGGCCGTCCTGTCCGCCACGCCCTCGACCGCCGTCGCGGCCGACGCGATCGAGAACCACCTCCCGCCACGGGTGGAGGGCGACATCCGGGTCGGCGAGAAGTCCGAGATCCAGACCGGCGCGTGGAGTCACGCCGGCCTGACCTTCACCTACCAGTGGCTGCTCGACGGCACGCCGGTCGCCGGCGCCACTGGACGAACTTTCGTGCCGGCCACCGGCATGGAGGACCACCTGCTGAGCGCCACGGTGACGGCCAGCCTCGCGCCGTACGCGCCGGTCACGGTCCACACCGAGAACACGACGCACATCGGCAAGCGGTGGCTGGCCTGGGCCGACGGGCCGCGCACCGTTGGAACGCTGAAGGTGGGCTCGACCCTGCGGGCGGTGACGGGCCTGGTGACCAGGACGCCGAAGCCGCCGAGCATCCAGTGGAAGGTCGACGGTCGTCGCGTGCCCGGTGCCACCGGCGCGACGTACGTGCTGCGACCCCAGGACGCGGGCAAGCAGGTCATGATCGAGGTCTGGGCGTCCGCGCCGGGCTACGAGCCGGAGCGTCGCACGAACTGGGACCGCCGGGCGCCGAAGGTCGCCCCCGGCACCATCGCGGTGCGTGTCCGGCCGACGGTGAAGGGCACGGCGAAGGTCGGGCGGACGCTCCGGGTGCGGCCCGGCGCGTACGGGCCTGGACCGGTGCAGCTGTCGTACCAGTGGCTGGTCGGCGGGAAGTCCGTCGCGGGAGCGACCCGATCCACGTTCAAGCCCCGGGCCGTCCACCGCGGACAGCGCGTAAGCGTGATGGTGCGCGTGCGGTCCAAGGGCTACACGACCGTCAAGGTCACGAGCCGCGGCACGGCCAAGGTCCGCTAGCCGCGAGCCCGAGATGACCTCGTCCGAGTCCGGCGCGCAGCGGCCGCCCGCTTGGTGGCGTCCGTGAGCATGATCGAGAAGTTCTCGGCCCATGACAGTCCCCTGTGGCGCGACCGCGCGGACTTCATCATCAACGCGCCCCTCCCTGAGCCCGGCCGGTTCGAGCAGCTGTGGACCCGGAAGGTGAGCGACGATGAGTTCGAGGTCTGCTGCATCCCGTTCTTCCTGTACGACGTGGCGCTCGGCGACACGGTCAAGACCGTCGCGCGAGGGGGACGGCAGTACGTCCTGGAACGGGTCCTGAGAACTTCTGGCCGCTACGTGTTCCGTGCCTTCTTCGAGCGGACGCAGTACCGCTTCCGGGATGCCACGGTCGAAGCACTGGAGTCGCGCGGAGCGCAGGTCGAGTGGTCGTCGCCCAGTCTGTTGGCCGTGGACGTGGAAGCCGCGTCGGCACAGAGCATCGCCGACCTCCTGCACGGTCTGGAGGAGCAGCAGCAGCTGGTCTACGAGTCCGGCAGGTCGGCCTGAGAGTCCGCGGGGCAGGACGTCCAGCAATGGCCGACCCCCGATTGGCCTGTCCCGCGAGTCGTAGCGGGATTCCTCGGGCGGCGCACCGGCGTGCTGCGGAGTTCTCGCCCGACGAGGCGGCCGTCAGGGACAGGACGGCCCCATGAGAGCTGCGCTTCGGTCGGTCATGGGTTCACGCTCGGCATCCAGAGCCGATGACAACCCAGGTCCTACGGCGTTCCGCACCGAGGCGATCCTGTCGATCCAGCGTTGGATGGTGGGATTGGTGACGCCCGAGCTCAGGGCGGTCTCGTTCTCGGCTGTGCACCCATCGCTCGAGGCGCGCTTCTTCCTGGAGACGGCTGATGAGGAGAACGTCGACATCATCGATGAGATCGAGACCCTGGTGATGGCGGACTTTCTTGATGGTGTCCAGGTGAGCATCCGGTCTGTCGAGCTCGCTGCGAGTGAGCCGCTCCTCCTGCCCCAAGGGCATGAGTGGTTGTTCGCCCGCCGTGAGTCGAACGACCGGATCTGACCTCGCCCGTCCGGCGTCCGGGCACCGCCGCGGCGCTGGTGCGCAGTGCCTAGACTGGGGAGTTCCCGTTCGACCCCCTTCTGAGGAGCTCAGTGACCGCCACGCACGACCAGGCGCAGGCCGAGATCGCCCACGAGCAGGCGTACGTCGACACGGTGTACGACCGGCTCGACGAGTCGGCCAAGGTCGCCACCTCGCTGGTCAAGGAGGGCTACGCCCGCGGGCACGTCGGCAACGAGGGCGGCCTCGTCGAGCGTGACGCGATGGTCTTCCAGGCCTCGAAGCGGCTCGCCGCCCTCAACGCCGCCCACGACGGGCTCGTCTTCGGCCGGCTCGACCTCACCGACGGCCACGCCCGCTACATCGGACGCATCGGGGTGCGCGACGCCGAGCGCGAGATCCTGCTCGTCGACTGGCGTGCCCCCGCGGCCGCGCTGTTCTACCAGGCGACGGCCAACGAGCCGAAGGGCGTGATCCGCCGCCGTGTGCTGCGCTCGTCGGGCAAGACCGTCGTCGGTGTCGAGGACGACCTGCTGGACGCCGAGCACGCGCCCGACGACATGGTCGTCGTCGGCGAGGGCGCGCTGCTGGCCAGCCTGAGCCGCGCCCGCGACGCCAAGATGCACTCGGTCGTCGCGACCATCCAGAAGGAGCAGGACGAGGCGATCCGCGCGCCCGCCCGCGGTGCGACGATCATCGGCGGCGGCCCCGGCACCGGCAAGACCGTCGTGGCCCTGCACCGCGCCGCGTTCCTGCTCTACAACGACCGGCGCCGCTTCGAGTCCGGCGGCGTGCTCGTCGTCGGTCCGTCCGGCGTGTTCATGAGCTACATCGAGCGGGTCCTGCCCAGCCTCGGCGAGACCGCCGTGACGCTGCGCGCCCTCGGCGAGGTCGTCGACGGCATCCGCACCGACCGCCACGACGAGCCGGCCGCCGCCGCGGCGAAGGGCTCCGAGCGCATGGCGTCGCTGCTCTCGCGCCTGGTCACCTGGAGCCAGCCGGGCGAGCCGGAGTCGTTCCGCTTCTTCTACAAGGATGACGTCCTGCGGCTCGACCAGCGGCAGCTGCGCAACATCCGCCGCCAGCTGATGAGCAACCTGCGCCGCAACCAGGCCTACGCGAAGGTGCCCGGCGCGCTCGTGGACGCCCTGTGGCGCCAGGTGCGCGGCGAGCGCGCGCTCGAGAAGGGCAAGGAGGGCTTCGTCGACGAGATCACCGGGTCGGCCGCCTTCCGTGAGTTCGTCGAGGACTGGTGGCCGCCGCTGGAGGCCGTCCAGCTCTGGCGCACCCTGCCCCAGGTCATCGAGCCGCTCGCCTCGCGCACCTACTCGCGCGCCGAGGTCGGGGCCATGAAGGCGTCGTGGGAGCAGCACGGCGAGCCGTCGATCGAGGACGTCCCGCTCATCGACGAGCTGCGCTACCTGCTCGGCGAGGTGCCGGTCGAGGACGACGAGTCCGACGACGGGCCGCGCGAGCTGATGAGCTTCGAGCGGGCCGAGCGCGAGCGCCGCAACGAGCTGCGCTCCACGGCGTCCATCGAGGACGACGGGTTCGCCCACGTGCTCGTCGACGAGGCCCAGGACCTCTCGCCCATGCAGTGGCGGATGCTCGGCCGTCGCGGCCGCTACGCCAGCTGGACGATCGTGGGCGACCAGGCCCAGTCGTCGTGGCCGCACCGCGAGGAGGCGGCGCAGGCCCGGGCCGAGGCGCTGGCCCGGCTGCCGCTGCACGAGTTCCGGTTGTCGACCAACTACCGCAACTCCGCCGAGATCTACGACTTCGCCGCCGAGGTCGCCAAGGTGGCCGCCCCCGACGCCGACCTGGCCCGCGCGGTCCGCTCGACCGGCGAGGAGCCGCAGCACCGCCTCGTCGAGCCCGGCGAGGAGCTCACGGCCGTGGCCGAGGCGGTCGACGCGCTCGCGGCCCGGGTCGAGGGCACGATCGCGGTCGTCACCGCCGTGACCCGGCGCGAGCAGGCGCGGGCCGAGCTGGCCGACGCGCTCGCGCCGCACGGTGACCGCGTGCGCGTCCTGGACGGCCTCGACACGAAGGGCCTGGAGTTCGACGCCGTCGTCGTGCTCGAGCCCGACGAGATCACCGACGAGTCGCCGTCGGGCTGGCGGACGCTGTACGTCGTCCTCACGCGCGCCACCCAGCTGCTGACCACGGTCGGCACGAGCGACCGCTGGCTCAAGCGGGTCCGCTGATGCGTCGCGTGGTCGCGGCCCTGCCCCTCCTCGCCCTCTTCCTGGTGGTGACGGTCGGCGTCGGCCTGACCGCGTTCCTGCACAGCGAGCGCGAGGTCTCCATCGGCGCCCACTCCTCGCTGGTGCGTCCGACGTTCGACGGCTGGGCCACGCTCGACTTCGGTCCGCTGCTGCCGACCGTCCGCGTGCCCGTCGAGGGTGCCGGCGGCATCGGCGTCGAGATCGACCTCGGCGACAGCCAGGTGACGTCGCTCGAGCAGCTCGCCGCCCAGGACGCGGTCATCGCCAGCCAGCCGGCCGGCGAGATCCGCAAGGTGACCTCCACCGTCCAGGACATGGCGTGGGTCGCGCTCGCGAAGGGTGCCGGCGCCGGGGTGCTCAGCGTCCTGCTCGTGCTCGGGGTGTGGCGCGCGGTCGGGCCGGACCGCCGCCGTGAGCTGCGCGCTGGCGCGCGGCGCGCGCGCCACCACCGTCCGTCGCGGCGCACCGTGGTGGGCGGCGTCGTCGTGACGGCGTTGGTGGCCGGGTCGGTCGTGGCGATCGTCCTGCCCGTCGACGGCGCGGACGTGGCCGACGACCGTGCCTGGCAGCCGATCACCGAGGTCTTCCCCGAGCTCGACGGCACCGATCCCGTGCTCGACACCGTGCAGATCGCCCAGGGTGCCGCGGCGTCGGGCAGCAGCGCCCTGGTGCAGGGCGCGCTGAACACGTACCGCGAGTCGGTCAGCTTCTACGGCGACCTGGCCGAGACAGCGTCCGAGGCGGTCGTCCGCACGCCGGCCGAGGGCGAGACGACCGCGCTCGTCGTCACCGACCGGCACGACAACATCGGCATGGACCAGGTCGCGCGCGCGATCGCCGACCGGGCCCAGGCGTCCATGGTGCTCGACCTCGGCGACGACACGTCCGTCGGCGGCAGCTGGGAGGAGTTCAGCATCAACTCCCTGGCCCGCGAGATGCGCGACCTCGAGGTCGTCGCGATCGCCGGCAACCACGACACCGGCGGCAACATCCAGCGCTGGTACCGCGACGCCGGCTTCACCGTGCTCGACGGTGAGCCGGTCGACGTCGAGGGCGTCCGGTTCATCGGCACCAGCGACCCGCGCAGCTCCGGCCTGACCTCCGGCTACGAGGGCGACGCGGCCGACAACAGCGCCGCGCTCAAGGAGCAGGACGCTGCACTCACCGAGACCGCGTGCGAGGACGGCGACGTGTCGGTCGCGCTCGTGCACAGCGCCTCGTCCGCCAAGCAGCTCGCCGCGTCCGGCTGTGTCGACCTCGTGCTGTCCGGCCACCTGCACCGCCAGGTCGGTCCGGACGTCGTCGAGGGCGAGAACGGACGTCGCACGGTCACGCTCACCACCGCGTCCACCGGCGGCGCGGTCTACGCGTTCGCGCTGGGCAGCAAGCTGCGCCGAGCCGCGCAGGTGACGATCGTGACCTTCCGTGACGGCGCGCCGGTGGGCCTGCAGCCGGTGAACCTCGAGCCGGGCGGCATCGTGACCGTGCAGGACTTCGTGCCGATCACCCCGTCGCCGCGCGACGCGGTGGAGGCGTTGCGCTGAGCTAGCCGGCCTTCGCCGTCTCGGTCCGCTCGAGCAGCGGCCCGACCTCGGGCGCCACGCCCAGCGCGCGCTCGGGGTCGTCCCTCGGCCAGTCGGTGAGCCAGGCGTGCAGGGTGCCGTCGTCGACGACGGTGCGCACGGAGCGGCCGCGCGAGCGGGCGGCGGCCCGCGCGGCGCGCCGCCAGGCCTCGAGCTCGAGCGGGCACGCCGGGAGCGGACGCGAGACGTGGCCGCGAGCGTCGAGCGCGTCGCCGATCGCGGACTTCATCTCGTCGTACGACAGGCCGGTCGGCATCGGCATGACGCGGGTCCTGGGCTGCATGGGGGTCCTCCGGTCCGGACCGCCCCCGCGGTCGCACGTCCTCCCGACGACTGTCGGCACGTCCGCGAGGCTAGCGGCGCGGATCGGCTGCCGCTGGCGACGCGCCGGACGCCCGCAGGGTGTTCGCGTCGCGTTCGTCGCCCGTTCTGCGCACCGGCCTCGTCCGTTCGTGGGACGCTCTCGCCGTGAGCGCGTGGAAGAGCCTGGCCCTGCTCGCGGCGGTGCTGGTCGTCGGGGTTGGCTTCCTCGTGGTCGCCACCCCGTACGTCCCCGGCGACGACGGCGACTACCAGTGCGCGGCGCCGTGGGACGTCGTCCGGCACGACACCGACTCCGTGCGCTGGGGCGAGCCGCCGGTGGACGAGGACGGGATCGAGCGTCGTTGCCGCGTCGCGGCGCGCGACCAGTTCGACCTTGCCGGGCGGACGGGGACGGCTGCCGTGCTCGTCGCGGGGCTGTCCGTCGTGGCGCTCGCACGGGACCACCGCGCACGCCGACCCGCCCGGCGCCCTACGAGCAGCGGGCGAGGATGAGCCGGGCGGGCGTGGGAGGTCGGGATGCCGCCTGAGGCGTCAGCCCGGATGGGTGCGGACGTGTCCGTGCTCCTGCTGCCGGCGATTCGAGCATGGGTCGGGCTCCTGTACGGCGTTCCCGTGGCGACGGTCTGGCAGCTGGCTGAGCTGAACCTGGACGCCTTCCTGGTCATCGTCGGATCGGCGGTCGGCGGGGGCGTCCTGTACGGGGTTCTCCAGCTGGCCTTCTGGGCCGCCTTGGGGCTCGGGACGTCGTACGTCGTGACCGACGGGCACCTGGAGTGGCGCCGCTTCGGCATCGTCCGGAGACGGGTGCCCGTCGAGGCGATCGAGTGGGTGGACGTCGACTACCTCTACACGTTCCGCGACCTGTTCTGGAAGCTGACCTACGCGCCGTGGGACCCGCCCCACCTGGACGTGGCCCTGCCGGATCGCGAGGAGCTGATCGAGCTCGGGCACATCCTGGTGATGCGCGACGGTCCGGCACGGATCGACGACTTCCTCCGGCGGCACGGGATCCCGGTGCTCGCCGACGCCGACACCGTCCAGGGCGCCTGAGACCCGACCGGCGCCCTACGAGCAGCGGGCGAGGATGAGCCGGGCGTAGGTCTCGGCCGCGGCGACGACCTCGTCGATGCGCACCGACTCGTCGACCGCGTGTGCGTTCGCGATGTCGCCCGGGCCGAGCTGCAGCGTCGGGACGCCCGCCGCCGCGTACTGGCGCAGGTCCGAGCCGTAGGGCGCGCCGACCGCCGACATGGCCGGGTCGCCGGCCGCGGCCCGCACCTCGTCCAGGAACGGGTGGCCCTCGGGCAGGCTGCCGGCTGCGAACTGGCCGCCGGGCCAGGTGACGACCGCCGGGTTCTTGCGCAGCCACGTGTGGTCCGCCGCCGCGACCGCGGCCTCGAACACGGCGCGCGCCTCGGCGAACGACTCACCCGGACGCGTGCCGAAGCGGCCCTCGGCGACGAGCCGGTCCGGGATCGTCGAGGCCCAGTCGCCCGCCTCGAGCGTCCCGACGCTGATCGGGAACGGGCGGGCGTCGAACGGCGCGGGCGGGGTCGCGTTGCGCTCCGCGTCCAGTCGGCGCAGCGAGGCGTGCACCGCCTCGAAGACCTCGATCGCGCTCACCCCGGCGTCCGGGCGCGAGCCGTGCGTGGACGAGCCGGAGAGCTCGATCCGGAAGGTGAGGGCGCCGGCATTGGCGGTCACGATCGTGCCCGCCGTCGGCTCGGCGATGAGGCACGCGTCGCCGGTGTGCCCGCGGCGCAGCGTCGCGAACGCGCCCAGCCCGCCGTCCTCCTCGCCGATCACGGTGTGGACGGCGAACGGGCGGCGCAGCTCGACGCCGCTCGACACCACCGCGCGGGCGGCGGCGAAGATCGCGGCGACGCCACCCTTCATGTCGCAGACGCCGCGACCGAACCAGGTGCCGTCCAGCTCGCGCAGCACCCACGGGTCACCGCCGGTCCAGGCCTCGGACTCGCCCGGCGGGACGACGTCCACGTGCCCGTTGAGGATCAGTGCGGGCGTGCCGGGGCCGGACGTCGCGACGCAGCCCCACGCCTCGGCGCGCTCGACCTCCTCGCCCGGGTGATCCGGGTCGGCGCGCAGGGCGTCGACGTCGAGCTGCCACAGGTCGACGTCCAGCCCGAGCCCAGCCAGAGTCGCCGCGCACCAGCGCTGCGCCAGCACCTCAGACTCGCTGCCCCCGACGCTCGCCAGGCTGACGAGCTGGGTGAGGTCGCGCCGCACCAGGTCGATGTCGATCATGGCGGCGAGCGTAAGACACCCGGTGGGGACGGCTCGCGCTGCGGTACGCTTCGACCCATGACAGCCCGGCCCCTGACCTGGTGGCGCCACCCGTAGGTGGCCTGTCGACTTCTGCCCAGACCGCCTCACGGCCGGCTCTGGGCTTTTCTCTTCCCGGGCCGCCGAGCCAGGAGAACCACATGACGCACCTCGACGACCTGCTCGCCCAGCCCGCCTGGGCGATCGTGCGCACGCGCGCCAGCGACACCGTCACGCTCGTCGGCGGCCCCCGCACCGACCTCGAGCGGCTCGCCGACGTCCCGCTGGGCACCGGGCCCGGCCAGGGCTGGGAGCAGCTCGTGCTCGTGCCGTTCCAGCAGGTGCGCGAGCGCGGCTTCGAGGCGCACGACGACGGCACCCCGCTGACGTCCATCGCCGCCGACCTGCTGCGCGAGGTGCCGCTGGACGAGCTGCTGGCGCTGCTGCCCGACACCGAGATCGAGCTGGCCGACCGCGGCGGCTTCGAGACGTCCGACGAGGAGTACGCCGGCATCGTCCAGGCGATCATCGACGACGAGATCGGCCGCGGCGAGGGCGCCAACCTCGTGGTCGGACGCCGCTACCGGGCGCAGGTCGCCGACTGGGGCCACGGCCGCGCGCTCACCGTGCTGCGCCGTCTGCTCGAGCGCGAGCGCGGTGCCTTCTGGACGTTCTGCGTCTTCACCGGCGACCGCTACCTGATCGGCGCGAGCCCCGAGCGGCACGTCAGCGTCGACGCCGGCCAGGTGCGGATGAACCCGATCAGCGGCACCTTCCGCCTGCGCGGCCTGGAGACCCAGGCCGAGCGCAAGGCCGCGCTGCTGGAGTTCCTGCGCGACGAGAAGGAGATCTACGAGCTGTTCATGGTGGTGGACGAGGAGCTCAAGCAGATGTGTGACATCTGCCACGAGGGCGGCATGGTGCTCGGCCCGTTCCTCAAGCCCATGACCCACCTCGTCCACACCGAGTACCTGCTCGCCGGACGCACCCGCATGGACGTGCGCGACGTGCTGCGCCAGTCGATGTTCGCCGCCACGGTCACCGGCAGCCCGGTCGAGAACGCCTGCCGCCTGATCAAGCAGTACGAGCCGCAGGGCCGCGGCTACTACGCCGGCGTGGCCGCACTGGTGGGCCGCGACGCGAACGGCGCGCAGGTCGCCGACGCGCCCATCCTCATCCGCACCGCGGACGTCGACCTGGAGGGCAACGTCGTCGTCACCGCCGGCGCGACGCTCGTGCGCGACTCCGACGCGATGTACGAGACGAAGGAGACCTGGGCGAAGGCGTCCGGCGTGCTCAGCGCGTTCGGCCTGGTCGAGCAGGCGCCCGAGGCGGTGCCCGGCCACGACGACTTCACCCGCGACGACGAGGTGCTCATCGCGCTCGGCTCGCGCAACCAGCGGCTGAGCCAGTTCTGGCTGAGCGACCAGTCGGGCGCGGCCCCGCGGCCCGAGCTGGCCGGCAAGCGCGTCGTCGTGCTCGACGGCGAGGACGACTTCGTCAACATGCTGCGCCACGTCTTCGGCGTGCTCGGCATGACCACGGACGTCGTCCGGCACGACGAGTACACCGACGGCGCGCTGGACGGCTACGACCTGGTGGTGCTCGGGCCCGGACCCGGTGACCCGCGCGACGGCGACGACGCGAAGATCGCGACGATCGGTCGCGCGGCGGACGCCCTGCTCGAGGCCGAGCGGCCGTTCCTCGCCGTCTGCCTGGGCCATCAGGTGCTGAGCCGGAAGGTCGGCCTGGACCTCGCGTTCAAGGACATCGTCTTCCAGGGAACGCAGAGCCGGCTGCCGGTGCTGGGCCGCGACGAGACCGTCGGGTTCTACAACACGTTCGTGGCCCGGGTGCCCGAGAGCGGTCTGCCCGACGGCGTCACGGTCGAGCGCGAGGAGGCCAGCGGCGACGTGCACCTGGTGGCGGGCCCGCACTACCGCGGCATCCAGTTCCACGCCGAGTCGGTGCTGACCCAGAACGGCTTCCGGATCCTGCGCGACCTCGTGCTCCAGCTCCTGGCCCCCGAGAAGTAGGGGGCCGACGGACCCGGCGCGTCGGTACCGTCGCGCCATGACCGCCCCAGCGCCGTACCTGCTCCTGCCCGGCACCGCTCGGGAGGCGCTGACGTTCTACGCCGAGACGTTCGGTGGCCGCGTGCAGCTGCACACGTACGCCGAGTTCGGCCGCGACGACGGCCCGGCCGAGGCGGTCGCCCACGGGTACCTGGCGGACGGCCCGGTGGAGCTGTTCGCCGCCGACGTCGCCGGGGACGATCCTGCGTTCGCCGCTCGAGGACTCATGCTGTCGCTGCTCGGCGCCGCCCCTGCTGGGACGGCGCACGCGTGGTTCGTCGCCCTGAGCGACGGGGGACAGGTCGTCAGCGACCTGCAGCAGCGTCCGTGGGGCGCATCGGACGGGCAGGTCGTGGACCGGTTCGGCGTGCCCTGGCTGCTGGGCTACGAGCCGGCCTAGGCCTCGGCGACGACCTTGCGGTGCGGACGGATGCGCGTGATCGCGACGCCGGCGAGGCTCAGCACGCCGCCGACGAGGGCGAGCGCGGCCGGGGTCTCGTCGAGGATCGCCCAGGCGATGCCCGTGGCGACGACCGGGACGAGGTAGGTGGTCGAGGCCGCCTGGCCGCTGGTGATGCGGGCCAGCGCGTACGACCAGGTGCTGAACCCGATCGCGGTGGGGAACACGCCCAGGTAGACCAGCCACAGCACGTCGGACGTCGTCGCGTCGCCGAGCTCGCGGAACAGGTGGGGCGCGAACGGCAGGCAGACGATCGCGCCGACGACGCAGCCCAGCCAGACCGACATGACCGGCTTGACGTGGGCCAGCGCGGGCTTCTGGGTGAGCGTGCCGATCGCGTAGGTGACCGCCGCGACGAGGCACAGCACGACGCCGGTCGTGCTCGCGGTCTCGACGGCGTCGGGGTCGCGCGTGCCCAGGGCGATGAGCGCCACGCCGGAGAACGCGACCGCGATGCCGACCAGCAGCGGCTTGGGGAAGCCCTCGCCGAGCACGAACCCGGCGAACAGGGCGACCAGGGCGGGGGCCACGTTCACCACCAGCGCGGCGGTGCCGGCGTCGAGGTGCTGCTCGCCGGCGTTGAGCGCGATGTTGTAGATGCCGAACCACACGACGCCGTAGATCACCACCAGCAGCAGCGGGCGTCCGGTGGGCATCGTCGCGCGGGTGGGACGGGCGATCAGCGTGAGGACGAGCGCGCCCACGAGCACCCGGCCCAAGGTCAGCGAGCCGGGGGAGAAGGCGTCGCCGAGGGCACGGATGGCCACGAAGGCCGAGGCCCACAGCAGGACGGTGACGGCCAGGGCCGGCACGGAGAGGTCGCGTCGCACGACCTCACGCTAGGCCCGGCCACCGACAGGGACGAGGCTCGCACCGGCCAGACGTGCGCGACATCCCGCCAACCCGGCGGAAATTCACGTGTTCACATGCGGCGATGCGTCACCGGTGGCGCGTTCCACCGCCCCTAGGTTGAGCCTCGACCTGAGGAAGAGGTGGAGATGCGCAGCAGACCGCTGAGGGAGATGGTCGACCTGGTGATCGACCAGGCCGAGATGGAGAACCCGCACGTCCGCTTCAGCGTCTGGCTGTCCCCGGACAACGCCGCCGTGTTCGCCGCCACCTACCGCCGCCACGAGGTCGTCGGTTCCGGCCTGGTCGGCGACGAGCTGGTGCGCCTGGAGCCCGTGCTCGACGGCACGGTGGGCTCCGCGCGGGCCAGCAGCTACCTGGCCGACCTGGACGAGGAGATCATCAGCGTCTTCGGCTCGGTGCTGGACGTCGCTCGCATCACGGCCGCGTCGGCGACCGCCGCGGCCCGGGCGCTGCCCGACGGTCCGCGCGCCCTGCAGGCCTGACCCGGCTGGTCCGCGCCACCGTGCGGCGCTTACCGTGGATGACGTGCACGACGCCGTTCCGACTCCCTCCGACGAGGTCGAGACGTACCCGCGCCACGGCCTGTGGCACAACCGGCTGATCGCCTCGGACGGCGGGTTCCTGGGCACCCACACCACGCGCGACGAGGCGGTCGCCGCCGGACGCGACGAGGCTCGCTGGCGCGGCGTCCCGCACGTCGTCCGCGAGGCCGACGGCAGCACGCAGCGCCGCGTCCTCGACGACGCCTGATCCTCGGGGCACGCGTCCGGGTCTGGCAGGCGGAGACTCCGACACCTCCCGCTGAGGAGTGAGGCTCCCGGACCCGGCCCGGCTCGAACGGGCAGCCACCCTCACCTGCAGCGGGCTGGACGCACCCTTACCGGGTAGGTGCGCCTTGGGCGGGCTCAGGTCGCACGGTACCCCACATCGCTGACCGCCCTCGCCGACGACGAAGGGCCGACGACCACGAGGTCGTCGGCCCTTCGTCGTGCTGGAGCGATCAGCTGGACAGGTCGCCGCCGTCGGAGTCCAGCGTGACCGTCGTCGTCTCGGTCTTGCCGTCGCGGACGTACGTGACCTTGACCTCGTCGCCGGGCTGGTAGCCGCGGATCGCCGCGACCAGCGCGTCGGAGCTGGCGACCGCGTTGCCGCCGACGGCCGTGATGACGTCGCCGACCTCGAGGCCGGCCTCGTCGCCGGCGCTGCCCTTCGTCACCTCGCGCACCTGGGCGCCGACCGTGGTGATGCCGTCGGACTCGACCGCAGCCGTGACCGTGACGCCGATCCGGGCGTGCTCGACGGTCTTGCCCTCGACGAGCTGCGCCGCGACGTTCTTGGCCAGGTCGATCGGGATCGCGAAGCCCAGGCCGATCGAGCCGGACTCGCCGCCCGAGCTCGTGCGGATGGCCGAGTTGATCGCGATGACGCGACCGTCGAGGTCGACGAGCGGGCCACCGGAGTTGCCCGGGTTGATCGCCGCGTCGGTCTGCACCGCCGGGAAGACGGTGCTGTTGGAGCCGCTCGCGTCGGCCGACGTCACGGGGCGGTTGAGCGCCGAGACGATGCCGGTGGTGACGGTGGACTCCAGGCCGTACGGCGAGCCGATGGCGACGACGCCCTGACCGACGCGCAGGGCGGACGAGCTGCCCAGCGTGGCCGGGGTCAGGTCGGTCTTGCCCTCGGCCTTGATGACGGCCAGGTCGGTCTTCGGGTCGCGGCCCATGATCTCGGCCTTGGCCAGCGAGCCGTCGTTGAACGAGACGGTGATGCTGCCACCGTCGGCCGCGGACTCGACCACGTGGTTGTTGGTCAGGATCTCGCCGTCGTTGCTGAGGATGACGCCGGTGCCCGTGCCGGAGGCGTCGCCGCCGCCGACGTTGATCTGGACGACCGACGGCATGACCGCCGCGGCGACCTTCTCGACCGTGCCGGCCGGCAGGTCGGACGCCTCGGAGTCCTGCGACAGCGAGCTGACCGTCGGGCTGCTGCTGGAGGCGTCGTCGTTCGCCGAGTACAGCGCGGCGCCGCCGAAGCCGGCCGCGGTGCCGATGAGCGCGGCGCCGACGAGACCGGCGACCAGCAGGCCGCCGCGACGGCGCTTGCCATGCGGCTCGGACGCGGCACCGGCGGCGGCCGGGGCGGGCTGCTGCGCGGTGTGGTCGCTGTACCGGTGGGTCCACGCGTCGTCGCCGGCCGGCGGGCCGGCGGGCGCGGCGGCGGCCGCCGGGGTGCTCCAGTCGGCGGGTGCCGCGGGCTGCGGCGTGGTCGGCTGCTGCGCGGTGGGCTGCTCGCCCGCCACCGGGGACGTGGGCTGCTCCGCGGTCACGTCGTGCTGCGCGGGGGCATCGGGCCCGGGTCGTTCGAAGCGGGTCGTGTCGGAGGGCGTCGCGGCGTCGGAGCCGGCGTCCAGGCGCGTCGTCGGCTCCTCGTCGCGCTGTCCCGGGGGGACGTACGGACGGCCGGCGTAAGGATCCTGCGGTTCGCTCATGCTCCGAGATTCTCCTGCCTCGCTGAGAGAAGACTGTGTCCAGTCTGTACGTCGCTCAAGAAATCGGCGCGTCGGGTCCGGGCGACCATCCGGGCAGCCGCACGGTCAGCACGGCGCCGCGTCCCGGGCTCGAGTCGGCGGTGACCGAGCCACCGTGGCGGGCCACCGCCTGGGCGACGATCGACAGGCCCAGGCCGGAGCCGGGCTGCGTCCGCGCCTCGCTGGAGCGGTAGAAGCGCTCGAAGACGTGCGGCAGGTCCTGCGGCGGGATGCCCGGACCCTCGTCGGTGACGGTGAGCCGGCCGTCGGCGAGCCGGACGGTCACGGTGCCGCCCTCCGGGCTCCACTTGGCGGCGTTGTCGAGCAGGTTGATGACGGCCCGCTCGAGGATGAACGGCTCGCCGAAGAACATCCACGGCTGCAGCCGGACGTCGAAGGTCAGCCCGGGCGCGCGGCGGCGGACCCGGTCGACCGCCGCCTCGACGACGGTGGCGAAGTCGGCGGCCTCGGGGCTGCGGCGCAGCGGCTCGTCGCGCGCCAGCTCGACCAGGTCACCGACCAGGGTGGTCAGCTCGGCCAGCTGGCCGTGGACGTCGTCCATGACCTCGCGACGCTGCTCGGGCGAGAGCGGACGGTCGCTGGCGAAGGCCTGCTCCATGAGCTCGATGTTGGTGCGCAGGCTGGTGAGCGGGGTGCGCAGCTCGTGGCCGGCGTCCGCGACCAGCTGGCGCTGGCGCTGCTGGGACGCGTCGAGCGCGGCGAGCATCGCGTTGAACGACGAGCCCAGGCGGGCGAGCTCGTCGTGGCCGTGGACCTCGACCGGGGTCAGCTGCTGGGTGCGGGCGACCCGCTCGGTGGCGGACGTCAGCCGGCGCACCGGCCGCAGACCGGTGGAGGCGACGAGCCAGCCGGCGAGTGCGGCGACGAGGATGCCGGCGCCGCTGGTCGCCCACAGGATGATGTTCATCCGGCGCAGGCTCTGGTAGATCGACTCGGCCGACTGGGCGAGCACCAGCGCCTTGCCGGAGCCGGCGTTCACCGCGACGACCCGGTAGTGGGTGCCGTTGATGCGGGCCGTGCGGGTGGAGTGCTCGCTGCGACCCAGCGCCACCTCACGCTCCACGCTGGAGACGTACTGCATCGCGGCGAGGTCGTCGAGCGCCTCGGTCTTGAACAGCGTCCCGCCGTAGATGACGCCGACCTGCACGCCGCCCAGCGAGAGCGCCTCGGGCTGGTAGCCGCGGATGATGTCCTCGGTCGTGTGGTTCTCGACGGCGTTCTCGGCGCGCTGCAGCAGCGCGTCGTCCAGGGAGTGCACGAGCTCGTCGCGCAGCACGAAGTAGACCGACGCGTTGATCGTGGCCAGCACGAAGCCCACGGTGGCCGCGGTGAGCACGAGGATGCGCGTGGCCAGCGAGAGCCGGCTGGTGACGGCGCTCAGCGCGCGGTGGACCGGGTTGGTCACGGCGCGCCCGGCGGCTCGCGCAGCACGTACCCGACGCCGCGGACGGTGTGCAGCAGCCGGGGCTCGCCCTCGGCCTCGAGCTTGCGCCGGACGTAGCCGACGTAGACCTCGAGCGAGTTGGCGGTGGTGGGGAAGTCGAAGCCCCACACTTCCTCGAGGATGAAGCTGCGCTCCAGCACCCGCCGCGGACGGCGCAGGAACAGCTCCAGCAGGTCGTGCTCGGTGCGGGTCAGGACGATCTCGCGGTCGCCGCGGAAGACCTCGCGGGTGACCGGGTCCATGCGCAGGTCGGCGAACACGAGCGGGGCCTCGTCGGGCTCGGACGCGGCGGCGCTCGCGGCCCGGCGCAGCAGCGCGCGGACCCGGGCCAGCAGCTCCTCGAGCGCGAACGGCTTGGCCAGGTAGTCGTCGGCGCCGGCGTCCAGGCCGTCGACGCGGTCGTCGACGGCGTCGCGCGCGGTGAGCACGAGGATGGGCACGTCGTTGCCGGCGCCGCGCAGCGCGCGGGTGGTCTCCAGGCCGTCCAGCCGGGGCATCATCACGTCCATGACGATGGCGTCGGGGTCGACCTGGGAGACGCGGGCGAGGGCCTCGGCGCCGTCGGACGCGGTCTCGACGGAGTAGCCGTTGAACTCCAGAGAGCGCCGCAGCGAGTCACGCACGGCGCGGTCGTCGTCCACCACGAGGATGCGCATGGCCCCAGTGTGCCGGGCCGGTCTGAGACGAGACTGAGCGTCCACGCGTCACCGGCCCAGCAGCGCGCGGGCGGCCGCGGCGGCCCGGGCGCCGTAGGAGCCGCCGAACAGCACGGCGTGCACGAGCAGCGGGTGCAGCTGGTGCAGGCCGACCCGTCGCTGCCATCCGTCGGCGAGCGGGAACGCCTCGTCGTAGGCCGCCAGGACGTGCGGCAGGTTCGGCACCCCGAACAGCGCGAGCATCGCCAGGTCGGTCTCGCGGTGGCCGCCGTGCGCGGCCGGGTCGATCAGCCAGGCGGTGTCGGTGCTCCACACGACGTTGCCCGCCCACAGGTCGCCGTGCAGCCGGGCGGGCGGCTCGGCCGGGCCGGCCAGGTCGTCGATCCGGTCGAGGGCGGCCTGGACGTGGGCCGCCTCCTCGGGCGTGACGGCGGCCCGGTCGACGGCCAGGCGCAGGTAGGGCTGCACGCGCCGGGCGGCGTAGAACTCCGCCCACGTCGCGAGCGGGCGGTTGGGCAGGGGCGCGAGGCCGACGTATCCGTCGCGCTCGGCGCCGAAGACGTCGGCGCCGGCGCGGTGGGTGACGGCCAGGACGCGGCCGAAGGCCTCGGCGGCCTCGACGCTGGGCCGGGCCGGCTCGACCCAGTCCAGGACGAGGCAGTCGTCGGTGACGGCGAGCACCTCGGGGACGGGCGCGCCGCCGGCCTCGCGCAGCCAGCGCAGGCCGTGCGCCTCGGCGGCGAAGAAGCCCGCGGGCGGGTGCGGCCGGGTCTTGAGCACGACGCTGCGTCCGCTGGTCAGCCGCAGCCGGGTGGTGGTGCAGATGCTGCCGCCGGCCACGGGGGACGTGGACACGACGGGCTGGCCGAGGAGCGACTCCGCCCTCGCCGCGGTCGCCGCGTGTCGTGCCATGGGGACGACGCTACCCGCCCGGCTCCAGCGGCGCGGTCGAAGCGGTGCCGGCCCCGTGCTGCTCGGTCAGCTGCCGCGCAGGCGGTCGATCTGGCGCCGCTCGCGCTTGGTCGGACGTCCGGCGCCCCGGTCGCGGCGGGGCATGGCCAGCCGCTCCTCGCGCGGCGGCGGGGGCGGGGAGTGGTCGGTGTAGCACTCGGCCGCCACGGCGGCGCCGACCCGCTTCGTGAGCAGCCGTTGCACCACGACGACGCGCTCCCCGCCGGGCGTGGTGGCGGTGACGCGGTCGCCGACGTGCACGGGCTGGGACGGCTTGGCCCGCTTGCCGTTGACGTGCACGTGCCCGCCCTTGCAGGCGGTGGTGGCGGCCGACCGGCTCGCGAACAGCCGCACCGACCACACCCACGCGTCGGTGCGGACGCTGCTGGGCTCGGGGGCGGTCATGCCCCCAGCGTCGCGCGCACCCGGTCCACCAGCACGTCCGCCGTGCGCTCGACCATGGCCAGCACGACCTCGAAGCCCTCGCCGTCGCCGAAGTACGGGTCGGGCACCTCGGCGTCCTCGTCGGCGGCCTCGGGGTCGAAGGCGCGGAACATCATGAGCCGTCCCGCGGCGTCCACGGTGGGCGTGAGGTCGTGCATGTCGGCGCGGTTGGTCTGGTCCATCGCCAGCAGCAGGTCGTTCTCGGCGTACCAGTCGGTGCTGAACTGCCGGGCGAGGTGCTTGCTGGGGTCGTAGCCGTGGGCGCTGAGCGTCGCGGCCGCGCGCTCGTCCATCGGCTGGCCGGTGTGCCACCCGCCCGTGCCGGACGAGGTGACGGTCACCCGGTCGGCCAGCCCCGCCTCCTCGAGCCGGTGCTCAAGGACGACGTGGGCCATCGGCGACCGGCAGATGTTGCCCAGGCAGACGACGGCCAGGCGGTAGCGGCCGTCCTGCTCCGGGGGCGGGAGCGCGGTCACGTCAGTCGATGATCGCGCTGACGACCGCGTTCACGATCGAGATGACGATCGACGCGAGGATGGCCCAACCGAAGCCGTCGACGGAGAAGCTGAGGTCGAGCTGGCCGGCGATCCACTCGGTCAGCAGGAGCAGCAGCGCGTTGATGATCAGCAGCGCCAGGCCCAGCGTGAGGATGATGAACGGCAGCGACAGCACGTTCAGCACGGGCTTGACGTAGACGTTGATCAGCGCGAACACCGCGGACACGACGGCCAGCGTCAGCCACAGCGTCGACGACTCGGCGCCGCCCTCGGCGATGTTCATGTGGTCGCCGAGGAGCCAGGCTGCGACGGCGAGCGAGACGGCGCTGGAGATCCAGGTCACGAGCAGAGCAGGCATGGCCTCATTGTGGCGTGGGCAGATCGGCGGGCGCAGATCGGCGCGCCGACTGCGCCAGCACGATGCCGGCCATGACGACGCCGACGCCGACGAGCTGCACGCCGCTCAGCGACTCGGCGAACCAGGCCCACCCGAGCAGCACGGCGAGCACCGGCTCGAGCGTGGCGACCATGGTCACCTGCGTCGCGGGCAGGTGCTGCAGGGCGACGAGCTGCAGGAAGAACGGGGTGACGGTGCCCAGCACGATCACCCACACGAGCGGCAGCCAGAGCGGGACGCTGAGGTGGTCGAGCCGCTCGAGGGCGGACACGTCGCGGGTCAGGTCGCCCAGGCGCCAGCTCGGGCTGACCAGGTTCATCAGCACCGCGGCCATGACGAACGACCAGAGGATGACGTGCAGCGGGTCCTGGGTACCGACGTTGTGCTCGCCGAGCAGGAAGTAGGTGGCGAAGCTGACCGCCGCGAGCAGGCCCATGATGACGCCGAGGCCGTCCAGCCGCAGGTCGCCCCACACCTGCGCGACCAGGGCCAGGCCGCCGACCGCGCAGGCCACCGCGCCCCACATGCGGCGGTGGACGTCCTCGCGCCGCACGACCCGCACCCACAGCACGACGAGCACGGGGGCGAGGTACTCCAGCAGCAAGGCCACGCCGAGCGGGAGCCGGTTGATCGCGACGTTGTAGGTGAGCTGCAGCGCGGCCACGCCGACCAGGCCGAGCCCGGCGATGAGCAGCAACGAGCGTCCACGCGGCGGGCGCAGCACCGCCGGCCGCCACAGCGCCGCCAGCAGGGCCAGGACGATCGCGGCACCGGTGATGCGCGCGGACGTGAACGGCAGCGGGTCGATGCCCCCGCGCATCGCGATGCGGGAGATGCCGCCGTTGAGGCCGAAGAGCACGGCACCGGCGAGCACGAGCACGTAGCCCCGGCGGGCGGTGGCGGCGGTCACGGGCCGATCATGCCAGCCCACTACCCTGCCCCCATGGCCACGCCGACCTCGCGAGACGTCCTCGCCTCGATGCCCGTCTACAAGCCCGGCCGTGTCGCGCTCGACGAGGCGCACAAGCTGTCCAGCAACGAGCTGCCGTACCCGCCGCTGCCGAGCGTCCTGGAGCGTCTCGCCGGCGAGCTGGGCCGCATCAACCGCTACCCGGACGCCGGCAACACGGCCCTGGTCGAGCGGCTGTCGCAGGCGCTCGGGCAGCCGGCGGAGTCGTTCGCGGCGAGCACCGGCTCGGTCGCCGTCCTGTACTCGCTGCTGAGCGCGTACTGCTCGCCCGGCGACGAGGTCGTCTACGCGTGGCGCTCGTTCGAGGCCTACCCGATCGCCGTCGGCCTGGCCGGCGCGCGCTCGGTCGGCGTCCCGCTCACCGCGGACGGCCGGCACGACCTGGACGCCATGGCCGCGGCGGTGACCGACCGCACGAAGGTCGTCATGGTCTGCACGCCCAACAACCCGACCGGGCCGGTCGTCGAGCACGACGCGCTGGTGCGGTTCGTGGACGCGCTGCCGCCGCAGGTGCTCGTCGTCGTCGACGAGGCGTACGTCGAGTTCGTGCGCGACCCCGCGGCCGCGCGCGGCCTGGACGTGCTCGAGGGGCGCCCGAACGTCGTCGTCCTGCGGACGTTCTCCAAGGCGTACGGCCTGGCCGGCCTGCGGGTCGGCTACGCCGTGGCGCACCCGCTCGTGGCCCAGGAGATCCGCAAGGTGGTCGCGCCGTTCAGCGTGTCCGGGGTGGCCCAGGCCGCCGCGATCGCCTCGCTGGACGCGGCCGACGAGCTGGCCGCGCGCGTCGACGCGGTGGTCGCCGAGCGCACCCGCCTGCGCGACGCGCTGCTCGAGGCCGGCTTCGAGGTGCCGGAGGCGCAGGGCAACTTCGTCTGGCTGCCGCTCGGTGACGACGCCCTGGACTTCGCCGAGGCGGTCGCGCCGGTCAGCGTCCGGCCGTTCGCCGGCGACGGCGTGCGGGTCAGCGTGGGCCTGCCCGAGGCCGACGACCACTTCCTCGGCCTGGCGAAGGCCTGGCGCGAGCGCTGAGACCGCGCCGGCACGCACGAGGGGGAGGGACCGGGCGGTCCCTCCCCCTCGCGTCCTGCTCAGGTCAGCGGACGGTGACCCGCGTGACCCTCGACGTGCTCGCGCCGTAGCGCGTGTCGCCGGAGTAGACGACCTTGACCGAGGCCTTGCCCCGCTTGGACGCCTTCACCTTGGTCGTGACCTTGCCGGTGCTGCCCACGCGCAGGGTCTTGACGACCTTGTACGAGCGCGCCCCGGGGGCCTTGACGTAGACCTTCACCGTGCCGGTGGGGCTCACACCGGCCGCCGCGCCGCCGACGCGCGCGGTCACCGTGAACGACCGGCCCCGCTTGACCCGCGAGGACGCCGAGACGGCCGCGCTGGTGGCCTTCCGGGTCACCTTCAGCGCGGACGTCACGCTGCTCGGCTCGGTCGTGTCGCTGCCCGAGTAGCGGACGGTGACCTTGTACGAGCCCACGGCGAGCGTGCGCGGCAGCGTGAACCGCGCCGTGCCCGAGGTGCTCACCGGAGCGGTCACCTTCGCGCGTCCGGCCGTGACGGTGACCGTCCCGGCCTTGGCGCCGGAGACCGTGACCGTGCCGGACACCGCGGTGCCGAACACGGACGCCGACCGGCTGAGCCGCAGGGTGGTGGACGAGCCGTCACGGTTCAGCGTCAGCGCGACCGGAGCCGCGGCCGAGGACTGCGCCGTGGCGGTGCGGACGAATCGCGCACCGAGGCTGTGCGAGCCGGCCTTGAGACCCTTCAGCGCGAGCGTCGCCGTGCCACCGGTCACCGGGGCGGTGCCCAGCACGGTCGTGCCGTCGGTGAACTCCACCTGGCCGGCCACGTCGACACCGGTGACGGTGGCGGTCAGGGTGAGCGGCTGCCCGATCTTCGGCGCCGCCGGCGAGATCGCCAGCGTCGTCGTCGTCTCGTGCAGCACGTCCACGCTCGCGGCGGCGGTGCGGGCGAAGGCCTGGCCGACCGCCGTGAGGCGGCCCGTGCCGAGCTTCGCGTCGGCCGGGACGACGACGTCGGTCGCGACCGAGCCGTCGGCACCGGCGACCACGCGCCCGAGCAGCGTGCTGCCCAGGCTGACGGCCACCGACTCGCCGGCGCGGAAGCCGGACGCCGCGACCGAGGTCGTCTGGCCCGGGGCCGGCGTGGTGTCGCCCGCGGTCAGCTCCGTCACCGTGCGCGAGGCGGCTGCCTCGGCGCACGCGTCGCCGGGCACGCCCGACTCCGGCAGCGGGGTCACGGTGTTCGTGAGCCCGTCGTCCTCGCGGACGGTCTGCCACGTGACCGCGTTGTCGGCCATGACGGCGCCGGCGGTGTTGATGACGCTGACCACGACCGCGGTGCCCGCGGTGGTGCTCGGGTTCTTGTCGCCCTGCAGCGAGCCGGTGACGACCTTGCACGTCTCGCCGGGGGCGAACGTCACCTTCTCCATGGCGGCACCGGCGCGCGACGTCGTCGACCCGAGGATCGAGACGTAGCCGGACGCCGTGCCCGACACGTCGCCGCGGCGCAGGATCGCCACGTCGGTCGTGCCCGGGCCGTTGCCCTCGTCGACCTGCGGGGCGAACACGTGCAGCGTCGGCTGCGTCCGCACGGTGGGCGTGCCCACCGACGAGCGCTCGAACGCCAGGTCGCTCAGGTACGCCGCGCCGGACGCCGTGGCGTCCAGGCCCGTCGCCGCCGTGAAGCGCACCTCGCGCACGTCGGTCAGGTCGACGCCCGCGGCCGCGACGTCCGCCAGCGGCACGTTCACCTGCTGCAGGACGATCTTCTTCAGCGTCGTGGAGCCGGTCGACGTCGGCATGCGCACCAGCGCCTGCGGGTTGAGCGCCGACACGAGCGCCGAGTACATCGCGCCCTCGCCGTCGACGACCGACAGCGTGAGGTCGGTGCCCGTGGTCACCGTCTCGTCCGCGGCGAGCTTCACCGAGAGCCGCTCGAACGCCGAGGCGTCACGGGCGGTCTTGGGGACGGTCGTGCGGATCTCGCCCGTGGCGGACGTCCACGTCAGGCGCGTCACCGGCGTGGCCGGGACGTTGCCGCCGTTGGTGGCCGGCGTCCAGTGCGGCACCTGCGCGGAGCCGATGGTCGCCGTCGTGCACGCGGGCAGGGCCTGCGGGATGGTGCGGCCGCCCATGCTGGCGCACGGGACGGCGGTCGCAGTGCCGAACTGACGCACCGAGGAGGTCGCCGACTCGAACGACGCGACGGTCGCGCGGGCCGACGACGGAGCGGTGGTCACCGTGCGGACGTCCACCGGACCGAGCGACTCCGGCGTGGCGCCCGAGCCGTCGAACAGCGGCAGGAACTGCTTCTCGCCGCCCAGCGTCAGGCGGAACCAGCCGGCCATGTACGCCGTGCCCTGGTCGTACTGCTCCTGCGCGGTGAGCCGGATCGACGTGGCCTCGACCGTCGGGTCGGTGCCGCAGATCGCGTCGGTGCGGCGCGCCGTGCTGTTGCTCCAGTCGTCCGAGACGGCCGCCGGGAACAGGCCCGGCGTCCAGACCGTGTTGTAGAAGTTGTGGTTGGCGCCCATGACCCAGGTACCGGCGCGGAGCACGTCGTCGCCGAACGCGTAGCGCGAGTCGTCGAGCATGTGCTGGCCCTGCTGGTTGGAGACGTCGCCGTCGCAGTAGGGCAGGACGACGTTCATCGCCACGTCCGGCACCGTCATGCGGGCGAAGTCGACCGGCGCGAGCGGCAGGATCGTCTTGATGCCGAACGGCTTCTCCAGGCTCTGGTTGAGCGTGGTGGCCGAGGTGATGCCCTCGCCGCCGCGGCTGTGGCCCATGAGACCGATGTCGTCCAGGTCCCACTTGCCGACCAGGTCGGCGACGCTGACGTCACCGGTGAGCGCGTCGGCCAGGGTGACCTCGAGGTCGCCGCGGTTGGCGTCGACGAACGAGACGGGCTGGCCGGCGTTGGCCTTCTGCAGCATCGTCAGCGTGTCGAGGATCAGCTGGCCGCGGGCCTGGGCGCCGCGGTCGGGGGCGTACGTGTTGTCGCGCGCGTTGATGCCGTTGGCCGCGATCGAGATGACCGAGTAGCCGTGGCTGGCCAGCGCGCGCGCGGTGCCGTCGTAGCCGGCGTACGAGGGGATCGGCACCTGGCCGGCCGCGCAGGGCCAGGCCTGGCCGCTCGCGTTCGTGGTGGGGTTGTAGCACCACGAGTGACGGCCGTGCAGCAGCAGCACGGTCTTGTGCTCGCCGGCGGTGGTCGGGACGTAGACCTTGCCCTGCATCTCGCCGCGGTAGCCGCTGATGTTGGCCAGCGGGACGCTCAGCTGGCCGAAGTCGTACTCACCCTCCTCGAACGGCACGGTGCCGAGCGACGCCGGGTCGACGTCGAGCGCCTCGGCCGCCGCATCCGGCACCGCGGTGAGCGCCTTGCGGGCCCCCGCCCCGCCGGACTCCGCGGACCAGCCGGCCTCGATCTCGTCGGCGCGGACGACGGCGGGGTCGGAGGTGAACACGGTCAGCGAGCGGCGGTCGGCCGACTCGACGGCCAGCCCGATCGGCTCGCCGTCCGCGACCAGGGTCGGCGCGTCGTCGCGCACCTCCAGCGGCTCGTCCAGCTCGACCGTGACCTCGTAGCCGCCGGCGACCTGGTTCACCACGTAGTTCGGGCCCTCGGCCACCGTGGCGTCGCCGGGGGCGGCGACGGCCGGGCCGGCGACGAGCACGAGGGGCAGGGCAGCGAGGGCCACGGCGACGTGGCGTCCTCGTCGTCTCAGGTAGGACACGCGTTCTCCTCAGGGGGTCGTGCCGCCGGGGGGACTGGCGGCAGGACGACGCTAGGAACGCCACGCTTCGGGTCCAGGCACGCGAGCGAACAGTTCTGTTAAATGACACGGCGTCATGTTTCGGGCGGTCGCGCGGCCTGGTCTCGGGCCCGAGCGTCCGCTACGGTGCTGCCAGGACGTGACCTGGGTCACGCCCTGTGCGACGCCGGCGGCACCACCCCCGTTCGCCTCGTCGCACCTGAGTACGCGGACCGGTGACCCCGGGCCGTCCGACGAAGGGCCAGCGCATGACCGTACCCACGCAACCCCGCACCGACGTGCTCGCCGAGCACGACCTGGTACAGCTCCTGGCCCCGGACGGCCGCCGGCGCGAGCACCCCGACTACCGCTGGGACGGCGACGTCGCCACCGTGTGCGGCCTGTACCGCGACCTGTTCCTCGTCCGCCGCGTCGACACCGAGGCCCACGCCCTGCAGCGCCACGGTGAGCTCGGCCTGTGGGCCCCCTGCCTGGGCCAGGAGGCCGCGCAGGTCGGCGCCGGCCGCGCCCTGCAGAACCAGGACTTCGTCTTCCCGACCTACCGCGAGCACGGCCTGGCCTGGACCCGCGGCATCGACCCGGTCAAGCTGCTCGGCCTGTTCCGCGGCACCGAGCTCGGCGGCTGGGACCCCGCCGAGGTCGGCATGGCGCTGTACTCGATCGTCATCGGCGCGCAGGCGCTGCACGCCGTCGGCTACGCGATGGGCCTTGGCCTGGACGACCAGGTCGGCCACGCTGACGCCGAGCGCGACAGCGCCGTGCTGGCCTGCTTCGGCGACGGCGCCACCAGCCAGGGCGACGTGAACGAGGCGTTCGTGTGGGCGGCCAGCTTCCACGCCCCGGTCGTCTTCCTGTGCCAGAACAACCAGTACGCGATCTCGGTGCCGCTGGAGCGCCAGACCCACGTGCCGCTCGCGCAGCGCGCCCAGGGGTTCGGCTTCCCCGGCGTCCGGGTCGACGGCAACGACGTGCTGGCCGTCCAGGCGGTCGTCTCGGCCGCGCTGCAGCGGGCCCGCAACGGCGAGGGCCCGACCCTCGTCGAGGCGGTCACCTACCGGGTCGGCCCGCACACCACGTCCGACGACCCCACGCGCTACCGCGACCCGCAGGAGGTCGAGCACTGGAAGGAGCGCGACCCGCTGCTCCGCCTGCGCCGCCACCTGGAGGCCGAGGGCGTCGACGCCACGTTCTTCACCGACCTCGACGCCGAGGCCGAGGCGCTCGGCCGGCACCTGCGCGAGGCGTGCAAGGCGCTGCCCGAGCCCGACCTGGCCGACATGTTCGACCGCGTCCACGCCGAGGGCACGCCCGAGCTGGCCGAGCAGAAGGCGGCCTACGTCGCCTACCGCAGCTCGTTCGAGGGAGGTCTCTGATGAAGACCAGCATCGCCAAGGCGATCAACGCCGGCCTGCGGGCCGCGATGGACACCGACCCTCACGTGCTGGTCATGGGCGAGGACGTCGGCCGGCTCGGCGGCGTCTTCCGCGTCACCGACGGCCTGCAGAAGGACTTCGGCGACGGGCGGGTCATCGACACCCCGCTGGGTGAGTCCGGCATCGTCGGCGCCGCGGTCGGCCTGGCCATGCGCGGCTTCCGGCCGGTCGTGGAGATCCAGTTCGACGGCTTCGTCTACCCCGCCTACGACCAGATCGTCAGCCAGGTCGCCAAGCTGCACGCCCGCAGCAGCGGCCTGGTGAAGATGCCGATGGTCATCCGCATCCCGTTCGGCGGCGGCATCGGTGCGGTCGAGCACCACTCCGAGAGCCCCGAGGGACAGTTCATCCTCACCGCCGGGCTCAAGGTGGTCTCGCCGTCCAACGCCCACGACGCCTACTGGATGATCCAGCAGGCGATCGCCAGCGACGACCCGGTCGTGTTCATGGAGCCGAAGCGGCGCTACTGGGAGAACGGTGAGGTCGGCGACGAGGACCTGCCGCTGCACGCCTCGCGGGTCGTCCGCGAGGGCGCGGACGCGACGCTCCTGGCCTACGGGCCCATGGTGCGCACCTGCCTGGACGCTGCCGAGGCCGCGCAGGCCGAGGGGCGCGAGCTGGAGGTCGTCGACCTGCGCACGCTCTCGCCGCTCGACCTGACGCCCGTGCACGAGTCGGTGCGCCGCACGGGCCGCGCCATCGTCGTCCACGAGGCGGCGCGCACCCTCGGCCTCGGCGCCGAGATCGCCGCCCGGGTGCAGGAGGAGTGCTTCTACTCGCTCGAGGCCCCCGTGCTGCGCGTGACCGGCTACGACCTGCCCTACCCGCCCAGCCGGGTCGAGGACGAGTTCCTGCCCGACCTCGACCGCGTCCTGGACGCCGTCGACCGCTCGCTGGCGTTCTGAGGAGACCTGCATGGACGTGTTCAACCTGCCCGACGTCGGCGAGGGCCTGACCGAGGCCGAGATCGTCACCTGGCACGTGCAACCCGGTGACGTGGTCGAGGTCAACCAGCCGATCGTCGACATCGAGACGGCCAAGTCCGTCGTCGAGCTGCCCAGCCCGTTCGCGGGCACGGTCGGCGCGCTGCTCGTCCCCGAGGGCGAGACGGTGCCGGTCGGCACCCCGATCGTCCGCTTCGGCGACGAGGCCGCGACCGAGCCCGAGCCCGAGGTCCCGGTCCCGGAGCCGGTCGAGGCGGCGCCGGTCGAAGCGGAGCGATCCGAGGCGGAGCCCGCCGAGGAGGCCGAGGAGCCCGCCGCACCCAAGCGCGAGCCCGTGCTCGTCGGCTACGGACCCAAGGTGCCTGGCGCGAACGTCCGCCGGCCCCGCCACGTGTCCTCGGTCGACACCGAGAAGGTGGCCCAGAAGCCGGCGCCGAAGGTGCTGGCCAAGCCGCCGGTGCGCAAGCTTGCGCGCGACCTGGACGTCGACCTGGCCACCGTGCCGCACGACGGCGAAGTGGTCACCCGCGAGGACGTCGAGGCGTCCGCCCGCCCGCAGGCGTCCGCCCCGGCGGCGGGCACGGCCACCACGGTGCGCGGGGTGCGCAAGGCCACCGCCGACGCGATGGTGCACTCGGCGTTCACCGCGCCGCACGTCACCACCTGGGTCGACACCGACGTCACCGCCACCGTCGAGCTGGTCGAGCGGCTGCGCCGCGACCGCGCCTACGACGGCGTGCGGGTCACGCCGCTGCTGCTCGTGGCCAAGGCGGTCACCCTGGCGCTGCGGCGTCACCCCGGCCTGAACTCGTCGTGGCGCGACACGGCCGACGGGGCCGAGATCGTCCAGCACGAGGGGGTGCACCTGGGCATCGCCGCGGCCACCGACCGCGGGCTGCTGGTGCCGGTCGTGCGCGACGCCGAGCGGCTCGACGGTCCCGGCCTGGCCGGCGCCATCGGCGACGTCGTGGAGCTGGCCCGCTCGGGCAAGGCCCAGCCGGCCGACCTGTCGGGCGGGACGTTCTCGATCACCAACATCGGCGTGTTCGGCATCGACGGCGGCACGCCGATCCTGCCGCCGGGCCAGACCGGCATCCTCGCGACCGGCCGCATCACGAAGCGGCCGTGGGTCGTCGGCGACGACGTCGTCGCGCGGCACGTCATGACGCTCGCGCTGACCTTCGACCACCGCGTGGTCGACGGGCAGCAGGGCGCCGGGCTGCTGGCCGACGTCGCGGGCCTGCTCCACGACCCGGGGGCCGCGCTCACGTACTGAGCCGGTGGGGTGCGCCGTCGCGCCGGTTCCTACGATGGTCGGGTGAGGCAACCGTCGTCCAGGAACAGCTCGACGGCGTACCTCGTCTGGTCCGTCGGCCTGTCGGTCTACTTCCTGGCCGTCTTCCACCGCTCGTCGCTGGCGGTCGCCGGCCTGGCCGCCGCCGAGCGGTTCGACATCACCGCCGCCCAGCTGTCGACGTTCACGATGCTCCAGCTGGTCGTCTACGCCGGCATGCAGATCCCCGTCGGGCTGCTCATCGACCGCTTCGGCGCCCGGTCGGTCATGGTCACCGGCACCGCGATCATGGCGCTGGCCCAGGGCGGCTTCGCGCTCGCCGAGTCGTACCCGACCGCCCTGGTGGCCCGGGTCTGCGTCGGCCTGGGCGACGCGATGACCTTCACGGCCGTGCTGCGGCAGGTCAACGAGTGGTTCACGCCGCGGCGCATCCCGGTGATCACCCAGCTGACCGGCGTCGTGGGCCAGACCGGCGCGCTGGTCGCGGCACTGCCGATGACCTGGGCGCTGTCGCACCTGGGCTGGTCGACGGCGTACGGGGTGGCCGCCGTGCTCGGCATCGTCATGACGGTGGTCGCGGCGGTCGTCCTGCACGACACCCCGGAGGTGCGCACGCTGCGCGGCCCGCGCCTGTCGTGGACGGTCGTGCGCGACGGGATCACCGGCTCGTGGGCCCACCCCGGCACCCGCACCGGCTTCTGGGTGCACTTCACCACGCAGTTCAGCGGCACGGCGCTGTCGATGCTGTGGGGCTACCCGTTCCTGGTGCGGGCCGAGCACCTGAGCGAGACGACCGCGGGTGTGCTGCTGACCGTCATGGTGCTGGCGACGATCTCGGCCGGGCCGGTCGTCGGCTCCGTCGTGGCGCGGCACCCCTGGTACCGCTCGACGATCGCGATGGGCGTCGCCTTCGCGATCGCGGCGTCCTGGACGGTCGTGCTCGCCTGGCCCGGCGACGCGCCGCTGTGGCTGCTGGTCGTGCTGGTGGTCATGGCCGGCCTCGGCGGCCCGGCGTCCATGATCGGCTTCGACCTCGGCCGCTCGTCCAACCCCTCCGAGCGGCTCTCGACCGCAACGGGGATCATCAACCAGGGCGGCTTCCTGGCCAGCCTGCTGCTCGTGGTGGCCATCGGCGTCGTGCTCGACTGGCGGACGCCGGGGGCCAGCACGGCCTACACGCCCGAGGCGTTCCGCTGGGCGATGTCGTGCCAGTACGTGCTGTGGGCGCTGGGGATCACGATGATCTGGCGCAACCGGCGCCGCGCCCGGGCCCTGCTGCTGGCGCAGGACCCGGACGCGAAGCGGCACATGACCGGGCTGGGCTAGCTCAGCCCTGACGGACGCGCTCGACGAAGCCGAGCAGCGCGCGGTTCACGTCGTCGGCGTGGGTCCAGAGCAGGCCGTGCGGCGCACCCTCGACCTCGACGTACTCCGCGTCGGGCAGCGCCGCGTGGAACGGGCGTCCGGTCGAGTCGATGGGCAGGATGCGGTCGCCGGTGCCGTGCAGGATCAGCGCCGGCAGCCCGGTCGCGCGGACGGCCTCGACGTCGGGGCGGAAGTCCTCGATCCAGCTGTCGACCACCGCGTAGGCGGCGATCGGGGCCGAGCGGGTCGCGGTGTTCCAGCTCGCGCGCACGGCCTCCTCGCTGATGCGGCTGCCGAGCGTCTCGTCGAGGTTGTAGAAGTCCTGGTAGAAGCTGGTGAACCAGGCGAAGCGGTCCGCGTGCGCGTTCTCGCGGATGCCGTCGAACACCTCGCCGGGCACGCCGGTGGCGTTGTCGTCGGTCTGCAGCAGGAAGGGCTCGAGCGAGGCCAGGAAGGCCAGGCCGGCAACCCGGTCGTGGCCGTGGTTGCGCACGTAGCGGGCGAGCTCGCCGGTGCCCATCGAGAAGCCGACGAGGATGACGTCGCGCAGGTCCAGGGTGGTCAGCAGCGCGTCCAGGTCGGCGGCGAAGGTGTCGTAGTCGTAGCCCGTGCCCACCTTGCTCGAGGAGCCGAAGCCGCGGCGGTCGTAGGTCAGGACGCGGTGCCCGGCGGCGACCAGCTCGCGGGTCTGGCGCTCCCAGGAGGATCCGTCCAGCGGGTAGCCGTGGATCAGGACGACCGGCTGGCCGGCGCCCTCGTCGGTGTAGGAGAGCTCGACCGGGGTGCTGTTCTGCTGGCCGACGGTGATGAGTGCCATGGGTGGGGTCCTCTCGATCCGGAGCGGAGAACGATCGTTCTCCCGATGTCGGCTACGATAGAGAACGATCATTCTCAGCGCAAGAGGGGGTAGATGAATGGACGACGACGAGGCCCGCCGTCGGGTCGTCGAGGCGGCGGACGCGCTGTTCTACGCGCGCGGCATCCGCGGCGTCGGCATGGACGCGGTGCGCGCGGCGTCCGGCGTGTCGCTCAAGCGCATCTACGCGCTGTTCCCGTCCAAGGACGACCTGGTCGTCGCGGTGCTCCGCGGCCGCAGCGCCATGTGGAACGAGGGCGTGGCCGAGGCGGCCGCCGGGGCGGGCACGCCCCGCGAGCGGCTGCTCGCCGTCTTCGACTTCCTCGAGCGCTGGTTCTGCCAGGACGACTTCCGCGGGTGCGCGTTCATCAACGCCTTCGGCGAGGTCGGCGGCACGTCGCCCGCGGTCGCCGAGCTCGTGCGCGCTCAGAAGGCCGACTTCATCGACCACGTCGCCGGCCAGGTGGCCGAGATCGGCGGCAGCCGTGAGCTGGCGGCGCAGCTGGCCCTGCTGGCCGAGGGGGCGCAGACGACCGCGGCCATCACCGGCGGCGGCGAGACGGCGCGGGTGGCCCGGCGAGCGGCCGAGGTGCTGGTCGACGCCGACCTGGCCGCTGCCGTCCCGGCCTAGGCCCCACGACGACGAAGGGACCCCGCTGGTGCGGGGTCCCTTCGTCGTGCGTGCGCGGTGCCGGTCAGGCGGCGGGGCGCACCATCATGATGTTGGTCGGGCCGTCCTCGGTCAGCTCGCCGACCTTGCGGAAGCCGCGGCCGTCGTGGAACGCCAGCGACCCCTCGTTGTGGTCGTAGACCTCCAGCGCGATGGGCAGGTCGCCCTCGATCGCGTCGTAGAGCTTCGAGGCGACGCCCTTGCGGCGGTGGTCGGCCGACACGACGATGCGGTCGAGGTAGACGTAGTCCTCGAGCCGGTCCTCGAACCAGCGGTAGCGGCTGGAGTCGTAGGGCGCGTCGGTCGGCAGCGTGATGACGAAGCCGGCGATGTCGCCGTCGTCCTCCATCACGAGGGCCTGGTGGGCCATGTCGACGAGGGCCGCCGCACTGTCGAGGTCGAGCGGCCCGACGCCCTCCAGGGCGTCCTGGTTGAGCTCGACGATCGTGCCGAGATCGGCGTCGGTGATCGGACGGATGGTCGTGGTCTCTGTCATGACTGGGCTCATCGTTCGCCTACGTTATGTCACATTCCGGCGGTACGCGAGTCGAGCGGCCCGCGCCGGCTCAGGCCGCGGCGACGTCGAACCGCACGCCGGTGGCCCGCTCGGACGCCTCCCAGAGCCGCTGCGCGAGCTCCGGGTCGCGGGCCAGACGGGTCGAGCCGACGACGCCGGGACGTCCGCGGGTCTGCCCCGGCCCGGTCGGTCCGAGGTACTCGCCGCCGGTGAGCGCGGGGTCGGTCGCGGCCATCAGCAGCGGCCACGAGCCCGCCTCGGCCGACTGCGACACGAGCCGCGAGACCTGGTGCACCGCGTCGGTCACGAGTCGCGAGCGGCCCATGCCCAGCCCGGTGCGGGTGAGGTTGGTGCTGGCGATGCCGGGGTGTGCCGCGACGCTGACCACGTCGAGCCCCGCCGCCCGTACGCGCCGGTCGAGCTCGAGCGCGAACGACAGGTTCGCCAGCTTCGACTCGGCGTACGCCCGCCAGCGGCGGTAGGGGCGCGGCGAGCCCTCCGGGGTGAGGACGCGCAGGTCGAGCGTGCGCGCCTGGGCGTGGGCGAGCGAGGAGACCGTGACCACCCGGGCGCCGCTCGCGCGCAGCAGCGGCCACAGCTGGGCCGCCCAGGCGAAGTGGCCGAGGTGGTTGGTGCCCATCTGCAGCTCGAAGCCGTCGGCGGTGGTGCGGAACGGCGGGATCATGATGCCGGCGTTGTCGACCAGCACGTCGACCCGGTCGAGCCGCGCCAGCACGTCCTTGGCCGCGCGGCGGACGTCGTCGAGGTCGGCCAGGTCGAGCGAGACCGTGTCGATCGACGCGCCGGGCACCGCCGCCCGGATGTCGGCGACGGTGCGCTCGGCCTTGGACGCGTCGCGGGCGGTCACCACGAGGTCGGCGCCGTGGCGGGCCAGCTCGAGCGCGGTGTGGTGGCCCAGGCCACCGGTCACGCCGGTGAGCAGCACACGTCGTCCGGTCAGGTCGCCGATGTCGGCGGTCGTCCAGGTCATGCCGCGACGCTACCGGGCGGACGCACGCACCCGGTGGCGTCCGAAGGCCGTCCAGCCGGCCAGCCCGACCGCGAGGGCCGTGCCGAGCGCCCCGACGCCCTGGCCGGTGCGGGCCGCGCTCGGGTCGGGCACCGCCGCCCACGCGTACGCCGCGGTGTCGACGACCTCGTCGCCCATGCGGCAGCGGACGGCCGTGCCGTCGCGGTCGGTGCCCGGGTCGGACACGGCGACCAGGTGCCAGGTGATGCCGTCCTGCTCGGTCGTGAGGTCGACGCCCGGGTCGTGCAGCGGGGTCTCGGTGCGGGTGGCCTTCGAGCCGTGGACCAGGACGCAGGTCAGGTCGCGCTCGGGCTGCAGGGTGTCGGTGTACGCGGCGACCCGGCCGGGCCCGGCGTCGTCGGGCAGCCGGTCGCGCACCCGGGTGACCTCGGCGTCGCGCATCGGGTCCCAGTCGCCCGCGGCGACGGCGGCCGCGGCCATCCAGGAACCGAGGGCCAGGAGCAGCGCGAGCAGGTACCACAGCGGGCTCGTCGGTCTCACCGGCTCACCCTCGCACACGGGTCCCGCCGGGACGACGAAGCGGCCCCCGAGTCGTGCTCGGGGGCCGCTTCGCGTCGGGCGGGACGGGTCAGAACGCGGACTCGTCGAGCTCCATGACGTCGAGGTCGACGGCCTCGGCGATGGCGCGCTCGGCCGTGATCTTCGGCAGCACCTGGCGCGCGAAGAACTGCGCCGCGGCGACCTTGCCCTCGTAGAACGCCTTGTCGGCGGCCGACGTGGCGCCGTCGAGCTTGGCCAGCGCCACCTCGGCGCCGCGCAGCAGCAGCCACGAGGTCACCATGTCGCCCAGGACGTACAGCAGGCGGGTGGTGTTCAGGCCGACCTTGTAGAGGTTCTTGACGTCGCCCTTCTCGTCGGCCGGGTTGGACGCCATGAGGTCGTTGAAGACCGCACCCAGGATCGCCTGCGTGTCCTCCAGGCCCTTGGCCAGCAGGTCGCGCTCGAGCTTGAGCCGGCCGTTGCCCGACTCGTTGTCGATGAACGACTGGATCTGCTCGTTCATGTGGCCGACCGCGCGGCCCTTGTCCTTGACGATCTTGCGGAAGAACAGGTCCTGGCCCTGGATCGCCGTGGTGCCCTCGTAGAGGGTGTCGATCTTGGCGTCGCGGACGTACTGCTCGATCGGGTACTCCTGCAGGAAGCCCGAGCCGCCGAACGTCTGCAGGGACTCGGTGCCCAGCAGCGTCCAGGAGCGCTCCGAGCCGTAGCCCTTGACGATCGGGAGCAGGAAGTCGTTCATCGACTCGGCCAGGGCCGCGTCCTCGCCGGCCGCCTTCTTGACCATGATCTCGTCCTGGAAGGTGGCGGTGTAGAGCATGAGCGAGCGCATGCCCTCCGCGTAGGCCTTCTGCGTCATGAGCGAGCGGCGCACGTCGGGGTGGTGCGTGATGGTGACGCGCGGGGCGGTCTTGTCGGCCGACTGGGTGAGGTCGGCGCCCTGGACGCGCTCCTTGGCGTACTCGAGCGCGTTGAGGTAGCCGGTGGACAGCGTCGCGATGGCCTTGGCGCCCACCATCATGCGGGCGTTCTCGATGACCTGGAACATCTGCGCGATGCCGTTGTGCACCTCGCCGAGCAGCCAGCCGCGGGCCGGCTCCTTCTCGCCGAAGGTGACCTCGCAGGTCGTGGAGACCTTGAGGCCCATCTTCTTCTCGACGTTGGTGACGTAGGCGCCGTTGCGCTCGCCGGTCAGCTCACCGGTCTCGAGGTCGAAGTGGTGCTTGGGGACGAGGAACAGGCTCAGGCCCTTGGTGCCCGGGCCGCCGACGCCCTCGATGCCCACCGGGCGCGCGAGGACGAGGTGCATGATGTTCTCGCTCATGTCGTGCTCGGCCGACGTGATGAAGCGCTTGACGCCCTGGATGTTCCAGGTGCCGTCCTCGTTCAGGGTGGCCTTGGTGCGGCCGGCGCCGACGTCGGAGCCCGCGTCGGGCTCGGTCAGCACCATGGTGGCGCCCCACTGGCGCTCGACCATGTGCTCGGCGATCTTCTTGTCGCGCTCGGTGCCGTTCTCGAAGACGATGCGCGAGAAGCCGGCGCCCGCGGAGTACATCCAGATGGCCGGGTTGGCGCCCAGGACGAACTCGGCCGAGCCCCACACGAGCGAGCTGGGGACGCGCTGGCCGCCGAGCTCCTCGGGGATCTGCATGCGCCACCACTCGGCGTCCATCCACTTCTTGTAGGACGCGGCGAAGGCCTCGTTCATGACCGCCGAGCTCGTCGCCGGGTCGAAGACCGGCGGGTTGCGGTCGGCGTCCTCGAAGGAGGTCGCGAGGTCCTCGCGGGAGAGGCGCTCGATCTCGCCCAGGATGCTCCGCGCGGTGTCGGCGTCGACCTCGTCGAAGGGGCCCTGGCCGAGGACGGCGCCTCGGTCGAACAGCTCGAAGAGGTTGAACTCGACGTCGCGCAGGTTGCTCTTGTAGTGGCTCATGGGCCGGTTCCTCACAGGGTGTCTCTGGTGCCGGGATCCCAGCGGCACGAGGCGAGGAGGCCAACGTGCTACTGGTTAGTAACTTCAGTATCCCCCGAGACCGTGCCGGCGACAAGGGCGGGGTCGGAATCGGCCAGGCGGGCCGGGAGCTCGACCAGGGAGCCGAGCACCAGGGCCGCTCCGGCGGCGGTCAGCTCGTCGGCCGTGCAGGGTCCGGTCGTGACGCCGACGCCGGGGACGCCGGCCAGCTGCGCGGCCTCCATGTCGTGCACGTGGTCGCCGACGTAGAGGGTGGCCGACTCCTGCGTCAGGACGTCCGCCTTGCCGCCCCGCCAGACGTCGCCGTGCACCGCGTCGACCGGCAGGTGCAGGTGCTGGACGTGCAGCACCGCGTTGCGCTGGGCCTTGGCCGTGATGAGCAGGGTGTGGCCGCGCTCGGCCGCCGCCTCGAGCGCCTCGCGGGCGCCGGGCAGCAGCGTGACCCGGTCGACCGCGATCGCCGGGTAGAGGGCGCGGTAGCGGTCGGCCATCGCCGGGACGATCTCGGCGGGGAACCAGTTCGCCAGCTCGGCCTCCACCGGGGGACCCAGCCGGGACACGACCAGGTCGGAGTCGATGTAGGTGCCGGTACGGGCCGCGAGCTCGTCGTAGACCGCCTTGATGCCGGGTCGTGAGTCGATGAGGGTCATGTCGAGGTCGAAGCCGGTGCAGGTCACGCCTCGACCCTAGGCTGTGTGACCATGCCCGGCCTCTCGTCCCTGCAGCGTCCCGACCGCCTGTGGGTCGACGTGCCGCTGGCTGTCGTGTTCACGGGTGTCGGGCTGCTGCTCAGCCCGCAGTACGGCATGGGCAACGGGGGCGTGGCGGCCCTGCTCGTCATGGCGCCGGCGGTGGCGCTGCGCCGGGTCGCGCCCCTGGTCGCGCTCGCGGTGGCGTGGGCGTCGGCACTGGTGCAGATGGCCACGCTCAGCGACCCGGGCTACGTCCAGCTCGGGTCGGCGGCGGTGGTGTACGCCTGCGCGGCCTACGCCCGGCGCGCCGGGGTCGTGCTGGCCGCCGCGTCCTGCGTCGTCGGACCGGTCGTCGCCGTGACCTACCTGGTCGTGCGGACGCAGGCCCGGACCGCCGCGGACTTCGTCGTGGTCAGCTCGCCGGAGTCGGCGCTCGCCGTCGGGGTCGCGGCCTTCGCGGTGCTGGGGCTGGGCTGGGTCAGCGGGCTGCTCGTGCGCGTCGCCGCCCAGGCCCGCGACAGCCGTCTGGGCCGCGAGCAGGCCGAGCGCGACGCGGCGACGGCGCGCGAGATCGCCGGGCTGGAGCAGTCGCACGCCGAGCTGGCGCGCGAGGTGCACGACGTCGTGGGCCACTCGCTGGCCGTCATCGTGGCGCAGGCCGACTCCGTCCGGTTCCTGCCGCCGGACGACCGCACCGCCGTCGACCGCACCGTCGAGACCATCGCCGAGACGGCCCGAGGCTCGCTCGCCGAGGTGCGGGCGGTGCTGTCCCGCCTGGACGAGCCACGGGCGGGCGACCTGGACGCGCTCGTGCGCCGGGTCGAGGCGACCGGCCGCGAGGTCGTCCGTCACCGGGTCGGCGACCCGCGCCCGCTGCCGCCGTCGGCCGAGCACGTACGGTTCCGGGTCGTGCAGGAGATGCTGACCAACGCCGTGCGTCACGGGACGCCGGGCGCCGTCCGGCTCGACGAGCACTGGGGCGAGTCCGGCGTGCGGGTCACGGTGCGCAACCCGGTGGCCCCCGACGCGGTCGACGCGGTGCCGGGGTACGGCACCGTCGGCATGCGGGCGCGACTGGCCGAGGTCGGCGGCGCCCTGACGCTGGAGCGGTCGGCGGACGAGTACCGGGCCGAGGCGTTCGTCCCCGCCGAGGTGGCGTCGTGAGCGACCCGATCCGTCTCGTCCTGGTGGACGACCAGGCGCTGTTCCGCGCGGGCGTGGCCGTCGTCGTCGACGCCCAGCCCGACATGGCCGTCGTCGGGCAGGCCGGCGACGGCCGTGAGGCGCTCGAGGTGGTCGAGCGGACCCGCCCCGACGTCGTGCTGATGGACCTGCGCATGCCGGTCATGGACGGCGTCGAGGCCACGCGGGCGCTGTTCGACCCCACGCGCGTCCAGGCCCGCACCCAGCCGCTGCGGGTCGTCGTGCTGACCACGTTCCACCTCGACGACGCGGCCGCGTCGGCCATCCGGGCGGGAGCCAGCGGGTTCCTGCTCAAGGACGCGACGCCGGAGTTCCTGTGCGCGGCGATCCGCACGGTGCACGCCGGCAACGCGGTGATGACGCCCGGCGACCTGACCGCCCTGCTCGACCGGCCCGCACCGGCACGCCCCGTGCCGCCGGCCTACGAGCGCCTCACCGACCGCGAGCGGACGGTCTTCGTGCACGCCGGCCGGGGCCTGAGCAACGCCGAGATCGCCGCCGCCGAGCACCTCAGCGAGTCGACGGTGAAGACCCACGTGAGCAGCGTCCTGGCCAAGCTCGGCCTGCGCGACCGGGTGCAGCTGGTCGTCTTCGCCCACGAGCACGGCCTCCTGGCGTAGGGGCAGGTCGGTACCGCAGGACGAGCAGGTCGGTACCCGCGGCCGAGGCGGCGAGGGGTCGCGCGTCCCTAGCGTCGGCGTCATGACCACGACACCCGTCCTGCAAGCCCGCGGCCTGCGCCGCAGCTACCAGTCCGGCCCGCAGACCGTCCACGCCGTCGACGGCATCGACCTGGCCCTCGACCCCGGCGAGTTCATCGCCGTCATGGGCCCCAGCGGATCGGGCAAGTCCACCCTCATGCACCTGCTGGCCGGCCTGGACCGGCCGACCGCCGGCACCGTGCTGCTCGACGGCGACGACCTCACCGCGATGGACGACGAGGAGCTCACCACGGTGCGCCGTCGCCGCATGGGCTTCGTCTTCCAGTCGTTCAACCTCGTGCCCGACCTGACCGTCCGCGAGAACCTGCGCCTGCCGCTGTCGTTCGAGCGCCCGGTGGTGCGTCCGGACGGCGCGTGGGAGGCGACGCTCGCCGACCGGCTCGGGCTGGAGGGGCTGCTCGAGCGGCTCCCGCACGAGCTGTCCGGCGGCCAGCAGCAGCGCGTGGCGATCGCCCGGGCGCTGGTGCGCACGCCGTCGGTCGTGTTCGCCGACGAGCCGACCGGCAACCTGGACGTGGCGACCGGACGCGCGGTGCTGAGCCTGCTGGGCGAGCTCGTCCGGGGCACGGGGTGCACCGTCGTCATGGTCACCCACGACGCGACCGCTGCCGCGCACGCCGACCGGGCCCTGTTCCTGCGCGACGGCCGCGTGGTCGACGCGCTCGACGACGCCGACGACGAGGCCATCGCCCGCACGATGCTCGACCTGGTGCGGGCGTCGTGAGGCGCCGCGGACCCGGCTCGGTCACGAGCCTCGTGGTGGTCGCGCTGGTGACGGCGTACGCCACCGTGCTGCTGACCACGATCGTCATGCTCGGCCGGCTCTCCCGCGAGAACGGCTTCAGCGGCGCCACGTCGCGCGAGCTCCTGGCCATCCTGGGCACCGGCTTCCTGGTCGTCGCGGTGGTGGTCAGCGCCACCGTGCTCACCAACGCCTACGCCGTGGTGACGGCCTCGCGGGCCCGCGACGTCGCGCTGCGCCGGCTGCTCGGCTCGTCGGCCGCGCAGGAGCGTCGGCTCGTGGTGCGCGACGGCCTGCGCACCGGGGTGCTGGGTATCGGGGCGGGCCTGCTCGGCGGGATGGCGGTCAACACCGTCATCGGGCTGACCGCGGGCGGTGGCCTGCGCTCGGGCGTCATCGAGCCGGCCGTGATCGTCCCGTGCGCCGGGGTGCTGCTGACCGCGGTGCTCGCCGCGTGGCGCGGGTCGTCCGCGGTGCTGGACGTGCAGCCGGCCCAGGCACTGGGCGCGGCCGCCGCGGTCGAGACCGGTGCACCGGCCGAGCCGCCGCGGTGGACGGCGGTCGCGCAGGTGCTGACGGTGCTCGGCCTGCTCGGCGTCGGCGGCGCCGCGGCCGTGGGGGTGCTCACGCCGCAGGCGGCCTACCTGGGCCTGCTCGGCGGACCGCTGCTCGCCTTCGGCGTGGTGCTGAGCGCGCCGGCGCTGTTCCCGCGCTGGCTGCGGCTGCTGAACCGGGTGTGGCGGACCACGCCGTCGGGCGTCCTCGCGGCGCGCCGGCTCGACCACAACCCGGAGCGAACCGGGCGCACGGCCGCGGGCGTCGTGGTCATCGTGTCGGTCGTGACCATGTTCGTCGTGGCCTCGGCGACGCTGGAGACCGCGGTCAACCGGATGTACGAGGGCACCGCGGACGCCGAGGGCGCGGCCGAGACGACGATGATGCTCGCCGGCGTCGTGGCCGTCATGGTGAGCGCGGCGGCGCTCATCTCGGCGATCGGGCTGTGCCAGACGATCGGCCTGGGTGCGCGGATGCGACGGCGCGAGACCGGCCTCATGCGGGTGCTCGGCCAGTCACGCCGCGACGTGCGCGCGGTGACCGTCGGCGAGAGCGCCCGGCTCGGGCTGGGCGCCGTGACGGCCGGGCTGCTGCTCGGCACGTTCGTCGGCTGGGCCGGGGCGCAGAGCCTGCTCGGCTCGATGGTGCGCGAGCGGGTCGTCATGCCGGTGGTGCCGTGGTGGCTGCTGCTCGCGCTGGCCGTCGTGACGATGCTGCTCGCCGTCGGAGCCGCGCTGGCGCCGTTGCACGAGAACCTGCGCTCCACGCCGCTGGCGGCGCTGCGCGGGTAGGAACGACGACGCCCGCCTCCCTGCGACGGAGGCGGGCGTCTCGTGGTGACCGGCGCGACGGACGTTCGGGGGAAAGCGGCCGTCGCGCCGGTGTCAGGGGGTCAGAACTGCTTGATCGTGGGGACGCGACCGTAGCCGTCGGTCGCGACGGTGATGACGCTCTTGGTGATGCCGATGGCGGCGACGACGGCGCAGGCGCCGAGCAGGACGGTCATGGTCGTTCCTCCTTCAAGGGGTTCGTGGACGAGACCATCGTTGCGCTCTCAACTGTCAAGGACAATCGAACTGTCCTACAGGTAACGTGTAGTGTCGCTACATGGACGAGCGACGCCTCCGGGTTCTCAGGGAGTTTTCCGAGCGGGGGTCGGTGCTGGCCACCGCAGATGCGTTGAACGTCACACCGTCCGCCGTCTCCCAGCAGCTCAAGCAGCTGTCGAAGGAGGCCGGCGTGCCGCTCGTGGAGCCGCACGGGCGGGGTGTCGCGCTGACCAGCGCGGGCCGCCGGCTGGCGTCCATCGCGACGGAGCTGGCGGTCGCGTCGGCTCGCGCGGAGGCGTCCTGGCAGGAGTACCTCGAGCGTCCGGCCGGCGAGGTGACGGTGCTGTCGTTCCCCACCGGCGCCGAGATGCTGCTGCCCGGCCTGCTCAGCCGGCTGGCCGACGTGCCGCACCTTGACGTCGTGTGCCGTGACCTGGACGTCCACCTGGCCGACTACGCCGACTTCACCCCCGACCACGACGTGGTGATCGCCGACAGCCCGGCCGCCACCGAGTCGTGGCACCAGCGCGGGCTGCAGGTCGTGCCGCTGATGAGCGAGCCGCTCGACGTCGCGCTCCCCGAGGACCACCGGCTGGCGTCGCGGCCGAGCCTGTCGCCCAAGGACGTCGCCGACGAGACCTGGATCGGGGTGCCGCGCGACTACCCGTACGACCGCGTGCTCAGCCAGCTCGTCGCGGTGACCGGGGAGCCGGTGCGGGTGGTGCAGCGGTTCGCCGACAACGGCGTGGTCGAGGCGATGGTCGCCGCCGGGCACGGCATCGCGATCTTGCCCCGGTTCACGACGCGCGAGCACGGGAACGGGCTCGTGACCCGGCCGCTGGTGGGCATCCGGGCCAAGCGCGACATCAGCGCCCTGCTGCGTCCGGACCGGTTCGAACGGCCGTCGGTGCGGCTGGTCGTCCAGGCGCTGCGGGACGAGGCACGGGCCGTCGCCGACTCCCACCACAGCGTGTAGGAGCGGCACCGGCCCGTGCGGGTCGTGCGCGAGGTCGTCCGGCTCAGCGGCGGCGGACCAGCGTCATGACGTGGTAGATCACGACGGCCGCGACGCTGCCCAGCACGATGCCGGTGACGGTGACGTCGCCCGACGTGAGCGTCAGGTTGCCGATGCCGATGATGAGCGCGACGGCGGCCGTGTACTGGTTGACCGGGTCGGAGAAGTCGACCTTGTTGTCCATCCAGATGCGGATGCCGATGAGCCCGATGAGGCCGTACAGCGCGACGGTCACGCCGCCGATGACGCCCGCGGGGATGGTGATGAGCAGCGCGCCGAGCTTCGGCGAGAGGCTCAGCAGCACCGCGACCACGCCGGCCACGACGTAGGCGGCCGACGAGAAGACGCGCGTCGCGGTCATGACGCCGATGTTCTCGCCGTACGTGGTGGTGGCGGAGCCGCCGAACGAGCCGGCGACGGCCGAGGCGAAGCCGTCGGCGAACAGCGTGCGCCCGGTCATCCGGTTGATCTCGGGCTGCTCGGTGAGGTGCGCGACCGAGCGGACGTGGCCGACGTTCTCGGCGACCAGGGCCAGGACGATGGGCAGGAACATCGGCAGCACCGACCACTCGACGTCCATCGTGTGGAAGTCGGGCAGGCCCAGCCAGTCGGCGTCGCCGACGTTGCTGAAGTCGACCTGGTCGGTGACGATCGCGGCCAGGTAGCCGGCGACGATGCCGATGAGGATGGACAGCCGGGCCGGGAAGCCGCGCAGCACGACGGCCGAGAGCACGATGACGGCGAGCGTGAACGTCGCCAGCCACGGGCCCTGCTGGTAGTTGTTCGTGGCGGCGGTGGCCAGGTTCAGGCCGATGAGCGCGACGATCGCGCCGGTCACGACCGGCGGCATGAGCAGCTCCAGCCAGCGCACGCCGGTGGCCTGCACGACGGCGCCGACGATCGCCAGCGTCACGCCGGTGACGAAGATGCCGAACAGCGCGGCGCCGGTGTCGCCGTCGTTGACCAGCGTGCTGACCGGGGCGATGAACGCGAACGACGAGCCCAGGTAGCTCGGCACGCGTCCGGCGGTGATGGCCAGGAAGAACAACGTGCCGACGCCGGAGAAGAACAGCGTCGTGGTCGGCGGCAGGCCGGTGAGGATCGGCACCAGGAAGGTCGCGCCGAACATGGCGACGACGTGCTGGGCGCCGAAGCCGATCGTGCGCGGCCAGGACAGGCGTTCCAGGGGCAGGACGATCGCGTCCTCGGCGACGGCGCGGCCGTCTCCGTGCAGCTTCCAGACCACAGGGTCTCCTCGGATGGGGGTGGGGCGGGGTGAAGGGGTCAGGCGGTGAAGCGGGCGGCGAACGCCTCGAACTCGTCGCTGGCCAGGGAGGCGGCCTGGGCCCAGGACTCGAAGTCCAGGGACGTGGCCAGGTCGGCCTCGGCGGCGATGCGCACCGAGCGCTTCACGTGGGCGGTGAGCGTGCGGTCGCGGGCGGCCCAGCGGACGGCGAGCTCGTGGGCCCGGGCGGCGGGGTCATCGGCGAGCTCCTCGGCCAGGCCGAGCCGGACGGCGTCCTCGCCGCGCACCAGGTCGCCGTTGAGCAGCGCGTAGGTGGCGCGGGCGCGGCCCATGCGCTCGGTGAGCATCCAGCTGCAGCCGCCGCCGGGGTGCAGGCCGATCTCGGTGAACGTCGGGCCGAACCCGGCCCTCGGGCCGGCGACGATGACGTCGCAGGCCAGCGCGATGTTGAGGCCGGCACCGACGGCCGGACCCTGCACGGCCGCGATCGTCGGGATGCTCAGCGACCGGATCGGCAGGAACGAGTCGTAGACGCCCATGAGGTGGTCGCGCAGCACGGATGTCGGCCGGGTGCGGTCGCCGAACAGGCTGGCCAGGTCGGCGCCGGCGCAGAACGCCTTGCCGGCACCGCGGACGACGAGCGCGCGGGCCTCGTCGTCGGCCGCAACGGCGGCGACGGCGGCGGCGAGCTCGTCCAGCAGCGGCCGGTCGAGGGCGTTGCGCCGCTCCGGCGCGTTCAGCGTGATGGTGCGGACGCCGCCGTCGGCCTGGAGCAGGACCAGCGCCATGTCAGTGCCCCCGCGGCTCGACGCCGAGGCGCTCGCAGGCCTGCTCGTAGAGGACGACGACGGCCTTGCGCAGGTCGGCGCGCTCGGTGACCTCGATCGGCCACGGCACCTCGACGGCGGTCGTGGTGTCCTCGACCTCGGCCGTCCAGCGTCCGGCCGTGGCGTCCAGCCCGACCATCGTGGCGGTGGTCGCCTGGGGGTCGGCGAACGCGCGGACGATGAGCAGCGAGTCGTCGGCGTGGTCGTCGTTCATGTGCGTCAGGACGGCCTGCACGACCGACTCGTCGAAGGTGGTCACGGCCGTACGCTAGCGGCTCCGGCGCCGGGCGCGGGCGAGGACGCCGTGCCGTGGCGCCAGCAGGAACACGAGCGCGAACAGGCAGCCCTGGGCCAGCACGATCATCGCGCCGGGCGCGGTGTCGAGGTAGTAGGCGCCGTAGAGGCCCACCAGCGCGCACAGCGCGGACGCGGCGGGAGCGACGAGCAGCATGCGGTCGAAGCGGTCGGTGAGCAGGCGCGCCGTCGCGCCGGGCGTGATGAGCATGGCCACGACGAGCACGACGCCGACGGTCTGCAGCGCCACCACGGTGGTGAGCGCGAGCAGGGCCAGCAGCAGCCAGCGCAGCCGCGACGGGCTGAGCCCGATGGCGAAGGCGTGCGTGGGGTCGAAGGCGACGAGGGTGAGGTCGCGCCGCTTCACCAGCAGCACCACGAGCACGAGGGCGGCGATGCCGACGACCTGCCAGAGCTCGCCCGCGTCCACGCCCAGCACGTTGCCGAACACGATGTGGTTGAGGTCGGTCTGGCTCGGCGTCACCGAGATGAGCACGAGGCCCAGCGCGAACAGCGTCGTGAAGACGATGCCGATCGCGGCGTCCTCCTTCACGCGTCGGCCCTCGCGCACCGCGCCGATGAGGGCGACGGCCAGGAAACCGAACGCGGCCGCCCCGACCGCGAACGGCAGGCCGACGACGTACGCCAGCACGACGCCGGGCAGCACCGAGTGGGACACCGCGTCGCCCATGAGGGACCAGCCGACGAGCACCAGCCAGCACGACAGCACTGCGCAGACGATCGCCGCGGCGAGGCTGGCCACGAGCGCGCGCTCCATGAACCCGTAGGCGAACGGGTCGACCAGCAGGTCCCACAGGGTCATCGGTCCTCACCCACGTCCAGGCCGAACGCACGGGCCAGGTTCTCGGGCCGGACGACGTCCGTGGTCGGGCCGTGCATGAGCACCGAGCGCCGCAGCAGCACCGACTCCTCGGCGAGCTCGGGCAGCCGGGACAGGTCGTGGCTGGAGACCAGGACGGTGCCGCCGCCGGCCGCGAACTCGCGCAGCAGGGTGGTCAGCGCGTCCTCGGTGCGGCGGTCGACGCCGGCGAACGGCTCGTCCAGCAGCAGCACCCGGGGCGCCTGGGCCAGAGCCCGGGCGACGAACGCGCGCTTGCGCTGGCCGCCGGACAGGTCACCGATCTGGCGGTCGGCGAGGTCGGTGAGGCCGACGCGCTCGACCGCCTCGGCGACGGCGGCGTGGTCGTCGCGGCGGGGACGACGGGTGGTGCCGAGGTGCCCGTAGCGGCCGGTCATGACGACGTCGCGGACGCTGACCGGGAAGGTCCAGTCGACCTCCTCGCTCTGCGGGACGTAGCCGACGGCGCGGTGGCGCCGCGCCGCCGCGGGCGTGTCGCCGAGGATGCGCACCGTGCCGGCGTCCGGCCGCACGAGGCCGAGGACGGACTTGAACAGCGTCGACTTGCCCGAGCCGTTCATGCCGACGAGCCCGCACACGCGGCCCGGCTCGAGCGTGAAGGTCGCGTCGTCGAGCGCGGTCACGGTGCCGTAGCGCACGCGCAGCCCGCGGACGTCCAGCGCGGGGGTCATGCGCCGCCCCCGGTCAGCCCGGCGACGATGACGTCGACGTCGTGGCGCAGCAGGTCCAGGTAGGTGGGCACCGGCCCGTCGGCCTCCGACAGCGAATCGACGTAGAGCGTGCCGCCGAAGCGGGCGCCGGTCTCCTCGACCACCTGCTGCATCGGGTCGTCGCTGACCGTCGACTCGCAGAACACCGCCGGCACGTCGCGCTCACGGACGACCTCGATGGTGCGCCGGATCTGGCTCGGCGTGGCCTGCTGCTCCGCGTTGACCGGCCAGATGTACTGCTCGGTCAGGCCGGCGTCGCGGGCCAGGTAGGAGAACGCGCCCTCGCAGGTGACGAGCACGCGCTGGGCGGGCGGCACGGCGGCGACGGCCGCACGCAGCTCGGCGGCGACGGCGTCCAGCTCGGCGCGGTAGGCGCGGGCGTTGGCGGCGAACTCGTCGGCGTGCTCGGGGTCGAGCTCGGCGAACGCCCGGGCCATGGCGTCGACGTACTCGCCCGCCGCGACGGGCGACATCCAGGCGTGCGGGTTCGGCTTGCCGGCGTACTCGTCCGCGGCGATGTCGATCGGGTCGACGCCCTCGGAGACGACGACGTGCTGGGCGTCGGCGTCCTCGGTGAGCTGCTCGAACCAGGCCTCGAGGCCGAGCCCGTTGTCGAGCACGAGGTCGGCCCGCGCGGTGTCGCGGATGTCGGTGGGGGTGGGCTCGTAGGCGTGGATCTCCGCCCCGACCTTGGTGATCGAGTGCACCTGCAGGTGGTCGCCCGCGACGTGCCGCGCCATGTCGGCGAGCACGGTGAACGTGGTCAGCACGTACGGGCGCGGGTCGGGCTCGTCGGCCACCTGGACGCAGCCGGACAGGACGAGCGCCGTGGCGGCCAGGACGCCGGCGAGCGTCCGGCGGCGGCGTCGGCCAGCGCGGCTCGGCACCGGTGTCCTCCTGGGGGTGGGGCGACAGTGGCGCCATGCTGTCACAGCGCGCAGGGGGCCACCGCTCGGACGGCTGCACCATGATGGAGCCATGAGCGAGCCGATCCCGGAGCCCGGTCCCGAGTCCCCGCAGGAGGGCTTCCGCAAGGCCCTGGTGGTCGCCCTGGTGTGGATCGGCGTGCTGCTGGGCGTCCCGCTGCTCATCACGCTCGTGCTCGAGGTGCTGGGTGTCGCGCGGGAGTTCACCTCCCTGGAGCTGACCATCGTCCTGCTCGCGCAGCTGGTGCTGGCGCTATGGCTGACCCGCCGCCTGGTGCGCAAGCCGTGAGCGTCGTGACCCGGCCCGCCGGGCTGGCGGACGTGCCTGGCGTCGTCGCGTTCTGGGCCGTCGCGGGCGAGAACGACGATCGTCCGGTCGACAGCGAGGCCGCGGTCGGGCGGCTGGTCGAGCGCGACCCGGACGCCCTGCTCCTGGCGCTCGACGACGACGTTCTGGTCGGGACGGTCGTGGCGGGCTGGGACGGGTGGCGCGCCCACCTGTACCGGCTGGCGGTGCTTCCGCAGCGGCGCGGCGAGGGGATCGCCGGGATGCTGCTGGACGCCGCTGAGGACCGGCTCGTAGGCCTGGGCGCGGGCCGGCTGGACGCGATGGTGCTCGACGGCAACGAGCTCGGCCAAGCGGTGTGGCGGGCGCGGGGGTTCACCCGTCAGCAACGGTGGGGTCGCTGGGTGAAGCCGGTCGTCGGCTGATTCTGCTGCGGGCCGGCGGCCGTCTGGCCGATGATCGGGGGCATGACCTCCAGCTCGTCCGCCCCGTCGTCCCGCGCCCAGCGCGGCATCCTCGTCGTCCTGTTCTGGCTCGCGCTGTGGTTCGTCGGGCTGCCGGTGCTGGCGGCCGCCCTCTCCGCGTTCGGCGGCATCGGCATGACGGAGATCGGCCTCTTGGCGCTGGTGTTCCTCGGCGTGGGGATCTACGGCACCCGCCGCATCCTGCGCGTGCCCTGACCGTCACGTGCGCAGCCGCGCCAGTGGCGGTCGCACCGGCGGCACGCCGGAGCGGTAGCGATGGCCGGTGGGCGTCGTCCACTCCACCTCGCGTCCTCGCGCCCGTACCTGGACGCTCCAGCCGGGCAGGTGCTTCGTGGTGTGCGACCGGACGCACAGGCTCTGCGCGTTGTCGAGCGTCGTGGGACCCCCCTCGATGAACGCCCGCACGTGGTCGACGTGGCGGATGCGGCAGTCGCAGCCGGGCTGACGGCAGCGTCCGTCACGCGAGCGGACGAACCCGGCGTCTGCTCCGGTGAAGCGTCGGCGTCGGGCGTCGCGGGCGACCAGGGTGCCGTCGACGGGGTCGGTGAGCAACCGCCGCACGGACGCGTCGCGCGCGTGCGCCACCAGCTGCTCGGCGACGGCAGGGGTGAGTGGCCCGTAGCCGACCAGCTCGACGGGCTCGTCGGCGTCACCCAGGAGGGTCGGCGCGTCGAGGACGAGCTGGAGCTCGACGGCCGGCTTGCGGCCCGGGGTGAGGCCGGTGACGTCGGTGAGCAGGGTGTCGAACATGAGCTGGCTGACCGAGCGGACGTCGCCCGCCGACCGGGCGGTCTCGGCGCGGTGCCACAGGCTCTCGCGGATGGTCAGCACGTCCTCGGCCGGCCCGCGGACCCACAGTGCCGCGACCCCGTCGGGCTCGGGGGACAGCTCGACGCGCTTGTCGGCGCGCGCCTGCTGCGCGCGCTCGTGGGCTGCCTCGGGGTCGAGGCTGACGACGACGTGGCGGGCGAGGTCGGCGGCGCGCCGCGGGGTCAGCCCGTCGAGGTGGGGCGCGAGCTCGGCGTCGGCCTGGGCGATGTCGTCGGCGCTGAGGCCGCCGCACTCGCGGCTGATCGCGTGCGCACTCGCCACGGGGAGGTGGCCGGCTCGCAGCGTGGCCATGACGGCGGGCATCGCGGCGAGGGTGACGGCGTGCCCGAGCTGGGTTCCGCCGGCCGACGGCGAGACGCCGCGGGCCATCGCGACCTCGCCGGCGACGGTGAGCGTGGCGTCCATGCCGGTGCCGGCCCGCTCGGCGTGCAGGGCGGCCACCTGCTCCAGCTGCAGGGCGGTGGCGTGCCGGATCAACCGCTCGAGCGCGGCGATGACGTCGATGCGCGAGCCGCCGAGCACGTCGTCGTGCTCGACCGCGGCGATCGCGGTGAGCAGCTGCTCGAACGGGACGTCCTCCATGACCCCACGCTACGACCGACCACCGACAGTTTCGGCCGCCGTTCCAGGGCTATCCACCGTTCGCGGCCGGGTCGCCGAACGTCCAGCCAATACGCTGCGAGCGTGGACGACGTCACCATCCGGCCGGCTCGCACGGACGAGCACGTGCTCCTGGAGGAGGTCGAGCACGCCGCCGACACCGTGCTGGAGACGCTGCTGCAGCCCGAGCAGCCGTTCGCCCCGACCCCGGCGGCCGAGCGGGCGTCCGCGCCCGGCTTCACGCTCGTCGCCGAGGAAGACACGGGTGAGGTGGTCGGCTTCGTCCACGTCCTCGACGCCCGGGACAAGGCGCACCTCGAGCAGGTGTCCGTGCTGCCCGACCACGGGCGACGCGGCATCGGCCGGGCCCTCGTCGAGGCGGCCTGCGCCGAGGCGCGCGAACGCGGCCATCGCTCGATCACCCTGCGGACGTTCGCCGACGTGCCCTGGAACGCTCCCTTCTACCGTTCCGTCGGCTTCGCCGAGACCGAGCCGTCGAGCGTGGCCCAGCTCGCGCGCCAGGCCACCGAGCAGGCCACCGGCCTCGACCGGCTCGGCCGCCGGGTCCAGATGACCCGTGAGCTCTGACCTCGTGACGGACAGGGGTGCGCGGCTGCGCCACGGCCTGGCCCAGCTGCTGCGCTTCGCCTGGGTCGAGGCGCTGTCGTGCCTGTTCGCCGTCGGCGTCTTCGCCGGCCTCGCGCTGTCGTCGGTGGTGCCGCTGCCGATCGCCCGCTACGACGCGCTGCTCGTCTGGTGCGTCGGCCTGACGCTCGCGTTCTGGGCGGTTGGCCTGGAGACGCGGCGCGAGGTGCTCGTCGTGCTGGCCTTCCACCTGCTCGGCCTCGCGCTGGAGCTGTTCAAGGTGCACGTCGGGTCGTGGTCGTACCCCGAGGACGCGTGGACGAAGGTCGGTGGCGTGCCGCTCTACGCCGGGTTCATGTACGCCGCGGTCGGCTCGTACATCTGCCAGGCGTGGCGCCGCATGGACCTGCGCCTGTCCGGCTTCCCGCTCGTCCCCGCCACGCTCGTCGCCGTCGCGATCTACGCCAACTTCTTCACCCACCACTGGATCGCCGACCTGCGCGTCCCGCTCGCGATCCTGGGCCTGGTCGTCCTGCGCCGCTGCCTGGTGCACTTCCGCGTCGGTGCCGAGACGTACCGCATGCCGCTCGTCGTGGCGTTCGTGCTCATCGGCTTCTTCCTGTGGCTCGCCGAGAACGGCGCGACCTTCCTCGGCGCGTGGACGTACCCGTCGCAGGAGGACGTCTGGGAGGCCGTGCACGTCGGCAAGCTCGGCGCCTGGTCGCTGCTGGTGACGATGAGCTTCGTCATCGTCGCGGTGCTCAAGCGCTGGGAGGGCGAGCTCTACGCCGACACCCCCGTGACCGTGACGCCCGACCGCGACTGAGGAGCGCTAGGGCGCGACCTGGAACACCGGCCAGCCGATCTCGGTGCGCCAGGCGGACGGGTCGGCCGTGTCACGCGGTCCCACCAGGTACGTCTCGCGGACGGGACCGGCGACGGCGAGCGCGTTCGCGACCACCCACGACCCGACCTCGCCGTAGGTGACGTCGATGTCGTCGTGCTCGCCCACGTGCGTGGCGACCGCGAGCTCCACGGCCGGCAGCGTGGACGGTCGAACGCGTCCGACCCGTGGCGGCCGCGTGGTCGGCACGTAGACCGTGGCCCATCCGCGGCAGACCTCGAAGAGCGCGTTGTCGTACAGGCCGCCGGGCGGGCCGCCGGGCTCGGTGACCGTGGCGTCGAGCTCGGCCATGGCCCCGGCGTACCAGGCGAGCACGTCGCCGTGCGCCACCTCGTCCTCGACGGCCGCCACGGTGGTCTCGGGGACGCTGCGCAGCTCGACGTGGACCGGTGCCGGCTCGGGGCTGAGCAGCCGGCGCAGGGACGCGACCGCGGCCCGGGTGCGCGCCAGCTCGGCCTCGAGCCGTCCGAGGTGTCCCGACACGAGGTCCGCCCGGGCGCCCGGATCGGCCGCCCGCAGGATGCGCTGCACCTCCGGCAGCGGCACGTCCAGCTCGCGCAGCCGGTGGATGACCTGCGCCTCCGGGATCTGGTCGGCGGAGTAGTACCGGTACCCCGTCGCCTCGTCGACCGTGGCCGGGACGAGCAGCCCGGCGTCGTGGTAGCGGCGGAGGGTGCGCACGCTGAGGTGCGTCAGTCGGGAGAACTCGCCGATCGCCAGCATGCCCGCAGTGTGCACCCTCTCCCCGGGGGAGGGTCCAGTGCTTGACCCTCGCCCGGCAGGACGCCGCACGGTCGGGGCATGAGCACCTCCACCACCATCGATCCCACGCAGCTGCCCGTCACGATCCGTGCGTTTCTCGCCGCCCACGTGGCGCGCGAGGCCGACGCCGCGATCCGCGCGTTCACGCCGGACGCCGTCGTCACCGACGACGGCCGGACCTTCCGCGGCACCGAGGAGGTCCTGGACTTCCTGCGGCGCGGCGGCGGCGAGTTCACCTACACGTCCGAGGTCGTCGGCGCCGAGCGCGGCGACGGGCACTGGGTCGCCGTCGTCCACCTGGAGGGCGACTTCCCCGGTGGGGTCGTCGACCTGCGCTACCGCTTCGTGCTGGCCGACGACCTGGTCGCCCAGCTGGTCATCGCTCCCTGAGCGAGCCCACCACCACCCCGAGGAAAGAAGAGCACCATGTCCCCGAGCACCACCCCTGACACCACGACGCCCACGATCGTCCTCGTCCACGGCGCCTTCGCCGACTCGTCCAGCTGGAACGGCGTCGTCGAGCGCCTGCTGGCCGAGGGGCTCCCGGTGGTCGCCGCCGCGAACCCGCTGCGCGGCCTGGAGCCGGACGCGGCCTACCTGCGGTCCGTGCTGGCCGGCGTCGACGGCCCGGTCGTGCTGGCCGGCCACTCGTACGGCGGGACGGTCATGTCCGAGGCCGTCGACCCGGACGGCCGGGTCCGGGCGCTGGTCTACGTGGCCAGCTTCATCCTCGAGGCCGGGGAGAGCACCGGTGACCTGGCGGCCAAGTTCCCCGGCGCGGAGCTCGGACCGGCGCTGCGGCCGGTGCCGGTGACCGGTCCCGACGGGACGACCGTCGACGACCTCTCCATCGACCAGGCGCGCTTCGGTGACGTCTTCGCCGCCGACGTGCCGCGCGACGTCGCGGCGGTCATGGCGGTGACCCAGCGACCGATCGTGGCGGACGCGCTCGCCGCGCCGGCGACCAGGACGCCGTGGCGGTCGGTCCCGTCGTGGAACGTCGTGACCCTCGGCGACCTGGCCGTGCCGGCCGAGTCGCAGCGGTTCATGGGCGAGCGCGCCGGGTCGCGCCAGGGGGAGGTCGACGCCTCGCACGCCGTGACGGTCTCGCGGCCGGACGTCGTGGCCGCGGCGATCGTCGAGGCCGTCCGGGAGACGTCCCGCTGACACCCCGACGACGAAGGGCCCGCCACCGCGCGGTGACGGGCCCTTCACGTGGAGCCGATGACGGGAATCGAACCCGCGTGTCTTGCTTGGGAAGCAAGCGCTCTGCCATTGAGCTACATCGGCGGACGACCTGACGGCCGAGCGCTCCTACTCTAGCCACCCCGCAGGCGCGCCCGCTCGAGGCCCGCCCGCGCTAGGGTTTGCGACGTGCTGCTCTCCGACCGCGACATCCTGGCCGAGATCGACGCCGACCGGGTGCGCCTGGACCCGCTCGACCGGGGCATGATCCAGCCGTCGAGCATCGACGTGCGCCTGGACAAGTTCTTCCGGGTCTTCGACAACCACAAGTACCCGCACATCGATCCGGCGGTCGACCAGTCCGACCTGACCCGCGAGGTCGAGGTCGCGAGCGGCGACGAGTTCATCCTGCACCCGGGCGAGTTCGTGCTCGGCTCGACGTACGAGCTCGTGACGCTGCCCGACGACGTCGCCGCGCGCCTGGAGGGCAAGTCGTCCCTCGGCCGCCTGGGCCTGCTGACCCACTCGACCGCGGGCTTCATCGACCCGGGCTTCTCCGGTCACGTGACGCTCGAGCTGGCCAACGTCGCGACGCTGCCGATCAAGCTCTACCCGGGCATGAAGATCGGCCAGCTGTGCTTCTTCCGGCTCACGTCGCCGGCCGAGAACCCGTACGGCTCGGCCGTCTACGGCTCGCGCTACCAGGGCCAGCGCGGCCCGACGCCGTCGCGCTCGCACGCCAGCTTCCACCGCACGCAGATCTGACGCGCCGCCGCGTGACCTGCGTCGCGTGGCGAACCGAACACCCGCGCGGGGCGGCTGCGGCGCGTCCGCCCGCGTAGCCTTGACGGTCGGCGAACGACGACGACCCAGGGGGACGACGGTGGACGGCAAGACCTGCAGGGACTCCCTGGTGATCCGGACGTCGCGGATCTTCCCCGACGCCGTGAACGACCACAACACGCTGTTCGGCGGCCGGCTCATGAGCGACATCGACATGACCGCGTCCATCGCCGCCGTGCGCCACACCCGCACCGCCGTGGTCACCGCCTCGACCGACTCGGTCGACTTCCTGTCGCCGATCCGTCCTGGCCACTCGATGTGCCTGGAGTCGTACGTCAGCTGGACCGGACGCACCTCGGTCGAGGTGTTCACCAAGGTCATCGCCGAGGACCTCAAGACCGGTGAGCGCACCGTCGCCGCCACGGCGTTCCTCACCTTCGTGGCGCTGGACGACGACGGCCGCCCCGCCCCGGTGCCCCCGGTCGTGCCGGAGAGCGTCGAGGAGGTCTTCCTGCACGAGACGGGCGACCTGCGCGCCGAGCAGCGCCGCGACCACCGGCGTCAGTCGCAGGACCTCGCGCGCGTCCTCACCGCCGACCGGCCCTGGTGAGCACCGGGCTCAGTGCGCGAGCTTGAGCCCGATGACGCAGCCGATGATGCCGGCCAGCAGCAGCACCTTCACGACGCTGGCCTGCTCGTCGCCGGTCGCCATGCCGTAGGCGACGGTGAGCGTGGCCCCGATCGCGACCCACACCGCGTAGGCGGTGCCGGTCGGGATGGAGCGCATGGCGTAGGCCAGCCCGACCATCGAGGCGGACACGGCGGCGGCGAAGACGAGCGACGGCGTCAGGCGGGTGAACCCCTCGGTCTTGCCGAGGGCGACGGCCCAGACGGCCTCGAGGGCGCCAGAGACGATCAGGACGAGCCAGGACATGAGGGACTCCTACCGGCCGTCTTGTCGCGTTCCGGGTACGGCTCCCTCGTCCGGTCAGCCACTCGCGGGCTGCGTCCTCGACGGTAGCAACGTCAGGACGTGGGGGCCAGCCGCTGGAACAGGACGTGGTCCTGCCAGCGTCCGGCGATGCGCAGGTACTGCGGCGCCAGGCCGTACCGCTCGAAGCCGTTCTTGGCCAGGACGCGCTGGGACGCCTGGTTGTCCACGAGGGTCGCGGCCTCGACCCGGTGCAGGCCCAGGTGGCCGAACGCGTAGTCGGTGGCCTCCTGCAGCGCGCGGGTCATCACGCCATGGCCGGCGAACCGCTCGGACATCCAGTAGCCGACCGAGCACGACATGAACGCCCGCCGGACGACGCCGGTGAGCGTCAGCGCCCCCACGAGACGTCCGTCGACGACGACGCCGAACGGGTAGGCGAGCCCGGCCGCGTGGGCGGCGATGAGCTGCTTGAGCTCCTCGCGCTGGCCGTCGGCGGTGAAGAACGACTCCTCGCGCTCGGGCTCGTACGGGGCCAGCCGGTCGCGCTCGGCGGCGCGCACGACGGCCAGCTCGTCGGCGTCGTCGAGGTTCAGGATCCGCAGCACGTCCACGCCGGAACCCTAGGGCGACCCCGACCCGTCCGCCCGTCGGCTCGGGGTCGCGTCCCGGGTGGCACCAGGGTCGCTCCCCGATGTGGCCGGGGGTGCATGAGGACGAGAGTCGTCCTGCACCCACCGACCACCCAGGAGCAGTCATGATCCAGGCCCGCGCCCTCACCAAGCGCTTCGGCGACAAGACCGCCGTGGACGGACTCGACTTCACCGTCGAGCCCGGCCGCGTCACCGGCTTCCTCGGCCCGAACGGCGCCGGCAAGTCCACCACCATGCGCATGGTGCTGGGCCTGGACCGGCCCACGAGCGGATCGGTCACGGTCAACGGCCGGGCCTACGCCGACTCCCCGGCACCGCTGCGCCAGATCGGCGCCCTGCTGGACGCCCACGCGATCCACCCCGGACGCTCGGCCCGCGACCACCTGCGCTGGATGGCCGCGAGCAACGGCATCCCGACCCACCGGGTCGGCGAGGTGCTCGACCTCGTCGGGCTCGACAGCGTCGCCGGCCAGCGGGCCGGACGCTTCTCGCTCGGCATGGGCCAGCGGCTCGGCATCGCCGCCGCGCTGCTCGGCGACCCGCCGGTCGTCGTGCTCGACGAGCCGGTCAACGGGCTCGACCCCGAGGGCATCCGCTGGGTGCGCCACCTCGCGCGTCAGCTGGCCGACGAGGGCCGCACCGTCTTCGTCTCCAGCCACCTGATGTCGGAGATGGCGCTCATGGCCGACCACCTGCTGGTCATCGGCCGCGGCCGGATCCTGGCCGACACGAGCATGCAGCGCTTCCTGACCGACCACGCCACGTCGTTCGTCCGGGTCAAGGCACCCGGCCTCGCGGACGTCGCGACCCTGCTCGACCGCGCCGGCCTCGACCTCGAGCCGGTCGGCGACGCCCTCCACGTCACGGGCCTGGACGCCGCGGGCATCGGCGAGCTCGTCGGCCGCGAGGGCCACGTGCTCCACGAGCTCACGCTCGTCCAGTCCTCGCTCGAGGACGCCTTCATGCGGCTCACCGCTGACAGCGTCGAGTACCGCACCCACGCCCCCGCCGAGCTCGAAGGAGCCTCCGCATGACCACCCTGACCCGTCCTGCCGCGCCACCGGCCGCCACCACGGCCCGCGCCGGCTTCCCGCAGGCCCTCCGCGCCGAGTGGCTGAAGCTCTGGAGCGTCCGGTCGACCTGGTGGACCGTCGCCGCCACGATCGCCCTCGGCGGCTTCATGACGATCCTCATCTGCGCGCTCAACGCCGAGTGGCTGGCGAGCGCGGACGCCGACGAGGCGCCCGCCACCTTCCTGACCTGGGGGCTCATGCTGGCCCAGATCTGCGCCGTCGTGCTGGGCGCGCTCGTCGTCACCGGCGAGTACTCGACCGGCATGGTCCGGACGTCGTTCGCCGCCGTGCCGTCGCGCGGACGCGTGATGGCGGCCAAGTCCGTGGTGCTGTCGGGCGTCCTGTTAGTGCTGGGCGTCGTCGTCGCCCTGATCGGCTATGCCGGCGGCAACTGGTTCTTCGAGCGCGAGGACATCGGCGTCGCGCTCGAGGGCGACATGCTCCGCGCGGTGCTCGGCAGCGGGCTGTTCCTGGCCGGCATCGGCCTGTTCACCGTCGCCGTCGGGTTCATCCTGCGGCACACGGCCGGCACCATCTCGGCGGTGCTCGCGCTGATGCTGATCATCGGCAACATGGTGTCGCTGCTGCCCGGCGCGACCGGCGAGTGGCTGACGAAGCTCATGCCCGGCAACGCGGGCTCGGGCATCGCCCAGGCGATCTCGTGGAACCCCGACCTGCTGAACCCGTGGACCGGCTTCAGCGTCTTCGTCCTGGAGACGGCGGTGCTCATGGCCGTGGCGTGGATGGTCGTGCGCCGGCGCGACGCCTGACCTGCGCGGTAGGCGCACCGAGGGGCCGGACGCTCAGGCGTCCGGCCCCGTCGTGCGTGCCGGCCCGCGGTACAGCACGTGACGACGGAGCCGGTGGCCGTCGGGCAGGTCCGGGTGGTCGAAGTCGTCGGCCGGGTCGTGCGTGAGGCCGACCTTCTCCATCACCCGGCGGCTGCGCGCGTTGCCCACGGCGGTGAACGAGACGACCTCCTCGAGCCCCAGCTCGTCCAGCCCGAACCGGACGGCCTCGCGCGCCGCCTCGGGGGCGTAGCCACGCCCCCACCACGGCCGCGCCAGTCGCCACCCGACCTCGACGGCCGGGGTGAACGCGGCATCGAACCGGGGGACGGCGAGGCCCACGAAGCCGGCGAACGGTGTCACTCCGGGCACCTCGAGCGCCCACAGGCCCCAGCCGCGCTCGTCGAGGCCGGTGGCGATGCGGTCGGCCAGCGCGTCGCTCTGCTCGCGGTCCAGCGTGGACGGGAAGTGCTCCATGACGACCGGGTCGGCGTTGAGCACGGCGAACGGCTCGCGGTCCTCGGCGCGCCAGGGACGCAGACGTAGCCGAGCGGTCGTCAGGGTGGTTGCGGGACGCATGTGTCGAGCATCGCACCCATGGGTTCGGGAAAAACGGTTTCGCCGCGACCCGATCCGGCACTAGGGTTCGGTCCATGCTTCCCCACCGCATCGCTGCGCCCTGCCCGGGCGCGGCCGTCCCTCCCGGCCTGGGAGGCGTCGCATGAGCCACGTCCTCGTCATCGGGGACGTCCGCGACGACATCAGCGTCGTGCAGGAGACACGCCTGCGGGCCGAGGACGACACCACCTCCAGCATCCGCACGCGTCCGGGCGGCTCGGCCGCCAACGTCGCGGCCTGGGTGGCGCACCTGGGCGTCGACGTCGCGTTCGTCGGCAAGGCCGGCGTCGACGGCGCGGCCAAGCACACCCGCTTCCTCGAGGCCCACGGCGTGCGCGCCCACATCGCCACCGCTCGGGACGCCATCACCGGCACCGCGGTCATCTCGGTCGACCCCGCGACCCGTATCGACTACGAGGACCGCGGCGCGAACGGCTTCCTGACGCTCGAGGACGTGCCGGACCAGGTGTGGGACGACGTGGCCCACGTGCACCTGACCGGTCACTCGTTCTTCGACGAGCGCACGCGCCCGGTGGCGCAGGCGGTCGTGCAGCGGGCCCGCGAGGCGGGAGTGACGACGAGCGTCGACCCCGGCTGCCTGGTGCAGCTGCGTCAGGTCGGCGCGGACGTCTTCCTGGACTGGATCACGGGCGTCACGGTCGTCATGCCCGACCTGGACGAGGGGCGTGTGCTCGCCGGCAAGGACGACCCGCACGACGTCCTGGAGGTGCTCGGCCGCCGCGTCGGGCGCGTGATGCTGACGATGGGCGCCGACGGTGCGCTGTACGGCGGCCGCGGCCGTGAGACGTTCGCCGTCCCGGCGGCCACGTGCGACCCGATCGACGTCACCGGTGCCGGCGACGCGACCGTCGCGGGCTACCTCGCCGCCCGCGCGAACGGCGCGAGCGCAGAGGAGGCCCTCGTCGCTGCGATGGAGGCCGCGGCGGCCTGCATCACCCGCGGCGGCGCCCGCCCCCACCTGGCCTAGCGGTCACGACTCTGCTTCGGCCTCGTCGAAGCCGGCGGCATCGAGGTCGTCCATGACGTCCGTGGCGACGGCGCGGAGCTTGTCGGCGTCGCCGGGCTCGGCGCCGCCGTCACGTTGCAGGCCCACGCGCATGGTCAGGTCGTCGTCGGACCAAATCGCGTAGAGCTCGGAGCCGGCGGCGTCGAAGGCGGTGTCCTGGCAGATACCTCCGGTCGCGTCCTCGATCCCGAGTGGCTGGGGCGTCGCGCACCCCTCGGACCAGCCGGCCACGGCCTCGGTCGGCGGCCGCCCGTCCGGCGTCCGGGTCACGGTGACCGTCAGCGCGGTGCCGACCGGCGTGGCCCAGCGACAGCCCAGCAGGTCGGACGCGCCGTTCAGCGTGGTGCTCGCGTCGGTGGGGTCGTTCACGGTGTCGCCCAGCACCTCGCGAACGGTGGCGTCGCCCACGAACCTGCAGGCAGCGGGGTCGGCCTGCTGCTCCGGCTCGTCCGCCTCGCCGGCGCACGACGCGAGAGCCGCGACCGCGGTGACGGCCCCGAGCATCCGCCGGGTCCGAAGATCACCCGTTCGCGAGGGCGTCATAGGTCGGGCGGTCAGCGTTCGTCCTGAGCCGTTCGGCGAGCGAGCTGAGCTTGGCGCGGTCGTCGGACCGGTTCGCCGCGTCCTCGCGGGTCAGGCGCAACGACATCGTCATGGACCCGTCCTCGTACACGCCCCACAGCCAGGTGCCACCCGCGTCTGCGCACGTGGTCGCGGTCAGGTCGTCGGCCTCGAACGGCTGAGGCTGTGCGCACCCCTTGCTCACCCTGGCGAGCTGCTCCGCCGGTGACAGCTGCTCCTCGACGGAGGGGACGAAGCCGATGGTGAGCGTGTCGCCGGAGGACCGTGCCTCCCACACACATCCCGCGAGGTCGTCGTCGCCGAGCATCGTGGCGGAGCTCTCGCGGCGGTCGACGTCCGGGCTGCCGAGTGCCCCGGCGGCCTGGCTCGTCGACAGGACGGTGCACGGCGAGGCCTTCTCGGGGGAGGGCTCGTCCTCGCCCGAACAGGCCGCGATCGTTCCCAGCATCAGGCCCGCGCACGCGAGCGCGAGCGCGAGGACCGATCGTCTCCTCGCGGCCGCGCGGCCGGCCGGACGCGCAGTCACGACGCTGCTTCGGCCTCGTCGAAGCCGGCGGCATCGAGGTCGTCCATGACGTCCGTCGCGACGGCGCGGAGCTTGTCGGCGTCGCCGGGCTCGGCGCCGCCGTCGCGTTGCAGGCCCAACCGCATGGTCAGGTCGTCGTCGGACCACACCGCGTAGAGCTCCGAGCCGGCTGCGTCGAAGGCGGTGTCCTGGCAGATTCCTCCGGTCGCGTCCTCGATCCCGAGTGGCTGGGGCGTCGCGCACCCCTCGGACCAGCCGGCCACGGCCTCGGTCGGCGGCCGCCCGTCCGGCGTCCGGGTCACGGTGACCGTCAGCGCGGTGCCGACCGGCGTGGCCCAGCGACAGCCCAGCAGGTCGGACGCGCCGTTCAGCGTGGTGCTCGCGTCGGTGGGGTCGTTCACGGTGTCGCCCAGCACCTCGCGAACAGTGGCCTCATCCACGAACCCGCAGGCGGCGGGCTCGGCACGTTCCTCGGGCTCGTCGGCGTCGCCGGAGCACGACGCCAGGAGCAGGACGGCCGCCAGGGCGGGGACTGCCACGGCTGCTCGGCGTCCTCGGTTCGGTCGGGGTCGCACGATCAGTCCGACCCGAACTGCGGGAAGTTCGAGCGGTAGGCGTCGATCTGGGTCTGGCCGTACACCGACGAGCCATGCTCGATGACCCACTGGTTGAACTGCGCCTGGACCTGCGGGTCGACCCCGCTGTCGGAGTCGCTCGCGTAGAGCGCCGGGTCCACGCGGCGTGTGCCGTCGGGGTCGGTGATGACGGCGTCCTTGGGCAGGCCGCCGGGGCCGCCGACGCTGATCAGGTCGTTGCGCAGCAGGTGGTCGTAGGTGCTGAACCGCAACGAGTGCGCGAGCTCGCTGTCGGCATCCTCGGCCCAGGCGTCCGTGACGCTGTCGGGCTGGCTGCTCAGCTGGTCGCCCAGGTACGACAGGCCCTCGGAGGTGATCGTCCCGGCGATCGCGTTCGCCGGCGTCGGGATGAAGCTCGTCGCGGCGCCGAAGGCCTTGCCGAGGGCCTCGCGTCCGGCCTGGTCGATGGCCTCGTCGGCCTTGCCGCCCTTGAAGCCCTGCTCGAGGATCGTGGCCATCGTGTTGCCACCGAAGGAGGACTCGCTGCCGAACACCTCCTGGAAGGACCGGGTGCCGCCGTGGCCGTCCGGGATGAGCGCGTTCTCCAGGTCGGCGACGGTGCGCGGCTTCGACCCGTCCGGCATGACGGCCGAGTCCATCGCCTGACCGATCTGCTGGTCGTGGTGCGTGTAGGCCGCTGCCGCGACGTACTGCAGACCGGTCTTGTCGTCGCCCTCGCCGAGGCTGTTGAGGATGGCGTCCAGGTCGTCGTCCGACAGGGCCATGCCGGTCGGCTGTCCGTCGACCGCGTGGATGAAGCCGAGCCCGGCCGGGTCTCCCTCGCCGTTCGTGTTGGCGGCGCGGTTCACGTCCGGGATGTAGGAGGCCATCATCTCGCCGACGGAGTCGCGCATGCCGGTCGGGATTTGCCAGCCGTCGGTGCCGTCGACGTTCCAGAAGCTCTCGTTCTCGCCCACCGACTGGCCGATCATGAACGCCGACTGCCCGGCGAGCTGGGCGGCCGCCTGGCCGGAGGGCCCGTCGTTGCGCGAGTGCGTCGTCGCACCGGCGAGGGCCTCGCCGAAGCCGTCGCCGTCGTCGGCGGGCCACTCGCGCTGCATGAGCAGGTAGTGCAGGCGGTCGTTGACCTCGACGTCGTCGACGCCGTCCTTCGGGCTGTCGAACGTCGTGGTGCCGCCGTCGGAGAAGAACCGCTCGGCTGCGCCGGGCGTGTTCTCCATGCCGCCGAGCAGGTTGGCCAGGCCGTCGAAGCCCGACATGCCGACGGCGTTGCGGTCGTCGCCCTCGCCGCTGAGCCGCGGGTCGCGGATGTAGCCGTCGCCGAGCGCCTCGTTGGCCGGGCCCCAGACGGGGTCGCCGTCGTGGTCGCGCTCCCACTCGTAGACCTTGCTGGTGAGGTCGCCCAGGAAGCGGTCGTCGAAGCTGGTCTGCTCGCCGCCGTGGCGGATGAGCATCGTGAGTGCCGCCGCGTTCTCCGGGTTGCGCGTCGTGTCGGTGATCGCGCCGTACCAGCGGTCGACCAGGTCGGCCGGCGGCGCGTCGGCACCGGTCTGCTTGGTGTAGTTCGCGAACGACTCGCCCAGCTCGTCGAGCAGGCCGTCGTACATCTCGTTGTCGGCGACGAAGTCCGGGTCGTTGGCGCTGCGCTGGCTGCCGCCGGCGCTGTAGATGCGGTCGCTCAGCGAACGGACCGTGTCGGCGATCTGGTTCGGCGAGACCCGCGAGAACAGCTTGCTGTTGTAGGCCGCGCTCGTGTTGAGCAGGGCCAGCAGGGCGACGGTGTCGGCGTCGACGTCGCGCGCGTCGTCGCTGGTCAGGTCGTCGGCCGTGTAGTCGGCGAGCTTCTCGGCCGTCTCCGGCGGGATGTGGTCGACCAGGTCCGGCGGGGCGTCCTGCACGTGCTCGCGGATGTAGTCGGCCTGCTCGGCCGGGTCCATGTCCTCGATGGTCTCCAGGAAGGCCTGCTGCTCGGCCTGGAGGCGCTCCTGATCGGTGAACTCGATGCCCGGGAACATCCGCTCGGCCGCGGCGATCGGGATCTGCCCGGCGGCGAACAGCTTGCGGACGTTCTGGTCGGTGGGGCCGTCGGCGAGCATCTGGGCGACGTTGTCGGCCTGGGTGTCGAGCTCCTCGAGCGCCGCCGCGTAGTCGGGCTTCAGGGAGGCCTCGATGCCGGCGCCGACCTCGGCGCTGCTGCGCTGCTCGTCCTCGGGGAGCTGGGCGTTGGCCTGCCCCTGGTAGCGCATCGCCGACGCCAGGTCGGTGCGGTAGCGCTGGTTGAGCTCGGCGACCTTGGTGTCGAAGGCGTCGACCGCCTCGGCGAAGAGCTTGATGCAGCCGCAGGCGTACTCGCCGTTCGCGGCCAGGGCGGCCGCGGTCTGGCGGGCCACCTGGGGGTTGAGGCTGGTGCCGAGGGTGATGTCGCCCTCGGTGTTCCCGACGACGCCCTGCTCGTCGAGCGCCAGGTCGTCGGCGATGTCGGCGATGATCGCGACCTGCGAGCGCGGCGACTCGGCCGCCGCCTCGATCTGGTCGCCGGTGACGTCGTAGTACTCGAACGGACCCTCGACGCGCGTGACGCTCATCTGTCTTCCCCCAGGTGTCGTGCTGCGTGGACGGGGCGCTGGCCCCGGCGGACGGCGAAGGGTGGCGGCCCCGGAGGACCGCCACCCGACGTCGTCGTGCGTGCCTAGACGGCGGCGCGGTTGATGCGAGCGCCGACGCCCTGCGTCTGCGTCGCGGCGGTGCGGACGTCCTGCGCCGCGTCGTTGTCGCCGTCACGCGCGGTGACCGCGACGTGGGCGACGTTCGAGCCGCCGTCCTGGACGAGCGTGGGCAGCTGCGTCGAGCCGTCGAGCAGGAACGAGTCGAAGTACGTGGTCAGCGCCGACCGGATGCGCGCGTGCGTGACCGTGCCCTCGAGCTCGCCGAACCCGGACTTGATGCCCGAGCACGCGGTGCTGGCCGCACCCCCGCGGCCCGCCATGCGGGTGCCGGTGGAGTGCAGGCCCTCGACGTCGACGCCGACCGTGTCGCCCATGGACAGCGCCTCAGGACAGGGTGTTCATCGACCGGCTGGCCGCGCTGCGGACGTTGGTGATGAACTCGTCGGTGTTCTCGGAGGTGCGGCCGGTCAGGTTGGTGAGGTTCGTGTTGATGTCCTCGCCGTGACGGCTGGTGGCCGCGCGGGTGCCGGCGGCGACGTCGGAGCCGACGCCACCCTCCATCTGATTCATCAGGTGGGCCTGCTGGCGGTCGACCTCGTCGCCGGCGCTCTGCAGGCCGGCCATGTTGGTGCGGGTGTCGTCCACGTGCTGCTGGACGGCGCCACGGTCGACGCGGATCTGGTCGCTCATGTGATGTCCCCTCGAGTGTGGTGGGCGTCAGGCCCGGTTGATCTTGCTGACGAGATCGGTGGCACCGGTCTCGACGGTGCCGGCGACGGTCTTCTGGTCCTGCGCGCCGGTGTCCTCGTGCTGGGCGGTGCGGCGCACGAAGTCGGCGCCACCCGAGGCGTTGTTCGTGTGCATGAGGGCGCCGGCCGACAGGCTGTTGGCCGCGGCGGTGGAGCCGTTGCCCGCCTGGGTCGCGAACGCGCCCTTGTTCTGGCCGAGCAGGTCGCCGGTGGCGTTGTGCTGGCGAGCGGACAGACCCTGGGCGGCCTCGCCCTGGGTCGCGATGTTCTTGTTGGACTGGGCTGCGCCTTCATAGCCCTCGGTCAGAGACACGCGGTCTGCGGTCATCAGTCCATACCCCCTGAGTCGGAACGCTGAGGTCCCCAGGATAGGCACAGGATGTGGGTTGCGACACCCCGAGAATCGCGCGACCCCGCGGGGAGCGCCCGCGGTCGCAGGCGCCTGAACGGTCTGGCCGATCGTGCGGATCAGTCGTCCGGGTCGTCCACGCGGGCGGTCTGGACGAGCGAGGCGGCCCCGTCGCGGGTGACGTACATGGCCCGTCCGCGGGGGAGCCGCTGTGACGGCAGGCCGCCCACGAGACGGCCCTCCATCCGGTCGCCGGAGAACATGAAGCCGGGCGCGCTGAGGTCGATCAGGCGCTGGATCAGCGGCTCGAACACGGCGCGCGACATGCCGCCCGTGCGGCGGGCGACGACGAGGTGGAAGCCGAGGTCGCGGGCCTGGGCCAGCAGGTCGACGAACACGTTCAGCGGGTTGCCCTGCGACGTGGAGACGAGGTCGTAGTCGTCGACGAGGACGAACACCTCCAGGCCCTGCCACCACGAGCGGTTGCGCAGCTGCTCGGACGTGACGTCCGGGCCGGGGACGCGCTGGCGGATGGCCGTGGCGATCTCGTTGGTCAGCCCGACCGCCTGGTCGTGGCCGGTGGCGTAGCCGAGCAGGTACTCCTCGGGCACGACATCGAGCAGCGAGCGGCGGTAGTCGAGCACCGCGATGCCGACCTCGTCGGGCGACCGGGTGCCGATGATGTTCTTGACCAGCAGCTTGAGCAGGTTCGACTTGCCGGTCTCGCCGTCGCCGTAGACCTGGAGGTGCGGGTCGGCGCCCCACAGGTTGATCTCGGCCGGGCCCAGGTTGAGCTCGGACAGGCCCACGAGCATGCCGGTGTCGCCGGCCTCGAGCGCCGGCATCTCGCTCCACGTGACCAGGCGGGGCAGCACCTCGACCTTGGTGACGCCCTCGGCGCCCCAGCGCTCGACCAGCGTGTCGATGAGGGACGTCTGCAGGGCGCTCTCGTCGAGCTCGGCGTCCGGGTCGGCCGGCACCTCGGCGGCGGGCAGCGCGGCCTGGAACAGCAGCGCGTTGCCCCGGGTGCCGGTGACGCCGCGACCGGGCACGTCCTTCGGGATCTGCTCCATGACCTTGCGGTCGAACTGCGAGTCGTAGGCGTCGTTCATGCGCAGCTCGACGTGCCCGCCCATCGACGCCTGCATGCGCATGCGCACCTGCATCGACTGGGTCACCGACACCACGACGTGCACGCCGAAGCTGGTGCCGCGGGCGGCGATGTCGGCGACCGCGTAGTCGAGGTCGTCGTACTCGTCGCGGAAGCTGCCCCAGCCGTCCACGACCAGGAAGACGTCGACCGGACCGCTGTCGGGCAGCTCGCCGGCGGCGCGCGCCCGGCGGAACGCCGCCATCGAGTCCAGGCCGTGCTCGCGCATGAGCGTCTCGCGCCGGTCGAGCAGCGTGCGGACGTCGTTGATGGTGCGCCGGATGCGCTCGGGGTCGACGCGGGTCGTCACCGTGGCGACGTGCGGCAGGCGGGCGAGCGCGCCGAGCGAGCCACCCCCGAAGTCGATGCAGTAGAACGCGACCTCGCGCGGCGAGTACCGGGACGCCATCGACAGCAGCATCGTGCGCAGCAGCGTCGACTTGCCGGTCTGCGGGGCGCCGGCCACGACGAGGTTGGCCCCGGCGCCGGTGAAGTCCCAGCGCATGGGCTGCTGGTCCTGGTGCGACGGGTCGTCGACCAGGCCGAACGTCGCCACGCAGGACGTCGCGTCGGCCGTCGCCGCCAGGTCGGTGACGGCGCCGAGCGCCAGGCGCGAGGGCAGCGGCGGCAGCCACACCGGACGGGCCGGGGCCGCGCCACTGCCGGTGAGCTGCTCGGCGAGGACGTCCAGCACGCTGCGCGTGGCCTGTGCCGCGGCCTGCTCGTCGGCCATGCGCTGGCCGGCGGCGAGCTGCTCGGCCAGCCAGGCGCCGAGGCCGTTGGTCGACAGGTACGGCACGACGGGCACGGCGGTGCGGGGACCGTCGGCCGGCGGCACGTAGGGCGATGAGACGAGCGCGGCCTTGAACCGCTCGAAGACCGTGGTGTCGACCTTGAGGTAGCCGGAGCCGGGCTCCGGGGGCAGGTGGTAGGCGTCCGGGACGCCGATCGCGTCGCGGCTCTCGCCCTCGGAGAAGGTGCGCAGGCTGATCCGGTACGACAGGTGCGACTCCAGGCCGCGGATCTTGCCCATCTCGAGCTTCTGCGTGGCCAGCAGCAGGTGGACGCCGATCGAGCGGCCGATGCGTCCGATCGCCACGAACAGCTCGGCGAAGTCGGGCTTGGCGGTGAGCAGCTCGGAGAACTCGTCGACGATGACCAGCAGGTGAGGCAGCGGCTCGAGCGGCTCACCCGCGTCGATGCGGTCCTGGTAGGCGGTGACGTTGGGCAGGTTGCCGGCCTGCTTGAGGATCTCCTGGCGGCGCTGCATCTCGCCGTAGAGCGCGTCGCGCATGCGGTCGACCAGCGTCAGGTCGTCCTGCAGGTTGGTGATCATGCCGGCCAGGTGCGGGATGCCCTCGAGCGGAGCGAACGTGGCGCCGCCCTTGAAGTCGACGAGCATGAGCGCGAGCCGGTCGGGTCCGTGGCCGAGCACCAGCGAGCTGACCAGGGTGCGCAGCATCTCGGACTTGCCCGAGCCGGTCGCGCCGACGACCAGGCCGTGCGGGCCCATGCCGCCGTGCGCGGACTCCTTCAGGTCGATCATCACGGCCTGGCCGTTGGCGCCGACGCCGACGGGGACGCGCAGCAGGTCGCGCAGCGGGCGGGCGCGCCAGCCGCGGCCGAGGTCGAGCCGGCCCGGGTCGTCCACGCCCAGGATCGCGGGCAGGCCGACCGTGTCGGTGAGGCCGGAGTCGTCCGAGAGGTCCTCGGCGGTCAGCCGGAGCGGGGCCATCGAGCGGGCCACGGCGACGGCCGTGCCCTCGGGGAGCAGGTCGATCGTGAACGGACGGTCCCACGACGCGAGCGTGGCCGACCCGTCCGCGGCGATCTCGAGCCGGTCGTCGACGGTGTCGGGCTCCTGCCGGGCGTGGTCGTGCAGCGACACGACGTGGACGCCGAGGGCGGCCAGCGGCACCGAGGGGTCGGGGGAGGCGAGGTGCGACCCGTCCGTGAGGCCCTCGCCGTCGACCACGACGACCAGGCGCGTCGGCGGCTGCGAGCCGCGCGAGCGCTGGTGCCGGTCCAGCCGCGACTCCAGCTCGGGGGCGAGCAGGTCGGCCATCTCGGCCACGGACCCGGTCACCCGGCGGACGGGCAGGTCGCCATCGAGCTCGCGGGCGTCCAGCAGGTGCGGCAGCCACTTGAGCCAGTCCCAGGCCGGGGCGGCGGCGTCGGAGCGGACGAGCGCGAGGGCGACGTCGTGCGGGCCGTGCAGGGTGGCGAGCTGCACGACGAGGTGCTGGGCGACGGCCCGGCGGGCGCCGGGCGAGCCGAGCACGCTCAGCCGTCCGAGCCGTCCGAGGTCGGTGGTGACCGGCTGGTCGCGCAGGGTGGCGTAGCGGGTCTCGAGCTCCTGGGCGGCGTGCAGGCACACCGGGTCGAACTGGTGCAGCGGTCCGGTGTCGGCGTCCAGGCGCAGCCCGGCCGCGAGCGGCACCTCGCCGGTGCCGAGCCGCACGTGCAGGAAGTCCGGATGGCCCGGGCGCCGCTCCCACCGGCGGGCGTCGTCGCGAGCCACGGCGAGCAGCTCGTCGGCGCGCGGGAACCGCCAGGCCTGCTCGGCGCGCTGCTCGGCGATCTGGTCCCGCACGGCCAACCGCATCGCCTCGACGTAGTCCAGGTAGCGCTCACGACTCTCGCGCACCTGACGGCGCGCGCCCGAGCGCTGGGCGATGACGACGAGGGCGCCGACGGCGATGGACCCGATGAGCGCGAGGAACGCCGCGACCGCCACGATCGGCCGGTCGCGCTGCGTCACCGCCATGGTGACGGAGCCGGCGCCGCCCATGAGTGGCATGACGAGCATGCCGGCCGAGGCGAGCGGGGTGGGCGTCGTGCCGAGGGTCGGCGGCTCGGCGATCGCGAGGGCGGTCTGCTGGCGGGCGGGCGGCTCGATCCGGGCCGGGCGTCTCACCAGCGTCGTCGTCATCGGACCCCTGTCCAGGCGGCGGCGCTCGTTCTGCGCTCGCGATCGCGCTAACGATATGCTCACCGGCGCCACCGGGCACCCGGGCGCCGGGAGCGCGGGGCGGAGGGGGACAGATGCTCACGGCCTACAGCAGGGTCACCGTCGTCACGGCCGACCGGACGGTCGACCTGGCCCTGCCCAGCGCGCTGCCGCTGGCCGACCTGCTGCCCCAGCTGCTGCGGTACGCCGCCCCCGACACCGACGCGCACGCCCCGGCGTCCTGGACGCTCTCGCGCGTCGGTGCCTCCTCGCTCGGCCTGACCCAGACGCTGGCCGACGCCGGTGTCGTCGACGGCGACGTGCTCGAGCTGCGGGCCGCCACCGAGAACAGCACGCCGGCGCTCGTCGAGGACGTCCGCGACGCCGTCGAGGACACCGTCGACGCGGCCGGCGGCACCTGGGACACGCGCGACACCGGCTCCTTCGTGGCCGTCACCGGCGCCGCCGTCCTGCTGCTCGCCGCCCTCGTGCAGTGGCTCGTGGGCTGGCCGCTCGGCGACGGCACCGACGCGGTCGTCGGCGCGTCCGCGTCCGTGGTGGCCCTGCTGGCCACGACCGCCTGGACCGCGCGGCTCGGCCGCGACCGGGACGCCCGCCTCGTCGCCGTCGTCGCCCTGGTGTGGGCCGTCATGCTCGGCGACGCCGTCAGCCGCTCGCTCGAGCTCGGCCCCTGGACCTCCCTCGTCGCCGTCGCCGTCACGGTCGCCCTGGTGGCTGCCGTCGCCCGGACCCTGAGCGACGCCGTCACCGCGCACCTGTCGGCCACCGTCGTGCTCGCCGTCGCGCTGCTCGTCCTCGCGCTCACCGGGGTGAGCGACGTCGACACGCAGCAGGCCGTGCGCGTCCTGCCGGTGCTCGCGCTGCTCGGTGTCGGTGTACTGCCCCGCGTGTCCCTCTCCGTGGGTGGCCTCGCGGGGGCCGACTACCGGGTGCGGCACGCCGGACGTGTCAGCGACGCCGACCTGCGCCGCCGGTTCCGGGTCAGCAACGACCTGCTCGTCGGCGGCCTCGTGGGCTGCGGCCTGGTCGTGGTCGTCGCCAGCCTCGTGCTCGACACGGACGGTGACGACTGGGACCGCACGCTCGCGCTGCTCCTGGCGCTCACCGCCGCCCTGCGCTCACGGGTCTTCTCCCGGGTCCAGCACATGCTGCCGCTGCGCCTGGCCGGGGTCGTCGTCCTGACCGTCGTGCTCGCCCAGGCGCTGGACGGCTCGGACCTGACGGTCTGGCTGGTGCCGGCGATCAGCGCGGTGACGCTGGCCGGCATGGGCCTGGCCACCATCCGGCTGTCCGAGATCCAGCGCGCCCGGGTGAAGCGGACGCTGAACCTGGTCGAGCTCGTGACCGTGGTGGTCCTCATCGTGGTGCTGGCCGGTGCCATGGGTGTCTACGACGCGCTCGGGGGGTTGTTCTGATGGCCGACGACGACCAGCAGTCCGAGGAGGCCCAGCGCGCCGCCGGCCGGCGGCGACGGGCCGAGGGCTCGGCGAGCGACCTGGCCCGCATGGGCATCGACCCGCGCAGCCTCGGGCTGGGTCCGTCCGTCCCGTCCGCCCCGCCGGCACCCGCGGCCGACCCGGTCGACGACGAGGACGACGGCTCGGTCGTCCCGCTGCGTCCGGAGTTCGCCCGGCGGCCGGCGCCGACCGGGGCTCCGGCCGAGATGCCTCGCCCCACGTTCGCCCGCGGGGCCGCGCCCAGCGCCACCGAGGCGCCGGCACCCGCCCCGGCCCGCGTCGACGGCGAGGTCGAGCGGCTGCTCGCCGGCGCCACGTCCCGGCTGCCCGCCCCGCGCTCGTCCGCCCGCCTGCTGAAGGGCGTCGCCCGCGGCCTCGCGACCCCGGACGCCGCCGCGGCGGTGCAGCAGGACCGCGAGCTGGTCGAGGCCGCCCGCCGCCGCCAGACCGACCGCCGCGTCGTCGCCTTCGTGGCCGGCAAGGGCGGGGTCGGCTGCACCACGGTGGCGCTCGGCGTCGGCGCGACGCTGGCCGCGCTGCGCGAGGACCGCAGCGTCGTCGTCGACGTCCAGCGCGGCTCGGCCTCGCTCGGGCGCCTGGCCGGCGTGGCCGATCCCCGCTCGGTGCAGACCCTGCTCGCCACGGCCGAGGCGGTCGAGCCGCCGCGCACGGCGGCCGGCCTGGGCGTCGTCGACGGGGCCGGGTGGGACGCCGAGCTGCGCCGCACGCACGTCGCCGGCGTCCTCGACCGGCTCGGGGCCGAGCACGCCTTCCACCTGCTGGACGTGGGCGACGAGGCCGCCGAGGGCGGTCACGCGGGCCTCGCCCGGGCCGACCAGGTCGTCGCCGTCACCGGCACCGGACGCGTCGGGCTGGCCGCGCTCGAGGTCGTGGTCGACCGGGCGCGCGCCGTGAACCCGGGTGCCGCGGACGCCCTCGTGCACGTCGTGGTCTGCCCCACCGACGAGTCCTACGACCGGGTCCACCGCGAGCTGGCCGAGCACGGCAGCCCGGCCGGCCGCGTGGTCGTCGTGGCGCCCGACCCGTACCTGGCCTCAGGGGAGCCGTTCGACCCGTCGGCCGTCACGTCGGCCACGCGGGAGTCGATGCTCGCGATCGCCGCCGCGGTGGCGCTGGGCGGCCGGCGATGAGCGACGAGCAGCCCACGCGTCCCGTCCCGCCGCCGACGCCCCCGGCGCTGGCCGGCACGCCGAACGCCGAGCGGTACGTCCTCGAGGCGGACGCGATGCGCCGCCGCCAGCTGCGATCGGCCCTGCTGCACGGGTCGCGGCGCACCTGGCGCGAGCACCCGCGCACCTGGCCGGCGGTCGTGATCGGCCTCGTCGTCGCCGCCGTGATCGTCGCCGGGCTCGCCGTCGCCCAGGCGCTGGACAAGACGGTCGAGAACCAGGAGAAGCAGAAGCGCGCCCAGGCCGCGGTCGCCCTCGTCCGGGCCCCCTGAGACTCGTCGCGCGGCCCCACGGCGGCTTGTGTACGTTGTGCCCCGTGATCTCGCGGGGGCGGGTCGTCCCACCCTCCGCTCGGTCCGCCGCACCCCGACGCGTCGAGAGGTCCCCTGCATGGCTCCGTCGAGCACGACCCAGTCAGCTCCGTCCCGCCTCCCCTCCACCCGGGAGCGGCGTCCTGCCCTGATCGCCCTGGCGATCGTGCTGATCGTCGGTGGCGCGCTCGCGTCCGGATGGCTGGCGCTGCAGTCCGGTGACCGGGCCTACTTCCTGCAGGTTTCCGCCGACGTCGCGCAGGGCGAGGACATCACGCCCGACAAGCTCGAGCGCGTCAGCCTGCCCAAGGGCTTCGACGGCGGCGTGGCTGCCGACGACGAGGGCGAGGTCGTGGGCCGCCCGGCCGCCACGCGCCTCCTCGCCGGCACCGTGCTCAACCCCGCCATGGTCTCGGACGACGCCGGCCTCGCCCAGGACACGACGCAGCTCGCGGTGCCGGTCACGTCGGGCGCCCTCGAGCTCGGCACCGGCGACCAGGTCGTGCTCGACATCGGTGCGACGGACGGCAACCGCGCGTCCGTGCTCGCCGAGGTCGTCTCCGAGCCGACCGAGACGGGCGACGGCGGCTTCGGCGCGTCCAGCGCGAGCCAGATGGTCGTCTCGGTGCACCTGTCGTGCCTGTCGGCGGTCTCCCAGGGTGTCGAGGACTCCAGCATCGTCATCGCCCGTGTCGGCGCGGTCGACGAGTCCCTCGTCCGTCGCACCTGCGGGGCCTGACCGTGGCGCTCATCGCGGTCGCCTCGGCGAAGGGCTCGCCGGGGGCCACCACCGCGTCGCTCCTGATCGGTGCCCTGTGGCCGCGCCAGGTCGTCGTCGCCGAGTGCGACCCGGCCGGCGGCGACGTCGCCCACCGCATGCCCGGGCCGGACGGACGTCCGCTCGACCCGCAGCAGGGGATGCTCAGCCTGGTCGCGGCCGGCCGCAAGTCGCTGCACGCCGGCCTGCTGGCGGCCCACACCCAGCCCATCGTCGGCGGCCTGGACGTCCTCTGCGGCGTCATGGTCCCCGAGCAGGCCGGTGCCCTCGCCCAGCAGTGGGAGCGGCTCGCCGATCTGTTCGCCCGGCTGCCCGGCACCGACGTCGTCGCCGACCTCGGCCGCATCGGCGCGGTCACGCCGCAGAACGTCCTGCTCGCCTCGGCCTCGGCGATCGTGCTGGTCGTCGGCACCGTCCCCAGCGAGGTCGTGCACCTGCGCGAGCGGCTGCGGGCCGTCCACGAGGCCCACGGCGGCCCGGTGGGCGCGCCGATCCACGTCGTGGTCGTCGCCGCCCCGAAGCGCTCGCGCACGGTCAAGGAGGTGCGCGAGGCGATCGAGCGCTCCGAGGTGCCCGTCGCCGGCGTGCACCACCTCGCCCACGACCCCAGCGGCGCCGCGTTCTTCCTCGGCCAGGTGAGCGGCAGCCCCGCGCGCACCGCGCTCGTCCGCTCGGCGCGCCCGATCGTCGACGAGCTGGCCGCCGCCACCGCCGTCTTCCACGTCGGCGCCGAGGAGCCCGCCGGCGACGAGCCGGCCTCCGGAGAGGTGCCCGCATGATCGACCACGACCTCGTCCGGCAGCTGCGCACGCAGGTCGCCGACCGGCTCAACGAGCAGCGCCGCCGCGACCAGCTCGCCGGGGTGACGCCGATGAGCGCTGACGACGAGCGCGAGTACGCTCGCTCGCTCATCGTCCAGGTGCTCGAGGACCACGCCCGCTACGAGATCGCCGAGGGACGCACCCCGATCGCGCCCGACGACGAGGCCGAGGTCGCCACGGCGATCCACTCGGCGCTGTTCGGCGTCGGACGCCTGCAGCCGCTGCTGGAGGACCCCGAGGTCGAGAACGTCGACATCAACGGCTGCGACCACGTGTTCGTCCAGTACGGCGACGGCCGCGAGGAGCGTCATCCGCCCGTGGCCGAGAGCGACGAGGAGCTGGTCGAGCTCATCCAGGTGCTGGCCGCCCACACCGGCCTGTCGAGCCGGCCGTTCGACTCGGCCAACCCGCAGCTCGACCTGCGCCTGCCCGACGGCTCGCGCCTCTCGGCCGTCATGAACGTCTGCGCCCGGCCCTCGATCTCGATCCGCAAGGCCCGCCTGGGCCGGGTGTTCCTCGACGAGCTGATCGCCAACGGCACGGTGTCGCCGGACGTCGGCTCGTTCCTCAAGGCCGCCGTGGCCGCGCGCAAGAACATCATGATCGCCGGTGCGACGAACGCCGGAAAGACGACGATGCTGCGCGCGCTGGCCAACGAGATCCCGGCGAACGAGCGCCTCATCACGGTCGAGCGCGCGCTCGAGCTGGGGCTCGGCGAGCACGCCGACCTGCACCCGAACGTCGTCTCGTTCGAGGAGCGGCTGCCCAACTCCGAGGGCCTGGGCGGCGTCTCGATGGCCGAGCTCGTCCGCCGCTCGCTGCGCATGAACCCGTCGCGGGTGATCGTCGGCGAGGTGCTCGGCGACGAGATCGTCACGATGCTCAACGCGATGAGCCAGGGCAACGACGGCTCGCTGTCGACCATCCACGCGAACTCCTCGCTCGAGGTGTTCAACCGCATCGGCACCTATGCCATCCAGAGCCGCGAGCGGCTGCCGCTCGAGGCCACGACGATGCTGATCTCGGGCGCGCTCGACTTCGTCGTCTTCCTGCGCAAGCACAACGACCACGCCACCGGTGGCGGCCAGGCCCGTGTGGTCGAGAGCATCCGCGAGGTGGTCGGCCACGACCAGCAGGTGCTGTCGAGCGAGGTGTTCGCCCCGGACGCGTCCGGCCGCGCGCAGCCGCACGCCCCGATCGCCTGCATCGCCGAGCTCCAGGAGCACGGCTACGAGCCGCTCGTGCACGGTCGGTGGGCCTGATGTTCGAGGAGCTGCGCATCCCGCTGTTCGTGACGGCCGGTGCCGTCACGGGCCTGGGCCTCGCGCTGCTCGTGCTCGCGCTCAGCGGGCTGCCGGTCCGTGAGCGGGCGTCCGCCACCCCCGGACGCCGCCGCTCGGTCGCCGGGTCGCAGCGCCGGCTCAAGCAGCTCGCGGCCGGCGTCGGCGTCTTCGTGGTGGTGCTCGTCGTGACGCGCTGGTTCGTGCTGGCCGCGGCGCTGGGTGTCGTGGTCGCGTTCTGGGACCGGGCCTTCGGCGGCGCGCGCCAGGAGCGTGACGCGATCAACCGGGTCGAGGGCCTGGCCACCTGGATCGAGGCGCTGCGCGACACCATCGCCGGCGCCGTCGGCCTGGAGCAGGCGATCCCGGCCACCGCGGTCAACGCGGCCCCGTCGATCCGGCCCTCGCTCAACCTGCTCGTCGACCGGCTGCGCGTGCGCGAGCCGCTGCCCGACGCGCTCATGAAGTTCGCCCGCGACCTGGACGACCCGTCGGCCGACCTCGTCGTCGCGGCCCTCATCCTCAACTCGCGGCTGCGCGGCCCCGGCCTGCGCGACGTGCTGAGCGCGCTGGCCAACTCCGCCCGCGACGAGCTCGACGTGCGCCGCCGGGTCGAGAGCAGCCGCCGGTCCACCCGGCGCAGCGTCCAGGTCGTCGTCGGCGTCATCGTCACGGTCGCCGCGGGCCTGGTGCTGTTCAACCCGGCGTACGTCTCGCCCTACGGCACGTTCGAGGGCCAGCTCGTGCTGGCCGGCGTGCTCGCCCTGTTCGCCGGCAGCGTGTTCTGGATGCGCAAGCTGTCCGGCGTGGAGGAGCCCGAGCGCTTCCTCATCGGCTCGCTCGACACGAGGGGGACGGCATGACCTGGTCGCTGCTCGCCGGGGCCGCCGTCGGTCTCGGCATCGTCCTGCTCGTGCACGCGCTGTCGGCTCCCGTGCCGGGCGTCTCGGCCACGCTGAGCCGCCTGGACGCCGGGCGCCGCGGACGCGCGCTCACGACGACCGCCGCCGACGAGGGACAGGGACGCGTCGAGCGCTTGCGCGGCTCGATCGGCGAGCGGCTCGAGCAGGAGGCCACGTCCCGCGGCTGGCAGCTGCGCTCGACCCGCGCCGACCTCGCGGTCATGAACCGCTCGATGGCCGTGCACCTGGGCACCAAGGCGCTGCTCGCCCTCGGCGCGCTCGTGTGGTTCCCGGTCGTCTGGCTGCTGTTCGGCTTCGGCGTCGGCCCGGTGCCGCTCGTCGTGACCCTCGCGGCCACGGCGCTCGCGTTCATGCTCCCGGACCTGCAGCTCAAGCGTGAGGCCGAGGTGCGTCGCCGCGACTTCCGCCACGTCGTCGGCTCGTTCCTGGACCTGGTCGCGATGAACCTGGCCGGTGGCCGCGGCCTGCCCGAGGCGCTCATGGCCGCGTCCTCCATCGGCGACCACTGGGCCATGGTGCGGCTGCGCCAGGCGCTGTCCAACGCCCGCATCATGGGCTGGACGCCGTGGGAGGGCATTGCGCGGCTCGGTCGCGAGCTCGGCGTCGACGAGCTGCGCGACCTCGCCTCGGCGCTGGCCCTGGCCGGCGACGAGGGCGCCAAGATCCGCATGTCCCTCATGTCGCGCAGCGAGAGCATGCGCCGCAAGGAGCTCGTCGACGTCGAGGGCTCGGCCGGCGAGAGCTCGCAGTCGATGCTCATGGCCCAGCTGCTCATGTGCGTCACGTTCCTGGTCTTCCTCGCCTACCCGGCCATCAGCCAGCTCAGCTAGCGTCAACCACGTCGTCCTAACCCCCGGAGGAACCGTCATGAACAACCCCGTCGTCCTGTACGCGACCGCGCTCATCACCCTGGTGCGCGGCCGCGCCGAGCAGGCCCGCCGCGAGGGCCGCAACGAGCTGGGCGCCTCGGCCATCGAGTGGGCGATCATCTCGGCCGTCGTCGTGGTGCTCGCGCTGGCCATCGCCGCCGCGATCCGCGGGGTCGTCGACAACAACATCGGCGACATCGAGCAGGGCGCGAACTAGCGCTCACCGACGACCGATGACCGTGGGGACGAGCCGGGGACGGCGCGACGATCGAGGCACCAGCGCGCTGGAGTTCTCGATCATCGCGCCGATCTTCCTGCTGCTCGTCTTCACGATCATCGAGGGCGGGCTGTACCTGCACGCCCGCAACACGGCGCAGTCCGCCGCCCGCGAGGGCGTCTCGTACCTGCGCCTGGCCGGCTCGAACTCGGACCCGGCGTCGTTCACCGCCGCCGCCGAGCAGGTCACCGAGGGGTACGCGGCCAAGCTCGGCCGGCTCAAGAACGTGACGGCCGCCGGCACGATCGACACCGACACCGGACGCGTCACGATGCTCGTGGTCGGCGACGTCGTGCTGCCGGTGGGGGGCACGGTGCAGGTCGAGCAGACGTCCACGGCCACCCTCGAGCAGTTCCGCGGCGACCTGCGGGAGGGCCCGTGAGGCGCGACGAGCGGGCGACCGCGAGCCTCGAGCTCGTCATCGTGGCGCCGTTCCTGCTGCTGCTGCTCATGCTGATCATCGCGTTCGGCCGTTTCGCGCAGACCGAGAACCTGGTCGACCAGGCCTCGCGCGACGCGGCCCGCGCCGCCACGGCCCAGAACGTCCGGGCCCAGGTGAAGCCCGTGGCCGACGACGTCGTCGCCCAGGTCATGGACGACGCGCCCGCGTCGTGCCGCGACTCGGCCCAGGCCGACCCGCCGTCGCTCACCGCGGGGGCCTTCGAGCTGCCCGACCCGAACGCGCCCGCGCAGGTCGAGTCGGTCACCGTCACCGTCCGCTGCACGCTCGACCTCAGCGACCTGGCCGGCCTGCCACTGCGCTCGGTGCAGCTCGAGCGCACCTTCACCAGCCCGCTCGACCGCTACCGGGGCTACCAGTGAGGCGCCGGGACGAGCGCGGGTCGATCACCCCGTTCGTCGTCATCGTCGCGCTCGGCATCATCCTGCTGGCGGGCCTGGTGATCGACGGCGGCCGCCAGCTCAACGCCAAGGGGCGCGCCGTCGCCTACGCCCAGGAAGCCGCCCGTGCCGGGGCCCAGGCGGTGGACGTGAGCGACCCGCGACTGGACCTCAACCGGGCGCAGGCGCTCGACACCGCGCAGGAGTACTGCCGCCAGGCGATGGCTGCCGACGGACAGCTCGTGCGCTGCGAGCCCAGCCTGCGCACCGTCAACGACGGCGATCTCGGCTCCTTCCTCGCCGTCCAGGTCGACGCCCAGGTCGAGATCGACGCGATCCTGCTCGACATGGTGCGCAGCCCGACCATGATGGCGTCCGGCGCGGCGATGGCGCGTCCGGTCAGCGGCATCAGCGAGGCCGACAGCGGCAAGGTCTCGACCCTCGGGCCCCCGTCCGTCGCGCCGCCGGAGGAGGGCACGGTGGGCACCGCCCCGTTGCCGACGAACGTCGAGGTGACCCCGTGCGAGCCGTCGCCGAGCCCCACGCCGACGCCGACCGAGACCCCGACCGACGACGAGGACGACCCCAAGGACGACGACGACCCGAAGGACGAGGACGAGCCGACGAAGACCCCCTCGCCCTCGCCGACGCCGTCCCCGACGCCCACCGTCGACTACTGCAAGACGCCGGGACCGGGCGGTGAGTGACGGAGGGCGGCCGTTCCGTGGACTGGGCGTTCCCGCGGACCCGCCGGTAGGCTGGGCCGCGCTCGTGAGCCAGGGACGTCCGGGGGGACACGCATGAGACATCGCGCACCGCGGGTCGCCGCCGTCGCCGTGCTCGCCCTTCTCGCCGCCGGCTGCGGCGGTGACGACGAGCCGGCCGCCGAGGCCGGCACCCCGTCGCCGAGTGCCTCGGCCACCACGTCGGCCGCGCGGGTCGAGCAGCCCGACACCCTGGGCGTCGACGTCCGCGTGACCAACCTCGACGCGCACGCGGGCGACCCGGCCGTCGCCCGCTGGCGGCTGCTCAACGCCGCGATCGTGCGCACCACGAACGACCGCACCGTGGCGCCCGCCCTGCGCCAGGTCGCGAACGACGCCGTCGTGCGCGACTTCGCTCAGCGCCTCGCCCCCGGATGGAAGGACGGTTGGACCGTGCCGAACAGCGTCGTCCTGCGTATCGAGGACTCCCAGCCCGGCCGCGTGATCGGCTGCCTGTGGTCGCCCTCGCAGGCCTACCGCGGCAAGGACGGCAAGTCGGTCGGCACCGCCGACCAGTCCTGGCTGCGCATCGTCTCGACCTACTCCGGCACCGGCGACGCACTGAGGTTCGGCTCGTTCGAGGTCGACGGCACCTGCGCGGGGGAGGCCCCGTGAGGCGCGCCCTGGCCGCCGCCCTGGCGGGTGTGCTCGGCGCGTCGGTCCTGAGCCTGCTCGGCGCCTCGCCGGCGGCCGCGTGCACACCGGCCCAGATGCCCTGCAGCCCGTCGGGCTCGGGCGGCGGCGGGCCGTCCACGCCGGTCGAGGGCAGCAGCGGCACCCGGTACGACAACTACACGTCGACCACCCAGACCTGCTCGGTCTACGCCAGCGGCAACGGCATGGGCTCGTACTGCGTCTCGCTGGGCGGGGGCAGCGCCTTGAAGACGCTGCGTGAGATGTACGGCGGCCAGGAGTTCCAGCAGTGCCGCTACAGCGACCTGCCGCCGGGCATCCAGGCCCCGTTCAACACGCGGCCGTCCGAGGGCCGCTACATGCTCGTGCGCTGCCTGCGCGGCGTCGACTTCGACACCTACAGCGGCGGTCGCAACCGCAGCCTCTCGCTGGAGATCCGCTTCGTGGAGTTCGGCGAGGATGTCCGCGACCAAGGTGGCGCCCTGAACGACTTCCTGTGGGGCCGCATCAGCCAGGACACCTTCCTGCCGGTGCCCTTCCTGCAGCCCAAGCCGAACCCGACCCCGATCGTTGGCGTGCCGACCTACCTGACGTTCCAGTGGCGCAACCCGGTGAACGAGCAGGTCGTCGCGCAGGGACCGTTCGCGGGACGCGCCGGCGTCGGTGGCCCGTACATCGAGATCGAGACGCCCACTGGACTGACCATGGTCGCGCAGGCCACCGAGGTGCGGCTCGACCCGAACCAGGAGGGCATCGACCCGGTGACGTGCCGGCCCACCACGCCGTACGTCGTCGGTGTCGCGCCGAAGGACCAGCCCGCCGACGCCTGCAGCATCACGTTCCCTCGCTCGTCGGCCTCCGCCCGCAAGTTCGCCACCCGCGACATCCCCTCGAACCTGCCGGACTCGTTCTACGCGGACGTGCAGGTCGACTGGCGCGTCCAGTACGGCGAGGGCGACCAGCTGCAGGATCTCGGCGACTTCACCATGCGGCTCAAGCAGCCCATCCCGGTGCAGGAGGTCCAGGCGCCGAACCAGCCGCCCGCCGTCATCTACTGACGTCCGGCAGGCGGGCGCCAGACCCGCTCCACTAGGCGCGGGCCGTGCCCACCGACTACCTTGGGACGGTCCGCCAGGGCGGGCATGTCGTGACATTCCAGGGGGAACGATGACGTCGACGCTCCAGCGTCCCAATGGCGACCGACTGCCGACGATCACCAAGGTGCCCAGCCGCGGCGCCCAGGTCGCGAAGGGCCTCGCCGCCCTCGTCGGCACCGCGCTCATCGTCGTGGGCGTCCCGCTCGCGCTGCTGGCCGCCTTCGGCACCCCGTGGCCGGACGAGGCCCCGTCGCTGCAGTGGCTCACCGAGCCGACCACCACCGAGGCGCTCATGGGTGTCCTCGCCGCGGTCGTCTGGCTGGCCTGGGCCCACTTCGTGGTCTGCCTGGTCGTGGAGGCCGTGGCCGAGCGCAAGCGCCGCGGGCTCGCGCCCCAGGTCCCCGGCGGCGGCATCGGCACGCAGACCCTCGCCCGCCGGCTCGTCGCGACCATCGTCCTCATCGCCGGCACCTCGGCGGCGGGCATGTCGACCGCCACCGCCGCCACGTCCGGTGGCGCCGAGCAGGACGTCCAGATCCGGCCCGCGACCACCCTGGTGCAGACGGCGACGCCGGACGCCGGCGACGAGGCGCGGCCCGACGGCGACACGCTCGAGCGCGCGACCAAGGCGGACGTCCAGCAGGGCGTCACGACCTACTACGAGGTCAAGCCGCCGAACAACCGCAACTACGACACGCTCTGGGACATGGCCGAGCGATACCTCGGCGACGGCTTCCGCTACAAGGAGATCTGGGAGCTCAACAAGAACGTCGAGCAGGCCGACGGGCGCGTGCTCAAGAGCGCCGACCTCATCCACCCCGGCTGGGTCATGAAGATGCCCAACGACGCCAAGGGGCCCGGCCTCAAGGTCGTCGACCACGCGGCCGAGTCCACCCCGGCCCCCGCGCCGGCACCGGCACCCGCCGACGTCCAGACCGGAGCGGAGGCGTCCAGCGACGCCACCGCCGACGCCGGTGCCATCGGCGGGACGGCCGCCGACCAGCAGGAGGGCCGCTGGGGCCCGGTCTACGGCGTCGCCGGCGGCCTCGCCCTGGCCGGTGCCGTCATCGGCCTGCGCCGCCGCCGCGCGTCCGCGCCCACCGGCGAGCGCTGGGCCCGCCGTCAGGCCTCTCCCACGCCCGACCCGCAGGGTCCGGCGCCGGTGCCGCCCGGCCCGGGTGGCCGGCTCCGCCAGGAGGGCGACGTCGAGACCGCCGGCTGGCTGGACTCGGTGCTCCGCTCCTGGAGCGACGGCCACGGCGCTCTCGTCCCCGCCCGCGTCTCGGTCAGCGAGTCCGGTGCCGCGGTGGCGTTCGACCAGCCGCCCGCGCGTCCGGTGCCCGCCGGCTGGACGGCTCGCAGCGAGACGGTGTGGGCCGTCGACCGTGACGGCGCACCCGCCGGCACCGGTGCGGCGCCCGCGCCCGGCCTGGTCGTCGTCGGCCGCCGTGACGACGGCAGCCTGCTGCTCGCCGACCCCGAGGGCGTCGCCGGCGTGCTCGCCCTCGACGGCACCGACCACGTCGCCCGCGGCCTGGCGGTGAGCATGGCCGTCGACACCGCCACCCACCCGTGGGCGGACGACCGCGCCGTGACCCTCGTCGGGTTCGCCGACGACCTCTCGGCCGTGTCGCCGGCCCTGCGCCACAGCGACGACCTCGGCCGCGTGCTGGAGTCGCTGCAGAACGTCGCGCGCTACCAGCGCGACGCGTGCCGCTCCGCCGGTGCCGCGACTGCTCGCGAGGCCCGCGCCGCCGGTGGCGCCGCGCGCTGGACCTACCACCTCGTCGTCTGCTCCGGCGTCCCGTCGTCCGACGAGCTCGCCACCCTGACCACGCTGGCCGCCGACCCGCAGGTCGCGCTGGGCGTCGTCGTCGTCGGTGCCGTGCCCGACGCCGCGATGCGGCTCAGCGCCCGCCACGACGGACGCATCGTCTCGCCCGTGCACGGCGTCGACGTGGCCGCGCAGGTGCTCGAGCCCGCGGCCGCCCGCGACCTCGCCGCCCTCTACCGTCCGGTGGCCACCGGTGGCTCGGTCAATCTCGACGACCTCGTCGACGTGCTGGTCGATGAGCAGGCGGCGAGCGCGGCCGAGGACGCGACCGTGCGGCTCGACGTGCTCGGCCCGGTGCAGGTCTCCGCGCCCGGCCCGGTCGACGAGGACCGTCGCCCGCTGCTCACCGAGCTGCTCGCGCTGCTGGCGCTCAATCCGGCCGGCGTCCACGTCAACCTCGTCTCGGCCGCCCTGTGGCCGCGCGGCGTGGACGACGCGGTCCGCGACGACACGCTCGTCCGCCTCGGCACCTGGCTCGGGGCCACGGCCGACGGCACGCCCGTGCTGCGGCAGGAGGCGGGCATCTGCTCGCTGACGCCGGGCGCGGTCCGGCTCGACTGGGACGCGTTCCGCGACGCGCTCAACCGGGCGGCCAACGACGGCGCCCAGCGCGAGGCGCACCTGCGCTCGGCGCTGTCGCTCGTCCGCGGCCAGGCGTTCGAGGACGTCCCGGCCTCGCGCTACACCTGGCTGGACTCGATGACCGTCGAGGACGACATCGCCCTGGCGGTGACGCTGAGCGTCCACGCCCACGCCGAGGCGGCTGCCGCCCGCGGCGACGAGTCGACCGCCGTGGAGGCGCTGGCGCACGGACTGGAGCTCATGCCCGGCAGCGAGGAGCTGTGGCGGGCGCGGCTGCGCCTGGCGCACCACTTCGGCGACCGCGACGCGCTCGAGCGCGTGGCCCGCGAGATGTACGCCGCGCTGGCCGAGCACGGCTCGCTCGCCGGACCGTCGGGCCAGACCGACAGCCTGGTCGACGAGCTGCTGCCCGGGTTCCGCTCGCGCGTCGCCTGAGCCAGCGGCCGAGCGCCCCGCGTCCCACCGGGACGCGGGGCGCTGTCGTGCGTGAACCCCGACACCCCGGCCCCGCTCCCCACCGCAGGGCGGTGAGTGGTCCACCACGGTGACGGCTCGGGTGGTGGATGACTCACCGCCCAGCCACGCCGTCGGGGCGCCGCAGGGACGACGAAGGGGCGGGACCGTGATGGTCCCGCCCCTTCGTGCGTCGTGCGTCAGGCCTTCTTCGGCTCGTCCCCGTCCGCGTCGTCCGCGTCGTCGGCGGCCGCGTCGGTGGCCGTCTCCGAGAGGCCGGCACCGCTGGGGTTCGCCTCGCTCAGCGGGGCGACGTCCTCGGCCACGTCCGGGTGGGCCTCGGACTCGACCGGCGTGACCTCGGCGGCGGGCTGCGCCGTCTCGGTCTCGTCGGCGTCGAACGACAGCTCACCCTGCACCGGCTCCTCGGACGGCTCGGCCTCGTCAGCCTTCGCCTCGGGCTCGGGCTCCGCCTCGACAGGCTCAGCGACCGGGGCCGCGTCCGCGACCGGGGCCTCGTCAGCGACCGGATCAGCCTCGTCGGCCTTCGTCTCGGCCTCGGTCAGCGGCTCGGCGGCCTCGTCGGCCGACTCGTCCACGGACGTCTCCGGCTCGGCGGCCTCCGGCGTCGCGTCGGGCTCGGTGCGGGCGGTCTCGGCCTCGTCGGCCTGCTCCACCTCCGCCTCGAGCGTCGGCTCGTCCGCGGCCTTCGCCTCGGCGTCGTCGGGCTCGCGGCCGCTCGCGCTGCCGGACTCGTCGACCTCGACGTTGTGCTCGGCCGCGACCTGCTGAGCCTCGGCACCGGCGCCGCTCTCGTCGGTGGCCGGCTCGTCGAGCTCCTCGGCCACCTCCTCGGCGTCGTCGGCCTCGGTCACGCCGGTCGTGGGCTCGCCGCCCTCGGCCTGCTCCTTCGCCGCCTCGGCGCCGACGCCCACCTCCTCGGGCTTCTCGACCGACTCGGCGTCGTCCTTGGCCTCGGGGCCGTCGGGCGCGGTCGACTCCGACGCGGCCGCGGCGGTGGCCGCCTCCGCCTCGGCGACGACGTCGGCGTCGTCCTCGGCGGTCGGGGTGCGCTTGACCGACGCCAGCAGCATCTGCGCGACGTCGAGAACCTCGACCTCCTCGCGGGCCTCGCCGGCCGCCTGCTTGGCGGTCAGGCCGTCGCTGAGCATGACCCGGCAGAACGGGCAGCCGACCGCGATCTGGTCGGCGCCGGTGGCGACGGCCTCCTCGGTGCGGTTGACGTTGATGCGCGAGCCCAGCGTCTCCTCCATCCACATGCGCGCGCCACCGGCGCCGCAGCAGAAGGACTTCTCGGAGTTGCGCGGCATCTCGGCGTACGTGGCGCCGGGGATGACCTGCAGCAGCTCGCGCGGCGCCTCGTAGACCTGGTTGTGACGGCCCAGGAAGCACGGGTCGTGGTAGGTGATCTTCTTGCCCGCGGCCTCGCCCGACGTGGGCGCCACCGGCGTCAGCTTCTTCTCGCGCACCAGGCGGTTGAGCAGCTGCGTGTGGTGGACGACCTCGAGCTCGACGCCGAACTCCTTGTACTCGTTCTTGAGCGTGTTGAAGCAGTGGGCGCAGGTGGAGACGACCTTCTTGACCTTCGTCTCCTTGAACACCTCGGCGTTCTGCATGGCCAGCTGCATGAACAGCACCTCGTTGCCCGCACGACGGGCCGAGTCGCCCGAGCAGGTCTCGCCGTCGCCCAGGACGGCGAAGGTCACGCCGGCCATGTCGAGCAGCTCGGCGACGGCCTGCGTCGTCTTCTTGGCGCGGTCCTCGTAGGCGCCGGCGCAGCCGACCCAGAACAGCCACTCGACCTCGTCGAGGTCCTCGACGTCCACGCCGACCTGCTTGACCTCGAAGTCGAGGTCCTTCGCCCACGCCATGCGGTCGCGCGGATTCATGTTCCAGGGGTTCCCCTTGCGCTCGAGGCCCTTGAAGATGTTGTTGAGCTCGGCGGGGAAGTTGGACTCGACGAGCACCTGGTAACGGCGCATGTCGTCGATGTGGTCGACGTGCTCGATGTCGACGGGGCACTGCTGGACGCAGGCGCCGCAGTTGGTGCACGACCACAGCACGTCCGGGTCGATGACGCCGAACAGCGACTCGTCGCCGATGAGCGGACGCTCCAGCTCGGCCTTCTCGGCCTCGGTGAGCGTGTCGGCGTCCTTCTCCAGCAGCGGGATCTTGGTGTAGGCGTGCTCGCGCAGGCCCATCATGAGCAGCTTGGGGCTCAGCGGCTTCTCGGTGTTCCAGGCCGGGCACTGGCTCTGGCAGCGGCCGCACTCGGTGCAGGTCGTGAAGTCAAGGATGCCCTTCCAGCTGAAGTCCTCGACCTTGCCGACGCCGAGCTTGCCGAAGTCGTCCTCGTCGAGCTCCTCCATCGCCTCCATGTCGACACGCTTGCCGTTCACGGTCATGGGCTTGAGCGCGCCGAGCGCGGTGGAGCCGTCGGACTCGCGCTTGAACCAGATGTTGAACCAGGCCGTGAAGCGGTGCCAGGCCACGCCCATCGTGATGTTCTTGCTGATCGTGCCGAGCCAGACCATCGCCATGAGGATCTTGGCCGTCGCCAGGGCCAGGATGATGTTCTCGGCCGTGTGGTCGGAGATGTCGCCGTACAGCGAGCCGATGAACCAGGTCATCGGGAAGTGCGCCTTCGTGCCATCGTGCAGCTGGTACTCGGCGCCGCGGATGAACAGGCCGGCCAGGCCCTCGCCGAGGATGATCGCCTCGACGAAGTACGCCTGCCAGAACGTCGAGCCGAAGAAGCGGCTCTTGCGCTCGAGCCGGCGCGGGTGGTTCTTCTGCCGCACGAAGATCAGGTACAGGATGCCGACGACGGTCAGCCACGACAGCAGCTCGGTGGCCCACTCGAACGGGTACCACTCGCCGACGATCCACAGCGTGAAGTGCGGGTCGAAGATCTGGAAGTACGCGGTGGCGACGGCCGAGCTGAGGAAGATGAAGCCGGCGAACACCAGCCAGTGCATGATGCCGATCCACGTCCACTGGAGCATCCGGGTGTGACCCAGGGTCTCCTTGAACATGTTCTTCCAGCGCGCGGCCTTGTTGTCCGTGCGGTCCAGCGCGGGGCCGCCGGCCCCGATCACCTGCCAGAAGCCGCGCAACGCCTGCGCGAACAGCCCGAGCGCGACCGCGGTCGCGACGAGCGAGAGAACGATGGCGGCGACGCGCATGGAGGTCCCCTTCCGGTGGGCCCGACGAGTTGAGCCGAGACTAGTGCGCCGTGACGGGGCTCACCGGGTTAGGCAAGCCACAGTCGGGCACCGAGTTATTACTCAGCGGTAACCATACGTCGCGGGTCCGCGTGACGCCAGAAGGGGGCCGGGGTCAGGCCGGGAGGGTGCCCAGGTGGGTCAGCACCTGGCGCAGGAGGTGGCCGCGGCCGCCCTCCATGTCGTCCAGCACCTCGGGCATGGCGGCCTCCTCCGGCGTGAGCCAGGTGAGCTCCAAGGCGTCCTGGCGCGGGGCGCACTCGCCGGTGACCGGGACGACGTAGACGAGGGCCACCGCGTGCTGGCGCTGGTCGTGCAGCGGGGCGATGCCCGGGAGCGGGAAGTACTCGGCGACCGTGATCGGCGTCGTGCTCAGCGGCAGGAGCGGGAAGGCGGTGGGGCCGAGGTCCTTCTCGAGGTTGCGCAGCAGGGCGCCGCGCAGCGACTCGCCGTGCATGACCCGGCCCGACACCAGCGTGCGGGTCATCGAGCCGGTGGACGAGGCGCGCAGCAGCACGCCGACGTGCTCGACGCGGCCGAAGGAGTCCACGCGCACCGGCACGGCCTCGACGTAGAGGATCGGCACCCGGCCGCGGGTCTCCTCCAGGGCGAACTCGGAGAGCCAACCGGGGTTCGGGTCGGGCGTGCGCACGGACGACATGGCCACATTCTGTCCGAGCGGGGCAACCCCGGCCCGCCGGGCTCCGGCGCGGCGCGTCGCGATCGCGCGCCGAGACCCTCTGAACCGGCACGATGGTCCCGTGAGCAGCACGTACGCGCGGGACGCGAGCGCAGGGCCGGTCAACGGCGGGGTCTCCTTCTGGTGGGAGCAGGTCGGCCTGCCGCCGCAGCGCCCCGGGCTCGACGGCGACCTCGCCTGCGACGTCGCGGTCATCGGCGGCGGACTCACCGGGCTGTGGGCTGCCTACGAGCTCAGCCGGCTCGATCCGGCGCTGGACGTCGTGGTGCTCGAGGCCGAGTTCTGCGGCTACGGCGCGTCCGGGCGCAACGGCGGCTGGTTGTCGGCCGAGCTCGCCGGCAGTCGCGAGACGTACGCCAAGGCGGGCGGTCGCGACGGCGTGCTCGCGCTCGTCCACGCCATGGAGCGCGCGGTCGACGACGTCCTGGCTGTGTGCGCCGACGAGGGCATCGAGGCCGACCAGGTGAAGGACGGCGTGCTCTACGTCGCCCGCAGCGCGGCGCAGGAGGAGCGGCTGCGGGCGTCCCTGGACGCCGAGCGCGCGTGGGGCCTCGGCGACGACCACCGCCGCCTGCTGGACGCCGATGAGCTGGCTGCGCGCGTGCGCGTGGCGGGAGCGCGGGCCGCGGCGTTCAGCCCGCACTGCGCCCGGGTGCAGCCCGCCCGGCTGGTGCAGGGGCTCGCGGCCGCGGTCGAGCGGCGCGGCGTGCGCATCCTCGAGGGCACGCGGGTCACCGACGTGCGGCCGGGGGAGGCGGTCACCGAGCGCGGCACCGTCCGGGCGCGGCACGTGCTGCGCTGCCTGGAGGGGTTCTCCGCCTCGCTGCGCGGCCAGCGCCGCACGTGGCTGCCGATGAACTCGGCGATGATCGCCACCGAGCCGCTGCCCGACGCCGTCTGGGACGAGATCGGGTGGCGCGGGGCCGAGCTGCTCGGCGACGAGGCGCACGCCTACTGCTACGCCCAGCGCACCGCCGACGGCCGCATCGCGCTCGGCGGCCGGGGCGTCCCGTACCGCTTCGGCTCGCGCACGGACGTCGACGGCCAGACCCAGGCCTGGACGATCGAGTCGCTGCGCGGCATCCTGCACGACCTGTTCCCGGCCACCCGCGACGTCCCGCTCGCGCACGCCTGGTGCGGCGTGCTCGGCGTGCCGCGCGACTGGAGCGCGTCCGTGGGCATGGACCCGGCCACGGGCGTGGGCTGGGCCGGCGGCTACGTCGGCAGCGGACTGACCACGACGCACCTGGCCGGCCGGACGCTCGCCGACCTCGTGCTGGGCCGCGACACCGAGCTGACCCGGCTGCCGTGGACGAACCACCGCGTCCGGCGCTGGGAGCCCGAGCCGTTGCGGTGGCTGGGCGTCAAGGCGATGTACGGCCTGTACCGCGAGGCCGACCGGCGCGAGGCGAACGGGCTCGGCCGCACCAGCGCGCTGGCGCGGCTCGGCGACCGCATCACCGGCCGCTGAGGCTCAGGCGAGCGAGCGGACGACCAGGACGACGGCCGACACGGCGCTCACCGCGAGCACCAGCGCACGGAACCGGGCCGCCGGCAGGTGCGGGCGCAGGCGCTCGCCGACGGCCGCGCCGAGGAAGAGCAGTGGCACCATGACCGCGCCCACGGCCAGCTGCTCGGTCGGCAGCTCACCGGCGACCGCGAGCGTGACCAGGCTCAGCGCGCTGCCCACGACGAAGTAGACGGCCAGCGTCGAGCGCACCTGCCGCGCCGGACGGTGCTGGTAGAGCAGCGCCATCGGCGGCCCGCCGATCGCGGACGTCGTCGCGGCGACGCCGCTCACGAACCCGGCCACGCCCAGCGACGTCCGGGTGATCGGCACGGTGATGGCGCGGGCGGTCAGTGCGACGGCGAGCAGCACCACCAGCCCCACGGCGACGCCCAGGTCGCGGGCGCTGACGGTGGCGACGACCCACGCACCGGCGACCGTGCCCAGCACGCGTCCGGGCATCGCCCAGCCGAAGCCGCCCCAGTCGACGTCCCGGCGCTCGCGCGCGAGGGTCAGGAGGGGCAGGGTCATGCCGAGCAGGAGCAGCGAGCCGGGCATCAGCTCGGGCGCGAGCAGCGTGACCACGGGGGCGGCGACCAGGCCGAGGCCCAGCCCGACGACCGACTGCACCAGCGCGCCCAGGGCGACGGATCCGGCGATGACGACCAGGATCCACACGGCGACGTCGGGCACCGAGCCAGCGTCCCACGCGAGCGGCGGACGTCCGGCGCCGACCGTAGGCTCCAGGCATGACCGAGCCCGCTGATCCCCGCGCCGTCGAGCTGGCCTACCAGCTCATCGACCACGCCCGTGCCGGCGAGACCGACGCCGTCGCCGCCTTCCTGGACGCCGGCGCGCCGGTCGACCTCACCGACCCGCAGGGCAACACCCTGCTCATGCTCGCTGCCTACCACGGCCACGGCGAGACGGTCCGGCTGCTCGCCGACCGCGGCGCCGACGTGAACCGGCTCAACGACCGGGGCCAGAGCCCCGTCGCCGGCGCCGTGTTCAAGGGCGAGGACGAGGTCGTCGCCGTGCTGCGCGAGGCGGGTGCCGACCTCGACGCCGGCACGCCCTCGGCGCGCGCCACCGCCGAGATGTTCGGCAAGGGCGACCTGCTGGCCTGACCCGCGGGCCGGGGGCTAGGGTCGAGCCACACGACAGGGGAGCGCCTACGCAGAGGGCGCTGAGAGTGCGGAGAAGCCGCAGACCCTTGAACCTGCTCCGGTTAGTACCGGCGAAGGGAGTCACGATGACGAGCTCTGCAGACACGTCCATCACGGGGTTCTTCGTGCGCTACCGCACGATCGACCTGGTCACCATCGCCACGCTGGGCGTCGCCTTCGGCGTCGTCTACTGGGCCTGGGGGAAGCTCTACGAGCCGATCAGCGCCCTGGCCGTCTTCTCCTACCCGCCGTCGTCGGGCCTGCTCGGCGGCGTGTGGCTGATCGCCGGCGTCGTCGGCGGCCTGGTCGTGCGCAAGCCCGGCGCCGCCCTGGCCACCGAGCTGATCGCCGCGGCGGTCTCGCTGCTCGTGGTCGGCGGCACGCAGTGGGGCTTCAGCACGCTGGCGTCCGGCTTCTTCCAGGGACTCGGCGCCGAGCTCGTGCTCGCGCTGCTGCTCTACCGCCGCTTCGGTCTCGTGGTCGCCGCCTGTGCAGGTGCGCTGGCCGGTGCGTTCGAGTCGCTCTACGAGTGGACGTCCTACTACGCAGACTGGGACCTGCCCTACAAGCTCGCCCACCTCGCCTTCTTCTCGCTCTCGGGCGCCGTGGTCGCGGGTCTCGGCGGCTGGCTGCTGGTGCAGGCGCTCGCCCGCGCCGGGGTGCTGGACGCCTTCGGCCCGGGTCGCGAGCACGCGCGGGAGGTCTGACCTGCGCGGGCGGGTCCGGCTGCACGGCCTGACCTGGCGCCCGCTCGGCCGGCGCGAGCCGACCGTCCGCGGCCTGGACCTGGAGGTCGAGCCCGGGCAGCGCGTCCTGCTGGTCGGCGCGAGCGGGGCGGGCAAGTCCACCGTCCTGCATGCGCTGGTCGGCGCGCTCGGCTCCACCTACGCCGGCGACCTCAACGGACGCGTCGAGGTCGACGGACGCGTCGGGCTGCTGGTGCAGAACCCCGAGGACGCGGTCGTGGCCGCCCAGGTCGGGCGCGACGTCGCGTTCGGGCCGGAGAACCTCGGCCTCGGCCGCGACGAGACCTGGTCGCGGGTCGACGCGGCCCTGGACGCCGTCGGCCTGGACGTGGCGCGCGAGCACCTCACCGTCGCGCTGTCCGGCGGCGAGAAGCAGCGGCTGGCGCTGGCCGGGCAGGTGGCGCTGCGTCCCGACGTCCTGCTCCTCGACGAGCCGACCTCGATGCTGGACGCCGCGAGCGCCGCCCGGGTGCGCGACGCGGTGCTGTCGGTCGCGGCCGGTCGCACCCTCGTGGTCGTCGAGCACCGGCTGGAGCCGTGGCTGCCGCACGTCGACCGCGTCGTGGTGCTCGGCCCCGGGGCGGTGGTCGTCCAGGACACCGACGTCGCCGGGTTCCTGGCCGGGCCGGCGCCGGGGGGCGTCTGGTTCCCCGGCCTGCCCGACCCCGAGCCGGTGGACGTCCCCGAGGCGCTGGTGCGGCCGGAGTCGTCCGTCGAGCACGCGCTCGCGGAGGTCTCGGTCGTGCTGCGCACCCGCTCGCTGCGGGGGACGCAGGAGTCGCGTGCGCTCGACGCCGTGACCCTGGCCGCGCGGCCGGGCGAGGTCACCGCCCTCGTCGGCCCGAGCGGGTCGGGCAAGTCGACCGCCCTCGGGGTGCTCGGCGGCCTGGTGCGCCCGACGTCCGGCACGGTGACTCCTGACCTGGGCCGCGCGAGGTCGCGCGACCTGGCCCGCGTGGTCGGGTGGGTGCCGCAGAACCCCGAGCACGGCTTCGTCACCACGCGGGTGGCCGACGAGGTGGCGCGGACGTCCGAGCGCGTCGGCCGGACGGTCGACGTCGACGCGGTGCTCGACGTGCTCGGCCTGGCGCACCTGCGCGAGGCGAACCCCTACCGGCTCTCCGGCGGCGAGCAGCGCCGGCTCGCACTGGCCGCCGCGCTCGCGCACCGGCCCGGCACCGTCCTGCTCGACGAGCCGACCGTGGGGCAGGACCGCGCCACCTGGGCGGCCGTGGCCGGCTGGGTGCGCGCGGCCGCCGCGACCGGAGCGACCACGGTGCTGTCGACCCACGACGACCTCGCGCCGCGCGACGTCGAGGTGCGGCTCGAGCGCGGGCGGGTGGTCGCGTGACCGGCGCGATCCTGCGGGTCAACCCGCTCGTCCTGCTCGCCGTCGGGCTCGGCTCGCTCCTCGGCTCGTTCGCCGTGCGCGACCTGACCGTGGCCGTCGTCGCGCTCGGCGCGTACGCCCTCGCAGTCGTGGTGACCGTGCCGTCGTGGCGCTACCCGCTGGCCTGCCTCGCCCTGTGCTCGATCGCGGCGCTGTCCCTGGTCTGGTCGACGTGGCGGCTCGGCGGCCATGACGAGGCCGAGGCGCTGACCGCGGGCCTGCGCATCGTGGTGCTGGCCTGGCCCGGCTCGGTCGCCGCGGGCTACATCGATCCGGCCCGGCTCGGCGACCACCTGGCCCAGTCGCTGCGGCTGCCCGGCCGGTTCGTCGCGGCGTTCTCGGCCTCGCTGCAGCGGTTCTGGACGTTCGTCCGCGAATGGCACGAGCTCGAGCGCAGCCGCCGGGCCCGCGGCGTGGGGCCGTCACGCAACCCGCTGGCCAACGGTCGGTACGCGGCCGGTGCGGCGTTCGCGCTGCTCGTCCAGGCGCTGCGCGGGGCGTCCCGCACGTCGGTGGCGATGGACGCGCGGGGCTTCGCCGACGCCCAGCACCGCACCTGGGCCGAGCCGGCCACCTGGACCCGGGCGGACGTCCTCGGCCTGGTCGTCGCCACCGCGCTGGCCCTCGTCGCCCCCGTCACCCTGCTCCTCACGTAGCCGCTTACGGGCTGGCCTGGTCAGTGGCCCGGGTCACGGAGTAGGGTCGCTAAGCAAGCGCTTACCTCCGTCGGGAAGGACCCCCATGACGCGCACGTTCGCGAGCCTCGACGAGTTCCGCACCCACGTGGGCGAGGAGCTCGGCACCAGCGACTGGATCACCGTCACCCAGGAGCAGATCAACACCTTCGCCGACGCCACCGGCGACCACCAGTGGATCCACGTCGACCCGGAGAAGGCGGCGAACGGCCCATTCGGCACGACCATCGCGCACGGCTACCTGACGCTGTCGCTGCTGCCGGTCATGGTCGGCGGCATCTACGAGGTGCAGAACCTCGCGATGGGCGTGAACTACGGCGCCAACAAGATCCGCTTCCCCGAGCCCGTCCCGGTCGACTCGCGCATCCGCGCGACCGCCACCCTCACCGACGTCACCGACATCGCCATCGGCAGCCAGATCACGATGAAGGTCGTGGTCGAGCGCGAGGGCGCGGCCAAGCCGGCGTGCGTCGCCGAGGTCGTCTACGTCTACGCAGGAGCCTGACATGCACTTCGCCCACGACGAGAAGACCACCGAGCTGCTCGAGCGCGTCACCGCGTTCATCGACACCGAGGTCGTCCCGCGCGAGAAGGTCCTGCACGAGCAGGTCGCCGAGAACGTCCGGACCGACTCCTGGGCGCGCCCGGCCGTCGTCGGCGAGCTGCAGGCGCTGGCCAAGCAGCAGGGGCTGTGGAACTTCTTCCTGCCCGGCGAGGAGGGCGCCGGCCTGACGAACCTGCAGTACGCGCCGCTCGCCGAGGCCACCGGACGCTCGATCCAGCTGGCGCCGGCCGCGTTCAACTGCGCCGCGCCCGACACCGGCAACATGGAGGTGCTCGCCCAGTTCGGCACCGACGAGCAGAAGAAGCAGTGGCTCGAGCCGCTGCTCAGCGGTGAGATCCGCTCGGCCTTCGCCATGACCGAGCCGGACGTCGCGTCGTCGGACGCCACCAACATCGCCCTGCGCATCGAGCGCGACGGCGACGAGTACGTCATCAACGGCCGCAAGTGGTGGATCACCGGGGCGATGAACCCGGACTGCCGGATCCTCATCGTGATGGGCAAGACCGACCCGGACGCCGAGCGGCACCGCCAGCAGTCGATGGTGCTCGTCCCGCGCGACACCCCGGGCCTGGAGTTCGTGCGCGGCATGCACGTGTTCGGCTACCAGGACCGCGACCACGGCGGCCACGCCGAGCTGCGGTTCACCGACGTCCGTGTGCCGGTCAGCAACGTCATCGGCGCCGAGGGCGAGGGCTTCGCCATCGCCCAGGCCCGGCTGGGGCCGGGCCGCATCCACCACTGCATGCGCTCGATCGGCCTGGCCGAGCGGGCCGTGGAGCTCATGTGCGAGCGGGCGTCGTCGCGCGTCGCGTTCGGCAAGCCGATCGCCGACCAGGGCGTCGTCCGCGACTGGATCGCCGAGTCGCGGGTCAGGCTGGAGCAGCTGCGCCTGCTCGTGCTCAAGACCGCGTGGCTCATGGACACGGTCGGCAACAAGGGCGCGCACACCGAGATCCAGGCGATCAAGATCGCCACCCCGCAGACCGTGGAGTGGATCCTCGACAAGGCCATCCAGGTGCACGGCGCCGGTGGCCTGGGCCAGGACTTCTGGCTCGCCGAGGCGTTCGCCGGCATCCGCACGCTGCGGTTCGCCGACGGCCCGGACGAGGTGCACAAGAACTCGCTGGCCAAGGCCGAGCTGCGCCGTCATGCGCGTCGCTGACGGCACGAGCGCCGTCGTCACCGGTGCCGCGGGCGGCATCGGGGCGGCCCTCGCGCAGCGGCTGCTGGAGCGGGGCGCGTCGGTCACGCTGAGCGACCTGGACGCCGACCGGCTCACCGCCACGGCGTCCGCGCTCGAGGCCGAGCACCCCGGACGCGTCGCGCACCTGGCCGGCGACGCGGCCGACGAGGCTTGCCTGCGCGAGCTCGTCGCGACGGCCGAGGGCCTGGCCGGGCCGGTCGCGCTGTTCGTGGCCAACGCCGGCATCTTCCGCGGCTTCGGGCTCGAGGCGGACGACGCCGCGTGGCAGTCGTCCTGGGACGTCAACGTCATGGCCCACGTGCGGGCGGCGCGGCTGCTCGTGCCGCAGTGGCTCGAGCGCGGCGAGGGCTGCTTCGCCGTCACGGCGTCCGCCGCCGGTCTGCTCACCCAGCTCGGGCTGCCGACGTACGCGGTCACGAAGCACGCCGCCGTGGGGTTCGCCGAGTGGCTGGCGGCGACCTACGGCGACCGCGGTGTGCAGGTCGCGGCGCTGTGCCCGATGGGCGTGCGTACCCCGCTGGTCGAGCAGGCCGAGGCGACGCTCGACGAGCAGGCCCGGCTGGGCATGCGGTCGGTCACCGAGGCCGGCGCCGTGCTGGAGCCGCTCGAGGTGGCCGACTCGCTGCTCGCGGCGATCGACGAGGGACGCTTCCTGGCCCTGCCGCACGCCGAGGTCGGCACGATGCACGCCCGCAAGGCCGCCGACCCGGACCGCTGGATCGCCGGCATGCAGCGCCTGCGCCGCTCGCTCGACTGAGCGGGGCGCAGGCGCCGGACGTCAGCGCGTGGCCTGCTGCAGGGCCGCGCTGAGCTCGTCGGCCGAGACCGGCTTGGCCGGGGCGGTGCCGCCGGGCTGCACGGTCGACGGGTCGGCGAAGTACGGCACGCCGTACGCCGGGGTGCCCGGCTCGTAGCGCCAGCCCTCCGCGAGCGGCCCGGCGTCCAGGGCGTCGAAGCCGAGCTCGTCGAGCAGCTGGACGACCTCGCCCTTGGCCCGCTCGTCGTCGCCCGCGATCGCCAGCGCCGAGCGCTCGGCGTCGCCCGAGGGGCGCGCCAGCTCGGGGATGTGCGCGAAGGCGATGTTGTTGAACGCCTTCACCACGTGCGAGTCGGGCAGGTGGCGCTGCAGCAGCTCGGCCGAGGTGGCCTCGCCGGAGTCGAGCGCGGCGATCTGCCCGTCGCGCTGCGGGTAGTAGTTGTTGGTGTCGATGACGGTCTTGCCGCGCAGCGGCTCGACCGGGACCGACTCGTAGGCGGCGAGCGGGATGGTCACGACGACGACGTCGCCGGCCTCCGCCGCCTCCTGGGGCGTCGCGGCCCGCGCGCGGTCGCCGAGCTCGGCGACCAGGTCGCCCAGGCTCTCGGGCCCGCGCCGGTTGCTCAGGACGACGTCGTGCCCCGCCTTCACTGCGAGTCGCGCGATCGCGCTGCCGATGTTTCCGCTGCCGATGAGTCCGATGGTGGTCATACCTAGGGGCAAGGAGGTCGGGCCGCCGGCTATTCCGTGACGGCGCCCACGGTGGCCGGCGTCCGCGCCCGGTGCCGGGTCGAGATCGACGCCGTGATGACGGTGAACGCGAGCACCGCGACGAGGCACACGACCAGCCACGCACGCCAGCCGCCGGTCGCGTCCACGACCCGCGGCGCGAAGAGCACCGCCGCCAGGATGCACAGCCGGCTCACCATGTGCTGCAGGCCGAACGCGGTGCCCTGGGCGTCGGGGTGGATCTCCTCGACGTGCTCGGAGAAGCTCGCCTGCCAGGTGCCGAAGGTGGCGGCCACCGAGCCGCCCAGCGCGACGAACAGCACCACGACGACCCAGACCGGCAGGTCGGCGCCGGACGACGTGACGGCGATCAGGACGGCGAGGCACGCGCAGGCCGCGACGCCGCCGGAGAGCAGGTACGGCTTGCGGGCCTGGGTCGTGTCGGACTTGCGCGCCCACACCAGGCTGCCGAGCAGGGCGGCCGCCCAGAAGGACATCGTCACGACGGACGCCTCGCGGACCCCGACGTCGAGCTGGTCGACCAGCATCTTCTGCGCGTAGGTGTTCATGGTGGCGAGCAGGACGAACATGAGCGACATCGCGGCCACGTGCGCGGCGACGACCCGGTGCTGCAGCAGCGCCCACGCGCCCGGCCGGGGACCGTCGGTGGCCCGGTGCTCGACGTGCTCGTCGGAGTGCCGGGTGTGCTGACGCACCTCGGGGGCGAGGTCCTGCAGGAAGACCATGACGAGCACCGAGCCGACGAAGGCGAAGCCGGCCATGATGTACAGCTGCGAGTGCCAGGTGCCGAAGAAGTCGAGCGTCGCGGCGGCGATGCCGGCGGCGACGAAGTTGGCGCCGAGCGAGCCCCACGACCAGAACGCGAACGCCTGGGCCCGGCCGACGCGCGGCGTGAAGTCGCGGATCAGCGGCTGGGTGCCGGACATCGCGACGCCCTCGACGAACGCGAGCAGGATGCGTGCCGCGGTGAACTGGCCGGGCGTGTGCGACCAGGCCATGAACAGGCAGGATGCCGCCGACAGGAACATCCACGGGACGATGACCCGCACGCGGCCGACGCGGTCGACCAGGCGTCCGCCGACGAAGCCGGCGAGCGCGCCGCACAGCAGGGACGCGGCGGTGATCAGGCCGTAGGTCTTGAGCGACATGCCGATGTCGTCGAGCAGCAGCGGCAGCACCGGTGCCAGCTGGCCCTCGTACGCGGAGATGAAGCACGCGATGACGACGACGGCCACGAGGACCCGGCGCCTGGACCCGGTCGGGTACTCGGTGAGCTCGCGGCGGTAACGCATCATGTCGCTTCCCTTCTTCTGGACACTCTGTCTAGAAAGTGTCGGCGAGGGGACTGTACGTGATGTGATGCGGCGCACACAAGCCGTCGGCTCGAGCTACTCGGGGTCGAAGCCGCTGGCCCAGTACCGGCCGCGGCGCGAGAGCTCCACGAGCGTCTCGATGACGTCGTCCAGGGCGGGGCGCGGGGCGGCGGACTCCAGCCACCACAGCAGCACGGACGTCTGCTCGCCGGCCCAGGCCCGCGCGACCACCCGCAGGTCGACCCGCGGCGTGACGCCGAGCGCGTCGGCCCGGGCCCGGAAGACCTCGAGCGCCCGGTCGCCCCACGCGTCCGCGAGCAGGCGCAGGCCGCGGCCGTCGCCCTCTCCGCGCAGGATCATCCGGTACAGGTCGGCGTGCTCGGCCGCGTGCCGGAAGAGGGTGTCGACCGGCTTGCCGGTGAACCCCTTGTCGTTGACGTCGGTGACCGGCGCGAGGCGGGTGTCGAGGTCGTCGATGACGCTGTGCACGACGTGGTCGTACAGCTTCTCCTTGTCGGGGAAGTGCGTGTAGAAGGTCGCGCGGCCGACCCCGGCCTCGGCGACGATGTCCTCGACGGTCAGGGCCGAGTAGCCCCGGGCCAGCGACAGGGACACCAGGGCGTCCCGCAGCAGGGCGCGCGTCCGGGTGCGGCGCTTGTCCTCGCGTTCCATGCCGCAGTTGTAGCAGAGTGCGGCCGGGCCGCTGCCTGTTGGACGAAGTGTCCAGTAATGTCGGTACGGACGACTGCCGGTGCCCGGCGCGCCGGTCGAGCGGGGGAGCGACCCGATGGACGAGCAGACCCACGACGCGGACCGCGGCTTCCTGGCCGCCCCGCTGACCGACCAGGTGCTGGACGCGTCCGGTCGGGTCGTGCACGACGGCACCGCCTACGCGTTCCTCGACGCCGAGGCACCCGGCACCGTGCACCCCGGGCTGTGGGAGCACAGCCGGCGCAGCGCCCGCGCCGGCCTGTACGAGGTCTGCGAGGGCCTGTACCAGGTGCGCGGCACCGACCTGGCCAACCTCACCGTCGTCGAGGGCGACACCGGCGTGGTCGTCATCGACACCCTCACGTCCGCCGAGACGGCCGCCGCCGCGCTCGCGCTCTACCGCTCCGTGCGCGGCGAGCGACCGGTGCGCGGCGTCGTCATCACCCACCCGCACGCCGACCACTTCGGTGGCATCGACGGGGTGCTCGAGGGCGCGGGCGACGTGCCGGTCGTCGTGCCCGAGGGGTTCGCCGAGCACGCGGTGAGCGAGAACCTGCTCGCCGGGCCGGCGATGTCGCGTCGGTCGGCGTACATGTACGGCACGGCGCTGGAGCCGTCGCCGACGGGCCACGTGGGATGCGGCCTCGGCCCCCGCCTGGCCCGGGGCCGCACGGGTCTGCCGCGGCCGACCCGCGAGGTGCGCCGCACCGGCGAGGTCGTCGAGATCGACGGCGTCGTCATGGAGATGCAGCTGACGCCGGGCACGGAGGCGCCGGCGGAGATGAACGTCCTGCTGCCCGGGCTCCGGGCGCTGTGCGTGGCCGAGAACGCCGTCCACTCGATGCACAACATCATCACGCTGCGCGGCGCCCAGGTCCGTGACGCCCGGGCGTGGGCGCGCTACCTGGACAAGACGATCGAGCTGTACGCCGACCGGGCCGACGTCGTCCTGGCCACGCACCACTGGCCGACGTGGGGCACCGACCGGGCCCGGCACTTCCTGGAGGACCAGCGCGACGTCTACGCCTACCTGCACGACCAGACCGTGCGGCTGATGAACCGGGGGCTCACGCCGCGCGAGATCGCCGAGCAGCTCGAGCTGCCGCCGGCGCTGGCCGAGTCGCCCGCCGGTCACGGCTACTACGGCTCGCTCAGCCACAACGTCAAGGGCATCTACCAGCGCTACCTGGGCTGGTACGACGCCAACCCCGCCCGCCTGTGGCCGCTGCCGCCCGAGCAGGAGGCGCGACAGTGGATGCGCGTCGTCGGCGGCACCGGACGCGCGCTGGCCGCGGCCCGCGAGCTGGTGCTCGAGGGCGAGCTGCGGTTCGCCGCGACGCTGCTCGACCACGTCGTGTTCGCCGACCCGCAGGAGCGGGAGGCCCGCGAGCTGCTCGCCGAGGTCTACCGGCGGCTGGCGGCGCAGACCGAGAACGCCACCTGGCGCAACTGCTTCCTGACCGGCGCGCTGGAGCTCGTCGAGGGCACGCCCCCGGCGGCCGGCCCGGGGGGTGGGTTGCTCGGCGGCGTCGGGGTCGAGGAGCTGCTGGACGTCCTGGCGGTGCGGGTCGACGGACCGCGGGCCTGGGACGCTGACGCCTCGTTCGACTGGGAGGTGCCGGGCGAGGGCACCTGGCGGCTGTGGCTGCGCCGCGGGGTGCTGCGCCACCGCCGGCTCGTCGAGGGAGCCGAGCCCGGTGCCGCGGTCGTGCGGGCGGACGTCCGCGGGCTCGTCGGGCTGCTGCGCGGCGACGCGGCCGGGGCGCAGGTCAGCGGCGACGGCACGCGCGTGGGCGCGGTGCTGGGAGCGCTGGAGCCCGCGTCCGCGCCGTTCGCGATCGTCGAGCCGTAGGTCTCAGCCCGCGGCGAGCAGGCGGGACTTCTGGGCCGTGCGGATCTTCTTGGCCGACAGGGCGTCGCCGTAGATCAGCACGGACTCGTCCTTCTCGACCACGCGGAAGGCTTCGGCGGTGATGCGGACCTTCGGCAGGTCGCCCAGGCACGAGCGCTTCACGGTGGCGGTCATCCAGCCGTTCCTGCCCTCGCGGCCCTTCAGGCTCGCCGAGCACGCGTGGTCGTAGTCGGCGTCCATGACGTCGGCGTCCGAGGAGTCGAGGTCCCCGTAGAGCTCGAAGTCGGGCTCGTCGCTGCCGGGCGCGTAGAACGCGACGCTCAAGCCCGCAGCCGACTTCAGCCGCGAGAACTTCACCGTGACGCTGACCGTCCTGCGCCGGTGGTCGAACCGCACGAGCTTGGCGTCGATGCCGGACTTCTTGCTCTCGGTCCGGCCCAGGCCACGCTCCTGGTAGCCCTCGTCCCACATGGTCGTCAGCACGACGTCCGCCCGCTTGTCCTTGATCGAGGCCCGCTCGGCGTGGGCGGCGGTGCCGGTGCCCAGCACGGTGACGGTCGCGAGACCGGCGGCGATGGCGAGGGAGGTGAGGCGCACGGCGCTTCCTTCGGGGTGGGGTGAAGGAGGGCGTGCCGCCCGTCCTCCGGGAAGAGGTGTCAGCCCGCGGCGAGCAGGCGGGTCTTCTGCGGCGTGCGGATCTTCTTGGCCGACAGGGCGTCGTGGTAGGTCACGAGCGTGTCGTCGTCGAAGAGCGTCCGGAAGGCGCCGACGGCCAGACGGACCTCCGGCAGGTCGCCGAAGCACGCGCGGTCCACGGTCACGGTCACCCAGCCGTTCTTGCCCCGACGGCTCGCGACGTCGCCCGTGCAGATCGGCTCGTAGTCGTCGGGCATGGTGACGTAGGCCTGCGAGTCGCCGACGCGTCCGGAGACCTCAAAGTCGGCCTTCTTGCTGCCCGGCGCGTACACCTCGACGTAGACGCCGCTGTCGGACTTCAGCCGCGAGAACCGCACCGTGACGCTGACGGTCTTGCGGCGGTGGTCGTACCGGACGCTCTTGGCGTCGATGCCGGACTTCTTGCTCGAGGCCGTGTTGAGCTGGCGCTCCTCCTGGACCTCGAAGTCGTCCATGGCGTACGTCGTGCGCACGACGTCCGCGCGCTTGTCCTTGATCGAGGCCCGCTCGGCGTGGGCGGCGGTGCCGGTGCCCAGCACGGTGACGGTCGCCAGGCCGGCGGCGAGGACGAGGGAGGTGAGGCGCACGGCGTTCCTTCGGTGGTGCGGACGAGGGCGGGCGTCGTGCCCGTCCTCCCGGATCGTAGGTCCGCGCAGCGCTCCGCGGAGCCGTTCGGCCGGATTGGCGGGACGTCTGGGACCCTGGGTCGCCGTCCACCGGGCGGGACGAGGCACCGACGAGGAGGGGACGATGGACGGAGAGCGGCTGGTCGCGCGGAGCCGGTTGCGCTCGGCGTGGCCGATCCTGCTGGTGACCTCCACGTCCGGCGTGGTCATCGGAGCGGTCGTGGGGCTCGGCCTCGCCCTGTTCGACCCGGAGTTCGCGACGACCGAGGCGAAGGTCGACGCCGTGCTGATCTGTGCCGCGATGCTCGGACCGGTGGGCATCCCCGCGACGTTGGTGCCTCTGCTCATGTGGTGCGTGTCGGCCGCCCGCGTCAGCTACTGGGTGGCGGGCTCCCGCGTCGTCGCCCGACGCGGTCGACGGATCGTCGTGGAGCTGGACGCCCGCGACGTCGCGTCCGTCCGGGTCATCGGGTTCTCCCGCGTGTGGCCGATGCTCGTCGGCCCCGGGACGATCTGGTCGTTGCACACCGACCTTCCCCACATCGGGTACGAGACGACGTCCCCGGTGCGCGGCCAGAGCTTCCACACGCTGCCGAGGATCCTCCTCGTCGGCAGGGGCGTGCCCGAACGCATCCGTGACGACCTCTTCGCCGCCCTGCGGCTGGCGTCCGTGCCGGAGTCCGTCCTGGACCCGTCGACCCGGTAGTGGACGCACGAGGGCCCGGGACGCGTCGGCGTCCCGGGCCCTCGTGATCCTGCTACGCCAGCAGCGCCTTGGCGATGCCGTTGCGCTGGATCTCCGACGAGCCGGTCAGCACGCGGAACATGCGCAGCTTCTTGAACGCCGACTCGATCTCCGAGCCCTGCACCATGCCCGCCTTGCCGTGCAGCTGCATCGCGTCGTCGGCGATGCGGAAGGCGTTCTCGGCGACGAACAGCTTGCACATGAACGCCTCGGTGGCCGGACGCCGGCCGGCGTCGAGCGCGGCCAGCGCGTCGTACGTCATCGACCGGGCCGCGTAGTAGGCCGTGGCCATGTCGGCGATGCGGTGCTGGACGGACTGCAGGTCGGCCAGTCGCCCGCCGAAGACCTTGCGCTCCTTGGCGAAGTCGATCGTCAGCTCCAGCACGCGCCGGGCCTGGCCCAGCACCGTCGGGCAGTGCAGCAGCCGGTTCACCACGACGCGTCCGACGCCGATCCGCAGGCCGTCGCCGACCTCGCCGAGCAGCTGGTCGGGCCCGACGTAGCAGTCCTCCAGCACGATGTCGGCCTCGATGTGCTCACCCGAGAGGGGCACATCGCCGGGCACGACACGACAGCCGGGGCTGTCCAGGTCGACGAGGAAGGCCGAGTAGCGCTCGTCCTCACCAGCCATGCGGGCGACGAGCACGGAGAAGTCGGCGAACGGCCCGGCCGAGCTGAACACCTTGTGGCCGGTGATGCGCCAGCCGTCGCCGTCGGGGGTGGCCGTGGTGGACATCGCGCGCACGTCCGAGCCGGCGTCGGTCTCGGTGAGCGAGAAGCAGCAGGCGCGCTCGCCGCGCACGACCGGCAACAGGTAGCGCTCGACCTGCTGCGGGGTCGCCACCTCGAAGATCGAGCCGGCGCGCAGCGGGCCGCCCATGTCGCCGAGCACGGAGTGGTTCAGGACGCGGCCGGACGCGCCGACCTCCTCCTTCAGCACGGCCAGCTCGGTGAACGACAGGCCGCGCCCGCCCAGCTCGGGCGGCAGGTGGACGCCGTAGAAGCCCAGCTCGCGGCTGCGCTTCCAGACCGGCTCGAGCACGGAGCGGTCGTAGACCGAGGCGGGGCCCAGGTCGTGGGCGCGTTCGTACTCGGCGAGCTCGCCGTCGAGGTAGGCGCGCAGGTCGGCCACCAGCGGGCCGAGCGTGGGGGAGTCGTCGTAGGTCGGACGCAGGTCGAAGGTCATGGGGGCTCCTCAGTTCACGGCCCGGTCGGCGCCGGTCCAGTAGCGGGCGCGGACGGCGCGGCGGTCGATCTTGCCGTTGCGGTTGGCCGGCAGGGCGTCGACGACGTCCACCGACCGGGGCTTCTTCATGCGGTCGAGCCGGTCTGCGCAGAACGCGACGAGCTCGTCGACGTCGATCGTCGCGCCCGGCTTGGGCACGACCACGGCCTTGACCGCCTCGCCCCAGGTCTCGTCCGGCACGCCCACGACGCAGGCCTCGGCCACGGCGGGGTGCTCGTAGACGGCCGCCTCCACCTCGCTGCAGTAGATGTTGAAGCCGCCGGAGATGATCATGTCCTTCAGCCGGTCGACGATGAAGACGTAGCCGTCCTCACGCATCCAGGCCACGTCGCCGGTCAGCACCCAGCCGTCGCGGAAGGTCTCGGCGCTCAGCTCGGGCTCGTGCCAGTAGGACGTCACGCAGTCGTCGCCGCGCACCACGAGCTGGCCGGTCGTGCCGGCGGGCACGGGGCGAAGCTCGTCGTCGACCACCATGACCTCGGTGTCGTAGAGCGCGCGCCCGCACGAGAGCAGCACGTCGGGGTCGGACTCGATGCCGCGGACGACGTCCTCGGCGGTCAGCACGAGCACGCCGCTGGTCGTCTCCGCCTGGCCGTAGCCCTGGGCGACGATCGGGCCGAAGAAGTCGACGGCGTCGCGCAGGCGCTGCGGCGACACCGGGGCGCCGCCGATCGTGAGGCTGCGCAGCGACGACAGGTCGTACGTGTCGCGGCCGGGCAGGCCGAGCAGCAGGTTCAGCATCGTCGGCACCATGAACGTCGTGGTCACCCGCTCGCGCTCGACGAGGGCCAGGAAGTCGGCCGGCGTGAACGCCGGCATGACGACGACCTTCGCGCCCCGGCTCAGCGCGGCGAGCAGCACCATGCCCGAGGCGTGGGTGATGGGGCCGGCGACGAGGTAGGTGTCGTGCCAGGTCAGCGCCCCGCCGGGCTCCATGAGCCGCTTGCGGACGTTCGCCAGCCGGTTGCCGGTGGTCTGCACCGCGGCCTTGAGCCGGCCGGTCGAGCCGGACGTGAAGTTCAGGACGCAGGGGGCCTCGAGCGGGACGTCGGGGCCCTCGAAGCGCGGGTCGGCGCCGGCGATCAGGCCCTCGTACGACACGGCGTCCGCGGTGTCGGGGCGGCCCTCGGCGTCCAGGACGACCACCGTGGCGTCGCGGCCGGAGCGCTTGACCGCGTCCACGGCGAGCGAGGCGTGGCTCGGGTCGGCGACGACGACGCGGACGTCGGCGTCCTCGACGACGTGGGCGGCCTCCTCCAGCCCGAGCCGGAAGTTGATCGGCACGCGCAGGAAGCCGCCCTTGACGAGCGCGACCTCGACCTCGACGAGCTCGGCGCGGTTCGCGGCGTAGGTGGCGACGGCGGCGCCGGCGGGCAGGCCGAGCGCGGCGAGTGCCGAGGCCAGCCTGCTGGACCGTTCGTCCAGCTGGGCGTACGTGAGGCGCTGGTCGCCGCACACGAGGGCCTCCTGCTGCGGCCAGTGCTGCGCGGCGCGGGAGACGAGTCGACCGAGGTTCGGCATGGGTGTCCTTCCGACGTTTCTGGACACAGTGTCTATCATGGTGGTGTGGAACACCAGGGGCCCGGCCAGGCCAGGCGGTCGACGACGGCGCGGCGCGAGCGTCGGCCGCGTCGCGTCTACGGCCAGGGCAGCGAGCCCGACCCGCGCTTCACGCTCGCCAACGAGCGGACGTACCTCGCCTGGGTGCGCACCGCCCTGGCCCTCACGGCGGCCGGGGTGGCTCTCGACGCCGTCGCGCTCGACCTCGACGCCCGGCTGCAGGTCGTGGTGAGCCTCGTCCTGGTGGTGCTCGGCGCGTCCGTGCCGCTGCAGGCGTGGCGTGGCTGGGCTCGGACCGAGCGGGCGCTGCGCCGTCAGGAACCGCTGCCAGCGTCCGCGTGGACCCCCGTGCTCGCCGTCGGTGTGACGGCGGCGGGCGTCGCGCTGACGGTCGGGATCGTCCTGGCATGACCCTGTTCGACCCGGGCCTGCAGCCCGAGCGGACGGCGCTGGCCTGGCGTCGCACGGCGCTCTCGACGGCGGCGGCCGCGGCCGTGCTGGCGCGAGTCGCGCAGGCGGAGGGCGACCACGTCGCCGTCGCCACCTCCCTCGTCGCCGGGGCGGTCGCGGCGACCTGCTGGCTGCTGGCCGGACATCGCTACGAACGGGTCTCGGTGTCGCTGCGCGAGTGCGGCGACCTGCGCCACGCCGCTCTGGGTCCGGCGGCGGCGACCCTGTGCGCCGCCAGCCTGCTCCTGTCGCTGGGGGCGCTGCACCTGGTGCTCGCCGGCGGCGGTGCGTCCTGACCGGCCTCCCACGGGCGAAGTAGGCTCGGCGTCGTGATCGAGCTCCTCACCCCCGCCCAGGTCGACCAGATGCGTCCGGCCGGCCGCTTCGTCGCCAGCGTCCTCACCCGTCTCGCCGAGGTCGCCGACGTCGGGGTCGACCTGCTCGAGCTGGACGCCGAGGCCCACCGCATGATCCGCGAGGCCGGCGCCGAGTCCTGCTACATCGACTACCACCCGTCGTTCGGCGCGATGCCGTTCGGCAAGGTGCTGTGCACGTCGGTCAACGACGCCGTCCTGCACGGCCTGCCGCACGCCTACAAGCTCCGCGACGGCGACCTGGTCAGCGTCGACTTCGCCGCGTCCGTCGACGGCTGGGTCGCCGACTCCGCGCTCAGCTTCGTCGTGGGCACGCCGCGCGACGAGGACCTCGCCATCATCGACACCACGCAGCGCGCGCTCGCCGCGGCCATCGAGGTGGCTCAGCCGGGCAACAAGCTGGGCGACATCTCCGCCGCCATCGGCGACGTGTGCCGCGCCGACGGCTACAAGGTCAACACCCAGTTCGGCGGCCACGGCGTCGGGCGCACCATGCACGGCGACCCGCACGTCCCCAACGACGGACGCGCCGGACGGGGCATGAAGCTGCGCCCGGGCCTGGTCATCGCGATCGAGCCGTGGCTCATGGCGGGCACCGACGAGATCGTCATGGACCCCGACGGCTGGACGATCCGCAGCGACGACGGCTCGCGCGGCGCCCACAGCGAGCACACGATCGCGATCACCGAGGACGGCCCGCTGGTCCTCACCGCCCGCGACTGACGTGAGCTGCGTCCCGCCCCAGGGAGCGGTGAGTCAGCAACCGTTCCTTCCCGCGAGCGGTGAGCGGGCAACGGCATGACGCCCTGATTCGGTTGCCAGCTCACCGCCGCGCCGAGTGGGAGGGCTCGTTCGGTCGGCAGGTCACCGCCTCGACCGACGAGTCGTCCGCTGTCACCGGCGGGTGGGACGATCGAGGGGTGGAGCCCTCGATCCTCCACGCCGACCTCGACTCGTTCTACGCGTCCGTGGAGCAGCGTGACGACCCGGCCCTGCGCGGACGTCCGGTCCTCGTGGGCGGCGGGGTCGTGCTCGCCGCCAGCTACGAGGCCAAGGCCCACGGCGTCTCCACGCCGATGAACGTGCGGCACGCGCTGCACCGGTGCCCCGACGCGATCGTCGTGCCGCCGCGCTTCGAGGCGTACGTCGAGGCCAGCCGCCGCGTGTTCGACGTCTTCCACGACACCACGCCGGTCGTCGAGGGCATCAGCATCGACGAGGCGTTCCTGGACGTCTCGGGGCTGCGCCGGCTGCGCGGCCCGGCCGTGCACGTGGCCGCCGAGCTGCGCCGCCAGGTGCGCGAGCGGGTTGGCCTGCCGATCACCGTGGGCGTCGCCCGCACCAAGTTCCTGGCCAAGGTCGCCAGCGGCGCGGGCAAGCCCGACGGCCTGCTCGTGGTCGAGCCCGACGACGAGCGACGCTTCCTGCACGCGCTACCGGTGCAGAAGCTGTGGGGCGTCGGGCCGGTCACCGCGGAGGCGCTGAACGCCGGCGGGCTGCGCACGGTCGGGCAGGTCGCCGCGATCGACGAGCCCGACCTCGTCGCCATGATCGGCAAGGCCGCCGGCCGCCACCTGCACGCCCTGGCCAACCTGCGCGACCCGCGTCCGGTGGTCACCGGGCAGCGGCGCGGGTCGATGGGCGCCCAGCACGCGCTCGGTCGCGGTCCGCACGGCTGGGACGTCGTCGACGGCACGATGCTGGCCCTGGTCGACCGGGTCACCGGGCGCATGCGCGCCGCCGGGCGCACCGGCGCGACGGTCACCGTCCGCGTGCGGCTCGACGACTTCCGCCGGCTCAGCCGGGCGCGCACGCTGCCGACGCCGACCGACCGCACCGAGACGGTGCTGAGCACGGCGCGCGACCTGCTGGCCGACCTGCGTCCGCTGCTGGAGCGCGAGGGCGTGACCCTCGTCGGCGTCTCGGTCGGCAACCTCGACGACCACGGCGCGCAGCTCGAGCTCCCGCTGGGTGACGACGAGAACCCGCGCGCCGCGGCCGGCGCGGCGCTCGACGACGTCCTGGACGCCGTGCGCGGCAAGTTCGGGCGGGCGGCGGTGGAGCGGGCCGTGCAGCTGGGCCGGCACGCGCCGAGCGAGGCGCCGCACCTCCCCGACTAAGGGCGAGCCCGCCATCGGGTGGGTGGTCGGCCGGTGCTCTGGAGGGATCGGCTGACCCGCGGGCTCGCCCCCAGCAGGAGGGGAGGTCTCGACCGTAGGCCCGGCGGACGGCGATCCGTCACCCCTCGGGCGTCGATCGGCGTCGATTTGGGACGTACGTCCGAGATCGGGGCTCAGCAGCCCGGCGGCACGCGGTCGTGCCACGGGGCGGCGGCCTCGACCTGGGCGCTGAGCGCGAGCAGCAGCGCGTCCTGGCCGGGGTGCGCGGCGAGCATGACGCCCACCGGCAGCGAGGGCCGGTCGTCCGTGTCGTCGGTCCATCCCAGCGGCAGGCTCGCGGCCGGCTGCCCGCTCATGTTCATGAGCGCCGTGTACGGCGTGAAGAGCAGCTCGCGCCGGTGGTCCTCGGCGCCGTCCCCGGACTCGGTGAACCACGCGTGCGGCTGCGGGGGCAGCGCGAGGGTCGGCGTCAGGAACGCGTCGAACGCCTGCAGGTCGGTCACCACGCTCCGGGTGGTCGCCTCCAGGTGCTGCATCGCCCGCACCAGGTCGGTGCCGGACGACCGTGCGCCCCGCTCGCGCCAGTAGCGCGTCGTGCCGCGCAGCAGCGGGTCGGCCTCGACCGGGATCGGGACGGCGGCCACGCCGGTCGACCACACGACGTTGAACTGCGGCTCGAGGTCCTGCGGCCACGGGTTCGGCAGGTCGACGACCTCGTGGCCGAGGGACTCGAGCAGCCGCGAGGCGTGCTCCCAGGCCGCGACCGACTCCGTTGACGCGTCGACACCGTCCAGGTAGGGCGCGCTCCAGCGCGCGATGCGGAGCCGGCCGGGGTCACGGCCGACGGCGGACGCGTACGGCTGCGCCGGGGCGGGGAGCGGGCGCGGGTCACCGGGCATGGGCCGGGCGAGCAGGTCCAGCAGCGCGGCGGCGTCGGCGACGGTGCGCGCGATCGGGCCGTCGACCGCCAGGCCGTTCCAGTCGCTGCCGACGGGCCCGGCGCTCACCCGGCCGCGGCTGGGCTTGAACCCGAAGACGCCGCAGCACGAGGACGGGATGCGGATCGAGCCGCCACCGTCGCTGCCCGGCGCGAGCGGCAGCAGGCGCGCCGCCACCGCGGCCGCCGCCCCGCCGCTGGAGCCGCCGGCGTTGCGGGTGACGTCCCACGGGGTCGCGGCCGGCCCGACGACGTCGTTGTCGGTGTAGGACGAGAGCCCGACCTCGGGGGTGTTCGTCTTGCCCAGGCTCACGAACCCAGCGCTCTCGACGAGCTCGACGACGTACGCGTCCACGTCCGGCACCTGGTCGGCCATGAGCCGCGAGCCGAGCGTCGTGCGGACGCCCTTGGTCGACGTGAGGTCCTTGAACGCCGTCGGGACGCCGCAGAACGGGGGTGCGTCGCCGGCGGCGAGCAGGACGTCCGCCGCGGCCGCCCGCTCCAGAGCGCGCTCCGGGGTGACGGTGACGAACGCGCCCAGCCGGGGCCCGTGCACGGCGACGCGCTCGAGCTGGTGGCTCACGAGCTCGACCGACGACACCTCGCGGGCGCGCAGGGCGTCGGCCATCTGGATCGCGCTCAGGTCGTGCAGCTCGGTCATGCCGCGAGCGTACGGTGACCTCGTGGTCCAGTCCGTGGAGCTGCTGCTCGACGCGGCCCTCGAGGACGAGGTGCGCCGCGAGTGGACGCTGCTCGCCGACGCGGGGCTGCCCAGCCAGGCCCGGCACCGCGGGCCGTCCAACCGTCCGCACGCCACCCTCGCCGTGGCCGACGCGCTCACCGACGACGCCGAGCAGGCACTGCTCGACCTCGCGCCGCCCGACGGCCTGGAGGTCCGGCTCGGCGGCTGGCTGCTGTTCGGCCGGCGCACGTTCGTGCTCTGCCGCACCGTGGTGCCGAGCGCGGGCCTGCTCGCCCTGCAGCACGAGGTGGCGGGTCTCGTCGCGTCGGGCGAGCACGTGCGCGACAACGGGCTGCCCGACCGCTGGACCCCGCACGTCACCCTGGCCCGCCACCTCAGCGGCGCCCAGGTCGACGTGGCCCTCGCCGCGCTGGCCGAGCGGCCGCGCGACCTGGCCGGCAAGGCGTCCGGCGTACGCAGGTGGGACGGCGACGAGCGCCGTGAGTGGCCCGTGGCGACCGGCTCCTAGACTCACCGCGTGGCCACGCCGAAGGTGATCCTGTACTACGCGTTCCGGCCGCTGGCCGACCCCGAGGCGATCCGGCTCTGGCAGCAGACGCTGTGCGACTCGCTGGGGCTCAAGGGCCGCATCATCATCTCCCCGCACGGCATCAACGGCACGCTCGGCGGCGACGTGGACGTGCTCAAGCGCTACGTCCACGGCACCCGCGCCTACCTGCCGTTCCGCGACCTGGACGTGAAGTGGAGCGGCGGCAGCCCGCTGCTGCCGGACGGCACGACGTCGGACTTCCCGCGGCTGCGCGTCCGGGTCCGCGACGAGGTGGTGACGTTCGGCGTCCCGGACGAGCTCGAGGTCGACGAGCACGGCGTCGTGGGCGGAGGGACGCCGCTCAGCCCGGCCGAGCTGCACGCGCTGGTGGAGCGCGAGGACGTCGTCTTCCTCGACGGTCGCAACGCGGTCGAGTCCGAGCTCGGCCGGTTCAAGGACGCCGTGCGCCCGCCGGTCTCGACCACCCGCGAGCTCGTCGAGCTGCTCGACAGCGGCGTCTACGACCACCTCAAGGACAAGCCGGTCGTCACCTACTGCACCGGCGGGATCCGCTGCGAGGTGCTGACGCCGCTCATGCGCCACCGCGGGTTCGAGCAGGTCTACCAGCTCGACGGCGGCATCGTCCGCTACGGCGAGGCGTTCGGGGACGACGGCCTGTGGGAGGGCTCGCTGTACGTGTTCGACGGTCGTGACCAGACCGACTTCAGCGACCACACGGCCGTCGTGGGGCGGTGCGACCGCTGCGCCGCTCCGTCGCGCGACGTCCGCGACTGCGACCTAGGCTCGTGCGTGGCCCAGTTCGTCCGCTGCGACGACTGCGCCGCCGCGGCCGGCCGGTGCGCCACCCATGGGTGACCACGCTCACGTTGTGCGGCCGCTGACCCCCGCCTAACCTCGAAACGAAACTGTTTCGTATCGGAGGAGCGTCATGGCCCTGTCGCAGGAGCGTCGCGAGGAGATCTTCTCCGGCGCGCTCGCGCTCGTGGCCGAGCACGGCTTCGACAAGGTGACGATGGACCAGGTGGCCGAGGCCACCCGGTCGAGCAAGGCCACGCTGTACCGCCAGTGGGGCAGCAAGACGACCCTCGTGGTCGACGCGCTCAGCTGCTTCGCCCCGCTCGAGGAGGCGCTGCCCGACACCGGCACGCTGCGCGGGGACCTGCTGGAGATGTTCGCCCCGCGCGAGCGCAAGGTCACCGACGAGAGCGAGCTCATCGGCGCGCTGCTCACCGCGACGCGCACGGACGCCGAGCTGGGCGAGGCCATCCGCGACCGGGTCGTGAAGCCCGCGACCGACCGGGTCGGCGTGCTGGTGCAGCGGGCGGTCGAGCGCGGCGAGGTCGCGCCCGACGTGCCCGGCCTGCGTCACCTGCCCCTCATGCTCGTCGCCCCGTTCGTCCTGCACGACGCCGTGCTGCCCGGCGAGCTGACCGACGACTACGTGACCGACTACGTCGAGTCGGTGCTGCTGCCGGCCCTCGGCGTCCACTGAACCCCCGCACATCCACAAGGAGACCCTCCATGGCCTGGTACCTGTATCGACTCGGTCGGTGGTCGTTCCGCCACCGCAAGACCGTGGTGGCGGCCTGGCTCGCGCTGCTGGTGCTCGCCGGGGCGGGCGCCGCGACCCTGTCGGGCAAGACGTCGGACGAGTTCTCGCTGCCCGGCCTGGAGTCGACCGCGGCCTTCGAGCTGATCGAGCAGCGCACGCCGGAGGCCGCGCCCGACGGCGCCACCGCCCGCATCGCGTTCCAGGCGCCGGAGGGCCAGACCCTCACCGAGGGCCGGAACAAGCAGCTCGTCACCGACACCCTGGCCGCGGTCAAGTCCGACAGCGTCGTGGCGACGTCCGACCCGTTCACCACCGGCACGGTGTCCGAGGACGGAACGGTCGCCTACGCCACCGTCACTTACGACAAGCCGTCCATCGAGCTCAAGGCGGCCGACCGCGACGCGCTGGAGGAGGCGCCGCGGGCGGCCGAGAACGCCGGCCTGACCGTCCACATCGGCGGTGACGCGCTGCAGGAGATCCCGCACACCGGCGCCACCGAGGCCATGGGCATCGTCATCGCGCTCGTCGTCCTGGTCATCACCTTCGGGTCGCTGCTCGTCGCGGGCATGCCGCTGCTGACCGCGCTCATCGGCGTGGGCATCGGCATCGCCGGCATCACCACGCTGACCGGCTTCATCGACCTGGGCTCGACCACGCCGATCCTGGCCACGATGCTCGGCCTGGCCGTCGGCATCGACTACGCGCTGTTCATCGTGTCGCGCTACCGCCACGAGATCCACGTCGGCCGCGACCCGGAGGAGGCCGCGGCCCGCTCCGTCGGCACCGCCGGCTCGGCGGTCATCTTCGCCGGCCTCACCGTCGTCATCGCGCTGGCCGGCCTGTCGGTCGTCAACATCTCCTTCCTGACCGAGATGGGCCTGGCCGCCGCGGCCACGGTCGCCGTCGCCGTGCTCATCGCGCTGACCCTGCTGCCGGCCATCTTCGGCTTCGCCAAGCGCCGCGTCCTGGGCGGGAAGATCCCGTTCCTCAAGGCGCGCGACCCCGAGGACCCGGCCGCCGGCCGCACCAACGGACGCCGCTGGGCGGACCTGGTCACCAAGCACAAGGTGCCGGTCTTCGTGGTGGGCGTCGCGCTGGCCGCGATCGCCTCGGTGCCGGTCGCGTCCATGCAGCTCGCCCTGCCCGACGACGGCACCGCCGCCGAGGGCAGCGGCCCGCGCGAGGCGTACGACCTCATCGCCGAGAACTTCGGCGCCGGCGTCAACGGCCCGCTCCTGGTCATCGTCGACACGAAGGACGCGGACGACCCGCAGGCCGCGGTCGACGCGACCGTCGAGGCCGTCTCGGGCGTCGAGAAGGACGTCTCGGCGGTCGTCCCGCCGGTCGCCGACCCGCAGGACCAGCAGGCCGCCGACGCGTTCGCGAAGCAGCTCGAGGACGCGCAGTACGCGACCGTCACGATCATCCCCGAGAGCGGCCCGTCGGACGCCGAGACCCAGGACCTCGTGCACGAGCTGCGTGACGCGGTCGAGGGCGTCGAGTCCGACACCGGCGCGACCGTCTACGTCTCGGGCCAGACGGCCATCGGCGTCGACGTCGCCGAGGAGCTGGCCGACGCGTTCCCGAAGTACCTGCTGGTCGTCGTCGGTCTGGCGTTCGTCCTGCTGGCGCTGGTGTTCCGCTCGATCCTGGTGCCGCTCAAGGCGGTCGTCGGCTTCCTGCTGACCGTCGGCATCTCGCTCGGTGCCACCGTCGCGGTCTTCCAGTGGGGCTGGTTCGCCGAGCTGGTGGGCGTCGACAAGGCCGGGCCCATCCTGTTCATGCTGCCGCTGCTGCTGACCGGCATCCTGTTCGGCCTGGCGATGGACTACGAGGTCTTCCTCGTCTCGCGGATGCGCGAGGAGTACACCCACGGCCGGGACGCGCTCGGCTCGGTCGTCCACGGCTTCCAGCACGGCGCCCGCGTCGTGACGGCCGCCGCGGCGATCATGATCGGCGTCTTCGGGTCGTTCGCGCTCGGCGACGACGTGATCATCAAGACGATCGGCTTCGCGCTGGCGATCGGCATCCTGGCCGACGCGTTCCTGGTGCGCATGACCATCGTCCCGGCGTTCATGGCGCTGCTCGGCGACCGCATGTGGTGGCTGCCGCGCTGGCTGGACAAGGCCATGCCGAACCTGGACGTCGAGGGGGAGTCGCTGGAGAAGCACACCGGTGTCCGCACCGGCGACCACGGCGACGAGCCGAAGCACGCCGGCGAGGTCGAGAGCACCCCGATCGGGGCCGGCGGCAAGCACGCCGACCCCGACGCCGGCTGACCCTCTCCGTCCGCCACGACGCCCGCACCTCGCCCGCCGAGGTGCGGGCGTCGTGCTGGGGGCATAGAACCGACGCATGACCTCGCAGGCCGACGACAAGAAGAAGGGCGCCGAGCTCGGGCGCATCACCACCGACGTGCCGGCCCGCATGGACCGGCTGCCCTGGGCCCGCTGGCACTGGCTGATCATCATCGGCCTGGGGACGGTGTGGATCCTCGACGGGCTCGAGGTCACCATCGTCGGCAACCTGTCGAACGTCCTGAAGTCCGACGACGGCCTGGGTCTCTCGAGCTCCGACATCGGCCTGGCCGGTGCGGTCTACGTGACGGGCTCCTGCCTGGGCGCCTTGTTCTTCGGCCAGCTGACCGACCGGTTCGGCCGCAAGAAGCTGTTCATCGTCACGCTGGTGGTCTACCTGGTCGGCACCGTCCTGACCGCGTTCTCGATGAACTTCGCCTGGTACCTGGCCTGCCGCTTCCTCACCGGCGCCGGCATCGGCGGCGAGTACGCCGCGATCAACTCGGCCATCGACGAGCTCATCCCGGCGCGCTACCGCGGCCGCATCGACATCGCGATCAACGGCTCGTACTGGCTCGGTGCCGCCGGCGGCGCGCTGCTGACCATCCCGCTGACCGACCCCAACATCATCGACGCCGGCCTCGGCTGGCGGCTCGCCTTCGCGCTGGGCGCGTTCCTCGGCCTGGCGGTGCTGTGGGTGCGGCGCAACGTGCCGGAGAGCCCGCGCTGGCTGTTCATCCACGGCCGTGAGGACGAGGCCGAGCGCATCGTCCGCGACATCGAGCACACCATCGAGCACGAGGATCACCTGACGCTCGACCCGGTCGACGAGACGATCACCATCCGTCAGCGCCGCACCATCAGCGTCGCCGAGATCGCCCGCACGGTCTTCACGCTTTACCCCAAGCGCACGGTGCTGTGCCTCTCGCTGTTCGCCGGGCAGGCGTTCCTCTACAACGCGTTCTTCTTCACCTACGCCGACACGCTCTCGACCTTCCTGGACGTGAAGCAGACCGGCTACTACGTGGCCGCGTTCGCGCTGAGCAACTTCGTCGGCGCCCTGGCGCTCGGCCCGCTGTTCGACAAGGTCGGCCGGATCCCGATGATCTCGGGCACCTACATCGCGTCCGGCCTGCTGCTGGGAGTCGCCGGGCTGCTGCTGGGTGACCTCACCGCGGTCACGCTCACGATCTTCGGCATGGTCATCTTCTTCATCGCCTCGGCGGGTGCCAGCTCGGCGTACCTGACCGCCAGCGAGGTCTTCCCCATGGAGACGCGGGCGCTGTGCATCGCGTTCTTCTACGCGGTCGGCACGGCGCTCGGCGGCATCGCCGGCCCGCTGCTGTTCGGCCGCCTGATCGACGCGGCGAGCGAGAGCGGCGACATCACCGGCATCGCGCCGGGCTACTTCATCGGCGCCGCGCTCATGGTCGCGGCCGGGATCGTGGCGATCTTCCTGGGCGTCCGCGCCGAGGGCCAGTCGCTGGAGAACATCGCCAAGCCGCTGACCGCCGAGGACGCCTGACCCTGACCCGAGCCCCGCGCTGCCGCGATTCGGACGCAAAGGCACCACGTTCCCCGTGAGCGTGGTGCCTTTGCGTCCACATCTCGGGGGAGCGGCGCGGACGAGGCCTAGGAGTCGTGGCCGCCCTGCAACCAGGCGCGCTGCATGGCGACGTTGAGCGCGGCGACGACCGAGGCGACCTGCTCGGCCACGAAGCCGTTGAGCCGGTCGCGCAGCGAGTCGACCGGCTGCGGGTGGACGTCGCGCACGTCGATCGGCAGCGAGCGGTCGGTGCCCTCGCGCAGGAGCAGCAGGTCGCTGACGTCGGCGCCGCCGAGCGCCGGCCACACGGTCACCCACACCTCGGCGTGCGCCGGACGGGACGAGCGGGAGCGGGCCAGCACGTGCGTGGTGATCGCGCCCGCGGCCGGACGCCGGTAGCCCGGCGGGGGCGAGAGCCGCGGCGCGCGGTCGGTGCCGACCTCGATGTCGAACTCGTGCGCCAGTCGGCGACCGATCTGGGCGACGGCGGTGTCGGTCACGAGGGCCTGCAGGCGCTCGGCCGCGGCGTCGAGCTGCTCGTAGGTCAGCCCACCGCGTCCGGCCAGCAGTGCGTCGAAGCCGTCGGTCACGAGGTCAGTATCGTCACGCCGCACCTTTCTCAACCAACTGGTTGACGACCGGCGCGGACGCGCGTAGGTTCGTTGTCAACCAATCAGTTGAGGAATGACATGACGGACCAGCTCTCCCAGGTGTTCGCGGCTCTCGCGGACCCCACCCGCCGCGACATGGTCGCCCGGCTCGCCGACGGCGACGCCACGGTCGGCCGGCTGGCGGAGCCGTACGACGTCAGCGTCCAGGCGGTCTCCAAGCACCTCAAGGTGCTGGAGGACGCCGGCCTGGTGTCGCGCGGCCGGAAGGCGCAGACCCGTCCGGTCCACCTCGAGGCGGACGTGCTCGACCTCATGACCGCATGGATCGAGCGCTACCGCCGCCGGGCCGAGGAGCGCTACGCGCGCCTCGACGCGGTGCTCGCCGAGATGGACGCCACCGATCAGCAGGAGAACCCACCCCAGAAGCAGAAGGACGCATCATGACCACCACCCGCACCGAGGCGACGATCGAGGCCGACCCGACGCTGCCGCTCATCCGCATCACCCGTGACTTCGACGCCACGCCCGCGCAGCTGCTGCGCGCGCACACCGACCCCGAGCTGTACGCGCGCTGGGTCGGGCCGAACGGCATCGAGACCCGCATCGACCACTGGGACGCCCGCCCGGGCGGCAGCTGGCGCTTCGTGAACGTCCACGACGGCCAGGAGTACGGCTTCCGCGGCTGCTTCCACGACGTGCGCGAGGACCGGATCGTCCAGACCTTCACCTGGGAGGGCATGCCCGACGACGTCTCGCTGGAGACGCTGCGCTTCGAGGACCTCGGCGACGGACGCACCCGGCTGCACGCGCAGTCGCTGGTCGAAAGCATCGAGGGACGCGACGCGTGGCTGCGCAGCGGCATGGAGGTCGGTGTCAACGACGGCTACGCCAAGCTCGACGCCCTGCTGGCCGACGGGCAGGTGGCGTGACCACCCCGAGCGAGTGGCACCGCGTGGTCGCCGAGTCGTTCGGCGACCGGGTCCGGGGCGTCCGTGACTGGGACGCCCCGGCCCCGGTCGACGGCTGGGTGGCGTGCGACGTCGTCGACCACCTGGTGACCTGGCTGCCGGGGTTCCTGTCGGCCGGCGGGGTCGAGCTCGGCCCCGTGCCGCCGGTCGCGGACGACCCGGTGGCCGCGTGGCAGGCGCACGCGGACCACGTCCAGGTGCTGCTCGAGTCGCTGCGGGCGGAGCAGGACTTCACCCATCCGCACGCCGGCACCCGGCCGCTCGGGAAGGTCGTCGAGGACTTCTACGTCGCCGACGTCTTCATGCACACCTGGGACCTGGCTCGGGCCAGCGGCCAGGCCGACCTGCTGGACCCGGAGTACTGCGCCGCGCTGCTGCGCGGCATGCAGCCGATCGAGGACGTGATGCGGTCCTCGGGCCAGTACGGCCCCGCCGTCGCGGTGCCCGAGGACGCGCCCGTGCAGCACCGGCTGCTCGGCTTCATCGGCCGCGACCCCGCCTGGCGCCGGCCCCGCTGAGCCGGCGGCTCAGGGCCGCACGGTCAGCGACTGGGTGGAGGTGCCGAGCGGGCCAGCCTCGTCGTGCAGCACGCTCGTCGTCACGCCCAGGCCGACGGGACCGAACGAGACGCGCGTGTCCAGCCCCAGCCAGGCGCCTCGGGGCGCGCGCAGCAGGTGGGCGGTGAGGTCGACGTTGGGGAACGCGACCTCCCGCGGAGCGCGGCGCACCGTCATGCCGTTGGCGATGTCGAGCAGGCCGGCGAGCCGGGCGGTGTCGCTGACCGGCTCGCCGGCCAGCAGCGGCACGTCGGTGCGCACCCAGACCTGCGCGCGGCCCGGCTCGTGCTGACGGCGGCGCACCTGGGCCGACGCGATGAACCCGCCTGGCCAGACCGCCGACGCGTCCCACGGCTCGAGCGCCTCGGGCGGGTCGATCGGCTCCAGTGCCGTGCCCTCGACGGCGGCCGTGTCGCCCGGCTGCAGCAGCCAGGCGCGCAGCCGCACGGCGTCGCGTCCGCCCTGCGACACCGTGGCCTCGACGAGCTCGATCGTCCGGCCGGGCCGGACGACCTCGACCCGGGCGTCCATCTCGGCGATCGGCATCGTGCCGAGGATGTCGAAGGACAGTCGCGACACGACCAGCCCGTCGTCGCGGCGGGCGTCGCGGTGCCGCTCGACCAGGTGCGTGAGCAGTCCCAGGGTGGGGGCCACGTGCTGCTCGTCGACGCGCCAGGCGCCGCCGGTGTGCTCGGTCGCGCGGAACGTCCGCTCACCGAGGCGCTCGAAGTAGCTCATCGGATCGGGCGGCCGGTCAGCTCCAGGACCAGGTGCTCATGACGCTCTCGGCCAGCTCGGCCTGCGCGTCCGGCGTGGCGGAGGCCGGGAACGAGAACGTCACGACCCAGCCCTTGTCGTCGTTCGCCAGGAAGTACTGGCGGGTGCGGTAGGTGACCGCGTTCTGCGAGGCCTCGGCCGAGATGACGCCGGCCTCCTCGCCCTCGACCGTGAACGGCTCGAGCTCCTGGACCTGCTTGAAGCCCATGTTCTCCAGCTGCTTCGCGGTGGCCGGCACGACCTCGTCCATCGAGCGGCTCTCGAACGCCGGCTCGGGCAGCACGTTGACGTTCGTGGTGAAGCCGTCCTGCGCCTGCGTGGCCGCGTACGCGACCTCCGGGTCGTAGCCGGGGATCTGGTCGGTCACGTCGCGCCAGCCCTCGGGCGCGTTGAACGAGAACGCGTCCGTCTCGGCCTTCTCGCCGGTCGCGGGGTCGACAGCCGGCGCGGACGGGCTGGCCGAGGACGAGGAGGAGCTCTCCGAGCCGGAGCCCGCTCCCTTGTCGTCCCCGTCGTCCCCGCTGCAGGCGGTGAGGACGGCCAGTGCGGCGACCGAGACGAGGGCGGAACGGGTGCGGGTCAGGGGAGTCATGCGAGCACCGTATTGGTCGGCGGACGGCCCCGCCCGACGAGGTGCGCGACCCGGGAATGAACTCGGTGTGGAGCAAGTTGATAAAGTCAGACTCAAGTCAGTTGACGAGCATCTCGGCAACGACACACAGACCTAGCACCACCCGATCCGCAGGAGGAAACACCATGGCACGTGCCGTCGGAATCGACCTGGGTACGACCAACTCGGTCGTCGCCGTGCTCGAGGGCGGCGAGCCCACCGTCATCGCCAACGCCGAGGGCGCTCGCACGACGCCGTCGGTCGTCGCCTTCGCGAAGGACGGCGAGGTCCTGGCCGGCGAGGTCGCCAAGCGCCAGGGCGTCACCAACAACGACCGGACCTTCCGCTCGGTCAAGCGCCACATGGGCAGCGACTGGAAGACCGAGGTGGACGGCAAGACGTTCACCCCGCAGCAGATCTCGGCCTTCGTGCTGCAGAAGCTCAAGCGCGACGCCGAGGCGTACCTGGGCGAGCCGGTCACCGACGCGGTCATCACCGTGCCGGCGTACTTCAACGACCACCAGCGTCAGGCGACGAAGGAGGCCGGCGAGATCGCGGGCCTGAACGTCAGCCGCATCATCAACGAGCCCACCGCCGCCGCGCTCGCGTACGGCCTGGACAAGGGCGAGACCGAGCAGACCATCCTGGTCTTCGACCTGGGCGGCGGCACGTTCGACGTCTCGCTGCTGGAGATCGGTGACGGCGTCATCGAGGTCAAGGCCACCAGTGGCGACAACCACCTCGGTGGCGACGACTGGGACAACGCGGTCACCGACTGGATCGTCAGCTCCTTCAAGTCCAAGACGGGCATCGACCTGACCAAGGACAAGATGGCGATGCCGCGCATCCGCGAGGCCGCCGAGCGCGCCAAGATCGAGCTCTCCAGCTCGTCCTCGACGTCGATCAACCTGCCGTACATCACGGTCGACGCCGACAAGAACCCGCTGTTCCTGGACGAGACGCTGACTCGCGCCGAGTTCGAGAAGATCACCGCGGACCTGCTCGAGCGCACCAAGGCGCCGTTCCACAACGTCATCAAGGACGCCGGCATCAAGGTGGCCGACATCGACCACGTGGTCATGGTCGGCGGCTCGACCCGCATGCCCGCCGTCTCCGAGCTGGTCAAGCAGCTCACCGGCGGACGCGAGCCCAACAAGGGCGTCAACCCCGACGAGGTCGTCGCCGTGGGCGCCAGCCTCCAGGCCGGCGTGCTCAAGGGCGAGGTCAAGGACGTCCTGCTGCTCGACGTCACCCCGCTGTCCCTCGGCATCGAGACCAAGGGCGGCATCATGACCAAGCTGATCGAGCGCAACACGACGATCCCGACGAAGCGCTCGGAGGTCTTCACGACCGCCGACGACAACCAGCCGTCGGTCGCGATCCAGGTGTACCAGGGCGAGCGCGAGATGGCCTCGGCCAACCAGCTGCTGGCCACGTTCGAGCTCACCGGCCTGCCGCCGGCGCCCCGCGGCGTCCCGCAGATCGAGGTCACGTTCGACATCGACGCCAACGGCATCGTGAACGTCTCGGCCAAGGACCGCGGCACCGGCAAGGAGCAGTCGATGACGATCACCGGCGGCTCGGCGCTGTCGAAGGACGACATCGACCGCATGGTCAAGGACGCCGAGCAGTACGCCGAGGAGGACCGCAAGCGTCGCGAGCAGGTCGAGGCCCGCAACCAGGCCGAGTCGCTGGCGCACTCGACGGAGAAGTTCCTCCACGAGAACGGCGACAAGGTGGCCGACGACGTCAAGGCCGAGGTGCAGTCCGACCTCGACGCCCTGCGCGAGGCGCTGAAGGGCGACGACGCCGACGCCGTCCAGGCCGCGTCGACGAAGCTGGCCGAGTCCAGCTCGAAGATGGGCCAGGCGATGTACGAGGCCGCCGCGCAGCAGGCCGAGGCCGAGGGCGCGACCGGTGGCGAGTCCACCGACGGTGACGACGACGTCGTCGAGGCCGAGATCGTCGACGAGGACGAGAAGGACACCAAGTGACGGACCCGGCCGACCAGGTCCCGATGGGGGAGGAGCCCGCGGTGGACGCCGCCGCGGACTCCGCCCCCCAGGGGACGGACGAGAACCCGGCTGGTGAGCAGGTCGACGAGACCGCCGACCTGCGCCGCCAGCTCGACGAGCGCACGGCCGACCTGCAGCGCCTGCAGGCCGAGTACGTGAACTACAAGCGCCGCGTCGACCGCGACCGCGAGCTCGTGCGGGCCCAGGGTGCCGAGAAGGTGCTCGGCTCGCTGCTCACGGTGCTGGACGACGTGGGCCGCGCCGGCGAGCACGGCGAGCTGACCGGCGGCTTCAAGGCCGTCGCCGACTCGCTGCAGCAGGCGCTCAAGGCCCACGGCCTGGAGTCGTTCGGGCAGGAGGGCGACGTGTTCGACCCCAACCTGCACGAGGCCGTGTTCCACGCCGGTGAGTCGGCCGAGGTCAGCGCCACCACGGTGCACTCGGTGATGCGCACCGGCTACAAGGTCGGCGAGCGCGTGCTGCGCCCGGCGACCGTGGGCGTGGTCGAGCCCGCCGAGGGTGCCAGCACGAACGAGGAGAGCGCGGCGTCCGCGGACGCCGCCGACGAGAGCTGAGGAGGTGACGCGCGATGAGCTCGTCTGACCACGGATCCAAGGACTTCTACAAGATCCTCGGGGTGTCCAAGGACGCGACGCAGGCCGACGTGAAGAAGGCCTACCGCCAGCTCGCGCGCGAGAACCACCCCGACTCGCACCCCGGCGACAAGGCCGCCGAGGAGCGCTTCAAGGACGTCTCGGAGGCCTACTCGGTCCTCTCGAACCCCGAGAAGCGCAAGGAGTACGACGAGCAGCGGACGCTGTTCAGCCAGTTCGGCGGCGGGGGAGCCGGGTTCCCGGGTGGCGCAGGGGTCGACTTCGACCTCGGCGACATCCTGGGTGGCTTCTTCGGCGGCGGGCGTGGCGCGCGGGGTGCCCGCACCCGGGCACCCCGCGCCCGCCGCGGCGACGACGTCGAGACCGAGGCGACCCTGACGTTCGAGCAGGCCGTCGAGGGCGCGACGCTGCCGCTGCGCACCGCCAGCGACGAGCCGTGCGGCACGTGCCACGGCACGGGCGCGCGTCCGGGCACCGTCCCGAAGGTGTGCCCGCGCTGCGAGGGCAGCGGCGTGCAGACCGGCGCGTCCGGCGGCGTCTTCGCCATGACCGAGACCTGCACCCAGTGCCAGGGTCGCGGGCTGGTGGTGGAGCACGCCTGCGACACCTGCCGCGGCTCCGGCCGGGCGCCGTCGGCTCGCACCATCACGGTGCGCGTGCCGGCCGGCGTCAAGGACGGCCAGCGCATCCGGCTCAAGGGCAAGGGCGGCAAGGGCGACAACGGCGGCCCGGACGGCGACCTGTTCCTGGTCGTCCACGTGACGCCGCACCCGGTGTTCGGGCGCAAGGGCGACCACCTGACGGTGACCGTCCCGGTCGCGTACGACGAGGCCGTCCTCGGGGCGCAGATCAGCGCGCCGACGCTCGACGGCTCGCGGGTGACGCTCAAGGTGCCGGCCGGCACCCCGTCCGGACGCACGTTCCGCGTCCGCGGCAAGGGCGTCGCCACCAGCAAGGCGACCGGCGACCTGCTGGTCACCGTGCAGGTGCAGGTGCCGACCGAGATCGGCGACGAGGAGCGCGCGGCCGTCGAGGCGCTGCGCGCGGCGCGGGGAGGACGTAGCCCGCGCGACGACGAGTTCGAGAAGGTGTCGTGATGGACGCATTCGTGCCTCCCGGACCGGAGGCGAAGGTCTTCGTGATCAGCGTGGCCGCCGAGCTGTCGGGGCTGCACCCGCAGACGCTGCGCACGTACGACCGGCTCGGCCTGGTCGAGCCGGCGCGCACGGGCGGCGGCGGGCGGCGCTACTCGCTGCTCGACATCGAGCTGCTCCGCGAGGTCGCCCGGCTGACGTCCGAGGGCGTCGGGCTCGAGGGCGTCAAGCGGGTCATCGAGCTGCGCAAGCAGGTGCAGTCGCTGGTCGAGCGGGTGGCCGAGCTCGAGGCCCAGGTCGCGGCGTCCCAGCAGGTGCGCAACCTGCCGGTGCCGTTCGGCGGCAGCCACGTCACCGTCTGGCGCCGCACCGGCCGCTGAGCCCGCCCATTCTGGCGGGCGGTGAGCAGGCAACCTCACCCCCGTCGGCGGCGGTGAGCTGGCAACCTCACCCCGTCGGCGGCGGTGAGCAGGCAACCGAATGAGCCTGCCTTTCGGTTGCTGACTCACCGCTCACGCTCGGCACCCACCTGGCCCGAACCGCGTCCCTCGGGGCGCGGTTCGTGCCATCGTGCGTCCATGACGACGTCCACCCGCCGCACGGTCGCGCTCGTCCTGGCCGTCCTGGCCCTGTTCGCGTCGGTCCCGGAGCTCTACCTGCTGTCGGACGTGCCGGGCGAGGCGTGGCACGAGGGACGACTCGCGGTGGTCAAGGGACTCAGCGCCGCGCTCGCCGTCGCTGCGCTCGTGATCGGTCGTACCGCTCGGACCATGCTGGCGCTCGGCGCGGCCGGGTCGGCGTTCTCCGGCTTCTGCTGGCTCGACCCGGAGGGCTGGTTCTTCGCCGGGGCGTTCGCCACCGCGGCCACGATGGTCGTCCTGCTCGTCGCGGTGCTCTGGATCGCGACGGTCCGGGCCGTCCCGCCCGAGGACCAGCTGCTCGACCTGCGCGGCCCGTTCCTGCGCTGAGTCAGGCGCGGCGGAAGAGGTAGATGCCGACCGTCTTGCCGGTGACGGCGATGCGCTGGCCGGTGGTGACGAACTTGTCGGTCGACTCCTGGCCGGTCTGCACGAACACGTAGCCGACGTGCTCCAGGCGCCAGCCGACCTGCTCGATCGCGCCCAGGACGCCGAGGTGGGCGTCGGTGCGGCGCTCGTCCGCGCGGGCCTCGCCGAACGTGGCGACGCCCTGGGTCTGCCCCACGTCCAGCTGGATCTCGAAGAACGCCTGGCCAGCCGCGTGCGCGGCCTGCGCACGCCCCAGCGGGCTGGCCGCGTGCTCGCGGGCCGCCTGCTCCTGCGCGAGCCGCGCCTGCTCGGCGGCCCGCGCCTGCTGCTGGGCGGCGGCGACGCGCTCGCGCTCGGCGCGCTCGGCGGCGCGCTCCTCCTCGGACTTGAACAGAGCCATGCCGAGCACCCTAGGGGCGGCGGACGAGCGGGCGGGCGGGAACGCTCGACGCGCTCAGCGCGACCGGGCCACCGCGTGCTCGAGCGCGGCCCGGCACGCGCGCAGGCCCGGACTCGCCGCCGAGCCGCGCCGGGCGGCGGTGAAGACCGTGCGCTGCGGGTCGCCGGGGAGTGGGTGCAGCGCGACCGGGGGCTCGTGCCGCAGCCACAGCAGGTCCGGCAGCAGCGCCACCGCGTTGCCGTTCTCGACCAGGCGCACGTGTGCCTGCAGGTCGGCCGTCTCGTAGCGGACGTCCGGCTCGAACCCGGCCACCCGACAGGCCTGCTCGGCGTGGTGGCGGGACGCGACGCCGCGCGGCTCCATCACCCAAGGAGCGTCTGCGGCGTCCTCGATGCGGCGCAGCCCGGCCCACGGTCCGGTGCGCGGCACCGCGAGCCGGATGGCGTCGCGGGTGAGCTCGACACGGTCCAGCTCGGGATGGTGCGGCGCGGCGTGCCCCGGGTACTGCTCGGCGATCACCAGGTCGAAGTCGCGCGCCCAGGTCTCGTGCAACGCCGACTCCGGCTCGCGCTGGGTCATCGAGACGCGCAGGCGGGGATGCTCCTGGGCCAGCTCGTCGAGCGCCTCGGGCATGAACGCGAGCGCCGCGGACTGGAACACCGCGATGCGCACCGACCCGGCCGCCTCCTCCAGCGAGGCGGCCAGGTCGGACTCGGCGAGCTCGAGCCGCTCGAGCACGGCCGCCGCGTGCTCGACCAGGATCTCGGCCTGCGGCGTGAGTCGGACGCGGCGGCCGGCCTTGATCAGCAGCGGCACGCCGACCTCGCGCTCGAGCAGGGAGAGCTGCTGCGAGACCGACGACGGGCTCTGGTGCAGGGCGGCGGCGACGTCACCGAGCGTGCCGCGCAGGGCGAGCTCGCGCAGCAGGCGCAGACGGCGGACGTCGATCACAATGATCCTTCGGGTTCGCTTCACGGTATCGGTCAGAAAAGATCGCTTTACCTTAACGGAGAACGCGTCCCAGACTGGTCCGGCCATCCCCATGAAGGAGCAGCCATGACCGCCCTGGACGCCATCACCCCCGCGCGCCCGCCGCTCGCCGCCGAGACCGTCGCGCTCGTCGAGCGCTGGCTCGCCGAGGCTGCCGACATCGCGCCCGACAAGGCGGCCCTCCGGCTGGCCGGCCTGCTCAAGGACCCTGCTGGGCTGCCCTTCACCGTGGGCTTCGTCGACGGCGTCGTCCGGCCCGACGACGTCCGCGTCGCCGCGCACCGCCTGCGCGAGCTGGCCCGCGACGTCCCGGCGTTCCTGCCCTGGCACCTGCGCGCGGCCGTGCGGCTCGGCGCCGTCACGAGCGCCGTCGCGCCGTGGTTCGTGGTGCCGCTGGCCCGGCGCGCGCTGCGCCGGATGGTCGCCCACCTGGTCGTGGACGCCCGGCCCAAGCCGCTCGGGCGCGCCATCGCCCGCATCCGTGGGGGCGGCGCCCGGCTGAACGTCAACCTGCTCGGCGAGGCGGTGCTCGGCCAGCACGAGGCCGACCGCCGGCTCGAGGGCACCCGCCAGCTGCTCGAGCGCGACGACGTCGACTACGTCTCGATCAAGGTGTCGTCCACCGTCGCCCCGCACCCCGCCTGGGCCTTCGACGAGGCCGTGGCCCACGTCGTCGACCGGCTGCGCCCCCTGTTCGAGCTGGCCGCAGCGGCGCCCGTGCCGAAGTTCATCAACCTCGACATGGAGGAGTACCACGACCTCGACCTGACGATGGCGGTCTTCATGACGCTGCTGGACGAGCCGGCGCTGCGCGGGCTCGAGGCCGGCATCGTGCTGCAGACCTACCTGCCGGACGCGCTCGGCGCGATGATCCGCCTGCAGGACTGGGCGGCCGAGCGCCGCGCGGCCGGCGGCGCCGCCGTCAAGGTGCGCGTCGTCAAGGGCGCGAACCTGCCGATGGAGCAGGTCGGCGCCCAGGTGCACGGCTGGCCGCTGGCCACGTGGGACACCAAGCTCGACTCCGACGTCAACTACAAGCGCGTCCTGTCGTGGGCGATGCACCCCGAGCGCATCGCGAACGTCCGGCTCGGCGTCGCCGGACACAACCTGTTCGACGTCGCCCACGCGTGGTTGCTGGCCGGCGAGCGCGGCGTCCGGGACGGCGTCGAGATCGAGATGCTGCTCGGCATGGCGCAGGGCCAGGCGGAGGTCGTCCGCCGCGAGGTCGGCGGGCTGCTGCTCTACACGCCGGTCGTGAAGCCGGCCGAGTTCGACGTGGCCATCGCCTACCTCGTCCGCCGGCTGGAGGAGGGTGCGAGCGCGGACAACTTCATGTCCGCCGTGTTCGACCTGCACGACGACCCGCGCCTGCTCGCCCGCGAGCGCGACCGCTTCCTGGCGTCGCTGGAGCGGGTGGACGACGTCGTGCCCGCCCCGCGCCGCACGCAGGACCGTCGTGAGCCCGCGGCCGCGGTGCCGGCCGCGTTCGACAACACCCCCGACTCCGACCCGTCGCTGCCCGGCAACCGCGTGTGGGCCCGTGAGCTGCTCGCCCGCGTGCCCGGCTCGACGCTGGGCGTGGACCTGGTCGAGCGGCACACCGTCCGCGACGCCGCCGCGCTCGAGGACGTCCTCGCGTCGGCCCACGCGGCCGGCGTCGCCTGGGGTGCCCGCTCGGGCGCCGAGCGCGCGGACGTCCTGCTGGCCGCGGCGCGCGTCCTGGAGGACCGGCGCGGCGAGCTGATCGAGGTCATGGCCTCCGAGGCGGGCAAGACGCTCGAGCAGGCCGACCCCGAGGTCTCCGAGGCGATCGACTTCGTCCGCTACTACAGCGAGCGGGCGCGCGAGCTCGACGACGTCGACGGCGCCGAGCACGTCCCGGTCGCCCTGACCGTGGTGACGCCGCCGTGGAACTTCCCGGTCGCGATCCCGTGCGGCTCGATGGTCGCCGCGCTCGCCGCCGGCTCGGCCGTCGTCGCCAAGCCGGCGCCGCAGGCGGCCCGCTGCGGCTCGGTCGTCGTGCAGGCTCTCTGGGACGCCGGCGTGCCGGCCGACCTGCTGCAGCTGGCCCACGTCGAGGAGGGCGAGCTCGGCCAGGCCCTGGTCGCCGACCCGCGGGTCGACCGGGTCATCCTGACCGGCGCGTACGCGACCGCCGAGCTGTTCCGCTCGTTCCGTCCCGACCTTCCGCTGCTGGCCGAGACGAGCGGCAAGAACGCCATCGTCGTGACCCCCAGCGCCGACCTCGACCTCGCGGTCAAGGACGTCGTCGCGTCCGCCTTCGGGCACGCCGGCCAGAAGTGCTCGGCCGCCTCGCTGGTGATCCTGGTCGGCGGCGTCGCCCGCTCGCGCCGGTTCCGCGCCCAGCTGGTCGACGCGGTCAGCTCGCTGAAGGTCGGCCTGCCCAGCGATCCCACCGCCACCGTCGGCCCGCTCATCGAGCCGGCGTCCGGCAAGCTGCTCGAGGCGCTGACGACGCTGCGCGACGGCGAGCGCTGGCTGGTCGAGCCGCGCCGCCTGGACGAGGAGGGCCGGCTCTGGACGCCGGGCGTCCTGGAGGGCGTGCAGCCCGGCTCGACGACCCACCGCGTCGAGTTCTTCGGCCCGGTGTTGGGCATCATGACGGCCGAGACGCTCGAGGAGGCGCTGGCCATCCAGAACGGCGTCGACTACGGACTGACCGCGGGCCTGCACTCGCTCGACCCGGCCGAGATCGGGCAGTGGCTCGAGGGCGTCCAGGCCGGCAACCTCTACGTCAACCGCGGCATCACCGGCGCCATCGTGCGCCGCCAGCCGTTCGGCGGCTGGAAGAAGTCCGCCGTCGGCACCGGCACCAAGGCGGGCGGCCCGCACTACCTCGTCGGCCTCTCGGACTGGCGTCCGCGACCGTCCACCTCGACCGCGGCGCCCAAGGGCGTCGCGTCCCGGCTGGTCGACGCGGCGGTGGCGGACGGCCTTCCCGCGGACGACATCGCCCGCGTGCAGCGCTCGTTCGCCAGCGACGCCGCTGTCTGGGACTCGCTCCTGGGCGTGCCGGTCGACCCGAGCGGGCTCACGGTCGAGCGCAACGTCCTGCGGCACGTGCCCGTCCCGGTGGCGGTCCGCGCGGGCGCCGGGGCCTCCGTGGCCGACGTCGTGCGGATCGTCGGCGCCGGGCTGGTCGCCGGGTCCGCGGTCGAGGTCTCGGTGGCCGACCCGCTGCCCGAGCACGTCACGGCCGCCCTGGCCGACGGCGGCGTCGAGGTGGCGGTCGAGCCGCTCGACGCGTGGCGCGAGCACCTCGCCCGGTGGGACGGCCCGTCGCGCCTGCGGGCGCTCGGCGACGAGCGTGGCGTGGTCGAGGCGGCCACCGGCGGCCGTCCGGACCTGGCGGTCCACGCCGGCCCGGTCACCGAGGCCGGACGCGTGGAGCTGCTGCCGTTCGTGCACGAGCAGGCGATCAGCATCACCGCCCACCGCTTCGGCACGCCCGACCACCTCACCGACGCGCTGCTCTGACCCCGTCCCACCCGTGGCCGCTTCCGGACGCCACGGGTGAGACGGCGGTCCGGCCCGCGGGACACGGCGGTAGGTTGTGGTCACCGACACGACCCCAGCCGGTGAGGACGTCCCTGTGTTCCAGAAGATCCTGGTGGCCAACCGCGGCGAGATCGCCATCCGTGCGTTCCGCGCCGCCCACGAGCTCGGCGCCCGCACGGTCGCCGTCTTCCCCTACGAGGACCGCGGGTCCGAGCACCGCGTCCGTGCCGACGAGGCGTACGAGATCGGCGAGCGCGGCCACCCCGTCCGCGCCTACCTCGACCCGCAGGCGATCGTCGCGGCCGCCCAGCGCGCCGGGGCCGACGCCGTCTACCCGGGCTACGGCTTCCTGTCGGAGAACCCCGAGCTCGCCGAGGCCTGCGCCGCGGCCGGCATCACGTTCATCGGCCCGCCCGCGGACGTCCTGCGCCTGACCGGCAACAAGGCCCGGGCCATCGCCGCCGCCAAGGCCGCCGGCGTCCCGGTGCTCGCCTCGGTCCCGCCGTCCGCGGACGTCGACGAGCTGCTCCGTGCCGCCGACGAGCTCAGCTTCCCGCTGTTCGTCAAGGCCGTCGCCGGCGGTGGCGGTCGCGGCATGCGCCGCGTCGACGACCCGGCGAAGCTGCGCGAGTCGATCGAGGCCGCGATGCGCGAGGCGGACGGCGCCTTCGGCGACCCGACCTGCTTCATCGAGGAGGCCGTCGTCGGCGCCCGGCACATCGAGGTGCAGGTGCTCGCCGACACCCAGGGCCACGTCGTGCACCTGCGCGAGCGCGACTGCTCGGTGCAGCGCCGCCACCAGAAGGTCGTCGAGATCGCTCCCGCGCCGTTCCTGGACGTCGAGACCCGCGAGGCCATGTGCGCCGACGCCGTCCGCTTCGCCCGGGAGATCGGCTACTCGTGCGCCGGCACCGTCGAGTTCCTGCTCGGCGCGGACGGCCGCTACGTCTTCATCGAGATGAACCCGCGCATCCAGGTCGAGCACACGGTGACCGAGGAGGTCACCAACGTCGACCTCGTCCAGGCCCAGATCATGGTCGCGTCGGGCATGGCGCTGTCGGACTTCGGCCTGGACGACCAGAGCCGCATCCGGGTGCGTGGCTACGCCCTGCAGTGCCGCATCACCACCGAGGACCCGGCCAACGGCTTCCGGCCCGACACCGGCACGATCACGACCTACCGCTCGCCCGGTGGACCGGGCGTGCGCCTGGACGGCGGCACGGTCTACACCGGCGCCTCGGTCAGCCCGCACTTCGACTCGATGCTCAGCAAGATGACCTGCCGCAACCGCGACTTCGGGTCCACGGTGCTGCGCGTGCGCCGCGCCCTGCGCGAGTTCACCGTGGGTGGCGTCTCCACCAACATCGGCTTCCTGCAGAGCCTGTTGGCCCACCCGGACTTCACCGCCGGGGCCATCACGACGTCGTTCATCGAGGACCACCCCGAGCTGCTCGAGACGCGCGGCGACCTCGACCCGGCCGAGAAGCTGCTCGCCTACCTCGCCGACGTGACGGTCAACCGGCCGCACGGCGAGGCGCCCGTGCAGCTCGACCCGGCCACCAAGCTGCCCGACCTCTCGGTCTGGGGACGCTCGCTGGACGAGGCGCCGCCGGCCGGCACCCGCCAGCAGCTGAGCGAGCTCGGCCCCGAGCGGTTCGCCGCCGCCTGGCGCGCCAGCGAGACCGTCGGCGTCACCGACACCACGTTCCGCGACGCCCACCAGTCGCTGCTCGCCACGCGCGTCCGCACCCGCGACCTGGTGCGGGTCGCGCCGCACGTCGCCCGCCTGACGCCGCAGCTGTTCAGCGTCGAGGCGTGGGGCGGTGCCACGTACGACGTCGCGCTGCGCTTCCTCAAGGAGGACCCGTGGGAGCGCCTGGCGCGCCTGCGCGAGGCGATGCCGAACGTCGCGATCCAGATGCTGCTGCGCGGCCGCAACACCGTCGGCTACACGCCGTACCCGACCGAGGTCACGACGGCGTTCGTCCAGGAGGCGGCCGACACCGGCATCGACGTCTTCCGCATCTTCGACGCGCTCAACGACGTCTCCCAGATGCGCCCGGCGATCGAGGCCGTCCGCGAGACCGGGACGACCGTCGCCGAGGTCGCGCTCTGCTACACCGGCGACCTGTCCGACCCGGTCGAGAAGCTCTACACGCTCGACTACTACCTGCGCCTGGCCGAGCAGATCGTCGACGCCGGCGCGCACGTGCTGGCGATCAAGGACATGGCCGGCCTGCTCCGCGCCCCCGCGGCCCGGACGCTCGTCACCGCGCTGCGCGAGCGCTTCGACCTGCCGCTGCACCTGCACACGCACGACACCCCCGGCGGCCAGCTGGCCACGATCGTCGCGGCGATCGACGCCGGCGTCGACATGGTGGACGCCGCGTCGGCCTCGCTGGCCGGCACCACCAGCCAGCCGCCGCTGTCGGCGCTCGTCGCCGCCACCGACCACTCGGCCCGCTCGACCGGACTCGACATCGACGCGGTCAACGCGCTCGAGCCGTACTGGGAGGCCGTGCGCCGGCTGTACGCCCCGTTCGAGTCGGGCCTGCCCGCGCCGACCGGCCGCGTCTACCGGCACGAGATCCCCGGCGGCCAGCTGTCGAACCTGCGCCAGCAGGCCATCGCGCTGGGCCTGGGCGAGAAGTTCGAGCAGATCGAGGACATGTACGCCGCGGCGAACGACATCCTCGGCAACGTCGTCAAGGTGACGCCGTCGAGCAAGGTGGTGGGCGACCTCGCCCTGCACCTGGTCGCCGTCGGGGCCGACCCGCAGGCGTTCGCCGACGACCCGGCCTCGTTCGACATCCCCGACTCGGTCATCGGCTTCCTGTCCGGCGAGCTCGGCGACCCGCCCGGCGGCTGGCCCGAGCCGTTCCGCACCAAGGCGCTGCAGGGACGCACCGCGGCCCCGCGGGTCGAGGAGGTCGCCGACGACGACCTGCGCGCGCTCGCCGAGCCCGGCGCCACGCGCCGCCGCACGCTCAACCGCCTGCTCTTCCCCGGGCCCACGTCGGACTTCGAGCACGCGCTGGCCGAGCACGGCGACCTGTCGCTGCTGCCGACGGACGCGTTCTGGTACGGCCTGCGGTCGGGCCACGAGGTCGAGGTCGAGATCGACGAGGGCCGCCTGCACCTGTTCGACGTCGAGGCCGTGGGCCCCGCGGACGAGAAGGGCATGCGCACCGTCCTGGGCACCGTGAACGGGCAGCTGCGCCCGACGCAGGTGCGCGACCGCTCGGTCGAGTCGCAGGTGGCCGCGTCCGAGAAGGCCGATCCGCAGGACCCCAGCCACGTCGCCGTCCCCTTCGCCGGCGCCGTCCACGCGCTGGTCGCCGAGGGCGACACCGTCGAGGCCGGACAGACGCTCGCCACGATCGAGGCGATGAAGATGGAGGCCGGCATCACCGCGCCGCGCGCCGGACGCGTGGCCCGCCTGGCGGTGCGCGAGACGCGGCAGGCCGAGGGCGGCGACCTGCTGCTCGTCCTGGAGTGAGCGCCTCGTCCGTCCGGGTCATGCGCGGCATGGCCCGGACGGGCCATTTCCGGACTCCGGACTGGATCGGCCGGGCGGGCCGCCGATCACCGGTACTACCGTGACGTCGTCACGGATGACGGGGGTCGGGCAATGACGCGGAGCACGGAGGCGGCGATCCAGCGATCGCGCGTCGAGCAGCTGCTGGAGGTGACCCGCGAGATCGTCGCGGGCTCGGACCTCCCCGTGGTGCTCGCGTCCATCGCCCGCGCCATCCGCACCGTCGTCGGGTTCGACGCCGTCGCGATCGCCCTCACCGACGCTGCGGACGACCTCGAGGTCGTGGTCGTGGAGGGCCCGGACGAGCTGCGCCGGCACATGCTCGGTCGGGTCGGACCGCGCGCCGAGTACGACGCGCTCATGGACTCCTGCGAGGCGCGCGGACGCCTGCTGTTCCTCGTCGGCGGCGACGACCCCGAGGTCGGCCTGCCGACCTGGCGCTCCGACGACGAGGGCTGGTACGCCCGCCGCGCCGACGACCCGCACGCCTGGGGCGTCGACGACGGCCTCTACGCGCCGCTGCGCGACGGCGACGGCGTCCTGATCGGCCTGGTCAGCGTCGACCTGCCGGTCTCCGGCCGTGCCCCGGACGACGAGCAGTGCGCGATGCTCGAGCTGCTGGCCCGTCAGGCCGAGCAGAGCATCGAGGCGCACCGGCGGCTGGCCAAGACCGAGCACAACGAGCGCATCTTCCGCCGCGCGTTCGACTCCTCGCCGTCGCCCGAGGCGGTCGTCGACCCGGCGCAGCGGCTCACCTACGTGAACCGGCGCTTCGTCCGCGAGCTCGGCGAGGTCGCCGACGTCGCGAGCCTGGCCGCGCTGCTCACCCCGGCGGAGGGCGAGCGGTGCGTCTCCGAGGTCGTGGCCGAGCTGCTCGCCGAGGGAGCGGAGCGGACGAGCGGTCGGCTCGTCGCCTTCCGCGAGCGTCCCGACGGGGCCCGGGTCTGGTACCAGGTGCGCGTCCACGCGGTGCTCGACCAGGCCGGACGCGCCTACCGGGCGATCTGCTCCTTCGCCGACATCACCGCCGAGCGCGAGACCCAGGCCTGGCACGAGCGCGCGGCGGCCCACGACCCGCTCACCGGACTGCTCAACCGCCGCGGCGGCGCCCACGCCGTGGCCGAGCTGCTCACCCGCGCCGACGAGGGCGTGCTGGGCGTGCTCGCCTGCGACCTGGACGGCTTCAAGGCGCTCAACGACGAGTACGGCCACGGCTTCGGCGACGACGTGCTGGTCGCCCTGGCCCCGCGGCTGCGCGCCGTGGCCGGCGACGACGCCGTGGTGATGCGCCAGGGCGGCGACGAGTTCGCGGTGCTGGCCCTGCTGCCCGACGAGGACGGGGTCGCGGCCCTCGCCGACCGTATGGTGTCGGCGTTCGCCGACCCGGTGCGGGTCGGCTCGGTCGCGGCCGAGCTCGGCGTCAGCGTGGGGGCCACGTCGGCGCCCGTGCACGCCCGCCCGACCGTGAGCGAGCTGCTCGACACGGCCGACGCGGCCCTGCTGCGCGCCAAGCGGGCGGGCAAGGCCCGCTTCGAGCTCGCCTGACGGGCCTCGACCGGCTCGGCCAGCGGGAGCGGCCCCGCTCGCCCCGCTCCCCGAGCCTGTCGAGGGGACGCCGCTCAGTGGACCTGGCGCTCGTGGCCCTCCCAGAACGGCTGGCGCAGCTTGAACTTCTGCAGCTTGCCGGTGGCCGTGCGCTCCAGGGCGTCGCGCAGCTCGATGCGCTTGGGGCACTTGTAGCCGGCCAGGTGCTGGCGGGTGTGGGCGATGAGGGCGGCGTCGTCGACCGGTTCGGCGTCGGGGTCGAGCACGACGAGCGCGGTCACCAGCTCGCCCCACTTCTCGTCGGGGATGCCGATGACGGCGACCTCCTGCACCGACGGGTGGAGCATGAGCGCGTCCTCGACCTCGATCGACGAGACGTTCTCGCCGCCGGTGATGATGACGTCCTTCTTGCGGTCGGCGATCGTCAGGTAGCCGTCCTCGAACGTGCCGCCGTCGCCGGTGTGGAACCAGCCGCCGGCCTGAGCCTCGGCGGTCGCCTCCGGGTTCTCCCAGTACGCCTCCAGGTTGTGGTTGCTCTGTGCCAGCACCTCGCCGGAGTCATCGACCATGACCCGGACGCCGACAGCCGGCGCCCCCGCGCGTCCGAGCAGGCGGGCCTGGGCCATCGGCTCGAGGTCGTCCCACTCCTCGCGCATGCGGCTCATGGTGAGCAGCGGCGCGGTCTCGGTGAGGCCGTAGATCTGGATGAACTCCCAGCCCAGGTCGGCGCGGACCTGCTCGATCGTGCGCGTGGGCGGAGGCGCGCCGGCCACGACGATGCGCACGCGGTCGCGACCGGGGACCTCGCCGTCCCAGTCCTTGGCCGCGGCGAGCACGGACGCGACGACGGCCGGCGCCGCGCACAGGTAGGTGACGCCGTGCTGCTCGATGCGGCGCAGGATCTCGGCGCCGTCGATCTGCCGGATGACGACGTGCGTCACGCCCATGCCCGTGGCGCTGAACGGCTGGCCCCAGCCGTTGGCGTGGAACATCGGCAGGGTGTGCAGCAGGACGTCGCGGTCGTTCACGCCGAGCTGCCAGCCGAACACGGTCGCGTTGACCCACAGGTTGCGGTGCGTCATCTGCACGCCCTTGGGCCGCGCGGTGGTGCCGGACGTGTAGTTGATCGTCGCCGTCGCGGACTCGTCCGGCTCCCACGGGCGCGGCTCGGTGCTCGGGCCCCAGATGCGGTCGTCGTCCTCGCCGAGCACGAACACGTGCCGGGCGGTCACCCCCTCGTCGAGCAGGTGCCGCACCGCCGGGTCGACGAGCAGCACCTCGGCGCCGGAGTGCTCGACGATGTACTTCACCTCCGGCGCGGCCAGGCGGAAGTTCACGGGTACGAGCACGCGCCCCCAGCCCGAGACGCCGAAGAAGCTGGTGAGCAGCCGGGCGGAGTTGTGCGACACGACCGCGACCCGGCCGCCGACCGGCACTCCGAGCTCGTCCAGCGTCGCGGCCTGCCGCCGGGCCCGGCGGCCCATCTCGGCGTAGGTGATCTCGCCCCAGGAGTCGGCGGGCTGGTCGGGCTCGTCGACGACGGCCACGCGGTCGGGGTAGACGGTGGTGGCGCGGTCGAGGAAGTCGCGGACGGTGAACGGGAAGAACATGCTGCCTCCGGTCGGTGCGGGATCGGCCTGTGACGGCGGTCACGTACTATTCAGCCAGTCGTCCCCGACCCCTGCCACCCCCGGAAGGGTGTGAACCGTGGTGCCGTCCGCCCCTGCCGACCGCGACGCCGACGCGCTGCGCACCTGCCTGCGCGGGCTGCGCGCCGACCTGCCCGTGCCGCTGTTCTTCGCCGGGCTCGGCGACGAGGAGGCGGCCGTCCAGACCGAGCTGCTGGGCCAGCGAACGTCCGGTCTGCGCAACCTGCGGGTGCGGCGCGGCTCGGGGCTCGGTGGGCGGGCTCTGGCCGAGGGACGTCCGGCGGCGGTGCGCGACTACCGCACCGCGCGGGGCATCACCCACGAGTACGACCGGCCGGTGCTGGGCGAGGGCGTGACGTCGATCCTGGTCGCCCCGGTCGTGGTCACGGGCACCGTGCGCGGCCTCGTGTACTGCGGCTCCCGCGGGACCGAGACGCTGGGCGACGCGGCCCTGCGGGTCGTGGCGCCGCACGTCCGCCGGCTGGCCGAGGAGATCCGTGTCCGCGACGAGGTCGACCGCCGGGTCGAGGCGGCGGCGGCCTGGACGCGCGAGCGCGACCCCCAGGAGGTGGCCTCGCTGCGCGAGCTGCTCGCCGAGCTGCGCACCATCGCGTCCGGGGTGGACGACCCGGCCCTGCGCGAGCGGCTCGACGGGCTCGGCGACCGGCTGGTGCCGTCCACGCCCGAGCAGCGGGTGCTGACGCGCCGCGAGCTGGACGTCCTCGGGCTGGTCGCGCTGGGGTGCGGCAACGCCGAGGTGGCCCACCGGCTCGACCTGGGCGTGGAGACCGTCCGCAGCTACCTGCGCAACGCGATGCGCAAGCTCGACGCGCACTCGCGGCTCGAGGCGGTCACCGCCGCCCGCCGCCGCGGCGAGCTGCTCTAGGCATACCCCCGCTCCTCGAGCGTGTCGAAAGGGTCCCTTCGACAGGCTCAGGGACCGGGCGCAGGCTCAGGGACCGGGCCGCTCAGGTCCGCGCGCCGGGCGCCGACGGGAGGACGGTCACGGTCGCGTCTTTCCGCATTCCGCCACGGCAGGGGAGGGGTCACGACTATCGTCGAGCCGCTCGGACCCGCTTGATCTCGGGACGCGCAGCTGTCCGTCCCAAGACCCACACGGGGGAACCGATGAACCGTCCCATCCTGCGCTGGCTGTCCGCCACCGCCCTGAGCGGCCTGGTCGCGGCCACGCTGGTCGCACCGATGAGCGCCGCGTCCGCCGCGCCCGCCCCGGCCGCCTTCTGCGCCGACGGCAGCCAGCCGATGGTCACCCAGGACGAGGCCGTCGCGTTCCCCGAGGGCGAGCCGGTCACCGGCCTCACCGTCGTGAAGGGCACGCAGCCCGTCGGGTTCACCGGCGAGTACGTCGGCCACGTCGCGGACGCGCTCGGCAAGGGCGTCGACATGCTGCTGTTCGAGCTCTCCGGAGCCGGCATCGACACGGGCAACCCGCGTGCCGGCATCTGGGCCGGCATGTCCGGCTCGCCCGTCTACGCGCAGGACGGCCGGCTCATCGGCGCCGTCGCGTACGGCCTGACCGGTGACAACCTGCCGATCGCCGGCGTCACGCCCGCCGAGTACATGAAGCAGACCGGCGTCGACCGCAGCGCCCCGGCGCGCGTCGCGCTGACCCGCTCGGCCCTGTCCGGCGCCTCCGCCGCCACCGAGCGCCAGCTGGCCGGCACCAGCCTGCCGAAGCTCAAGACCCGCAAGGTCGTCGCCGGCGGCGCCAAGGGCAACGCCCTGGCCAACCGCACGCTGAAGCGCGTGCCGGGCACGTCCGCCACCGCGCGGGCCGCTCGCGCGGGCGGCTTCGCCTCGGTCGCCGCCCCGACGGTCATCAACGACCCGCTCGTCGCGGGCGGCAACGTCGCCATCGGCTACTCCACGGGCGACCTGTTCTCCGGCGGCGTCGGCACCGTCACGGCGATCTGCGGCTCCACGGTGTGGGCGTTCGGCCACGCGATGGACTTCGCCGGCGAGACGCAGCTGTCGATCCACAACGCCTCGGCCGCGCTGATCGTCCCGGACTCCACCGGCACCACCGGCTCGTTCAAGCAGGTCTCGCAGGTCGGCCAGCAGATCGGCACCGTCAACTACGACGGCTACGGCGCCCTGCGCGGCCAGATCGGCCGGGTCTCCGGCTTCCCGGTCACGACGAACGTCCTCAACGCCGCCGGCAAGCGCATCGACACGTACGCGGGCACCGTCGTCAACCAGGACATGGCTCCCTTCGCCGCCGCCTACGCGCCGGCGTTCGCCGCCGTCGACACCCTCGACAACTCCGGCACGGGCACCGTCCGGCTGGTCTGGCGCATCAACTACACGGTCCGTGGCGGCCGTGCGGGCAGCCTGATCAACACCGACGTGTACTCCGCCCGCGGCGGCGAGCTCGGCGACTACCTGGCCACCGGCATCGGCAACGACGTCGCGAGCCTGATGGGCACCGACCTGGCCGACGTGACCATCACCTCGGTGACGTCGCACCTGACGCTGCAGAGCGCGAAGTCGGTCACCTACCGTCACGCCGGCGCGCAGCGCTGGACCGGCGGGAAGTGGGTCTGGGCGAACGGCACCACCGTCAAGAAGGGCCAGACGATCCACGTCCGCCCGGTCTACCGCCAGTACGTCAACGGACGCCCGCAGGGCACAAGCGTCGGCACCGCTCGCGCGTTCGCCATCTCCAAGACGGCCCGCGGCACCGTGAAGGTCACCTACGCGGCCAAGTCCCAGCAGGTCCCCGAGGGCTGCGAGATGGACGAGGAAGGCGACATCTGGTGCGACGACGAGTTCGGCGAGGAGGAGGAGCCGCGCACGTTCGCCCAGCTCCTCAAGCAGCTGGACGCGCTCGTCCCGTCGACCCACGGCGTGGTCAACGTCAGCTGGAAGTGGAAGAGCAAGCGCGCCAAGGGCGTCAAGGAGCGCGAGGGCTACTCCGTGGCTCCCGGCGCGATCACCGGCACCTACACCGCCGGCATCCGGGTCCGCTGACCCGAGCCTGACGCGGGCGACGAGCCCGGACGCGACGACGCCCCCGACCACCAGGTCGGGGGCGTCGTGCTGTGCTCAGTAGGCGTAGAAGCCGTGGCCGCTCTTCTTGCCGAGCAGGCCGGCGTCGACCATGCGGTCGAGCAGCGGCGGCGGCGAGTACAGCGGCTCCTTGAACTCGTCGTACATCGAGACGCCGATGGCGCGGATCGTGTCCAGGCCGATGAGGTCGCTCAGCGCCAGCGGGCCCATCGGGTGGCCGCAGCCGAGCACCATGCCCTTGTCGATGTCCTCGGCCGAGGCGTAGCCCGCCTCGTACATGCGGATGGCCGAGAGCAGGTAGGGCACCAGCAGGCTGTTGACCACGAAGCCGGCGCGGTCCGTGGCCTCGATCGGCTGCTTGCCGAGCTTCTCGGTGACGAAGTGCTGCATGCGCGCCTTGGTCGACTCGCCCGTGGTGAGCGAGGGGATGAGCTCGACGAGCTGCATGACCGGAGCGGGGTTGAAGAAGTGCACCCCCATCACGCGGTCGGCGCGGCCCGAGACGGCGCCGAGCTTCACGATCGGGATGGACGAGGTGTTGGACGTCAGCACGGCGTCGTCCTGCTCCAGGATCGTGCCCAGGCGCTCGAACAGGCCGAGCTTGACGTCCTCGCGCTCGGACGCGGCCTCGACGACGAGGTCGCGGTCGGCCAGGCGCTCCAGCTCGGTGGTGAAGACGATGCGCCCGAGCGTCGCGTCGACGTCCTCGGCGCTGATCTTGCCGCGCTTCTCGGCCTTGCGCAGCGAGCCCTCGACCCGCTCGCGGGCCGCCTGGGCGGCGTCCTCGGTGACCTCGACGACGATCGTCGACAGCCCGGCGCGTGCCGTGACCTCCGTGATGCCCGAGCCCATCAGTCCGCCGCCGATCACGCCGACCTTCTCGATGTGGTCGAAGTCCGTCATCGTGCCTCCCTCGCAGGTTCCTAGGACGTCACAGTAATTGGCCTCACCCAGCGTCCTCGGCGTGGGTCCGGCGGCCGTCCGGCGTGACGTGGTGGGATGTGGCCATGCACGTCCGTCCCCTCCTGCTCGCCGCGGTCCTGGCGCTCGGCACCGCCGGCTGCGGCCTCGTCCCCGGCGACCTCGGCGGTGGCGACGACACTCCCGTGGCTCCCGGCGACCAGGCGTCGCCCGTGCCCGAGGCGCTGGTCTCGATGACGTGCGGCGCCCCCGAGTCCGGCGTCGTCGCGGTGCGCGGCGTGCTGAGCAACGCCGGGACGAAGGCCGTCCGCTACCAGGTGACCGCCTTCGCCGACGTGGCCGACGGCCAGTCCCGCGGCGCTCGCGTGGCCGTGGTCGGCCCGGTCGCCGGCGGCGCCACCGCCGAGTTCACCGTCGAGGGCGTGCCCACCACCGTCGCGCAGCCCGACTGCCGCGCGCAGGTGCTCAAGCTGCCCGAGTAGACGACGACGCCCCGCCGGGCCGGGGCCGGGCGGGGCGTCGCGTCGGGTGCGTCAGGAGCGCGCGATGCGCACCATGTCCTCGCGCGGGACGACCTTGACGCGCTCGCGCTGGTGCTCGTGGCTCTCGCCCAGGCCGAGCTCGTGCTCGTCGAGCCGCTCCCAGCCCTCCCAGGTCGTGTAGTGCAGGCCGAGCGAGTCCAGGTGGCGGTCGAACGCCTCGCGGTCGGGCTGCTCGGGGGCCTCGAGGCGTCCGGCCTCGAAGTCCTCCAGCAGCATCGTGACGGTCTGGTTGGCGTCGGACTTCGTGTGGCCGATGAGTCCGATCGGACCGCGCTTGATCCAGCCGGTGACGTACGCGCCGGGCAGCGGCGAGCCGTCGATCTCGAGCACGTGGCCGCCGTCGTTGGGCACGACGCCCGCGTTGGTGTCGAACGGCAGGCCCGCGAGCTGGTCGGAGTAGTAGCCGATCGCCCGGTAGACCGCCTGGACCGGCCAGTCCTTGAACTCGCCGGTGCCGCGGACGTTGCCGGTGCCGTCGAGCTCGGTGATCTCGGTGCGCAGGCCCACGACCTTGCCGTCCTCGCCGAGCACCTCGACGGGGTTCTGGCAGAAGTGGATGTGGATGCGGTGCGCGGCGCCGGACGGCTCGGTGGCCAGGTACTTGGTCAGCACGTCGACCACGAGCTTCTGGCTCTTGGACGCGCGGATGGCGTCCATCGAGCCCTCGTCGAACTCGAAGCCCTCGGGGTGCACGATCACGTCGATGTTGGGCGAGTGCGACAGCTCGCGCAGCTCCATCGGGGTGAACTTGACCTGCGCCGGGCCGCGGCGGGCGAAGACGTGGACGTCCTTGGCGGCGTTCTTCTTCAGCCCCTCGTGGACGTTGTCGGGGATCTCGGTGACCAGCAGCTCGTCGGCCGTCTTGGCCAGGATGCGGGCGATGTCGAGGCCGACGTTGCCCACGCCGAGCACGGCGACGGACTCGGCGTGCGGCTGGAAGTCCCACTCGCGCGAGACGTCCGGGTGGCCGTCGTACCAGTACACGAAGTCGGCCGCGCCGTAGCTGCCGTGCAGGTCGATGCCGGGGATGTCGAGGTCACGGTCGCGGCGGGCGCCCGTGGCGAACACGACCGCGTCGTAGAACGTGCGCAGCTGCTCGAGCTTGAGGTCGTCGCCGTACGCGACGTTGCCGAAGAAGCGGATCGCGTCGTTGCTCATGACGCGCTTGAGCGCCTTGATGATCTCCTTGATCCGCGGGTGGTCCGGTGCCACGCCGTAGCGGATCAGCCCGAACGGCGTCGGGTCGCGCTCGATCAGGTCGACGGTGACGTCGGCGTCGGACTTGGTCAGGATGTCGGCGGCGTAGATGCCGGCCGGTCCCGCGCCCACGATGGCGACGCGCAGCTGCCTGCTCATTCAGTGTTCTCCCGGGTCGTCTGGGGTCTTAGGCAAGCCTAAACGGTCGGGCCAACGTGGGCCCGGGCGCGTCCATCGGGCAAGACGTCCCCCGATTGCGGCGCCTCGCACGGGGCGACAGGGTGGAGAGGACGAAGGGAGTGCCCGTGTCGACAGCCGTCGTGGTGGGATCGGGGCCGAACGGCCTGTCAGCGGCCATCGTCCTGGCCCAGGCCGGGCTGGACGTGACCGTGCTCGAGGCGCACGACTCGATCGGCGGCGGCACCCGCACCGAGGAGCTGACGCTGCCGGGCGTCCTGCACGACGTCTGCTCCGCCGCGCACCCGACGGGCCTGGCGTCGCCGTTCTTCCGCGCCCTGCCGCTGGCCGAGCACGGCCTGGAGTGGCTGTGGCCCGAGATCGACGCCGTGCACCCGCTCGACGACGGCCGCGGGGCCGCGCTGTACCGCGACCTCGACCGGACGGTCGAGGGGCTCGGTGTCGACGGCGACCGCTGGCGCCGCGTCTTCGGCCCGCTCGTCGAGCACAAGGAGGCCCTGGTCGACGAGCTGTTCGGCCCGATCGTGCACGTCCCGGCCCACCCGCTGGTGATGGCCCGCTTCGGCGTCAACGCGCTGCTGCCCTCCACCGTCTTCGCCAAGCGGTTCGAGGACCCCCAGACCCGTGCCCTGTTCGCCGGCATGTCCGACCACGCCGTCCAGCCACTCACCCGTCCGACCACGGCCGCCCTGGGCCTGATGTTCGGCACGTTCTCGCACGGCTGGGGCTGGCCGGTCGCCAAGGGCGGCTCGATCTCGATCACGCGCGCGATGGCGTCGCTGCTGGAGAAGCTCGGCGGACGCATCGAGACCGGGCACCGGGTCACCGAGCTGCCGCACGCCGACGTCGTCATGCTCGACACGAGCCCGGACCAGGCGCTCACGCTCGCCGGCGACCGCGCACCGTGGCACGTGCGCCGCTCGCTGCGGAAGTGGCGCTACGGGCCCGGCACGTTCAAGGTCGACTACGCCGTGGCCGAGGGCGTCCCGTGGACGAACGAGAAGGCGCGCCACGCCGGCACCGTCCACCTCGGTGGCGAGATCGAGGAGGTCACCGCCGCCGAACAGGCCATCGCGAAGGGGCGGATGCCCGACCGCCCCTTCGTCATCGTGTGCCAGCAGCACCTGGCCGACCCGAGCCGCTCGAACGGCGACGTGCACCCGATCTGGGCCTACGCGCACGTCCCGCACGGGTACGAGGGCGACGCCACCGAGGCCGTCACCGCGCAGATCGAGCGGTTCGCCCCGGGCTTCCGCGAGCGGGTGCTGGCCAAGGCCGTCCGCGGGCCGCAGGCCTGGCACGACTACAACGCCAACTACGTCGGTGGCGACATCGCCGGCGGGGCGAACGACCCGTGGCAGGTGGTGATGCGGCCGCGCATGTCGCCGGACCCGTACCGTGTCGCCGACGGCGTCTACCTCTGCTCGGCGTCGACCCCGCCCGGTGGCGGTGTGCACGGCATGTCCGGGTTCCAGGCCGCGGTCCGGGCCGTCCGCTCGCTGTGAGCCGCGACTCGGGACGCGTGCGGCGGAACTAGCCCGGACGGGGGATCGTTGTACCGACAAGTTCCGATGTCGTCCCGTGTCCCAGGAGGACCGATGAAGCTCACCCGCCTGCCCCAGGCCGCCGCCGGCGCGGCCGCCGCCTCGCTGATGCTGCTCACCGCCGCCTGCGGCTCGGACGACTCGTCCGACGCGTCGAGCGAGGCCACCAGTGCCAGCCCGTCGCCCGAGGCCAGCCAGGAGGCGCCCGCCGACGCCGCCCCCGACGCGGGCGCCACCGGCACCTACACGGCCGGCGACTACGACGCCGAGGGCAGCTACCAGACGCCCGCCGGCACGCAGAGCGTCGAGGTCGAGGTGACGCTCGAGGCCGACGGCACGATCACCGCCGTGGAGGTCGACCCGCAGGCCGAGGGTGGCAACTCCGAGATGTTCCAGAAGAAGTTCGCCGGCGGCATCAGCAAGGTCGTCGTCGGCAAGAAGATCGACGAGCTGGACGTCTCGAAGGTGGCCGGCTCGTCGCTCACCAGCGGCGGCTTCAACGCCGCCATCGAGGACATCGCCGGCCAGGCGCAGGCCTGACCGTGCACACGTGGGGCTTCGAGGCGCTGGGCACGGCGTGGCAGGTCGACACCGCCGCGCCGCTCGGCGACGCCCCGCGTGAGCGGGTCCGCGAGCGGGTCGAGCAGTACGACCGCGACTGGTCGCGCTTCCGCACCGACGGGCCGGTCGCCGAGCTGGCCCGCACCGGACGCGCCGCGCTGGCCGACGAGGCCGGCGACCTGCTCGACGTCTACACGACGCTGCACCGGCTGACCGGCGGGGCGATGAACCCGCTCGTCGGAGCCAGCCTCGAGCGGCTGGGCTACGACCCGGCGTACACCCTGCAGCCGTCGGGCGACCCGGTGCCCGCACCGTCCTGGGACGCGGTCACCTGGGCCCCGCCCGTGCTGGACGTGCCGCCGGCGACGGTGCTGGACGTCGGTGCCGCTGGCAAGGGGCAGCTGGTGGACCTCGTGACCGACCTGCTGCTCGCCGACGGCGTGGACGTCCTCACCGTCGACGGCAGCGGCGACCTGCGGCACGTGGCCGGCGAGCCGCTCCGGGTCGCGCTCGAGCACCCCGACGACTCCTCCCTCGCCGTCGGGGTGCTCGAGCTCGACCCGGGCCTGGCGCTGTGCGCGTCCGCCGCGAACCGGCGGGCCTGGGGCGACGGGCTGCACCACGTGCTGGACGCCCGCACCGGGCTGCCGACCGACGAGGTCGTCGCCACCTGGGTCGTGGCCGAGCGGGCGCTCGTCGCCGACGCCCTCGCCACCGCCCTGTTCCTCGCCCCGGCCGACCGGCTGGCCGAGGCGTTCGACTTCTCCGCGCTCGTCATCACCGCCGACGGGCGGGCCGCCGTGCACGGGGACCTGACCGGGGAGCTCTTCTCGTGAGAACCGCACTGACCCGCCTGGACGCCCTGCTGGGCCGCGGCACCATGTATCGGCTCGTGACGATCGTCCTGGCCGTGCTCGCGGTGTACTCGATCGCCCTGGCCGCCCTGGAGGAGCTCGACCCGGGCATCTTCTCGGTCGGCCCGATGCTGCTCAGCCTCGTCGTCCTCGTGGCGTCGACCGCGGCGACCAGCGTCGTGCTCGGCCGGGCCCTGCGCACCCGCGTGCACGTCGAGTCGTCGGTCATCACCGCGCTCATCCTGTGGTTCCTGTACTGGCCCGCGCAGGACGCGGCCGGCTACGGCTGGCTCGCGCTGCTCGGCCTCCTGGCCGGGGCGTCGAAGTTCGTGCTCGCCTGGCGCGGCCGGCACGTGCTCAACCCGGCCGCCGCGGGCGCGGTGCTCCTGCTGCTGGTCGGCGAGGTCACCGGCTGGGGCGTCCCGTCCACCACTTGGTGGGCGGCGAGCGAGCCGCTGTTCTGGCCGGTCGTCGTGGGCGCGCTGCTGATCCTGCACCGCACCCGTCGCCTGCCGATGGGCCTCGTCTTCGTCGTCGTGGCCGCCGCACTGAGCATCTGGGGCCTGATGGCGTTCTCGCCGTTCTCGGACGCCTGGCAGTTCGCGCTCTACTCGTCCCCGATCGTGTTCTTCGCCGGCGTGATGCTGAGCGAGCCGCTGACGCTCTCGCCGCGCCGCTGGCAGCAGCTGGTGCTCGCGGCCGCCGCGGCGGTGCTGTTCACCTGGCCGCTGTGGACGCAGCGGGCGTTCAACGAGGCCGTCGTGCTCGGCCCGTTCGAGAGCACGTACGAGATCGCGCTGCTGGCGGTGAACCTGGTGGCGTTCCTGCTGGGGCAGCGCGGCGGCGTCCGGCTCGACGTCGTCGACAAGCGGAAGCTGACCCCGGACGTGTGGGAGCTGCGCTTCCACCCCCAGCGTCCGCTGCGCTTCCGTCCCGGCCAGTACCTCGAGCTCGACCTCACCGGCCGCGGCAACGACCGCCGTGGCACGCGCCGGGCGTTCAGCATCTCGTCCGCCCCCGGCGACGAGGTGACCGTCGCGGTCCGCGTCCCGGAGCGGCCCAGCGCGTTCAAGCAGGCGCTGGTCGGGCTCGACGAGGGCGACGTCGTGCGTGCCACGAGCGTGTCGGGCGACTTCACCTGGCCGCGCGCGTCCCGCCCGATGCTGCTGGTCGCGGGCGGCATCGGCATCACCCCGTTCGTGAGCCAGCTGCGCCACCACGACTGCGACGACGTCGTGCTCGTCTACGGCGTGACGGGCCCGGACGACGTGGCCTACCGCGACGAGCTCGCCGCCACCGGCGCCCGGGTCGTCGTCGTCTCGCCCCAGCGTCCCGACCTGCCCGAGGGATGGACCTGGGCTGAAGGCTCGTTCGTCACCGCCGAGGTGCTCGACGAGCACGTGCCCGACCACCGCGACCGGGTCGCGTACGTGTCCGGCCCGCCGGCGATGGTGCACGCCGTCCGGCGCTTCGTGCCGCGGGCGCGTACGGACTACTTCAGCGGGTACTGACCGACGTCGGGCGGCGCCGTGCGGCGCCTTCCCCGATGATGGTCGATGTCCGCGCCGGCGCCGCCGGCGACACCAGACGAGCAAGGGGGATGCGTGAGCACACCGACGCTGCTGGGCGACCGGTACCAGCTGGGTGAGGTGATCGGCAGCGGCGGCATGGCCGACGTCTACCTGGCCAAGGACCAGCTGCTGGGTCGCGAGGTCGCCGTGAAGGTGCTGCGCGACCCCGAGCCCGACCCGACGGACCGCGCGCGCTTCATGAGCGAGGCGCGGACGCTGGCCGGGCTCAACCACCCGCACCTCGTGACGCTGCTCGACGCCGGCACGAGCTCGGACCGGCCGTTCCTGGTCATGGAGCTGGTGCGCGGCACGAACCTGGGCGAGGCGACCCGCCGCGGTGGCCCCGTGCCGCCGCGCCGCATGGCCGAGGTGGGTGCCCAGGTGGCCGAGGCCCTGGCCTACGTCCACGACGCCGGCGTCGTCCACCGCGACGTGAAGCCGGGCAACGTGCTGCTGCGCGAGGACCGTCGCGTGCTGCTCGCCGACTTCGGCATCGCCCGGCTGGTCAACGACACCGCGCACCACACCCGGGTCGGCACCACGATCGGCTCGCCGGCCTACTTCTCGCCCGAGCAGGTGCAGGGCCTCGCGGTGACGCCGGCCTCGGACGTCTACTCGCTCGGCCTGGTGCTGCTCGAGGCGCTGACCGGCGAGCGTGCCTACAGCGGCACCCCGACCGAGGCCGCCATGGCGCGCCTGAACCGCAACCCCGACATCCCGTCGACGCTGCCGGCCGGCTGGGTCTCGCTGCTGCGCGCCATGACGGACCCCGAGCCCACGCGCCGACCGGACGCCAAGCACGTCCTGGAGCGGCTGCGGGCGCTGGCGGCCGGCGACGAGGACGCCGCGGCGACCCAGCTGGCCGACGCGACCCAGGTCGCCGGGGCCACGCAGATGATGCCGGCGGCGACGCCTGCCGCGCGTCCGGACCCGACGACGGCCACCCCCGTGGCCGCGCGCACCGACGGGCCCGCGGCCGACAAGCGCAAGCGTCCGTACTGGCCGATCGCCCTGGGCATCGCCGTGGTCGCCGCGGTGGTGGTCGCGCTGGTCGTGCTGGGCAACCGCGGCGAGACCGTGCCCGACGTCCCGCAGGACGTCCCGTCCCAGCTGCAGGACCCGTTGCAGGAGCTGCACGACTCGGTCGAGGAGGCGGGACAGTGAGGACGCAGGACTTCGGCCGGCGGCTGGCGGCTGCCGCGACCACGACGGTGCTGAGCCTCGGCCTGCTCGCCGGCTGCGGCGGCCAGGACGACCCGCTGGCACCGCTGTACGAGACGCTCGGCCAGATCGACGACAGCATCGTCGCCGGCGAGTACGACCAGGCCCGCGACCAGGTCGCCGACCTGCTCGACCAGGTCAGCCAGGCGCGCACCGACGGCGACATGACGAAGCCGGCCGCCACCCGCATCCGCGACGCGGCCAAGGCGCTTCGCTCCGAGCTCGCCGAGGCTGAGAAGGCCGAGGAGGAGCCGACCGGCACCCCGACGACGCCGGCGCCCACCACCGATTCGTCCCAGGACGAGGCGGACGAGAAGGAGCGCGAGAAGGCCGAGCGCGAGGCCGAGAAGCAGCGCCAGGCCGAGGAGCGCCAGGCCGAGAAGGAGCGACGCGAGCGCGAGAAGCAGAACACGCCGACCCCGGCGCCGACGACGCAGGCCCCGACCACGGACGCGCCCACGACGGAGCCTCCGGCGTCCGACTCGGGCACGCCGGACGGTGACGGCGACGGCGAGGGCTGACGCTCGTTCGTCCGAACCGCCTCCGTGACGGTGCCGGGTGCGCGACGATGTCGGGGCTCGCGATGGTCGCGGGCTGATCGGAGTGACCCATGCGCGTCCCGCGTCTCGATGCCCCACGCCTGCTGCTCGTCGGCGCGCTGCTGATCGCCGCCGGGGTGGTGCTGCAGCTGGGCGTCTATCAGTGGGAGTGGTTCGGGGACGAGTGGTACGGCGTCCTCGGGGACGGGTTCGACGTCAGGTTCTACGTGTTCACCGTCCTGAGCCAGGTGCTCGGACCGCTCGGCGTGGCCTTCGTGGCGGGCGCGTTCGTGCTCGCGGCGCTGACGCCGCGGGAGCGGCCCGACACGAGCGAGATCGCCTGAGAACCTGGGGATTTTCTCTGGTCATCGAACAGGTGTTCGAGTACACTGAGGCATGGCCTCGGGGGACGTGATCGACCAACTTCGCAGCGCGGCGGACGCGCTCGGCGGTCACGCGTGCCCGGCCGACCGGCTGCGGGCGATCCAGCGCGCGCAGGACGCCCTCGACGCCGCCAAGGCTGAGGCGGTGGTCGAGCTCGAGGAGTCGCGTGGCTTCGAGGACGACGGTTCCTCCACCCCGAAGGCGTGGCTGGCCCGTGAGCTGCGGCTCGACCCGGCCGAGGCCGGGACGCTGAGCCGGGTGGGAGCCGCGCTGCGCGACCTGCCACTGGTGGCCGAGGCGTTCGCAGCCGGACGCCTGCGGCTCGCCCACGTCCGCGAGCTGGCGTTCGCGCTCAAGCACGTCGGGCGCGAGGTCGTCGTCGAGGCGCAGCCCTGGTTGCTCGAGGTCGCCACGGCGTGCGAGCCGGCCGAGCTCCGCCGCGTCGTGAAGGCGCTGCGCGAGGCGGTCTACCCCGACGAGCTCGACGAGGCCTGGGTGCGCGGCATGGAGCGCCAGGACGTCCGGCTGTCGCCCGTGCCGGAGGGGTGGCACCTCACTGGCTTCCTCGGCGCCGAGACCGGGGCGAAGCTGGACGTCGTCCTGCGCTCGCTGTCGGCACCTCGTGACGCCGACGACGACCGGTCGACGGCCGAGCGCCGGGTCGACGGGTTCGACGAGCTGCTGACCGGCGTCATCGAGCATGGGCTCCCGCAGGACCGTGGCGTCCGGCCGCACCTCACCGTCACTGCCGACCACGACACGCTCGCGCACGCTGCGGGTGCCTCGCGCGAGCCGGGCACGCACCCGGCCCACCTGCACGGCTTCGGCTCGATCGGCAAGGGCCTGCTCGGGCTGCTGCTCTGCGGCTCGGACGCCACGCCGGTGCTCACCGACGTCAAGCACGCGGTGCTCGACGTCGGTCCGACCGTCCGGCTCGCCACCGCCGCCCAGCGCAAGGCGGTGAACGCCCGCCAGGGCGGCGAGTGCGCGGCGCCGCGCTGCTCGGCCCCCGTCGTCCACGTCCACCACGTCGTCTGGCACAGCAAGGGCGGGCCGACCGACCTGGCCAACCTGGTCGGGCTGTGTCCGCGCTGCCACACCCTCGTCCACCGCGGCCTGCTGCACGTCGACCCGGTCGACCACCGCTTCACCGTCGGCTCGGGAGCGCCGGTGCTCGCCCGCCCGAGCCGCTACCTCCAGGCCCGTCGCGCCCGCAAGCGCGTCCGCCACCGCAGGCCCCAGCCCTGGCTCAGCGGCTGAGTCCGCGCTCAACCAAGTTGAGGGGAATGGACTCAACTTCGGTACGGTTCTACTCAGTGAGACCGAACCTCACCGAGGAGCACGCATGGACCTTTCCACCTTCACGACGCGGTCCCAGCAGGCGCTGGGAGCCGCCATCTCGGCCGCTGCCGCTGCGGGCAACCCCGCCGTGGAGCCGGCCCACGTCCTCGCCGCCCTGCTCGAGCAGGAGGGTGGCACTGCCGCCCCGCTCGTCCAGGCCGCCGGTGCGGACCCGCGCGCCGTCGCGCAGCAGCTGGGCACCGAGCTCGCCGGCCTGCCGTCGGCGTCCGGCGCCAGCGTCCAGACCCCCGGCCTGGCCCGCGCCACCCACGAGGTGCTGCAGCGCGCCACCGACCTGGCCAAGCAGCTCGGCGACGAGTTCGTCTCGACCGAGCACCTGGTCGTCGGCATCGCCACCGTCCAGTCGGGCGCCCGCACCGTCCTGGAGCGCGCCGGCCTCACCGCCGAGACGCTGCAGGCCGCGTTCGAGGCCGTCCGCGGCAGCGCCCGCGTCACGAGCGCGGACGCCGAGGACACCTACCAGTCGCTGGAGAAGTACGGCGTCGACCTGACCGCCGCCGCCCGCGACGGCAAGCTCGACCCGGTCATCGGCCGCGACAGCGAGATCCGCCGCGTCGTGCAGGTGCTCAGCCGCCGCACGAAGAACAACCCCGTGCTCATCGGCGAGCCCGGCGTCGGCAAGACCGCCGTCGTCGAGGGCCTGGCCCAGCGCATCGTCGCCGGGGACGTCCCCGAGTCGCTGCGCGGCCGCCGGCTCATCTCGCTCGACCTCGGCGCCATGGTCGCCGGCGCGAAGTACCGCGGCGAGTTCGAGGAGCGGCTCAAGGCCGTCCTGGCCGAGATCAAGCAGTCCGAGGGCCAGGTCATCACCTTCATCGACGAGCTGCACACGGTCGTCGGCGCGGGTGCGTCCGGCGACGGCTCGATGGACGCCGGCAACATGCTCAAGCCGATGCTGGCCCGCGGCGAGCTGCGCATGATCGGTGCCACGACGCTCGACGAGTACCGCGAGAACATCGAGAAGGACCCGGCTCTGGAGCGCCGGTTCCAGCAGGTCTACGTCGGCGAGCCCTCCGTCGAGGACACCATCGCCATCCTGCGCGGCCTCAAGGAGCGGTACGAGGCGCACCACAAGGTCGCCATCGCCGACTCCGCGCTGGTCGCCGCGGCCACGCTGTCGCACCGGTACATCCCCGGCCGCCAGCTGCCCGACAAGGCGATCGACCTGGTCGACGAGGCCGGCAGCCGCCTGCGCATGGAGATCGACTCCAGCCCGGTCGAGATCGACGAGCTCCGCCGCTCGGTCGACCGGCTCAAGATGGAGGAGTTGCACCTGTCGTCCGAGGAGGACGACGCGTCCAAGGAGCGGCTGGAGAAGCTGCGCGTCGAGCTGGCCGACAAGCAGGAGAACCTGCGGGCGCTCGAGCAGCGCTGGGAGTCCGAGAAGCAGCAGCTCAACGCGGTCGGCGAGATCAAGGAGCGCATCGACGAGGTGCGCGTGGCCGCCGAGAAGGCGCAACGCGAGGGCGACATGGGCACCGCCAGCCGGCTGCTCTACGCCGAGATCCCGGCGATGGAGAAGCAGCTGGAGGAGGCGCAGGCCGCCGAGCGCAGCAACGACGACCTCATGGTGCGCGAGGAGGTCGGCTCCGACGAGATCGCCGAGGTGGTCGCCGCCTGGACCGGCATCCCGACCGGACGCCTGCTCGAGGGCGAGAGCGGCAAGCTGCTGCGCATGGAGGACGAGATCGGTCGCCGGCTGATCGGCCAGAAGGCCGCGGTCACCGCCGTCTCGGACGCCGTGCGCCGCTCGCGGGCCGGCATCTCCGACCCCGACCGTCCCACCGGCTCGTTCCTGTTCCTCGGCCCCACCGGCGTCGGCAAGACCGAGCTGGCCAAGGCGCTGGCGGACTTCCTGTTCGACGACGAGCGGGCGATCATCCGCATCGACATGAGCGAGTACAGCGAGAAGCACGCGGTCTCGCGGCTGGTCGGCGCGCCTCCGGGCTACGTCGGCTACGACGAGGGCGGCCAGCTCACCGAGGCCGTGCGGCGACGCCCGTACTCGGTGGTGCTGCTGGACGAGGTCGAGAAGGCCCACCCCGAGGTCTTCGACATCCTGCTCCAGGTGCTCGACGACGGACGCCTGACCGACGGCCAGGGCCGCACGGTCGACTTCCGCAACACGATCATCATCCTGACCTCGAACCTGGGCTCGTCGTTCCTGGTCGACCCGGCGCTGGACGACAAGGCCAAGCGCGACGCGGTCATGGAGGTCGTGAAGGTCTCGTTCAAGCCCGAGTTCCTCAACCGGCTCGACGAGGTCGTCATGTTCGACCCGCTGGGTACCGAGGAGCTGACCCGCATCGTCGACCTGCAGATCGACGCGCTGGCGCACCGGCTCACCAACCGGCGCATCACGCTCGAGGTCACCGACGCGGCCAAGGAGTGGCTGGCGCTCACCGGCTGGGACCCGGCCTACGGCGCCCGTCCGCTGCGCCGCCTGGTGCAGCAGGCCATCGGCGACCGGCTCGCCCGGGCGCTGCTGGCCGGCGACATCCGTGACGGCCAGACGGTCAAGGTCGACCGGGCCCCGGACGCCGACGAGCTCAGCGTCACCCCGGCCTGATCCACGGTCAGCGGCCCCTCCCCGATTCCAGCGGGGAGGGGCCGTTCCGCGTCCGGGGAGGGCGCCGACGGGGTACCTTCGGCCGGTGAGGACTCGCGTTCGTGACCTGGTCGAGCGGCTGCGCTCGCACGGCATCGAGGCGCGCTACGACCACACCGACCACCTGCTCGTGGTCGACGCGGTGGACCACCGCCCGACCGTCGGGGTGCCGTGGGTGCTCCAGGTGGACGACGGCGTGCTGGAGGAACGGGTCGACGCCAGGTGGCGCCTGCGAGGGGTCGACGCCTGGACGCGGAAGGAAGCGTTCGACGAGCTCTTCTGGTCGCTGTGGCAGGACCTGGAGCCTGACCGCGCGGCGCACGGGCCATTCCGGCTCGACCAGGTCGGGAACGTGATCCCGGCTGCCTTCGACGATCCGCCGGGGTACCGAGCCGGCTGAGCTTGAAGCCGGCCTGACCCACGGCCGGCGGCCCCTCCCCGATTCCGACGGGGAGGGGCCGCTCGCTCGTCCGGGGTGGTCAGCCGACGTGGACGACCTGCGGTGCGTCCGCGGACGGGAGCAGGTCCTCCTTCGGGCCGCGCACGGTCACCGCAGCCACGACCGCGGCCAGCAGCATCGCGACGCCGGCGGCGACGAACACCGCCGCGTACCCGTCGGTGAGGGCCGCCGGCACGGCCGAGCCGTCGACCAGCGACGACTCCATGGCGTCCGCGTAGAAGACGGTGAACAGCGCCAGGCCGATCGATCCGCCGACCTGCATCGCCGAGTTCACCGTCGCCGCTGCGGCACCGGCGTCGTGCGCGGCGACGCCGGTCAGGGCCAGGTTCTGCAGCGGCACGAACACCATCGCCAGACCGACACCGATGAGGATGAGCCCCGGCATGACGTGGGTCAGGTAGCCGCCGTCCGGCGTGATGCGCGAGAGCAGCAGCAGGCCGGCCGCGGCCACGACCGGGCCGACGACCATGACCGGACGCGGGCCGATGCGCGGCAACAGCTTGGTCACGAACGGCACGACCACGAGGGTCGCGGCGGTCATCACGACGTTGGCCAGGCCGGCCTCGAGCGGAGACATGCCGAGCACGATCTGCAGGTGGAACGTCAGGTAGAGCGTGGCGCCGATCAGCACGGCGCCGACGACGGCCTGGACGATGAACGCACCCGCGCGCACCCGGTGGGTCAGGACGCGCAGGGGGAGCAACGGCTGAGAGACCCGCGACTCCACGAGCACGAACGCGGCCAGCAGGACGACGCCGAGCGTCAGGAAGCCGATCGTGTCGAGCTCGCCCCAGCCGTGCTCGGCGCGGGTGAAGCCGTAGACGAGCGAGCCGAGACCGAGGGTCGCGGTGACCGCGCCCCAGACGTCGTAGCGGTTGTCGCCCTCGGCGGTGCTCTCGCTGAGCAGCAGCACGCCGCCGACCAGGCCGAGCGCGCCGAAGAACAGGTTGACCAGCAGGCACCAGCGCCAGTCGGCGTACTCGGTCAGCACGCCGCCGAGCAGCAGGCCGACGGCCGCGCCGCTGCCCGCGATGGCGCCGAAGACGGCGAAGGCGACGTTGCGGTCCGGTCCCGAGGGGAACGTGACGGTGAGCAGGCCGAGCGCGGCCGGCGCCAGCAGCGCGGCGAACACGCCCTGCAGGCCGCGGGCGGCGATGAGCTCGCCGGCCGACTGGGCCAGCCCGCCCCACAGCGAGGCGAGGGCGAAGCCGGCCATGCCGACGAGGAAGACGCGCCGGCGTCCGGCGTAGTCGGCGATGCGGCCGCCGAGCAGCAGCAGCGCGCCGAAGGTCAGGGCGTACGCGGTGACGACCCACTGGCGCTGGCCGTCGGTCAGGCCGAGCTCGGCCTGGGCCTGCGGCAGGGCGATGTTGACGATGGTGCCGTCGAGGACGACGACCAGCTGGGTGAGCGACAGGACGGCGAGCGTCCACCATCGGCGGCGGTCGGTGGAAGGGGCAGACATGCAGAAACCTCCAGGCTTCTGTGACGAAGATGCTGGAGGTTTCGAGCCTCGGACCGGCGTGCCCGCGGGCCGCCGACCTTCCCCGGGCACCGTGCCCGGTCAGGCCGCCCAGTCTACCGGCGCCCGCCGGGTGCCCTCGGCCATGCGCGACGTGATCGCGGCCACCCGCCGGGGCGCCAGGTTACGCACCCGTAGGATTGGCACTCATTCGTCCGGGAGCGGAAAGGGAGGGCCCTCGTGCGCATCGCCCTGCTCTCGTACCGCAGCAAGGAGCACGGTGGCGGCCAGGGCGTCTACGTCCGCCACCTCGCGAAGGGCCTGGCCGACCTGGGCCACGACGTCGAGCTGCTCAGCGGCCAGCCGTACCCCGAGACGCTCGACCCCCGCGTCACGCTGACCAAGCTGCCGAGCCTCGACCTCTACCGCGAGCCCGACCCGTTCCGCACGCCGCGTCTCAGCGAGTTCACCTCCTGGATCGACGTGCTCGAGTACGTCGTCACCAAGACCGGACGCTTCAGCGAGCCGCTCACCTTCAGCCTGCGCGCCGCCCGCCACCTGCGCAGGCACGGCGCCGGCGTCGACGTCGTCCACGACAACCAGGGCCTGGGCTACGGCATGCTCGCCGTCCAGCGTCGGCTGCCGCTGGTGACGACCATCCACCACCCGATCACCCGCGACCTGCGCGTCGAGCTCGCCTCCGCGCAGGGCTGGAAGCAGCGCTTCGGCCTGCGCCGCTTCTACTCCTTCCTGCCGATGCAGAAGCGCGTCGCGCGCCGGCTGCAGGTCGTGCTCGGCGTCTCCAGCGTCTCCGCGGACGACACCGCCGCCGACTTCGGCATGGACCGCTCGCGCATCCGGGTCGTCCCGCTCGGCGTCGACACCGACCTGTTCGCCCCGCCGCTCGACGGCGTCCGCGTGCCCGGCCGCATCGTGGCCGTCGCGAGCGCCGACAAGCCGCTCAAGGGCGTCCGCCACCTGCTCGAGGCCGTGGCGAAGCTGCGCACCGAGCGCGACGACGTGCACCTCGAGCTCGTGTGCCGGCTCGAGCCGGGCGGCGAGAGCGAGCGGCGCATCGCCGAGCTCGGCCTCGAGGACGTCGTCCACCCGGTCGCCGGCGTCAGCGACGCCGAGCTCGCCGCGCTGCTCGCGTCGGCCGAGGTCATGTGCGTCCCGTCGATGTACGAGGGGTTCTCGCTGCCGACCGTCGAGGCGCTGGCCAGCGGCACCCCCGTGGTCGCCAGTGACGCCGGCGCGCTGCCCGAGGTCGTCGGCCGCGACTCCGGTGCCGGCGTGCTCGTGCCGCCCGGCGACGTCGACGCGCTCGTGGCCGCCCTCGGCCGCGTGCTCGACGAGCCCGCCGAGCGCGCCCGCATGGGCGAGGCCGGACGCGCGCGAGCGCTGCAGAAGTTCAGCTGGATCGCCGTCGCGCGCGCGACGGTCGAGACGTACGAGGCGGCCGTCGCGCTGCACCAGGAGGACACCCGTGCTGACCGTTGACTTCGACCGTCTCGGCGTCGGACCCGGCACCCGCTTCATCGACGTGGGAGCCGGCGCGGGCCGCCACTCCTACGAGGCGCTGCGCCGCGGCGCCGACGTCATCGCCTTCGACCTGGACGCCCAGGAGCTCAAGGGCGTCGAGGAGATGTTCGGCGCGCTCGAGGTCGCCGGCGAGGTGCCGGCCACCGGCACCGGCTCGGTCCAGCCCGGCACGATCCTCGACATGCCCTACGAGGACGGCTCGTTCGACGTCGTCCTGGCCTCGGAGATCCTCGAGCACGTCCCCGAGGACGACCAGGCGATCAGCGAGCTCGTGCGCATCCTGCGTCCGGGTGGCCTGCTCGCGATCACCGTCCCGCGCTGGCTGCCCGAGCGGGTCTGCTGGGCGCTGTCGGACGAGTACCACGCCAACGAGGGCGGCCACATCCGCATCTACAAGGCCGACGAGCTGCGCGCCAAGGTGCGCGACGCCGGCATGGTCCCGACCCACCAGCACCACGCTCACGCGCTGCACTCGCCGTACTGGTGGCTCAAGTGCGCGGTCGGCGTGAACCGCGAGGACAGCCGGCTCGTGCAGGCGTACCACCGGCTGCTGGTCTGGGACATGATGAAGGCGCCCAAGACGACCCGCCTGGCCGAGAAGGCGCTCGATCCGCTCCTCGGCAAGAGCGTCGCGCTGTACTTCCGGAAGCCCGCCTGAGCATGCCGCTGCCCGAGGTGCCCGGCGTCCTCAGCGCCGAGCAGGCCGCCGCCACCGGTGACTGGATCGCGTCGGTCCAGCTGCCGTCCGGGGCGATCCCGTGGTTCCCGGGCGGCCACGTCGACCCGTGGGACCACGTCCAGGCCGCCATGGGCCTGACCGTCGCCGGGCACGCGGACGCCGCCGCCCGCGCCTTCGGCTGGCTGGCAGACGCGCAGGCCGACGACGGCACCTGGGCCGCCAAGTACGTCGACGGCGAGGTCGTCGAGGACCACGTCGACGCCAACTTCTGCGCCTACGTGGCGGTCGGCGCCCTGCACCACCACCGGGTCACCGGCGACGACGCCGTGCTGGCCCGCACCTGGCCGGTCGTCCGCGCCGCCATCGACGCCGTGCTGTCGCTGCAGGCCGACGACGGCACCGTCCGCTGGGCGCGCTCGGCCGACGGGAGCGTCGCCGACGAGTCGCTGGTCACCGGCAACGCGTCCATCCACATGAGCCTGCGCTGCGCGATCGCCCTCGCCCGGGTCGTCGGTGTCGACGTGCCCGAGTGGCAGGACGCCGCCGCGCGCCTGCGCCACGCCCTCGACGACCACCCCGAGCGGTTCTCGCCGCGCGGCCGGCACGCGATGGACTGGTACTACCCGGTGCTCGGCGGCGCGCTGCACCCCGACGACGCCAGCGTCCTGCTCGACAAGCGCTGGGACGAGTTCGTCGTCGACGGCCTGGGCATCCGCTGCGTCCACGACCACCCGTGGGTCACCGGTGCCGAGACCTGCGAGCTCGTGCTCGCGCTCGACGCCGCCGGACGCCGCGACGACGCCACGACGATGCTCGCCGCGATGCAGCACCTGCGCGACGGCGACGGCTCCTACTGGACCGGACTCGTCTACGCCGACGGCAAGCGCTGGCCGGTCGAGACGTCCACCTGGACGGCCGCCACCGTGCTGCTGGCCGCCGACGCGCTGGGCCGCACCACCGGTGCGAACGGCCTGTTCCGCGGCGAGGGTCTCCCCGCCGCCCACCCTGGCGACGAGCTCGCCGACTTCCACCCCGAGGAGCCCTGCCCGTGCCTGGCGTCGTGACCTTCCCGCCCGACCTCGCCGACCTCGTCGCGCGGGTCAAGGGCTTCATGCCCGAGGACGAGGGCCTGGCGCTGCACGCCGCGGCCCAGCAGTTCGTCCGCGGCGGCGTCGCCGTCGAGATCGGCTCGTACTGCGGCAAGTCCACCGTCTACCTGGGCCACGCGGCCCGGCAGTCCGGCGGCACCGTCGTGACGATCGACCACCACCGCGGCTCCGAGGAGCACCAGGTCGGCTGGGAGTACCACGACACCGAGCTGGTCGGCGCCGACGGACGCTTCGACACCCTGCCGCTGCTGCGCCGCACCCTTGCCGACGCGGCGATGGAGGACGTCGTGACGCCGATCGTCGGACGCTCGGTGGACGTCGCGCGCTGGTGGCGCACCCCGCTCGACCTCGTCTTCGTCGACGGCGGGCACACCGACGAGCACGCGCAGAACGACCTGCACGGCTGGGCGCCGTGGGTGAAGGTCGGCGGCGTCCTGGTCATCCACGACGTGTTCCCCGACCCCGCCGACGGGGGCCAGGCGCCGTACCGCATCTACCGCGAGGCGCTGGACTCCGGCGAGTTCACCGAGGTCTCCGTGACGGGGTCGCTGCGCGTCCTCGAGCGCACGCGCGAGCCCGCGCTTGCCCGGCCATGATGGGATGAACCGGTGAACGCCAAGCCGCTGCCCCGCCCGCCGAAGGTCACCGTCGCGTGCCTGTTCATCGGCCTGACCTGCGCGTTCATGCTGCTGCAGTTCATCTCGACGCTCTCGCAGTGGGGCTCGATCGAGCTCCAGGAGCAGGTCGCCGAGGCGCTCGACGGCCCGGTCGGCGTCGACCTGAGCGTCGACACCGTCCTGTCGTGGCTGCGGGTGCTGCTCAACGTGCTGGCCGCCGGTGCGGCCGCGGGCATCGTCTTGGCCGTCTACGCCGCGCGAGGCCACCAGGCGTCCCGCGTGCTGCTGACCGTGACGGCGGCGCTGCTCGCCCTCGTCTTCGTCAGCGTCGGTCTGCTCGGCCTGCTGCCGGCCGCGTTCGCGGTCGGCTGCGCGTTCTACCTCTGGTCGCCCGAGGCCCGTGCCTGGTACGCCGCGAAGAACGGACGCGTGACGGCCGCCCCGGCACCCGCGCGTCCCGACCCGTTCGCCGCGCCTCCCGCGGGCGCGACCGCCGAGTCGCAGCGCACCGCGGTCGCTCCCGCGGCACCGCCCGTCCCGCACCAGGCCCACCCGGGCCAGCCGTGGCAGCACGCCCCGGCCGCCCCGACGGGCCCGCGCCGTCCCCAGTCCGTGCTCACCGCGGCGATCGTCATGCTGTCGTCGGCCGGCGTCGTGGCGGGCGTCGCGGGGCTCAACGCCCTGCTCTACGTGGTCTCGCCCGACGAGTACGTCCGCCTCCTCCAGGACCAGCCGCTCATGGCCGACAGCGTCCGCGAGCTCGACACGACCGCCGAGACGCTGGCCCGCTGGATGTTCATCGGCTGCAGCATCCTCACCGTGGTCTCGCTGCTCGGTGCGCTGGCCGGCGTCCTGCTGCTGACCCGCACCAAGGGGGCCCGGGTCTTCGCGCTCGTCATGTGCGCGGTGACCTTCGTGATCGGGCTCGCCGCCGTCCCGATGGGCTGGCCGTGGGCCGCCGCGGCGGCGCTCGTCGTGTGGTGGATCACACGCCAGGACGCCCGCGCCTGGCTATCATCCCGCTGACCTGCCCTCCGACGTGAGCGCCCACAGAGCCGGGACTACGATGGAGGCATGGCTGACAACTCCAGCGAGGAGCGCACGCGCCCCCACGTCGTGGTCGTGGGCGGCGGGTTCGGCGGACTCAACGTCGTCCGCAACCTGCGCAAGGCCGACGTCGACATCACCCTGATCGACCGGCACGCGTACAACACCTTCAACCCTCTCCTGTACCAGGTCGCCACCGCGAGCCTGAACCCCGGAGACGTGACCTGGTTCCTGCGCGCGGTCCGCGCCAAGCAGGACAACGTCATCTTCCTCAAGGGCACCGTCACGTCGATGGACCACGAGCAGCGTCTCGTGCACCTCGACGGCGGGCTGGAGCTGCAGTACGACTACCTGGTCATCGCGTGTGGCGTGACCGCCAACTTCTTCGGCATCCCGGGCGCGGCCGAGCACTCGCTGCCGCTGTACAAGCGCTCGCAGGCGCTCGCCGTCCGCGACCGCATGTTCGCCTACCTCGAGAACGCCGCGGTCAACGGCCAGGACGAGGACCTGCGCCTCGTCGTCGTCGGCGGCGGAGCCACCGGCGTCGAGACGGCCGGCGCGCTCGCCGAGCTGCGCAACAACGACCTGCCGGTCGCGTACCCCGAGATCGACCCGTCCCGCGTGCACATCACGCTCGTGGAGATGCAGGACTTCGTCCTCGGTCCGTTCGCGCCGAAGCTGCGCGACTACGCGAAGCGCTCGCTCGACAAGCGCGGCGTCGACCTGCGCCTGGGCACCTCGGTCAAGGAGGTGCGCGCCGACGGCGTGCTCGTCCAGCGCAAGGACCAGGAGCCGGAGTTCCTGAAGTCGGGCATCGTCGTCTGGGCCTCGGGCATCACCGCCCACGACGTGGTCAAGAACTGGAACGTCCCGCAGGGCCGCGGCCAGCGCATCGAGATGGACGAGCACCTGCGCGTGCACGGCCTCAAGAACGTCTTCGCCATCGGCGACGTCTCGATCAACCCCGACGACCCGCTGCCCCAGCTGGCCCAGCCGGCGATGCAGGGCGGCAAGCACGTCGCGAAGTTCATCAAGGCCGACCTGGCCGGCGAGACGGTCAAGCCGTTCAAGTACTTCGACAAGGGCACGATGGCCACGATCGGCAAGGCCTCGGCCGTCGCCGAGATCCGCTTCATGCCCAAGATGAAGGGCTTCCTGGCCTGGCTCATCTGGGTCGGCCTGCACATCTTCATGCTGCTGGGCAACCGCAACCGGTTCGCGACGCTGACCAACCTCGGCGCCAAGTACCTGCTGTGGGGCAGCCACAACGTCATCATCGGCGAGACCCCGCCGATCGAGGCCAAGGACCCGCACGTGCTCGAGCGGGCGAAGGTCAGCCCGCGCGGCCGCCGCCGCTAGAGCCTCACCCACCCTCGGCGCCGCCGAGACGTGGACGCAGAAGGACCACGATCCTCGTGATCGTGGTCCTTTCGCGTCCCAGGCGAGCTGCGGTGCCTGACGCACGCCTCAGCGCAGGGCGACGGCGAGCTCGTCGCGGGCGTGGACGAGCGAGGGTCCGTACCAGGTGAGCAGGCGGCCCGACACGAGCCGCGTCGGCACCTGCGTGAACGCCTCGGGCCCGTCGTCGGCGGTGAAGACGTACGGCTCGTCCGGCAGCAGCACGAGGTCGACTCCCTCGCGGTCGATCTCGGCGAGCTCCACGTGCGGGTAGCGGCCCTCCGCGTCGTCCAGGACGTTGACCGCGCCGAGCCGGCGCAGCACGTCGCCGGTGAAGGTGTCGGAGCCGACCGCCATCCAGGGGTCGCGCCAGATCGGCACGACCACGCGCGGGCCGCCCGCGGGCGGGGGAGCGGCCCAGGCCCGCTCGGCCTGCTCGAGCCAGGCCGGGACGCCCCAGCCGAGCGCCTCGGTGAACAGCCGGCGCATCGACGCGAACGCCTGGTCGACGGTGCGGACGTCGGTCACCCAGACGGGCACGCCCGCGTCGCGCAGGCGGCGCACGTCCAGCTCGCGGTTCTCCTCCTGGTTCGCCACGACGAGGTCGGGCTCGAGGGCCTCGATGGCCGCCCGGTCGGGGTTCTTCGTGCCGCGCACCCGAGCGACGTCGAGGTCGGCGGGATGCGTGCACCAGTCGGTCGCACCGACGATCGCCTCCGGCCGGGTGGCGGCGAGCGCCTCGGTCAGCGACGGCACGAGCGACACCACGCGCCGGCCCGGACGTGGGACGGGCACGGACGTCCCGAGGTCGTCCGTGCCCGTCATGCGCTGCAGAGTACTCAGTGCTTGTGACCCCGATCGGTCGCGTCGGGATCGATCACGCGCTCGTTCACGTCGGACGTCCGGCGCTCGGTGACCTCGGACGTGCGGTGCTCCGTCACGTCCGGGTCGAGCCGGTCGGCCTCGGCGCGCTGCTCGTCCAGCGACTGGACGCGGCGGCTCGCCTCGTGCTCGTGCTCGTGCGCCGCCTTCTCCAGGCGATCGGCCTCGAGGCGCGCCTCCTGCGCATCGGCCCGCGCGGACGCCGCAGCGGCCTCACGACGCTGGACCTTGATCTCCTCGGCCTGCGCCTCCTCACGGATCTTCGCGGCCTCCACGCGGCGACGCTCCTCGACCTCGTGACGGTGCGCGGCGGAGCGCTTGCGTGCGGCCATCGCGATCGCGGCGACGAGCGCCAGCACCACGACGGCGATGATGAGCCAGACCCACCAGTCCATGACAGCCTCCTTCGGCAGGGCCGGACCTCGGTGTCCGGCCTATCGGCACGCCAGTACCCGGCCGCACGAGGTCGAAGCGCCGGACGGCGTGAGAGTGCTCTTAGTACCGTTCCATCGGCTGTGACGGATAGCATCGGCGCATGACGATGATCGACGAGTCCGCCGTCGCGGTCGACGAGCGGCACGCCAGCGCCGCGGCGGCCAGCCTCTTCCACGGCCTGAGCGACCCGTCCCGCGTCGCGATCCTGCGCCACCTGCTGCTGGGCGAGCACAACGTCCGCGAGCTGACCGAGCACCTGGGCCTCGCGCAGTCGACCGTCTCCCAGCACCTGGCCTGCCTGCGCGGGTGCGGGCTCGTCGACGTCCGGCCGGTCGGACGCGCCTCGTTCTACCGCGTCGCCCAGTCCGACGCGACGCTCGGCCTGCTCGCCGCCGCCGAGCAGCTGCTGTCGCTCACGGGCGACCAGGTCGAGCTGTGCCCCACGCAGACGAGGCGGCGCTGATGGGCGCCGGGCACGGCCACGGCCACGCCCACGGGCACGCGGGCGGCCGTCACCGCTGGCGCCTGGGAGCCGCGTTCGTCCTGGTGCTCGCCTTCTTCGGTGTCGAGCTCGTCGCCGGCCTCGTCTCGGGCTCGTTGGCCCTGTTGTCCGACGCCGGGCACATGGCCGCGGACGTCGTTGCCCTCGGTGCCGCGCTGACCGCCACCCACGTGGCCACGCGACCCGACACCACCGGACGTCGCACGTTCGGCTCGTACCGGGCCGAGGTGCTCGCGTCGGGGTTCGTCGTGCTGCTCATGCTCGGGGTCGCCGCGTACGTCTTGGTCGAGGCGGTCGGCCGGATCGGCGATCCCGCGGACGTCCAGGTCGGGCCGATGATCGTGGTCGGCGGGCTCGGCCTGGTGGTCAACGTCGTGGCCATGCTGCTGCTCGCCGGTGGCGCGGGCGAAAGCCTCAACGTGCGGGCCGCCTACCTCGAGGTCGTGGCCGACGCCGCCGGCTCGGTCGGCGTGATCGCCGCCGGCGTCCTCGTCGCGACCACCGGCCACTCGTGGTGGGACACCGTGGTCGCGCTCGGTGTCGGCGCGTTCGTCGCGGTGCGGGCCGTCCTGCTCGGACGCCAGGTGCTGGCCGTCCTCGCCCAGCACGCGCCCGCCGGCTTGGACGTCGAGGAGGTCGCGCGTGGCCTGGCGGCGATCGACGGCGTCGACGACGTGCACGACCTGCACGTCTGGACACTCACGTCGGGCATGAACGTGGCGACCGCGCACCTGGTCGCGTCCCGTCCCGAGCAGCTCGCCGCGGTGCTCGACGACGCGCGGACGCTGCTGCGCGAGGAGCACGACGTCGAGCACGCCACGCTGCAGGTCGAGCCGCGTGAGGGCACCGCCTGCCGCGAGACCGGCTGGTAGCGCCTAGCGCCTGCGGACGCCCATGACGCCGCAGACCGGCGCGGCCCAGTCGAGCGACTCGGAGCGGGCGACCTCGAGGTCGATCTCGTGCAGGACGTCGTCGGGGAACGGCTCGGGCCGGCGGGTGTCGAAGTTCACGTGGACCAGCGTCGCCTCGACGGTCGCGGCCAGCCGGCCGCGGGTGCGGTCGACGATGAACGCCAGGGTGTGCAGCACCTTGTCCGAGCGCTCCAGGAAGCGCACGTGGACGGAGATCGCGTCGCCGAGCCGCAGCTCGGACAGGTAGGACAGGTGGTGCTCGGCGGTGAACGTCGTCTGCCGGCGCTCCTCGATGTACTCCGGCCCCATGCCCATCTCGATGGTGCGCCCCCACAGGCCGAGGCTGGCCTCCTCGAGGTAGCGGCCGATGTTCATGTGGTCGTTCTCGTCGAGGTACTCGGGCGGGACGACGCCCTCGCGGACGGCGGGCAGCTGCAGGACCTCGTCGACGGTGGGGTGGTTGCTCACGGACGCATCCTCACACGTTGCGGCGGTACTGGCCGCCGACCTCGAAGAACGCCTCGGTCACCTGCTGCAGCGAGCAGACGCGGGCGGCGTCCATGAGCACGGCGAACACGTTCTCGTGGTCGACCGCCGCCTGCTTCAGTCGCGCGATGGCCGCCTCGGCCTCCGACGCGTGCGCCTGCTGGAAGCCCTGGACACGCTCGAGCTGCGACCGCTTCTCGTCCTCGGTGGCCCGGGCCAGCTCGACGGTGGGCGGCTCGGTCTCGGCGTCGGGCTTGCGGAACGTGTTGACGCCGATGATCGGCAGCGAGCCGTCGTGCTTGCGGTGCTCGTAGAGCATCGACTCGTCCTGGATGCGGCCGCGCTGGTAGCCGGTCTCCATCGCGCCGAGCACGCCGCCGCGCTCGCTGATCGCCTCGAACTCGCGCAGCACCGCCTCCTCCACGAGGTCGGTGAGCTCGTCGATGATGAACGACCCCTGGAGCGGGTTCTCGTTCATCGCCAGGCCCCACTCGCGGTTGATGATGAGCTGGATGGCCAGGGCGCGGCGCACCGACTCCTCGGTCGGCGTCGTGACCGCCTCGTCGAAGGCGTTGGTGTGCAGGCTGTTGGCGTTGTCGTAGATCGCGATGAGCGCCTGCAGCGTCGTGCGGATGTCGTTGAAGTCCATCTCCTGCGCGTGCAGCGAGCGGCCGGACGTCTGCACGTGGTACTTCAGCTTCTGGCTGCGCTCGTTCGCCCCGTACTTGTCGCGCATCGTGACCGCCCAGATCCGCCGCGCGACCCGGCCGAGCACCGAGTACTCGGGGTCCATGCCGTTGGAGAAGAAGAACGACAGGTTCGGCGCGAACGCGTCGACGTCCATGCCGCGGGCCAGGTACGCCTCGACGTACGTGAACCCGTTGGCGAGGGTGAACGCGAGCTGGCTGATGGGGTTCGCCCCGGCCTCGGCGATGTGGTAGCCGGAGATCGAGACCGAGTAGAAGTTGCGGACGCCCTGCTCGATGAACCACTCCTGGACGTCGGCCATCATCCGCAGGCTGAACTCGGTGGAGAACAGGCAGGTGTTCTGCCCCTGGTCCTCCTTGAGGATGTCGGCCTGCACGGTGCCGCGGACGTTCTGCAGCGCGCGCCGACGCAGCTCCTCGTGCTCGGCGGCATCGGGCTCGCGACCCTCGCGGTCGCGGAACGCGTCGACCTGCTGGTCGATCGTGGTGTTGAGGAAGAAGGCCAGCACCGTGGGCGCCGGACCGTTGATCGTCATCGAGACCGACGTCGTGGGGGAGACGAGGTCGAAGCCGTCGTACAGCGCCTTCATGTCGTCGAGGGTGGCGACCGAGACGCCCGACGTGCCGACCTTGCCGTAGACGTCCGGACGCAGGTCGGGGTCGCGTCCGTACAGCGTCACCGAGTCGAACGCGGTCGACAGACGGGTCGCCTCGGAGTCCGACGACAGCAGCTTGAAGCGCCGGTTGGTGCGGAACGGGTCGCCCTCGCCGGCGAACATGCGGGCCGGGTCCTCGCCGTCGCGCTTGAACGGGAACACGCCAGCGGTGAACGGGAAGAAGCCGGGCAGGTTCTCGCGCCGCCAGAACGACACCAGGTCGCCGTGGTCGGTGAAGCGCGGCAGGCTCACCCTCGGCACCTTCGTGCCCGACAGCGACTCACGCGTCAGGCGGGTGCGGATCTCCTTGTCGCGCACCCGCACGACCTGCTCGTCGCCGGCGTAGGACTCCACGACGTCCGCCCAGCCGTCGAGCTGGCGGCGCACCTCGCCCGGCAGGTCCTCGCGGGCGCGCTCGGCGAGCGCGGCGACGTCGGTGCTGTCGGGCAGCTCGGCGGCGACGGCCTCGAGCCGCTGCAGCCGGCGGGCCTGCTCGGCCAGGCGGACGGTCTCGGCGTGGTAGCCGCGGACGGTCTCGACGATCTCGGCCAGGTAGCGGGTGCGCTCGGGCGGGACGACCTGGGCGATGCCGCTGGAGTGCCGCACGTCCACGACGGGCAGCGTGCCCTCGACGGCGGGCAGCCCGTGCTCGGCCAGGACGCCGCGCAGGTGCTGGTAGAGCGCGGTGACGCCGTCGTCGTTGAACGTGGCCGCGGACGTGCCGAAGACCGGCATGTCCTCGGGCCGCTGGCCGAACGCCTCGCGGTTGCGGACGAGCTGGCGGCCGACGTCGCGCAGGGCGTCCTTGGCACCGCGGCGCTCGAACTTGTTGATCGCCACGACGTCGGCGAAGTCGAGCATGTCGATCTTCTCCAGCTGCGACGCGGCACCGAACTCCGGCGTCATCACGTACATCGAGACGTCCACGAAGGGGACGATCGCGGCGTCGCCCTGCCCGATGCCGGGCGTCTCGACGACCACCAGGTCGTGCCCGGCCGCCTTGAGCAGCGCGATGACGTCCGTGAGCGCCTCGGGCACCTCGCGGTCGCCGCGGGTGGCGAGCGAGCGGAAGTAGACCCGGTCGCCGTCGAGGCTGTTCATGCGGATGCGGTCGCCGAGCAGCGCGCCGCCGCCCTTGCGCCGGGTCGGGTCCACGGCCACGACGGCGACGCGCAGCTTGTCCTGCTGGTCCACCCGGAAGCGGCGGACGATCTCGTCGGTGAGCGAGCTTTTGCCCGAGCCGCCGGTGCCGGTGATGCCCAGGACGGGGGCGGTCGAGCGCTCGGCGGCGGCGCGGACGGGCTCGCGCGTCGCGTCGTCGAGGTGGCCGAGCTCGGCGCCGGTGATGGCCCGGGCCAGGGCGGCGCGGTCGCCGGACAGGACGGCGTCCAGCGAGGCGGGTCCCTGCTCCCACAGGTCGACGTCGCACTCAGCGATGAGCGTGTTGATCATGCCGGGCAGCCCGAGCCGCTGGCCGTCCTCGGGGGAGAAGACCTTGACTCCGGCGCGGCGCAGGCGTTCGATCTCCTCGGGCACGATGACGCCTCCCCCGCCGCCGTAGACCTTGACGTGGCCCGCGCCGCGCTCGCGCAGCGACTCGACCAGGTACTCGAAGTACTCGACGTGGCCGCCCTGGTAGGAGCTGACCGCGACGCCCTGCACGTCCTCCTCGACCGCGGCGTCGACGACCTCGGCGACCGAGCGGTTGTGGCCCAGGTGCACGACCTCCGCGCCCTGCGACTGCAGGATCCGCCGCATGATGTTGATCGACGCGTCGTGCCCGTCGAAGAGCGCGGACGCGGTCACGAACCGGACCGGGTGGGCGGGCTGGTGCAGGTCGGGCATGGGAGTCCTCCGAGAACTTCGTTGGAACCCCGATAGTAGGACATCCAATGAATTGACGGAAGACGTCCGCGCGCTAGGGTCACCCCCATGACCGAGACGTCCCGCCTGGACTTCGACCCCATCGAGCGGGCCGGTCAGCTGTGGCACGAGCACTTCGGCGAGGCGACCGACCAGATGCTCCTGGCCACCTCGATCATGCGCGTCCAGCAGCTCATGCTGGCCCGGCTCGACACGGCGCTGAAGCCGTTCGGCATCACGTTCGCCCGCTACGAGGTGCTGGTGCTGATCTCGTTCAGCCGCGCCGGCTCGCTGCCGCTGAGCAAGATCGGCGAGCGGCTGATGGTGCACCCCACCTCGGTCACCAACGCCATCGACCGGCTCGAGACCCAGGGCCTGGTCGTGCGCGAGGCCGACGGCACCGACCGCCGCCGGACGCTGGCCAGCCTCACGGCGGAGGGGCGTCGCGTCGTCGACGAGGCCACGCGAGCCCTGCACGACATCGACTTCGCCGTCGACGGGTTGGACGCGGCGCAGCAGCGCCAGGCCTTCGGGCTGCTGCGCGCGATGCGCTCGGCGGCGGGCGACTTCCCCGCCTGAGACGGCGACGGCGCCGGTCCCCGAGGGGAGCCGGCGCCGTACCTGGTGCGGTTCTGCGTCAGATCTTGACGTTGCGCGTCGCGCCACCCTGCAGCGAGGTGGTCGTCTTGACGAGCGCGCGGTAGTTCGCCCGCTTGCTCGAGCGGTAGGTGAACTTGAACGAGCCGTTGCTCTTCGGGCGGACCTTCTTGATGGTCTTCCACTTGCGGCCGCTCTTCTTCTGCACCAGCACCTGCGAGACGCGCGCCCAGCGGCCGTTCGGCTGGATGGCGCGCCACTTCGAGCCGCTGACGCGGATCTTGGAGCCGCTCTTGCGCAGCTTCAGCACCGCGGAGCTGTCGATCGTGCGGCGGATGTTGAACAGGTTGCTCGCCGCGGGCGCCAGCGTGAAGTTCACCCGGTTGTAGTTGGCGTCGTAGTAGTAGCCGGCCGCGCGGATGTTGCGCAGCTTCGCGGCGCCGGCGCCGGCGGAACGGGGCAGGTTGACGTAGTTGCTGTCGTACGTCGGCATCTTGATCGTCGTGCGCTTCTTGCCGCCGATCCACAGCTCGGCCGTCGCCGAGCTGAGGTACGCGCCGCTGGGCAGGCCGTACGAGACGCGCGCGTTGGCGTAGATCGTCGAGCTGTACTTCGTCATCAGCGAGTGCGCGACGGTGACGCGCGTGGCGCCGATGGCGGACGCCTTGACCTTGCTGTCGGTGGACGCCGGAGCGGCGTTCGCGGGCGTGCCGGCGAACGCGACGGCGGCGGCGGTGATCGCGACGGTGCTGGCGGTGGCCAGGCGACGCGACAGGGTGAGACGCATGAAGGGAACCCCCGGGGGACGAGTGAACAAGTTGTGCGGAGGTTATCGGCTTCCTGTGCGCGACGCCTCGCTGGGCGCGCCCTGTCGCGAGAACCGGGACCGACGTCCCGGGGCAAAGCGTTACGGCCCCGGGACGTCGGTCACGCCGGCCGGGCTCAGGCCTTGAGCATCGCGGCGCCGAGCGTGTGCTCGGGGACGCCGAGGCCCTCGACCAGCGTGAGGGTCTGCGGCGCGAGCTCGGCGAGCAGCCGGTCGATCTCGACGGTCACCTGCTTGGCCCGCGAGTCGGTCAGCCGGTGGTGCGCCATGAACCACGCCGCGTCCTCCTCGACGACGCTCAGCGCATAGAGCGAGCAGACCTTGCGGAGCAGCTCGGCGGCCTCCTCGTCCTCGCACCGGGCGATGCCGGCGGTGAACGCCTCCAGCACGATGCGGTCGATGTGCGCGACGCCGACCCGGACGACGTGGTCCTGGGCGTCGTTGAAGATCGCGAACGCCTGGGCCGGATCCTCCTTGTCGGCCCGGCGCAGGCGACGGGCCGCGGTCTCGATGACGTGCTGCTCGCGGTCCTCGAACAGCTGCAGCTGGGTGCCGCGGTCGAGCAGGTCGTGCTCGGAGTCCTTGCCCGGACGCGCGTCGATGAGCCGCTGGATGAGCGTCGGGGCCGCCGTGCGCTCGCGCACGACGTCGGTGATCGTGCCGGCGACGAATCGGACCATGCCGACCGGGTCGAGGCCGCCGACCTCCTGGGCGTAGGCGGTGAGCTGCTCCTTGGCGACCAGCTGCATGAGGACGTGGTTGTCGCCCTCGAAGGTGGTGAACACGTCGGTGTCGGCGCGCAGGCGGGTGAGCCGGTTCTCCTCCAGGTAGCCGGCGCCGCCGCACATCTCGCGCGCCTCCTGGATGGCGCGGGTGGCGTACCAGGTCTGCGCCGCCTTGAGCCCGGCCGCGCGGCCCTCGAGCTCGCGCTGCTTCTGCGCGTCCGGGGTGCCGCCGGACTGCATCCGGTGCATCCGGGCGACGAGCTGGTTCTGCGCGAACCGGTAGGCGTACGCCCGGGCGAGCAGCGGCAGCAGCCGGCGCTGGTGCACCCGGTAGTCGATGAGCCGGGCCTCCTCGTCGACGCCGACGAACTGGCGGCGCTGGACGGCGTACCGGCCGGCGATGCTGAGCGCGACCTCGGCCGCGGCGCCGGCGGAGCCGCCGACGCTCACCCGGCCGCGAATGAGCGTGCCGATCATGGTGAAGAAGCGCGCGTTGCGGCTCTCGATCGGCGACGAGTAGGTGCCGTCCTCGGCGACGTCGCCGTAGCGGTTGAGCAGGTTCTCGCGCGGTACCCGCACCTGGTCGAACACGATGCGGCCGTTGTCGACGGCGCCGAGGCCGCCCTTCGGGCCGCAGTCGGACGTCGTGACGCCGGGCAGGTCGTGGCCCTCCTCGTCGCGGATCGGCACGACGAAGCAGTGCACGCCGTGGTCCTCGTCGAGCGTGCGCAGCTGGGCGAAGACCGCCGCCACCCGGGCGTGCGCCGCGGCGCCGCCGATGTAGTCCTTGCGCGCCGACGGGGTCGGCGAGTCGATGACGAACTCCTGCGTCGCCGGGTCGTACGTCGCGGTCGTCTCCAGGCTCTGGACGTCGCTGCCGTGCCCGGTCTCGGTCATCGCGAAGCAGCCGAGCAGGTCGCAGCTGATCAGGTCGCGGACGTACGCGTCGTGGTGGCGCTTGGTGCCGAGGTTCTCGATCGCGCCGCCGAACAGGCCCCACTGCACGCCGGCCTTGACCATGAGCGAGAGGTCGAACTGGGCCAGCATCTCGATGCCGGTCACCGACATGCCCGGGTCGCCGAGCCCGCCGTTCTCGACCGTGAAGCCGGCGGCGGGGATGCCGGTGGGCACGAGCTTGCGCAGCTGCTCGAGCACACGGTCGCGCGCCTGGTCCATCGAGAGGGTGGGGTCGTAGAGCAGGTCCATGCCGGCGAGCTCGACCCGGGCCTGCTCGCGCACGTGGCGCCACTTGCCGTCCAGGGCGATCCGGAGCTGTTCGCTGAGCGTCATGGCGGCACCCTAGTTCCGGGTCGCCGACTTCGCCCGTCACGCCGACCGGAGGTATGGTTCCCCTGCCCGACCGGGCAGATCCACCACTCGTCCCACGCGGGGGAAGCCGGTCCAAGTCCGGCGCTGACCCGCAGCCGTAGGCCACCAGACGGTGGCGAGCCGGAACGCCCGCCGGGACGTCTCACCCCAGGCTGTCGCGGAACGCAGCGGGCAGGGCCTCCCTTCCCGTGCCGCAGCCGGAAGGAACCCGATGAACCGTCGTCTCGCCGCTCTCCTGCTCCCCGTCGTCACGGCGGGCACGCTGACGCTCGCCGCCCCGGCGGCCCACGCGGCGCCGGACTGCAGCGACGCCGGTGACGTGGCGGTGGTGGTCGACTACAAGGAGCTCGGCGCCGACCTGCAGATCCTGTGCGCCGAGGACGCCGACGGCAGCACCGTGCTGGAGACGCTGCGCGAGGCCGGCCTGAAGACCACCGGCACGACCAAGGAGGGCGACGCCGCCCTCTGCCGCGTCGAGGACCTGCCCAGCCCGCAGGACGAGGCGTGCCAGACCTACTCCGACCAGGCCTACTGGGCGATCTCGCTGGCCGGCCCGGACGCCGACGCCTGGTCGTACGCGCAGAAGGGCGTCGCCGAGCAGACCGTCGAGGGCGGCGGCTACGTCGGCCTCTCGTACGAGCCGATCACCGCCGACGCGAACGCCGCCGCGGCGCCGAGCGTCCTGCCCGGTGACGAGGTCCGCGCCCAGCTGGAGGCCGACGCCGAGGCCGACGAGCCCGCCGGCGACGAGGCGGTGGAGGAGGACTCCTCGACGCCGAACACGGTGGCGATCGTCGTGGGGGCCGTGCTGGTCGTCGCGCTCGTGGCCGCCATCGTCGCCGCGTCGCGCCGCCGGCGCGGCTGAGGTGACCCGGCCGGGCCGTGAGCTGCACCCGGGAGCCTGGTGGACCTGGGCTCTCGGGCTGGCGGCGTGCGCCTCGGCCACGACCAACCCGTGGCTGCTCGTCCTGCTCGTCCTGGCGGCGGGCGTCGTCGTCGTGCTGCGCCGCGGCGACGCGCCGTGGGCGCTCGGCTTCCGCTACTACGCCTACCTCGCGCTGCTGGTGATCGTGCTGCGGGTCTTCTTCCATGCGGTGCTCGGCGGCGACCAGGGCGCGCCGTACTGGCTCGACCTGCCGAGTGTCCCGCTGCCCGAGTGGGCTGCGGGGGTCCGGCTGCTCGGACCGGTCTCGGCCTCGACCGTCCTGTCCGGGCTGTACGAGGGCATGCGCCTGGCCGCGATCCTGCTCTGCGTCGGCGCGGCGAACACGCTCGCCAACCCGCGCCGGCTGCTCGCGTCCCTGCCCCCGGCGCTGTACGAGGTCGGCACCGCCCTCGTCGTCGCCCTGACCGTCTTCCCACAGCTGGTCGAGAGCGTCCAGCGGGTGCGCACGGCCCGCCGGCTGCGCGGTGACGCCGGCACGGGCGTCCGGGCGCTGCGCCGGCTCGTGGTGCCCGTGCTCGAGGACGCGCTGGAGCGTTCCATGACGCTCGCCGCCGGCATGGACACCCGCGGGTACGGCCGCTCCGGCGACCGGACGCGTGGCCAGCGGGTCGTCACCGGGGCCCTGCTGCTGGCCGGCCTGGTCGGCGTCGGCATCGGGGCCTACGCGGTGCTCGACCCCACCACGCCGGGTCTCCTCGGCGGCTGGATGCTCGCGCTGGGCGTCCTGCTCGCCGCCGGCGGGTTGGTGAGCGCCGGACGCCGGGTCCGCCGGACGCGCTACCGGCCGCCGCAGTGGCACCCCGCCGACCTCGCCGTGGCCGCCTGCGGCGTGCTGGTCGCCGTGGGCGTCCAGCTGGTGGCCCAGAGCGACCCGCTCGTCGTGAACCCGCCGCTGGGTGACCTGCCGACGATCACCCTGCCCGCGCTGGCGCTCGTCCTGGTCGCGCTCGCCCCCGCCGTGCTCGCGCCCCCGCCGCCGCTCGACGCCGCGGCTCCGGCCGACGAGCCGGCCCGGCCCCAGGGGGCGCTGCGATGATCGAGCTGCGCCGGGTGGGCTTCCGCCACCTCGACCACGACGGCCGGCCGGACGGCGACTGGGTGCTGCGCGACGTCGACCTGACCGTCGAGGAGGGCGAGCTCGTCCTCGTCGCCGGTCGCACGGGCGTCGGCAAGTCCACCCTGCTCGGGACGCTCAACGGGCTCGTGCCCCACTTCACCGGCGGCGAGCTGGTCGGCGACGTGCTCGTCGACGGCACGAGCATCCGGCGCACGCCGCCACGCGAGCTGGCCCACCTCGTCGGCTCCGTCTCGCAGGACCCGCTCGCCGGGTTCGTCACCGACTCGGTGGAGGAGGAGCTCGCCTACGGCATGGAGCAGCTCGGCCTCGCGCCGGCCACCATGCGCCGCCGGGTGGAGGAGACCCTCGACCTGCTCGGCCTGGCCGGGTTGCGCTCGCGCTCGCTGCGGTCGCTGTCGGGCGGCCAGCAGCAGCGCGTCGCGATCGGCTCGGTGCTGACGATGCACCCGCGGGTGCTCGTGCTCGACGAGCCGACGTCCGCGCTCGACCCCACCGCGGCCGAGGACGTCCTGGGCACGCTGCGCCGGCTCGTGGAGGACCTCGGCCTCACCGTCGTGGTCGCCGAGCACCGCATGGAGCGGGTCGTGCCGTTCGCCGACACCCTCGTGGTCGTCGAGCCGGGCGGACGCGTGCGCAGCGGCGACCCGGCCCGGCTGCTGCAGGACTCCCCGGTGGCCCCGCCCATCGTCCAGCTCGGCCGGCTCGCCGGCTGGGACCCGCTGCCGCTGTCGGTGCGCGACGCGCGCCGGCGCCTGGGCGGGTTGCGCGGACGGCTGGGCGAGCTGCCGCCGGCCGACCTGCCGACCGTGCCGGGCGAGGTGCTGCTGCGCGCCCGCGACGTGTCCGTCGCGTACGGCGCCCGGGTCGCCGTCGACCGCGTCGGCCTCGAGCTGCGCGCCGGCGAGGTCACCGCGCTCATGGGCCGCAACGGCTCGGGCAAGTCGTCCCTGCTCTGGGCGCTGCAGGGCACGGGCCGGCGGCGGTCCGGACGCGTCGACGTGGACGGCCGCGACCCGCACGACCTGAGCAGCTCCGAGGCGCGACGCATGGTCGGCCTGGTGCCGCAGACCGCGTCGGACCTGCTGTACCTGGAGACCGTTGACGAGGAGTGCGCGGCCGCCGACCACCAGGCGTCCGCGCCCGCGGGCACCTGCCGCGCGCTGCTCGACCGGCTCGCGCCCGGCGTCCCTGGCGACCACCACCCACGCGACCTGTCCGAGGGGCAGCGGCTCTCGCTGGTGCTCGCGATCGCGCTCTCGGCCCGGCCCCGCGTGCTGCTGCTGGACGAGCCCACGCGCGGGCTCGACTACGCCGGCAAGGACGCGCTCGCCGGCGTGCTGCAGGACCTCGCCCGCGACGGCCACGCGGTCGTCGTGGCCACGCACGACGTCGAGTTCGTCGCCGAGGTCGCCGACCGGGTCGTGGTGCTGGCCGGGGGCGAGGTCGTCTCCAGTGGCGACGTCGTGCAGGTGCTGGCCGAGTCGCCGGCCTTCTCGCCGCAGGTCTCCAAGGTGCTCGGAGAGGGCTGGCTGACCGTCCCGCAGGTGCGCGACGCGCTGGAGGGCATGTCGTGAGCGACCACGTGCGCGTCCGGATCGGCCTGCGCTCGGCCGTCGTGCTGACCGTCGCGTCGGTCGCCGGCCTGCTGATGTTCGTCTGGCCGCTGCTGCTGAAGGTCGACCCCAACGGCTCCGGCGCCCGCTCCGACCCGCCCTACGTCTTCCTCGTCCTGCTGCCGCTGCTCGTGGTGGTGGTCGTCGCCGAGCTGTCCGAGGGCGGCATGGACTCGCGGACCCTCGCCATGCTCGGCGTGCTCACCGCCGTCAACGCGGCCCTGCGCGCGCTGGGCGCCGGCGTCGCCGGCTTCGAGACCGTGTTCTTCCTGCTCGTGCTGGGCGGACGCGTGTTCGGCCCGGGCTTCGGGTTCCTGCTCGGGGCGACGTCGATGTTCGCCTCGGCGCTGTTGACGTCCGGCGTCGGGCCGTGGCTGCCGTTCCAGATGCTGTGCGCGGCCTGGGTCGGCCTGGGTGTCGGGCTGCTGCCGCGCCGGCCGCGCGGTCGCGCCGAGATCGCGCTGCTCGTGGCCTACGCGGTGGTCGCGTCGTACGCCTACGGGCTGCTCATGAACCTGACCAGCTGGCCCTACCTGCTGGGCATCCAGGTGCCCGGGCACGAGGGCTCGCTGTCGGTCGTCCCGGGCGACCCGCTGGCCGAGAACCTGCACCGCTTCCTGATCTACACGCTGCTGACGTCCACCGGCGGCTGGGACACCGGCCGGGCGATCACCACCGCGGTCGCGCTCGTCGTGCTGGGCCCCGCGGTGCTGGCGACCCTGCGGCGGGCGGTGCGCCGCACCGCCTACGCGGCGTCGGTCACCCCCTGACTGCCAGGATGGCGGCGTGAGCCTGCCTTCCGTGTCCCGTCGGACGTCCGCCGCCGTCACCTTCATCGCCACCACCGCCTACTACGCCAGTCCGGACGTGGTCCGGTCCCGCCGCACGCGCACGCGGGTCAAGGGCGCCATGGTCGGCGTGATCTCGGTGGTCTCGTTGCTGGAGGCGCGCCCCGACCGGCCCGACCCGGAGACCAGCGACGCCGTGGAGGAGGTCCTCGGCTCGCTCTCGGGCCGCGAGCAGGCCGCGCTCGGCGCGGTGGCGGTGGGAGTCGTGGTCGGCGGTGCGCTCGCCGTCCGTGCGGCCGAGCGCTGGATCTTCGCCCACGGCGAGCGTCGTCGCGCGTCCGGGAAGCGGCTGGCCCACACCGCCCCGGCGGTCGTCCTGGGCGCGGCGTCGGCCGCGACGGTGCTGGCGCCGTGGCCGGGCGAGCGCCGGACGTCCTAGCGGCTCAGAGGACGTCGGCGAGCAGGCTGACGTCACGCAGCAGCAGCGCGGCCGAGCGCACCAGCGGCACGGCGGCGACGGCACCGCTGCCCTCGCCCAGCCGCAGCCCCAGGTCGAGCAGCGGCTCGAGCCCGAGCTTGGACAGCGCGAGCGACTGCGCCGGCTCGGTCGAGCGGTGCCCGGCGGCGAACCACGCCGCGGCACCGGGCGCGAGCCGGTCGGCGACCAGCGCGCAGGCCACCGAGATGAGCCCGTCGAGCAGCACGGGGACGCCCAGCCGGGCGGCCTCGGCGAGGTAGCCGGCGGTCGCGGCCAGGTCGGCGCTGCCCAGCGCGGTCAGCAGCTCGACCGGGTCGTCGACGCGGTCGCCGGCGCGGTCGAGCGCCTGCTGCACGACGGCCACCTTGCGGGCCCGGCCCTCGGCGTCCACGCCGGTGCCCGTGCCCACGACGTCCTCGGCCGGGAGGCCCAGCAGCGCGCCGACGAGCGCCGCGGTGGGCGTGGTGTTGCCGATGCCCATGTCGCCGCTGATCAGCAGCTGGGCGCCGGCCGCGTGCTCCTCGCGGGCGACGAGCGCGCCGGCCTCGAGCGCCCGCCGGGTCTCGTCGGCGGTGAGCGCGTCCTCGAGGTGGATGGCCCGCGCGCCGCGGTTCACCTTGTGGTCGGTGACGCCGGGCAGGTAGGTCAGGTCGGCGTCGACCCCGAGGTCGAGCACCCGCACCGTCACGCCGTGCTGCGCGGCCAGCACGCTCACGCCCGCGCCGCCGGAGACGAACTGACGCACCATCGCCGGCGTGACCGCCTTCGGGTACGCCGAGACGCCGTGGTCGACGACGTCGTGGTCGCCGGCGAAGACGACGGCCCGGACGCGCTCGACCGGCTCGGGCGGGCACACGCCCTGCGCGGCGGCGACCCAGACGCCCAGCTCGCCCAGGCGTCCGAGCGCCCCGGCGGGCGTCGCGAGGGCAGCCAGCCGCTCGGCGGCCGCGCGACGCGCGTCCTCGCTCGGGGGCGTGACGGGCGTGCGGTCGGTCTGCGTGCTCATGCCCCCATGATGACGGGCCGGGGACGCCGGGCGGCGGCGGGTGGCTACGCCGTCCGCATGGTGGGCGGGTTGCCGGACCCGGGAGGCGTGTGCCACGGTTGGTAAGGCTTACCTAACCACGCGACGGCGCGTGGAGGCCTTCGGGGGAAGGAGCGATGCGGTGCACCGTGCGCCCACGCAGGAACTGTTCACCAGCCGGACCGTCGACCACTGGGCGGAGGTGCTGCGCCGCGGGGTCGACCACCTCGGGGAGCGCGCCCGCCGCGTCGGCGCCCCGCACTCGGGCTCGAGCGTCGAGCCCGTCGCGAAGCTGGTCGCCGACGTCGACCTCGACCGTCCGCTCGGGGACGTCGAGGAGGTGCTGGACGAGCTCGGCCAGGTGTACCTGGACGACGCGGTCTGGTTCCACGACCCGGGCTACGTCGCCCATCTCAACTGCCCCGTCGTCATCCCGGCGCTGCTGGCCGAGCTGTACGTCTCGACCGTCAACTCCTCGCTCGACACCTGGGACCAGAGCGGCGGCGGCACGCTGATGGAGCAGCGGCTCGTCGCCTGGACCGCCGAGCGGCTCGGACTGGGCGAGGACGCCGACGGCGTCTTCACGAGCGGCGGCACGCAGTCCAACCTGCAGGCGATGCTGCTCGCCCGGGCCGAGGCCGCCCCGCGCGTGGGCGGCGACCTCACCCGGCTGCGGGTGCTCGTCTCGTCCGACGGCCACTTCAGCGTCCGCAAGGCCGCCGACCTGCTGGGCCTGGGGCCGGACGCCGTCGTCGTCGTGCCGGTGGACGAGCGCCGGCGCATGGACGTCGGCGCCCTCGCCCGCGAGCTCGACCGGCTGCCCGAGGGCACGGTGCCCATGGCGATCGTCGCCACCGCGGGCACGACCGACTTCGGCGCGATCGACCCGCTGCTGCCGCTGGCCCGGCTCGCCCACGCCCACGACGCGTGGTTCCACGTCGACGCCGCGTACGGCGGCGGCCTGCTGACGTCCACCCGCCGGCGGCACCTGCTCGACGGCGTCGAGGCGGCCGACTCGGTCACCGTCGACTACCACAAGACGTTCTTCCAGCCGGTCAGCGCGAGCGCCCTGGTCGTCCGCGACGGACGCACGCTGCGGCACGCCGCCTTCCACGCCGACTACCTGAACCCGAAGGAGGCGGTGGTGCCCAACCAGGTCGACAAGAGCCTGCAGACCACGCGCCGCTTCGACGCGCTCAAGCTCTGGACGACGCTGCGCATGATGGGCGCCGACGCCGTGGGCGAGCTGTTCGACGGCGCGATCGACCTGGCGCAGGGGCTGCACGCCCGCATGCGTGAGCTGGACGACGTCGAGGTGCGGGTCGCGCCGGTGCTGAGCGCGATCGTCTTCCGCTACCGGCCGCCGGGACTGTCCGCCCGCGCCGCGTCCGACCTGGCGCCACGCATCCGCGCCGAGCTGGCCTCCGGCGGTCGCGCCGTCGTGGCCGGCACCAAGGTCGACGGTGAGTCCTGGCTCAAGGTGACGCTGCTCAACCCGGCCACGAGCCCGGCCGACCTCGAGCGCGTCCTGCACGAGGTGCGCGCGGCCGGTGCCGGCCTGCTCGCCGAGGACGTCCAGCAGCGGGGTGAGGTGGCATGAGCGAGCGCAGCGAGCGAACGAACAGTCATGTCGTGCGCGGTCCTTCGTACCGTGCGATCTTCACGGAGGGCCGCGCATGACTGCGACGCGCACCTACGACTTCGTCGCCGTCGGGCTGGGGCCGTTCAACCTCGGCCTGGCCTGCCTCGCCGACCCGGTCGACGGCCTCGACGGCGTCGTCCTGGAGTCGCGCGAGTCGTTCGACTGGCACCCCGGGATGATGCTCGAGGACGCCACGCTCCAGGTGCCGTTCATGGCCGACCTGGTGACGATGGCCGACCCGACGTCGCCGTTCTCGTTCCTGGCCTACCTCAAGGCCACCGGACGGCTCTACCCGTTCTACATCCGCGAGAGCTTCTACCCGCTGCGGGCGGAGTACAACGACTACTGCCGCTGGGCGGTCGACCGGCTCGACTCGGTCCACCTCGGACGCCACGTCGAGCAGGTGACCTGGGACGAGACCGACCAGCTCTACGTGGTCCGGGCCCGGCTCGCCGGCACCGGCGACACCCAGACGTACCGCGCCCGGCGGCTGGTGCTGGGCACCGGCACCCAGCCGGCCGTCCCGCCGGCGGCGCAGGGGCTGGACGGACCGTGGCTGCACTCCTCGGCCTACCTGGAGCACCGCGACCGGCTGCGGTCCGGCGACTCGATCACGATCGTCGGCGGCGGGCAGAGCGCCGCGGAGATCTACCTCGACCTGCTCGAGGGCATCGACGCCGGCTACTCGCTGACCTGGCTCAGCCGCTCGCCGCGGTTCTTCCCGCTGGAGTACACCAAGCTCACGCTGGAGATGACCAGCCCGGAGTACCTGCGCTACTTCCACGCCCTGCCGGGGACGCAGCGCGACGACCTGCTGCGCGAGCAGAAGGGCCTGTACAAGGGAATCAGCGGCGACCTCGTCGACACCATCTACGACACGCTCTACAGGAAGCGCGTCGCCCTGGGCGAGGTGCCGACGACTCTGCTCACCAACACCGAGCTGGCCGGGGCGCGCTGGGACGGGACGGGCTTCGAGCTCGACCTGCGTCAGCACGAGCTGGACGAGCCGTTCGGCCTGCGCACCGACGGCCTCGTGCTGGCCACGGGGTACGCCGCGCAGGTGCCCGCGTTCGTCGAGCCGGTCGCCGACCGCATCCGCTGGGACGCGCGCGGCCGCTACGACGTGGGGCTCGACTACCGGGTCGACGAGGCGGGCACGATCTTCGTCCAGAACGGCGAGGAGCACACCCACGGCCTGGTCGCGCCCGACCTCGGCATGGGCGCGTACCGCAGCTCGGTGATCATCAACGCCATGTGCGGCCGCGAGGTCTACCCGGTCGAGGAGCGCATCGCGTTCCAGGAGTTCGGCGTCCCGGCCGGCGCCCGCGGGGCGGTGAGCAGCCGATGACCACCGCGACCGCCACCACGTTCGTCCCGGTCGACCCCGACGCGGACGCCGCGCTGCTGCACGCGTGGGTCACCCACCCCGGGTCGGTCTACTGGCAGATGCAGGACGCGTCCGTCGACGACGTCCGTGCGGAGTACGCCCGGATCGCCGCCGACCCGCACCACCACGCCTACCTGGGTCACGTCGACGGACGTCCGGCGCTGCTGGCCGAGGTGTACGACCCGGCGCACTCCGAGCTCGCCGGCGTGTACGACGTGCGGCCCGGCGATCGCGGCATGCACGTGCTCGTCGCCCCGACCGACACGCCCGTGCACGGGTTCACCGACCGCGCGTTCGCCGCCGTGATGCGGCTCGTGCTGGACGACCCCGCCGTCGAGCGGGTGGTCGTCGAGCCCGACGTCCGCAACGCCGGCATCGCGCTGAAGAACGCCAAGGCCGGGTTCGTCGTGGACCGGGCCGTCGAGCTGGGCGACAAGCGGGCCGCCCTGAGCTTCTGCACCCGCGAGCAGTTCGCGGCCAGCCCCCTGGGAGGAGACCTGTGAGCGTCACGACCACCGCGGTGCCCGGCACCGCCGACCACCTGACCCCGGACGTCCTGGACCGGGCCCAGCGCCTGCTCGTCGCGAAGGCCGTCGCCGAGCTGTCGCACGAGCGGCTGCTCCACCCGCGTCCCGACGGCCACGGCTGGGCGCTGGACGCCGGCGACGTCGTCTACCGCTTCGCCGCCCGCCGCTACCCGCTCGAGCACTGGGTCGTCGACCCCGGCTCGATCTCCGCCGAGCGCGACGGCGCCCCGGCGGACCCCGACGTCCTGACGCTCGTGGCGGCGCTCGCGTCCGACCTCGGGCTCACCGACGAGCTCCTGCCGGTCTACCTCGAGGAGCTCGCCTCGACGCTGCGCGCGGCCGCCTGGACGCTCGTGCACCACGAGCAGACCGTCGACGACCTGCTGCACGCCGACCTGGCCGCGACCGAGGGGGCCATGCACGCCGGCCACCCGGGGTTCCTGGCCACGAACGGCCGCATCGGGTTCTCAGCGTCGCAGAACGAGGCCTACGCGCCTGAGGCCGGCCGGCCCGTCCGGCTGCACTGGCTGGGCGTGCGGCGCAGCCTCTCGGTCGCGTCCTACGGCGAGGGGCTGGACGAGGACGCCCTGCTGGCCCACGAGCTCGACCCCGCCACCCGCGAGCGGTTCGAGCTCGAGCTGCGGGCCCGCGGCCTCGACCCGGCCGAGTACCTCCTCGTGCCGGTGCACCCCTGGCAGTGGGACCACAAGATCGCCGTCACCTTCGCCCCGGACCTGGCCCGCCACGACCTCGTCCACCTCGGCGAGGGGCCGGACGCGTACACGGCGCAGCAGTCGATCCGCACCTTCCTCAACGTGGACCACCCCGAGCGGCACTACGTGAAGGTCGCGCTGTCGATCCAGAACATGGGGTTCATGCGCGGGCTGTCGCCGCGGTACATGCGGGCGACGCCGGCGATCAACGACTGGGTGGCCGGCCTGGTCCACGCCGACCCGGACCTGCAGGACTGCGGCTTCCGGGTGCTGCGCGAGCGGGCCGCCGTCGGCTACACCGGTGGCGTCTACCAGGCGCTGGAGGCCGACTCGCCCTACAAGAAGATGCTCGCCGCCCTGTGGCGCGAGAGCCCGGTGACGATGGTGCGCGACGGTGAGCGGCTGGCCACGATGGCGTCGCTGCTGCACCGCGACGCCGACGGGAACGCGTACGCGACGGCGCTCGTGCGGGCGTCCGGCCTGGACCCGGCCGACTGGGTGCGCGCCTACCTGCGGGCGTACCTGCGGCCGGTCGCGCACTGCCTGCTGGCCCACGACCTGGCGTTCATGCCGCACGGGGAGAACCTCATCCTCGTGCTCGACGGCCACGTGCCCCGGCGGGTGTTCATGAAGGACGTCGGCGAGGAGGTCGTGGTCATGGGCGACACCCCGCTGCCGGCCGAGATCGAGCGCATCCGCCAGGACGTGCCGGGCGAGCTCAAGGCGCTGAGCGTCCACACCGACGTCTTCGACGGGTTCCTGCGGCACCTCGCCGGCATCCTGGCCGAGGACGGCGTGCTCGGCGCGGGGGACTTCTGGGCGCTGGTCGGCGAGTGCCTGGCGCAGCACGCGGCCGACCACCCCGAGCTGGCGGCGGCCCGGGAGCGCTGCGACCTGTTCGCGGCCGAGTTCGCGCACTCCTGCCTGAACCGGCTGCAGCTGCGCAACACCCGCCAGATGGTCGACCTGTCCGACCAGGCGTCGTCGCTGCAGATGGCCGGGACGCTGGAGAACCCCGTGGCGCCCCACCGTCCCTGACGTGGGCGCGCCAGGCCCGGCACTCCGCGTGGAGCGCCGGGCCCTCGGGCGCGCTCAGCGCAGGGTCATGCGCGGCTCGCCGCGCGAGGTCAGCCCGGTGCCGGAGCGCTCGCACCGTCCGCCCCGGTCGCCCTCGTGGGCCTGCCGGATGCACGAGCGGATGGCCAGCTGGCCCCAGTAGTTCGGGTGGATCGACTCCTGCACCTGGTACGGCCCGGCGATCGTGCTGACCGTGCGGATCTGGTTGATCCACTCGGTGCGGTCGACCGCGCCGGCGTCCTTCCAGCTGCTCAGGCCGACCTCCTCGTACAGGCCGACCCCCTTCTCGCACAGCCGCCGGCCGTCCATCGCGCGGGAGAGGTCGAGCACGCGGACGTTGCTGAGTCCGGAGTCCTGCACCGCGCCCGTGACCGCGCCGTTGATCGTCGGCATGGCGGTGCGGTTCGCCCAGTCGGCGTCGGCGTCCCAGAAGCCGCAGCCGCCGACGCTCTGGCGCGTGTAGCCGCTCTGCTTGTAGCGCAGGTTCGCGCCCTCGGCGAGCGGCGACGGGTAGGTCTGCACGAGCAGCGTCCAGGCCGAGTCGGCGTGCCCGGCGTTGCGCATCGCGGTGCGGACGTTCTGCAGCGCGGTGGCGATCCGGGCCCGGACGGCGGCGACGTTGGCCGCGGCGAAGTTGGCCTTCACCGACCGGTCGTCGAAGCAGTAGTTGGGGAGCAGCGAGGACGAGCCGAGGAAGTCCAGCACGCAGCTGGTGACCACGTCGGCGAACCCGAAGTCGTTGCCGCCGATCGACACGGTGACGAGCTCGACGTCGCGGCCGCGGGCCTCGCGCTGCAGGGCCGTGGCCTGGCCGACCTTGCCGGCGCCGTCGTCGTAGAAGTCGAGGCCGGGCTTGAACGTCGAGCCGGTGCGGGTGCCGGTCGTGGCCCCCGAGCAGGCCAGGTTCAGGCTGCGGTAGCCGGCGCCGAGGTGGATCTGGGCGCTGCTGGCCCGGTGGCAGCCGGGGATGGACTCCGCGCTGCCGGCGTCCAGGTAGGCGCCGGCCCCGAGGGCGTCCGCGGTGGTGCTGCTGCGGTTGGACGCACCGGCCCAGCGGCCGGCCTCGCCGGAGATGTAGGAGTCACCCAGCGAGACGACCCACGGGTCGCCCGCGGCCTGGGCGGCGGGTGCTGAGACGAGACCGCCCGCCGCCACCGCGACGGTGGTGACGAGCGAGCGGACGAGACGGGACGTGGGCATGCGGACCTCCTGGACAGGACCCCCCGAGGGTCGCGCCCACCCTAGGAGTGACCTGGGTCACGTCCGGGGCCCGCGGGCCGCCTCCGTCAGCGAGGCGTGCCGAAGAGCTGCGCGTGGTACAGCCGGCCGTCCGCGTCGCGGTACGCGCCCACGCCGGTGCGGCGGTACGAGGAGCGCAGGATGTTCGCGCGGTGGCCGGGGGAGTCCATCCAGGCGTTCACGACGGCGCGCGAGGAGCCGTAGCCGTAGGCGATGTTCTCGCCGATGCCACGCAGCTTGCACGTCTTCATGACCCGGCGCAGGCTGCTCGAGCTGCGGTGCTGCAGGTTCTGCTTGCGGGCCATCGAGCGGGCCCACGAGTCGGCGTAGCGCTGCAGGCAGCGCTGCGACTTCAGGACCACCCGGTCGCGCTCGGCGCGCTCGGCGTTGACCAGCTTGATGACGTTCTTCTCGTGGCCGCTCTGCGCGGCGGAGGCGGTGCTGCCCAGGCCGGGGACGAGCAGCAGCCCGGCGGTGAGGAGCAGGACGGTGAGGCGTCGAGTCACGGACATCGCTCCAGGCTAGGCGGAGCGCGGGACACCGCCAACTCGCGCTTCCGGCGGTCCCGGTGCACGGCTAGGCTGCTCCGGTCGAGAGGGGCGCTCCATGAAGGTGCTGGTGACCGGCGGCGTCCGCTCGGGCAAGTCGTTCCAGGCCGAGTCGCTCGTGGTCGGCGAGCCCGTCGTCACGTACGTGGCGCCCGGCCCGGAGGCGGATCCCGCGTCCGACCCCGAGTGGGCCGACCGGGTCGTGCGCCACCAGGAGCGTCGGCCGAGCCACTGGGCCACCGCCGAGACGTCCGACGTCGCGGCCGCGCTGCAGGCCGCCGAGGGCGCCGTGCTGATCGACTGCCTGGGCACCTGGCTCACCGCGCAGCTGGACGAGCTCGACGGCTGGGACAAGACCCGCGAGGAGTGGGAGCCCGAGCTGCTCGACCGCGTCGACGCGCTCGCCGAGGCGGTCGGGCGTCACGACGGCACGGTCGTGGTGGTCACCAACGAGGTGGGCATGGGGGTCGTGCCCGCGCACTGGTCCGGGCGCCTGTTCCGCGACCTGCTGGGCGTCACCAACCAGCGCGTGGCCGCCGAGTGCGACGAGGTCCACCTCGTCGTCGCCGGCCGCACCTTGGTGCTCTAGCCGCGAGGGACCTCGCTGGCTGAGCCTGTCGAAGCCCCGCTACGGCAGGCAGCGGCGGACGACCTCGGGGTCGACCTCGGCGAGCGTGGCCGGCTGCCAGCGCGGCGTCCGGTCCTTGTCGATCACCTGGGCGCGGATGCCCTCGGCCATGTCGGGCACGTCCAGCAGCGCGGTCGAGACGTGCAGGTCCTGGTCGAGCGCGGTGCGCAGGTCGGGCAGCGTCGCCGCGCGGCGCAGCGCCGCCAGCGTGACGGCGACCGCGGTGGGGGAGCGGGCCTCGACCTCGTCGGCGGCCTCGTGCGCCGCGGGGACGTCCGAGGCGCGGAGCCGCTCGACGATCACCTCCGGGTCGTCCCCGGAATAGGCGGCGTCGGCCCACTCGCGGGCCGCGGCGAGCCCCGAGCCCGGGGGCTCGACGGCCAGCCGGGCGAGCACGGCATCGACGTCCTCGGTCTCCAGTGCGGTGAGCAGCTCGGCGACCCGGTCGGCGGGCACCAGGACGTCCGCCGCCCCCAGAGCGATCGCGTCCGCGCCATCGAGGGTGGCGGCGGTGAGCGCGACGTGGGTGCCCAGCTCGCCGGGCGCGTGCGAGAGCAGCCAGGGGCCGCCGACGTCGGGCACGAAGCCGATGCGCGTCTCGGGCAGGCCGAAGCGCGTGCGCTCGGTGACGACGCGGTGCCGCGCGTGCGCCGACAGCCCGACGCCGCCGCCCATGACGACCCCGTCCATGACGGCGACGAACGGCTTGGGGAACGTGGCGATCGCGTGGTCGAGCGCGTACTCGTCGCGCCAGAAGTCGACCGACCCCCGGGTGCCGTCGCGCGCGTCGCGGTGCATCGCGACCAGGTCGCCGCCGGCGCACAGCCCGCGGTCGCCCGCGCCGACGAGCGCGACGGTGGCCACCGAGTCGTCGGTCGCCCAGGCGTCAAGGGCCGCCTGAAGCAGGCCGACCATCTCGTGGGTGAGCGCGTTGATGGCGCGCGGCCGGTTGAGCTCGGCGATCGCGAGCCGGCCGCGGCGGTGGGTCAGGACGGGGGCGTCGTCGGTCACGTCCGGCAGCCTCTCACGAGGGCTGCGGGGTCACGAGACGGCGAGCAGCAGGGCGGCGAGCGCCACCTCGACCGATGCGCCGTGGACGTCGCCGGTCACACCACCCAGCCGTGTCACGCAGCGGCGGACGAGCACGCCGACGGCCACGAGGGCGACCACCACGGCCACCGGGCCGCGCCACCACGCGAGGTCGGTGAGGAGCCCGACCGCCAGGGAGAGCGTCGCCAGCCCCATGCCGGTCACCACGGCGACGGGCACCGGGACGACGCCCGACGTCGCGGCACCCAGCCCGTCGCGACGCGCGCCGGGCACGCCGGCTGCGGCCGAGACGAGCACGGCGCCGCGCGAGACGCAGACCAGGACCGCGGCCAGCAGGGGTCCCCACGGATCGCTCGCGAGGGTGACCAGCGCCCCGGCCTGCACGGCCAGGACGACGACGAGCGCGGCCGCCCCGGCGGGGCCGACGTCACCGGTGCGCATGACCGCCAGGGCGCGCTCGCGGTCGTAGGACGCGGTGAGGCCGTCAGCGGTGTCGGCCAGGCCGTCGAGGTGCAGGGCCCGTGAGCCGAGCGCCAGCAGGCCGACGGCGAGGGCCGCGACCGCCCAGGGGGACAGGCCGGCCTCGCGGCCGAGCCACAGCGTGAGCCCGACCAGGAGGCCCAGTGGCACCACGGCGAGCGGGGCCAGCAGCATGGCGACCGCGGCGACGTCACGACCGGTCGAGCCGGGTGCCGGGACGGGGACCGCGGTGAAGGTGCCGACCGCCATGCGTGCGCCGTCGACGAGACGGGACGCGGGCCGGCTGGAGGTCATGCCGCCGACGGTATCGCGGCCCGGACGACGGCCTCGCCGGCCGCCAGCAGCGCGTCCGCGACCTGGTCGGGGGCCTGCCCGACGTAGCCGGCGACCATGGCGCCGTCGCGCAGCATGAGCAGCCGCTCGGCCAGGGCGTCGGGCTCGGCGGCGCCGAGTGCGGCGACGAGGGCGGACGCCTGCCCGTGCAGCCACCGGCGGTGCGCGTCGACGGCGACCCGGGCCGGATGGCCGGGATCGGCGTGCTCGGCCGCGGCGTTGATGAACGGGCAGCCGCGGAAGCCGGGCGAGCAGGTGGTCTCGCCCAGGAAGCGGGCGTACCAGCGCAGCACGTCGGCCGGGGCCTCGGCGGCGACGTGGCGCTCGACCTCGGCGCGCTCGGCTGCGGCGACGCGCTCGAGGTAGGCGACCACGAGGTCGTCCTTGCTGCGGAAGTGCCGGTAGAACGTGACCTTCGAGACCTCGGCGTCGGCGATGAGCCGGTCGGCGCTGACCGCCCGCACGCCCTCGGCGTAGAAGCGGCGCGTGGCCGCCGAGAGGATCCGCTCGCGAGCGGGCGTCGGGGTGCTCATCGGTCCTCCCGGGGTTGTGCGGCGCGTGCCGGCGTGCTTGGCTGAGGTAGACGTACTAGTAACTCTACATGGAGGTCCGCATGCCTGACGTCATCTACACCGCCTCGTCCACCGCCAGCGGCGACGGCCGCAACGGCCACGTCCGCAGCAGCGACGGACTGGTCGACCTCGACCTGGCCGTGCCGAAGGAGATGGGCGGCCCCGGCGGCGCGACCAACCCCGAGCAGCTCTTCGCGGCCGGCTACTCGGCCTGCTTCCTGTCGGCGCTCAAGGCCTCGGCCAAGCAGCACGGCGTCCCGATCCAGGACGCGGCCGTCACGGCCGACGTGGGCATCGGCTCCAACGGCGAGGGTGGCTTCGGCCTCACGGTGACGCTCAACGTCGAGCTCGGCGGCGTCTCGCAGGAGGACGCCGAGAAGGCGGTGGCCGCGGCGCACCAGGTGTGCCCGTACTCCAACGCCACGCGCGGCAACATCGACGTCCAGCTGGTCGTCGAGGTCGCCTGACCTACTCCGGTCGGGGCGCCCCGACCGGGTTCGGGTACGGCAGCACGCCGGTCCCGGCGACGAGACGGGCCAGCTCGGTGAGCGGCCCGGTGGCGAGGGCCATGCGCGCCCTCGCCTCGTCGTCGAGGCCGGCGTTCGCGACCCGGTCGGTCGCCTCCTCGAGCCGGTCGCGGGCGGCCCGCCCGGTGTCGTTGAGCGTGCCCCACTCGTCGGCCCAGCCGCGCAGCCGCAGCTGGTCGAGCCCGTGGGCCCACGCGTCGTCGTCCCAGCCGCGCAGCTGCTGCAGCTCGGCCGGCGCGCGTCCGGTGAGCACCGCCAGGACGTTCGCGGTGACGCCGTCGACGCCGGCGGCCAGCAGCACGCCCAGGTGGCAGTCGCCGTGGTACTCGCGCAGCACCGTGACCGCGTGCCAGAGCCGGCCCAGGTCGTCCTCGGGCGGCGCGAGCGACAGGTGCGCCGCGGCCAGCGGACGCCCGGACAGGTCGAGCCCGGAGAGCATCCCCTGCAGCAGCCCGGCGACCTTGCCCAGGTCCTGGTCGGCGATCGGGCGCAGCGCGTCGCGGGCGACGTCGAGCCGCGTGGCCAGCACCTGCTCGGGGGTCGCGTACGCCCACGCGTCGGGCAGCGCGCGACGCACCCGGGCCGGCGCGAAGCCGTAGAACGTCGCGGTCACGAGTTCCGGCGACGCCGCGCCCATCGCCGCCGAGCGCGAGGCGAAGTAACCCATCCAGAACCCCTTGAGGCCCAGCTCCTTGTAGCGGGCCAGCGCCTCGCGGTCGAAGTAGACCGGGGCGTGCAGGGTCTCGGCGGCGGTCCAGAACGGCGTCATGGGGCCAGTCTGCCGGTCAGCCGCGCGAGTACCGCAGCACCCAGTCCAGGAAGGGCGCGCCCGCCCGCCAGTCGGCGCGGACGCGGTCGACCAGCTCGGCGGTGTGGATGAACGGCTCGAAGCCGTACTCCTTGGTCATGCTCAGGCTCTTGTGCCGCAGCAGGCCGATGCGCGGGTGGTCGGCGCTCCAGCCGCGCGGCGACGTCTTGACCCGCTCGCCGCGCCGCTCCCAGCCGTCCGCCTCGAGTGCGGCGATCACGTCGAGCAGCTCCTGGCCGCGGCGCTCCTCGGCCATGGCGTCGCGGATGCTGGCCAGCCGGGCGGGGGAGGCGTCGTAGAACCCCACGCCGACCCGCACGCCGGGCGCCCCGACCTGCACGTAGTAGCCGGTGGACGGTCCGTTGGCGACGAACGCGCCCTGGTGGGTCTTGTACGGCGTCTTGTCCTTGCTGAAGCGCAGGTCGCGGTACGGCCGGTAGACGCGGGCGGGCCCGAACTCCGGCTCGAGCTGGGCCACCAGCGCGCGCATCGGGGCGGCCACCGCGGTGTCGTACACCTGCTTGTGGGCGTCCCAGAACGTCTTGGAGTTGTCCAGCTCGAGGTCGTCGTAGAAGTCGAGCGCGGCCTCGGGGAACCCGGTGAACTCCATGCCCCGAGCCTACGGACGCGGACCGCTTGCCAGACTGGCGGGACCGTCCGCCGTCCGACCCGGGGGTCCCGTTGCGCCGTGCCGTCCTGACCGTGCTGCTCCTGCTCGGCCTCGCCGCGTGCTCCGGTCCGGAGCGCCCGGCGCCGCGGCCGAGCCCGTCGACCGCCCCGGCGGACGTCACGCCCTCCGACGTCCTGCGCGACCTGGAGCGACGCCACGACGCCCGGCTCGGCCTCCTCGCCGTCGACACCGGCACGGGGACGGTCGTGGCGCACCGGCCCGACGAGCGGTTCGCGCACGCCTCGGCCGGCAAGCTGCTGCTCGCCGGCGCGGTGCTCGAGCGACGCGGCACCGTCGGCCTGGACGAGCGGGTCCGGGTGCCCGACGAGACGGTGCCCCACTCGCCCGTCACCGAGTCCCGGACGGGCCGCACCCTGACCTGGGCCGAGGTGCTGGACGCGGCGCTGCGGCTCAGCGACAACACCGCCGCGAACCTGCTCGCCCAGGACGCCGGCGGCCCGGACGCCGTCACCGAGGTGCTGCGGGCCTGGGGCGACGACGTCACCCGGGTCGACCGGCTGGAGCCTGACGTCAACACCGCCGTGCCCGGCGACGAGCGCGACACGTCCACGCCGCGGGTGCTGGCCGGTCACGTCCGCGCCCTCGTGCTGGGCGACCGGCTCGCCGAGCCGGCCCGTGAGCGGCTGGTGGGGTGGATGCGGGCCAGCACCACCGGCACCGCCCTCGTCCGCGCCGGGGTGCCGTCCGGCTGGGCCGTCGCGGACCGGTCGGGCGGTGCCGCCTACGGCTCGCGGCACGACCTGGCCGTCGTGTGGCCGCCGCACGGCGCCCCGCTCGTGCTGGCCGTGATGACGTCGCGCAGGGGCCAGGACGACGAGGGTCGCGACGCGCTGGTGGCGCAGGCGGCCGGCGTCGCGGTCGACGCGCTCATGGCCCGGCGATGAGGCGGACGTCCGCATGATCCGGCGCTGAGGCGCCCATTCCGGCCGCAGCGTGCCGAGCGGGGATACCCTGGCCAGACCTGCCGTCCTCCCGGGGTCGCCCCGGGGGTCTGCCCGGTGCCGCCGTCGGGGTGCCCGGGTGCAGCATGGACGGTGACGGACGGCCTGGGAGGACGAGCATGGCGGTGGACGCGCGCAGCGGGCTGCGCACCGCGCGCACCCAGCTGGGCCGCGGGGCCCGGGAGGTCGCGCTCGTCGTCGTCCTCTACGTCGCCTACAGCGCCTCGCGCACCCTGGCCTCCAACGACGCCGTGGCAGCGCACGAGCGTGCCCTCGACATCCTGCAGCTGGAGGAGGCGCTCCGCCTGGACTGGGAGCACGCCATCAACCAGGTGTTCGTGCACACCGAGTGGCTGGGCGTCGGCGCGAGCTTCTTCTACGCGACGACCCACTACATCGTCACCGTCGTCGTGCTGGTCTGGCTGTACCTGCGCCGGCCCACCGAGTACCTGGTCGCCCGCCGGGCCATCGTCGCGGCGTCGATCTGCGGCCTGGCCTGCTACCTGCTGATGCCGACCGCGCCGCCCCGCCTCGTGGGCGCCCCGTACGTCGACGTCCTGGCGATGCACTCCGACGTGGGGTGGTGGGGCGCGGACGCCTCGGCCCCGCGCGGGCTGGGCCACCTGACCAACGAGCTGGCCGCGTTCCCGTCGCTGCACGCCGGCTGGGCGCTGTGGGCGGCCATCGCGCTGTGGCGCGCGGGCGTGCCGGCCGTCGTCCGCTACGGCACGGCGGTCTACGCGGTGCTCATGTCGGTCAACATCATCGGCACCGGCAACCACTGGGTGCTGGACGCGGTCGTCGGCTGCGCGCTCGTGGCCGTCACCTACTGGGTCGTGGTGCTGCTCGGGGCCCGGCACCAGGGACGCGTCGCGGCGCGCGAGGCCGTCCCCACCGTGGTGCCTCGACCGTGACCCGCCTGCGGGTCGGGGTCGTCTCGGACACCCACGCGCCCCGGTTCTGGAAGGCGTGCCCGCCGCGCGTGCGCGAGGTGCTGGACGGCAGCGACGTCATCCTGCACGCCGGCGACGTGTGCCTGCCCGGCGTGCTCGACGAGCTGGCCCGGATCGCGCCGGTGCACGCGGTGCTCGGCAACAACGACGGTCCCGAGGTCGCCGCGTGGGGCGGGGGCGTGCCCGAGACGCTCGAGCTGGACCTCGCCGGGCTGCCGGTCGCGATGATCCACGACAGCGGGCAGAAGACCGGTCGGCTGGCCCGGATGCGGCGCCGGTTCCCCGACGCGCGGCTCGTGGTGTTCGGCCACTCGCACATCCCGTGGGACGACGCCGCCGACGACGGGTTCCGCGTGTTCAACCCCGGCTCGCCCACCGACAAGCGACGCCAGCCGCACGGCACGGTGGGGCTGCTGGAGGTCGAGGACGGCGAGCTGCTGACGGCCCGCATCGTCCCGGTCACCTAGGACGACGAACGCCCCGGCTCGAGGAGCCGGGGCGTCGTGCTGGCGGAGGATAGGGGATTCGAACCCCTGAGGGCGTTAACCCAACCCGCGTTCCAGGCGAGCGCACTAGGCCACTATGCGAATCCTCCGTGGACGAGGGTACCGGTCCCGCCCCGGCTTCGTCACAACGGGTGGGACCTGGCTAGGATGGGGGCAACCCCTCACGCGGCGGCATCTGGCCCAACTCCCCCAGGGCAGGAATGCAGCAAGGGTAAGCAAGCTCTGCCGGGTGCGTGAGGGGCCTTTCCATGTCCGGACCCGGACGAGGCCGTGGTCGCTCAGCCGGCGACGGCGCAGTCGCGACCGGCGTCCTTGGCCCGGTACAGCGCGTCGTCCGCCCGGGCCACCACCGTCTCGAGCGTCTCGCCCGGACGCCACTGGGTGTAGCCGACCGAGCAGGTCTGGCCGCGCGGCACGCCGCCGCGCACCGCGTCGACGATCTCCTGCGCGCGGTCGGCCGGGCAGTCGTCCAGGACGAGCACGAACTCCTCGCCGCCCCAGCGTCCGGCCAGGTCGCCGCGGCGGATGGTCGCCCGGATGCGGCCGGCGAAGGTGCGGAGCAGGTCGTCGCCGGCCAGGTGACCGTGGGTGTCGTTGAACCGCTTGAACAGGTCCAGGTCGAGGATGACGACGGTCAGCGGGCTGCCGTCGCTGGTCGCCCGCTCGGTGAGCTGGGCGAAGCGCAGTGCGAGGTCACGGCGGTTGGACAGGCCGGTCAGCGGGTCGCGCGAGGCCATCTCCTGCAGCTGGTGACGCAGCCGCTCGCCGGCGAGGGCGGCGGCCATCTCGGCGGCGATGACGTCGAGCACGTCGTCGACCGTCTCCGGTCGGCCGACCTGGTCGTGCCGCCACGCGATGGTGATGACGGCCTGGGTCTGCCCGTCGACGACGACCGGGTGCCAGGCCATGGCCTTCGCGGGTGACTCCAGCACCGCGGGGGTGATGGGGCCGTCCGTGCGGACGAGGGGCTGGCCCGTCTGCCAGACCGACCGCAGCGACGTCGTGATCATCGCGTCCGGCACGGTCTGGCGCTCCAGGACCCCGTCACGCAGCATCACCACGCTCCAGGTGCCCGGACCGCCCTTCTCGACCACGCCCACGAGGCTGCTGCCCACCAGAGCGGAGACGCCCTCCAGGACGACGTGGCGCGGGTCCTCGCCGGTGGACGCCGCGCGCGCGACCGCCGCGGACGCGGCCAGGACCCGCTGCGAGCGCTCGGCCTGCAGCTCGGCGTGCTTGCGGGCCGTGACGTCCTGGATGTACCCGAGCGTCCAGCGCCGCTGGTTGTCGCCGGGCACCTGGACGAACGAGAGCCAGGCCCAGCGCTCGGTGCCGTCGGGCAGCAGGTAGCGCTGCTCGAGCTGCTCGGGCGCCTTGCCCGAGTCAGCGCTCCAGACCGGCAGCTCGTCGCCGGTGTCGAGGACGGCCAGGGCGCTCAGCCCGATGATCTCGTCGCGCGAGACCTGCGACATCTCCACGAGCCGCTCGTTGACCTCGACGAAGCGGTTCTGGTCGTCGAGCAGCGCGATGCCCACCGGGCTGGCCTCGAACAGCTGGGTGAAGCGGCGCAGGCTGTCGGACAGCTGCTCCTTCACCTGCACGAGGTCGGCCCGCTCGCGGCGCAGGGTCGACTTCTCGCGGCGCAGCGCGTCCAGGAGCCGCGACGGGAACTCGGCCAGCGCCACCCACACCGCGGTCAGCACGGCGATGCGCGCGACGGTCTGGGCCGGCGGCGTGTCGAGCACGACGAGCAGCATCACGATGCCCAGCGGCAGCAGCCACAACGAGCGCTTCGGGGGCAGCGTGAGGCCGGCGAACAGGAAGGCGAAGGTCGTGGCGCCGACCGTGATCTGGGTCGACTGCGGGGCGATGAGCGACAGCGACATCATGCCGATGAGGCCCCACACCGACCACGTGGCCAGCCAGGCCCGGGGGCGCAGGTCCTTGACCAGCTGCAGCAGCACGAGCAGCCCGGTGACGTAGCCCGCGAGCGCCAGCAGGACGTCGGTGCCCATCTCGCCGGTGGTCACCGACGCCAGCGCGCAGAGCGTGCCGATGAGCGCCGCGGTCGTCGCGCCGTGCCGGTGCCAGGACGCGTAGCGCCCGGTGTCGGTCATGACGCGGCTCCCGTCGCCAGGACGCTGGGACGTCCGAGCAGGTACCCCTGCCCGAGCTGCACCCCCAGCGACACGAGACAGGCCAGGTCCTCGGGCGTCTCGATGCCCTCGGCCACGACGCGGGCGCCGATGCGCTCGGCGAACGAGCACACCGCCGAGACGATGGCCTGGCGGCCCTCGTCGTTGTGGACGCTCTGCACGAGCGACAGGTCGAGCTTCACGATGTCGGGATCCACCGCGAGCGCGTGCCGGAGGCTGGAGTAGCCCGAGCCGGTGTCGTCGACGGCGACCAGGGCGCCGTTCGCGCGCAGGTGGGCCAGCACCTCGCGGAGCCGGTCGTAGTCCTCCACCGGCTGCTGCTCGGTGATCTCCAGGATCAGCCGCTGCCAAGGCAGCTTCTCGGCCCAGGTGCGGAAGGACGGCTCGAGCAGGGTCTCGGACGAGAGGTTGACCGACAGTCGGCCGTTCACGTGCGGCACGAGCTCCAGGGCCCGCTCGACCGTGGCGCGCTCCAGCACGGGTCCGACGCCGCCCACCGTGGCGTCGTGGAACCACTCCGAGGTGGGCTTGTCGCTGCCGGGGAAGCGGGTCAGCGCCTCGTGGCCGACGACCATGCCCGTCTGCAGGTGGACGAGCGGCTGCAGGACGACCTGCAGGGCCCCGCGGGCGACGACGTCGTGGACCTCGTCGACCACGTGCGGTCCGCCGCCCTGCGCGTCCTCGGCGAGCAGCACGTCGAGCAGGGTCTCGCCGAGCCCGGACAGCGTCGCGAGCACGTCGTCGTCCAGGTCGGGCCGGGGCTCGGCGGCGGTCACGGAGAGCGTGCCCCAGGGACGTCCGTCGGCGGTGGTCAGCAGGACGGCGGCCAGCGACCCGATCGGCAGGCCCCACTGCGTGGCCAGGCGGGCCAGGTGCTCGTCCTGGGTCGCGTCCGGGACGAGCAGCGTGGGCGCCACCCGGTCGCAGGCGCACTCGGCGCGCACGTGGGTCATGCCGGTGCGGGTGCGGACGCGGTGGGCCACCGAGACGTTGCGGACCCGGCAGAGCGGGCCGTCGAACCGCGACACCGAGGCGTGGTCCATGCCGAGCTGCCGACGAGCCAGGTGCAGGAGCGCGTCGACGCCGCTGAACGTCGCGACCGGACCGACCGGCCAGGCGTCACCCGTCACGTCGTCCTCCCTGACTGTGTGTGGCGCCCACACCATAGACCGGGAAGACGGGCGAAGGGGTCGCTTCGCCAAATCAGGGCATGGGCTCCACGACGCCGTGGTCGCCGACGACGGCAGCCAGGTGGCGCAGGTGGTCGTTGCCGTCGCCGAGCAGGTGGTCGATCGCCGTGAGCCGCGCCGTGTAGTGGCCGACCGAGTACTCGGCGGTCATGCCGATGCCGCCGTGCAGCTGGATCGCCTCCTGGCCGACGTGCCGGCCGGCCTTGCTGACCTGGAACGCCGCCCGCCGGGCCGCCTCGGGCGCCCGCTCCGGCTCGTCGGCCAGCACGAGGGTCGCCCAGGCCGCGCTGCTGCGGGCCAGCTCGAGCGAGACGTACATGTCGGCGGCCCGGAAGGTCAGGGCCTGGAACGTCTTGAGCGGCACACCGAACTGCTTGCGGGTCCGCAGGTACTCCGACGTGGTCTCCAGCGCCGTGGCCATGGCGCCCACGGACTCGTGGGCGTAGGCCACGCGGGCAGCGGCGAGCGCCGCCTCGAGCGCGGCGGTGGCGTCCGCGCCGGTCTCGCCCAGCAGCTCGGCCGCGGTGCCCGAGAACCGCACGTGGGCGGCGCGGCTGCCGTCGAACGTCCGGTAGCCGGTGCGCTCGAGACCGTCGGCGTCGGCGCGGACGACGAACAGCGCCGTGCGGCCCTCGACGTTCGCGCTGACGACCAGGACGTCGGCCCGCGCGCCGTGGAGCACGGGCTCCTTGACGCCGTCGAGCGTCCAGCCGTCGCCACAGGGGGACGCGGTGACGTCGGGGGCGCCGGCCGACCAGTGCCGGCCGGGCTCGTGCAGGGCCGCGGCGAGCAGCGACTCGCCGGACGCGAGCCCGCCGATCAGCTCGGCGCGCTGCTCGGCGGTGCCCTGCGCGGCGACCAGGCCGCCGGCCAGCACGACCGCCTCGACGAACGGCTCGGGAGCGAGGACGCGGCCGACCTCCTCGGCCACGATCATCACCTCCGCCGGGCCGGCGCCGACGCCGCCGTCGTCCTCGGAGAACGGCAGGGCGAGGACGCCCATGTCGGCCAGTCGCGACCAGACCTTCTCGTCGAAGCCGGGGTCGGAGCCGGTCGCGTCACGACGGGCGTCGATCGAGCCGTACGCCTTGCCCAGCAGGCCGCGCACGGCGTCACGCAGCGCGAGCTGCTCGGAGTCCAGGGTGAAGTCCATGTCCGTCCCGTCTCAGAGTCCGAGGATGGTGCCGGCGATGATCTGCCGCTGCACCTCGTTGGAGCCGCCGTAGATGGAGGCCTTGCGGTAGTTGAGGTACTGCGGTGCCGAGACCCGGGCCCAGTGCGGCACCTGCGAGCCGTCGGCGGCGCCGGAGGCGACCACGTCGGGCCCGGCCAGGTCGACGAACAGCTCGGTGACGGCCTGCTGCAGCACCGTGCCCTGCAGCTTGAGCACCGACGAGGCCGGGTGCGGCTTGCCGTCGGCGGAGTGCGCGGCGACGCGCAGCGCGGTCAGCTCGAGCGCGAGCAGGTCGTTCTCGAGCTCGGCGACGCGGGCGGCGACCAGCGGGTCGTCCAGCAGGGTGCCGGACGCCGTGCGGATCTCGCGGGCGTGCTCCTTGGCCTGGGCGAGCAGGCGCTTGCTCGAGCCGACCGGCGCGACGCCGACGCGCTCGTTGCCGAGCAGGAACTTGGCGTACGTCCAGCCGGCGTTCTCCTCGCCGACGAGGTTCTCGGCCGGGACGCGGACGTCCTCGAACCAGACCTCGTTGACCTCGTGGCCGCCGTCGATCAGCTCGATCGGGCGCACGGTGAGGCCGGGCGTGGTCATGTCGATGAGCAGCATCGAGATGCCGGCCTGCTTCTTGGGCGCGTCGGGGTTCGTGCGCACCAAGGTGAAGATCCAGTCGCCGTACTGGCCGAGCGTGGTCCAGGTCTTCTGGCCGTTGACGACGTAGTGGTCGCCGTCGCGCACCGCGGTGGTGCGCAGCGAGGCGAGGTCGGAGCCGGCGTCGGGCTCGGAGAAGCCCTGCGACCACCAGATGTCGAGGTTCGCGGTGGCCGGCAGGAAGCGCTCCTTGAGCTCCTGGCTGCCGAACGCGGCGATGACCGGCCCGATCATGCTGGCGTTGAAGGCGAGCGGCGCCGGCACGCTGGCCAGCTGCATCTCCTCGTGCCAGATGTGGCGCTGCAGGTTCGTCCAGTCCTGGCCGCCCCACTCCACCGGCCAGCCTGGCACGGCGAGCCCGCCGGCGTTCAGGACGCGCTGGGCCTGGACGATGTCGTCCTTGGTCAGCTCGCGTCGGTCCCGCACCTTGTCGCGGATCTCCTGGGGGACCTGGGTCGTGAAGAACTCGCGCATCTGGTCGCGGAACGCCACGTCCTGGTCGGACAGCCTCAGTCGCATGCACCCTCCTGTGGTCCCGCCCTTGCTATCACGCGGCGGGGTCGGGCGGCACGGTGGCGGACGCCTAGCGAGACGGGGTCCCGTCCTCGTCCTTCTCGGGGAAGGTGGGGGAGCCCAGGACGTACTGGCCGAGCAGCCCGTGCGGCGCGCGCTGGGGCTCGGGCGGGCGGGGCGTCATGCGTCCCTCGGCGGTGTCCCAGAAGGCGTCGACCCGGCGCAGCACCAGGCGGGCGACCCAGCCGGACGCCCCGCGGTGCGGCAGGTAGGGGTGGACGCGGGTCGGGGCGTGCGCCTCGGTGCCCTCGAGCCGCGTCGCCAGGCGGCTCAGCTGCGCCCCGGTGAGGTGCTCGGCGAGGGTCTCGACCAGCTGGAACTCCAGGCGTCGGTGCTCAACCAGGGCCTCATCGACGTCGCGCCACACCGACGCCCAGGTGCGGTGCGAGCGCTGCACCGAGCCGTACTCGAGCGCCTTGACCGTGGCCAGCGTGATCTCGAGCCGGTGCGCGGCCGCGAGGTAGTCGCGGGTGAGCCGGGCGCCGTCGGGCAGCTGGTGGCGGACCCGGCTCAGCAGCACGGCGTCGACGGCGTTGAGGTGGCGGGCGGCGGCCTGCAGGAACGTGTCGATGCGCTCGTAGCCCTTGCGCGGCTCACCGGGCGTGGGGGTCATGTCGCTGGCGTGGTCGAGGCCGGCCGCCAGCCGTTCGTGGGTCGTCAGCACGGTGCTGGAGAGGACGTCCATGGGACTTCACCCGATTCCTGTGGTCGTCCCATCGTGCGCCCGCGGGGGCGTCGCGGCAAGAGCGCTCAGGAGGCCTTGTTGCGGCGCCGGACGCGGGTCGGCCTGAGCGGACCCACCAGGCGGGGTCCGGCCAGGCGCTGCTCGACCTTGCGAGCCTCGCGGCGCAGCGGCTGGGCGACGTACTCGCCGAACAGGACGCCGGAGGCCAGGGCGAGCGCGACGGCCGCCGCGGTGACCAGGCCGACGATGCCGTTGTAGGCGTCGCCCTCGGCCATGAGCGCCAGGCCGCGGTAGATCGACAGGCCCGGCAGGATCGGCACGATCGCCGAGACCACGACCACGAGCGGGGGCACGCGGGCCCACGCCGCGGCGCCGAAGCTGACCAAGCCCACCACGACGGCGGCGACGCCGACCGCCCACAGCCGGCCCAGGTCGGCCAGCAGGTAGGTGAGGCCGGCCGCGACCGCCGCCACCGCGGCGATCGGCACGAGCGAGCGCCACGGGGCGTACGCCGAGCAGGCGAACGCGGCGGCACACACTGCGCCGCCGAGCACGACGCCGGCCAGCCGGGCCAGGTCGGACGCGCCGGGCTGCACCATGAGGTCGATGCCGAGCCAGGACGCGATCGACAGGCCGCCCGAGACGCCGACGATGATGCCCGCCGTGGCGATGAGCACCTCCAGGATGCGCGCCGTCGCGGTGAGCGGGAAGCCGGTCAAGGCGTCCTGCACCGCGCCGATGAAGCCCAGGCCGGCCAGCAGCATGATGATCGACGCGGTCACGACGATCGACGAGCTCACCGGCAGGTGGCTCGCGCCGGCCGCGACGGCGATGAGCGTGGCCAGCAGGCCGCCGGCGATCTGCTGGTAGAACAGCGGCAGCCGCATGCGCTCCATCCAGCGCTGCAGCACCTCGACGAGGGCCGAGGCGACGAACGCGATGATCCACACCACCCAGGTGCCGCCGAGCAGCGCGGCGACGCCCGCGCCGGTGAACCCGTAGGCCAGCGTGATCGACCAGCGCGGCCGACCGTGGCCGGTCGAGGCGATGTGCAGGATGCGCGCCCGCGCCTCGTCCAGGTCGACCCGGTCGGAGACCAGGTCGCGCACCAGCTTGTCGACGAGCGTGAGGTCGCCGTAGTCGATCGTCCGGTAGGTGACGTGCCGGACGCGTGACTGCGGCGGGTCCTCCCAGCGCTCCTGGTACGAGATCGTCAGCGTCGTGAACGTGACGTCCACGAGCGCCGACCGGAGCCCGAAGTGTCGGGTGACCGCGCCCATGGCGGCGGTCACGTCGGCGGCGCCGGCTCCGTTGGAGAGCATCATCTCTCCCACGCGCAGGGCGAGGTCGAGAACGGCGTGGATCTGCTGCGGGTCGTCGGTGTCGGCCATCGCGACCCATCGTGCCAGCCGCGGCCACCAGTAGCCTGTCCACGACCACCAGGAGGAACGCATGACCACGTGGCAGCCCGACGTCCTCGGCGACGGATACGTCCAGCACGTCATCGAGCTCGGCCCCGACCCCGACGGCGAGGGCGACGTCCGCGCCGTCCTGGTCAAGCGCGAGCCGCTCGACGGCGAGACGGTGCGCGGCACCGTCCTGTACGTCCACGGCTTCAGCGACTACTTCTTCCAGCGCGAGATGGCCGACTTCCTCGCCGAGCGCGGGTTCGCCTTCTACGCCCTGGACCTGCGCAAGTGCGGCCGCTCGCGCCAGCCCGGCCAGACCGGCCACTACGTCTCGGACCTGTCGCTGTACGACGCCGAGCTGGACGAGGCGGTGCGGCTGGTCGCCGAGGAGAACCCCGGCACGCGGACGCTGCTCGTCGCCCACTCCACGGGCGGGCTGATCCTGCCGCTGTGGCTGGACCGCCGGAACCGCTACCGCGGCGGCAACGACGACGTCAGCGGCCTGGTGCTCAACAGCCCGTGGTTCGACCTGCAGGGCTCGGCCGTGCTGCGCGGGCCGGTCACGCAGGCGCTGCGCATGGGGGCGAAGGCGCGTCCGTTCGCCGTCCTGAAGCTGCCGCCGAGCCAGTACGGCCACTCGCTGCACCACGAGCACCACGGCATCTGGGACTTCGACGTCGCGCTCAAGCCGCTCGAGGGCTGCCCGGTGACCGTGGGCTGGCTCAACGCCGTCCGCCGCGGCCACGCCCGCCTGCACCGGGGCCTGGACGTCGGGGTGCCGTCGCTGGTGCTCCGCTCGGACGCGACCTACTTCTCGTCGCGCTACTCCGAGCGCATCGACACCGCCGACGCCGTGCTGGACGTGCGGCAGATCGCGCGCTGGTCGGGCTGCCTGGGCGGACGCACCACGGTCGTGCCCGTGCCGCAGGCGCGTCACGACGTGTTCCTGTCGCTGGACGAGCCGCGCAAGCGGGCGTACGCCGAGCTCGACGTCTGGCTTACCGCCTCGGCCCTGCCCGCCTAGGCGTCGCGTGCTCCTGGGCTCGGGCAGCGGCGGTCACGCCGGTTCGAGTGCGTGGGGTCGGTGCTGGACGTGGCGGGCGTGACGCAAGGGTCGCTGCTGTGGGTCGATCCGGGGTGGTGGGACGACCTCGACGACGCCGTCGTGACTCAGCCGGGCTTGCCAGTCGGAGTCGTGGAGCAGGTGGTGGTGGAAGAAGCAGAACAGCGCACCGTTGTCGATACTCGTGTCTCCGCCTTCGCTCCATGGTCGGAGGTGGTGGGCCTCGCACCAGCCGGGCGGTCGGTCGCAGCCCTTCCACGAGCACCCGCCGTCGCGCTTCGCCAGGGCGACTCGCTGGTGCTGGTCGTGCAACCGCTTGCGCCGCCCGACGTCCATCGGCTGACTCTTCCCGTCAAGCACGATCGGGATCAGGCCTGCGTTGCAGGCGAGGCGCCGCGCCTGTGAGGCGCTGAGTCCGGTGTCGGTCGAGAGCATCGCCCGGCCCAGGTCGCGGACGAGGTCGTCGTGCTTCATCGACACCATCACGGTCGCCGCGACGCCGCCGGCCTGCGGGAAGCAGTCGCTCGGCAGGTGCTCGACCAGCTCGCAGAGGGCGAGTCCCATGCGGCGGGCGTGGTCGAGACGGCCGATCTCGGTGTCGGAGTGGTCGCCGTCGACTTCGCGGAAGATGGCACCGTCTCGTCGGGGTGAGGCGAGTCCTTCGAGGACGGTCTTGAGCATGTCGGCCTGGACGTCGGGCAGGACGCCTCGGATGCTGCTGCGGCCACGGCCCATGCGGGTGATGGACAGGTGGGTCTCGTCCCAGGCCTGCTTCTCCTGAGCCTCGAGCTGGGCGCCGATGATCTCGTCCGCGGAGTCGGGATCGACGACCTCCACGATCCGGTTGGCGAGGCGGCGCAGGTCGTCGGCCCCGAACTCGCGGGCGTGCTCCAGGAGCGTGCCTTCGGCGTCGTCGTGCTGCTCGTCCACGAACCACTCGGGCAGCGCGTCGAGCGCCTTGAGGATGATGTGCGCCTGCTCCGTCGTCAGCCGGCCGGTGCCCCACCGCTCCTGCGTGATGCGTCCACGGGTCGGATCGAGACGAGTCAGCGAGACCAGCTTCGAGGCCTCGCGCTTGGAGACGTTGGTGGTGCTCGCCAGCCACACCGCGGGGGACGTGCAGCCGTCCTCACGGGGCAGGCCACGATCCTCGGCCACCGCAGTGAGCCGGACCGTGAGCGCCTGGAGCGCAGCGGCCGCCTGAGCAGCGGCCTGCAGCTCGGCACGGATCTCACGGTCGGTCAGGCGCCACGGCTCGAGCGCGCTGGACTCCTCCAGCAGTGCCTGAACCTGGTCGCTGATCATCCGAAAACCCCCGTGTCGAACGTTTGTTCTAGTCTACCTCGCTGAGGTGACAGGAACAACGCGATATCCACTGGAATCGCAGACGTTTCGGGCCTTCGAGAAGCTCCTTTCGACAGCTCAAGGAGCGGGCGTGGGCGAGCCGACAAGCCGAGGCGCCTACGCACCCCACCCCGTCGTCATCGACGCTTCGACAGGTTCAGCGAGCGGGGTTGCGCGAGTCAGCAGGCCGAGGCGACCCTCGCGCCACCGACAGAACCTCTCTGAAAGGCGGAACCGGCGGGGGCGCGGCAGGGTGGAGGAGTAGTCCACCGAGGGGGTCCAGCGGGATGAGTCTGCTGTCGCGTTTCAAGAAGAAGAGCTCCGTGCACCGGCACGCGGCCGCAGAGGCGGAGCCGGAGGAGCGGTACGCCCAGAACGCGCCCGAGCCCGACGACCCGCGCAAGCCCACGTCCCCGCTGGACCTGCAGAAGCGCTCGTGGGGTTACGTCGGGCGCAAGGTCATGCGTGAGTTCTCCGCCGACCAGGGCACCGACCTCGCCGCCGCGCTCACCTACTACTCCGTGCTGGCGCTGTTCCCCGGCGCCATCGCGCTGTTCTCGCTGCTCGGCGTCCTGGGCCAGGGCCAGCAGACCGCCGACGAGGTGGTCAAGGTCATCGGCCAGGTGGCGCCGCAGTCCGTCGTCGACTCCGTCCAGCCCACCATCGAGTCGTTCGCGACGGCGCCGGGTGCCGGGTTCGCCCTCGTCGTCGGCGTCCTGGGCGCGCTGTGGTCGGCGTCGGGCTACGTCGGCGCGTTCAGCCGGGCGATGAACCGCGTGTACGAGATCGAGGAGGGGCGGCCGATCTGGAAGCTGCGCCCGGTCATGCTCGTCGTGACCCTCGTCGCCGTCGTGCTGTGCGCCCTGGCCCTGCTCGCGCTCGTGCTGACCGGCCCCGTGGCCGAGGCGGTCGGCGACTTCATCGGCCTCGGCGACACCGCGGTGCTCGTGTGGCAGATCGCCAAGTGGCCCGTGCTGCTGGCCGTCGTCGTGCTGATCGTCGCGATCCTCTACTACGCGACGCCCAACGTGAAGCAGCCCAAGTTCCGTTGGATCAGCGTCGGCGCGCTCGTCGCGATCCTGTCCTGGGTCGTCCTGTCGGCGGCGTTCGGCCTGTACCTGGCGACGTTCGCGTCCTACAACAAGACGTACGGCTCACTGGCCGGTGCCGTGATCTTCCTGCTGTGGCTGTGGCTGACCAACATCGCGCTGCTGCTCGGCGCGGAGATCGACGCCGAGCTGGAGCGCACCCGCGAGCTCGAGGCCGGGCTGCCCGCCGAGGAGCAGATCCAGCTGCCGCCGCGCGACACCCGCAACATCGAGAAGGCCGCCGAGAAGGAGCTCGAGGACGTCGAGGCGGGCCGGGCCATCCGCGAGCACGCCGCCGCGGAGGCCGAGAAGGACGCGCACCGGGAGTCGCGCCGCCGCGAGTGACCCGCCCGGCCACCGTCCCTGGCCCGGTGTCGGGGGCGGTGGCTAGGGTTTCGGTGTGGACGCCCCCCTCGCTCTGTACCGCCGCTACCGGCCCGAGTCGTTCGCCGAGGTGATCGGGCAGGACCACGTCACCGAGCCGCTGCGCCAGGCGCTGGCCAACAACCGGGTCAACCACGCTTACCTGTTCTCCGGGCCGCGCGGCTGCGGCAAGACCACGAGCGCCCGCATCCTGGCGCGCACGCTCAACTGCGAGAAGGCGCCGGTCGCCGAGCCGTGCGGCGAGTGCCAGAGCTGCCGCGACCTGGCCCGCGGCGGCCCGGGCTCCATCGACGTCATCGAGATCGACGCGGCCAGCCACGGCGGCGTCGACGACGCCCGTGACATCCGCGAGCGGGCGTTCTTCTCGCCGGTCTCCAGCCGCTACAAGGTCTACATCATCGACGAGGCCCACATGGTCTCGCCGCAGGGCTTCAACGCGCTGCTCAAGCTCGTCGAGGAGCCGCCGCCGCACCTGAAGTTCATCTTCGCCACGACCGAGCCCGACAAGGTCATCGGCACGATCCGGTCGCGCACGCACCACTACCCGTTCCGGCTCGTGCCGCCGCGCACCCTGGCCGACTACCTGCGCAAGCTGTGCGACGCCGAGGGCGTCGCGCTCGACCCGAAGGCGCTGCCGCTCGTCGTCCGCGCCGGCGGCGGCTCGGTGCGCGACACGCTGAGCATCCTCGACCAGCTGCTCGGCGGCTCCGGCCCCGACGGCGTCACCTACGAGCTCGCGGTGGCGCTGCTGGGCTACACCCCTGACGCGCTGCTCGACGAGGTCGCCGACGCGCTCGCCGCCCACGACGGCGCGTCGGTCTTCGGCGTCGTCGACAAGGTGGTCGAGACCGGGCAGGACCCCCGCCGCTTCGCCGAGGACCTGCTCCAGCGCCTGCGCGACCTGATCGTCGTCTCCGCCGTGCCGGACGCGCTCACGTCCGGCCTGCTCGACGTGCCGCAGGACCTCGGCGAGCGGCTCCAGGGTCAGGCCAGCCGGTTCGGCAAGGCCGAGCTCGCGCGCGCCGCCGACATCGTCAACGCCGGCCTGCTCGAGTTCCGCGGCGCCACGGCTCCGCGCGTCCTGCTCGAGATCATGTGCGCGCGCATCCTGCTGCCCGGCGCCGACCACAGCGTCGAGGGCGTCCACGCCCGGCTCGACCGGCTCGAGCGCCGGCTGTCGATCGACCCCGGTGCCGGAGCGGCACCCGCGCCGGCGGTGGCGCAGGCACCGGCCGCGGCGGCTCCCGTCGCCGAGCGTCCGGCTCCCGCGCCCGTGGAGCGAGCCGCTCAGCCCGCGGCCCCCGCGGCCGAGCGGCC
>NZ_HE978636.1:1013140-1289651 GCF_000312105.1 Aeromicrobium massiliense JC14
GCCCCGGCGTCGCAGCCGAGCTCTCGGCCCGCGGCCACGCCGGAGCCGAGCCCGACCCCGGCGCCGGCTCCGACGCCCGAGCCGGCGCCCTCGCCCGAGCCCGTCGTCTCGCCGGAGCCGCCGGCGACCCCGGAGCCCACGCCCTCGCCGACCCCGGAGCCCTCGGCACCGCCGGCCACGGGCGCCCCGGCGCTGTCCGACGTGCGCCGGCTGTGGCCCGACGTGCTGGCCAAGGTCGAGCAGCTGCGCCGGTTCACCTGGATCATGCTGAGCCAGAACGCCCAGGTGGTCGGGGTCGACGACGGCACCGTCACGATCGGCCTGGTCAACGGCGGCGCCCGCGACTCCTTCCTCAACAGCAAGTCCGACGAGGTGCTGCAGCGGGCGCTGTCCGACGTCCTGGGCGTGCAGTGGCGCGTCGACGCGGTCATCGATCCCGGTGCCACGCCGGGGGCCGGTGTGCCCGAGCCCGCGGCCGCGGCACCGTCCGCGCCGCCGGTCGAGCGTCCCCGGGGCGTTACCGCTCCGCCCGAGGTGCACCAGGCGCTGCAGCAGGCCCCGACCGAGGCGCCGACGGCCGCCGACATCGACGCCTCGGCCTCGCTCAACGACCCCGAGCTGGAGACCGAGAACCTCGATCCCGAGGCCCTGCTCTCGCGCGAGCTCGGGGCCGAGGTCATCGAGGAGATCCCCTCGGACCAGTGAGCGCCGTCGCCGCGTCCCAGGTGCGGCGCCGCCGGCTCGACCTGGGCGACGACCCGCTCGACGTCCTGCGCCGCCTGCGCGGCCAGGCCCGGGTGGTCGCGCTCATGGGGTCGTGGGCGGCGGGCGACGTGCTCTCCTTCGACCCGCTGCACGTGCTCGGAGCCGACGACGACCCGTTCGACCTCTGGTCCCCGCCGGTCGTGGCCGAGCGCGGCGGGTTCGGTGGCGGCTGGATCGGCGTGTGGGGCTACCAGCTCGGCCGCCGGCTGGAGCGGCTCGGCGAGCAGCCGCCCCGGCCCGTTCCGCAGCCCGACCACCGGCTCGGCTTCTACGACCGGGTGCTGCGCCACCACGACGGATGCTGGTGGTTCGAGCAGCTGGCCGGCCTGGTCGACGACGACGAGCAGGCACGGCGCGAGGCCGCGTTCCTCGCCGTCCTGGACCGCCCGGCCGAGGCTCGCCCGGTGCACGTGGGCGCGATGGCGATGACGCCCACGCCGGCCGAGCACCGCGCCGCCGTGCAACGGGTCCGCGAGCACGTGGCCGCCGGCGACGTCTTCCAGGTCAACCTCACCGCCCGGCTCGAGGCCCCGTTCGCCGGCGACCCGCTCGACCTGTTCGCCCGCGGCGTCGAGGCGCTCGACCCGGCCTACGCCGCGTTCGTCGACGCCCCCGAGGGCGCCGCCGTCAGCCTGTCGCCGGAGCTGTTCCTCCGTCGCACCGGCGACCGGGTGCTCACCAGCCCGATCAAGGGCACGGCCCCGCTCTCGGCCGACCCCGCCGCGCTCGTCGCCTCGGCGAAGGACCGGGCCGAGAACGTGATGATCGTCGACCTCATGCGCAACGACCTCGGCCGCGTCGCGACGCCCGGCACCGTGCGCGTGCCCTCGCTCGTCCGGGCCGAGCGGCACGCGGTGTGGCACCTGGTCTCCGACGTCGTGGCGACGCTGCCGCGCGGAACGACCGACGGCGACCTGCTGCGCGCCACGTTCCCGCCCGGTTCGGTCACCGGGGCGCCGAAGGTGCGGGCGATGCAGCTGGTCGACCAGCTCGAGCCCACGGCGCGCGAGGCGTACACCGGGGCGATCGGCCACGTGAGCCCCGTGGCCGGGCTCGAGCTCAACGTCGCGATCCGGACGTTCGAGGTCGCCGGCGACCGCGTGTGGCTGGGGGTGGGCGGCGGCATCGTGCACGACTCCGACCCGCAGGCCGAGTACGCCGAGTGCCTGGTCAAGGCGCGGCCCCTGGTCGAGGCGGTCGGCGGCACGCTGCCGCTCGACGCGTCGGTGCCGGCGGGGCCGCCGCCCGTCCGGCTGGAGCGGCCGCGGGCTTGGCGGCCCGACCTCGCCTGGGGCGTCTTCGAGACGATGCTCGTCGTCGACGGCCACGTCGCCCACCTCGACGAGCACCTGGCCCGGCTCGCGACCAGCGTGCGCGAGGTGCTCGGGGCGTCGGTGGGTGCCGACGTGGAGGTCGCCGTCCGGTCCCGGGCCGCGGGGCTGTCCGGCCGGCACCGGCTGCGGGTCGACGCCCGGCCGGCGGACGCCCGGGTGAGCTTCCTGGTCTCGTCGGAGCCGCTCGGCGAGACCGCCCCGGCCTGGGTGCTGACGCCCCGGGTCGTCCCCGGCGGGCTCGGCGCGCACAAGTGGGCCGACCGTTCCGCGCTGTCCGCGCCCACCTCGCCCGAGCGCGACGACCTCGTGCTCGACGCCGACGGCAGCGTGCTGGAGGCCGGCCGCGCCGCGCTGGCCCTGGTCATGGACGACGGCGTGCACGTCCCGCCGCTCGACGGCCGGCTGCTGCCGAGCACCACGCGCGCACGGCTGCTGGCCCGGCTGCGGCGCACCGGGGTGCCGGTGCACGAGCGCCGCCTGACGCTCGCGGACGTCGCCGTCGCCCGTGAGGTGCTGGTCGCGAACGCCCTGCGCGGCGTCGTGCCGGTGGTCGAGGTCGTCGGCGTCGGACGCTGGACGCCCGGTCCGCTGGCCGTCGAGCTGGCCCGGCCCGAGCAGGAGCGGCGCACGGCCGAGGCCCGGCAGGCAGCGGCGCCGGACGCGCGCGTGCTCGTCGTCGACAACTACGACTCGTTCGTCTACAACCTCGTGCAGCACGTCCGCGAGCTCGGCGCGGCGACGACGGTCGTCCGGCACGACGCCGAGCGGGTCGACCGGCTCGCGGACGCCTGTCTCGACGGCACGTACACGCACCTGCTGGTCTCGCCCGGCCCCGGAGGCCCTGCCGAGGCCGGCGTCAGCGTCGAGCTCGTCCGCCGCGTCGGCGCCCACCGGCCGACGCTGGGCGTCTGCCTCGGGCACCAGGTCATCGCCGAGGCCTACGGGGCCCGGGTGGTCCGTGCGCCCGACGTCGTGCACGGCAAGGCGTCGCTGGTCCACCACGACGGCCTGGGCGTCCACGCCGGCCTGGCCAGCCCGCTGCTCGTCGGGCGCTACCACTCGCTGGTCGTCGACGAGGCCAGCCTGCCGCCCGAGCTGGAGGTGACGAGCCGCACCGCGTCCGGCGTCGTCATGGGCCTGCGGCACCGGGTGCACCCGGTCGAGGGCGTCCAGTGGCACCCCGAGTCGGTGCTCAGCCCCACCGGACGCCAGGTGCTCGCCCGCTTCCTGGCCGGGCAGGACTAGCGGTGGACCCCGGACGCCGGAAGGTCGAGACCCGTGAGGCGGCCTACGTCCGCGTGGGGGAGCGGCTGGTCGATGCCGACGGCGTCCAGCACGAGGTGCTCGAGGTCGTCCGGCACGGTTCCGACGGCATCACGCTCCTGCTGGGCCGGCGGCACGGCGACGAGGTGCGCGAGGTCGTCCGTCGCGAGCTCGGTCCGGACGAGCCGGTCCGCGTGCGGGTGGAGGTCGGTTCCACCGGCTAGTCGGGCAGGCCGAAGCGCCCCGGTCCGGTCCGCGCGCGTGCTACGTTCCGCGGAACTGTGAGGAGCGTCACATGGACCTGGACCTGATCGTCAGCGGCGGCACCGTCTTCGACGGCACCGGAGCCCCCGGACGTCGCGCGGACGTCGGCATCAAGGACGGCCGCGTCGTCACCGTCAGCGACGTCCCGCTCGAGCCGGGTACCGGCACGCGGGTCGTCGATGCCACCGGACGCTGGGTCACCCCCGGCTTCGTCGACGCCCACACGCACTACGACGCCGAGCTCGTCGTCGCCCCCGGCCTGCACGAGTCGGTGCGCCACGGCGTCACCAGCGTGCTCATCGGCAACTGCTCGATCTCGGCGGTCTACTCCAGTCCGGTGGACGTCGCCGACCTGTTCAGCCGGGTCGAGGCGCTGCCCCGCCCGGCCGTGCTCGCGGCGCTCGAGGAGCGCAAGACCTGGAGCACGCCGGCCCAGTGGCGCGAGGCGCTCGAGGCGTCCGCCATGGGCCCGCACGTGGCCTCGTTCCTGGGCCACTCGGACGTGCGCGGCAGCGTCATGGGCCTGGGCCGCGCGACCGACCCGGACCAGAAGGCGACCAAGGCCGACATGCGCGAGGTGGAGCGCCGCCTGGAGGAGGCGCTCGACGAGGGCTTCCTCGGCATCTCGACCATGACGAACCCGTGGGACAAGCTCGACGGCGACCGCTACCGCTCCCGCTCGCTGCCCTCGACGTACGCGTCGTGGAAGGAGTTCCGCCGCATCAGCCGCATCCTGCGCCGTCGCGGCCGCGTGCTCCAGGGGGTCCCCAACCTGAACAAGAAGTACGACGTGGCGTTCTACCTGGCCACGAGCACCGGGCTGGGCCGCAAGCCGCTGCGGGTCTCGCTGCTGTCGGCCGCCGACACGAAGGCCGAGCCGTGGGTGCGCCGCATCTTCGGCCCGCTCGCGTTCCTGGCCAACCGGGTCGGCCGCGGCCGGTTCGTCTGGCAGCACCTGCCCACGACGTTCAAGGTGTGGGCCGACGGCATCGACCTGGTCGTCTTCGAGGAGTTCGGGTCGGGCCGTGAGGCGCTGCACCTGCGCGACGAGATGCGCAGCGAGCTGCTGCAGGACGAGGCGTACCGCCGCTGGTTCCGGCACGACTTCGACAAGCGGTTCTCGCCGCGGGTCTGGCACCGCGACTTCGACGACGCCGAGATCACCGAGTGCCCGGACACGTCCCTGATCGGCCGCACGATCGGCGACGTCGCCCGCGAGCGCGGCGTGCACGCCGTCGACTGCTACCTCGACCTCGTCGTCGCCCACGGCACCGACCTGCGCTGGACGACGCCCATCGCCAACACCCGCGCGAAGGTGCAGGAGAAGCTGCTCAACACCCCCGGCGTCACGATCGGGTTCTCCGACGCGGGCGCGCACCTGCGCAACATGGCGTTCTACAACTTCGGCATCTGCCTGCTCCGCAAGGTCCACGAGGCCCAGCGCACCCGCAAGCCGTTCATGACCGTGGAGCGCGCGGTGCACAAGCTGACCGGCGAGCTGGCCGACTTCTACGGCATCGACGCCGGACGCCTGGTCGAGGGCGCCCGCGCCGACCTCGTCGTCGTCGACCCGCGCGGCCTGGACGCGTCCGTCGACGGCTACCACGAGGCCGTCTTCGAGGAGCTCGGCGGACTCAGCCGCATGGTCAACCGCAACGACGCCGCCGTCCACGCCACCGTCGTCTCCGGCACCGTGGTGTGGGAGGCCGGCGAGTTCGCCGAGGGCTACGGACGTGACTTCGCCACCGGACGCTTCCTGCCCGCCGGGCAGGAGGCGCCGATGCGCAAGCGCCCGGTGGCCTCGCCCGCGCGGGTCGCGGCCGGAGCCTGACCCGCGCGGGCGTCGCTCAGCGGCGTCCGCCCGGGAGCCGGCCCGGCAGCAGCCGGCGGTCCACGTCCAGCGGCCGGGCCAGGTCGATCGTGATGAGCTCGTTGACGTCCGCGACGTCGGCGCCGCGACCGCCCGTCGCCGGGAAGTTGTTGTCGTTGAGCACCGCGATCGTGTCGCGGTCGATCAGCTCGACGTCCTCGATCGTCACGTAGGGCAGCGCGAACGTGCGGCCGAAGCCGCCGACGCGGTGCGGGTCGGGCAGGTCGAGCAGGTCCACCAGCTCGCGCTTGTCGACGTAGCCGTCGCGGTCGCGGTCGCGCAGGTCGACCAGGAACACCTTCTTGAAGCGGGCGGCGGCACCGGACAGGTTGTCGCGCTCCACGACCAGCAGCTGGTGGGCGTTCACGGCGATCGCGTCGCCGATGGCGTGCTCGGGGGCTTCGAGCCGGTAGCGGTCGAACGCGCCGGTGAACCGGGCGCCGTGGCGGCCGAGTCGCACGTCGTAGATGCGCAGGTCGAATGCGCGTCCGGCCGCCTTGTCCTCGGCCGTGCTGCCCTCGAGCATCGGCAGCAGGCGCGTGCCGTCGGGCGTGATGGCCATGCCCTCGAAGCCCTTCGAGTCGGCCAGGTTCGGGGTCGCCGCGCCTAGCAGCGGGCTCGACGGCGACGTCACGCCCGGCGTCGCGACGGGCGCCTCGAGCAGCCGGCCGCGGGCGTCGGTGTGCAGCAGGAACGGGCCGAGCTCGTCGCCGAACCAGAACGTCCCGTCGCCGGCGACCTGCATCGACTCGACGTCGAAGTCCCAGCCGGTGAGCACCCGGTCGTCCGCGGGACAGGCGTAGCCGGCGGGCAGGTCGGTGGACGCGTCACACCCGCCGTCGCGCCACAGCGTCCACGGCACGTGGCCGCGCGGGTCGGACAGGGTGAAGCCGCCGGGCAGGACGCGCGTGCGGCCGTCGCGTCCGGGCTTCACACGGTGGACGCGGAGCTGGAAGTCGCGGCTGTTGGCCTTGGTGCCGAAGCCGTTGTCGCTCATCGTCAGGTAGCTGCCGTCGCCGAGCGCGTGCACGCCCGAGAAGCCCTGCACCGGCTGGCCCGGGAACGGCGCGGCCGGGTTGCCGGTGAAGAAGCCGGACGGCTCGCTGCCCGGCACGAAGGTCTGGGCGGGCAGCACCGAGCGGCTGGCCAGGTGCGTCTCGCGATGGTGGTCGTGGTGCCGTTCGCGGTCGGGCGTCGCCCCCGCCGGCGCGGCGAGCGTGAGGGCGAGCAGCGCGGCGGTGCCGGCTCCCAGCATGGTTCGGTTCATCGTTCCCCCTGGAGTGCCCCGGCCCGGGTGGCCGACGGGCTCCTCGAGCCAAGCGCCCCGCGGTGGCCCGCCCGTGGCCCCGGCGTGACGCACCGGTGAACCCTCGTCGCGTGACCTCGGGACTGCCCCCGGCTGCTGGCAGACTCCGCCGACGGGGGAAGGAGCGCCATGGCTGCACGGCTGCGGTGGTGGGTCGCGGTGCTGCTGTCCCTCGCCCTGCCGGTGCTGGTGTGGGTCGTGGTGGGTCTCGCGAGCGACGGTGACGTCGGACCCGGGCGAGCGATCGCACTGGCGCCGGCGGTGGGCGCGGCCCTGTGCCTCGCCCTTGCCGTGACCGGTCCTCGGCCGGCGAGCCCGCTGCTGGTCGTCGCGGCGATGGGCTGGGCCGCCGTGCTGGTGGCCTTCCGGTGGTCCGACGACGGTGGCACGTCGATCGGTCTGGGTGCCGTGATGATCGGCGGCCTCGGCGTCGCCGCCGGCTTCACCCTCCCGGCGATGCTCGTCCCACCGCGACCGAGCGCGCCCGACCCGCGCGGCGGCGAGGCCGGACAGCCAGCGGCGGACTAGGCTGGAGGCCTATGTACGACGGCGTGATCCAGGACCTCATCGACGAGCTCGGAAGTCTTCCCGGCGTCGGCCCCAAGAGTGCGCAGCGCATCGCGTTCCACCTGCTCGACGCCGACCCCGAGGACGTCCGGCGGTTCGCTGCTGTCCTGGTGCAGGTCAAGGAGAAGGTCCACTTCTGCACGATCTGCGGCAACGTCACCGAGGACACCGAGTGCCGCATCTGCGCCGACCCGCGCCGTGACCCGTCGGTGCTGTGCGTGGTCGAGGAGAGCAAGGACATCCTGGCCATCGAGCGCACCCGGGAGTTCCGCGGCCGCTACCACGTGCTCGGCGGCGCGATCAGCCCGATCGCCGGCATCGGCCCCGACCAGCTGCGCATCCGCGAGCTGCTCCAGCGCCTCGGCGACGGCACGGTCACCGAGGTCATCATCGCCACCGACCCGAACCTCGAGGGCGAGGCGACGGCCACCTACCTGCTGCGCATGCTGGCGCCGCTCGGCATGCGGGTGAGCAAGCTGGCCAGTGGCCTGCCCGTCGGTGGCGACCTGGAGTACGCCGACGAGGTCACCCTCGGCCGCGCCTTCGAGGGACGTCTCTCGGTCGGCGGCGCCCCGGCCGAGCCGCGTCCCTGACGTCCGCGGGCCGAGCGGTCCGGACGGTCGTCGGGCCCGGCGCGGTAGGCTTGCGGGGGCGCAACGGCGCGCCGCTCCTGACCCTCCTCACCTCTCGAGGTTTTCTGTGGGCATCGTCGTCCAGAAGTACGGTGGCTCGTCCGTCGCGGATGCAGCCAGCATCAAGCGCGTCGCCCAGCGGATCGTGGCGACGAAGAAGGCCGGCAACGACGTCGTCGTCGTGGTCTCGGCCATGGGCGACACGACCGACGAGCTGATCGACCTGGCCAACCAGGTCTCGCCGCTGCCGCCGGGTCGCGAGCTCGACATGCTGCTGACCGCCGGCGAGCGCATCTCCATGGCACTGCTCGCCATGGCCATCGGCAACCTCGGCCAGGAGGGGCGCTCCTTCACCGGGTCGCAGGCCGGCGTCATCACCGACGACGTGCACGGCCGCGCCAAGATCATCGACGTGACCCCGAGCCGGCTGCAGGCCGCGCTCGGCGAGGGCGCCGTCGCGATCGTCGCCGGGTTCCAGGGTGTCTCGCAGACCACGAAGGACATCACCACGCTAGGCCGCGGCGGCTCCGACACCACCGCCGTCGCGCTGGCCGCGGCGCTGAAGGCCGACGTCTGCGAGATCTACTCCGACGTCGACGGCATCTTCACCGCCGACCCGCGCATCGTCCCGAACGCCGCGCAGATCCCGCACATCTCCTACGAGGAGACGCTGGAGATGGCGGCCAACGGAGCCAAGATCCTGCACCTGCGGTGCGTCGAGTACGCCCGCCGCAACGACATGCCCATCCACGTCCGCTCCTCCTTCTCGCAGAAGGAGGGCACGTGGGTGGTTCACGCCGACCGAGTGGAGAAGCCCATGGAAGCCGCCATCATCACCGGCGTCGCGCACGACCGCAGCGAGGCCAAGATCACCGTCGTCGGCGTGCCCGACAAGGTGGGCGAGGCGGCGGCCATCTTCACCACGCTGGCCGACGCGCAGATCAACATCGACATGGTCGTGCAGAACGTGTCGGCCGCGGCCACCGGACGCACCGACATCTCCTTCACCCTGCCGCGGGCCGACGGCCAGACCGCCATGTCTGCGCTCGCTCGCCTGCAGGGCCAGGTCGGCTTCGAGCGGCTGCAGTACGACGACAGCGTCGGCAAGGTCTCGATCATCGGCGCCGGCATGCGCACCGAGCCGGGCATCACCGCCCGCTTCTTCCAGGCGCTCGCGGACGCCGGGGTCAACATCGAGATGATCTCGACCTCGGAGATCCGCATCTCGGTCGTCACGGCCGAGAGCAACGTCGACGAGGCCGTCCGTGCCGCCCACGCCGAGTTCGGGCTGGGCAACGACGAGGTCGAGGCCGTGGTCTACGGCGGGACCGGCCGATGAGCGCCCGCATCGGCATCGTCGGCGCGACCGGCCAGGTCGGCGTCGTCATGCGCCGCCTGCTGGAGGAGCGCGACTTCCCGGCCGACGAGGTCCGTTTCTTCGCGTCGTCGCGCTCGGCCGGCACCACGCTGCCCTTCCGTGGCGGCGAGATCGTCGTCGAGGACGCGTCGAAGGCCGACCCGTCCGGCCTGGACATCGCCCTGTTCTCGGCCGGAGCCACCACGTCGCGCGCCCAGGCCCCGCGCTTCGCCGAGGCCGGCGTCACCGTCATCGACAACTCCTCGGCGTTCCGCAAGGACCCGTCGATCCCGCTCGTCGTCAGCGAGGTCAACCCGCACGACATCCCGGCCGGCGACGGCCCCGGCGGCCGCGGCATCATCGCGAACCCGAACTGCACCACGATGGCCGCGATGCCGGTGCTGAAGCCGCTGCACGACCGGGCCGGGCTCGTCCGGCTCGTGGTCAGCTCCTACCAGGCCGTGTCGGGCTCCGGCGTCGCCGGCGTCGAGGAGCTGCACGGCCAGGCCAAGGCCGTGGTCGACAAGGCCGACGCGCTGACCCACGACGGCTCCGCGCTGACCTTCCCCGACCCGGTCAAGTACGTCGCGCCGATCGCGTTCAACGTGCTGCCGCTGGCCGGCTCGATCGTCGACGACGGCTCGTACGAGACCGACGAGGAGCAGAAGCTCCGCAACGAGAGCCGCAAGATCCTCGGCCTGCCCGACCTGCGGGTCGCGGGCACCTGCGTGCGCGTGCCGGTGTTCAGCGGCCACTCGCTGTCGATCAACGCCGAGTTCGAGCGCGACATCACGCCCGAGCAGGCCACCGAGATCCTGGCGTCCGCGCCGGGCGTGCGGCTGGTGGACGTCCCGACGCCGCTGCAGGCCGCCGGCACCGATCCGAGCCTGGTCGGCCGCATCCGCCAGGACCAGTCGGCGCCCGGCCACAAGGGCCTCGTGCTGTTCGTGAGCGGCGACAACCTGCGCAAGGGCGCGGCGCTCAACACCATCCAGATCGCCGAGCTGCTCGTCGGCTGACGCTCAGGCGCCCGGCTGGGCCTCGCGGTAGCGGACGATCTCGTCCAGCGCCGTGGGGTCCACCAGGGCGCCGCGCGCGGCCGCGTCCTCGACCGGCGTGCCGCGCAGGATCTTCTTGACCGGCACCTCGAGCTTCTTGCCCGAGAGGGTCCGCGGCAGGGCCCGCACGGCGGCGACGTCGTCGGGCACGTGGCGCGGCGAGAGCCGTGAGCGCAGCGCGGTCGCGATCTCGTGCCGCACGTCGTCGTCGAAGGTCTCGCCCTCGGCCATGACGACGAACAGGATCAGCCGTCCGGCGCCGCCCTCGTCGTCCTCCAGGTGCACGACCAGGCTGTCGGCGACCTGCGGCAGGGACTCCACGACGCCGTAGAACTCGGCCGTGCCCAGCCGGACGCCGCCACGGTTGAGCGTCGCGTCGCTGCGTCCGGACACGACGCACGTGCCGGCCGCGGTGATGGTGATCCAGTCGCCGTGGCGCCACACGCCGGGGAAGTCCTCGAAGTACGCCGCCCGGTACCGCGAGCCGTCGTCGTCGCCCCAGAACCCGACCGGCATCGACGGCATGGGCCGGGTGACCACGAGCTCGCCGAGCTCGCCCACCACGGGCTCGCCGGCCAGGTCGTAGGCCTGCACGGCCGCGCCGAGGGCCCGGCACGAGATCTCGCCGGCGACGACGGGTACGTCGGGAGCCCCGCCGACGAACGCCGAGCAGACGTCGGTGCCGCCGGAGATCGAGACCAGCTGCACGTCCTGCCCGTCGGGCACCACGGCGTCGTAGACCCAGCGGAAGCCCTCGGTGGGCAGCGGCGCCCCGGTCGAGCCGATCGCCCGCAGGCTCGACAGGTCGGCCTCGTCGCGCAGCACGAGGCCGGCCTTGCGGCACTGCAGCAGGTACGGCGCGCTCGTGCCGAAGTAGGTGAGCCGCTCCTGCTCCACGAGTCGCCACAGCGCGCCCAGGTCGGGGTGCGCGGGGTTCCCGTCGAGCATCACGATCGTGGCGCCGACGCCGAGCGCCGACACGAGGTAGTTCCACATCATCCACCCGGTCGTGGAGAACCAGAAGAACCGGTCGCCGGGGCCGACGTCGTTCTGCAGCGCGAAGCACTTGAGGTGCTCCAGCGTGATGCCGCCGTGGCCGTGCACGATCGGCTTGGGCAGCCCGGTCGTGCCCGAGCTGAACAGGACGTAGAGCGGATGGTCGAACGGCACCCGGTCGAACGCGGGCTCGGCCGGCTCGGCCAGCAGCTCGGCCCAGGTCGTGGCTCCGTCCGGCGCCGCGGCGCCGGGATCGAGATACGGCAGGTGGACGAGCGTGCGGACGCTGGGCAGCGCAGCGCAGACCTGCTCGACCTCGGCCCGGCGGTCGACCGGCTTGTCGCCGTAGCGGTAGCCGTCGACGGCCAGCAGCAGCGTCGGCTCGACCTGGCGCCAACGGTCGACGACGCTCTGGGTGCCGAACTCCGGGGCGCAGGACGTGAACACCGCGCCCAGGCTGGCGGCGGCCAGCAGCAGGACGAGCGTCTCGGGCACGTTCGGGGCGTACGCGGCCACGCGGTCGCCCCGGCCGACGCCGGCGCGTACGAGCCCGGCCCGGGCGCGGGCGACCTGGTCGCGCAGCTCGGCGGCGGTGAGCCGGACGTCGTCACGGCTCTGCGATCGGCCCACGACCACGACGTCGTCGTCGGCCCGGTCGGGGAGCCGCAGCATCGCCTCGGCGTAGTTGATGCGCACCTGAGGGAACCAGTGGGCGCCGGGCATCGCGTCGTCGGCCAGCGCGACGGTCGGCGCGGTGTCCGACGGAATGTCGACAAAGCGCCAGGCGGCGAGCCAGAAGGCGTCCAGGTCGTCGACCGACCAGCGCCACAGGCTCTCGTAGTCGTCGAACCGGTGCCCCAGGCAGGCGAGCTCGTCGCGGAAGTCATCCAGCCGCGTGCGGCGACCGGAGGGCCGCCACAGCACCTCGCTCATGCCGCGTCCTTGATCCGTCCGAGGCTCAGCAGCCACGCGGCCAGCGCGGTCGCGGCGGCACCGAGCGCCGGCAGCAGGAGCCAGGCCCAGGCGGTGGCAGCCGGCTCGAGGAAGAACGCCAGCACGGCCATGAGCACGAGCAGCACCGCCGTGACGCTCGTGGCCCGCGGCTGCGGCACCCGCAGCGCACGCAGGGCCAGCTCTCCCAGCACGACGGCACCCACGCAGATCAGCACCAGCGCCAGCGTGCCCCAGCGTCCGCCGCCCGTGGAGACGCCACGAACGGCCGAGAACAGCTCGCGCACGCCCGCGCCCACGCCGGTCACGAGCAGCCCCAGCACGGCACCCACGAGGGCGGCCCACACGACGTCCGGCCAGGCGGGCAGACGCCACCCCCGCGCGCGCGTGGCGCCGGTGCTGAGCGCCTGACGCGCCAGCGCGCCGGTGCGACGTCCGGTCGTGGCGGCCCGGGTCGCGGTGCGCTGCCAGCGGGACGGACCGGCGGGCTCGGCCGCCGGCGTGACCGGTTCGGGCGCGGCCTCCCGCTCGGGCGCGACGACGGTCGACGCGGGCCGCTCGTCGGGGGCCTCGTCACCGGGCAGGACGACGGGCTTGCGGACGACCCGTCGGACGACCTTGCGGGTCGGAGGGGTCTCGCTCATGCAGGCGAGTGTGTCACAGAGCACGTCCCGACTCGCGGCGTGCTCGGGGAACGACGAAGGGCCCCTGCCTCGCGGCAGGAGCCCTTCTGCGGGTCGGGGTGACAGGATTTGAACCTGCGGCCTCGTCGTCCCGAACGACGCGCGCTACCAAGCTGCGCCACACCCCGGTCCGTTCATCCGGAAGCCCGGAATCACGACCTCGGAGAGTCTACAGCAGTCAGGGTGAGGAGCGTTGCCTCGGGTCGGCATGCGAGCCGCACGGGCGCGTAGGGGGACGTCCCGAGGCCCGCCGAGACGTGCAGCCAGGACGAGTCCGCGCCGTCGACGTGGTGGCGGTGCAGCCCGCGGGCGCGGGCTCGGTCGAGGTCGCAGTTGGTCACCAGCGCGCCGTAGCCGGGCACGCGCAGCTGTCCGCCGTGCGTGTGGCCGGCGATGATCAGCGGGTAGCCCGAGGCCGTCCAGCGGTCCAGCACCCGCAGGTACGGCGCGTGCACGACGCCGATCGCCAGGTCGGCGGAGCGGTCGGCCGGGACGTCGTCGAGCTCGTCGTAGCCCAGGTGCGGGTCGTCGGCGCCGACGAACGACAGCCGGCGTCCGGTCACCTCGAGCTCGTCGTGCCGGTTGGTCAGGTCGGTCCAGCCGCGCGCGGTGAACGCGTCGCGCAGCTCGCGCCACGGCAGGTCCTTCTCGCGCGGCCGCGGGCCGCCGGTGCCGCCGCGCAGGTACATGAACGGGTTCGGCGGCACGGGGGAGTAGTAGTCGTTGGAGCCGAAGACGAACACGCCCGGCACGTCCAGCAGCTCGCCGTAGGCGTCCAGCACGGCCGGCACCGCGGCGCGGTGCGACAGGTTGTCGCCGGTCGAGACGACGAGGTCCGGCTGCAGCGACGCCAGGCCACGCAGCCAGTCCTGCTTCACCCGCTGGCCCGGCGTCATGTGCGTGTCGGACAGGTGCAGGACGCGCAGCGGGTCCGAGCCGGCGGGCAGCACCGGCACGTCCGCCCGGCGCAGGACGAACGCGTGGGTCTCGAACACCGACCAGGCCAGGACGCCGCCGGCCAGCGCGAGCGGCCACAGCAGGGGACGAGCAGACATGCGGCCAGCCAACCACAGCCGCCGTCGGCACGCCCGCGCGTGGCCCGGGGTGGGAGACTGGCCGCATGTCTGCGCTCAAGGACCGGCTCCGCTCCGACCTCACCACCGCCATGAAGGCACGCGACCAGCTGCGCTCGTCCGTCATCCGCATGGCGCTCGCCGCCGTCACCAACGCCGAGGTGGCCGGCAAGCAGGCCCGTGAGCTCAGCGACGACGACGTGCTCGCCGTGCTGACCTCCGAGGCCAAGAAGCGCAAGGAGTCCGCCCAGGCCTTCGACGAGGGAAACCGCCCCGAGCTGGCCGAGAAGGAGCGCGCCGAGGCCGCGATCCTGGCCGACTACCTGCCCGAGCAGCTCAGCGAGGACGAGGTGCGCGCGCTCGTGACCGCCGCAGTCGAGCAGACCGGCGCCGCGGCCGAGGGCATGAAGGCGATGGGCAAGGTCATGGGCGTTCTCACGCCGCAGACCCGCGGCCGGGCCGACGGCGGCTTCGTGGCCGCCGAGGTGAAGCGCCAGCTCGGCGCCTAGCCCCGCACGCACGACGAGGCCCCCGGGACGTCGTCCCGGGGGCCTCGTGCGTCGTGGACGCGGGTCAGTCGTCGTCGCCGCGGTCGCGACCGCGGTTGCCCCGGTTGCCGCGGTCGTCGTCGTTCCCACCGCCGTTGCCACCGCTCGAGCGCTGCGGCGGGGCCGGGTTGGCCGGCTGGCGCTGCGGCGGGCTGTCGAAGCTCGTGCCGTCCAGGTCGTCCTGGATGACCTGCATGGCCTTGGCCCACATCGGGCCGGCCAGCGACGAGCCGCCGGCGGCGCTGAAGCTGATCGGCGAGCCCTTGATCGTCTTGCCGACGAGCGAGGCCGGGCGTCCGGTCTTCGTGACGCCGGAGATCATCGACGCGGTGGCCAGCTCGGGCGTGTAGCCCATGTACCAGACCGACTGCGCGCTGTTGGTCGTTCCGGTCTTGGCCGCCGACGGGATGCGCAGGCCGGTGCCGTTGGAGTAGCCGAAGCCACCGGGCTCCTGCACGCCGCGCAGGATGTCGTTGACCTGGGCCGCGACGGCACGGCTCATCACGCGCTTGCAGGACGGCTCGTACTCCTTGACCGTCTTGCCGCTGCGGTCGACGATCGCGGTGACGGGCAGCGGCTCGCAGTACTCGCCGCCGGACGCCGCCGACGCGTAGGCCGCGGCCAGGTCAGTGGGGCTGATGTAGGTGACGCCGAGGGTGAACGGACCGACCTCGTCGACCTCGGGCACGTTGATGCCCATGGAGCGGGCCGTCTTCACGACGTTGCACAGGCCCGCGTCGCGCTCGAGCTGGGAGTAGTAGGTGTTCACCGACTGGCGCAGGCCGCGGTACATGTTGAACGTGCCCGCTCCGGTCGAGTTCTTCAGCTTCCACTCACCGACGCCGCCCTCGTTGCAGGCGGTGTAGGCGCCGGCGGGCATCGTCATCGTCTGCGGCGAGTTGTACGACTTGCTCACCGGGATGCCCTTCTTCAGGGCCGCGACGGTGGTGAAGAACTTGAACGTGGACCCGCCCTGGAAGCCGCCGGAGTCGCCGTACTTCGTGGGCACGGCGAAGTTGATGTAAGACTGGCCCTCCTTGAGGTCCGAGCCCATGGGGCGCGACTGGGCGACCGCCCGGATGTAGCCGGTGCCCGGCTCCACCAGCGACAGCGCGCCGATGACGCCGTCCTTGGGGTTGATCGTGCTGGAGACGGCCTTGTTGGCCGCCTTCTGCATCGACAGGTCGATCGACGTGCGGATGGTGAGGCCGCCCTGCTCGAGCCGCGCGCGGCGCTCGTCGACCGTCTTGCCCAGGCTCTCGTCGGCCATGAGGTAGCGGCGCACGAAGTCGCACGAGAAGGACGCGTCGGAGTCGACGCAGCCGTTCGGGAACGACGTCAGGTTGAGGCTGAGACCGGTCGCCTGGAAGTCGCGCGCCTGGTCGTCGGGGACGAAGCCGTAGCGGGCCATGACCGCCAGCACCGTGTTGCGGCGCTGGAGCGCGCGCTCGGGGTAGGTGCGGGGGTTGTACTGGTTGGGGTTCTTCACCAGGCCGGCCAGCGTGGCGGCCTGGGCCGGGTTGAGGTCCTTCGGCGCGACCGAGAAGTAGTGCCGGGCCGCGGCCGAGACGCCGTAGGCGCCGTCGCCGAAGTAGGCGATGTTCAGGTAGCGCTCGAGAATCTCGTCCTTGGAGTACTTCTCCTCGTACGCGATCGCGTGCTTGAGCTCGCGGATCTTGCGGCTGGCCGACTTCTCGGTGGCCGCCTTGCGCTCCTCGGCCGTCGTGGCGTTCTGCACCTGGATCAGCTTCACCAGCTGCTGGGTGATGGTCGAGCCGCCCTGGGTGTTGCCGTCGGAGGCGTTGTTGACCAGGGCGCGCAGCGTGCCCTTGAGGTCGAGCGCGCCGTGCTCGTAGAAGCGGACGTCCTCGATCGCGAGGATCGCGTTCTTCATGTTGTCGTTGATCTGGTCGAGCGGGACGTCGCTGCGGTTCTGCTCGTAGAAGTAGGCGATGAGCTTGCCGTCGGCGTCGACGACCTTCGTCGTCTGCGGGTTGGGGTTCTCCTCCAGCGCCAGCGGCAGGTCGAGCGCGCGCTGCGCGACGTCGTTGCCGGTGATGGCCACGAACGTGGTGGCCGGGATGAGCAGCGCGGCGACGAGGATGCCGGCGAGCACGCTCAGCCGGGCCATCGCACCGGCGACGGAGCGCTTGGAGCGCTTCTCCTGCGGCTGGAGCGCGGACGACATCAGGTCGCGCATGGAGTCCCAAGGCATGGGGTCAGGGTACGTGGTCCGGCACAGGCCCTGAGGGACGCCGGAGGGAGGGTCGGCGACCCGTCCCGGGCCAGAACGTCCAAAAATGGCCCGAAAGGACTACACAAGATCATCCCCCGGGGGCTCACCGAAACAATGAGAAGTTTCTTAACGTTTTCTCACTAGCAGGAACGGCCCTGGTCACAGGGCTTCTCGGGGAAAGGCAGTACCTGTATGTGGAACGAGAACTGGGCAGCGCAAGCTGCATGTCGAGGTGGTTCGGACGCGCTGTTCGTCCGAGGCGCCGAGCAGAACCGCGCCAAGCTGATCTGTGGAGCCTGCGAGGTCAAGGCCGAGTGCCTGGCCGAGGCCCTGGACAACCGCATCGAGTGGGGCGTGTGGGGTGGGATGACCGAGCGTGAGCGCCGGGCCCTGCTCCGTCGCCGGCCCGACGTCGCCACCTGGCGCACCGTGCTCGAGGGCACCGTCACCGCCAGCAACGCCTGAGCCGCTAGGCGCGGCCGGCGAGCAGGTCGCCCACGACCCGCAGTCCGTCGAGGTCGTGCACGTCCGTGGCCAGCGCCGCGACGCGCGCCGACGGCACCGTCGGGTGGGAGGCGCCGAAGCGCCGCACCAGCCGCTCCTCGCGCTCGCGCACCAGGGCCCGCTCCGCGTGCACGCACAAGAGCTCGGCGGCCAGCGTGCTCGTGGCGTCGCCGCCGGACAGCCGGCGTGACGCGGCGGCGGCCTCGTCGGCACCCAGGTCGTCCACGGCGGTGCCGCTGACCCGGTTCACCACGAGCCCGGCCAGCGGCATCCGGTCCGCGGCCAGCCGCTCCACGAAGTAGGACGCCTCGCGCATCGCCGAGGCCTCGGGGGCGGCGACGACGACGAACGCCGTCCGCGGGTCCTGCAGGAGCGCGTAGGTCTGCTCCGAGCGCTGCCGGAACCCGCCGAACAGGGTGTCGAAGGCGGCGACGAAGGTCTGCACGTCGGTCAGCACCTGGGCGCCGAGAAGCTTGTTCATCATCGACGTGATGACGCCGAAGCCGGCGCCGAACAGGCGGGCCGGACCCTTCGCCGGGGCGAGCAGGAGCCGGATGAACCGGCCGTCGAGCAGCGACGACAGCCGCTCGGGCGCGTCCAGGAAGTCCAGGGCGGAGCGCGACGGCGGGGTGTCGACGACGATGAGGTCCCAGCCGTCGTCGTGGCCGACGGCCTCGCTGTGCAGCTGGCCGAGCTTCTCCATCGCCATGTACTCCTGCGTGCCCGCGAACGAGCTCGACAGCGCCTGGTAGAAGGGGTTGGCCAGGATCTGGCGGGCCTTGTCCGCGCTGGCGTGCGCCTCGACGACCTCGTCGAAGGTGCGCTTCATGTCGAGCATCATCGCGTCCAGCCGGCCGGGTCCCTCGACGCCGGCGACCGGCCGCGGCACGTTGTCCAGCTCGGTGAGCCCCATCGACTGGGCGAGCCGGCGCGCCGGGTCGATGGTCAGCACGCACACGCGCCGGCCCTGCTCGGCCGCCCGCAGCGCGAGCGCCGCCGAGGTGGTCGTCTTGCCGACGCCGCCGGAGCCGCAGCACACGATGATCTGGGTGCCGCGGTCGGCCAGCAGCGCGTCGACGTCGAGCGCGTCGGCGCTCGGGCCCGTGACGCCGCGGTAGTGCGGGGTGGTCGTGCGGGTGGGCGTGGTGCGGGGCCGACCGGGCATCAGACGACCTTCCCGTCGCGCAGGGACTGGGCGAGCTCGAACAGGGCCCCGAGGTCGACGCCCTCGTGGAGCCACGGCAGGTCGTGCACGGGCACGTCGCCGTCGTCGAGCAGCTCGTGCTGCGCGTCCTGGAGGCGCTGGCGCGCGACGTGCGCGTGGCCCTCCTCCACGAGCGCGGGAGCGTGCGCGCCGTCGACGCCGGACGGCTCCAGCGCGTCGGCCACGGCCTGCTCGACGCCGTCGGTGGCGAGCAGCTGCTGGGACGCCTCGGACAGCAGCGCCGGACGCACGAGGTTGACGAGCACGTGCCCGACGGGCAGGCCCGCGCCACGCAGCTCGGCGACCCCGTCGAGGGTCTCCTGCACCGGCATCTCCTCGAGCACCGTCACCAGGTGCACCCGGCTGCTGTCGGAGTGCAGCATGTCCATGATCGCGTCGGCCTGCTTGCGCACCGGCCCCACGCGAGCGAGCCCGGCGACCTCGGCGTTGACGTTGAGGAAGCGCGTGATGCGGCCGGTCGGGGGAGCGTCCATGACGACGGCGTCGTAGACGAAGCGGCCCTTCTCCTTGCGCCGGGCCGCCTCGTAGGCCTTGCCGGTCAGCAGCACGTCGCGCACGCCGGGGGCGATCGTGGTGGCGAAGTCGACGACGCCGAAGCGGTCGAGCAGCTTCCCGGCGCGGCCCAGGTGGTAGTACATGTCGAGGTACTCCAGCAGCGCGGCCTCGGGGTCGATGGCCAGCGCGTGCACCTGCCCGCCGCCCAGGCCGGACGCGATGCGCCGCTCCTCGTACGGCAGCGGGGGGACGTCGAACAGCTGGGCGATGCCCTGCCGGCCCTCGACCTCGCACAGCAGGACCCGCTGGCCCTCGTCGGCCAGGGCGATCGCGAGCGCGGCGGCCACCGTCGTCTTGCCGGTGCCACCCTTGCCCGTCACCACGTGCAGCTGCGTCGTCGCGCCCACGCCGCCACCCTACTGACGCCTGCGTGGGCCGCATGCCGACGCGGGACCGGCTCGCCTGGGGCCCGATACAGTCGGGCCATGACTCAGTGGGAGTACCTGACCGCACCCGTCCTCGTGCACGCGACCAAGCAGATCCTCGACAACTTCGGCCGCGACGGCTGGGAGCTGGTGCAGATCGTGCCCGGCATGAACCCCGAGAACCTCGTCGCCTACTTCAAGCGCCCGGTCGCCTGATGTCGGCCGTCGAGGAGCGCCTCGCCGCGGCCGGGCTCGAGGTGCCCGAGGTGGCCAAGCCGGTCGCCGCCTACGTCCCGGCGCTCAGCACCGGCTCGTACGTGCACACGTCCGGCCAGCTGCCGCTGCAGTCCGGTGAGCTGATCGCCACGGGCAAGGTCGGGGCCGGCGTGGACGTCGAGACGGCCACCGCGTGCGCGCGCCAGTGCGCGCTCAACGCGATCGCCGCCGTCAAGGCACAGGTCGGCGATCTCGATCGCGTCACCCAGGTCGTCAAGGCCGTCGTGTTCGTCGCGAGCGACCCGTCGTTCACCGGCCAGCCGCAGGTGGCCAACGGCGCCAGCGAGCTGCTCGGCCTGGCCTTCGCCGACGCCGGCGTCCACGCGCGCAGCGCCGTCGGCGTGGCCGTCCTGCCGCTGGACGCGCCGGTCGAGGTCGAGATCGTGGTCGAGGTGGCCTAGGTGGTCCGCGTGCGTGTCCCCGACACGCTGCGCTCGGTCGTCGACCCGACCGACCCGGTCGTGCCCCGCGACGCCGCGAGCATCGTGGTGGTGCGCGACGGCGCCGCCGGGCTCGAGGCCTACCTCCTGCGGCGCCAGGCCACGATGTCCTTCGCCGCCGGGCAGTACGTCTTCCCCGGCGGCCGGCTCGACCCGGCCGACGCCGACCCCGACGTCCCGTGGGCCGGCCCGCCGGCGTCCCGGTTCGCCGAGCAGCTCGGCACGACCGAGGAGCACGGCCGGGCGCTCGTCGTCGCCGCCGTCCGCGAGACGTTCGAGGAGGCCGGTGTCCTGCTCGCCGGTCCCGACGAGACGTCCGTGGTCGACGACGTGAGCGGTCCGGAGTGGCTCGCCGCCCGGCGCGCCCTGGAGCAGCACGAGACGAGCCTGTCCGCCTTCCTGCGCGAGCGGGGGTTGGTGCTGCGGGCCGACCTGCTCGGTGCCTGGTCGCGCTGGATCACCCCGGCGCACTCGCACCAGCGCTACGACACCCGGTTCTTCGTCGCGCGCATGCCGGCCGGCCAGGAGGTCGGCGACCTGCCCGGCGAGGCCGACCGCTGCGTGTGGGTGCCGGTGGACACGCTGCTCTCCTCCGAGCAGGCCGACGCGGCCGGGCTCATGCCGCCGCAGCACCAGACCCTGCGCCAGCTGGCGCGCCACGACGCCGACGAGCTGCTCGAGGTGGCCCACGGTCGTCCGGTGCTGCTCGCCGAGCCGCGCCTGGTGGCCGACGACGACGGCGTCTGGCTCGAGACCGACCTGGGGGAGTACGAGTGACCACCGTCAGCGAGCGCGCCGCGTACGTCCTGGCGCCCAACCCGGGCGTCATGACGCTCGACGGCACCAACACCTACGTCCTGCGCGAGCGCGACGGCGCGCGCAGCGTCGTCGTCGACCCCGGGCCGCTCGACGAGCACCACCTGGCCCGCGTGCTCGAGCTCGCCGGCGACGTGGCGCTCGTGCTGGTGACCCACCACCACGCCGACCACACCGAGGCCGTGCCCCGGTTCGCCGAGCTGACCGGCGCCCCGACCCGCGCCGTCTCGCCCGAGCACTGCGTCGGCGCCGAGCCGCTGGCCGACGGCGAGGTGCTCGACGTCGACGGCCTGACCATCCAGGTGCTGCACACCCCGGGACACACCGCCGACTCGGCGTGCTTCCTGCTGCCGGCCGAGGACGTCCTGCTCAGCGGCGACACCATCCTGGGCCGGGGCACGACGATCGTCGCCCACCCCGACGGCCGGCTCGGCCCGTACCTGGACTCGCTGCGCGCGGTCCAGGAGCTCGTGGTCACCGGGCACGTCGAGCGCATCCTGCCCGCCCACGGGCCGGTGATCGACGACCCGGCCACGGTCGTCGACTTCTACCTGACCCACCGCGAGGAGCGGCTGGAGCAGGTGCGCCAGGCGGTCGCGGCCGGCGCGGTCACCCCGCAGGACGTCGTCGAGCGGGTGTACGCCGACGTCGACCGCGCCCTGTGGCCGGCGGCCGAGCGCTCGGTCGCCGCCCAGCTGGAGCACCTCCGGCAGTCCTGACCCGTCACGCACGAGGGCCCCGCACCAGCCGGTGCGGGGCCCTCGTCGTGCGGGGGCGATCAGCGAGCGCGACGCTGCAGGCGCTCGAGGTCGAGGATCACGACGCTGCGCGGCTCCAGACGCACCCAGCTGCGGGCGGCGAAGTCGGCGAGCGCCTTGTTGACCGTCTCGCGGGAGGCGCCGACCAGCTGGGCGAGCTCCTCCTGGGTGAGGTCGTGGTGCACGTGGACGCCGTCGTCGGCGCGGCGGCCGAAGCGGCTCGACAGGTCGAGCAGGGCCTTGGCCACGCGGCCGGGGACGTCGGAGAAGACCAGGTCGCCGACGACCTCGTTGGTGCGGCGCAGGCGGGCGGCCAGCTGGTGCAGCAGCGCACGGGCGACGTCGGGGTGCTCGGTGAGGATCGGGAGCAGCGACTCGTGGCCCAGGCTGCGGACCGTGGTGTCGGTGACCGCGGTGGCGGTGGCCGAGCGGGGCCCGGGGTCGAACAGCGACAGCTCGCCGAACATCTGGCCGGGGCCGAGGATCGCCAGCAGGTTCTCGCGGCCGTCCGGGGACGTGCGGCCGAGCTTCACCTTGCCGGACGTCACCACGAACAGGTCGCTGCCCTCGTCGCCCTCGTTGAACAGGGCCTCGCCGCGACGGATCGCGGTCTCGGGCATCGAGCTGACGAGGGAGTTCGAGGCGTCCTCGTCGAGGCCGGCGAACAGCGGGGCCTGACGCAACACGTCGTCGCTCACGTACGTTCCTTCTCTCGATCGGGTTCCCGGGAGGCCGGGGACGTGACGATTCTCCCACATCCTCGTGCATGCGCCCGCCCCGTAGGCTGGGCGCGTGTCCCGCCCCGTCGCCCCGCCACCCGTGCAGCCCGGCGAGCGGCCCACCACCTCGCTCGTGCGTCGCGCGCGGCAGGTGAACCGGGTGCTGGCCGACACCTACCCCGACGCCCACGCGGAGCTCGACTTCACCGACCCGTACGAGCTGCTCGTCGCCACCGTGCTGTCGGCGCAGACCACTGACCGGCGGGTCAACCAGGTCACGAAGGTGCTGTTCGCGCGCTACCCGGACGCCACGGCGCTCGCCGCGGCCGACCGCACCGAGCTGGAGGAGATCATCCGCTCCACCGGCTTCTTCCGGGCCAAGGCCGAGAGCCTGCTGGGGCTCTCGGCGGCCCTCGTCGAGCGGTTCGACGGCCAGGTGCCCGGACGACTCAAGGACCTCGTCACCCTGCCGGGCGTGGGACGCAAGACGGCCAACGTCGTGCTCGGCAACGCGTTCGGCGTCCCGGGCATCACGGTCGACACCCACTTCCAGCGCCTGGTGGTGCGGCTGGGCTGGGTCGAGGCCACGACCGCGAAGGACCCGGTCAAGACCGAGCACGCCGTCGGGTCGCTGTTCGAGCGCCGCGACTGGACCGACCTGAGCCACCACCTCATCTGGCACGGACGCCGCCGCTGCCACGCCCGCAAGCCGGCGTGCGGCGCGTGCCCCGTGGCCCGCTGGTGCCCGTCGTTCGGGCTCGGCCCGACCGACCCGGTCGAGGCCGAGAAGCTCGTGACCACGCAGGGCCGCGCATGAGGGCGGTCCTCGTGGCGCTGCTCGGCGGCGTCCTGGTGCTGTCGGGCTGCTCGGGCGGCGAGGACGGGCGCGAGTCGCCCACCTTCGCCGCGGAGCGTCCCGCGGCCGACGGCGACGTCGACTCGCCCGAGCTCGCCGCCGCGCGCGACGCGGCCGGCATCGAGCCGTGCCCGGACACGACCGACGATCCCGTCGCCGGCGACGGGCTGCCCGACGTCACGCTGGCCTGCCTGGGGGGCGGTGACGACGTGCGCCTGGCCGGCCTGCGCGGGCGTCCGCACGTGGTGAACCTGTGGGCCAGCTGGTGCGCGCCGTGCCGCGAGGAGCTGCCGGTGCTGCAGGCCGCGCACACGGCACTGGGCGACCGCGTCGGGTTCCTCGGCGTCGACTACGCCGACCCGGACCCGGCCGCCGCGCTCGAGCTGGCCGACCGGTCCGGCGTCACCTACCCGCTCGTCGCGGACCCCGACGAGGACGTCCGCAAGGAGCTCGGCGTGATCGGCCTGCCGCAGACCGTGTTCGTCGACGCCGACGGCACGGTCGTCGCCACCGAGCGCACCGCCTACGACTCCGAGCAGGACCTGCTCGCGGCGATCGACGAGCACCTGGGAGTGAAGCCGTGAGCGAGCGCAGCGAGCGAACCGTGACCATCGGCACGGGCGGTCCTCCGTACCGTGCGATCTTCACGGAGGTCCGCCCGTGAGCGAGCGCAGCGAGCGAACCGTGACTGAGCGCAGCGAGCTGCCGACCTGGCTGAAGCCGATCGTCGACGCGGCGGGTGACGTCTCGGCCGGCACGCTGGCGCCGAGCCTGCCCGCACCGCCGCCGGACGCGCGGCCGTCCGCGGTGCTCATCCTCCTGGCCGAGCACGACGGCGAGCCGTCGGTGCTGCTGACCGAGCGCGCGGCGACGCTGCGCCAGCACGCCGGCCAGATCTCCTTCCCCGGCGGGGCGCAGGACCCCGAGGACGACGGGCCGACCGCCACCGCGCTGCGCGAGGCCCACGAGGAGGTCGGACTGGCGCCCGACGGCGTGACCGTCCTCGGCCGGCTGCCCACCCTGTGGCTGTCGTACAGCAACTTCGCGGTGACCCCCGTGCTCGCGACGCGCGACCACCTCGACGGGCTGCACGTGGTCGACGAGGCCGAGGTCGCGCAGGTGCTGCGCGTCCCGCTCGACCGCCTGCTCGACCCCGAGCACCGGTTCAGCGTCGTGCGCGGCGGCTGGCGCGGCCCGGCCTTCGACGTCGGCACGTCGGTCCCGCTGTGGGGCTTCACCGCCGGCGTCCTGGCCCGGCTGCTGCGCGTCGCGGGCCTGGAACGTCCGTGGGACGAGTCCCGCACCCGCCCGCTGCCGGAGCCGCGATGAGCGGCCTCGACGTCGTCCTGCTCCTCGTGCTGGTGGCGTACGCCATCTCCGGGTTCGTGCAGGGCTTCGTGACGAACGCGGTCTCGACCGTGGGGCTGCTGTCCGGTGGTCTGCTGGGCATCGCGGTCGTCCCGGTCCTGCTCGGCGGACGCAGCCCGAGCGTGGCCACGTCCGTGCTGGCGCTGGTGGTGGTGCTGGTCTGCGCCGTGCTGGGCCAGGCCGCCGGCTCGTACGTCGGCGGCTCCGTGCGCGACGCCGTGACGTGGCGGCCGCTGCGGTCGCTGGACTCGATCGGCGGCTCGCTGCTGGCGATGGCCGCGGTGCTCGTCGTCGCCTGGGGCCTGGGGTACGCCGTGAGCGGCTCGCAGATCCCGGTGCTGTCGAAGGCCGTCCGCGACTCCAGCGTCCTGCGCGCGGTCGACGGGGTCATGCCCGACCGGGCCCAGGAGGTGCTGCGATCCTTCGACGAGGTCATCGACACCAACCTGTTCCCGCGCTACATCGAGCCGTTCCAGCCCGAGCGCATCGAGGACGTCGAGCCCCCGGACGCCGCCACGCTCGAGTCGGCCGGCGTCGTCGCGGCCCGCGAGTCGGTCGTCAAGATCGTCGGCCAGGCGGTGTGCGAGCGCGGCATCGAGGGCTCGGGGTTCGCCTACGCGCGCGACCGGGTCATGACGAACGCGCACGTCGTCGCCGGTGTCGAGAACCCCACGGTCGTGGTGGACGAGCGCCGCCTGCGGGCCGACGTGGTGCTGTTCGACCCGTCGCTCGACGTGGCCGTGCTCGCCGTCGACGGTCTCGGCCTGCGTCCGCTCGCGTTCGACCAGGGCGGCAGGGCCGGTGACGAGGCGGCCGTTCTCGGCTACCCCGAGAACGGCCCGTTCGACGCCCGGGCAGCGCGCATCCGCAGCAAGCAGGAGCTGCGCAGCCCCGACATCTACGGCGGCGGCCAGGCGGTGCGTGAGGCGTTCGCGATCCGCAGCCTCGTCCGATCGGGCAACTCCGGCGGCCCGCTGGTGTCCGCCGACGGCGACGTCTACGGGGTGGTGTTCGCGGCCTCGGTCTCGGACTCCTCGACCGGGTACGTCGTCACCGCCGAGCAGGTCGCCGCCGACGCGACGCTCGGCCTGCGCTCGTCCCAGCCGGTCGGCACGGGAGGATGCACCTGATGAGTCGATTCCTTGGCGCCCTCGCGGGGCTGGTCGCCCTGATCGCGCTGCTCGTGGCCGTGCCCGCCCAGTGGGTGGCCACGCACGTCACCGACGCCGACGGCTTCACCGAGCTGGCCGGGCCGCTCGTGACCGAGCCGGAGGTCGAGGACGAGCTCGCGCGGGTCATCTCCGAGCAGGTCACCGCGCGGCTCGCGCTCTCGGCGACGCTCGGACCGGTCGTCGCGGACGTCCTGTCCCGGGCGGCTGGCTCGGTGGTGGACGACCCGCAGTTCCGCACGGCCTGGGAGGACACGCTGCGCCGCTCGCACGAGGCGACGCTCGGGGACCCGGACGCGGCCGCCCCGGACCAGGGCCAGTCGCTGCGCCTCGCGGTCGACCTGGGCCCGCTCGCGCGCTACGTCGTCGACCGGGCGTCCGGGCAGCTGCCCGTCACCGTGCCGGCGCCCGAGACGGTCGTCGTCCCGATCACCAGCGAGCAGGTGGGCGAGCAGATCGACCTGGTGCGCGCGGCGCCCGACTATGCGCGGGTGGCCTGGGTCGTGCTGGCCGCCGCCGTGGTCGTGCGCCTGGCGCTCGCGCGGCGCCGGGGCGCGGCCCTGGCCCGGCTCGGCGTGGGCGCGCTCGCGGTTGCGGGGGTGCTGTGGCTCGCCGTGCGCGGGGCCGGTCGCCTGCTGCGGGAGCGTGGCGACGCGGCCGAGCCGCTGGCTCGGGCGGTGCAGGACGCGCTGGTGACCCGGGCGACGGCGTCTTTCAACGACTGGCTGCTGGTGGTCGCCGGGGCCGGCCTGGCCGCCGTGGTCGTCGGCGTCGTGCTGCGCCGCCGGGTCTGACTAGCGGGTCGGGCGGGTCTGGCCCTTGAGCGCGGCCGGGATCTCCTTGGCCGTGGCGATGGTCTTCTCGGGTGCCTTGATCTTCTTGAGCTTGCGGATGCCGATGAACACGAGCAGCAGCATCAGCAGCAGGTAGAACCCGGTGACGATGAGGAAGCACCACGCCGGGTGGAGGCCGGTCATCGTGAGGAAGTAGGCCGCGGCGATCGAGGCGAGCACGATGATGAGCAGGCCGAGGAACGCGCTCGCGGCCAGCAGCCCGGTGCCCAGGCCGGCGGCCTTCGCGCTGACCCTCAGCTCGCTCTTGGCCAGCTGGATCTCGGCCTGCACGAGGCTGGAGATGTCGCGGCTGGCGTCGGCGACCAGACGCCCGATCGTGGGCTCGTCCGTGGGCTGCGGCTGCTGCTCGGTCACGCTCATGGCGGCGAGCCTACACAGCCCGAGCCGACCCCGCAGGGCGTCAGGACGCGGCCGTCAGCGCCCAGTGGACGACCGCGCCCAGCGTGCCGGCGCCCAGCAGGACGACGGCGGCGACGACATCGGTCCCGAGCCGGACGTGAGCGGGGCGGGCACGATCGAGCAGGCTCATGCCCCGATCGTGCCCGCCCCGTCTGTCCGGCGGCTGAACCCCGCCTGTCCGCCGGCTGAGCGTCAGTCGTCGCTCTTGGCCGACTTCATCCCCTCGCTGATCAGCGACATGACCGAGCTGTCGGCCAGCGTCGTGGCGTCGCCGACCTCGCGGTTCTCGGCCACGTCGCGCAGCAGCCGGCGCATGATCTTGCCCGAGCGGGTCTTGGGCAGCTCGGCCACGACCAGGATCTGCCGCGGCTTGGCGATCGGGCCGATCTCCTTGGCCACGTGGTTGCGCAGGTCGGTGATGACCGACTCGTCGGCCTCCTGGCCGTCGACGAGCGCCGACTCGCGCAGGATGACGAAGGCGACGACGGCCTGGCCGGTCGTGTCGTCGGCCGCGCCCACGACGGCCGCCTCGGCGACCTTCGGGTGCGAGACCAGCGCGGACTCGATCTCGGTGGTCGACAGGCGGTGGCCCGAGACGTTCATGACGTCGTCGACGCGGCCGAGCAGCCAGATGTCGCCGTCCTCGTCCTTCTTGGCGCCGTCACCGGCGAAGTAGGCCCCCGGGAAGCGCGACCAGTAGGTGTCCTTGAACCGCTGGTCGTCGCCCCAGATCGTCCGCAGCATCGAGGGCCACGGCTCGGTGAGCACGAGGTAGCCGCCCTCGCCGTTGCCGACCGGGTTGCCGGCGTCGTCGACCACCTCGGCGCTGATGCCGGGGATGGCTCGCATGGCCGAGCCGGGCTTGGCCGCGGTGACGCCGGGCAGCGGCGTGATCATGTGCGCACCGGTCTCGGTCTGCCACCAGGTGTCGACGATCGGGGTGCGTCCGCCGCCGATGTTCTCGCGGTACCAGACGTACGCCTCGGGGTTGATCGACTCGCCGACCGAGCCCAGGACGCGCAGGCTCGACAGGTCGAACTCGGCCGGGATCTGCTCGCCCCACTTCATGCAGGTGCGGATCGCCGTGGGCGCCGTGTAGAACTTCGTGACGCCGTGCTGCTGGATGATCTCCCACCAGCGGCCCTTGTGCGGGGTGTCGGGCGTGCCCTCGTACATGACCTGCGTGGCACCGCAGGCGAGCGGGCCGTAGACGATGTAGGAGTGCCCGGTGACCCAGCCGATGTCGGCGGTGCACCAGTAGACGTCGTCGTCCTTGAGGTCGAAGACGCCCCAGAACGAGTACGCCGACTGCACCAGGTAGCCCGCCGTGGTGTGCAGGATGCCCTTCGGCTTGCCCGTCGTGCCGGACGTGTACATGACGTAGAGCGGGTGCTCGCTGTCGAACGCCTCGGGCGTGTGGTCCGGCGACGCCGAGCCGACCGCCTCGTGCCACCAGACGTCGCGGCCCTCGGACCAGTCGACGTCCTGCCCGGTGCGGCGCACGACGAGCACGTGCTCGACGACGGACGTGCGCGAGGCCGCCTCGTCGACGGCCGGCTTCAGGGCGCTCGGCGCGCCGCGGCGGTAGCCGCCGTCGGCGGTGATGACGACCTTGGCCTGGCAGTCCTCGATGCGGCTCGCGAGGGCGTCCGCGGAGAAGCCGCCGAAGACGACGGTGTGCGGGGCGCCCAGGCGCGCGCAGGCGAGCATCGCGACGACGGCTTCGGGGATCATCGGCATGTAGATGGCCACGCGGTCGCCGGCGCTCACGCCGAGCTCGGTGAGCGCGTTGGCGGCGCGGCTGACCTCGTCCTTGAGGTCGCTGTAGGTGATCGTGCGGGTGTCGTCGGCCGGCTCGCCGACCCAGTGGATCGCGACCTTGTCGCCGTTGCCGGCCTCGACGTGGCGGTCGACGCAGTTGTAGGCGGCGTTGAGGCGTCCGCCCACGAACCACTTCGCGAACGGCGGGTTCGACCAGTCCAGGACCTCCTCGAAGGGGGTCTCCCAGTCCAGTCGCTGCGCCTGCTCGGCCCAGAAGCCGAGCCGGTCCTCGGCCGCCCGGTCGTACGCCTCGGCGGTCAGGTTCGCGTTCGCGGCCAGCTCGGCGGGCGGCTCGAAGCGGCGGTTCTCGTGCAGGAGGTTGCTGAGGCCTTCAGCGCTCACGGTGTCTCCTCAAGAAAGGGGGTGTGTGGTGCGCCACCCATTGTGGCGCACCACACACCCGGGGTCGGACGGACTACTTCTCGGCGCCGGCGCCGGTGAGGGAGCGGACCTCGAGCTCGGCGAAGCGCTCCTCGGACACGCGGCTCTTGGTCGTCACCGTGCCCAGCCAGCCCAGGAAGAACCCGAGCGGGATCGACACGATGCCGGGGTTCTCCAGCGGGAACCAGCTGATGTCGACGCTCTCGGGGAGCAGCGACAGGTTCTTGCCGTTGGCGTCCAGGCCCTTGCCCGAGACGACCGGCGAGAAGATCACCAGGCCGACGGCGGAGATGAGGCCGCCGTAGATGCTCCACACCGCGCCGCGGGTGTTGAACCGCTTCCAGAACAGGTTGTAGAGCAGGGCCGGCAGGTTCGCCGACGCCGCGACCGCGAAGGCCAGGGCGACGAGGAAGGCCACGTTCAGGCTCTGGCCGGGGATGGCCAGCGCGATCGCGACGCCGCCGATGACGAAGGCGGCGATGCGCGCGACGCGCACCTCGTCCTTGCCGCTCACCTCGCCCTTCTTCCAGACGTTGGCGTACAGGTCGTGCGCCACGGAGGACGCCGACGTGAGCGTCAGGCCGGCGACCACGGCGAGGATGGTCGCGAACGCGACCGCCGAGATCAGGGCCAGCAGCACCGCGCCGCCGGTCGTGCCGGCACCACCGCCGACCGCCTCGGCCAGCAGCGGCGAGGCCAGGTTGCCGCCGGACTCGACGATGCGGTCCTTCGCGTCGCCCTTCACCAGCGCCGCGGCGCCGAAGCCCAGCACCAGGGTCAGCAGGTAGAAGGTGCCGATGATGCCGATCGCCCACAGCACCGACTGACGCGCCTGCTTGGCGGTCGGGACGGTGTAGAAGCGCACCAGGATGTGCGGCAGGCCCGCGGTGCCCAGGACGAGCGCGATGCCGAGCGAGACGAAGTCGATCTTGCTCGTCGTGGTCGCGCCGTACTTGAGCCCCGGCTCCAGGAAGGCCTTGCCCTGGCCGCTGTTCTCGGCCGCGGTGCCCAGCAGGTCCGACAGGTTGAAGCCGAACTTGGCCAGCACCAGGATCGAGATGAGCAGGGTGCCGAACATCAGCAGCACGGCCTTGACGATCTGCACCCAGGTCGTGCCCTTCATGCCGCCGAAGACGACGTAGAAGATCATCAGGATGCCGACCGCGACGATGGTCAGGTTCTTGGCCGCGTCGCTGTTGACGTCCAGCAGCAGCGCGACGAGCGCGCCGGCGCCGACCATCTGGGCGAGCAGGTAGAAGATCGAGACCACGATCGTGGAGGTCGCCGCCGCGGTGCGGATCGGGCGCTGCTCCATGCGGTACGCGAGCTGGTCGGCCATGGTGAACCGGCCGGAGTTGCGCAGCAGCTCGGCGACGAGCAGCAGGGCGACGAGCCAGGCGACCAGGAAGCCGATCGAGTACAGGAAGCCGTCGTAGCCGGACAGCGCGATCGCGCCGGAGATGCCCAGGAACGAGGCGGCCGACATGTAGTCGCCGCCGATGGCGAAGCCGTTCTGGACGCCGCTGAACGAGCGTCCGCCGGCGTAGTAGTCGGCGGCGGTCTTGGTGTTGCGGCTGGCCCAGAACGTGATGCCGACGGTCAGCAGCACGACCAGGATGAACAGCGTCGCGGTGAGGGCCTGGTTGCTCTCCTCGCTCGCGGCGAGCAGGACGTCTCGGGTGCTCATCGCTCCACCTCACGCTCGTACTGGCCGCGCAGGTCGTCGGCGATGGGGTCCATGTTCTTGGCCGAGTAGCGGGCGTACGCCCAGGCGATGCCGAACGTCGTGACGAACTGCAGCAGCCCCCAGACGAGGGCGACGTTGATGTTGCCGACGACCTTGGTGCCCATGAGGTCGGGCGCCCAGTTGGAGGCCAGCACGTAGGCCAGGTACCAGACCATGAAGGCGATCGTGGTCGGCACGACGAAGCGGCGGTAGGTGGACCGCAGCCGGTGGAAGTCGGCCGAGGCATGGATGCGTTCGTACTCGGCGTGGACCGCTGGCGAGATCTTCTCGGCCACAGCGCACCCCTTTCGGGTCGTTGGGACGGTGCTGAGCCGACGGTAGGGACGCGCGCAGGTGTGTGCCAGGTCACACGCCAGGGCGTGCGGTCAACCCCGGTGACGGGTCGCCCGGCGGTCGCGCGGCCGCGACGAGCGGTCGTCCTGGCGCGACGAGCGGTCAGCGTCGCAGCAGCTCCTCGGGCGTGTGCAGGCGGGCCATGGTGCGCGCCACGGTGGCCGGGACGCGCCGCGCCGTGGCCAGCGAGACGCCGACCATGAGCGCGAAGCCGAGCGGCACGGCCCAGGCGGCGGGCTGGGCGAGGAGCGTCCCGGTCCAGCCGTCCGGGCTCCAGACGATCGTCAGCAGCACGGCGGTCCCCGCGGCGAGGCCACCCCCGACGAGCCCCGCGACGGCTCCGGCGGCGGTGAGTCCCCGCCACCAGATGCCGAGCACCAGCAACGGGCAGAACGTGGCTGCGGCGAGCCCGAACGCGAACGTCACCGAGCTGGCCACCGCGATCTCGTCGGTGAGGAACGACAGCACGAGCGGCACGAGCACGCACACGACCGCGGCCACGCGCAGCGCGGCGATGGACGACAGCCGGGTCGTCGCGGCCAGGCTCTGGCCCACCACGCCGGCCACCGACATCGTCAGGCCCGAGGACGTCGACAGGAACGCCGCGAAGGCGCCGGCGGTGACGAGCGCGCCCAGCAGGTCGCCGGCCGTGCCGCCCAGCACACGTCCGGGCAGCTCGAGCACCACGCTGTCGGCGTGGCCGGACGCCACGAGGTCGCCGGCGTAGACCCGGCCGAGCAGCCCGTACACCGGCGGCAGCAGGTAGAACGCGCCGAGCAGCACCAGCACGACCAGCGTCGTGCGGCGCGCGGCGCGGCCGTCGCGGTTCGTGTAGAACCGCACGACGACGTGGGGCAGGCCCATCGTGCCCAGGAACGTCGCGGCCATGACGGCGTAGGTGCTGTAGAGCCCCTGCGGTCCGTCACCGAGCGGGCCGACCCAGTCGCCGGCGTCGACGGGCGACGGCGCGCCGTCGCCGCGCCAGGCCGCGACGAGGAAGATCAGCGGGACGAGCAGCGCGGTCAGCTTGAGCCAGTACTGGAAGGCCTGCACGAAGGTGATCGACCGCATGCCGCCGGAGACGACGTTGACCACGACGATGGCGGCCACCAGCACGCTGCCCAGCCAGCCGGGGGAGTCGGCGACGGTGCGCAGGGTCAGGCCGGCGCCCTGGAACTGGGGCATCAGGTAGAGCCACCCCACCCCGACGACGAGCACCGTCGCCACCCGGCGGACGGCGACGGACTGCAGCCGTACCTGGGCGAAGTCGGGGATCGTGTACGCCCCCGAGCGGCGCAGCGGCGCGGCCACCAGCACGAGCAGCAGCAGGTAGCCGGCCGTCCAGCCGATCGGGTACCAGAGCATGTCGGCGCCGTAGGCGAGCACGAGCCCGGCGACGCCCAGGAACGACGCGGCCGACAGGTACTCGCCACCGATCGCCGAGCTGTTCCACCACGGGCTGACCGACCGGGACGCGACGTAGAAGTCGCTCGTGGTGCGACTGATGCGCAGCCCGAACGCGCCGATGCCGATGGTCGCCAGCGAGACCAGGGTGACCGCCACGGCGGCGTAGGTCGGGTTCACGGCTGCTCGACGAGCGCGGCGAAGTCGCGCTCGAGCCGGTCGGTCTGGCGCACGTACAGCCAGCCCAGCACGAACAGCCAGGGGTACACGCCGACGCCGAGGGCCAGCCAGGCCAGCGGCAGCCCGAGCACCTCGCCGTCGACCACGCCGTCGGCGACCCGCAGCACGACCGGCAGCGACCCGAGGGTGACGGCGAGCGCCAGCACGACGACGCCGGTGAGCCGCAGCTGGGAGCGGACGAGCGCGCGGACGTACGCGTCGCCCACGCCCGACAGCTCGTCCAGCTCGTCGCGCACGGGCCGGCGCACGTGCGGCGCCGCGACGGTGAGCGGGTTGGTGACGCGCACCCGCTCGCGCGGCTCCTCGCTCACCGCCCGCGTCCCGCCACCAGCTCGCGCAGCGCCCGGGTGTGCCGCCGGGCCACGCCGATCTCGGTCGTCCGGGCCCCGGTGTCGACGACCACCGACGTGCGTCCGTCGCGCTGGCGCAGCTCGGCGACGTGCCGCAGCGCGACCAGGTGGCTGCGGTGGACGCGGACGAACCCGGCCTCGGCCCACTGCTCGGCCAGCGCCGTGAGCGGGACGCGCACCAGGTGGTCGGCGCCGTCGGTGGTGTGCAGCCGGACGTAGTCGCCGTGCGCCTCGACGTAGGCGACGCTCGAGCGGCGGACGAACCGGGTGACGCCGGCGAGCTCGACCGCGATCGTCGGGTCGTCCTCGTCGGGCGCCGCGGCGGACTCGGTGGCCCGCCGGACGCTCTCGGCCAGCCGCTCCTCGCGCACCGGCTTGAGCAGGTAGTCGACGACGCCGAGCTCGAACGCGTCGACGGCGTGCTCCTCGTGGGCGGTGACGAAGACGATGCGGGGACGCTCGGCGAACCGGCCCAGCAGGCGCGCCAGCTCCAGGCCGCTGAGCCCGGGCATCGCGATGTCGAGGAAGACCAGGTCGACGCCGCCGGGCTCGAGCAGCCGCAGCGCGTCCACGCCGGACTGGACGGCGCGGATCTCGCCGATGCGCGGGTCGCGCTCGAGCAGCCACACCAGCTCGTCCAGCACCGGCCGCTCGTCGTCGACGACGAGGGTGCGCAGTCCGTCGGCCATGGCGCGATCCTAGGTGATCGCGGTCACGTCCCGGGGGTGTCGGGGCCGACCTGGCGGGGTAGCGTCGGTCGCGACGTCGAGCGCGTGAGATTATCTTGACGTCAAACAATCTTGTGGTCCTGCACCCGACGAAACGGAGCACCCGTGACCGACTCGACGATCATCTACACGCACACCGACGAGGCGCCTGCGCTGGCGACGTACTCCTTCCTGCCGATCATCAAGGCGTACGCCTCGCAGGCCGGTGTGGACGTCGAGACCCGCGACATCTCGCTCGCCGGCCGCATCATCTCCCAGTTCCCCGAGCGCCTGACCGCCGAGCAGCGCATCGACGACGCGCTCGCCGAGCTGGGCGAGCTGGCCAAGCGGCCCGAGGCGAACATCATCAAGCTGCCGAACATCTCGGCGTCCGTGCCCCAGCTCAAGGCGGCCATCGCCGAGCTGCAGTCGCAGGGCTACGACCTGCCGGCGTACCCCGAGGACCCGCAGACCGACGAGGAGCGCGACGTCCGCGCCCGCTACGACAAGGTCAAGGGCTCGGCCGTGAACCCGGTCCTGCGCGAGGGCAACTCCGACCGCCGCGCGCCCGCCTCGGTCAAGAGCTACGCACGCAAGCACCCGCACTCGATGGGCGCCTGGAGCGCCGACAGCAAGACGCGCGTCGCGACCATGGGCCACGACGACTTCGCCGCCAACGAGCAGTCGGTCGTCCTGCCCGCCGACGACACCCTGCGGATCGAGCACGTCGCCGCCGACGGCACCACCACGGTGCTCAAGGACGGCCTGACGGTGCTCGAGGGCGAGGTCGTCGACGCCACCCGCATGGACGCCGCCGCGCTCAACGCCTTCCTGGCCGAGCAGGTGAAGGCGGCCCAGGAGGCCGGCGTCCTGCTCTCGGTCCACCTCAAGGCCACGATGATGAAGGTGTCCGACCCGATCATCTTCGGCCACGCGGTGCGCGCGTACTTCCCGCAGGTCTTCGAGGCCTACGGCGACGACCTCAAGGCCGCGGGCCTGAGCCCGAACGACGGCCTCGGCGGCATCCTCAAGGGTCTGGACGCGCTGCCCAACGGCGCCGACGTCAAGGCCGCCTTCGAGCGCGGCCTGAGCGAGGGCCCGGCCCTGGCGATGGTCGACTCCGACAAGGGCATCACCAACCTGCACGTCCCCAGCGACGTCATCGTCGACGCCTCGATGCCGGCCATGATCCGGACCTCGGGCCAGATGTGGAACGCCCAGGGCGAGCAGCAGGACACCCTCGCGGTCATCCCCGACAGCTCCTACGCCGGCGTCTACCAGGCCGTCATCGACGACTGCAAGGCCAACGGCGCGTACGACCCGGCCACGATGGGCACCGTCCCGAACGTCGGCCTCATGGCGCAGAAGGCCGAGGAGTACGGCTCGCACGACAAGACGTTCGAGATCGAGTCCGACGGCGTCGTGCGCATCGTGAACGCCGCGGGCGAGACGCTCACCGAGCACGAGGTGAAGCGCGGCGACATCTGGCGCGCCTGCCAGACCAAGGATGTCCCGATCCGCGACTGGGTCAAGCTGGCCGTCAGCCGCGGCCGCGCCACCGGCGACCCGGTCGTGTTCTGGCTCGACGAGAACCGCGCCCACGACGCCAACCTCATCGCCAAGGTGAACGCCTACCTGCCCGAGCACGACACCGAGGGCCTGGACATCCGCGTCCTCAGCCCGGTCGAGGCCACCAAGCTGAGCATCGAGCGCATCCGCCGCGGCGAGAACACCATCTCGGTCACCGGCAACGTGCTGCGCGACTACCTGACCGACCTGTTCCCGATCCTCGAGCTCGGCACGTCGGCCAAGATGCTGTCGGTCGTGCCGCTGATCAACGGCGGCGGCCTGTTCGAGACCGGCGCCGGCGGCTCGGCCCCCAAGCACGTCCAGCAGCTGGTGAAGGAGAATTACCTGCGCTGGGACAGCCTGGGCGAGTTCCTGGCCCTGGCCGTCAGCTTCGAGCACCTGGCCACGACGACCGGCAACGACCGTGCGCAGGTGCTCGCGGACACGCTGGACGCCGCGACCGGCACCTTCCTGGACGAGAACAAGTCGCCGGGCCGCAAGCTGGGCACGATCGACAACCGCGGCAGCCACTTCTACCTGGCGCTGTACTGGGCCCAGGCGCTGGCCAAGCAGACGAAGGACGCCGAGCTGGCCGCGACCTTCGGCCCGCTGGCCGAGAAGCTGGCCGCCTCGGAGGACGCGATCGTGTCCGAGCTGGTCGGCGTCCAGGGCAGCCCGGCCGAGATCGGTGGCTACTTCCAGCCCGACCCGGCCAAGGCCGACGCCGTCATGCGTCCGTCGACGACGCTGAACGAGGCGCTCGCGACGCTGGCCTGACGCCCGCCCGCACGCCGCAGGGCCCCGCGACCGACCCGGTCGCGGGGCCCTCGTGCGTCCGGGACCGGTCTCCTGGGTGGGTCTCAGTCGTCGCCGAGCCCGCGGGCGGCCAGGGCGTCACCGGTCTCGTAGGCCCGCCCCACCGTGCGGACGGCGAGTGGGACGAGCAGGGCGCGCGGGCTGCGCTCGAGCCCGCGCGCCTTCGCGGCGGCGCGGGTCTCGCGGGCGGTCTCGAGGATGCCCGGGATCGCCCGCAGCACGAGCGAGAAGGCCAGGGCGACCCGCTCGGGCCGGACGCCGAGCCGGCGGAACGGGCGCAGCCCGCGCTCGACCGCCGTGAGCACCTCGTCGACCGGCGTCGTGGCGGTGAACACCAGGGCGGCCAGCACGAGCGCCAGGAGGTCGCCGACCACGTGGACGGCCACCGGCCAGCCGCGCTGCCAGGTCTGGAAGGCGCCGACGACCACGGCGAGGACGAGCAGGCCGCGCACCTGGCGCAGCGTTCGCCGCCACGGCATGCCGGCCACGAGCGTGAGCGCGACAGAGACGCCGAGCAGCACGAGGGCGCTGACCGGCCCGGTCAGCCACACCGCCAGCCCGCCGTACAGGGCGAGCAGGCCGAGCTTCGGCCCGGCCGGGATCCGGTGCAGCACCGACGTCCCGGGCCGGTAGGCGCCGAGCAGGTCGCCGCTCATCGCGTCACGAGGTCGCGGTAGTGCGCGACGGCCGCGTCCGGCGCACCGTCGAAGACGACGCGGGCGGCGTCGACGACGAGGGCGCGGTCGCAGCGGGCGGCGAGCTCGAGGTCGTGGGTGACGAGCACGAGCTGCTGGCGCAGCGAGAGCAGCCGGTCGGCCACGAGCCGGGTGTTGCGCAGGTCGAGCAGCGTCGTCGGCTCGTCCGCGACCAGCACGTCCGGATCGGTCGCCAGCACGCCGGCCAGCGCCAGCATCTGCTTCTGGCCGCCGGACAGGGCGTGGACGCTGGTGTCGGCCTTCCCTTCGAGCCCGACGGACGCCAGCACCTCCAGCGCGCGGGCCCGGCGCTCGGTCTTGTCGCGCACCGTGCGGCGCAGCGACAGGGCGACGTCCTCCAGGCAGGTGGGCATGACGAGCTGGGCGTCGGGGTTGGTGAACACGAACCCGACCCGGCGGCGCACGGCGGGCCCGTCGTCGACGGTGTCGAGGCCGCCGACGTGGACGTGCCCGGAGGTCGGCTCGACGAGCCCGTTGAGCAGCCGGGCGAGCGTCGACTTGCCCGAGCCGTTGGCGCCGACGACGGCGACCCGCGGCTCGTCCAGCGTCAGGGACGTCGGCTCGAGGACGACGAGCGGGCCGTCGGACGTGTCGACGGTGACGGCGGCCTGGTCGAGCTCGATCACGTCCGTACGGTACGCGTCAGCGCCGGGCCAGCTGCGGGAAGGCGCGCAGCACCGACGCGGCCACGACGGCGGCCAGCACGCCCTTGGCGACGTCGGCGACGAAGAACGGCGTCGCGAAGCCCCAGGCGACGGACGCGGAGACGTCCAACGCCCGCATCATCCCGAGCGTGCCGAGGGTGCCGACCACCGCGACCGTGGCGACCGCGGCGGCGACCGACACGGCGACGACGAACGTGGCCGGCGACCGGTGGGCCATCCGCGAGGAGACCGCGCCGACCAGCGCCGCGGCGAGCGGGAAGGCGAGCAGGTAGCCGCCGGTCGCGCCCGCCCACACCGCCGGGCCGGCGTGGCCCTGGGTGAACACCGGCAGGCCGGCCGTGCCGACGACGAGGTAGAGCACGACGGCCAGGAAGCCGCGGCGCGCCCCGAGCGCCGAGCCGGCCAGGAAGACGCCGAACATCTGCAGGGTGAAGGGCACGTTGGCGACGCCGTTGATCGCCGGCAGGATCGCGCAGACGGCGATCAGGGCGGCGAAGGTGGCGACCAGGGCGAGGTCGGTCGTGCTGCTGGTGCGGCGGCGGGCGGACACGGTGCTCATGGTGCTCCTGACGGGCGGACACGCACCTGAACGGCGTTCAGGTGAACGGCGTTCAGGTTAGGGTGGGGCTCGTCCGCTGTCAACGAAGGAGCCCGATGCATCACCGCACCGACGTCGTCGCCGCCGCCCTGCGGGTGCTCGACGAGCACGGGCTCGGCGACCTTTCGATGCGCCGGCTGGCCGCCGAGCTGGACGTGCGGCCGAGCGCGCTCTACCACCACGTGGCCAGCAAGCAGGAGCTGCTCGCCGCCGTCGCCGACGAGATCGTGGGCCGTGGGCCGCGACCGGACGCAGCGGTGGGCGAGGCGGCCGTGCGGGCCGAGTGCCGGGCCCTGCGCGACGCGATGCTCGCGTGGCGCGACGGGGCCGAGGTGGTGGCGACGGTGCACGCCTACGGCCTGGGGCCGCACGAGCCCGGGGAGCGGCTGACGGCCGCGCTGCGCGGCGCCGGGCTCGAGGACCGGTTCGCCCGGGCCGCCGCCCGCACGATGCTGCACTTCGTGTTCGGCCACGTGCTGGACGAGCAGACCCACCTGCAGGCGGCGAGCGCCGGGGCGATCGGCGACGAGCCGGACGCCGGCGACGCGGCCGACGGCACGAGCTTCGAGCAAGGCCTGGACCTGCTGCTGGCCGGCGTCCGCGCCCACGCGGACCGCTGAGCAGGCTCGCTCCTGAGGCTTCGACGCGCTCAGCCACCGGACGCTTCGACCGGCACCGCCCTCGACGACGTCAGGCGCTGAGCGCCTCGGCGGGCTCGGCGTAGGGCAGGTCGACCCACGCGGCCACGCCGCACGCGGTGCACGTGACGGTGCCGGTCAGCTCGTCGGGGAGCTCGACGTCGAAGCCGCAGTCCTCGCAGACCAGGACCAGGCCGATGCGGATGTCGTTCATGTCTCCACCGTAGGAACGACCACCGACAGAACCGGGAGGCCGGCCCGGCGTGTCGTCACCAGGACACGTGCAGCGGACGGCCCTCGTCGTAGCCGGCGCTGCTCTGCAGGCCGACGACGGCACGGTCGTGGAACTCCGCGATGCTGCGCGACCCGGCGTAGGTGAAGCTCGAGCGGACGCCGGCGGTGATGCCGTCCAGCAGGTCCTCGACGCCGGGACGCTCGGGGTCCAGGAACATCCGCGAGGAGCTGATGCCCTCCTCGAACAGAGCCATGCGGGCGCGGTCGAAGCCGGCGGCGTCCTTGGTGCGGTTGGAGACGGCGCGGGCCGAGGCCATGCCGAACGACTCCTTGTAGGCGCGTCCGTCGGCGCCGACGAGCAGGTCGCCGGGGCTCTCGTACGTGCCGGCGAACCAGGAGCCGATCATGACGCTGGCCGCGCCGGCGGCGAGCGCGAGGGCGACGTCGCGCGGGAACCGCACGCCGCCGTCGGCCCACACGTGGGCGCCGAGCTCGCGCGCGGCGGCCGCGCACTCCAGCACGGCCGAGAACTGCGGACGTCCGACGCCGGTCATCATGCGGGTGGTGCACATGGCACCGGGCCCGACGCCGACCTTGACGATGTCGGCGCCGGCCTCGACCAGGTCGCGGGCGCCGGCGGCGGAGACGACGTTGCCGGCGGCGACCGGGATGCGGCGGCCGGTGGCCGCCTCGTGCGCGTCGCGCGCGGCGACGACGACCGGCAGCGCCTCGAGCATCTTGGCCTGGTGGCCGTGCGCGGTGTCGACCACGAGGACGTCCACGCCCATGGCCAGGAGCGCCTCGGCCTTGGCCCGCACGTCGCCGTTGATGCCGACCGCGGCGCCCACCACGAGGCGTCCCTGCGGGTCGACCGCGGGCGTGTAGATGGTGGAGCGCAGCGCGCCCTTGCGGGTCACGACACCCTGCAGCACGCCGCCGTCGAGCACCGGGGCGAGCTCGAGGTGGCGGCCGGTCAGGTCGGCGAAGTAGTCGCGCGCCTCGCGGCCGGCCTCGAACGTCGGCACGTCGGTGCTCATGACCTCGTGCACCTGGGTGAATCGGTCGACCTCGGCGCCGTCGCGCTCGGTGACGACGCCCAGCACCTTGCCGTCCTCGACGACCACGGCGGCACCGTGCGCGCGCTTGGGGATCAGGCTCATGGCCTCGCCGACGGTGGTGGACGGCGCGATCGTCACGGGGGTCTCGTACACCGGGTGCGAGGCCTTGACGCGCTCGACCGTCGACTGCACGACGTCCAGCGGGATGTCCTGGGGGATGATCGCGATGCCGCCGCGGCGGGCGACCGTCTCGGCCATGCGGCGGCCCGAGATCGCGGTCATGTTGGCCACCACGAGGGGCAGGGTCGTGCCCGTGCCGTCGCTGGTGGACAGGTCGACGTCGAAGCGGCTGGTGACGTCGGAGCGCGCCGGCACCATGAAGACGTCGTTGTACGTCAGGTCGTGGGACGGCTGCAGGTCGTTGAGGAACTTCACCGCGCAAGGATACGCGGCGCGACCCAGCCGCCGGGCGTGTCAGGCCCCGGGCTCGACCGCCGGCGAGAACTTCGGCACGCGCATCGTCACCTTCGTGCCCAGGCCGGGCGCGGTCTCGACGACGATGCCGTACTCGTTGCCGTAGACCGTGCGCATCCGCTCGTCCACGTTGCCCAGGCCCACGGAGTCGGTGGCGGTCTGGCCGCTGAGCGCCCGACGGACCGTCTCGGCCTCGACACCCACGCCGTCGTCCTCGATCGTGATGACGCACTCGGCGCCTTCGTCCAGCGCCTCGACGGTGACGGTGCCGGTGCCCTGCTTGGCGGCCAGGCCGTGCCGGACGGCGTTCTCGACCAGCGGCTGGACGCACAGGAACGGCAGCGTCACGTTCAGCACCTCCGGCGCGACCCGGGTGACGACGCGCAGCCGGTCGCCGAAGCGGGCCTTCTCCAGCACGAGGTACTGCTCGATCGAGCGCAGCTCCTCGGCGAGCGTCGTGAAGTCGCCGTGCCGGCGGAACGAGTAGCGGGTGAAGTCGGCGAACTCGAGCAGCAGCGAACGCGCCCGCTCGGGGTCGGTGCGGACGAACGAGGCGATCGCGGCGAGCGAGTTGTAGACGAAGTGCGGCGAGATCTGGGCCCGCAGCGCGCGCAGCTCGGCGGCCATGAGGGCGGTGCGCTGCTGGTCGAGCTCGGCCAGCTCGAGCTGCCCGCTCATCCACCGGGCCAGCTCGGTCGTGGCGCGCAGGACGCCGGCCCGCTCCTCGCCGGCCGCGACGAGCGCGCCGACGACGCGGTCGTCCACCGACAGCGGCGCGACGACCGCGCCGGACCCCGCCTGGGTGCTGCCGGTGGCGAGCGCCTCGTCGACGAGCGACTGGACGGCCTCCGGGGTCTCGGGACCGACCCAGGCCAGCGGCCCGTCCAACCCGGCCAGGCCGACCGTCGGCGTGCCGAGCAGGGCCCGCAGGTGGGGCAGGGCGGTGCGCGCGCTGTCGCGGGTCAGGCCCGAGCGCAGCGCCGGCGCGGTGAGGGAGACGCGGTGCAGCGTCTGGTAGGTCGCACGGTCGGCGGGCGAGCCCAGCGCCTGGCCGCGGACGGCGAGCCGGCGGCGCACCAGCAGCAGCGCGAGCACGAGGACGAGCGCCACGCCGAGCGCGAGCAGCACCTCGGTCATGGGCTCAGCGGAAGTCGAGCAGCAGGGTGTCCGGCGGCGGGGCCTGCTCGGGCAGGGCGGCCTTGTCGACGCGGGCGCGCACCGCCGTCGTGGAGTGCCGCAGGCGCAGGAAGCCGGTGTGCTCGGCGTAGGTGCGGAACAGGGTGTGCACCTCGGCGAGGGCGGCCTCGCCCCGGCTGCGGTCCATGGTCTCGCGGGCGAACGCCATGAGGCCGGCCAGGTCGAGCTTCTCCCAGGCTGCGAACGTCTCGGTCTCGGCCTCGTGGAACAGGCCGGACGCCGCCAGGGTGTCGGCGGTCGGCACGGGACCCGGCGCGACGCCGACGATCTCGCGCAGCCGGCGCAGCCACGGGATCGAGTCGTCGTAGGCGTGCGAGACGGTCGAGACGACGCCGGACGGCCGCAGGACGCGGGCGTACTCGGCCAGCGCCACCGGGGCGTCGTGCAGGTCGGGGACGACCACGGCGTCGAACGCGTCGTGGACGAAGGGGAGCCGCTCGCCGCCGGCCCGGACGTAGCCGACGAGCTCGTGCTGCACGTGGCGGGCGTCGGGGGAGCAGATGGTGACCTCGTGGCCGAGGTCGGCCAGCCGGTAGGCCAGCGAGCTGTCGCCCAGGTGCAGCACGCAGGCCAGCTGGTCGCCGACCAGCCAGTTCGCCACGCGTCCGCCCGAGCTGCTCACCCTGCGAGGGTACCGGCCACGGGGACGCGCCCAGGTACGCTGCGGGGCGTGTCCAGCCCCTCCTCGTCCGCCTTCGCCGTCGCCGCCTCGCTCGAGGGCGTCCCGTCCGCCTTCGTGTCGACGCGGGACGGCATCGACACGCTGCTGCGCGACCGGGGGCTGCGCCGCAGCACGCCCGAGGACACCGCCGAGTCGCTGCTGCGCGGCGCCGTTGCCACGGCGCGGCTCGAGGGCGCCGAGGGCGACGACGAGACGCTGCGCGCCGGCGGTGGTGACGCCACCGCCCGCGGCGCCGTGCTGCTGTCGACCGAGCTGCTGGGGCTGGCCGCGCCGTGGCGCACCGCGCCGCTGCAGGCCGTCGCCCGGATGCACGCGCTCGCCGCCACCGGCACGCTGCCCGACCCCGAGCGGGGACGTCCGGCGACGCCGGAGGGCGCGCGACGGCTGACCTGGCTGGCCCAGGCCGTGCAGGCGTCCGGCGACGTGCCGGGCCTGGTCGTGGCCGCGCTCGTCCACGCCGAGATCGCGACCGCCGGCGCCTTCGCGTCGCACAACCGCGTCGTGGCGCGGGCCGCCGAGCGGCTGGTGCTGGTGGTGCGCGGCGTCGACCCCGCCTCGCTCGTGGTGCCGGAGGCCGGCCATGACGCCGAGCCGGACGGCTACGCGAGCGCGCTGTCGGCGTACGAGCGCGACGCCGCGTCGCTGCACGCGGGCGATCCGGGCCCCGGCGTCCACCAGTGGCTGCTCTACGCCTCCGCGGCGTTCGCGCGCGGTGCCGAGGCGAGCCCGGTCGCGCGCTGACCCCGGACGTGCGACGACGCCGCCTCCGCGTGGGTGGCGACGCCGTCGGTGGCGCAGCATCGGGACCAGGCGTGCACTTCGTCGTCGTACGTCGCCGCGGGGCCGTCCCCACGAGGAGGCCGGATGTCCCGCGGGCGACAGCCCTATAGGACGGGAGATCGCCGCGGTGGTGCCATCGGTGCTGCGTCGCTGTGGAGTTGTTCCTAGGTCCTTTGTACCCCCGTGATGCGCGTCACACAAGGGGTTTCCGGGACGCGTACGTCAGCGATCGCGACGGCGCAGCACCAGCGAGGTGGCGACGGCGACCAGGGCGGTGCCGGCCACCCCGACGGCGGCCAGGCGCACGCGGCGCGACAGCCCCAGGCGGCGGCGCAGCGCCACCGGGCGGGCGAACGTCAGAACCGGCCAGCCGTTCGTCTCGGCCGCCTTGCGCAGGGCGCGGTCGGGATTCACCGCGAACGGGTGGCCGACCGCCTGCAGCATCGGCACGTCCGTCTCGGAGTCCGAGTACGCGTAGCACTCGTCCAGGTCGTACCCGCGCTGCTCGGCGAGCTCGCGCATCGCCACCGCCTTGTTCGCGGCATACGCGTAGAACTCGATCTCGCCGGTGTACCGCCCGTCCTGCTCGAGCAGGGTCGTCGCGATGACGTGGTCGGCGCCGAGCATCGCCCCGATCGGCTCGACCACCTCCGAGCCGGACGCCGAGACGATGACGACGTCGCGGCCGGCGGCGCGGTGCTGCTCGACCAGCTCGACCGCTTCCTCGTAGACGAGCGGGTCGATGATCTCGTGGAGCGTCTCGGCGACCGCCTGACGGACCACGTCCACGTCCCAGCCGGTCACCAGCTGGGTGAGGTAGCCGCGCATCTTCTCGAGCTGGTCGTGGTCGGCGCCGCTCACGGCGAACACGAACTGGGCGTACGCGCTCCGCAGCACCGCACGCCGGTTCAACAGGCCGCCGTCGAAGAACGGACGGCTGAAGGCCAGGGTGCTCGACTTGGCGATGATCGTCTTGTCGAGGTCGAAGAACGCCGCGGACCGGGTCACGCCGCCAGCCTAGGGGGTCGGCTCCCGGAGCCGGTGCTCCTGGGCCAGCGCGCCCGCCGGCTCGTCCGGGCCGGCACGACGGACGGGCAAGGCTGCCCCTGGGCCCTGCCACGATGTGCCGGTGACTGCACGCGTGCGCATCCTCGTCCAGGTCCACCGGCTGGCGGCCTTCCGCCAGCTGCTCCGCTCGCTCGACCGCACCCCCTCGCTCGACGGCGGGGTGGTCGTCGTGGCCGACCCGTCCGGGCTGGACGCCGCGGCGCGCGAGACCTTCGACCGGCTCGTGCGGCACCGCGTGGACGTCCGCGTCGGGGACGACCGCGACGGCGCCGAGTGGGACCTGCCGCTCGAGGAGACCGACGTGCTCGCGCCCGGTGCGGTCGACCTGCTGCTGGCCCAGGCGGCCGCCACGGGCGCCGACGTCGTGCTCGGCCGCCGGGCCGCCGCCCCGTCCGACTGGACCCTCTTCGCCCACGACGGTGCGGTGCCGGCCGCCGAGGTGGCCGTCGACGTCACCGACCTGCCCGTGCTCGTGCGCGGCGGCACCACGTCCGGGCCCGTCGCGGACCGCCGTCGCGCGGGCGTGCGCGACGCCACGACGGTCGCCGTCCTGGCCCAGCACGTCGTCCTGGAGGGCTCGTCCGTCGCGCTGGAGGAGGCGCCCGCCACCCGGGTCGAGGCCACGTGGCGCGAGGGCGCGCTCGAGCTCGTCGTCGGGGAAGCCGTCGAGCGGATCGTGCTCACCAACCTCGACACGGGCACTGCCTGGGCGCTGCCGGTCGAGCCGGGCGGCGTGGTGCGGATCGACCCGCGTCGCGCGTCCTTCGGGCGTCCGCTCCAGCACGGCCACTGGGTCGTCGATGCCGTCGGCGCGCCCGCGCCGGCCGTCTCGGTCGACCGGCTGCCGCGCTGCGCGCTGCTCGACGGCGGGCTCCTCGTGCCGGTCCGGAGCGCCGGCCGCCTCGTGCTGGACGTCGGCGCCACGAAGCGCTTCCGCGGCAGCGCGTTCCCGCCCGAGGGAGCCGAGATCGTCGAGACGGGCCAGGGCTCGCGACTGCGCTGGGAGACGACTGCCGTCGACCTCACCACGGGCCGCGACGTGCCGGCCGTGCTCAAGGCGGGTCCGTTCCTGACCGCCGCGGTGCTGCGCCCCCGGGACGGCGGCGTCGTCGTGGAGGCGTGGATGTCGGGCCTGCCCTCGCGCTCGTCCCTGGCGCTCGCGGTGGCCGGCTCGGACTTCCACGCCCTGGGCAGCGACCTGGTGATCGAGAACGCCGGCGGGATGTCGATCCGGCCGGCGCCGGCGAAGGCCAAGACGCTCCCCGTCCCGCCGCCGTCGGGCCTGCGTGCACGGCTCGCCAAGGTCCCAGGGGTCCGACGCCTGCGTCAGGCCCTGCGCCGCGACTAGGCGTACGCCGAGCCGAGCGTCTGCCCCGCCACCTCGCGCAACCGCCGGTTCAAGGTCGCTGGGTCGACGTCGTCCGCGCTGGCGGCGAGCTCGTCGAGCAGCGGTGAGGCGAGCACCCGCTCGGGCGCCTGCACGAACGTGCGGTCCATGAGCTCGGCCGGCACCGGCTGCGGGTCGGCGTGCCGGAGCTCGCGCATGATCGCGTCGTAGTTGTCGGCCAGGACGGTGCTGGACGGGTCCAGGCCCATCACCAGCAGCAGCCCTGTGGGCTGGGTGTCGACGCAGACGGTGAGGATGTCGGGCCGGTAGCGGGCCAACGTCTCGAGCACCGGGTAGACGTCGCCCGTCCACGCGCCGGTGTGGCGGTCACGGGCGGCCTCGTCGACGTTGCGCGGCAGGATGTCGTCGAACACGATCATCGAGCCCGGACGCGAGTGGCGCTCGGTGTTCATGAAGTCGCGCAGCGCGTACTCGAACAGGTGCAGGCCGTCGATGAACGCCAGGTCGAACGGCTCGCCGCCGGTCGGCTCGAGCGGGTCGGGCCGCGCGAAGTACTCGTCGCTGGTCGTCCGGAACAGGTCGACCGGCGCGTGCAGCTCGTGGTCGATGGCGAACGCCGGGTCGATGCCCACCGACGGGCACCGCGACAGCGAGAGGCTGTTGCCCCAGCGGACGCCGATCTCCAGGTAGTGGCGCGGGGCGAGCCGCGTGTGCACCTGCTGCAGGAAGTCGAGGTAGTGCATGACTGGACTTTAGTGACGTGAGGAGTCCAGTCGGTCGAGCTCGCGCGCGAGGAAGCGGCCCTCGTCGTCGAAGTCGAACGTGAACGGGGAGCGAAAGGCGTCGTTCGACCAGGCATTGGCCGGGTGGGCGATCTCCGGGGTGCTCCACACGGAGGTCAGCTCGTGGCCGCGCGCCGCGGCGATCAGGTACTCGTTGCGGGCGTCGTAGGACCGGTGACCGATCGTGAAGACCCGCGTGGGACGGGGCACGAAGGCCAGGTTGAACAGCCCGCTGCCGGCGAACCCCGCCACGGCCTCGGCGCCGCGGAACATCGCCACCTGGTCCGGTAGCGAGTGCTCCTCGGGGAACACGACCTGGAAGCCCCGGTCCTCGAACCACCGTTCGACCTCGTCCACGTTGCGGCAGGCGCGCAGCAGGTGGTCGCGGCGCGAGACGAACAGCCGGGTCGCGGGACGGGTCCCGCTGGCCCGCGACGCGAGGCTGTCGCCGAGCAGGTCCCAGACGGCGGTGATCTCGGGATGGACGTAGCGCGGCTGCGAGAACATGGGCGTCGCGGCGTAGAGCCGCTCCGGCCGGACGGGGCCACTGATGAGCTGCACGCGGGTCTCGTCCAGCCCCAGGCACCGGGCGATCTCGCGCTCGTGCGGGGCCATCTCCGTCCTCGACGGTGGGAGCGTGAGCAGCAGCTTCACGTCCGGCTCGAGGGCGCGAACCTCGGACCAGGCCCACAGGCGACTGATCTGCTCGGTCAGCATGTGGCCGAAGTGCGCGGGCTCCTCGGAGTCCAGGTGGAAGTACGCCCCGGGGAGCGGCTCGGGCTCGTCGGTCGGGACGAGGACCCGGCCGAACCGGTCCCCCACCCGCTCGACGCGCTGCGAGACCCGGTCCCAGGGACGTCGGTAGGTGTCGCAGAGCACGACGCGGCCGGTGGTGACCACCTGCGTGACGCCGGCGACGGCGCGGTCGTAGCGGCGGAGCATGAGGGGCGGTGCCGAGAAGGTCGCTCGCACGTGGGGGTCGTCCGGGATCGACGAGCGGTACGTCAGGTCCGGCGTCCAGGTCGTCCGCGGGCGGGTCGCCAGCACGGCTCCCCACGACGGCTTGGTCTCGAGCAGCTGTCGGGTCTCTTCCTCGTCGACGCTCGGTCGCACGGCCCGGGCCAGGACGACGCGCAGCGAGCGCTCGTCGTCGAGCTCGACGTCCCCCAGGGTGAAGGCGAGGCCGCGCACCGGGCGGAACGCCCGACCGCGGTCGAGGTGGTCCTCCAGGTCGCGCAGGCGAGTCGCCGTCGCGGTCGAGATCACGCTCCACAGGTCGTTCGCACCGGTGGCTCCGGGTTCCGGCGCCACCAGGGCCGACGCCACGAACGTCCCCCCTTCGCGCAGGTGCATGAAGGCGGCCCGGAACATTTCCAGCTGCTCGTCCGGCGTCTCGTCCGAGACGTCGACGACCAGGTCGAAGGGCCCCTTGGCGATCAGCCTGACGTGGCGCGCCGCGGGGTCGTCGTCGGGCCGTGCGGTGCTGATGCGGGCCTGCGGGCAGGCTTCGCGGACGAGCGTCTTCCAGGCGCGGACCTTGTGTCCCACGACGAGGACCCGGGGCCGGCCCGGAGCCTGCGCGACGGCGGCCAGCACCCGCAGGGCCAGCGCCGACGGCTCCACGGGCCAGCGCAGGGCGTCGGCCCGCTGCACGAGGTCCTCGACCGTGACCGATGACGAAAAGGCGTTCCGGTGGCTCTGTGTCCGGCCGGGCCAGGCGAGGCGCATGCTGGAATCCAACACGCTGGGGGAGTGGCTGTCCACAACCGCGACGGCCGCGCGCGGCGTCCACAGGCCTGGCCGAGGGGCATGGTCGCGGTCGGTGCGCGGCGGGACGGTCGAGCCATGGACGACCTCGCCCGCCCGCTCGTGGTGACCGCCGACGACCGCCTCCTCGACCAGGTGCTGCGGCTGTGCGCCGCCGTCGGCGTGACGCCCACCGTGGCCGCCGACGCCCGGTCGGCCGCGCGGGCGTGGCGCACGGCCGGGTTCGTCGTGGCCGGCGGCGACACCGCGGGCGAGCTCGCCCGTGCCGGGCTGGCCCGGCGCGCCTCGGTGTTCGTGGCCACGACCGGCGACGCGTCCTACGCCGAGGCGTTTGCGCTGGGCGCGGAGCTCCTGCTGACCCTGCCGACCGACGAGGACCGCGCGGTCGAGGCCTTCGGGGCCGCCACGGAAGGGCGCGGGGAGGCGTGCGTCGTGTCGCTGACGGGCGCGTGCGGCGGCGTGGGCGCGTCCACCCTCGCGGGCGTGCTCGCGCTCACCGCGGGCCGTCGCGGGCTGCGCACGCTCCTGCTCGACGCCGACGAGCTCGGCGGCGGGCTCGACCTGCTGCTGGGGCGCGAGGACCACGAGGGGCTGCGGTGGGGCGACGTCGACGCGACGCCCGGGCGGCTCAGCGGCGAGTCGCTGCGCCGGGTGCTCCCGAGCCACGACGACGTGTGGGTCCTGTCGTGGGGACGCGACGGGTCCGGGACGGCCGACCCGGCGGCGATGGCCGCCGTCCTGTCGGCCGCGGCGCGCTCGTTCGACCTCGTGGTGGTCGACCTGCCCCGCCGGCTCGACGCGTGGTCGTCCGCCGCGCTCGCCCGCAGCACCCTCGCCGCCGTGGTGGTGCCCGGTGAGGTGCGCGGTCTCGCGGGGGCGGCCCGCCTGCTCGCGGGCGTCCGCGCGACCGCGCCGGCCACCGGGGTCCTGGTGCGGACGCGTCCGCGCGGTCTCGACGTCCCGGCGGTGGCCGAGGCGGTCCAGGTGCCCGTGCTCGGCCGGCTCCGCGACGACCGACGGCTCGCCGCCGCCGTCGACCTCGGCGACGGTCCCGGACGCTCGCGGACCCACCGCCGGTGCGCGGACGCCCTGCTGGAGGCGGTCGGGCTGGCGGGTGAGCGATGAGCGGGGCGCTCCCGGCAGCCGTCGTCGACCGGGTCCGCGAGCGGCTCGCGGCGCGGGCCCTCGAGCCGACGGCGGAGTCGGTGGCCGAGGTCCTGCGCGACGAGCGGCGCCTCGTCGGTGACGGTGCCGTGCTCGCGCTGGCCGACCAGCTGCGCCAGGAGTCGCTCGGTGCCGGCCCGCTCGAGCCGCTGCTGCGGCGGCGCGGGGTGACGGACGTGCTCGTGAACCAGCCCGGAGAGGCCTACGTCGACGCGGGCTCCGGCCTGGAGCGGGTGCCGGTCGCACTGCCCGACGAGCCGGCGGTGCGCCGGCTCGCGCAGCGTCTCGCCGCGCTCGGCGGGCGCCGCCTCGACGACGCCAGCCCGTACGTCGACTGCCGCCTGCCCGACGGCACCCGCTTCCACGCGGTGCTCGCACCTGTGTCCCGGCCGGGCACCACGCTGTCGCTGCGCGTCCCGGCCCGGACCGCGTTCACGGTCGAGGAGCTCCGGTCCGGCGGCAGCCTCACCGAGCTGGGGGAGCAGGTCGTCCGTGCCCTCGTCGCCCACCGCCTGGCCTTCCTGGTCAGCGGCGGCACGGGCTCGGGCAAGACCACCCTGCTGGCCACGCTGCTGGGGCTCGTCCCCGCGTCCGAGCGTCTCGTGCTGGTCGAGGACGCCACCGAGCTGCGTCCCGATCATCCCCATGTCGTCGGCCTGGAGGCGCGTCCGGCGAACGTCGAGGGAGCCGGTGAGGTGGCCGTGCGCGACCTGGTGCGCCAGGCGCTGCGCATGCGGCCCGACCGGCTGGTCGTCGGAGAGGTGCGTGGAGCCGAGGTCGTCGACCTGCTCGCGGCGCTGAACACCGGGCACGAGGGCGGCGCGGGCACGGTGCACGCGAACGCCTCGGCGGACGTGCCGGCGCGGCTCGAGGCGCTGGCCCTGGCCGCCGGGCTGCCGCGCGAGGCGCTGCACGCCCAGCTGGCCTCGGCCGTCGACGCCGTGCTGCACGTCGGTCGCGACCCGGACGGACGGCGTCGGCTGCAGGAGGTGGCGGTGCTGCGCCGCGACGGCGACGGCCTGGTGCAGGCGTGCCCGGCGTTGTCGTTCGGTCCGTCCGGCGAGCCCGAGCACGGTCCCGGCTGGCCGTGGCTGGAGGAGCGGCTGCGATGGCTCTGACGTCCGGCCTGCTCCTCGCGCTCGCGCTGTGCCTCGCGCGCCCGCCGGGGCGGTTCGTCCTGCTCGCCCGGTTCCCGGGGCGGACCGGCCGCGGGCTGCCGGCCTGGCGCCCGCGGTTGCCCCCACCGCCCGTGCTGCTGGCGGTGCCGGTGGCGGCCTGGCTGACCGGCGTGGCCCTGCCGCACGTGCTCGTCGCCGTGACGGTCAGTGCGACGGCCGTGGTCGTGGTGCGGCTCCACCGGGCCGGACGCCGGCGCGCGCGGGCGGCCACGACCCGGCGCGAGGTGGCCGAGGCCATGGACGTGCTGGCCGCACAGGTCCGGGCGGGCCTGGCTCCTGCCACCGCGGTCCGCGCCGCCGCCGAGGACCTTCCGTGGCTCGGCGGGGTCGCGGGCGTGGCCGCGGTGGGCGGCGACGTTCCGGCGGCCCTGCGGACGTCCGCGGCCCGTCCGGGGGCCGCCGCCCTCGGCTCCCTCGCCGCGGCCTGGGCGGTCGCGGAGCGCTCCGGTGCCCCGCTGGCGGAGGTGCTCGAGCGCCTCGGTGACGGGGTGCGGGCCGACCTGGAGGTGCACCGCGAGGTGGAGTCCGCGGTCGCCCCTGCCCGCGCCACCTCCCGGCTGCTGGCCGGGCTGCCCGTCCTGGGGCTCGGCCTGGGCGGCTCCCTCGGGTCCGACCCGGTCCACGTCCTGCTGCACACCCTTCCGGGGGCGCTCTGCCTGGTCGCCGGCGTCGGGCTCTCGCTGCTCGGCCTGCTGTGGGTCGACCACCTCGTCGAGGGGGCGCAGCCGTGATCCCGGCCCTCCTAATGGGCCTGGCGACGGCGCTCGCCTGGCCACCGACCACTCGGCGGCGCTGGAAGCGGCTCACGGTTCCGGGGGACGCCGCCCGGCGTCGCGCCCTCGACCCGGTCTGGGCGGCGCGGCTGCTCGCGGCTGTCGGGGTGCTCGTCCTGGTCGGACCGCCATGGGGCTTGGCCGCCGCACCGGTCGCGGCGCTCCTCGTCGGCCGGGTCGTACAACGGCTGGAGCCCGCTGCCGTGCGCCGACGGGCTGAAGCGGTGAGACGTGCCCTCCCGGACGCTCTCGACCTGCTGGCGGCGGCCATGCGGGCCGGGCATCCAGCCGAGGTCGCGCTGGCCTCGGTCGCGGGGGCGGTGGGTCCGCCGCTGGCCGACGAGCTCGGTGTCGCGTCCGCACGGCTGGCCGTCGGGGTGGAGCCGTCCGCCGTCTGGCAGCGCCTGCGCCGCGAGCCCGGTCTCGACGGGCTCGGCCGCGCCTTCGCCCTCGCGGAGCGGTCGGGCATGCCGGTGGCCCGCCTGCTGGAGCGGGCGGCCGACGACGCGCGGCGCGAGCGGTCCGCCGCGGCAGCGGGGGTGGCCCGCGCGGTCGGCGTGCGCACGGCCGCGCCGCTGGGGCTGTGCTTCCTGCCCGCGTTCTTCCTCGTCGGCGTCGCCCCGACGGTCATCGGTGCGCTGTCGAGCCTGCTGCCCTGACGTCCACAGCGGCGCGGATCCGGTCCTGACGTCCACAGCGGGGGCGGACGGTCGCAGATCAGGGGGTCGCGGCGCCCATCTTCTCGACGAAAGCTCCACCACTTCCAGGAGGAACCATGAAGAACACCCTGCACCGCCTGCGTCAGCGCCGCGACGAGCTCGGCATGACCACGGCCGAGTACACCGTGGGCACGCTCGGTGCCTGCACCGTCGGTGGCGTGCTCGTGAAGATCGGCCAGAGCGAGTGGTTCGGCGACCTCGTCAAGGACGTCATCGGCAAGATCCCCGACCTGCTGCCGTTCTGAGCCACCCGGGGCCGGGCGGCCGTGCGGCTGCCCGGCCCTCCGACGAGAGGAGCGTCCATGTTCCACGTCCACCCGCGCCGCCGCGACGACCGCGGCATGACCACGGCCGAGTACGCCGTCGGCACGCTCGGCGCCGCGACGATCGGCGTGTGCGGCTTCCAGGTCGCCGTGCCGGTGCTCGAGCGGCTGCTGAGGGATCCGCCGCCGGGCCTGATTCGGCACCCGATCGGCCTGTTCGGCTGGCTCGACCCGACCCGGCTCCTGCCGTGGTGAACCGCGAGCGCGGCATGGTCACGGCCGAGACGGCCGTCCTGGCGCCGTTCGCGCTCGTCGTCGGCCTGCTGCTGGTCTGGGTGGTGTCGCTCGGGGTCACCCAGGTGCGGCTCGTCGACGCCGCCCGCGAGGGCGCCCGTGTGGCGGCTCGGGGCGAGGACCCGGACGCCGCGCGGAGCGCCGCCGAGCGGGTCGGGCCCGACCACGCGTCCGTCGAGCTCGACGAGAGCGAGGGCGTCGTCACGGTCACAGTGACGGCCGAGTCCGGGCCGCCGGTGCCGTTCCTGCGTCGGATGGGCCGGCACGAGCTGGAGGCGACCGCCGTGGCGGCGGTCGAGGACCCGTGAGCGGTCGCCTGGCCGGCGAGCGGGGCTCGGCGACGGTCCACGCTCTCGGAGCGGGGGTGGTGCTGACCCTCGTCGCGCTGCTGGCGCTGCAGGTCGCGCTGCTCATCGGCACCCGCCACGCGGCCGCCTCGGCCGCCGACCTGGCCGCCCTGGCCGGCACCCAGGCGGCCGCGGCCGGCCAGGAGCCGTGCCCGGCCGCGGAGGCGGTCGCCGAGCGGAACGGGGCCCACCTGTTGCAGTGCCGGGCCGACGTCGAGGTCGTCACCGTGCGCGTCCGCCGTGTGACCCGCACGGCCTGGGGCCAGCGCGTCGGCTTCGAGTCCGACGCGCGGGCGGCCCCCGTCGACTACGTGGTGCCCGGCGGCTGAGCGCTCAGTCCAGGACCTTGCGGATCTCCTCGGCGGTCAGTGGCACCCACGGCGACGCGTCGGGGTTCGACTCGGACACCTCGGGGTGGTCGGCCTCGGTCCACCACTTCGCGCGGTAGGGCACGCCGTCGACCAGCACGCGAGCGCCCTGGCGGTACACGCCGGTGCGCGACCACTCCGGGTACGTGCCCGCCGGGAGCGTCAGCTTCGGCGCGGGACGGTCGCCGGGCAGCACGGGTCCGAGCAGCTGCCACGGGGTCTGCTCGGCCGTCGCCACCGGATCGTCGGGCAGGTCGCCGCTGGTCCACCACTTGGCCTCGTAGACCTGACGGTGCCAGACGACCTTGGTGCCCTCGGGGTAGGCCGCCTCCTCGTTCCAGATGCGGTACGGGCTGGTCTCCGGGTCGTCCACGGGCTCGTCGTCACCCGGCGTCCGCGCCGTCGTGGTGGGCTCCGGGGTCGGCTCGGACGCACTCGCGTCGCGGTCGGAGCCCGAATGGGCGTCCGCGCCGGCGGCCAGCACCTCGGCGAACGTCTCGCCGTCCTGGGCGACGCCGCTGCAGGCGTCCGACACGACGTGGGTGTCCGGGTAGTTGACCCCGCAGGCGCGGTCGCGGTTGAGCGACCACAGCGACACCCGGCCGACGCCGAGGTCGTCGGCCAGCGCGGCCAGCTCCCGGGCGTCGTCCAGCGTCACCACGTCGGACCGCACGTCGTTCTGACCGGCCATCGGCGTCATGCCGACGTGCTTCCAGGCGCCGCCCTGGGGCTTCACGCCGGCGGCGTCGAAGGCGTCGCCGACCTGCTCGTGGACGGCCTTGAGCGTGCGCTCCGTCGCCTCGGGCATCGACTCGTCGCTCTCGCGGCTGCCGCCGTAGTTCATGGTCATGGCGTTGACGCCGGTCAGGTCGACTCCGGCGGCCAGCGCGTCGCGGACGACCGTCAGCCCGTCCTCGGTCAGGCCGGCCGTCGCGGCGGGCAGGGTCAGCCACACGTCGAGCGGGCGGTCCTGCTTCGCCCGCTCGGCCTGCAGCGCGGCGAGCGCCGTCGAGCGCCGAGCGCTGGCCTCGTGGTCGGCCAGGTCGTCGTCCTCGACGTCCAGGTCGACGGTGTCGAGGTCGTAGCGCTCGACCACCGCGCGGTACGCGGCGAGCAGCTTCTCCGGGTCCTGGCACGAGGTGGCGAGCTCGTCGTTGGCCAGGCCACCGAACGAGACCGTGACGTCACCGCCGCGCTCGCGCAGCAGCGCCACACGGCGGTCCAGGTCGAGCTCCGCCGCGGCACCGTCGAGGTCGTGGAAGCCGCCCCACGTCGGCGTGCAGGGCTCCTCGGGGTCGGCCACGACGAACGACAGCACGACGTCCTTGGTCGCGTCGGACTCCGGGCTCTCGAAGGCGTAGCGCGGGGTCGCGGTGACGTCGACGTAGCCCGAGAAGGTCGAGCTCGAGTCGTCGCCGCGCAGCGCGGTCAGCTCCTCGCGCCAGCGGTCGGCACCCAGCACGGCCACGACCAGCACGCCCACCACGCCCAGCGCCACGAGCACACGGGCCCACGAGAGCCGGTGTCCGTCGGGGATCATGCGTGCACCTCGTCGCGGTCGGTGTCCCGGTCGGCGTCCTGCTCCGGGTCGGTCGGGGTCTGCGCGTCGGTCTCGGCCGCGGCGGGACGCTGCCGCGGCGGACGCCGGCGCTCGCTCGAGCCGTGGTAGAGCGCCGAGCGCCAGTCCAGGCCCTCGTCACCGTCGGCCTGGGTGGGCTCGGTCCTGCGCGGCACGAAGAACCAGTGCAGCAGCGCGGTGAGGACGTCCATCACGGCCGGCCCGATGCCGATGAGCGTGATGATCGCGTAGACGGTCAGGACGCAGTTGAGCGCCAGGAAGAACGCGGTGAGCCAGTTCTGGTGCTCCACCTCGCGCCACAGCAGGAAGCCCCACAGCAGCGCCACGAGGATCGGCATGACGATCGACCACGCGGGCGCGGCCGTGCGGTTGCGCACCTTGGGCGTGCGGGCGAACGGGATCTTCTGGCCGCTGAGCGCCTGGCTCAGCGACTTCAGGACGCCCGAGAGGTTGACCGACAGCAGCACGAGGTTGAAGCCGTAGATGCGCAGCACGTCCGTGCGCTTGTAGCCGCAGGTGTGCAGGTCCGAGGCCATCGCCAGGAAGTACGGCACGCCCATGAGCACGACGAGCGGGCTGAGCAGGCGCTGGTCGTACGGGAAGAGCAGCAGGAACAGCAGGCCGACGGTCGCCCAGGTGATGGACGCCATGTAGTTGATCCGCAGCGCGAGCTCCATGAACGTCATCGGCATGCCGCTGGACTTGCGGATCTTCGCCTGCCGCCACAGCTTGGGCAGGATCAGCAGGCCGCCGTTGGCCCACCGGCGGCGCTGGACGACCAGCGAGCCCCAGTCCGGCGGGGTGGCGCTGTAGCTGAGCCGCTCGGGGTAGTTGACCAGGCGCCAGCCGTGCATGGCGATGTCGATGCTGGACTCGGTGTCCTCGATGACCGTGCGGTCCTGGATGTAGCGGTGCACGCGCCGGCCCTGCTCGACCGTGCTGACCTGGATGTCCTCCAGCGCGGCCCGGCGGATGAGCGCGTTGGCGCCGACCCAGAACGTCGCGTCGTACGCGGTGAAGCCCTGGTGCTGGATGTGCTGCAGGTCGGTCGTGGCGCCGGACAGGCGCTCGAGCCGGGTCGGGGCGCCGCGGTACGCCGAGTACGGGGTCTGGATGACCGCGACCCGCTCGTTGCCCGGCTGCTCCATCTCGTGCAGCAGCCGCAGGCAGTACTCGGGCAGCAGGATCGAGTCGGCGTCGAGCGTGAGGACGTACGGGGTCATGGGGACGGTGAGGGTGTGCGGTCCCGGCCCGCTGGCGGGGTAGAGCATGACGCCCTCGGGGGTGTTCTCGGCGTCGTAGGCGCCGCCCATGAGGCCGAGGTAGGCGTTGAGGTTCATCGCCTTGTTCGACTCGTGCGACAGGGACGCGTACTTCTTGCGCTCGAACACGTCCAGGTCGGCCGAGAAGATCCACACCAGGCGTCGGTACAGGTCGAGCGTGCGGTGGGGTCCGGGCGGCTCGCCGGCTGCGATCGCGGCCTCGACGGCGTCGGCGGTCAGCGCCAGGTCGTCGGCCAGCGACAGCAGCACCTGCTCGACGAAGAAGTCCGAGACGTGGTCGGGACGCTCCTCCGCCTCGGCCATGTCAGTCAGCCACGTGGCGGCCCAGCGGTAGTGCTCGAGCATCTCGACGTGGTCGCGCGGCTCGACGGCGACGGACTGGTCGAACTCGGCGGTGCGCCGGAACAGGGCGGCCTCGAACCGGGTGCGGGGCACCGACAGCACGGCCTCGATCTGCGAGGGGAGCAGGCGGGTGGCGGCCAGGCGCTCGCGCGCGACCGGGTCGGTGGGGGTCGGCGGGTCGTCCAGCAGCAGCACGACGCGCAGCGACGGCACCTCCTGCAGGGCGGCCGACCACAGCGTCAGCCGGATGACGTCCGGCTCCTCGGCGTAGGACGGGACGAGCGTCGTGACGGCCTGGTGCCCGGAGGCGAAGTGGCGCTCGAGCGCGGCGCGCGGGACCCGCTCGTGGTCGCGGAAGCGGCGCAGCGCCCCGCGCCGGGCCACCAGGTACATGACCGACGAGAAGCCCAGCGAGCTCAGCACGGCGACGAACAGGATCGTCTCCATCGTGTAGCTGAACCCGCCGAAGCCGTGGTCGAGCCGGTTGCGGACGACGGTCAGGACGAAGTAGGCCAGGCCGGCCAGGATGGTGGCCACGACGGCGGCGCCGGCCAGGAGCAGGGACAGGTCGGAGGGCCGGGGGTGCTGGCGCGGACGCGGGCGGGACGACTTCTCGGCGCCCCACTGTCGGCGACGGACGGGCTGCGGTGCGGGCGCGTCGGGCACGGGGGTTCTCCTGACCGGCCCGGATCTCGGGCCTTCGTCAGTCAACGGCCGGAACCGCCTCCGGACAACCGTTTTTGCCCGATCGTGGAGTGATTGTGGCCTCCATGGGGAGAGGTCGGGACGTTCGTCCCGGTGCCTGCCACCCGGACGGGTCACGCGGACGTGGCCGGGACGGGTGCCTCGGCGAGGAACAGGTCCAGCAGGCGGACGGCGGCGGCCTTGTCGAGCGGGTCGTTGCCGTTGCCGCACTTCGGTGAGTAGACGCACGACGGGCAGCCGTCGGCGCACTCGCAGGCCAGGACGGCGTCGCGCGTGACGGTCAGCCACTGCCGGGCGACCTCGAAGCCGCGCTCGGCGAACCCCGCCCCGCCGGGATGCCCGTCGTAGACGAACACGGTGAGCGTGCCGGTGTCCGGGTGGTGCGCGGTGGACAGCCCGCCGATGTCCCAGCGGTCGCAGGTGGCCAGCAGCGGCAGCAGGCCGATCGCCGCGTGCTCGGCGGCGTGCGCGGCGCCCGGGACGTCGGTGGCGTCGAGGTGCGCGGCGACCGTGGCCGGGTCGAGCGTCCACCACACCGCCTTGGTCGGCAGCGTGTGGGCGGGCAGGTCGAGCGGCTCCTCGCCGAGGATCTCGCCCGAGCCGTTGCGCCGGCGCAGGAACGAGACGACCTGGTTGGTCACCTCGACGTCGCCGACGCTGATGCGCGCCGTGCCCCAGTCGTGCGTGCGGTCCTCGCGCACCACGCGCACCTCGGTGGTGCTGCGGGCGGTGGTCGAGTACGGCGGGTCCTCGCGGTGCACCGCGGCGACGCCGAGGTCGAGGTCGTAGTCGTCGACGACCCACGTCTCGCCCTGGTGGACGTAGACGGCGCCGGCGTGGACGGTCGTGTCGGCCGAGCCCGCGTCGACGGTGCCGACCAGGCGCCCGGTGGCGCCGTCGACGATCTGCACGGGGCTGCCGCCGCTGCCGCGCAGGTCGGCCAGGTCGGCCGCACGGTCGCGGCGGGTCCAGTACCAGGCGTCCTGGCGGCGGCGCAGCCAGCCGGCCTCGGTCATCGCCGCGACGCCCTCGGCGGCGCGCGGCCCGAACAGCGCGAGGTCGGGCTCGGTCAGCGGCACCTCCTGGGCGGCGGCCGCGAGGTGCGGGCCCAGGACGTACGGGTTGTCGGGGTCGAAGACGCTCGCCTCGACCGGGGCGCCGAGCAGCGCCTCGGGGTGGTGGACCAGAAACGTGTCGAGCGGCTCGTCGCGGGCGATCATCACCCCCAGTGCGGGACGTCCGGCCCGCCCGGCGCGGCCCAGCTGCTGCCACAGCGCGGCCCGGGTGCCGGGGTAGCCGACCGTCACCACCGCGTCGAGGCCCGAGACGTCGATGCCGAGCTCGAGCGCGTTGGTGCTCGCGAGGGCCATCAGCTCGCCGCTGCGGAGCTGGCGCTCGAGCGCGCGGCGGTCCTCGGGCAGGTAGCCGCCGCGGTAGGTCGCGACCCGCGTGGCCAGGTCGGGGTCGACGTCGGCCAGCCGCTGCTGGGTGCCCAGCGCGACCGACTCGGCGCCGCGCCGCGAACGGACGAAGGCCAGCGACCGCGTGCCACCGATCACGAGGTCGGTGAGCAGGTCGGCCGCCTCCGCCCCGGCACCGCGGCGCGACGGCGGCGTGCCGTCGTCGCCGCCGATCAGCGGCGGCTCCCACAGCGCGACCGTGGTCTCGGGGTGCGGCGACCCGTCGTCGGTGACGGCGGTGACGTCGAGCCCGGTGAGCCGCGAGGCGAACGCGCCGGGGTCGGCGATGGTCGCCGAGGCCAGGACGAACGTCGGGCTCGCGCCGTGGTGCGCGGCGACCCGGCGCAGCCGGCGCAGGACGTGCGCGACGTGGGCGCCGAAGACGCCGCGGTAGTGGTGGCACTCGTCGACGACGACGTACTGCAGCCCGCGCAGGAACCGCGACCAGCGCTGGTTGCCCGGCAGCAGGACGCGGTGCAGCGTGTCGGGGTTCGTGAGCACGTAGTCGGCGTGGTCGCGCGCCCACGTGCGCTCCTCGCGGGTGTTGTCGCCGTCGACCGTGGCCGCCTTCACCAGGTGGCGCATGGCGCCGAGCCCGAGCAGCTGGTCGGCCGCGAGCGCCTTGGTGGGGGAGAGGTAGAGCACGGTGGGACGCCGCCGGGCCAGCGGGTCGTCGCCGGTGCGCCCGGCGGCCAGCGCGCTCAGCGCGGGCAGCTGGTAGGCCAGCGACTTGCCCGACGCGGTGCCCGTGGCCACGACCACCGAGCGTCCGGCGTGGGCCAGGTCGGCCGCCTCGGACTGGTGCGCCCACAGGTGGGTCAGGCCGCACTCGGCGTAGGCCTGGCGGACGTCGGGGTGGACCCACTCGGGCCAGGCCGCGTAGACGGCGTCGCGGGCCGGCAGCACCCGCCGGTGGGTGACCCGGTCGGCGTAGCGCTGCAACGGATCCACCGCACCATTCTCCCAGACCGGCCCAGCGCAGGACGCTCGACGGGCCGCCTCGGCGGGGGCGTGGTTGAATGCCACCTGACGAGGAGGTGCGATGGAGCTGTCGCTGACGTCCCGGGCCGAAGGACCGTTCGAGGTTCTCGCCGTGGGTGGAGAGATCGATGTGTACACGGCGCCGAAGCTGCGCGAGGCGATCGTGGCTGCGGTCGATGCCGGCCGGACCCGCCTGATCATCGACGTGGAGCAGGTCGACTTCCTCGACTCCACGGGCCTGGGCGTGCTGGTCGGTGCGCTGAAGCGGGTCCGTGGCGAGGGTGGCTCGCTCGACATCGTGTGCACCCACGAGCGCATCCTCAAGATCTTCTCGATCACCGGCCTGGACAAGGTCTTCGGCCTGCACGACTCCGTGCCGGCTGCGGTCTCCTCGCACGACGCCTGAGACAGTGGACGGGTGCTGAGCCCGTCCCACATCGCGTCCCTCCGGTCCGCCCTCGCGGCGGCCGGCTTCACCGTCGACGGCGTGTACGCCGTCCTGGGCGACGAGGCGCACCGCGCCCTGAGCCGCAACCAGACGGTCCCCGCGCTGCGCGCCACCGGTGGTGGCGCGCCCGTGGAGACGCTGACCCGGCTGTTCTCCCTGCAGGTCGCGGTCCCGCGCGAGCGGGCGGACGCGGCCCTGCCCGGGCTGGTCGAGCCGCTGGTCGCCGCCGGGATGCTCGACGCGTCCGGCGGTGAGGTGCGTGCCCTCGTGGACGTCCGCCCGTACGGCGACGAGGGGCACGACTGGTGGGTGGTCTGCGACCTCACGCCCGGCCTCACCGGCGCGCTCGGCGCCACCCGTCCGGACTTCGTGCTCGGCATCAGCGAGGCGTCCTCGTCCCTGGCCCAGCTCGCCCGCCGTGAGCCGGTCGGCCGCGCGCTCGACCTCGGCACCGGCTGCGGCGTCCAGGCCCTGCACCTGGCGCAGCACAGCGGCTCGGTCGTCGCCACCGACGTCAACCCGCGCGCGCTGGCGATGGCCCGGCTCACCGCCGCCCTCAACGGGATCGAGGTGGACGTCCGCGACGGCAGCCTCTACGAGCCGGTCGCCGGCGAGACCTTCGACCTGATCGCCACCAACCCGCCGTTCGTCATCTCGCCGCCCGACGGCGGCGAGCGGCTCGTCTACCGCGACGCCGGCATGCCGGGCGACGAGATGGTGCGCCGCGTGGTGAGCGGTGCCGCCGAGCAGCTCAACCCCGGCGGATGGTGCCAGGTGCTGGCCAACTGGGCGCACACCGACGGCGAGCCCTGGACCGAGCGGGTCCGGAGCTGGATCGAGCCCGCGGGCCTGGACGCGTGGGTGCTGCAGCGTGAGGTCGCCGACCCGGCCACCTACGTCGAGATGTGGCTGGCCGACGCCGGCCTGCGCACCGGCACCGCCGAGCACGCCGCGCGCTACGAGGCGTGGCTGGACTACCTGGCCGCGCAGCGCGTGACCGGCGTCGGCTTCGGCTGGCTGAGCCTGCGCAAGGCCGGGTCCGACCGTCCCGAGGTGCGGGTGGAGGAGTGGACCGGGGAGGTCGCGCAGCCGCTCGCCCCGGCCGTGTCGGAGTGGGCCCTCGCGGTCGACGCCGTCCGTGACGGCGACCTGCTGGCCACGCACTGGCGGGTGGCGCGCGACGTCGTCCAGGAGACGTACGGCCCGGTCGGGGCCGACGACCCCGAGGCGATCATGCTGCACAAGCAGACGGGGGTGCGCCGCACGCGCCGGCTGGACACCATCGGCGCCGGGCTCGTCTCGACCTGCGACGGCGACCTCGCCGCCGGGCAGATCCTGGACGCCCTCGCCCAGCTGCTCGACCAGGACGCCGGCGCGCTGCGCGAGCGCTACGCCCCGCTGGTGCGCGACCTCGTCACCGAGGGCTTCCTGACCGCCTAGCCCCGGCGCGTCAGCAGTCGAGCTGGAGGATCGCCAGGTCGAGCCAGCGGCCGAACTTGGTGCCGACCTCGCTCATCCGGCCGACCTCGCGGAAGCCGCGCCGCTCGTGCAGGCCGATCGAGAGCGTGTTGGTCGCCTCGATCATCGCCACCACGCGGTGCACCGCGTCGGCGCCGTGCGCCTGCGCGACGAGGGCGTCCAGCAGCGCGGAGGCCAGCCCGTGGCCCTGGTGGCCGGGGTGGACGTACACGGAGTTCTCGACCGTGTGCCGGTAGCCGGTCTTGGGCCGCCACGGTCCGTACGTCGCGTACCCGCCGACGACGCCGTCGCGCTCGGCCACCAGCACCGGGTACCCCGCCGCGGTGCGCTCGGCGAACCAGGCCTCGCGGTCGGCCAGGTCGACCGGCGTCTCGTCCCAGATGGCGGTGCTGTGGGCGACCGCCTCGTTGTGGATGGCCCAGATGGCCGGGACGTCGGACGCGGTCGCGGAGCGGACGGACATGCCGTGATCCTCCCGCACGGACTAGATGGGGGTGGACGCCGGCGAGCGTCGTGTCTGCCACACCACCAGGCCCATGGCCCCGAGCGCGACGACGGTCGCCACCGCGCCGCCGACGGCGAACCCGGCCCACGCGCCCTGGGCGTCCATGGCGGCACCGGCGAGCGGGGCGCCGAGCGCGCCCCCGGTCGTGAACGCGGTGCCCTGCCAGCCCATGGCCTCGCCGAGCCGGTCCGGCGGCACCAGCCGCGTGAGCCACTCGCTGGAGGCGGTCAGGGTCGGTGCGCACAGGGCGCCGGCCGGGATGACCAGCAGCGCCAGGCTCCAGACGTTCTGCGCGAAGACGGCCGGCAGGGTGAACAGGCCCAGCGCCAGCAGCAGGTAGGACGGCCGGATGGAGTGCGACCACGCGCCGTAGAGCAGCCCGCCGACCAGCGACGCGAGGCCCCACGTGCCGTAGACGACGCCGACCAGCGCGATCTCGTCCTGCTCGCGCAGCTCGGCGATGATGCCCAGGTCGGTGCCCATGAGCGCCACCATCGAGGCGGCCGAGATGACCAGCAGCAGCACGACCTTCGGCGTGATCCAGCCGCGGACGTCGTGCAGCGTCTCCGGACCGGCCGGGTCGGTCGCGACCGCGGCGCCCGGGCGTCCGGGGCCGGAGCGCAGGTCGGGGTCGAGCACCCAGAACATGACGCCGGCCAGCACGACGCAGCAGCCGATGCCGACCAGGGCGACCGACGGGCTGTAGAACGCCGCCAGGAAGCCGCCGACCGCCGGGCCGATGATGAAGCTCGCCTCGGCCATCGTGGAGTCGGCCGCGAACGCGGTGCGTCGCTGCGACTCCGACACCTGGGCGGTGAGCGCGAGCCGGACGATGGTGTGGATGGGGATGAGGAAGAGGCCGGCCAGGAAGGCCAGCGGCAGGAGCGCGAGGTAGGTCGGCACCAGGCCCAGGGCCGGGACGACGAGCGCGGTCACGACGATCGACGGGACGATCGCCCGCCGCAGCCCCGTGCGGTCGATGCGGCGTCCGCGCCACGGGGCGCCGATCGCGGCCCCGAGCGTCTCGCAGGTGGCGACCAGTCCGGCCTGCTTGTAGCTGCCGCCCATGCCCTCGGTGACCAGCAGCGTCAGCACGAGCGGGAGCGCCATCATCGGGATGCGGGCGAAGAACGCGGCGACGAAGATCGTGCGCACCTGACGGTCGGCCAGCAGCAGCCGATATCCCGAGAACTCCACCGGCGCATCCTGTCACGGCCGTCCATCCCTCAAACGCAGGGATTGACCGGACGCGTTACGGTGTGCGCGTCGAGCCACCGGGCCCGGCCAGATGAGAGGAACCCCCCTTGACCAGCCTCGTGATCGTCGAGTCGCCGAACAAGGTCCGCAGCATCGCGGGCTACCTCGGGGACGGCTACGTGGTGGACTCCTCGATCGGCCACATCCGCGACCTGCCGCAGGGCGCCGACCAGGTGCCCGAGAAGTTCAAGGGCCAGCCGTGGGCCCGCCTGGGCGTCGACATCGACAACGGCTTCGAGCCGGTCTACGTCGTCTCGGCCGACAAGAAGTCGCAGATCACCAAGCTCAAGAAGCTGCTCAAGGACGCCGACGAGCTCGTCCTGGCCACGGATGAGGACCGCGAGGGCGAGGCCATCGCGTGGCACCTGCTGGACGAGCTGAAGCCGAAGGTGCCGGTCAAGCGCATCGTCTTCAACGAGATCACCAAGGAGGCGATCCAGCGCGCGATCGCCAACCCGCGTGACGTCGACATGGACCTCGTGGACGCCCAGGAGACGCGGCGCATCCTCGACCGGCTGTACGGCTACGAGATCAGCCCGGTGCTGTGGAAGAAGGTCATGAGCGGCCTGTCCGCCGGCCGCGTGCAGTCCGTCGCCACCCGCCTGGTCGTCGAGCGCGAGCGCGAGCGCATGGCGTTCCGCACCGCGTCCTACTGGGACCTCGAGGCGACCTTCGACGCCGGTGCCGGCCACGACCCGCGTCGGTTCCCGGCCAAGCTGGCCTCGGTCGACGGCGCCCGCGTCGCCACCGGATCCAGCTTCGACAACACCGGCACGTTGACGGCCAAGAACGTCGTCCACCTCGACGAGGCCCGCGCCGGCGCGCTGGCCGACGCGGTGCGCGGCGAGACGTTCAGCGTCCGCTCGGTCGAGTCCAAGCCGTACACCCGCAAGCCGTACGCGCCGTTCCGCACCACGACGATGCAGCAGGAGGCGTCGCGCAAGTTCGGCTTCGGCGCCGCCCGCACGATGCAGGTCGCCCAGCGCCTCTACGAGGGCGGGCACATCACCTACATGCGCACCGACTCCACGACGCTGTCGCAGACCGCGATCACCGCGGCCCGCTCGCAGGTCAAGGAGCTCTACGGCGCCGACTACCTGCCCGAGAAGCCGCGCACCTACGCCTCCAAGGTCAAGAACGCCCAGGAGGCGCACGAGGCCATCCGCCCCGCGGGCGAGAAGTTCAAGACGCCCGCCCAGACCGGCCTGCGCGGCGACGAGCTGCGCCTGTACGAGCTGATCTGGAAGCGCACCATCGCCTCGCAGATGCTGGACGCCCGCGGCACGACCGCGACCATCCGCATCGGCTCGCAGGCCGCCAGCGGCGAGGACCTCGAGTTCGTCTCGTCCGGCCGCACCATCACCTTCTACGGCTTCCTCAAGGCCTACGTGGAGTCCGGCGACGACCCCGAGGCGCAGGGCGACGACCAGCAGACCAAGCTGCCGAACCTGTCCGAGGGCGACGCCGTCACGGCCGCCGAGCTCGGCCAGGCCGGGCACCAGACCAAGCCGCCGGCGCGCTTCACCGAGGCCAGCCTGATCAAGGAGCTGGAGGACCGCGAGATCGGCCGTCCCTCCACGTACGCCTCGATCGTCGGCACCATCCAGAACCGCGGCTACGTCTACAAGAAGGGCACGGCGCTCGTCCCGGCCTGGATCGCGTTCAGCGTCACCCGGCTCATGGAGGAGCACTTCGGCCGGCTCGTCCAGTACGAGTTCACCGCCGAGCTCGAGAGCGTCCTGGACGAGGTGGCCGGCGGCCGCGAGGACCGGGTCCACGTGCTGAAGGCGTTCTGGAACGGCGAGGGCGACCGCGACACCGGGCTCAAGCGCCTGGTCGAGGACCTCGGCGACATCGACGCACGCGGCCTGGCCACGTTCGAGCTCGGCGAGGGCATCGCCGTCCGCGTCGGCCGCTACGGGCCCTACGTCGAGGGCCCGCCCCTGACGAAGGCCGACGACGGCACCGAGACGCCGACCCGGGCCAACATCCCCGAGGACCTGCCGCCGGACGAGCTGACCCTCGACAAGGCCAAGGAGCTGCTGGCCACCCCGGCCGGCGCCGAGAACGTCCTGGGCGAGCACCCCGAGACCGGACTCACGGTCACCGCGCGGAACGGCCGCTTCGGCCCGTACGTCACCGAGGCGCTGCCCGACGACGCGCCCAAGGGTGCCAAGCCGCGCACCGCGAGCCTGTTCCAGACGATGTCGATCGACACCGTCACGCTCGACGACGCGGTCAAGCTGCTGACGCTGCCGCGCGTCGTCGGCACCGACGTCGACGGCAGCGAGATCACCGCGCAGAACGGCCGCTACGGGCCGTACCTGAAGAAGGGCACCGACTCGCGCTCCCTTGAGAAGGAGGAGCAGCTGCTCACCCTCACCGAGGAGGAGGCGCGCGCGATCTACGCCCAGCCGAAGACGTTCGGCCGCAAGGCAGCCAAGCCGCCGCTCAAGGAGCTCGGCGAGGACCCGGTCAGCGGCAAGCCGATCGTGGCCAAGGACGGCCGCTTCGGTGCGTACGTCACCGACGGCGAGTACAACGCGACGCTGCGCAAGGACGACGACGTCGAGACGCTGACGCACGAGCGCGCGGTCGAGCTGCTGGCCGAGCGCCGGGCCAAGGGGCCGGCCAAGAAGGCGGCGAAGAAGACCACCAAGAAGGCGCCGGCGAAGAAGGCCGCGGCCAAGAAGACGGCCGCCAAGAAGACCACCGCGAAGAAGACGACGGCCAAGAAGGCGACCAAGAAGTCCTGAGGCCCGGGCCGTCGGACGTGCCCCCTAGGATCGGGGGCATGGCCGACCGCTACACCTCCACCGGCGTCTTCCTGGCGCTCGAGGGCGGCGAGGGCGGCGGCAAGACCACCCAGGCCCGCCTGCTCACCGACTGGCTCGCCGGGCTCGGCCACGACGTCCTGCTGACCCGCGAGCCGGGCGGCACGCCGGTCGGCACCGAGCTGCGCCGCATCGTGCTCGACCCGGCCACCGGCGCGCTCAGCCCGCGCACCGAGATGCTGGTCTACGCCGCCGACAAGGCCGAGCACGTCGACGCCGTCGTGCGTCCCGCCCTCGACGCCGGCCGCGTGGTGCTGACCGACCGCTACGTCGACTCGACCATCGCCTACCAGGGCGCCGGCCGGGCGCTCGACCCCGCCGACGTCGAGCAGGTCGCCCGCTGGGCGACCGCCGGCCTGCGCCCCCACCTGACGATCGTGCTCGACGTCGACCCGCGCCTGGGCCTGTCGCGCGCGGGCGCGCCCGACCGCATCGAGGCCGAGCCGCTGGAGTTCCACGAGCGGGTCCGGGCGCACTTCCTGGCGCTGGCCGGACGCGACCCCGAGCACTACCTCGTGGTGAGCGCCGACGACGACCCGCAGGCCATCCACGCCGCCATCCGCCGCGCGGTCGAGCCGCTGCTCGCCCAGGCCGTCGCGGGGGCTCGCCGATGACGCGCGAGCGGAGCGAGCGAGCCGTCCAGGCTCTCATCGGCCGACGTCCGTACCCTGCGCTCTTCACGGAGGTCGGCCGATGACCGTGTGGGACGAGCTGGTCGGCCAGGAACCGGTGGTCGAGGTGCTGCAGCGTGCGGTCGCCGCGGCCTCCTCCGGCGGCAGCGGCATGACTCACGCCTGGCTGTTCACCGGGCCGCCGGGCTCGGGCCGCTCCAACGCCGCGCGCGCGTTCGCCGCCGCGCTGCAGTGCGAGCGCGGCACCGGCTGCGGTGAGTGCCACTCGTGCGTCACGGCCCGGGCCGGCAGCCACCCCGACATCACCCTGATCAGCACCCAGGGGCTGAGCATCGGCACCGACCAGGCCCGCGAGGTCGTGCGCGCCGCGTCGCTGCACCCGTCGTCCGGACGCTGGCAGGTGCTGGTCGTCGAGGACGCCGACCGACTCACCGACCAGGCGGCCAACGCGCTGCTCAAGGCCATCGAGGAGCCGCCGCCCGCGACCATCTGGATGCTGTGCGCCCCGGCGGTCGAGGACGTCATCGTCACCATCCGCTCGCGCTGCCGCTCGGTCGTGCTGCGCACGCCGCCGGCCGCGGCCGTCGCCCGGCTGCTCGTCGAGCGCGACGGTATCGACGCGCAGGCCGCGCGCGAGGCCGCGCAGGCGTCCCAGGGGCACGTCGGACGCGCCCGCGCCCTGGCCACCAAGGACGAGGTGCGCCGCCGCCGGCGGGAGATCCTCGAGCTGGCTGGCTCGCTGCGCACCCCCGGATCGTGCCTGCGCGCCGCGGCGACGATCCACGAGCTCGCCGCCGACCACGCCAAGGACCTCGCCGACACCGCCGACGCCAAGGAGCTGGCCGACCTGCGCGCGGGCTGGGGCGTGGAGGACCGCGGCAAGCGTCCGGCCGGCTACGCGGGCGCGCTGTCGGCGCTCGAGAAGGAGCAGAAGCGACGCCGCACCCGGCTGTCGCGCGACGCGATCGACGGCATGCTGCTCGACCTGCTGTCGCTGCAGCGCGACGTCCTGGCCGTGCAGCTGGGCTCGGTGCGCGACCCGTCCGGCCTGGTCAACGCCGACGTCGCGGGCGAGGTGCAGACCCTCGCGCGCCTGGGGACGGCGGAGTCGACCCTCCGCCGGGTCGATGCCATCCTCGAGTGCAGGGAGTCGGTGGCGGCCAACGCGGCCCCGCTCCTGTGCCTGGAGCGCATGATGCTCGCGCTCGCCGCCTGACCCAGGAGACCGCCGTGACCCGACTGCGCCCCTACCTGCTCCCGCTCGCCGTCGTCGTGGTCGTCGGGGCGATCGTCGCGGCCCTGGTGCTCGTGCTCGAGCGCGACCGGTCCACCGCCGCGGCCCCCGAGCCCACGGGGGAGAAGGGCCCCGCCGGGCTCGAGCGGTTCTACGGCCAGCAGCCGGAGTGGACCGACTGCGGCGACGACGACGCCCGCTGCGCCTGGATCGAGGTGCCGCTCGACTACGCCGAGCCGATCGGGAAGACCATCCGGCTGCGGGCCCGCGAGATCCCGGCCACCGGCGACGACGTCCAGGGACACGTGGTGGTGAACCCGGGCGGCCCCGGTGGTGCGGCGCTCGACTTCGCCGGCCAGGTCGCCGCCGTGCTCGACGACGACGTGCGCGAGACGTACGGCGTCGTCGGCGTCGACCCGCGGGGTGTCGGCTCGAGCGAGCCCGCGCTGGACTGCCTGACCGACGCCGAGCTGGACGCCTGGACCCAGGTCGACTCGACCCCGGACGACGACGCCGAGGTCGAGGCACTGCGGGAGGCGTCGCTGGACTTCGGCCGCGGGTGCGTCGACCGGTCCGGCGCGCTCGCGTCGCACGTGTCGACCGTCGAGGCCGCCCGCGACCTGGACGTCGTCCGGGCCGTGCTCGGCGACGACGAGCTGACCTACTACGGCGCCTCCTACGGAACGTCGCTCGGCAGCACCTACGCCGCGCTGTTCCCGCAGAAGGCGGCCCGGCTGGTGCTCGACGGCGCGATCGCCCCCGACCTGACGCCCGCGGAGGGCGCGCTGGGGCAGAACGAGGGGTTCCAGCGGGCGCTCACCGCCTACCTGGAGGACTGCGTGGCCGACGACTGCCCGCTGGGCGACGACGTCGAGTCCGCCGAGCAGACGCTGGGCGACGCCATCGAGGAGCTCGACGCGAAGCCGCTGAAGGTCGGCGACCGCGAGCTGACGCAGACCCAGGCCTTCTACGGGGTCGCGACGCCGCTGTACGGCGAGCAGAACTGGCCGATCCTCACCGCCGCGCTCGGCCAGCTGCTCGACGGCAACGGGGCCGGGCTGCTGCAGCTGTCGGACTTCTACTTCGACCGGGGGCCCGACGGCCGCTACGCGAGCAACAGCGCCGAGTCGTTCCGGGCCATCTCCTGCCTCGACGCGACCGGGGAGCCGGCGCCGTCGCCGGACGAGGCGGAGCGCCTGGCCGACCAGCTGCGCGAGGTCTCGCCGGTCTTCGGCCCGTTCTTCGCCGGCGACTCGTCCGGCTGCGAAGGCTGGCCCGCCCGCAGCGAGGCCGCGCAGGCCGAGCTCGACGTCGCGGCGCCCGGTGCGCCGCCCATCCTGGTCGTCGGCACCACGCGCGACCCGGCCACGCCGTACGAGTGGTCGCAGCGGCTGGCCGACGCGCTCGACTCCGGCGTCCTGCTCACCCGTGAGGGCGACGGGCACACCGCGCTCGGCCAGGGCAACGAGTGCATCGACGACGCGATCGCGACCTTCCTGCTCGACGGCGAAGCGCCGAAGGACGGGACGGTCTGCGAGGAGTAGCTACTCCTCGCGAGCGGCCTCGTGGTGGCGGATGACCTCGTCGATGATGAAGTTCAGGAACTTCTCCGCGAACGCCGGGTCGAGGTCGGCGTCCAGCGCGAGCCGGCGCAGCCGCTCGATCTGCTGGCGCTCGCGCTCGGGATCGGCCGGCGGGAGATCGTGCTCGGCCTTCAGCCGGCCCACGCGCTTGGTGCACTTGAACCGCTCGGCGAGCAGGTGCACGAGGGCCGCGTCGATGTTGTCGATGCTCGAGCGCATCTCGTTCAGGTCGGCGCGGATGTCGTCGGTCACGGGCACGATCCTAGGCCGACCCCCGATTTCGGTTCCGCGAACCCCTGCGGCTAGACTCGGTGACCGGTCCGGCGGGCGATCCTCGCCAGGCCTCGCCGCCTTAGCTCAGTCGGCAGAGCGTCTCACTCGTAATGAGAAGGTCGTCGGTTCGATTCCGACAGGCGGCTCCACCCGAAGCCCTCGTCCCCAGGACGAGGGCTTCGTCGTTCGTGCGACTGAGTCGGAGAGCGGTCCCACTCCGTCATGAGAAGGTCGTCGGTTCGATTCCGACAGGCGGCTCCACCCGAAGCCCCAGCCCTCGTGGCTGGGGCTTCGTCGTGTCTGTAACTGACTGAGTCGGAGAGCGGTCCCACTCCGTCATGAGAAGGTCGTCGGTTCGATTCCGACAGGCGGCTCCATCCGAAGCCCTCGTCCCCAGGACGAGGGCTTCGTCGTTCCCGGTCCCTGAGCTTGTCGAAGGGGCGAGGCGGACCGGGCACCAGACCGGAGATCTCGTGGCGCCGTGCGGCCCCGCACGTGCGGAGATGCGGTCACGTGAACGCTCACATTCGGAACGCCGATTTCCCGCAAAGGGGTTGACGACTCGTAATGTTAACGTTCACACTCGCTGGAACGTGACACCGGTCACAGTGGGCGGAGACCGCCCCTTCACCCCGAGGAGCACCCAGTGTTGAAGAAGACCTTGATCGCCCTCAGCGCGATCCCACTCACCGTGCTGTCGCTGACCGCGTGCGGCTCGGACTCGGACTCCGGCGACGGTGGCGGCTCGCAGGGCGGCGGCGCCATGACGATGGGCTTCGCCCAGGTCGGCGCCGAGAGCGGCTGGCGCACGGCCAACACCAAGTCGATCCAGGAGAGCGCCGAGACCGAGGACGTCGATCTCAAGTTCACCGACGCCCAGGGCAAGCAGGAGAACCAGATCCAGGCGATCCGCTCCTACATCCAGCAGAAGGTCGACGTGATCGCGTTCAGCCCGGTCGTCGAGACCGGCTTCGACGCGGTCCTGCAGGAGGCGAAGGCGGCCAACATCCCGGTGATCCTCACCGACCGCGCCGTCGACGTCGCCGACAAGTCCCTGTACAAGACGTTCCTCGGGTCCGACTTCGTCCTCGAGGGCGAGAAGGCCGGCGAGTGGCTGGTCGAGAACGCCAAGGACGCCGACGGCAACGGCGACGGCACCATCAACGTCGTCCAGCTCGAGGGCACCACCGGCGCCGCGCCGGCGATCGACCGCGCCGAGGGCTTCGCGAAGGCGATCGGCTCCGACGACACGATCAAGGTCACCGCGTCCCAGACCGGCGACTTCACCCGTGACGGCGGCAAGCAGGTGATGGAGTCCTTCCTGCAGTCCGACGACGGCATCGACGTCGTCTTCGCCCACAACGACGACATGGGCCTGGGCGCCATCGAGGCCATCGAGGCGGCCGGGCTCAAGCCGGGCGAGGACGTCAAGATCATCACGATCGACGCGGTCAAGGACGGCATGCAGGCCCTCGCCGACGGCAAGATCAACTTCATCGTCGAGTGCAACCCGCTGCTCGGCCCGCAGCTGATGGACCTGGCCCAGAAGGTGCTCGACGGCGAGGAGGTCCCCGACCGGGTCGTCACCGAGGAGACGACCTTCACCCAGGAGCAGGCGAAGGCCGCGCTCCCGGACCGCCAGTACTGATGAGCGGCACGTCCGGGCTCGTCGGCCGCACGTCCCCTCGTCCGAGGTGACGAGACCCGGAAGGCGCCGGGCCCGTCCGGACCACACGGCCGGGCCCGGCGCCACCCCTGCGAGGAACCACCCAGAGAGGAACGCGATGACGCAGCTGACGCGGTCGGAGTCCGTGGCCCCACCCGGGACGGATCGACAGCCCGTCATCGAGATGCGCGACATCTCGATCACCTTCGGGGCGGTGACGGCGCTCGACCAGGTGTCCGTCCGGCTCTTCCCCGGCGAGGTGCACGCGCTGATGGGCGAGAACGGCGCCGGCAAGTCCACCTTGATCAAGGCGCTCACCGGCGTCTACTCGGTGGACGCCGGGACGGTGCTCGTCGATGGCGAGCAGCACGAGTTCCACTCGCCGGCCGCGTCCCAGGCCGCCGGCATCAGCACGGTCTACCAGGAGGTCAACCTGGTGCCGAACCTGACCGTCGCCGAGAACATGATGCTCGGTCGCGAGCCCCGCCGGTTCGGCGCGATCAACGTGCGGGCGATGAACCGCAGCGCCCGCCGCACGCTGCTCGAGCTCGGCCTGGACATCGATCCCGGCTCGGTGCTGGAGGAGCACCCGATCGCGGTGCAGCAGCTGGTCGCGATCGCGCGCGCCGTCGACGTGCAGGCCAAGGTGCTCATCCTCGACGAGCCCACCTCCAGCCTCGACGCCGACGAGGTCGAGAAGCTGTTCACGGTCATGCGTCACCTGCGCGACGAGGGCGTGGCGATCGTCTTCGTCTCGCACTTCCTGGACCAGGTCTACGAGATCGCCGACCGCATGACGATCCTGCGCAACGGCCGCATGGTCGAGGAGCGGATGGTCGCCGAGACGTCCCGGCTGGAGCTGGTGCGGCTCATGATCGGCCGTGAGCTGGAGACGCTGGACCGGCTCGACCGCGCACCACGGACCGAGGCCGAGACCGGAGCCCCCGTGCTCACGGCGGTCGGGCTGGGCCGCAAGAACACGCTGCAGGCCACCGACCTGGAGCTGTTCGAGGGCGAGGTGGTCGGTGTCGCCGGACTGCTCGGCTCGGGGCGCACCGAGCTGGCCCGGCTGCTGTTCGGCGCCGACCACGCCGACACCGGCGAGGTCGCGGTCAGGTCCGAGAAGCGGCGCCTGCGCAGCCCGCGGCACGCCATCGACCGCAAGATCGCGTTCTCCAGCGAGAACCGCAAGTCCGAGGGCGTGGTCGGCGACCTCACGGTGGCCGACAACATGCTGCTGGCCCTGCAGGCCTCCCGCGGCTGGTTGCGGCCGCTGCCGCAGGCGACCCGCACCCGGCTGGTGCAGGAGTACATGGCGGCGCTGGACATCCGTCCGGCCGACCCGACGGCGCTGATGCGGAACCTGTCGGGCGGCAACCAGCAGAAGGTGCTGCTCGCCCGGTGGCTGATCACCCAGCCCGAGATCCTCATCCTGGACGAGCCGACGCGCGGCATCGACATCGGCGCGAAGGCGCAGATCCAGGCGAAGGTCGCCGAGCTTGCCGAGAAGGGGATGGCGGTCGTGTTCATCTCCGCCGAGCTGGAGGAGGTCCTGCGGCTCAGCGACCGGCTCGTGGTCATGCGCGACCGCCGCAAGATCGACGAGCGGCCCAACGACGACGTCAGCGTCCGCGACGTCCTGGAGATCATCGCGGGCGAGGCCCGTGCGGAGGGGGAGACCGATGCCTGAGTCCGCGACGCTCGTCCGGCGCGCGCTGCAGCACCCGCTCGTGTGGCCGGTGCTGGCGCTGGCCGTGCTGGTGCTGGTCAACGTCCTGGCCAAGCCGACGTTCCTCAACGTGCGGATGCAGGACGGCCACCTCTACGGCAACGTCATCGACATCCTGCGCAACAGCGCGCCGATCATGCTCGTCGCGCTCGGCATGACCCTGGTCATCGCCACCCGGGGCATCGACCTGTCGGTGGGGGCCATCGCGGCGATCGCGGCGGCCATCGCCTGCACGCGCATCGTCGGCGCCGGTGACGAGGGCGCCCTGGTCACCGCCGTCGCGGCGACGACGTACGCGCTCGTGGTGTGCCTGCTCCTCGGGGCGTGGAACGGCTTCCTGGTGTCGGTGCTGGGGATCCAGCCGATCATCGCGACGCTCATCCTCATGGTCGCCGGCCGCGGCATCTCGATGGCGATCACCGACGGGCAGATCACCACGGTCAACAACCCGTGGTTCAGCGACCTCGCGTCCGGGTTCGTCCTGACGTTGCCGCTCGCCTTCCTGATCGCCGCCGGGATGATGCTGCTCGCGGCCGCGCTGACCCGGCGCACGGCCCTGGGGATGCTGATCGAGGCCGTCGGGATCAACCCCGAGGCCAGCCGCCTGGCCGGCGTCCGCTCGCGGACGATCATCTGGACCGTCTACGCGTTCTCCGGTCTCTGCGCCGGCCTGGCCGGGCTGGTGATCGCCGCCAACACGAACTCGGTGAACGCCAACAGCCTCGGCCTGTGGATCGAGCTGGACGCCATCCTCGCCGTCGTCATCGGGGGCACGTCGCTCATGGGCGGCCGCTTCTCGCTCGCCGGGACGTTCGTCGGGGCGCTGTTCATCGCCACCCTGGCCCGCACGATCCCCAACATCGGCATCCCGTCCGAGGTCAACTACCTGTTCAAGGCGATCGTGGTCATCGCGGTGTGCCTGCTCCAGTCGCCGAAGGCGCGCGCGATGCTGCGCCCGCACCGTCGCGCCGCCGCTCCCCGCCCCACCACCGCGAAGGCAGGTACCCCCGCATGAGCGCCGTCACCGTCCCCCCGTCGACCTGGGACCGGGTCCGCGGGTACGCGCCGCCACCGCGCTACCTGCCCATCGTCGCCACCTTCGCGCTGTTCCTGGGCCTGTACGGCCTGGGCGGCATCCGGTACGAGGGGCTGAGCGACCCGCAGGTGCTGCTGAGCCTGCTGCTGGACAACGCGTTCCTCATCGTGCTGGCCGTCGGGATGACGTTCGTCATCCTCACGGGGGGCATCGACCTCTCGGTCGGGTCGGTGGTCGCGCTGTCGACGATGATCGCGGCCCGGACGCTGCAGATGGGCTGGTCGCCGTACCTGGCGATCGCCGCCGTCCTGGTCACCGGCACCCTGCTCGGCCTGCTGATGGGCGTGCTGGTCCACTACTTCGACATCCAGCCGTTCATCGCCACGCTGGCCGGGCTGTTCCTGGCCCGCGGCCTGACCTACCTGATCAGCGTCGAGTCGATCTCGATCACCGACACGACGTTCACCTCGCTCGCGTTCAAGACCGTGTACATCGGCGAGTACTACCTGCGCTGGACCGCCATCGTGGCGCTGTTGACCGTCGCGGTCGCCGCCTTCGTGCTGGCCCGCACGCGCTTCGGGCGCACGGTCTACGCCATCGGCGGCAACGAGAGCAGCGCGATGCTGATGGGCCTGCGGGTCGCCGCGACCAAGGTGGGCGTGTACGTCATCAGCGGCTTCTGCGCCTCGCTCGCCGGCCTGCTGTTCTCGCTGTACATCCTGTCGGGCAACAGCCTGCACGCCGTCGGCATGGAGCTCGACGCCATCGCGGCGGTGGTCATCGGCGGCACGCTGCTGACCGGCGGACGCGGCTACGTCCTCGGCTCGCTGCTCGGGGTCCTGGTGCTGGGGATGATCAAGACGCTCATCTCCTTCGACGGCACGCTGAGCTCGTACTGGATGCGCATCATCACCGGCCTGCTACTGCTGGCCTTCGTCATCGTCCAGCGGTTCGCGACCAGGCGGCAGCGGTGAGCCGGGCCACGCCGCCGCCGTCGGCGCCGCGCAGCCCGGTCATGGCCGACGTCGCCCGTCTCGCCGGCGTCTCCCACCAGACGGTGTCGCGGGTCATCAACGGCCAGGACAACCTGCGTCCGGCGACCCGGCAGAAGGTCGAGGAGGCCATCCGCCAGCTGGGCTACCGGCCCAACTCGGCCGCACGGGCCCTGGTGACGCGACGGTCGGCCACCATCGGCGTGATCGGCTCCAAGAGCGGCTTCTGGGGACCCTCGACCGTGCACCGGACGATCCAGGCGGCCGGGCGGGAGGCGGGCTACTTCGTCAGCTCGGCCAACCTGCAGAGCCTCACGCGCGACGAGCTCGTCGACGCCATCGACCACCTGCGCGACCAGAGCGTCGAGGGCATCGTGCTGATCTCCGCGACCGACGAGGCGCTCGAGGTGGCGCGGGCCCAGGAGCACCTCGGCGTCCCCGTCGTGGTGGTGGAGGGCGAGCCGGCCAAGACCCGCTGGACGGTCGGCGTCGACCAGGTGGCCGGCGCCGAGCTGGCCACACGCCACCTGCTCGAGCTCGGCCACACGCGCATCGTCCACCTGGCCGGCCCGCCGGACTGGACCGAGGCGCGCGGTCGCCAGCTCGGCTGGCAGAACGCCATGACGGCGGCCGGGCTGGAGCCCACCGAACCCGTCGTCGGCGACTGGTCCGCGGCGAGCGGGTTCGAGGCGGGACGCTCGATCGCCGCCCGCGACGAGGTCACCGCGGTGTTCTGCGCCAACGACCAGATGGCGCTCGGCCTCCTGCGCGCGCTCCACGAGGCCGGACGCTCCGTCGACGCGCCGGCGGGCGGCGTCAGCGTCGTCGGGTTCGACGACATCCCCGAGGCCGCGTACCTCATCCCGCCGCTCACCACGGTGCGCCAGGACTTCCAGTCCGTGGGCCGCCGGGCGATCGAGATCCTGCAGGCCGCGCTGGCGGACCAGCCGGCTCCGGAGAGGCTGATCAGCCCCGAGCTGGTCGTCCGCGTCAGCACCGCCCCCGTGGGAGAGGACCAGCGCTCATGAGCGACGACCGGGACGACCAGTACGTGGTGGGCGTCGACTTCGGCACCCTCTCCGGCCGGGCCGTGGTGGTGCGCGTGTCCGACGGCGCCGAGCTGGGCACGGGGGTGCACGCGTACCCGCACGCCGTGCTCGAGGACGTGCTCCCCGCGCACCTGGCGGGCGTCGAGCGTCCGCTCCCGCCCGAGTGGGCCCTGCAGGTGCCCGAGGACTACCGCGAGGTGCTGCGCGTGGCCGTTCCCGCGGCGGTGGCCGCGGCCGGGATCGATCCGGCCCGCGTGGTCGGCATCGCCACGGACTTCACCGCCTGCACCATGGTTCCCACCCGCGCGGACGGCACCCCGCTCAACGAGGTCGACGGGCTCGCCGACCGCCCGCACGCCTACGTGAAGCTCTGGAAGCACCACGCCGCGCAGCAGCAGGCCGACCGGATCAACGAGCTGGCACGGCAGCGCGAGGAGCCGTGGCTCGGGCGCTACGGGGGACTGATCTCCTCGGAGTGGGAGTTCGCCAAGGGCCTGCAGATGCTCGAGGAGGACCCCGCGGTCTACGACCGGATGGACCACTGGGTCGAGGCGGCCGACTGGATCGTCTGGCAGCTGTGCGGCACGTACGTCCGCAACGCGTGCACGGCCGGCTACAAGGGCATCCGCCAGGAGGGGCGGTACCCGGACCCGGAGTTCCTGGCGCAGCTGGCGCCCGGCTTCGACCGGTTCGTGGCCGACAAGGTCGAGCACCGCATCGGCGCGCTCGGCGACGTCGCCGGCACGCTCACCGCGGAGGCGGCCCGCTGGACCGGTCTGCCCGAGGGCATCGCGGTCGCGGTCGGCAACGTGGACGCCCACGTCACAGCGCCCGCCGCCCAGGCGGTCGGACCCGGTCAGATGGTGGCGATCATGGGCACCTCGACCTGCCACGTCATGAGCGCGGAGGTCGTGCGCGAGGTGCCCGGCATGTGCGGCGTCGTCGACGGCGGCATCGTCGCGGGCCTGTGGGGCTACGAGGCGGGCCAGAGCGGGGTGGGCGACATCTTCGGCTGGTTCACCCAGCACGCCGTCCCGCCGGCCTACGTCGAGACGGCCGCCGCCGCGGGCGAGTCGGTCCACGAGCACCTCACCCGGCTGGCCGCGGCGCAGGAGGTCGGCGAGCACGGGCTCGTGGCGCTCGACTGGCACTCGGGCAACCGGTCGGTGCTGGTCGACCACGAGCTCTCCGGGCTCGTGATGGGGCTGACCCTGGCGACCCGTGCCGAGGACGTCTACCGGGCGCTGCTGGAGGCGACCGCCTTCGGCACGCGGGTCATCGTGAACGCCTTCCGCGACAGCGGCGTCCCGGTCGAGGAGCTCATCATCGCCGGCGGGCTGGCGCGCAACGCGCTGCTCATGCAGATCTACGCGGACGTCACGCGGCTCCCGCTCTCGGTGATCGGCTCCGCGCAGGGGCCCGCGCTGGGCGCGGCCATCCACGCCGCCGTCGCCGCCGGCGCGTACCCCGACGTGCCCACCGCGGCCAAGCAGATGGGCCGCGTCCGCCGGCACGTGCACCTCCCGGACGAGCGCCGGTCGAGCGCCTACGACGCCCTGTTCGAGGAGTACCAGGCGCTGCACGACCACTTCGGCCGGGCCACCGGCTCGATGCGCCGGCTCAAGGGCATCCGTCGCGAGGCCGTGGCCCGCCGGCGCACGGCGCAGGCGCGGTGACGACCATGACGATCCTGGCCGACGTGCAGGACGCCCTCCGCGAGCTGCGTCACGAGGTGTGCGCGCTGCACGAGCAGCTCACCCGCTACCAGCTCGTCGTCTGGACCGCGGGCAACGTGTCGGCCCGCGTGCCGGGGCACGACCTGCTCGTGATCAAGCCCAGCGGAGTCGCCTACGACGCGCTCACCCCCGAGAACATGGTGGTGTGCGACCTGGACGGGCGGGTCCTGGAGGGCGACCACGCGCCCTCGTCCGACACCGAGGCGCAGGCCTACGTCTACCGCCACATGCCGCACGTCGGGGGCGTGGTGCACACCCACTCCACGTACGCGACCGCGTGGGCGGCGCGCGGCGAGCCCGTCCCGTGCGTGCTCACCATGGGGGCCGACGAGTTCGGCGGCGAGATCCCGGTCGGCCCGTTCGCGATCATCGGCGACGACTCCATCGGCCGGGGCATCGTGGAGACCCTGCAGGACAGCCGCTCGCCGGCCGTCCTCATGCGCAACCACGGCGTCTTCACCATCGGGCCGACCGCCCGGGCCGCGGTGAAGGCGGCGGTGATGTGCGAGGACGTGGCCCGCACCGTCCACGTCTCGCGCCAGCTCGGCGAGCCGATCCCGGTCGAGCCGCAGCACGTCGACGCCCTCTACGAGCGCTACCAGAACGTGTACGGCCAGCGCTGAGCCCGCCGGCACCGCCAGCGTCCACGACCCCCACCTGCGAAGGAAGTCCCCATGACCACGACGTCCACGTCCGTCCCCGAGGTGTGGTTCCTGACCGGGAGCCAGGCGCTCTACGGTCCGGAGACCCTCGACCAGGTGGCGACGCAGTCGCGCGCGATCGCCGACCGGCTCGCCGAGGTGGCCGACCTGCCGGTCTCGGTGGTGTGGAAGCCGGTCCTGCTCGAGTCGGGCTCGATCCACCGCCAGGTGCTCGACGCCAACGCCGACCCGGCCTGCGTCGGCGTGATCGCCTGGATGCACACGTTCTCGCCGGCCAAGATGTGGATCGCCGGCCTCGAGGCGCTGCAGAAGCCGCTGCTGCACCTGCACACCCAGGCCGGCATCGCGCTGCCCTGGGCGACGATCGACATGGACTTCATGAACCTCAACCAGGCCGCGCACGGCGACCGCGAGTTCGGCTACATCCAGTCGCGGCTGGGGGTGCCGCGCAAGACCGTCGCCGGGCACGTCGAGAACCCGGCGGTCGCCGAGCGCGTCGCCGGGTGGACGCGGGCGGCGCTCGGCCGCCACGAGCTGCGCCGGCTCAAGCTGGCGCGCTTCGGCGACAACATGCGCGGCGTCGCGGTCACCGAGGGCGACAAGGTCGAGGCGCAGCGGCGCTTCGGGGTCGCGGTCGACGCGTACGGTGTCAACGACCTCGTCGCCGTCGTCGACCAGGTCGCCGACGCCGACGTGGACGAGCTCGTCACCGAGTACGCCGATCGCTACGCGGTCGCGCCCGAGCTGCTGCCGGGGGCGGAGCGCCACGAGTCGCTGCGCTACGGCGCCCGGCTCGAGCTCGGGCTGCGCGGGTTCCTGACCGACGGCGGGTTCGGCGCGTTCACGACGAACTTCGAGGACCTCGGCGGCCTGCGCCAGCTGCCCGGGCTGGCGGTGCAGCGGCTCATGGCCGACGGCTATGGCTTCGGCGGGGAGGGCGACTGGAAGACGTCCGTGCTGCTGCGCGCGACGAAGGCGATGGCGGTGGGGCTGCCGGGCGGCACGTCCTTCATGGAGGACTACACGTACCACCTGGTGCCCGGCGAGGAGAAGATCCTGGGCGCCCACATGCTCGAGGTGTGCCCGACGATCACGACCCAGCGTCCGTCGCTGGAGGTGCACCCGCTCGCCATCGGCGGGCGCGAGGACCCGGTCCGGCTGCGCTTCACCGCCGACCCGGGCCCCGCGGTCGTGGCCGGGCTGTCGGACCTCGGGGACCGGTTCCGGCTCACGGTCAACGAGATCGACGTCGTCGAGCCGGACGAGGACCTGCGCCGGCTGCCCGTCGCGTGCGCCGTCTGGAAGCCTCGACCCTCGCTGTCGACGTCGGCCGAGGCGTGGCTGATGGCCGGCGCGCCGCACCACACCGTGCTCTCCCAGGCCGTGGGCGTCGAGGTGCTCGAGGACTTCGCGGAGATGACGCGGACCGAGGTCGTCACCATCGACGCCGACACGACGCCGCGGGGGTTCGGGCGCGAGCTGCGCTGGAACGCCGCCTACCACCGTCTCGCCGAGGGCCTGTGAGCCGCGCGTCCGCCGAGCCCGACGGGGTGCTCGGCCGACTGCCGGACGGACGCAAGGTCCGGGTGCTGCGCATCGGCAGCGAGCCGGGGCCCGTGGTCGACGTCCTGACCCTGGGCGCGACCGTCCACCGGCTCGAGGTCACCGGCGGCGACGGCGAGCGCCGCAACGTCGTCCTCGGCCACCCCGATGTGGCCGAGCGGCTGGCGAGCACCGACTACGTCGGGGGGACGATCGGCCGCTACGCCAACCGCATCGCCGCGGGCCGGTTCACCCTGGACGGCCGGGAGGTGCGGGTTGGCGCGCACGACCGGGGCAACAGCCTGCACGGGGGACCGGACGGCTTCGACCGTCGCCTGTGGGACGTGGTCGCGCACACGCCGGACGCTGTCGAGCTGCGGCTGGTCAGCCCCGACGGGGACCAAGGGTTCCCGGGCACGGTCACCGCCACCGTCCGCTACGCGGTCGAGGGTGACGCCGTGACGGTCGCCATGACGGCGGTAACCGACGCGCCCACCGTGGTGAACCTGACCAACCACGCGTACGTGAACCTGGCCGGCGAGGGGGCCGGCACGATCGACGAGCACCTGCTCCAGGTGGACGCCGACGCCTACACCCCGGTCGACCCCACCGGCATCCCGCTGGGCGAGCACGAGGCGGTGGAGGGCACGCCGTTCGACCTTCGGATCGCCCGGCTCGTCGGCCCGGCCGTGAGGGCGGAGCACCCGCAGGTCGCGGACGCGCGCGGCATCGACCACAGCTTCGTGGTGAGCGGCACCGGCCTGCGCCGGGCCGCCGTGCTGGAGCTCGAGCGCACGGCCACCCGGCTCGAGGTGTGGACCGACCAGCCCGGCCTGCAGGTCTACACGGGGAACTTCCTGGACGGGAGCCGGCGCTCCACGAGCGGCGGTCGCTACCGCCAGGGCGACGGGATCGCGCTGGAGCCGCAGCTCTTCCCGGACTCGCCGAACCGGCCGCAGTGGCCGTCGTCGGTGCTGCTGCCCGGCGAGACCTACCGCCATCGGATGCAGTGGCGGTTCGGCACCCGTCGCCCCTGAGGGTGCGACGGGACCGCCCACGAGTGGCCTAGCGCAGCCGGGCGAGGCGGCGGACGGCTTCCTCGAGCACCTCGGGACGCTTGCAGAACGCCCAGCGCACCAGCGGACGTCCGGCCTCGACGTCGTCGTAGAACACCTGGTGCGGCACGGCGACGACGCCGGCCAGCTCGGGCAGGCGGCGGCACAGGTCGAGCCCGTCGTCGAAGCCGAGCGGGCGCACGTCGGTGGTGACGAAGTAGGTGCCCTCGGGGCGCAGGACGCCGAAGCCGGCGGCCTCGAGCCCGTCGCACAGCAGGTCTCGCTGCGCGCGCATGCGCACCGCGTTCTCGGCGACCCACGCGTCACCCTCGTCCAGGGCGAGCGCCACGGCCGGCTGCAGCGGGGCGCCCGACGTGTAGGTCATGAACTGCTTCGCAGCGAGCATCGCGTCGACGAGCGGGGCGGGCCCGGACGCCCAGCCGACCTTCCAGCCGGTGACGGCGAACGTCTTGCCCGCGCTGGAGACCGTCAGCGTCCGCTCGGCCATGCCCGGCAACGTCGCGATCGGGACGTGCTCGACGTCGAACGTCAGGTGCTCGTAGACCTCGTCGCTGACGACGACCAGGTCGTGCTCGATCGCGACGTCGGCGATCGCCTGGAGCTCGGCGCGGGTCAGCACGGCGCCGGTCGGGTTGTGCGGGGTGTTGAGCAGGATCGCCGTGGTGCGCGGGGTGACCGCGGCGCGCAGCTCGTCGAGCGGCAGGCGGAAGTCCGGCGCCCGCAGCGTCACGGGCACGCGCGTGGCCCCGGCCATCTGCAGGCACGCGGTGTACGAGTCGTAGTAGGGCTCGAGCACGAGCACTTCGTCGCCGGGCTCGACCAGCCCGAGCATCGCCGCGGCGATCGCCTCGGTGGCACCGGTGGACGCGGCGACCTGGGTGTCGGGGTCGAGCTCGAGTCCGTAGTGGCGGCGCTGGTGGGCGGCCACCGCGCGGCGCAGCTCGGGCACGCCGCGACCGGGCGCGTACTGGTTGCGACCGCCGGCGATCGCCTCGCGCGCCGCCTCGAGCAGCCAGTCCGGGCCGTCGGTGTCGGGGAAGCCCTGGCCCAGGTTCACCGACCCGGTGCGCTGGGCCAGCTCGGTCATCTCGGCGAACACGGTGGTGCCGAGCCCGGCCACCCGACTGCTGGACGTCCTCACCGCTGTCACTGTAGTCAGGGCGGGAACCGATGTCCCGGCTCGTTCGTCTGCCTAGGATGTGCCCGTGACGACCCTCGAGACCTCCGCCGACGAGCGCGAGGTCGTGCCTCCCGCCCGACCCCTCGCCCTGGCCTGGCTGCTGCTGGTCGGCGGCGCGATCGGCCTGGCCGCCTCGTTCACGCTCTCGCTGGAGAAGATCCGCCTGCTGGAGCAGAAGGACTACGTCCCCAGCTGCAACTTCAGCGTGATCTTCAACTGCCTCAACATCATGAAGACCGACCAGGCGTCGCTGTTCGGCTTCCCGAACCCGTTCATCGGGCTCATGGGCTTCGCGGTGGTCATCACGCTCGGCGTCGTGCTGCTCTCCGGGGCCCGCCTGCCCGAGTGGATCTGGGCCGGCCTGCAGGTCGGCGCCACGCTCGCCTTCGCCTTCGTGTGCTGGCTGCAGTACGAGAGCCTCTACGTCATCGGCTCGCTGTGCCCCTGGTGCATGGTCGTGTGGGCGGTCACCATCCCGATCTTCTGGTACGTCACGCTGCGCAACCTCGGCACGTGGGCGCCGGGCAGCCGCGTCGTGTCGTTCCTGCGTGACTGGCACGCGCTGATCCTGGCGCTGTGGTTCATCGGCCTGGCGACGCTGATCTTCTTCCGCTTCTTCGCCTGAGCCGCCCCGCCTGAGCCCCGCGTCGGCCACACTGTGGCCGACGACTAGGAGCCAGGCCATGAGCGACCCCCGTACCGCCGCGCTGCGCCCGACCCGGGTCGCGGTGTCGACCGGGTTCCTGCTGCAGGGCCTGGTGATCTCCTCGATCCTCACCCAGGCGCCCCGGCTGATCGACAAGCACGACGTCGGCGACGGCACCTTCACGACCGTGCTCGTGCTCGTCGCCGTGCTCTCGGGCGTCGGCAGCGTCGCCGCCGGACGGGTGGCCGAGCGTCGCACCAGCGCCACCGCCCTGCGCCGCGGCCTGTGGGGCATCGCGCTGGGTGCCGCGGTCATCGGGCTCGCGCCGACCACGGCCACGCTGATGATCGCGTTCGCGGTCTACGGCATCGGGCTCGGCGCGGTCGACGCGAGCATGAACATGCAGGGCGTGCGGGTGCAGGCGCTCTACGGACGCAGCCTGATCAACGGCCTGCACGGGCTGTGGAGCGTCGGCGGCATCCTCGGCGCCGGCTACGCGTCGCTGTGCGCCTGGCTGGACGTGCCGGTCGCCGTGTCGCTGCTCATGGTCGCGGCCGTCGCGGTGGTCGCGTGCGAGACGGTCCAGGCCCACTTCGTCCCGGCGGTCGAGCAGGAGGTGAGCCTGGTCCAGACGGACGGGCCGCGCGTCCCGTGGCGTCCGGTGCTGGTGCTCGGCCTCGTGGTGCTCGTCTTCTTCGCCAGCGACACCGGCATCCTCACCTGGTGCACGCGCTACCTCGAGGACGCGCTCGGGGCCAGCGACGAGCTCGCGCCGCTTGGGTACGGGGCCTACCAGGTGGGTGCCCTCGTCTCGCGGCTGAGCGCGGACCTGCTGGTGCGCCGCATCGGCGCCGTGCGCGTGGTCGTGGCCGGCGTGGCCACCGGCCTGGTCGGCCTGGGCATGGTCGTCGCCTCCGGCACCACGGCCCCGGCCGTCGTCGGGCTCTTCCTGACCGGTCTGGGCCTGGCCGTCCTGGCCCCGCTGTCGTTCGCCGCGATCGCCGGCGCGGTGCCGCCGGGCACCACCGACGTCGCGATCGCGCGGCTCAACCTGGCCAACTACGTGGGGGCGATCCTGGGCGGCGGGCTCATCGGGGCCGTGGCCGAGGGGTGGGACCTGCGCTGGGCGTTCGTCGTGCCGCTGGTGCTCGTGCCGTTCGTGCTCGTGGCCCTGCGCGACCTCGCCGCGGCGGACCCCGGACATGGAAGACCGCGCCGCTCTTCTCGGGGGGTTAAAGAGCGACGCGGTCAGGGATGAATCTACCGGTTCAATCCCGTGCGGACCAAAGAACGGGCGAAATCACCCGGGTGTGAGGTGCGTCACACCGCACGTCGGGTCGGTCGGGCCCGCGGGGCCGGGGAGGCGGGGTCCTAGGCTGGCCCCGTGACCGGCCTCCAGGACCACCAGCGTGCCTTCATCGACCTCGCCCTCTCCCAGGGGGTCCTGCGCTTCGGGGAGTTCACGCTCAAGTCGGGGCGCACGTCCCCCTACTTCTTCAACGCGGGGCTGTTCAACACCGGCAGCCGTCTGGCCGGCCTCGGCCGCCACTACGCGGCGACGATCGCCGGCAGCGACCTGGCCTACGACGTCCTGCTGGGCCCGGCCTACAAGGGCATCCCGATCGCGTCCGCGACCGCGGTGCAGCTGGCCGAGCAGCACGGTGTCGACGTGCCGTGGTGCTTCAACCGCAAGGAAGCCAAGGCGCACGGCGAGGGTGGCACCATCGTGGGCGCGCCGCTGGAGGGCCGCGTGCTCGTGGTCGACGACGTCATCACCGCGGGGACGGCGATCCGCGAGGTCGCCGCGATCGTGGAGCAGGCCGGGGCCGAGCTGGCCGGCATCGTCGTGGCCGTCGACCGCCAGGAGCGGGGCACCGGCGAGCTGTCGGCCATCCAGGAGGTCGAGCGCGACTTCGGCGTGCCGGTGCTGCCGATCGTCACGCTGGCCGACGTGGTCGCCCACCTGCGCGAGACCGGCCAGCACGCCGAGCACCTCGACGCGATCGAGGCCTATCGGCAGACCTACGGCGTCGCGTGACCGAGCGCAGCGAGCGAACGATGAAGGGTGTCGCGGGCGGCTCTGCGTATCGTCGGTTCTTCACGCAGGGACGTCCGTGACCGAGCTGGGCGAGCCCGACGCGGCCGGGCCGTACGAGCGGCCGGACGAGGTCGGGGTCGGCGCGTGGCCGGGGGAGTGGCCCGACGACCCGCGCTACGACCCGGCGCTGCTGGCCGAGGGCGACCGGCGCAACGTCGTCGACCACTACCGCTACTGGACGGTCGAGGCGATCCGTGCCGACCTCGACACCCGCCGCCACCCGCTGCACGTCGCGATCGAGAACTGGCAGCACGACCTGAACATCGGCTCGGTCGTGCGCACCGCGAACGCGTTCAACGTCGCCGCCGTGCACGTCGTGGGCAAGCGGCGCTGGAACCGGCGGGGGGCGATGGTGACCGACCGCTACCTGCACGTGCAGCACCACCCGGACGTCGACGACCTGGCCGCCTGGGCGGACGCCGAGCGGCTGCCGCTGCTGGGCATCGACAACACCGAGGGGTCGGTGCCGATCGAGACCGCCGACCTGCCGCGGGCCTGCGTGCTCGTGCTCGGCCAGGAGGGCCCGGGCCTCACGCCGGCGGCCCGGGAGGCGTGCGCGACCACGCTCTCGATCGCCCAGTTCGGGTCCACCCGCTCGATCAACGCCGGGGCCGCGGCCGCCGTCGCGATGCATGCGTGGGTCCGGCAGCACGCCGGGCGCGGCTAGGGTCGGGCGCATGGACCGTCTGCTCGTGATCGGCGGTGACGCCGCGGGCATGACGGCCGCGTCCACCGCGAAGCGCCTGGCCGGCGACGCCCTCGAGGTCGTCGTGCTCGAGCGGGGCGACTGGACGTCGTACTCGGCCTGCGGCATCCCCTACTGGATCGCCGGGGACGTGAAGGACCACCACGACCTCGTCGCCCGCACGCCCGCCGAGCACCGCGCCCGGGGCATCGACGTGCGCACCCGGACGACCGCCGTCGCGGTCGACCTGGACGCCCGCACGGTGACCGCCCAGGACGAGCACGGCACCGAGTCGACGCTCGGCTTCGACCACCTGCTGGTGGCCACCGGCGCGCAGCCGGTGCGCCCGCCGCTGCCCGGCATTGACGCCGACGGGGTGCTGGGGGTCCAGACCCTCGACGACGGCGTGAAGGTGCTGGCCGAGCTGGAGCGCGACCCGGAGCGCGTCGTCGTGGTCGGCAGCGGCTACGTGGGCCTGGAGATGGCCGAGGCGTGCCTGCGCCACGGCTCGCAGGTGACGGTGCTCGAGCGCAGCGCCGAGCCGATGGGGCTGCTCGATCCCGACCTCGGCGAGCAGGTCGCCGCGGCCGTCCGCGGCCTGGGCATCGAGCTCGTCGCCGGCACCACCGTGACGGGGTTCCGCACCGGGCCGGACGGCCGCGTGACCGGCGTCGAGACCGAGTCCGGCGTGCACGACGCCGACCTCGTCGTGCTGGGCCTGGGCGTCACGGCTCGCAGCGAGCTCGTCGCGGACGCCGTCGAGCTCGGCGCGAGGGGCGGCATCGTCGTCGACGAGCACCAGGCCGTGCCGGGCCGCGACGGCGTGTGGGCGGCCGGCGACTGCGTCGTGACGCAGCACCGCCTGACCGGCGAGCTGGTGCACGTCCCGCTCGGCACGCACGCCAACAAGCAGGGCCTCGTGGCCGGACGCGCGATCGCCGCCGCGGTCACCGGCGACGCGTCCCTGCGCGGCGAGCCGTTCCCCGGCGTCATCGGCACCGCGATCACGAAGGTGTGCGACCTGGAGATCGCGGTGACCGGGCTCAGCGAGTCGGCCGCCCGCGACGCCGGGTTCGACCCCGTGGTCGCCACGATCGAGTCCACCACGTCCGCCGGCTACTTCCCCGGCGCCGAGCAGCTGACCCTGCGGCTGGTCGCCGACCGGGCCAGCCGGCTGCCGATCGGCGCGCAGATCGTCGGACGCCAGGGCGCGGGCTGGCGCATCGACACCCTGGCCATGGCGCTGTGGACGTCCACGACCGTCGACGACCTGGCCATGACCGACCTGGCGTACGCCCCGCCGTTCTCGTCGGTGTGGGACCCGGTGCAGGTCGCCGCCCGCGTCGCGGCGAGGCGGCTCGGCACTATGGTGTGATCGACGCAACCCCGCCGAGCGAGAACCGCACAGAGGAGCCCTCATGCCCGTCGCCACCCCTGAGATCTACGCCGAGATGCTCGACAAGGCCAAGCGCGAGAAGTTCGCGTACCCGGCCATCAACGTCTCCTCGTCGCAGACCCTGAACGCGGCCCTGGCCGGGTTCGCGGAGGCCGAGAGCGACGGCATCATCCAGATCTCCACCGGGGGCGCCGAGTACCTCTCCGGCCCGACGGTCAAGAACATGGTCTCGGGCTCGCTGGCGTTCGCCGCGTTCGCGCAGGAGGTGGCCAAGAAGTACCCGGTCAACGTCGCGCTCCACACCGACCACTGCCCCAAGGACAAGCTGGACGGCTTCGTCCGCCCGCTGCTCGCCGCGTCGACCGAGCGCGTCCAGGCCGGCGGCCTGCCGTACTTCCAGTCGCACATGTGGGACGGCTCGGCCGTGCCGCTGGAGGAGAACCTGCAGATCGCCGAGGAGTTGCTGGCGGCGGCCGCGGCGGCCAAGGTGATCCTCGAGGTCGAGATCGGCGTCGTCGGCGGCGAGGAGGACGGCGTCGAGGGCGGCATGGGCGAGCACCTGTACACGACGGCCGAGGACGCGCTGGCGACCGCGGCGGCGCTCGGCGTCGGCGAGAAGGGCCGCTACCTGACCGCGCTCACGTTCGGCAACGTCCACGGCGTCTACAAGCCGGGCAACGTGAAGCTGCGCCCCGAGATCCTCAAGCAGGCCCAGGACGTCGTCGGCGAGAAGCACGGCGTCGACCGTCCGTTCGACCTGGTCTTCCACGGCGGCTCGGGCTCGCTGCCCGAGGAGATCGCGGCGGCGGTCGACTACGGCGTCATCAAGATGAACGTCGACACCGACACCCAGTACGCGTTCACCCGCCCGGTCGCCGGTCACATGCTCGCCAACTACGACGGCGTGCTGAAGATCGACGGCGAGGTCGGCAACAAGAAGGCCTACGACCCGCGCGCCTGGGGCAAGGCCGCCGAGGCCGGCATGGCCGCCCGCGTCGTGGAGGCCTGCCAGGCCCTGCGCTCGTCGGGCACCAAGCTCTGACCCACGCCTGACGCACGGCCCCGGGAGTCTCTCCCGGGGCCGTCGTGCGTCCCCTCCCCGCTGGGCGTGACGTTCTGCACGCGACACGCCGCGCGGGGCGAGCACAACGTCACGCCCAGCGCCTGGGTGACCGGCGCCAGCGCATGGGACCGGCTAGGCCTGCTCGGCGGAGCACCACCAGGTCGTGCGGCCGCCGACCGTGCCGCGCACCATCTCGGCGCCGCAGCGCGGGCAACGGCCACCGGCCCGGCGGTGCTCGATCACCTCGCCGGTGTGGGCGCCGCCGTGCCGGATCGCGTCACGCACCGCCTTGCGCAGGTGACGGCGCAGGTCGTCGAGGGTGTCGGCGTCCAGGTCGCCGGCCGGACGCCGCGGGGACAGGCCGGCCTGCCACAGCGTCTCGTCGGCGAGCAGGTTGCCGACACCGGCCACGACCGACTGGTCGAGCAGGCGCGCCTTGAGCGGGGCCCGGCTGCCGCCGACGCGGGCGCGGAACTCCTCGCGTCCGACCTCGGCGGCGTCCGGGCCGAGCGCGTCGAGGTCGGGGTCGAGCCGGGCCCGGCCCAGCCGGCGCGGGTCGACCAGGTGCAGCGTGCCGCCGTCGTCGAACGTGATCGAGAAGCGCGAGAACCGCTCGGCGGTCGGGACCGGACGCCCCGTGCCCACGTAGTCGCCGCCGGAGTCGTCGCCGACCAGGATGCGTCCGCTCATGCCCAGGTGCAGGCCCAGCACCGGGCCGGGCGTCTCGTCGCCGTCGCGCCCGGACGTCTCGCACCACATCGACTTGCCCCGCCGGTGGGCGGCCGTCAGCGTGCGGCCCACCAGGGCGTCGCGGATCTCGCCGGGCGCGTGCGGACGGCACTCGTAGGAGTCGGAGTCGTCGACGTCGGCGATGCGCCGGTGCAGCGCGGACCGCTCGACGACGGCGCGGGCGGACTCGACCTCGGGCAGCTCGGGCACCCGGCCAGTCTGCCGAAGCCCGGCCCGCTCGGCGCGTCGGTAGGGTCGCGGCATGACGAACCTGCTGGGCGAGCCGCCCGAGACCCTGCTGCCCGAGGACCCGGCCGCCGAGCGCCTGGCCGCCGGCGACCCGCTCGAGGACGTCGTCCGCGAGCACCCGTCGTCCACGCTGGCCTGGTCGCTCATGGCGCAGGCCGCGCTCGACGAGAACCGCGACGTCGAGGGCTACGCGTACGCCCGCACCGGCTACCACCGCGCGCTCGACCTGCTGCGCCGCAACGGCTGGAAGGGCCACGGCCCGGTGCCGTGGGCGCACCAGCCCAACCGCGGCTTCCTGCGCTCGCTGGCCGTGCTGGCCACGGCGTCCGAGCGCCTGGGCGACGAGCCCGAGGCCCACCGCTGCCGCGAGTTCCTGCGCGAGTCCAGCCCGGAGGCGTACGCCGAGCTCGTCCAGGCCTAGGGGTGCACGACGCGCGACCCCGCCTCACCGAGTGGCTGCTGACGCGTGAGGGGCGGGGCAACCCGCACACGCGCCTGGACGACCGCCACCCCGACGGGGTCGCCTGGTCCACCGGCAACCTCGCCCGCCCGCTCGTGCACGGTGCGACCTACTTCGCGGCCCTCGCCGACGTGCTGGACGGCGTCGGCGAGGGTGACCTCGTCTGCTTCACCGACTGGCAGGGCAACCCCGACGAGCGGCTGCGCGGCACGCCGGGCAGCGAGCTGGTCGAGGTGCTCGGCCGCGCCCTGGACCGGGGTGCGGACGTGCGGGCCCTGGTGTGGCGCTCGCACGCCGGACGACTCGGCTACGCGGTCGACGAGCACCGCGACCTGGGCCGGCTGCTGCAGGCCCGCGGCGCGGACGTGCAGCTCGACATGCGCGTGCGCGCGTCCGGCGCCCACCACCAGAAGTTCGTGGTGGTGCGCCACGGCGACGACCCCGCCCGCGACGTCGCCTTCGTCGGGGGCCTGGACCTGTGCCACACCCGCCGGGACGACGCCCGGCACCTCGGCGACCCCCAGGGCGACCCGATCGCGCACGAGTACGGCGAGCGTCCGCCCTGGCACGACGTGCAGCTGGAGCTGCGCGGCCCGGCCGTGCATGACGTCGAGACCGTCTTCCGGGAGCGCTGGGAGGACTCCACGCCTCTGACGCGCAGCCCGGTGCGGCGGGTGCGCGACCGGCTCGACCGGCTCGACGACGAGCGGCGCCGGCTGCCCGAGCAGCGTCCGGCGCCCGACGAGCTCGGCCCGCACACCGTCCAGCTGCTGCGCACCTACCCGAGCCTGGGCCCCGGGTGGAAGCACGACTTCGCGCCGCGCGGCGAGCGGTCGGTCGCCCGCGGGTACACGCAGGCGATGCGCCGGGCCCGCTCGCTGGTCTACATCGAGGACCAGTTCCTGTGGGGCCGCGCGATGAGCCAGGTGTTCGTCGAGGCGCTGCGCGCGAACCCCGACCTGCACGTCGTGGCGGTGCTGCCGCGGGTGCCGGACCAGGACGGCTGGTTCGCCCGCGACCCGCAGGTGCTGGGCCGGATGCGCGCCATCGCCCGCGTCACCGCCGCCGCGCCGGACCGCGTCGCGCTCTACGCGCCGGAGAACCAGGCCGGCACGCCGGTCTACGTCCACGCCAAGGTCTGCGTGATCGACGACGTCTGGGCCAGCGTCGGCTCGGACAACTTCTGCCGCCGCTCCTGGACGCACGACTCCGAGCTCTCGGCCGTCGTCGTCGACACCGACAGCGAGGACGGCAGCAGCTCGTACGGCCGCCGGCTGCGGCTCGCCCTGGCCGGCGAGCACCTGGACCGGGTCGACGTCGACGCGCTCGGACCGATCGGACCCGAGGCGGACGAGCACCTGCTCGACGTGATGGCCGACTGCGTCGGCGGTCGCGAGATGTTCGAGCGGCTGGCCGCGAGTGCGGACGCGCTGGAGGCCTGGCACGCCGGCGGTCGGCAGGGCCTGCGCCCGCCCGGTCGCCTGCGCCGGCTGCCGACCCCTCGGCTCCCGTGGCCGCGGCGGCTGCTCGCCGCCCCCTGGTACGCGCTGCTGCACGACCCCGACGGGCGCCGCTGGACCGACCGGCTCCGCCGCCGGCTCTAGCCCGTCCGGCCGACCCCGCGGGCCCCGCGACGACTGTCGCGGGGCCCGCGTGCGTCCACTCGGTGACGTTTCGGCTAACCCGGCGCCCGGCGCCGTGGGGCGGTCCTAGGGTCTCGGCTGTGCGCCCGCGCGGGCGCCGTCCCGGAAAGGACCTCAGTGAACCTCTTGCGTCGCAGGACGGCCATCGGCGTGGCCGCCCTCCTCAGCTGCGGCGGCCTCGCGGTCGCCTCGCCGGCCCACGCGGCCGACCCCGTCACCGTGAACCTCATCGACGTCAACGACTTCCACGGGCGCATCGACGCCAACACCGTGAAGGTGGCCGGCACCGTCGAGCAGCTGCGCGCCGCCGCCGGTGACGCGAACACGCTGTTCCTGTCGGCCGGCGACAACATCGGCGCCAGCCTGTTCGCGTCGTCCTCGCAGAAGGACGAGCCCACGATCGACGTGCTGGACGCGCTGGACCTGGCCGTCTCGGCGGTCGGCAACCACGAGCTCGACGGCGGCGAGGCCGACCTCGCCGGACGCGTCGAGGGGGCCGCGGACTACCAGCACGTGGCCGCGAACATCTACCGCAAGGGCACCACCGACCCCGTGCTCCCGGCGTACGAGACGTTCACCGTCGCCGGCCAGGACGTGGCGGTCATCGGCGCGACCACCGAGGAGACCGCCTCGCTCGTCTCGCCCGCCGGCGTGGCGAACCTGGAGTTCGGCGACCCGGTCGAGGCCGTCAACCGCGTCGCGCGCCAGCTCGAGGCCTCCGCGGACAAGCCGGACGTCATCGTCGCGTCGTACCACGAGGGCGCCGGCTTCAAGACGCCCGGAAGCACGACGCTGGAGCAGGAGGTCGCCGACGGTGGCGCCTTCGCCGACATCGTCACCAAGACCGACCCGGCGGTGGACGCGATCTTCACCGGCCACACGCACAAGGAGTACGCCTGGAACGCGCCGGTCCCCGGCGTCGCCGGCAAGACCCGTCCGGTCGTCCAGACCGGCAGCTACGGCGAGCGCATCGGCCAGGTGCAGCTGAAGGTCGACCCGGACACCGGCGAGGTCGTCTCCTACACCGCCGGCAACGTGGCCCGCACGACCGCCGCCGACGACACGCTGGCCGCGACCTACCCGCGCGTCGCCGAGGTCAAGACGATCGTCGACGACGCCCTGGCGAAGGCCAAGGCGCTCGGCGAGCAGCCGGTCGCGACCATCAGCGCCGACATCACGACCGCCTACACGGGATCGACCCGGGACGACCGGGCGAACGAGTCCACCCTGGGCAACCTCGTGGCCGACGCCGTCCTGGCCCAGGTCTCGCAGCTCGAGGTCGGCGCCGACCTCGGCATCGCCAACCCCGGCGGCCTGCGCGCGGAGCTGATCCACGCCGGCTCGACCGGCGCCGACGCCGCCGTGAACAAGGACGGCGTCGTCACCTTCGCCGAGGCCAACGCGGTGCTGCCGTTCAACAACACGCTCAGCTCTGTCAGCCTCAAGGGCTCGTCCCTGAAGAAGGTCTTCGAGCAGCAGTGGCAGACCAACCCCGACGGCTCCGTGCCGACGCGCGCCTACCTGCAGCTGGGCACGTCCGCGAACGTCCAGTACACCTACGACGACACGCGGGAGCGGGGCGACCGCATCACCAGCCTGACCATCGACGGCGATCCGCTCGACCCTGACAAGACCTACCGGGTCGCGACGTTCAGCTTCCTCGGCGCCGGCGGCGACAACTTCCGGGCGTTCACCGAGGGCAGCAACTTCGACACCGGCCTGCAGGACTACCAGGCGTGGATGGACTACCTGAAGGCCGAGTCCCCGGTCGCGCCGGACTACCGCCGCCACGCGGTGAAGGTCGCCGGCGACCGGGACGTCGTCCTGGGCGAGGCGCTGGACCTCACGTTCCCCAAGCTCGACCTCACCTCGCGCGGCGTCCCGGCCACGACCTCGGTCTCCGCGTCGCTCGTCCTGGACGGCACGACGACCGACCTCGGCACGTTCCCGGCCGCGGCCGGCTCGGCCCGCGTCACCGTGCCGGCCACGACCGTGGCGGGCACCGGCACGGTGCGGGTCACCGCGCAGCCGACCGGCGCCACGTTCGAGGTCCCGGTCTCGGTGGGCAAGGTCGAGAGCACGACGACCGCGCAGGGCCCGGACACGGTCGAGCGCGGCGAGCAGGCCGTCGTGGACGTCGAGGTGACGACCGAAGGCGACCTCGTGCCGTCCGGCCGTGTGGACGTCCTGTCCGGCTCGACGGTCGTCGGCACGGCGACCCTCGACCAGGGTGTCGTGTCCGTCGACGTGGACACCACCGGCCTGGCGGTCGGCACCCGGACGCTCACCGTCGCCTACGCGGGCGACGACTCCGTGCAGGCCTCCACCAGCACGGTCGACCTGAAGGTCGAGCGGGGCGCGTCCGCGGTCACCGTGGGCCAGGTCGCGAAGGCCCCCGTCACCGGCGTCCTGTCGGTCCCGGTCACGGTCACGTCGGCCACCGGCGTCACCCCGACCGGTCAGGTCGAGGTGCTCGGCAACGAGCGGGTCGTCGGCACCGCCGACCTCGCGTCGGGACGCGCGACGGTGCGGGTCCCCGCCGGGGCCCTCGGCGTCGGCGTGCACGAGCTCGACGTCCAGTACGTCGGCGACCTCCAGCACGAGGCCGCCACGGCGTCGGCCTCGGCCACGGTGACGGTCGCGCCCACCGCGCTCAAGGCGACCGGCTACGCCGGCACGTACGGCAAGGTCGGCACGGTCGTCGTGACCGGTCCGGCGGCTGCGACCGGCACGGTCACGGTCACGCGCGGCTCGACCCGCCTGGGTGTGTCCTACCTGGACAAGGGGCGCGCGGTCGTCCAGGTCGCGGGCACGGCGCTGAAGCCGGGCGCGCACACGCTGACCGTGACCTACCCCGGCAACGGCACCTACGCCGGTGCGCGGACGACCGTCCGCGTCACGGTGGCCAAGGCCCGCACGTCGGTCACCGCGAAGGTGACGACGCGCAAGGTCGTCGTGAAGAAGACGCGGGCGAAGGTCGCGGTGACGGTGCGCGCGTACGGCGTCCCGGTCACCAGCGGCACCGTCGGGGTCTACCAGGGCTCGAAGCGCGTCGGCACCGCCACGGTGCGTGACGGCAAGGCGACCGTCCGGCTGGCGCGCCTCACCAAGGTGGGCACGCAGCGACTGACGGTGAAGTACGCCGGTGCCTCGCTGTTCTCCGGCTCGACGACGACCGTGAAGGTCAAGGTCGCGCGCCGCTGAGCCGCACCCCAGCACGAGGCCCCCGCGAGCAGCGCTCGCGGGGGCCTCGTCGCGTCCGCGTCAGTCGTGGGCGGGCGCGGGGCTGCGCGGGAGCAGCATCGTCAGGACCCCGGGCTCGACGTGCCAGGCGTGGGACGAGCGTGCGTCGTCGATCTCGCCGTCGAGGTTGCCGCGGGTCTCCTCGCCGACGACCGTCACCTCGCGGCCGCGCAGGTACTCGACGTCGTCGCGGTACGGGTGGCGGCCCTTGCGCAGGCGCCACGCGTACGCGACCCGGCGCAGCCGCGGGTTCGACCACGACACCGACACGTCCAGCAGGCCGTCGCCCGGGTCGGCCTCGGGCAGCAGCGGGGCGCCGCCGCCGATGTAGCGCCCGTTGCCGACGGCCACCTGGATCATCCGGCCGCGGCGACGGATCTGCCGGCCGTCGACCGTCACCTTGGCCCGGAACCCCTTGTGCTTGACGCCCGAGATGACCGCACCGACGGCGTAGCCGACCGGACCGAGCCTCGCCTTGTACGGCTTGGCCTCGACCGCCGCCTCCGCCCCGATGCCGACGTGGACGGCGTTGACCACGACACGGCCGCGGTCGTCGCGCACCAGGTCGAGCGTGCAGGGCTCGGAGTCGAGCACCTGCTCGGCCGCCTCGAGCGGGTGGTCGCGGCGCATCCCGATCGTGCGGGCGAAGTCGTTGCCGGTGCCCATCGGCACGAGTGCGACCTGGACGTCGGGGAGCAACCCCAGGTCGTCCAGCACCTTCACCACGGCGTGCAGCGAGCCGTCGCCGCCGAGCACCACGACCAGCCGGCCGGACGCCTCGGCGAGGGCCTCGCGCAGGTCGTCCTCGCCCTCGGTGTGGGCCAGCCGGACGTCGGTGCGCTCGCGCAGCCGGGCGACGACCTCCTCCACCGCCTCGGTCTCGCTGCTGCCGGCCTGGGCGTTCGCGATCGCGATGACGGGTCTCATGGGTCGTCACCCTAGGCGCCGCTCCGATAGGCTGTCGCGGTAAGAGCCCCGGAGACGGGGCTTGTCTTGTGCTCGAGGTTGGTGCGAATCCATGCCCGCAGTCGTGATCGTCGGTGCCCAGTGGGGAGACGAGGGGAAGGGCAAGGCGACCGACCTGCTCGGTAGCCGTGTCGACTACGTCGTCAAGTTCAACGGTGGCAACAACGCCGGCCACACCGTCGTCATCGAGGGCGAGAAGTACGCCCTCCACCTGCTGCCCAGCGGCATCCTGACCCCCGGCTGCACGCCGGTGATCGGCAACGGCGTCGTGGTCGACCTGTCGGTGCTGTTCGAGGAGATCGACGGGCTCGAGGCCCGCGGCATCGACACCTCGCGGCTGAAGCTCAGCACCAACGCGCACGTCATCGCCGACTACAACCGCTCGCTGGACAAGACCACCGAGCGCTTCCTCGGCAAGCGCAAGATCGGCACCACCGGGCGCGGCATCGGCCCGACGTACGCCGACAAGATGAACCGGCTCGGCATCCGCGTCCAGGACCTGTTCGACGAGAAGATCCTGCACGCCAAGGTCGAGGGCGCCCTGGAGCAGAAGAACCAGATCCTCACCAAGATCTACAACCGCCGCGCCGTGGGAGTCGACGAGACCGTCGAGGAGCTGCTGTCGTACGTCGACCGCGTGCGCCCCTACGTCACCGACACCGCGCTGCTGCTGCACGAGGCGCTCCGCCGCGACGAGACCGTGCTGCTGGAGGCCGGCCAGGCCACGCTGCTGGACGTCGACCACGGCACCTACCCGTTCGTGACGTCGTCGTCGGCGACGTCGGGCGGTGCGTGCACCGGCTCGGGCATCGCGCCCACCGAGATCACCCGCGTCATCGGCATCGTCAAGGCGTACGCCACCCGCGTGGGCGAGGGCCCGTTCCCGACCGAGCTGTTCGACGAGGACGGCGAGCGCCTGCGCGTCAACGGCGGCGAGTTCGGCACGACGACCGGACGTCCGCGCCGCTGCGGCTGGTACGACGCCCCGGTCGCCCGCTACGCCGCGCGCATCAACGGCGTCACCGACTTCGTGCTGACCAAGCTCGACGTGCTCACCGGCTGGGACCGCATCCCGGTCTGCGTCGCCTACGAGGTCGACGGCGAGCGGGTCGAGGAGATGCCCGCCTCGCAGACCGACTTCCACCACGCGAAGCCGATCTACGAGTACTTCCCGGGCTGGTCCGAGGACATCTCCGGCGCGCGCGAGCTGAGCGACCTGCCGGCGAACGCCCAGGCGTACGTCCGCGAGCTCGACGCGATCAGCGGCTCGCGCATCTCGGCGATCGGCGTCGGCCCCGGCCGCGAGCAGACGGTCGTCGTCCACGACCTGCTCTGAGCTGTTCCGCCCTCCCCGCGGCGGCCTGCGTGAGACGGTGAGTCCTCTCGCGACATGACCGGGCGAGGAGGTCCCATGCGCCGAGCAGCCCTGATGGTGGTGGCGGTGGCCGTGGTCGTGCTGCTGCCCGCGTCGCCGGCCGCGGCTGACACCTGCACCGCGCTGGAGGGCACGGTCGACGCGCCGGTCGTCCTGGTCGGCACCGTCGAGGCCGCCTGGTCCGAGCACGCGCGGCTCGCGGTCGACGAGGTCTGGGCCGGGCCTGACCTGGCACCCGTGGTGTGGGTCGAGGCCGCCGAGGGCGATCTCGGTGGTGACTACCTCGTGCCGGGCGAGCGCTACGTCGTCGCCGCGGACGAGGGCTTCCGCACCGACCTGTGCGGCGTCGCCGCCGTCTCTGACGTGAACCGGCCGGCCGAGGTCCGCGAGCCCGTCGCGGACGGCGCGACCGGCACCGACGCGCCCCGCTCGGCCGCCGAGACCCTGGCCTGGAGCGCAGGTGCGGCCGGTCTGGTCGCCGCCGCCGGCGCGCTCGTCCTGCTCGTCAGGCGGCGCCGTGGCCGGGTGGTGGCCGGACGCCGTTAGGCTCGGGGTCCGTGAAGACCCTCGTGATCGGCACCGGAGGCCGCGAGCACGCGCTCGCCCTCGCCCTGTCCCGCGACCCGCACGTCAGCGAGGTGCACGCCGCACCGGGCAACCCGGGCATCGCCGCGTTCGCCACGCTGCACCCCGTCGACCCGATGGACGGCGCCGCCGTGGCCGCGCTGGCCACCGAGCTGGGCGCCGAACTGGTCGTGGTCGGCCCCGAGGCGCCGCTCGTCGCGGGCGTCGCCGACGCCGTCCGCGAGGCCGGCATCGCCTGCTTCGGACCGAGCAAGGAGGCCGCGCAGCTCGAGGGCTCCAAGGCGTTCGCCAAGGACGTCATGGCCGCCGCCGGCGTCCCCACCGCCATGGCCCACGTGTGCACCACGCGCGAGCAGGTCGAGGCGGCACTGGACGCGTTCGGCGCCCCCTACGTGGTCAAGGACGACGGCCTCGCCGCCGGCAAGGGCGTCGTCGTCACCGACGACCGCCAGGCCGCGCTCGACCATGCGCTCGCCTGCGAGCGGGTGGTCATCGAGGAGTTCCTCGACGGCCCCGAGGTCTCGCTGTTCGCGATCACCGACGGCGAGACGGTGCTGCCGCTGCAGCCCGCCCAGGACTTCAAGCGCGCGCTCGACGACGACGCCGGCCCCAACACGGGCGGCATGGGCGCCTACACCCCGCTGCCGTGGGCGCCGGACGACCTCGTCGAGGACGTCTGCCGCCGCGTGCTCGTCCCGACCGTCAAGGAGATGACGCGTCGCGGCACCCCGTTCCAGGGCCTGCTCTACGCCGGGCTCGCGCTGACCTCGCGCGGCACCCGCGTCGTGGAGTTCAACGCCCGCTTCGGCGACCCGGAGACCCAGGCGCTCATGGCCCTGCTGCAGACCCCGCTGTCGACGCTGCTGCACGGCGCGGCGACCGGTGAGCTCGGCCGCGTCGGGCTGCCGCAGTGGCGCACCGGCTCGGCGGTCACGGTCGTCGTGGCGTCCGAGGGGTACCCCCAGTCGCCGCGCACCGGCGACGTCATCGAGGGCGTCGACGCCGCGAACGCGCTCGAGGGCGTCGACGTCATCCACGCCGGCACCGCGCTGGACGCCGAGGGCCGCCTCGTGACCGCCGGTGGCCGGGTGCTCGCGGTGACCGCCTCGGGCGACGACCTGGTGCAGGCGCGCGAGCGGGCCTACGCCGGCGTCGACGCGTTGAGCATCCGCGGCGCCCACCACCGCGGCGACATCGCGCTGAAGGCGTCGCAGGGCTGACCGCGCCCCGTGCGCGGGAGTAGCGTCCGGGTCAGACCCGTGGAGGCTCCCGTGCGCATCCTGTCCCGCGTCCTGACCGCCGTCGGGGTGCTCGTGCTGCTGGCCGGCCTCGTCTCGGTCCACGTCGACCGCCAGGTGCTGGACGCAGACCGGTTCGCCGGGCACGTCGAGGCGGTCCGGTCCGACGGCGACGTGTCGCGGCTGCTCGGCGTCGAGATCAGCGACCGGGTGATCGAGGTCGACCCCGAGCTCGTCGCGCTGCGTCCGCTGCTGGAGTCGGTGGGCGACAGCCTCGTCTCCAGCCCGGCGCTCGAGCCGGTGGTGCGAGCCGCCGTCCGCCCGCTGCACGACGCGCTGGTCTCCGGCGGCGACGGGGGCGACCAGCTGGTGCTTCAGTTCGCCGACATCGGGGCGCTCGTCGTCGCCGCGGTCACCACGGTCGCGCCGGACGTGGCCGCGTCCCTGCCCGACGACCTGGACGTGCGCCTGGCCGAGATCGGGTCGGGCAGCGCGACGAACCGCTTCGTCGAGCAGGCGCACCTCGTCGGCACGCTGTCGTGGACGCTGCCGCTGCTCGGGCTGGCGCTCGTGCTGGCCGGCGCGTGGCTCGACGGGCGGCGCGGCCGACGGCTGGCGGACGCGACCGGGCAGGGCCTGCTGCTCGCCGGCGGCGGCCTGGCCGGTCTCGCGCTGACCGGCGGCTTCGCCGCGTCCGTGCTCGATCCGTCCACGCTCGCCCGCGCCCTGACGACGGCCGCGTGGAACAGCCAGGACACCAGCCTGTGGGCGCTCGTCGCGTTCGTCGCGGGGTCCGGCTACGTCGTGCGCGTCGCCGCGGCGATCGACCCGGACGCCGACCTGCGCGACGTCGGGCACCGGGTGCGCGAGCTGGCCCTCGTCCGCCGCGACCCGCAGGCGTACCTGGTGCGCGGCGCGGTGCTGGTCGGCGTGGCCGTGCTCGCGCTGGTGCGGCCGCTGCAGACCGTCCGGCTCGCCGTGGTGGCCCTGGCCTTCGTCGCCCTGGTGCACGGGCTGCGCCAGCTGGCGCACGGCCTCACGCGTCGCCGGCCCGACGCCGGCCGGGTGGCCCGGTGGGTGCTGGCGCACGTGCGCGTCCCGGTCGCCGCCGGGCTCGCGGTCGCGCTGGTCGGGCTGGTCGTCGTCGTGGCCGTGTGGCCGCGCGAGGGCTCGATCGCCGGCTGGGTCGGCGGCGGCGGCGGCAAGGACCCCGCCGGGTGCAACGGGCGCGTCGCGCTGTGCGACCGGCCCTACGACCAGGTCGCCCAGCCGGCGACGCACAACTCGATGTCGGCCGGCGACGAGCCGGGCTGGTTCCTGGCCGAGCAGCCCACCGGCGTGATGGGTCAGCTGCGCGACGGCGTCCGGGTGTTCCTCATCGACACCTGGTACGGCCGCGAGACCGACCGGGAGGGCGTCGTCGCCACGTCGGGCCGCGCGCGCGAGGAGGCGCTCCGCCAGGCGACCGAGGCCTACGGCTCGGCGATCGTGGCCAGCGCGCTGCGGGTGCGGGACGCGCTCGGGGCCGTGCCGCGCGGGCCGGAGCGGGTGTACCTGTGCCACGCCCTGTGCGAGCTCGGCGCGACCGAGCTGGGACCCCTCCTGCGCGACGTGCGCGGCTGGATGGACGATCACCCGCGCGAGGTCGTCACCCTGTTCGTCCAGGACGAGGTCACGCCGGGCGACCTCGCGGCCCTGGTCGACGACGCCGGCCTCCTGCCGATGGTGCACACCCAGCGGACGGGCGAGCCCTGGCCGACGCTGGGGGAGATGGTCGACTCGGGCCGCCGCCTGGTCGTGCTGCAGGAGAACGTGGGCGGCGGCGACACCTACCCGTGGATGCTCGACGGCTTCGCCTGGGTGCAGGACACCCCGTACGGCTTCCGCAGCGCCGACGAGATGAGCTGCGCCCCGAACCGCGGCCCGGCGGACGCGTCGCTGCTGCTGATCAACCACTGGCTGAGCAACTACTCGTCGCGGGTGAGCGACGCCGAGCGGGTCAACGCGCGCGACGTGCTGCTGCCGCGGCTGCTGCGCTGCCGCGACGAGCGGGGGCGGCTGCCCGCGTACGTGGCCGTCGACAACTACGACCGCGGCGACCTCTTCGGGGTCGTGGACGTGCTGAACGGCGTCGACTAGCGGCGCTGTTGCCGCGCCGCGGGCCGGGTGCGAGAGACTAGGGCCCGTGACCACGCCGAACGTCCTCGCCTCCCGCTACGCCTCGCCCGAGCTCGCCGCCATCTGGTCGCCCGAGCACAAGGTCGTCCTGGAGCGCCGGCTCTGGATCGCGGTCCTCCGCGCCCAGCGCGACCTCGGCGTCGAGACGCCCGACGGCGTCATCGAGGCCTACGAGGCCGTCGTCGACCGAGTCGACCTCGGCTCGATCGCCGACCGCGAGCGCGTCACCCGGCACGACGTGAAGGCCCGCATCGAGGAGTTCGCGGCGCTGGCCGGCACCGAGCACATCCACAAGGGCATGACGTCGCGCGACCTCACCGAGAACGTCGAGCAGCTGCAGGTGCGCGCCTCGCTCGAGCTGCTGCGCGACCGCGGCGTCGCCGCCCTCGTGCGCCTCGGCCGCCTGGCCGCCGAGAACGCCGAGCTGGTCATGGCCGGCCGCAGCCACAACGTCGCCGCCCAGGCCACGACGATGGGCAAGCGGTTCGCGACGGCGGCGGACGAGCTGATGGTCGCGCTCGAGCGGCTGGAGAACCTGGTCGAGCGCTACCCGCTGCGCGGCATCAAGGGCCCGGTCGGCACCGGCCAGGACATGCTCGACCTGCTCGGCGGCGACGAGGGCAAGCTGGTCGAGCTCGAGCGCCGGGTCGCCGAGCACCTGGGCTTCACTCGCACGTTCACGTCCGTGGGCCAGATCTACCCGCGCTCGCTCGACCTGGACGCGATCACCGCGCTCGTGCAGCTGGTCGCGGCGCCGTCCAACGTCGCCACGACCATCCGGCTCATGGCCGGCAACGAGCTGGTCACCGAGGGCTTCAAGCCCGGCCAGGTCGGCTCGTCGGCGATGCCGCACAAGATGAACACCCGCTCGTGCGAGCGGGTCAACGGCCTGGCCGTCGTCCTGCGCGGGTACGCCTCGATGATCGGCGAGGTCGCCGGCGACCAGTGGAACGAGGGCGACGTCTCCGAGTCCGTCGTCCGCCGCGTGGCCCTGCCCGACGCCTTCTACGCCGCCGACGGCCTGTTCGAGACCTTCCTGACCGTGCTGGACGAGTTCGGCGTCTTCCCGGCCGTCGTCCAGCGCGAGCTCGACCGCTACCTGCCGTTCCTGTCGACCACCAAGGTGCTCATGTCGGCCGTCCGCGCCGGGGTCGGCCGCGAGCAGGCGCACGAGGCGATCAAGGAGCACGCGGTCTCCGTCGCGCTGGGCATGCGCGAGCAGGGCACTGCCGACAACGACCTGTTCGAGCGCCTGGGCGCCGACGAGCGGCTCGGGCTCACGGCGGACGACCTGCGCTCGCTCGTCGCGGAGCCGCTGTCGTTCACCGGCGCCGCGGTGTCGCAGGTGGCCCAGGTCGTGGCGCAGGTCGAGCAGTGGGCGACGCGCCACCCGCAGGCGGCCGCCTACGCGCCCGGCGCGATCCTCTAGGCCTGGGTCACGACGCCGAGCTGGCCCAGCGCGTACGACTCCTTCACGACGCGCAGGTGGGTCCAGCTGTCGACCTCGTGCACCTGGGGCAGGGCGCGCAGCGACTCCACGGCGTCCACCAGCTGGGCGGTCGAGGGTCCGCGCATCGAGACGAGCAGGTCGAAGCGGCCGAGCGTGCGGGCCACGAACGTCACCGTCGGCATCGCGCTCAGGGCGGCGACCACCTCGCGCTGGTCGCCGTGCAGCCGCAGCCCGACACCCATCGCGCTGCGGCCGTCCTGGCCGGTGGGTCGCACCAGCGCGCCGACCCGGACGACCTGGGCCTGCAGCATCCGCAGCACCCGGCGCCGGGCCCCGGCGGCCGAGATGCCGGCGAGGGCCGCGAGCTCGACGAAGGACGCCCGGCCGTCGTCCTGCAGGGCGCGCAGCAGGGCGAGGTCGGTCGCGTCGACCGCGTGGTCGACCGCGCCGACCGGTCCCACCACGTCGCGCGCGACCTCGACGTACACGAGCGTGTCGACGCCGTGGACGTGGTCGAGCGTGCGCAGCTGGGCGATCGCCTCGTCGACGGCCAGCGGCGACTCGGCCCGCAGCTCGGCCACGACGCCGTGCCGGCCCGTGGTGAGCGAGACGAAGGCGACGTCGTCACGCTCGGCCACCGCCTCGGCGACCGGCGCGGCCGGCCCGTGCACGGCCAGCGCGACGTAGGCCAGCGAGCCGCGGCCCAGCACGGCGGGGTGGACGACGCCGCGCACGACCACGCGTCCGGAGCCGATGAGCCGCTGCACGCGCGATGCGGCGGCCGAGCGCGACAGGCCCACCGCGCGGGCCACGTCGCCATGGGTCAGGCGTCCGTCGGTCTCCAGCAGCGCCACGATCGCCTCGTCGAGCTCGTCCACGACCGCTCCTGCCCGTAGTTTTTTCCGCCGGGTCGAGCGTGCGCATCCGTCAGCGCAGCCGCTCGTCGAGACGCGATCGTACACGCACGTCCGGTCCCGTCGGACAGATCGTTCACCGCGGCCGGTCGTCCGCGAACGAAGTGCTTGTCGGCTGCGTCGCGCCGTCCTTACAGTGACGCCCAGCACAGTCCGAGCGAGGAGAACGCCGATGAGCACGCTGACCACCGAGGCCGTCCTGGCGGCGGCCGACCGGCTCGTGGCCGCGTTCACCGCGACCGACACCGAGGCGTACTTCGGCTGCTTCGCGCCGGACGCCACCTTCGCGTTCCACACCGAGCCCGCCCTGCTCGCCGACCGCGCCGCCTACGAGGCGACCTGGGCCGGCTGGCTGGCCGAGGGCTGGCGCGTCGAGGCGTGCACCAGCACGGACCGCCTGGTCCAGCTGCTCGGCGACGTCGCCGTCCTGACCCACGCGGTCGAGACGACGACGAGCACCCCGGGGGGAAGCACCACCACGCGCGAGCGTGAGTCCATCGTGTTCGCGCTGGACGGCGACCGTGTCGTCGCCGTGCACGAGCACCTCTCGCCGGTCCCCGCCGGCCTCTGAAGGAGCTGCCCATGTCCGTCCCCACGACGACGCCGCCGCCGAAGGTCACCGAGGTCGAGGTCCACGGCGTCGAGCCGATCCCCGACGCCGAGCGCACCGCGCGTCCGTTCGACCTGTTCCGGCTCGTGTTCGGCGGCGCCAACACGTTCGCCACGGTCGTGCTGGGCACCTTCCCGATCCTGTTCGGCCTGGGCTTCTGGGACGGCCTGCTGGCCACCGTGGCCGGGCTGCTCGCCGGCGCGCTGATCCTGGCGCCGATGGCCGTCTTCGGCCCGCGCACCGGCACCAACAACGCCGTCACCTCCTCGGCGCACCTGGGCGTGCACGGCCGCGTCGTCGGCTCGTTCCTGTCGCTCCTGACCGCGTTCGCGTTCTTCTCGATCTCGGTCTGGAGCTCGGGCGACGCGCTCGTCGGCGGCGCCAACCGCGCCGTCGGGCTGCCGCAGAACGACCTCACGCTCGCGGTCGCGTACGGCGTCTTCGCCGCGCTGGTGCTGACCGTGTGCATCTACGGCTTCCGCTTCATGCTGCTGATCAACAAGATCGCCGTCGTCGCCGCGACGCTCATGTTCGTGCTGGGCGCGTTCGCCTTCGCCGGCGCCTTCGACGCCGGCTACGGCGGGTCGCTCGACCCGGGCACGCTCGGCTACTGGCCGGCCTTCGTCGGCGCGATGCTCGTGGTGATGTCGAACCCGGTCTCGTTCGGCGCGTTCCTGGGCGACTGGGCCCGCTACATCCCGCGCGAGACGCCGTCGTGGCAGGTCATGACCGCCGCGTTCGCCGCGCAGGTCGCCACGATCGTCCCGTTCCTGTTCGGCCTGGTGACGGCCACGATCGTCGCCACCGAGGCGCCCGACTTCCTGGCCGACAACAACTACGTCGGCGGCCTGCTCGAGGTCTCGCCCGGCTGGTACTTCCTGCCGGTCTGCCTCATCGCGCTCATCGGCGGCATGTCGACCGGCACCACCGCGCTGTACGGCACCGGCCTGGACTTCTCCAGCGTCTTCCCGCGCTTCAGCCGTGTGCAGGCCACGATCTTCATCGGCGCCATCGCGATCGCGTTCATCTTCGTCGGCCGCTTCGCCTTCGACGTCGTCACCAGCATCTCGATGTTCGCCACCCTCATCGTCACCTGCACGGCGCCGTGGATGGTCGTCATGATGATCGGCTGGTTCGTGCGCCGCGGCTGGTACGACTCGGACTCGCTGCAGGTCTTCAACCGCCGCCAGACCGGCGGCCGCTACTGGTACGGCCACGGCTGGAACTGGCGCGGCCTGGTCGGCTGGCTCGTGCCCGCCGCGCTCGCCCTGGCGTTCGTGAACCTGCCCGGCCAGTTCGTCGGCCCGCTCGGCGAGCTCGCCAACGGCGTCGACCTGTCCATCCCCATCGGCATCGGCCTGGCCGCGCTGCTCTACCCGGCGCTGCTGTTCGCCTTCCCCGAGCCGCGGGACGCGTACGGCCCCGAGGGATCGCGGATCGTGCCGACCGCCCCCGCCGCCGAGCACCCGATCGTCGACGAGCGCACCGGACGTCCGGCCGCCTCCGTCACCGCCTGACCCGGAAGGACCCCATGAGCACCATCGGACCGATCGACAGCTCGCTCACCCCGCGCTACGCCGGGCCGGCCTCGTTCGCGCGGCTGCCGCGGCTGGAGCAGGTCGAGCGTGCCGACATCGTCGTGGCGGGCATCCCGTTCGACACCGGCGTCTCGTACCGCCCGGGCGCCCGCTTCGGGCCGACGCACGTCCGCGAGGCCTCGCGCCTGCTGCGGCCGTACCACCCGGCGCTGGACGTCGCGCCGTTCGACGTCGCCCAGGTCGCCGACGCCGGCGACGTGGCGGTCAACCCGTTCTCGATCGACGAGGCGGTCGACACGATCCAGGCCGCGGCGCTCGACCTGACCGCCGACGGACGCACCCTGGTGACGATCGGCGGCGACCACACCATCTCCCTGCCGCTGCTGCGGGCCGCCGCCGAGCGGCACGGCCCGGTCGCGCTCGTCCACTTCGACGCCCACCTGGACACCTGGGACACCTACTTCGGCGCCGAGTACACGCACGGGACGCCGTTCCGCCGCGCCGTCGAGGAGGGCATCCTCGACACCGAGGCGCTCAGCCACGTCGGCACCCGCGGCCCGCTGTACGGCAAGAAGGACCTCGAGGACGACCGCCGCTTCGGCTTCGGCATCGTCACGTCCGCGGACGTCTACCACCAGGGCGTCGTCGAGGTCGTCGACCGGCTGCGCCAGCGCCTGGGTAGCCGTCCGGTCTACGTCTCGATCGACATCGACGTGCTCGACCCGGCCCATGCGCCGGGCACCGGCACGCCCGAGGCGGGCGGCATCACGAGCCGCGAGCTGCTGGAGATCCTGCGCGGCTTCCGCGGGTTGAACGTCGTCGGCGCGGACGTCGTGGAGGTCGCCCCGGCCTACGACCACGCCGACATCACGGGCGTCGCGGCGTCGCACGTCGCGTACGACCTCGTGTCCCTGCTGGCGCTCCGGCACGAGACTGGTGCAGGCTCGTCGCACCAGACCAAGGAGGCGCGATGAGCACGATCTACGCGGTGACCGACCCCGCCACGGGAGAGGTCGTCCAGGAGTACCCGACGGCGACGGCGCAGGACGTCGAGCAGGCGGTGGCCTCGGCCCACGCCGCGGCGTCCCGCTGGGGCCGCACGACCACGGTGGCCGAGCGCGCGGCGCTGGTGCGCCGCGTCGGCGAGCTGCACACCGAGCGGCGCGACGAGCTGGCGGCGATCATCGTCCGCGAGATGGGCAAGCCGCTCGAGGACGCCCTCGGCGAGGTCGACTTCAGCGCCGAGATCCACGCGTTCTACGCCGACAACGCCGAGCGCCTGCTGGCCGACGAGCCGGTCGAGCTGCTCGGCGGCGAGGGGTCGGCGCTGGTGCGTCGCAGCCCGGTCGGCGTGCTGCTCGGGATCATGCCGTGGAACTTCCCGTACTACCAGGTTGCCCGCTTCGCGGCGCCGAACCTGGCCACCGGCAACACGGTCGTGCTCAAGCACGCCCCGCAGTGCCCGGAGTCGGCCGCGGCGATCGAGCAGATGTACCGCGACGCCGGATTCCCCGAGGGCGCGTACGTCAACGTCTACGCCACCAACGAGCAGGTCGCCGACATCATTGCCGACCCGCGCGTGGCCGGCGTCTCGCTGACCGGCTCGGAGCGGGCGGGTGCGGCGGTCGCCGAGATCGCCGGCCGTCACCTCAAGAAGGTCGTGCTCGAGCTGGGTGGCTCGGACCCGTTCATCGTCCTGGGCGCGAGCGACCTGGACGAGACGGTCGAGGCCGCCGTCGTGGCGCGCCTGGACAACACCGGACAGGCCTGCAACGCCGGCAAGCGGTTCATCGTGGCCGCGGACCTCTACGACGACTTCGTCGAGAAGTTCACCGCCGGCATCCTGGCCTCGGCCGAGGGCCTCGCCCCGCTGTCGTCGGAGCAGGCCGCGGCGAACCTGGAGCAGCAGGTGCAGCGCGCGGTCGAGCAGGGCGCCGAGCTGAAGAGCGCCGGCGAGCGTCGCGGTGCGCACTTCCCGCCCGGCGTCCTCACCGGCGTGAAGCCCGGCGACGAGGTGTTCCACCAGGAGCTGTTCGGCCCCGTCGCGATGGTCTTCAAGGCCGCCGACGAGGACGAGGCGGTCGCGCTGGCCAACGACACCCCCTACGGCCTGGGCTCGTACGTCTTCACCGACGACGCCGACCAGGCCGCCCGCGTCGCCGACCGCCTGGAGACCGGCATGGTCTTCGTCAACGGCGTCGGCGCCGAGGGCGCGGAGCTGCCGTTCGGCGGCGTCAAGCGCTCGGGCTTCGGCCGCGAGCTCGGCCGCTTCGGCATGGACGAGTTCGTCAACAAGAAGCTCATCCGCACCGTGCGCTGAGCGTCCTTCAGACCGGCGGCTCGCCCCGTCCCCCCGATCGGGGGCGGGCCGCCCACCAGCGGCGGCCGGCCCAGGTTCCCCCGAGCCCGGGCCGGCCGCCTTCCACGTCTCAGCGCGGACGTGCGCGGCTCGGCGCGGACGTGCGCGCGAGACGCTCGTGAGGCCGGCGGCGCCGCGCCACTAGGCTGACGCCGTGCCTCTCGACATCCCCGGCGCCACCCACCTGCACTCGGGCAAGGTGCGCGACCTGTACGAGCTCGCCGACGGCAACCTGCTGATGGTCGCCTCGGACCGCATCTCGGCCTACGACTTCTCGCTGGAGCCCGGCATCCCGGACAAGGGCGAGATCCTCACGCGCATGTCGCTGTGGTGGTTTGACCAGCTGGCCGACCTCGTGCCCAACCACGTCGTTTCGACGGACGTCCCGGAGTCCGTCCGCGGACGCGCCCTCGTGGTCGAGAGGCTCGACATGTTCCCGGTCGAGTGCGTCGTGCGCGGCTACCTGACCGGCTCCGGCCTGGAGGACTACCGGGCCACCGGCGAGGTGTGCGGCGTCCGGCTGCCCGCCGGCCTCGTGGACGGCGACCGGCTGCCCGAGCCGATCTTCACCCCCGCGACGAAGGCCGCGATCGGCGAGCACGACGAGAACGTCTCGTTCGAGGCCGTCGTCGACACGATCGGTCGCGAGCACGCCGAGCGCCTGCGCGAGCTGAGCCTGGCCGTCTACGCCCGCGCCGAGTCTGTGGCCCGCGAGCGCGGCATCGTCCTGGCCGACACCAAGCTCGAGCTCGGCCGCCGCCCCGACGGCACGATCGTGCTGGGCGACGAGGTGCTGACCCCGGACTCCTCGCGCTTCTGGCCGGCCGACTCCTACGCGCCCGGACGCGCCCAGGCGTCGTTCGACAAGCAGTACGTCCGCGACTGGCTCACCCAGGAGAGCGGCTGGGACCGCCGCGGCGAGGAGCCGCCGCCGCGCCTGCCCGACGAGGTCGTCGAGCGCACGCGCGCCCGCTACGTCCAGGCGTACGAGCAGCTCACGGGCCGGACGTTCTGACACCACCGTCAGATGTGTGGTGCCCGCCACTAGAGTGAGTGCGACGACGGTCACACTCACCACGAGGGAGCACCATCCATGACCAACCTGGCGACCCTGCTCGACGATGCCACCGCGAGCTACCCCGACCGCACCGCGATCGTCTTCGGCGACACGACCCTGAGCTATCCCCAGGTGAACGGCGCGGCCAACCAGGTCGCCAACCTGCTGGTGTCGCGCGGCATCGAGCCCGGCGACAAGGTCGCCCTCTCGTGCCCGAACCTGCCGTACTTCACGATCATCTACTTCGGCATCCTCAAGGCCGGCGCGACGGTCGTCCCGCTGAACATCCTGCTCAAGGGTCGCGAGGTCGCCTACCACCTGGCCGACTCCGACGCGAAGGCCTACTTCGCCTTCGAGGGCACGCCCGACCTGGCCATCGGCGACGAGGCGTGGGCCGGCTTCCAGCAGGCCGAGGCCTGCACCGAGTTCTTCCTGATCAAGCTCGACTCGGCCGCCCCGGCGCCGCTCGTGGGTCCCGAGCACTACGCGCCGCTCGTCGCCGAGCAGCCGCCCACGTTCGAGACCGTCGAGCGCGACGACGAGGACACCGCGGTGATCCTCTACACGTCCGGCACCACCGGCCAGCCCAAGGGCGCCGAGCTGCGCCACCGCAACATGCGCGACAACGCCACGTCCGGTGCCGCGCTGTTCAACGCCGACGCGACGAACCCGGACACGTACCTGTGCGTGCTGCCGCTGTTCCACTCCTTCGGCCAGACCGTCATCCAGAACGGCTCGATGGCCTACGGCGGCACGGTCGTCATGCTGCCCCGGTTCGAGGCGGCCCCGGCGATCGGCCTCATGCTGCGCGAGAAGGTCACCTTCTTCGCCGGCGTCCCGACGATGTACTGGGGCCTGCTGACCGCGCTGGACGACACCGTTGACGTCGACTCGCTGGCCAAGAACCTGCGGGTGGCCGTGGCCGGTGGCGCCGCGCTGCCCAAGGAGATCCACCACCAGTTCCGCGAGCGCTTCGGCGTGACGATCCTGGAGGGCTACGGCCTGTCCGAGACGTCGCCGGTCGCCTCGTTCTCGCGCTACGGCGAGGAGCCGCGGGTCGGCTCGATCGGCGTCCCGATCCCCGGCGTCGAGATGAAGCTGATCAACCCCGACTGGTCCGACGTGGCCGACGACCCCGACGCGGTCGGCGAGATCGCCATCAAGGGCCACAACGTCATGAAGGGCTACTACAACCGGCCCGAGGCGACGGCCGAGGCGATCCAGGACGGTTGGTTCCGCAGCGGCGACCTGGCCAAGAAGGACGCCGACGGCTTCTACTACATAGTCGACCGCTCCAAGGACATGATCATCCGCGGCGGCTTCAACGTGTACCCGCGCGAGATCGAGGAGGTGCTGATGACGCACCCGGCGGTCTCGCTGTGCGCCGTCATCGGCGTGCCGCACGAGTCGCACGGCGAGGAGATCAAGGCGTTCGTGGTGCCCATCCCGGGCACCGAGGTCGACCCCGCCGAGATCGTCGCGTGGAGCAAGGAGCAGCTGGCGGCGTACAAGTACCCGCGCGTGGTCCAGGTCGTGGACTCCCTGCCCATGACGTCCACGGGCAAGATCCTCAAGCGCGAGCTGTCCTAGCGGCGGCCCCGTCGGGGCAGCAGGCTCGTCTCGGTACGATGAGCCTGCTGCCCCCTCGTCTTCCTAGGAGCGCCCCGTGGCCCGTGTGATCGTCGACGTGATGCCCAAGCCCGAGATCCTCGACCCCCAGGGCAAGGCCGTGCACGGCGCGCTGCCGCGCCTGGGCTTCACCGGGGTCACCGACGTCCGCCAGGGCAAGCGGTTCGAGCTCGAGGTCGAGCAGGCCGACGAGGCCACGCTCGCCGAGATCGACCGCATCGCCGGCACCCTGCTGAGCAACCCGGTCATCGAGGACTACACGGTCCGGGTCGAGGTGGACGCGTGAAGATCGGCGTCGTCACCTTCCCCGGCTCGCTCGACGACGTCGACGCGCAGCGCGCCGTCCGCCTGGCCGGTGCCGAGCCGGTCGCGCTGTGGCACGGCGACCACGATCTCAAGGGCGTCGACGCGGTCATCCTGCCCGGTGGCTTCAGCTACGGCGACTACCTGCGCTGCGGCGCCATCGCCCGCTTCGCCCCGGTCATGACCGAGGTGATCGAGGGCGCGAGCAAGGGCATGCCGGTGCTGGGCATCTGCAACGGCTTCCAGATCCTGTGCGAGTCGCACCTGCTGCCCGGCGCCCTGATCCGCAACGACCACCGCACGTTCGTGTGCCGCGACCAGGAGCTCGTCGTCGAGAACGCCGGCACCGCCTGGACGCAGGCGTACGAGCAGGGCCAGCACGTCACGGTGCCGCTCAAGAACGGTGAGGGCGGCTTCGTGGCCGACGCCGAGACGCTCGACCGGCTCGAGGGCGAGGGACGCGTCGTCGTCCGCTACGTCGGCGCCAACCCGAACGGCTCGCTGCGCGACATCGCCGGCGTCACCAACGAGCGCGGCAACGTGGTCGGCCTCATGCCGCACCCCGAGCACGCGGTCGAGGACCTCTGCGGTCCGGGCACGGACGGGCTGGGCTTCTTCGCCTCCGCCGTCCAGGCCCTCGCCGCGGTCTGACCCGCACGCACCGACGCCGCCGGCCGCTGCCCCGAGGGGCGCGACCGGCGGCGTCGTCGTTCCTGGCTCAGGCCTCCTCGGCCGCGGTGCCGCGCGGCAGGGTCGCCACGGCGGCCACGGCCAGCACGCCCACGAGGGCGAAGAAGTAGAAGCCCCACGGGTGGCCCCAGCCGGCCGCCACGAGCGCGCCGGTGATCGTCGGTCCGACGATCGAGCCGAGGCGCCCGATGCCCGAGGCCGAGCCGAGGGCGGTGCCGCGGATGTCGGCGGGGAAGTAGTTTGTCACGTAGGCGTAGACCAGCACCTGCGCGGAGAACACGAACACGCCGGTGAAGAACACCACGACGCTCAGCACCAGGTCGCTGTCCATCTTGATGCTGAGCAGCGCCAGCATGACCGCGGCGACGGCGAACCAGACCAGCGCGGTCCACTTGATGCCGCGGCGGTCGGCGACGAAGCCGCCGACGACCAGGCCGACGATGCCACCGGCGTTGAGGATCAGCAGCTGGGTGACGGCCTCGGGCACCGCGTAGCCGGCCGAGCGCATGAGCTGCGGCAGCCAGGTGTTCAGTCCGTAGACGAGCAGCAGGCCCATGAACGAGGCGATCCAGACGCCCACGCACGCGCGCAGCAGGGCGGGCTTGAGCAGGTCGGTGTACGGCACCTTCTTGCGCTCGCCGCCGTTGGACGCGGCCAGGAACGCCTCGGACTCGGGCAGCTTGAACCACTGGATGACGGCGATCACCAAGCCGACGGCGCCCAGCACGTAGAACAGCCACTGCCAGTGGCTGGCGAACTGCAGCGCCAGCAGGGACGTGATGACGGCACCGGTGTGGTAGCCGGTCATGGTCAGCGTGCTGGCCCGGGCACGCTGGCGCGCGGGCAGGCTCTCGGCCATGAGCGTCAGCGACACCGGCATGCAGGCGCCCAGGCCGAGACCGGCGATGAACCGCAGCGCCGCGAACATGGTGATCGAGTCGGCCCACGGCACCGCGATGGTGAACAGCGAGAACAGCACGACCGAGCTGATCAGCAGCTTGCGCCGGCCGAAGCGGTCGCTCAGCGGGCCGACCGAGATCGCGCCGATCGCCACGCCGACCAGCGACAGCGTCGCGACGGTCGTCGCGTCGCCCGCCGTGAAGCCGAGGTGCTGGGTGTCGAGCAGGGTCGGGATGATCGCGCCCAGCACGACCAGGTCGTAGCCCTCGAGCATGACCGTGATCCAGCACAGCGCGACCGTCCAGGGGTCGACGCGTCGCGCGGGGCTCGTGCCGTCGGGCGCGAGCGCCTCCGGGCGGGTTCCGGGTGCCATGGTTGCCTCCGTGGTGGGGGAGGGGACGGTGCCCCTCGCTGGGCGGTGGGTCAGGAGCTGGGGGTGGTGAGGACGGTGTCGACCTGCACCAGGCGCGGGCCGTCGTGCGGGGTCGCGAGCACCGAGCGCAGCTCCTCGACGGAGCCGGCGTGCACGGCGGGGACGCCGTAGCCCTCGGCGATGCGGGTGAAGTCCAGGCCCGGGACGTCCAGGCCGGGCGCGTCCGGGACGCCGAGCAGGTCGCCGAACCAGCGCAGCGCGCCGTAGGTGCCGTTGCGCAGCAGCACGACGGTCAGCGGGACCCGGTGCTGGGCGGCGGTCCACAGCGCGGTGATGCCGTAGTTGGCCGAGCCGTCACCGATGACGCCGACGACCGGGCGTCCGGGCTGGCCGAGGGCCACGCCGACCGACGCGGGCAGGCCGTAGCCGAGGCCCCCCGCGGCCGGGAAGTAGTACGAGCCGGGCCGGCGCAGGTCCATCTGGCGCCACCACGAGCCGGTGGTCGAGGTGGACTCCACGACGTACGACGTGTCGGCCGGCTGGGTGTCGCGCAGGGCCGCGAACACCTCCTCGGGGTGCAGGCGGCCGGCCTCGCCGGCGCGCGGCGCCGGGGGAGGCGTCGGCTCGAAGATCGTCCCGACGGGACGGTCGAACGCCTTGGCCAGCAGCTCCAGGGCGGACGCCGGGTCGGCCACCAGCGTCTCGCCGACCGGGGCGCGGGCCGCGGCGCTCGCGTCGTCGGTGACGTGCACGAGTCGGGCGCCGTCCGGGAGGTAGCGCCCGGGCTGGTGCTCGTGGTAGCGGAAGACCGGCGCGCCCACGACCAGCACGACGTCGTGCCCGGCCAGGGCGTCGGACACGGCGGAGATGCCGGCGGGCAGCACCCCGCGGAACAGCGGGTGGCGGTTCGGGAACGGCAGCCGGAACTGCGACGGTGCCGCCCACACCGGGGCGCCGAGCCGCTCGGCCACGTCGACGGCGCGGTCGAACAGGCCCTGCGTGTCGACGTCGCCGCCGAGCACGACCGCGGGGCTCGTCGCGGAGGTGAGCTGGTCGACCAGCCAGCGTCCCTGCTCGTCGTCGAGCGCCCCGGCCCGGCGGACGGCCCGGTCCAGCACGCCGGCGACCGCGTCGCCGACCGGCACGGTCCAGTCGTCGTACGGCACCGACACGTAGGTGGGGCGGCGCTGCAGGGTGGCCTCGAACAGCGCCTGGGCCATGGCCCGGGGCACGTCCTCGGCGCAGGCCGGCTCGGTCGCGAAGCCGACGAGCGGGCGCATGAGGGCCGTGGCGTCGACGTTGGCCAGGTTCGCCTCGACGCCGATCGCCGACCGCACCTGCTGGCCGGCCATGACCACGAGCGGCGTCCGGGCAGCCACCGCGTTGGTCAGCGCACCCATGCCGTTGCCCGAACCGGACGCGGCGTGCACGTTGACCAGCACCGGACGTCCGGTGGCCTGCGCGTAGCCGTCGGCCATCGAGACGACCGCGCCCTCGTGCAGGCCCAGGACGTAGCGGAAGCCGTCGGGCAGGTCGGCCAGGAACGGCAGCTCGTTCGACCCCGGGTTGCCGAAGATCGTGGTCATCTCGTGGCGCTGCAGCAGCTGGTGGACGGTGTCGCGGACGGTCGGCACGGAGCTCCTCGGACGTGATGGGGGTGACCCGCGTCACGCTAGGCGTCCCACCCGTCCCGTACCAATAGATGTTCCGCGACGTCGACATAGAGTGCGTCTATGAAGGACTTCGACCTCAACCTGGCCCGGGTCTTCGTCCTGCTGTACGAGACGGGCAGCGTCACGGTCACCGCGGACGCGCTGCGGGTGACCCAGCCGACCGTGAGCTACAGCCTCGGGCGGCTGCGGCGGCACTTCGACGACGAGCTGTTCCGCCGCACGGGCCGCGGGCTCGTGCCGACGGCCACGGCCCAGCGCATGTACGAGCCGCTGCACCGCGCCGTCGCCGAGATCGACGGGGTGCTCAGCCAGGCGGGCGGCGGGTTCGACCCCGATCAGACGCCGGCCCGCTTCTCGATCGCGCTCTCGGACCTCGGCGAGGTCACCCTGCTGCCGCGCCTGGCCGCGGCCGCGCGCGAGGCGGCGCCGCAGGTCTCGTTCACGGTGCGTCCGCTCGACGTGGACGACGTGGAGCGCCAGCTCGCCCGCGGCGAGGTGGACGCGTTCGTCGCCACGCCGGTGATGACGTCGCACCGCACGGTGCGCATCCCGCTGTTCCGCGAGCGCTACGTCGCCATGGTCGCGCAGGACCATCCGCGCGTCGGCCGCGGCGCGGTGCCGCTCGAGCGGCTCGGCGAGGAGCGCCATGCCATCGTCGTGGGGCCCAGCGGGCACGCGGCGCCCCGCGAGCTGCTGGCCCAGCACGACCTGCTGGACCGCGTGGCGGTCGAGGTCAGCCGCTTCTCGGCGCTGCCGTACCTGCTCGAGTCGACCGACCTGGTCGCGATCCTGCCCGAGTACGTGGCCGAGGTGTTCGCGGCGTCGCACCGGCTGCGCCCCGTGCCGCTGCCGTTCGAGACCGAGCCGATGGAGGTGGCGGCCTACGCGCGCCACGAGGCGTCACGCACGCCGGCTCAGCGCTGGCTCGTGTCGTTCCTGGTCGGCGTGCTCGGCGAGCAGGTCTCGCCGGCGCAGCTGCCCGTGGTGCCGTAGCCGTCAGCCCTGGGAGGGGGCGACGTCGAACAGCAGGCCGTCGGGGTCGCTCAGCGTGATCCACCAGAAGGAGTCGTCGCCGAGGCGGCCGTGACGGGTGGCGCCCAGGCCCTCGAGCCGCGTGGCCTCGGCCTCCGGGTCGTCGGCGGTGAAGTCGTAGTGCAGACGGTTCTTGCCCGGCGTGGGCTCGTCGACCTGCTGGAAGCCGAGCATCGTGCCACCGGGCAGGGCGAGGGCGGCGAAGCCGTCCATCTCGTGGGCGATCTCGGCGCCGAGCGCCTCGGACCACCAGCGGGCGGAGGCGAGCGGATCAGTGGAGTCGGTCGTGATCATGGCGAGTGAGAGGTTCATGGACCGACGGTAGGACCGGCCACCGACAGCGTCCAGGGCCCTACGGCAGGAGGGCGCGAAGCTCGCGGGCCGCCTCGACGACGTCCGGCGCCGTGCGCCGCGCGGAGTCCTCGTCGAACAGCGACAGCCCGATCGCCGCGGACGGCGTGGTGCGCCCGCTCGGGATGCCCACCGAGACGCCGACGGTGCTGGGCACGACCTCCCCGGCGGAGATGGCGTAGCCGTCGCGGCGGGCCTGCCCGACCTCGGGCCGTTCGCCGTCGAGCACCGGCTCCGTGGCCAGGATCGCCATGGCCGCCGAGCCGCGCGGCATCTCGATCGGCTGGCCCGGCTGGAAGGCGATGTGCATCGGGGCGCGGCGCGGCTCCACCACGAGCAGCACGCGCGCCTGGGTCTCGGTCTCGCGGACGACGAGGTGGGCCGTCGCCTGCGTCGTCTCGGCCAGGCGCTCCAGCACCGGCAGGGCGACGGTGCGCAGACCGTGCTCGACCGACTCGGCGAGCGAGACCAGGCCGGTGCTGAGGCGCACGCGCTTGTGCTCGTCGCGACGGACGAGCCGGTGCGCCTCGAGCGTGCGGAGCAGGCGGTGGGCGACCGTGCGGTGCACGCCGACGGCGTCGGCCACCTCGGTGACCGTCAGCCCCTCCGGCCGGCGCGCGAGCTCCTCGAGGATCACCAGGCCGTGGTGCAGCGTCTTCGACATCCCGGCGTCCAGCTCCACGCCGGTCAATCTAGGGAACTCGGGCATCGGCCGTCACCTCCTGTGACCCGTGTCGCACCCCGCGGTTGACGGTGTGACGCGGCGCACGTAGTGTGTGCGTTTGTCGCACGGTGTGTGCGATTAACGCACAGAGGGAGCGTAGCGGATGAGCCCGACGACCGACCCGCGGACCGCGGCCGCCGTCCACGCCCTCTACGCCCGGCAGAGCCACCTCATCGACGGCGGCGACGCCGCGGGGTGGGCCGCGACCTTCACGGCCGACGGCGTCTTCGCCTCGCCGAGCTACCCCGCCCCGGTCGAGGGCGTCGACGCGCTGGCCGCGTTCGCCGCGCGCTTCGCCGAGGCCGGACGCGCCACCGGCGACGTGCAGCGCCACGTCGTCACCAACGTCGACGTCGTCGACGCGGCGCCGGACGCCCTGACCGTGCGGGCGTACCTGCAGATCGTCGGCACCCGCCCGGGCGAGGACGCCCGGCTCGTCCGCCTCACCACGCTGCACGACCGGCTCGTGCCCGACGGCGACGGCTGGCTCGTCGCCCGCCGCGACGTCGTCCGCGACCACGCCTGACCCCGAGACCCTGCGCCGCCACCGCCGCCGGCGCGCCACCCCGCCTGGAGGAGAGCACCCCATGACCACCGTCGACGAGAACCCCGGCCGCACCAACACCGCCACGATCCGCGCCATCTACCCCGAGATGCCCGGCAAGGTCGCCGTCGTGACCGGCGCCGCCCGCGGCATGGGCGCGCAGTTCGCCAAGGGCCTGGCGGCCCGCGGCGTGCACGTGGTCGGCGGCGACGTCGACGACGTGGCGATGAAGGCCACCGCCGAGCGGATCAACGCCGAGCTCGCTACCGACGCGCTGGTCGACCAGCCCGGCCGCGTGACCGGCGCCCGGGTCGACGTGACGGTCGCGACCGACCACGAGGCGCTCGCCCAGGTCGCGCTCGCCGAGCACGGCCGGCTGGACTACTGGATCAACAACGCCGGCATCTTCCCCTTCGCGCTGGCCGAGGAGATCAGCCCCGAGCAGATCTCGGCGACGCTCGACGTCAACGTCGAGGGCGTCCTGTTCGGTGCCCAGGCGGCGGCCCGGCACCTGGGCGAGGGCGGCGCGATCGTCAACATGTCGTCGGTCTCCGCGCTGCGGGTGCGTCGCGGCCGCGGCGCGTACTGCGCGTCCAAGGCCGCCGTGCACCACCTCACCGAGTCGCTGGCGTTCGAGCTGGGCGACAAGGGCATCCGGGTCAACCAGATCGCGCCGGGCTTCATCGACACCGAGATGACGCAGTGGATCAAGGGCGACCCCGAGGCCCTGGCCAAGGCGCTCGACAACGTCCCGCTGCACCGCTTCGGGGCCCCCGAGGAGGTGCTCGGCGCGATGCTGTTCCTGCTCTCGGACGCCGCGCGCTACGTCACCGGCAACTCGATCTCCGTCGACGGCGGCTCGCGCCATGTCTGAGTCCTACCCGGACGTCGTCCTGGTCACCGGCGCCGCGGCCGGCATGGGCGCCAACCACGCCCGTGCGCTCGCGGCGGCCGGCAGCCACGTCGCCGTCGCCGACGTGGCGGACGCCTCCGACGTCGTCGGTGCGATCGCCGCGGCCGGCGGGAGCGCCTCGGCCCACGAGCTCGACGTCACCGACGCTGCGGCCTGGGCCCGCGTGGTCGACGAGGTCCGCGGCGAGCACGGCGAGATCGGCGGGCTGGTCAACAACGCCGGCATCTCGCGCCGGCTGGCCTTCCTCGACACCCCGGACGACGTCTGGGAGCTGACCATGCGCATCAACCTGTTCGGCCCGTTCTACGGCATGAAGGCCGTGGCGCCGTCCATGCGCGCGAACGGCGGCGGCTCGATCGTGAACATCTCGTCGATCTCGGGCCAGATCGGCTACTTCTCGCCGGCGTACTCGTCGAGCAAGTGGGGCCTGACCGGGTTGTCGAAAGCCGCGGCCGGCAACTTCGCCGAGTGGGGCGTCCGGGTCAACTCCGTGCACCCCGGTCTCGTGGGCACCGCCCTGCTGGAGGGCTCGGACGGCTTCGTCCGGTCGGCGGTCGACTCGATCCCCCTGGGCCGGATGGCCACGGTCGACGAGGTCACCGACGCCGTGCTGTTCCTGCTGTCGGACCGGTCCACCTACATGACGGGCAGCGAGGTCACCGTCGACGGCGGCCTGGTCTCCAACGGCCTGTACCACCGCATCGTCCAGGAGTCGGGAGGAAGCCTGTGAGCACCGAGGAGGACGTCGTCGACGTCGTCGTGGTCGGAGGAGGCGGGGCCGGGCTGGCCGCCGCCGTCTCGGCCGCCGAGCAGGGCGCGAGCGTGCTGCTGCTCGAGTCGCAGAAGGAGCTGGGCGGCTCCACGCAGCTGTCCGCCGGCCTGTTCACCGCCGCCGGCACGTCCGTGCAGCGCGGCCTGGGCGTCGAGGACTCGGCCGAGAAGTTCTTCCAGCACTACATGGACCTCAACCAGTGGCTGCTGGAGCCGGGCCTGGTCAAGGCGTTCTGCGACAACGCCGGGCCGACGCTGGAGTGGCTGCTCGAGCTCGGCGTCGAGATCCCCGCGGTCGTCTCGGCCAGCGCCCACGAGCCCGGCCTGTGCCGGGCCGGCGTCGAGGACGTCTGGCGCGGCCACGTGCCGAAGGACCAGGGCTACGGGCTCGTGCAGACGCTCGACGCCGCCCGCAAGAAGCACGGCGTCGAGGCGGTGCTGAACGCGCGGGTGCAGCGCCTGCTCGTCGAGGACGGCGAGGTGCGCGGCGTCGTGGTGGACGACATCGAGGTGCGCGCGCACGCGGTCGTCGTCGCCTCCGGCGGCTTCGCGCAGAACCCCGCGCTGCTCGAGCAGCTCTACCCGACGGTGCTCGAGGCCGGCGACGACCTGTTCGTCGTCGCCGCCGAGGGCTCGCAGGGCGACCACCTCGCGTTCGGCGAGCAGGTCGACGCGGCCGTCGTCGGGCACGACTGGGGCCTGCTCATGCCCACCGTCTACTTCCAGCGCCTGCACCACTGGCAGTCCGGCTTCCCGCCGCGCTCGCGCGTCCACGTGAACCCGCAGGGCCGCCGTTTCATGGACGAGGACGCCTCGTACGCGGTGTCCGGCGGACTCATCGACCTGCAGGGCGGGCCGTGCCACGTCGTCTTCGACGAGAAGGCCCGGCTGAGCCTGCCGGCCGGCTACGCGCACTGGGACGCCGAGCACGTGCTCGCCGAGGCCGAGGCCGGACGCACGCTGCGGGCGGACTCGCTCGAGGAGCTCGCCGGGCTCATGGGCGTCCCGGCCGACGCGCTCGTCGCGACGGTCGAGCGCTGGAACACGCAGCTTCCGCAGGGGGAGGACCCCGACTTCCTGCGGCACGTCTCGCTGGCCGCCAAGGGCGTCAGCGAGCCCCCTGCCCCCATCGCGGACGGGCCGTTCTACGCGGCCCGCATCCGTCCTGCCGAGCTGGTGTGCACCCACGCCGGCCTGCAGATCGATGGCTCGGCCGCCGTGGTCGACCGGGTCGGTGACACCGTCCCCGGTCTGTTCGCGGCGGGAGAGGCGGGCGCCGGAGTGCTCGGCGCCCGGTACGTCGGCGGCGGCAACGCCGTCGCCAACGCCCTGACCATGGGCCGCATCGCCGGTCTCGGAGCGGCCCGTGCGGCCGTCGCCAGGACCACCACCACCGTGTGAACGGTGGACGCGGGACGATCTTGTCCAGAGCCCGGCCCGCGCCCACCCCCGACTAGGAGACTCTCATGGGAGCACCTGACCGCGACACCGTGTCGCAGGCCGAAGGCCAGGCGATCGTGCGCAAGATCTCTGTGCGCATCATCCCGATCGTCATGCTGCTGTACATCTTCAACTACATGGATCGCACCAACATCAGCTACGCGCAGCTGACGATGGGCGAGGAGCTCGGCATCACGACGGCCGCGTTCGGCCTGGCGTCGTCGATCTTCTTCCTGGCGTACGTGGTCTTCGAGGTCCCCTCGAACATGGCGCTCAAGAAGTTCGGCGCCCGCGTCTGGCTGGCGCGCATCGCCATCTCGTGGGGGCTCGTGACGATCCTCATGGGCTTCGTGCAGAGCCTCAACCAGCTGTACGGCGTGCGCATCCTGCTCGGCATCGCCGAGGCCGGCCTCTACCCGGGCCTGTTGCTGTACCTGACGCTCTGGTTCCGCCAGGCCGACCGCGGCCGCGCGATCGCGATGATGGCGATGGCGCAACCGATCGCGATGATCGTCGGCTCGTTCACCGGCGGCCTGATCCTGGACCACGTCTCGTGGTTCGACCTGAGCGGCTGGCGCTGGGTGTTCATCCTGCAGGGCGCGCCCACGGTGCTGCTCGGCATCGCGGTGCTGTTCCTGCTGCCCTCGCTGCCCAAGGACGCGAAGTGGCTCAGCAAGCGCGAGGCGGACTGGGTCGACAGCTCGATCAAGGCCGAGTACGACGAGCCCGAGGACGCCGACGGGTGGCGCGAGCTGCTCAAGGCGGTCAAGAACCCGCGCGTGCTGCACCTGGCCGTCGCGAACTTCTTCGCCGCGTGCGGACTGTACGGCTACACGTTCTTCGTGCCGCAGATCATCAAGCAGATGAACCCGGACTACTCGTCTACCAACATCGGCTTCCTGGGCGCGCTGCCGTTCATCGTCGGCGCGATCGGCATGTTCCTCATCGCCCGGCACAGCGACCGCACCGGGGAGCGCCGGTTCCACACGATGGGCGCGCTGTCGCTCGCCGCGGTCGGCCTGCTCGGCACGATCCTGACCGTCGACACCGCGCAGGTGGCGCTGATCTTCCTGTCGATGACCGCGATCGGCGTGCTGGGCTACCTGGCGCCGTACTGGGCGCTGGCCAGCCAGGTGCTGACCCGGGCCGAGACGGCCGTCGGCCTGGCCGCGATCAACACGATCGCCGCGCTGGGCGGGTTCGCCGCGCCGTACGTCATCGGCAAGAACGCCACGGCCGACGACGTGACGATCGGGCTGTACTTCCCGATCGCCTGCCTGGTGGTCTCGGTCGTCATGCTCGGCCTGGTGAAGGTCCGCGAGGGCGAGCAGAAGCGCACCCCGCGCGTCAGCGAGCCGGTCGCGTGACCCGGGGGACCGGGGTCGCCCCGCGCGGCCCCGGTCCCGCCGGCGTCCGGGCCGGTAGCCTGACGCCCATGTCCGCCACCGAGGACCTCGACTACTGGTCCTTCGTCGAGCTGGCCTCGCGCCGGCTGAGCGCGCGGGTCGGCGACCACGACGCGGCGGCCACCCGGGTGCTGCTGAGCCTGAACCGGGCGTCCGACGTGGTCACGTACGACCTGGAGGCGGCCATCCACCGTCCGCGTGGACGCTCGTGGTCGGCCTACCGGCTGGTGTTCGTCGTCTGGCTGGCCGGGCCGATCGAGCCCAAGACCGCGGCCCTGCTGACCGGCATGAGCCGGGCGGCGGTGTCGAACCTGGCCAAGCCGCTGGTCGACGACGGGGTGCTGCTGCGCACGCCCGACCCCGAGGACGGCCGCTCGGTCCGGCTCGAGCTGTCCGACGCCGGCCGGGAGGCCATCGAGGAGACGTTCCGCGCCCAGAACGAGCGCGAGGCGGCTTGGGTGGACGTCCTCACCCCCGACGAGCAGGAGACGCTCGTCGGCCTGCTGAACAAGCTGGTCACCGCGCGCGACTTCGGCGTGCGGGACCGCCGCTAGACCCCGAGCCGAGAACGTGGTTGTCGTCACGTCGGCATGTAGTTAAGGTATTTATCAACTCGAACGAGGAGGCCAGACCATGGCGCACTACCGCTCGCTCGGCCACGTCCCGCCGAAGCGTCACACCCAGCACCGCGACCCCGAGGGCAACCTCTACTACGAGGAGCTCATGGGCGAGGAGGGCTTCTCCTCCGACAGCGCGCTGCTCTACCACCGCCACATCCCGTCGGCGATCGTCGAGTCGACCGAGTGGGTGCTGCCCGACCAGACGCTCACCCCGAACCATCCGCTGCGCCCGGTGCACCTGCGCCTGCACGACCTGTTCCCGGAGGACTCGTGGGACGGGACCGACGTCGTCACCGGCCGCCGCCTCGTGCTGGGCAACGCCGACGTGCGCATCCACTACGCCGTCGCCCGCAAGGCGTCCCCGCTGTACAAGAACGCGTACGGCGACGAGATGGTCTACGTCGAGTCCGGCACCGCCCGGGTCGAGACCGTGTTCGGCGCGCTCGAGGTCGAGTCCGGCGACTACGTGATGATCCCGATGTCGACGGTGTCGCGCTGGATCCCGACCGGCGACGAGCCGCTGCGCGCGTACGTCATCGAGTCGTTCAGCCACATCGAGCCGCCCAAGCGCTTCCGCTCGCGCTTCGGCCAGCTGCTCGAGAACGCGCCGTACTGCGAGCGCGACATCCACGGCCCCACCGAGACGCTGCTCGTCGACGAGACCGACGTCGAGGTGCTGGTGAAGCACCGCACCAGCCGGGGCGTCGTCGGCACCCGCTTCGTCGTGCCGCACCACCCGTTCGACGTCGTCGGCTGGGACGGCTGCCTGTACCCGTGGAAGTTCTCGGTGCACGACTACGAGCCGCTCACCGGGCGCATCCACCAGCCGCCGCCGGCGCACCAGGCCTTCGAGGGGCACAACTTCGTCATCTGCAACTTCGTGCCGCGCAAGGTCGACTACCACCCGCTCGCGGTGCCGGTGCCGTACTACCACTCCAACGTCGACTCCGACGAGGTGATGTTCTACTGCGGCGGCGACTACGAGGCGCGCAAGGGCTCGGGCATCGGGCAGGGCTCGATCTCGCTGCACCCCGGCGGCCACGCCCACGGCCCGCAGCCCGGTGCCATGGAGGCGAGCCTGGGCGCGGAGTTCTTCGACGAGCTCGCCGTCATGGTCGACACCTTCCGTCCGCTGGAGCTGGGGGAGGGAGCGCTCGCCACCGACGACGGCACGTACTACCAGTCGTGGGCGCGCAACCGATGAGCCTGTCGCCGCTGGTCTCGGGCCTGTACGACGACGCGTCGCTCTTCCCGCCGGGGAACGCGCCACTGCCCGAGGCCCTGGCCGCGCACGCCGTGCACGAGCGCGCGCCGCACGCGGACCTGGTCGGCACGTTCGTCCTGCCCGCCGCGCGCGTGGGCGAGCTGGCCGCCGAGCTGGCCGAGCGGCCGTTCCCGGGCGACCTGGTGCTCAGCCTGACCGTGCCGGACGTCGCACTGGCCGACGAGACGGTCGCCCGGGCCACCGCGCTGCCGGCGGTCTCGGTGGCCGCGGTCGAGGTGGTGGTGCCGCCGGGCCAGGACGTCGTCACCCTGCTCGCCGGGCTGGACGCGCTCGCGTCCCGCCGCCCGGGCCTGGACGTCTACGTCGAGGTGCCGCGCGACGAGCGTCGTCCGGCCGTCGTGGACGCCCTGGCCGGCACCCGGTACCGCGCGAAGCTGCGCACCGGCGGCGTCGTCGCGGACGCCCATCCCGACGAGCGCGAGCTGGCGTCCGTCATCGACCTGCTGGTGCGCCGCGGCGTCCCGTTCAAGGCCACCGCGGGCCTGCACCACGCGGTGCGCCGCACCGACCCCGACACCGGCTTCGAGCAGCACGGGTTCCTCAACGTGCTCGCGACCGTGGCCGCCGCGCAAGCCGGCGCCGACGTCTTCACGCTGACCGGCCTGCTGGCCGAGCGTGACGGCCGGGTGCTGGTCGAGCGGCTGACCGCGCTCGACGCCGAGGCGGCCGCCCGCCTGCGCGACGGCTTCCGCTCGCTCGGGTCGTGCAGCGTGGCCGAGCCGCTCGACGACCTGCTCGCGCTCGGCCTCGTGCCCGACTCGATCCCCCCGATCCCCGAAGGACGGCTCGCATGACCCGCATCGACATCCCGGACGGCTCGTTGTTCGGGCTCGACAACCTGCCCTACGGCGTCTTCTCGACCGACGGCTCACATCCCCGCGTCGGCGTCCGGCTGGCCGACCGGGTCGTCGACCTGGCCGTGCTGCTCGGTGACGACGTGTTCGCGTCGGCCTCGCTCAACGCGTTCATGGCCCAGGGCCGGTCGCGCTGGGACGCCGTCCGCGCCGACCTGGTCGCGCGCCTGGCCGGCGACCTGCCGGACGAGGCCGTGCACGCGCTGGCCGACGTCCGCCTGCACCTGCCGATCGAGGTGGCCGACTACGTCGACTACTACGCCTCCGAGCACCACGCCTCGAACCTCGGCCGGCTGTTCCGTCCCGACTCCGAGCCGCTCATGCCCAACTGGAAGCACCTGCCGGTCGGCTACCACGGTCGCTCGTCCACGGTGGTCGTGTCGGGCGTCGACGTCGTGCGACCGTGCGGCCAGCGCAAGGCGCCGAGTGAGGACGCCCCGACGTTCGGCCCGTCGCGCCGGCTCGACATCGAGGCCGAGCTCGGCTTCGTCGTGGGCGCCGGCACCCAGATGGGCGAGGCCATCGGCACCGACGACTTCGCCGACCACTGCTTCGGCGTCGTGGTGCTCAACGACTGGTCGGCCCGCGACGTCCAGGCCTGGGAGTACGTGCCGCTCGGCCCCAACCTGGGCAAGTCGTTCGCCACGTCCATCTCGCCGTGGGTCGTGCCGCTCGCCGCGCTCGAGGCCGCCTGGATCCCGACGCCCGAGCAGGAGCCAGAGGTGCTGCCCTACCTGCGGGCCGAGCAGGCCTGGGGCCTGGACGTCGACCTCGAGGTCGAGTGGAACGGCGACGTCGTCAGCCGTCCGCCGTACGCGCAGATGTACTGGTCGCCGGCGCAGATGCTGGCCCACATGACGGTCAACGGCGCCACCAGCCGCACCGGTGACCTGTTCGGCTCGGGCACCGTCTCGGGCCCCGAGAAGCACCAGCGCGGCGCGTTCATCGAGCTCACCTGGGGCGGCGCGGAGCCGGTCACGGTTTCGGGCGAGTCGCGCACCTTCCTCGAGGACGGCGACGAGGTCGCGATCTCGGCCACCGCGCCGGGCGTCGACGGCGGGCGCATCGGGTTCGGCGAGGTCCGGGCGCGGATCCTGCCGGCGGTGACCGCGTGAGCCGCGGCGGCGGCAAGGTCGTCGCGTCCGCCGCCGAGGCCGTGGCCGACGTCGCGTCCGGCAGCTCGCTCGCGGTCGGCGGCTTCGGGCTGTCCGGCATCCCGGACGCGCTCATCGAGGCCCTGGCCGAGCAGGGCGCGGACGACCTCGAGGTCTACTCCAACAACTGCGGCGTCGACGGCCACGGGCTCGGCATCCTGCTCGAGCGCGGACGCATCCGCCGCGTCGTCGCCTCGTACGTGGGCGAGAACAAGGAGTTCGCCCGGCAGTACCTGGCCGGCGAGCTCGAGGTCGAGCTGACCCCGCAGGGCACGCTGGCCGAGAAGCTGCGGGCCGGTGGCGCGGGCATCCCGGCGTTCTACACGCCGGCCGGCGTCGGCACACCGATCTCCGACGGCGGCCTGCCGTGGCGCTACGCCGCGGACGGCTCGGTCGCGGTCGCGTCCCCGCCGAAGGAGGTGCGCGAGCTCGGCGGCCGGCGGTACGTCCTCGAGGAGTCGCTGACCGCGGACGTCGCGCTCGTCCACGCGCTGCGCGGCGACACCGAGGGCAACCTGGTGTTCAACCTGGCCACGCGGAACTTCAACCCGCTCGCGGCGATGGCCGGCCGCGTCTGCATCGCCCAGGTCGAGGAGCTCGTCGAGCCCGGCGGGATCGACCCGGCCCAGGTGCACCTGCCCGGCATCTTCGTCCAGCGCGTCGTGCACACCGGGCCGCAGCACAAGCAGGTCGAGAAGCGCACCGTGCGGGAGGAGACGGCATGACCGAGGTGACGACGCAGGCGGGCTGGACCCGGCCGCAGATGGCGGCGCGAGCGGCACTCGAGCTGGGCGACGGCGAGTACGTCAACCTCGGCATCGGGCTGCCCACCCTCATCCCCAACCACCTGCCCGAGGGCGTCCACGTGACGCTGCACAGCGAGAACGGCATCCTCGGCACCGGTCCGTACCCGACCGAGGACCAGGTCGACCCCGACCTGATCAACGCCGGCAAGGAGACCGTCACGGTGCTGCCGGGGGCGTCCTTCTTCGACTCGGCGCTGAGCTTCGGGATGATCCGGGGCGGCCACGTCGACACCGCCGTCCTGGGCGGCATGCAGGTGGCCGCGAACGGCGACCTGGCGAACTGGATGGTGCCCGGGAAGATGGTCAAGGGCATGGGTGGCGCCATGGACCTCGTCCATGGCGCGCGCAAGGTCATCGTGCTCATGGAGCACTGCGACCGCTCTGGCGGGGCCAAGCTGGTCGAGCGGTGCACGCTGCCGCTCACCGGTCAGGGAGTCGTGCAGCGCGTCGTCACCGACCTGGCCGTGCTCGACGTGGCCGGGGACGGGTTCGTGGTCGTGGAGCTCGCGCCGGGCGTCGACGAGGCGACGGTCCGCGAGCGCACGGCCGCGCCCCTGCGCTGAGGCGCCTTCGACAGGCTCAGGGGCCGGAGCGTGCCTAAGCCGACTTCCGCTCCCTGAGCCTGTCGAAGGGTCAGAGGACGATGTCCGGGTCGCAGTTGACCTCCAGCTCCTCGCGGAGCGGAGCCAGGTCGCCTTCGCGGACGGGCTCGATCACGGTCGCGAACCAGAGCCGCTCCGGATCCGAGTGCAGACGTCGGACGACCGGCATGTCGTAGAAGCCGGACAGGTGCTCGGTCGCGTCGACGAAGCGTCCGGCGTCGTCGGTCTCCGCAGCGGCCAGGAGCTCCGCCTCCCAGGCGCAGCGCCAGAGGCCGCTCACCTCGCTCTCGCCGTAGGGGTTGGTGGGCCAGCCTTCGGTCTTGGCCGCGATCTCACCGACGAGCCGTTCGGCGTCCAGGCCGGTTGGGAAGGGCGCCCCCATGATCTCGACCGCCGCGGCCACGTCAGGAGACATCGGACCGGTCGACCCTGGCGTCGGCGCCGAGGTCGGCGCCGCAGCCGGCTCGTCGTCCGGAGCGGCGACCAGGACCGCCGCGACGGCGACGCCGGCCACGGCGCAGCCGAGCACGACGGCGGAGACGAGCGTGAGCACCAGGGCCCGGCGGCGGGGGCGGGGACCGCGCATGGACACGTCCGATCTGTCGAGGAGCCTCGAGGGTAGACGGTGCGCGGGGCCGCGGGAGCGGGTTCGGCGAGACCCGGGGCCGCCCGGACGGACGTCCGGGAATGTCGCCGCCGTCCCCGGGCGTTGTGCCTGGCATGAGCCGACAGGTGCGACGCAACGAGGAGCAGTCCCGCTACGAGATGGTCGTGGACGACCAGGTGGCGGGCTTCGCCGACTACGTCGACCAGGCGGACGTGCGGATGTTCCCGCACACGGTGACGTCCCCGCAGTTCCGCGGCCAGGGCGTCGCCGGCGAGGTCGTCAAGGTCGCCCTGGACGACGCGCGCAGCGAGGGCAAGAAGGTCGTCCCCGCCTGCTCGTACGTGGCCGACTACATCGACCGCAACCCCGAGTACGCCGACCTGCTCAGCTGACGATTCCGCCCGCCAGCCACCCGCCTGCTAGGCTCGACCCGTTGAGCCCCCGTTCCGGCTGCGGCTCGCACCCCCACCAAAGCCCGTCGATGATGCGCACTCCCGCGCGGTCTGGACGAACGGGCGTCTTCACGAGTCTGTGAGTACATGACCCATCCTGTGGGCAGCCCTGCGCTGCCGTCCTTCTCCACCCTCGGTCTGCCGAAGCCCGTCGTCGCCACGCTGGCGCGCAAGGGCATCGAGACCCCCACGCCCATCCAGGCGGCCGTCCTGCCCGACGCGCTCGCCGGCCGCAACGTGCTCGGCCGGGCCAAGACCGGCTCGGGCAAGACGCTCGCGTTCGGCCTGCCCGTCCTGGCCGCCCTCGCCGGTGGCGAGCGCCGCCCGAAGGCCCCGCGTGGCCTGATCCTGCTGCCGACCCGCGAGCTCGCCACGCAGGTGCGCGACGCGCTCGACCCGGTCGCCGAGGCCCTGGGCCTGCGCATGGCGACCGTCTACGGCGGCACGTCGATCGAGCGCCAGATCCAGCGTCTGCGCTCGGGCGTCGACCTCGTCGTCGCCACCCCGGGCCGCCTCGGCGACCTGATCGAGCGTCGCGCCGTCACCCTGGACCGCATCGAGGTGACCGCCCTCGACGAGGCCGACCACCTGTGCGACCTGGGCTTCTACAAGCCGATCGACCGCCTGCTGGCGATGACGCCGTCCGACGGCCAGCGCCTGCTGCTCTCGGCCACGCTCGACGGCGACGTCGACCGGCTCGTGCGCCGGCACCTGCCCCAGCACGTCCTGCACGAGATCGAGTCCGACGACTCCGACGCCGGCACGATGGACCACCACCTGATGGTCACCCCGCGGGAGAACCGGCTCGAGGTCATCCGTGCCCTGGTCGAGGCCAACCCGCGCGCGATCGTCTTCACCCGCACCAAGCGCGGCGCGACCCGTCTGGCCAAGCAGCTGACGACCGCCGGCATCGAGGCCGTCGACATGCACGGCGACCTCGCGCAGAACCGTCGCGAGCGGAACCTGGCCAAGTTCAGCGCCGGCCAGGCCAGCGCGATCGTCGCCACCGACGTCGCCGCGCGCGGCATCCACGTCGACGACGTCCGCCTGGTCGTCCACTTCGACGTGCCGGCCGAGCACAAGGCGTTCACGCACCGCTCGGGCCGCACCGCCCGCGCCGGCGAGTCCGGCACCGTCGTCACGATGACGATGCCCGAGGACCTGCGCGACACCCTCGCGCTGCAGCGCAAGGCCGGCGTGGCCGCACGTCGCCACACCGCGGCGAACGCCCCGCGTCCGATGACGGCGCAGGCGCTGTCGACCAGCGGCGAGCTGCCCAAGGACGAGCCGCAGGGTCAGCACCAGCCGACCGGCGGACGTCCGGCCCGCCAGGGCCAGGGCGGCGGCCGTCCCGGTGGCGGCGGCAACCGCAACCGTCGTCGTCGCCCCAGCGGCAGCGCGGGCGGCAACCGCTCGGGCAACGGCGGGGGCGGCAACCGCTCGCGCACCCCGCAGCGCTGAGCAACGCGCTCGCTCCCTGAGCGGCGCACCCACTCCCTGAGCTTGCGCACCCGCTCCCTGAGCTTGCGCTGGGAGCCCCCGCACGCACGAGCCCGCCGTCCCCTCGGGGCGGCGGGCTCGTGCGTGTCCCGGACGTCATGGGAGTCACACGGTCCGCGATGACCGTTCGGCTCCGCGGACGGGGGCCGGCGGCCTAGGCTGCGGTCGCCCGTCCCGTCGTCGAAGGAGTCCGTCCATGGTCGTGCGTCAGGCGCTCGCGCGGACGCTGCTGGTGCTGCTCGTCCTGGTCGCCCTGCTCGCCGGAGTCTTCGCGCTGGAGGGGTGGACGTCCGAGCCGACGGCCGGCACCCAGGCGCACGAGCCGCTCCCGGTCGCCGGCGGCGAGCTCGTCGCCGGGCTGTCGCTGTTCCTGCTCGTCCCGGGGGCCGTGCTGTTCGCCCTGTTCGTGGTCTACGGCCGCTGGCGCGAGACCGCCGCCACGCGCTGAACGCCAGGTCCCGGGCATCCCGCCACACCCCGGCGAAGCATCCCGGGGGTCTGTCGGTTTCCCTGGGGCCCCAGGGAAACCGACACCGGGAGCGGTGTTCCCCGTGACGTCGTCCCCGGTCGGTGCCAGACTCTCGGCATGCCTGAGCTGCCCGAGGTGGACGCCCTCGTCGGCTTCCTGCGCGAGCGCGCCGTGGGGGCCGTCGTCGCCGAGCTCGAGCTCGCCTCGTTCTCGGTGCTCAAGACCTTCGACCCGCCAGCCTCGGCGCTGTCCGGCCTGCAGGTCGTCGGCGTCGCGCGCCACGGCAAGATGATCGACCTCGACGTCGACGGGCTCCACGTCGTCGTCCACCTGGCGAAGGCCGGCTGGCTGCGCTGGTCCGACCAGCTCGCCGACAAGCGGCTCAAGCTGGGTGGCCCGATCGCCGCCCGCCTGCGGCTCGACGCCGGCGACGGCCCGCACGTCGGCTTCGACGTCACCGAGGCCGGCACCCGCAAGGGCCTGGCCATGTACGTGGTCCGCGACCCGCACGACGTGCCGGCGATCGCCGCGCTCGGGCCCGACCCGCTGGAGCCCGGCTTCGACGTGCGCCCGCTCGTGCGCGGGCGCCGCATGCAGGTCAAGCGGCTGCTGCGCGACCAGAAGGTCGTCGCCGGCATCGGCAACGCCTACAGCGACGAGATCCTGCACGCCGCCCGGCTGTCGCCGTTCCAGATCGCCGACACGCTCGACGACGAGCAGCTCGACCGGCTGCAGACCGCGCTGCACGACGTCCTCACCGAGGCGCTGCAGGAGGCGGCGGGCAAGCCGGCGTCCGAGCTGAAGGACGACAAGCGCACCCGCATGCGCGTCCATGGTCGCGCCGGCGAGGCGTGCCCGGTGTGCGGCGACACCGTCCGCGAGGTGTCGTTCGCCGACTCCTCGCTGCAGTACTGCCCGACCTGCCAGACCGGCGGCAAGCTGCTCGCCGACCGGCGCACGTCGAAGTTCCTCAAGTAGGCGGACGCAAGCGGGTCACGCGCCGCACGGCGTCGAGCCCGGCGGGTGTCCCCGGCCAGTGCCGGTCCAGCGCGTCCGGGCCGGCGGCCCGCACCACCGACCGCAGCACGAGCGCGACGACGAGCGCGTCGTCCAGCAGGCCGACGACCGGCAGCACGTCCGGCACGAGGTCGAGCGGCACGAGCAGGTAGCCGACGGCCAGGCCCAGGCGCACCCGCACGCCGCGCGGAAGCTGAGGGTCGGCGGCCAGCCGGCGCAGCAGCCGCACCACGTCGGGCACGAGCCGCAGGACGTCCAGCAGGCCGGCACGGTCGGGCTCGCGGCGGGCGGCCACGAGCAGCGCGACGACCAGGACGAGCCACACCAGCAGGAGCGACGCGGCGACCGAGCCCGCGACCACCCAGGCGCTCACCGGCGCGGGTCGTCCTCGTCGGTGTCGGGCTGCGGGACGTCGAGCGGTGCGCGCGAGGCGAGCCACTGCCCGATCTGCTCGCGGTGGCTCAGCACCTGCTCGGCGGCCTCGACCGTCGCGGCGGCCTGCGCGTCCTCGCTCTCGCGGCCCAGCCACGGGAAGGTCGAGGTGACGTCGGGCTGCTCGGCGACGTGCTCGAGCAGCCGGGCGAGCACGGCGTGGGCGGCGTCCTCGCGAGCGCGCTGCTCGGCGAGCTCGCGACGGGCCTGGTCGCGCAGGACGCCGACCAGCTCGCGGTTCTCCAGCGCGTGGTGCCACAGCCGGACGACGAGCACCTGGAGCACGACGCGGTCGGCCGCGCGCAGCGTCTCCATCGCCGAGGCGAGGTCCTGCAGCAGCAGCTCGACCCGCTCGGGGTTCGGCTCGGCCCAGAACGGCGAGTCCTCGGCCCCCTGGGCGACGAGCTCCTCGACGTCGGCCCGGGCGGCCTCCTGGTCCTGCACGGCCTGGTCCAGGTGCGGGGCCAGCAGTCCCCAGGTGCCGTCGGGCAGGTGGGCGAGACCGCGGACCGGCTCGTAGACCCGCTCGATGATGCCCAGGTGGTTGCGCACGGACTCGCGCAGCTCGGCCTGTGCCGGGTGCGGCATCCAGGTCGTGACGTCGACCAGGTCGCCCAGCTTCTGCTCCAGCCCCGTCATCTCGACGAGCAGCGACAGCGAGCTCAGGACGTACGCCGCGTCGCGGCTCGCGCCGGTGCCGGAGCCGATCTCGCCGAGCTGGGGGACGCTGGCGATGCGTCCGTCCCGGGTGATGACACCGAGCACCCGACCGCGGGTCTTCGCCACGGTCGTCGCGGTGGCCACGCCGGTGGCCTCGAGGGAGTCGAGCACCACCAGCCGGACGGTGGTGGGCATGGACTCGTACGCGCCACGGAGCGCGGGGGAGACGTCGGCGACGGAGCGGGCGAGCCCGTCGGGCACGGCCAGGCCGGACTGCCCGTGGGCCGACGTGCGGACGGCGGTGACGACGACGTACTCGTCGCGGTTGCCGGTCGGCAGCAGCAGCTCGGCTCCGGCGCGCAGCAGCGTCTCGAGCTCGCGCTGCGCGACGACCAGCTCGCGGCGGCGCAGGTGCGGGTCGTCGGACGGCGCGGGGGAGGGGGTGGGTGGGGTCGCCTGGGGGCCGGCAGCCTGCTGGCGGCGCTTGTCGTCCCCGGCGAGGAGGACGACGAGCAGCACAGCGGCGACGCCGGTCGCGAGCACCGCGACGGCCAGCTCGAGCATGCGACCTCCTTGTCAGGGGCAGATCCTACGGGCCCGGGCCCTTTTCCGCGGAATCCTGGCGAGGATCACAGTGCGCGGCTTCCGGTGGCCGGTGCCCGGTCTGCCACGATCGGCGCATGACCGTCGCGAAGTCGTTGATCCTGTTCGCCGTCGCCGCCCTGGCCGAGATCGGTGGCGCCTGGCTCGTCTGGCAGGGCGTCCGCGAGCACCGCGGCTGGCTGTGGGCCGGGGCCGGCGTGGTCGCCCTCGGTCTCTACGGCTTCGTCGCGACGCTGCAGCCCGACGCGAGCTTCGGTCGCATCCTGGCTGCCTACGGCGGCGTCTTCGTGGCCGGGTCGCTGCTGTGGGGCATGGTCGTGGACGGCTTCCGGCCGGACCGCTTCGACGTGACCGGCGCGCTCGTCTGCCTGGTGGGCGTCGCGGTGATCATGTACGCCCCGCGCGGCGCCTAGCGCCTGTCCGGCGACGGGCGGCCCGTGGGCGTCCCTCCTAGGCTGGCGGCATGAGGATGCGAGGGACCGGCCAGCGCGCCAACGAGTACGTCCGGGCCGCGGCGGGCCGGGTCGACGGCGGCACCCAGGAGGCGGCGGCGCGCGTCGTGCAGGTGCTGGCTCCCACCATCCGCCTGCTCCGCATCCCCTCGCTGGCGCTGGTCGTCGTCCCGCTGCCGCTCGAGCTGGCCACGCTGCTGCTCTCCCTCACCTGGGACGGCACCGCGCGTTGGGTCGGCGTCGTGGTCGCGCTGCTCATGCTCGGCGTCACCGGGTTCTTCGCGCTGCGCCGCAAGCGCATCCTCGACGCGGTGAACCAGCCGGCCGCGCTGGCCACCGAGCTGGCCGTGGCGATCAACCTCACCGAGCGGGTCGAGGAGACGCGCGGCGTCCTGACCCAGCTCGCCGGGGGCGGCGGCTGGCGGGTGTTCTCGCGGCTCCAGGGCGCCTGGCGCGGCGCGAGCATGCCGGTCCGCTGGGTCGACGGGGTGAGTGACCTGCCGCGTGCCCGCTACTTCGTCCCGCCCCGCCTGGGCACGACCATCACCGGCACGTTCGCCGCGCTGTGGATGGTGCCGGTGTCCGCGGTCGTCCTGCTGCTGGCCCTGGTCGGCACCGCGGCGGGCACCTTCTGACGATGGCCGGCACGGCGCGCATCGGCATCAGCGGCTGGCGCTACGCCGGCTGGCGCGGCGACTTCTACCCCAAGGGGCTGCGCCAGGCCGACGAGCTCAAGTACGTCGGCGAGCGCATGCGCACGGTCGAGATCAACGGCACGTTCTACTCGCTGCAGCGGCCCGAGAGCTTCCGCCGCTGGCGGGCCGAGGTGCCGGACGACTTCGTGTTCGCGGTCAAGGGCGGCCGGTTCATCACCCACATGAAGAAGCTGGCCGACGTCGAGACGCCGCTGGCCAACTTCTTCGCGTCCGGCGTGCTCGCGCTCGGGCCGCAGATGGGGCCCGTGCTCTGGCAGTTGCCGCCGCGCCTGCGCTTCGAGCCGGAGCGGCTGACGTCCTTCTTCGCGCTGCTGCCGCGCACGACGGGCGAGGCCGCGGCGCTCGCCACCAGGCACGACGCCCGCGTGGACGGTCGCGCGGTCACCGAGTGCGAGGTGGACGTCCCGGTGCGGCACTGCCTCGAGGTCCGCGACGACAGCTTCCACGACCCGGCGTTCCTGGAGCTGCTGCGCGCCCACGACGTCGGCCTCGTCGTCGCCGACACGGCGGGCAAGTGGCCGCTGATCCGGGAGGTCACCAGCGACTTCGCGTACGTCCGGCTGCACGGCGACGAGGAGCTGTACGCGAGCGGCTACTCGCCGCGCGCGCTCGACGAGTGGGCCGCGCTGGTGCGCGGCTGGACCGAGCAGGGCACGGACGTCTACGTCTACTTCGACAACGACATGAAGGTGCACGCGCCGTACGACGCCTTGTCGCTCGCCGAGCGGCTGGCCTAGCTCATCGCCCGTCGACGAGCGTCTGCACCGCCGGCCCGTAGACCCGGGCCAGCTCGGCCGGTGCCAGGTCGCGGACGTGCGGCAGCCGCGCGACGTACCGCGTGACCGCCAGGCCCACGACCTGGGCGGCGACCAGGGCGGCGCGCCCGTCGGCGTCCGCACCGTCGAGCTGCTCACGGACCCCCACGACCAGGACGTCGCGGGCCAGCTGCAGGGCGGGAGCGCGCTCGGTGTCGCCGGTCATCGCCGTGCGCAGCAACGCCGCGATGACGTCCTCGTGCGGGTCCCAGGTCTCGGTGAACGTGCGGACGAGCCGCTCGCCGAGCCCGGCGGGCCCGCCGGCCAGCACCTCGCGGATCCGGGCGGCGGGGTCGACCGGCAGCGCCATGGTGGCGACCAGCAGGCCCTGCTTGTCGCCGAAGTAGTGGCTCACCAGGGCCGGGTCCACGCCCACCTCGCGGGCGACGGCCCGCAGCGAGGTGCCGGCGAAGCCGCGCTCCGCGAACAGCCGCCGCGCCGCGTCCACGAGCGCGGCCCGGCGGTCGGCGCCGTCGGACGCCTTGGGCCGGCCGCGGCCGGGTCGGGTGGTCACGCGGTCCGCCGGCGCATGCTGACGCCGGCCAGGGCCAGGGCGGCGACGCAGCAGCCCACGAGGACGGCCACGTCGGTGGCCAGCTCGGCGTCCAGGGTGCCGCCGACGGCGAGCAGCGAGAACGCGTCGGTGGCGTAGCTCATCGGCAGGACGTCGGAGACGAGCTCGAGCGCCCGCGGCATCTGGTCGCGCGGCTGCAGCAGGCCGCAGAGCAGGATCTGCGGGACGACGACGAGCGGCATGAACTGGACGGCCTGGAACTCGGTCACCGCGAACGCCGACATGAGCAGGCCGAGCGCGGTGCCCAGCACGCCGTCGACGACGGCGAGCAGGGCCATCGCGCCGGGCCGCTCGGCGTCCAGGTCGAGCAGCCACAGGCCGACCGCCGTGGCGACCAGGGCCTGCACGACCGCGGCGAGGCCGAGCGCGAGGGCGTATCCGGCGACCAGCTCGCCCTTGCGCAGCGGCGTCGTGAGCAGCCGTTCCAGCGTGCCGGACGTGCGCTCGCGCACCATCGTCACGGACGTCAGCAGGAACATGACCACGAACGGGAAGAGTCCGAGCATCTGCGGCCCCACGCGGTCGAACACGGCGGGGGAGTCGTCGTACACGTAGCGGAAGATGGCCAGCAGCAGCGAGGGCAGCGCGACGACGAGCACGACGCTGCGCCGATCGTGCGACAGCTGCTGCAGCACGCGGCGGGCGGTGGCCAGGGTGCGGGTCATGCCGCGGCCCCCTGCTCGGCGATGGTCAGGAAGGCCTGCTCCAGGTCCGGGGTGCCGGCCCGCGTCCGCAGCCCGTCCGGGGTGTCGTCGGCGACCAGCCGGCCCTCGCGCATCAGCAGCACGCGGTCGCAGCGGTCCGCCTCGTCCATGACGTGGCTGGAGACGAGCAGGGTGCGTCCCTCCGCGGCCAGGCGTCCGAACAGCTGCCACAGGTCGCGCCGCAGCACCGGGTCGAGCCCGACGGTGGGCTCGTCGAGCAGCAGCAGCCGCGGGTCGCCCAGCAGGGCGGCGGCGAGCGAGACCCGCGTCCGCTGGCCGCCGGACAGGGCGCCGACGAGGGACGACCGGTGGTCGCCGAGGTCGACCTCCGCGAGCGCCCGCTCGGCGGCCGCGCGGCCGGTGCCGGCGAGGGCGGCGAAGTACGCCAGGTTCTGCGCGACGGTGAGGTCCGGGTAGACCGACGCCGCCTGGGTCACGTACCCGACGTGGCGGCGGTTGGTGGCGGACCCGGCCGGCTCGCCGAGCACCGTGACGCGGCCGGACTCCACGCGCTGGACGCCCGCGATCGACCGGATGAGCGTCGTCTTGCCGCAGCCGCTGGGTCCCAGCAGGCCGACGACCTGTCCGGCCGGGACCTCCAGGTCCAGGCCGGGCAGCACGGTCCGTCCGCCCCGCACGACGCGGAGCCCGACGATCTCGACCGAGTTATTCATCATGCGTTGAATATAGGCACGATCGGGCGCCGGCGACAAGACCCGTGGAACAAGTCGGCCGGGGCGACCGTTGGCACCAGGCGTGACCCAGCTCTTCGAGCCGCTGACCCTGCGCGGCACCACGTTCCGCAACCGCATCTGGCTCGCGCCGATGTGCCAGTACAGCGTCGACGCCCAGGACGGCGTCCCGACCGACTGGCACCTGGCGCACCTCGGCTCGTTCGCCCGCGGCGGCTTCGGCCTCGTGCTCACCGAGGCGACCGCCGTCGTGCCCGAGGGCCGCATCAGCCCCCAGGACACCGGCATCTGGAACGACGAGCAGGTCGAGGCGTGGCGCCGCATCGCCGACTTCGTCCGCGCCCAGGGCGCCGTGCCCGGCATGCAACTCGCGCACGCGGGCCGCAAGGCGTCCACCTACGCGCCGTTCCACGACGGCGAGGGCACCGTGCCCGAGAGCGAGGGCGGCTGGCCGACCGTCGCCCCGAGCGCCCAGGCGTTCACCGGGTACGCCGAGCCCCGCGCCCTGACCGCCGAGGAGGTCGCCGCGCTGCCGCAGGCGTTCGCCGACGGGGCCGAGCGGGCCCTGCGCGCGGGCTTCGAGACGGTCGAGATCCACGCCGCCCACGGGTACCTGCTGCACCAGTTCCTCAGCCCGCTGTCGAACGAGCGCACCGACGAGTACGGCGGCTCGTTCGAGAACCGCACGCGCGTCGTCCGCGACGTCGTCGCCGCCGTGCGCGCCGTCTGGCCGCAGGACAAGCCGCTCATGGTGCGGCTGTCGGCGACCGACTGGGTCGAGGGCGGCTGGGACGAGGACCAGACCGTGGAGCTGTCCAAGGCCCTGCACGAGCTCGGGGCCGACTTCGTCGACGTCTCCACCGGCGGCCTGGACGCACGGCAGAAGATCAGCGTCGGGCCCGGCTACCAGGTGCCGTTCGCCCGCTCGGTGCACGAGGCGGACGTCCCGGCGGGCGCGGTCGGCCTCATCACCGACCCCGCGCAGGCCGAGAAGATCCTGCTCGAGGGGTCGGCGGACGTCGTCCTGCTCGCCCGGGCCGCGCTGCGCGAGCCGCACTGGCCGCTGCGCGCCGCCCACGAGCTCGGCGTCCCGGCGGCCGAGGCGCCGTACCCGCCGCAGTACACCCGCGGCGCCTGGCGCTGAGCGTCCCGGCCCGCCGCGTCGTGACCGGCCGGCGGGCCGCGGGCGGACGCTAGGCTGACGGGCGTGTCCCGCCGCCTGCTGATCGTCAACGGTCCGAACCTCAACCTGCTCGGCACCCGTGAGCCGGACGTCTACGGCCGCGCGACGCTGGCCGACGTCGAGGCGCTGTGCACCGAGCGTGCGTCCGCCCACGGCGCCGAGGTCCGGTTCGTCCAGAGCAACCACGAGGGCGTCCTGATCGATGCGATCCACGCCGCCCGGGAGGACTGCGACGGCATCGTCGTCAACCCCGGCGGCCTGACCCACACCTCGGTCGTGCTGCGCGACGCGCTGAGCGGTGTCGCGCTGCCGGTGGTCGAGGTGCACGTGTCGAACGTCCACGCCCGCGAGGAGTTCCGGCACCACTCGTACGTCTCGGGCATCGCGAAGGCGGTCATCGCCGGAGCGGGCATCGCCGGCTACGGCTTCGCGATCGACCTGCTCGCCCCCGCCCCCACGGCCTGACCGGCCCCCTGAGCCGGTCGAAGGGCCCTAGCGGCTACAGCACCTCCACGGTGACCTGGACGGGCGAGCCGTCGTGCAGCTGCTCGGCCTCGCGCACCGCCTTCTTCACCGGCAGGACGTACGCCTCGGCCTGCTTGGAGGGGAACAGCGACGTCGTCCAGGACGTCGCCCCGACCCGGACCCGCACCTTCAGCGAGCCGAAGCCGGCCGCGCTGTCGCGGTGACGCTCCTCGATCTCGTCGGACAGGTCGAACGGCAGCGTGGTGAAGAACCACGTGCCCGGGTCGTCGACCTTCCACACGGTGCTCTCGAACTCGTACGTGCGCGTGCCACTCACGGGTGACAGCCTGCCCGGCCGGACCGACACTCGCGCCGGTCGGGCCCGCGGACGGCGCGGGTAGGATTCTCGGCGTGACCGACGCCGCCGCGCCCACCACCCGCCAGCTCGACACCGTCGAGGTCGCCACCGGCACCCCCGAGCGCGAGCTCCCGTGGTCCGAGCTGGGCCTCAAGGCCGACGAGTACGACCGCATCCGCGAGATCCTCGGCCGCCGCCCCACGGGCGCGGAGCTGGCCATGTACTCGGTGATGTGGAGCGAGCACTGCTCGTACAAGTCCTCCAAGGTGCACCTGAAGAAGTTCGGCGAGCTGTCCCAGGAGACGCCGCGCGGACGCACCCTGGCCGGCATCGGCGAGAACGCCGGCGTCATCGACATCGGCCAGGGCTACGCGGTCACCTTCAAGGTCGAGTCGCACAACCACCCGTCCTACGTCGAGCCCTACCAGGGCGCGGCCACCGGCGTCGGCGGCATCGTCCGCGACATCCTCGCGATGGGCGCCCGCCCGGTCGCCGTCATGGACCCGCTGCGCTTCGGCCCGCTGGACGCGGAGGACACCGCCCGCGTGCTGCCCGGCATCGTGGCCGGCGTCGGGGGCTACGGCAACTGCCTCGGCCTGCCCAACATCGGCGGCGAGGTCGTCTTCGACGAGACCTACCTGGGCAACCCGCTGGTGAACGCGCTGTGCGTCGGCGTGCTGCGCCACGAGGACCTGCACCTCGCCCACGCCACCGGCGTCGGCAACAAGGTCGTCCTCTACGGCGCCCGCACCGGCGGCGACGGCATCGGCGGCGTCTCGGTGCTCGCCTCGGAGACGTTCGACGCCGACGGCCCGGCCAAGCGCCCGAGCGTCCAGGTCGGCGACCCGTTCATGGAGAAGCTGCTCATCGAGTGCACGCTCGAGCTGTTCCGCGCGGGCGTCGTCAACGGCATCCAGGACCTCGGCGGCGCCGGCCTGTCGTGCGCCACGTCCGAGCTGGCCAGCGCCGGCGACGGCGGCATGCACGTCGAGCTCGACACCGTGCCGCTGCGCGACTCCAGCCTCTCGCCCGAGGAGATCCTCATGAGCGAGAGCCAGGAGCGCATGATGGCCGTCGTCGAGCCCGCGCACCTGGACGGCTTCATGGCGATCTGCGAGAAGTGGGACGTCGAGGCCGTCGTGGTCGGCGAGGTCACCGACACCGGCCGCCTGGTCATCGACTGGCACGGCGAGACCGTCGTCGACGTGCCGCCGCGCTCGGTCGCGCACGACGGTCCCACCTACGAGCGTCCCTACGCCCGTCCGGACTGGCAGGACGCCCTGCAGGCCGACGCGGCCGAGGCGCTGGCCCGTCCGGCCAGCGGCGACGCGCTGCGCGAGCAGCTGCTCGACGTGCTCGCCTCGCCGAACCAGGCCGACAAGTCGTGGGTCACCGACCAGTACGACCGCTACGTGCAGGGCAACACCGTCATGTCGCAGCCCGACGACGGCGGCGTGGTGCGCATCGACCCCGAGACCAACCTCGGCGTCGCCGTGGCCACCGACTGCAACGGCCGCTTCGCCAAGCTCGACCCGTACGCCGGCGCCCAGCTCGCGCTGGCCGAGGCGTACCGCAACGTCGCGGTCACCGGCGGCGAGCCGCTGGCCGTCACCGACTGCCTGAACTTCGGCTCGCCCGAGGACCCGGCCGTCATGTGGCAGTTCGAGCAGGCCACGCACGGCCTGAAGGACGGCTGCGCCGAGCTCGGCATCCCGGTCACCGGCGGCAACGTGTCGTTCTACAACCAGACCGGCGACGTCGCGATCCTGCCGACGCCGGTCGTCGGCGTGCTCGGCGTGGTGGACGATGTCCGCCGCCGCGTGCGCAGCGGCTTCACCGGTGCCGACGAGCACGTGCTGCTGCTCGGCGAGACCCGCGAGGAGCTCTCCGGCTCCGCGTGGGCCGGCGTCGTCCACGACCACCTGGGCGGCATGCCCCCGGCGGTCGACCTGCAGGCCGAGAAGGCCCTCGGCGCGCTGCTGCGTGCGGCCATCGACGCCGGCCTGCTGACGTCCGCGCACGACCTGTCCGACGGCGGCCTGGCGATCGCGCTGGCCGAGTCGGTCATCCGGAACGGCGTCGGCGCGCACGTCGAGCTCGACGACCCGTTCGTCGACCTGTTCAGCGAGTCCGCCTCGCGCGCCGTCGTCACCGTCCGCGAGGACCAGCATGAGGCGTTCATGACGCTGGCCGAGCAGCACGGCGTCGTCGTGTCGTCCATCGGACGCACCGGCGGCGACGCGCTCGAGGTCGCCGGGTCGTTCAGCGTCCCGGCCGCCGAGCTCGAGCAGCGCTGGCGCGCGACCCTGCCCGCGGTGCTCGGCCACACGATCCCCGGCGCCATCGGCACCACCGCCGTCCAGGGCTGATGGCCCGCCGGCTCGTCCCGCTCCCGCCCGAGGAGGCGTCGGCGCTGCTCGCGCGGCTCGACGCCGGCGAGGCCGACCGCGCCGAGCTCAAGGCGATCGTCAAGCACCTGCTCGCGCTGCTGGCCGAGCGGGCGCCGGGCCGCAGCGTCGAGGTGCGCGTGCCCCCGTTCGCGGCCGTCCAGTGCATCGAGGGTGCCCGGCACACGCGCGGCACGCCGCCGGCGGTCGTCGAGATGGACGCTGACACCTGGATCGCGCTGGCGCGTGGCCGGCTGGCCTGGGCCGACGCGAAGGTCTCGGCCTCCGGCGAGCGCTCCGACCTGTCGCCGTACCTGCCGCTGTCGTCCTGACACGACGACGGCCGCCCCACCCGGAGGTGGGACGGCCGTCGTGGGCCGGGCCGGGTCAGGACCGGCGGCCGGCCTGCAGCTTGCGCCAGACCGAGGCCTCCAGCGTCTGGTAGCCCGGCAGGCCGTTCTTCTGCCGGTAGCGCTTGACCGCCACGGCGGTGCGGGCGTCGAAGAACCCGTTGACGCTGACGTTCGCGCCTCCCGCCTTGAGCGCGCGCTGGGCCCGCCAGACCTTCTCGCCGGTGGAGCCGTACTTGAGCACGCCGCCGGTCGAGCCCTCGGCGAGCAGGGCGGCCCACACGGTGCTGCTGACGCGACCGTTGGCCGACCAGCCCTTCGAGCGGCGGTACGTGTTCACGGCCCGGGCGGTGGCCGACGAGTAGCTGCTGCTCACCGACTTCACCAGCCCCTCGCGGCGCAGCAGGCAGCGGAGCAGCTTCACCTGCGTGTTGCGGTTGCCCTTGCGCAGCGACTTGTAGCGCGACTGGTTCAGGGGCACGCCGCACGCCTTCTTGGCGCGGGTGGCTCGCGAGCCGCCCCCGGTCTGCAGGAAGTTGCGGTCGATGTTGACCGTCGCGCCGCCGTACGAGGCCTTGGTGTCCAGGTCGTACTGGTGGATCCGGCGGCCCTTCCAGCCGGCGTCCGCCAGGTACTTGCCGCCCGAGACGTCGGCCCGGCCGTTCTCCCACGCCATCCACAGGTGGTAGGGCTGGGTGAAGCCCTTGCGCTTGGTGCGCCGGGCCTCGTCGACCGACATGATCGCCGCGGCGCCGCTGGAGTAGAGACCGGCGCGGTAGCCGCGCTTGGCGACCCGCTCGTTCCAGGCGTCGATGAACTGCAGCGTCGCCTCGTTGCAGGCCCGGTTGCCGCGGTTGTAGTACTCGATGTCCAGGTACAGGACGTTCTTGGCCCCGAAGCCGTAGCGGCGCGCGGCGGCCGCGGCCTCGTCGGCGTCGACGCGCGCCTGCTGGCGGGCGGTGCGGACGTCGGAGGACATCCGCGACTTCTTGCCGCTGAAGCACGGCGCCTGGTAGCCGACGTGGATCGGCAGGAAGCGCCATCCGCGGTCGGCCTGGCGCTTCACCCACGCGGGGCTCAGGTTCGGCTGCGCGCTCTCGGGGCAGGCCCGGGCGCGGCCGGACGTGTAGATGCCGACGACCGAGAACGGTGACGTCATGCGCCAGGCGTCCATCACCTGGTTCGACGGCGCCACGCAGGTGTCGAAGGCGAAGCCGGTGAAGCGGCCGGGGGTCTTCGGGCTGGCGGCACCGGCCGGCGCGGCGAGGGCGACCAGCAGGCCCGCGACGAGCGCGAGCGAGGCGGCCAGGCCGAGCCGGCGCGTGGCCGGGCGATGGAAGGTGTCCATGCCCTCCAGGGAAACACGGTCTGCCGGCCGGTGGCAAAGTTATCGCAGGTCAGACCTGGCGCGACGCCTGGCTCCAGTACGGCTTGCGCAGCTCGCGCTTGAGGATCTTGCCCGACGGGTTGCGCGGCAGCTCGCCGAGCACGTCGAAGCTGGACGGCACCTTGTAGTGGGCGAGCCGCTCGCGGGCGAAGCCGCGCAGGTCGTCCGCGGTCGTCGTCGAGCCCTCCTTGAGCACGACGACGGCCTTGACCGCCTCGCCCCAGCGGTCGTCCGGCACGCCGATGACCGCCAGCTCGAGCACGTCGGGGTGCTCGGCCAGGACCCGCTCCACCTCGGGGGAGTACACGTTCTCGCCGCCGGTGATGATCATGTCCTTGATCCGGTCCTCGATGAACACGAAGCCGCCGTCGTCGACCCGGCCGACGTCGCCCGACCGCAGCCAGCCGTCGTCGGCGAACAGCTCGGCGGTGGCCTCCGGACGTCCGAGGTAGCCGGGGGTGGACTGCTCGGTGCGCCACCACAGCTCGCCGGCCGTGCCGGGCTCGACGTCGCGGCCGGTGGCCGGGTCGACGACGCGCAGCTCGACCCCCTCGATCGGGCGTCCGGCCGAGACCAGCCGCTCGGGGTGCGCCTCGTCGCGGTGGGCGGCGTCGTCCAGGATCGTGGCCACGCCGCACATCTCGGTCATGCCGTAGACCTGCATGAAGTGGGTCGTCGGCCAGGCCTCGAGCGCCGTCCGCAGCACCGGCAGCGGCATCGGCGCGGCGCCGTAGCTGAACACCTTGAGCCGGCTGAACAGCGCCATCGCCTCCGGCCCGGCCTGGATGAGCCCGGCCACGACGGCTGGGACGAGGAACGCGTGGGTGCAGCCGGCCATGACCGCGCCGGCCAGCTTGGCGCCCTCGACCTCGCGCACCACGTAGGCCGGGATGCCCGCGGCCGGCCCGAAGAACGCGTACGAGGAGCCGCCGACGTGGAACATCGGCATGGCGACCATGAGCATGTCGTCGTCGGCGTAGTCGACGTCGCCGCCGCCGTGCGCGGTGTGCTGCACGAGGTTGTGCTGGGTGAGCATGACGCCCTTGGGACGTCCGGTCGTGCCGGAGCTGTACATGACGGTGACGACGTCGTCAGGCGTGACGGCCGGGTCCTGGTCGAGCGGCTCGCCCGACGCGACCAGCGCCTCGTACTCGTCGTCGGGCCCGCCGACCACCACCACGCGCTCGACGTTCGTCAGCCGGTCGCGCACCAGGTTCACGGTGTCGAGCAGCTCGTGGCCGACGAGCAGCACCGTGGCCCCGCTGTCGTTGACGACGTAGTCGAGCTCGTCGCCGGCGAGGCGCCAGTTGACGATCGCCTGCTTGGCGCCGAGCAGCGCGGCGGCGTACGTGGTCTGCATGATCGCCGGGTTGTTCTTGTCCAGGAAGGCCACCGTGCCGCCGCGCCCGACCCCCGCCGCCCGCAGCGCCCCGGCCAACCGCCGGGCACCGTCGGCGGCCTCGGCCCAGGTCCAGGAGCGGCCCTCGTAGAGCCAGCACGGGGCGTCCGGCTTCTCCTGCTCGCGCTGCCGCAGGTGGTCGAAGACGAAGGTGGCGGGCGGGACGGCCATGGTGGACTCCTGAGGGTGTGAGCCAGATCACCCGGAGCGTAGGGCGAGCGCGGGTGCATCGCGGGTGGTCGAGGCACCGCCGGGCGTCCCGTAGACTGGCGAGGTGCCTCGCGGAGACGGACGCCTTACGCACGACCTCGATCCTCAGGACCGTGGACCCCAGGACGCCTGCGGCGTCTTCGGGGTCTGGGCCCCGGGGGAGGAGGTCGCCAAGCTGACCTACTTCGGGCTCTACGCCCTGCAGCACCGCGGCCAGGAGTCCGCCGGCATCGCGGTGAGCAACGGCCGCCAGATCCTGGTCTACAAGGACATGGGCCTGGTCTCCCAGGTGTTCGACGAGGCCACGCTCGAGTCGCTCACCGGCGACGTCGCGATCGGCCACTCGCGCTACTCGACCACCGGCGCTAGCGTCTGGCAGAACGCCCAGCCGACGTTCCGGCCCACCGCCACCGGCTCGGTCGCCCTGGCCCACAACGGCAACCTCACGAACACCGCCGAGCTGATCGCCACCCTCGCCGAGCGCGAGACCGGCACCCCGGCCCGACAGGGTGAGCTGCAGACGTCCGACACCGGGGCCATGGCCTCGCTGCTGTCGTCCTACCCCGACCGCACCGTCGAGCAGGCCGCCTTCGAGGTGCTGCCCATGCTCCGCGGCGCGTTCTCCCTGGTCTTCATGGACGAAGGGACGCTCTACGCCGCCCGTGACCCGCAGGGCATCCGCCCGCTGGTGCTCGGCCGGCTCGAGAGCGGCTGGGTCGTGGCCAGCGAGACCGCCGCGCTCGACATCGTCGGCGCCTCCTACATCCGCGAGGTCGAGCCGGGCGAGTTCATCGCCATCGACGCCGCGGGCGTGCGCAGCGAGCGGTTCGCCCCCGCCGCGCCGAAGGGCTGCCTGTTCGAGTTCGTCTACCTCGCGCGTCCCGACACCCGCATCTCCGACCGCCGCGTGCACACCGTGCGGGTGGAGATCGGCCGCCGCCTGGCCCGCTCCAACCCGGTCGAGGCCGACCTGGTCATCCCGGTGCCGGAGTCGGGCACGCCGTCGGCGATCGGCTACGCCGAGGAGTCCGGCATCCCGTTCGGCCACGGCCTGGTGAAGAACTCCTACGTCGGACGCACGTTCATCCAGCCCTCGCAGACGCTGCGCCAGCTGGGCATCCGGCTCAAGCTCAACCCGCTGCGCGACGTCATCGCCGGCAAGCGGCTCGTGGTGGTCGACGACTCGATCGTCCGCGGCAACACCCAGCGCTCGCTCGTGCGGATGCTGCGCGAGGCCGGCGCCGCCGAGGTGCACGTGCGCATCTCCAGCCCGCCGGTCAAGTGGCCCTGCTTCTACGGCATCGACTTCGCCTCGCGCGCCGAGCTCATCGCCAACGGCGCCTCGACCGAGGAGATCTGCCGCTCGATCGGTGCCGACTCGCTCGCGTACGTCGAGCTGGACGAGCTCATCGAGGCCACGGAGGTCCCCAAGGACGACCTGTGCCGCGCCTGCTTCGACGGCATCTACCCGGTGCCGCTCCCCGAGGACGACCTGATCGGCAAGCACCTGCTCGAGGACCGCACGCCGAACCCCGAGCTGAAGGTGCTGCCATGACCACGTCCCCCAGCAGCTACGCCGCCGCCGGCGTCTCCGTCGCCGAGGGCGACCGCGCCGTCGAGCTGATGAAGCAGTGGGTCGAGAAGTCCCGCCGGCCCGAGGTCGTCGGCGGCATCGGCGGCTTCGCCGGCCTGTTCGACGCCTCCGCGCTCAAGCGCTACTCCCGCCCGCTGCTGGCCACCTCGGCCGACGGCGTCGGCACCAAGGTCGCCATCGCCCAGGCCATGGACGTCCACGACACGATCGGGTTCGACCTGGTCGGCATGCTCGTCGACGACCTGGTCGTGTGCGGTGCCGAGCCGCTGTTCCTCACCGACTACATCGCCACCGGCAAGGTCGTGCCAGAGCGCATCGCCGACATCGTCAAGGGCATCGCGATGGCCTGCGCCGAGTCGGGCACCGCGCTGCTCGGCGGCGAGACGGCCGAGCACCCCGGTCTGCTGGGCGTCGACGAGTACGACGTCGCCGGCTCGACCACCGGCGTGGTCGAGGCCGACCGCCTGCTGGGCGCCGAGCTCGTCCGCCCCGGCGACGTCGTGGTCGCCATGCGCTCGTCCGGCCTGCACTCCAACGGCTACTCGCTGGTGCGCCACGTCCTGCTCAACCAGGCCGGCTGGCAGCTCGACCGCGAGGTGCCCGAGCTCGGCGGCACCCTGGGTGCCGAGCTGCTCACCCCGACGCGGCTGTACACCAAGCCGTGCCTGGCGCTGGCCGACCAGCTCGAGGTCCACGCGATGTCGCACGTCACCGGCGGCGGGCTCGCCGCCAACCTGGCGCGCGTCCTGCCCGACTCGGTGTCGGTGCGCGTCGACCGCGGCACCTGGACCCGCCAGCCGATCTTCGACCTCGTCGAGCAGGTGGGCTCGGTGCCGCAGGCCGACCTCGAGGAGGCGCTCAACATCGGCGTCGGCATGATCGCGCTGGTCGCTCCCGACGCCGCCGACGCGGCCGTCCGGCTGCTCGCCGACCACGGTGTCGACGCCTGGATCGCCGGCGACGTCGCCGCCGCGGGCGTGCACGGAGACGGCGGGACGGTCACCCTCACGGGCACCCACGGCTAGGCCGTCGAACGTCCCTGAGGCACCACGAGTCACCCCGGTGTGACATCCGTGGGGCTGGTTCGTGCTTTCCCGTCATCGTTGGGTAGGGTGGGTGCCACGACGTATTGATGCCTATCTCTCTGTGAGGGGGTCGACCCATGGGGCGCGGCCGAGCCAAAGCCAAACAGACCAAGGTCGCTCGCGATCTGAAGTACCGAACGTTCGACACGGACTTCACCGATCTTCAGCGCGAGCTCCACGGGGAGTCGGGTGACCCGATCCCCGACCAGTACGTCGACCTCGTGCATCAGCGCGAGGACCCGGCCGCCAGCTGAGCTGGCCAGCCGGGCCCTCGCCCGTCTGCTCGTCTCGATCCTGCTGCTACGGCAGCAGGATCGAGCGCAGTCGTCCCACCTGACGCATCCGCTGCTCGGCCAGTCGGTCGGCAGCCTGCGACGGCGGCACACCCTCCGCCTTCGCGGTCTCCAGCACGTCCAGCGTGGTGTCGAAGATGCCCGTGGCGCGTGACTTGGCGCGGTCGAAGTCGAAGCCCTCGAGCTCGTCGGCCACCTGGATGACGCCTCCGGCGTTGACGCAGTAGTCCGGCGCGTACACGATGCCGCGGTCGGCCAGCTGCTTCTCCACGCCGGAGTGCGCCAGCTGGTTGTTGGCGGCGCCGCACACGATGCGCGCGGTCAGGACGTCCACCACCTCGTCGCTGAGCGCTCCGCCGAGCGCGCAGGGCGCGTAGACGTCGAGCTGGTCGCGCACGAGCGCGTCGGTGGACTCCGCGACCTCGATGCCCGGGTACGTCTCGCGCAGCCGCTCGACGGCGGCAGCGTCGACGTCGGTGACGACCACGCGGGCGTCCGCCTCGACAAGCAGCCCGGTGAGGTGGCGACCGACCTTGCCCACACCGGCCACGCCCACGCGGCGTCCGGCCAGCGAGGTGTCGCCCCAGACGTGCTGCGCGCTCGCGCGCATGCCCTGGAAGACGCCCCAGGCGGTGAGCACCGAGGAGTCGCCAGCACCGCCGTGCTCGACGGTGCGGCCGGTGACGTAGCGCGTCTCGCGGGCGATGACGTCCATGTCGGGGCTGAAGGTGCCGACGTCGCAGGCGGTGAAGTAGCGGCCGCCCAGGGTGTCGACGAACCGGCCGTACGCGCGCAGCAGCGCCTCGGACTTGTCGCGGCGCGGGTCGCCGATGATGACCGCCTTGCCGCCGCCCAGGTCGAGGCCGGCGAGCGCGTTCTTGTAGGCCATGCCCTGGCTGAGCGCGAGGACGTCGGCGAGCGCGGCCTGCTCGGAGCCGTACGGGTAGAAGCGCGTGCCGCCGAGGGCGGGGCCCAGCGCGGTCGAGCTGATGGCGATGATCGCCTTGAGGCCGGAGTCGGCGTCGTGGCAGAACACGACCTGCTCGTGCGGCGCGCCGAAGGCGGACACGGGCAGGTCGTCGGTGCGGTGGTCGGTCACGGTGGTGAGCTCCTCGGTTCGCGGACGGCGGTGGTGGGCCGGCCGGTGGTGCGGCCACGGGGTGTGGTGGCCTGGCCCCACTGTAGTGCGACCTGCGTCACACCTACGATCGCGGCATGGACCTGTGGGAGTCGTTGGACCCGCTCAAGAACCCGTTGACGTACGCCGCGCCGTTCTTCGTGCTCTGCATCGGCATCGAGCTGGCCGCTCTGCGCTGGCTGGACGACGACCACGAGCACCCGCGCACCGGGTACGAGGCGAAGGACGCACGCACCAGCATCTCGATGGGCGTGGTGTCCGTCGCGGTGCTGACCGTCTACAAGATCATCACCTTCTTCGCCTTCGTGGCGGTGTACTCCTACCTGGCGCCGTGGCAGCTGCCCACCGACACCTGGTGGTACTGGCTGCTCGTCGTCCTCGGCGTCGACCTGGCCTACTACTGGCACCACCGCTTCTCGCACCGCGTGCGGCTGGGCTGGGCCGGGCACCAGGCCCACCACAGCAGCGAGTTCATGAACTTCGGCACCGCGCTGCGGCAGAAGTGGAACCCGTGGTTCGAGTTCTTCTTCTGGCTCCCGCTGCCGTTGCTCGGGTTCGCCCCGTGGACGCTGTACGTGGCGTTCGCGCTCAACCTCGTCTACCAGTTCTTCACCCACACCGAGACGATCGGACGGCTGCCGCGGCCGGTGGAGTGGCTGTTCAACACCCCGTCCCACCACCGCGTCCACCACGGCAGCGACGCGGAGTACCTCGACACGAACTACGGCGGCATCCTCATCGTCTGGGACCGGATGTTCGGCACCTTCGTGCGCGAGGGGCGGCGGCCGACGTACGGACTGACCAAGCCGGTGGGCACGCACAACCTGCTGCGGCTCCAGTACGGCGAGTACGCCCGCATCGTCCGCGACCTGCGGCATGCGCGGTCGTGGCGCGAGCGGGCCGGCTACGTCCTCGGCCCGCCCGGCTGGGTGCCTGCGGGTGAGAGCGCCACCAGCACGTCCCCGGAGTCGCCGGACGCGACGACGGCCGAGACGAGCCAGGACGTCCGCGTGTCGACCAGGGCGAAGTCGTCCCACTCGTAGCCGGGCACGACCTCGAGCAGTCCGACGGCCGTGAGGCGGTGGTGCCCGCTGAGGTCGGGCGCGCGACCGGCGACGTGCACCTGCACGGCGAGGTCACCGCAGTGCAGCACGAGCTCGAGCGGGGCCCGGCCGGAGAGCGCCCACTCGACCGGGCGCTGGGCCGAGACGGTCCCCGTGGCCCGATAGCGGCGCTGGGCGGCCGGGGCCGACGCGTCGACGGCCAGCACGCCGTCGCCGCTGAGCGGTGGGCCGACAGCGTCCGCGTGGAGCCGCAGCCCGACGCCGTGCCAGATCTCGCCTGGTGCCGGCCGTGGCGGGTCGTCATCGGCTGACGCAGCGCCGGACAGCAGCGCCCACCACGGCTGACCCGTCACAGGGCGCGGGTGGCGCCGCCGTCGACCGGCAGCATGACGCCGGTGAGGTAGCCGGCAGCGGGGGAGAGGACGAACGCGGCGACACGGCCGAACTCCTCGGGACGTCCGTAGCGGCGCAGCGGGATCGTCGCCGAGCCGGCGGCCCGGGCGGCCTCGGGGTCGCCGCCCAGCGCGTCCAGCTCCTGCACGCGCTCGGTGTCGACGCGACCGGGCAGCAGCCCGTTGACGCGCACGCCACGCGGGCCGAGCTCGTCCGCGAGGGTCTTGGCCGCCATGGCCAGGCCGGGCCGCAGCCCGTTGCTCAGGCCGAGCCCGCCGATCGGCTGCTTGACCGACGTGGACAGGACGAACGCGATCGACCCGCCGTCCTCGGTCAGGGCTCCGGCGACCGCACGGGCCACGCGCAGGCCGCCGACGACGATGCTGTCGAACGCCGCGCGCCACTGCTCGTCCGTCGCCTCGGAGACCGGGCCCGGGGGCGGACCGCCCACGCTCACGAGCGCTCCGTCGAGCCGGCCGAAGCGCTCGAGCGCCGCGTCGACGAGGGCCTGCGCGGTGCCCGGGTCGGCGTTGTCGAGGGCGAGACCGTGGGCGCGCTCGCCGAGCGCCGCCACGGTGGCGTCGACGCTCTCCTGGGTGCGGGACGAGACCACCACGTTCGCGCCCTCGGCGACGAGCACCTCCGCCGTGGCGCGGCCGAGGCCGCGGGTGCCGCCGGTGACGAGAAAGGTGCGTCCGCTGAGTCCGAGGTCCATGTCGTCACGGTATCCCCGTCCGTTCACCCGGACGCGGCATGCTCGGACCGTGAGCGAGCGGAGCGAGCGAGCCGTTAAGAGCATCGCGGACGGGCCTTCGTACCGTGCGCTCTTCACGGAGGTCCGTCCGTGAGCGAGCGGAGCGAGCGAGCCGTCGAGGGCATCGCGGACGGGCTGCGGCGACGGCTGGGGCTGGGGTCGGCGGTCGTCATCGGGCTGGGCTCGATGCTGGGCGCCGGCGTCTTCGTCGCGCTCGCGCCGGCGGCGGCGCTGGCCGGGGACGCGCTGCCGGTCGCGCTCGTGGTGGCCGCCCTCGTCGCCGCGGCCAACGCGTCCTCGATGGCGGTGCTGGCGGCCCGCTGGCCGCAGTCGGGCGGGGCCTACGTGTACGGGCGCGAGGCGCTCGGACCGGTGTGGGGCTATCTGGCCGGCGTCGCGTTCGTGGTGGGGAAGCTGGCGTCGTGCGCGGCGATGGCGCTCGCCGTGGGCGCCTACGCCTGGCCCGGGCACGCACGCGTCGTGGCAGTACTCCTGGTCGTCGGGCTGACGGCGCTCGGCTGGTGGGGCGTGCAGCGGACGACGGTGGTGATGGCCGTGATCGTCACGGTCGTCCTCGTGGCCCTGGCGGCAGTCGTCGCCGTGGGCGCCGGGGCGCCGCGGGTGGTCGGTGGCGCCGAGCCGGGCGGCGTCCGCGACGTGCTGGCCGCCGCCGGGGTCATGTTCTTCGCCTTCGCCGGGTACGCCCGGGTCGCGACGCTGGGGGAGGAGGTGCGCGACCCGGCGCGCACCGTCCCGCGGGCGGTCGGGATCGCGCTCGGCGTCGTCCTGGTCGTCTACGCGGCGGTCGCCTGGACCGGTGTGCGCGTGCTCGGTGTCGAGGACCTCGCCGCCTCGACCGCGCCGCTGGTGGACGTCGTCGAGGCGGCCGGCGCCGACGCGCTCGCGCCCGTCGTCCGGGTCGCGGCGGCGCTCGCCGCGGGCGGTGCGCTGCTGGCGCTGCTGCTGGGTGTCTCCCGCACGGTGCTGGCCCTCGCCCGCGACCGACACCTGCCCGGCGTCCTGGCGGGCGTCGACGCTCGTCATGGCGTCCCCCGTCCCGCCGAGGCCGCGATCGCCGTGGTCGTGGCGCTCCTGGTGCTGGTCGGCGACCTCGGGACGGTCGTCGGTGCGTCGTCCTTCGGGGTGCTGCTCTACTACGCCGTCGCCAACGCGGCGGCGCTCACGCTGCGGACGCGGCGAGGCCGGCGTCGGGTGGTGCCCGTCGCCGGCCTCGCCGGGTGCCTCGCGCTCGGCTGGACGCAGCCGCTGGACGCGGTGCTGCCCGGTGCCGTCGTGCTCGCGCTGGCGCTGGTCGCCTACGCGGTCACGCGGCGTGCGCGCCCGGGGCGTGCGGCTTCGACAGACGGTTCGGCCACCAGAACCAGCGACCCGTGACCGCGACGAGCGCCGGGGTCACGACGCTGCGCACCAGCAGGGTGTCGAGCAGGACGCCGAAGCCGACGACGACCCCGAGCTGGGCGAGCAGCACCAGCGGCAGGACACCGAGCACGGTGAACACCGCCGCCAGCAGGATGCCGGCGCTGGTGATCACGCCGCCGGTGACCGCCAGCGCGCGGACGATGCCGTCGGTCGCGTCCCCGGTGGCCGCCGTCTCCTCGCGGGCACGGGCCGTGAGGAAGATGTTGTAGTCGACGCCCAGCGCCACCAGGAAGATGAACGCGAGCAGCGGCGTGCTGACGTCCATGGCCGAGTAGTCGAGCCAGCGGAACACGAGCCAGCCGACGCCGAGCGCCGACAGGTAGCTGAGCACCGTGGTCGAGGCGAGCAGCACCGCCGCGACCACCGAGCGCAGCAGCACGAGCAGCATCACCAGCACCACGCCCAGGACGATCGGTATGAGCAGCGCCCGGTCGTCGGCCGCGGTGGCGCGCTCGTCGATGTCCTCGGCGTCCGCACCGCCCACCAGGGCCTTCGGGTCGGCGTCGTCGAGAGCGACGCGCAGGTCGCGGATGGTGTCCAGGCTGTCGTCCGTGCCGGGGTCCGCGGACAGCGTCACCGAGACCTCGGCGTACCGGTCGTCGCGGCCCTGGACGGTGGCGTCCTCGACCCCGTCCACCTGCTTCGCGGCTGCGACCACGTCCTCGGCCTTGTCGGGGCTCGTGACGACGGTGGTGGGGGACGACAGGCCGCCGGGGAAGCCCTCCGACAGCGTCTTCTGCGCCGAGATCGACTCCGGCTCGTCCAGGAACTGCTCGCTCTGGCCGAGACCGGTCTTGAGGCCGAGCAGGGGCAGCGCCATCGCGACGAGCGCGGCGAGGCTGACCACCAGGACGACAGCGGGACGACGGGTCACGCCGGTGCCGAGCCGGCCCCAGAACCCGCTGTACTCCTTGCCCTCCTGGCCCTGGCGCGGGACGAACGGCCAGAACAGCCAGCGGCCGGGCAGCACCATCGCCGACGGCAGCACGACGAGGGCGTAGAGGACGGCGACCACGATGCCGAGCGCGCCGGCGGCACCGATGCTGCTGACGAACGGGGACTCCGCGAGCGTGAGCGCGACCAGGGCGAGGGCGACGGTGCCCGAGCTGGACAGGATCGCCGGAGCGGCCGCGCCGACCGCGTGCCGCATGGCGTCGCGCCGGTCCTCGTAGCGGCGCAGCTCCTCGCGGTAGCGGGCGATGACCAGCAGGGCGTAGTTGGTGCCCGCGCCGAACACCAGCACGGACGTGATGCCGGTGATCGAGCCGTCGATGGGCTTGTCCAGCAGGTTCGACGCGTAGTCGAGCGAGACCGCCGCGACACGGTCGGCGACGGCGATGACCGCGAGCGGGACGAGCCACAGCCACGGGCTGCGGTACGTGATGAGCAGGAGCAGCGCGACGACGCCGGCGGTGACGGCCAGCAGGCGCGTGTCGGCGCCGTCGAACACCTTGCCCAGGTCGGCCTGGACGGCGGGCCCGCCGGTGACCTCGGCGGTCACGCCATCGGGCGTCCACTCGGCGACGGCGTCACGCAGCTCCTGGACGTTGTCGGCGTTCTCGTCGTTGGAGACGTCGCCGGGCAGCGGCAGGGCGAGCAGCGCGAGCGTCCCGTCCTCCGACGGCACGGGCGGGCTGGCCTCGCCGAGGTCGGCGAGGTCCTGGCGCAGGCCGGCGATGGCGGTGAGGTCCTGGCCGGTGAGCTTCTCCCCGTCACGCGAGAACACGACGATCGCCGGGGCGTCCTCGGCACCGGGCAGCTGGGCCGTGGCCTTCTTGGCCAGCGCCGACTCGGCGTCGTCCGGCAGGTTCGAGCCCGCGCCGCTGCCCTCGACGGGGTCGGGCGCGAACATCATCACCAGGACGGACACGACGAGCGCCGCCAGCACGACGAGGATCGAACGCTTGCGGCCCACGAGGTGCACGAACGGGACGCGCGAATTCGTTCGATGATCGAAAGAAGTCATGTCGCGATACTAGACTGGCCGTCGTGACGACGCCCGCCGACCTCCCCGACCCGCGCCGCCGGGTCGTGATGCTGCTGCAGGCGTTCTCCGCCGCGGCCCAGCGCTACGCCGAGGCCGCCGGGGCCCAGCGCGGTCTGCACCGCTCCGACCTGCACGCGCTGCTGGCGGTCATGCAGGCGACGATGGCTGGACGCGCGACGAGCCCCGGCGAGCTCGCGCGCGCGGTCGGGCTCACTCCGTCGGCCACCACCACCGTGATCGACCGTCTGGTCGCGTCGGGCCACGCCGAGCGCGAGCCCGACCCGCTCGACCGGCGGCGCACCATCGTGCGTCCGACCGAGAGCGCCCGCACCGACGGCCGCGAGATGTTCCGCCCGCTCGGCGACGCGATGAGCGTCGTCGTCGACGACCTGGACGACGCCGAGCTCGAGGTCGTCACACGCTTCCTGCACCGCGCGATCCAAGCCACGACCGAGGCCGCCGAGGCGGCCCAGGGCTAGGTCAGCCGCTCACTCTCGCGGTGCGGGACCACGCAGTCGCTGTCCGGTAGCCGGTGTGGCCCACCGTCACCTTCACGCGGATCCGGACTCCGGCCAGCCGCTGCGTGATCTTCAGCCGTGACTTCGTCGCGCCCTTGATCGCCCTATTGCCGGCGTACCACTGATAGCGCACGCGGGTCGGACGGGGGCTCCAGCGGCCCTTGGACACCCGTGCCGTGTCGCCGACCTGGAGTTGTTTCTGGTTGTCGATGGCGGGCGGGGCGGCCAGGGATCGGACCATGTTCGCTAGCTGCACCCGCACGGTCGCCGTCTCCACTGCGACAGGGCGGTAGCCCACTTGCGTCAGCGTGACACGAGCCCGGAGGCTGCGCCCCGCGAGACGCCACGACAGTCGGCCGGGCGGGTTCGCCAGCGGCTTGCCGTCCAAGTACCACTGAGTGCGGAACCGGTAGTCGTCCGAGCCTGCGACAAAAGGTGTCGGAGTCCAGGTCCGGAAGATGTCGTGCACGGCAGGCGCTTGTCCGACCCGCGCGCGCAGCACCCGAGGACGCGAGACGAGACGTCGGGCGGTCGCGCCCACGACGACCGAGGTCTCGGCGGCGATGCGTCGCCCCTCCAGATCCTGGGTGACGCGGACGCGGAGAGTCCTGCCGACGGACGTGCGCGGAGGCAGGTACCTGCCGTAGGAGTTCGATTCCATGAGTTTTCCGTCGAGGAACCACTGGTAGACGACGTACTGGCCATTGATCCACTCGCCGGCGAGGCGTGCGCCAGTCTCGACGTCAGCCGTCGTGCGGCCGAGCGTCACGGCGACGTCGCGGTCGAGCGGCTCCGAGACTCGCTGCGTCTCGCTCCAGTGCACGGTGTCGGGGTGTCCGGCACGCCTGACCACCGTCCTGGCAGCTACGCGATGACCGTGGTGCTGCGACCCGGCCGAGAAGATCCGGCCCGGTGCTCCGTCCACGGGGTGCATGGTGCTCGTGCCGGAGTACCACTGCTGGTCCAGGACGGTCGTTCCCTCCGCCCACGTGCCGAGTCGCAGCTCGAAAGTCCCGTCGTAGCGAGGTTCGCTCACGGAGGGGTGCACGATCGGCTGGATGAGTCCCGCCGACATCGGGACGTCGACCTCGACGCTCTGGATCGACCCCGGCTTCACGACGATGTCCTGGTCCTGATCGACAGGGACGGGCGTGACACCTTCCGAACGCTGGCCCCGCGCGTTGCGCCCGGGCATCGCCTCGAGGTGCAACCGGTATGTCCCGGGTTCGAGGCCGTGGAACGGTGCCCACCACGGCGACTGATCGATCAGGAAGGTGTGCCGGGTGGGCAGCCAGGAGTCGCTCTCTCGGCGCAGCAGCTGGACCTGCAGGCTGCCTTGCTGGGGGGCGCACTCGACCACGATGCTGCCGCCCAGGGTTATCGACGCGTCAATTCCTGTGACCGCGCCTCCGGGAATGACGACGACAGCGGCCGGGTCCTGGCCGCCCCAGTGCTGACGGACCACGGACCTGCCGCCGGCGAAAAGTACGCGGTAGGTGCCCTTCGGGACGGCGATCGACCATCGCCCTTGCCCATCGGGACGAGTCGCGGCGATCGCAGAGCTCTCCGCCGAACGGATGATGAGGACCTCGACGTCCGTGACGTCCCCGCCGGCAAGGGTCACGGTGCCGGAGATGGTGCCGGTCTCGTCCGCCGCAGTGGCGGTCGTGGACGGGCCTGCAAGGGCGCCGACCACGAGGGCCAGGAGCAGTGGCAGGGCGAAGAAGGGTCGGCGCATGGAATCCCCCGGTCTCGAGCGTCGGCCTGCCGAGAGTACGGCAGGCCGGTGCCCGAGCGGGCCGGAATCGGGGGACTCGTGGGCGTCCGGCCGGTGGCCGACCGGACGCCGTCCCGGTCAGTCGGCGAGGGGGCGGTGCGCGGCCCGGTTCGTCGCGACGACCTCGTCGTGCGACGGCCAGGCGGTGAGCCCCGCGTAGTGCTCGGTCAGGCGGTCGCGGGTGAGCGGGGCCTGGTCCTTGACGGCGGCGGCGAGCGCGCGGCGCAGGTCCTCGGCGCCCAGCTCGGTGCAGTAGGCGGGCGTGCCCGGCTGCTGGCGCCACGAGTCGGCCAGCGGGCCGGCGTCGACCGCGTCGAAGCCGGTGTCGTCGACTAGGCCCATGACGAGCTGTCGGGCGTCGGCGGAGTCAGCAGCGACCGGGATGGCGATGCGGTCCGGCGACCCGGCGGGGAGGCCCCGCTCCTGCTGGGTCGCGGCGAGGGCGGCGTTCCACGCCTTCACGACCGGGCGTCCGAGCTGCTCCTGGGCCCAGAGGCTCTCGACCTGGCCCTGGTCGATCGGCTCGACCCGTCCGTTCATGTCCGGGTAGTAGTTCGAGGTGTCGACGACGACCGTGCCCTCGGCGGCCGTGGCGAGCAGGCCGGCGAGGTCGGGCTGGCGGCCGAAGGGGATGGACAGGACGACGACGTCCCGGTCGAGCACCGCGTCGTCGAGCTCGACGGCCCGGACGCCGGCGGCGAGGACGTCGGCGGCCACGGCCTCGGGACCGCGAGCGTCGGCGGCCAGGACGTCGTGGCCGGCCTCGCTGAGCCGGCGGGCGAGGTTGCCGCCGATGGCTCCGGTGCCGATGACGGTGATCTTCATGGGTCTTCCTCCGTAGGTGGTCGGCGAGGCCGGCGCACGGGGCGCCGGTGCCTCGGCCGGGTGACTTGATGTACGTTCGTCGTCGTACATGAAGACCGTAGCCCATGTACGCACAGATGCGTACATAGGGGTGGAGGGAGTGCCTGGTGGCCAGTCGGCTGGCGAGTCCGCTCGCGATCCCGGACGAGGGCGAGATCGACCTGTTCGAGGTGATGTCGGCGCTCACCGACCCGGTGCGGCGGGCGATCGTCTCGAGCATCGCGGCCGAGCCCGGCCGGGCCTGCAGCAGCGACGACTTCGGCGTCTCGAAGTCGACGCTCACCCGACACTGGCGGATCCTGCGCGAGTCGGGGCTCATCCGCCAGGAGGTCGACGGCACGCGGCACCGCAACTGGGTCCGCCGCGAGGAGCTCGACCGCCGGTTCCCCGGCCTCATGGACCTCGTCCTCGACCAACGGCCCTAGCGCCGCGAACGACGAAGCCCCCGCACCGAGGTGCGGGGGCTTCGTCGTGGTGGTGGCCAGGGCCGGGGTCGAACCGGCGACCTACCGCTTTTCAGGCGGTCGCTCGTACCAACTGAGCTACCTGGCCGTGCTTGCGAGCAAGCGACGATCACCTTACCCGATGGGCTCGGGGCTCAGGAAACCGGTCCCACGTCGGCCAGACGCTGCAGCAGCAGCGTCTCGGCCAGGCAGACACGCGCGAACTCGGCCAGGTGCAGCCCCTCGTCGATGCCGTGGGCGCGGGTGTCCGGGTCCTCGACGCCGGTCACCAGCACGGCCGCGTCCGGGAAGATGCGGGCGAACTCGGCGATGAACGGGATCGAGCCACCCATGCCCATGTCGACCGGCTCGGTGCCGTCCCAGGCGTCGCGGAAGGCGCTGCGCGCGGCGTCGTACGCCGGGCCGGTCGCGTCGACCGCGTAGGGGGATCCCACCTCGCCGCGGGTCACCTCGATCTTCGCGCCGAACGGGGCGTGCTGCTCAAGGTGGCGCTGCAGGGCGTCCAGGTGCGCCTCGGCGTCGCCACCGGGCGCGACCCGCATGCTGATCTTGGCCCGCGCCGACGGCGACAGGGTGTTCGACGCGACGTCGACCGGGGTCGCGTCGATGCCGATGACGCTGATCGCCGGCTCGGCCCACAGTCGCTGGACGACCGAGCCGGTGCCGATCTGCTCGACGCCGTCGAGCACGCCGGACTCGGCCCGGAGCCGGTCCTCGGGGTAGGTGAGGTCGGCAGCGGTGCCGTGGTGCAGACCCTCGACCGCCACCGAGCCGTCAGCGTCGTGCAGGGTCGCCACGAGCCGGCACAGCGTGGTCAGCGCGTCCGGGACGACGCCGCCCCACATGCCCGAGTGGACGGCGTGGTCGAGCGTGCGGACGGTGACCTCGCAGTCGACCAGGCCGCGCAGCGAGACGGTGAGGGCCGGGACGCCGACGTCCCAGTTAGCCGAGTCGGCGATGACGATGGCGTCCGCGGCCAGCTCGTCGCGGTACGTGGTCAGCAGCTCGACGAGCGTGGGGGAGCCGGACTCCTCCTCGCCCTCGACGAACACGGTGACGCCGACCGGCGGGTGGCCGCCGTGCGCCCGGAAGGCGGCCAGGTGCGCGGCGATGCCGGCCTTGTCGTCGGCGGCGCCGCGGGCGAACAGCCGGTCGCCGCGCTGCGTCGGCTCGAACGGCGGGGACGTCCACAGGCGCTCGTCGCCGACCGGCTGCACGTCGTGGTGGGCGTAGAGCAGGACGGTCGGCGCGCCCTCGGGCGCGGGATGGTGCGCGATGACCGCGGGGGCGCCGTCGTCGACCGACACGATCTTGGTCTGCGCGAAGCCCGCCTCGCGGAGCAGCCGCTCGACCTCGGTCGCCGAGCGGCGGACGTCGTCACGGTGCTCGGGCTGGGCCCACACCGAGGGGATGCGCACGAGCTGGTCCAGGTCGGACAGCACGCTCGGCAGGACGTCGTTCAGGCGGGAGGTCAGCGCGTCGGACATGGCTTCACCCTGCCACGGGCTCCCGTCGACAGGCTCAGGGACCGGTCCCTCGAGGAGCTCAGGGTGCGGGCACGAAAAAGCCGAGAGGCCGGTCATGACGACCGGCCTCTCGGCTTTCCTGCGACCCCGACGGGACTCGAACCCGCGACCTCCGCCGTGACAGGGCGGCGCGCTAACCAACTGCGCCACGGGGCCATGTTGCTGTTCCTGCTGCGGCCCTGCTCTCGCTGAGCCGACGGCAACTCTAACCTACCCCTCCGCGGACCTCAAAACCGGGGGTCGCTTCGCCCGATCCGCCCGGCAGGACAGGCGTGCGCCGCCGGGTCAGGCGGGTGCGCCGGGCGGCACGACGACCCACGGATCGCGGGGCAGTCGGGCCGGGTCGAAGGCCTCCAGCATCTCGTGCGGCGAGTCTCCGGAGAGGCCGAGCGAGCCGGCGATCATCGTCAGCACGTCGACGCCGAGGTCGACCAGCTCGCGCCGGGTGACCGCGCCGTCGCGCTTGGCCAGGCGACGACCGTCCGCGTTGAGCGCGAGCGGGACGTGCGCGTACTCGGGGGCGGTCTGGCCGAGCAGGTCGGCCAGGTACGCCTGGCGCGGGGCCGAGCTGAGCAGGTCGTCGCCGCGCACCACCTGGTCGATGCCCTGGTCGGCGTCGTCTACCACCACGGCGAGGTTGTAGGCCGGGACGCCGTCGTTGCGGCGCAGCACGAAGTCGTCGACCGTGCCCTCGTAGCGTCCGTGCAGCACGTCGTGGACGGCCCACGTGGTGACCCCGGCCCGCAACCGGATCGCGGCCGGACGCTCGCGCCGGCGTCGGGCCCGCTCGTCGTCGGTCAGGCGGCGGCAGGTGCCCGGGTACGCACCGGGTGCGGCGTGCGGGGCGGACGCGGCCTCGGCGATCTCGCGCCGCGTGCAGAAGCACTCGTAGGTCAGGCCGGCCTCGGCGAGCCGGGCGATCGCGGCGACGTGGACGTCCGTGCGGGTGGACTGCAGGAGCGGCTCGCCGTCCCAGTCGAGCCCGAGGGCGCGCAGGTCCTCGAGCTGGCGCTCGGCGGAGCCGGGGCGCACACGGTCGATGTCCTCGACCCGCACCAGGAAGTCGCGTCCGGTCGAGCGGGCGAACAGCCAGGCCAGCAGCGCGGTACGCAGGTTGCCGACGTGCAGGTCGCCCGAGGGGCTGGGGGCGTAGCGTCCGGCGGGCACGACGCCCAGCGTGCCACGTCCTTCGACAGGCTCAGGAACCGTCCTTCGACAGGCTCAGGAACCGTCCTTCGACAGGCTCAGGAACCGTCCTTCGACAGGCTCAGGAACCGTCCTCGGCCGGACGCGAAGGGACCCTCGTCGGCCGAGCCGACGAGGGTCCTAGTTTCGTTGCCCTCCGCCACAGGGATGCGCGATGTGCGGTGGAGGTGATGAGAAAATCCTCACCCGGTTCGGCACCTGGCGCATCTCGAGATGGGCGGAACGTGATCAAGAGCACCCCCGACGGGATTCGAACCCGCGCTGCCGCCGTGAAAGGGCGGTGTCCTAGGCCGCTAGACGACGGGGGCTGGACCGGCTCAGCATACCCACCGGCGCGGTTGGGCCGGCCCTGGGACGATGTCCGCGTGGTGGAGATCAGCGCGGAGCGGTTCGACCAGCTCGTCGACGAGGCGTTCGCCGGCGTGCCCGCCGAGCTCGTGGCGCTGCTGGACAACGTCGTGCTGTTCGTCGAGGACGACGCCCCGCCGCACGACCCGCACCTGCTGGGGCTGTACGACGGCATCCCGCTCACCGAGCGCGACCACGCCTACGGCGGCGTCGTGCCCGACCGCATCTTCGTCTACCGCAACCCCACGCTCGCCCTGTGCGACAGCGAGGAGGACGTCGTGGAGGAGGTCCGCATCACCGTGGTCCACGAGATCGCCCACCACTTCGGCATCGACGACGCGCGTCTGCACGAGCTCGGCTATGCCTGACCTCGAGCTGCGCCGCGCCGCGGAGCGCTACGAGACGACCGGCGACGGCGTCCGCACCCGGCACTCGTTCTCCTACGGCGACCACTACGACCCGGCCAACGTCGGGTTCGGTCCGCTGGTCGCGATCAACACCGAGCACGTCGAGCCGGGTCGCGGGTACGACCCGCACCGGCACGCCGACGTCGAGATCGTCACCTGGGTGCTGGAGGGCGCGCTGCGCCACGAGGACACCGCCGGTCCCGGCGGCGTCGTCACGCCCGGCACCGCCCAGCGGCTCAGTGCCGGGTCGGGCGTGCTCCACGGCGAGAACAACGCGTCCGCGACCGAGCCGCTGGTGTTCGTGCAGATGATGCTGGCGTCGCGGCACTGGGACGCCCCGGAGTACGCCCAGGCGCAGGTCGCCGACGGCCCCGGCCTGCACGCGTCGGTGGACGTGCACGCCCCGGCGCGGCTGCTCGTCGCGCGCCTGGCCGGCGGCGACCGGGTCGAGCTGCCCGCAGCCTCGCGGACGCTCGTCCACGTCACGCGGGGCCGCGTCCGGCACGGTGAGGACGAGCTCGGACCGGGCGACGAGCTGCGCGTCCACGACGGCCGGACGCTGACGCTGAGCGCCCCCGCTCCGGCCGAGGCACTGGTCTGGCTGCTGGAGGCGTGACGGAGGTCGCCACGACCCGTGCACCATGCAACTTGTTGCGGTAATAGTCTGAGCCTGTGAAGGGCTGGGACGCGCACCGCGTGGCCATGGACCGACTGCTCGCCTCGTACGCTGCCATAGCGCCGGGCGAGCGGGTCCGTCTGGCCAAGAAGACGTCGAACCTGTTCCGTCCGCGCGCCGCGACGACGACGCCCGGGCTGGACGTCAGCGGGCTCGACGGGGTGATCTCCATCGACCCGGTCGCCCGCACCGCGGACGTCCAGCTGGCGTGCACCTACGAGCACCTGGTCGAGGCGACGCTGCCGTACGGCCTCGTGCCGTACGTCGTGCCGCAGCTGCGCACCATCACCCTCGGCGGGGCCGTCACCGGCCTCGGCATCGAGTCCACGTCGTTCCGTAACGGCCTGCCGCACGAGTCGGTGCTCGAGATGGACGTCCTGACCGGCAGCGGCGAGGTCGTCACCGCGACGGCCGACAACGAGCACGCCGACCTGTTCGACGCCTTCCCCAACTCCTACGGCAGCCTCGGCTACGCCACGCGTCTGCGCATCAAGCTCGAGGCGGTACCGCCGTTCGTCCGGCTGCGCCACGTCCGGTTCGACGATCCGGCGTCGGCCACCAAGGCGCTGGGCGAGGTCGTCGAGGCAGGGGAGTGGGAGGGCGTGCGCGTCAACGCCGTCGACGGCACCGCGTTCAGCCCCGACGAGATCTACCTGACGCTGGCCGAGTACACCGCCGAGCGTCCGGCCGAGCTGAGCGACTACACCGGCCAGCAGGTCTACTACCGATCGATCCAGGAGCGTCCCACCGACGCCCTGACCATCCACGACTACCTGTGGCGCTGGGACACCGACTGGTTCTGGTGCTCGGCCGCGTTCGGGGCGCAGAACCCGCGGCTGCGACGCATCTGGCCGAGCCGCTGGCGGCGCAGCGACGTGTTCCACAAGATCGTCGCGCTGGACGCCCGGTTCGGCCTCATCGAGAAGCTGGACCGGATCAAGAAGGTGCCGGGTCGCGAGCGGGTCATCCAGGACATCGAGGTGCCGCTGGCGCGGCTCCCGGAGTTCCTGGAGTGGTTCGACGCCGAGGTCGGCATGCGTCCGGTCTGGCTCTGCCCGCTGCGCACCCAGCGCCCCTGGGCCACCTACCCGCTCGAGACCGGGGAGCCCTACGTCAACGTGGGGTTCTGGGGCACCGTCGTCGTCCCCGCGGACGCGCCGGCCGGCTATGTGAACCGCAGGGTCGAGGAGGCGGTCGGGCGCCTGGACGGCCACAAGTCGCTGTACTCCGAGGCGTTCTACGACCAGGAGACCTTCGACGCGATGTACGGCGGCGAGAACCTCGCGCGGGTGCGCGAGCGCTACGACCCGGCCGGACGACTCAGCACGTTGTACGAGAAAGCGGTGAGGAACTCATGACCCTGCTCGACCCCGAGCGCATCACCATCGCCGGAGCCCTGGAGCGGCTCATGCGCCACGGCATCCCGTTCCGCTTCGAGGCCTACGACGGCAGCACGACCGGCGACCCGGCGTCGCCGTACACGGTGCGGCTGCTCAACCAGCGCGGCCTGGCCTACCTGGTCACCGCGCCGGGCGACCTCGGCTTCGCCCGCGCCTACGTGGCCGGTGACCTGGAGATCGACGGCGTCCACCCGGGCGACCCGTACCCGCTCATGACCAAGATCCTGAGCAAGCTGAGCTTCAAGCTGCCCGCTCCGGCCGAGCTGGTGAAGATCGTGCGCGGCCTGGGCGTGGGCAACCTCGTGCCGCCGGCGCCCCCGGCCGAGGAGCACCTGCCGCGCTGGCGGCGGACGCTCGAGGGCCTGCGCCACACCAAGGTGCGCGACGCCGACGCCATCCACCACCACTACGACGTGTCGAACCGGTTCTACGAGCTGGTGCTCGGCCCCTCGATGGCCTACACCTGCGCGGTCTACCCGACGGCGGACGCGACGCTGGAGCAGGCGCAGGCCGAGAAGTTCGACCTGGTCTGCCGCAAGCTCGACCTGCAGCCCGGCCAGCGCCTGCTGGACGTCGGCTGCGGCTGGGGCGGCATGGTCATGCACGCGGCCGAGCACTACGGGGTCAAGGCGCTCGGCGTCACGCTCTCGCAGGAGCAGGCCGAGTGGGCGCAGAAGGCGATCAAGGAGCGTGGCCTGGAGCACCTGGCCGAGGTCCGCTTCAGCGACTACCGCGACGTGCTCGAGAGCGGCTTCGACGCGATCAGCTCGATCGGCATGACCGAGCACATCGGCGTCAGGAACTACCCGGCCTACTTCTCCTTCCTGCGCGACAAGCTGGCCGTGGGCGGACGGCTGCTCAACCACTGCATCACGCGCAAGGACAACGTCTCGCCGACGTCCGCCGGGGCGTTCATCGACCGCTACGTCTTCCCCGACGGCGAGCTGGCCGGGTCCGGCACGATCGTGTCGACCGTCCAGGACGTCGGCCTGGAGGTGCGCCACACCGAGAACATCCGCGAGCACTACGCGCGGACGCTCGAGGCCTGGTGCGACAACCTCGTGCGGAGCTGGGACGAGGCGCTGGGCGAGGTGACGCTGGGCCGGGCCAAGATCTGGGGCCTGTACATGGCCGGCTCGCGCATCGCCTTCGAGCGCGACGAGATCGAGCTGCACCACGTGCTCGCGGTCAAGAACGCGCCCGACGGCACGTCGGGCTTCCCGCTGCGCCCGACCTGGCTGTCCTAGCCCGGTGGCCGACGGAGTCCCGGGCGTCGACGTCCCCGACGGCCGCGGGCGCACCGGCCTGCACCTGACCGGGCTCGACCTGCGCCGCAACCCGCGCGTGCGGGTGCGCGAGGTCGAGCTGCTGGCCAGCGACTGGTGCGTGCTGCGCGCGACGACCTACGACTACACGCACCCGGACGGCACGGTCAGCACCGAGCGGCGCGAGACGTACGACCGCGGCGACGGCGCGACGATCCTGCTCTACGACCCCGACCGGCGCACGGTGCTGCTCACCCGCCAGTTCCGCTACGCGGTCTACGTCAACGACCACCCCGACGGGATGCTGCTGGAGACGGCGGCCGGGCTGCTCGACGACGACGCGCCCGAGGACGCCATCCGCCGCGAGGCCGCGGAGGAGACCGGCGTCGAGGTCGGCGACGTCGAGCACGTCTTCGACGTCTACATGAGCCCCGGATCGGTCACCGAGCGGCTGCACTTCTTCGCCGCGCCCTACAGCGTCCGCGGGCTCGACGGGTCGCGCGCCGGGCTCGCCGAGGAGGGCGAGGACATCGAGGTCGTCGAGCTCGACTTCGACGCGGCGCTCGCGTCGATCGGCACGGACGTCGTCGACGCCAAGACCGTCATGCTCCTTCAGTGGGCGGCCCTGCGCGGCCCCTTCGCCGGCCCTCGCTGAGCGCGCCGCAGCGCTGGCGGGCGAGGTAGAGGTGCGCGCCGTGCTTGATCGCCACCCGAGTCGCGCGCGCGTGCTCCTCGTCCGCCGCTGCGACGTCGTCGTCGGCCAGCAGACGGGCCCGCAGCAGGTGCAGGTCGACCAGGTCGAACCGCTCGCCGGTGCGCTCGGTGTGCAGGAGCGCCGCCTCGGTCAGGCGCAGCGCCTCGCCCCGCCGTCCGGCCCGGCCGTGCAGGTCGGCGGCGAGCCGGAGCATGAACGGGCCGAACAGGTGCCGGTCCGACAGTGAGCTGAACGCGTCGATCGCGCCGTTCAGCATCGCCAGCCCGGTCTCGGTGTCGCCCAGCCGGCCGGCTCCCCAGCCGAGCGGCATGAGCGCGAACGCCTGCAGCTGGAGGAACTCGTTGGCGACGGCGAGCTCCTGCCCGCGCCGGGACTGCTCCGCCGCCTGCTCCGGACGGTCGAGCACGACGCTCCGCACACCCTCGGCGATGAGCTGGAAGCTCATCGTGTACAGATGGCCTGACTGCTCGGCGAGGGTCTCGGCCTCGCGAGCGATCCGGTGCGACAGGTCCACCTCGCCCTGCTGCGCGACCGCGAGGGCCAGCCAGATGCGCGCCTGCACGCCGGGGTGCTGCAGCCACAGGTCGAGGTCCAGCGGCCGGTCGCACCGGTCGGAGCGCTCGACGGCACGCTTCAGGGCCGTCCGGGTCGCGGGCAGGTGTCCGAGGTGCCAGGACGTCTGTCCGCGAGCCACGTCCGCCGCCAGGGCGAACATGGGGTCAGTGGTGCTGTCGGCGACGTCCTGCAGGCCCTGGACGGACGTGCGCGCCTCGTCGAAGTGCCCCGAGACCAGAGCGTTGCCCCACGTGCCCCAGTGCGCCGAGAAGATGTCCGAGACCGCGCCGCCGGGGCCGCTCAGCTCCAGCACACGCCGGCGCTCCTCGGCGACGCCCGGCCCGTTGTACCCGTGGCGCAGGGTGAGCAGGGACCCGAGCTTGACCCGCAGCTCGATCTCGAGCGCGGTCGCCTGCTCCGTGGGGACTGCGTCGACAAGGTCCAGCGCCCGCCGGACCAGGCGCTCGGCGTCGTCGAAGGCCAGGCGCTGCTGTGCGAGCGCCGCGGCGTGCAGCGATGCGCGGATGGCCTTCGAGGCGTCGGTGTACGGGTGGGCCTCGACGTGGTGGTGTGCTACGGCCGCCGCGAAGTGCGGGTCGTGGCCGTGACGCGTCTGGAGCGCCTCGGCGACGGCCGCGTGGACGGACGACCGGCGCGCGAGGCTCATTGAGAGGGTCAGCGTCTCCTGCACCAGCGCGTGGCCGAACCGGTACTCGAGGACGTCGTCGGCCGCCGTGAGGATGCCGGCGGTGGTCGCACGGTCGATGGTCTCCAGCAGGGCCAGGCGACCGGTCGACGTCACGTCCTCCAGCAGGAGCAGACCGAAGGTGCGGCCGATGACGGCGGCAGCCGTGAGCGCCGCGACGTCCCCGGCAGGCAGGTGCCGCAGGCGGCGTTCGATGACGGCGCGCACGCCCTTCGGCACCGGGGTGTCGCCGCGGCCTGTACGACGACGCTCGTCCCCGTACAGCCGGGCCAGCTCGCCGACGTAGAACGGGTTGCCGTCGGTCCGGTCGCGCAGAGCCTGAGCCGCGGTCAACGTGATGGAGGAGCCCAGGCTGCGCGCAGCCAGCTCCTGGACCTGCGGCACGTCCAGGCCCGACAGGTCGATCCGCGTCGTGCCTGCCGATCGCGCGAGCGAGGCAGTGAGCGGGGTGGTGCGCACCGCGGACTCATCCGGGTCCCGCACGGTCAGGACGACGGCGAGGCGTCCACCGCGGCACGTGGCGAGCAGGTAGTCCATGAGCTCGACGGACCCGGGGTCGGCCCAGTGCATGTCCTCCAGCACCAGCAGGAGCGGTCGTCGGGACGACACGACCTCCACGAAGGCGGTCACTGCGTCGTAGAGCCGGGCCGGGGCCACGTCCGCGTTCACGGCGGTCGCTGGGTCCTCGTCGGAGCCGCGCAGCAGCACCCGCGCCAGCTGGCCGCGACCGGACGTCGCGGCGTCCAGGAGGTCGGGGTCGAGACGATCGGAAAGGCTCGACAGAACTTGCTCCCACGGCCACAGCGCAGGGGTTCCCTCGGTGTCCCAGCACCGTCCGAACGCGACGAGTCCGCCGTCCTCGTGCGCGAGGGCGGCGGCCTCCTCCACCAGACGGGTCTTTCCGATGCCCGCTTCCCCGACCACGGCGGTCACCGACAGACCGGCGAACCACCCGTGGTGGAGCGCGCGAGCCAGCCGACCGAGCTCCTGCTGACGACCGATGAGTCCCGGGCGGTCGGGCGTGGCGGGCTGTGTGGGGGCGGCGGCAGGCACCGGAGCCAGGGACTCGTCCTGGCGCAGGATGCGCTGGTGCATGTCCCGGGTCGCGGGGGTGGGTTCGACCCCGAGCTCCTCGTCCAGGCACCGGCGGGCGCGGTCATAGGTTGCCAGCGCCTCGGCCTGACGTCCGCTGCGGTACAGCGCCAGCATCAGCGGGGCCAGCAGGCCTTCCTCCAACGGGTAGGCGTCCACGAGCGCCGACAGACGCTCGGCGACCTCGTGGTGCCGGCCCTCGTCGAGGTCCAGCTGGGCGAGCTGATGGTGGGCCGACAGGCGCATCGCGTGGAGGCGGTCCGCTTCCGTGCGTGCCACGCGCAGCTGGACGTCCGCGTAGGCGTCACCGCGCCAAAGGGCCAAGGCGGCGTGGATGCTCGCCCGAGCGGCACTAGGGTCCTGCGTCTCGCGCGCGGTGCGGAGGTGGGCCTCGAAGACGTCGGCATCGAGCTCATGCCCCTCAAGGGCGATCCGGTAGCCCGGCGCCTGGGTCCGGATCAGGTCGCCACCGATGCGTGACCGCAGGCGGGAGACGACGACGTGCACGGACCCGGGCGCGACCCGGCTGTCGCCCCACACCTCGTCGATGAGGGTCTCCAGCGGGACGACGTCGCCGGCCCGGACCAGGAGGGCCGACAGGACCTCCTGGCTGCGGCGCGGCCCGACGTCGAGGTGCTGCTCGCCGCGCGTGATCGTCATCGGCCCGAGGACGTTGACCTTCACGCCGCTCCTTCATCCGTCGTCTCGTCGGCCGTGCGGTGGTGGACAGTGCGCGCTCGAGGTCCGTCCGAGGCGTTGCGGCGCCGGGCGTCAGGGGAACTCGCGACTCGCGTGGTGGCGCCTTGTCGACCGTGTGATGCGATCAGCATCCGGAACGGACGAGCTCGGGCTGCACGCCCTTCGTCAGCTCCACGAACGAGACCTCGTCCGAACCCTTGAGCCGCTCGGGGCTCGTGTTGAACAGGTAGCCGATCCAGCGGCCCGTCTGCCCGTCGAACTCGAACAGCCCGGACTGGCCGAACCCGACCTCCTGGGCGGTGTCCTCGTCGACGACCCCGCGGACCTCGGCCGCGGTGCTGCCGACCCCGAGGCCGGCTGCCGTACGGGGCTTGCGCCCGCGCACCCCGATGGAGCTGACCTCGCCGTTGCCGAGGGTCTGCACGTCGAACGTCTCGCGGTGGGCCCGCTTCCAGGCGAGCACCTGGTCCGGGCAGCCGTCGCTCCCCGGGACGTCGGCGTCCAGGAGTCCGGTTGCCAGGGCCTCGTCCTTGCTCATGCCGACCTCGAGCGGGCCCGCTCGGCCCGGCGCGAGGACGTCGGCGTCGGCCGCGGCGTCCTCGGCGACCGGCGCCGTCGTGGGCGACGACGTGCCGCCGGCCGCCGTCGTGGGCGACGACGTGCCGCCGGCCGCCGTCGTGGGCGTGGTCGCTGCCGCGGACGGACGGGCAGCGTCGGCCTGATCGGTGCGGGTTCCGTGCACCAGCGCTCCGGCGAGGGCGCCCAGGGTGAGGGCGGAGACGAGGACGAGCGCGGCAGGCTTCAGACGCATGGGGGTGCTCCTGTCGAGAGGGGGGACACCTACTAGATGCGCGGCGGCCGCGAAAGGTTGCCTGCGGGACGAAGATTCTCGCGAACGTGTCCGCGGGCGGTGTGGATGCGAGCCTTCACCGTCCCGATCGGGACGTCGAGCTGGGCCGCGATGTCCGCGTACGAGAGCTCGGCCAGGTCGCGCAGCACGAAAGCCCGGGCTGCAGCAGGATGGTCACGCTCCAGCCGGTCGAGCGCGTCGAGCAGGTCCAGCCTCGTCCCGGCGACGACGCTCGTCGTGCGTGGGTCGGCGTGCTCGGGAAGGTCGGAGGTCCCCGTCTCGGCGAACCTCCGGCTCATCGTCCGGTAGGCGGCACGGGCAGCGTTGGTGGCGACGGCGGCCGACCAGCCGGCGAACGATCCCCGTCCCTCGTACGAGCCGAGCTTCGTCGCGATGGTCAGGAGCGCCTCCTGGCACGCGTCCTCGGCGTCCTGGTGGAAGGGCAGCACGCGAGCGCAACGACGCATCACGTGGGGACGCACGGACTCCAGCAGAGCGCGCATCGCGTCACCATCGCCGGTCCGCGCGCGTGCGGCGAGATCCTCCCACTCATCAGCCACCTGGTTCCTCCTGAGCTCGGATGACCATAATGACCCGCGTGAGATCCATCGGACGCTACCGCCTCGACTCCGTGAGGGGATCGGGTGCGTTCGCGACCGTCTGGCAGGGCTTCGACACCGAGCTCGACATCCCGGTCGCGGTGAAGGTCCTGGCGGACAACTGGACCCACCACGCGGACGTGCGGGAGCGGTTCCTGGCCGAGGCGCGCCTCCTCCGGCGGGTCGAGAGCGATCGGGTCGTCCGCGTCCACGACACGGGCGTTCACGACGGCCGGCCCTTCTTCGTGATGGACCTGGCGGAGGGCGGGACGCTCGAGGCCCGGGCGGGCGGGTCGTTGGATGCCGTCGAGGCCCTGCGGCTCGCGGCGGAGGCAGCCCGATCGGTCGCGGTGCTGCACGACGTGGGCGTCGTGCACCGGGACGTGAAGCCCTCGAACTTCTTGCTGCGCGGAAGGGGCGACGGTCGGGTCATTGTGGCCGACCTGGGCAGCGCCAAGCGTCTCGCCGAGGCCAGTGGGATCACCGTGACCACGGGAACGCCCTCGTTCATGGCGCCCGAGCAGGCTCTGGGGCGCGGCGTCGATGCCCGGTGCGACGTCTACGCCTTGGGTGTCCTGGCGTACGTGCTGCTGACGGGATCGCTGCCTTTCGACGTGCGCGACCCGTACAGCCTCGTGACACGTACGGAGTCCGACCGGCCGCCCCGGCTCGCTCCCGAGCACCTGCCGAGGCGCGTGGACGCGGACACCCTCGACGGTGTCCTGGCCAAGGCGACCGCGCTGGATCCTGCACGGCGGTTCGGAAGCGCGACGGACCTCGCGGACGCGTTGGAGCACGTCGCCGACGGTGGGCGCGCGCGTCATGGTGAGCGTCACGTCTCCCCGGCGATCGTGTGGTCCGCGGCGTGCGGCCTGTTCGGCCTCGGTGCGGGAGTCGTCTGGCGCATCCTGTGACGTCGCGCTGAGTCTCGCGGACGAGTCGGTCCCAGGTCCCAGGGACGCGCCCGACACCCGGTTCGACCAGCATCGGAGCCATGCTTGCCTTCCTGACGCGTGTCCTCACTCCGAGGGCCCCGTCCGTCCCGGCCGACGTCGATCTGGTTCGAGCGGACCCCGCCGTGGTGCCCTCGGCGAGCGGCGTCGCCTCGCCGGCCCGCGACGAGCTCTTCCTGACCCTGCGATGACCTGCCCCCGTGCGCGTGGGATGGCACGCGGTCGTCTCGCCCCTAGGCTTCCGGCCGTCGCCGTCCCGTGGGGGCTCCACACGGCGACGCCGGTCGCACGAGGCGGCCAGGGCACGCTTCGGTCGGTGGCTGATGGACGCCGCCCGGAGCGTGCCCGACCTCGGGAGTGCCATCGGCCGTCTGGGGCTCACCGCACCCCGGGGGACGCGAGGTCCCGAGCGTGACCGAGGGATCCCGGGCCAGCTGTGCTCTCGTCGGGACCGTGCTGAGGCTGCCGTTCGAGCCGGCCAGCGTCCCGTCAGCCCGGCGACGCCTCAAGACCGAGCTCGCTGCAGCAGGCGTCGATCCCCAGACCGTCGCAGATGCCGCCCTGGTGCTCTCGGAGCTCGCCTCCAACGCCCTGCGGCACGGGACCGCCACGCACAGCGGCGACTTCGCGGTGGGCTGGCACGCGAGTGGCGGCACCGTCACAATCTCGGTCATCGACGACGGGAACGGTGGGCGCGTCGCGCCGCGCCCGCTGACCGAGGACCACGAGGCCGGGCGGGGACTGGCCCTGGTCGAACGGTTGTCCGAGTCCTGGACGACGGACGATCGTGCCGGCATGAGAGTGACTGCGCATCTACGCTGCAGCGATGAACCAGCTGTTCGACGCACACCCCCGAGCTGAGGAGACCCGAGTCATGACCGACAACGCCGCTGGACGGGCGCCGGTCCTGCCGGCCGAGGTGCTGCACTACGCCGCGTTCACCGACGGCGGCTCCGGCGGCAACCCCGCCGGTGTCGTCCTGGACGCCCGGGCCTGGAGCGACGCGGACCGGCTCGCCCTGGCGGCGCGGCTGGGCTACTCCGAGTGCGCGTTCGTCGAGCCGACCAGCCGGCCGGGACGCCACCGACTGCGCTTCTTCAGCCCGCTCGACGAGGTGGGCTTCTGCGGCCACGCCACGGTGGCGACGGCCGTCGCGCTGGCCGAGCGCGACGGCGTGGGGTCGCTGACCTTCGAGACGTCGGCCGGTCCGATCGAGGTCGAGACCGCCGAGGACGCCGCCGGCATCATCGCGACCCTGACCAGCGTCCCGGCGTCGAGCGGCGCTCCGGCGCCGGACGTCCTGGCCGAGGCGCTGTCGGCGCTGCGCTGGGCGTCCGACGAGCTGGACCCCCGGCGTCCGCCCGCGGTCGCGTTCGGCGGCATGAACCACCTGCTCGTCTTCGCCGGCTCGCGCGAGCGGCTCGCGCGGCTCGACTACGACGTCGACCGGCTCAAGGCCCTGTGCCTCGGCCAGGGCTGGACGACGGTGAGCCTGCTGTTCGTCGAGCGCCCCGACCTGGTGCACGCGCGCAACCCGTTCCCGGTCGGCGGGGTCTACGAGGACCCGGCCACCGGTGCGGCGGCCGCGGCACTCGGTGGATGGCTGCGCGCCGCCGGCCACGACCCGCAGGTGCGCGTCACCGTGCTGCAGGGCCACGACATGGGCCGGCCGTGCCGGCTGCTCGTCGACGTCTCGCGCCCCGACGGACGCACCCGGGTCAGCGGCGTGGGCTCCCGCTTCCACGACGTCGCTACCGAGACGGACCTGTGGCGCGAGTACGTGGCCGCCCACCCCGAGCACGACGGCGAGAAGCCGCCGCTCGAGGCGTTCGGCGACTCGATGCCCCTGGGCGACGAGCTGCTGGCCCTGGTGACCGACGGGCCCAAACGGGCGACGGCCGAGCTGGTCGCCCAGTTCGAGGCCGACGGTGACCCCGTGCCGCAGCCGGGCGACCACTGGGTCGTCGCGGACGGGGCCGGCGTCCCGACGGTCATCTTGCGGACGTCCGAGATCCGCGTGGGCCGGCTGGAGTCGGTCGACGACGCCTTCGCCTGGGACGAGGCCGAGGACGACCGCACCCGCGACTCGTGGCTCGCCGGGCACCGGCGCTACTTCCGGCGCTCCTGCCAGCGGCTGGGCCTGGACCCCGACCGGGTCGACGAGCTCGACGTGGTCTTCGAGCGCTTCGAGGTCGTCTGGCCTCCGGCGCAGGACTGATCGGGGAGCCTGCGCATGCGATGGCGACGCCGGGACCAGGAGCCCACGCTCGACGACAAGCTGTGGCACGTGGAGGCGCGGCTGCACGTCATGGAGGGTCTTCTGCGGGCGCTCACGGAGCGAGCGGCGGTGCTCGACGCCCTCGACGCCGCCTCGTCGATGGACGACGCGATCGTGCGGCTGGGCGAGCGGCTGGGGATCGACGAGGTGCAGGCGACCGCGGTCACGGACATGCAGCTGCGCCGGCTCGTGCCGGCGGAGATCGTCAGGATCGAGCAGGAGGTCCGGTTCTGCCGCGAGCAGCGCGATCGCTACCTGCGTCAGGGCGCGAAGCCGCGGTAGGCCTTCGACAGGCTCAGGCAGCGGGGCCAGGCAGGCAGCGGGGCCCGCTCCTCGAGCCGGTCGAGAGGACCGGCTCAGGCAGCGGGGCCAGGCAGGCAGCGGGGCCCGCTCCTCGAGCCGGTCGAGAGGACCGGCTCAGTCCAGGTCGACGATGACCGGGGCGTGGTCGGAGGCGCCCTTGCCCTTGCGCTCCTCGCGGTCGATCATCGCGCCGCTCACGCGGGCGGCGAGCGCCTGCGAGGCCAGGATGAAGTCGATGCGCATGCCCATGCGCTTGGGGAAGGCCAGGCGCTGGTAGTCCCAGTAGGTGTAGGCGCCCTCGGTGTACGGCCGGACGACGTCGGTGAAGCCGGCGTCCAGCACGTGGCGGAACGCCGCACGCTCGGGCTCGGAGACGTGGGTGCTGCCCTCGAAGGCGGTCATGTCCCAGACGTCCTCGTCCTGCGGCGCGATGTTCCAGTCGCCGGTCAGCGCGACCTGCTTGGCCGGGTCGTCGGCGAGCCACTGGGCGGCGGAGGCGCGCAGCTGCTCGAGCCAGGCGAGCTTGTAGTGGTAGTGCGGGTGGTCGAGCTCGCGGCCGTTGGGCACGTACAGGCTCCAGACCTCCACGCCGCCGCAGACCGCTCCGATGGAGCGGGCCTCCAGCACCGGGGCGTCGGCGCCGAACAACGGCTGCTCGGGCGCGAACTGGGTGCGGACGTCCTCGAGACCGACCCGCGAGATCAGGGCGACGCCGTTCCACTGGTCGAGGCCGACGTGGGCGGTCTCGTAGCCGAGCTCGTGCAGCGGCAGCGCGGGGAACTGGTCGTCGCGGCACTTGGTCTCCTGCAGGGCCAGGACGTCGACGTCATGACGCTGCAGGAAGGCGGTCACCCGGTCGATGCGGGTGCGGACGGAGTTCACGTTCCAGGTGGCGATGCGCACCGGACGAACCTATCGAACGCCCCCGACGGCCTCGCCTAGGTGCTGCTCGACGGCGGTGGCGACGGCGTCCAGGCGCGCGTGGTCGAGCAGCCCGCGGGTCACGTAGGCCATCGCGTAGCCGGGGGCGGGCGACCACCAGGCGGACGAGCCGCCGATGCCACCCATGCCGACCTCGCCGTTCTCGACGTCGAACCCGAGCGACCACTCCGCGTCGCGGCGCAGGAACGCGTCGGGGCCGGACGCCTGGGTGTGGAGGGTCTTGGCCCGCAGGTCCGCCCCGAGCAGGCCGGCCAGCACGCCGTCGTCGCGCGACAGGTCGTCGTAGAGCACCGCCAGCGACCGCGCATCCGCGTGCAGCCCGACGGCCGGGAACGACGTGCGTCGCCACGCCTCGGTGCGCAGGTAGGCGGGGTCGAGCAGGCCCGGGGGACGCAGCAGGGCGTCGCGGGCGAACGGGTCGGTGAGGTAGCCGTCGGCCCACGCGTCGGTGAGCGGCTCGAGGTCGGCGACGCGGTCGAGGTCGTCCGGCTCGACGCCGACGGTGCGGGGCGAGGTCGTCGGCGTCCGGTCCAAACACCGGCTTGCCCGCCGTGTGCGACAGCACGTGGCGCAGCGTCGTCGGCTGCTCGGGGTGGTCGCGGTAGGCCGGCCACCAGGTGACGAGCGGGTCGTCCAGGGTCAGCTGCCCGTCGCGCACCGCGAGCAGCGCGGCGATCGCGGCCAGCGGCTTCCCGGTGGAGTAGACCTGCACGAGCGTCCGCTCCGACCAAGGCGTCCCGCCCGCGGCGTCCTGGGTGCCGCCGCCGGCGGCCAGCACCTCGCGTCCGGCGACCATCACGCTCACCCCGGCACCGGGCTCCGCCCCGGACGAGACCAGTCCGTCCAGCACCTCGAGGGCCGGCTCCAGGCCGGGGACGCAGCGCGCGTAGCTGAGCATGGGCCGGACGCTACCGCGCACGGCCGGGCGTGCCCCGCCCCGAAGCTGGGATCAGCCGTCGGCGAGCTCGTCGACGGTCAGCTGCCGCGAGTCGTGCATGCCGGCGCGGTAGGCGTTGCGCGCCACCATGTGCGCGGCGACCGGCGCCGTCACCAGCTGGAACACGGCCACGAGCGAGACCATCGCGATGACCGGCGCCGTGTGGAAGTGCACGGCGATGCCGGCCAGGATCAGCAGCAGGCCGACGCTCTGCGGCTTGGTGGCCGCGTGCATGCGCGTCAGCACGTCCGGGAAGCGCACCAGGCCGATCGCCGCAGTCAGCGACATGAGCGAGCCGGCGACCAGCAGCACCGAGGTGGCGACGTCGATCATGCTTCCTCCTCCGAGCGGACGGCGAAGCGGGCGACGGCGACCGAGCCCAGGAAGCCGATGAGCGCGAGCGCGACCAGGATCGGCAGCGTCACGGTGCGGTCGTTCGCGACCGCCTCGATGCCGACGGCCGCGGCCATCATGGCGATGAACGTGTCGGTGGCGACGGCCCGGTCCAGCATCGACGGGCCGCGGACGATGCGGACGACCGCGACGAGGGCGCTGACCCCCAGGATGGCGGTGCAGACGACGGCGACGGTGGTCATGCGGCCTCCTCGGGGTGACCGTTCTCGGTCAGGTCGGCGTCGGTGGCGAAGGCCCGCAGCACGCGCTGCTCCTGCGCCGCCGCCATGCGGTGGGCGTGCTCGACCGCCTGCTCGTCGTGCCCGTCGAGCACGTGCAGCCACAGGCGTCCGGTGTCGGGGTCGGTCTCGACGAGCAGCGAGCCGGGGACGAGCGAGATCATCTCGGCAATCTGGGTCATCACCAGCTCCGAGCGGGTCTGCAGCTGCACCTCGATGATCGCGCTGCGCGGCGGCCGGGCGGGCCGGATCGCGAGCCAGGCCACCTGGACGCTGGCGCGCAGCACGTCGGCGAAGAACCGGGCGGTGAGCACGACGAAGGGCCAGGGCCGGAAGGTCACGTCCCAGGTCATCGTCGGGAACGGGAACGCCACCATCGCCAGGACGGCCACGAGCACGCCGCCCACGACGGCGAGCGGGGTCACCGAGCCCCACAGCATGAGCCACAGCACGGTCAGGCCCGCGGTGAACACCAGCCGCGCGGTCATCGCTCGCTCCCCAGCACGGCCTCGACGTACGGGCTGCGGTCGAGCGTCTCGGCGGCCGCGCGCTCGGTCAGCGAGAACAGGGGCCCGGCCAGCACGGTGAGCGCCAGGCCCACCACCACGAGCAGCAGCGTCGGCACCGCCATGCTGCGCGGCAGGCGGGTGTCCTCGACCGCCTCGACGATGTCGGACGTGCGCAGGTCGCCGGCCGCCGGCCGGCCGTGGCCGTGCAGCGAGTCGGTGTGGTCGCGGTCGACCGTCTCCTCGGGCATGGGCTGCCAGAACGCGCGGTTCCAGGCCTTCGCGACCGCCCACAGCGTCAGCAGGCTGGTCGCGATGGCGACGCCGATGGCGAGCGCGGGCAGGAAGCCGGGCAGGTCCGCGGTGGCCTGGACGAGCGCGAGCTTGCCCAGGAACCCCGACAGCGGTGGGATGCCGGCCAGGTTCATGGCGGGGACGAAGAACATCACCGCCAGCACCGGGGCCGCACGGGCGAGACCGCCGAGCTTGTCCAGGCTGGTGGTGCCGCTGCGGTACTCGATGAGTCCCGCGACCAGGAACAGCGTGGTCTGCACCGTGATGTGGTGGGCGACGTAGAAGATCGAGCCGGTCAGGCCGAGCTCGGTGCCCACGGCCACGCCGAGCAGCATGTAGCCGATGTGGCTGACCAGCGTGAACGAGAGCAGACGCTTGATGTCGGACTGCGCGACGGCGCCGAGGATGCCGATCAGCATCGTCAGGATCGCGGCCCACATCAGCAGGTCGTTCATGCCCGAGTCGGGGAAGATCAGCGTCTGGGTGCGGATGATCGCGTAGACGCCGACCTTGGTGAGCAGGCCGGCGAACACGGCGGTGACCGGCGCCGGTGCGGTCGGGTAGGAGTCGGGCAGCCACGCCGACATCGGAAAGACGGCCGCCTTGATCGCGAACACCGAGAGCAGCAGCAGCTGCAGCACGTGCTGCACGGGCAGCGAGACGTCCGGCATGCGCAGCGCGAGCTCGGCGAAGTTGACCGTGCCGCAGGCGGCGTAGACGCACGCGATGGCGACCAGGAACAGCACCGACGACAGCAGGCTGACGACGATGTAGATCGTGCCCGCCCGCACGCGGGCGTCGGTGCCGCCGAGCGTGATGAGCACGTACGACGAGACGAGCAGGATCTCGAAGCCGACGAACAGGTTGAACAGGTCGGCCGAGAGGAAGGCGTTGGAGACGCCGGCGCTCAGCACCAGGAACGTCGGGTGGAACACCGACAGCGGAGTCGCCCGGCCGTACTCGGCCACGCCCTGGCCCAGCGAGTACAGCAGGACGCACAGGGTGACGACGGCCGAGACGAGCAGCAACAGGGCCGACAATCGGTCGGCGACCAGGCTGATGCCGATGCCCGCCGGCCACCCGCCGACGTCCACCGACTGCGGCCCGACGGTGTCGGCGCGGTGCAGCAGGAACCCGGCCACGGCGACGACGAGCGCCAGCACGATCACGGAGACGAGACGCTGGGCGGCGGCCGAGCGGCCCAGCACGAGGCACAGCCCCGCGCCGAGCAGCGGCATGATCACCGGCAGCAGCACGACCTGGTCGATCACTGGTCGGCACCTTCCTCGTCGAGCACGGCGCCGGGCGCGGCCTCCTCGAACGTCGATGAGACCTCGTCGCGCTCGGCCCGCCGGCGGATCAGGTCGTCCTCGACGTCGTCCTGGACGTCGTCGGTGCCACGCAGCTGCCAGGCGCGGTAGGCCAGCGCGAGGCCGAACGCGGTGGTGCCGAGTGTGATGACGATGGCCGTCAGCGCCATCGCCTGGGGGAGCGGGTCGGCCATCTCGTCGTCGCTGAGCCCGACGATCGGCGGTGCCCCCGCGGGCCCGGACACGAGCAGCAGCAGGATGTTGACCGCGTTGCCGAGCAGCACGAAGCCGACCAGGATGCGCGACAGGCTGCGCTCGAGGATGAGCGTCACGCCGCACGCCACGAGCACGCCGACCAGCAGCACCAGCGTCAGGCTCGGGCTCATGGGCGCACCTCCGTGGAGAAGGGCGCACGGTACGGAGGCCCGCCCATGAGCGTGCTGGTCGTTCGCTCGCTGCGCTCGCTCATGGGCGCACCTCCTCTCGGTCGGCCTCGTCGGCCGCGTCGCGCTCGTCGTCGTGGTCGGTCTCGATGTCCTTGTCGATGCCGCCGCCGAGGCTGCGCAGCACGTCCAGGGCCAGGCCGACGACCACCAGGTAGACGCCGATGTCGAAGAACACCGAGGTCACCAGGTGCAGCGTGCCGAGCACCGGGATGTGGACGTCGACGATCGCGCTCTGCAGCACGCCCCCACCGAGCAGCGTCGGCAGCAGCCCGGACGCGGCGGCGAGCGCCAGGCCCAGGCCCAGCACGACACCGGCGTCGATGGGCGCGGCTGCGTCGAGCTCGCGGCGTCCACCGGCCAGGTAGCGCAGCATGAGGGCCAGGCCGGCGACCAGTCCGCCGGCGAAGCCGCCGCCGGGCAACTCGTGCCCGACGAGCGCGAGGTAGACCGAGAACACGATCACGGCGTGGAAGATCAGCCGGGTCACCACCTCGAACACGATCGAGCGACGCTCGGGCGGCAGGCTCGGGTTGCGCAGCCAGGCCGAGTCGTGGCCCGGCTTGCGGGTGGTCGGCAGGGTGGCGCGGTCGGTGATGAGGAAGATCAGGCTGGCGATGCCGGTGGCGGCGACGACGAGCACGGACAGCTCGCCGAGCGTGTCCCAGGCGCGGATGTCGACCAGCGTGACGTTGACGATGTTCGAGCCGCCGCCGTACTCCTTGGCCGGCTTGGCGAAGCCGTCGGAGATCGGGTCGGCCACGCGGGCACCGGACGCCACGTAGGCGAGCCCGGCGACGAGGGCGCCGCTCATGACGCCGATGGCCACCCGCACCCAGCGCGAGAGCGTGAACGGGCGGGTCGAGAAGTGCTGGGGGAGCCGGCGCAGCACGAGCACGAACGTGACGAGCACGAAGGTCTCCACGAGCACCTGGGTCAGCGCCAGGTCGGGCGCGCCGTGCAGGTCGAAGAGCAGCGCCGTGCCGTAGCCGGTGATGCCGGCCAGCAGCACCGCGCGCAGGCGGCGGCGCGACCGGACGGTCATGACGGCGGCGACGGCCATGACGACCGCGACGACCACCTGGGCGGGGGAGTCGGCCACCCGCACGTCGACCGGCTCCCAGGCCAGCACGAGCGCCGTGCCGGGGACGGCGGCGACGACGACGAGGATCGAGCCGAGGTAGAAGGGCAGTGAGCCTCGCTGCGTGCGTCCGGTCAGCTCGATGGCCAGGCGGTCGACGCCGCGCAGGACGAGCTGGTAGCCGCGCTCGGCGTCCGGCATCGGCACGCGGTCGACGACCGCGTGCTGGACGGCGGCCACGGGGTGCCGGGCGACGAACAGCGCGACGCCGAGCACGAGCACCAGCGCCGACAGCACGAGCGGCACCGTGACGCCGTGCCACAGGGTCAGCTCGGGCTCGTGCGCGCCGGCCGGGAAGGCGTCCGCGTACGGCGCGAGCAGCTCGGTGAGCGGCCCGCCCATGAGGCCGAGCACCACGCTGGCGACGGCGAGCACCGCCGGAGAGGCGACGAGCCAGCGGCCGGGACGCTTGACCGAGCACGGGTCGACGCCCGGCGCCGGACCGAACACGCCCCACACGAAGCGGGCCGCGTAGGCGACGGTCAGCACCGAGCCGACGGTGAGGCCGGCCAGCGTCAGGGGGCCGGCGACGTGCCAGCCGAGGTCATGACCGAGGTCCTCGGCGGCGGCGAACGCGGCCTCCTTGGACAGGAAGCCGAGCAGCGGCGGCACGCCGGCCATCGAGCCGGCGCTGACGGCGGCGACGACCATGAGCAGCGGCATCCGGCGGTGCAGCCCGGTGAGCTGGCGGATGTCACGGGTGCCGGTGGAGCGGTCGACGACGCCGACCACCATGAACAGGGCGGCCTTGAACAGCGCGTGGCCGAGCACCAGGGCCAGCCCCGCGAGTGCCGCCGAGCGCGTCCCGAGCCCGACGAGGGTCATGAGGAAGCCGAGCTGGCTGACGGTGCCGTAGGCGAGCAGCAGCTTCGCGTCGTACTGGCGCAGCGCCCGCAGGCCGCCGACCACCATCGTGAGCAGGCCCAGCGACACCAGCACCGCCCGCCACCCGGGGGTGTCGGCGTAGGCGGGGGCGAGCAGCGCGACCAGGAAGATGCCGGCCTTCACCATCGCCGCGGCGTGCAGGTAGGCGCTCACCGGCGTCGGCGCGGCCATGGCGCCCGGCAGCCAGAAGTGGAACGGGATCAGCGCCGACTTCGAGATCGCGCCGACCAGCACCAGCATGATCGCGACGGTGACGAGCGTCCCGGAGGCCGGCGGGTCGGCCACGAGGGCGGTGGCCGAGTAGGTGCCGGCGTGCTCGCCGAGCAGGATGAAGCCGACCAGCATCGCCAGGCCGCCGAACGTGGTGACCAGCAGGGCGGTCATGGCCGCGCGCCGGTTCGCGCTGCGCTCGGGGTTGTGGCCCACGAGCAGGTACGACAGGACGGTCGTCAGCTCCCAGAACACGTAGAGCAGGAGCAGGTTGTCGGACAGGACGAGCCCGAGCATCGCGCCGGCGAAGGCGACGAAGACGGCCGAGAAGCGCCACAGGCCCGGGTCGCCGGCACGGAAGTAGCTCGTGCAGTAGACGAGCACCAGCGCGCCGATGCCGGTGACCAGCAGCGCGAGCGTCCAGCGCAACGGGTCGAGCGCGAGGCTCACGTCGAGCCCGAGGGTGCCGATCCAGGTGTGGTGCTCCAGATCCGTCCCGTCGGGACGGCCGTGCACCAGCAGCCACACGAACCCGCCGGCGGGCACCAGCGCCAGCACCGGGAACGTGCCGCGATGCAGGTAGCGGACCAGGACAGGGGCCACCGCTGCGGCGAGGAAGTGGAGCGTCAGCAGCGGCAGCATGAGGTTGAGGAAAGGGTATCGGTTCCCATGAAGGCAGGCGAAATCTCGGGAGCCCCGCGACGGAGGCGACGAGGCTGGGCGACCACCCTGGCCGTCGCGCTCACGGCGGGGCTGCTCGTCACGACAGGCGCGACCGCGCAGGCGGACGTCCCGGTCCGGATGCCCAGCGACCCGCACGGCCTGCGCGCCCCCGCGCGGCTCACGGGCGCTCTGGACCCGGTGCCGGCGTACGTGCCGCAGTCGTCGTGCTCACCCACGGAGAAGCGTGGTGTCGCCCGCCTGCGCAAGCTCGTGCTGCGCACGTACGGACGCGGCCACACGGGCGGCAGCGTCCGGCTCTGCAGCGCCGCCGACTCCGAGCACCTCGAGGGCCGCGCCTGGGACTGGATGCTGAACCCGAGGAGCAAGCGCGACCGCCGGGCCGCCGGCGACTTCCTGGCCTGGCTGACCCGCCGCGACGGCGAGAACGCGCGCCGGCTGGGGATCATGTACGTCATCTACAACAAGAAGATCTGGGCGTCGTACCGGTCGCAGGACGGCTGGCGGAAGTCCTGGGGTCACGAGGACCACGTGCACGTGTCGTTCTCGTGGGACGGGGCCAACGGGCGCACGTCGTTCTGGCGCGGACGCGCCCTCAGCCGTCAGGACCTCGGTCCGTGCGCGTCCTTCACCGGCACCTTCGCCGCGCTGCCCTCCGGCCGCCGGGTCGGTGACTGCGCGGTGCGTCCGGTGGCGCCGCTGCGCACGTCCCGGCTCGCCGAGCGCGCCTACGGCCACACCGGCGACGCCGTCCGCATCGGCCAGAAGCTGCTGCGCGTGCGGCAGACCGGCACGTTCGACGCCCGCACCTGGAAGGCCGTGCGCCGCTACCAGAAGCGTCAGGACCTGCCGGTCACCGGCGTCCTGGACCAGGCGACGTGGGCCTCGCTGAGCCCCGCCCACGTCCGCGCGGACGTGACCGCCGGTCTCACCCGTCCGGCCGCCGGCCGCCTGGCCAAGGCGCACTTCGTCGACCACGTCCTGGCCAAGGGGCGCTCGGTCGGCCGGGACGTCATCACGCTGCAGGTCGCCCTCGGCATGCCGCGCTCCCGGGTCAACGGCTACTTCGGCGGCCACACGCGCGTGGCGGTGAAGCGGTTCCAGAAGTCCCGCGGGCTGCGCGCGACCGGGGTCGTCGACGCGGCGACCTGGAGGGCGTTGCCGTCCTGAGCGCGGCCGGGACCGGGGCGGGTGCACGTGCGCCCGCCCCGGTCCTGCTCCCGCTGCTTGCCGCGCGCGACCTGCGGTGGCGGGGCACGATGACCGCATGAGCACCGACGACCCCACCCGTCCCGGCGACCCCGGCGTCCCGGGCGTCCCGGGCGACGAGCGCACCGACCCGGTCCCGCCCGCCCCGGTCCGCGAGCGCCGGTGGGTCGCGCGGCTGCTGTGGTCGATCGTCCTGGCCGCCCTGCTCGTGGCGCTGATCGTGCTCGCCGCCGCGACGCTGCCGCAGTGGTGGGCCGAGCGCATCACCGACCGGGTGAACGGCTCGACGTCGTCGGGCATCGCCTGGGGGCTGTTCTACGGATTCGGCTTCACCCTCGTGCCGCTCCTCGCGATGCTGCTGGTCAACCGCCGGTGGGGACGCCGGGCCGGGGCCGCGATGGTCGTCCTCGCGCTGCTCGTGGCCACGCCCAACTGGCTCACCCTCGCCGTCGTGCTCGGCACCAACGACTCCGCCGTCGACGGCCGCGCGCTGATGGAGGCCGACGCGCCCGGCTTCCGCGGAGCCACGCTCGCCGGGGCGCTCGTCGCCGTGGCGCTGGTGCTCGTGGCCGCGGCCCTGCTCGGCTCGGCCCGCCGCCGGCGCCGCCAGGTCCACGAGCTGCGTGACCAGATCGCCCGCCGCGACGCGCAGGCCCCGCCGGACGGGCCTCGACACACCGCCTGACCTGCCGCCTCCTGTCGGTGACCCCACCTAGGTTGCTGGCAGGAGGTCGATGTGAAGCCGAACGCGTACGACGGATGGTGCGCCACCTGCACGGTGGCGGTGCCCGCGGGCACCGGACGACTGACCGGGGCCTTCGGGAGTCGCCAGGTCGTGTGCCTGGCCCACGTCCCGGTCGCGCCCGAGCGAGGCCAGCACGACGGTTGGTTCCGGCTCCCGCTCGCCTCCCTCGACTTCGAGACCACCGGCGTCGACCCGCACGCCGACCGCGTCGTCAGCTACGCCCTGCTCGGTCCGCACGGCGAGGACGTCGTCGGGCTCGTCGACCCCGGTGTCGAGGTGCCGGCCGCCGCGTCGGCCGTCCACGGCCTGACCGCCGAGTCGCTGCGCGGTTCGCCCGGCTCGTTCGAGGCGGTCTCGCGCATCGCCGCCTGGGTCCAGTCGCTCGCCGACGCCGGCGTGGGCCTCGTGGTCTACAACGCCGCCTACGACCTGACGATGCTCCGCGCCGAGTGCGAGCGCTGGGGCGTGCTGCAGCCGGACTGGTCGCGCCTGCTGGTCGTCGACCCGCTCGTCGTCGACTGGAGCCTGCACCGCGGCACCCTCGGGTCGCGCACGCTCGGCATCGCCTGCGAGTACTACGGCGTCCGCATCGCCGACGCCCACGACGCCCGGTGCGACGCGGTCGCCGCCCGCGAGGTCGCGGTCGAGATCGGCGCCCGGCACCGTGAGGTCGGCGAGGTCACCCTCGAGGCGCTCGTCCACCACCAGCGCGGCTGGTTCGGCGAGCGCGCCGACGACTGGAACGCCTACGCCCGCCGGGCCGGACGCCGGGTCGAGGACCGCGCCGGCTGGCCGCTCGCGGTGCCCCTGCCTCAGCTGGTCTGACCTAGGCGCGCACCGGCACACGCGCGTCGGTGCGCGCTCCCAGCACGCCCGCGGTGATCAGCCCGATCGCCAGCGCGTAGGTGAGCATGATCCACATCCCCTCCGGCCGCGGGGTCCACCGGCCCGCCACGTCGAGGGCGATGAGCGCGTCGGACAGCAGGAACAGCAGGCCACCCGCCGCCGTGACGGGGCCCAGCGCCCAGGCGCAGGCCGCGGTGGTGGTGAGCAGCACCGCGTAGACGGCCACGGGCACGCGCAGGTCCGGCTCCAGCCCGCTCCACAGCCACGCGACGAGCCCCAGCGCGGCGGCCAGGTACACGGCGCCGACGAGCGGACGGTCGGCCAGCCAGCCGAACGCGCCGCGCGAGGCGAAGAAGGTCACGAAGCACACGTGCGCCAGGGCGAACGCGGCCATGCCGGGCAGGAACCACGTGTCGGACGGCGTGAGCTCCAGGAACAGGTCGCCGAGGACGCACAGCAGCAGCGCCAGCGCGACGATGCGCGGCCCGCCGGCGGCCAGGACCCAGCCGGCCAGCAGCGGCGCGAGCAGGCACTTGGTCACCGAGTCCCACGGGGTCGCTCCCGCGACATTCAGCACGAGGTGGACGACGGTGGCGGCGACGAAGGCGAGCGGCCAGGCGACGAGAGGCATGGGCGCACCGTAGCGACGGCCGGTCTCACCGGGGGTCTTGACGACTCCCGGGTCGAGGTCAATACTTAATGATGTGCTTAACCATCAGGAGGACCTCGACAGCGTCTTCCGTGCCCTCGGCGACGGGACCAGGCGTGCGATCGTCGCGCGGCTGAGCCGTTCGGCGGCGACGGTCAGTGAGCTGGCCGCCCCGTTCGAGATGTCGTTGCCCGCCGTCCTGCAGCACCTCAAGGTGCTGGAGGCGTCGGGGCTGGTCGCCTCGCAGAAGGTCGGTCGCGTCCGCACGTTCCGGGTCGTCCCGGGCGCCATGGACGACGCCGGCCGCTGGATCGCAGACGTCCGCACGCCGGCCGAGCGCCTGCTCGACCGGCTCGAGGCACACCTGGACGAGCACGCCCCACCACCACCCGAGGAGTCCCCATGAGCACCACCACCGAGCGGTCCCAGGCCCACCACACGTTCGTCGTCGAGCGCGACGTCGCCCACCCGGTGGAGCGCGTCTGGCAGGCGTTCGCCGACCTCGACGCCAAGCGGCGCTGGTGGGGCGGCGGCACCGACGACCTGGAGCTGTCCGAGCTGACCGACGACTTCCGGGTCGGTGGCCACGGCACGGACGCCGGGCGGTTCGGCGACGGGCCGGAGCACCGCTTCCACTCCACCTACACCGACATCGTCGAGCACGAGCGGATCGTCTACACCTACGACATGTGGATCGACGGCGCGCACATCTCGACGTCGGTGACGACGATCGCGCTCGAGCCCACGCCGGCCGGCACGCGCCTGACCTTCACCGAGCAGGGGGTCCACCTGGACGGCTTCGACGACGGCACGATGCGCGAGCACGGCACGAACGAGCTGCTGGACGCGCTCGTCGCCTCGCTCGACTGAGCCGGGGGAAAGGACGAGGCCCCCGCACCGTGACGGTGCGGGGGCCTCGTGCGTTCAAGCAGCGGCTGCTCGAATCAGATGGGGCGGATGTTCGCCGCCTGCAGGCCCTTCTGGCCCTGCTCGACGTCGAACTCGACCTTCTGGTTCTCGTCGAGCGAGCGGTAGCCGCTGGACTGGATCGAGGAGAAGTGCGCGAAGACATCCTCGCCGCCGTCGTCGGGGGCGATGAAGCCGAAGCCCTTCTCAGCGTTGAACCACTTCACAGTTCCGGTAGCCATAGTGTTCTCCTTCGGGTGAATCGGGCCGCACGCACTTTACGAGCGGCCGGTCGCGCAAACATCAACCTGGAGAAGAACTGCTGGTGCCTCCGAAGAGGCGCATTCGAAACCGGGGTACAACGTCGTGCAACTGCCTCAACCGTACAGGACGGCCGGGTGCCTGTGCACCCGCACGTGTCCCACCTCTCGATGACGAGTCGGTGAACGCGCGTCGGCGGGGCTCAGTAGACCCAGCGGCTGCTGCCGGCCTTCGGCCCGATCTCGATGTCGACGTCCACGCGCTTGCCCGACGTGCGCAGCGTGTAGCTGCGGCCCTTGCGGGTGCTCTTGTACGAGTGGACCTTCTCGCCGAACTTCTTCGACGGGCGGACGCCGAGGCGCTTGGCCGCCTTGACCAGCTTCGCCTTGCTGCTGGGGTACTTGCCCGTGCGGGCCCGGTAGTCCTCGGCCGCCCGGCGCACGCCGTCGGTGTAGAAGAACAGCTCCGAGACGGCGTAGGCGGCACCCGAGCTCTTCCAGCTGCTGGAGTCGCCGAGGATCATCGGGCGGGTGCCGGAGCACTCGGGCTTGCCCTTCACCGTGACCGTGGCCTCGCCGAGGATGAGGCGCTTCTCGACGGCGCGCAGCGACACCTTCACGCGGCCGCGGCTGTTCTTCTTCGAGAAGGTGGTCTTGGAACGGCTGAACTTCTTCGCCGAGCGGCCCTGGAACCCGTCACCGCACTCCGACCCGACCCACCAGCCGTGGATGCGTCCCTTGTTGCCCATCTTGAGCGCGAGGCCGTTCTCCTCCGTGGCGTCCCAGAAGACGTGGGCGACCGGGGTGACGGTCTTGCCCGCGGCGGACGAGGGGGCGGCGGTGCCGGCGACCGCCAGGGTGCTGGCGACCAGGGCGGTCGCCGCGAGCCGGGCCGTGCGGCCGAGCGTGATGAAGCGCATGGGTGTTCCTCAGGACGTGGGTGGGTGACGTGCGCGGTCACGCTAACCCGGACCCGCCCCGCCGCGGAGCGGTTTGGCCGCACTCGGGACGGACGCACCGCGGGCCCGCACCGAGACGGTGCGGGCCCGCGGGCGGGGGCGTCGAGGGGTCAGAGGACCCAGTCGAAGCGGTACGACGAGCTGAACTCGATGCGGACGTCGGTGCCGCGCTTGGTGCCGAGGGTGACGACGAAGCCCTTGCCCTTGCGCTTGGACTCGTACGCGGTCACGCGCTCGCCGAACTCCTTGCTCGACGTGATGCCGAGGCGCTTGGCGTGGCGGACCAGCTTGGTCTTCGAGCTCGGGAAGCGGCCGGTGCGCTCCTTGTAGTCGCGCGCGGCCCAGTCGACGACGCCGGTGTAGGCCAGCAGCGTGTTGACCGCGATGGCCTCGCCGTTCTTCTTCCACGCGCCCTTGGTGCCGGACACGACGGTGTAGGTCGCCGAGCAGTCGCGGTCCTTGGCCTTGATCGTCACCTCGCCGACGACGACCTTCTTGCTGGCCACGCGCAGGTCGAAGCTGACCTTGCTGCCCTTGACCTTCTTGGTCGCCTTGAGGCGCGAGTCCTTGAACGTCAGCTTCTTGCCGCTGAGCTTGGTGCCGCAGACGTCGAACAGGCTCCAGCTCTTCACGACGCCCTTGCTGCCGACCTTGAACGTCAGCGCCGAGCCGCTGTTGACGGCGTGGTCGACGAAGGTCTTCGCCGACGGGACCGCCGGGCGCTCGGCGGCGTTCGCCGGGCTGGTCGCACCGCCCACGACAAGGGCGGAGGCGACGGCCGCGACCGCGGTGAGGCGGACGGCGCGGCGGGGGAAGGTGAGACGCATGGGGGTCCTAGCGACGAAGTGATGGGAGTGCTCAACCTAGGTGCGGCCTGCGCGGGTGTCCGCCAAACCGTTCCATCCGGCCCGAACGGGCCCCCGCGACTGGTCCTTCGCGCCCGTCCGGCGTTCCGGGTGACGGATGCGCCTCAGGTCGCGGGGGCGCCCGCCGATGGACCCAGATGGCCGCTTTAGGCCACACCGCCGTCGAGAGGAACGCGATGTTGAACCGTGTGCTGCGTGATCGTCCGATCGGCGTCCGTCTGGGCGCCGTGTTCGCGCTGTGCGGCCTGCTGCTGGGTGCTGCGATCGTGGTCGACCTGGTCTCGCAGGAGCGTGCGCAGGAGAAGCAGGCCGAGCTGGCCGACGCCTACGAGGCGCGGCGCATCTCCGACGACCTGCTCATCCGGATCAACGACGTCACCGGCTGGCAGGGCCTCTACATCGCCGAGGCCGCGGCCAACGGCGTCCGGAAGGGCCTGTCCGACGACGCGTACAACATCGCCGGCTTCGCCGAGTCCCAGGCCGGCATCGAGAAGATGTTCGCCGACGTCGACCGCGACGTGCTGGCGCCGGTCGAGCTGAAGGCCGTCGAGAACGCCGAGGCGCAGTTCCAGCAGTTCTTCGCCGAGGACGTCAAGCTCCGCGAGCAGCTGCGCAGCGAGGGCCTGGACGCGCTGCCCGCCATCATGGAGAGCATCAACGGCGGCGCCGCCGGCGAGGCGTGGGAGGCCGTCTACGGCGAGGCCGACACGCTCAGCACCTCGGTCGCCAAGCGCCTCAAGACCCTGCAGGACGAGCAGGAGTCGACCGTCGCAACCGGACGCACCCTCTACCTGGGTGTCCTGGCGCTCGCCGCCGCGCTGACCGTGGCGCTGCTCGTGCTGGTCACCCGCTCGGTCACGCGTCCGCTCGGCCGCATGGTCGAGCTGCTGGCCACGGTCGCGACCGGACGGCTCGACGTGCGCGCCGACGACGCCGGCAAGGACGAGGTCGCCCGGATGAGCGCGGGCCTGAACGGGGTCCTGGAGACCCTGGCCGGGTCGATGCAGCAGCTGGACGAGCAGGCGACGGCGCTCGCCAGCGCGTCCGAGCGCCTGACCGGCGTGTCGGCGTCGATGTCGGGCTCGGCCGCGGAGTCCGCCACCCAGGCCGGGCTGGTGGCCGACTCGGCGAACCTGGTCTCGACCAACGTCCAGACGGTCGCCGCCGGCACCGAGGAGATGTCGGCCTCGATCCGCGAGATCGCGCACAGCGCCAGCGAGGCGGCCACGATCGCCGCCAGCGCGGTGACCGCGGCCAGCAGCACGAGCCAGACCGTGGCGCGGCTGGGCACGTCGTCGGCCGAGGTCGGCGACGTCGTCAAGGTCATCACCTCGATCGCCGAGCAGACGAACCTGCTCGCGCTGAACGCGACGATCGAGGCCGCTCGCGCCGGCGAGGCCGGCAAGGGCTTCGCGGTCGTCGCGAACGAGGTCAAGGAGCTCGCGCAGGAGACCGCGCGGGCCACCGAGGACATCGCCCGCCGGGTGCAGGCCATCCAGGGCGACACCGAGGAGGCGGTCACCGCGATCGGCCAGATCTCCGAGGTCATCGGCCAGATCAGCGACAGCCAGACCACCATCGCCTCGGCGGTGGAGGAGCAGACGGCGACCACGAACGAGATGAGCCGCAACGTCGCCGAGGCCGCCAACGGCTCGGTGGCGATCGCCGGCACCGTCTCGGGCGTGGCCCGTTCGGCCGCCGAGAGCCGCGAGGCCGCGGACAGCACGCGGGAGGCCGCCGAGGACCTGTCGCGCATGGCCGGCGACCTGCGCGAGCTGGTGGGTCGCTTCTCCTACTGAGCCGCCACGATCGTCCACGACCCGCGTTCCCCGGAAGGGGCGCGGGTCGTGTGTCGTGCAAGCGGGTCCCGGCCGGCCACTGCGTAAGGGCTAGCGGACGGGAGCCGCTGGTCTGGGGTCAGCTCGCGACGGCGGCCAGCACCTCGGACGCGGTGCGGCTCGGGGTGTCCGCGTCGGACGACTGGCGCAGCGCCTCCTCGGCCTGCGTCTCGTCCTGCGCGGGCGGGACGACGAGCAGGCGCAGGACCTTGGCGTCGCTGAGCGTGAGCAGCAGCAGGTGCGTGTCGTCGCGCGGGAACGAGCCGACCTTCACGTAGCGGCCGCTCACGGGGACACGGCGGGGGTGGTCGTCCCAGTCCGGCGGCGAGAAGACCGCGCGGGAGACGCGCAGCGGCGCGGGGACGTGGTCGACCAGGTCGGCCAGCTCGGTCGCCAGGTCGCGGCTCTGCGGCCACCAGCCGCCGTCGAGCTTGCGGGGGCCGGGAGCGTCCGCCAGGCGCAGCCGCAGGGGCACGCGCGTCAGCGAGGGAGAAGGAGTGGGACTGGACATGGTGCCCGTCTCTCGACCGGTGCGGTCCTCCGGCGGAGGGTGCCTCGCGGTCTGTTGACCTCAGTCTACGCGGCGCCACCTAATCGAGCGGCGTCCCGAGATCGCGCTGGTAGGCCCCGTGGGACTCGAACCCACAACCCGCGGATTAAAAGTCCGCTGCTCTGCCAATTGAGCTAGAGGCCCGGGCGCGTGGAGCGGACTCCACGTCCCGGCCCGATTGTCGCAGAGCCGGCGTGACGCGGCGGCCCCTGGACGTCCGGGTCCGGCACGATCGCCGCTCTCGGCGTCAGTGCAGCAGGAACTTCACCGCGACGGCGAGGACGCCCAGGGAGGCCGCGCCGATGGACTCGACCAGGAGCCACCAGCCGCGGATGCCCGCTCGGTGCGCCCCGAGGTAGCCGATCAGGAACAGGAAGCCGACGGAGAACCACAACGCGCAGAACGCTGCGTCGCTGGCCGAGAGCTCGACCAGGTCGTGCCCGGCCAGGTAGACGACGACGGCGGGCACGCCCCCGACGAGGATGCCCGCCTCCTCGCCCGCCGCGGAGCCGAACCGTCGCGGCAGGGATCCGCGGTGCCCGTCGAAGAGCATCGCCTGGGTCGCGGTGTACACGTGCGCCAGCCAGTACGCCAGCAAGGAGGCGCCGACGCCGAGCGCGACGCGGTGGACGTGCGAGATCTCCGCGCTCACCGCGGCCAGGACACCGGCCGTGACCACCGCGCCGTAGAGGACGTTGCCCGGGTCGCGGCGCACCAGCACCTCGACGAGCCGGCGGTGGGCGCCGTTCATGCGGGCGCACCGCTGACGGCGGGGGAGCCGGTCCGGGCCATGGGGCGATCCTCCCGCAACCGCGGGGTCCCGTCACCGGGTCGGAGTCGTCCGTCCGGCTCAGGACGCGGCGGAGTCGAAGCCGGTGGGCCGGATGGGACGGGCGGGCACGCCGGCGACGATCGTGTCGGCCGGGACGTCGCGAGTGACGACCGCGCCGGCACCCACGACCGCGCCGTCGCCGATGCTCACGCCGGGCACCACCGTGACGTTCGCGCCGAGCCAGACCCGCCGACCGATCGTGATCGGCGCGGGCACCATGTCGGCGCGGCGGGCCGGGTCGATCGCGTGGTCGAGCGTGGTCAGCGTGCAGCCGTGGCCGATGAGCGTCCCGTCGCCGATGGTGATTCCGCCGGTGTCCTGGAACCGGCAGCCGATGTTGATGAACACGTCCCGGCCGAGCCGCAGGTTCCGGCCGAACTCGCTGTGGAAGGGCGGGAACACCGCGACCGACTCGTCGACCGGGCGGCCGGTGAGCCGGGACAGCAGCGCGCGCACCTCGTCGGGGGAGTGATGGCCGCCGTTGAGCTCGGCGGTGACGGCGAGCGCGGCCTGGGCGGCGTCGTGCATGAAGCGGTGTGCGGCCGAGCCACCGACGATCGTCTCGCCGCGGTCGACGTGGTCGAGGAACTCCTGCAGGTCCATGGGTCCCATCGAACCCCGCTCCGGACGGCCGGGGAAGGTCGAGCCTGTCGGGGGGAGAGTGACGACCCCTTACAGGGCCATGAGCACCAGCACGATCACGGCCGTCACCACGAGCGAGACCAGCAACGAGCCGGCGCAGCCCAGACGGTTGCTGAAGAACAGGAACACGGTGCCTCCTCGTCGTGGTCGGGCGTCCAGCCTCGCGGCCGGTCGACCGAGGCGCACGCCGAGCGGTCGCCGAGAAGCACCGGACCCCACCGAGCGGTGCACACCCCTACGATCGGACACGTGCGGCCGCATCGGGGCGTCTGCCGGGGGACGAGGGGTGAACGTGGACGGCGTCCTGAGCACCGCGCAGCGCGTCGACGCCGAGATCGAGCGGTACGACGCGCTCGACCCGGACGCCCCGGGGCTCCAGGCGCTCGTCGACCTCGTGACCCGGGTCTGCGGTGTCCCGTACGCCGCGGTCAACATCCTCACCAGCACCGAGCAGCACCAGGTCGTCGCGTCGGGGATGGACGGTGGCGTGTGCCGCCGCGAGGACTCGATGTGCGCCTCGGTCCAGCAGGTCGCCCGGCCGGTGGTGGTCGGCGACGCCAGCCAGGACCCGCGCTTCGCCGACAACCCGTTCGTCACGGGCGAGATCGACGCCGTGCGCTTCTACGCGTCCGCCCCCATCACGACCCCGGACGGCGTGACCATCGGGCGCATGTGCGTGTTCGACACCGAGCCGCGCGAGCTCGACGAGCAGCAGGTGCAGGCGCTGCGGACGCTCGCGGACCAGGTGATGGAGATGCTCGAGCTGCGCCTGCGCACCCGTCTGCTCGAGCAGTCGCTGCGCGAGCTGACCGCGGTGCGCGACGACCTGCGTCGCTCCAACGAGCACCTCGGCCTGTTCGCGGCGCAGGTGAGCCACGACCTGCGGAACCCGCTGACGGCCATCCAGACCAACGCCGAGCTGCTGGCGACCGAGCCCGCCGTGGTGGACGACCCCGACGCCCGCACCGTGGTCGACGGCATCCTCGCCGCGGCCACCCGGATGGACCAGATGATCGGCGAGGTGCTCGGCGTCGCCCGCGACGGCGGACGCCTGCGGGTGGGCGAGGCGCCGCTGGCGGACGTCTTCGAGTCCGCCCGCGCCGACGTCGCGACGCTGCTGCGGCGCACCGGCGGCACCATCGAGGTCGGTGACCTTCCGGTCGTCCGCGGCGACGCCGGCATGCTGTACGTCGTCGCGCTGAACCTGCTCTCGAACGCGCTGAAGTTCGGCCGCCCCGGCGTGCCGCCCCGGGTGCGGGTCAGTGCCGAGCGCCGCGACGGCAGCTTGCGGATCCGGGTCACCGACAACGGGGTGGGCGTGCCGCCCGAGCGCCGCGAGGCCCTGTTCGGCCTCTACGAGCGCGGGACGACGGACGTGGAGGGCCACGGCATCGGCCTGACCACGGCGCTGCGCCTGGTCCAGGCGCACCGGGGCACGATCGGCCTGGACACGCCCGACGGCGGCGTCGGCCTCACGGTCTGGTTCGACCTGCCGGCCTAGGCGAGCACCCGCACCGCGTCGCCGACGGTGACGGTGCCGGGGCGCACGACCTCGGCCAGGACGCCCGCGGTGGTGTCGTTCGCGGCGGCGACCGTCTGCAGCACGTCCGGGTCGGCCGGGACGCCGTCGCGCTGGCCCATGTTCAGCATCACGCACCGCGGCATGGCCATGAGGACGCGCACGACCACCTCGGGTCCGACGGCGAGCTCGCGGCCGATCCACGCGTCCTCCACGAAGCCGTCGCCGTCCGTGCCGAGCACCAGGTTCGGCCGGAACCGGCGCGGGTCCACCGGGCGTCCGAGGGCCGCCTCCACGGCGCGCACCGTCGACGTCGTCACCAGGTGCAGCGGGCCGTCGTCGAAGTGCGACACCTCCGCCTCCGGGGCCACCGTCACCGGACGTCCGACGTGGTCCGACACCGCGCCGTGCACCGCCGGGTCGTCCACGCGCAACGTCGTGCCGCCGGGCAGCCGCAGCACCGGCACCCCGTCGTCGCCCAGGCGCGCGACGAGGTCGAGCAGGCCGGGCATGCGCCGGAACCGCCGGGTGGACTTGCCGCTGCCGAGCTTGCCGTCGGGGTCGCGCACCGCCCACCCACGGTCGCCGACCAGTCCGCGGGCGTCCACCTGCGCAGAGACCAGCGACTCGCCGGACGTCGACTTCACCGGGTAACGGTGCAGGGACTGGACGTGCGCGTCGGCGGCGGGGCTCGGGACGGTCATGGCGGCACTCTCCCAGACGTCCACGGACGACCGTCGAGGAACCGTGGACCGGATGGGGAGCTCGCGTGGAGAAGGCGTGGATCGCGCCTGCATAGCGTCGGAGACACCAAGCAGGACCCACGGACACCACCACGAAGGAACACCTCCCATGGCTCTCAGCGTCAAGCTCCTCGCCCCCCTCGCCACCGTCGCCGTCGCCGGCGCCGTCGCGATCGGCTCGGGCGCCACGTTCACCTCGCAGACGAACAACACGATCAGCGCGGTCACCTCCGGCACGCTGTCGCAGGCCAACACCAAGGCCGACGCGGCGATCTTCAACCTCAACGGCATCAAGCCCGGCGACACCGTCAACGGCGGCCTCACGATCACCAACACGGGCTCGCTGCCGGCCAAGTTCACGCTCGCCGAGACCGCGTCCGCGAACGGCTTCTCCGGCTCGAACCTGACGTTGACGATCAAGAACGTCACGACCAACAAGGTCGTCTTCGACGGCACGTTCGGCGCGCTGGTCGACAACGAGAAGCAGGACCTGGGCACGGTCGCCGCCGGCGCCGCGAACCAGTACGCGTTCACCGTGAAGCTCGACCAGAACGCCGACAACACCCAGCAGGGCAAGACGGCCTCGGCCTCCTACCAGTGGGCCTCGACGCAGCTCGACGGCCAGATCACCAACCAGTAGGACCCGACACCCCCAGACCCCCACCCGTGATCCCAGGAGCAACCATGAGCACCGTCACCCACGACGTCCCCCGCCGTCGCGTCGCCGTCCGAGTCGGACGTGCGCTGGTGGACCTGGTGCTCCTGGTCGTCACCCTGGCCGGCGTCGCCTACGTGGTTCCGTGGGCCCTCGGCTACGACCGGTACGTGATCACGGGTGGGTCCATGTCGGGGACCTTCGAGAAGGGGTCCCTCGTCCTGGAGCAGGAGGTGCCCGTCGACGACCTGGAGGTCGGCGACGTGATCACCTACCAGCCCCCGGCGGACACGGGCGTCAGCACGCTCGTCACCCACCGCATCTCCTCGGTGTCCACGACCGAGGACGGCGTCCGGCAGTTCGTCACCAAGGGCGACGCGAACCCCGACCCGGACCCGTGGAAGTTCAGCCTCACCGACGGCACGCAGCCCGTCGTCCAGCACGCCGTGCCGTACGTGGGCTTCGCGCTCATCGCCATGGCCGACCGCGAGGTGCGGATGTTCGCCGTCGGCGGCCCCGCGGCCCTCATCGCGCTCGGCGCGATGGTGCAGCTCGTCCGCGGCCTGCGCGAGCCCCGCACGAAGGCGCCCACGGGCGCCGAGCCCTCGGCCGCCCGCGCCTGACCGGCCCGGCTCCCGACTGTGGAGCCGCTGGGGAGCTCGTGTGGAACGAGCGTGGATCGACGCTCCGTAGCGTGGTCGACGTACCCCACCGAACCCCGAAGGAGCCCCCGATGAACCGCCGAGTCCTGGTCGCCCTCGCCGCCCTCAGCGGCGTGCTGGCCCTCGGCACGGCGCAGTTCTCGTCGGCCACCTTCACCTCGCAGAGCGGCAGCACGGCGACCGTCGCGGCCTCCTCGGACTGGACCCGCCCGACCGTGACGCTGAGCGTGCCCTCGACCGTCACCGGCACGGCGTCCGGCACCGCCACCGCGACCGACGCCGAGTCCGGCATCGCCGCGGTGCAGCTGCAGGGCCGGGTCGCCGGTGGCGACTGGGTCACCCTGTGCACCCAGGCCAAGAGCCCGGCCACCTGCTCCTACGACACCGCCACCGTCGCCGACGGCACCTACGAGGTGCGCGCCCTGGCGACCGACGCGGCGGGCAACACCGGCACCTCGGACGTCGCCCGTGTCACGGTCGTCAACCGCGCCGCGGTGACGCTCGACCGTCCCGCGTCCGTCGTCCGCGGCGACGTCAGCCTCGGCGCCTCGGTCAGCACCTCCTCCGCGACCGACGCGACCGTGCGGCTCGAGCGTTCCCCGGCCGGGGCCGGCACCTGGACGACGGTCTGCGGCCCGCTCGCCTCGCCGTACTCGTGCACCTGGGCCACGACGTCCGTCACGAACGGGTCGTACGACCTGCGGGCCGTGCTGGTCAGCGGCTCGACGGTGCTCGCGACCTCCGCCACCGAGCGCGTGCTGGTCGACAACGCCGCACCCTCGGTCACGCTGGCCAACCCCGGCAGCCCGCTGTCGGGCACCCGCACCTTCACCGCGACCGCCACCGACGCGCACTCCGGCGTCGCGCAGGTCGCCGTCCAGCACTCGACCGGCTCGTCCTGGACGACGCTGTGCACCGCGACCGCCGCCCCCTGGAGCTGCAGCGCCGACACCCGGACGCTGGCCAACGGGACCTATTCCTTCCGCGCCGTCGCCACGGACGTCGCCGGCAACACCACCACCTCGGCCAGCATCACCGGGCGCGTCGTGAGCAACGTCGTCTCCACCGTCACGCTCGCCGACCCGGGCGCGAACCTGCGCGGCACGGTGACGCTGACGGCGGCGACCACCACGACCGGCTCGATCGCCAAGGTCGTCGTGCAGCGCGCGCCGGCCGGCTCGGGCACCTGGACCGACGTCTGCACCGACACCACCTCGCCGTACTCGTGCTCGCTCGACACCACGCGGCTCGCCGAGGGCGCCTACGACCTCCGGGCCGTGCTCACCGACACGCAGGGCGCCACGGTCACGTCGGCCGTCGTGGCCGACCGCACCGTCGACAACACCGCTCCGCGCGGCTACGACGTGCAGACGACCAACGGCGGCGCGGCCGGCCGCATCGACGCCGGCGACACCATGTCGTTCACGTTCAGCGAGCGGATCGACCTCGGCAGCGTCCTGAGCGGCTGGGACGGCTCGGCCGTCGCGGTCCAGGGCCGCGTCACCGACGACTGGGGCTTCCGCAGCAACACGTTCCAGGTCGTCGGCCGGTCCGCGACCGTCCGGCTCGGCTCGGTCCAGCTGAACGAGGACTTCACGATCCTGTTCGGCAACACGGTGAACGGGACGCTGAGCGCCGAGACGGTCACCGTCGACGGCGTGGCCCGCACGGTCGTGACCATCCGCATCGAGAGCTCGGGCGGGTTCGGCATGACGACCGTCGACGGCCCGGCGACGCTGGAGTGGACGCCCGCGTCCGGCGTCACCGACCTGGCCGGCAACCCGCTCGACACCGCCGTCGTGACCGAGCGCGGCGCGCTGGACCGGGACTTCTGATGCGTGTCCCGCACACCGCGCTCAGCCGCCTGGCCGTCGTCGCGCTGTGCCTGGTGGCCGCCGCCCTGGCCGAGCTCGGCGCCACGAGCGTCGCCCTGCCCTACCTGGTGCTCCCGATCACCGCGGCCGCCGTCGTCACCGTCGGCGCGGCGTTCAAGATGGCCCGCGACAACTGCTTCGAGTCGCGCCTGGTCTCGTGGCTCACGACGCTCGCGGCGCTGGGCGGCGCGATCGCCGCCGCGACGGTGGGCCTGCCCGGACGCGTCCCGTCGACCAGCCCGGCCGGCGTCGTGCTCGTCGCGGCCGCCGTCGTCTTCCTCGTCGTGGTCGCGGTCGAGCTGCCGCGCCGTCACCGCACCCGGCCGGCGGTGTCGCCGTATGCTCCCTGACGTGAGTGCCATGGTCCTGGTGGTGGAGGACGACGACCAGATCGCGCCGCCGCTGCTGCGCACCCTCGAGCGTGAGGGCTACACCGTCGAGCGGCTCGCCGCCGGGCTACCCGCCGTGGACCGCGTGGCCGCCGGCGACGTCGACCTGGTGCTGCTGGACCTCGGCCTGCCCGACGTCGACGGCCTCGAGGTCTGCCGCCGGCTCCGCGCCGACGGCTACGAGGGCGGCATCATCATCCTCACCGCCCGCGGCGGCGAGCTCGACCGCGTCGTCGGGCTCGACGTCGGTGCCGACGACTACCTGCCGAAGCCGTTCTCGTTGGCCGAGCTGCTCGCCCGCACCCGTGCCCTCCTGCGGCGCAGCGGTCCCCGCACCGCGACCGCCGAGCCGGCCGAGGACGCCCTCGAGCCCGCCGGCGCCGGCGGCCTGCGCGTCGACGTCCCGACCCGCCGGGTGTGGGCGGGCGACCGCGAGGTCGTGCTCACCGTGAAGGAGTTCGACGTCCTGGCCCTGCTCGCCGCCGACCCCGGCGCCGTCGTCACCCGCGAGCGCATCATGGACGAGGTCTGGGACGAGAACTGGTTCGGCTCGACCAAGACCCTCGACACCACGCTGGGCCGCCTGCGCCAGAAGCTCGAGGAGAGCGAGGCGCCGGCCCGCATCGTCACCGTGCGAGGTGTCGGCTTCCGGCTCGAGGACGCCCCGGCCGATGCGTGAGCGCCTCGTCGTCACGCTGGTGGGGATGACCGTCGCGGTCATCGCGCTGTTCGGCGTGCCCCGCGCCTACGAGACGGCCGACCTCATCACCGACCGTGAGCGCGAGGCGGTCGGCCGCACGGTCCAGCTGGCGGCGACGGCGGTCGAGGCCCGGCGCGAGAGCGGTGCCCCCGTCGACTCCGGCTTCCTGCGCAGCCTGGCCGGCGACGACGAGCGGATCGCCGTCACCGGGCCGGACGGTGGCACCGCCGTGATCGGCGACCCGGTCGGCGACGACGCCTTCACCGCCTCCCGCGACCTCGCCGGCGGGGGCGAGGTCGTCGTCCAGCGCGGACGCGACGCCGTCGACGAGCGCATCTCCGACGCGCTCACGCCGCTCGTGCTGCTCGCGCTGCTGCTCGCCGCGCTGTCCGCCGTCGTCGGGTTCGTGCTGGCCCGCCGCCTGGCCCACCCGTTCCTGCGGCTGGCCGACTCCGCCCGGGTGCTCGGCACCGGACGTTTCGACGTCGAGGTGCCGCACTCGCACGTCCCGGAGGCCGAGGCGCTCGGCGACGCCCTGCGCGCCACCGCCCGTCAGCTCGACGACCTGGTCACCCGCGAGCGCCAGCTCGCCGTCACCGCGTCGCACGAGCTCCGCACCCCGGTCACGTCCCTGCGTCTCGTGCTCGAGGACCTGTCCTTCTGGCCGCAGACACCGCCGGACGTCGCGCAGGAGCTGACGACGGCGATGGGCGAGCTGGACCGGCTCGACGCCGCCATCGGCGAGCTGTTGGTGGACCGCAAGGGGGCGAACCTCGGGCAGGCGGTCGAGATCGACCTCGTCCGCCTCGTCGCCGGCACGATCGACCGCTTCCGTGAGCCCGCGCGCCAGTCCGGGCGCCCCGTGCGGATCGGTGGCGACGACGAGGTGCCGGTCACCATCGTGCCCGGACCCGTCGCGCAGGTCGTCGAGGCGCTGATGGACAACGCTCTGGCCCACGGCGAGGGGGTCGTGTCCGTCGTCGTGGCCCGCCGGCCGGCCTACGACGAGATCTCGGTCAGCGACGAGGGGGAGCGCACCGCGGCCCCCGGCGTCATCCACCAGGTGCGCGGCGTCGGCGGCGGCCTGTCGGCGATCTCGCTGCTCGCCGAGTCGATGGGCGGTCAGCTGCTCGTCGCCGACGAGCCCACCACGCGCTACGTCCTGCGGCTTCCGCGCCGTGACGCCGGGGACGTGCTGGCGTGAACCGGCTGTCCGGACGGGTGCGATCGGGCGGAGTTGGGCTTACGCTGGCCCCTGGGGGATCGACCTGGCACAGGCACCTCAGGAGGCACCATGGCGGAGCCCCTCGACGAGCGACTGCGCGACGACGCGGCGCTGGACGAGATCGAGCTGACCAGCGACCTCATGATCGCGGCCTCGGCCCGCGAGACCCCGCTGACGCAGGCGGAGGTCGATCGCATCCTGGGCCTGGACGGCCGCACCTGACCTGAGGTCGCCTGCACGTTCTTCGCCCTGCCCGCCATGACCTAGCATTGCCGTGGCCCACTCACCGTCGACTGGAGTTTGTCGTGCGTTTCAGCCTGCGTCCCGTGGAGACGTCGTTCTACGACCTGTTCACGGAATCGGCGTCCCACCTCGTCGAGGGGTCCCGACTCCTCGCCGAGATGCTCGACCCCACCAAGGATCGATCCGCGATCGCCGAGCGCATGCGCGAGGCCGAGCACCAGGCGGACGAGACCACCCACAAGATCGTGCGTCGCGTGAACAGCACGTTCGTGACGCCGTTCGACCGCGAGGACATTTACCGTCTCGCCGGTCTGCTCGACGACGTCATGGACTTCATGGAGGAGACGGTCGACCTGATCGGCCTCTACGAGCTCGGTGAGCTGCCGCCCGAGGTCGCCCAGCAGGTCGAGGTGCTCCAGCGCGCCACCCAGCTGACGGCCGAGGCCATGCCGCGCCTGCGCACGATGAAGGACCTCGAGGAGTTCTGGATCGAGATCAACCGTCTCGAGAACCAGGGCGACCGGGCGTACCGCCGCATCGTGGCCCACCTGTTCGGCGGCTCGTACAAGACGCTCGAGGTGATGAAGCTCAAGGACGTCGTCGACTCCCTCGAGCACGCCATCGACGCCCTGGAGTCCGTCGCCAACACGGTGGAGCAGATCGCCGTCAAGGAGTCCTGAGCGTGGACTCCACCCTCATCATGGTCATCGTCGTGGTGGCCATCGCACTGGTGTTCGACTACACCAACGGCTTCCACGACGCGGCGAACGCCATCGCCACCTCCGTGTCCACCCGGGCCCTGACCCCGCGCGCCGCGCTGGCGATGGCCGCGGTGCTCAACTTCGTGGGCGCGCTGCTGGGCGTCGGGGTCGCCCAGACCATCCAGGGCCTGATCGACATCGAGCCGACGATCGCCCGAGAAGGCGCCCAACACGCCTTGACGATCGTCCTGGCCGCTCTCGTCGGCGCCATCACCTGGAACCTCATCACCTGGTACTTCGGCATCCCGTCGTCCTCGTCGCACGCCCTCATCGGCGGCATCGTGGGTGCCGGCGTGGCGTCGGCCACGACGGTGCACTGGGACAGCCTGGTCGACAAGGTCGCCATCCCGATGGTGCTCTCGCCGCTGATCGGCTTCCTCGGTGCCTTCCTGCTCATGACCGCGATCATGTGGATGTTCCGGAAGGCCAATCCCGGACGGGTCAGCCGCGGCTTCCGCCTGGCCCAGACGCTGTCGGCCGCCGGCATGTCGCTGGGCCACGGCCTGCAGGACGCCCAGAAGACGATGGGCATCATCGTGCTCGCGCTCGTCGCGGGTGGCTACGCCGACGGCGACGACGTGCCCTTCTGGGTCATCGCCGCCGCCGGCACGGCGATCGCGCTGGGCACGTACTCGGGCGGCTGGCGCATCATGCGCACGCTGGGCCGGCGCATCATCGACCTCGACCCGCCCCGCGGGTTCGCGTCCGAGGCGACCGCCGCCACCGTCCTGTACGGCATGGCGATCGGCCTGCACGCCCCGGTCTCGACGACGCACACGATCACCTCGGCGATCATGGGCGCCGGCGCCACCAAGCGCTTCAGCGCCGTGCGCTGGGGCGTCGCGCGCGGCATCGTCGTCGCCTGGATCGTCACGATGCCGGCCGCGGCCGCGGTCGCCGCGGGCACGTACTACGTCGCCCGCATCTTCCTGCCGTAGCCGCACGACGCAGAAGGCCCCGCCCGGTTCGCCCGGGCGGGGCCTTCTGCGTGCGGGAGCGCGACTCAGCCGAAGCGGCCCTGGATGTAGGCCTCGGTGGCCGGGTCCTCGGGGTTGGAGAAGATCTTCTCGGTGCGGCCGGTCTCCACCAGGCGGCCGGGCTTGCCGACGCCCGACAGGTTGAAGAACGCCGTGTCGTCCGAGACCCGGGCGGCCTGCTGCATGTTGTGCGTGACGATGACGATCGTGTACTCGCTCTTGAGCTCGTGGATCAGGTCCTCGATCGCGCTCGTCGAGATCGGGTCCAGCGCCGAGCACGGCTCGTCCATGAGCAGCACCTCGGGCTCGACCGAGATCGCCCGGGCGATGCACAGGCGCTGCTGCTGACCGCCGGACAGGCTCGAGCCCGGGCGGTTCAGCCGGTCCTTGACCTCGGCCCACAGGCCGGCACGGCGCAGCGAGCGCTCGACGATGCCGTCGGCGTCGGCCTTCTTCATGCGCTTGCTGTTGAGCTTCTGCCCGGCGATGACGTTGTCGTAGATCGACATCGTCGGGAACGGGTTCGGCCGCTGGAAGACCATGCCGATCGTGCGGCGGACGTTGACCGGGTCCATCTCGTCGCCGTACAGGTCCTGCCCGTCGATGAGGACCTTGCCCTCGACGCGGGCGTTCGGGATCACCTCGTGCATGCGGTTCAGCGACCGCAGGAAGGTGGACTTGCCGCAGCCGGACGGGCCGATGAACGCGGTCACCGAGCGGGCGGGGATGTCGATGGTGACGTCCTCCACGGCGAGGAAGTCGCCGTAGTAGATGTTGAGGTCGGAGACGTCGATGCTCTTGGCCATGATGGGTTCCTTGTCAGACCGGGGAGCTCAGCGCTCGCCCTTGGGGGAGAAGAAGTACGAGACGAGCCGCGCCGCGAGGTTCAGCAGCATGACGATGATCAGCAGCACCAGCGCCGCGCCCCACGCCCGCTCGAGCGCGAACTCCGGCGGCACGCCGGGGTTGCGGATCGAGGTGTAGGCGAAGACCGGCAGGGTGGCCATGCGGCCGTCGGTGAGGTTGAAGTTCACCGAGTCGGTCATGCCGGCGATGATCAGCAGCGGGGCGGTCTCGCCGATGACGCGGGCGATGGCCAGCGTCACGCCGGTCACGATGCCGGCCAGCGAGGTGGGCAGCACGACCTTGGTGATGGTGCGCCACTTCGGCACGCCCAGCGCGAACGACGCCTCGCGCAGCTCGTTCGGGACGAGCTTGAGCATCTCCTCGCAGGAGCGCACGACCACCGGCACCATGAGCACCGACAGCGCGACCGAGCCGCCGATGCCCATGCGGACGCCCTCGCCGAAGAACAGCACGAACAGCGCGTAGGCGAACAGGCCGGCGACGATCGACGGGATGCCGGTCATGACGTCGACCAGGAAGCGGATCCAGCGGGCCAGGCGTCCGCCCGCGCCGTACTCGACCAGGTAGATGGCGGTGAGCAGGCCGATCGGGACGCTGATGACGGTCGCCGCGCCGGTGATCAGCAGGGTGCCGATCAGGGCGTGGTAGATGCCGCCGCCCTCGCCGACGACGTTGCGCATCGAGTAGGTGAAGAACTCCGCGGACAGCACCGGGGCGCCCTTGGAGATGACCGTCCACAGGATGCTGGCCAGCGGGACGAGGGCCAGCACGAACGCCGAGGACACCAGCACGGTCACCAGGCGGTCGACGGCCTTGCGGCGTCCCTCGACGGCGGCCGACCAGACCGGCAGCGCCAGCGTGACGACCCAGGCCAGCAGCGCGGCCTGCACGGGCGAGGCGCCCGCGACGTACGCCAGCACGGCGGCAGCCAGGGCGACGCCGAGGACGACGCGACCCGCGCCGGCGGGCAGCGAGCGCCCGCGCAGCTGGTCGGCGAGCGACTGCTCGGGACGGGTGCCCGGCTCGGGGCTGAGGACGGTGCTCATCAGTTGGCTCCCGAGAAGTCCTTGCGGCGGTCGACGATCGCGCGCGCGGTGAAGTTGACGACGAAGGTGATGACGAACAGCACCAGGCCCGAGGCGATGAGGGCGTTGACCGTGAGGCCGCTCGCCTCGCCGAAGCTCAGCGCGATGTTCGCCGCGATCGTGCTGGGGTTGGTGGAGCTGATCAGGTTGAAGGTCACGACGCCGCTGGCCGACAGGACCATCGCGACGGCCATGGTCTCGCCGAGGGCGCGGCCCAGGCCGAGCATGGCGGCCGAGACGATGCCGGAGCGGGCGTAGGGGAAGATCGCCATCCGCGCGACCTCCCAGCGGGTGGCGCCGAGCGCGAGCGCGGCCTCCTGGTGCAGGCGCGGCGTCTGCAGGAAGATCTCGCGGCAGATCGCGGTCATGATCGGCAGGATCATGAGGGCCAGGACGACGCCGACGGTGGCGATCGTGCGTCCGGTCGCGGAGGCCGGGCCGGCGAACAGCGGGATGAAGCCCAGGTGGGTCTCCAGCCAGGCGTAGGCGGGGGCGAGCCAGCCGGCCAGGACGGCGATGCCCCAGGCGCCGTAGACGACGCTGGGGACGGCGGCGAGCAGGTCGATGACGTAGCCGAGCGCCGCACCGACCCGGCGCGGCGCGTAGTGCGAGATGAACAGGGCGACGCCGACCGACAGCGGCAGCGAGATGAGCAGCGCGAGCAGCGCCGACAGCAGCGTGCCGAAGACGAGCGGGGCGACGAACGGCAGGAACGACTCGCCGCTCTTGACCTCGTCGGGGGACGCGGTGATGCCGGGGATGCCCTCGGTCGTCAGGAAGACGGCCACGCCGGCCAGGACCAGCAGGATGAGCAGGCTGGCTCCGGTGGACAGGCCGCGGAAGACCTGGTCGCCGGCGCGACGGACCCCACGCGGTCGGCGTGGGGTGGGGGTGGTGGTCACGTGGTGCCTTTCGAGCGGGACTGCGGCGGCCGCCCGGCCGGTCCCCGAGGGGAGCGCGGCCGGGCGGCCAGGCGGGTCAGGAGATCTTCGCGACGATGTCGGCGACCTTCTGGGACACCGACTCCGAGAGCGGCGCCGAGCCGGCCGCGTCGGCGGCGGCCTTCTGGCCGTCGGTGCCGGTGACGTACTCGAACCAGCCCTTGGCCAGCTCGCCCTGCGCCTCGTCGGCGTGCTTGAGGCACGTCGCCAGGTAGGAGACCAGGACGATCGGGTAGGTGCCGGCCTCGGTCGTGGTGCGGTTCAGCTCGAAGACCAGCTGGGTGTCGGCGCCGGTCTCGGCCTCCTCGCTCGCGTCGAGGATCGCCGCGGCGGCCTCGGCGGTGGGCGCGACGTAGTCCTCGCCGACCTTCACCTGGACGGTGCCGAGCTCGCCGGCCTGGCTGGCGTCGGCGTAGCCGATGGTGCCGCTGCCGTTGCCGACCGCCTGCACGACGCCCGAGGTGCCCTCGGCCGCCTCGCCGCCCTTGACCGGCCAGGTCTCGACGACGCCGCCCTTCCAGCCGCCCTCGGACGCCTGGTCGAGGTAGTCGGTGAAGTTCTTGGTCGTGCCCGAGTCGTCCGAGCGGTGGACCGGCGTGATCTTGGTGGACGGCAGGGTCGCGTCCGGGTTGTCGGCCTTGATCGCCGCGTCGTCCCAGGTGGTGATGGTGCCCTGGAAGATGGCGCCGATCGTCTTGGCCGACAGCTTCAGGTCCTCGACGCCGTCGAGGTTGTAGATGACGGCGATGGGGGAGACGTACGAGGGGACCTCGACCAGGTCGCTGCCGCACTTCTGCGCAGCCGCGGTGGTCTCCTCCTCGTCGAAGGCCGAGTCGGTGCCGGCGAACGCGACGCCGCCGGCGATGAACTGCTCGCGGCCACCGCCCGAGCCGACCGGGTCGTAGTTGACGGTCACGTCCGGGTTGGCGGTCTGGAAGCCCTGCTTCCAGGCGCCGACAGCGGCCTCCTGGGAGCTGGCGCCGGCGCCGTTCAGGGTGCCGGAAAGCGTCGACTCGGAGTCGGTGTCGCCGGAGGCCTCGTTGCCGGCGCTGCAGGCGCTCAGGCCGAGGGCCAGCGCGAGGGCGGCAGCGGGGAGGGTGGCGCGGCGCAGGGTGCGGTTCACGTCCTGGTTCCTCTTTCGATGTCTGGGGGTCTGACATCCAGGACGCTAGGGACGCCAGGTGTATCGATGCCCCGTCGCAGGTGAACGGAGGGTGAACCCTGCCCGACGAGTGGCGGCACCCGCTCAGGCCCGCGCGACCGGCCCGTCCGGCCCGGCGTCCCGGGGTGTGGCGCCTGCCACGTCCCGGACGTGCGCGAGCCCGCCGGGCGCGGGGCGCGGCGGGCTCGTTCGCTGGGTGTTCACCGGCGGACGGCTCAGGTGAGCTCCTCGACCGCGACGACCCGGCCCTTGCGGTGGTGGACGACGAGCGCCGCGCTGGGCGCCATGCGGGGTCCGTCGACGCCGAGCGCGGCCCAGAGCAGCGGCAGCGTGGGGCGGTGGGTGCACACGACGGTCGGCTTGCGGCGCTCGAGCAGGGCGTCCACCGAGCGTCCGACCTGGCCGGACGTCGTGTCCTCGCCGAGCCGCTCGTCGACCTCCAGGAAGGTGCCGAGGGTGTCGGCGTAGGGCTCGACGGTCTGCGTGCACCGCAGGGCGGGGCTGGAGACCACGTGGCGCACGCCGTAGGCGGCAAGGGCCCCACGCAGGGAGAGCGCCTGCTCGCGCCCGAGGTCGGTGAGCGGGCGGTCCAGGTCGTCGCCCACGAAGTCGTCGCGCTGGACGGCCTTGCCGTGGCGCACGACCACGAGCGTGCGGGTCTTGTGGGAGCGGTCGATCGCGGCGTCGACGAACCGGTCGAGCACGCGGCGGTCGGTCTCGTGGCTGAGCAGCGCCTGCGCGGCCTTGGGGGAGACCCACGCGATCTCGTCGACCTCGTCGTTGGGCACGAACGGCTGCTCGCGCCCGACGACCTTGGCCGACCAGTACGAGACCCGCTTGTGGCCGCCGTTGACGACGTAGCCGACGACGTCCAGCGGGACGCCGAGCCGCACCTGCTGGCCGGTCTCCTCGGCGAGCTCGCGGACGGCGGTCTCGGCCACCCGCTCGCCGACGTCCGCCTTGCCCTTCGGGAACGACCAGTCGTCGTAGCGCGGGCGGTGGACGACGAGCACCTCCAGGGCGCCCTTGGTGCCGCCGACCCGGCGGCGCCAGACGACGGCGCCCGCGGCCAGCACGACGGACTCGGGGGAGCTGTTCATGGTCACCTCTCGGGTGGGGTTCAGCCGCGGGGCCGGCGGGCGGCCCGGGCCTTGGCGATGAGCACGTGGTGGGCGTCGCGGGTGCCGACGTGACGCGTCCACGCGCCATCGGGCCCGAGCCGCCAGCTCGTCGTGTCGTCGGCGGTGAGCAGGTCGAGCAGCTCGCCGAGCTCGGCGACGTGCTCGGCGCTGGGCACCCGCACGAGCACCTCGACGCGGCGGTCGAGGTTGCGGTGCATGAGGTCGGCCGAGCCGAGCCAGGCTTGCGGCTCGCCGCCGGAGGCGAACCAGAACACGCGGCTGTGCTCCAGGTAGCGGCCGAGCACGCTGAAGACGCGGATGTTCTCCGACAGCCCGGGCACGCCGGGTCGCAGGGCACAGATGCCGCGCACGACCAGGTCGACGGGCACGCCGGCGCGTGACGCCTCGTAGAGCGCGTCGATGGTCTCCTCGTCGACGAGCGAGTTCACCTTGAACACGATGCGGGCCGGCCGTCCGGCCCGGTGGTGCTCGACCTCTGCGGCGATGCGCTCCAGCAGGCCGTCGCGGACACCGGAGGGCGCCACGAGCAGGCGGCGGTAGGACTGGCGCCGGGCGAAGCCGGACAGGTTGTTGAACAGGTCGGTGAGGTCGGCGGTGATGTCGCGGTCGGCGGTCAGCAGGCCGAGGTCCTCGTAGGCCCGCGCGGTCTTGGGGTTGTAGTTGCCCGTGCCGACGTGGGCGTAGCGGCGCAGGCCGTCGGGCTCGTCGCGCAGCACGAGGGCCAGCTTGCAGTGGGTCTTGAGCCCGACGACGCCGTAGACGACGTGGCAGCCGGCCCGCTCGAGCTTGCGTGCCCAGCGGATGTTGGCCTGCTCGTCGAAGCGGGCCTTGATCTCCACCAGGACGAGCACCTGCTTGCCCGACCGGGCCGCGTCGACCAGGGCGTCGATGATCGGCGAGTCGCCGGACGTGCGGTAGAGCGTCTGCTTGATCGCCAGCACCTTGGGGTCGGCGGCGGCCTGCTCGATGAACCGCTGGACGCTCGTGGCGAACGAGTCGTAGGGGTGGTGCACGAGCACGTCGCGCTTGCGCAGCGCGCCGAACAGGTCGGCCGGGCTCGACGTCTCGACCTCGGCGAGGTGGCGGTGGGTGCGCGGCACGTACGGCTCGTAGTGCAGGCCCGGCCGGTCGAGGTCGGCCACCTGGGCGAGGCCGCGCAGGTCGAGCGGCCCGGGGAGCCGGAAGACCTCCTCGGCGCGGATGCCGAGCTCGGAGACGAGCAGCTCGAGCACGTCGTGCGAGACGTCCTCCTCGACCTCCAGCCGCACGGGCGGGCCGAAGCGGCGGCGCAGCAGCTCCTGCTCGAGCGCCTTGAGCAGGTTCTCGGCGTCGTCCTCCTCGACCTCGAGGTCCTCGTTGCGGGTCACGCGGAACAGGTGGTGGTCGACGATCTCCATGCCCGGGAAGAGCAGGTCGAGGTGGGCGGCGATCATCTCCTCGAGCGGCAGGTACCGGCCGTCACCGAGGTGGAACCAGCGGTCCAGGATCGGCGGCACCTTCACCCGGGCGAAGTGCTCCTTGCCGCTCTCGGGGTTGCGGGTGATCAGCGCGAGGTTGAGCGACAGGCCGGAGATGTACGGGAAGGGGTGCGAGGGGTCGACGGCGAGCGGCGTCAGCACGGGGAACACCCGCTCGCGGTAGACCTCGCCGGCGCGGCTGCGCTCGGCGGCGGTCAGCTCGTCCCAGCGCAGCAGGTGGATGTCCTCGGCGGCGAGCAGCGGGACGATCGCCGACGCGACCTCGGCGTGCCGGCGCATGAGCACCTGGGCGGCGCGCAGCAGGTCGTCCAGCACCTGCGAGGGCGGGGCCCCGGCGGCGTTCGGCACTGCGACCCCGGCGGCGATGCGCCGCTTGAGGCCGGCGACGCGGACCATGAAGAACTCGTCCAGGTTGCTGGCGAAGATCGACAGGAAGCGGACCCGCTCGAGCAGGGGGAGCGTCTCGTCCTCGGCGAGCTCGAGCACGCGGGCGTTGAACGCGAGCCACGAGAGCTCGCGGTCGAGGAATCGGTCGCGAGGCAGGTCGCTCGCGGCCGGGTCGAAGGGAGGGTCGACGTCGAACTCGTCCGGCGACGCCGCCTCCTCCATGGCCGCGGACATGTCGGCAGTCTCCACGCCCCCACCGTGCCCCAGCAACATGAACGTGGCGTGAACCCCGCCCCACGCCCAGGCGTCGCCCCTCGTGGGTCAGCGGGTGTAGAGGACGTCCTTGGCGTGGGTGACGAACCCGAGCCGGCGGTAGACGGCCAGCGCGGGGGCGTTGTCGCCCTCGACGTACAGGTCGACGACGCGCAGCCCCGACTCCCACAGGTGGCGCAGGCCGCGGGCGGTGAGCGCGGTGCCCAGGCCGCCGCCGTGGCGGTCGGGATCGACGCCGACGACGTAGACCTCGCCGACGCCGTCCTCGACCTTCGTCCAGTGGAAGCCGATCACCCGGCCGTCGGCCTCGGCGACGAACAGGCCCTCGGGGTCGAACCAGTCGCTGGCCGCGCGGCGCTCGAAGTCGGCCCGATCCATCGCGCCCTGCTCGGGGTGCGCGGCGAAGGCGCGGGCGTTGACCGCGACGACCGCGTCGACGTCGTCCGGACCGAACGTGCGGATGGTGACGCCCGCGGGGACGCGCTCGGGCGCCGGGGCCTCAGTCAGCTCCAGGCGCAGCACGAGGAGCGTCCGCTCGGCGCGCAGGCCGGCGGACGCTGCGAGTGCCTGGGCGGCCGGCAGGTCGCCGTGGGCCCAGAACCGGGCCTCGCCGTCGGCCAGCAGGGCGTCGAGCAGGTCGCGGCCGAGGCCACGGCGCCGGTGGTCGGGGTGCACGACGAGCTCGACCGGCGCGTCGTCGACGGCGTAGGCGGCAGCCACCACCGCGTCGCCGTCGGTGCGGGTCGCCAGCACGCGCGGCTCGCGCTGCTCGGCCATCGCCAGGCGCGACGCCTCGTTGAACGGGGCCACGCCGTCGCGGGCGGCGGCGGCGTCGGCCACACGGGCCAGGTCGGTCGCGGTCATCGGGCCAGCTCCCTCAGCTGTGCGCCGACCTCGGCGGCCACGGCCGACGCGAGGGTCTCGGCGGTGTCGTCGTCGCGCTCGGGCACGACGACCTGGACGGTTCCGGCGCGGTGCAGCTCGCGGGCACCGACGCGCTGCGCCTCGGCCATCTGAGCGGCATGGTCGACGTCGCCGTGGACGATGGCGCTCGCGCCCTCGGGCGGCAGCGGCGACAGCCAGGCGTGCTCGGTGGCGATCGTCCGGTCGGCCGGCAGCAGCGCGAGCGCGCCGCCGCCGCAGCCCTGGCCGAGCAGCACCGACACCGACGGCACGCGCAGCGTCGACATGTGCGCGATGCAGCGGGCGATCTCGCCGGCGACGGCGCCCTCCTCGGCGGCCGGCGACAGCTCGGCGCCGGGGGTGTCGATGAACGAGACGAGCGGGAGGCCGAGCTCGTCGGCCAGCCGCATGCCGCGGCGGGCCTCGCGCAGCGCGGCCGGGCCCATCGGCGTGGCCGGGGTCTGGGTCTTGCGGTCCTGCCCGACGACGACGCACGGGACGCCGTCGAGCCGGGCCAGGGCGACGAGCATGGCGCTGTCGCGCTCGCCCTCGTCGGTGCCCTGCAGCCGGACGGTGGCCGAGCTCGCGTGGCGCAGCACCTCGCGGACGCCGGCCCGGTGCTCGCCGCGGGTGCGCTGGATCGACTCCCAGGTGCCGCTCGCGAACCGCGGCTCGTCGGTGCGGCGGGGGAGCGTGGCCGGCTCGACGGGGTCGAGCAGGATGCTCAGCGCCCGGTCGACGACCTCGGGCAGCTCGTCGGTCAGCACGACCGAGTCGATGATGCCGCGCCGCGACAGGTTCTCGGAGACCTGCACGCCCTGCGGGAACGGGCGTCCGTTGAGCTTCTCGTAGACCTTGGGGCCGAGGAAGCCGACGAGCGCGCCCGGCTCGGCGACGGTGACGTGGCCGAGCGAGCCCCACGACGCGAACACGCCACCGGTGGTGGGGTGGCGCAGGTGGACGAGGTAGGCCAGGCCGGCGGCTCGGTGGTCCATGATCGCCCGGGAGATGTCGACCATCCGCACGAACGCCGGGGTGCCCTCCTGCATGCGCGTGCCGCCGGACGCGGTGGACGCGAGGATCGGCAGCCCCTCGGCGGTCGCGCGACGCACGGCCGCGACGATGCGCTCGGCGGCGGCCCGGCCGATCGAGCCGGCCAGGAACGAGAACTCGTTGACGACGACGGCGACCGGACGTCCGCGGACCGTGCCGCGTCCGGTCAGGACCGACTCGTCCGTGCCGGCCCGCTCGGCGGCGGCCAGCAGCTCGCGCCGGTAGGCCTCCGGGTGGTGGTCGATGTCGACCGGCGCGTCCCAGGACTCCCAGGAGCCGGGGTCGAGGACGAGGTCGAGCAGGTCACGGGCGTGGACGCGCTGGGCCACGCTCACGCCTTCGCGTCGGCCGTGTCCCGCGCGTCGGCCTTGGTGGCGACGAAGCGGTAGCCGACGTTGCGCACCGTGCCGATGAGCGTCTCGTTGTCGGCGCCGAGCTTGGCGCGCAGGCGCCGCACGTGGACGTCGACCGTGCGGGTGCCGCCGAAGTAGTCGTAGCCCCACACCTCCTGCAGCAGCTGCTGGCGGGTGAAGACCCGGCCGGGGTGCTGGGCGAGGAACTTGAGCAGCTCGAACTCCTTGAACGTGAGGTCGAGCGTGCGGCCCTCGAGCTTGGCCGTGTAGGTGGCCTCGTCGACGACCAGGCCGCTGGTGGAGATCAGGTGCGAGTCCTCGTGGCCGTCGCGGGCCTCGGCCAGGCGGCCCTGGCTCAGCCGCAGCCGCGCCTCGAGCTCGGCCGGGCCGGCGGTGGTGAGGATGACGTCGTCCATGCCCCAGTCGGCGGCCACGACGGCCAGGCCGCCCTCGGTGAGGATGAGCACGAGCGGGCACTCGATGCCTGTGGTGCGGATGACCCGGGTGAGGCTGCGCACCTGGGCCAGGTCGTTGCGCCCGTCGACGAGCACCGCGTCGCACGGTGGCGCGTCCAGCAGGGCGCTCGCCTCCGCGGGCAGGATGCGCACCGAGTGCGGGAGGAGCGCCAGGGCAGGCAGCACCTCGGCCGAGGACTGCGTGCTCTTGGTGAGCAGGAGCAGGTGGGACACGGTGCCTCCTTGCCGGACGGGTTTCACCCCGTAAACACGTTGAGGCCGTCAGCGATCTCTCGATCGCCGCGGCCTCATTGCATGCCTCAGACTAGACCATGTGTCACGACCGTCTCCACAGCGTTACGAGAATGCGAAGCACGTCACAGTCCGGTACTGGGCCGCGGCGCGGGCCGCTGCGGGCCTGAGCGAGGAGCAGGTGCCGCCCGGCACGCTGGCCGACGTGCTCGACGAGGTGCGGCGCCGGCACGCCGACCGCGACCGCTTCGCCGAGGTCGTCGCGATGTGCTCGGTGCTGGTCGGTGACACCCCCGTGAACACCCGCGAGCCTGCCTCGGTCGACCTCCCGGCCGGCGCCACCGTCGAGCTGCTGCCGCCGTTCGCCGGTGGATGAGCGGGTTCGCCCGCGGCGCGCGGGACGCGGCTGAGATCATGCGTCCGTGACCCGTCTGCGCTCCGCCGCCCTCGTCGTCGTCCTGGCGGTCGGGGCGGCCCTGGCCGCGCGGTCAGGGACGCTCGCCGTCGCCGTGCCGGTGCTGGCCACGCAGCTCGTCGTCGCCGGGGCGCCGTCGCCCCTGGACGCCCGCGGCCGCGTCGTCCGCGCCCCGCGGCTCGTGCCCGTCGTGCTGACCGCGCTCGTCGCGACGTTGCTCGTGCTGCGCCCGCGCCTGCTCGACGGTGCCGAAGGCGTGCGCGTCGACGTCACCGCCGCTGAGTCCGGCACGATGACCGGAGTCCTGCCCGCGGTCGCGCTCGGCGTGGTGGCGACGTTCGTGGCCCAGGTGCTGCGCCGCGACGAGCGCCGCCAGCTCGTCGCCGCCGTCGCCTACGCGGTCGGGCTGTGCGTGGTCGCGGCCCTGGCCGCCGGGTGGATCGCCGCGGCGCACGGACCGCGCGGTGCCGAGGTGCTCGCCGTCGTGGCCGCCGCCGCGTCCGCCGCCGTGCTGGTGCGGGCCGTGCCGCTGCGCCGCCTCGTCGTGCTCCCCGCCGCCGGCCTCGCGGGCCTGCTCGCCGGCGGTCTCGCCGCCGAGCTCCAGGACGCCTACGCGTTCGGCTGGCTCGCGGGCGGTGCCGTGGGCCTGCTCGCCGCGGTGACCGCCCTGCTGGGGCTGGCCGTCGGCAGCGCCTGGGTGGCCGGCCGCGAGCGCACCTGGGGGCTTCCCGCCGCCACGTCCGTCGCGCTGCTCGGCCCCGTCGCCTACGTCGGGGCCCAGGTCGCCGGGCTCTCGCTGTGAACCGCAGGGGTGCCGGCGGCCCTGGAGCACGCTCGTAGGCTGGCGGCATGACCGGGACCTGGGTGCTGCTGGGCGCGCTCGCCGCGACCGTCGTCGTCGCGCTGCTGCTGCGCCGCCGTGACGGCCGGTTCGCCGCCACGCCCGCGCCCGCGCCGGACACGGCGGCGGACGAACGCGAGCGCGTGGACGCCGCCGACCTCGACGTGCCGCTCGGCGAGCGGGCCACCCTGGTGCAGTTCTCCAGCTCCTTCTGCAGCCCGTGCCGGGCCACGCGGGTGCTGCTGTCCGACGTCGTGCGCAGCGTGCCCGGTGTCGTCCACGTGGAGGTCGACGCGGAGTCCCACCTCGACCTCGTCCGCCGTCACCGCGTCCTGCGCACGCCGACCGTCCTGGTGCTCGGACCTGACGGCGAGGTCGTCCAGCGGGCCTCCGGCGTCCCGCGGCGCGAGCAGGTGCTCACCGCCCTCGCGCTCGCCGTTCCCGAGGACTGAGACGCCTGTCCGTCATGTGGGACGCCGGAGGGCTTCCCGGGACGGCCCCCTAGGCTGGGCCCATGTTCGAGACCACGCTCCTGACGCGTCGCCTGGCAGTGGACTGCTGCCGCACGCGCTCGGCGCTGTGTCGCGCGCGCTGATCCGCGCCCGACCCCTCGAACCTCCCGGAGACCATCCATGACCCGACCGCTCCAGGTCGATCCGCGCGGCCTGCGCTTCTCGGCCGCGCTCACCTCGGTCGTCCTCGCCGCCGCCCTGCTGGCCCCGCGTCCTGCAGCGCTGGCGCTGCTGGCCGCGCAGGCCCTCGTCTTCGCGGCCGGAGCCTCGGGCCGGTTCGACCTCTCGCCGTACGGCCGGCTGTTCGCGCGGGTGCTCCGGCCCCGCCTGGGCCCGCCGGCCGAGCTCGAGGACGCCCGCGCGCCGCAGTTCGCGCAAGGCGTCGGCCTCACCTTCACGCTCGTCGCCGTCGTCGCCCTGGCCGCCGGCCTGGACGTCGTCGGCCTCGTCGCGACCGGCTTCGCGCTGGTCGCCGCCCTGCTCAACGCCGTCGTGGGCTTCTGCCTCGGCTGCGAGACGTACCTGGTCCTGCGCCGCCTGGCGCCGGTCCGCGCCTGAACCCTTCTCACCAACCCCTGCCGTGGGACAAGCCCACGACGAAACGGAGGAAACATGAGCCGCGAGAACGCGCTCGTCACCGCTGACTGGGTCGAGCAGCACCTCGACGACCCGAAGGTCGTCCTGGTCGAGGTCGACGAGGACACCGAGGCCTACGACAAGGGCCACATCCCCGGTGCCGTGAAGCTGGACTGGAAGAAGGACCTGCAGGACGGCGTCCGCCACGACTTCGTCGGCCAGGAGGCGCTCGAGGCGCTGCTGTCGGCCAAGGGCGTCGCCAACGACGACACGATCGTGCTCTACGGCGGCAACAACAACTGGTTCGCCGCGTACGCGTACTGGTACCTGACCTACTACGGCCACGAGAACCTGCGCCTGCTCGACGGCGGCCGCAAGAAGTGGGAGCTCGAGAGCCGTGAGCTGACCACCGACGTCACGGACCGTCCGGCCACGACCTACACGGCGAAGGCCCCCAACGACGACATCCGGGCGTACCGCGACGAGGTCGTCGAGGCCATCGGCGCCAAGAACCTCATCGACGTCCGCAGCCCCGACGAGTACGCCGGACGCCTGCTCGCCCCCGCGCACCTGCCGCAGGAGGCCGCGCAGATCGGTGGCCACATCCCCACCGCGGGCAACGTCCCGTGGAGCAAGGCCGCGAACGACGACGGCACGTTCAAGTCCGACGACGAGCTCAAGGAGCTGTACGCGGGTGCCGGCCTCGACGAGGGCAAGGACACCATCGCCTACTGCCGCATCGGCGAGCGCTCGAGCCACACCTGGTTCGTGCTCTCGGAGATCCTGGGCTACCCGAACGTGAAGAACTACGACGGGTCGTGGAGCGAGTACGGCTCGCTGCGCGGCGTCCCGGTCGCGCTCGGCGACGAGCCCGGAGCCCGCTGATGTGCGGCGCCACGGCCGGCGGACCCTCGCTCGAGGGGGTCGACGTCGCCAACCAGGCGGTCATCCAGGGCATCGTGACGCGTGACGGCGAGCCCGTCGGCAACGCGTACGTGCGCCTGCTCGACCGCCACGGCGAGTTCACCGCCGAGGTGCCGACGTCCGTGACCGGCCAGTTCCGGTTCTTCGCCGCCGACGGCGCCTGGACGCTGCGCACCCTCGCGCCCCGGGCCGAGGCCGTCGACCGCGAGGTCGTGGCCCAGAAGGGCTCGGTCGCCGAGGTGCTCGTGACGGTCTGACGACCGACGCACGAAGGCCCTCCCACCGCCTGGTGGGAGGGCCTTCGTGCGTCCGCGGACGAGCGGGTCAGCCGGCGTCGGAGGCCTGGGCCTCCTCGTCGTCCTCGGGTGCCTTGTTGGTGGCGTCGGGGTACTTGCGCAGGTAGCGGGCGACCCGGTCAGAACGCAGTGCCTGGTACAGCTCCTGCGCCTGGTCCTGGTCCAGGCGCACGACGTCGCCGTAGGGATCGACGCGCTCCGTGCCGGCGATGGGAACCGTCATGAACTGCACGTCGTCCGCGGCGATGCCGCGCAACGACAGGGCCAGGCCGCGGATGTCGCCGGACTTCCACTGCTGGTCGACCGTCAGGTTGCGCGTGACGGCGCCCAGCGTGTTGGTGAGCTTCACCGGGTTGGTCAGGGTGCCCGACGAGAGCATCTTCTTCATCAGCGCGCGGATGAAGTTCTGCTGGCGCTCGATGCGCTCGAAGTCGCCGCGCACCAGGCCGTGGCGGGTGCGGACGTACTGCAGCGCGCGCTTGCCCTGCAGCTTCTTCCAGCCCTTCTCCCAGGTGATGTCCTGGTTGCTGTCGTAGGACGTGTACGGGATGTAGACCCGCACGCCGTCGACCGCCTCGGACAGGTCCTTGAACCCGTCCCAGTCGATGATCGCCAGGTGCTTCATGCGCAGGTCGGTCAGGTGCTCGACGGTCGAGATCGCTCCGGCCGGGCCGTAGTTGGAGAAGGCGGAGTTGATCTTGGCCATGCCGGCCTCGTCGCCGTTCTCGTCGTAGATCATCGTCAGCGTGTCGCGCGGGATGGAGACGAGGTGGACGTTCTTCCGGTCCGCCGAGATGTGCAGCACCATGATGGTGTCCGAGCGGTACTTGCCGGCCGGCCACTCCTCGTTCGCCGCGTCCTGCGAGAGGGTCGTGTCCTTGTACTCGGCCAGCGAGGTCTCGCCGCGGTCGGAGCCGAGCAGCAGGATGTTGAGCGCGTTGCCCTTGTCGGGGTCCGGGCGCTCGTCCTCGTTCAGCGTGTTGCCCGGGTCGACGCGAGCGATGTTGTTGAACTGCCGGTTCAGGTTGTAGGCGTAGCCACCGAGGGCGACGCCGGCCAGCATCACGACCGAGAGGACGCCGACGAGCAGCTTGCGGTGCCGCTTGTGGAAGGGGAGGCCACCGGCGCGGCGCTTGCCCGCGCCTCGGTACTTGCGCGGCCTCGCGCTGTCGTCGCTCATCGATCTCCTGCTGGTGAGGGGTCCTGGGACATTGTGCCGGGTGCGTCCCCGCCGCCCAACGCCTACGGCCCGATTGCCAGGGAGATCTTGGTTTCACACCTCCAGCAGGATCGTCACCGGACCGTCGTTCGTGAGCGAGACGGCCATGTCGGCTCCGAAGACCCCGCGCTCGACCTTCGCGCCCAGAGAGGCCAGGTGCGCGCACACCGCGTCGTACAGCGGCTCGGCCACCGGACCCGGCGCGGCGGCGTTCCAGGTGGGCCGGCGGCCCTTGCGGGCGTCGCCGTAGAGCGTGAACTGGCTGACCACGAGCAGCGGGGCGCCGACGTCGCTGCACGAGCGCTCGTCGCGCAGCACGCGCAGCGTCCAGAGCTTGTCGGCCAGCCGGCGGGCCTGCTCGGGGGTGTCGTCGTGGGTGACGCCCACGAGCACCATCAAGCCGGCGCCGATGCGCCCGACCTCCTCGCCGTCGACCGCGACCGCCGCCTCGCTGACCCGCTGCACCACTGCTCGCACGTGCCGGACCCTAGTCGACGCCGCCGGGCCGCCCGTGCGTGCGCCGATAGGATCGGGGGCATGGCCTTCGAGATCCCCTCCGACCTGCACCGCGACCTGGTGCCCTTCGCGTGGCTGCTGGGCACGTGGCACGGCAACGGCAAGGGCGAGTACCCCACGATCGAGCCGTACGAGTTCGAGCAGGACGTGGTCTTCGCCCACGACGGCCGCGACTTCCTGCACTACTTCAGCCGCACCTGGATCACCGACGCCGAGGGCGAGCGTCAGGGTCCCGGCCCGATCGAGACCGGTTTCATCCGTCCGACCGACGCTCCGGCCGGCGCCCCGAAGACCGCGACGGGCGTCGAGCTGGTCATGGCGCACCCCAGCGGGTACGCCGAGATCTGGTACGGCACGATCGACGGCCCGCGGCTCACGCTCGCGACCGACCTGGTCGCCCGCACCGAGACCGCGCCGGCCTACACCGCCGGTCAGCGCATGTACGGCCTGGTCGAGGGCGACCTCATGTACGCCTACGACAAGGCCGCCGAGGACCAGCCGATGCAGTCGCACGTGTGGGGACAGCTCAAGCGTGTCTGACCTCCGCAGCCCCCTGCTCGACCTCCACGGCGCCGTGGAGGGCGACCCGCCGGACACCGGCGTGGCCGCGCACTACGGCTCGATCTCGGCCGAGCAGCGCCGGCTCGAGGCCGGCGAGGCGTTCGTCGACCTCTCGCACCGCGACGTGCTGGCGATCTCCGGTGCCGACCGGCTGACCTACCTGCACTCGATCACGACGCAGCACCTGGCGGGGCTGGCCACGGGCACCCCCACCGAGGCGCTGATCCTCAGTCCGCAGGGCCGGGTCGAGCACGCCTTCTCCGGCGTCGACGACGGCGAGACGTTCTGGGCGCACACCGAGCCGGGCGCCGGCGTCGCGCTGGCCCAGTTCCTGGACTCGATGCGCTTCATGATGCGCGTCGAGGTGCGCGACGTCTCGGCGGACAAGGCCGTCGTCGGCCTGCCGGGCCTGCGCATGGAGGTCGTCGACCGCGCGACGCTCGGCGAGCAGCCCGCTCGCCTGGGCGACCCGGTCGGCACGTGGGCGTGGGAGGCGCTGCGCATCGCCGCCGGCGTCCCGCGGCTCGGTCTCGACACCGACGACAAGACGATCCCCAACGAGGTCGGCTGGATCCCGTCGGCCGTCCACCTGGACAAGGGCTGCTACCGCGGGCAGGAGACGGTGGCCCGCGTGCACACCCTCGGACGTCCGCCGCGGCGCCTGGTGATGCTGCACCTGGACGGCTCGGTCGACCGGCTGCCGGCCCACGGCAGCGACGTGCTGCTGGACGACAAGCGGGTCGGGTTCGTCGGGTCGGCCGCCCGGCACCACGAGCTCGGTCCGATCGCGCTGGCGCTCGTCAAGCGCAACGTCGACCCGGCCGCCACGCTGCTGGCCGACGGTGTCGCCGCCGGCCAGGAGGTCGTCGTCGACCCCGAGGTCGGGCTGCACGTCCGTCCCGTCCTCGACCGGTAGCGACGGCCCGCCGAACCTGTTCCGCGCCCGCCGCGAGCGGGACGGAAGGGCGCTGACTACGCTGGACCGCTGGCGCGAGCGCGCCGAGGCGACGGAAGGAGAGCCGTGCATCGTCTGGTCAATGGCACGCAGGGGTACGACTGGGGCTCGACCGACCTCATCCCGCGGTTCCTGGGCGCCGAGCCCGACGGCTCGCCGGTCGCCGAGATCTGGGTCGGCACGCACCCCCTGCTCCCCTCGAGCCTGGCCGACGACGAGCGTCCGCTGCAGGACGTCGCCGGTCGTCTGCCGTTCCTGCTGAAGGTGCTGGCCGCGGCCAAGCCGCTCTCGCTCCAGGTCCACCCCGACAAGGGGCAGGCCGAGACCGGGTACGCCGCCGAGAACGAGGCGGGCATCCCGCTGGACGCACCGCACCGCGTCTTCCGCGACGACAACCACAAGCCGGAGATGGCCTACGCGCTCACCCAGTTCGAGACGCTCGTCGGCTTCCGGCCCACGGCCGAGATCCTGCGGGTGCTCGACCACCTGCGGACCCCGCTGGCCGCGCGCATGAGCCACGAGCTGCACGAGGACCCGGGCTTCCCCGGCATCGTGCGCCTGGTCGAGCGGCTGCTGAGCGAGACCCCCTCGGCCGACGAGATCGCCGGCGTCGTCTCCGAGGCCCGCCGGAACCTGGACGAGGGCACCGACGTCAAGCGCGCCTTCGCCACCGCCGTCGAGCTCGCCGAGCACTATCCCGGCGACGTCGGCGTCGTCGTGGGGCTGCTGCTGAACCGGCTGACGCTCCAGCCGGGAGAGGCCGCCTTCCTCGACGCCGGCATCATCCACGCGCACCTGAGCGGCATGTGCCTGGAGATCATGGCCGAGTCCGACAACGTCCTGCGGGCCGGCCTCACCAGCAAGCACATCGACCCGACCGGCCTGGTGAGCACGCTGACCACCCGGTTCTCACGCCTGGCCCGGGTGACGCCCGAGCCGGTCGACCACGCGACCATCCTGCTCAGCCCCGGGTCGGACGAGTTCGCGCTCGCCGTCACCCAGTGCTCGGGCGCGGACGCCGACGGCGTCGAGGTGCCGGGCGCCGGCGAGCGGCTGCTGATCTGCACCGGCGGCGAGGTCGTGCTCGGCAACGAGCACGGGCAGGAGCTGCGGCTGCGCCGCGGCGACACCGTGCACGCCGGCGCCGACGACGGCGAGCTGCGCCTGCGCGGGCTCGGCGAGGTGGCCCAGGCGTTCCAGCCGGCCAGCCTGCCGGCGACGTCGCGCCTGGTCGACCTGGTCTGAGGTCTAGACCAGGTCGGGCCGGCCGCGCTCGGCCCAGGCGCCGGGCAGCTGCTTGACCGCCTGGGCGTGCTCGGCCGTCGTGACCAGCAGCGCGTCGCCGGTGTCGACCACGACCGCGCCGGGGATGCCCAGCACGGTGACCGGCTTGCCCGGGTCGGCCAGCACGAGCGCGTCCTCGGAGTCGACCAGGAGCGCGGACGACGCGGGCCGCGGCAGCGTCGCCAGGGCGGCGAAGTCGCCGATGTCGAACCAGTCGAACTCGCCGGGCACGACCGCGACGCCGCCGGCTGCGGCGACCGGCTCGGCGATCGCGTGGTCGATCGCGACCTTCTCCAGCGAGCTCCAGACCTCGGCGTCGAGCGTGCCGTCGTAGCCGTCGACGAGCCGGTCCAGGCCGGCGCGCAGGGCGGGCTTCTGCTCGGCGAGGTGGTCGAGCAGGACGTCCGTGCGGGCGACGAACATGCCGGCGTTCCAGCGGTACCGGCCGGTGGCCAGGTAGGCGGCGGCGGTGTCGGCGTCGGGCTTCTCGACGAAGCCGACGACGTCCAGCGCGTGCGGGGCCGCGTCCAGGCCGAGCGGGTCGCCGGCCTCGATGTAGCCGAACGCGGTGGACGGGCCGGTGGGCTCGATGCCGATGGTGACGACCTTGCCCGTGCGCGCGACGGCGTCGGCCTCGGCGACGGCGCGGGCGAACGTCTCGACGTCCTGGATCAGGTGGTCGGCCGCGAAGGAGCCGACGACGGCGCCGGGGTCGTCGCGGTGGATGAGCGCCGCCGCCACGCCAATGGCCGGCATGGAGTCGCGCCCCTCGGGCTCGATCACCAGGTGGGTGAGCTCGGGCAGCTGCTCGCGGATGGCCTCGGCGTGCTTGGCGCCCGTGACGACGTGCACGTGGTCGGGCTCGACGAAGGTCGTCAGGCGGTCCCAGGTCTGCTGCAGCAGCGAGCGTCCGCTGCCGGTCAGGTCGAGCAGGAACTTGGGCCGCGTCGTGCGCGAGAGCGGCCACAGGCGGGTGCCGGCGCCGCCCGCGGGGATCACGGCGTGGAACGACTCCAGGGTCACGTGCGGTCCTTCCGGTTCGAGGTCCGGCCCAGCGTAGCGGCGCGACACCGGCCCGCCCGGCGTGGTCGCGTCGCTGGCGGCCCGGCCGGTTGCCTAGGGTGACCGGCATGGACGTCATCGCCGAGTACGTGAGGTCGGGACTGGTCGAGAGCCGCCACCGGGGGGCCGTCGTCCGCGTCGAGCGCGGCGCCGCCACCTGGTCGGTCGGCGACCCGGACGTCGTCGTCTTCCCGCGGTCGGCGAACAAGCCGATCCAGGCGCTGGGCATGCTGCGCGCCGGCCTCCCGCTCGACGGACGCCTGCTGGCGCTCGCGTCGGCCAGCCACTCCGGCGAGGACGTCCACCTCGAGGGCGTCCGCGAGGTGCTGGCGCAGGCGGGGCTGGACGAGTCGGCGCTGCAGACGCCGCCGTCGTACCCGCTCGACCCGAAGGTCCACGCGGCGTGGATCCGCGCCGGCGGAGAGCGCGAGCGCATCCTCATGGACTGCTCGGGCAAGCACGCGGCCATGCTCCTCACCTGCGTGCAGAACGGCTGGGACACCGCGACCTACCTCGATCCCGAGCACCCGCTGCAGCGCACGATCACCGAGACCTTCACCGAGCTGACCGGCGGCTCGCCGAGCGTCGTGGGTGTCGACGGCTGCGGCGCCCCGCTGCTCGCCACGAGCCTGACGAGCCTCGCCGCCGCGATCGGCTCGATCAGCGGAGCCCCCGAGGGCACGCTCGAGCGCCGGCTGGTGGACGCGCTCGTCCAGAACCCTCGCTACCTCAGCGGCACGAGACGCAGCGAGACCGCGTTCATGGCCGCGCTGCCCGGGGCGATCGCGAAGTCCGGCGCCGAGGCGGTCTACGTGCTCGGGCTGCCCAGCGGTGTCGCGTACGCGCTGAAGGTCGAGGACGGGAACGACCGCGCCGCGGCGCTCGTCCTGGCCCGGGCGCTCGAGGTGAACGGGGAGGCCGCCGACGGTCTTCCGGGGCACGTCGAGGTGCTCGGCGGCGGGCGCCCGGTGGGGGAGATCCGTCCCGCGTTCTGAGCTTTGCATGCTCCCTGCTTGCATCCGCTAACTTTTGCAAGCACACTGGAGGCATGGCGAAGCTGTCGATCAACCACACGGTCGAAGGTCTGGGGGAGTACCTCCGCGACCAGCGGCGCCAGGCACAGCTCTCGCTGCGCCAGCTGGCCGAGCAGGCGAACGTCTCCAACCCCTACCTCAGCCAGATCGAGCGCGGGCTGCGTCGCCCGTCCGCCGAGGTCCTGCAGCAGATCGCGAAGGCGCTGCGCATCTCGGCCGAGTCGCTGTACGTCCGCGCGGGGATCCTCGACGCCGACGACAGCGGCGCACGCATGGTCGAGGACGCCATCGCCCTCGACCCCCGGCTGACCGAGCGCCAGAAGAGCGTCCTGCTCGAGATCTACCGCTCGTTCACCGGCGCGGACGCCAGCTCCAACGAGGAGCTGTCCGAAGCGATCCAGGCCGTCAACACGGAGGAAGCATGAGCATCACCGACACCATCAACGCCCAGCTGCGCGCACTCGTCGACGGCGTCGTCGACGCCCTGCCGCAGAGCCTGAAGAGCCAGGCGCTGAGCACCTACACCGACCTGGCCAAGCGTGGCGAGGACCTCGGCGCCAAGGCCGACGAGCTCGTCGCCCTCGCCCGCGGGCTCAAGGCGGAGGACCTGCGCAAGGCCGCCGCCGACCTGCGCACCAGCGCCGCGGCGCTGGCCACCGACCTGGACAAGAAGGCCCGCGACCTGTCGGCCGACGACCTGCGCCAGGCCGCCGCCGACCTGCGCGAGAAGGCCGACGCCCTTGGCGACGAGCTGGAGGACCGGCTCGAGGACCTCGCCGAGGACGCCCAGAAGCGGGCCAACGCCCTGATCGGCGAGGCGCAGGCCGTCGTCGCGCGGCTCTCGAAGCGCGGCGCGTCCACCGGCACGGGCGAGGGCTCGGTCGTGAGCGAGCCCGCCTCGCCGGTCTCCGAGCCGGCCCAGGCCGCTCCGGCGGCCACCGGTGCCACGAAGGCTCCGGCGGCCTCGGGCGCCACGGCCTCGGCCAAGAAGGCCCCGGCCAAGAAGTCGAGCACCGCCAAGAAGACCGGTGCGGCGAAGAAGACGGCCGGCGCGAAGTCGGCGGCCGCCGACGCCAAGCCGGCTGCCGGCGCGTCCGGCTCGACGCCGTCCGCGAAGAAGGCGCCGGCCAAGAAGGCGCCGGCGAAGAAGGCCGCGAGCGCGTCCGCCCCGGCCAAGAAGACCGCCGCGAAGAAGGCGCCGGTCAAGAAGACCGCGGCGCAGGAGGCGGCGGCGCGTGAGGCCGCGGCCAAGCGTCAGGCCGCGAAGCAGGCGTCCGAGTCCAACCCGGTCGCGGGTCCCCGCACCCCGTCGCAGAACGCGCCGGCCGCGCAGCCCGACGCCCAGGAGTGACCGCTCGCTGGGAGTGACGTGCTGCGGCGGCGCGACCGCGTCGCCGCAGCAGCGTCGTCCCCAGCGGGCCGGTCGGTAGGGTGTCGCCGTGAGCTTCTTCGAGGTGCAGGGCGGCATCGCCCTGGTGCTGGCGCTGATCCTGTTCGCGGTGAAGGCGTTCGCCCTCATCGACTGCGTGGCGCGCAAGGAGTCGGACTTCTCCTACTCGATGCCGAAGCGCAACTGGCTGATCATCCTGATCATCGCGCTCGTCGCGCACCTGCTGATCTGGGACCCGATCTCCATCCTCAACCTGCTCGGCACCGTCGCCGCGCTGGTGTACCTCGCGCAGCTGCGCGGCAGCCGCGTCTGACGTCGCTCGATTCGCACATCCGCCGAGGTTGACGTAACGTCCCTCGACGGCTCGTGCCGTCCGTCTTCCCGCGATGGCACGTGTGACGTGCAATCGACCTCGAGGAGACGTACATGGCCATCGCGCGCCCGACGACCGAAGCACCCACCGGCGGGGGGTGGCGCGACCGGATCGACCCCGTCGTCTTCGCCGTCACCGGATTCTTCGCGATCGCCTTCGTGGTGTGGGGACTGGTCAGCAGCGCCGGGCTCTCGTCCACCGCGTCCGACCTGCAGGGCAAGGTCATCGAGGGCGCCGGCTGGTTCTACGTCCTGACCGCCTCGTTCCTGGTCGTCTTCGTCATCTGGATCGCGGCCAGCAAGTACGGCCAGGTGCCGCTGGGCCGTGACGGCGAGCAGCCGCAGTTCCGCACGCTGAGCTGGATCGCCATGATGTTCAGCGCCGGCATGGGCATCGGCCTGATGTTCTTCGGTGCGGCTGAGCCGCTCACCCACTTCGTGAGCCCGCCGCCGGGCACCAGCGAGGCCGAGTCGACCGAGGCGCTGCGCACCGCGATGGCCACCACGATGTTCCACTGGGGCCTGCACCCGTGGGCGATGTACGCCCTCGTCGGCCTGGTCATCGCCTACGGCACCTACCGCGCCGGACGCTCGCAGCGGCTCTCCGCCGCCTTCTGGCCCCTGCTCGGCCGCAAGTCCGACGGCTGGTTCGGCCGCGTCGTCGACATCCTGGCCATCTTCGCCACGCTGTTCGGCTCGGCCGCCTCGCTGGGCCTCGGCGCCCTCCAGATCGCCGGCGGCATGCAGTTCGAGGGCTGGGTCGGCGAGGTGGGCGAGCCCGTGCTCGTCGGCATCATCGTCGTCCTGACCATCGCCTTCATCGCCTCGGCCGTCTCGGGCGTCGAGAAGGGCATCCAGTGGCTGTCCAACACGAACATGGCGCTGGCTCTGCTGCTGGCCGTCTTCGTCTTCGTGGCCGGCCCGACCCTGCTGATCCTCAACCTGCTGCCGACGACGCTCGGCGAGTACGCCGGCCAGATGACCGAGATGGCCTCGCGCACCGGCGCCAGCGGCTCGGAGATGGAGGAGTGGCTGGGCGGCTGGACGATCTTCTACTGGGCCTGGTGGATGTCGTGGACGCCGTTCGTCGGCATGTTCATCGCGCGCATCAGCCGCGGTCGCACCATCCGTCAGTTCGTCACGGGTGTGCTGCTCGTCCCGACGCTGGTCAGCCTGGTCTGGTTCGCCATCTTCGGCGGAGCGGCGATCGACGCCCAGCGCACGACCGGCGGCCTGGTGGCCGACGACGGCTCGGTGAACTCGAACACGAGCCTGTTCGCGCTGCTCGAGCAGTACCCGGCCGCGTCCGTCACCGCCGTGCTGGTGATGGCGCTCGTGGCGATCTTCTTCGTCTCCGGCGCGGACGCCGCGTCGCTGGTCATGGGCACGCTGAGCGAGCGGGGCAGCGAGACGCCGTCCAAGGTCACCGTCGTCTTCTGGGGCGTGCTGACCGGTGCCGTCGCGGCGATCATGCTGGTCGCCGGCGGGGGTGAGGCGGACGCGCTGAACGGGCTGCAGGCGATCACGATCGTCGCGTCACTGCCGTTCACCCTCGTCGTGGTGGCGCTGTGCCTGGCCATCTGGAAGGACCTGCGCCACGACCCGATCATCGTCCACCAGCAGCTGGCTCGCGCCGCTGTCGTGGACGCGGTGGCGACCGGCGTCGAGGACCACGACGGCGAGTTCGCGCTCGTCGTCGAGCCGGCCGACTCGGTGCCCGGTGACCACAGCACCGCGCTGGAGGAGGTCACGTACGTCGCCCCGCTCGAGGAGGAGGACGGCGAGGTCTCCGAGTCGACGCCGGTCGACGCCGACGGGACGGCCGACGCCGAGCCGGTCCGCTAGGTCCCGCGGAGCGAGACCGCCCGCCTCTGAGCGGCACCGCCCGCTCCCTGAGCGACCACCCGCTCCCTGAGCCTGTCGAAGGGTCCCCTTCCGCAGGCTCGGGGAGCGGTCGTGCGTCCGGCGCTCAGCGCGCGGGCAGCGGACCCATGCGCGCCGGCCGGAGCCAGCGGGTGGCGATCATCCGCATCGTGGCGATCTCGGTGTCGGGGTCGTAGTCGGGGTGCGTCTCGGTGAGCCGGCGGCACGCGTCCGCGAGGGCGACGAGCCAGCGGGCCGTCGCCTCGGCGCGCAGCTCGCGGTCGACGACGTGCGCCGCCTGCGCCGCCTCGACGTGCGCGGTCAGCGCCGGCACGTCCTCGTGGCCCCCGGCCAGCAGCCGGTCGACCTCGGTCCAGATGGCGTCCCACTCGTCCATGGGGCCATCGTGCCGCACGTGAGGGGCTGGAACATGTGTTCGAACCGGCGTACGCTCGCAGCATGGACGCGTTCTTCCAGGGATCCCTGCTCGACACCGCCTCCGAGCCCACGCTCGGCGAGCTCGGTGGCACGGTCGAGCGCACCGAGCTGAGCCGTGGCGCGTGGGTCGACGTCCGGCGCGACTGGGTCTCGGGCGCCGACGAGCTCTACCTGCACCTGCAGCAGCAGGTGCCGTGGCGCGCCGAGCAGCGCGAGATGTACGACCGCGTCGTCGACGTGCCGCGGCTGCTGTGCTTCTACGGCGAGCGCGACGCCTGGCCGCACCCGGTCATCGGCGAGGCCCGCGAGGCGCTGACCCGGCACTACCTGCCCGAGCTCGGCGAGCCGTTCGCCACCGCCGGGCTCTGCTACTACCGCGACGGGCGTGACAGCGTCGCCTGGCACGGCGACCGCATCGGGCGCGGCCGGAGCACTGACACGATGGTGGCGATCATGTCGCTCGGCGAGCACCGGCGGCTCAGCCTGCGCCCGGTCGGCGGCGGCGAGCAGATCGGATTCACCCTCGGCCACGGCGACCTCGTCGTCATGGGCGGCAGCTGCCAGCGCACGTGGGAGCACGCGGTGCTCAAGACGGCCAAGCCGGTCGGCGGACGCATCAGCGTCCAGCTGCGCCCCCGGGGGGTGCTGTGAACCGCTGACCCGCGTCGCCGGGGCTGGGAGGATGGCGTGGTGAGCGACCGTCCCCTGCCCCACTGGGGTTCTCGTGCACGCACGGTCTCGCGTGCCCTCGTGTACCCGCTGGGAACCCTCATCATCGGTGCGCACCTGCTCGACCTCGTGCTCGGCATCGACCTCGGACAGTGGCTGCACGACGAGTCGGACGCGAAGAACCCGTGGGTGCTCACCGGTGCCGTGATCTTCATCGGCTCCCTCGCGCTGTGGGCGCTGGCGAGCGTCGTGCGCGGCGTCGCCTGGGTGGCCTCGTCCCTGTACCGGGCCCGCCCGGCAGACGAGGCGTGTTGACCACGCTGCGTCCTGGGACGATGGCCTCGTGACGTCGTACGACCGAGCCCTCGGTGCCCTCACCGGGCTGGCGCTGGGCGACGCCCTCGGGATGTCGACGCAGTCGATGAGCCGGGCGCAGATCGAGGCCGACCACGGGACGATCACCGGGCTCGTGGCCGCAGGGCCGCACCAGCGCATCGCCGCCGGCATGCCGGCCGGGCGCATCACCGACGACACCGAGCAGGCGCTGCTGCTCGCGCAGCTGCTGGTCGATGGCGGCGGCACGGTCGGGGCGGACGTCCTGGCCGCCGAGCTGCTCGCCTGGGAGCGCAACATGGCCGCGCGTGGCTCGCTCGACCTGCTGGGTCCGTCGACGAAGCGGGCCGTCGAGCGGATCTCGGCCGGCGAGCCCCCGGAGCAGGCCGGACGCGACGGCGTCACCAACGGCGCCGCCATGCGCATCGCCCCGGTCGGCATCGCCGTGCCCGCCGAGCCGCTGGACGCCCTCGTGGACACTGTCGTCGCGGCCTCGTTCGTCACGCACGCGACCTCGCTGGGGCTCAGCGCCGCCACGGCGGTGGCCGCTGCGGTGAGCGTCGGCGTCGCCGGCGGCACGCTCGCGGACGTCCTGGAGCTCGCTCCGCGGGCCGCCGACCTCGGTGCCGAGCGGGGACGCTGGGTGGCCGGCGGTCACGTCGGGGCTCGCATCGCCTGGGCGACCCGTCACCTGCCGGCGCTGCCGCAGGAGCGGTGGGCCGACGAGCTCGACACCGTCGTCGGCACGAGCGTGGCCGCGCAGGAGTCCGTCGTCGCCGCCTTCGCCATCGCCGCCGCCGAGCCCGACCCCTGGGCCGCGCTGTGCCTGGCCGCCTCGGTGGGCGGCGACACCGACACCATCGCCGCGATCCTCGGCGCCGTGCTGGGCTCGGTGCACGGCGTGGGCGCCTGGCCTGCGGACGCGGTAGCCGTCGTGACCGAGGTGAACGGGCTCGACCTGGCTTCCGTCGCCGGCGACCTGCTGGCCCTGCGGGAGGCACGTCCGTGAGCCGACTGGTCCACGTGGGCGCCGTCATCGCCGACGTCGTCATGGACGTGCCCCACCTGCCTGAGCACGGTGGCGACGTACTCGCCACGACGTCCACGATCACGGCGGGCGGCGGCTTCAACGTGCTGACGGCCGCGGCGCGGGACGGCGTGGACGTGCTGTGGGCGGGGCTGCGCGGCACCGGTCCGTTCGGCGACGTCGTCGCGGCCGGCCTGGCCGCCGAGGGCGTCAGGGCGGCGCTCGACCCGTTGCCGGACCAGGACAGCGGCTACTGCGTCGTGCTCGTCGACGGGTCGGGGGAGCGGACGTTCGTGACGTCCTTCGGCGCCGAGACGCACCTGGACGCCGACCACCTCGCGTCGGTCGCGCTGCGTCCCGACGACCTGGTCTACCTCAGCGGATACACGCTCGCGGTGCCCGCCAGCGCGTCCCTCGTCGGCTGGGTCGAGCAGCTTCCGGCGTCCGCACGGCTCGTGCTCGATCCGGCGTCCCTCGTGGCCGACCTCGACCCCGGCCTGCTCGAGCGCGTCCTGCGCCGCACCTGGCTGCTGTCGCTCAACGCCCGCGAGGCGCGCGTGCTGACCGGCGCGTCCGACCCCGGCGACGCGTCCGCGGCGCTGCTCGGCCGGATCGCCGGCGGGGGAGCGGTCGTGCTGCGCGACGGGGCCTCCGGCACCCACGTCCGCGACGCGTCCGGACTGCGACACCACGCGGCGCACCCGGTGGACGCCGTCGACACCACCGGCGCCGGCGACGCACACACCGGCGTCGCCATGGCCGGGCTCGCCCGTGGCCTCGGCCTCGACGACGCGGTGCGCCGCGCGAACGTCGCCGCCGCCATCGCGGTGACCCGACGCGGACCCGCGACGTCGCCGGTGGCGTCGGTGATCGACGCGGCGCTCGCGACACGACAGGATGAGGCGCAGCCTTCCCCCGAGGAGAACCCATGACCCACCCCGAGCAGCCGCTCGAGCCGACCCGCGTCGAGCTCAACGGCACCAACGTCATCGCCGAGGACGAGCGCAAGGGCACGCCCCGCGACCTGTTCTGGCCCTGGACCGCGGCGTCCATCTCGGTCTTCGGGGTCAGCTACGGCTCGTTCGCGCTCGACTACGGGGTCAGCTGGTGGCAGGTCGTCCTGGCCGCGATCGTGGGCGTCGTCGGATCGGGCGTGCTCGCGGGCCTGATCGCGATCGCCGGCAAGCGGGGCTCCGCGCCGACGCTCGTCCTGTCGCGCGCGTCGTTCGGCGTCACGGGCAACAAGCTGCCTGCGGCCGTCTCGTGGCTGCTCAGCGTCGGCTGGGAGATCGTCCTGGTCTCGCTCGCCGCGCTCGCCACCGGCACCGTGTTCGAGGAGCTCGGCTGGGGTGGCGGCGACGCGACCAAGGCCGTGGCGCTCGCCGTCGTGGTGGCGCTGGTGATCGCCGGCGGCGTGCTCGGCTACGACGCCGTGATGCGCATCCAGACCTTCATCACCTACGTCGGCATCATCCTGACCGTCATCTACGTGGTGCTGGTGATCGACACGGTCGACCTGGACGCGGTGACGTCCCTCTCGAACGGCGGCTTCCCCGCAGTCGTGGGCGTCGTCATCCTCATGATGACCGCGACCGGTCTCGGCTGGGTCAACGCGGCGGCGGACTACTCCCGCTACCTCCCGCGCAGCTCGTCGGGCGCAGGCGTGGCCGGGTGGACGGCGCTGGGGCTCTCCGCCGCGCCGCTCGTGCTCATCCTCTTCGGCCTCCTGCTCGCCGGCTCGGACCCCGCGCTCAAGGACGCGATCGGGGCCAACCCCATCGGGGCGCTCGCGACGCTGCTGCCCACGTGGTTCCTGATCCCCTTCGTCGTCGTGGCCGTGCTCGGGCTCGTCGCCGGCGCGCTGCTCGACATCTACTCGTCCGGCCTGTCGCTGCTCAGCCTCGGTCTGCCGGTCTCGCGGCCGGTCGCCGCCGCCATCGACGGCGTGATCATGGTGATCGGCTCGGTGCTGGTGCTGTTCGTGGCGACCGGGAGCTTCTTCGACCAGTTCCAGGGCTTCCTCATCACGCTGGGCGTCCCGATCGCAGCCTGGGCGGGCATCATGCTGGCCGACCTGCTGCTGCGCCGGCGCGACTTCGACGACCTCGCGCTGTTCGACCCGGCCGGGCGCTACGGCGCGTTCCGCTGGGGCGCGATCGGCACGCTCGTCGTCGGCACCGTCGTCGGCTGGGGGCTGGTGACCAACACCTACGCCGGATGGCTGGACTGGCAGGGCTACTTCATGGGCGTCCTGGGCGGCAAGGAGGGCGACTGGGCCTTCGCGAGCCTCGGCGTCCTCGTGGCGCTCGTGATCGGCTTCCTCGGCTACCTGCTGCTCGAGCGTCGCGCGGTGCGCCGCCAGGAGGAGCGGGTCGCGTGAGCGATCCCTGGCTCGTCGTCGTCGACATGCAGCGCGTGTTCGCCGACGCCGAGGCGAGCCCGTGGGGGATGGGCGCCGACTTCGACGCGATCGTCCCGAACGTCCGCGCGCTGGTCGACGCCTACGAGGGACGCGTGGTGATGACCCGCTTCGTGGCGCCGGCCGAGCCGCAGGGAGCGTGGGTCGACTACTACCGCGACTGGCCGTTCGCCCTGGAGCCGTCCGCGGCCCCGTTGTGGGAGGTCGTCGACGTGCTGGCCCCGGCGACGGGCGTCCCGGTGGTGGACGCGCCGACGTTCGGCAAGTGGGGCCCGGAGCTGCTCGCGGCCACCGGCGGCTCGCGCCGGCTCGACCTGTGCGGCGTCTCGACCGACTGCTGCGTCATCACGACGGCCCTGGCCGCGGCCGACGCCGGCTGCTGGGTGCGGGTCGCGTCCGACGCCTGCGCCGGCGTGACCCCGGCCGACCACCAGCGCGCCCTCGACGCGATGGCGATGTTCCCGCCCCAGCTGACGATCACCACGACCGCCGCCCTCCTCGCCTGAGGGCACGCCGCGAGTCGGGGCGGTGAGCTAGCGTCCACCGTCCCGGGCGGGCGGTGAGCAAGCGTCCACGCTGCCGTCCATGGTGGACGCTAGGTCACCGCCCACGTGTCCAACCGTTGCAAAGCGTCCACCGTCGGACCGGCCACCGCGGGATTCCACAGGCGATGTCCGGCTTCTGCCCCGGCCACGGACGCGATGCTGACCTGGTGACATGCCAGCGCCGCGTCCTGTGCCTCCTGAGCTCCTGCACGGCCCGTTCACCTCTCGTCGTGCACGCGAGCTGGAGGTCAGCGAGAAGGTCCTGCGCGGACGCCGATTCCGTCGTCTCCATCCGCGGGTCTGGGTGGCGGCCGATCATCCCATGAGCGAGCGGGACGTCCTCCGCGCGGCGGTCATGGCGATGCCGGCTCGAGCGCGGATCAGCCACGGCTCGCGGCTGCGGCTTCTCGGCCTTCCGGTCGGCCCCGTGGCACCCGTGCACCTCACCGTCCAGGGCGAGCTCCACCTCGACCTGGACGGCATCGTCCTCCACCGCACAAAGGCCATGCCCCCGTGCGACGACGACGGCGTCACCCCGGCAGCCGCGTTCGTCCAGACCGTGTCGACGGGACGGATGATCGACGTCCTGGCGCGAGGTGAGTGGTTGCTGCACCGTGGGCACCTGACCCTGACCGAGATCTCAGAGATCGCCCGCGTCCATCCGTGGCGTCCCGGTGCGGCCGAGTCACGCGCGATCGTCCCTGCCCTCGACGGTCGCAGCGCGTCCCTGCCGGAGTCGCGGCTGCGACTGGTGGTGGCCGCCGCCGGGCTTCCCGTGCCCGTCCCGAACGTCGACCTCGTGGAGGACGACCGGGTCGTGGCGCGGTCCGACCTCGTCCTGGCGCCGTGGAACCTGCTGCTGGAGTACGAGGGTCGACAGCACCTGCACGACCCGGCGCAGTGGCGACGCGACCTGGCCCGCTACGCGGACCTCCGCGCCCGAGGCTGGACGTACCTGCAAGTCACGCACGAGATGCTGCAGCACCCGCGGGCGCTCGTGCTCCGCGTCCACGCTCTGCTGCGGGACAACGGGTACGACGGGCCACCGCCGCAGTTCGGTGTCCGCTGGTGGCGCCTGTTCAGTCCGGTGTCTGCGCGAGTCCCGTGGGCCGGTGACCTAGCGTCCACCGGCGGCCACGTCGTGGACGCTGCCTCACCGTTGCGACGAGTCGTTGGACGCTAAGTCACCGCCCAAGCGCCACCACCCTTCAGCCCCCCAACGCACGAGCCCGCCGATCCCCATCGGGGACCGGCGGGCTCGCGTGAGGAGCAGGCTCAGCGCTTGCGGGCGGTGCGGGCGCGCTCTCCGGCGTCCAGCACGACCTTGCGGATGCGCACGGCGGTCGGCGTGACCTCGACGCACTCGTCCTCGCGGCAGAACTCCAGGCACTGCTCGAGCGACAGCTTCTTCGGCGGGATCAGCTTCTCGAAGTTGTCCGACGTCGCCGAGCGGATGTTGGTCTGCTTCTTCTCCTTGGTGATGTTGACGTTCATGTCGTCGTCGCGGCTGTTCTCGCCGACGATCATGCCCTCGTACACCTCGGTGGTCGGCTCGACGAACATCGTGCCGCGCTCCTGCAGGCTGGTCATCGCGTACGCGGTGGCCGCACCGGCGCGGTCGGCGACGAGCGAGCCGCTCGGACGCGTGTTGATCTCGCCGAACCACGGCTCGTAGCCCTCGAACACGTGGTGCGCCATGCCGGTGCCGTGCGTGTCGGTGAGGAACTCGGTGCGGAAGCCGATGAGGCCGCGCGACGGGACGACGAACTCCATGCGGACCCAGCCGGTGCCGTGGTTCACCATCTGCTCCATGCGGCCCTTGCGGACGGCCAGCAGCTGCGTGATCGCGCCCAGGTACTCCTCGGGGGCGTCGATCGTCAGGCGCTCGATCGGCTCGTGCAGCTTGCCGTCGATCTGCTTGGTGACGACCTGCGGCTTGCCGACGGTCAGCTCGTAGCCCTCGCGGCGCATCTGCTCGACCAGGATGGCCAGCGCGAGCTCGCCACGACCCTGGACCTCCCAGGCGTCCGGACGGTCGGTCGGCAGGACGCGCAGCGACACGTTGCCGATGAGCTCGGAGTCGAGGCGGTCCTTGACCAGGCGGGCGGTGACCTTGGTGCCCTTCTCGCGACCGGACAGCGGGGACGTGTTCGTGCCGATCGTCATCGAGATCGCCGGCTCGTCGACGTGGATGAGCGGCAGCGCGACCGGGTTCTCCGGGTCGGCCAGCGTCTCGCCGATCATGATGTCGGCCATGCCGGCGACGGCGACGATGTCGCCGGGGCCGGCCTGCTCGCCGGGCTTGCGCTCGAGCGCCTCGGTGATGAGCAGCTCGGTGATCTTGACGTTCTGCACCGAGCCGTCGCGCTTCATCCACGCGACCTGCTGGCCCTTGCGCAGCTCGCCCTGCTCGACGCGGACGAGCGCCAGACGGCCGAGGAACGGCGAGGAGTCGAGGTTGGTGACGTGCGCCTGCAGCGGCGCGCCCTCGGTGTACTCGGGGGCCGGGACGTGGTCGAGGATCGTCTTGAACAGCGGCTCGAGGTTGTCGTTCTCGGGCAGCGTGCCGTCCTCGGGCTTCTCGATCGAGGCGCGGCCGGCCTTGCCCGAGGCGTAGACGACGGGGAAGTCGAGCGCGTCGTCGCTGGCCTCGTCGCCGAGCAGGTCCAGGAACAGGTCGTAGGTCTCGTCGACGACCTCGGCGATGCGGGCGTCGGGACGGTCGACCTTGTTGACGACCAGGATGACCGGCATCTTCGCGGCGAGCGCCTTGCGCAGCACGAAGCGGGTCTGCGGCAGCGGGCCCTCGGAGGCGTCGACGAGCAGGACGACCGCGTCGACCATCGACAGGCCGCGCTCGACCTCGCCACCGAAGTCGGCGTGGCCGGGGGTGTCGATGATGTTGATGGTGACGCCGCCGTCGGAGCCGGGGCCCTCGTAGCGCACGGCGGTGTTCTTCGCGAGGATCGTGATGCCCTTCTCGCGCTCCAGGTCGCCGGAGTCCATGACCCGCTCGGTCACTTCCTGGTGGGACTGGTAGGCGCCCTGCTGCTGGAGCATGGCGTCGACGAGCGTGGTCTTGCCGTGGTCGACGTGGGCGACGATCGCGACGTTGCGCAGGTCGGAGCGAGTGGGCATGCGGGTGGGACGTCCTTGCGTGGGGAGTGGGTTCCGCGACTGCGGGCCGGATCAAGTCTACGGGATGCCGCCGCGTGCGCGTGGGGCGCAGGCCCGGGAATACCTCGGCGTTCACCGATGTTCACCGCCCTGTCAGTGCCCTGCAGTAGCCTGACGCGCCCGCGGTCACCATCGCGGGACAGACCGAGCCTCACCAGGACGTGCCTATGACCAACCCCGCTGTGAACGCAGCCGACGACGACAAGATCACTCCCGACATCCTCAAGGTGGCCGGCGTCGTCGTGCTCGGCGCCATCATGTCCATCCTCGACATCACCGTGGTGAACGTCGCCCTGCCGACGTTCCAGGAGGAGTTCGGGGTCTCCGAGCTGTCCACGGTCGCGTGGACCGTCACCGGCTACACGCTGGCCCTCGCGGCGGTCATCCCGCTGACCGGCTGGGCGGCCGACCGCTTCGGCACCAAGCGCCTCTACATCACGGCGCTCGCGCTGTTCACGCTCGGCTCGGCGGCCTGCGCCACGGCCTGGAGCATCGAGTCGCTGGTCGCCTTCCGCGTCATCCAGGGCCTGGGCGGCGGCATGCTGATGCCCCTGGGCATGACGATCATGACCCGCGCCGCGGGCCCGCACCGCATGGGCCGGCTGATGGCCATCCTGGGCATCCCGATGCTGCTCGGCCCGATCATGGGCCCGATCCTCGGCGGCTGGCTGATCGACGCCGCCTCGTGGCACTGGGTGTTCCTGATCAACCTGCCGATCGGCATCATCGCCCTGGTCTACGCGTTCATGATCCTGCCCCAGGACGACACCGAGCCGAGCGAGTCCTTCGACCTGGTCGGCGTGCTGCTCATGTCGCCCGGCCTGGCGCTGTTCCTCTACGGCGTCTCCTCGATCCCCGAGACCGGCACCGTGGCGTCCACCAAGGTGCTGCTGCCCGGTCTGGTCGGCCTGGCGCTGATCGTCGCGTTCGTCTTCTACTCGTTCAAGCCGAAGCACCCGCTGCTCGACCTGCGCCTGTTCAAGGACCGCAACCTGACGCTGGCCACCATCGTGATGTTCCTGTTCACGCTGGCCTTCTTCGGCGCCCTGCTGCTCGTCCCGACCTACTTCCAGCAGATCCGCGGCGAGTCGGTGCTCAAGGCCGGCCTGCTCGTGGCCCCGCAGGGCATCGGCGCGATGCTGACGATGCCGATCGCCGGCACGCTGGCCGACCGCCTGCCGGTCGGACGCATCGTGCCGTTCGGCTTCGTGGGCATCATCGTGGGCATGTTCGGCCTCACGCAGAGCGCCGAGGTCGACACGCCGTACATCCAGGTCATGGCTTGGCTGTTCGTCATGGGCCTGGGCATGGGCGCGACCATGATGCCGATCTTCACCTCCGCGCTGCGCACCCTCGGCGCGCACGAGGTGGCGCGCGGCTCGACGCTGATCAACGTGATCCAGCAGGTCGGCAGCTCGATCGGCGTCGCGCTGATGACCGTCGTGCTGACCAACCAGATCAAGGCGTCCGACGCGGCGTCCGCGCTCGGTGCGACGCTCCAGGCGCAGGCCCAGGGCGAGGAGCCTCCGGCCGGTGCGCTCGAGGTGGCGCGCCAGCTCGGCGACTCGTTCCTCCCGACCGGGTTCAGCGAGTGGGCGGACGCGTTCTCGACCACCTACTGGGTCGCGACGATCATCCTCGTCCTCACGCTCATCCCCGTGGCGTTCCTGCCGCGCAAGCGCGAGGCGGGCCTCGACGACGACGCCGTCAAGGCGCCGATCGTCATGCACTGACGCTCGACCACGAGACGAGGGCCCCCACCGCGTGCGGTGGGGGCCCTCGTGCGTCCTAGCGGTCCAGAAGCACCGTGCGCAGGTCGAGCCGGCGCAGCAGGTGGTCGACCACCTCGGGGTCGGTGCCCACCTCGTTGCGGGCCAGCAGGATCTCGGTGCGGGCAGCGTCCAGCGCGACCTTCTCCACCGCCTGCATGGTCGACCGGGCCTCCCGGGCGGACCGGTGCAGCTCGTCCACGTCGTCGGCGGCCGCGTCGAGGATCCGCTCCAGGCCGGACAATCGGCGGCCGATCGCGCGGCGCTGCTCGGCGGTCAGCGTCGTCGCGGACGAGTGCGAGCGCAGGGTCTCGAGCGCCGCCTTCTGCGCGCGCCGGGCCAGCGCCTGCTCGGCCTTGCGCTCCTCGGCCTCGCCCGTCGGCAGGGCCAGCCAGCGCATGAGGGCCGGGAGGGTCAGGCCGGGCACCACCAGCGTCACCAGCAGCACCGCCGCGGCGCAGGTGATGATGAAGTTGCGCTGCTCGAAGGCCGACCCGTCGTCCAGCGTCACCGGCAGGGCCAGCGCGAGCGCGAGCGTCGCCAGGCCGCGCATGCCGCACCAGGTCAGCACCAGCACCTCCTTGAGCGACGCGGGTGCGAGCAGCGGGGTGCCCTCGCGCCGGGCGACCGCGTGCATGCCCAGCATCCACAGCAGCCGGACGACGACCGCGACGACGCACACCGCCACGACGCCCGGGATGAAGCGGGCGATCTCGCGGCCCTCGTCGGCGATGATGTAGCGCATCTCCATGCCGACCAGGCCGAACGCGACGCCCGTGGTCAGCAGCTCCACGACGTCCCAGAAGGCGCGCCGCGTGAGGCGCTCCTCGGAGTCCTGCGGACGCGCCCGCCGTCCGATCTCCAGGGCCGTGACGACGACCGCGACGACGCCCGACAGGTGCGCCTCCTCGGCGGCCAGGTACACCGCGTACGGCGCGACGAGCGTGGCCGCGCTGTGCGCCACCAGGCTCGGCACCGCAGCCGCGACCCAGGCGACGATCGCGGCCACGACGTAGCCGAGCAGGGCCGCGCCGGCCGAGCCGACGACGAAGGAGAGGGCGAGGTCGCCGGCGGTGAGGTCGCCACCGGCCACGGTCGCCGAGAGCGCCGCCTGGAACAGCACGATCGCCATCGCGTCGTTGAACAGGCCCTCGGTCTGCAGCGTCGTCACCAGCCGCCGGCGCATGCCGACCTTGCCGGCGACGGCCTCGACGGCGACCGGGTCCGGCGGGGAGACCAGGGCGCCCAGCATGAGCGCGGCCGGCAGGGTCATCGAGCCGACCACGAGCATCGTGGTGCCGGCGACGGCGAGCGCGCTGACGACGACGAGGGCGACGGCGAGCAGGATCAGCGTCCGCCAGCGCATCCGGAAGGTCGACCACGAGCTGCGCTGCGCCGCGGCGAACAGCAGCGGCGGCAGGAAGAGCGGCAGGATGAGCTCCGGCTCGACGTGGATCTCCGGGATGCCCGGCACGAAGGCCACGAGCGCCGCGAACAGCAGCATGAGGATCGGGTACGGCAGGCGGGCGCGCTCCGCGACCCCGACGAGGACGACCGTGCCGACCAGGAGTGCGACGAGCAGGGTCAGGAACTCCACGGGCGGCCTCCGCACAACTGGTTGACTTGCCGCAACGGTACCGAACGGCTCCCAGCCCGGCCGGGTCGCGCTCGGCCGGGACGCGCCGTCACGCGGGCACGGCTCGCCCCGCACGGCAGCGGGCCCGCGACCTCCGGGAGGTCGCGGGCCCGCTGCGTGGGGACAAGGTCAGCGCGGGGGCATGCGCAGGGCGCCGTCCATGCGCACGACCTCGCCGTTGAGGTAGTCGTGCTCGACCAGGAACGTCGCCAGCTGGGCGTACTCCTCGGGACGGGCGAGGCGCTGCGGGAACGGCACGCCGGCGGCGAGCCCGGCGCGGAACTCGTCCGAGACGGTGGCCAGCATGGGCGTCTCGACGATGCCCGGGGCGATGGTGTTGACCCGGATGCCGTGCTGCGCGAGGTCGCGCGCGGCCGGCAGGGTCAGGCCGACGACGCCGCCCTTGGACGACGCGTAAGCGGCCTGGCCGACCTGGCCGTCGAACGCCGCGATCGAGGCCGTGTTGACCACGACGCCGCGCTGACCGTCCTCGAGCGGCTCGGTCTCGGCGATCTTCTCCGCCGCCAGCGTCATGACGGTGAACGTGCCGACCAGGTTGATCTCGACGACCTTGCGATACAGCGAGAGGTCGTGCGTGCCGCGCTTGCCGAGGATGCGGGCGGACGGCCCGATGCCGGCGCAGCTCACGGCCACGCGCAGCGGAGCGGCCTCGGCGGCGGTCGCCACGGCGGCACGCACCTCCTCCTCGCTCGTCACGTCGGCAGCCAGGTAGGTGACGCCGTCGACCTGCGGGGCGTCCGCGATCGATCCGGGCAGGTCGAGCGCGAACACGTGCGCGCCCTTCTCGGCGAAGGCGCGGGCGGTGGCGGCGCCGAGGCCCGAGGCCCCGCCCGTGACGATGGCGGCGTTGCCGGTGAGCTGCATGTCTCTCCTGTCGGGGTGGTCAGCGCGCCAGGTGGCGGCTGATGACGAGTCGCTGGATCTGGTTGGTGCCCTCGAAGATCTGCATGACCTTCGTCTCGCGCATGTAGCGCTCGGCCGGGAAGTCCTTCGTGTAGCCGGCGCCGCCGAGCACCTGGACGGCGTCGGTCGTCACCTTCATCGCGTTGTCGGTGGCGACCAGCTTGGCCACGGACGCCTGCCGGCCGTAGGGCCGTCCGGCGTCCTTGAGCCGGGCGGCGTGCAGGTACGTGGCGCGGGCGGACTCGACGGCGGCAGCCATGTCGGCCAGCACGAAGGCCAGCCCCTGGTGGTCGATGATCGCCTTGCCGAAGGCCTCGCGCTCCTTCGCGTAGCGGACGGCCAGGTCGAGCGCGCCCTGGGCCACGCCGGTGGCGACGGCGGCGATGCCGAGCCGTCCGGCGTCCAGGCCGGCGAGCGCGATCGACAGGCCCTGGCCCTCCTCGCCCACGCGGCGCTCGAGCGGCACCCGCACGTCGTCGAGCAGCATGGTGGCCGTCGTGGACGACATGAGGCCCATCTTGTCCTCGGGCACGTCGGCGCTGAGCCCCTCGGCGTCCGCGGGCACGAGGAAGCAGCTGATGCCGCGGCCGCCGTCGTCGGACGTGCGGGCCATGACGGTGTAGAAGTCGGCCTCGCCGCCGTGGGTGGTCCAGGCCTTGGCGCCGTTGAGCACGTACTCGTCGCCGTCGCGGACGGCGCGGGTGCGCATCGCGGCCGGGTCCGAGCCCGCGTGCGCCTCGGACAGGCAGTACGCGCCGAGCTGGTCGCCGCCGAGCATGTCGGGCAGCCACCGCTCCTGCTGCTCCGGGGTGCCGGCGGTGAACAGCGGGAAGCTCGACAGCGCGTGCACGCTCGTGCCGACGCCCACGGCGGCCCACGCGGTGGCGATCTCCTCGACCACCTGCAGGTAGACCTCGTAGGGCTGGCCGGCGCCGCCGACCTCCTCGGGGTAGGGCAGGCCGAGCAGTCCGGCGCGGCCGAGCGTGCGGAAGACGTCGCGCGGGAAGGTGTGGCTGCGCTCGGCCTCGTCGACACGCGGACGCAGCTCCTTGTCGACGATGCTGCGGGTCAGCTCGACCAGGTCGGCGGACTCGGGGGTGGGCATGAGCCGGTCGGCGGGCATGCGGGCTCCTCTCGGCGGACGGTCGGCGCGGGCGGGCGCCGGGTGGGAGCGCGAGGCTCCCGCAGTGATACTAGGACGTCCTAGCATGCGTCCATGACCGATCCTCGCTCCAGCACCGTCGACGGCCTCGTCCGGCGCAGCGCCCGCCGCACCCCGGACCGCACCGCGCTGCACTTCCAGGACCGCGCCTGGACGTACGCCGAGCTCGACGCCGCGGTCAGCCGCACCGCGCGGCTGCTGCTCGACCTCGGGCTCGAGCGCGGCGACCGGGTCGCCGCCTACGGCAAGAACTCCGACGCCTACCTGCTCGCCTTCCTCGGCTGCGCCCGCGCCGGGCTCGTGCACGTGCCGGTCAACTTCGCGCTGACGGGGGAGGAGCTGGCCTACCTGGTGCAGCAGTCCGGCGCGCGGGCGGTGCTGCTCGACCCGGCCCTGCGACCGACGCTCGAGGGTGCCGGCCTGACGCTCGACCACGTCCTCGCGCTGCGCGACGAGGACGGCTCGTTGCTCGAGCAGGTGGGCGCCGGCGACGTGCCCGAGCTGGACGTCGACGTGGCCGACACGGACCTGGTGCAGCTGCTCTACACGTCCGGCACCACGTCCAAGCCCAAGGGCGCGATGATGACCCACCGCGCGCTCGTCCACGAGTACCTGTCGAGCATCACCGCCCTGGACTTCGCCCCCGGCGACGAGCCGCTGCACGCGATGCCGCTCTACCACTCGGCCGGCATGCACGTGTTCCTCGTGCCGTACCTGGCCATCGGCGCGACGAACCACCTGGTCGAGGCGCCGGTGGTGCCCGAGGTGCTGGCGCTGGTCGAGGAGCGGAGCATCGGCTCGCTCTTCCTGGCCCCGACGGTCTGGGTTCCGCTGGCCAACCACGACGACTTCGGCACGCGCGACCTGTCCAGCCTGCGCAAGGCGTACTACGGGGCCTCGATCATGCCCACGCCCGTGCTGAAGCGGCTGCAGGACGCCCTGCCCGGTCTGGGCTTCTACAACTGCTTCGGCCAGTCCGAGATCGGTCCGCTGGCCACCGTGCTGCGTCCCGAGGAGCACGCCGAGCGTCCCGACTCGGCCGGACGTCCGGTGCTGTTCGTCGAGACGCGGGTCGTTGACGCCGACGGGCACGACGTCCCGCCGGGCACGCCCGGCGAGGTCGTCTACCGCTCGCCCCAGCTGTGCGCGGGCTACTGGGACAAGCCCGACGAGACGGCCGAGGCGTTCACCGGCGACTGGTTCCACTCCGGCGACCTCGTCGTGCAGGACGAGCAGGGCTTCCTCGCCGTCGTCGACCGGATCAAGGACGTCATCAACACCGGCGGCGTGCTGGTCGCGTCGCGCGAGGTCGAGGACGTCCTCTACACGCATCCGGCGGTCGCGGAGGTGGCCGTGATCGGCACCCCGGACGAGCGCTGGATCGAGGCGGTCACCGCCGTCGTCGTCACCAAGGCGGACGTGACCGAGGCCGAGCTCGTCGCCCACGCCAAGCAGCACCTGGCCGGCTACAAGATCCCCAAGCGCGTCCACCTCGTGCCCGAGCTGCCGCGCAACCAGTCGGGCAAGCTGCTCAAGCGCGTCCTCCGCGACGAGCTCACCCAGGCCTAGCGCCGCCGCGAAGTGTGAAGGAATCGACCTGTCTAGCCGGAGAACAGGTTCATTCCTCCACACATCGCGGCGGACGCCCCACCGGGGTGAGGCTCAGTCGAGGGAGGTGCGGTGCACCTTGTGCTGCGCGGCCTGGGCGACCGGCTTGATGACCAGCTTGTCGACGTCCACGTGGGCGGGCAGCGACGCCACCCAGCGGATCGCCTCGGCGACGTCCTCGGCGACGAGCGGCTCGGCGACGCCCTCGTAGACCTTGCCGGCGGCGGCCGCGTCGCCGCCGAAGCGGTTGAGCGCGAACTCGTCGGTGCGCACCATGCCCGGCGCGATCTCGGTGACCCGCACCGGCAGGCCGTTGAGCTCCAGCCGCAGCGTCTCGGTCATGACCTTCACCGCGTGCTTGGCCGCCGTGTAGCCGCCGCCCCCCTCGTAGGCGGTGAAGCCCGCCGTCGAGCCGACGTTCACCAGCAGTCCCGCGCCCGACGCCACGAGGGCGTCGACCAGGGCCTGGGTGACCTGCAGCGTGCCGATGACGTTGCTCTCGTACATGTCGCGCCACGCCTGCGGGTCGGCCTTGGCGACCGGGTCCAGGCCGATCGCGCCACCGGCGTTGTTGACCAGGACGTCCAGCCGCGGGCCGACCTGCTCGGCCAGCGCGGCGACCGACGTGGGATCGGTGACGTCGCAGACGACGGCGGTGCCGCCGATCTCGGTGGCGAGCGCCTCGACGCGCTCCTGACGGCGCGCGGCGCAGTAGACGTGGAAGCCGTCCCCGGCCAGGGCGCGGGCGGTCGCGGCGCCGATGCCGCTGCTGGCGCCGGTGACGACGGCGGTGCGGGTGCTCATGGGCTCATGCTCCCAGACGCCCTCGCCGTGCCGAGGTGGGACGCGGTGGGATGATGGGAGGCCGAAGGCGAGGTGCTGATGATCCGACGGGTCGCGATGCTCTCGGCGCACACCTCCCCGCTGGAGCAGCCGGGGGACGGGGACGCCGGCGGCATGAACGTGTACGTGCTCGAGCTGTCCCGACGGCTCGCCGCGCGCGGCGTGGAGGTCGACATCTTCACGCGCGCCACGTCGTCCAGCCAGCCCGAGGTCCACGACGCCTTCGAGGGGGTCCGCGTCCACCACGTCGCCGCGGGGCCGTTCGAGGGCCTGACGAAGAACGACCTGCCGGCGCAGATGTGCTCGTTCGTGCGTGACGTGCTGCGCGCCGAGGTCGAGAACGGGCCGGGCACGTTCGACGTCGTCCACTCGCACTACTGGCTGTCCGGCCAGGTGGGCACGGTCGCCGCGGAGCGCTGGTCGGTGCCGCTGGTGCACACGATGCACACGATGGCCAAGGTCAAGAACGCCCGGCTCGCCGAGGGCGACGCCCCCGAGCCGATCGGTCGCGTGCGCGGCGAGGAGGAGATCGTCCGGCTCGCCGACCGGCTCGTGGCCAACACCGAGGAGGAGGCCGCCGAGCTCGTCGGTCTCTACGAGGCCGACCCGGCCCAGGTCGTGGTCGTGCACCCCGGCGTCGACCTCGACGTCTTCCGCGCCGACCGGTCCGAGACCGCGCGCACCGCGCTGGGCCTGGTTGACGACGCCGTCGTGCTCCTGTTCGCCGGACGCATCCAGCCGCTCAAGGCGCCGGACGTGCTGCTGCGTGCCGTCGCGGTGCTGCTGGAGCGCGACCCGTCGCTGCGCGAGCGCCTGGTCGTCCCGGTCGTCGGGGGAGCGTCGGGCTCGGGCCTGGACGCCCCGGACGCGCTCGCCGACCTGTCGCGCGAGCTGGGCCTGGACGACGTCGTGCGGTTCGAGCCGCCGGTGCGCCAGGACGTGCTGGCCGACTGGTACGCCGCCGCCACCGCGGTCTGCGTCCCGTCGTACAACGAGTCGTTCGGCCTCGTCGCGATCGAGGCCCAGGCCTGTGGCACGCCCGTGGTCGCCGCCCGCGTCGGGGGTCTGCCCACCGCGGTCGCCGACGAGGTCAGCGGGCTGCTCGTCGACGGCCACGACCCGGCCGACTGGGCCGACGCGCTCGAGCGGCTCGTCACCGATCCCGGCCTGGCCGACGCCATGGGCCGCAAGGCGGTCGAGCACGCCTCGTCCTTCGGGTGGGAGGCGACCGTGGACCGTACGCTCGAGGTGTACGAGGCGGCGCGCGCCGCCCGGGAAGGACGTCGATGACCCAGCAGCACGCGGCCGAGGTGGTCCGCGACGCCCTGGAGCGCTCGGGGCTCGAGCACACCGAGCACCGGCCCGGCGCCTTCGACGTCGACCTGCCCGGCGAGCGCAAGCTCAAGACCACCGTGCGCCTGGAGGTCGGCCGGCACTCGCTGGCCATCCACGCCTTCGTCGCCCGGCGCCCCGACGAGAACCACGAGGCCGTCTACCGCTGGCTGCTGGAGCGCAACCTCAAGCTGTACGGCGTTGCGTTCGCGCTCGACGCGGCCGGCGACGTCTACCTCGACGGACGCGTGTCGCTGGAATCGGTCACGCCCGACGAGGTCGACCGGCTGCTCGGCTCGGTGCTCACCTACGCCGACGAGTCGTTCAACCCGATCCTCGAGCTCGGCTTCGAGACCTCGATCCGCAAGGAGTGGGAGTGGCGGCTGTCGCGTGGGGAGTCCACGAAGAACCTGGCGGCGTTCGAGCGCTTCCGCCCCGACGCCCCGAGCGAGGCGTGATCGCGTGAGGGCCCGTCTGTTCGTCGACGTCACCGACCCCTGGTCCTACGTCGGCACCACCCGCTTCGAGCGCGCCGCCGCCACCTTCACGATCGTCCGCGGTGAGCCCGTCGACATGGCGCTGCGCGCCTTCCAGCTCGACCCGGACGTGCCGAGCTCCGGTCGCCCGCTGCGCGACGCGCTCGCGGCCCGGCACGGCGAGCACGAGGCCGACGAGATGCTCGCGCAGGTCAGCGCCGCTGCCCGCATCAGCGGCATCGACCTGAACTTTCACGACGCGATCGAGGCCAGCTCGTTCGACGCCTGGCGCCTGCTCACCTGGGCCGGCGACGTCGGCGCGGCCGAGCAGCGCGACCTGGCCCACCAGCTGTGGCGGGCGCACCTGCTCGAGGGCGCGGACGTGTCCGACCCGTTCGTCCTTGCCACCCGGGCGGCCCTCGTCGGGCTCGACCTGGAGACCGCCGAGGCGCTGCTGGCCAGCGACGAGTACGCCGACCAGGTGCGGCTGCAGGTCGAGGCCGGCCGCGCCGTCAACGTCACGCAGCTGCCGACGGTCGTCGTCGAGGACCGCTGGACGCTGGCCGGCCTGCACAGCCAGGACGACTACGTGCAGGCGCTCGACGCCATCTACCGCGAGTGGCGCGAGGCGTAGCCATTCGCTCCCGCGCCGGCGGCGAGCCCGCTCGATAGGCTCGGGTCATGACCATGAACCTCGTCCTGCTGCGGCACGGCCACAGCGAGTGGAACGCGCTGAACCTGTTCACCGGCTGGGTGGACGTCGACCTCAACGAGCAGGGCGTCGCCGAGGCCCAGCGGGCGCCGGGCCTGCTGCGCGACGCGGGCCTGCTGCCCGACGTCTCGCACACCTCGCTGCTGCGTCGCGCGATCCGCACCTCGCAGATCGTCCTGGACGGCGTCGACCGGCACTGGGTGCCGGTCCGCCGGTCGTGGCGGCTCAACGAGCGCCACTACGGCGCGCTGCAGGGCAAGGACAAGAAGGCGACGCTGGAGGAGTTCGGCGAGGAGCAGTTCATGCTCTGGCGCCGCTCGTACGACACCCCGCCGCCGGCGCTCGCCGACGACAGCGAGTTCAGCCAGGCCGGCGACGCCCGCTACGCGATGCTGCCCGACGAGCTGCTGCCGCGCACCGAGTGCCTCAAGGACGTCCTGGAGCGCATGCTGCCGTACTGGTACGACTCGATCGTCCCGGACCTGCTGGAGCAGAAGACCGTCCTGGTCACCGCGCACGGCAACTCGCTGCGCGCGCTGGTCAAGCACCTCGACGGCATGAGCGAGGACGCCGTCACCGGGCTCAACATCCCCACCGGCATCCCGCTGCACTACGAGCTGGACGCCGACTTCACGCCGGTCAAGGCCGGCGGCACCTACCTCGACCCGGACGCGGCCCAGGCCGCCATCGCCGCGGTCGCCAACCAAGGCCGCTGACCCGGCCGTCGCGCACGAGCGCCCCGAGCCGAGCTCGGGGGCGCTCCTGCGTCCGGGTCAGGACTCGTACTTGTAGCCCAGGCCGCGCACCGTGACCAGCGTGCGCGGGGCCGCGGGCTCGGGCTCGATCTTGGCCCGCAGGCGCTTCACGTGGACGTCCAGCGTCTTGGTGTCGCCCACGTAGTCCGAGCCCCACACACGGTCGATCAGCTGGCCCCGGGTCAGCACCCGCCCGGGGTTGCGCAGGAAGTACTCGAGCAGCTCGAACTCCTTGAGCGGCAGCCGCACCTCGTCGCCGTCGACCGTCACCAGGTGCCGCTCGACGTCCATGCGCACACGGCCCGCCTCGAGCGCCGCGTCGTCCTCGACCTGGTCGACCACGCCGCGGCGCAGCACCGCCCGGATGCGGGCGACGAGCTCGCGCGGGCTGTACGGCTTGGTCACGTAGTCGTCGGCGCCGAGCTCGAGCCCGACCACCTTGTCGATCTCGGTGTCCTTCGCGCTGACCATGATGATCGGCACGTGGGACGTCTGCCGGATCTGGCGGCACACCTCGGTGCCCGACAGGCCGGGCAGCATCAGGTCGAGCAGGACGATGTCCGCCCCGCCGCGCTCGAACTCGGTCAGGGCGTCGGGACCGGTCTCGGCGACCGCCACCTCGAAGCCCTCCTTGCGCAGGACGTACGACAGCGCCTCGCTGTAGCTCGCCTCGTCCTCGACCACCAGGACACGGGTCATGCGTGCTCCTCCTCGTTGTCCGGCACGTGCGCCGGGAGGACGAGGGTGAACGACGACCCCTCGTCCGGCTTGCTCCACACCTCGACGGACCCGCCGTTGCTGGCCGCGACGTGCTTGACGATGGACAGTCCCAGACCGGTGCCGCCCGTCGAGCGGTGCCGGGCCGGGTCGACGCGGTAGAACCGCTCGAAGATGCGGTCGAGCTCCTGCTCGGGGATGCCGATGCCGCGGTCGGTGACGGTGATGCGGATGTCGTCACCGTAGGCCTCGGCGGTCACCGACACCCGGGTGCCCGCCTCGGAGTAGGTGACGGCGTTCTCGACCAGGTTGCTGACGGCGGCGTGCACCTGGCTGCGGTCGCCCCGCAGGTACAGCCCCGGCTCGCAGGCGCGCACCAGCTCGATGCCCTTCGCCTCGGCGTCGGTCTGGCTGTGCTCGCACGCCTCGGCGACGAGGTCGGCGACGGACACGACGTCGGGCGTGTCGTTGAGGACGTCCGCCTGCAGCCGCGACAGGTCGATGATCTGCTGCACCAGACGGGTGAGCCGGCGGCCCTCGTCCTGCATACGCCCGGCGAAGCGGACGACCGCCTCGGGGTCGTCCTTGGCCTCGCCCACCGCCTCGGCGAGCAGCGAGATCGCGCCGATCGGCGTCTTGAGCTCGTGGCTGACGTTGGCGACGAAGTCGCGGCGGATCGTCTCGACCCGGTGCTCGTGGGTGCGGTCCTGCACGAGGACGAGCACGACCTGGCGGGTCAGTGGCGCGACACGGGCGTGGACGTGGACGGGCGCGCGGCCGCGGCGGTCCAGCGTCGTCTCGCCCTCGCGCACCTGGCCGTCGCGCCGCACCTGGCGCACCAGCTGCAGCAGCGACTCCGAGGTCAGCGCGTCCTCGCGGACCAGGCCGAGCGCGTACGCCGGTGCGGACGCCTGCACGACGACGTCGGAGTCGTCCAGCAGCACGGCCGAGGACGACAGCACGCTCAGCACGGCCTCGGCGCCCGGCGGGACGGGGCTCGCCGGCGCGGGGCCCGCGGGGACCTCCTGCAGCCGGCGCTCGCTCAGTCGCCAGACGTAGGTGATGGCGGCACCGACCAGCGCTCCCAGGAACGCGGTGATGACCAGCTCGGTGCTCAGCTCCACGGCACTGATGGTACGCACGCCGGACACCCGCCCGACGTCCGCGAGGGGGCCCTGACCTGGGACGTTCCGGGCCTGTTCATGCCCCGTTCACGGCAGGTCGCCGCCCGTTCACCGGCGCTGCCTAGCCTGCTCGCATGCGTGACCAGTACTACGAGCAGCTCGACACTCTCGTCGACGAGCTCGTCTCCCTGACCAACGACGTGCGGCGCACCGTCGCCGACGCCACCTCCGCCCTGCTGGGCGCCGACACGGGCCTCGCCGAGCGGGTGATCGCCGGCGACAAGCACATCGACACCGAGACCGAGTCGATCGAGGAGCGCGCCCTGCTCCTGCTGGCCACGCAGCAGCCGGTCGCCACCGACCTGCGCCAGCTCGTGGCCACCCTGCGCATGGTCACCGACCTGCAGCGCATGGGCGCCCTCTCGGTGCACGTCGCCAAGGTGGCGCGCCGCCGGGCCCCCGACGTGGCGGTGCCCGAGAAGCTGCGCCCGACGATCATGTCGATGGCCTCGGTCGCCGACCAGATGGTCGACGCCGCCGCGCGCATCGTCGCCGACCGCGACGTCGAGGCCGCCGGCCGGCTCGAGGCCGAGGACGACGAGATGGACCGCCTACGCAAGCACATGTTCCGCGTGCTGCTGGACGACTCCTGGGAGCACGGCGTCGAGCCGGCCATCGACCTGGCCCTGCTCGGGCGCTACTACGAGCGCATCGGCGACCACGCGGTCTCGATGGCCCGTCGCGTCGTCTACCTGGTCACCGGCGAGCTCACCTGAGCCTCGTCCCACCGCGACGGCCCCCGCAGCACGTGCTGCGGGGGCCGTCGTGCGTCACGATGCGGGCATGATCCGCCTGCGTCCCGATCTCGGCGCCGCGCTCGAGCGCGCCCGCACGCTGGAGCCGCTCGACGAGGGCTGGTCGCTGGCCGACCCGCCCCCCGGCGCGGACGTGCTCGACCGCTGGACCGACGTGCCCGACGGGACGGACCTGGACGCCGCTGCCGCCGCGCTCCGTGACTGGGGCGTGCACCGCGGGGCCGGCCTCCGGGTGGCCGCCGACGGCCCCGCGACGCTCGGCTCGGACGTGGTGCTCGGCATCGGACTGGGGCCGTTCTGGGCGCTGGCCCCGTGCCGGGTCGTGGACGTCTCCGGCCACGGGTTCACCTACGCCGCGCTGCCCGGGCACCCCGAGGCCGGGCTCGAGCGCTTCGAGTACGTCCGGGACGAGCACGGGACGCGGTTCCACCTGCGGGCGGTCAGCCGGCCGGCCTGGCGCACGACGCGGCTCGTGCCGGCCGCTGCGCGGCGCGTGCAGGCGGTGGTCACCGCGCGGTACGTGCAGGCCGGCGCCGACCTGGCTGCCGCGACCCTCTGACCGGGGAACGACGAGGCCCCGGCAACCCCTCGGGGGTGCCGGGGCCTCGTGCGGCCGGGTCACTCGGGACGGGCGGTGGTCTCCTCGGAGTCCGCGTCCTCGGCGTTGCCGGTGGCGTCCCGGTCGGCGGGCTGGCGGCCGTCGGTCGACTGCAGCACCGACTCGTAGACGTCCTGGTCGCCACGGGCGACGGTCGGCGTGTCCACGACGACGGTCGTGCCGTCGGCGAAGCTGAAGGTGAGCTCGACGTAGCGTCCGGCGGCGATCGGCGAGACCGCGAAGAGCGTGCGGGCGTCGACGCCGAGGCGGACGAGCTGTCCCTTCGGGACGCGGACACGCGACGGTCCGGTGACCTCGACCTGCTCGCCGTCGACCTCGCCGGCGGTGATGCCGGTGAGGACGGCGTCGTCCTCGCCGTTGTTCACCAGCGAGACAGCCACGACACCGGCCTCGGCGGCCTCGCGCTCGGGCGCCTCGGTCTCCTGCTCCTCGCCCTCGGCCTCGGACACCTCGACCGGCTCCAACGAGCCCTCGTCGGCCACGACCAGCGTGTGCAGCGCCTCGACCTCGCCCTCGCGGTTGTCGGCGCCCACGGCGGCCTGGTACTGCTGGTTCACCGCCGTGTCGAACCCGGTGCCGCAGGCCGACAGGCCCAGCGCGGCGACGAGGGTCAGGGAGGCGGCCGCGGTGCGGCGGGTGCGGACGGAGCTCACGTGGTTCCTGCTTCCGGACGAGGGACGACAGCACCGCGATCCTACCCAAGGGCCGCCGGTGGCACCGATCAGGTCCTGTGTCCCCCGTCTCACCAGTCGGAAGGGCCGTCGGTCGTCGATGGTAGGATGGGTCCCCAGAGAGAGGTGCTCATTACATGACCTTCCGAGTCGGCGAGACCGTTGTGTACCCCAACCACGGCGCGGCCCTGATCGAAGACATCGAGACGCGCGTCATCAAGGGCCAGGAGCGCGAGTACCTCGTGCTCCGGATCCAGTCCCAGAACGACCTCATCGTCCGCGTGCCGGCGGACAACGTCGATCTCGTGGGCGTCCGTGACGTCGTCGACGAGCAGGGCCTGGAGCGCGTGTTCAACGTGCTGCGCGCCGAGCACGTCGAGGAGCCCACGAACTGGTCGCGACGCTACAAGGCCAACGTCGAGAAGCTGCACAGCGGCGACGTGCTCAAGGTGGCGGAGGTCGTGCGCGACCTCTGGCGCCGTGACCACGAGCGCGGGCTGTCGGCCGGCGAGAAGCGCATGCTCAGCAAGGCGCGCCAGATCCTGGTGTCCGAGCTCGCGCTGGCCGAGCGGACCAACGAGGACAAGGCGGAGATCCGCCTGGACGAGGTGCTCGCGTCGGCCACGCCGGCTGCCTGAACCTCGCACGCACGAAGGGCCGCTCCCGCCGGGAGCGGCCCTTCGTGCGTCTAGCGGCCGAGCAGCAGGGCCGAGGCGATCGCGGCGACGCCCTCGCCGCGGCCGGTGAGCCCGAGTCCGTCGGTCGTGGTGCCGCTGACGCTCACCGGGGCGCCGACCGCCTCGGACAGCACGCGCTGGGCCTCGTCGCGCCGCGTGCCGACGCGCGGGCGGTTGCCGATCACCTGCACCGTCGCGTTGGCGACCTCGAACCCGGCCTCGCGCACCAGCCGGGCGGCCTCGGTCAGGAACGTCGTGCCGGACGCGCCGGCGAAGCGCGGGTCGGCGGTGCCGAAGCGTGACCCGATGTCGCCGAGCCCGGCGGCGGACAGCAGCGCGTCCACCAGGGCGTGGGCGGCGCAGTCGCCGTCGCTGTGGCCCTCGAGGCCGAGCGGCTCGTCCTCCCACAGCAGGCCCGCGACCCACAGCGGGCGGTCGGGGACGAGGCGGTGGACGTCGGTGCCGAGGCCGGTGCGGGGGATCACGGCACGATCATGCCGCACCCGCTCACCAGCGGGCGGTGTCCTTCGGCAGGGCCTTGTTCGCCGGGCGCATCACGTAGGTGATGCCGCCCGAGCCGCGCAGCCACGCGCGCTCGAACTGGGCCCGCTGGTAGACCCGGCGCACCTGCTGGGCGGTGCTGGACGAGCCGGCCGGGTCGTTGGCGATGACGCGACCGTCGCGGGTGAACCCGCGGATCACCATGAGGTGACCGGCCGTGGACGAGATGGGCGCACCGGTCAGGCCGCCCTTGCCGAACGCCACCGAGACGACGACGGGGATGCCGGCCTGGACGAACCGCTCGGCGTCGCGCAGGTCGTACAGCCGGGTGACGAAGGCGTCGAGCCCGAACAGCCCGGCGTAGGCGGTGTTGAACGGCCAGTTGCCGGTGCCGCCGTAGCGTCGGTCGATCGTGTAGCGGGCCGCGTGGTCGACGAAGCCCTCCTTCTCGCCCGTCCAGGCGTAGCCGGCGGCCGTCGGGCCGCGGCCCCAGTAGCGCAGCACCATCGAGACGGACGTCGGCGAGCACCAGGCCTCGCCACCGGCGCCGTAGCGCCCGCCGTGGTGACCGCGGTGGATCATCTGCGAGGCGTACGGGACGTTCAGCTCGACCGTGCGGGTCATCGTCGTGGGCGACGTCGAGCGGCTGCGGGTCGTGTACCCGGCGGCGGCGCCGCTGACCGACGTGACGGACGGGGTCGCGCTGCTGCCGGACCTCCGCACGAGCATCACGCGCACCTGCCACTGGCGGAAGCGGTGGCTGCCCCGGGCGACCACGGTGTCGGTGTTGACCTGGGCCAGGTCGTCGGCCTGGGCCGACAGCGACGTGCGGCGCAGAACGTCCGTGCCGCTGGCCCAGTCGGCGACCGTGTCCCACGACCCGACCTTGCGGCCGTCGCGCACACGCACCTGCACCCGCACCCACGTGCCCTTGGGCGTGGTGGCGTTCCAGGACGGGACGAGCGAGCGCGCGTCGAAGCCGGTCGAGGCCCACGGCGACGTCCAGCTGCCGTAGCGGTAGCGGACGCCCGACCGGGTCAGCACCTTCTTCGGCGAGCGGAGCGTCACGGTGCCGCCGGCGACACGGACGCCGCTGAGGCTCCCCTTGCGCAGCTCGGCGGACGACGAGTACTGGGTGAACCGCGCCTTCTGGGCGTCGGCGGCCTGCGCGGGCGGCGCCACGAGGGTGGCGGCGAGCAGGCCGAGGGCCGGGACGAGGGCGGACGCGAGACGCCGGGGAAGAGGCATGGCCGCAGGATAGGTCACGAAGATGGCCGACGGGACGCCTTCGCCGCCGCGCGATGGTCGGCGCCGTGCTCCGCGGCGGATACCCTTGGCTGGTGAACGAGCGGAGCGAGCGAATCATCAGCGCGGTCGCGGGCGAGCGTCCGTGCCGCGCTCTTCCCACGGAGGCACGCCCGTGACGCTGCACCTCTACGACACCGCGACCAGGTCGCTGACCGAGCTCGTCCCGGTCACCCCCGGGCACGTGGGGATCTACCACTGCGGCCTCACCGTGCAGGGTCCGCCGCACATCGGGCACATCCGCAAGGAGGTCGTCTTCGACGTCCTGCGCCGCTGGCTCGTGCGGGCCGGCTACGACGTGACCATCGTCGCGAACGTCACCGACGTCGACGACAAGATCCTGGCCAAGGGCGAGGAGCAGGGCCGGCCCTGGTTCGCCGTGGCCTACGAGAACGAGCGCCGGCTGCACGACGCGTACGCCGTGCTCGGCTGCGAGCCGCCGACGTACGAGCCGCGTGCCACCGGCCACGTGCCCGAGATGGTCGAGATGATCGCCGACCTCATCGAGCGCGGCCACGCCTACCCGGCCACCGACGACTCCGGCGACGTGTACTTCGACGTCCGCTCGTGGCCCGCGTACGGCGAGCTGAGCAACCAGAGGCTCGACGACATGCAGGCCGCCGAGGACGCCCCGCCGTCCGGCAAGCGCGACCCGCGCGACTTCGCGCTGTGGAAGGGCCACAAGCCCGGCGAGCCCGAGACCGCGTCCTGGCCGACCCCTTGGGGTCGCGGACGCCCGGGCTGGCACCTGGAGTGCTCGGCCATGGCGGCCAAGTACCTGGGCCACGAGTTCGACATCCACGGCGGCGGCCTGGACCTGCGCTTCCCGCACCACGAGAACGAGCTGGCCCAGTCGCGGGCGGCCGGGCAGAAGTTCGCCCGCGTCTGGATGCACAACGCGATGCTCAACCTCGGCGGCTCGAAGATGGCCAAGAGCGTGGGCAACACGATGATGGTGAGCGAGGTCGTCAAGCGCGTCCGCGCCGTCGAGCTGCGCTACTACCTCGTCGCCGCGCACTACCGCTCGATCATCGAGTACAGCGAGGAGGCCCTGCTCGAGGCCGCGACCGCCTACCAGCGGCTCGAGGGCTTCGTGCAGCGCGCCAGCGAGGTGACCGGCGGGGTCGAGCCCGGTGACGTCACCGCCGCGTTCGCCACCGCGATGGACGACGACCTGGCCGTCCCGGCCGCGCTGGCCGCGATCCAGGCGTCGGTCGCCGACGGGCAGAAGCTGCTCGCCGACGGCGACTCCGCCGCGCTCCGCGAGACGCTCGCGAGCGTCCGGGCCATGCTGGACGTGCTGGGCGTCGACCCGCTGTCGCCGCAGTGGGCCACCTCCGGGACGTCCGCCGCCTACGAGCAGGCGCTCGACGTGCTCGTCAAGGCGCTGCTGGAGCAGCGCACCCAGGCCCGGTCCGCCAAGGACTGGGCGACCGCCGACCTCGTCCGTGACCAGCTCGCCGCCGCCGGCGTCGAGGTGGAGGACACCCCGCAAGGACCGCGATGGTCCGTGAAGGAGAACCGCTGATGGCCGGCAACAGCCAGCGCCGCGGAGCGATCCGCAAGGGCAGCAAGAACACCGCAGGCTCGGGCGGACGCGTCCGCCGCGGCCTCGAGGGCAAGGGCCCGACGCCCCGCGCCGAGGAGCGCCCGAACCACAAGGCCTACAAGATGGCCCGCGCCGCCGACAAGCGCGAGCAGGCCAAGCCCAAGAAGCGTCGGGTCAACGACGCCGAGTGGGTCGCCGGACGCAACTCGGTCGTCGAGCTGCTGCGCGCGACCGTCCCGGTGGCCGGCCTGTACGTCGCCGAGGGCACCGACCGCGACGAGCGCATGCGCGAGATCTTCTCGCTGGCCTCCGAGCAGCACGTCTCGCTCATGGAGATCGGCCGGATCGAGATGGACCGGCTGACCGGCGGCGCCGTGCACCAGGGCATCGCGGCCAAGATCAACGCCTACGAGTACGCCGACCCCGACGACCTCGTCGACCTGGCGACCGAGGCCGGTGAGGTGCCGCTCATCGTCGTGCTCGACGGCATCACCGACCCGCGCAACCTGGGCGCCATCGTGCGCTCGGCGTCGGGCTTCGGCGCCCACGGCGTCGTCATCCCCGAGCGTCGCTCGGCGCAGATGACCGCCTCGGCCTGGAAGACGTCCGCCGGTGCGGCCGTCCGCGTGCCGGTGGCCAAGGCCACGAACCTGACCCGGCAGCTGAAGAGCTTCCAGGAGGCCGGCTGCATGGTCATCGGCCTGGCCGCCGACGGCGACGTCGAGCTGCCCGCCTGCGAGCTGCTCGACGGCCCGCTGGTCGTCGTCATCGGCAGCGAGGGCAAGGGGCTGTCGCGCCTGGTCGCCGAGACCTGCGACCAGATCGTGTCGATCCCGATGAGCTCGTCGCTGGAGTCGCTCAACGCCGGCGTCGCCGCGGGTGTCGCGCTCTACGGCATCGCCCAGGCCCGCCGCTAGCCCTCACCACCCCGCGGCTCCGCCGCGATTCGTGAAGAAAAGGACCGCTCTCGGCGTGAGAGCGGTCCTCTTCTTCACACATCTCGGGGGAGCGGGGCTCGGGTGAGGGCGTCAGAAGAGCTGGACGGTGCCGAAGCCGCGCTGCCAGTAGGCCAGGGGTGCGCCGCCCAGCACCTCGGCCTCGAGCACGTCGGCCAGGACGATCGAGTGGTCGCCGGCCGGGATGATCGTCTGCACGTCGGCCAGCGCCCACGCGTGGATGCCCTCCAGGCGGGGCGCGCCGGCGTCCGTCCACGGCACGTCGGCGAACCGGTCGTGGACGTCCTTGGAGAAGCGCAGCGCGAGCTGGTCCTGGTGCGCGGCCAGCAGGTTCACGCCCAGCTGGCCGCCCTGGCGCAGGCGCGCGAGCAGGGACGACGTGCGGCTCAACGTGACCGCGACGAGCGGCGGGTCGGTCGAGGCGCGCTGGACGTTGCGCACCGTGGTGCCGTGCGGACGTCCGCCCGCGCCGGTGGTGACGATCGCCACGCCGGCGGGCACCGTCCCGGCCAGCGCGTCGACCGCCCGGCGGAGGGCGGCGGGCGTGGATGCGGCCGTCACGGCCGGGATTCCGGGCGGGAGCGCGAGGTCATGCTGCCATCGTCGACATGCGCCACGGATCTGAGACGCCGATCTCGCTCTGCGAGACACGTTCGGGGTTCGGTGGAAGTCGAACGTACGGTCTTGCGAGTTCGATCCCGCGGCCCGACCGGCCGCGCTTCCCCCGGCGGCCACGAGCCGCGCACGAAAGGAACGTCATGTCCGAGCCGAACCTCATCGAGGCTCCCAAGCGCCGCGGCCCGCTCGTCGCCGTGGTCGTCGTCGTGGTGCTCGCGGTCATCGCCGCCATCGTCTTCTTGGCCACCCGCGGTGACGACGACGCCGCCGCCGGTGCCACCAAGGTCAAGCTGGGCGTCGTCGGCGCCAGCGACCCGTACTGGGAGGACTTCAAGAAGGCCGCCGCCGACGCGGACATCGACGTCGACATCCAGGACTTCAGCGACTACACGCAGCCCAACCCGTCGGTGAGCGAGGGCGAGCTGGACATCAACCAGTTCCAGCACATCATCTACCTGGCCGAGTACAACGTGGCCAACGACGACGACCTGACGCCGATCGGCGCCACGGCGATCTACCCGCTGTCGCTGTACTCGCAGAAGCACGACTCGGTCGAGGACATCAAGGCCGGCGAGACCGTCGTCGTGCCCGACGACGACTCCAACCAGGCCCGCGGCCTGCTCGTGCTGCAGTCGGCCGGCCTGATCGAGCTCAAGGACGGCGGCTCGCCGTACTCGTCGCTGGACGACGTGCTGCCCTCGTCGAAGGTGAAGGTCAAGGCGCTCCAGGCCGACCTGACGCCCACCTCGCTGCCCGACGTGGCCGCCGCGATCATCAACAACGACTACGTCACCAAGGCCGGCCTGGACGTCGACGACGCCATCGCGACCGACGACGCGTCGGACCCGGCCGCGGCGCCGTACATCAACATCTTCGCGGTCCGCAACGAGGACAAGGACGACCCGACGCTGAAGAAGCTCGTGCAGATCTACCACGACACGAAGGCCGTCACCGACGGCGTCAAGGAGGTCTCCGGCGGCACCGCGGTCGTCGTCGACACCCCCGTCGAGGACCTGCGCAAGACCCTGGCCGACGTCGAGGCCGACGTCCGCGCCAAGGGCTGACCCACCGCACGACACCTGAGGGGGCGCGGCGCCACGAGCGCCGCGCCCCACGGTCCTTCCACCACCCCGAGAGGACGAACGTGGCACTCGTCGAGCTGCGCGACGTGCGCAAGGAGTACCCGCCGGCCAAGCGCGGCGCCGAGCCGGTGCACGCGATCCGCGGCGTCGACCTGGACGTCGAGGCCGGAGACATCTACGCCGTCGTCGGCTACTCCGGCGCCGGCAAGTCGACCCTCGTCCGCCTGGTCAACGCGCTCGAGCCGGCGACGTCCGGCTCGGTGACCGTCGACGGCGTCGAGCTGACCGGGCTCAAGGAGCGCCAGCTCCAGCGCGTCCGGCTCGGGATCGGCATGATCTTCCAGCAGTTCAACCTGTTCCACTCGCGCACCGTGTGGGGCAACCTGGCCTACCCGCTCGAGGTCGCCGGCGTCGGCCGCGCCGAGCAGCAGCAGCGCATCAGCGAGCTGCTGCACTTCGTCGGCCTGGCCGACAAGGCCCACCAGTACCCCGAGCAGCTGTCGGGCGGGCAGAAGCAGCGCGTCGGCATCGCCCGCGCCCTCGCCACCAACCCGAAGCTGCTGCTCGCCGACGAGGCCACCAGCGCGCTCGACCCGGACACGACCCAGGAGGTCCTGGACCTGCTGGCCCGGGTCAACCGCGAGCTCGGCATCACCGTCGTCGTCATCACCCACGAGATGGACGTCGTCCGCTCGATCGCCAACAAGGTGGCGGTGATGGAGGACGGTCTCGTCGTCGAGCGCGGCCTGGTCAAGGACGTCTTCGCCGAGCCGCAGCACGAGGTCACCAAGCGGTTCGTCGGCACCGTCGTCGACACCGTCCCCGAGGGCGACGTGCTCGACGACCTTCGCGAGCGTCATCGCCGGCTCGTCACGCTCGAGTTCCGCGAGGGGTCACCGGGCCAGTCGCAGGTGTTCGCCGAGCTGCTCGACCGGGGCGTCCGTTTCGAGCTCGTCCACGGCGGCATCGAGCGCGTGCAGGGCGCGACGTTCGGCAACCTCACCCTTGCGCTGACCGGCGAGCCGGAGCGCGTGCGCGAGGCGGTCACGGCCGTGAGTCGCCTGGTGCGGACGGAGGAGCTGGCATGACCACGCGCGAGACCCGACTGCCCGAGCTGTGGGACCTGATCTGGCAGAACACGTTCAGCACGCTGTGGATCGTCGCTTTGGTCATGCTGATCGGTGGCCTGCTTGGCCTCGTCCTCGGTGTGAGCCTCTACGTGACCCGTCCCGGTGGGTTGTTCACGAACAGGCCGGTCAGCGTTGTGCTGAACGTGCTGGTCAACTTCTTCCGGCCCATCCCGTTCGTCATCCTCGTCGCGGCCGTCCAGCCGGGCGCCCGGCTCGTGGTCGGTACCGGCATCGGCAACCGGGCGGTCATCTTCGCGATGGTGGTCGGGTCGATGTTCGCCATCGGGCGCATTGTCGAGCAGAACCTCGTGACGGTGCAGCCGGGCGTCATCGAGGCGGCTCGCTCGATGGGCGCCAGCCGCTTCCGGATCCTGCGCACCGTCGCCCTGCCCGAGGCTCTCGGCCCGCTCGTGCTGGGCTACACCTTCGCCTTCGTCGCGGTCATCGACATGCAGGCGATCTCCGGCGTCATCGCCGGTGACGGACTGGGCAACTTCGCGCTCAACTACGGCTTCAAGCAGTTCGACACGGCGGTGACGTGGACGGCCGTGGTGATCATCGTCGTGATCGTCCAGGTCGTGCAGTTCGGCGGCAACCGCCTGGCCCGCCACTTCCTGCGCCGCTAGTCACCTCTCGCTGGGTGCGGGACGCGCTGAGTGTGACGTTTCGGGGGTTGATCGGCCTGATCGAGCCCCGAAACGTCACACTCAGCGGGTCAGGGACCGAGGACCCGGTCGAGGTAGGCGTTCGCGAACGTCCGCTCGGGGTCGAACCGGTCGCGGGCCGCGAGGAAGTCGTCGAAGCGGCTGTAGCGCTTGGCCAGGTAGCCCGCGTCCCGGGTGTGGATCTTGCCCCAGTGCGGACGTCCCTCGTGGGCGGTGAAGATGTCCTCGGCCCCGGCGAAGTAGTCGGCGAACGGACGCTGGACGTACTGGTGCACGGCCACGTACGCGTTGTCGCGCTCGTGCCCGGTCGACATCCAGACGTCGTCAGCCGCCGTGAAGCGGATCTCGACCGGGAAGCTGACCGTGAGCCGGCTGCGGTCGACGAACGCGGCGAGCTCCTCGACGACGTCGCGCACCGCCTCGCGCGGCACGGCGTACTCCATCTCGCGGAAGCGGACGCGGCGCGGCGAGCAGAACACCTCGTGCGAGCGGTCGGTGAACTCGCGCGCCGACAGCGCCCGGGCGTTCAGCCGGTTGATCGCCGGCACCCAGGCCGGCTTGGCGGTGCCGACCCGGCAGATCGCGCCGAACGCGCCGTTGCTCAGCACCTCGTCCTCGAGCAGGTGGCGGGCCCGCGAGACCGGACGCGGCTCGGTGCCGGCCGGGACGCGGTTGTTGCGCTTGGTGCTGGTGCGCCGGGTGTGCGGCCACCAGTAGAGCTCGAAGTGGTCGTTGCCGTCGACGAGGTCGTCGAGCCCCTCCCACACCGCGTCGAGCGCCATCGGCTCCTCGCGGGCGTGCAGCAGGAACGCCGGGACGCACTGCAGGACCACCTCGGTGACGACGCCGAGGGCGCCCAGCGAGACGCGTGCGGCGCCGAACAGCTCGTCGCCCTCGGCCAGGTCGAGCACCTCGCCCGTGCCCGTGACGAGCCGGACCCCGACGACGGCCTTGCTGATGCCGTGCAGGCGTCCGCCCGTGCCGTGGGTGCCGGTGGAGACGGCGCCGGTGATGGTCTGGTGGTCGATGTCGCCGAGGTTCGGCAGGGCGAGCCCGAGGGCGTCCAGCAGCCGGTTGAGGTCGCGCAGGCGCAGGCCACCCTCGACGCGCACCCGGCCGGTGGCGGCGTCGGCGTGCAGCACCCGGGTCATGCGGGTCATCTCGACCATGACGCCGTCGGTGGCCGCGATGGACGTGAACGAGTGCCCGCTGCCGACCGCCTTGACCCGGCTGCCGACGGCCGCGGCCTCGCGGACCAGCTCGACGACCTCCTCGGTGCTGGTCGGGCGCAGGACGGCGGACGGGTGCGCGACGGCGCTGCGTCCCCAGTTGACCCAGGTGGTGCTCATCCGAAGTTCTTCCCCTCGCCGCGGTAGGTGGGCAGCAGCTCGACGTCCCCCGCGGCATCCACGAGCGCGACCCGGTCGAAGCGCTCGCACATCTCGCCGGCCTTGGCGTGGCGCATGAGCACCCGGTCGCCGAGTCGCAGCGTGCGCGCGGCAGCGCCCTTGACCGGCGTCTGCACCTCGCCCGCGCCCTCGGAGCCGATGAGCGAGAGCCCGTCGGGCCAGACCGGGCTCGGCGCCCGGGACGCCTTCGCGGGGCCACTGGCCGTGTAGCCGCCGGAGAACAGGGTCACGACGTCGTCGGTGGGCCGCCGGACGACCGAGAGCGCGTAGTACGCGGCCGGACGGGCGTGGAAGGCGTCGTAGCGGTCGAACAGCGTCGGCATGAACAGCCCGGACCCGGCGGTCAGCTCGGTGATCGAGGGGTCGGTGCCGGTGACCTCGAGGCTGCCGGTGCCGCCGGCGTTGACCAGCTGCAGGTCGGCGTGGCGGCGGACGGCGTCCACGACGGCGGAGCGGCGCTCGGCCAGGTCGTCGTTGGAGCGCTTCTTCACCAGCCGGATGGCGGGGGAGGTGTCGGGCAGACCGGCGACCTGCGCGTCGTAGAACATGACGCCGACGAGCTCGAAGCCCGGCCGCGCGGCGATCGCGGCGGCGACGGCCGTGGCGTCCTGCGGCGTGCGGACGGGGGAGCGGCGCACGCCGAGGTGGAGCGGCCCCACGCGCAACGAGCAGTCGACGTCCAGGCACAGCCGGATCGGCGGGTGGTCGGTGGTGCCGATCAGGGCGTCGAGCAGGTCCAGGTGCTCGACGGAGTCGACCATGAGCGTGATCGCCGCGAGCCGCTGCTCGGACGCGACCAGGTCGCGCAGCGCGGCGGCGTCGGCCGTCGGGTAGGCGAGCAGCAGGTCGTCGTGGCCCAGGTCGGCGAGCCAGACGGACTCGGCGAGCGAGTAGGTCATGAGGCCCGCGAACCCGTCGTGGGCCAGCGTGCGGTCGAGCAGGTCGCGCACGCGGACGGACTTGGAGGCCACGCGCACAGGGACGCCGCCGGCACGACGGACGAGGTCGTGGGTGTTGGTCGCCAGGGCGGGCCCGTCGAGGATCGCGCACGGGGCCGGGAGGTCCGCGGTGGCGCGCAGCAGGCGGTCGTAGGGCTCGGACACGCGCTCACCCTAGGGGGCCGCGGGCTCGCCGGGGAGGGGTTCGCGGTGACCGGGTCCACTACGATGACCCCGCGGGCCCGGCCCGCACGCCTCCGTAGCTCAGTCGGTAGAGCGCCTTACTTGTAATAAGGATGTCGCGGGTTCGATTCCTGTCGGAGGCTCCGCGGCAGCGGTCTCGCGTGTGCGATCCCGGGTCGGACGGACGTCCGGCTTCGCGCACCGACCACCTGACGTCCTTGCACGGCGATGCAAGCATCGCGTAAGCCATGGCGCCCACGCTGGTCACAGCCCACCGGGATCTCGGTGCGCTCCTGACTGAGAGGCCCACCATGCGAACGTCCCGTCCTGCTTCCTCCGTCGCCGCCACGGCGATGGTGCTCCTTGCCGTCCTCGCCGGGTGCGGGGGGCCGTCCGACGACGCCACAACGGCCGCGGGCGCCGACGCGCAGGGCCTCGCGGCCGCCGGAGCGACCTGCTTCGACGCGTTCCCGGAGGCGATGGGCACCCCGGACCTGGAGATCCTCACCATGGTGCCCGAGGGCTGGCCCGAGCCGTCGGTCGACGCCACGCTGTGCCAGACCTTCCAGCAGTCGGACGGTCACAGCGAGCTCGTCGGCTACCTCGTGGAGCAGGGCGGCGCCGCCGACGTGCTCGACGGCTACGAGAGCGCCCTGTCCGACATGAGCCTGAAGCGCACCGGCGACGTGATGACCGGGACGTCGGGCGACGCGTCCTTCACGATCACCGTGCTGTCCGACACCGCCTTCACCCTCGAGTTCCGTCGCTGACGCGCGGCCCCACACCGAGAACAGGAGACGCGCATGAGCGCCATGACCACCCTGCGCCGCATCGCCACCGTGCTGGTCCAGCACCACGGCGACGAGCTGCGCCAGCACGTTCACCCCTCCGTTCGCGTGGTGACGCCCCCGCGTCCGCCGCGCGCTGACTGGACCTCCCGCGAGTGGGCCGAGGACTTCGTCATCACCGTCCGCGACTCCGGGGTCGACGCCGACGGCCTCGACTACTCGCCGAGCTCGCTGGCGCTGGTCGACGAGTACGTCGGCCTCTTCGCCGAGCACGAGGTCGAGCTGCCCGACGACGTGGCCGAGGGAGCGGCCGCCTACTTCGTCCAGGTGATCGCCGGTTCCTGGCGCGAGCTCGGGGAGTCCGAGGCGGCGAGCCTGCACGCCTCCGCCCGCTCGCTCGTCGCCCACGGCGGGTCGCTCGGCGAGAGGTACAACGCGGTCGTCGACTGACGAGCGCGAGGAGGGGCCCGGACGCTGACCCAGCGTCCGGGCCCCTCGCCATGTCCCTGGTTCCGGAGCCGGGAACGGCCACGTGTTCACCGAGGATCTGGGATCACACACCGGCGAGGGCTCCCTATCTTCGGGTCACCGGTCGCGCCGCGGCCCCGACACGAGGAGATCCAGATGTCCGACCAGCAGCCGCACGAGGCACCCGTCGTCGCCCACACCCCCGAGGAGGACGACGGCGCGGACTCGGCCCTGTCGTGGTTCGGTGGAGCCCTGCTGGGCGTCGCGTTCGCCGTCTTCGTCTGGACGCCGTGGGGGGCCAGCCAGTTCGGTGACGGTGACAACACCGGACGCCGTGCCGGGTTCAAGAACCTCATCGACGACCTGGGCCAGAGCGGCGTCACGGCGATCGCCCTCGGCGTGGCCGTCCTGTTCACCGTCGTCGGCGCCTTCACGCTCCGCGCCGAACGTCGAGACAAGGCGTGAGCCGGGTCGCCCGACCGCTTCCCAGGACGCGGCCGGCATGAGGCGCGTCGTCGAGGTGACCACCCCGGCGGCGTGGTGGTGGGCGCGATCGCAGGGGGTGGTGCGGCGCCTCGTCGTCGCGCCTGCCGCCAGTGGCCAGCCGCCGGCCCTCACGCCGCAGGTCTGGGTGGCCGTCGCGGCGACCATCGACGACGTGCTGCGCCTGGCTCGCCGCACCGCCCCGGCCCTCTCGTCCCGCTCGGTGCGGGTCGAGCTGACCGCCAGCCTCGACGACGCGTGCTGGTCCCTCGTGCAGCAGTACGTCCTGCACGACCCGCCGCGGTGGGACGGCCTGGACGGCACGCTCCACGCCTCGAGGGGTGCGGTCCGGGCGATGCGCGCCATCGGGGCCCCGCGCGTGCCGGTGCTCGACCTGGGGACGGCTCGCCTGGTGCAGCGGCTCGGGGCGCGCGGCGGGCGAGAAGTGCCGCACGGGGACGAGCGAGTGGTGGTCGACGAGTGCAGCGTCCGTGTGGCGCTGGGACAACACGGACCACGTCTCCCTGCGGGCGGAGCTGATCAGGCAGACCCGCGATCGTGCACGCGGTCGCGAGCGGACCGAAGGAACGCAACGATGAACGAATCCACGATGCTCCACGTGGCGGCGCCCGCCGCCTGGGTGCTGGCGCCCGCCGGCGCATGGCGTGCGACCGACGGCGACCGCCGCAGAGGCGCTGACGACGCGGCACGCGAGCCGAAGGAGGGCTGGAAGCGTTTCCGGAGCGAGATCCTGGCGGTGCTGGCCGAGGCGCGTTCCCGTGCGTCGCGCGTGTCGGACTGTCTGGTGCCCGTCCCGGTGCCCGCGTCCCTGGCCCCGTCGACGGTGTCGCTCATGCGGCGCTGGCTGGCCCGCGGCAGCGCACCCACCTGGCACGTCGAGTCCGGTCAGGTCGATCAGGGACGCACGCTCGTGTCGGCGATGTTCCGGGCGGGCTTCCCGACCGTCCCGGTCATCAGCGCGACGACCCTGCAGATGGTGACCTACCAGCAGTCCGTGGCGACACCGCTGCTTCCGCCGCTCACCGACGACATGGTCGCGCAGTGGCAGGTGGAGCACATCTGGTGGGCGACGCCGGCAGGGAAGTCGTGGCGCATGCTCAACCCCCGTCACCTGGGCACGACGCGCACCCTCCTGGAGTGCCTGGACTCCCGAGCCGTCGTCGCCGCCGGGATCGATCCACGCCAGCCCGACGCGACCCTGTCACCGGCCTGACAGATCGTGCGGAAGAGACGCAAGGCGGACGAAAGGGATCCGCAAGCCTCGTCGACGAGCCTGGGGCCAGGCAGATCGCCTTCGGGGCAGGTTGAGTGGGAGAACGATCCGATGAGCATGGCAACGCTGGCGCGACGCGCCGAGGAGTCCGTTCTGAGCGACGTGGACTGGGAGCAGGAGCAGGCCGTCCTGGTCGTCGACCGTCGAGGTGACGTCCTGCAGGCCGACGAGGGTGCTCGTGCGCTCCTCACGCCGCTCGGTCTGCGTCACGACCTGTGCCCCACGCGCCAGATCCGGGCCCTCATCGCCGAGGTGTGGCGCCACTACGAGTCGACCCACACCCGACTCGTCCGGCCCCTGCGGGCCCAGGCCATCCGCGGGGTCATCGTGCGGGTGACCTTCCGTCGCTCGGTGACCGGCGCCTCCGAGGCCGTCCTGACCTTCAATCGGTCGGCGCGGTCGGAGGCCGTGCGCCGACTGGGGCTCGACTTCGGGCTCACCCGGCGCGAGGTCGAGGTGGTCGCCGAGGTGCTCACCGGCGCGTCGACCAAGGAGATCGCCCGGGAGCTGAGCGTGTCCGCGTACACGGTCCAGGACCACCTGAAGTCCGTGTTCGCCAAGTGCCACGTGACCAGTCGGCTGCAGCTGACCGCGCTGATCTTCAGCCGGCTCGACGCGGTCATGTGAGCCGACATGCTCACGACCGTCGCGCCTCCGATCCGGCGCATCCGCTGCGGGACCGCACCGGCCCCGTCCCGATCCACCATCGAAGTGCCTCTTCTCATGACCTCTGATCTCCTCGCCGCCCGCCTGGCCCCCCAGCTGACCGACCTCGTCGCGGGCATCGAGCAACGGCTCGTCGTCGGTCGGCGAGGCGCCGCGCGCCTGTTCGCCCGCGTCGAGGTGCTCGATCCGGCCCATCCCGACGAGATCCGCGGAGGCCTGGTCCGCGAGGACGGTGCCGCGCAGGTGACCGGGGCCTGGACGCTCGACTGCGCCGACGCCTTCCGCGTGTTCGTGGCCGAGGCGAGCCGGGCGGACGTGCCGATCAGTCGGGTCGAGCTGACCTGCTCGCCGGTCGGCGGGAGCCGGGCCTGGGCGGTCGGTCTGGAGCAGGCCACGACCGAGTACAAGGTCCGTCCCGAACGCATCCGGATCGACGGGCTCGTCTACCGGGCGATGATGACCGCGGTGCGCCCGGCGTGGGACGTGCCTGGCGAGAAGACGCTGACCTTCGGCGCCCGGCCGGGCGCCGACCCGCAGCTGACCCTCCTGACGGCGACCGATCGTCGTCGGATCGACCCGCCAGCGGAGCTGCTCGACCTGCTCGTCGAGATCGACGCGCTCTACCGGAGCCATGGGCGGACGCTGACCTGGCCGGAGTGGGAGGTCGAGGGCGTGCCCGGCGACTACCAGCTCCAGTCCTCCCTGCCCTACCGCGTCGTGCCGGTGTCGACCGCCCGCTGACCCGTCGCGCCGCGCCTCGAAGGCCCGTGCCACCGCCGTCCCCGGCAGGTGGCGCGGGCCTTCGTCGTGGTGCCGGCGCGACGGCGTCCCTCGAGGACTACTGCCCAGAATCCCTGGATTAGGGGACGTGCACACGTCCCGTCCGTCCGTACGGTGCAATCCCCTCCCGTCTCGGGAAGGGGAGAACGCAAGCCCCCGGAGGACCCCATGCCCGCCTTTGTCTCGCTGCGGCGACCGGTCAGCGTCGTGATCGCTGCCCTCGTCGCGCTCGCGCTGATGCCACTCTTCTCACCGTCCGCGTCCGCGGCACCGCTCGCCGCCGAGCCGTCGCTGGCCAGCAGCAACGGCGCCATCACCGGCCGGTTCGACACCCGGGACATTCCCGAGGGCACGAACATGCGCGTCGACGTCTTCGAGAAGAAGGCGATGCCGAACGGGCACCCCTGGACCGAGCGTCCCGAGCTGGCGGTGGAGACTCCGAACAACTTCTGGCGCGTGGTCAACGTTCCGCCCGGTGACTACACGCTGAGGTTCTCGGTGATCGAGAACAAGCGGATCAGCGCCTACGAGCATGGCCTCGCCCCGATCTACCTGGGCAACGTGGGGACCCTCAAGGACGCGCAGGTCGTGACCGTCAAGGCCGGCGAGGAGTCTGCCGACCACGTGGTCAAGAAGGTCTACGACGGTACGTCGATCCGACCCTGGGTCTCAGTCTCCGGTGGTGCGAAGGCGGCTGAGTCCGTCACGCTGTACGAGGACCTCGGTCTGGCCGGGGGGCCCTCGGCATGGCGGAAGGTGGGGACCTACGGCCCGGACCCCACGGACTCGTCGGGTGTCTCCTTCATGGTGCGCCACCTGGGTCCGGGCAAGTACAAGCTCCGCTACGACCCGGTGCCGGGTGTCATCGGCCGGTGGTACAACGACGCAGGCACCGAGGCTGACGCCACGGTCTTCACCCTTGGATGGGCGTGCGGGTACTGCGACGGCCGCAAGTACGACGCGAGGCTGGCCACGGGCCCCGGTGCGGTCACGGGCAAGCTGACCTTCGCCACGGGCGCGCCCAACTGGCTCGGCACCGTCCAGTTCGTCGAGAAGGTCGTGAACGACGACAAGACCACCGATTGGATCGAGCGGCCGGAGCTGACCCAGCAGTACGACCCGCGCGTCCCGTACCAGTACGACAAGCTGCCGGTCGGCGAGTACACCCTGCGGTTCCTGGTCCCCAACACCACCTACGGAACCACCTACCTGGGCGGCGTCGCCCGGCTGGGTGACGCCAAGACGGTCAAGGTGGTAAAGGGCGAGATCACCCAGGCTCCCGAGACCCTGATGCCCCTCGGCGGACGCATCGTCGGCAAGGCCGTCGACGCCGCCGGCACCGGCGCGATCCGGAGCGTCACACTGTTCGAGGCGTTCCCGGGTGAGAACGGCACGGTCGAGTGGAAGCCCACTCGCGAAATCGAAGCGAACTCCAGCAACGGTGACTTCATCATCCCCGGCCTGGCGCCCACGGAGTACAAGCTCCGATTCAACGCTAGTGAGCCGTACATGACCCAGTACTCCGGCGGCACGGACACCCTGGGCAACGCAAGCGCGGTCGAGGTGCTGGCCGGCAAGGACTCGCCGCTGCGCATCGAGCTGCCCAAGGGCGGCACGCTCGAGATGTCCGTCGGGCTGGCCGGAAAGACCGAGCCGGCGCCCACGACCACCCCGGTCGAGCTCTTCCAGTGGACCGAGACGTCCACGGGCCTGAAGTGGGTCAAGAAGGCCGAGAAGACGGTCGACCTCAGTGGCAAGGTCTCGTTCGGCGGCCTCGACACCGGTGAGTACACGCTGAAGTACGGCGGCGACAGCACCAAGATCGGGGAGCACGTCGCCCACTACGCCGGCGATCCGACGGACTCGACGCGCCGCGCGTGGCACCTCAGCCAGGCCGCCCACATCCCGCTCAACCGCGGTGAGGTCAAGCAGTTCGCGCCGACGCTGCGGCTGGACTCGACGATCAGCGGCGTCATCCGCGATGCCAATGACTCGAAGATCTCCATCGCGGGGGTCAAGGCGACGCTGTGGGCCAAGCGCATCTGGGGCACGGACACCGAGGAGACCTACCGGGTCCTCGCCGAGCAGGACGTGACCAAGTCCGCCGAGGGCTTCGCCTTCAAGCACCTGGGCCCCGGTGCGTACAAGCTGCAGTTCACCGCCAAGGACGGCACGCCCTACAAGAGCACGTGGCACAACCTCGGCGCCAAGAACATCGAGGAGGCCACCGAGATCACGATCCAGGAGTCCAGCACCCAGCGTGTGCACGACGTCCCGCCACTGATGGAGATGGGCGGAGAGGTCTCGGGCACCGTGCTCGACCACACGGCCGGCTCGGGACTGAACGGGTTCCGCGTGTACCTGTACGAGGTGTCGGACCGCAATGCACCGCCGAAGCTCGTGCGCGACCAGCTCACCTACACCAACGACACGACCTCGACCAAGGGCACGTACTCCTTCTCGGGCCTGGGACCCGGCACCTACAAGGTGCGGGTCAATGACGAGGGCGAGAACGACTACGTCTCGACCTGGGTCAAGGACAACGTCATGAACGGCGCGGACACCGCGGCGGACGCGACCGCCTACACGGTGGCTGCCAGCTCGATGAAGCACGTGAACAAGAAGATCGCGCTCAAGCGCGGTCTCGTCATCGGCGGCACGGTCTCCGGTGCCAGCGGCGGCGCGCAGGTGCAGGCTCAGCTGTACACGGCCGTGGACGGCACCTTCAAGCCGTTCGGCAAGCCGGTCAGCACCACCGACCAGGGCGTCTACGCGCGACCCGGTCTTCGGGCCGGCACGTACAAGATCGGCTTCACCGACCTGCGGACCGCCCCGGTGTACCGCGAGCGGTTCTACGTGAGCTCCGACGAGGTCGAGAAGGCCACGCCGGTCACCGTCCTCACCGCCGACTCCAAGGGCAACAACATCACGATGCCCAACGCGGCGACCATCAGTGGCAAGGTCTCCGGAGGCGAGGACTCGCTCACGAGCGTGAAGGCCGTGGCCTACCGCCGCACCGGCACGGGTGATGAGACGAAGTACACCGCCGTCCGGACGGCCGCTGTGTCGGCGACGGGCGACTACCTCATCACCCCGCTGCCCGCCGGCGACTTCAAGGTGCGATTCGTCGACGAGGCGCGCAAGTACGCACCGGTCGTCTACGACAAGGACGCCGCAGGCGGCGTCCCGTCCCTGCCGGTCGGCACCGAGCTCGCGCTCACCGACGGCCAGGCCAAGACCGGGGTCGACGTGAAGCTCCCCGCGTCCGCGATCCTGGGCGGCAAGCTGAATCACGACGCGCCGCAGGCCGACCTGACCGTGACGGTCTACCGCCTCGGCGGCGAGCTCGGGCTCGAGTCCGGCTTCGTCCCGATCAAGGAGATCCCTCTGGGCACGTCCGACGTGCAGCCGGCCTCGTGGTCGCTCAACGGCCTGCCGACCGGTGAGTACCGCGTCCGTGTGGCGGACAGCACCGGCACCCTCGCCACGCAGTTCTTCGGTGGTGGCGGCACCCTGGACGACTCCAAGACCCTGAGCATCCCACTCATCGCGGGGGCGGCGAACTTCCGTTCGGCCAACATGACTCTCAAGGGAGCGTCGAAGATCCAGGGAGTCCTGACCAAGGACGGCAAGGGTGTCTACAACGTGCTCGTCCGTGCTTGGCGACTGACCAGCACCACGCAGGGCGACAGCTGGAGCCTGATGCCGGTGACGGCTCGGTCCATGCCCTCGGGCGCCTACACGTTGGGCGGACTGCCGGCCGGCACTTACCGCGTCGAGTTCGACGACCAGGACCATGGCCTGGCCACGGAGTTCTACAACAACGCACCCGACATCAAGCTGGCCGACAGCCTCGACCTCGAGGTGGGGCAGATCTTCAAGGACGTCGACGCCAAGCTGGACACCACGGCGCCGGCTCCCAAGGAGACCTCCCTGGTGAGCGTGTCGCTGAACGGCTCGAACAAGGTCGTGGAGACCACCGCGCCGAAGGTGTCGGTGACGGTCGAGTCGCCCGGGCACGAGACGCCGCAGGGCTGGGTCTACGTCCAGGTCGACGGCAAGGAGGTCGCCAAGCAGGAGGTCGACGAGGGTGGTCTGGCGTCGCTGACCCTCCCGTACTCGACGGCGACCTTCCCGCTCGGTCGTCACGAGATCACGGCGACCTACGGTGGATCGGACAAGTTCCGGTTCTCGAGCTCGACCGCTGTGACGTTGTCCGTGGTGCCCCCCAGCCCCAAGACGTTCACCACGCTGAGGCTCGGTGCGGAGCGCGTCGAGAGCCAGGACCGCACGACGGCTGACGTCTGGGTCGACGCGCTCGGCCAGGTGCCGCCGGCGGGAACGATCGAGCTCATGGAGGTGACGGCCACGGGGCTCAAGTCCTTCGTGCCGCGCGTCACCGGCACCCTGGTGAACGGCCACGTGCAGCTGCAGACGCCACTCCTGGGGGAGGGCGCCTACTTCCTGCGGGCCGTGTACGCAGGCGACCGGACGCCGTCCGAGTCCGGAGACCGTCCGCTCAGCGTGGTCAAGGCCGGTTCGGCGGTCACCATGTCCCTGGAGGAGCCTCAGCTCGTCTCGGGTCAGCAGATGGTCGCGACGGTCACCGTCAAGCCCAACTCGCCGGCCAAGGCGACCGGTGTCGTGTCGGTGTTCGAGGGCTCGACCCACCTCGGGTCGGCCAACCTGGACGCGACCGGCACGGCGAGGGTCACCATCCCGGAGAAGGACCCGTTGAGCGTCGGCGGTCACGAGCTGAAGGCGGTCTACAACGGCAACGCGGACCTGGCACAGGCCGAGACGGTCAAGACGACGCCTCTGTCGGTGCTGGCACTGGCGCACGGCACGGACACGCGGGTCGTCACGGCGGCGCCGGCGAAGGCCGTGTACGGCACCGACCAGCAGATGGAGGTGTCGGTCAAGCGCCAGTCGGACAGCAAGGACGCCTGGCGCGGAAAGGTCTGGCTGCAGCGCCAGGAAGGCACCTCGTGGCTGAACGTGGGCGCCGCGGTCGACGTCACGGCCGGCAAGGCCACCGTCGCCATCCCGGCGGGTCAGCTCGACGGAGTCGGTGTCAAGACGCTGCGCGTGGCGTATCGCAACGGCGCTCTCCTCGGCGACAGTGCCACCGGAGCGTTCAACCTCGAGGTCACGCGTGCGGGGACGACGGCCTCGGCCAGCGTCCTGCAGGCCAACCCCGTGGGAGAGACGTCGAAGGTCTCCATGGCGGTCTCCTCGCAGACTGCCCTGGATGCTGATCTGGACGGCGACGTGCACATCTACGTCGACGACGTGAAGCTCACCGCGACGGGAGTCGTGACCGACGGCAAGGGCACGATCGACCTGGCCGGCCTGAGCCTGGGCGCGCACAAGGTGCGCCTGGTCTTCGTCGGCAACGACCTGGTGACCAGCTCGGAGGCCACCGTCGACGTGACGGTCCCGAGTGCTGCGTCCAGCACGAAGCTGACGATCACGAAGCCGTCGGTGAAGTTCGACGAGGACGTCGCGGTCAAGGTCGAGGTCTCCTCGCCCACGGTCCCGGCGGCCCAGGTGAGCGGTACCGCGACGTTGTACCTGCACCGCGGCACGGCGAACGAGAAGGTGCTGGCCACCGGCTCGGTCTCCGGCACCACGGCGCTGGACATCTCGTTCAAGGCCAACAAGCTCGCGATCGGCACGAACTCGGTCGAGGCCGTGTTCACCCCGGGTGCGACCTCTCCGGTCGGCACGAGCTCGGCGGCCAAGAACGTCGACGTGGCCAAGGCCAAGTTCAGCAAGGTCGGCACGGCCACGATCACGGGAACGGCCAAGGTCGGCCAGACCCTGACCGCTAACCCGGGTGACTGGGCCGCCGAGGCGAACAAGGCGTACACCTGGTTCGTCGACGGCACGGAGGACAAGACCGTCGCCGAGCCGAAGAACCAGTACCCGCTCAAGCCCGCCCACGAGGGGAAGAAGATCACCGTCAAGGTGACCGGCACCGCCACGGGCTATGACGAGGCGTCCAGCACGAGCGTGGCCACGGCCGCGGTGGCCAAGGGCACGATCGACAACCCGCCGGCGGTCACCATCGACGGCGAGCTGAAGGTCGGCAAGGAGCTGACCGCCAAGCACGACGACTGGCCCGCGGGCATCCAGCCCACGTACGCCTGGTCGATCAACGGTCAGGTGGTCGACACGGCGAAGGCCAAGACCTTCACCCTGGAGCCGGCCCACGTCGGAGCCTCCGTCTCCGTCACGGTCTCCGGCTCGGCGGAGGGCTATGACCCGGCCACGTCGACCAGCCCGGCCAGCGACGCGCGCGTCGCCAAGGGCACGTTCGAGGCCAAGCCGAAGGTGACCGTCACGGGCACCGCCCAGGTCGCGTCCACGCTGACCGCCAAGAGCGAGGCATGGCCGACCGGCACCGTCGTCGCCTACAGCTGGATCGTGGACGGCAAGGAGATCGGCAAGGCCGACAAGCTGACCATCGCCCCGGCCCAGGTCGGCAAGAAGATCACGCTGAAGGTCACGGGAACGGTGCCGGGCTACGATCCGGCGGACGTGACCGTCGGTCCGACGGCCCCGGTCGCGTCGGCGAAGTTCACCCTCGCGCCGAAGCCCGTGATCGTGGGTCAGGCGAAGGTGAACGGCGTGCTCAGCGTGCGCGTCGGCACCTGGAAGCCGGCGCCGCGGTTCACCGCCCAGTGGATGGCGAACGGGGTCCCGATCAAGGGTGCGACGCGCTCGTCGTTCAAGCCGACGGCTGCGTACGCCCGCAAGCGGATCCAGGTCGCCGTGACGGCCTCGGCACCGGGCTACGTGACCACCAAGGTGGTCAGCAACCCGGTGACCGTCGGCGCCACGCCGAAGGTCAACCCGGCCGCCGCGGTGGCGTGGAAGGTCTCGGCGAAGAAGAAGGGCACCGCGACGCTGGTGCTGCGGGCCGGCCGACTGCGTCCCACGGGCACCGTCCAGGTGTTCGACGGTCGCAAGGGCATCACGCGCAAGCTCGTGGTGAAGCTGGCGGCTGGCAACAAGATGGTGATCAAGCTGCCGAAGCTGAAGAAGGGCAAGCACGTGCTCAAGCTCGTGTACAGCGGCAACGCCCAGATCAACGCCAAGACGGTCGTCAAGGCGGTGAAGGTCAAGAAGTAGCCGCCGACCCGGCACGACGGCGCCCGTCCCTTCGGGGGGACGGGCGCCGTCGTCGTTCCCTGCCACGCGTCCCGCGGTCCCGGCCCCCAGGTCCGCGGGATGGCACGTCCTCGACGACCAGGCATGCTCGTCCTCGCAACAGGGTCCGTGCCTCCGGGGCACGGGTCGTGGTGCGGCTTCAGTTCAACGGTCGAAGGCGGGACCGCGGGTGATCCTCGCGGTCCCGCCGGGCCGGACGACAAGCCCTCGCGACACTCGCCCTCCGTGCGCAGACTTCCCTGGGGGCCACCGTGCTGCTCGTCCGTCGTGTCGCCGTGGGGGCCGTCGCCACCGCACTGACGTGGAGCACCCTCGCGGCCCCCGAGGCCGCATCGGCGCAGCAGCGCGACTTCGCGAACCCCTTGGCGAGCACGGACCCAGCTGACCTGGCCGTGGAGCGCGTCCACCTCGACGCCAACGCCGAGTCCGTCTCGGTCCGGCTCGACGCGCGAAACGTCGACATCGACGGCGACGGCTACCTCGCCGCGTACGCCGAGCTCGCGTCCTCGCCCGACGCCGCCGTGAACGACGAGATCACTCGCCTCGACGCCGCGATCGGGGAAAACCGCTGGAACGTCCGCGGTGCCACGATGCTGAAGGGTTCGGTCCGGCAGCTTCCCTCCACTGCGGTCTCCGTCTCTCGCGTCGGCGGGGCGATCACCCTGCAGGTCAAGACGAGTGCGCTCGGATGGTCCGGCCCGGTCTACGTCAACGGCGGTGTCATCACGAGGCGGCACGTCGCCAACGCCCAGGCCAGCCTCGACGACCGTCGACTCCGTATCGGGCCGGTCGCGACCACGCCCGACCCCACGCGGACGACCCTGTCGCTCTCGCGGGCGTCACGCACCGCAGGGCGGGAACCCGTGACGGCCACGGTCACCACAGCCCCCGCGGTGCCCGGTGTCGTGCTCGTCTCCGACGGCACCCGCGAGATCGGACGAGTCACCCAACGGAACGGAAGGGCGACGTTCGTGATCCCCGCGTCGTTGTCGATCGGCACGCACACCCTGCGCGCGACCTTCCGCCCCCTGGACACGGCGCGTCACGCGTCGAGCGCCTCGAGCGCGACGCTGCGCGTGCTGCGCCCGCCGGCCCGCACCACACGCACGGCGTTGAGGCTTTCGCGGACGGCCATGGTGCGCGGCCGGAGCAAGCCGGCGAGGGCCGCCGTCGTGGTCAGCGGCCGTGCGTCGGGCACGGTCACCCTCTACGACGGACGCCGGAGGCTGCGGACGCTCGTGCTGAGGCACGGCGTGGCGCGCTACACGTTCAGCCGGCGGCTCAAGGTCGGCGTCCACCGCGTGAAGGCGGTGTACCGGCCGGCAGACGTGCGCGTGCACCGACCCTCCGCGTCGCCGGTGCGCCGACTGAAGGTCACGCGCCGCTAGGGCGTCGCGGGCACCCTGATCGCGCGCTCCACCGTCCTCCCAGAAGCGAGGGGGCCGCTGACGGGAGAACGCGCGTAGCGTCCGGTCGTCCTGTCCTGCGTGTTCGGAGGCTGCTCATGCGCCGACTTCTGGTGCCTTTCGCCCTTGCCCTCGGTGGTGCGCTGCTCGGTGGTACGCTCCATGCGCCCGCCAACGCGGCCGAGCCGCTCGAGGTGGTCATGACGGTGCGACAGCCCGACGGCAGCGTGGCCTTGACCGGCTCCGCCCAGGCGTGGGAGGTCTACCAGGGCGCGGACGGCGCGGAGTACGTCCGTCACCGCCAGACCTGCCAGGTGGACGTGGCGGCCGAGACCTGTGCGTTTCGAGGCCTGCCAACCGGTACGTACGTGTTCGACACCGGCTCGTGGGACTCTCGGGACGGCACGACACGCACGTTCTACGACGCCACCTCGACCGGCACGCCTGATCCCAGCAAGGCTTCGCGCGTGCAGGTGACCGCCAACGACGGCGTCGTGCGTGACCTCGACGTGCGCCGTCAGCGAGCCGCCGTCGCGTTCGTCAAGATGACCAACGAGGCGTGGAAGGACGGATCGTGGACCGGCCTGGCGACGTTCCCGAACCCGTTGCGCACGGAGGGTCAGCCCGCGGAGACGACCGTGTCGACCTTCGTCGACGAGGGCAGCTCGGACTTCTATGCGTTGCCGCCGGGGCTTCCCCTCACCTTCGCCTTTCGGCCCGACAGCAACCAGGACTACGTCCACACCTATCTCGGGAACGCGAGGAAGAAGAGCGCCGCGCGGGTCGTCGCCCTGGCGGCAGGCGACCCGACCCGGCTGCAGATCACGCCGCAGCACCGGCCGACGCTGCGCGGCACCGTCCAGATCGCCGGAGGGGGTGACGTGACGAAGCTGCGGGTGCAGGGGTGGATGCTGCGGACCGAGGGATGGACCCGCTGGATGAGCGGCACCGAGGTGGCGCCTGGCGGCAGCTTCGTGATCACGGACATCCCCACCGGCCGCTGGCGACTCGAGGTCGTCGACACCACGGGAGTCTTCCGTGACCGCTGGTACCACAACGGCACGTCCCTGGCCTCGACCGACGACATCTACATCGACGACCAGCTTCCGACCCCGCTCGACCCGATCGTGCTGAGCGGTGCCGCGCCTCAACCTAGGTTCGGCGTGACGGGCCTCGTTGCCAGCGCCCCGGCCGCGACGATCGTGGGCCGGCCGGTGCCGGTCACGGTCTCGATGACCGACCACTCCGGCGGCACCGTGCACGTGCTGGACGGCGAGCGGTTGGTCGGGACGGGCCGCCTCGTCGATGGCAAGGGCGGAGCCAAGGGAACTGTCGACGTCGTCGGTCTGGGTGCGGGTGCCCACGCCCTGCGGGCCTACTTCGCCGGTACTGACGCGTTGCGTTCCGCGTTCTCCGCGCCCATGAGCGTGAGCGTGCGGCACCCGGCCACCGTGTCCGCCAAGCCGGCGGGGTCGTTCACGGCGGGACGGTCCGGAGCCCTGACGGTCTCGGTCGCCAGCGCGGCAGCAGTGCCGACCGGGACGGTGACGGTCAAGGACGGCACGCAGGTCGTCGGCCGAGCGGAGCTGCGCAGCACCGATCGCGGGACCGTGCGTGTCCCGGTGTCCGCGCGTCCGTCGGGCTCGCGCACGCTCCGTGTGGAGCTCGCCGGGTCGACGAACGTCGCGCCAGCCGCGACGACCCTTCAGGTCACGGTCGCCAAGGCGTCGCCGACGCTCAGCGCCCGCGTGACCCGCTCCCTGGTGGTCGGCTCGCGGGGTGAGCTGGCCGTCACGGTGACGGCGCCGGGCCTGACACCGGCGGGTGGCGTGACTGTCAAGGACGGCAGCACGATCGTGGGCCGCGGCACGCTGACGGGCGCGAGTCGGGGCACCGTGCGTGTGCCGCTGGCGCCGCGTCGAGCCGGAACCCGCGCCTACACGGTCGTCTTCGCCGGTTCGGGTCACGTCGGCTCGCGCTCGGTGTCCGCTCGGCTCGGAGTGGCCAAGGCTCGCTCGAAGGTCGCGCTGGCGCCACGGGGAAGGATCACGGCGAAGCGCAAGGCCAAGATCTCGGTCCGCGTGTCGGCCGCCGGCGTGGTGCCGACGGGACGGGTGACCGTGCGGAGCGGGTCGAAGATCGTGGGCGTCGCCACGCTCACTGCGCGGGACCGCGGCCTGCGCGTGATCACGATCAAGGGACTTCCCAGGGGCAAGCGGACCCTGACCGTGACGTACTCCGGCAGCGCCCAGATCAACGGGGCGACCGGTCGGCGGGTGCTGGCCGTCCGGTAGGCCACCGTCTCCGACCATCGTGGCTACATGAGGTCCGCATCCTGCCGGGTGCGGGCCTCATGTCCTGCTGTCCGGTCGAACGCCGCCCCTCCGGTCGCCGGGGGACCGGGATTGCGGCGGAGCAGTGCGAGACCGCGGCGTGGGATCCATCGCCCGGGTGCTCCTGGGTGCCGAGGGCTCGCGAGGACGGCATGGTCCCTGCTCCTCGACGAGGGCGCGACCGGGTCGCCCTGGAACGACAGCGTGGCGGATCCCGTGAGGGATCCGCCACGCCTGGTCGGCAAGT
>NZ_HE978636.1:1290679-1298081 GCF_000312105.1 Aeromicrobium massiliense JC14
CACGACGTCCTCCAAGGCACGCTCGCGCTTCGTGGATCGACCGGCCTGCCCAGGCGCCACAGGGCGGCCGGATCGATCCCAGACATCTGGGATGGGCGAGTGGGCCGGCGGATCTACGCTCACGCGAGTGCGTACGGGAGATGACGGATGACCGTGGGTCGGCACGGCGTGGCCTGCCGGCACGGAGCAAGCGGGTGCGCTCGTCGCGCCGGACTGGAGCTCTTGATCGAATGAGCACGCGTGACAAGGTCCTCGCCGTCATGGTGGCCTCGGTCTGGGGACTCAACTTCGTGGCCATCGAGGCCTCGTTGCAGCACTTCCCGCCCTACTTCCTGATCGTCCTTCGCTTCGTGTTGCTCGCGGTTCCGACGATCCTGTTCGTCCCGTTCCCGGACGTCCCCCTGCGCTGGCTGGTCGGAGGGGCGCTGAGCTTCGGTGTCGTGCAGTTCGTGTTCCTCTACGCCGCCCTTCTCGCGGGGCTTCCGGCCGGGCTCGCTTCCCTGGTGCTGCAGGCGGCCGCGCCGATGACCGTCCTCATGGGGACGGTGTGGCTGAAGGAGCGAGTCACCGCGTGGCAGGGCGTCGGCGTCGCGCTCGCCGTGGCGGGACTCGTCATCATCGCCACGGCACGCGCGTCCTCGGCCAGCGTCCTGCCCCTCGTGCTGGGCCTGCTCGCCGCGGCCGGCTGGGCGGTCAGCAACATCTGCAGCAGCCTGGCCGCTCCGGACCACCCCGTCCGGTACACGATGTGGATGTCGGTCGTTCCGCCGATTCCCATGCTGGCCGTCTCCCTCGTGGTGGAAGGGCCCGCGGAGATCGGTGCCTCGTTGACGTCAGCCTTCACGGCCGACGCGGCGCCCGCCGTGCTGGGGCTCCTCTACACGGTGCTGATGGGCAGCGTGATCGGTGCCGGCGCGTGGACGGCCCTGCTCAAGCGCAACCCGTCGAGCCGGGTGGCGCCCTACTCGATGCTCGTCCCGGTCACCGGCTTCGCGGGCGCCTGGGTCCTGCTCGGTGAGACCCCGCACGTGGGGGACCTGGTCGGCGGCGCCGTCGTGATCGCCGGGCTGCTGGTGGCCGGACTCGCGGTGGGGTCCGGCAGGGCGCGGCAGGACGTCCCGGCGTCCGGACTCGTGCCCACGCCTCCCGTGCCGCAGCAGCCGCCCTCCTGACACGGGTCGGCCGCTCGCCGCACCTTTTCCGCCTGGCGATGGACGATCCGGCCCTCTTGCGACAGGTGAGGGCAGAAGGAGGTCATGACCATGATCGAGAAGTGGATCGAGAGCGGACTGGAGCGGCCGTTGCCGCGGGAGGTCAGCACCGAGGTGCAGCGGGTCGCTGCCGCGGCCCGGCGGGAGGCCAAGCCCCGGGCCTGGTCGCGCAAGACCGCGGTGGTCGGCGGGATGCTGGCGCTGGCGCTGGCGGGCGGGGGGACGGTCACCGCGGCCGCGGCCGGCCTGTGGCACTGGGACCGTGAGTTCGCCCGGGAGGGCACGTTCACGTCCCAGGACGGAGTGCGGTGCACGTGGGGCGTGAACATCGCGGAGAGCGCCGAGAACCCCGACGACGGCAGCAACGAGGCGCGTGAACCCGAGGCGATCCCGGTGCACATCGAGATCGGTGAGCGTGACGTCGAGCGGTTCCGGGCCTTGGCGGAACAGGGGTTGAACGAGTACCCGGACGACCCGGACATCGTCGGCATGACGGCCAGGGAACGGCGTGCCGCGATCGACCAGACGGCCCTCCTCTGGGCGCTCGACGAGCAGATCGCGCACGAGATCGAGCGGCTGGACGTCGACGGCTACAAGGACATCTCGGGGTGGACCGAGTGCGACTGAACACCGGACGGCCGGTCGACGAGGAGCGCGTGAGCGGCGTCGTGGAGGCGCACGCGGAGGACGTGCTGCGCTACCTCGTGCGCCGGGTCGCCGATCCCCAGGACGCGGCGGACCTGCTGGGCGAGACGCTCCTCGTGGTCTGGCGTCGGGCTCGCGACCTTCCTGCGGACGACGAGCAGGCCCGCATGTGGATGTTCGGGATCGCCCGACGGACGCTGCTCGCCCACGGCCGCGGACGACGGCGACGGCAGGTCATCACCGACCGTCTCCGCGAGCAGCTGCGCGACGCCGAGCCGGACGTCGCCGACATCGTCAACCGGCGAGCGGACGTGAGAACCGCGCTCGGCTCGCTGCCCGGCCCCCAGCGGGAGGTCGTGGTCCTCGTGCACGGCGAGGGGATGACGCTCGCCGAGGCCGCTCAGGTCATGGGCGTGTCGGCATCCACGACGCGCGGCCGCTACGCCGCCGCCCTCGCCGCGCTGCGAGTCGCGCACGGGGACGGAGCCTCGTCCTTGCCCCGGTGAGGAGCCGCGTCGGCCGCGTCGATCCCACGAACCTGGGATCGACGTGCCGGCGTCGAGTCGTCCACGCTCGACTGGCACGTCCCGGAACGGGGGACCGGAAGGAGCATCTTGTGATCACGAACGACGAGCGCGGACGTCTGCGTCGACGTCTGCTTACCCGCGGGCTCGCGCTCGCCCTGCTGGGGGCGACCCTGAGCGCCGCCCCGGCGCCGGCGGCGCCCGCGCTGAGCGCGACCGCCGACGACCCGGTCTGGAGCGGAGACTTCGAGACCGGGGACCGCAAGCAGTGGGACGGCGAGCACATGGTCGACGAGGACCGGCTGCAGGTCACCGGTGAACGGGTGCGGCACGGCCGCTACGCGCTCAAGGCGACGGTGAGGCAGGGCGACGACCCGATCAACTCGAGCGGCAACCGCAACGAGCTGAAGAAGATGACCGACGAGCCGTCTGGCTCGGAGTACTACTACCGGTGGAGCACGTTGTTCCCGGCCAGCTTCCCCAGCGAGCGCACGTGGCAGCTCTTCGCCCAGTGGCACCACCACGCCGAGAACGGCTCTCCGCCGGTCGAGTTCTACGTCTTCGGGGAGGAGATCCGGCTCAACATCGGTGGCAGCCCCGGCAAGCAAGTCTGGAAGACTCCGCTCGTCCGCGAGAAGTGGAACGACTTCGTCTTCCACGTGAAGTGGTCGGCCGACGCCGAGGTCGGCTTCGTCGAGCTGTTCCACAACGGCAGGCTCGTCGTCCCGAAGCAACACATCGCCACCCAGTTCCCGGGCCTGGAGAACTACCTCAAGATCGGCCTGTACCGGAACGACACGATCAAGGGCGAGGGCGTCGTCTATCACGACGACTGGGCGATGGGTCGCACGTTGGCCTCCGTCACCCGGACGCCGGCGCGACCGACGCCGGCTCCCAAGCCCCCGGCGCCGGCGCCGGCGAAGCGGTTCGCGACCAAGGTGTCGGCCCGTCTCGCCGACTCCACGGTGCGGCGTGGGCGGGGAGCCAAGGTCGTCGCCCGGGTCACGGGCCGTGCGGCGGTCGCCGGCCGGGTGCGTCTGCTCGTCGACGGCCGGCACCACCGCACGGCGACCCTGCACGGGGGAAAGGTGCGGCTGCGGATCAGCAAGAAGCTGCGCCCCGGGCGCCACGTCGTCCGCGTCGTCTACCTCGGATCGAGGACCGCTCAGAAGTCGTCCTCACGGGCGATGAGTCTGCGGGTCTCGCGGCGGCGCTGACCGATGGACGCACGCCGGCCGGGTCCACCACGTGGTGGACCCGGCCGGCGTCGGCGGGCTCAGCGCGCGGCGAGGAGCTCCGGGTCCAGGACGATGTCGGCCAGGTCCGTCGGCTGCAGCGACCGCTCGGCGTGCAGCTGCTCGACGTCCTCGGACAGGAAGGTCTCCTGCGCCGTCACGACGAAGTCCCCGCCGGGGTAGGCGCTCAGGGACTGCCCGAAGTGAGTCTTCGCGGTCGGCCCGCCCGACGAGCCCGGCACCAGCACCATCACGTCGTCCTCACCGGGCAGGGCCGCGAACTCCGTCCTCACGGTCGGCACGGACGTGCCCTGGACCGGCAGGCTCCTGCTGCGGCACGAGATGTAGTAGTCCTCGGCGAGGTCCTTGCGGCACTGTCGGGCTCGGCTGGCGACCGGGTCCTCACCGTCGTACTCGGAGTCGCCGACGCTGTGCGTCAGCCCGATGAAGACGTCGTGGCCGTTGCTGAGCTTCGCCTGGATCGACCACGACGTCGCTTCGGACCAGTCCGAGCGCGGAAGCTCGGCCGGCAGGCCGTCGTTGCCCAGGTGCTCGCCGTAGGCGTTCTCCTCCAGCGAGCGGATCGCGATGCCCTTCGGGAGCTCTGCCTCGAGGCGCTCGGTCATCTGCTGCGTGACCTGCTCGGGCGAGGTGGCGAGGGCCCACGCGGGTGACGTGGTGCCGGCCGTCAGCGCGGTGGTCGCGGTGACGACGGCGGCCGCGGCGACGGCCGTCGCACCGGCACAACGGCGGGCGAGGCTGCGGCGGCGCAGGCGGCGTCCGGAGCGGACGACGTCGGCGAGGGACGGTCCGGTCGAGGGGGACTCGCCGATCGCGGTGTCGAGCAGGATCTGGGCGGTGGTGCTCATGGGATGTCTCCTCTGTGAGAGCTCGAGAACGGGTGGGGAGGTCACGCGCGCAGCGCGGGGACGGGGTCGGAGCCGGATCGCTCCAGGTGGGCGCGGAGCGCGTCGAGGCCCCGTGCACTCTGGCTCTTCACCGTCCCCTCGGGGACGCGGAGCGTCGCGGCCACCTCGGCGACGGAGAGGTCGTGCAGGTAGCGCAGGGCCACCACGGCCCGGTGCTGGGGCGACAGCGTCGCGAGGGCGGCAGACAGGTCCAGACTGAGCGCCGCGTCGGGGTCGTCGTGCCGCACGACGTCCAGCGCCTCGGGCTCGGACGGCAGCTCGTTGCCCCGACGGCGCTGGCGCAGGATCCGCAGGCAGGCGTTCACCAGCACCTTGCGGGCGAACGGATCGGGCTCGCGCCCGCGGATCGTCGTCCACTTCGCGTACAGCGAGCTGAAGGTGTCCTGGGTGGCGTCCTCGGCGCGCTGCCAGTCGCCCACGATGGTGTAGGCGATCCTCAGGTACAGCCGGCGTCGTGCCAGGAAGAAGGCCTCGAAGTCCCTCTCCCACGACGGGCGTCGTTCGAACATGTCATTCCTGTTCCTCGTCGGCGAGGCGCGCGGTGGCGCACGCCGACCATGAGTCCCACGAGCGGAGATCGGTTCCATGGCGACGGACGTCGTTCGTCGAGTCCGTGAGCCCGTGGTGGGACGACGGAGGGGCCGCAGGCTCGATGCCTGCGGCCCCTCCTCACCGATGCGTCGGCCGGCGTTCGTCGCGCCGCCTCCGCGTGGAGCTCACTTCACGGTGACGGTGACGCGGGTCGCGCTCCCAGCAACCTGGCGATCTCCGGCGTAGGCGACGGTCAGGACGCGTCGTCCCTTTTTGAGGCCCTTGATCTTCAGGGTCGTCACGCCGCGTGCCTTGGCCGCGAGCGTCACCCGTCCCACGACCTTCGAGCCGAGCTTCACCGTCACGGCACCGGTCGGGACGACGCCGACGGCCCGCACCTTGACAGTCAGACGGCCACCCTTGCGGGCCGTGATCTTGCCCTGCGCCTTGGCGGCCGATGCCGAGGTGGCTCGAGCAACCGTCACTCGATAGGCCGCAGTACGGGACGTCACCGTGGCCGACCCCGCGTAGCTCACCGAGAGGTTGCGGGTGCCGGCCGCCAGCGCGCGCAGGGGGACCCGGATCGTGCCCCGGTTGGCGGTAGTGAGCGTGGCAGTGCCCACGACGACACGTCCGTCGCTGATGGTGACACGACCGGTGGGCGTCGTGCCGCTGGCGCGAACCGCCACGGTGAGGGCCCCGGCGCGCCCGGCCATGAGCTTGGTGGCCGCGGCGGCGGTCACGGCAGGAGTGACCTTCGTCGGGGGCTTCGGGTTCGGGTTGGGGTTCGGGTTCGGGTTCGGGTTGGGGTTCGGGTTCGGGTTCGGGTTCGGGTTGGGGTTCGGGTTCGGGTTGGGAGTGGTGGCGGCCTTCACGGTGACGGTGAACGGGGTGCTGAAGACCGACCGCTTCGACGCGCTTCCGCCGTAGTACGCACGCAATGTGTGCTGGCCGACGGGCAGCGTGCCGAGAGCCACGCTGACCTTGCCGCTCGTGAGCGGCAACGTGCCCGAGCCGAGCACCCGGTCGCCCTCGAGGACCTGCACGTCGCCCGCCACGGCGGAGACGTCCGCCGCGACCGAGACAGCCGTCTTGTCGGTCACGGTCGTCGCGGACGGCGTGGCGGTGATCGTGGAGGTGCTGCGCTCGGCGATGGGCTCGTCGGAGAGGTGCACGTCGTCCAGGTGGACGAGGTTCGATCCCACGTGCACCAGGTCGGAGGTGCTCGCGATCCTGGCGGAGTGGTACCACTTCGTCGTGTTGCCGGCGCTGACGTACCGGATGCGATAGGCGCCCGGATCCAGGTACGCGGCGTACGAGCCGTCGCGCAGCGGAGCGGTGTGCTGCAGCTCCCACACGCCCTCGGGGGTCTGCTGCATGAACTGGGCCGACCCGCTCGTCCAGGTGATGTTGCCGCGCACCAGAGTGCGGGTGGGCGCCTTGATCGCCACGTCACGAGTCTGGCCGGGGTACACCTGGACCGGGGAGTCGTAGTAGGCGGTGGGGAACTCGCGGGTCACCTCGTCCACCGAGACGGAGTACGCGCTGCCGGCGAGACCCTCAGCCCGGAACGTGCCGTCGGCCGCGACGCTGACCTGACGGTCGGGGCTGCCCGCCGACGGCAGCAGGTTGTCAGTGTGCAAGGTGACCGTGCGGGGGCCCGCGTAGGTGGTGGTGACCTTGCCCGTGATGGTGCCACCCTTCTGAGTCTGGATCTCCGTCTCCACGAACGAGCCGTTGCTCAGGCGCAGCTTCGTCGCCGCGAACGGGTCCGTGGTGCCCTTCGTGCCGCGCGCGTAGAACGTCTTCGTCGTCCCGTCGGGCGCGTTCCAGGAGCCGGTCTCCATGATGTACTCGCCCGACGCGACGCCGGGGAAGGCACACGACCGATCCGCGTGCTGCGGCACGCAGGTCGCGGTCGCTTCCAGGGTCGGCGAGCCGTCCGGTCCAGTCACGCGCTTCCAGAGCGTCGCGGTCTGGTTCGGGTCCCAGGCGTTCGTGGACGTCGTGAGCCATACCTCGACCTGAGCGGTGCCGGCCGCCTGGGTCGGCGTTGTGCCGACGCCGGTGACGACCAGCGCAGCGGCTGCTGCGGCCAGGAGTGTCTTCCTCATGAGGAGCCTTCCGTAGGGGTGGAACGACGCTAGGTGCGGCCCGCCCGCGGCGACTCCCAGGTTCGCGGGAACTTCACGCGTGCGCGTGCCGCCAGAGTCGTCGCTGCACACCCCGGCCATCCAGGTTCTTCGACCATGGCGTCCGCTCGGACGAACGACGCGGTGGACCCGGACCAGGGTCCACCGCGCCTGTCCGCGACGATCGAGCCGGTG
>NZ_HE978636.1:1299478-1376088 GCF_000312105.1 Aeromicrobium massiliense JC14
GGGTCACCCGGCCCCGCACGGTCCCGGCGTGGCGCAGGACGCCGGTCAGGCGCTTGGTGCGGCCCGCCTTCAGCGACAGCACCGGAGACCGGTAGCCCGGCACGATGCTGGGCCCGCGCAGGCCCTGGTGGAAGGGGACCTCCACCCGGTAGCGTCCGGCCGCCGTCCTGAAGGTGAACCGTCCGTTCTCGGCGGGGATGTTGCTGACCAGTGAGCCGTCGAGGCGCAGCAGCCGGACGGATCCGTCCGCGAGTCCCTTGATGGTGCCGGCGATCGTGGCGGCGGTGGCAGGGCGGAGCGCGGGAAGTCGTCGCGTCGTCGACCGCGATGCGAAGAATCGCGTCTGCAGGAGCCACGAGTCCGAGGCGCCGTCAGGCCCCAGGTACGTCGGGACGAACGTGATGTCGTTCTCGGCCGCACAGGTCTTCTCCGGGTCGGACGTGGTGCGGTGCCCGCCGCCCCGGGCCGGCGCGGGGCGGCACACCTTCACCAGGTACCGGCTCTTCGGCTGGCGCAGCTTGTAGCGTCCACGGCGGTCGGTGAACGTCCCGGAGAGCGACGGCTCCGCCTGGCCGCGGTTCTGCAGGTCGCGATAGCCGATCGTCTGCACCAGGACACCGGCCCGCGGCTTGCCCGCTCGGGTGAGCACCGTTCCCTGCACCCAACCGGGCGTGGCCGCCGTAGCCGCCGCTTGTTCGTGCTCGCGCGGTGCAGCTGCGGATGGGCCCGCAAGCGAGACCGCCATTGCCGTGGCTGCGGCGACCGCCGCGATGAGTCTGGTTCCGGCTCGTTTGCCGTTCATGGGTTCTCCCGTGGATGGGTGGGGCAATCGCTCTTCACCCATCTAGATGCACGGCCCGCGCTTTCGGTTGTCCTTCCGGCTCAGGTTTTTCCGGCGGGGTCGGGACGGACTAGGAGAATCGACCGCCGCGCCGGGCGCACTTACGCTCTCGCGGCGCGCTCAGCGCGAGCCGGCGAAGGGGCCGCGCAGGGCGGCCCACTGCAGGAGCATGACGGTCTTGGCGTCGACGACGTCGGTGCCGATCGACGCGAGCGCCGCGTCGAAGTCGAGCTCGACGACCTCGATGTCCTCGCCCTCCTCGGCGAGCCCGGCGCGCGACCCGTCGAGCCCGCGGACGCTGTAGGGCGCGGCGAAGAAGTGCAGCCGCTCGGTGACCGATCCGGGGCTCATGTAGACGTCGAAGACGTGCTCGACGTCGCCGACCTCGACGCCGGTCTCCTCCGCGGCCTCGCGGCGGATGGCGTCCTCGGGCGCGTCGTCGTCGAGCAGCCCGGCCGCCGTCTCCAGCAGCATCCCGTCGGGGTGGTCGTTGACGTAGACCGCGTAGCGGAACTGGCGGGTGAGCAGCACCGTGCGCCGGTCGGGGTCGTAGAGCAGGATCGTCGCGCCGTCGCCGCGGTCGTACGTCTCGCGCCGCTCGGTGCTGACCGTGCCGTCCGGGTGCGTGTAGTCGTAGGTCGTGGCACGCAGGACGTACCAGTCGCTGGCCAGCAGCTCGACCTCGCGCACCCGCACGCGCGGGTTGCGGCGCAGGTCGAGCCCGGTCAGGTGCAGGCCCGTGCGCCCGCGCCGGTCGGGGACGTCGGCGCCGGGGACGTCGGCGCCAGGGATTCCTGTGGTCACGGGGCCGAGCGTAGGCGCAGCGGTCTTGTCGCTGGCTCCCACGAAAGAGGGGGCAAGTTGACGTGTGCGCGCGTTGGCGTCGCGGTCCACCGCGGTCCGCCTGACGGGCGGGATGTGATCGCTGCCCTGGCCAGCCCGGCAGTCCCTGGACGCATCTCGTTCTGGGACGGACCTTCTCGCCTGTCCGAGGTGTCGGCCGACCGGGGCGCGGCGACCGTGAACCTTCCCAGCACCCTGTCGACGGGCAAGCATGAGCTACGCGCCGTCTTCACGCCGACGGACGATGTCTGCTACGCGTCCGCGACGGCCACGACGAGCCTCACCGTCACTGCTGCGCCCACCAAGACGCAGCTTCGCCTGAGTCCCGGGACGGCACACTTCGGCCAGCCCGGCCGCATCGCCGTGCACGCGACGGTCAGCCTCGGTGTATCGGGCCGGGTCGACTTCCACGACGGAACCCGTCGTCTGGGATCGGTAGCTGTCCGACGGGCCGCCGCGTCGCTCACGTTGCCCCGGGGGCTCAGCGCCGGCACGCACCGGATCCGAGCAGTGTTCAGCCCGTCCGGCACCGCCCACGCGCCCAGCCAGACCCAGGCAGTCCTCACGGTCCGGCCGCGTCCAACCACGACGACCCTCAAGCTCACCAGGACCACGCAGTCGTTCGGGCGGAATCGGGCCACGGCGCGTGTGGCAGTCGCCGGAGGGCCTGCCGGGCGAGTGGCCATCTGGGACGGTCGCCGCAGGCTCGCGACCGTCGTGGTCGTCCGCGGCAGCGCCACCTACAAGCTCCCCGCTCGGCTCAAGCGGGGAACGCACCGGGTTCTCGCTGAGTTCGCTCCGGCCAATCCGGGACAGCACACATCGTCCACCTCCACCACGGTCAAGCTTCGGATCCGCTGACCTGAGCATCCGCGCCGAGATCCAGGCGGGATACAAAGGGGCGACAGGTAGCATCGCCGGGTGTCTGTCGAGGTCGTCGCATACTCGCCGTCGTGGCCCGCTCAGTTCGAGGTCGTTGCGAAAGGCCTGCGCGAAGCGGTCGCTGGGTTGTCCGCTCGGGTGGAGCACGTGGGTTCGACGTCGGTGCCGGGGCTTGCTGCGAAGCCGGTGATCGATGTCGACGTCATCGTGCCCGCGCACGAGGTCGAGCGCGCGGTGGCCGCGATCGAGTCGGCCGGGTACGTGCACCAGGGTGACAGGGGAGTGGCAGGTCGCGAGGCGTTCGACGCGCCGGACGGCCATCCGCCGCGGAACGTGTACGTCTGCGAGGCGGGCGCGTTGAGCGTGCGCAACCACCTGGCGGTCCGTGACGTCCTCAGGGCGCGAGCGGACCTGCGGGCGGAGTACGCCGCGGTCAAGCTGGCCCTGGCCGCGACACCAGGCATCAGCATCGATCGCTACGTCGCCGGCAAGTCCGCGGTGCTGCAGAAGGTCCTGCGGCAGTCGGATCTGACGGCCGACGAGTGCCGCGAGATCCTGTGTCTCAACCTGACCCCGTCGGCTGGACCGGCGACAACATGACCGGTGTGGCGGCGTGAGGTCAGCCGCGGCGCAGGTGCAGCAGCGGGAACGGGCGGCCCTCGCCGTCCACCGGCGAGCGTCCGACCTCGGTGAAGCCCTTGGCGGCGTAGAAGCGGCGTCCGCTCGCGTTCTGCTCGTTGACGTCCAGCCGAAGCGCCGGCTGCCCGGCGGCGACGGCGTCGAGCAGGAGCGTGCCCAGGCCTCGGCCGTGGACGGCGGGGTCGACGAACAGCATGTGGACCTCGCCGTCGTCCTGGGCGACGAAGCCGGCCGGACGTCCGTCCGGCCCCTCGATTACCCGAAGGTCGGCCATCTGCGGCAGGTACGCGGCGACGGCCTGCTCGTAGAAGTCGACGTCGGCGGGCGCGAGGAAGTCGTGCGTGGCCTCGACCGCCCGGCGCCAGACCCGCAGCAGGTCGGGATGGTCGGCGGGCGTCGCGGCACGGACGACGGGCTGGTGATCCACGGACCGCAGCGTACCGACCACCGCAGGCCCCTGCGGTGGTCGAAGGACTAGGTGCTCTAGATGATCGCCGACCTGTCGGGCTGCCCCTGAGGGGCAGCCCGACAGGTCCTTCTTCGACGGGCACCCTGAGATGCGCCTCAGGACACCCAGGTCACCGCTCGTCGAGCTCTACAGCTTGCGTTCCCACCGGATGACCTCGCCCGCGTCGGGATCATTGAGACGGCTGCTCTCGGCGAACCCGGTGCGACGCAGGACCCCAGCGGACCTCTCATCGGTCGCGAGGGTGTGGGCCACGACGAGGGCCACTTCACCGCTCTCAGCGGCTTTGCCCACCAGAGCCTCGGTGGCCGCAGTGGCGAAACCCTGTCTGCGGTAGACCGGAGCGATCTCGTAGCCGATCTCGACCACCCGCTCGTCGGGCGGGCCGCTGAAGCCGCCGGACCCGACCAGCTGCGAGGTCTCGGCATCGATGAAGAAATGCATCCACCAAGACGACTCGTGCGGATGCGAGGTCAACCGGTCCTGTGTGAACGGGATGGCCTCGGGAAACTCGGGCCACCCCTCCGGCACGGACGACTCCAGCATGGAGGCAAGCTCCACAGGGTCGTTCAGGTATGCGGAGAGGTGGTCAGTCGTTGCTGGGATCAAACGAATACGCGCCATCAGGCTCGTCCTTTCGTGACGAAGTCGTGCGCGTGGATCAGGCGTAGGAGCAGGAGTGCGCGCACGACGGGTTGCAAGAACCACCGGCACGCGTACGCGTGGCAGTGGATGACCCGGTTGGGTACGGCACTCCTGGTGTTCTCGGTAGGCGTCGGACGACGCCTACCGAGAAGGTAGTGGGTTCGCCGACTGCTGGCATCCCTGGAGTGCGGGAGCATGGATCTGTCGTGGGGACGACACGGCGTTCAGCGAAGCGGCAGCGACGAGCGTCGCGCCCAGGGAGCTGGACAAGGAGGCAGTAGGTCCGTGACCTGCAACAGCACCTCCTTACGCTCGTCCACGCTCGGGAGGCCGGACACGTCATCCTGCACACCGACGACGAGCCAAGGAGACCGAAGCCGAGTCCGTCGCCCCGGGAGAGTACGTCGCCCACCGCGGCACTAAGGAGACGGAAGCCGAGTCCGTCGCTACGTCATGGCCGGGCTGCTGGGCGCCGACACCAGCGCCTACAGCGTCGGCTACGTCGCCGGGTGGTCCGCCGGAGACCTGGACCTCATCCGCCAGTGCGCCGACAACGTCACCAGGGCCGTGCACGTCCTGGCGGCCGCGTTCGAGCCGGTCGAGGCGATCGCGTGAGTGCCGTCCAGGGTGTGCTGGACTTCGGCATCGACACCGCTAGCAGCACGCACGTCGTCTGCCCGACATGTCCCTCGCGTGCCGGGCCGACCTGGTGGAGGCCCTCATCTGTGGCGACCACCTGACGTTCGGTCGCCCGGCTCGGTGGGCTCAGGTCACGTGCGACTGGTGCAGGGCCATCGGCCCGGCCTACGTCGCCACGGTGAGCCGTCGAATGCAGAACCGGCAGGCCGACGCCTTGTAGATGCGCCGGTGGTCACGGAGGGCGGTTAGAAGCAGCGCCACCTGTCCCATAAAACGGGGGGCAGGGCCGTCTTGGCAGCATCAGAGCCACGCTGGTCCCACGACACCCCGAGACGCGGGGCCAGCGCCGCAAGATTCACGTGGAACCGGCCTGCACTGGCCGGCGCACGCTCACGGCGCTGATCCGCTGCTCTCGCTCAACACGCGGCCAGTCGGTCAGCAGCACGTGAACCCCGTCCACTCGATCCGCGCCCGATCGTCGACAAGTCGCATCTTCATCGGCGGATGCTGAACGCGCGAGTACGGCCGGGGGGGGGGGGCAGACTGCCGATGGCTACAGGCAGGCAGGTGGGGCGCCGCCCCGACCGAAGCCGCACGAAGACGTGAACGATGTGCCCATGTGATGACAGAAAGGTCCTAGCCCGTCAGTAACGCCCCGCTGGCGTCTGTGGCCGGGTCGATCATCACCGATACCCGGACCGACTAGACCACCTAGGAGACGCGTTCCCGCAGGGCCTGTATGGCATCCCGCGTTCCAGGGGTGTGCGGTGCAGCCTCGATCGTCACGATGGGTACCCATCGTCGACACGAGGAGCCGTCGTGGTGTCCTACCGTTCCTTCTTGCCTTTCGCTCTTGCGGCGGGTCTGCTCGCGCCGGCTCTGTCGGTGACGGGCGCGAGTGCAGCGCCAACCGGTCAGCTTGACGTGGTCCTGACCAGCTTGGGGGGCGACTTGGCTCCAGAGCTCGGCGCGAGTCTCTATCGTGATGGCGTCCGGCCCGATGGGCGACGGCTGGTGGAGAAGGTGGCGACGTGCACGCCCGTCGCGGCGGAAGGCGTGTGCCGTTTCACGGGCGTGCCGGAAGGTAAGTACATCGTCGACACTGGTGGCTGGCAGAACAGTGACGGTTCGACCAGGACGTTCTTCAAGGCCGGGACTCGCGGAGTGATCGACGGGTTCAGCGCCTCGGCGATCTCGGTGCGGGACGAGACGATCACTACGGTCGCGATCCAGCGACAGCCAGGCCTGACGATCAGTGGGGCGGTGACCGATCGCGACGGCAAGCCGGTGGCGGGAGCCGAGGTGCAGGTCCTGGCGTCGACCCCGTTCTCAGTGACACCCGTCCCGATGGTCGCCGAGAAGACGGACGCGGACGGTCGATACATCAGCCGAGGACTCGGCGGATCGGCGCACAAGGTCCTGGTGAAGCCTACGGCTCAGGAACAGATGGCCACCTGGTACGGCGACACCACCGACGAGGCGAAGGCGCACGAACTTTCGGGCGCCAGTGGTGAGTCCAAGCGCGCCGACGTGAAGGTGCGGACGGAGACCACACTGATCGTTCCGGTCACGTCCGCGGAGCCAGTGCAGGTCCTTGCCTACCAGCGCACGACGTCAGACGATGGCGTGGAGAGCTGGGAGGTCGCCGGACGAGCCACCAAGACGACGCCCGGTACCGTATGGAACCTGAAGTTGGCGCTTCCGCGCGGAGGCTGGTACCGCATCCGCGTGGCCAACCTCGACGGCTCGCGGTCGGTGTGGTTCAACCAGGCGTCCAGCCTCTCAGACACCGACGATGTGCACGTCGATGATCAGGTGAGATCAGGTATTGATGTCATCAACTTTGATGCAGTGGTGCGACCACGCGCCGCCAGCACCACCACCGTGACTGCGCCGGTCCAGGCGCTGGTGGGCCAGCAGATCCTGATCCAGGCAGACTTGGAAACGACGGGGCAGACCACCAACCAGGTCCGGTTCGATGTGCTCGACGGAGACAAGTGGGTGGGACTGATCCTGCCTAAGGCCGGCGGTGATCCGGCCCTCCTGCACATCTTCGATACGCCGGGCCGTCACGTCATCCGGGCCCGCTACCAGGGCTCGGCAGGGGCGCGCTCCTCGTACTCCGCCCCGGTCACGGTCATGGTGAAGGCGCCTTCGACGCTCGCCGCAGCAGCGGCGCCGATGACAGCTGGCCGAGCCGGATCGGTACAGGTCAAGGTCGTAGCCGACGGCGAGGCGACCGGGGAGGTGACCGTCCGTGAAGGCACGACGGTGCTTGGGGTCAAGCGGCTCACCGCTGCTGACCGCGGGCAGACCTCGATCGCACTGAGGCCTCTGGCCGCCGGCGCACGCACGCTGACGGTGTCCTACTCGGGTACAGACCTTGTCGCGGCAGCCTCGACCAGCGTGCCGGTCAACGTGGCGCGAGCCACCCCCACCGTTCGAGCGACCGCGCCCTCCGCCTTCAAGGCCGGTGTTGGTGGAACACTGAACGTCACGATCGCGGCCCCGGGGCTGGTGCCGACCGGACGAGTCACGGTCAGGCACGGGTCTACCGTCGTGGGATCGGTGATCCTCGGCGCGGCGGGTCGTGGCTCCGTGCGGGTCCCCGTGCGTGCGCTGCCCGCCGGGACCAAGAACCTCGGCATCGAGTACGCCGGGTCCTCGGCTATCGTGCCCCGAACGACGTCTGTCCCGGTACGCGTCGTCAAGTCGCCCGCATCGATCCAGGCCCGACCTGCCGGCTCGCTGAAGTCAAGCGGCGGCCGGCTCGCGGTGACGATCCGTGCGGCGCTGCCAGCAACCGGGTCAGTCACGGTCAAGGACGGAGCACGGATCGTGGGACGTGGGAATCTCGCGTCCGCAGCGAAGGGGCGCATCACGCTCAAGCTCGTCAAGCTGACCAAGGGTCGAAGGACCTTCACGATCTTCTACGCCGGCGACAGCCGGACGCTGGCCGCCACCGCGCGGACTGCAGTATCCGTCCGAAAGTAGCAGCTCTGCTTTGTTGGACGTTCGCCATCAGTGGCGACCCGGCGGGCCATCTCGTGCCAACGAGAAGGTCCGCCGGGAAGCTGGCCCACGAGATCTGGTAGCCGTAGCTTGGAAGCTTGGTCACGGGTGCATGCTGGGTGGCATACCGGTGGCGATCGGCATGACGCTCATGGAGCCTGGGGTGCTGATCCGCTTCAGGTCCGGAGCTCGACCTCCCGGGAGGCTTGCCACTCGACGACGCCCTCGTCCATCGCGACAGCGTCCCGCCCGTGGATGCGAAGGTGCTGGGGCGTGCGGACGTCAACGACGACCATGTCGACGTGGCCGGTCGGTGGGACTCGCGCGCGCCATCCCAGCAGGCTGGGATGGGGAGGCGGTCTCGCGAACCTAGGGTGGCGATCATGTGGCCTCGGTACGAGGGTCTTCGGACCATGGAGATGGGTACGCAAGGTGCCTTCCGCGACGCGCTGAACAGTCTGGTGCTGGCGGGGGAGAAGCGCGTGACCCTGGCGCAGGAGGACGACTACCGGCGTGAGGGCGAGGAGCCCGACTTCGTCGGTGAGCGGCTGGCCCTGCTCGGCAGCGACGGCGTTCCGGTCGCGTTCCTGCAGACCACCCGGGTCGACGTCCTGCGCTTCGGTGACCTGCGTGGCGAGGCCGGGGACGAGCTGGCCGAGGCGGCGGGCGAGGGGCACCGGGACGGCGCCCATCTCCACGACGGCTACCGGCGCTGGTGGTCCGAGCAGGACACTCCCGTCACGGACGACACGACGATCTACGCGGTCTGGTTCTCCGTCGTCGACCACGAACCGGTCCACGCATGAGCGGCGTCGTCGTCCGGCCGTATCAGGCTGCGGATGCACCGGCCACGCTCGAGATCTTCAGCCGGGCCATCACCACGACTGCCCGATCGGCGTACTCCGCCGAGCAGACTGCGGCGTGGCTGGGCGAGCCGCCGTCCCTGCCGGACTGGGACCGGGCGCGTGCATCAGTGCGTACGTTCGTCGCCGAGCTGGGGGGCCGGGTCGTCGGGTTCACCGACCTCGACGATCAGGGGTACGTGGACCGGCTGTTCGTCCACCCAGACACCGGTCGCCGCGGCGTGGCCTCCGCCCTGGTGTCGCGCGTCGTCCACGAGGGCCGGCGACGGGGCCTGTCCGTGCTCACGACCCACGCCAGCCTGGTCGCCGAGCCCGTGTTGAGCCGTCACGGCTTCGAGGTGGTCGCCCGGGAGACGGTGCACCGCGGCGACGTCGCTCTCGACCGCTTCGAGATGGTCCGGGCGCTCCGTACCTAGCCGTCAGGCTCTTCGGCGTCGCGGTCGCGTGGCAGGACCCCACGAACGCGGGATCCGCAAGGTCGGGCGTCTCCGTACTGTGCTGATCGGTGCCGCGGCGGGTCTCACATCGCCACCACAGTCAGGCGGCACCAGGTCGACGGATCGACGCAGACGCACCCCCGGAAGACGCTGCTGAGGCGACCTCCGGGGGTGTGTCGTCGTTCCGACGGTCGTGATCACGCCCCTCCGCGCGCCCCGGTGGTGGGCCTGGCGGGAAGCATCACCGCGGTGGCCAGCACGACCAGCGCCATGACAGCGGCGGCACCGAACGCCCACTGCAGGCCACCGATGAAAGCGTCGCTCGCGGCGCTGCCGTCCTGGGCCAGCTGGTCGGCGCGGCTGTCGAGCACGACCACGAGCACGGCGGTGCCCAGTGCGCCGGCGACCTGCTGCAGCGTGCCCAGCAGCGAGCTGCCGTGCGCGTACAGGTGCGGTGGCAGGTCGCCGAGGCCCACGGTGAACACCGGAGTGAAGATCAGGGCGAGACACATCATGAGCAGGACGTGGAGGGCGAGGATCAACGCGTACGGGGTGGTCGCCTCGATCCGGGTCAGGGCGGCGAGCAGCAGCACCAGCCCCACCGCGCCGGGAAGGACGAGGGGGCGGGAGCCGAACCGGTCGTAGACCCGGCCCACCTGCGGGCCCAGCAGTCCCATCGCGAGGCCGCCGGGCATGACGAGCAGGCCGGTCTGCAGCTCGCTGAGGCCCCGCAGACTCTGCAGGTACAGCGGCAGCAGGATCATGGACCCGAGGAAGGCCATGAACCCGGCCGACATCAGCACCAGGGCGACCGCGAACGTGCGGTGCTGCAGGGTCCGCAGGTCCAGCAACGGTGTGCCGGAGCGCTGCAGGTGCACCTGGTAGAGCGCGAACGCCCCGATGAGGGCCAGGCCCGCAGCGGTGACGACCAGGGGAGCGGTGGACCCGCCGTCACCGACCTTGCTCAGGCCGTACACCAGGCTTCCGAAGCCGGTGGCGGCCAGCGTCACGCTCGCCCAGCTCACCGGACTTACCTGGGGCTCGCCGATGTTCTGCAGCTTGCGGAGACCACCCACCGCGACCAGGACCGCGACAGGGAGCACCGCGGCGAAGATGAGCCGCCACGACCCGAGCTCCAGCAGCACGCCGGAGACCGCCGGCCCGAGTGCGGGCGCGCACGACATGGCGAGCGTGACCTGGCCCATGACGCGTCCACGGTCGCCGGCGGGCACGACGGTCATCAGGGTCGTCATCAGCAGCGGGGTCATCACGGCCGTCCCTCCGGCCTGCACCACGCGACCAGCGAGCAGCACCTCGAACGTCGGCGCGGTCGCGGCCAGGAGGGTGCCGGCGCAGAACGTCGCCATGGCCAGGCCGTAGGCCGTGCGGGTGCTGACCCGCTGGAGGAACCAACCCGTCACCGGGATGACGGCCGCCATCGTCAGCATGAAGACCGTCGAGAGCCACTGGGCGCTCCGCTCGTCGATGGAGAACTCGACCATCAGTCGAGGGATGGCGTTGATCATGATCGTCTCGTTGAGGATCACGACGAAGGTCGCCGCGACGAGCAGCTTGATCACCGGCGGCGTGCGACCGTCGGGACGGCTCGTGGACCCGGCTGGTCCGGGGCTCGCGGTGTCGTGCGTGGCGGACATGGTCGGCCTCACCCGTTCTTCACGCGGTAGGTCGTCTGCACCATGCCGCCACCCAGCACCCGAGTCCGCAGGTGCTCCAGGTCGACATCGTGCGGGACCGCCCGGAAGAGCGGGATCCCGTCGCCGATGATCACGGCGACCTGCGAGATCGTCATCTCGTCTACGAGGCCGGCGGCCAGGCAGGTCGACACCGTGGTGGCGCCGTCGATGTAGACCCCACGGGTGCCCTGCCGGTCGAAGAGCGCGGTCGCCTCGTCGAGGCTCCGGACGATCTCGACGCGGTCATCGCCGTCGGCAGGCAGCGTGGTGCTGAGCACGACGACCTGCGTGTCGGCGTACGGCCAGGGCTCGAAGCCCCGGGCGACCTCATAGGTGCTGCGTCCCATGAGGATCGCGTCGACGCGCTCCATGTGCTCGGTGTAGCCGGCGTCGCCCGCGGCTTCCCCACGGGACACCAACCAGTCCAATGTCCCGTCGGGACGGGCGACGTGACCGTCCACGCTCGTCCCGATGAAGACGAGTCCCTCCCAGGTTCGGCCGTTGCTCATGCGTTCCTCCAGCTCTCGATGTCACTGTCTATGTGCGTCAATGCGCGGACGACCGCGCGGTCCGACCGGTCGATGGCGCACCCGACCGCGGCGCCGGCGAGCAGGTCGAGCCACAGCTCCACGGCTGCCTCGGGGGGCGAGCGGCGCAGGAGCGCCCGCTGGTGTGCGTCCTCGAGGGCGGCCGCGAGGTATCGCGTCTGGGCCTGACGGCCCTCGACGAGCAGTTCCCGCGTCTCGTCGTGCACGATCTCGTCAAGCAGCAGGGTCAGGTGTCCGGTCGCTGCGCTGGGGGCCGAGGCCGAGCCGGCCCAGTCGGCCACCCACTGCCGGACGTGCGCGACGGGGTCGTCGATGGCGGCACCGTCGTAGCTGGGCAGTCCGCCCACCCAGGTACGCGCCACGGCGACCAGGAGACCGTGCCTCGACCCGAACCGCTTGACGAGTGCCGCCGGGCTCACGCCGGCCTCCCTCGCCACGTCGGCCAGCGACCACGAGCCGTCGCCCCGCTTGACGACGGCGGTCGCCGCCGCCTGCACGAGCTGCTCGTCGGTGATCATCCGTGGTCGCGCCATACGATAAGTGTATGCACGTTCACTTACTGCATCGCAACCTTGGCGTCAAGGAGCGCAAGAACGGTCAAGTACCCGGACTGAGCAGGTCGATCCGGCGTGGGGGTGGAGGACTGGCCGCCGTGGCGTGCGGCCCCCGACGTGGCCGAGGAAGGGGGCCGGTCGAGAACGACCGAAGGGCCGCGAGCTCTCGCTCGCGACCCTCCGGTCATCACCTGTTCACTGAAGGCCGGCAGTCCCATGCGGAGGACGTGCCGCGCTCACAGCCTGGCAGTCGGCACGTGGCCGGACATCCCATGCTCACGGGGTGTTCGACAGCTGCGGTGCCTCGCTTCCCCGGCGGGACCGTGCCGGCGCGAGGCTGGCGACGGCGACCCCGGCCAGCATCACGGACCCGCCGACGATCTCGGCCACGGCCGGGGTGTCGCCCTGGACGATCCAGCCGGCAGCCATACCGATCGGCGGCACCAGCAGGATGAACGGCATCACGGCGCCGGCGGGGTGGCGGGCGACCAGGTCGTTCCACACCGCGTACCCGAACAAGGACGACGCGACGACGGTGAACCCGGTCGACAGCAGGGCTGTCCAGCCCAGGTGCGTCACCGCGCTCGTGACCTGCGCGGGTCCGTCGACGAGCAGGGACATGAGCAGGGCGGGGAGCGGCACGACGAGGGCGGACCAGGCCACCAGTCCGAGTCCGGACGACATCGACGCCCGCCGGACGACGACGTTGCCGCACGACCACGTCAGCGCCGCCCCCAGCGTGATGACCAGCGGGACGACAGGCGCCCGGAGGCCGTAGGAGACGGCCACGACGACGAGCCCGACGGTGCTGACGGCGACGCCGACCAGCTGCTGCCTCGTCGACCGTTCACCGAGCGCCACCGAGGCGAGGCCGAGCGTGAACATGACCTGGACCTGGAGCACCAGTGGCGCCAGGCCGGCCGGCATGCCGAGTCCGAGGGCGACGTACAGGAGCCCGAAATGACCCAGGTTGGTCAGCGCGCCCACCAGCAGGACGTCCCGCCAGCGCCCGGGGCGGGGCAGGAACAGCACGAGGGGGAAGGCGACGAGGGCGAAGCGGATCGACAGGAACAGCAGCGGCGGGACGTCGGCCAGGCCGAGGTCGATGACGACGAAGTTGGAGCCCCACACGAGCACGACGAGGGCGGCCAGCATGCGGTGTCGGGGCGTCATCAGCCCATGATCGAGCGCACGGCCTCGGCAGGGATCCCGTCGTTGCGGGACGACAGGGATTGACGCACTAACAGTCCGACCGTACGGTTTGTTCTCGTGACCGAGACCACCCGCCGGACGCAGGAGGACCGCCGGACCGCGACCCGCGCGCGCGTCCTGGACGCCGCCGTGGCCTGCCTGCTCGAGAACGGGTACGCCGGGTTCTCGATCGGCGAGGTGCAGAAGCGGGCCGAGATGGCCCGCGGCACCCTGCTGCACCACTTCCCGGCCAAGGCCGACCTCGTCTCGGCCGCCGTCGGTCACCTCGTCACCCAGCGCGTCGCCCAGGCCCAGCAGGCGGCCACCGGCGACGCCGCCGAGCGGCTTGACGCGTTCGTGGACGCCGTCTGGGCCGACCTGAGCAGCCCCGAGCTGCACGCCCTTCTCGAGCTCTGGGGGGCCGCGCGCACCGACGAGACGCTGCGCGCCGCCCTGGCCCGCGAGCAGCCGCACCTGCTCGGCAGCATCCAGAGCGGGCTCGAGGCGGTGCTCGCCGACGGCCGCGGGGACGACCCCCGCGTGCCGCTGCTCGTCACGTTCACCGTGCAGCTGCTCACTGGCCTGTCCATCACCGGCGTGCTCGGCGCCCGCGACGCCGAGCTGCAGCGCACCCTCGAGGCCTGGAAGCGGGCGCTGCGCGTCCTGCTCGGCGACCTCGACCCGCACGACCTGACGTCCCCCTCCCGGAAGGCCCGCCCATGACACGACGCACGATCGACACCACCCGGCTGCGCGCGCAGCTCTCCGGCGCGCGGCAGGTGGCGGGCACCGTGGCGCGGAACCCGGCGATGCTGCGCGACGTTGTGGCGGGCCTGCTCGGCCGCGAGCCCGCCGCAGGGCCAGCAGCGCTGGACGTGGGCGAGACCCCCGAGTGGCTCACCGGGTTCACCCACCGGGTCGCCGCCGCCCGCACCGTCGCCGCTCCACCCGAGCACGTGGTGGACGTGCTGGGCGACCTGTCGACCGTCGCCGACTGGCTGACGCTGCACACCGGCTGGCGCGACGAAACTCCCGGTGCCGCCGAGGTGGGCGCCTCGTTCGTGCAGCACGCGGCGATCATGGCCATCCCGGCGGACATCCGCTGGACCGTCGAGCGGTTCGACGACGGCGCGCTCGACCTGCGCGGCAAGGGACCGATGGGCCTCGTGCTCGCCCTCGCGCTGCGCGTCACGGCGTTCGGCGTGGGCAGCCGCGTCACCCTGCACGCGGGCCTGGACGGCCAGCCGGTGAAGGGGCCGCTCGGCAGCTCGATCGTCCGCAGCCTCGGCGGTGAGCTGGACGACTCGCTGGGCCGGCTCGAGCAGCTGGTGAGCGGCGCCCCGTCGAGCCGCCCGGTGCTGCACCGGGCGACCGGACGGACGATCCCCGCGTCCACCCCGGTGCTCGTCGGCGCCGGCCAGCACGTGAACAGCCGGCCCGACCCGACGGCCGACCCGGCCGCGCTCGCCGTCACCGCGCTGCGCCGGGCCGAGGCGGACGCCGGCGTGCCCGGCCTGCTCGCTTCCGCCGACGCCATCCTGGCCGTCCCGAGCGCGTCGTGGACGTACGCCGACGCCGCGGCCCTGGTGGGCGAGCGGGTCGGCGCGACGCCCGCCCGCACCGTCGCGTCCAGCCCCTACGGCGGCGACGGCGCCCAGTTGCTCGTCAACGAGGCCGCGCGGTACATCGCCGAGGGCGAGGCGCACGTCGCCCTGGTGGTCGGGGCCGAGGCCGGCGCGACGCAGTCGAGCCTGCAGCGCTCCGGTGCCACCCCGGACTGGCCGGTGCAGGCGCCCGGCGTCGCGCCGACCGACGTCGTGGGCGTCGACGCCAGCCCCAACAACGAGGTCGAGGCGAGCGTCGGGCTCAGCGCCCCGATCTACGTGTACGCGCTCATCGAGAACGCCGTGCGGCGCAAGCGGGGCCGCGGCGTCGAGGAGCACCGGGCGGCCATCGCCGGCCTGTGGTCGCGGTTCTCGTCCGTCGCCGCCCGCAACCCCTACGCCTGGCAGCCCGAGGAGACGTCCGCCGAGCGCATCGCCGAGCCGAGCGCCGACAACCGCATGGTCTCCGAGCCGTACACGAAGCTGATGTGCGCCAACCTCACCGTCGACATGGGCACCGGACTCGTCCTCATGTCGGCCGCGGCCGCCGAGGCGGCGGGCGTGCCGCAGGAGAAGTGGGTGTTCGTGCACGCCGGGGCCTGGGCCTCGGACGAGTGGTTCGTCAGCGAGCGTGCCGACCTGGCCACGTCCCCCGCGATCACGGCGGTCGGTGACGCCGCGCTGGGGCACGCCGGCGTGACGATCGACGATGTCCGCCACGTCGACCTGTACGCCTGCTTCCCGTCGGCGGTGCAGATCGGTGCGGACGCGCTCGGGCTGCCCGACGACGACCCCGAGCGTCCGCTCACGGTCACCGGCGGACTGACGTTCGGCGGCGGTCCGGGCAACAACTACGGCAGCCACGCCGTGGCCAACCTCGTCCCGCTGCTGCGGGCCGATCCTGACGCGTTCGGGCTGTCGACGTCGCTGGGCTGGTACGCCACCAAGCACGCCCTGGGCGTGTACTCGGCCACGCCGCCGCGACGGCTGTTCGAGCACCTGCACCCGCACGTCGAGCTGCCGCCCGCGCGTCGGGCCCTGGGGTCGTACGCCGGTCCGGCCGTGGTCGAGACCTGGACCATCCCGTGGTCGCGCGAGGGCGTGCCCGAGGCCGTCGTGGTCAGCCTGCTCACGCCGGAGGGCGACCGCGTGCTGCTGCGCCGCGACGACCAGCGCACGCTCGGGCTGTTCATGGCCGACGACCCGATCGGCTGGCAGGTCGAGGTGACCGTGGACGGCCGGCTTGAGGTCGTCGACCAGGACGTGCACGAGATGCCGGCGGCCCCGCCGTCGCCGGTGCTGGTCGAGCAGCGCGGCGAGGTCACGGTCATCACGCTCAACCGTCCCGAGGCGCGCAACGCCATCGACGGGCGCACCGCACGGCTGCTCGAGCGGGCGATCGACCGGTTCGAGTCGGACCCGGCCGCGCGCGTCGCCGTGCTCACCGGCACGGGCGGGACGTTCAGTGCCGGCATGGACCTGAAGGCCGCGAACCGCGGCGAGCTGCCCTACGGCGACCACCGCGGTCCGCTTGGCCTCACCGAGCGTCCGCCGGCCAAGCCGCTCGTGGCCGCGGTCGAGGGCTCCGCGCTCGCCGGCGGCTGCGAGCTGGCCCTCGCCGCCGACCTCGTCGTCGCCGCCGAGGACTCCGAGCTCGGCCTGCCCGAGCCCAAGCGCGGACTCGTCGCCGCCGCCGGCGGGGTCATGCGGCTCGGCGAGCGGCTGCCGCGCAACGTGGCGATGGAGATGGTCCTCACCGGCGACCCGCTGCCGGCCCGCCGGTTGCACGAGCTCGGCCTTGTCAACGTGCTCGCGCCGGCCGGGTCGGTGCTCGACGTCGCGATCGAGCTGGCCGAGCGCGTCGCGGCGAACGCGCCGATGAGCGTCGCCGTCGGCAAGCGCATCGTCCAGGAGGCGCCCCGCTGGGACGTCGAGCACGCCTTCGTGCGCCAGTCCGAGCTGGCCGCCCCCGTCATCTCGTCGCAGGACGCCGCGGAGGGCGTCGCCGCGTTCGCCGAGAAGCGGGCGCCGCGCTGGACCGGTCGCTGAACCTGCGCGGACGGCGTGGCTCGGCTCAGTCCCTGGTGAGGTCGAGCCGGTAGTTGCGGAAGGCGAGCGTGACCCGCATGCCCAGCCGCTCGTACAACGTCAGGGCGCCGGTGCGGGAGTCGGTCTCCAGCCGGCCGCGTGGGAGCCCGCGCTCGCGAGCCCGGCCGTAGGCGACGGCCAGCAGCTGCTGGGCGATCCCCTGACCGCGGTGCGAGCGGCGGACCGCGAGCTGGGCGACCCAGATCTCGTCGTCACGCTCGCCGTCCATCCCGACGCACGCGCCGACCACCTCGCCGCCGTGCGTGGCGACCAACAGGTGGTCCTCGGTCATCCCGGGCCGGTCGAGGAGCAGCGCCGCCCAGCTCTCGAACGATCGTCCGGCTCGGTGCTCCCACTCACCGAACGCCTCCTCGATGACCGCGTGGACGGCACGCTCCTCGCCCGCCCTCATGGGACGCACCTCGATGCCGGGCGGCAGCCCGCGCTGGGTGATCGTGGCGTCACTCGGCAGCTCGAGCAGCCACGAGTCGTAGACGTGCTGGTAGCCGCGCGCCTGCAGGAGGGCGATGGTCTGGGCGTCGCCGGCGAACGCCTCCTGCTGGCACCGGTCGAGTCCGCGCTGGCGCTGCCGTGCCTCGGCCCACCGCGCCAAGGAGGTGCCGATGCCGCGACCCCGGTGCTCCGGCAGCACCGCGATGCGTGCGTACGTGTCCTGGAACACCGCCCCGAACGCGACCGGTCGTCCGCCGTGGGTGACCAGCAGGCTGTCCGACTCGGGATCGAAGGTCGGGTCGCGCCAGAGACCGTCGAGGTCGTCAGGATCCAGCATCGTCTCCCCGACCGTCGCCCGGTCCACCGCTTGGGAGACCGCGAGCACCTCGGCGATGTCCTCGTGCGGTGCCGGACGGAGCAGGTAGTCGTGGTTCATGACGTCATCCAACTGCGCAGTCGTGGATCGCCGGGTCCCCCATCTGTGGGAGGAGGCCTGGTCCTGCGGCCGGGCCCGCGGGTGGACGGGTCAGGCCCGGTCGCGAGCGCCGAGAGGGAGCGAGCGATAGCGGGCCCATGCCGCTCGCATCTGCTCGGCCGTGCCGTCGGGATGGTCCGCCGACCAACGGCGGGTGAACCGGTTCCACTCGAACTGAGCGCCGATCTCGGACGGGTCCCGGTCGCGACTGGCGTGCCAGTGGGCGACGGCGTCGCCGAGCGTGGTGGTGCCGTCGGCGGTGGCGAAGAACGCCCGCATCGGCGCGTCGAAGGCGAACCGTGGACCCAACCGGCTGGACAGCCAGGCGCGCACCTCCTGGCTGCACGGCTGGCCGGCCGGCACGATCGTGTCCTCGTCCAGGTCGGCCGACAGTCGCATGGACGCGCGAGGACGCACCGGCGGGCTGGGCGGGAGCGCCCGGCCGCCGAGGGCGGCGGCGACGCGCTCGGTCAGCAGAGTCTTGGAACCGCCGGGAGAGACGCTCAGCACACGCGCGAACGCCTGCAGCTCGTCCTTGAGCCAGTACCACCGCAGGAACTCGTCCTCGGAGAGGTCCGGTGCGAGTGCCGGCCGTTCGTCCGTGCCGTGGAGGCCCGGGAGCTCGGGACGGACGCCGTCATGGGTCCACATGGTCAGTCGCCGAACCCGTTCTGTCGCGCGATCCGCGCCAGCACCTCGACGGAGCGCCGGTTGCGCAGCGCCGCGGAGAACCGATGGGCGACGGTCTCGGCGCGGTCGGGGTCGGTGAAGTACGCGTAGAACCCGTCCGCCTCGGCGTCCACGGACTCGCCCTCGACCTCGACCGGCTCACCGTGCTGGACGAGGTGGGCCTGGAACAGTCCCTGCACGCCGTACCCGTTCAGGTAGTAGTCGCCCTCCACGTGCTCCTCGCCGTCCAGCAGCCGGTCCAGGTCGTCCAGGCTGAGCCGGCGCAGGTAGGGGGAGTCGGTCACGTCGGGGCCCCAGCCCTGCGCCTTGAGGTGCTTCGCTTCGGCAGGCAGGTCGGTCAGCCGGAGCGGGGCGAACGTCCTGGAGTCGTCACCGGAGTCGTCGAAGGTAGCCACGAGCCAACCGTCCCGCGGACGGGGCGTCGCGCACCTCCCGTGTTCGGGGGAGCGCGAACCGCTGCCGGGGTGGCCGAAGGCGTCAGGAAAGGTTAGGACGGAAGGAAGCATCCCCCTCGAGAGGAACGACCCGTGACCATCCAGCGCGACCTCATCATCAACGGCGAGCACGTCCCCGCGGCGTCCGGACGCACGACCGACGACGTCTCCCCCTGGGACCAGAGCGTCTACGCCCAGGTCGCGGCGGCCGGGCCCGAGGACGTCCGTCGCGCCGTCGACGCGGCCGAGGCGGCGTTCGAGGGCTGGGCGGCCACCGGCCCGTCCCAGCGGGCGCGCATCTTCGCCACGGCGGCCGACCTGCTCGAGGAGCGCACCCCCGAGGGCATCGAGCTGATGGCCCGCGAGGTCGGCGGCGTCGCGCCGTGGGCCGGGTTCAACGCGCACCTGGCCGCGGACATCCTGCGGTCCGCCGCGACCGCGGCCACGGCCGTCCAGGGACAGGTGCTCACCACCGACATGCCGGGCAAGCTGTCGCTCGGCGTGCGCCGTCCGTACGGCGTCTGCGCGGCCATCTCCCCGTGGAACGCGCCGTTCATCCTCGGCGTCCGGGCCCTGGCCGTGCCGCTGGCGGTCGGCAACACCGTCGTGCTCAAGCCGAGCGAGGATGCCCCTCTGGCCTGCGGCCTGTTCCTGGCGGACGTGCTGCTGGACGCCGGCCTGCCCGCCGGCGTGCTCAACGTGGTCACCAACGACCGGGACGACGCGGCCGAGGTCGTCGAGGCGCTCATCGCCGACGAGCGGGTGCGCAACGTCAACTTCACCGGCTCGACCAACGTCGGCCGCACCATCGGCACGCTCGCGGCCCAGCACCTCAAGCCGGCCGTGCTCGAGCTCGGCGGCAAGAACTCCGTCGTCGTCCTGGAGTCCGCCGACGTCGACTACGCGGTCGACGCCGCCACGTTCGGCGCGTTCATGAACGCCGGCCAGATCTGCATGTCGGCGGACCGGATCATCGTCGACCGGTCGATCGCCGAGGAGTTCACCGAGAAGCTCGTCGCCAAGGTGGCCTCGCTGCCGTCGGGCGACCCGACCGACCCGAGCACGGTCATCGGACCGCAGGTGAACGTCCGCGCGGCCGAGCGTCAGTTCGCGCTCGTCCAGGACGCCGTCGAGAAGGGCGCCACGGTGCACACCGGCGGCACGAAGCCCGACGGCGCGCTGCTCGAGGCGACCGTGCTCTCGGGCATCACGCGCGACATGCGCATGCACCGCGAGGAGATCTTCGGCGCCGCGACGACGGTCTACACGGTCGACGGCCCGGACGAGGCGGTCGCGCTCGCCAACGAGACCGAGTACGGGCTCACCGCCGGCGTCATCGCCGAGGACCTGCGCGCCGGCTGGTCGGTGGCCGAGCGGATCAAGACCGGCATCGTGCACGTCAACGACCAGTCGGTGAACGACGAGCCGTTCGCCCCCTTCGGCGGCGTGCAGAGCTCGGGCTACGGCAAGTTCGGCGGGGACGCGGGCATCGACTCGTTCACCGAGATGCGCTGGATGACCGTGCAGAAGGACGGCCACGCGGGTTACCCGTTCTGAGCCACGCCTCCGCTCGCTGAGCCTGTCGAAGCGTGCCTCCGGCGGGCTCGGGGAGCGGCCGCGGGCTCGGGCGCCCGTGGGGGACGGGACGCACGACGCGTCCGCACGCAGGGAAGAGCGTGACGTGAAGCACACCCGTTTCTGGGACGACATCGGCGGGCGCCGGCGGTTGAATCCTGGTGGTTCACCATTCAACTTCCTTTGCTTCCGACGAAAGGCCTCCCATGAGCATCGACCAGAGCGCCGGGTTCGACCTGGTGTCCGAGTCCGCCCTCGACTCCGACGCCCTCGACCTGCTGTTCCGAGAGGGACGCACGGCGAACACGTTCACCGACGAGCCCGTCTCCGAGGACACCGCCCGCGCGATCTACGAGCTCGCCAAGATGGGCCCGACGATGATGAACATCCAGCCGCTGCGCGTGACCTGGGTCCGCAGCGACGACGCCCGCGAGCGCCTGGTCAGCCACATGGCCGAGGGCAACGCCGCCAAGACCAAGTCCGCGCCGCTCGTCGCCGTGCTGAGCTTCGACACCGAGTGGCCCGACCACTTCGGCACCGTCTTCCCGATCGCCCCCCAGCTCGGGGAAGGCTTCGCCGGTGAGGACAACAAGCCCGTCCGCGAGACTCTGGGCAACGAGAACGCCTGGCTCCAGGCGGGGTACTTCATCCTCGCCGTCCGGGCGATGGGCCTCCACGCGGGCCCGATGAGCGGCTTCGACGCGGCCGGCGTCGACGCCGACCTGCACGTTGGCCTGAACCGCCAGTCGTTCATGGTCGTCAACATCGGCAAGCCCGGCCCGGACGCCTGGTTCCCGCGCCTGCCGCGCCTGGACGCCGAGGTCGCCACCACCACGCTGTGACGACGACGGCCGCGCGCGCGACGCCACCCCCCGAGACGGGCCATCGAGCGCACGGCCGTGCCGGACGAGCGTAGTTGGTTGCTGCTCGCAACGCGTCACCCGGTTCCGCTCTCCGGAACGCGACGGCCCCGCACCTTCCGGTGCGGGGCCGTCGTGCGTCCGGGGGACCGGTCAGCGGTCGATGTCGAGGTCGCGCGTCTCCTTGCCGAGCAGCAGCGCGACGAGCGTCAGCGTGGCCATCGACGACAGGTACACGCCGACCCAGAACGGGCTGCCGTCGCCGACGTTCCACAGCCACACCGCGATGAACGGCGCCACGGCCGCGCCGAGGATCGAGCTGACGTTGTACGAGACGCCCGAGCCGGTGTAGCGCACGGCGGTCGGGAAGAGCTCGGGCAGCAGCGCGCCCATCGGGCCGAAGGTCGAGCCCATGAGCGTGAAGCCGACGATGAGGAACGCCATGACGCCGACGTCGCCGGCGTCCAGCAGCGGCACCCAGAGCAGGCCGAACACGATGATGAGCAGCGTGACGACGATGAGCGTCCGACGGCGTCCCCACCGGTCGGCGAGCGGTCCGGAGACCAGCGTGAAGATCCCGAAGAAGACGACCCCGGCGATCATCATCAGCACGAACGTGTTGTACGAGTAGCCCAGGCCGGGGGTGTCGGCGTCGGTGGCGGCGCGGCCGTAGCTCAGCGAGAACGTCGTCATCAGGTAGAACAGCACGTACGTCGCGAGCATGTAGAAGGTGCCCAGCACGAGCTCGCGCCAGTAGCCGCGGAACGTCGCGGCGAGCGGCAGCTTCTGCACCTTGCCGGCCTCGACCGTGCGGGTGAACGCGGGGCTCTCGACCAGGCTCAGGCGCACCCACAGGCCGACGGCGACCATGACGGCGCTGAACAGGAACGGCAGGCGCCAGCCCCACTCCAGGAACGTGTCGGACGGACGGCTCGGGTCGTCGGAGGGCATCCAGACGGTGATCAGCAGGAACAGGCCGTTGGCGATGATGAAGCCCAGCGGCGCGCCGAGCTGCGGGAACGTGCCGTACCAGGCGCGCTTGCCCTCGGGCGCGTTCTCGGTCGCGACGAGTGCGGCGCCGCTCCACTCGCCGCCGAGCGCGAAGCCCTGCGCCAGGCGCATGACCACCAGCAGGAACGGCGCGAACCAGCCGACCGCGCCGTAGGTGGGCAGCACGCCGATGAGGAACGTGGCGATGCCCATCGTGAGCAGCGCGGCGACCAGCGTGGTCTTGCGGCCCGAGCGGTCACCGAGGTGGCCGAAGAAGATCGCGCCGAGCGGTCGGGCGACCATCGCCGCGCCGAAGACCGCGAACGAGGCCAGCAGGGCCGTCGTGTCGTTGCCCTCGGGGAAGAACAGGTGCGGGAAGACCAGGACGGCGGCGGTCGCGTAGACGTAGAAGTCGTAGAACTCGATCGTGGTGCCGACGAGGCTGGCCGCGACGACCTTGCGGCGTGAGTTGACCGGTGGCGCGGAGGCGGGCGCGACGGGCGCGGTGGACATGCGTTTCTCCCGAGAGGTGAGCGTGGTGGCACCGGGACGTTCCCCGGGCGCGGTCACGCTAGCAGCGGCGTTGCAGGCGTTTTCCGGCGGGGTGTCCGATGCGCGGACGCGGTGTCTCGCATCGTGGACGACCTGGCGGTCGGGCCGAGGTGCGTCCGCCCGCGCCGCGGGGTACCACTGAGCCATGACCGAGCAGCACGACCAGGCCCCCGTCCGCGAGCGTCCGGAGGGCGTCGACGACGCCACCGTCGAGGCCCTGGGCAAGGTGAGCGAGGCGCTCGAGGCGATCGAGATCGCGCGCGGCCACCTCTACACGTTCCACCGGCTCATGGGCACCGCCGACTTCACGCTCGGCGAAGGTGTCGACCTGCTCCGCGAGGCCGGCCACGACGACGTCGCCGACCGGCTCGAGTCCGAGGTCGTCGGCCGCAACGTGCTGGACGGGCGGTGGACGTTCCAGGTCGTCGAGGAGTTCGACGACGGCTACTACAGCGCGTTCAAGCAGGCCGAGCAGGACGCCCGCGAGCAGCTGGCCCAGGGCGTCCGCCACCTCCACGAGGCGGGCCTGAAGCAGCAGCGCCGCACCACCGGCCGCGCCGGCCACGAGCCCCGGCCGCCGCAGCGATGAGCGTCCCCTCCTCGCTCCACGAGCTGGCCGCGGCGCACGGCGTCGCGACCTGGTACCTGGGCGGCGACCGCGAGCGCGTCGACGTCGACCCGGACGTCGTGGTGCGTGTGCTGGCCGAGCTCGGCGTGGACGCGTCCAGCGCCGCCGCCGTCGAGGACGCGCTCGAGCGGGTGCGTGCGGAGCAGGAGTCCCGCTCGCTCCCGCCCACGCTCGTGGTGCAGGAGGGCGAGGAGCGCGACCTCGGCGTCGACGCCGTCGTCGAGCTCGAGGACGGGGGCACCATCGACGCGCCCGGACGACTGCCCGCCGACGTCCCGCTCGGCTACCACCGGCTGCGAGCCGGCGGGGAGTCGACGCACCTGCTCGTCGTGCCGGCGCGCCTGCCCGAGGTGCCGTTGACCTGGGGCTGGATGCTGCAGCTGTACTCGATGCACTCGCGCGAGTCGTGGGGGATGGGCGACTTCGCCGACCTGGCCGCGTTCGCGCGCCGGGCGGCGTCAGAGCAGGGAGCCGGCGTGCTGCTGGTGAACCCGGTGCAGGCCGTCGCCCCGGCCCACCCGGTCGAGCGCTCGCCGTACTCGCCGGCCAGCCGCCGGTTCGCCAACCCCCTGTACCTCCGCGTCACCGAGACCGCCGCCTACGCGGCCGCCGACGCGTCCACCCGTGAGCAGGTGCTGTCGCTGGCGCCCGACGCGGAGCCCGAGCTCATCGACTACGACGCGGTCTGGGACGCCAAGCTCGAGGCGCTCGAGCGGCTGTGGCGGTTCGCCGAGCGGGTCGAGCCCGACGAGTCCCTGCGTGACTTCGCCACCTACTGCACCCTGGCCGAGGAGCTCGGCGCCGACTGGCACGGCTGGCCCGAGGCGCTGCGCGACCCCGCCGGCGGGGCCGTGGCCGCCGAGCGCGAGGCTCGGTCCGACCGGGTCGCCTTCCACGTCTGGCTCCAGCACGAGTGCCGGGCCCAGCTCGACCGGGCCCGCGCCGAGGCGCAGGACGCCGGGATGAGCGTCGGCCTCGTCCACGACCTGCCGGTCGGGGTGAGCCCCGCCGGGGCCGACACCTGGGCGCAGCCGGAGCTGTTCGCGCAGGACGTCCGCGTGGGCTGCCCGCCGGACGCGTTCAACGAGCTCGGTCAGGACTGGGGCCTGCCGCCGTGGCGGCCCGACCGGCTGGCCGAGACCGGCTACGCGCCGTTCCGCGAGGTGGTGCGCAGCGTGCTGCGGCACGGCGACGGCATCCGGGTCGACCACGTCGCCGGCATGTGGCGGCTGTGGTGGATCCCCGAGGGCGAGCCGCCGCTGCGCGGCACCTACGTGCACTACGACAGCGACGCGATGCTCGGCGTGCTCCTGCTCGAGGCGACGCGCGCCGGTGCCGTCGTGGTCGGCGAGGACCTCGGCACGGTCGAGGACGCCGTCACCGAGACGATGCAGGAGCGCGGCATCCTCAGCTCGGCGGTGCTGTGGTTCGAGCGCGACTGGGAGGCCGAGGGCCAGCCGCACCGACGCCCGGCCGACTGGAAGCCCGAGACGATGGCCAGCATCACGACCCACGACCTGCCCACCGCGCCCGGCTGGCTCGAGGCCGAGCACGTCCGGCTGCGGGCCTCGCTCGACCTGCTCGACGGGCCGGCCGAGGAGGCGTACGCCGGGGCGGCCACCGACAAGGAGGCGCTGCTCGACCTGGTCCGCGCCGAGGGCCTGGACGAGGGAGACCTCGTGCTCGCACTGCACACGCTCATCGCGCGGGCGGCGTCGCGCCTGGTGCTCAGCGCCCCGGCCGACGCGGTCGGCGAGATGCGCCAGCCGAACCTGCCCGGCACCGTCGACGAGTACCCGAACTGGCGCGTCCCGCTGAAGGTCTCGGTCGAGGAGTTCTTCGACGACCCCAGGGTCGATCGACTGACCGCGCCGCTGCGCGAGGCCCGCCCCCTCCGCCGCTAGCCACCCCGCGTCCGCGTTGCCGAGCTCGGCGACCTCAGCGACGTCGGGCGCGGGGAGCGGCACGCACGGCGGTGGGCACGCGGCCGAGCGCGGTGGGATCGATGACCGCGTCCGCCGCCACCTCGGGCAGGCCCAGGACGTCGACGAGCTCACGGACGTCGACGGCCGTAGTGAGTGGGGAGGCCACCAGCTCGTCCCACCGGCGGGCGGCGCCGGGGACGAGGCCGAGAGCCTCGCCGATGTCAGCGCCGGTGGCGCGGCTCTCGGGGAGGACGGTCCGGACGAGACGGGCGACCTCGTCCGCCCCGGGACCCGGAGCAGGCGCGTACTCCCGCCAGGGACGGTCCCACGTGGCCTGCCCGGCCACCTCGCCGTCGCGCGCCAGCGCGACCTGCGTCGTCGCGCCGTTCCTGACGAGCACGATGCAGGTCGCCGCGGCGCCGATGCCTCGGACCATGACGTCGAGGGGGGCCTCGAAGGAGGCCAGGGCGCTCGCGCCGTCTGGTGCCAGCACGGTCCACCCCTCGACCTGGGCCCCGATCGTCGGCAGTCCCGACCGGTACGCGGCGGCGTGGGCCGTCAGCACCGGCTCGCCGGTCGCTCGACCCGACGGCAGGCGTGCGGCCGCAACGGCGCCCCAGCCGCCGTCCTCGGCGACGTCGAAGGTGACGGGGGAACCGAGCCGGCTCTCGACGAGGTCGGCGAGCGCGTCGAACGGCGTCATGGTGACTCCCGCCGGCGGCCCCGGGGTGCTCGTCGCCATGGTCTCCGTGATCCGGTCGCCGACGGTCCGGACGAGCACACGCGGTCGTCCTGCGTGCACGTCCGTCGCCAACCAGCCGGCGGTCCCCGCCGCGGCCAGGGCGTCCTCGACGCGCGCGAGCGGGTCGTCCCACTCGGGCGGCACGTCCACCGCCATGAGCACCTCGTCCAGGTCGTCCCGCGACCGCCCCTCGTCCACGCGGCGACCCTATCGACGGGGAGCCGGGCAGGGTCGCCGTGCGATGGACCACGGCCGTTCCTAGGCTGAGCCGCACCCGACGAAAGGACGTCCTCGTGGACATCGACGCCGTGCTCGTGTTCCTCCTGCTGATCGTGGTGGCGGTGGGCATCTGCCTGCCGTTCGGACGTCGCACCTCGCTGGCCCGCCTCGTGCTGGCCATGGCGGTCCTGTCCGCCGTCGCGACCCTGGCGTTCGTCGGCCTGGAGTCCTACTTCGCCGCCTGACCGGGCTTCCTCGCGGGCGGCCGGACGCCTGACCCACGCCCGGCCGCCGACGTCACACCGCTTCCGGTTGCCGGGTGGGGGTGGGTGGCGTCGAATGGTGACGCGGCCGAGCGGCCGCACCACACCCCGAGGGAGAACCCGTTGCGACCCTGGCCTGGACGCGCCTACCCGCTCGGCGCCACGTACGACGGCACCGGCACCAACTTCGCCCTGTTCTCGGAGGTCGCCGACTTCGTCGAGCTGTGCCTGTTCGACGAGTCCGGCACCGAGACGCGGGTCCGCCTGGACGAGGTCGACGGCTTCGTCCACCACGGCTACCTGCCCGGCGTCGGCCCGGGCCAGCGCTACGGCTACCGCGTGCACGGGCCGTGCGACCCCGAGCAGGGCCTGCGCTGCAACCCCAACAAGCTGCTGATGGACCCGTACGCGAAGGCGTTCTCCCACGGCATCGACTGGGACGACTCGCTGTTCGCGTACGACTTCGACGACCACACCCAGCCCAACAACCTCGACTCGGCCGGGCACGTGCCGTACTCGCTCGTCACGAACCCGTACTTCGACTGGGCCAACGACCGCCCGCCGCGCACGCCGTACCACGAGACGGTCGTCTACGAGACCCACCTCAAGGGCATGACGATGACCCACCCGGGCGTGCCGGAGAACCTGCGCGGCACGTACGGCGGCCTGGCCCACCCGTCGGTCATCTCCTACCTCAAGGAGCTCGGCGTCACCGCCGTCGAGCTGCTGCCGGTGCACCAGTTCGTCACCGACCACTACCTGGTCGAGAAGGGGCTCAAGAACTACTGGGGCTACAACACCCTGGGCTTCTTCGCCCCGCACGACGCGTACGCCGCGACCCCGGGCCAGCAGGTCCAGGAGTTCAAGGGCATGGTGCGGGCGATGCACGAGGCGGGCATCGAGGTCATCCTCGACGTCGTCTACAACCACACCGCCGAGGGCAACCACCTCGGCCCGACGTTGTCGATGCGCGGCATCGACAACCAGGCCTACTACCGCCTCGTCGACGACGACCCGCAGCACTACATGGACTACACCGGCACCGGCAACAGCCTCAACGTCGGCCACCCGCACACGCTGCAGCTGATCATGGACTCGCTGCGCTACTGGGTCACCGAGATGCACGTCGACGGCTTCCGGTTCGACCTCGCGTCGACGCTCGCCCGCGAGTTCTACGACGTCGACCGGCTGTCGGCGTTCTTCGAGCTCGTCCAGCAGGACCCGATCGTCAGCCAGGTGAAGCTCATCGCCGAGCCGTGGGACGTCGGCCCCGGCGGCTACCAGGTGGGCAACTTCCCGCCGCAGTGGACCGAGTGGAACGGCCAGTACCGCGACACCGTGCGCGACTTCTGGCGCGGCGAGCCGGCCACGCTCGGCGAGTTCGCGTCCCGCCTGACCGGGTCGTCCGACCTGTACCAGGACAACGGACGGCGCCCGTACGCCTCGATCAACTTCGTCACCGCCCACGACGGCTTCACCCTGGCCGACCTGGTCTCGTACAACGAGAAGCACAACGAGGCCAACGGCGAGGAGGGCCGCGACGGCGCCGACGACAACCGCTCGTGGAACTGCGGCGTCGAGGGCCCGACGGACGACCCCGAGGTGCTCGGGCTGCGCGCCCGCCAGAGACGCAACCTGCTGGCCACGATGATGCTCAGCCAGGGCGTCCCGATGCTGCTGCACGGTGACGAGATCGGACGCACACAGGGCGGCAACAACAACGTCTACTGCCAGGACAACGAGATCGCCTGGGTCGACTGGGCCGCGGCGCGCGAGAACGAGGACCTGCTGGAGTTCACGCAGGGGCTCACCAAGCTCCGTCGCCGGCACCCGGTGTTCCGCCGCCGCCGGTTCTTCCAGGGCAAGCCGATCCGCTCGGGCGACGAGCTGCGCGACATCGCGTGGTTCACGCCGGCGGGCGAGGAGATGAAGGCGCAGAACTGGGACGACGACTTCGGCAAGTCGATCGTGGTGTTCCTCAACGGCGACGCGATCGCCGACCTGGACGCCCGCGGCATCCGGGTCGTGGACGACTCGTTCCTCATGGCCTTCAACGCCCACTTCGAGGACATCGACCTGACCCTGCCGGACGGTCCGTACGGCGACGCCTGGTCGGTCGTGGTCGACACGTCCACCGGGCTCGTGCGGCACAAGCCGGGCGAGACGCTCGAGGCGGGCACGACGACGACGCTGCCGGCGCGCTCGCTGGTGGTGCTACAGCGCGTGGGCGGTCCGGCGTCGTGACCCCGACGTCGACCTACCGGCTGCAGCTGCACCCGGGCTTCACGCTGGACGACGCGCTGGAGGTCGTCCCGTACCTGCACGACCTCGGGGTCGGCGCGCTGTACCTGTCGCCGGTCATGGAGGCGACGCCCGGCTCCACGCACGGCTACGACGTCACCGACCCCACGCGGGTCCGGGCCGAGCTCGGCGGACCGGATGCCCTGCGCCGGCTCGCCGAGGCGGCGCGCGAGCGCGGCATGGGCGTGGTCGTGGACGTCGTCCCGAACCACATGAGCGTCGAGGTGCCCAGCGCGAACCCGTGGTTCTGGGACGTGCTCACGCACGGCCGCGAGTCGGCGTTCGCGCACTACTTCGACGTCGACCGGTCACGTCCGCGGCTGCTGCTGCCGGTGCTCGGCGACGACGCCGACGTGGCCGAGCTGCGCCTGGACGACGGGCAGCTGGCCTACTACGACCACCGCTTCCCCGTGGCGCCCGGCACCGAGGGCGGCAGCGCCCAGGACGTCCACGCCCGCCAGCACTACGAGCTGGTCGGCTGGCGCCGCGGCAACGCCGAGCTCGGGTACCGGCGGTTCTTCGACATCACGTCGCTGGCCGCGGTGCGGGTCGAGCTCGAGGACGTCTTCGACGCCGTCCACGGCGAGATCCTGCGCTGGGTCGACGAGGGCCTGGTCACCGGTCTGCGCATCGACCACCCCGACGGGCTGGCCGACCCGACGGCGTACGCCCAGCGGCTGCGCGAGCGCGCACCGGGCGCGTGGATCGTGGTGGAGAAGATCCTCCACCCCGGCGAGCAACTGCCGCCGTCCTGGCCGGTCGACGGCACCACCGGCTACGACGCGCTCAACGAGGTCGCGGGCGCGTTCTTCGACCCGGCCGGGCGCGACGCGCTCGCCGAGGCGGGGCAGCGGCTCGGCGTGCCGGCCGACTTCGGCGCGGTGCAGACCGACGCCCGTCGCATGGTCACCGACAAGATCCTCGTGGCCGAGGTGCGCCGCATCGCCGCGCTGGTCGACGGGGTCGATCCCGAGGCGGCCCGCCAGGCGGTCGCCGAGACCTTCGTGGCCCATCGCGTCTACCGCTCCTACCTGCCCGAGGGTGCCGACGACTGGGCCGCCGCGATCGGCACCGCCCGCGAGCGCCGCCCCGACCTCGCCGCGGCGCTGGACGCGCTCGACGCGCAGGTGACCGGCGACCCGCACGGCGAGCTGGCGACCCGCGTCCAGCAGACGTCCGGCATGGTCGTCGCGAAGGGCACCGAGGACACGACGTTCTACCGCGCGACGACGTTCGCCGCGGCCAACGAGGTCGGCGGCACCGGCGGCTGGTGGGCGCACGACCGCGAGGGGTGGGAGCACGCTGCCGCCCGCCGCGCCGAGCACGAGCCCGCGGCCATGACCGCGCTGACGACGCACGACACCAAGCGGTCCGAGGACACCCGGGCCCGGATGAACGCGCTGTCCCAGCTCGCCGGGCCGTGGCGCGACGCGGTCGTCGACTGGTCCGGACGCGCCGGCCTCGACGAGCCGTCGCTGGACGCCCTGGCCTGGCAGACCCTGGTCGCGGCCTGGCCGGTGTCCGACGAGCGGCTCGCCGACTACCTGCTCAAGGCCGCCCGCGAGGGCAAGGTGCGCACCACCTGGACCGAGACCGACGAGTCGTTCGAGGGGCAGGTGCGGGCCTGGCCCGCCCGCGTCCACCAGGACGAGCAGCTGGCCGGCGAGGTCGAGGCGTTCGTGGAGCAACTGCGGCCGCTCGGCTGGTCCGACGCGCTCGGCCAGAAGCTGGTGCAGCTCGCCGGGCCCGGGGTGCCGGACGTCTACCAGGGCACCGAGCGGTGGGACCTCTCGCTCGTCGACCCCGACAACCGGCGCCCGGTCGACTACGCCGCGCGGCGCGAGCTGCTCGAGCGGGTCGACGGCGGCTGGCAGCCCGAGGTCGACGACGAGGGCGCGGCGAAGCTGCTGCTCACCGCGCGCGTCCTGCGCCTGCGCCGCGACCGTCCGGACCTGTTCGAGGGGTTCGAGCACGTCCCGGCGATGGGTGCCGCGGCCGGCCACGCGCTGGCCTTCCGCCGGCACCCGGACCTCGTCGCCGTGGCCACCGTGCGCAGCGGCGCGCTGGCCGAGTCCGGGGGCTGGCAGGACGCCGCGCTCGAGCTCGGTGCCGGCACCTGGACGGACGTCCTGACCGGTCGCGAGCACGCGGGTCCGCGGGTCCCGCTGGCCGACCTGACCGCCGTGTACCCGGTGGCCCTGGTGACTCGCAAGTAACCGACCCGGCCCGAAAACCGCTGGAACGGCGGGCGTAACGTGGAGGGGAACCCGACGATCAGGAGACCCTCGATGACTTCCCCCAGCCCCGTGTCCATGGAACGACTGGCACAGGTCGGTGCCTCGCACGTGTGCGACGTCCGCGGCGGCGAAGGGGCCCTCGACGGGGGCATCCGACCGGTCTGGCGCGGGCCGTCGTTCGCCGGTCCCGCCCGTACCGTGATCGCGCCGGCCGGCCACAACGCGGCCGTCCGCGCGGCGGCCGCCGAGGCGCAGCCCGGCGAGGTGCTCGTCGTGTCCGGTGCCGGCTTCACGAGTCGCGCCGTGGTGGGCGACCTGATCGGGCGCCGGCTGCTCGAGGCCGGCGTCATCGGCGTCATCGTCGACGGCGCGGTGCGCGACGTGGCGGGCTTCGAGATGCTCGGCCTGCCGGTCTACGCCCGGGCCACCTGCCCGGCCGGCCCGCTGCCCGGCAACGACGGCGAGACCCAGGTCATCGTCGGCGTCGGCGGCCAGGTGGTCCGCCCCGGCGACGTCGTGGTGGCGGACGCCGACGGCGTCGCGATCATCCCGGCCGAGGAGCTGACCGACGTCGCGACCCGCGCCGACGCCGCCGAGCAGCACGAGCGCCAGTTCCTCGAGGCCACCTACGCCCACTGAGACGTCCGGCCGACCCGGCCCCTGAGCTTGTCGAAGGGACGCCTCGACAGGCTCGGCGATCGGATCGGTCCCTGAGCCTGTCGAAGGGACAGGCACGGCGAGCGGGGAGCGGTCAGGCGGTCCGGGCCGCCGCCCTCAGGCGGGCCACCTCGGCGCGCCCGTGTGCGAGCCTCTCGTCGTCGCTGTCGCTGCCGCCCGCTGCCGCGACGTCGTGGGCCAGGTCCAGCACCGCTCGGCGCAGGTGCCGGCGCGCGCGTCGGGCCCGGCGGTCCGGAGCGGACTTGCGGGACGCCTTGCGCGCGGCCTTGTCGAGGACCTCGTCGAGCTCGCCGGCCGTGACGGTCCCGGCCTCCACCTCGGGCGCGAGGACGTCACGGACCAGCTGGTGCTCGCGCGGAGCCGCCGCCCGGAAGGCCAGGTGCAGCGCGGTGAGGCCCAGCACGACCGAGGCGAGCGCGACGCCGAGCGTGGCGAAGGCGTTGCCGAAGCCCAGACCAACGGCGTCGTCCCAGGTGAAGTGCAGGAACACGCCCGCGGCGACGAGGGCCAGGCCGCGTCCCACCCGGCGCGGCTGGGCGACCGTGCCGATCAGGTACACCGCACCGGCGCACACGAGCGCGCTGAACAGCGGGTGCGAGACGAAGCTGGCCCCGATCCGACCGGCGGTCAGCTCCACCGCGCTGCGGACCGGGTCCATGCCGAACCCGTTCCAGGTCGCGTTGGTGGCGTAGAGGAAGTCCTCGAGGACGCCGAAGCCGAGACCGATGAACGCGCCGAGAACCAGCCCGTCGTTCGCGGTGCGCACCAGGCGCGGGGCCAGTCCCATCAGGAGCACGAACCCGCAGAGCTTGGCCGCCTCCTCGGTGAAGGGGGCCGTGGCGCCGGCCGCCCAGTTCGCGGCCCAGTCCTGGCCGAAGAGCTTGGCGTACAGGCTGAGCATCGCGGTGTTGACGGTGAGCGCGAACGCGAAGGTGCCGGCGATCCCGCCCCAGACGAACGCGGCGGCGACGAGGGGTCCGGGCTGCCGCTCCCACCGGTCGATGTGGCGGAACCACAGGAACCACGCGAGGCCGCACAGGCCGCAGAGCACGGCGGAGACGGCGAACGACTCGGCGAAGAACCCGGCCGTCGGCTCGTAGTAGGAGAACGTGTGGACGGCGCCGACCGCGGTCAGCGCCACGTAGACCCAGAAGCAGAGGTTGCGCGGCTGGACGAGCACGAACCGCTCGCCCCAGCCGGACACCTCCAGGGCCTCGTGCTGGCGCCGCAGGGCGCCGGCGGGGGCCTCGGACGCGGGGCCGGCGGTGGGGACGCTCATGCGGGCTCCTTCTCGGTGGCGCGGACGCTCGTGATCATCTGCTCGATCTCGGGTGCGGCGGCACGCAGCTGCGCCGGCGGACCGTAGACGGTGATCCTCAGGCCGGTGCCGTCGATGACCAGCGCTCCGACCATGCCGTCCCCCTGCTCGCTGCTGTAGCTCTGCACCACGCCGACGTCGCCGTCGTCGGTGGTCACGGTCGTGACAGGTCCCTCTGCGGTGAAGCTCGGGTCGTACGTGGCGCTCGTGACCTTCTCGACCTGCTCCAGCAGCTCGGTCGGCGTGCCGTCGAAGTCGTCGGGCTGCACGATCAGGATGACGCCGTCGCTCGCGACGGTGGCGGTGCCGCTGGTCTCCACCGAGCCACCCTGGCCCACGCGGTAGCCGCTCTCGACGTTCCATCCCGTGGCCGGGGTGAACGCGACGCCGTCGGCGAGCGCGAGCTGCTCACCGGGCTCGACCGGGTCGTCCCAGGCGATCGCGTCGTCGACGCGTGGCACCACGACCGTGCTGAGCAGGAACACTGCGATCACGAACAGCGCGTAGGGGAACGAGCGCGTGTCGAGTCCGAGGAACCGGTGCTCGACCGGCACCCTGTCCCGTCTCGTGACGCTGGGGATGGCGGGCATGGCGCTCCGTCCGGTCAGGGCGGGCCGAGGCCCAGGTGGCGCAGACGCTACGGCACCGGGACGGCGAGCGCCTGGCGGCAGCCCGCCCCTGGCCGCATGCGGCCGGGTGACGCTCCTCGCAGCGACGGGGACGCCACGGGAAGGCTAGGGTCGGGCTCGTCCTGCAGTACCCCCCGGACCCTGGGAGACCGCACGTGACCCATCCATCAGCAGGACCATCGCGGGCCCGCCGCCCGCGGGTGCCCGTCGAGCAGCGGTTCCTCGGCCTCGACCGGCGCTCGCTCGTGCCCGGGCTGGTCGTCATCGGGATCTGGGCGCTGTGGAGCGTCGTCGTCCCGCAGGTCGACGACGCCGTGGCCTACGACGACACGGTGCGGGCCGGCGACCGCTTCAGCCTCACCGAGGACCTGGCGTTCACGCCCCCGACCGGCTGGAACGTCGTCGAGGGCTTCCGCACGACCGAGGAGCCGGCGGCCGGCCCCGGCGGACAGGTCCAGGTGAGCGACGGCACGCTGAGCGTCGTCGTGGTCCCGGACGACTTCGACGGCACGCCGTCCGAGCTGCTCGACCAGGTGACCGACGTGGACGAGGCCACGACCGACGCGTTCAAGGTCGAGGGCGAGCGCTACACCGTGACCACGCGAGCCGGCGCGACCGGCGTCGCGGAGGGCTTCACCACGCCGCGCTCCCAGGGCACCATCACCGCGTTCGTCATCGATGGCACCGGCGTGGAGTTCAACGTCGTCGGCACCACAGCCCAGCTCGCGGCGCACGCCACCGAGCTCACCCAGATGATCGAGAGCCTCGGTCCCTGGGACGCCGCGCCGACCGAGGAGGGGGCGTCATGACCGCCGAGATGCGAGAGACCCCGCCCGACCTCGAGGCCGCCGCCCGGCGCTCCGCCGCCCTCGAGGTCTCGGGCTGGGGTCAGCCGTTCCACCTGCTGCAGCCGCGCAACCTGTGCCTGTGGGTCTGGGGCGTCTTCGTCGTCGTGGGCCTCGTGCACATGGTGCAGATGCTCGCGCCGCTGTCCGGCTACTACTCGCAGGCGTTCTCCGCCGCCCTGGTCATCGCGGTGGTGAGCACGCTGGTGTGGGGCTGGTGGTTCCACCACCTCGACCGGTTCGAGCGCCAGCCGTTCAGCCTCGTCGTCCTCTGCTTCGTGTGGGGCGGCCTCGCGGCGACGTTCGCCATCGGGGTCAACGCCAACGGCGCTCTCGGCTCGCTGTACACGAAGCTCTTCGGTGCGGTGTGGAGCGCGAACTGGCAGGCCGGCCTGAGCGCGCCGTTCGTCGAGGAGAGCGCCAAGGCCGCGGGCTTCGTGCTCGCGCTCGGGCTCGCGCGCCACCTCGTCCGCACGCCCGCCGACGGCGTGCTGCTCGGCGCCTTCATCGGGCTCGGGTTCCAGACGTTCGAGGACTTCCTCTACGCGATCATCTCCGCGACGGGCTCGTTCGGCTCCGACCAGCTGGGAGCCGTCACGGGCGGCATCGCCACGCGCATCCTGTCCGACGTCGTGTCCCACCCGATGTTCTCCGCGCTGGTCTGCGCAGGTCTGGTCTACCTGCTCGGGACGCCCGCCCAGCCGCGGCGCGTGGGCCGAGGGCTGCTGCTCGTCGGGTCCGGCGTCGGCATCCACCTGGTCTGGGACTCGATGCTGGCCATCTCCCGCGGGAACAGCTACGCGTCGTTCGCGGTCATGGTGACGACGATGGTGGCGTCCCTGGGCATCCTGTGGTGGGCGTTCCGGGCCAGTGACGGCCGCGAGCGCGAGCTGGCTCGCGACATCCTGGCGCCGGAGGCCGAGACGGGCGTCCTGACGCCCGTCGAGCTCGACGCCCTCACGACCCGCGACGCCCGCAAGGCGTACCTCAAGGGTGCGGGGAGTCGGAAGCAGCGCCGGGCCCGGCGCCACGTGCTGACCGCGGCGATCGAGCTCTGCGCCGACCTCGCGTCGTCGCAGGGCGAGGACTCCGAGGACGTCCGGCACGGGCGGGCCGAGGTCGTCCGGCTGCGTGAGCGGGCCGGGGCCGTGCCGGCCTAGCCGGGGGGTTGCTCACCTCGACGCTCCCTCACCCCGGACGGGGTGGGGGAGCGTCGTCGTGTGACGCACGTGTCACGATCCGGCCGTTCATCGGGGTGGCCGCCCCCATCCGGCTCGCTTAGGTTGAAGCATGACGTCACCGGGGTGGACGAAGAAGACCGCTGCTGCCTTGGGGGGTCTGCTGGCGACAGCGGTGCTCGTGCCCCTGTCGCCACCGGCGCAAGCCGACTTCGCCGCCCAGTGCGCTTCTCCCACGCGCGCGCTCGACGGCAACCGCTCGGCACCGATCACGCTGGCCGCGGGGGAGACCCTCCTGCTGACCGCCGGCACCTTCACGGGCGGCGTCGACGCCTTCCCGGCCGGCTCGACCCTGTGCGTGTCGCCCTCCGCCACCTTCGACCCGGGCTACGTGAACAACGCCGCCGGTGCGCTCGTCGTCGCCTCCGGCGGTGAGGTGACGCTGCCGAGCATGGTGGCGGCCACCGGGTTCTCGCTCGAGAACGAGGGAACCGTCACGGCGCAGACGCTCAACATCAACGGCACCGCCCGCATCCGCAACCTGGCCAGCGGCACGCTGGTCATCCGCGACGCGTTCTCGCCCGCGACCGGCGCCGTGATCAACGACGGCGAGATGGAGGTCCGCGCCGGATACCGGATCAACGAGTCCGCCTCGCTGGAGAACAACGGCGCCTTGCTCGTTCGGTCCGCCCTCATCGTCGACGGACGGCTCCAGAACGCCGGTGCCGTGGCGGCTGAGGCCGTGGAGGTCAACGGGTCGTCGTCCCTGCACAACCAGTGCGTGCTCGTCGCGCAGGGGTCCCTGCGCAACGATTCGGCGACCTCGCTGAACGAGGGCTTCGTCCTGTCCGGTGCGACGTTCACCAACAACGGCACCTGGCGCCAGACCCTGGCCGGTGCGGTGCTGGCCACCGGCCTGTCCAACGACGGCACCGTGAACGGCTTCGGCCGATACCGGATCTCCGGCACCACCCGGACGCAGGGCACGTTCACCGGCGACTCGCCGGCGTCGCCGATCGTCGTCAACGACACCACCCCGCCGACGCCGCCGCAGATCTTCGACCAGCAGTCGGGCACGGTCGCCAACGTCGTGGCTGCCGCGTTCTCCTCGATCCCCGCCGACGACTACCCGACGCCCAGCTGTGCGGGCACCAACGTGCGGCCCAGCGCGGACCTGGACGTCTCCAAGTCCGGTCCCTCCACCGTGCTCGCGGGTGACACCGTCACCTACACGATCAGGGTCACCAACATCGGCCCGTCCGCCGCGGAGGACGTCGAGATCGGCGACCAGCTCCCGGCCGGACTGACGAACGTGACGGTCTCGGACGGCGGCACCGTCGGCAGCGGCGAGGCGGCCTGGGAGCTCGGCACCGTGGCTGCGGGCCAGACGGTCACGCTCACTGTCACCGGCACCGCGCCGGCGTCCGGCACCCTGGTCAACGGTGTCACGGGCACCAGCACCACCCCCGACCCGCACCCGGGCAACAACAACGGCATCTCGCCGTCGGCGAAGGTCACGACCGAGGTCGCGGCCCCGATCCCGGTGAACGCCCCGCCGGTCGCGTCCCCGGCCACGTACGACACGCTCGTCGATCGCGGCACGGCCCACCGCCTCGGCGTGAGCGACCCGGACGACGGGCAGCAGCTGCGCACGACGCTGCAGTCCGGGCCGAGCAACGGTCGAGCCGTCGTGCTGCCGTCCGGGGTGTTCACCTACGTGCCGGACGAGGGCTTCACCGGCACCGACACGTTCACCTACGAGGTCTGCGACAACTTCGACCCGGCCGCGTGCGACACCGCGACGATCACGATGAACGTCCGGCCGGTGGCGGTCGACGACGTCGCCCAGACCACCCTCAACACGCCGGTCACCGTGACCGAGCAGGTCAACGACCTCGGTGACGGCGTCACGGTCACGATCGTGGACCCGCCGAGCAACGGCGTCGCGCTCGTGCAGCCGGACGGCAGCATCCGCTACACGCCGGCACCGGGGTACGAGGGCACCGACAACCTGACGTACCGCATCTGCTCGGTCGACAACCCGGCGCTGTGCGACGACGCGGAGGTCGACCTGCTGGTCCGCTCGGCGAACAACCCGCCGACCGTGCCCGACGAGCTGCTGCGCACCGTCACCGAGCGGCCGGTCGACGGGACGCTGCGCGGCACCGATCCCGACGGCGACGCCGTGAGCTACGTGGTCGCCCGCGACCCGCGCAACGGCACGGCGACCGTCACCGGCTCGGGCGTCACCTACACGCCGAAGGCCGGCTTCTCCGGGCGTGACGACATGTCGGTCATCGTCTGCGACGACGGCGCGCCGAGCCTGTGCGCGAGCGGCACCGTGAGCTTCGAGGTGTCGCCGCTGGCGACCGACGACCGCGCGCGCACCCAGCCGGGACGGCCGGTCGCGCTCGACTCGCTGGCCAACGACAAGGGCAGCGTCGGCGCCCCCGTCGTCGTCGACGACCCGAGCGACGGCACCGTGGTGTGGCGCGACGGGCGATTCGTCTACACCCCCGAGGACGGCTTCACCGGCACCGACCGCTTCACGTACCGCATCTGCTCGGCCGGCCCGGACCCGCTGTGCGCGGAGGCCGAGGACACGATCGTCGTCGCGGCGGCTCCCGCTCCCGACGACGGTGGCACCCCGGGCGACGAGGGCAGTGGTGGCCCCGGTGACCCGGGCGACGGCGGCAGCCTTCCCGGCGGGCTCCCGGACGCCGGCGGTCCGGCCGGCTGGATCGCCGCGCTCGGCGGCCTGCTGCTCGCAGGCGGCGCGTGGCTGATGCGCCGTCGCGTCCGTCCGGTCACCGCCTGACGCCGGCGGGGCTCAGGCCCGGCCGGACAGGTGCTCGCCGAGCCGCAGGAACGCCGGCACGATCGGCACCTGCGGCACGGCGGGCGAGACCACCTGCGACGCCAGGTGGACCACCACGAGGTCCAGGCCCGGCGAGACGAGCAGCCGCTGGCCGTGGATGCCGCTGGCCATGAACGACCCGTACGGATCGTTCAGCACCCACCACAGGTCGTGGTACGACAGCGTGGCCGGGGAGTCCGGCGGCGCGGCCGGCAGCCGGACACGCTGCGGGTAGCCCTGCGGCACGCCGCTGACGATGGTGGTCGCGACCTCCTCGGGCACGACCTGACGACCGTCGACGGTGCCGCCTGTGCGGAGCATCTCGCCGAGCCGGGCCATGTCGCGGGCGGTGGCGCTGAACCCGCCGCAGGCCGCCTCGACCCCGTCGCCGTCCACGACGTAGTAGGCGTCCTCCTCCATGCCCAGGCGCGACCACAGCACCTCGGACAGCAGGTCGGAGGTGGTCGTCCCGGTGACGGCCCGCAGCACGGCGGCGAGCGCCTCGACGTTGCCGTTCTCGTAGCAGAACTCCTCGCCGGGAGCGCCGGTCGCGCGGGCGGTCAGCAGGTGCTCCCGGATGGTGTCGGGCCCGCGGTAGTCGTGCGGACGCAGGCTGGGGGCGACCACGGCCTGGTAGCGCAGCGCCTCCCGCGGCTTGTCGAACGGACGTCCGGCGTAGCTCACCCGGGTGCCCATGTGCAGCAGGTCCTGGACCCGGGCCTCGCCGAACGCCGTGCCCGCCAGCTCAGGCACGTAGTGCGCGGCCGGCCGGTCGCGGTCGAGCCGGCCCTCGTGCGCGAGGGTCGCGGCGACCAGCCCGAGGTAGGACTTCGCGGTGGACGCGTTGAAGTGCGGGTCGTGCGGTCGGGTGCCGTGGCGGTGCTGCTCGTGCACCACCTCCCCGCGGTGCAGCACGAGCAGCGCGTCGGTGTGCGCGGCGGCCAGCAGGGGCTCCAGCCGCAGCGGCCCGGCAGCCGTCTCGACGAGGTCGAGCTCGTCCAGCCCGACCGGCCGTGCGGGCAGCGGACGCGCCGGGCCGGGCCCGCGCCAGACGCGGCGGGTGGGCGACAGCTCGCGTCCGGCGGTGGTGAACCGGCGCACCCACTCGGGGTCCGTGTACCCGCGGTTCCAGCGCAGGTCGCTCAGCGGGGCGGTGTCGAGCATGCGTGGCCTCCTCGTTCGCGCCCGGGAACGGACGTCACGAGACACGATACTGGACAGAGTGTCCAAGATCGTAGGGTCGTCGTCGCCGCGCCGACCTCGCCGCCCGCGCCTAGCCTGGACGCATGGAGTTCCGGTACCTGGGCCGCAGCGGCCTCAAGATCAGCGAGATCATCTACGGCAACTGGCTGACCCACGGGTCGCAGGTCGAGAACGACGCGGCGATCGCCTGCGTGCGGGCCGCCCTCGACGCCGGCATCACCAGCTTCGACACCGCCGACGTCTACGCCAACGGCGCCGCCGAGACCGTGCTCGGCGAGGCGCTGAAGGGCGAGCGCCGCGAGTCGCTGGAGATCTTCACGAAGGTCTACTGGCCGGTCGGGCCCAAGGGCAAGAACGACGGCGGCCTGTCGCGCAAGCACATCCACGAGGGCATCGACGCCAGCCTGCGCCGGCTCGGCACCGACTACGTCGACCTCTACCAGGCGCACCGCTACGACCACGAGACGCCGCTGGAGGAGACGATGCAGGCGTTCGCCGACGTCGTCCGCGCCGGCAAGGCGCTCTACATCGGCGTGAGCGAGTGGGACGCCGAGCAGCTGCGCGCCGGCCACGCGCTCGCCCAGGACCTCGGCATCCAGCTCATCTCCAACCAGCCGCAGTACTCGATGCTGTGGCGGGTCATCGAGGGCGAGGTCGTGCCCGCCTCCCGCGAGCTCGGCGTCTCGCAGATCGTCTGGTCGCCGATCGCGCAGGGCGTCCTCACCGGCAAGTACCAGCCCGGCCAGGCTCCGCCCGAGGGCTCGCGCGCCACGGACGAGAAGGGCGGCGCGCAGATGATCTCGCGCTTCATGCGCGACGAGGTGCTCGAGGCGGTGCAGCGGCTGAAGCCGATCGCTGACGACCTCGGCGTCGAGCTGGCCCAGCTGGCCGTCGCCTGGGTGCTGGCCAACGACAACGTGGCCGGCGCCATCGTCGGCGCCTCGCGTCCCGAGCAGGTCACGTCCAACGCCGCGGCCGCCGGCCTGAAGCTCGAGGCCGACGTGCTCAAGGCGGTCGACGAGGTGCTCGGCACCCTGCCCGAGACCGACCCGGCCAAGACCGTGTCGCCCGAGACCCGCCCGGCATGACGTACGCGGTCTGGGCGCCGCTGCTCGAGCGCGTCCGCGTGCAGGTCGACGGCGACGTCCACGAGATGCGCCGCGACACCGCCGGCTGGTGGCACGCGGACGTCGCCGAGCGAGCCGGTGCGCGCTACGCCTACCTGCTCGGCGACGACGAGCAGCCGCTCCCGGACCCGCGGTCGCGGCGCCAGCCCGACGGCATCCACGAGGCCTCCGAGCTCTACGACCACGGTGCGTTCGCCTGGACCGACGACGGGTGGACGGGGCGCCAGCTCGCCGGCTCGGTGCTCTACGAGATGCACGTCGGCACGTTCACGCCGGCGGGGACGTTCGACGGCGCGATCGAGCGGCTCGACCACCTCGTCGACCTCGGCGTCGACCTGGTCGAGGTGCTGCCGGTCAACTCCTTCGACGGGCCGCACGGCTGGGGCTACGACGGCGTCCTGTGGGGCGCGGTGCACGAGCCCTACGGCGGCCCGGACGGGTTCAAGCGCTTCGTCGACGCCTGCCACGCCCGCGGCCTCGGCGTCGTGCTCGACGTCGTCTACAACCACCTCGGCCCGTCGGGCGCGTACCTGGACCGGTTCGGGCCGTACTTCGCCGGGCAGAACGACTGGGGGCCCGGGCTCAACCTCGACGGCGAGCACTCCGACGAGGTGCGCCGCTACGTGGTCGACAACGCGCTGTCGTGGCTGCGTGACTTCCACGTCGACGGGCTGCGGCTGGACGCCGTCCACGCGCTCGTCGACCAGCGGGCGGTGCACGTGCTCGAGCAGCTGGCCGAGGAGGTCGAGGCGCTGTCGGCGGGGGTCGGACGTCCGCTGTCGCTCGTCGCCGAGTCCGACCGCAACGACCCGCGTACCGTCACCTCGCGCGAGCGCGGCGGCCTGGGCATGGACGCCCAGTGGGCCGACGACGTCCACCACGCGTTGCACGTGCGGCTGACCGGTGAGACGTCCGGCTACTACGGCGACTTCGCCGCGCAGGGGGCGCTGGCCACGACGCTGCGTCAGGCCTTCTTCCACGCCGGCACGTACTCCACGTTCCGCGGCCGCACCCACGGGCGTCCGGTCGACGTCACGACGGTGCCCGGCTCGCGGTTCGTCGTCTACACCCAGACCCACGACCAGGTCGGCAACCGGGCCACCGGCGACCGGCTGGCCGCGACGCTCTCGCCCGGGCAGCTCGGTTGCGCCGCCGCGGTCGTCCTGCTCGGGCCGTTCACCCCGATGCTGTTCATGGGGGAGGAGTGGGCGGCCAGCACCCCGTGGCAGTTCTTCGCGTCGTTCCCCGACCCCGAGCTCGGCGAAGCCGTGCGCACCGGCCGCCGACGCGAGTTCGGCCGGCACGGCTGGGACGAGCACGACGTGCCCGACCCGATGGACGTCGCCACGTTCGAGCGCTCGACCCTGCGCTGGGACGAGCGCGAGCAGGGTGCGCACGCCGAGGTGCTGGACGTCTACCGCTCGCTCATCGCGCTCCGCCGAGCGCACCCCGAGCTCGCCGACCCGTCGCTGACCCGCTTCGCGGTCGAAGTGGCCGACGACGACTCCTGGCTGGTCATGCAGCGCGGCGACCTGCGCGTCGTCGTGTGCTTCGGTGCCGCTGCGGTCGTGCCGCTCGACGCGGTGGTCGACGAGGTGCTGCTCGCGCCGCACGGCGCGGAGCCCGGCGACGGCGGCGTCCGGCTGGGCGCGGAGTCGTTCGCCGTCGTGCGCGTGCGCCGCTGACCTCAGCCGCGCACGAGCTCGAGCTCGATCTCGGTCGGGTAGGGCGGGAACTCCGCACGCTGGGTGCGCCCGGTCGGCCGCCAGCCGCGGTGCTCGTAGACCTGCCGCGCCCGGTGGTTCTCGGCCAGCACCCACAGCGCCGGTCGCTGCGCGGTCGCGGTCGCCTCGGCGAGCAGAGTCGTGCCGAGGCCGGTCCGCCAGTGCTCGGGCCGCACGCCGAGGTGCAGCACCCGCTCGCCGCGCCAGGCGACGAACGCGACCAGGCGCCGGAGGCCGTCGGGGTCGTCGACGACGCGGACGTCCACGGCGGGCTCGGCCAGCTCGTGGCGCCAGCGGGCGAGCACCGCCGCGGACGGGTACGGGTACTCGTCCGGAGGGAACACGTGCGGCAGCGCCGCGGTCATCGCGGACCGCTCGACGTCCATGAGCTGCTCGGCGTCCTCGAGCCGGGCCGGGCGGGACGCCGGCGCGGGAGGGGTACGCCACCAATGGTCGGCGGCCGTCTCGACCCGGCGCACGGTCACGTCGCCGACGGCGGCCAGGCACCCGGTGGCGACCAGCGCCTCGACCGTCGCGCGGTAGTGGTCGCTCGCCTCGAACGTCGCGAGCGCCGCCGCGTCGCGCCAGAACGTCACGACCTCGCGGTCGAGCCCGTCGCCGACGGCGAACACGAAGCCGTCGCAGCCGGGCGCGTCCTGGAACATCCGGCGCGACCGGGTGCGGGCGAAGGCGTCGTAGACGTCCTCGGTGCCGGGAGCCAGCGTGGTGCGCCACGTCCGCAGGATCACCGCTCGTCCTCCGCACGGCGGGCGCGGTAGGCGGCCACGGCGTTGCGGTTGCTGCACGCGGTGCTGCAGAACCGTCGCGAGCGGTTGCGCGACAGGTCGAGCACGAGCCCCTCGCAGGTGTCGTCGGCGCACACCCCGAGCCGCGAGGTCTCGTCCGCACGCACGACGTCGATCATCGCCATCGCCGTCTCCACCAGGATGCGCGTGGCGAGCGGACGGTCGTCGTCGACCGCGTGCAGGTGCCAGTCGGTGCTGCCGTGGCGGACGAGCTGGGGGAGCGCGGCGTTCTCGCGCAGCATCGCGTTGACGTGCGCCACCGCCTCGTCGCGCGGGCTGCTGAGCAGCGTGCGCAGCGCCGGCCGGATCTCGCGGACGGCCGCCAGCTCGGCCTCGTCGCCGGTGAGCGTGCCGGTGTAGCCGTACCCCTCGTAGAACGCCACGAGGTCGTCGACCGTCGTCATCGTGTCCGGCTCGAGGGCGGAGTTGGCCAGCTCGACGGCCGCGCGCAGCGCCTCGCTCGTGTCATCGGCGAACAGCATGTTGACACCTTACAAGGCCGGACCCTAGTGTCATCTGTCATGACCGCCTTGACCGATGACACCACGTCGATGCCGACGTCCCGCGTCGCCTCCGGCGTCGGCCTGGCCCTGCTGTCGGCGGTCAGCTTCGGGCTCTCGGGCCCGTTCGCCAAGAGCCTGATCGAGACCGGCTGGTCGGCCGGCTCGGCGGTGCTGGTGCGCGTCCTGGTCGCGGCCGGCGTGCTGCTCGTCCCGGCGCTGGTCGCGCTGCGCGGACGCTGGTCGGTGGTGCGGCGGCACGGCCTGACGATCTGCGCCTTCGGGCTGGTCGCCGTGGCCGGCTGCCAGCTGGCGTACTTCCAGGCCGTGGCCCGCATGGAGGTCGGGCCCGCGCTGCTCATCGAGTTCATGTCGCCGGTCGCCGTCATCGCCTGGCTGTGGCTGCGTCACGGGCAGCGTCCCGGACGACTCACGGTGGTCGGCGCCCTCGTGGCCATCGCGGGCCTGGTGCTCGTCATCGACCTCCTCTCCGGTGCGGCCGTCGACGTCGTCGGCGTCCTGTGGGCGCTCGGCGCGATGACGGGTGCGGCCGTCTACTGGATCGTGTCGGCCGGCGACGACGGCGACCTGCCCGGCGTCGTCCTCGCCGCGGGCGGCCTGCTCGTCGGCGGCGTGACCCTGCTGGCCGCCGGCCTGGTCGGCGTCCTGCGCCTGGACGCGTCGGCGTCCGACGTCGTGCTGGCCGACACCGCCCTGCCGTGGTGGTTCGCCGTCGGCGCGCTCGGCGTCGTCACGGCGGCGCTCTCGTACGTCCTGGGCATCGCCGCGGTGCGCCGGCTCGGCTCGCGCCTGGCGTCGTTCGTCGGGCTGAGCGAGGCGCTGCTCGGCGTCCTGCTGGCCTGGCTGCTGCTGGGCGAGCAGCCCCGCGCGGTGCAGGCCGCCGGCGGCGCGCTCGTCCTGCTGGGCGTCGTGCTGGTGCGCCTAGGGGAGCCCCGGGCCGAGGCCCCGGCCTCCCCGACGCCGGTCGACTGACCCGGCGTCGCTCCCTCGACCCGGGGGTGCAGGTGCCCCGGGCTTCCGCCACGCTGTGCCCATGACTGGCTCCAGGTACCCCGGCTTCACCGTCGATCCCGAGACCGACCCGCGACCCGGCGACCCGGTCATGGGCGGCGAGCGCGAGACGCTCGAGGAGTACCTGCGCTACTACCGGCTCACCCTCGCGGTGAAGTGCGACGGCCTGGACGCCGAGCAGCTCGCCCGCCGCTCGGTGCCGCCGTCCACGATGTCGCTGCTGGGCCTCGTGCGGCACATGGCCTGGGTCGAGCAGCACTGGTTCCACGTCGTCATGAACGGCGAGGACGTCGCGCGCCACTTCGAGCGCGAGGGTGCGAGCGACCCCGAGTTCGACGGCGCGGTGGCCGACGACGGCGTCGTGGAGGAGGCGTTCCGGCTCTGGCACGAGGAGATCGAGCACGCCGAGCGGCTGGTCGCGAAGGCCGACAGCCTCGACGTCGTGGGGCACCACCCGCGCACGGGCGCCGCGATCAACCTGCGCGAGGTGCTCGTGCACATGATCGAGGAGTACGCCCGCCACTGCGGCCACGCCGACCTGCTGCGCGAGTGCATCGACGGGGCGACCGGCGAGTGACCGGCGAGACGCCGGTCACAGCGGGGCCGTCCCTAGACTCGGCCGGGTGGAGAGGAGCACCACCGTGCTGAAGGACCGTCCCTGGCTGTCGAGCTACTCCGCGGGCGTGCCCGCGAAGGTCGAGGTGCCCGACGAGCCGGTGACCGCCGGGCTGCGTCGCGCCGCCGAGCAGTGGCCCGACCGCGTGGCCGTCGACTTCCTCGGCGCCGCTACCACGTTCGCCGACCTGGACGAGCGCATCCGCAAGGCGTCCGGCGCCCTGCGCGCCCTCGGCGTGCAGCGCGGCGACCGGGTCGCGCTGGTGATGCCGAACTGCACCTCGCACGTGGTCGCCTTCCACGCCGTGCTGCGCCTCGGCGCGGTCGCGGTCGAGCACAACCCCACGTACACCGCCGACGAGCTGCGTCACCAGCTGGCCGACAGCGGCGCGACCACCGCCCTGGTCTGGCAGCACGTGGTCAAGACCGTCGTCGACGCCCAGGACGGCACCGACCTGCGCCGCGTCGTCTCGGTCGACGTCTCCCGCGACCTGCCCCGCGCGTCCCGGGTCGCCATGAAGCTGCCGGTGGCCAAGGCCCGCCAGACCCGCGAGGCGCTCACCGGCGAGGTGCCCGCCGGCGTCCCGGACTGGCACCGGCTCGTGGCCAAGGCCGCCCCGCTGGACGTCCAGCCGCCGGCCGCCGACGACGTCGCCCTGCTGCAGTACACCGGCGGCACCACCGGCACGCCCAAGGCGGCCGTGCTCACCCACCGCAACCTGGTCGCCAACGTCGTCCAGGGCTTCACCTGGGCCGGCTTCCGCCACGGCGAGGAGACGGTCTACGGCATCCTGCCGTTCTTCCACGCGTTCGGGCTCACGTTCTGCCTGACGCTGCCGGGCTACATCGGCGCGACCCTCGTGGCGTTCCCGCAGTTCGACCCCGCGTCCGTCGTCGCCGCCCAGCGCCGCCGGCCGGCGACCTTCCTGCCCGGCGTGGCGCCCATGTTCGACCGGGTGCTGGACGCGCTCGACGCGGCGGCGAAGAAGCCGGCCGACGGCCTGCGCTCGATCCGGGTCTCGTTCGCCGGCGCCATGCCGATCAGCAAGGCGACCGCCGACCGCTGGGAGAGGACCACCGGCGGCCTGCTCATCGAGGGCTACGGCATGACCGAGGCGTCGCCGATCGCGCTCGGCAACCCGTGCTCGGAGCGTCGCCGCCCCGGCACGCTCGGCCTGGCGTTCCCCAGCACCGACATCCGCGTCGTGTCGCAGGACGACCCGACGGTCGACGTGTCGGCCGAGGACGACGGCACGCTGCGCGGTGAGCTGCTGCTGCGCGGCCCCCAGGTCTTCCAGGGCTACTGGAACCGGCCCGAGGAGACCGACCACCAGCTGCTCGAGGGCGGCTGGCTGCGCACGGGCGACGTCGTCGTGGTCGAGCCCGACGGCTGGACGACCCTGGTCGACCGGGTCAAGGAGATGATCATCGTCGGCGGGTTCAAGGTGTACCCGTCGCAGGTCGAGGACCACCTGCGCACCATGCCCGGCGTGCAGGACGTCGCCGTGGTCGGCCTGCCGACCGACGACGGCGAGGAGGTCGCCGCGGCCCTGGTCATGGAGACCGGCGCCCCGACGCCCGACCTGGCCGCCGTGCGCGAGTGGGCCGAGCAGCGCCTGCCGCGCTACGCCCTGCCTCGCTCGGTGCACGTGCTCGACGACCTGCCGCGCTCGCAGATCGGCAAGGTCCTGCGCCGCCTCGTCCGCGACACCCTCCTGCACCGCGACTGACGCACTTCCCTCACGCCTCGACGGGGTCCCGTTCCCGCTGAGTGTGACGTTTCGGGGGGCGATCGGCCGGATCCACCCCCGAAACGTCACGCTCAGCGAGTGCTGGGCTCACGCGCCGGGGTGGGGACGCGTTCCGGTGCCGACGTGGACCTCCATCGTCCCGGTCACCGGCCCCTCGCCGAGCACGGCGGTCATCTCGGCCGCGACCGCCCGGGTGAGCGCCTCCAGGTCGCCGCGGGCGGTCAGCTCGCCGCGCAGCGGAGTCCCGCCGCAGAACCCCTCGGCCAGGTCGACGGCCGAGGACGCGTGCCCGGTCACGGTCACGGTCTCGACGCTCGCGTCGTCGAACCCGGCGGTCCCCAGGTCCGCGAGCAGGGCGCGGGGGTCGTCGTAGCCGTGCGGCACACGCGCGATGAACGCCGGCGGGTCGGCCAGCACGCGCCCGACCGCGGTGACCAGCGCGGAGGAGAAGGTGTGCCTCGCGACGTCGCCCCAGGTGACGACCAGCACCCGACCGCCCGGCTCGAGCACCCGAGCGCACTCGCGCAGCCCGGCGACCTTGTCCGGGAAGAACATGACCCCGAACTGGCACGCGACCAGGTCGAAGGAGCGGTCGGGGAAGGGCAGGTCGAGCGCGTCGGCGACCTGCCAGCGGGCGCTCGGGACCCGCTGCTCGCCGACGGCGACCATGGCCGGGTTGAGGTCGGTGGCGATGAGCTCGGCGTCCGGGACGGCGTCGCGCAGGGCCACGGTCGCGACACCGGTGCCCGCCGCCAGCTCCAGCACCCGGTGCGGGGCGAGGTGCGCGACGCGGGCGCCCAGGTCGGCCGCCACGGGCGCGAAGACCGCCGGCCCCAGGTGGCGGTCGTACACCTGCGGCATCGAGCCCGTCCAGGACGCGTCCGGCTCCATCGTCGAAGGCTACGCCCGAAAGCGTCCGCGGCACCCCTCTCGTCGGGGGTCCCGTTCCCGCTGAGTGTGACGTTTCGGGGGTGGTTACGGCCGGACGACCCCCGATACGTCACGCTCAGCGCGAACCCGGCACCGCCTGCGGGGTGAGGTCTCGGCTGCGAGGATGACCGCATGGCGATCCGACCCGTGTCCGACACCCAGGTGCTTCCCGGCCGGCCGTTCCCGCTCGGCTCCCACCCTGAGGCCGGCGGTGTCCGGTTCGCCGTCACCTCCGCCGTCGCCGAGCGGGTCGAGGTCTGCCTCGTCGACGACGACGGCACCGAGCGCCGGGTCGAGCTGACCGAGCGGACGTTCGGCGTCTGGCACGGCCTCGTCCCGGGCGTCACCCCCGGCCAGCGCTACGGCTACCGCGTCCACGGCCCGTACGACCCGTCGCGCGGGCTGCGCAGCAACCCGAACAAGCTGCTCGTCGACCCCTACGCCCGGCGCATCACCGGCACGCTCAGTTCGCCGGCCGCCGCCCGCGGCTATGTGGGCGACCCCGAGCGCGGACGCCCGTCGCCGACCGACTCGCTGGGCAGCGTGCCGCTCTCGGTCGTCACCTCGCCCGGCGGCCCCGACACCGGCGTGAAGCCGGAGGTGCCGTTCGAGGAGACGGTCGTCTACGAGCTGCACGTCCGCGGGTTCACCAAGCAGCATCCCGACATCCCCGAGCACCTGCGCGGCACCTACCTCGGCCTGGCCCACCCGGTCGCGATCGAGCACCTCACCCGGCTCGGCGTCACCGCGGTCGAGCTGCTGCCCGTGCACTCCTTCGTCGACGAGCCCTCGCTCACCCGCCGCGGCCGGCACAACTACTGGGGCTACTCGCCGCTGGGCTACTTCGCGCCGCACGCCGCCTACGCCAGTGAGCCCGGCCGCGAGGTCGAGGAGTTCCGCACCATGGTCGCGGCGCTGCACGCGGCGGGCATCGAGGTCATCCTCGACGTCGTCTACAACCACACCTGCGAGGCCGGGCCGGAAGGACCGACGCTGAGCTTCCGCGGCCTGGACGCCCCGGCCTACTACCTGCACGACCAGCGCGGCCACATGGCCGACATCACCGGCTGCGGCAACACGATCGAGGCGGCGTCGCCGACCGTCGTCCGGCTGGTCACCGACTCGCTGCGCTACTGGGCCACCGAGATGGGCGTCGACGGCTTCCGGTTCGACCTGGCCAGCACCCTCGGACGTCCGCACGGCGGCTTCTTCGACCGCGACTCCACGATGCTCACCGCCATCACGACCGACCCCGTGCTGTCGCGCTGCAAGCTGATCGCCGAGCCGTGGGACGCGACGGGGGAGGGCTACCGGGTCGGTGACTTCGGCGCCCAGTGGGCCGAGTGGAACGGCCGCTACCGCGACACCGTCCGCGACTTCTGGCGCGGGCAGGACGCCGTGCGCGAGCTGGCGTCGCGGCTGTCGGGCAGCTCGGACTTGTACGACCACAACCGGCGCCGGCCGTGGCAGTCGGTCAACTTCGTCACCGCCCACGACGGGTTCACGCTCCGCGACCTGGTCTCCTACGACCGCAAGCACAACGAGGCCAACGGCGAGGACAACCGCGACGGCACCGACGACAACCGCTCCTGGAACCACGGCGTCGAGGGCGAGACCCGCGACCCCGAGGTGCGCGCCCTGCGCACGCGCCAGGCCCGCAACCTGCTCGCGACGCTGCTGCTGTCCACCGGCACGCCGATGTTCGTGGCCGGCGACGAGCTGTGGCGCACCCAGAAGGGCAACAACAACGCCTACTGCCTGGACGACGAGACGTCCTGGGTCGACTGGAGCCTGTCCGAGGACGCCGAGGCGATGCTCGAGTTCACCCGCCGGGTCGTGCGGCTGCGGGCCGAGAGCCCCGCGCTGCGCCAGCCGGAGTTCTTCGACGGACGCCAGACGCCGACCGGTCGTCCGGACCTGATCTGGCTCGGCCCCGACGGCGCCGAGCTCACCGAGGCCGACTGGTTCGAGGAGCGCCGGTTCCTGGGCATGTGGATCGACGGGTCCAACAGCCAGTCGCGCACCCGCGAGGGTGAGCTCGTCGCCGACCACTCGTGGCTGCTGCTGCTCAACGCCCAGGCCGAGGACGTCGAGGCGACGCTGCCGGGCGAGGAGTTCGGCACGTCGTTCACCCCGGTGCTCGACACCCGGTCGCTCGACGGGGTGCCGGCCGACGACGTGACGCTCGCTCCCGGCGCCGCGCTGCCCGTGGCGGGGCGCTCGCTCGTGCTGCTGCGCATCCCGCGCGAGGTCTGAGCGCGGCCCCGCTCGCAGGGCGGTGTGGGGGAGCGCCCGGCACACTCGGCGCATGGACGTCCGCGCTCGGCTCATCCCCACCCACGTCCCCGCCCGCCCCGACGCCGTCGTGCTCGTGCTGCACGGCGGCGCCAGCAGGCCGGGGTCGCCGATGGTGAGCCCGACCCAGCTGTCGGTCGTGCGCATGGTCCCGGTCGCCCGCCGGGTCGCGCGCGCCGGTCGCCGACGCCTGGCCGTCTACCGCCTGCTCAACTCCTCCCGCGGCTGGGACGCTTCGCACACCCCCGTCGACGACGTCGCCTGGGCGCTGGGGCAGCTGCGCGAGAAGCACGGCGACCTGCCGGTCGGGCTCGTCGGCCACTCCCTCGGCGGACGCGCGGCCCTGCTCTCGGCCGGTCGTCCCGAGATCGCCTCGGTCGTCGCGCTCGCGCCGTGGCTCTACCCCGACGACGGCGTGCCGACCGGCGACCGGCCCGTGCTGGTCGTGCACGGCGACCACGACCGCATCGCGCCGATCGCCCACGCCCGCGCCGTCGTGGCCCGGCTCGCGCGCTCCGGACGCGTCGCGCTCGTCGTCGTCCGCGGCGGCACCCAGGCCATGCTCCGCCGCGCCGGCGAGTTCGACGGCACGGCCGCGCGGTTCCTCGCCGCGACGCTGCTCGGCCGCCCCGCGAGCGGCACCGCGGGCCGCGTGCTCGCCGGCGAGGACGCCCTGCAGGTCTGAGCCCGGTTGCGGCCCGGCGTCGCGCTGGCAGTCTTGGCCGTACCGCGACGAGAGGGGACCCTGTGCAGGGACGACTGGGGATCGACGACGTCCGCCCGCAGGTCGCCGGAGGACGCTTCCCGGCCAAGGCCGTGGTCGGCGAGCACGTGCCGGTGACCGCGACCGTCTGGCGCGAGGGCCACGACGCCGTCGCCGCCACCGTGGTCTGGAAGGGTCCGGGCGACCGCACCGCGCGCTCGGTGCGCATGGAGCCGCACGGGGCGCCGGGCCTGGACCGCTTCGCCGCCGCCGTCGTCCCGGACGCCGTCGGCACCTGGACGTTCCGGGTCGACGCCTGGGGCGACCCGTGGGCGACGTGGCTGCACGCGATCGAGAAGAAGGTCGCCGCGGGCCAGGACGCCGACGAGCTGGCCAACGACCTCGAGGTCGGCGCCCGGGTGCTCGACGAGAGCTCCGACCGCCGGTCGCGCACCCTGCTGCAGCAGGCCGCCGCCGCCCTGCGCGACACGTCGCTCCCGCTCGACGAGCGGCTCGCGCCGGCGCTGTCGGAGCCGGTGCTGACCGTCATGCACGACAACCCGGTGCGCGAGCTGGTCACCAAGGGCACGCCGCAGAGGCTGTGGGTCGACCGCGAGCGCGCCGCCTTCGGCTCCTGGTACGAGTTCTTCCCGCGCAGCACCGGCGGGGTCGACGCCGCCGGCAAGCCGGTGCACGGCACCTTCGCGACGTCCGCGCCGATGCTCGAGCGAGCTGCCCGCATGGGCTTCGACGTCGTCTACCTGCCGCCGATCCACCCGATCGGCCGGATCAACCGCAAGGGCCGCAACAACACGCTCGACCCGGGCCCGGACGACGTCGGCTCGCCGTGGGCGATCGGCGCCGAGGAGGGCGGCCACGACGCCGTCCACCCCGACCTGGGCACGATCGACGACTTCGACGCGTTCGTCGCGCGCGCCGGCGAGCTCGGCCTGGAGGTCGCGCTCGACCTCGCCCTGCAGGCCGCGCCCGACCACCCGTGGGCGCGTGAGCACCCCGAGTACTTCACGGTGCTGCCCGACGGCACGATCGCGTACGCCGAGAACCCGCCGAAAAAGTACCAGGACATCTACCCGGTCAACTTCGACAACGCGCCCGAGGCGATCTACGCCGAGGTGCTGCGGGTCGTCCGCTTCTGGGTCGACCACGGGGTGCGCATCTTCCGGGTCGACAACCCGCACACCAAGCCGCCGAGCTTCTGGGCCTGGCTCATCGAGGAGGTCAAGCGCGAGCACCCGGACGTGCTCTTCCTGGCCGAGGCGTTCACCCGCCCGGCGGTGCTGTTCGGCCTGGCCCGGCTCGGCTTCACGCAGAGCTACACCTACTTCACCTGGCGCACCGGCAAGGAGGAGCTCGTCGAGTTCGGCGAGATGGTCCGCGACCGCTGGGACGAGAGCCGGCCCAACCTGTTCGTGAACACGCCGGACATCCTGCACGAGTCCCTGCAGGTGGGCGGCCGGGGCATGTTCGCGCTGCGCGCCGCGCTCGCGGCCACCCTCGCGCCGACCTGGGGCGTCTACTCCGGCTACGAGCTGTACGAGCACGAGCCGGTGCGTCCCGGCAGCGAGGAGTACCTGAACTCCGAGAAGTACGAGCTGCGCCCGCGCGACTTCGACGCCGCCCTCGAGCAGGGACGCTCGCTGGAGCCGTGGCTGACCCGGCTCAACGAGGTGCGTCGCGCCCACCCGGCGCTGCAGCAGATGCGCACCCTGCGCTTCCACGACGTCGACAACGAGGCGCTGCTGGCCTACTCCAAGACCGACCCGGCCACGGGCGACACGGTGATCGTGGTCGTGACGCTCGACCCGCACCAGCCACAGGAGGGCACCCTCCACCTCGACCTCGAGGCGCTGGGCGTCGAGCCCGGCGGCTCGGTCGTGGTGCTGGACGAGGTGAGCGGCGACTCGTTCACCTGGGGCGAGCACAACTACGTCCGGCTCGACCCGGCGGTGGCCGTGGCGCACCTCGCCGCGGTCGTGCCGCAGGGCTGACCGCGTCGGGTCGCAGCCTCGGCGGACCTGCGCCAGGGTAGGAGCCATGCCCGACGTCTCCGGTTCCGACCTCCAGCGACACGATCCCCTCGACGGCCTCGAGGACGTCCCTCACACCGGTGAGTCCGTGACGTCCGACGGGCTGCTCGTCGAGCCCCAGGCCGGCGACTTCGCCCACGCGCACGAGGCTCCGAAGGACGCGTCCTGGTACAAGCACGCGGTCTTCTACGAGGTGCTGGTCCGCGCGTTCGCCGACTCCAACGGCGACGGCACGGGCGACCTGCGCGGACTGGCCGGCAAGCTCGACTACCTGCAGTGGCTCGGCGTCGACTGCCTGTGGCTGCCGCCGTTCTACGCCTCGCCGCTGCGCGACGGCGGCTACGACATCAGCGACTTCCGCGCGGTGCTGCCCGAGTTCGGCACGGTCGAGGACTTCGTGTTCCTGCTGGAGGAGGCGCACAAGCGCAACATCCGGGTCATCACCGACCTGGTGCTCAACCACACGTCCGACCAGCACCCCTGGTTCCAGGCGTCACGCACCGACCCCGACGGCCCCTACGGCGACTTCTACGTCTGGAGCGACGACGACTCGGCCTACAGCGACGCCCGCATCATCTTCGTCGACACCGAGACGTCCAACTGGACGTACGACCCGGTGCGCGGGCAGTTCTTCTGGCACCGCTTCTTCTCCCACCAGCCCGACCTCAACTACGAGAACCCGGCGGTGCAGGAGGCGATGATCGACGTCCTGCGCTTCTGGCTCGACCTGGGCATCGACGGCTTCCGCCTCGACGCCGTGCCCTACCTGTTCGAGGAGGAGGGCACGAGCAGCGAGAACCTGCCGCGAACGCACGAGTACCTGCGCAAGTGCCGCAAGGTGGTCGACGACGAGTACCCCGGTCGCGTGCTGCTCGCCGAGGCCAACCAGTGGCCGAGCGACGTCGTGGAGTACTTCGGCGACCCGGCCGTCGGCGGCGACGAGTGCCACATGGCCTTCCACTTCCCGCTCATGCCGCGCATCTTCATGGCGGTGCGGCGCGAGTCGCGCTTCCCGATCTCGGAGATCCTGCAGCAGACGCCGGCCATCCCGGACAAGGCCCAGTGGGGCATCTTCCTGCGCAACCACGACGAGCTGACCTTGGAGATGGTCACCGACGAGGAGCGCGACTACATGTACTCCGAGTACGCCAAGGACCCACGCATGAAGGCCAACATCGGCATCCGCCGGCGCCTGGCCCCGCTGCTCGACAACGACCGCAACCAGCTCGAGCTGTTCACCGCGATGCTGCTGAGCCTGCCCGGCTCGCCGGTGCTCTACTACGGCGACGAGATCGGCATGGGCGACAACATCTGGCTGGGCGACCGCGACGCCGTCCGCACCCCGATGCAGTGGAGCCCGGACCGCAACGCCGGCTTCTCCTCGTGCACGCCGGGGCGCATCTACCTGCCGGTGATCATGGACCCCACGTACGGGTACGAGGCGATCAACGTCGAGTCCCAGCAGGACAGCCCCGCGTCGCTGCTGAACTGGACCCGCCGGATGATCCAGGTGCGCAAGGAGCACATCGCCTTCGCCGAGGGCGACTTCGTCGACCTGGGCGGCTCGAACCCGAGCGTGCTGGCCTACCAGCGCACGTACGAGCGGCCCGACGGCGGACGCGACACGGTGCTGTGCGTCAACAATCTGTCGCGCTTCCCGCAGCCGGTCGAGCTCGACCTGTCGGCCTTCCAGGGCCTGGTGCCCAGCGAGCTGACCGGTGGCGTGCGGTTCCCCGAGATCGGCGAGCTGCCCTACCTCCTGACCCTGCCCGGGCACGGCTTCTACTGGTTCGAGCTGTGCCACTCCGACGACAACGACCCGAGGTGAGCGCGATGAGCTCGACCCCCTGGATGGACGTGGTGCTGCGGGCCCTGCCCGACTGGCTGACGACCCGGCGGTGGTTCGCGGGCAAGGACCGCCCGATCGACGCCGTGCAGGCCCTGGAGACGACCGTGCTCGTCGACGGCGACCCGGCGCTCGTGCACCTCGTGGTGGAGGTGCGCCAGGGCGACCGGCGCGACGTCTACCAGCTGCTCGTCGGCGCGCGCCGGGCCGAGGCGCCCGACGTCCCCGCGGCCGCGGTGATCGAGGTCGACGACGGCATCACGATGTACGAGGCCTCCGGTGACGCCGACGTCACCAGCGAGCTGCTCGGCCTGCTGGCCCGCGAGGCGACCGTCGGCGACGTCAGCTTCCACCTGGAGCCGGACGTCGTCCTGGACGCCGGCCTGCGCGGTCGCCCGATCACCAGCGAGCAGTCGAACACCTCCCTGGTGTTCGGCAGCCAGTACATCCTCAAGCTGTTCCGCCGGCTGTCGCCGGGCCTGAACAAGGACCTCGTGCTGCACCGGGCCCTGCGCGACGCCGGCTGCCAGCACATCGCGCAGCCGCTCGGCTCGATCGCCGGCCGCTTCGACGGGCAGGAGACGACGCTGGGCATGATGCAGCAGTTCTTCCCCGACGCGGCCGACGGCTGGGCGATGGCGACCACGAGCGTCCGCGACCTCATGGCCGACCCGGGCACCGCGCCCGAGGAGCACGGCGGCGACTTCTCCGGCGAGGCCCGCCGCCTCGGCCAGGCCGTGGCGCACGTGCACGCCGACCTGGCCCGGGCGCTCGGCACCGCCGACGTCGGGCCGGACGAGCTCGCCGGCAAGGTGCGCACCATGACGGACCGGCTCGAGACGGTGGCCGCGGACGTGCCGCAACTCGCACCGCACGTGCCGGGCATCCGGGCCGCGCTCGAGCGCGTCCAGGAGCTGCCCACGCCGCTGCGCAGCCAGTACGTCCACGGCGACCTGCACCTGGGCCAGGTGCTGCGCACCGTCGGCGGCTGGACGGTCATCGACTTCGAGGGCGAGCCGGCCGCACCGCTGCAGGAGCGCGCCGCGCTGCGCTCCCCGCTGCGCGACGTCGCCGGCATGCTGCGCTCGTTCGACTACGCCGCGCACCAGCTGCTCGTCGGCCAGCCCGACGACGTCCAGGCGCTGACCTACGGCGCGCTGGCCTGGGCGCAGGTCAACCGCGACGCGTTCTGCGAGGGGTACGCCTCGGTCTCGGACCTGGGCGACCCGCGCGAGCACGCCGTCCTGCTTACCGCGCTCGAGCTCGACAAGGCCGTCTACGAGGTCGGCTACGAGCACGCCAACCGGCCGGACTGGCTCGAGGTCCCGCTGTCGTCCATCGCCCGCATCGTGGAGGGGGTCGCATGAAGCACGCCAAGGAGACCGGGCTCGGAGAGCTCGACCTGCACCTGATCGGCGAGGGCCGGCACGAACGGCTGTGGCAGGCGCTCGGCGCCCACCCGGCCACCGTCGACGGGGTCGCCGGCACGTCCTTCGCGGTCTGGGCGCCCAACGCCCGCACCGTGCGGGTCGTCGGCGACTTCAACGGCTGGGACTCCGACGCCCACCCGCTGACCCACGCCGACGGTGGCATCTGGCAGGGCTTCGTGCCCGGTGCCGAGCCCGGCCAGCGCTACAAGCTGCGCCTGGAGGGCCCCGACGGCCAGTGGCACGAGAAGGCCGACCCCATGGCCTTCGCCACCGAGGTGCCGCCGGACAACGCGTCGGTCATCGCCACCACCACGCACGCGTGGGGCGACGACGAGTGGCTCGAGCGCCGCGCGGCGACCACCTGGTCCGACGCGCCGATGAGCATCTACGAGGTGCACCTGGGGTCGTGGCGCCAGGGCCTGTCGTACCGCGAGGCGGCCGAGCAGCTGGCCGACTACGTGCTCGAGCACGGCTTCACCCACGTGGAGCTGCTGCCGATCGCCGAGCACCCGTTCGGCGGCTCGTGGGGCTACCAGGTCACGTCGTACTACGCGCCGACGTCCCGGTTCGGCAGCCCGGACGACTTCCGCTGGTTCGTCGACCACCTGCACCAGCGCGGCATCGGCGTCATCGTCGACTGGGTGCCCGCGCACTTCCCGCGCGACGCCTGGGCCCTGGCCCGCTTCGACGGCACGCCGCTGTACGAGCACCCGGACCCGCGCCGCGGCGAGCAGCCCGACTGGGGCACCTACGTGTTCGACTTCGGACGTCCGCAGGTGCGCAACTTCCTCGTGGCCAACGCGCTGTACTGGCTGGAGGAGTTCCACGTCGACGGCCTGCGGGTCGACGCCGTCGCGTCCATGCTCTACCTGGACTACTCGCGCCAGGACGGCCAGTGGGAGCCGAACGTCCACGGCGGCCGCGAGAACCTCGAGGCCGTCCAGTTCCTGCAGGAGCTCAACGGCACCGTCGCCAAGCACCACCCCGACACGCTCGTCATCGCCGAGGAGTCCACGTCGTGGCCGGGCGTCACGGCGCCCACCGGCACCGGCGGCCTCGGCTTCGCGATGAAGTGGAACATGGGCTGGATGCACGACACGCTGCAGTACCTGGGTCGCGAGCCCGTGCACCGCTCCTGGCACCAGGACGAGATCACCTTCTCGCTGGTCTACGCCTGGAGCGAGCAGTTCGTGCTGCCGCTCTCGCACGACGAGGTCGTGCACGGCAAGGGCTCGTTGTGGGGCCGCTCGCCCGGCGACGCCTGGAACAAGGCTGCCGGCGTCCGCTCCCTGCTGGGCTACATGTGGGCCCACCCGGGCAAGCAGCTGCTGTTCATGGGCGGCGAGTTCGGCCAGTCGGGGGAGTGGTCCGAGGGCCGCTCGCTGGACTGGCACGAGCTGGACGACCCGCTGCACGCGGGCATCCAGCGGCTGGTCGGCGACCTCAACCGCACGTACGTGGCCTCGCCGGCGCTGTGGTCGCAGGACGCGCGCCCGGAGGGCTTCGTCTGGCTCGACGCGTCCGACGCCGCGGGCAGCGTGCTGAGCTTCCTGCGGGTGGGCTCCGACGGCACGCAGCTGGCCTGCGTGTGCAACTTCTCCGGCGCCCCGCACCTGGACTACCGGGTGGGCCTGCCGGCCACGGGCACGTGGCGCGAGGTGGTCAACACCGACGCCGAGGTCTACGGCGGGTCGGGCGTGGGCAACCTGGGCCGGGTCGAGGCCACGGACGAGCCGATGCACGGCCAGCCGGCCTCGGCGGTGCTGCAGATCCCGCCCGCGGGCGTGCTGTGGCTCGTGCACGAGGACGCGTCCGAGACGGTCGGCACGACGCTCGCGGAGGACGCGCTGGAGCCGGACGTGGAGCCGGTCGACGGGGTGTCCGGAAAGGCCTAGTCCGTTGTGACTAGACGGGACTAGTCCCCGTCCTCTAGTCTTCTGTCATCACTGGTGTGCACCACGGTGAAGAGGAGCCGGCTGGCGATCGGGGGACGTCAGCCGGCTCTCCTCACCGCTCACGCTGGGGTGGACCGAGAAGGGGCGACCGCTACGCGCTGGTCGCCCCTTCTTGTGTGCCCGGCCGGTGGCCGGAGTGGTCAGTCCTGCTCGGCCACCGGCTTGCCCGGCTCCTCCAGCGGGGGCCCGGCCTCCTCGGGCACGACGCCCGCCTCGCGGTCGACCCGCTCGAGCAGGTAGCGCAGGGTCTCGGCCACGGCCGAGGCCACCGGGACGGCCAGGAACGCGCCGGTGATGCCGAACATCGAGCTTCCGGCGGTGACCGAGAGCAGGATGATGCCGGCGTGCAGGTTCATGCTCTTGCCCTGCAGCCACGGGGAGAGCACGTTGCCCTCGAGCTGCTGCACGGCGACGACGATGGCGAGCGCGATGAGCGCCTCCTGCCAGCCGTTGGTGACCAGCGTGACCAGCACGGCCAGCGCGCCGCTGACGAAGGCGCCGATGATCGGGATGTAGCCGCCGAAGAACGTCACGACGGCCAGCGGGACGGCCAGCGGGACGTCCAGGATGATCAGGCCGAGGCCGATGATGATCGCGTCGATCGCGGCCACCATCGTCTGGGCCCGGATGAAGCCGCCCAGCGTGTTCCAGATGCGCAGGAGCAGCTCGGTCAGGTGACCGCCGACGCGCGCGCCGCCGATGGAGCGGACCCAGGGCAGGAACTTGTGGCCGTCCTTCATGAAGAAGAAGGTCAGCACCAGGATCAGCACGAGGTTGACGATGACGCCGGTCGCGACGCCGATCGTGGAGAAGACGCCGGAGCCGATCTGGGTCGCGCTGTCCTGGATCTTGTCCTGGACGGCGGAGATGGCGTTGGTGATCTGGCCGTTCGTGACCTCGAAGGGGCCGGTGACCAGCCACTCGCGGACCTGCTGCAGGCCGTCCGAGGCGCCCTCGGCGACGTCGTCGGCCTGGCCGGCGACCTGGGGCGCCAGGATGGCCACGAGGGCGCTGATCAGGGCGAAGAAGCTCAGCATCACCGTCACCGCGGCGAGGGCGTCCGGCCAGCCGTGGCGGCGCAGGAACCCGGTCGGCGGCTGCAGCACGGTGGCGACGACCAGGGCCATCGCCAGCGGGTACAGCACCATCCAGGTGTGGCCGATCACCCAGCCCAGGACCACCGCGGCCGCCGCGTACACGACGATGCGGATGCCCCACTTCTGCAGGACGGAGAACCCGTGGTCGACGACGCGGTCGCGGGCGCTCGAGGAAGTCATGGCGTCACCCTACGGGGCCAGCCGCCAGTCCACCGGGCGTGCCCCGAGCGCCTCGAGCGCGGCGTCGACGCGGCTGAACGGGCGGGACCCGAAGAAGCCCCGCGACGCCGACAGCGGGCTCGGGTGGGCGCTGGCCACGACCGGCGTGTCGCCGAGCAGCGGGGCCAGGGCCTGGGCGTCGCGGCCCCACAGCACGGCCACGAGCGGGGCGTCGCGGGCGACGAGGGCGCGGATGGCCTGCTCGGTGACGGTCTCCCACCCCTTGCCCCGGTGGCTTGCCGCCTCGCCTGGCCGGACGGTGAGCACGCGGTTGAGCAGCAGGACGCCCTGGCGCGCCCACGGCGTCAGGTCGCCCGAGGGCGAGGGCGGGACGCCGAGGTCGGCCTCGAGCTCGGCGAAGACGTTGACCAGGCTGCGCGGCAGCGGTCGGACGTCCGGCTGCACCGAGAACGACAGCCCCATCGCGTGGCCGGGCGTCGGGTACGGGTCCTGGCCGACCACGAGCACCTTCACGTCGGCCATCGGCTCGCGGAAGGCGCGCAGCACGGCGTCGCCGGCGGGCAGGTAGCCGCGGCCCGCCGCGGTCTCGGCGCGCAGGAAGTCGCCCAGGGCGTGGATGCGGTCCTCGACCGGGGCGAGCGCCTCGGCCCAGTCGGGGGCGACGAGCTCGGCCAGTGGGCGCCTCATGCGTCCACCCGTCCGGCCAAGGCTCGGCGGGCGAGCAGGCCGGCCGCCAGGCAGCCGACCAGCGGCACGAGCAGCGCGGTCGGCAGCGAGACCCAGGTGCGCAGAAACCCGATGATCGACGGGCCGGCCAGCAGCCCCGTGTAGCCGAAGCTGGTGATGCGGGCCAGGTAGGTGCCGGCCGCGGTCGGGTCGACGTTGCCGGCGGCGCTGAAGAACTGCGGCACGCAGCCGGCCAGCCCGACGCCGAACAGCGCCCAGGCGGCGATGGCGACAGGGGCGTTCGGGGCCAGCACCACGCCGAGCATGGCGACGGCCCCCACCAGGGCGGCGATGCTGACGTAGGTGGCCGAGCCGACGCGGGCCACGATCCGGTCGGCCACCAGGCGGACGATCGTCATGGTCGCCGAGAAGGCGCCGAAGGCCCAGGCGGCCACGGTCTCGGTCGAGCCGAGGCTGTCGCGCAGGTGGACGGTGCTCCAGTCGTAGGCGACGCCCTCGCTGAGCATGAGCGCGAAGGCGAGCCCGCCGAGCAGCGCGACGCGGGGCGTCCACGGGACGCGACGACGGCCGCCGTCCTCGGTGGGAGCCGGAGCAGCGTCGGCGAGCAGCGGGCGGCGGCAGACCGCGGCGCCGGCGATCCCGACGATCGCCGCGGCGGACAGCGTCGCCAGCATGCCGACGTCCTGGCCGATCAGCACGCCGCCCACGATCGCGGCGGCCAGGTTGCCCATCGAGAACAGGGCGTGGAAGGCCGACATGATCGGACGTCCGTAGGCCCGCTCGACCACGACGGCCTGCGCGTTCTGCGCGACGTCCACGACCCCGTTGGCCAGGCCGAGCACCGCCAGGACGACGGCCAGCGCCACGGGGGACTCGGCCAGCGCGATGAACGGCAGGACGAGCGCGAGCACGGTCATCGAGACGGCCACGGTGGGCGCGGAGCCGATGCGGTCGATGAGCCGGCCGCCGGCCTGCATGCCCACGAGCGCGGCGATCCCGACGAGCAGCAACATCCCGCCGAGGGTCGAGTCGTCGATGCCCGTGCGGTCCTTCACCAGGGGGATGTGCACGATCCACATGCCCAGCAGGAAGCCGTTGAGGCCGAACAGTCCGAAGGTGGCCCGGCGGGCTTGGGTCGGCGGCACCCGTCGAGCCTATCGACGCGACCCGGAGCCGTCCTGCCCGGCGTGAGCCCCTAGGCTCGACGCGCTGTGTCAGCCGTCGCCGCCTACCGCGAGCTCCTGCGGATCGTCGGGCCCGCCTACGTCCTCGTAGCCTTCCTCGGGCGAGTTCCGCTTGCCATGAGCCAGATGGGCACCCTCGTGCTGGTCAGCGAGGCCACCGGCCGGTACGCGTACGGCGGCGCCGCCGCCGGCGTCCTGGCCGTCGCCAACGCCGTCGGGGCACCGTTCTGGGGCACGCTCGCCGACCGTCACGGCCAGCGCGGCACCGTGCTGGTGCAGTCCCTCGCCGGAGCGGCGGCCCTCGTCGGGCTCGTGGCCGTCGCAGACGAGTCGCCGTGGGCGGCCATCGCCGTCTCGGGCGTGGCCGGCCTGTTCATCCCGCAGGTCGGGCCGCTGGCCCGCGTGCGCTGGCGGCCGATCGCCGAGGGCGCGGCCGTCGGGCCCCGGGACGACCCGGCCTACCGGCGCATGGTCGTCGACGCCGCGTTCTCCTACGAGGGCGCCGCCGACGAGGCCTCGTTCGTCCTCGGGCCCGCGCTCATCGGCGTGCTGGCGTTCGTCGGCGAGCCGTCCGTCGCGCTGCTGGTCGGCGCCGCGCTGCTCGCGGTGTTCGGGACGCTGTTCGCCGTCCACCCCACGGCCGCGCTCACCAGGGTCGACCGCAGCGCCGTGCCGCCGGCCGGACGTCTGCTGGTGCCCGCCTTCGTGCTCCTCGTCCTGGCCCAGGCCTGGGTCGGGGTGCTGTTCGGCTCGGTGCAGACCGGCACGACCGCGCTCACGACCGCCGCGGGCGAGCCGGGTGTGGCCGGGCTCGTCCACGCGGTGCTCGGCGTCGGCAGCGTCGCCGCCGGCCTGACCATGGCCGCCGTGCCCGAGCGCATCGGCTACGCCACCCGGTCGCTGGCCGCGGCGGTCGCGCTGCTCGTGCTCGCCATGCCGCTGCTGCTCGTCGACACCATCGCCCAGCTCGTCGTCGTGGTGCTGTTCCTCGGCCTGGCGGTCGCGCCGTACATGATCAGCAACTTCGCGCTGGCCGGGCAGATCGTGCCCGAGCACCGGATCGGCGCCGCCATGACGCTGCTCGCCGGCGCGACCGGCATCGGCTACGCCCTCGGCTCCTCGGTCGCCGGGCGCCTGGCCGACGCGCACGGGCACTCCGGCGCCTTCGTCGTCCCCGTGGCGACGGCCGCGCTCGCGGTGCTGACCGCGCTGGCCGGTCAGCGGGCGAGCCGGCGCTCCAGGGCCTGACGCGCGTCCGGCCACTCGGTGTCGAGCATCGAGAACAGGTGGGTGTCACGCCACGAGCCGTCGCGCCGCCGCTTGTGCTTGCGCATGACGCCCTCGCGGGTGGCGCCGAGCCGGGCGATGGCGGCCTGCGAGCGGTGGTTGTGCTCGTCGGTGTGCCAGACGACCCGCACGCAGCCCAGGTCGTCGAACGCGTGGCGCAGCAGCAGCAGCTTGGCCTCGGTGTTGATGCCCGTGCGCCAGAACCGCCGGCCCAGCCAGGTGAACCCGATGGCGACGGTGCGCGCGGTCTCGCTCATGTCGTAGTACGACGTCGTGCCGGCCACCTCCCCGCTGGCGCGGTCGACCTGCACCCAGGTGCGGTCGGGAAGGGCCAGGGAACGCTCGACCATCGCCTCGGCGTCCTCGAGCGTCCGGGGGCGGGGGAGGGTCAGCCAGGCGAAGACCTCATCGTCGTCGGCCGCGGCCAGCAGGCCGGCGGCGTGGTCGGGGCGCATCGGCACAAGCTCCACGTGGGTGCCGACGAGGTGCGGGGTGACGGTCCAGTCGCTCACGGACGTCAACCTATCGGGGCTGGCGTGGTCCCCTCCACGTGCCGGGAGTCGCGCCCCCGGCGCCTCAGCGAGGGTGCAGCGCCTCTCCCAGGCGCCGGATGCCGGCGACGACGTCGGCCGGCGAGGGGGCCGCGACGTAGCTGAGCCGCAGGCGGTTCGTCGTGGCCCTGGTCGGGTGGTAGTTGCTGCCGGGGGTGACGGCCACCCCGCGCTGGAGCGCGCGGGCGGCGACGTCGTGGTCCTCCGTCCCGGTGGGCGTCCGCACCCACAGGTGGTAGCCCCCGTGGGCCGGGCGGTCCAGGGACCCCTCCGGCAGGTGCTGCCGGACCGCCTCGACCGCGACGTCGCGTCGATCGGCGAGGTGCCCGGCCAGCGACCGGAGGGCGCGGGGCCAGGAGGCCGAGGTGAGCACCTCCAGCGCGGCGTGCTGCAGCACGGCCGGGACGAACATCGTGTCGACGACGTGGGCCGCACGCAGGCGTCCCATGACGGGGCCTCGTCCCGCGACGCCGGCGACGCGCAGGTTCGGCGAGGTCGACTTGGTCAGGGAGCGGACGTGCACGACGGCGCCGACCGGATCGCCCTCGATCAGGGACGGTGACGGTGGCGCCGCGTCCGTGTGGGGCAGGTACCGGGCGAAGTCGTCCTCGACCAGGAAGGCCCCGTGGCGCACGACGAGCTCGATGACCTGGCGCCGGCGGTCGTCGCTGAGCGAGACGCCCGTCGGGTTGTGGAACCGCGGCTGCACGACGACGAGGCGGGCGCCCGTCTGGGTCAGCGCCCGCTCCAGGTGCTCGGGCTGGATGCCGGCATTGTCGACCGGTACCGGCACCGCACGAAGCCCTGCGGCGGCCGCCGCGGCGAGGATGCCCGGGTACGTGGGCGTCTCCACGACGACGGGGTCGCCGGGCGTGCCCACGGCCCGCATCACCAACGACAGCGCGGCCTGCCCACCCGCCGTGACGAGGACGTCGTGGCGCGCGAGGCCGGCGCCGATCTCGGTCGCGAACCAGTCGCGCAGGTCCGGCAGCCCGGCCACCTCCGGCCGTTCCCACGTGTCCCGGCGGCGACCGACGCGGCCGAGGGCCGTCGCCAGCAGGTCGAGGGGCTGCAGGTCGGGGTGCAGGTACCCGCTGTTGAGGTCGACCACGTCGGCTCCGTACGAGCTCAGGGTGGCGCCCACCGTGCTCGCGTCGTGCTCCCGGACGGGCGTCGGCTCGCTGCCGACGACCGGCGAGACCGCCAGCGCGGCCTCCTGCCAGCCGGTGTCGACCACGGACGTCGCGGCCCGGGACGCGCTGCGGAAGCTCCCGGCGCCGGGCCGAGACTCGATGAGCCCCTGGCGGCTCAGGCTGGACAGCGCGCGGGACACCGTCGTGGCACTGGCGCCGAAGCGCTGCACCAGCTGCCGGTGGGTCGGGATCCGGGCCCCTGCGGGCAGGTGCTCGAGCTCCTCGGCGAGGACGTCCGCAAGTCCCTGCCAACTGCTATCGTTGGACATGACAGGTAATGATAGCGCTACTGTCGTCGTGCCAGTAGCGCCCTCGGCCACCCCGGGCACGGTTCTGGCGCTCCTCGGCGTCCTGGCCTTCTCCTTCACCTTCCCGGCCACGGTCTGGGCCATGGACGGCTTCGGCGCGTGGAGCACCGCCGGCGTCCGCGGCGTGCTGGCGGCCGTCCTCGCGGCGGTCGTGCTGCTCGCGTGCCGCAGCCCGCTGCCGCGCCGGCAGGACTGGCCGGCCTTGGCCGTGGTCGCCGTCGGGTGCGCGGTCGGGTTCCCGCTGCTGACCACGCTGGCCCTGGAGACGTCCTCCACCGCGCACTCGGCAGTGGTGATCGGCGCCCTTCCCATGGCGACGGCCAGCATCGCCGCGTTGCGCTCCGGCCGTCGGCTTCCCCGTGCGTTCTGGCTCGCCGCGGGCACCGGCGGCGCGGTCGTGGTGGCCTTCTCGCTCCTGCAGAGCCACGGACGCCCGACCGTCGCCGACGTCTATCTGCTCGTCGCGCTGGTCCTGTGCGCGGCGGGCTACGCCGAGGGGGGACGGCTCGCCGCGCACATGCCCGGCTGGCAGGTGATCGCTTGGGGCGTGCTCGTCGCCGCCCCGGTCAACCTGGTGGTCGCCGGGGTGGCGCTCGGGCACGAGCCCGTGGACCTCACCGCCCGGGCGCTGACCGGCATGGCCTACGTCGCTGGCATCTCGCAGCTCGGCGGCTTCGTGGTCTGGTACCGCGGCATGGGACTGATCGGCGTGGCCCGCGCCAGCCAGCTGCAGCTCGCCCAGCCGCTGCTCACGCTGGTCTGGGCGATCCTGCTGATGGGTGAGTCGTTCAGCGCCGCCGTGCCCCTGACCGCCGTGGCCGTGCTGAGCTGCATCGTCGTCACCCAGCGTGCGTCCGCCCCGCGACCGACCGGCACACGGCGGACACCGGCCGAGCGCGCCGCGGTCAGCGGCTGAGCCGGTCCAGGAAGGCGACCAGGAGCGCCTCGCGCAGCGCCGGCGGGGCGACGTCGAGCAGGGCGTTGACCTCGGCCATCCGCCGTGGCGGCGCGAGCTCGCCGTCGTCACCGGCCAGCCCGGCCATGGCCAGCAGCGCGTCGAGCGTGGCATCGTCCAGGCCGGACGGGTCGAGGGCGGCCGCCGCCTCGGCCAGCGCCGGGTCGACTTGCACCGGCCCGGCCGCGACGGCCGCGGCGACGGACGACCGCAGGGCGACCAGGAAGTCCGGGACGCCCGTGGCCGTGGCCGCGCTGACCGTGAGGTGCAGGGTGGCGGGCTGCCCGCCGAAGCGCATCTGCGGCTGGACGTACCAGCCGCGCTCGAGCATCTCGTCGCTCAGCGTGAAGACGTCCAGGGCGTCGTCGGTGCGCAGGGCCACGAGCGTCGAGTCGGGCCGGGACGCCAGGGCCAGGTGCTCGGTGGCCTCGATCCCGGCGACCAGCGCGTCCGTGCCCTCGAGCGCCACGCGGACGAGCTCGAGGTAGCCGGCGTCGCCGATGGCCTGCACCGTGGCCCACGCCGCCGCCAGCGGGCCGCCGGACTTCGTCGACTGCATCGTGGCGTTGAGCATCGTGTAGCCGGGCCAGTCGGCGCTGGCGAAGTACTGGCTGCGGCGCAGCGCCGGCGTGCGGTGCAGCAGCAGCGAGACGCCCTTGGGCGTGTACGCGTACTTGTGCAGGTCGACCGAGACGCTCGTGACGCCCTCGACGGCGAAGTCCCACGCGGGCACGTCGCGGCCGAGCCGATGGGCCCACGGCAGCACCCAGCCGCCGATGCAGGCGTCGACGTGGCAGCGCAGGCCGCGCTCGGCGGCCAGCGCCGCGACCTCCGCGACCGGGTCGACGACGCCGTGCGCGTACGACGGCGCACTGACCGCCACGAGCACGATGCGGCCGGCGTGCTCGTCCAGCGCCGCCCGGGTCGCGACCACGTCGGCGCGCTGGGTGGCGGGGTCGACCGGCACGGCGACCCGCTCGACTCCGAAGTAGTGCGCCGCCTTGGCGAACGCGGCGTGCGCGGTGCTCGGCACGACCATGACCGGACGCTCGAGGTCGGGGTGGGCGTCGCGGGCCGACTGGACGGCCAGCAGCACCGACTCGGTGCCGCCGGACGTCACCGTGCCCACCGCCGAGCCCGGCCCGTGCAGCAGCGTGCGGGCGAAGCGGACGAGGTCGCGCTCCATCGCCAGCAGGCTCGGGAACGCGGTCGGGTCGAGCCCGTTGGTCGAGGCGAACGCGGCTAGGGCCTCCTTGGCGAGCGCGTCGACGTCGGCCAGGCCCGAGTCGTAGACGTAGGCGAGCGTGCGTCCGCCGTGGGTGGGCAGGTCGCCGGCCCGCAGCTCCGCGAGCCGGGCGCGGATCTCGTCGTGGGTCATCGGGTCTCCTCGTCGAGTCGGTAGCGGCGCAGCCAGATGAGCCCGGCGGCCACGAGCACCGCCGGCACGACCGAGAAGCCGATCGCGATCGCGTCCAGGGCGCTCTCGGGCTGCGCGGCGTCGCCGTCGGTGCTGGAGACGTAGCCACCCGACGACAGCACCAGCGCGAACAGTCCCGGGCCGAGCGCGAGGCCCAGCGTCTCGCCGGCCGTCCAGACGCCGGTGTAGACGCCGACCCGGTTCTCGCCGGTGCGCTCGGCGTCGCGCGCCGCGGCGTCCGGCAGCATCGCCATCGGGAAGACCTGCGCCCCCGCGTAGCCGATGCCCACGAGCACGGCGGCGGCGTACGCCCAGCCGGCCTCGCCGGTGCGGGTGCTGAGCAGCGCCAGCGCGCCGAGCGACAGCAGCACCGAGCTGAGCACGTAGCCGGGCTTCTTGCCGCGGGTGCGGGCGTACCGCTCCCACAGCGGGGTCACCAGGATCGCCGGTCCGACGAAGGCGGCGAACAGGAAGGTGGACGCGGCCGACGAGTCCAGCAGGTCGTCGGCCACGTAGGCGACGCCGGCGAGCAGGGCGCCGACGCCCAGCGCCTGCACGACGAAGCAGGTCAGCAGGGCGCGGAAGTCCGGCGCGTGCGCCACGACGCGCAGCTGCTCGCGGAGCGTGCCGGACGCCAGCCCGGTGCGGGTCTGCGGGGCGTGCCGCGTGCCCCACCAGGCGCCGGCGACGCCGACGGCCAGGAGCAGCCCTACGTAGACCCCCATGAGCCGGTAGCCCGCGGTGGTCTCCTGCCCGCCGAACGCGTTGACCACCATCGGGGCGGTGGCCCCGCTGACCAGGATCGCCAGCGCCAGCACCGCGACGCGCCAGCTCATGAGCCGCGTGCGCTCGTCGTAGTCGGACGTCATCTCCGCCGGCATCGCGACGTACGGCACCTGGAAGAAGGCGTAGGCCGTCGCGCAGGCCAGGAACGCGAGCACGACGTACGCGCCGCCCAGCCAGCCCGGCGACGTCGGGCCGGCGAACAGCAGCGCGAAGCAGACCGCGAGGGCCAGCCCTCCGCGCAGCAGGAACGGGCGGCGGCGTCCGGCCGGGTGGGTGGAGCGGTCGCTGATGCGTCCGGCGACCGGGTTCAGCACGACGTCCCACGCCTTGGGGACGAGCACGATCGCGCCGGCCGCGATGGCGGCGATGCCCAGGTGGTCGGTCAGGTAGGGGAGCAGCAGCAGGCCGGGGACCGTGCCGAACGTGCCGGTGGCGACGCTGCCCAGCGCGTAGCCGCGGCGCACGCCCGGTGCGAGCGGCTCGGTGGTGGTCATGCGCCGGAGGCTAGCGGCCGGGGGAGTCAGCCCGGCCGCGTCGCGGCGCTCAGGACACGCTGGCCGGGCGCGGGTTCTTGTCGTGCGAGCGCACCTCGCTGAGCTCCTTGAGGAAGGTGCGGGCCCAGCGCTCGATGTCGTGCTCCATGACGTGCTTGCGCATCGCCTTCATGCGCTTGCCGTTCTCGCGGTCGCCGGCCTCCATGGCCTGCAGCAGCGCGGCCTTGGTGCCGTTGATGTCGTACGGGTTGACCAGGTACGCCTGCTTGAGCTCGGCGGCGGCGCCGGCGAACTCGCTGAGCACGAGCGAGCCCTGGTCGTCATAGCGGCAGGCCACGTACTCCTTGGCGACGAGGTTCATGCCGTCGCGCAGCGGCGTGACGACCATGACGTCCGCGGCGCGGTACAGCGCGGCCATCTCCTCGCGGGGGTAGGACGCGTGCAGGTACTGGATGGGCTGCTGGCCGATCTTGCCGACGTCGCCGTTGATGCGTCCGACCAGGCGGTCGATGTCGTCGCGCAGGATGCGGTACTGGTCGACCCGCTCGCGCGAGGGGGTCGCCACCTGCACGAACACCGCGTCGTCGACGTCGACCGACCCGTCGCGGATGAGCTCGCCGAAGGCGCGGATGCGCTGGCGCAGGCCCTTGGTGTAGTCGAGCCGGTCGATGCCGAGCAGGACCTTGCGCGGGTTGCCCAGGCTGGCGCGGATCTCGGCGGCGCGCTGGGTGACCCGCTCGGAGCGGGCGAGGTCCTCGAAGCCCTGGGCGTCGATCGAGATCGGGTAGGCCTTGGCCAGCACGCCGCGTCCGTCGGGCAGGTAGACCATGTCGCGGTGCGTCTTGTGGCCCACGCGCTGGCGCACGAGCCGGACGAAGTTCTGCGCCGCGCCGGGCAGCTGGAAGCCGACCAGGTCGGCGCCGAGCAGGCCCTCGAGGATCTGCCGCCGCCACGGCAGCTGCTGGAACAGCTCGGTGGGCGGGAACGGGATGTGCAGGAAGAAGCCGATCCGCAGGTCCGGACGCAGGTCGCGCAGCATCGTCGGGACGAGCTGCAGCTGGTAGTCCTGCACCCACACGACGGCGTCGGGCGCGGCCTCCTCGGCGGCGCGCTCGGCGAACCGCCGGTTCACCGCGACGTAGGAGTCCCACCACTCACGACGGAAGGCCGGCGGGGCGACGACGTCGTGGTACAGCGGCCACAACGTCGCGTTGGAGAAGCCCTCGTAGTACTCCTCGACCTCCTGGGCCGAGAGCGGCACCGGCACGAGGTGCAGGCCGTCGTCGTCGAACGGCTCGAGTGTCTCGTCGGGCGCGCCGTGCCAGCCGATCCACGCGCCGCCCTGGCTCTTCATGACCGGCTCGAGGGCGGTGACCAGGCCACCGGGGGACTTGCGCCAGGCGACCGTCCCGTCCGCGAGCACGTCGCGGTCGACGGGCAGCCGGTTGGCGATCACCACGAACTCTGCACCGGTCGACGCCATGGACCCGACCCTATCGAGTCGCCGCGGAGCCCGCAGCGGCGGCGATCTGCGCCCGGATGGCGTCCATCTGGCCCAGGATCGCGACCGTCTCGTCGAGCGGCAGCAGGGCGGACTCGGTCTCGCCGCGGCGCAGGCAGGCGGCGACCTCGGCGACCTCGTGCGCGTAGCCGTACCCGGTCACCGGGGCGGTGAGCGTCTCGACCTCGCCGTTGCTCGTGTACGTGGCGGACGTCGGGTGGTGCATGGGCGCATTGATCTCGATGCGCCCGTCGGAGCCGGCCACCGACGCGCGGCTGTCGGACTGGGTGACCTGCGACCAGGAGATGGTCGCGACGGCGCCCGAGGCGTAGGTGAGCGTGGCGCCGCCGGTCAGGTCGAAGCCGTGCTCGGACAGCGTGCCGTCCGCGGTGATGCGCTCGGGGGCGCCCAGGACGAGGTGGGCGAAGGTCAGCGGGTAGATGCCGACGTCCAGCAGCGCGCTCGCGCCCAGGCTCGGGTCCCACAGGCGCGACTTGCCGCCGGCCACGAATCCGAGGTCGGCGCGCAGCTGGCGCACCTCGCCCAGGGCGCCGGACTCGACCATCTCCAGGACGCGGCGCACCAGCGGGTGGACGCGCATCCACATCGCCTCGGCCAGGAACAGGTTCTTCTCGCGCGCGGTCTGGACCAGGCGGCGGGCGTCGGGCTCGTCGAGGGTCAGCGCCTTCTCGCACAGGACGGCCTTGCCGTGCTCGAGGCACATGAGCGCGTCCTCGAGGTGGCGGCCGTGCGGGGTGGCGACGTAGACGACGTCGACGTCGGGGTCGGCGGCCAGCTCCTCGTAGGAGCCGTGGGCGCGGGCGACGCCGAACCGCTCGGCGAAGGCCTGGGCGGACTCCAGCCGACGGGAGCCGACGGCGGCCAGCTCGTTGCCCGGGACGAGCGGGACGTCGGCAGCGAGCTTCTCGGCGATCGCGCCGGTGGCGAGGATGCCCCAGCGCACGGGGGTGGTGTCGGTGGTCACCGGCTCAGTATGGACACGACCCCGGGCCGCGGCACCCCGGGAGCGGTCGTCCGGGCGGTCTGGGCGCGATGAATGACACGGCTGTCATTCATGCCGTACGATCAGGCGCATGAGCGCTGTGGAGAAGGCCGTGGTCGAGCCCACGACGTCGCTGTCCGAGCGTGACCGCGAGATCCTCGCGATGGAGCGCCAGTGGTGGAAGTACGCGGGGGCCAAGGAGCAGACCATCCGCGAGAAGTTCGACATGTCCGCCACCCGGTACTACCAGGTGCTCAACGCGCTCATCGACACCGAGGAGGCCCTGGCCTTCGACCCGCTGCTGGTCAAGCGCCTGCGCCGCGTGCGCGAGCAGCGTCAGCGGACGCGCTCGGCCCGCCGCCTCGGCTTCGACGCCTGAGGCTGCGCCTGCGGTGGACCATCGTCGGACGCCGACCCGTCGTGCGGTCATCCTGCCCAGCTGGCTGATCGTCGGCACCGGCCTGCTGCTGGCCGGCGCGGCCGCCTACCTCGTCGTCACGCTGCTGGGCGACGACGAGCAGCCGCGCGACGAGCGTCCCGCCACCACGGCCCCGACCTCGGTCGCGACCCCGTCGCCCACCCCCTCGGCGAGCCCCTCGCCCTCGCCGAGCCCGTCACCGACGCCGAGCCCCACGCCGAGCGAGACGCCGTCGGCCGAGCCCGAGCCCGCCCGCGACCTGCCGGTCGTCGTGTTCAACAACACCGGACGTTCCGGGCTGGCCGCCGAGTACGCCGGCCGCGCGCGCGGCGCCGGCTGGACGGTCGAGGGCGTCGGCAACTGGCGGGGCAGCATCCCGAGCAGCACCGTGTACCACCCGGCCGGCGAGCAGGCCGCCGCCCGTCGGCTCGCCCGCGACCTCGGTCTGGACCGCGTGCGCGAGCGCGTCGCACCCATGCGGGCGGACCGGCTGACGGTCGTCCTGTCGGGCGCGCGATGATCGACCCATGCCCGATGCGCTGACCCGTCGTGACGCCGTGCTGTCCGATCCCGCAGGCACCCTGCTGGGGCTCGACTTCGACGGCACGCTCTCCCACATCGTCGACGACCCCACGCGGGCCTACGCCCACCCGGGCTCGGTCGCTGCGCTGCAGCGGCTCGGCCGCGTGCTGGGCCAGGTCGCGATCGTCACCGGACGCCCCGTCGCGCAGGCGCTCGAGCTCGGCGGGTTCCTCGACCTCGAGGGGCTGGAGGGCCTGCGCATCATGGGCCAGTACGGCGCCGAGCGCTGGTCGGCCGCCGACGGCCCCGTGCAGGACGTCGTCGCCCCCGAGGCGGTCGCCGCCGTTGTCGCGGCGCTGCCCGCCTGGCTGGCCGAGCACGGCGCCCAGGCCGCTCGCATCGAGGACAAGGGTCTGGCCGTCGCCGTCCACACCCGCGGACTGGCCGAGGACGTCCTGCCCGAGCTCGGGGCGCCGCTGACCGCGCTGGCCGAGCAGCACGGCCTGCAGGTCGAGCACGGCCGTCAGGTGGTCGAGCTGCGCCAGCCCGGCGTCGACAAGGGCGACGCCCTGCGCGCCCTCGTCGCCGAGACCGGCGCCCGGCAGGTCGTCTTCGGCGGCGACGACCTCGGCGACCTCCCGGCGTTCGACGCGGTCGACGCCCTGCGCCAGGACGGTCTGGGCGGCCTGCTGCTGTGCTCGGCGTCGGCCGAGCAGGACGCGCTCGTCGCCCGCGCCGACGTCGTCCTGGACGGCCCGGACGCGGTCGCCGAGTGGCTCACCGCCCTCGCCGACGACCTCGGCGCCTGACGCCGTCTCGCCTCGCGTCCACGATCCGGACGCGCGTTGCACATCGTGAGACACCCGCTCTACGCTCGTCCCGTTCATCAAGAGGAGCAGAGGGACCCGGCCCGCTGAAGCTCCAGCAACCAGCTCGACCACGAGCCAGGTGCTACCTCCGGCCCCGGCGACGGTCGTCGGGGGCAGATGACGGGAGTCCTGTCGTGACCATCGGCGCGTCCATCACCAAGCCCACCCCTCGCTCGGGAGCCTTCGGCCCCGCGACCCACCTGGCCTGTCGCGAGTGCGGCCACCGCACCGAGCTCGGCCCGCACTACGCGTGCACCGAGTGCTTCGGCCCGCTCGAGGTCGGCTACGACTTCGGCACCGTCACCCGCGAGCAGATCGAGTCCGGCCCGCGCAGCATCTGGCGCTACCGCTCGCTGCTCCCGGTGCCCGACGACGTGGCCACCTTCCCCAACACCGACCCCGGCTTCACCCGCCTGGTCAAGGCCGACAACCTGGCCCGCGAGCTGGGCATGCGCTCGCTGTGGGTCAAGGACGACTCGGGCAACCCGACCCACTCGTTCAAGGACCGCGTCGTCGCCGTCGCCCTGGCCGCCGCCCGCGAGCTCGGCTTCACCGTCCTGGCCTGTCCGTCCACCGGCAACCTGGCCAACGCCGTCGCCGCGGCCTCGGCCCGCGCCGGCATCCGCGGCGTCGTGTTCATCCCCTCCAACCTTGAGCAGGCCAAGGTGCTCACGAGCGCCGTCTACGGCGGAGCGCTCGTGGCGGTCGACGGCAACTACGACGACGTCAACAAGCTGGCCAGCGAGATCGCGGGGGAGGAGCCGGACTGGGCGTTCGTCAACGTCAACGTGCGGCCCTACTACGCCGAGGGCTCCAAGACGCTGGGCTACGAGATCGCCGAGCAGCTCGGCTGGCGCCTGCCCGAGCAGGTCGTCATCCCGGTCGCGTCCGGCTCGCAGCTGACGAAGGTCGACAAGGCGTTCGGCGAGCTCGGCGAGCTCGGCCTGGTCGAGCCGACGCCGTACAAGGTGTTCGGTGCCCAGGCCACGGGCTGCTCGCCGGTCGCCGCGGCCTACAAGTCCGGCCACGACGTCGTCCGCCCGGTCAAGCCCGACACCATCGCCAAGTCGCTGGCGATCGGCAACCCCGCCGACGGCCCCTACGTCCTGGACGTCACGCGCCGCACCGGCGGCAGCGTCGAGGACGTCAGCGAGGACGAGATCCGCGACGGCATCGCGCTGCTGGCCCGCACCGAGGGCATCTTCGCCGAGACCGCCGGCGGCGTGACCGTCGCGACGCTGAAGAAGCTGCTCGCCACCGGCCAGCTCGACCCCGACTCGGAGACCGTGGTGCTCAACACCGGCGACGGGCTCAAGACGCTCGACGCCATCGCCGACCGCGTCGGCCCGACCGTCACGATCCCGCCGTCGTACGACGCCTTCGTCGCCACCGGCATCGCCTGAACCCCCCGAGGAGCCCCCATGACCGTCAGCGTCCGCATCCCCACCATCCTGCGCAGCTACACCGGCGACGACTCCACCGTGAGCGCCGACGGGGCCACCCTGTCCGAGGTGATCGACTCGCTGGAGTCGGGCTACCCGGGCATCAAGGCGCGCATCGTGGACGAGGACGGCGCCCTGCGCCGCTTCGTCAACATCTACGTCGCCGAGGAGGACGTCCGCTTCGCCGAGGGCCTGGCCACGGCCACCCCGGACGGCACCCAGATCTCGATCATCCCGGCCGTTGCCGGCGGCTGCTGAGACGACGCTCACGGCCCGGGCTCCGAGGGGAGCGCAGGGTACGGAGCACGGGCCGTGGCGGTGCTGACGGTTCGCTCGCTCCGCTCGTTCACGGGCCCCTCATCGGGCTCACGGGCACTGCTGGGCGGCGTGTACGCTCAGCGGTGATCAGGGCGCCCGGGCAGGGGAGCCCGACGACACGCAGGAGTGCGCATGGTGCAGGGCACCGTCAAGTGGTTCAACGCCGACAAGGGTTACGGCTTCATCGAGGTCGAGGGCGAGGACGACGTGTTCGTCCACTGGTCCAAGATCACCATCGACGGCTACAAGACGCTCGAGGACGGCCAGGCCGTCAGCTTCGAGGTCGTGGACGGTCCCAAGGGCCGTGAGGCCCACGAGGTCAAGCCCGGCTGAGTCTTCGCAGGAGGGTCCGACGCGAGTCGGGCCCTCCTCGCACGTCCGGGGCCCCGGACGAACGTGACACTTGCGATGTCACATGACCGATGTCAGACTCGGTCCATGACGTACGACATCGTGGCCGCGTCCACCGCCCCGACCGGCGGCGCCGCCCTCGACCAGGTGGTCGGGCTCAGCGTCGCGGCCGCCGTCATCACCGCGGTGCTCGGCGTGCTCGCCTGGCAGCACCGCACCCACCGCTCGGACTGGCTCGAGCGCGTCGGCGACCGGCTCGGCGCCCGCATGCGGCAGCCCGGCTGGGTCGCCGTGCCGGTCGTCATCGTCGGCGCCTCGCTCATCGTCGCCCTGCTGGGCTACATGTGGGACGTCGCGCTGCACGCCGGCCGCGGGCGCGACGAGGGCCCCCTGGCCAACCCCGCGCACTACCTGATCCTCTACGGGCTGTTCGCGATCTTCCTGGCCGGCATGGTCGCGGTCGTCTACAGCCGCCGCGGCGAGCGCCCCGGCCCGGCGGCCGTCCGCATCACGCGGCACTGGTACGCCCCGGTCGCCGGCCTCTACATCGCCGGCTGCGGCCTCTACGCCCTCATCGGCTTCCCGCTGGACGACGTCTGGCACCGGCTGTTCGGCCAGGACGTCACCCTGTGGGGACCGACCCACCTCATGCTCATCGGCGGTGCCGGCCTGGCCACCGCGGGCATCGTGCTGCTCGTCCGCGAGGGCGAGCTGTCGGGCCAGAGCGAGCCGATGCCGCCGCGCGTGCGCTACGTGCTGCTGTCGGTCGCCTTCGGGGCGCTGCTCATCGGTCTGTCGGTCTTCCAGGGCGAGTTCGACTTCGGCATCGCCCAGTTCCGGCTGGTGTTCGCGCCGTTCCTCATCGTCATCGCGGCGGGCGTGAGCCTGGTCGCCGCGCGGATCTACGTCGGTCCCGGCGCGGCGGTGGTCGCCGCTCTGTTCTTCCTGGTGATGCGCGGACTGGTCTCGCTCGTCGTGGGCGAGGTGCTGGGCCAGGCCCACCACGTGTTCCCGCTGTACCTGGGCATGGCGGTCGTGGTCGAGCTGATCGCGCTGACGGCGCTGTCCCGCCGTCCGCTGCTGCTCGGCGCCGTCGCCGGCCTGGGCCTGGGCACCGTCGGGCTGGCCACGGAGCTGCTCTGGAACGACCGCTTCTTCGCCTTCGACTGGACTCGCGGCATGTGGGCCGAGGGACTGGCCATGGCGGTGCCCACCGCGGTCGCCGCCGGCCTGTGCGGCGCGCTGTTCGCGCTGGGCCTGCAGGGCCGGCTGCCCTCCCGCCCGGTC
>NZ_HE978636.1:1376641-1392592 GCF_000312105.1 Aeromicrobium massiliense JC14
TCGGCCCGTCCCGCCGAGCGCGTGGACGCGTGACCGCCGAGGTCCTGCTCGCCCACCACGCGGCGCTGCTCGCCGTGCCGGCGGTGCTGCCCGCCGTCATCCTGGCCGGGGTCGTGCTCTGGATCGTCCGCAAGGACCGCCGCGAGCAGGCCGAGGCCGACCAACCCGACGACACCCTGGAGGACCGATGAGGATCACCGCCGCCCTGGCCGCCGCCGCCCTGACCATGGGGCTGGCCGGCTGTGCCGAGGACGAGCCGAGCGCCGACGCGACGGGCACGCCCACGCCGTCCGCCACCTCGGAGCCCGCCCCGGCGGCGACCGAGTCGTCGGAGCCGGCCGAGCCCGAGGGCGTCGTCGTCGACGTGACGATCGCCGACGGGAAGGTGACGCCGCAGGGCGACCGGGTGGAGGTCGAGGTCGGCGAGCCGGTCACGCTGCGGGTGACCAGCGACGAGGCCGACGAGATCCACGTCCACAGCGACCCCGAGCACTCGCTCGACGTCGAGGCCGGCACGCCCGACGAGCTGACCTTCACCGTCGACCGCCCCGGCCAGGTCGCGGTCGAGTCGCACCACCTCGACGTCACGATCGTCCAGCTCGTCGCCCGGTGATCGGTCCGCTCGCGGCCCACGGCATCGGGGGTCCGACCGACCTGCCCATCCCGCTCGTCTACGCCGTGACCGGCGGCACGTGGGCGCTGACCGCGACGTTCGCCGTGGTCGCCCTGGCCTGGCGGCGACCGCGCTACGACGACGGCCCGGCTCCCGCCCCGCCCGCACGACGTCCGTGGCTCGCGGTCGTCGGCGCGCTGGTCACCGTCTGGTGGCTGGCGGCGTTGTTCCTCGGGCCGGACGAGTCGAACCCGGGCGTCGGGGCCTTGTACGTGCTCGTCTGGGTCGGCCTCGTGCCGCTCGCCCTGGCGTTCGGGCACGTGTGGCGCGACCTGTCGCCGTGGCGCAGCGTCCAGGCGCTCGTGGGCCGCGCGACGGGCCGGCCGGACGGCTTCGTGCGCTACCCGTCCTGGCTGGGCTACTGGCCGGCCGCGCTGGGTCTGCTGGCGTTCGTGCAGCTCGAGCTGGTCTGGCCCGGCGCCGGCGACGCGGCGGACGTCCGGGTCTGGGTGGCCGTGTACGTGCTGGTGACCCTGCTCGGAGGCGTCCTCGTGGGCCCGCGCTGGTTCGACCGCGCCGACCCGTTCGACGTCTACAGCGCCCTGGTCGCCCGGCTCTCGCCGTTCGTCCGCGACGGCCGCCTCCAGCTGCACGACCCGCTGCGCACGCTCGCCCAGGTGCCCGTGGCGCCGGGACTCGTGGCCGTGCTGGCCGTGCTGCTCGGCTCCACCGCCTTCGACTCGTTCTCGGCCACGCCCGGCTGGCAGGCCCGGTCCCACCCCACGTCGGTGGACGCGCTCGTGCTCGTCGCCTTCTGCGCCGTCGTCGGCCTGCTGTTCACCGCGGCCGCCATGGCCACGGGCGGGGTCGACCGGCGCCACCGGCGCGCGCTGCCCGGCGAGCTCGCGCACTCGCTCGTCCCCATCGCCGTGGGCTACGTCGTCGCGCACTACCTGAGCTACCTGGTCGAGAAGGGGCAGGGCGTCGTGATCGGCCTGCTCGACCCGCTCGGGCGCGGCTGGCAGCCGCTCGGCGACGCGGGCACCGCGTACGTCCTGAGCGACCGTCCCGGCCTGCTCGCGACGCTCAAGGTGACCGCCGTCGTGACCGGCCACGTGCTCGCGGTGCTGGCCGCCCACGACCGGGCGATCGCCCTGCTGCCCGAGCGCCACCGGCTCACCGGGCAGCTCGCGATGATGCTGCTCATGGTGGTCTACACCTTCGCCGGGCTGTACCTGCTGCTGTCGGTCTGAGGCGCTTGCACTCGTCGGGGTCGAGTGCCAAGATCTGGGTTAGCACTCGTAAGATGAGAGTGCTAGCAAGACTCCGGCCGGGCCGGTGAGGCTGTACGTCCAGGCGAGCAGGGTTCGCCGACAGCGCGCAGTCGTCCGTCGCGGGCACCACCCGGCCGCACATCCACGCACATGACGCGGAGAGACTGACATGGCCAAGACCATTGCATTCAACGAAGAGGCCCGCCGCGGCCTCGAGCGGGGCATGAACACCCTCGCCGACGCGGTGAAGGTCACGCTCGGCCCCAAGGGCCGCAACGTCGTCCTGGAGAAGAAGTGGGGCGCCCCCACGATCACCAACGACGGCGTGAGCATCGCCAAGGAGATCGACCTCGAGGACCCCTACGAGAAGATCGGCGCCGAGCTCGTCAAGGAGGTCGCCAAGAAGACCGACGACGTCGCGGGCGACGGCACCACCACCGCCACCGTGCTCGCCCAGGCGCTCGTGCGCGAGGGCCTGCGCAACGTCGCGGCCGGCGCCAACCCGATGGGCCTGAAGAAGGGCATCGAGGCCGCCGTCGAGGCGATCAGCACGCAGCTGCTCGGCATGGCCAAGGAGATCGAGACCAAGGAGCAGATCGCTGCGACGGCCTCCATCTCGGCCGCCGACGCGTCGGTCGGCGAGATCATCGCCGAGGCGATGGACAAGGTCGGCAAGGAGGGCGTCATCACGGTCGAGGAGTCGAACACCTTCGGTGTCGAGCTCGAGCTGACCGAGGGCATGCGCTTCGACAAGGGCCACATGTCCGGCTACTTCGTCACCGACCCCGAGCGCCAGGAGACGGTGCTCGAGGACCCGTACATCCTCATCGTGAACAGCAAGATCGCCTCGGTGAAGGACTTCGTCCCGGTCCTGGAGAAGGTCATGCAGTCGGGCAAGCCGCTCGCGGTCATCGCCGAGGACGTCGAGGGCGAGGCCCTGGCCACCCTGATCGTCAACAAGGTCCGTGGCACGTTCAAGTCGGTCGCCATCAAGGCCCCCGGCTTCGGCGACCGCCGCAAGGCCATGCTGACCGACATCGCCATCCTCACCGGCGGCGAGGTCATCAGCGAGGAGGTCGGCCTCAAGCTCGAGAACGCCGACCTGACCCTGCTGGGTACCGCCCGCAAGGTCGTGACGACCAAGGACGAGACCACCATCGTCGAGGGCGGCGGCGACGCGACCCAGATCGAGGGCCGGGTCAACCAGATCCGCGCCGAGATCGAGAACAGCGACTCCGACTACGACCGCGAGAAGCTGCAGGAGCGCCTGGCGAAGCTGGCCGGCGGCGTGGCCGTCATCAAGGTCGGCGCGGCCACCGAGGTCGAGCTCAAGGAGCGCAAGCACCGCATCGAGGACGCCGTCCGCAACGCCAAGGCGGCCGTCGAGGAGGGCATCGTCGCCGGTGGCGGCGTGGCGCTCGTCCAGGCCACCACGGCCGCGTTCGAGAAGCTGTCGCTCGAGGGTGACGAGGCCACGGGTGCGAACATCGTCCGCACCGCCGCCTCCGCGCCGCTCAAGCAGATCGCGGTCAACGCCGGCCTCGAGGGCGGCGTCGTCGCGGAGAAGGTCGCCGGCCTGGAGGCCGGTCACGGCCTCAACGCGGCCACCGGCGAGTACGTCGACATGATCGCCCAGGGCATCATCGACCCCGCCAAGGTGACCCGCTCGGCGCTGCAGAACGCGGCCAGCATCGCGGCCCTGTTCCTCACCACCGAGGCCGTCGTCGCCGACAAGCCGGAGCCGGCCGGCGCCGGTGCCGGTGCGCCGGACATGGGCGACATGGGCGGCATGGGCTTCTGAGCCCCGTCTCCTAGCACCACCTCGCGAGGGCCCCGGACGATCGTCCGGGGCCCTCGTGCGTCCGCGTGCCCGGTGGGGGTGGCAGGATTCCGCGGGTGGATCCCGAGCACCGTCAGCGCCTGCGTGAGGCCGGCGTGGACGCCGAGGCGCTCGACGCCCGCGACTGGCACCTGGCCGTGGACGGCCTCCCCGACTGGTGGGCCGAGCTCGGCAACGCGCTGTACCTGGCCGAGGGGGCGTCGCTGCCGGAGCGGGTGCTGCGCGACCTGACCCTCATCCCGTTCCACGACGCGGTGGTCGTGGTCGGGTCGCCCATGACCTGGCTCGCCTCGTTGCTCGTCGGCGGCGACCGGGCGACCGTCTTCCTCGACGCCGGCGTGCAGCTGACCGCCGGCGAGATCTACTGCGGCGGCGGCTCGTCCGTGGCGCTGCACGGTCCGCTCGTCGCGACCCGGTGCGCCGTCGTGGACGCGCGCAACGGCGGCACCGTCGTGGCCGGCGCCGATCAGCTCTGGGCCGCCAACGTCTACGTCGCCACCGACGACATGCACCGCCTGGCCGACCGCGCCACGGGGGAGCGGCTCAACCCCTTCGGTGCCCACGTGCGGCTCGGCCGTCACGTCTGGCTGTGCCGCGACGCCGTCGTCACCGGTCACGCCGAGGTCGCCGACGGCGCGGTCGTCGCGATGCGCAGCGTCGTGCGCGGCCAGAAGGTCCCCGCCCACGCCGTCGTCGCCGGGGTGCCCGCCCGGGTCGTGCGCGAGGACGTCGCCTGGAGCCACGACGACCTGCCGTGACCACCCGCTCGGCCTGGTGACCCACGTCACAGTCGTGCGTACACTCCGGTCATGGGACGCAGCCAGGACGTCGCGGTGCCGCCGGGCGCCGACCCGGTCGCGCTCGTCCGCGAGCTGCGCCGGGCGCACGACGCCTTCGTGCAGACCGGCACCGCCGATCCGCGACTGAGGCCGCTCGTCGCCGAGTCGTGGCGGCGCAGCGTCGGCACCGGGCTCGACCCCGAGGCGTCGCTGGCCCGCATCCGCCTGGACGACGCCGGGCTCGCCGCCGTCCGGGCCGCGCACCCGCTGGCGTCCGTCATGCCCGTGGTGCGCCGCCTGCTCGTCGACCCGGCCGCCGACGCCGGGCTGCTGGTCGCGGTGAGCGACGCGGCCGGCCGGCTGCTGTGGGTCGAGGGTGCTCCGGCGCTGCGGGCCCGGGCCGAGGGCATGCACTTCGTCGAGGGCGCCGACTGGAGCGAGGCCAGCGCGGGCACGAACGCCCCCGGCACGGCGCTCGCGCTCGACCGGCCGGTGCAGATCTTCGGCCCCGAGCACCTCGCGCGTCCGGTCACGCCCTGGAGCTGCTCGGCCGCGCCCATCCACGACCCCGACACCGGGGCGCTGCTCGGGGTCCTCGACCTCACCGGCGGCGACGAGGTCGCCGGCGCGCAGAGCCTGTCGCTCGTCCGGGCGACCGTCGCGGCGGCCGAGGCCGAGCTGCGCATCGAACGGCTGTCCGGCACCGGTCCGCGCCACGTCGCGGGCTGGACGGCCCCCGCCCGGCTGGACGTCCTGGGTGCGCACACGGCCCAGCTGCGCCACGGCGGCACCACGAGCCGGCTGTCGCTGCGGCACGCCGAGATCCTGCTGCTGCTCGCCGCCCACCCGGACGGGCTCACGGCCGGCGAGCTCGCGGTCGCGCTCAGCGACGACGAGCACGCACCGGTCACCGTCCGCGCCGAGCTGTCCCGCCTGCGCGCCGCCGTGCCCTCGGTGGGGCTGGCCTCGCGGCCCTACCGCCTGACCGAGCCGCTGCGCACCGACCTGGACGACGTCCGCGGGGCGCTGCGCGACGGCGGACTGCGCCGGGCGGTCGCCGGGTACCGCGGGCCGGTGCTGCCCGCCTCCGATGCGCCCGGCGTCGTGCGGCTCCGGGCCGCCCTGCACGAGCGGCTCCGCGGCCACGTCCTGGTCTGTCCCGACGCCGACACCGTGCTGGCGTTCGCCGACACCGCGCACGGGCGCGACGACTACGCCGTGTGGCAGCACGCGCTGGAGGTCCTGCCGGCCGGGTCGCCGCGGGCCGCGCACGTCGCCGCGCACCTGGACGCGCTTGACGCCGAGCTCGGCTAGCGCTGCAACGTCCGCGCAACGTCGCTGTGACTAGCGTCACGGCCACGTCCCTGATCGGGACGCACCCCCACTCGCCCCGAGGAGCGTCCATGAGCGTCTACGCCCAGCCCGGTACCGACGGCAGCGTCGTCAGCTACAAGCCCCGCTACGACAACTGGATCGGCGGCGAGTACGTCGCCCCGGTCAAGGGCCAGTACTTCGAGAACCCGTCGCCGGTCAACGGCAAGGTGTTCTGCGAGATCGCCCGCTCCACCGCCGAGGACGTCGAGCTCGCCCTCGACGCCGCGCACAAGGCCGCCCCCGCCTGGGGCCGGACGTCGCCCGCCGAGCGGGCCGTCGTGCTCAACAAGATCGCCGACCGCATCGAGCAGAACCTGGAGATGCTCGCCGTCGGCGAGACGTGGGACAACGGCAAGCCGGTGCGCGAGACGATGGCCGCCGACCTGCCGCTCGCCGTCGACCACTTCCGCTACTTCGCCGGGGCCATCCGCGCCCAGGAGGGCAGTCTGTCGCAGATCGACGACGACACGGTCGCCTACCACTTCCACGAGCCGCTCGGCGTCGTCGGCCAGATCATCCCGTGGAACTTCCCGCTGCTCATGGCCACCTGGAAGCTGGCCCCCGCGCTCGCGGCCGGCAACGCGGTCGTGCTCAAGCCGGCCGAGCAGACGCCGGCCTCGATCATGCTGCTGATGGAGCTGATCTCGGACCTGCTGCCGCCGGGCGTGCTCAACGTCGTCAACGGCTTCGGTGTCGAGGCGGGCGCCCCGCTCGCGTCCAGCAGCCGCATCCGCAAGATCGCCTTCACCGGCGAGACCACGACCGGCCGGCTGATCATGCAGTACGCCAGCCAGAACCTCATCCCGGTGACGCTCGAGCTCGGTGGCAAGAGCCCGAACATCTTCTTCGAGGACGTCGCCTCGGCCGACGACGCGTTCTACGACAAGGCGCTCGAGGGCTTCGCGATGTTCGCGCTGAACCAGGGCGAGGTCTGCACGTGCCCGAGCCGCGCGCTGATCCAGAACTCGATCCTGGAGTCGTTCCTGCCGGCCGCGACCGACCGCACCAAGGCCATCAAGCAGGGCAACCCGCTCGACACCGAGACGATGATCGGCGCCCAGGCCAGCAACGACCAGCTCGAGAAGATCCTCAGCTACATCCAGATCGGCATCGACGAGGGCGCGCGGGTCATCACCGGCGGCGAGCGCACCGACCTCGGCGGCGACCTGTCCGGCGGCTACTACGTGGCGCCGACGATCTTCCAGGGCACCAACAAGATGCGGATCTTCCAGGAGGAGATCTTCGGCCCGGTCGTCTCGGTGACCGGCTTCGACGACTTCGACGACGCGATGAGCATCGCCAACGACACGCTGTACGGCCTCGGCGCCGGCGTGTGGTCGCGCGACACCAGCCGCGCCTACCGGGCCGGCCGGGCCATCCAGGCCGGACGCGTGTGGACGAACTGCTACCACCAGTACCCGGCGCACGCGGCGTTCGGCGGCTACAAGTCCTCGGGCATCGGCCGGGAGAACCACCACATGATGCTCGACCACTACCAGCAGACGAAGAACCTGCTGGTCAGCTACTCGCCCGACGCCGCCGGCTTCTTCTGAGCCGATGACCGTCAGCCGCGTGGCGCTGACCCCGGAGGCCGCGGACCTGCTCCGCGGCCTCCGGGACCAGCACGGCCCGCTCATGTTCCACCAGTCCGGCGGCTGCTGCGACGGGTCCGCGCCCATGTGCTTCCCGCAAGGCGTCTTCCTGACCAGCGCCGCCGACGTCCACCTGGGGGACCTGGACGTGGGGCCGTCCGAGAACGATCCCTCCGGCACCGTGCCGGTGTGGATCTCGCGCGAGCAGTTCGCGTACTGGTCGCACACCCACATCACGATCGACGTCGTCCCCGGCCGCGGCGCCGGGTTCTCGCTCGAGGCACCGAGCGGCTTCCGGTTCCTCATCCGCTCGCGGGTGCTGACCGAGGACGAGACGTCCGCCCTCGCCACCCAGGAGGTCTGACGTCGGACGTGCGCCCCGGCGTGACCCATCTCTCGTCGCCGTCACCGGCATCTGACATCGTCGTTGTTACGGTGACTCAGGTCACCGTCGACGAGAGGGAAGCATGGGACGCTCCGCCGGACCCCTGACCGTCCTGCACCGCATCGGGATGCTGCGGCCGCAGGCACCGCACCGGATGCTGGCTGCCGGCCGCGAGCTGCTGACGTGGGGCCCCGGCCTGCCGTCGGGCGTGCACGCGAACGCCCACCGCGCGCCGCAGCAGGTCGCCATCGCCGACGACGCGGGGCAGACCACGTGGCGCGAGCTCGCCGACGACGTCGACCGGTTCAGCGCCGCCCTGCGGGCGCGTGGCGTCGGCGAGGGCGACGCGGTCGCGGTGCTGTGCCGCAACCACCGCTACATGGTGCAGACGCTCGTGGCCGCGATGCAGGTCGGCGCCAAGGTGCTGCTGCTCAACACCATGGCCAGCGGACGTCAGCTCGAGGAGCTCGTCCAGCGCGAGGGCGCCGTCATGGTCGTCCTGGACGAGGAGTTCCTCGGCCTGTGCGCCCCGCTCGACCGCGACATGCTCGTCCTGGCCTGGTCCGACGGCGGCACCGACCTGCCCACGGTGTCGTCGCTGGCGGCGGCCCATCCGGCCAAGCGGGTGCGCAAGCCCAAGCGGCACGGCCAGATCATCATCTTCACCTCCGGCACCACCGGCGCCCCCAAGGGCTCGCGCCGCGAGGAGCCGAAGAACCTGCGCCCGATCCTCACCTTCTTCGGCGCGATCCCCTACGAGGCGGGCGCGACGGTGTTGGTGGCGGCGCCGCTGTTCCACTCGTGGGGCCTGCTCAACTTCGGCTTCGGCCTGATCGCCACCCCCACGTACGTGATGCGCCGCCGGTTCGACCCGGCGCAGACCGTCCGCGACGTCGCCGAGCACCGCGCGTCCGTGCTGGTGGCGGTGCCGATCATGCTGCAGCGCATGGCCGACCTGCCCGAGGAGGCGACGCGTGGCCTGGACGTCTCGAGCCTGCGCATCACCGCCACGAGCGGCTCGGCGCTGGCCGGCGACCTGGCGATCCGCTTCATGGACCGGTTCACCGACTCGATCTACAACTTCTACGGCGCCACCGAGACGGCGTGGGTGACGATCGCCAGCCCCGAGCACCTGCGCGCCGCGCCGGGCACGGCGGGCGTCCCGCCCCGTCGCACCACGGTGAAGGTGCTCGGCCCGGACGGCCGCGAGGTGCCGCAGGGCGAGACCGGCGTCATCCACGTGGGCAACGACATGCCGTTCGGCGGCTACACCGACGGCCGCACCAAGGAGTTCGCCGCCGGGCTCATGAGCACCGGCGACGTGGGCCACCTCGACGAGGCCGGACGCCTGTTCGTCTCCGGACGCGACGACGAGATGATCGTCTCCGGCGGCGAGAACGTCTTCCCGCGCGAGCTCGAGGACGCCCTCGCCGAGCACCCCGCGGTCGCCGAGGTCGTCGTCACCGGCGTGCCGGACGAGCAGTGGGGCCAGACGCTCGCGGCGTACGTCGTCGTCCGCGACGGGCACGAGCTCGACCACGCGGGCGTCGTCGACCACGCCAAGCAGCACGTGGCCCGGTTCGCCGTCCCGCGCCACGTCGTCTTCCTCGACGAGCTGCCGCGCAACCCCACGGGCAAGGTGATGCGGCGCGAGCTGCCGCCGCACGTCTGAGCCGGTGGGGGCGGCCCGGCTGTGGCAGGCTGGCCGCCGTGGAGATCGTCTACGCGCCCGACCCGGACGGCGCCGCCGACCCGGGCGAGGTGGTGTGGGCCTGGGTGCCGTACGAGGACGACCCCTCCCGCGGCAAGGACCGGCCTGCGCTCGTGCTCGCGCGCGAGGGCGACCACCTGGTCGTCCTGCCGATGACCAGCCACGACCACGACCTCGACGCCGCCCAGGAGGCCCGGGCCGGCCGCTTCTGGATGGACGTCGGCAGCGGCCCCTGGGACACCGCCGGACGCCCGAGCGAGGTGCGGCTGAACCGGTTCGTCCGGGTGCCGGCCACGGACGTCCGCCGCGAGGGCGCCGTCATGCCCCGTCCCGTCTTCGACCAGGTCGCGGCCGCGGTGCGCCCCTACCTGCCGGCCACGTGAGCGCCGTCGGGACGGTCGACGGCTTCCAGCGCCGTCACCGGGTCGTCGGCTTCCCGCTCGCGGTCGTCTACAAGTACTTCGACGACCAGGGCCCGTACCTCGCCGCGATCATCACGTACTACGCGTTCACCGCGATCTTCCCGCTGCTGCTCATCGCGTCCTCGGTGCTCGGCTTCCTCCTGCAGGGCGACGTCGAGCTGCAGGAGACGCTGCTCGACAGCGCGGTCAGCCAGATCCCCGTCGTCGGGCCGCAGCTGGCCCGCCCCGAGGGCATCAGCGGCAGCGGGTCGGCGATCGTCATCGGTGTGCTCGCCGCCCTGTACGGCTCGCTGGGCGTCGGCCAGTCGCTGCAGAACGCGTCCAACGTGGCCTGGTCGGTGCCGCGCAACAGCCGCGCGAACCCGTTCCTCATGCGGCTGCGCAGCCTGCTGCTGGTGGGCATCGTCGGCCTGGCGGTGGTGGCGCTGACCGTGCTGACGTCCGTGCTGCCGACGCTGGAGCCGTTCAAGGAGGACGCCGCGTGGGTCTCGCGCCTGCTGGTGCCCGTGACGTGGCTGCTGATCTGGGTCGTGTTCATGGCCCTGTTCCGGCTGTTCGCCGTCGTGCGTCCGGGCTGGACGAAGGTGGCGCCCGGCGCCGCGTTCGTGGCCGTCGCGTGGGTGGCGCTGCAGCAGGGCGGCCAGGCGTACGTCAGCGGCGTCGTGAGCCGGGCCAGCGAGGTCAATGCCATCTTCGCCGTGGTCCTCGGTCTCATGGCCTTCATCTTCCTGGCCTCTTGCGCCGTCGTGCTGGGGCTGGAGGTCAACGTCGTGGTCGGCCGCCGGCTCTTCCCGCGCGCGCTGCTGACGCCGTTCACCGATCGCGTCCACCTCACCGAGGCCGACCGCCGCGCCTACGAGCTCTACGCCAAGGCCCAGCGGCACAAGGGCTTCCAGTCCATCGACGTCCACTTCGGCGGCGACGACGACGAGCACGACCCCAGCACTCCGCTCGGCTCCGCCTGAGCCGGGGTCGTGACAGTTGGACGAGATCACTAGGCTGAGCCTTCGCAGCAGCCGAGAGTGAGGAACGCCATGCCCACGGGCAAAGTGAAGTGGTTCGACGCTGACAAGGGCTTCGGATTCCTGAGCCAGGACGACGGCGCGGACGTGTACGTCCGCAGCGACGCCCTGCCCGCCGGTGTGCCGTCGCTCAAGCCGGGGCAGCGGGTCGAGTTCGGCATCGCCCAGGGCCGCCGCGGCGACCAGGCGCTGCAGGTCCGCCTGCTCGAGCCGGCCACGTCGGTCGCCCGCAACCAGGCCGCCGCCCGGCGCAAGGCGCCCGAGGACATGGTCGTCATCGTCGAGGACCTGATCGGGCTGCTCGACCGGCTCGGCGAGGGCTACCGCCACGGTCGTCACCCCGACGCCCGCACGGCGAAGCCCACGGCCAAGCTGCTCCGCGCGCTGGCCGACGAGCTCGAGCTCTAGCGGCTCGCCGGCGCGGCGTCCTGCCCCGCCGGACGTCGCTCGCGCTGCGACAGCTGCCACACCACGAGGGCCAGCCAGCCGACGAGCAGCAGCGCCACGACGCCCAGGCCGAGCCGCGGCGTCTGCAGCGCCAGGCCGAGCCCGGCGAACCCGCCGAGCACCCACGCCAGCTGCAGCACCGTCTCCGAGCGGGCGAAGACGCTCGTGCGGACGGTCTCGGGCACGTCGCGCTGGATGAGCGCGTCCAGGCTCAGCTTGCCCAGCGACTGGCACAGCCCCACCGCGAGACCGAGCGCCACGGCAGTCGCGAGGCCGTACGCGGCCGCGGTCACCACGACCACCACGACGTCGATCGCCAGGACGACGAGCACGGTGGTCTGCGGCCGGCGCGAGCGCAGGGCCGAGCCGAGCAGCACGCCGGCCGTGCTGCCCGCGCCGGCGGCACCGATCACCAGCGCCATGAGGATCGTGACGCGGTTCTCCCAGCCGGGGAACGGGTCCGAGCGCAGGACGAACGCCATGAACATGGTCAGGAAGCCGGACAGGAACCTCAGGCCGACGTTGCAGCGCAGGCCGACGACGACGTCCGGGCTGATGCGCACCCGGCGACGGCGCCGGCGTGGCTGCTCGCCGTCCATCACGTCCTGCTCGCCCTCGGTGGAGTCGACGCGCGGCGGCAGCAGCACGGCCAGCACGGTCCCGATGACGAACAGCGCGAACGCGTAGCGCAGCGTCCACTGCGGGCCGATCGCGGCGAGGCCCACGGCGATCGGGGCCGAGATGGCGGCGGCGCCCGTGCCGGTGAGCGAGATGCGCGAGTTCGCCTTCACGAGGGTGAAGTCGTGGGGGAGCAGCCGGGGCACGGCGGACGCCCGCGTGACGCCGTACGCCTTGGACGCGACCAGGCAGCCGAGCGCCGCCGGGAACAGCGCCGTGGACTCGGTGAGGACGGCGCCGGCCGCGACCCAGGCGCAGAACGCACGGACGGCCAGGGTGGCGCCGATCGCCCAGCGGCGTCCGCGACGGAAGCGGTCCAGGAACGGCCCGATCAGCGGCGCGACGATCGCGAACGGCAGCATCGTCAGCAGCAGGAACCGGGCGACGTCGCCGTGCGCCTCGTCGGTGGGCACGGTGAAGAACAGGCTGCCGGCGAGCGAGACCGCCACGGCCGCGTCGCCGGCGGTGTTGAACGCGTGCAGCTCCAGCAGCCGGGCCAGTCCGCTCTCTCCGGCCCCCTTGGCGTGCGTGAACCGGCGGGCCTGCACGAAGGCCTTGCGCGAGCCGCGTCCGGTGCCCCGGCCGACCGCACCGAGGGCGCGTGCCGCCCGGGTGCCGGCGGCGCCGAGCCGCTCGGGCCAGGTGCGCTGGTCGGGGGTGGGGGACTCGGGCACGCGTCCATCCTGCCGCAGCGCCTGGCCATCGCGCGGCGTCCACGCCCCGGTTTGGGTGGGCCATGGTGCCTGGGGGAGAATCGAGCCATGTCCGCCGCACCGAACGACGAGGCCCCCGCGTCCGTCGACCCCGTGCTCGCCGCCGCCGTCGACGTGGCCCGTGCCGCCGTCCTCGACGGCACCGAGCCGACCGCGGTCGGTGAGCACCGCGAGGTGCGCGCCACCGGTCCGCTGCTGGCGACCCACGTCTTCGCGTGCCTGCTGCCGGGCTACCGCGGCTGGTACTGGGCCGCCGACGTCACCCGCGCGCCCGACAGCGAGCACGTCACCGTCAACGACGTCGTGCTGCTGCCCGGCGACGAGGCGATCGTCGCCCCGGCCTGGAAGCCGTACAAGGACCGCATCCGGCCCGGCGACCTCGGCCCCGGCGACCTGCTGCCGCCCGAGGAGGACGACGTCCGGCTCGTCCCGTCGTGGACGGCGGGTGACGGCGAGGAGCAGACCCCTGACCGCTACTTCGCCCGCGAGGTCGGCCTCGGCCGGCGCGTGGTGCTGTCGCTCGAGGGACGCGTCCAGGCGGCCGACCGTTGGTACGCCGGCGACCGGGGTCCCGACGTGCCGCTGGCCCAGCAGGCACCCGGCGTGTGCGGCGGCTGCGGGTTCCTGGTGAGCCTGGCCGGACCGCTGTCGTCCAGCTTCGGCGTGTGCGCGAACGGACAGGCGAACGACGACGGCCGGGTCGTGGCGCTGTCGCACGGGTGCGGCGCGCACTCGGGGGCGACGGTGCGGCGCAGCACGTCGGCGCAGGCCCTGCCCGACCCGGTGCTCGACACCACGACGCCGGACGTCGTCGAGCTCGACTGAGCGCGTCTACGCGCCGGCGACCGGCGCAGGCGACGACCGCGGGCTAGGTCCGGCGGCGACGTCCGCCGGCGGGCACCTGCGAGCGCAGCGCCTTGCGGCGCCGGCGGCAGTACTCGACGCCGATGAGGCCCAGGCCGAAGCCGGCCACGCACGTCCACAGCCACCAGGTGCGGCCGTCCTCGTCCAGCGTGCCCAGGAACGGCAGCAGGCCGATGATCGCGACGCCCCACACGATGGTGCCGACGGTCATGGTGCGGACGCCGTCGAGGTCCATGGGCTCGACCTGCGCGACGCGGTGGGTGGTGCGGCCGAGCTCGAGCTCGGTGACCTCCGGCCGGCCGAACTCGTGACGACGGGCGATGCGCTCCAGGCGGGCACGCTCGCGGTGACCCAGCTTGCGCTCGATCGTCGCGGGTCCGTCGCCCTCGTGGATCTCCCAGTCCTCGCCGTCACTCACGTCCCACACAGTACCGCCCGTCCCGCGACGTCCGCGGCGGCTCCTGAGAGACTGGCGGCGATGAATCCTCGCTACCGGCGGCTGCTGATCCCCGGACTCCTCGTGCTCCTGCTCGTCGTGGTCGTCGTGGCCTCGCTCGTGCAGGACGCCCAGGCGTCTGCCGCCGCACGGGAGCCGCAGCAGGTCGCGGTCGTGGACGACCCCCGGATCAGCGAGTCCAGCGGCCTGGCGGTCAGCCGGCAGCACCCCGATCTCGCGTACACGGTGAACGACTCCGGTCACGACGCCGCGGTCTTCGCCGTGCGGGTGTCGACCGGCGAGGTCGTCGGTGTCACCCGGCTGCGTGGCGGGACCACCGACGTCGAGGCGCTGGCGCTCGACGACGACGGACGGCTGTGGGTCGCCGACACCGGCGACAACCGCGGCCGCCGCGACGAGATCGCCCTGCACGTGCTCGAGGAGCCGGGGGAGGGCGACCACCGGGTCCGTCCGACCACCTACCGCGTCGACTACGGCGACCGGTCGCCCGACGTCGAGGCCGTCGTCGTCCGCGACGGCACGGTCTCGCTGCTGGAGAAGGCGCTGGCCGGCGGGAGCCGCTTCGAGCTCGCGGTCGACGACCTCGTCACCGGCCGACTCAACCGGGCTCGGGAGGTCGCTTCCGACGTCTCGGGCATGGTCACCGACGCCACGGTCGTGCCGGGGTCCGACCGCGTCGTCCTGCGCACGTACCTGTCCCTCGTGGTGCTCGACGCCCGGTGGCAGCCGGTGACGGCGCTCGAGGCGCCGGTCACGCAGCAGGGGGAGACGGTCGCCGCCGAGCCGTCCGGCCGCAGCGTCCTGGTCGGCAGCGAGGGCACGTCCCAGCCGCTGTGGCGGGTCGACCTGCCGGCGTCCGGCTCGGCCGAGCCCGCCGACGCTGTCGCCGCACCGGGTTCGGAGGTCGTCTCCGAGCCCGCCGTCGCGTACTCCGCGGACGGCCGGGACCCCGTCCTCGTGGCCGTCGTCGTCGGCGGTCTCCTCGTCGCCCTGACGCTCCTCGTCGTGGAGCTGCGACGCCGTCGCGCCTGAGTACGTTGGGGTCATGCTGATCCCGCTCCCCGACCGCACGCCGGACGTCGACGACACGGCCTGGGTCGCCCCGAACGCCACCCTCGTCGGCGCCGTGACCCTCGGTCCCGGCGCCAGCGTCTTCTACGGCGCCGTCCTGCGCGCCGACAACGAGCCGATCGTGGTGGGTCCCCGCTCCAACGTGCAGGACAACTGCGTCTTCCACGTCGACAAGGGCCGGCCCGTCCGTCTGGGGGAGGGCGTCTCCGTCGGGCACGGCGCGGTGGTGCACGGGGCGACGATCGGCGACCACGTCCTGGTGGGCATGGGAGCCGTCGTCATGAACGGCGCGACGATCGGCGACGAGTGCCTGCTCGCGGCCGGCACGGTCGTCACCGAGGGGATGGAGGTCCCGCCCCGCTCGCTGGTCGCGGGGGTCCCCGGCAAGGTCCGTCGCGAGCTGTCCGACGCCGAGGTCGAGAAGCTGCACGAGAACGCGCGCATCTACGAGGCGCACCGTGACCTACATCGCACCGCGAGTTCTGCGGGCTGAACGGGGTCCAGCGGCGTTCCGGAGGCCTCGCCGGGCCGCCGACGGGGCTCGACGACCCTGGAATCCCGGGGGAGCGGACCCTCGCCCCGGGCCTGATGAACGATGACCGACCCCGGTTTGACCTTCCCGGAAACGGCCGTGTAATGTTCTCTTTGTTGCGCCGCACGGCGGGGCGGAAGGCCTGAGAGGGTCGGCTGTCCGGTGGGCGCGGCGTTT
>NZ_HE978637.1:0-466033 GCF_000312105.1 Aeromicrobium massiliense JC14
AACGAATGCGCGTCCACTGTGAGGTTCCCGAGATACGAACGGGAACCAACCACCACCACACAACCCCCCCCGGGGCCGGTGGGGGATGGTGACTGGTTTTGATATCTCCATAGAGTTTCGGCGACCATGGCGAGAGGGAAACACCCGGTAACATTCCGAACCCGGAAGTTAAGCCTCTCAGCGCCGATGGTACTGCCCCCGGGAGGGGGTGGGAGAGTAGGACGTCGCCGGACAACCTTTAGAGCGCGAGGCCGCCCCCACACCAGGGGGCGGCCTCGCAGCCATTTACGCGGATGAATCGCGTCCGCGCACGAGAAGGGCCCACCGCCACGGCGGTGGGCCCTTCGTCGTTGTGGGACGGCTCTAGAGCCGCTCGGCGACCCAGTCCAGGCAGTGGGTGAGCCGGCGGACGTCGTCCGGCTCGATCGCCGGGAACATCGCGACCCGCAGCTGGTTGCGCCCCAGGCCGCGGTAGCTGTCGACGTCGATGACGCCGTTCTCGCGCAGGACGCCGGTGAGCGTCTTCTGGTCGACGCCGTCCAGGTCGATCGTGCCGACCACGAGCGAGCGCTGTGCCGGGTCGGGCACGAACGGGGAGGCGTACTCCGACCGCTCGGCCCAGTCGTACAGGACGGTCGAGGACTCGGTCGTGCGGCTGACCGCCCACGCGAGCCCGCCGCGGTCGTTCAGCCAGCGCACCTGGTCGTCGAGCAGGAACAGCGTCGCCAGGGCCGGCGTGTTGTAGGTCTGGTCCTTGCGGGAGTTGTCGATCGCCGTCGGCAGGTCCAGGAACCCGGGGACGTAGCGTCCCTCCGCCTGGATGCGCTCGGCCCGCTCGATCGCGGCGGGCGACATGATCGCGACCCACAGCCCGCCGTCCGAGGCGAAGGTCTTCTGGGGGGCGAAGTAGTAGACGTCGGTCTGCGAGATGTCGACCGGTAGGCCGCCCGCGCCCGAGGTGGCGTCGACGAGCACGAGGGCGTCGTCGTCAGCGCCCGGGACGCGGCCCACCGGCACCATCACGCCGGTGGACGTCTCGTTGTGCGCCCAGGCGTAGACGTCCACCCCGGCCTCCGCGACCGGCGCGGGGTGGGTGGACGGGTCCGACTCGATGACCGTCGGGTCCGCGAGGAACGGTGCCCGCTGGGTCGCGGTGGCGAACTTGCGGGTGAACTCGCCGTGGACGAGGTGCTGCGCCTTGTCGCGCACCAGCCCGAAGGTGGCGGCGTCGAAGAAGGCGTGCGAGCCACCAACGCCCAGCACGACCTCGTAGCCGTCGGGGAGGGAGAACAGCTCGGCCAGCCCGGCGCGGATGCTGCCGACGAGACCGCGGACGGGTGCCTGCCGGTGGGAGGTGCCCATCAACGTCGTCCCGGTGGCGGCCAGTGCGGCCAAAGCCTCGGGGCGCACCTTGGAGGGTCCGGAGCCGAAGCGACCGTCGGCGGGCAGGAGCTCGGTGGGGATCTGCACGCGGCCATTCTCGCAGGCGGCCGCAGTGGACTACCTCACATGCCGACGCGCGGGACGCTCCGTACGATGCCGCTATGGTCCCCGAACCCCCCGTCGACGCCGACGCCCTGGAGATCCCGCTCGCCGAGGGCGCGCAGCACACTCGCGAGGAGTGGGAGAAGGCCACGGCCGCGGTGCTGCGGAAGTCCGGCCGCCTGGGCGAGGGCGCGCCCGACGCCGACGTGTGGGGCCGGCTGTCGACCAGCACCGTGGACGGCATCGCGGTCACGCCGCTCGGCACCGCCGACCTGGTCGCCCGGCTGACCGACCCGGGACTGCCGGGCCAGGCGCCGTACACGCGCGGCGCCCGGGTGAAGGCTCCCGAGGACGCCTGGGACGTCCGCGCCTGCTTCGCCGACCCGGAGCCGCGGACCACCACCGACCACGTCGTGACCGACCTCGAGAACGGCGTCACGTCGCTGTGGCTCCAGGTCGGCGAGGGGGAGATCGCGCCCGGTGACCTGGCGCAGGTGCTCGAGCCCGTCTTCCTCGACCTCGCCCCGGTCGTGCTCGACGCGCCCACCGTGCCGGTCGACGCCGCCCAGGCCCTCGTCGCGGTGCTGGACGACAAGGGCGTGAAGCCCGCCGAGGGCACCTCGCTGGGCGCGGACCCGATCGGCAACCGTCTGCGTGGCCATGGCGTGACCGAGCTGGACGTCGTCGACGAGGTCGCCTCCCTCGCGGTGCGGGCCGGCGTCCGGGCCATCACCGTCGACGGCACGGCCGCGCACGACCTGGGCGCCTCGGACGTCCAGGAGCTGGCCTACGTGCTGGCCGCAGGGGTCGCGTACCTCCGGGTGCTGACCGACGCCGACTCCACGACCGGGCACGAGACCGACACCGCCGCCGGACTGCTGGAGTTCCGCCTGGCCGCCACCGACGAGCAGCTGCTGACCATCGCCAAGCTGCGCGCCGCGCGCCGTCTGTGGGCCCGCGTCGGCGAGCTCAGCGGCATCGCCGAGGAGCACCGCGGCATGGCGCAGCACGCGGTCACGTCGCGGCCGATGATGACGAAGTACGACCCGTACGTGAACATGCTGCGCACCACGGTCGCGGCGTTCGCGGCCGGCGTCGGCGGGGCGGAGTCGGTGACGGTGCTGCCGTTCGACGAGCGCCTGGGCCTGCCGGAGCCGTTCAGCCGGCGCATCGCCCGCAACACGTCCAGCCTGCTCATCGAGGAGTCGCACGTCGGTGCGGTCACCGACCCGGCCGGCGGGTCGTACGCGATCGAGAAGCTCACCGACGACCTCGCCCGCGCGGCGTGGGAGCTGTTCGGCGAGCTCGAGGCTGCTGGCGGCGTGCCGGCGGCACTCGACCTGCTGCGCGACCGCATCGCCACGACGGTCTCGGACCGGGCGCTGCAGGTGGCACGCCGGAAGCGTCCGATCACCGGGGTGAGCGAGTTCCCGAACCTGCGCGAGGAGCTGCCCGAGCGGCGCCCCGCGACGTCCACCCGGCCTCAGCCGCACCGCTACGCCGCCGAGTTCGAGCAGATGCGCGACGAGCCGGTCGGGCAGCCGGTCTTCCTGGCCACCATGGGCCCGGTCGCGCAGCACACCGCGCGCGCGACGTTCGCCAGCAACCTGCTTGCCGCGGGCGGCATCGACGCCATCGTCGCCGGGGCCACCGACGGCGCCGAGGCGGTGGTGGCCGCGTACGCCGAGGCCGGACGTCCGCCGGTCGCCGTGCTCGCCGGCACCGACGCCGCCTACGGGGAGTGGGGCGCCGCGCTGGTCGCCGCGCTGCGCGAGGCGGGCGCGGCCCGCGTCGTCCTGGCCGGCAAGCCGGACGCGGTCGACGCCAAGCTGGACGACTCCGCCGCCGCCGGGCTCGACGCCCTGGCCTTCCTGCGCCGCACCCGAGAGGCACTCGCATGAGCATCCCGAAGAGCTTCGCCGGCCTGCCGCTCGACCCCGAGCAGGCCCCGCGTCCGGACGCCGAGGCGCTGGCCGCCGCGACCGCCGGCCACCAGCCGTGGGCGTCGCCCGAGGGCATCGACGTGAAGGGGCTGTACACGGCCGCCGACGTCGATGGCCTGGACGCGCTCGACACCTACCCGGGTCTCACGCCGTTCCTGCGCGGCCCGTACCCGGCGATGTACACGACGCAGCCGTGGACGATCCGTCAGTACGCGGGCTTCTCCACCGCCGAGGAGTCCAACGCCTTCTACCGGCGCAACCTCGCCGCCGGGCAGAAGGGCCTGTCGGTCGCCTTCGACCTGGCGACCCACCGCGGCTACGACTCCGACAACCCGCGCGTCGTCGGCGACGTGGGCATGGCGGGCGTCGCGATCGACTCGATCTACGACACGCGCACCCTGTTCGACGGCATCCCGCTGGACAGGATGAGCGTCTCGATGACGATGAACGGCGCCGTGCTACCGGTGCTGGCGCTCTACATCGTGGCCGCCGAGGAGCAGGGCGTGAAGCCCGAGCAGCTGGCCGGGACCATCCAGAACGACATCCTCAAGGAGTTCATGGTCCGCAACACCTACATCTACCCGCCGGCGCCCTCGATGCGGATCATCTCCGACATCTTCGCGTTCACGGCCCAGCGGATGCCGCGGTTCAACTCGATCTCGATCTCCGGCTACCACATGCAGGAGGCGGGGGCGACGAACGACCTCGAGCTCGCGTACACGCTGGCCGACGGCGTCGACTACATCCGCGCCGGGCTCGACGTGGGCCTGGACATCGACGCCTTCGCGCCGCGGCTGAGCTTCTTCTGGGCCATCGGCATGAACTTCTTCATGGAGGTCGCCAAGCTGCGCGCGGCCCGCGCCCTGTGGGCCCGGCTGGTGCGCGACTTCGACCCGAAGAACCCCAAGAGCCTGAGCCTGCGCACGCACAGCCAGACGTCCGGCTGGTCGCTCACCGCCCAGGACGTGTTCAACAACGTCGGCCGCACCGCGATCGAGGCGATGGCCGCGACGCAGGGCCACACCCAGTCGCTGCACACCAACGCACTGGACGAGGCGATCGCGCTGCCGACCGACTTCAGCGCCCGCATCGCCCGCAACACCCAGCTGCTGCTGCAGCAGGAGTCGGGCACGACCGACGTCATCGACCCGTGGGGCGGCTCGTACTACGTCGAAAAGCTCACCCACGACCTGGCGAACCGCGCCTGGGCGCACATCCTGGAGGTCGAGAAGGCCGGTGGCATGTCCAAGGCCATCGAGGCCGGCATCCCCAAGATGCGCATCGAGGAGGCCGCGGCCCGCACCCAGGCACGCATCGACTCCGGCAAGCAGGCGGTCATCGGCGTCAACACCTACCGGCTGGCCGACGAGGACCCGCTCGAGGTGCTGAAGGTCGACAACAAGGCCGTCTACGCCTCCCAGGTGGCCAAGCTCGAGCGGCTGCGCGCCGAGCGCGACGACGACGAGGTGCGCCGCACCCTGGAGGCCCTGACGAACAGCGCCGAGCGTGGCGCGTCCCGTGACGGCTCGCTCGACGGCAACCTGCTGGCGCTCGCCGTGGACGCGGCGCGGGCCAAGGCGACGGTCGGCGAGATCTCCGACGCGCTGGAGAAGGTGTACGGACGCCACCAGGCGGTCATCCGTACGATCTCGGGTGTGTACCGCTCCGAGGCCGGTGGCGCCGGCAACGTCGAGGCCGTGATCGCGAAGACCGAGCGCTTCGAGGAGGCCGAGGGCCGTCGCCCGCGCATCCTGGTGGCGAAGATGGGCCAGGACGGGCACGACCGCGGGCAGAAGGTCATCGTCTCGGCGTTCGCCGACATGGGCTTCACCGTCGACGTCGGGCCGCTGTTCTCCACGCCCGAGGAGGTCGCCCAGCAGGCGGTGGACGCGGACGTGGACATCGTGGGCGTCTCGTCGCTGGCCGCCGGCCACCTCACGCTCGTCCCGGCGCTCAAGTCCGCGCTGGCCGAGCTCGGCCGGCCGGAGATCATGATCGTCGTCGGCGGCGTCATCCCGCCCGACGACGTCCCGACCCTGCTCGAGATGGGCGCCGCCGCGGTGTTCCCACCCGGCTCGGTCATCGCCGACTCGGCCCTGGACCTGCTCGACAAGCTCGCCGACCAGCTCGGGCACTGAGCCCGTGCCCCGGACGATCGACGTCGCCGAGCTCGCCGCCGGGGTCCGTGCCGGGCAGCGGGCGGCGGTGTCGCGGGCGATCACGCTGGTCGAGTCGCGCCGCGCCGACCACCGCGCGCTGGCGCGCGACCTGCTGGCCGACCTGACCCCGGACGCCGGGGGCGCGGTGCGGGTCGGCATCTCCGGCGTGCCCGGCGTCGGCAAGTCCACGTTCATCGAGGCCCTGGGCATGCACCTGGTCGGGCGCGGGCAGAAGGTCGGCGTGCTCGCGGTCGACCCGTCCAGCGTCCGCACCGGCGGCTCGGTGCTCGGCGACAAGACCCGGATGGCGCAGCTCTCGGCGCACCCGCAGGCGTACATCCGCCCGTCGCCGACGGCGGGGACGCTCGGCGGCGTCGCGCGCGCCACCGCCCAGGCGATCACCGTGCTCGAGGCGGCCGGCTACGACGCGGTGCTGGTCGAGACCGTGGGCGTCGGCCAGTCCGAGATCACCGTGGCCGGGATGGTCGACTCGTTCCTGTTCCTCACCATCGCGCGCACCGGCGACCAGCTGCAGGGCATCAAGAAGGGCATCCTGGAGATCGCCGACGTCATCGCGGTCAACAAGGCCGACGGCGAGCGCGTCACCGAGGCGCGGGCCGCGGCCAAGGAGCTGTCCGGCGCGCTGCGGCTCGTCCACGCCGGCGGCCAGGGGTGGGTGCCGCCGGTGCTCACCTGCTCGGCGGTCGAGGGCACCGACATCGACACCGTGTGGCAGCGCGTGCTGAGGCACCGCGAGTTCCTCGGCATTGCCGGGCTGTGCGAGAAACGGGCCCAGCAGCAGCTCGACTTCGCCTGGGCGCTGGTGCGCGACGAGCTCGAGCAGCGGCTGGCGAGCGACCCGGAGGTCGCCCGCGTGCGCGACGAGGTGCGGGCCGAGGTGCTGGCCGGACGCATGCCGGCGGCCACGGCGGCCGACCGCATCATCGCCGCCTGGGACGACTAGCGAGACGGAGGGGCCACCTCCCCGTGCCGGACGCCGGTATCGTGCCCCCGGAACCGACGAGAGGGGGAGGACGTGAGCTCGTTGAGCCCACAGCGCCTCATGGGCGCCGTGCGACGAAGGGCACCGGGGCGCCGCGAACGGCCCGCTGCGACATCGACGGAGACGCGGGCCGTCCTGGCCGGTGGACTGTTCGACCCGTGGTACTACGCGCTGCAGGTCGGTCGAGGGATGACGGCTGACGAGGCGGTGGCGCACTTCCTGGCTCGCGGCGCCGCCGAGGGTCTGCGACCGAACCCCTTGACCGAGACGGCGGTGCTCCGCCCTGAGGCCGTCCGTGAGGCGGTCCTGGACGGATCCGCGCGCACGCTACCGGTTCGTCGCTGGTTCGACGACGTCGGCTTCGTCGCTGCCGTCCCGGACAGCGTCGACCATCCTGGAGGGCCGGTCGGCGCCTACCTGGACCGTGCCCGCGCCGCTCAGCCCACTCCGAAGGTCGAAGGACGCTCCTGGGCCGACTTCGTCGTGCGACGGGAGAAGCAGGCCAAGGCGCTGCGCGCGATCCTGCGCTCGGGAGTGGTGGACCGGGAGTTCTACGAGCGACAGGTCGGACGGACGTTCCCGAGCGGCCGGGCGGCCGCATGGCACTTCCTCGAGGAAGGAGAGGCCGACGGGTTGTCCCTCACCCCGATCTTCGTCGGTGAGTGGTATCGCCGCACGAGTGGCGCCCGGGGCACCCTGCTGCTGAGCCAGCTCCTGCGAGCCGGCCAGTCGAGGGGCGCGGCTGGTCCTCACCTGGACCTGGGCGAGTACGTGCTCGCCCACCCCGAGGCGCTCGAGCACCGGAGCGGACCGCTGGCCCACTTCCTCGAGGAGGCCGACGACGACACGATGACGGTCCCGACGCCAGGATCCGGCGTCCGCCCGGCCCGGTTCGGCACGCTGCGCGCGACGATGATGGCGACGGCCGACGAGCTGGGTCTGGCCGGCCCGCGCACCGTGAGCACCGTCGCCGCGTGGGCCGTCGCCGCCGGTTCCCCTACCCGGTGCTCGTCCACGGCATCGGTCGCCGTGCTGCTGGACGCCCATGACTGGGACGCGGGCACGATCAAGACCTTGCGCAGCGTCCTGGACCAGACCCACGAGCACGTGGTGCTACGAGTGGCGGTCGAGCCGGAGGCCGGCTCAAGGGTCGAGATCGAACCTCGGACGGCCGGCCACCGGGTGGAGTGGGTCGAGACGGCCGCCCGCGACGTCGGGACTCGCCTCGCCGCGGTCGCGGCGACCGCGGCGGAGGACTTCGTCATGGTGTGGCAGCCCCAGGAGTCGTGGCACCCCGACCTGCTGTGCGGACTCGTCACGGCGGCGGGCGACGGCGTGGGTGCCTACGCTGCGATCCATGACGAGGCGGCGGGCGCGACAGTCGGCCCGCTGCCGCTGGCCGAGCACCGCGTCTGGCACCGGGCGCGCCCGCTCAGCGGCGTGCTGGTGCGTCGTGTTGAGCTCGTGCGGGCGGGATTCGCCGAGACCGCCGGCGACCAGCGAGGGTGGGAGCTGTTGCTGCGACTCGGCGACAGCCTGACCTTCGCACCGTTCATCGGCGTGCGTGGGCGCGACCTGGGACGGGAACCGGCCCCTCGCGGGTGGACGTCCACCGACGAGAACGTCGTGCGTGCGCAGCGCATCGTGGACTGGGCCGGCGCCGCCGACGAGCTGCCCACGCGGGTCGCGGACCGCGTGTCGCTCGTGGTGCCGACGTACCGGGACTGGCAGATGACCACGACGGCCGTGGCGAGCGCCCTCGCCCACGGCAGTGGTGACATGGAGGTCGTCATCGTCGACAACGGCTCGGCCCCCGACGTCGCGCTGACGTTGGCCGCGACCTTTGCCGGCGACGACCGGGTGGTGGTGCGGCACGTGCCGGTCAACACCAACTTCGCGACAGGCTCGAACCTCGGTGCCGTCTGGTCGACGGGTGAGACGGTCGTGTTCCTGAACAACGACACCGTCGCTCAGCCCGACTGGCTCGAGCCCCTCGTGGCCGCCCTCGCGGAGCCAGGCGTGCTGGGCACGCAGTCCCTGCTGCTGTATCCCGACGGCACGATCCAGACGGCCGGCACCGTGTTCCACGGGCCTCACACGGTCGCGTCGCACTTCCTGGCCGGGCATCCCGTCGAGGACCTCGTGCCGGAGATCGACCTGCGATTCCGGGCCGCCACGGCCGCGTGCCTCATGATGCGTGCGCAGACCGTCGTCAGCGCGCGCGGGTTCGACCCCGTGTTCGTGAACGGCATGGAGGACGTGGACCTGTGCCTGCGTGTCGCGCAGCAGCAGCCCGGTGCCTTCGTGACGGTTCCTGCATCCCGCGTCGTGCACGCCGAGAGCAAGACACCGGGCCGGATGGACCGGATCGAGCCGAACCGGCTGCGGTTCCTGGCGCGCTGGGGTGCCGAGCTGCCGGGGCCGGACGACCGGCCGTGGCAGCAGGCTGGGTTCGCCGTCGCGCAACGGCTGGTGGACGGCGGGCTGCCGGCCAGCCGGCGACGCACGTCCGTGCGCACGATCCTGAGTCGTCCGCGGGCCACGGTGCAGGACGGCCCCGCCGCGGGCCTGCCCAGTCTGCGCTGGTCGATCAAGATCGCGGCCCCCGCAGGCCCGCTGGGGGAGGCGTGGGGTGACACCCACTTCGCGGCCGACCTTGCGCGGGCCTTGCGCCGCTACGGCCAGCAGGTGGTGGTCGATCGGCGTGAGGTGCACGTCCGGCCGGCCTCGGATTACCTCGACGACGTGACGTTGACCCTCCGAGGACTCGATCGGGTCTCGCCGCAGCCGGGCGCGACCAACCTCCTGTGGGTCATCAGCCATCCCGACGACGTGAGCGACGACGAGCTGCGGTCGGGCTTCGACCGGATCTATGCGGCCAGCCGCTCCTGGGCGGACAGAGCGACGACGCGCAGCGGCGTGTCGGTGCGGCCGTTGCTCCAGGCCACTGATCCAGACCGCTTCTCGCCCCAGGGTGCCGCGACCGCCGGCCTGGGCGTCCTGTTCGTCGGCAACTCGCGGAAGGTCTTCCGCCCGGTCGTGCGCGACGCGGTCGCCGCGGGGGCCGACCTCACCGTGTTCGGTCGAGACTGGGACGGCCTCATCGATCCGCAGCTCGTGCGGGCCGAGCTCCTGCCCAACGAGCAGCTGCCGGCGGCGTACCGCGGGGCTGACGTGGTGCTCAACGACCACTGGCGTGACATGGCGGTCGAAGGCTTCGTCTCGAATCGCCTGTTCGACGCCGTAGCCGCCGGCGCGCGGGTGGTGAGCGACGCGGTCGAGGGGCTCGACGCGCTGTTCGGCGGATCCGTCCAGGTCTATCGGACGGCGGACGACCTGTCGACGCTGCTCGACCCCGCGTGCGCCCGCTGGCCCGACGACGAAGCCCGCCGGGCGAACGCTCGTGCCGTCGCAGAGCACCACTCGTTCGACGCCCGCGCCCGCACGCTGCTGGCCGACGTCCTGGACCAGCGTGAGGTGGACCATTCCCTCCGGGTGGCAGGTCCGGGTCCCGCCCCACGTGGCGACGTGTAATGTGACGACGGCCCTCCGACCTCCCAACCTCGGCGTCAGCCGAGCCAGCTCCTCTGCAGAAAGCCCGACAGCATGAGAAAGCGGATCAGCTCCGTGCACGGCCGGATCCGCCCGACGCCGGCTCCTCCGGCGGCGCCGACCGCCGTGCCCGTCCGGGCGCAGCGTTCGCGGCGGGACGCGCAGGTCATGCTGGAGTCCGGGGCGTTCGACGTGAGCTGGTACGCCGGTGAGGCCGGCGCCGCGTTCTCCACGCTCGAGGACGCCGTGGCGCACTACCTGGCGGAGGGAGCCGAGGCAGGACTGGCACCCCATCCGTTGTTCGACCCCACCACCGTGCGCAAGGTGCTGGACCGCTCGACCCCGTTCGGGACCTATCTGCGCCGCAGGAAGCTCTGGAGCAGGTCCCCGCACCCTGGGTGGGACCTGGCGTTCTGGCTGCGTGACCACCCGGAGGCGCTGGACCACCCGTACGGGCCCCTGGCCCATCTGGCCGCGACTCTCGGCGACGACACGATGCTGCCGCTGGTCACCCTCGAGGGCCGCCGGATCGTGCGTTGGGGGGACGTCCTGCCGTCGTGGACGCGCAGCAGCCGGCTGTGGACCGACATCTCGCGACTTCGCATCCCCGCGCTGGTCACGTCCCTGCCGGACAGCCACGTCCTTCCCGACCTCCCGCCGACGCCGCGGGACGACAGCACGCTCGTGTCTGTCGTGATCGCGTCCTGGAACCGCGCCGCCTCGCTGCGTGGCGCGATCGAGTCGGTCCAGGCTCAGACATGGCCGCACTGGGAGGCTGTCGTCGTCGACGACGGATCCGACGACGACACCGCGGTCGTCGTGCGCGCGCTCGCCGCCCGTGACGAACGTGTGCGCCTGGTCAGCCGGCCGCACGAGGGCGTGAGCGCGGCTCGGAACGCCGGCATCGCCCACGCGCGTGGCGCCTACGTCGCGTTCCTGGACTCCGACAACGTGTGGCAGCCCGGCTTCCTCAAGGCGATGGTGGCGGTGATGAGCGACGGTGGGCTGACAGCGGCCTACGGGACGCTCGAGCAGCGCACCGCGAAGGGCTCGGAGTTCCGGTGCGTCGCCTCACTGACGCGGGAGATCCTGCTGCGTGACAACCACGTGGACCTCAACGTCCTCGTGGTGCGCACCGACCTGCTCCGCACGGTCGGGGGCTTCGACGAGGGCCTGCGTCGCGCCGTCGACTACGACCTCGTGCTCCGCCTGTCGGTGCACACGGACCTGGTCCATGTGCCGGTGGTCGGTGTCGCGTACACGAACGACTCCTCGGCCGAGGACCGGATCTCGGTCCGTGAGCCGATGGCCTGGAACGACGTGGTGCACCAGCGGCACGTCGTCGACTGGGAAGCGGCACGCCGCGTTCCGCGGGTCCAGGGTCGGGTGAGCGTCGTCGTCACCGCGAACGACCGTCCGCTGACGGTGCTGCGGGCGATGCGCGCGGTCGCGTCGTCCCTTCGGGGCGTCGACCACGAGATCGTGGTGGTGGACGTGTCGCGGGGGCGGGAGATCCTGGCACGCACCCTCTCCCTGGTCGCCGGCGCGTCGAACGTGCGGTACCTGCGGCACCAGCGTCCGGTGGCCTTCGCGACCGCCGCATCGGTGGGCGCCGCCCATACGACGGGTGAGCACGTGGTGCTGCTCGACGGCGGAGTGGTGCCGCGACCGTCGGCAGTGCCGGCCCTCATCGAGGCGTTGGAGGCCGGGGCGGACGCCGCGCAGCCGGTCGTCGTGCGCGGCGACGACTCGGTGGTCGTCACGGCGGGCTCGGTCTTCGCCCGCCGTGAGGCCGTCCCGGCGCAGCTGCTCGCCGGGCATCCGGTCGGTGACCTGGAGGTGCTGGAGTCGCGGACGCCGTTGGCCGCCCTGAGCGGTTCCGCGGTCGCCCTCCGTGCCGCCGCGCTGCTCGAGCTCGACGGGCTCGATCCGCTCATGCGCGACGAGCTCGAGCTCGCCGACCTGTCGTTGCGCTGGCGTGCGCGTCAGCCCGACGTCGGGCTCGTCCTCGTGCGCGACGCGCGCATGCACGTGCCCGTGGCACCGCGCGGCGGCGAGGACCGACATGCGACCCGGCGAGTCTTCCGCGAGCGGCACGCCGGTTCCGTGCGGGCCACCCCGGCCTCGTTCTGGCGGCGATGGGGATGGGAGGCCACGCACTGGACGGTCGACGACGCGCCGCTCGACCCGGTCCGGCCGGTCGTGCACCGGCCTGAGCGGGCCGCCGGGTCGTTGCGCTGGCTCCTGCTCGTCGGCGAGCACCCCTCCGACTGGGTGCGCGCCTGGAGCGCGGCGCTGGTCGATGCCATCGAGGCGTGCGGTGACGTCGCGGTGATCAAGCCCAGCGCTCGGGTGGACCACTCGGCGAGCTATCTGGACGACGTCGTCCTGGCGCTCGTTCCGGAGGCCTCGATGCCCGAGGGGCAGGAGGTCGTCCGGGTGCGGTGGGTCCATGCCGCGCCGTGGACCGTCCCGGCCAACGCGAGCGCAGGCGACCTGTCGATCGGCTCGACCGAGGGCGGCCCGGGTGGGATCAGCCCCGAGATCACGCGTCCACCGGTGTCGTTCGAGGGCGGTTGGGTGGCCGGCACGCTCAGTGGGCCGGCACCGGCGACCGTCACCCCGGGCGCCGAGCCGGTGCTGGTCGTGGGTTCGGTCGAGCTCGCGCCGCTCGTCGTCCGAACGCTGCAGGACGCAGGCGTGCCGTTCCGTGTCGTGGGAGAGACCTGGCGCGCGGCACTGACACGCGCCGACCCCAAGGAGCGTCCACCCGCCGAGGTGCTCCCGTGGCCGGATGGTCCGGCGGAGTGGGCCGAGCTGCTCGGCTCGGCTCGACACGTCGTCGTCCTGCACGACCACGCCGCCGTGGTGGAAGGATTCTGGTCCCCGCTCGTGATCGATGCGCTCGCCGTACGGGGGGCCGTGATCACGAACCTAGGCGCAGAGACCACGCCGTGGGCCAGCGGCGTGCAGAGCTTCGGGTCCTACGAGGAGCTCGTCGCGATGCTGCGGTCCGACCACGAGCCCCGGCTCGACGACGACGCTCGTCACGCCCTGCTGCAGTCGCGGGGAACGTCGACGGTCGTGAGGGCCCTGCGCGAGCGGGTCCTGACCATGCTCCCCGATCAGGAACAGGACTGACCGTGCGCCGACTCGCCGCCGTAGCCCACTGGGACCCTGACGGACTCGCCGGACCACATGTCGTGCGTCTTCTCAAGCAGATGTCGGAGGTCTGCGACGAGGTCGTGCTGGTGACGACCTCGCCGCTGCAGGCCGACGCGCGGATCCAGGTCACGCCGTTCGCCGACGTCGTCGAACGAGAGAACGTCGGACAGGACTTCCTCGGCTGGAAGACGGTCCTGGACGCGCGGCTGTCGCACGGCTTCGACGAGGTGGTCCTGACCAACGACACCTACGTAGGAATGTTGCGCGATCCGGGGCACATGTTCGCGGAGATGGACGGCCGCCCCGTCGAGTACTGGGGGGTGACGCTCAGCGACCAGATCACCCGCCACCTGCAGAGCTTCTTCCTGGTGATGCGCGCGCCGGTGCTGCAGTCGCGCGCGTTCACCGAGTTCTGGCGCCGGATGCGCCCGGCTGCCACGCGCGTGGAGGCCATCTACAACCAGGAGGTGGGGCTGAGCGGCGCCCTCGACGCCGCGGGGTTCGTCGGTGAGCCGTACTTCCGGCCCACGGCAGCCGAGGAGGACCTCGCCTGGCGGCGGGACGCGTGGTACAAGCGCAAGCGGCGGCAGCGGGATGTCGCCCTGGGGCGCACGGGCCAGTCGATCCCGCCCATCGGAACGCCGTTCAACCCTGCCGTCGCATATGCCGATGCGGCCTTGGCCGACGGTCGCCTCCCGCTGGTCAAGTTCGACACGCTGCGGTACGACCCCTACTTCCTGGGCACCGATCACCTGTTGACGTTGTGCGAGCAGCGCTTCCCAGAGATGTTCGACGGCATCCGCGAGTTCCTGGCCCGGACGGACCCTGCCTATCCGCTCCGCAACCTCGACAACCGTGGCGGTGCCGTCCTGTCAGCGGAGGAACAGGCTACGATCGGCTACCACGCCTGCTAGACCTCGGTCCGGGCGCCGCCGTTCAAGACCGCCGGAGGCTGGATGCCCACGCCAGGATCGATCGTCTGCCCAGCTTGTCAAGGAGTCGGCCGGCTCAACCCCGGGCCAGGCGGACGTCCCTTGGCCGCGTGCCGCCACTGCGGCAGTCTGGAGCGGCATCGTGCCCTGGTCGGGCTGCTCCCAGCAACGGCCAAGCACGCGGCGCGGGGCCTCGTGCTGGACGTCGCGCCGACGCCCGTGACCTCGGAGATCATCCGGGCGACGGCCGGCGACGCGGGCAGCCGCTACCTCGGCATGGACTTCGACCCCGCGGCCGACAAGCGGGCGGTGAACGTCCAGGCCAGCCTGACCGACATCCCGCTGCCCGACTCCAGTGTCGGCCTGGTCATCTGTTTCCACGTCCTGGAGCACATCCCGGACGATCGGACCGCCATGCGTGACCTCGCCCGCGTCCTCGCCGACGGCGGGCTCGCCCTCGTGCAGGTGCCGCGCAAGGTCGGTGTCCCGACGGACGAGGACCCGTCCGCCCCGGTGGAGGTGCGACTCGAGCGGTTCGGCCAGGCTGATCACGTCCGTTTCTACGGTGAAGACTTCGAGGACCGCCTGCAGGAGTCAGGACTCACGGTCACCGCGATCGTGATGAGTGACCTGTACGACCCGCTCGAGTGCGAGGCCCTCGGCATCGACCCGGCTGAGACCGTGTGGCTGTGCACGACGGGCGAGGCCGTCGACCTGCCGGAGCTGCGGGGGCAGTGCGGAGCATCGGCGCAGCGCTCGATCCTGGATGGGCTGGACCGCACGTTCCTGCTGGCGGACCAGCGTGGAGCCGAGCTGCGAGCCTCGGCCGACCGTCTGCGCGCCAGCCAGGAGCGGCTCCGCGCGACCGCTGCGAAGCTCCGCTCCAAGAACGAGCGCATCCGCGAGCTCAAGGCCCGCCTGGCCGATGCGCGCGCTGGACACCGCCCGACCCGTCTGTCTCGTGTGCGAGCGCGAGTCGGCCGCGTCCGGCGTCGTCTTCGACAGCACTGAGCCGGACGCACGACGGCCCCGGCACCCTCGCGGGTCCGGGGCCGTGGTGGCTCAGCGGGTCAGGCGTGGGCCCAGTCCGGGTTCCAGCCGTCGACCTCGTCCGCGGCGCGCGACGCCGGGCCGGTGTAGATCGACGACGGGCGGATGAGGCGTCCGGTGCGCTTCTGCTCCAGGATGTGCGCGCTCCAGCCGGCGGTGCGGGCGGAGGTGAACATCGCGGTGAACATGTGCGGCGGGATCTGCGCGTAGTCCAGGACGATGGCCGCCCAGAACTCCACGTTCGTCTCCAGCACGCGGTCAGGACGACGCTCGCGCAGCTCGGCCAGGGCGGCCTGCTCGAGCGCCTCAGCGACCTCGGCGCGGGGAGCGTTGAGCTCCTTGGCCGTGCGGCGCAGGGTGCGGGCGCGGGGGTCCTCGGCGCGGTAGACGCGGTGGCCGAAGCCCATGAGGCGCTCGCCGCCGTCGAGCAGCTTCTTGACGTACGCGCGCGCGTCGCCGAGCTGCTCGACCTCCTCGATCATCGTCAGCACGCGGGCCGGGGCGCCGCCGTGCAGCGGGCCCGACATGGCACCGACGGCGCCCGACAGGGCGGCCGCGGCGTCCGCGCCGGTGGAGGCGATGACGCGGGCGGTGAACGTCGAGGCGTTCATGCCGTGCTCGGCGGCCGAGACCCAGTAGGCGTCGATTGCCTTGACGTGGTCGGGGTTCACCTCGCCGCGCCAGCGGGTCAGGAAGCGCTCGGTGATCGTGGAGCACTTGTCGATCTCGCTCTGCGGCACGAACGGCTGACCCACGCCGCGCGCGGCCTGGGCGACGTACGACAGCACCATGACGGCGGTGCGGGCGAGGTCGTCGCGGGCCTGCTCGTCGGAGATGTCGTACAGCTGCTTCATGCCCCACGCGGGCGCGGTCAGCGCGATGGCGCTCTGCACGTCGGCGCGGATGTCGCCCGAGTGCACGGGGATGGGGAACGGCTCCGCGGGCGGCAGGCCGGGCTCGTAGGCGCCGTCGACCAGCAGGCCCCAGATCTTCTCGAACGGCACGCGGCCGACGAGGTCGTCGATGTCGACGCCGCGGTAGCGCAGCGCAGACCCTTCCTTGTCGGGCTCGGCGATCTCGCTCTCGAACGCGATCACGCCCTCGAGGCCGTGGTGGACTTCAGTCATGGGCTCATCATGCCCTGCCCGGTCGTACCGTGTCCCCGTGGATGTCAGGCTCGCGCAGATGCGCACCGAGTACGCCCGCGAGGGACTGGACGAGCAGGCCGCCGGGGACGACCCGGTGACGCTGTTCCGGCGGTGGCTGGACGAGGCGGTCGAGGCCGGCGTGCCCGAGCCGAACGCGATGACCGTCGCCACGGCCACGCCCGACGGCGTCCCGTCCGCGCGCATCGTGCTGCTCAAGGACTTCGACGAGCGGGGGGCGGTGTTCTTCACCCGCTACACCTCGCGCAAGGGCGACGAGCTGGAGCGCAACCCGCGCGCCGCGGCCGTCATGCTCTGGCACCCGCTGCAGCGCCAGGTGCGCATCGAGGGCCGGGTCGAGCGGCTCGACCCGGCCGACTCCGATGCCTACTTCGCCTCGCGTCCGCGGGGCGCGCAGGTCGGTGCGGTCGCCTCGCCGCAGTCGCGCGTCCTGGCCGGTCGCGGCGAGCTCGAGCGGCTGGTCGCCGAGACCGAGCAGGCGTACGAGGGACGGCCCGTGCCGCGCCCGGACGACTGGGGCGGCTACCGCGTCGTGCTGGGCCGGATGGAGTTCTGGCAGGGCCGCGAGAGCCGGCTGCACGACCGGGTCGTCTTCACCCGGACGGCCGGCGGCTGGGACCGGACCCGGCTCGCACCCTGACCCGTTCGGGCTATACGGACTAGCCCGAACTAACTACTCCGGCGGTGGAAGTCAAGACTGCACTTCGGCCGCCGGACCTGCCTAGCGTCGAGGTACTCATTCCGAGCTAGGGGGAACTCATGATCCGTCGCACCATCGCCTCGGCGGTCGGGCTGGGGGCGCTCGTCGCCGCCGGTCTCGCCGGCCAGGCCACCGCCACCGCGGCACCGTCGTCGGCGTCCGGGGTCGTCGAGCGCACCACCGTGAGCGCCGCGGCGCAGGACCGGACCGAGAGCTACTGGACGCCCGAGCGCATGCGCCGGGCCCAGGACGCCGACGTGCTGGTGCGCGACGCCGCGCGGCGCAAGGCGGCCGCGCCCGAGCGGGCCGTGGCGAAGGGCGAGCCGACGGTGGTCGGCGGACGGGCGGCCGCGGCCCGGCCGAAGCAGCACGCCGACCTCGACGGCGGCCTGTACACCGGGGGCGGCACCGTGGTGCGCACGACCGGCAAGGTCTTCTTCACCCTGGGCGGCAGCGACTACGTCTGCTCGGGCAGCTCGACGCAGGCCGCGAACGAGAGCCTCGTGCAGACCGCCGGGCACTGCCTCAACGAGGGCCCCGGCGACTTCGCCACCAACTTCACCTTCGTCCCGGCCTACGACCGCGGCGCCGCGCCGTACGGGCAGTTCGCGGCGACCGAGCTGCTCACCACCACGCAGTGGGCCGACCAGGGCGACCTCGACTACGACGTCGGCTACGCGGTGGTCGGCCCGTCCGGCGGCCGGACGCTCGCCGATGCCGTGGGCGCGCAGGGCGTGGGCTTCAACCTGGCCCGCGGCGCCTACACGTACGCCTTCGGCTACCCGGCCGCGGCGCCGTACGACGGTGAGGAGCTGGCCTGGTGCCATGGCACCGTCGCGCAGGACACCTACGGCGGCAGCCAGGACCAGGGCCTGGTGTGCGACATGACCGGCGGCTCCTCGGGCGGCCCGTGGTTCAGCGGGTACGACGAGGCGAGCGGCCTGGGGACGCTGACCTCGGTCAACTCCTTCAAGTACAACCTCGGACCGCAGAGCGACCGGATGTTCGGTCCGTACCTGGGCAGCGTGGTGCAGGCGGTGTACCAGCAGGCCCAGGGCTGAGCGTCCGGCGAGCGACGGGGACGGCCTCGGCCGTCCCCGTCGCCGTGTCCGCGGTCAGTTCAGGACGGCGATCGCGGCGCTCAGCGTCGTGGCATAGAGCGTCCAGGCCAGGTACGGCACCATCAGCCACGCGGCCGCCGCCGACCAGCGGCGGAAGCGCCACACGCACAGGGCCACGAGCACGTCGAGGGCGAGGATGACGACGAGCCCGGGCCAGAGCCACTGCAGCGTGAAGAACACCGGGCTCCAGACGAGATTCACCGCGAGCTGGGCCCACCAGAGCCCGAGCGGGCCGCCGCGCCGCCAGACCAGCCACGCCGCGACGGCCATCGCGGCGTAGAGCACGGTCCAGACCGGCCCGAAGACCCAGCTGGGCGGGTTCCACGGCGGCTTCTCGGCGTCCTGGTACCAGCCGGTCGTCTCGCCGGCGTTGGCCCACGACCCGAGCGCGGCGACGACGGCAGTGGCCACGAGCAGGCCGGCGAGGACGAGCCAGGGCCGCGGCGAGCGACGGTCGGTGCGGGCGGCGACGTCGGTGGCGGTCATGCCTCCACACCAGCACGGGCCGCCACGGCCTGCACGTCCGTCCGTTCACCCGCACGACGCGGCGGGTTGGCGCCCCCGACACGCGCGCGGCGCAGCCTGGGGACGTGGTGGACGAGCTGACGGTCCTGCTTCTGGCCCTGGCGGCCGCCTTCGCCGAGTCCGGGCTCGGCCTCGGTGCGGTGGTGCCGGGGGAGACCTTCGTCGTGGTGCTGGCCGCGACGGCCGGCGGCGGGTGGGCCGCCGTGGCGCTGGGTGCCGCCGTGACCGTGGGCGCCTGCCTGGGCGACCACGTCGGGTACGGGCTGGGCCGGCGCCACGGCGACCGGCTGCGCCGCACCCGCGTGGTCGAGCGCGTCGGCGTGCACCACCTGGACCGGGCGATGGCGACGATGCGCCGGCACGGTGCCGCGGCCGTCGTGCTGACCCGCCTGGTGCCGGTGGTGCGGACGCTGACCCCCGCGGCTGCCGGCGCGTCCGGCCTGACGTACCCGCGGTTCCTGGCCGCCTCGCTGTCCGGCTCGGCGCTCTGGGCCACCGTCTACGTGGGCGGCGGCAGCCTGGCCGGGGTCGTGGGCGAGGCGCTGAGCGACGTCGCCGGTCGCGCGGGCTGGCTCGTGCTCGTGGCGGTCGCCTCGCTGGCGGTGCCGCCGCTGCTGGTGCGGGTGCTGGGCGGACGTCGTCCGGGCGTCGCCGCGCCGGATCTCGCCTCGCTCGAGCGGGACGTCGTGGTGCGCCGGCGCGCCGCGACGTCTCCGCTCATCGGCGACGTGCAGCTCTAGGCGAAGCGGGCGGGGTCGACCTCGATCCAGACCTGCTCGGCCCGGCCCACGAGCGTGCCGGCGTCGTCGTACAGCGCGGTGTCGGTGAGGAACTTGCGGCCGGACCGCTCGGCGAGACGTCCGGCGGACGCGTACGAGCGTCCGGCGACCAGCGGCTCGAGGACCTGCGCGGTCATGCGGCCGAGCACCATCACGTGCTGGGAGAAGTCAGCCGCCCAGCCGCCGGGACAGTCGAGCGCCGCCCACGCGACGGGCAGGCCCAGCGTGCCGTCCGGCTCGGCGAACGCCTCGTGCGCGTGGAAGGGGCCGGCGACCAGGCCGTCGCCGACCGGCCCGGTGAACAGGCGCAGGCCGTCACCCTCGCCGCGCTGGGTGCCGCAGGTGAAGCAGCGGTCGAACGGGTGGTGGTGGAAGCCGGGGTACGCCGCCAGCCCGGCCTCGACCTGCTCGCCGGTGGGCGCCGGCGGGACGTCCCGGACGAACGCGCCGTCGGTGGCCTCGCCGACCACGGTGCCGCCGTGGGTGAGCAGCCGGGTGAGGCCGTCGGCGTGCTCCCAGGTCAGCGGGGCGCCGAGCGGCGGCGGGACGCGCAGGGTGGCCGTGACCGGCCGGTCCGTCGCGTGCGCCCGGGCGAGCAGGCCGCTCACGTAGCCGCCGTTGCCCGAGCCGTCCGGTCCGTTGAACTGAGCCGAGATCGTCACCATGGCGCGAACCTACCGGTCACGCAGGGCGGCCAGCCGGGCCAGCGCCTCGCGCCGCTCGGCCGCGTGGTCGACCAGCGGCGGCGGGTAGTCCGCCGGTGGCTCGGGCATCTCCCACGGCTCGTGGACGAACGCCCGCGGCACGTCGGCCAGCTCGGGCACCCAGCGCCGGACGTACGCGCCGTCGGGGTCGAACTTCTTGCCCTGCGAGACCGGGTTCATCACCCGGAAGTAGGGCGCGGCGTCGGTGCCGCAGCCGGCCACCCACTGCCAGCCGTGCTGGTTGTTGGCCAGGTCGCCGTCCACGAGGTGGCCCAGGAAGTGCCGGGCCCCGTGCTGCCACTCCAGGTGCAGGTCCTTGACCAGGAAGCTGGCGGTGATCATCCGCACGCGGTTGTGCATCCACCCCTCGGCGAGCAGCTGGCGCATGCCGGCGTCGACGATCGGGATGCCCGTGCGCCCGTCGCGCCAGGCGTCGAGGTCGCCGCCGGGCTCGTCGTACTCCATGTGCGCGAAGCGGCGGTCGTAGTAGTCGCGGGCCGAGTCGGGACGCTCGCGCAGGACGCCGGCGTAGAAGTCGCGCCACGCGAGCTGGCGGACGTACGCGCCGGCGCCGCGGGACCGCAGCGGGGCGAGGTCGGCGAGCATCGTCCGCGGATGGATCTCGCCCCACTTCAGGTGCACCGACATGCGGGACGTGCCCCGCACGAGGGCCGGGACGTCGCGGGTGTCGTCGTAGTCGCGCACGTGGGCGTCGAGCCAGGTCCGCCACTGCCGCCGGGCCGCCGCTTCCCCGGCGTCCGGCAGGTCGGTGCCGGACGGGACCGGGGCGTCGGGGATCGCGTGCGTGCGTCCAGCGGGCGAGACCCACTCGACGGTGTCCGGGTCGACGTCCTGCGCGGGGGAGCGCCAGCCGTGCTCGGTCCAGGCCCGGTGGAACGGCGTGAACACCTTGAACGGCGTGCCGCCCTTGGTGGTGAGCCGGCCCGGCGCGACCGCGTACGGCGAGCCGGTGCGCACGAGCGCGACGCCGTCGTCGGCGAGCGCCCGCTCGACCGCCTCGTCGCGTCGCGTCCCGTACGGCCCGAAGTCGGCCGCCACGTGGACGCTCGAGGCGCCGGCGGCGCGGGCCACCCTCGGCACCTCGGTGACCGGGTCGCCGTGCACGACGTGCAGGCCGCCGACCCGCTCGGACAGGTCGCGCAGGGACGCCGCCAGGTACGCGCGGCGGACCGGTCCGGCCGGGCCCCAGAGCGTGTCGTCGAGCACGAAGAGCGGGACGACGCGACCGTCCGCGGCGGCGATCGCGTCCAGCAGGGCGGGGTTGTCGCCGAGCCGCAGGTCGCGGCGGAACCACAGGACGCTGGAGGGCACGCCACGACTCTGGCCGGTCACGCCCGCCGGCGCCAGACGAGCCGCGGACACGGGTTCGGGGCGTCGCCCACCGATGCGACACAATGGGGGGCGTGAGCGACCTGATCGACACCACCGAGATGTACCTGCGCACCATCTTCGAGCTCGAGGAGGAGGGCATCGTCCCGCTGCGCGCGCGCATCGCCGAGCGCCTGCACCAGAGCGGTCCGACGGTGTCGCAGACGGTGGCCCGCATGGAGCGCGACGGCCTGCTCACCGTGGGCGGCGATCGCCACTTGGAGCTGTCCGAGCGCGGCCGTCAGCTGGCCACGCGGGTGATGCGCAAGCACCGGCTGGCCGAGCGCCTGCTCACCGACGTCATCGGTCTGGAGATCGAGTACGTCCACGAGGAGGCGTGCCGCTGGGAGCACGTCATGTCCGAGCAGGTCGAGCGCCGGCTCATCGAGCTGCTCGAGCACCCCACCGAGTCGCCCTACGGCAACCCGATCCCCGGCCTGGCCGAGCTCGGCGACCCGCACGGCATGGTCAACTCCTTCCTCGACGGCGTGCTGCCGCTGCCGCAGGTGGCCGGCACCGCCGAGCCGTCGCGCGTCGTCGTGCGCCGCATCGCCGAGGAGCTGCAGAAGGACACCGAGGTCATGTCGGTGCTGCGCCGCGTGGGTGCGCTGCCGGGCAACGACATCCTGGTCTCGCGCACGATCACCGGCATCACCGTGGCCCGCCAGGGCGAGACCGCCGAGATCGACCACGACGCCGCCTCGCACGTCTTCGTCAGCGCCTGACCCTCAGCCCTTCCGGGGCGGCAGCGGCACGAAGTAGCTCGTCCGCCGCGCGTACGACGCCCAGCCGGGCTTGCGCTGCTGGCCCTGCTCGTTGAGCTTGGCGCCGGTCACGTTCACGAGCGAGTACGTCATGACGGCCGGGCCGAGCAGCGCGACGACGCCGGGCCACGACGAGGCGGCCACGAGGCCCAGTCCCCACCAGACGCACGCGTCGCCGAAGTAGTTCGGGTGCCGCGTGTAGCGCCACAGACCGGTGTCCATCACCTGGCCGCGGTGCGCCGGGTCGCGCTTGTAGACCTCGAGCTGACGGTCGCCGACGGTCTCGAAGAACAGGCCGACGGCCCACACCGCGACGCCGAGCACGACGAGCCAGGTCACGTGGCCCTCGTTCTGCGGGCCGACCATGAGCGGGGCCGCGACGACGTACATCCCGAGCCCCTGCGGACCCAGGACGCTGCGCACCGCGGTCTGGCCGAAGCCGCGGTCGGGATGGCGCTCCAGGACGTCCCGGTAGCGCGGGTCCTCGCCCTTGCCGTGGTTGCGGCGGTGGACGTGGGTGCCGAGCCGGACCGCCCAGACCGTGGTGAGCCCGAGCAGCAGCCAGCGGGTGAGGGCGTCGCCGCCGCCGGCCAGCGACACGGCCGTGGACGCCACGGCGACCGGCACGAACCCCAGGCCCCACACGGTGTCGACCACCGAGAGCAGGCCGGTGCGCCGGGCCCAGACGTACGTCACGGCCATCGTGAGGACGACCGCGGCCAGGCCGGCGAGCAGCGCCCAGCCGGTCTGGGACAGGTCGTTCGGGCTCACGCGACGTCCCCGTCGCGCACGAGCGGGAACGAGCTCGCGCCATCGGCGTCGGGCTTGACCGCGAGCACCTGGTCGACGCCCATGCGGTTCTCCTCGAAGGCCAGCGCGCCACCGACCAGGTAGAGCCGCCAGACCCGGGCGTTCTCGACGCCGGCGACGCGCACGGCCTCGTCCCAGTGGGTCTCGAGGTTGTGCAGCCAGCCGGCGACGGTCAGCGGGTAGTGCTCGCGCAGGGCCTGGACGTCACGGATCTCCAGGCCGGGCTCGCTGATCATCTGCAGGGTGCGCCACAGCGGCTTCATGTGCATGTCCGGCGCGATGTAGGTCTCGATGAACGGCCCGCCGCCGGGTCGGTCGCCCGCCTGGCCGTTGCTGCGCGACATCTGCTGGATCAGCACCCGGCCGCCGGGCCGGAGGTAGCGGTGGATGGCCGCGGTGAACTCGGCGTACTCGGCGTCGCCGACGTGCTCGCCCATCTCGAGCGACGCGATCGCGTCGATCTGCCCGTCGCCGACCCCGGCGCCGCTGAGGTCGCGGAAGTGGCGCAGGCTCACGTCGACGCGTCCGCCCAGCCCACGCTCGGCCGCGCGGGCGAGCACGAAGTCGCGCTGCTCGGACGACAGCGTCACGCCGACGACGTGGACGCCGTGGTGCTCGGCCGCGTGCAGCGCGAGGGCGCCCCAGCCGCAGCCGATGTCGACCAGCCGCTTGCCCGGGCCGAGGTCGAGCTTGCGGCAGACCAGGTCGAGCTTGTCGCGCTGGGCCTGGTCGAGCGAGACTTCCGGCGTGCGGTGGAAGCCCGACGAGTACGTCATCTGCGGGTCCAGGACGAGCTCGTAGAAGTCGTTGGAGAGGTCGTAGTGGTGCGCGATGGCCTCACGGTCGCGCTCGCGCGAGTGCAGGTCGCCGCTGAGCTGAGCCTCGGCGGCGGGCACCTCCGGCCGCCGGCCGACGGCACCCAGCCGCACCGCGAGCCAGGCCGCGCGGGCGGCGAGCCGCGGGGTGATGCGCACGCGGCCGGCCCGCGGGTCGGCCGCCCGGGCGTCGCGCACGGCGGCCCACAGCGTCCGGAACCCGTCGCCCAGGTCACCCTCGACGTCGAGCCAGCCCTTGACGTAGGCGCGGGCGACGCCGAGCTCGCCGGGGGAGTGCAGGACGTGGCGCAGCGCGCGCTTGTCCGAGACGACGACGGTCGGGCCGCCGGCGGGGCCCGTGACGCTCCCGTCCCACAGGCGCAGACGGACGGGGAGGCGCATGCCGAGGACGTCCTCGGCCAGGGAGTGGAGCGCGGCGGCCTTGTTCACCTGGACAGTGAAGCGTCCCGTGGCAACCGCGGCGACTCAGACACCCGTGTGGTCGTCGGTGGGGCCTGGCATGCTTGGGCCATGGCAGCGGCTGGCGCACGGAGGTGGTTCTCCCGCACGGGCTCGCTGACGCTCGGCTGGTTGCTGGTGGTCGTCGGCATCCCGCTCATGCCCCTGCCCGGGCCGGGCACCATCGTGCTGGTCGCCGGCGTCGCGCTGCTCTCGCGCCACTACACCTGGGCCGCCCGGGTGCTCGACCCGCTGGAGGCCAAGGCCGTCGAGGCCGCGCGCTACGGCGTCGCCACCTGGCCGCGCATCGCGATGAGCGTCCTCGGCGGGGTCTGGCTCATGGCGCTGGCCGTCGTCTGGACGATCGACCCGCGCATCCCGACCTTCGAGCTGCTCGGCATCGGCTTCGGCCCGCACCTGCCCGCCGGGGGCTGGGGCACGGGCCTCGGCCTGGCCGTCTCGGCGCTCGCCGCCTGGGGCCTGCTGGCCTACAGCGTCAAGCGCTGGCGCCCGTCACCACAGGACGGCGATGAAGACGTTGACGAGCGCGAGGGCACCGACGGCGTGGAACAGTCCCGCTGACGGCTGGGCCCCGGCGCGCTTGGCCTGCTTCTGGCCCACGAACGCGAGCACGGTCACGACGAGGGCGATGACGAGCTTCACCCCCAGCTTCACGTGGTTCGGGTCGCCGTCGTACGGCCGCGCGTCCGTGCTCTCCCACAGGCCGAGCAGGATGATGCCGGTCAGCAGCGCCGACGCCGCACCGTGGAACATGCCGGGCACCACGACCCGCGTGCGCACGTGGGTGAGCCAGCCGCCGATGACGATGGCCCACGAGACGAGGTGCAGGACGAGGATCAGCTCGTAGAGGGTCTCCATGGCGTCATCGTAGGGAACCGCGACCCTCGGGCCCCGGTCGGCTCAAGCCTTCTGCAGCAGCGCCAGGACGTCCCGCTCGAGCGCCCGACCGACGGCGCCGCCGGGGGAGACGCGGCGGTGGTCGGGCGACACGGTCTGGCCGTCCTCGAACAGGTCGACCACGCGCGGGTCGACGTACGACGAGCGCGCGACGGCCGGGGTGTTGCCCAGGTGGTCGGACACCTCCCGCATGGCCGCCGTGATCGCCCGCTTGCGGGCCGTCTTGGTGCCGGCCGCGCTGCCGGCCAGGGCCAGCGCGGCGATGACCGTGCCACGCCACGTCCGGAAGTCCTTGGCCGTGTGGTCGTCGCCGAGCTTCGCCTTCACGTACGCGTTGACGTCGGACGCGTCGACGTGGTGCCAGGCGTCGTCCTCGCGGAAGGCCAGCAGGCGCGGGTCGTCGTCGTCACGGTCGATCAGGTCGCGCAGCACGGCCACGACGCGCTTGTCGCGCACGGTCACCTCGACGTCCTGGCCGGACTTGCCGACGTAGTGGAAGTCGAGCGCCGCGCGTCCGTGCGGCGTCACGTGGTCGCGCTCGATCGTCGTCAGGCCGTAGGAGCCGTTCTCCTCGGTGTAGCGCTCCGACCCGATGCGGAAGATGCCCAGGTCGAGCAGCGCGAACGCGGCGGCGACGACCTGGGTGCGGCCGAGCTCCTCGCCGGGCGCGGCGCTCAGGTCGCGGCGGGTCGCCGCGCGGCGCTTGACCAGGGTCGCGGCGAACAGCTCGATGCGCTCGAACTTCTCCAGGTCGCGCTTCGTCCGCCAGTCCGGGTGGTACAGGTACTGGCGGCGTCCGGCGTCGTCCGTGCCGACGGCCTGCAGGTGGCCGTTGGGGTGCGGGCAGATCCACACGTCCTTCCAGGCCGGCGGGATCACCAGGTTCTTGCAGCGCACCACGTCCTCGGGCTCGAGCGGCCCGCCGTCCTGGTCCAGGTAGCGGAACCCGCGGCCCTGCTTCACCCGGTGCCAGCCCGGGCCCTGGCACGTCACTCGTCGCAGCCTCACCATCGTGCGATCACCGTAGGGCGGTCGCGCCGGACCCGCTCGTCGGCGGTGCTGGTGCCCGGCGCGCGGGCGCGCTACGCTAGGTCGTACAACTTTCAACTAGTGAGGACGCGGTCATGGCAGCGCAGCTCGAGCTCGGTCTGGACACCTTCGGCGACGTCACCGTCGACCTCGAGGGACGTCCGGTGCACCCGGCGCAGGTCGTCCGCGACGTCGTCGAGGAGGCCGTGCTCGCCGACCAGGTGGGGCTGGACTTCATCGGCCTGGGCGAGCACCACCGCGAGGACTTCGCGATCTCCTCGCCCGAGACCGTCCTCGCGGCGATCGCCGCCCGCACCGAGCGCATCCGGCTCGGCTCGGCGGTCACGGTGCTGAGCTCGGACGACCCGATCCGGGCCTACGAGCGGTTCGCCACCGTGGACGCGCTGTCGCACGGCCGCGCCGAGGTCGTGCTCGGACGCGGCTCGTTCACCGAGTCCTTCCCGCTGTTCGGCTTCGACCTGGACCGCTACGAGGAGCTGTTCGAGGACAAGCTCTCGCTGTTCGCCGAGGCGGTGAAGGAGCAGCCGATCACGTGGTCGGGCACGACGCGCACGCCGCTGGCCGACCAGTCGGTCTTCCCGCCGACCGAGAACGGGCTCACGACGTGGATCGGCGTGGGCGGCAGCCCCGAGTCGGTGGTCCGTACCGCGCGCTACGGCTTCGGCCTGTTCCTGGCCATCATCGGCGGCGACCCGGTGCGCTTCCGGCCGTACGTCGACCTGTTCCACGACGCGCTGGAGAAGATGGACCAGCCGGCCAAGCCGCTGGCCGTCCACTCGCCCGGCTACGTCGCCGACACCGACGAGCAGGCCCGCGAGGAGCTGTACGAGCACTTCCAGGCGCAGCGCGCCCGCATCGGCGCCCAGCGCGGCTGGCCCGCGCCGACCCGGCTGCAGTTCGAGCAGGAGGCCAGCCCGCACGGCTCGCTGTACGTCGGCTCGCCCGAGACGGTCGCCCGCAAGATCGCCCGCACGGTGGAGGCGCTCGGCGCGGACCGGTTCGACCTCAAGTACTCCAACGGTGCCGTGCCGCACGCGCAGCTCATGCACGGCATCGAGCTCTACGGCACCAAGGTCGCGCCGATGGTGCGCGACATGCTCGCCGGCTCCTGAGCCGCACCTCCGCGCTGGGCGTGGCGTTCTTGCGGCGACACGCCGGGTCGCGCCGCCAGAACGTCACGCTCAGCGCGAGGGGGAGCGCTGCAGGTCGGTGGCCAGCAGCGCGGCGTGCAGCGAGGTGCGCACCTCGGCCTCGGTGAGGGACGCGTCGAGCACGCGCTCGAGCTTGGCCAGGCGGTCGTAGAGCACCGGACGCGAGACGCCCAGCGCCGCCGCGGCCGCCGCCTTGCTGCCCCAGTGGTCGAGCACCGCCCGCAGGACGCTCATGAGCTCGGTGCCGTCGCGCTCGTCGGCGCGCACGACCGGCGCGAGCTCGCGCTCGGCGAAGGCGCGCACACGGTCGTCGTCGTGCAGCAGCACGAGCAGGCCGCGCAGGTGCACGTCCTCCAGCCGGTTGACGCCGCGCTCGCGTCCGGGCCGGCCGGCCACGGCGGCCATCACCTGCATCGCCTCGCGCAGCGTGCGGTCGGCCGTGCGCAGGTCGGGCACGCGCGTGCCGGCCGCGGCGACGAGCGCGACGCGGGTGCGCACCAGCTCGACCAGCCGGTCGACCGCCCGCTCCGGGTCCTGGCGCGCCGGGATGGTCACCAGCAGCCGCACGTCGCTCTCGAACGCGGCCACCAGCGCCTGCAGACCGGTCGCCTGCACCGACCGGGTGCAGGCCATGACCAGCGTGTCGAGCGCCGCGGACTGGCCGCTGAGCGGCTCGTCGCCGGCCGGGCGGAGCGCCAGGCCCACGACGTGGCCGGGGCGGCTGGGCAGCCCGGCCAGCTCGGCCCGGCGCACGAGCTCGGCGTCCGGCGGACCCGCGAGGATGCCGAGGACGAGCTCGTGGTGGGCCCGCCGCACGCGGCTGTCGCGCGTGCGGTCGTGCAGGCGGTGCATGGCCAGGGCGGCGGCGCCGCGCTCGGCGACGGTGACCAGCCGGGCGGCCGGCTCGCTGGTGGCGCCGATGACGAGCCGGCCCCACTCGCGCTCGCGCCGGCCCAGCGTCGTGACCAGCCAGCCGTTGCTGGCGTCCCAGAACGTGCGCTCGTCGCTGCGGACGGTGCGCGACCGGCGCTCCCAGTCGTCCAGGAAGCTGATCGAGGCGCCCGGTCCGGGGCGGAAGTCGACGACGCGGTGCTGCGCGCTCTCGAGCACGACCGGCGCGCCGGCCAGCCGCTCGACGGCGGCCAGCACCTCGTCCGGCCCGGCCTCGGCGATGCTCAGGTCGGTGAAGGTCTCGTGGACGCGCTGGGACTCGCGCAGCTCGGCGAGCTGCTCGTCGACCAGCCGCTCGCCGACCGCCTGGGTGATCGCGGCGAAGCGGACCTCGCGGCGCAGCGCGACGAGCGGCAGGCCGAGCTCGTCGCACGCCGCGACCAGGGCGGGCGGCAGGCTGGACCAGCGCCGGCCGAGCTCGACCATGAGGCCGACGGCGTCGGAGTCGACGAGGCTGCGGACGAACCCGCGCAGCGCCTCGTCGTGGTCGGCCAGCGCGATGCCGGTGGTGAGCACCAGGTCGCCGCCGCGCAGGAGCGGGGCGATGTCGGCCAGCTCGGTGGTGTGGACCCAGCGCACCGGACGGTCGACCAGGTGTCCGGCGGCGAGCACCGCCGGGTCGGCGCTGCGCACCGCGGCCATCGCGAGCACGTCGGCGAGCGTGAGCATCCAACCTCCTTCGTCCGACACCACGTCGGGTCGGCGCAGGAGATCCTACGGAACGTCGGGGTGTACCTGCGGGCGCTTCCGCCAAGATCGTCCCAGACCGACGAGAGGACCCTCATGACGACCACCATCGCGCACTGGGCCGCGGGCGAGCCGTTCGCCGGCACCAGCGACCGCTACGCCGACGTGACCAACCCGGCCACCGGCGAGGTGACCGGACGCGTCGCGCTCGCCTCGGCCGAGGACGCTGCGCACGTCATCGCCGCCGCCGACGCCGCCGCGTCCGCGTGGGGCCGGACGTCCCTGGCCCGTCGTACCCAGGTCGTCTTCGCCTTCCGCGAGCTGCTCAACGCCCGCAAGGACGAGCTCGCGGCGCTCATCACCGCCGAGCACGGCAAGGTGCACTCCGACGCGCTCGGCGAGATCGCCCGCGGCCAGGAGGTCGTGGAGTTCGCCTGCGGCATCTCGCACCTGCTCAAGGGCGGCCAGTCGCCGCAGGTCTCGACCGGCATCGACGTGCACTCGCGCCGCGAGCCGCTCGGCGTCGTCGGCATCATCAGCCCGTTCAACTTCCCGGCGATGGTGCCCATGTGGTTCTTCCCGGTCGCCATCGCGGCCGGCAACGCGGTCGTGCTCAAGCCCAGCGAGAAGGACCCGTCGGCCTCGCTGTGGCTGGCCGCGCTGTGGAAGGAGGCCGGCCTGCCCGACGGCGTCTTCACCGTGCTGCAGGGCGACAAGGTCGCCGTCGACGCGCTGCTGGAGAGCCCGGTCGTCCAGGCGATCAGCTTCGTCGGCTCCACGCCGATCGCCGAGTACGTCTACGAGACCGCCTCGCGCCACGGCAAGCGCGTCCAGGCCCTCGGTGGCGCCAAGAACCACATGGTCGTGCTGCCCGACGCCGACCTCGACATCGCCGCCGACGCCGCGGTGAACGCCGGCTACGGCAGCGCGGGCGAGCGCTGCATGGCGGTCAGCGTGCTGGTCGCCGTCGGCGAGGTGGCCGACGACCTGGTGGCCCGCATCGCCGACCGCACCCGGACGATCCTGGTCGGCGACGGCAGCGCGGAGGCCGGTGCCGAGCGTGAGGCCGACATGGGCCCGCTCGTCACGAAGGCGCACCGTGACAAGGTCGCCTCGTTCATCGACTCCGGCGAGCAGGCCGGCGCGAAGGTCGTCGTCGACGGGCGCGACGTCGCCGCCCGCGGCGCGGCCGGTGGCTTCTACCTCGGCCCGACGCTGTTCGATCACGTCACGCCCGAGATGGAGGTCTACCGCGAGGAGATCTTCGGCCCGGTGCTGTCGGTCGTCCGGGTCGACACCTACGACGAGGCCGTGGCGCTCATCAACGCCAACCAGTACGGCAACGGCACCGCGATCTTCACCAACGACGGCGGCGCGGCGCGTCGCTTCGAGTCCGACGTGACCGTCGGCATGATCGGCGTCAACGTGCCCGTCCCCGTGCCGGTGGCCTACTACTCCTTCGGCGGCTGGAAGAAGTCGCTGTTCGGCGACACCCACGCCCACGGCGTCGAGGGCGTCCACTTCTTCACCCGCGGCAAGGTCGTCACCAGCCGCTGGATCGACCCGGCCAACCGTCCCACCGGTGGCCTCGAGCTGGGGTTCCCGCGCAATGACTGACCCGACGACGACCGAGCTGGTCGACCTCACGCCCGAGCGCACCTACGAGCTGGACCGCGCGCACGTCTTCCACTCCTGGTCGGCCCAGGGCGCCCTGTCGCCGATGGTCGTCACCAAGGCGGAGGGCTCGCACGTCTGGGACGGCGCCGGCGCCCGCTACCTGGACTTCACGTCCCAGCTGGTGTTCACCAACCTCGGCCACCAGCACCCGCGGCTCGTCGCGGCGATCCAGGAGCAGGCCGCGCACCTGTGCACGGTGGCCCCGGCGTTCGCCAACGCCGCCCGCTCCGAGGCGGCAAGGCTCATCGCCTCGCACACGCCCGGCGACCTGGGCAAGGTGTTCTTCACCAACGGCGGCGCGGACGCGAACGAGCACGCCATCCGCATGGCCCGGCTGCACACCGGACGCCACAAGGTGCTCTCGACGTACCGCTCGTACCACGGCGGCACGCAGCTGGCGGTGAACGTGACCGGCGACTGGCGCCGGCACGACAACGACCACGCCTCCACCGGCACGGTGCACTTCTTCGGCCCGTACCTGTACCGCAGCGCCTTCCACGCCGAGACCGAGGCCCAGGAGTGCGAGCGTGCGCTCGAGCACCTGGAGCAGACGATCGTCATGGAGGGGTCGAGCACGATCGCCGCGATCATCCTGGAGTCGATCCCCGGCACCGCGGGCATCATGCTGCCGCCGGCGGGCTACCTGGCCGGCGTGCGCGAGCTGTGCGACCGGTTCGGCCTGGTCATGATCGCCGACGAGGTCATGGCCGGGTTCGGCCGCGCGGGCCGCTGGTTCGCGATCGACCACGACGAGGTCGTCCCGGACCTGCTGACCTTCGCCAAGGGCGTGAACTCCGGCTACGTCCCGATGGGCGGCGTGGCCATCAGCCCGGCCATCGCGGCGACCTTCGACGACCGCGTGTACCCGGGCGGCCTGACCTACTCCGGTCACCCGCTCGCCGCGGCTGCCGCCGTCGCTACGATCCGGACGATGGAGGACGACCGCGTCGTCGAGCACGCCGCGGCCCTCGGCGCGGAGGTCTTCGCGCCCGGCCTCGCCGCGCTGGCCGACGAGCACGCGTGGGTCGGCGAGGCCCGCGGCACGGGTGCGTTCTGGGCCGTGGAGCTGGTCGCCGACGCCGCGACCCGTGAGCCGCTCGACGCCGCCCGCGTGGGTGCCGTCGTCGCCGCGTGCAAGCGCCGTGGCCTGCTGCCCATGGCCAACGCCAACCGCATCCACCTGGTGCCGCCGCTGACCACGACGGCCGGCCAGGTGCGCGAGGCGATCAGCAGCCTGGGCGAGGCGCTGGCCGAGGCGTCGGCATGACCCTGACGTCCGGCCACCGCGACGCCCTCGCCGGCTCGGTGCTGCGCCCGCTGTGGCTCGACACCGCCGACCGTCCCGCCCCGCGACCCGCCCTCGCCGGGGACGTCTCGGTCGACCTGCTCGTCGTCGGTGGCGGGTTCACCGGGCTGTGGACCGCGCTGCGGGCGCTCGAGCGCGACCCCGGCCGCCGGGTGCTGCTCGTCGAGCGCGATCGCGTCGCCGAGCACGCGACCGGCCGCAACGGCGGGTTCTGCGAGGCGTCCATCACCCACGGCGAGGCGAACGGGCTCACCCGCTGGCCGGACGAGTACGACGCGCTGCACGCGATGGGCGTGCGCAACCTCGACGAGATCGAGCAGACCGTCGAGCGGTACGGCATCGAGTGCGGGTTCGTCCGCGGCGGCCAGCTCTCCGTGGCCACCCGCCCGCACGAGGTGGCGTGGCTGGAGCCGGACGAGCCGGGCTTCCTGGACGCCGACGCGATCCGCGCCCTGGTGGACTCGCCGACGTACGTGGCCGGACGTCTCGACGGTCCCGAGGAGTGCGCGCTGGTCGACCCGGCGCGCCTGGCCTGGGGACTGGCGGACGCGGTCGAGAGCCTCGGCGGCACCATCGTCGAGCAGACCTCGATCGAGCGACTGGCCCGCAGCGGCGGCGCGGTCGAGGCCACCACCGCGGGCGGCACGGTGCGCGCCGGCCGGGTCGTCGTGGCGACCAACGCGTTCCGCGGCCCGCTGCGCCGCACCCGCCTGGGCACGGTGCCGGTCTACGACTACGTGCTCGCCACCGAGCCGCTCACCGACGAGCAGCTCGCGGCGATCGGGTGGGACCCGGCCTTCGGCATCGCCGACTCGGGCAACCACTTCCACTACTACCGGATCACGCCGGACCGCCGGATCCTGTTCGGCGGCTACGACGCGATCTACCACTTCGGCCGCTCGATCGACCCCGGGCACGAGGACCGCACCGCGACCTTCGAGACGCTGGCCGGGCACTTCGCCGAGACCTTCCCACAGCTGGCGGACGTCCGGTTCACGCACCGCTGGTCGGGCGTCATCGACACCTCGACCCGGTTCTGCGCGTTCTTCGGCCGGGCGCACCGGGGCCGCACGGCGTACGCCACGGGCTTCACGGGCCTCGGGGTCGGCGCTTCGCGCTTCGCCGCGGACGTCGTCCTGGACCTGCTCGACGGCCGCTCGACCGAGCGGACCCGACTGAAGATGGTGCGCCGCCGGCCGCTGCCGTTCCCGCCGGAGCCGCTGGCCTGGATCGGCATCCAGCTCACCAGCTGGGCCATGGGCCGCGAGGACCGCACGGGCCGGCGCAACCTGTGGCTGCGCCTGCTCGACCGGCTCGGCCTAGGGTTCGACTCGTGAGCGAGACCAGCGAGACCAGCGAGACCAGCGAGACCAGCGAGACCAGCGGGACGAGCGGGACGAGGACGCAGGCGGACGAGCGGCTGCTGGCCGCCGACGTCCAGGCGCACGAGCTGCTGCGTGACGACGCCGGCGGCGCCCTGGCCACGTCCTCGACGGTGCTGGGCACGCTCGACCACACCGAGGTCGGGCTGTGGGAGGCCGGGCCGGGCACCGACCACGACACCGAGGTCGACGAGGTGTTCGTGGTGCTCTCCGGCGCGGCCACCGTGACCTTCGCCGACGGCAGCAGCGTCGCGCTGCGCCCGGGCGTCGCCGTGCGCCTGCACGCCGGCGACCGCACCCGGTGGGACGTCACCGAGCGGCTGCGCAAGCTCTACCTAGCCTGAGCGCCCCGACTGACGATCTCGTCGGTCATGTCGTCGAAACACTTCGGTATCAGAAGGTTCATTCCCCGATCCTCGACGGAATCGGTGGTTTCAGGTACGTTGATCCGCGTGACCGACACCACCTTCAGCAACGTCGTCGACGGCCGGCTCGTCCCTGCCGCGGACGGCCGCACCTACGACGTGATCGACCCCAGCACCGGCCAGGTCTACGCGCAGGCGCCGCTCTCGGGCGCCGAGGACGTCGACCGGGCGTACGCCGCCGCGGAGCGGGCGTTCGAGTCCTGGGGCTCCACCACCCCGCAGGAGCGCATGCTCGCCCTGCTCAAGATCGCCGACGCGCTCGAGTCGCGGGCCGAGGAGTTCGTCGCGGCCGAGTCGCGCGACACCGGCAAGCCGCTCGCGGTGACGATGAGCGAGGAGATGCCGCCGACGGTCGACCACTTCCGCTTCTTCGCCGGCGCGTGCCGCGTCATGGAGGGCAAGTCGGCCGGCGAGTACCTGGCCGACCACACGTCGTACGTCCGCCGTGAGCCCATCGGCGTCGTCGGCCAGGTGACGCCCTGGAACTACCCGCTGCCGATGATGGTCTGGAAGATCGCCCCGGCGCTCGCTGCGGGCAACACCGTCGTGCTGAAGCCGTCGGACACGACGCCGGCGACGTCCACGATGATGGCCGAGCTCGCGCAGGAGTTCCTGCCGCCGGGCGTGCTCAACGTCCTCACGGGCGACCGCGACACCGGCCGCGCGCTCGTCTCGCACCGGACCCCGCAGATGGTCGCCATCACCGGCTCGGTCCGTGCCGGCATGGAGGTCGCCGGCTCGGCGGCCACCGACCTCAAGCGCGTCCACCTCGAGCTCGGCGGCAAGGCGCCGGTCGTGGTGTTCGACGACGCCGACGTCGAGAAGGCCGCCGAGGCGATCGCCGCCGCGGGCTACTTCAACGCCGGGCAGGACTGCACCGCCGCCACCCGCGTGCTCGCCGGCAAGGGCGTCTACCGCGACTTCGTCGCCGCCCTCGCCGCGCAGGCGAAGGCCACCCGCACCGGCATGCCGGACGACGCCGACGCGTACTACGGCGCGGTCAACAACGCCGACCAGCTCGCCCGCGTGGGCGCGATGGTCGACCGCCTTCCCGACCACGCCACCGTCGAGGCCGGCGGACGCCGCCAGGGCGACCAGGGCTACTTCTACGAGCCCACCGTGCTCGCGGGCCTGCGCCAGGATGACGAGCAGGTGCAGGACGAGATCTTCGGCCCGGTCATCACGGTGCAGGAGTTCGGCGACGAGGCGGAGGCGCTGCGTCTGGCCAACGACGTCCGCTACGGCCTGGCCTCCAGCGTCTGGACGAAGGACCACGGCGTCGCGATGCGCATGTCGCGCGGCCTGGACTTCGGCGTCGTGTGGATCAACACCCACATCCCGTACGTCTCGGAGATGCCGCACGGCGGCTTCAAGCACTCCGGCTACGGCAAGGACCTGTCCATGTACGGCCTCGAGGACTACACGCGCATCAAGCACGTCATGTCCTACACGGGCGCATGAGCGCCGTGGAGGACGTCGACGTCGTCGTGGTCGTCGACGTCGTCGTGGTCGGAGCCGGCGCGACCGGCCTCACCGCCGCCACCCGGCTGCGCGAGGCCGGACGCTCGGTGGTCGTCCTCGAGGCTCGCGACCGGGTCGGCGGCCGTCTGCTGACCGACGACGTCGACGGCGTGCGGCTGGAGGTCGGCGGCCAGTGGGTGTCGCCCGACCAGTCCGCGCTGCTGGCGATGCTGGACGAGCTGGGGCTGAAGACGTACGAGCGGTACCGCGCGGGCGAGTCGGTCTACGTCGGACGCGACGGGGTGCGGCGCACCTTCACCGGCGAGGCGTTCCCGGTGAGCGAGCGCACCGCCGCGGAGGTCGACCGCATCACCGCCGAGCTCGACCGGCTGGCGTCCCTCATGGACCCGCTCGAGCCCTGGGCCCACCCGGACGCCGAGGCGCTGGACCGCGTCTCGTTCGCGACCTGGCTGGAGCAGCAGACCGACGACCCCGAGGCGCGCGACAACGTCGGCCTCTACATCGGCCCGGCGATGCTGACCAAGCCGACGCACGCCTTCTCAGCTCTCTCGGCGGTCCTCATGGCCGCGTCCGCCGGCGGGTTCAGCCACCTGGTCGACGCCGACTTCATCCTCGACCGGCGCGTGGTCGGCGGCCTGCAGGGCGTCCCGCTCGCGCTGGCCGAGCGGCTCGGCGACGCGGTGCGGCTGTCGTCGCCGGTGCGGCGGATCGCCTGGACGGCCGACGGGGCGACGGTCTCGACCGACGACGCCACGTTCACCGCCCGGCGGGTGCTGCTGGCGCTGCCGCCGACGCACGTCTCGCGGATCGGCTTCGAGCCCGCGCTGCCGGCGATCCACAGCCAGATGCGCCAGCACCAGTCGTTCGGGCTCGTGCTCAAGCTGCACCTGACGTACGAGACGCCGTTCTGGCGCGAGCAGGGCCTGTCCGGCACCGCGTTCAGCCCCTACGAGCTCGTGCACGAGGCGTACGACAACACCAACGAGGACGTGGCGGGGGAGACCCGCGGCACGCTCGTCGGGTTCGTCTCGGACGTCAACGCCGACGAGGTGCTGCGCCTGGACGCCGACGAGCGCCGCCGCCGCATCCTGGCGTCGGTGGCCTCGTACTACGGCGATCAGGCGCTCGAGCCGGTCGCGTACTACGAGAGTCCGTGGATGGACGAGGAGTGGACGGCCGGCGCCTACGCGACGAGCTTCGACATCGGCTCGCTCACCCGGTACGGCGCGCACCTGCGCGAGGACGTCGGCCCGATCGCGTTCGCCAGCAGCGACGTCGCCGGGCTGGGCTTCCAGCACGTCGACGGCGCGATCCGCATGGGCGAGGCCGTCGCGCGCCGCTTCCTGGAGTCCTGACCCGGCTCAGCCGCGGCGCAGGTGCAGCAGCGGGAACGGGCGGCCCTCGTTCGTCGAGGGCCGCCCTTCACGACGTCTGCTCGTCGGCGAAGAACGAGAACGAGCCGTCCTGCTCCAGCACGGCCCACTTCACCTGCTCCAGGTGCTCGATGCCGTTCGTGCGGGCGGCGGCCAGCAGGTCGGCCTCGTCGAGCCGCTCGATGCGCAGCGACTCGTGGATGATCCGCCCGTCGCGCACCAGCAGCGTCGGGACGCCCTCGAAGAACGAGCGGCGCCGCGGCAGCCGCCACGACAGCCACGACATGGCCACCGTCAGCACCGCGATGGTGGCGACGGCGACGACCGCGCCGGTGACCGACGTGTCCTCGCTGATGACGCCCTCCGCGACCAGGTCGCCGACGACGACGAGGATGACGAAGTCGAACGCCGAGAGCTCGCTGAGCTCGCGCTTGCCCACGATGCGCACGACGACCCAGACCAGGACGAAGACGACGGCCGCGCTGATCACGATGCTCACGGGCGAACCTCCGAGAAGGACGAACGGTACGGACGTCCGCCCGTGACGATGCTGTGGGTTCGGTCGCTCACGGCAGCACCCACGTCCGGGCGTCGACCTCGGTGACGCCGTCCGGTCCGGGCGCACGCAGGGTGTAGGAGAACGGTCCGGGACGGGCCTCGGTGGGGGAGCGGCCCGACAGGCTCACCGTGAGCGGCCCGCTCGGCGGCGCGTCGAACGTCAGCCGCACACGGCGGTCGTCGCCGGTCTGCGCCGACGGCGAGGGCGACATGACCTCCAGGCCCAGCCGCTCCAGCATGGCGGGCTCGACCTCCAGCACGACGGAGGCGCCGGGGGCGGGGGCGTCGACCGTCACGACGACCGCGGCATCCAGCCCGGCGCGGGTCACCTGCGGGTGCTGCACCTGGAGCGCAGGACCGGGACCCTCCGCGGACGCGGTCGTGTCGCGCGGGCCGAACCAGCCCACGACGGCGGCCAGCACGACGAGGACGAGCAGCGTCACGCCGAGCCGGCGCCAGGCCCGTCCGCGGCGGGCCCGCTCCGGCCCGGCGACCCCGCGCAGGACCGGGATCGACTCGCTGTCGTCCATGGCTCGACCTCCTCGTGACGGACGCCCGATCGTAGCCATCCCGTGGCGCCGCGGCGAGACGCGTGCCACTTCGCTCAGGTCCGGCAGCCTCCCGCCGATGCGTGGCGGCGCAGCGTCCAGGACGGACGCGCTCTGAATCGTTTCAGGAGGAAACTGCATGTCCGACCCCACCACGTCCGAGCACGGAGCCCGAGATCGCGCGAGCGGGGGCCGCGGCCTGGCCGGCTGGTGGTCGAGCCGTCCGGTGCGCACCAAGGTGCTGGTGCCGGCCGTGACCGGTGTCGTCGCCGCCGCCGTGCTCGGCGTCTACAGCCTCGACGCGCTCTCGGACAGTGCTGAGACCAGCGAGCGGATGTACGCCGAGGACGTGCAGGCGGTGAAGGTGCTGGGCGAGCTGAACGCGACCCGCAAGAGCATCTCGCTGAGCATCCGCGACCTGCTGCTGGTCGGGAACGGCCCCGACCGCGACGCGGTCGTCGAGGAGTACGAGGGCCTGCAGCAGACCTTCGACGAGCAGATCGACACCTACCTCGGGACCAGCCCCAACGCCGCCGACGAGGCCAAGGCCGAGCAGATGCGCGGGAAGATGCAGGAGTACACCGACACCGTCGACCAGCGGCTCACCCGGTACGCGGAGCGTCAGGACCTGGACGGCTGGACGGCCGCCAACAACGAGTACGGCGTGCCGATCGCCAAGGAGATCGGCGCGGCGCTGACCGAGATCACCGAGGTCGAGGACGCCCAGGCCGCCAAGGACGCCGCGCACGCCCGCGACGTCTACGAGCAGGCGCGCTTCACCGGCATCCTGGTGCTGCTGGCCGGTGCGGCGGCCTGCCTGACCATCGGCCTGCTCGTGGCACGGAGCATCGCGACGAACGTGGGCCGCGTGCGCAAGGTCGCGGTGGCGCTGGCCGCGGGCGACCTGACCGCGACGTCGGGCGTGACGTCGCGTGACGAGGTCGGTCAGATGAGCGCGAGCCTGGACGAGGCGACCGCGACGCTGCGCGGGCTCATGGGCTCGGTGACGGCGTCCTCGGACGCGCTGGCCGCCGCCGCCGAGGAGCTGTCGGCGTCGTCGCAGCAGATCGCCGCTGGTGCGGAGGAGACGTCGGTGCAGGCGGGCCTGGTGTCGGGTGCCGCCGAGGACGTCAGCCGCAACGTGCAGACCGTCGCGGCCGGGTCCGACGAGATGGGGGCCTCGATCCGCGAGATCGCGCACTCGGCGAACGAGGCCGCGCGCGTGGCGTCCGAGGCGGTGCGGACGGTCGAGACGACGAACCAGACGGTGGCGAAGCTGGGCGAGTCCAGCCAGGAGATCGGCAACGTGGTCAAGGTGATCACCTCGATCGCGGAGCAGACGAACCTGCTGGCGCTCAACGCGACGATCGAGGCGGCGCGGGCCGGCGAGGCGGGCAAGGGCTTCGCGGTGGTCGCGAACGAGGTCAAGGAGCTGGCGCAGGAGACGGCGCGGGCGACCGAGGACATCGCGCGCCGGGTCGAGACGATCCAGAACGACTCCGGGGGAGCGGTGGACGCGATCAGCGAGATCGAGTCGATCATCACCTCGATCAACGACTACCAGGTGACCATCGCCTCGGCGGTGGAGGAGCAGACCGCGACGACGAACGAGATGTCGCGCAACGTGGCCGAGGCCTCGACCGGTTCGGGTCAGATCGCGGACAACATCTCGGGCGTCTCGCAGGCGGCGTCGGGCACCACCCAGGCGCTGGCCCAGACCCAGGCCGCGGTCGACGAGGTGGCCCGCATGGCCGCCGACCTGCGCGGATCGGTCGCCCACTTCCAGGTCTGACCCACCCGCCCGAACGGCCCGGACCCTGCGCGAGCAGGATCCGGGCCGTTCGTCGTTTGGGAGACATTGGGAACCAGATAGCCTATAGGCTGGGTCCATGAGTACACGGCTTCCGGGGACCAGCGACCTGTACGACCAGCACGGGGAAGCCCTGCAGTCCTGCGACCTGCCGCTGCGCGACGTCGGCGGCGTCCGCCACTTCGCCGGCGAGGTCGTCACCTTCCGCTCCCGCGAGGACAACCTGCTGGTGAAGCGGATCGTGGCCGAGTCCGGCCGGGGGCGGGTGCTGGTGATCGACACCGAGGGCGTCACTCGGTGCGCGATGCTCGGGGACAACATGGCCGCGGCGGCGCTCGAGAACGGATGGGCCGGGATCGTGGTCAACGGCGCCGTCCGGGACCTGGAGGCGCTGGCGGCGCTCCCGATCGGCATCAAGGCGCTGGGGTCGAACCCGCGCCGCAGTCGCAAGGACGGCACCGGGGAGCGCGACGTGCCGGTCGCGTTCGGTGGTGCGTTGTTCCGGCCGGGCGACCACCTGGTGAGCGACGCCGACGGCCTGGTGGTGGCCCCGCCGACGCTCGGGGTCCTGGGCGGCTGACCGCCGTCAGTCCCGCGAGCCCTCGAGTGCGTCGATGGCTCGGCGTCCCAGGCTGTGGGCGACGTGGTCGAGCATCACCTGCCGCGCCCGCGCGACGTCCTGGTCGAGGACCGCCCGGGCCAGCGCCTCGTGCTCGGCCCGGACCCGCTCGAGGTCCTTCTCGCTGTCCGGCTGGGCCTTGAGCCCGGCGATGCGATAGCGGTCGGCCTTGTCCCAGAGTCCCTCGAGGACGTCGACGAGGATGGCGTTGTGCGACGCCCGGTAGACGGCGCGGTGGAACTCGCGGTGCACCTGGAGCGCCTGCAGGTCGGCGGTGTCCTGCAACGGCTGGAGCCGGGCCAGGGTGGACTCGATGTTCTCGACGTCGGCCTCGTCGCGGCGCTGCGCGGCCAGCTCGGCGGCCAGCGGGTCGATGCTCTGACGGATCTCGTACAGGTGACGCGCCTCGGCGGAGGTCAGCTCGGTGACGCGGGCGTCCCGGTGCATGTCCAGGCGCACCAGCCCCTCGGTCTTCAACCGCTTGAGCGCCTCGCGGACCGGGGTGGTGCTGACGCCGATCTCGGTCGCGATCCGTTCCTGGCTGACGACGGCGCCCGGCTCGAGCTCGTCGCTGAGGATGCGTCGCTTGATCTCCTCGTAGGCGACGTCGCTCTTGCTGAGAAACACGGCGGCAGGCATGGAGCTCCTTCGGGTCGGCAGGTGCATCCTAGTGGCCGATCTGTCCCGGTGACATTGTGTAGCCTATAGGCTCGGCTATGCTGACGAGGTGAACGCATCGTCCGACGTCCGCGACCTGGTCCTGGCCAGTGGTCGATCCCTGAAGGTCCACTCGATCGCCGGGCTCCCCGGGGTGGAGCGGCTGCCGTTCACGCACAAGGTGCTGCTCGAGAACCTGGTCCGGCACCGGGATGGGCGCGTGGTCACGGACGACGACGTGGACGCGGTGCTGCGCGGGGACGAGGCGGGGACGCGAGCCATCGCGTTCCACCCCGCCCGGGTGTTCCTCCACGACACGAACGGGGTGCCCGTCCTCACCGACCTGGCGGCCATGCGTGACGCGGCCGTGGCTCGCGGCGCCGATCCCATGGTGATCGACACGGTGGTCCCGGCGCAGCTGACGGTCGACCACTCGGTCGCCACCGACTTCCACGGACGCTCGGACGCCCCCCGGCTCAACGTCGCGCGGGAGTACGAGCGCAACGGCGAGCGGTACCGGTTCCTGAAGTGGGGCCAGAACGCGTTCGCCGGACTTCAGGTCGTCCCGCCCGGTGCGGGGATCATGCACCAGATCAACGTGGAGCGACTCGCGTCCGTGGTGGCGGTCCGCGACGGCTGGGCCGTCCCCGACACCGTCGCGGGCACCGACTCGCACACCACGATGGTCAACGGACTGGGCGTGCTCGCCTGGGGTGTGGGGGGCATCGAGGCCGAGGCGGCCATGCTCGGCCAGCCCATCTCGATGCTCGTGCCGCCCGTGGTGGGCGTGGAGCTGGCCGGCTCCCTGCGTCCGGGGGTGACCGCGACCGACCTCGTGCTCTCGCTGACCGAGCGGATGCGCGCCGAGGGCGTCGTGGGCTGCGTCGTGGAGTTCTTCGGGGCGGGGGTCGCCGGCACGTCGATCGCGACGCGCTGCACGATCGCCAACATGAGCCCGGAGTTCGGGTCGACGTCGGCCATGTTCCCGATCGACGCCGAGACCCTGGCCTACCTGCGGCTCACCGGGCGCAGCGAGGAGCAGGTGGACCTCGTCGAGCGGTACGCCAAGGCCCAGCTGCTGTGGCACGAGGTGGAGTCCGTGCCCGCGTTCGACCGGACGGTCTCGTTCGACCTGGGCGCGGTGGAACCCAGCCTCGCCGGCCCCCGGCGCCCGCAGGACCGACTGGGGATCGCGGACGTCCCGGCGGCGACCGCGAGCGCCGTGGAGCGGGAGCTGGCCGGTCGCCGGGAGCGGTCGCCCCGTTCCCGCGAGGCGCACGACGGGGCGGTCGCCATCGCCTCCATCACGTCGTGCACCAACACGTCGAACCCGCAGGTGATGGTGGCCGCGGGCCTGCTGGCGAGGAACGCCGTCCAGCGTGGACTCCAGGTCCCCGCGTGGGTCAAGACGAGCCTGGCGCCCGGCTCGAAGGTCGTCACCGACTACCTGGCTCGGGCCGGCCTCGACGTCTCCCTGGACGCACTTGGGTTCCACCTCGTCGGCTACGGGTGCATGACCTGCATCGGCAACTCCGGCGGCCTGGCTCAGGAGCTGGACGAGACGGACCCCGGCCGTGAGCTGGTCCTGTCGTCCGTGCTGTCGGGCAACCGGAACTTCGACGGACGCATCAACAACGAGGTGTCCATGAACTTCCTCGCCTCTCCACCGCTCGTGGTGGCGTACGCCCTGGCCGGGACGACCGACGTCGACCTGGGGCACGAGCCGGTCGGCTGGGACCGGCAGGGCCGTCCGGTGATGCTCGACGAGATCTGGCCGGACGACGAGGAGGTGGCCGCGATCGTCGCCGGTTCGGCCGACCCGGGCCTGTACGAGGCGGCCTACGCCACCCTCTTCGACGGCGACGAGCACTGGGCCGCCCTGGACGCACCCGACGGGGACGTGTTCGCGTGGGACGAGCGCTCGACGTACCTGCGCCGTCCGCCGTTCCTGGACCAGGCCGACGGTCGGCCCCAGGCGCTGACCGACATCGAGGGAGCCCGGGCCCTGGAGGTGCTGGGCGACTCGGTGACCACCGACCACATCCTTCCGGCGGGTCGCATCCCCACCCGGAGCGCGGCCGGAGTCCATCTCTCCGAGTGTGGAGTCGCGGCGGCCGACTTCAACACCTACGCCTCCCGGCGCGGCAACTGGGAGGTCATGGAGCGGGCGGGGTTCGCGAACGTCCGGCTGCACAACGCTCTGGTCCCGGACGGTCCCGGAGGGCTCACGGTGCACCTCGGCGACCGCACGCGGGAGGTGGTGCCCGTGCACGAGGCGGCGCGCCGCTACCGGGCGGAGGGGGTGCCTCTCGTGGTGCTCGGCGGGCGCGAGTACGGGACGGGATCGTCGCGGGACTGGGCCGCGAAGGTCACGGCGCTGCTGGGAGTGCGGGCGGTCATCGCGGAGTCCTTCGAGCGGATCCACCGCTCCAACCTGGTCAACATGGGCGTCCTGCCGCTGGAGCTGCGGGACGGAGCCACGCGCCGCTCGCTGGGCCTGGACGGCACCGAGGTCTTCGCCGTGCGCGGCCTCGCGGGGCGGGACCGGGTGCCTCGGACCGCCGTGGTGGAGGCGGTCCATCCCGAGAGTGGACGGCGAGTCGAGTTCGAGGTCGTCGTGCGGCTGGACACCGCGCTGGAAGAGCTCTACTACCGCGCCGGCGGAATCCTGCCGTACGTCCTCGACCAGCGACTGCGCCAGGCTTGACCTACAGCCTATAGGCTGTATGGTGTGATCGTCATCACGCTCTGCGAGAGGAACCCCCGATGAGGCACTTCACCCGCGCCGCGGCCGTCGCCAGCGCCGCGCTCCTGGCGCTGAGCGCCTGCGCTCAGGACCAGCCCGGAGACGAGGGAGGCGACGCCTTCCCGACGAAGGCGGGTCTGCAGCTCGTCGCGCCGGCCGCCCCGGGCGGCGGGTGGGACGGCACCGCCCGAGCCCTGCAGAAGGCGATCGAGGACGAGAAGGTGGCGGACGACGTGCAGGTCGTCAACGTCGAGGGAGCCGGCGGCACCATCGGCCTGTCGCGCTTCGTCTCGGCCGACGACCGCAAGCAGCTCATGGTCATGGGAGCGACGCTCGTGGGCGCCACCCTCGCCAACGACTCCGACGTCACCCTGGACGACGCGGTCCCGGTCGCCCGGCTGACGTCCGAGTACCACGTGCTCGTCGTGCCCAAGAACTCGCCGTACAAGACGCTCGACGACTTCACCGCGGCGTTCAAGGCCGACCCTGGCTCCCAGGCCATCGGCGGCGGGTCCGCGGGCGGCACCGACCAGGTGACCGCCGGCCTCTACGCCGAGGCGGTGGGCGTCGACCCGACGAAGGTCAACTACATCCCCTTCTCCGGTGGCGGCGAGGCGCTCGCGGCGATCGTCGGTGGCAAGGTCAAGGCCGGCATCTCCAACGTCAACGAGTGGGCCGGCCAGATCGAGAGCGGTGACCTGCGGGTCCTCGCTGTCAGCGCGCCCGAGCCGCTCGCTTCGCTCGACGCGCCCACCTTCACCGAGCAGGGCGTCGACGTCGTCCTGGCGAACTGGCGCGGCGTGCTGGCACCGCCCAGCACCACGGACGCGCAGGTGGAGCAGATCCAGGACTTCCTCGCCGAGGTGCACGAGTCCGACGCCTGGAAGCAGACCCTGGAGACCAACGGCTGGGAGGACTCGTTCATGGTCGGCGACGACGTCGAGCCGTTCTTCGACGAGCAGTCCGAGCAGATCCAGAGCACGCTCGAGCAGATCGGGCTCGTGTGAGCCAGACGACCACTCACCACCAGGGCCGCAGCGAGGTCGTCCCCGCTGCGGGCCTGGTGGTCCTCGGGATCTACCTGCTGCTCTCGGCCCGCGGCATCTCGGTGCCGGCCGGTGAGCACTCGATCGGTCCACGGTTCTTCCCCTACGTGGTCGGCGGTGTGCTGGTCGTCGTCGGCCTGTGGCTCGTCGTCGCGGTGCTGCGCGGCGACCGCGCCGAGGCCGAGGCCGGGGAGGACGTCGACGACCAGGCCTCGACGGACTGGCGGACGCTGGGCGTCATCGCCGCCGTCCTGGTGGGCTACGTCGTGCTGGTGCAGCCGCTGGGCTACCTCCTGGCCACGATCGGCCTGTTCGCCGGCATGGCCTGGAGCCTCGGCGCTCGGTCGTGGCGCAGCCTGGTCCTGGTCAGCCTGCTGGCACCGTTCGCCACCTACCTGCTGTTCACGCGCGCGCTCGGCATCTACCTGCCCAACGGGCTGCTGGCGTCGGTGATCTGATGGGCAGCCTCGACCTGCTGATGCAGGGGTTCGCCGACGCGCTGACCCCCACGTACCTCCTGTACGCCTTCATCGGGGTGCTGGTCGGCACCGCCGTGGGCGTCCTGCCCGGCATCGGGCCGGCCATGACGGTGGCCCTGCTGCTGCCGGTGACGTACTCGCTGGACGCCACCGGGGCGTTCATCATGTTCGCCGGCATCTACTACGGCGGCATGTACGGCGGCTCGACCACGTCGATCCTGCTCAACACGCCGGGCGAGTCCACCTCGATCATCACCGCGCTCGAGGGCAACAAGATGGCCAAGGCCGGGCGCGGCGCCGCGGCCCTGGCGACGGCGGCCATCGGCTCCTTCGTCGCGGGGACCATCGCGACCGTCGCGCTCACGCTCGTGGCACCCCAGGTCGCCGACCTGGCGGTGAAGCTCGGCCCCGAGGACTACTTCGCCCTCATGGTGCTGGCCTTCCTCACGGTCTCCACGGTGCTGGGCTCGAGCGTCGTGCGCGGCCTGGCGAGCCTGTGCCTGGGCCTCACGCTCGGACTCGTGGGCCTGGACGTCCTGTCTGGCCAGGCCCGTCTCACGTTCGGCGTGCCGCAGCTCTCCGACGGCATCGACGTCGTGGTCGTGGCGGTCGGACTGTTCGCCGTGGGCGAGGCCCTCTGGGTCGCCTCGCGGCTGCGGCGCACGCCGCCCAGCCTCGTGACCGTCGACGGCCACTGGATGAGTCGCGACGACTTCCGGCGGTCGTGGAAGCCCTGGTTGCGCGGGACCGCGCTCGGCTTCCCCTTCGGCACGCTGCCGGCCGGCGGTGGCGAGGTGCCCACCTTCCTGTCGTACGCGGCCGAGAAGCGGCTCAGCAAGCACCCCGAGGAGTTCGGGAAGGGCGCGATCGAGGGCGTGGCCGGCCCGGAGGCCGCCAACAACGCGTCGGCGGCGGGCGTGCTCGTGCCGCTGCTGACGCTCGGCCTGCCGACGTCGGCCACGGCCGCCGTCCTGCTCGCGGCGTTCCAGCAGTACGGCCTGCAGCCGGGGCCGGCGTTGTTCGACGAGGACTCCGAGCTCGTGTGGGCGCTGCTCGCGAGCCTCTACCTGGGCAACGTCATGCTGCTGGCCCTCAACCTGCCGCTCGTGGGCCTGTGGGTGAAGCTGCTGCGCATCCCGCGTCCGTTCCTCTACGCCGGGATCGTCATGTTCGCCGCGCTCGGCTCGTACACCCTGAGCCAGTCCGCCGTCGACCTGACGCTGCTGTTCCTGATCGGTGCGCTCGGCTTCATGATGCGCCGGTACGGATGGCCCGTGGGGCCGGCGGTGATCGGCCTGATCCTGGGCCCGATCGCCGAGCAGCAGCTGCGCCGGGCGCTGGCGATCAGCCAGGGCGACGTGTCCACCCTGTGGTCGACACCGTTCGCCGCCATCGTGCTGGGCATCTGCGCCGTGATCGTGCTGACTCCGCTCGTGCTGCGGGTCGTGGCGACGCGGCGGCGGGGCCATGACACGACGACCGATGACCGTGACGACGTACTGGAGAAGCGATGACCGTCCTGCTCGCCCATGCCCCGACCGCTGCGGCGGAGAACGCGTTCCTGGCCGCCGTCGAGGAGGCGCGCCTGCGGCACCTCGAGCTGGTGATCGTGAACGCTACTCGGGGTGACTCGCTCGTCGACCCGAAGTTCGCGTCGCAGGACGAGGTGGAGTCCTTGCGGCGCCGTGCCGGCGAGCTGGGGGTCGAGGCGAGGGTCCTGCGCCCCGTCGCGTCGGACGTGGTGGACGCCGTCCTGGAGACGGCGTCCGCCGAGCGGGCGGTGCTCGTGGTGATCGGGATCCGGCACCGGTCTCCCGTGGGAAAGATGCTCATGGGCAGCACCGCTCAGCGGATCCTGCTCGATTCCGAGCGTCCAGTGCTCGCGGTGAAGAGCTGAGCCATGGTGCTCAGGTTCTACAGCCTATAGCCGATAGGGACGGCGGTCTCGACCCCGGGGCCGCCGTCCCTCATGTGCTGGAGGCCCCATGTCCACGTCCGTCGTGCCCGAGACCGTGCGCTCGAGCGCCGTCGCCACCTGGTGGTCGAGCCGCAGGATCCGCACGAAGGTGCTCGTGCCGGCCGTCATCGGGGTGCTGGCCGCGTCCGTCCTCGGCACGTACAGCGTGAACGCGCTGTCCGACAGTGCGGCGACCAGCCAGCGCATCCACGAGGAGAACCTGCAGGCGGTCAAGGTCCTGGGTGACCTCAACACGACCCGCAAGAGCATCTCGCTCAGCATCCGCGACATCCTCATCGTGGGCGACGGGCCCGACCGCGCCGCGGTCGACGAGGAGTACGTCGAGCTGCAGCAGACCTTCGACGCGCAGCTAGGCGACTACCTGGCGACCGGACCGGACGCGGAGGACCGTGCCCGGGTGGACGAGATCAGGACGCTGTTCGCCGGATACGTCGATCGCATCGACTCGACGTTGGGACCCATCGCCGCCCGCCAGGACCTGAGGCGGTGGCGCGTGGCGAACGAGCAGGCCGGTGACGACTTCGCCTCCAAGATCAGCGACCTGCTGTCGCAGATCGTCGAGAACGAGGACGCCGCAGCCGAGGCGGACGCCGTCGCCGCACAGGACGCGTACAAGACGGCGCGCGCGACGACCCTCGTCGTGCTGATGCTGGGTGCGGCGACGTGCCTGGGCATCGGTCTGCTGGTGGCGCGGAGCATCGCGAGGAACCTGGGTCGGGTGCGCGAGGTGGCGGTGGCGCTGGCGGCGGGTGACCTGACGGCGACGTCGGGCGTGACGTCGCGTGACGAGGTCGGCCAGATGAGCGCGAGCCTGGACGAGGCGACCGCGACGCTGCGCGGGCTGATGGGGTCGGTGACGGCGTCCTCGGACGCGCTGGCCGCCGCCGCCGAGGAGCTGTCGGCGTCGTCGCAGCAGATCGCCGCTGGTGCGGAGGAGACGTCGGTGCAGGCGGGCCTGGTGTCGGGTGCCGCCGAGGACGTCAGCCGCAACGTGCAGACCGTCGCGGCCGGGTCCGACGAGATGGGGGCCTCGATCCGCGAGATCGCGCACTCGGCGAACGAGGCCGCGCGCGTGGCGTCCGAGGCGGTGCGGACGGTCGAGACGACGAACCAGACGGTGGCGAAGCTGGGCGAGTCCAGCCAGGAGATCGGCAACGTGGTCAAGGTGATCACCTCGATCGCCGAGCAGACGAACCTGCTGGCGCTCAACGCGACGATCGAGGCGGCGCGGGCCGGCGAGGCGGGCAAGGGCTTCGCGGTCGTCGCGAACGAGGTCAAGGAGCTGGCGCAGGAGACGGCGCGGGCGACCGAGGACATCGCCCGCCGGGTCGAGACGATCCAGAACGACTCCGGGGGAGCGGTGGACGCGATCAGCGAGATCGAGTCGATCATCACCTCGATCAACGACTACCAAGTGACCATCGCCTCGGCGGTGGAGGAGCAGACCGCCACCACGAACGAGATGTCGCGCAACGTCGCCGAGGCGTCGTCCGGCTCGGGTCAGATCGCCGACAACATCGCGGGCGTCTCCCAGGCGGCGTCGGGCACGACCCAGGCGCTGGCCCAGACCCAGGCCGCGGTCGACGAGGTGGCCCGCATGGCCGCCGAGCTGCGGGGCTCGGTCGCCCACTTCCAGGTCTGACCCCAGGACCCACGACGGCCCGGACCCTGCGCGAAGCAGGATCCGGGCCTTCGTCCGTCCCCGGGGCGGACGACCGGGCTCAGAGCGCGGCGTCCAGGTGGCCCAGCACGAGGGCGGTCAGCTGCAGCCGGCTCGTCACCTGGCACTTGGCGAAGACCGCCTTGAGGTGGTCCTGGACGGTGTAGGGCGACAGCATCAGCGCGGCGGCGAGGTCGCGCGTCGACCCACCGGTGAGCACGGCGCCGACGACCTCGGTCTCCCGCGGGGTCAGCCCGTGCTCGGACGCGAGTCGTGCCAGAGCCTCCGAGCGCGCCGACCGGTTGAGCACGATGACCGCCTCCGGGCGTCCCGCGGCGGTGCGGCGGAAGGTGACCCGGACGACCAGGCCCTGGAACGCCTCGGCACGCTGCGGCGCGACCAGCCGGGCGTGGGTGGCGTCGTAGTGTCGCCACACCGCGCCGATCAGGCAGGCCACCGGGCCGGTCGGCCCGAGGTCGGGGCGCAGTCCCAGCGGGCCGAGCAGGGTGCGGGCGCCCTCGTCGGCCTCGACCACGCGGCCGCTGCGGTCGACGACGAGCACCGCCTGCTCCGGCCGCCACGCGATCTGGGGCGCCGAGGTGGCGCTGACGGTGCGTCGCGCGAGCGTCGTGGTCTTCATGGTCCGTGCTCCCTGTGAGGTGTTCTGGTTGGTGCAGGACCTACTCAAACGGAGCCGGCTTTCAGCGGGCTTTCATCGGTCTTGCGCCGCGGGACCGCGGGATGACAGGGGCGGGTCGCTCGGGATCGGCTTGAGTTGCGACGGGGTGGGGAGACCGCCAGCGGGCAGGAGCACCGGTGAGGGAGGTCGCGGCCCTTGATGCTTCGTCCTGTCGAGGGACGTTCACGGTGCGGTCGAGCAAACGCGCTTGCGCGCGCGACGCGCATGCGCCGGGACAGCGCGGGCCCCCCGGCACCCTCAGCGACCAGGACGCTCGCGCGGCCGCCGAGGGTGCGGGGTCCCCGGAGCGCACGGAAGGGTGCCGTGCGCGGGGCGCCGGCACCGAGCGAGAGGACGAGCAGGGCGGGACGGGAGGCGGTCCGCCCGCTCAGGGTGCAGCGGGGAGCACGGGGTCCGCGTCCTCCGGCAGGTCGTCAACCGGGTCAGGAGCCTCGACCTGGCCCGTGACGACGACGTCCGGCCCTCCCTGGAAGAGATGGTCGAGGGTGAAGACCTCGGGGTCTGGCTGTTCAGCGGATTCACTCATGGGTGTCCTCTCGTGCCACCGGTGCGGTGGTCACAGCCTGCGAGATCGCGCTTTCACGAACCTTTCTACCCGTGAGTCACTTCGCCCCGGAGCCGCTCTGACGCTGCTCGTCCGCCAGCTCGGTCGCCAGGCGCAGCTCGGCCTCGGCGGCCCGCGGGTCCCGGGGCGCGAGCAGCTCGGCCCGCAGTCCGTGTAGCCGCACCAGGTCGAAGCGCTCTCCCGTGCGGCGCGACTCGTCCAGGGCCCGCTCGGACAGTCGCAGCGCCTCGTCCGGTCGTCCCGCGAGGGCGTGCAGGTCGGCCAGCAGGCGCAGCATCAGGTGCCCGAACATGTGCCCGTCCGGCAGCGAGCCGAAGGCCTCGAGCGCGGCGGACACCTGCGCCAGGCCCGACTCGGGATCGGTGGTCCGCCCGTGCCCCCAGCCCAGGGGGATCAGGGCGAACGCCTGCAGCTGCGCGAACCCGTTCTCGCTTGCGACCTCCATGGCCAGACGGCCGTGCCGGGCGGCGTCCTCGGGCCGGTCCAGCACGATGTCGCGCAGACCGATGACGATGTGGGCGTAGCTCGTCGAGAACAGGTGGTCCATGTCCTGCACCAGACCTTCGACGTCCTGCACGATGGCGTCGGAGGCCTCGACCTCGCCCTGCTGGGCGAGCACCATCGCGAGCCAGACTCGTGCCTGGACCCCAGGGTGCTGGAGCCACAGGTCCAGGTCGAACCCCTCGTCGGCGCCGTCGGCCAGCCCCATCGCGACCTCCAGGTCGCGTCGAGCCGGCGCCAGCTCGGCGACGTGCCAGGCGGACTGTCCGCGGGCGATGCGACCCGCCAGCGTGAGCATCGGGTCACCGGTCGCGGCGGCGGTCTCCATCAGGACGTCGACCGCGCTGCGGGCGGAGGCGAACCGGCCTGAGACCAGCGCGTTGCCCCAGGTTCCCCAGTGGGCGGAGAACAGGTCGGCGCTGGCGCCGTCCGGTCCGCTGAGGGCGAGCACCCGGTGGCGCTCGTCGGCGACTCCCGGGCCGTTGTAGCCGTGCCGGAGCGTGAGCAGCGTCCCGAGCCGCACGCGCAGGGCGATCTCGAGGCTCACGGCCTCCTCCGGAGGCAGGGCCTGGACGAGCGGGAGCGCGCGACGGACGAGACGTTCTGCCTCCTCGAGCGCGAGTCGCTGCTGAGCCAGGGACGCGGCCCGCAGCGAGTACTCCACCGCCCGGACCGGGTCGCCGTGCGGGTACGCCGCCACGTAGTGGTGCGCGATGGCGGCCACGGCGTGGGGGTGCGCGCCGTGCCGGACCTCGAGCGACTCCGCGACCGCGGCGTGCACGGCCGCCCGGCGCGCCAGGCTGGCCGACGCGATGAGGGCCTCCTGGACGAGCGCGTGCCCGAAGCGGAACTCCAGGGCGTTGTCCGTGCCGACGAGGACGCCGGCGGACACGCCGCGATCGATCGTCTCGAGCAGGACGAGGCGACCGACGGCACTGACGTCCTCCAGGACCAGGAGGTCGAAGGTGCGGCCGATGACCGCCGCGGCCTGCAGCACGTCGAGGTCGCCGGCCGGCAGGTGGCGCAGCCGGCGCTCGATGACGGCCTGCACGCCGCTGGGCACCGGCGTGTCCCCCCGGCCGGTGCGCCGTCGCTCGTCGCCGTAGAGCCGGGCGAGCTCGGACACGTAGAACGGGTTCCCGTCGGTCCGTTCACGCAGGGTGCGGGCGGTCGCGAACGACACCTCGACGCCCAGGCTGTCGGTGGCGAGCTCCTGCACCTCCTCGACGGCCATGCCGTCGAGGACCGTCGTGACGGCGCCGCCGGTCCTCGACATCGCTGCCGTCAGCTGGCGCGTGGCCGTGTCGGAGAGGTCAGGTCGGCGGACGGTGAGAAGCAGGGCCAGGCGTCCGGTCCGAGCGGTGGTGGCGAGGTACTCGAACAGCTCGACGGTGCCGCTGTCGGACCAGTGCATGTCCTCGAGCACCAGCAGCACCGGTCGCGCGTCTGCGGCCACCTCGAGGAAGGCCGTCACGGCGTCGTGGAGCCGGATCGCCGGTACGTCGCCCGCAAGGTCGACGGGCTCGTCGTGGGCGTTCGGAACCAGCAGGCGCGCCAGCTGACCGCGGCCGGAGAGGGCGGCGTCCCTCGTCGCGGGATCGAGCGCGTCCGCCACCGCGCCCAAGGCCTGCTCCCAAGGCCACAACGGCGGCGTGCCCTCGCTCTCCAGGCAGCGGCCGAACGCGACGACGACCCCCTCGGAGCGGGCCCGAGCGGCGAGCTCCTCGGCCAGCCGGGTCTTGCCGATGCCCGCCTCGCCGAACACGGCGGCCACGGCTGGCGGGCCCGTCGGTGTGGTCCAGCCCTGGCGCAGCGCCTCGTCCAGCACCTTCAGCTCATCGGTGCGGCCGATGAAGCCGCGATCGCGTGGTCCGGGCGCTGCTGAGGCCGGAGCCGGGCTGAGGGACGGATCGTGCTGGAGGATGCGGGCCTGCATCTCGCGCACGAGCGGGGTGGGCTCCAGGCCGAGCTCCTCGTCGAGGACGCGTCGGGCTCGCTCGTAGGTGGCCAGCGCCTCGGCCTGCTGGCCGCAGCGGTACTGCGCGAGCATGAGCGGGACCAACAGGCCCTCTTCCAGCGGGTACGCCTCCACCAGCACGGCCAGCCTTCGGGCGACGTCGTCGTGATGACCGGTCGAGAGGTCGATCTCGGCCAGGCGCTGGTGGGCGCCGAGCCGCAGGCGATGGAGCCGCTCGGCCTCGCTGCGCACCGCCGGCACCTGGACGTCGGCGTACGCGTCTCCCCGCCAGAGCGAGAGCGCCTGCTGGATGCGCTCCCTCGCGGTGGCGGCGTCGGCAGCGTCGCGGGCTGCCGCCAGGTGAGCCTCGAACTCGCGGGCGTCCGTGCGGTGGTCGCCGAGCGCGAGCCGATAGCCGGGGGCGCGGGTCTCGACCAGCTCGGCACCGAGTCGCGAGCGCAGCCGCGAGACGACCACGTGGACCGAGCCCGGTGCCACGTCGGCGCCGCCCCAGACCTCGTCGATCAGGGTCTCCACCGACACGACCTCGCCAGCGTGGATGAGCAGAGTGGCCAGCACCTCGCGGTTGCGGCGGGGCCCGACGTCCACGAGGTCCTGGGAGCCTCGGACCTGCAGGGTGCCCAGGACGTCGAACCTCATGGTGTCGATGGTCACGCGCGAAGGTCCTTCCTGAGGGGAGGGAGGGGTGCTGGTGAGCCGCTGCCCCGGTGCCGGGTCGAGCCTTGCACGTCCGTGGTGCCAGACGGTGCAGAACGGGCGACGTGTCCTCACGGACCGCAGCGGGGGCGAGGCCGTCGGGGTGCGAGGGTACGGTCCGCCACCGTCTCGCGGATCCCTCGGATCTGGGGGCCTGGCGGTCAGCCCGCGGCCAGCGCGCGGTCGACCGCAGCCTCGACGTGGATGCGGGTCGTGGGGAAGACCGGCACGGGGCTGTCGGACTCGCTGACCAGCAGCTCGACCTCGGTGCACCCGAGGACGACGCCCTGCGCGCCCCGCTCGACCAGGCGCTCGATGACGGCGCGGTACTCGGCACGGGACGACTCGCTGACGACGCCGCGCACGAGCTCCTCGTAGATGACCCGGTGCACGAGCGCGCGGTCGTCCGTGTCGGGCACCAGCACGTCCAGGCCGTGGCCGGCCATCCGCCCGCGGTAGAAGTCCTGCTCCATCGTGAAGGCGGTGCCGAGCAGCCCGACGTGGTCCAGCCCCGCCGCCCGGACGCGGGCCGCGGTCGCGTCGGCGATGTGCAGCACGGGCACGTCGACGGCCTGCTCGACCCGGTCGATCACCAGGTGCATCGTGTTGGTGCACAGGACGACCAGCTCTGCCCCCGCAGCGACGACCGCGCGGGCGCGCTCCGCGAGCAGGCGCCCGGCGTCGTCCCAGCGGCCCTCGGACTGCAGCAGCTCGACGTCGGCGAAGTCGAGCGAGTCCAGGACGACCCGGGCGGAGTGGACCCCGCCCAGCCGCTCGCGCACGAGGGTGTTGGCCAGCCGGTAGTACTCGGCCGTCGACTCCCAGCTCATCCCGCCCAGCATCCCGATCGTGCGCATGTCGTCCGTCCTTCGTCCGTGGTGCTGATGGTCGTCCCATCGTCGGGCGGCCGATGACCGCGGCACAATGCCATAGTTCTTTTCAGATTCCTTAGCAGCACTTCGGTGTGGAGGTCGTCCCATGGATCAGCAGCCCGCGTCGGGGCCGGCATCCGGCCCGTCGGAGCCGACGATCGACCCGCGTTCGCTGCTGGTCTTCGGCGAGGTGGGCCGCGCCGGGTCGCTGACGGCGGCGGCGCAGGCGCTGGGCTGGACCCAGCCCGCGGTGAGCCAGCACGTCAGGCGGCTCGAGCGCACGCTCGGCGTCCCGCTGGCCGTGCGGCGCGGCCGCGGCATCGAGATCACCGAGGCCGGCCGGGCGCTGCTGCGGCATGCGGACGCCGTCGCTGCCTCCCTGGCCGACGCCGCCCGGGAGGCCGACGCCCACGCCCAGGCCCGGACCGGGACGGTGCGGCTCGCCGCGTTCCCCTCCGCCAGCGCCACGATCGCGGCCGAGACCGTGACCGTGATGGCCGAGCGGCATCCCGGCGTCGAGCTCCGGCTCGCCCAGCTCGAGCCGCCGGAGGCGCGGGCCGCGCTCGTGGCGGGCGAGTGCGACGTCGCGGTGGTCTTCGAGCACGCGGGAGAGGACGTCGCACGCGGCGACGTGGACGCGACCTGGCTGCTGGACGACCCCGTGCGCCTCGTCGTGCGCCGGACCGACGCGCGGGCCGGACAACCGGAGCTGTCCTTGCGCGACCTGGCCGACGAGGCGTGGGTCGCGGGCTGCCCCACCTGCCGCCGTCACCTGGTCGGGGCGACTGCCCGCGCGGGGTTCGTGCCGGACGTGCGGCACAGCACCGACGACTACGTGGTGGTGCAGGCCCTGGTCGCGAGCGGGATGGCGGTCGCGACGCTGCCCGCGCTGGCCCTGCGCGCGAGCCGGCACGCGGGCGTTTTCGACGTCCCCGTCGCGGACCTGCCGCCCCGGCGGGTGCTGGCCCTGACCCGGCGCAACACCGCCCAGGTGCCGGCCGTCGGGCACACGCTGCGTGCGCTGCGGACCGCGGCGCAGCGTCACGCCGGGGACTGACCGGCTGCTGGTGCCCCCGGCAGGATTCGAACCTGCGACACCCGCTTTAGGAGAGCGGTGCTCTATCCCCTGAGCTACGGAGGCGGGGCCGCGGCCGCACGGGCGGCCGACAGGTGCCGAGCCTACAAGAGCCCCTCCGGTCGCCCCCTGCGAGTGGCGACGCGAGGTGGCCCGGGTTACGGTCGCTGAGCCTCGGCGGTTGCCCCGACCCCGCTCCTTGCCCCGGCTCGCCAGAGCACGAGATGGACGGTCGACCTCCCGGGAGTCCCATGTCGAAGTGGTTCAGCCACCTGCTGCTGCCGCACGACCTCGGCAGCCCGGGCCGAGCGCGCTCGTTCGTCCGGCACCTGCTCGACGAGCACGAGCTCCCCGAGCTGGCCGACGACGTCCAGCTCGTGGTGACCGAGCTGGCGACCAACGCGGTCGTCCACGCCCGCACCCCGTTCAGCGTCTCGGTGTCGCGCGACGGCCCCGTGCTGCGCGTGCGGGTCGAGGACGGCGCCCCCGAGCACCCCGCGCTGTCCGGCGACGCGGGCCCGGACGACACCGGCGGCCGCGGGCTCACCCTTGTCGAGGGCGTCAGCGACTCGTGGGGCGTGGAGCGCATCGACGGGCACGCGAAGGCGGTCTGGGCCACCTTCGCCGTGGAGCAGGCCTAGCGGCCGAGCAGCCGGCGCACGCCGAGCGTCGTCACCAGGCGCAGCGACGTCAGCAGGGTCGAGCGCGGGATCTTGGACGTGCCCTCGGTGCGGTCCAGGAACACGATCGGCAGCTGGACGACCTTGTCGGTCAGTCGAAGCGCCCGGGTCTTCATCTCGATCTGGAACGCGTACCCGGCCGATCCCACGCTCGTCAGGTCCATGCGGCGCAGCAGGTCGGCGGCGTACAGGTTGAAGCCCCCGGTGTAGTCCGACAGTGCCCGGCCCAGCAGCAGGCGGGCGTACCAGTTGCCGCCGCGGCTGAGCGCCTTGCGGTGCCAGCCCCAGTCGGGCGTCGCGCCGCCGGGCACGTAGCGCGAGGCGACCACGAGCTCGGCCCCGGCGCGGGCGTGCTCGAGGAACTCGTGGACGTACTGCGGGTCGTGCGAGAGGTCGGCGTCCATCTGCAGCACGGCGTCGACGTCGTCGCGGCGCAGCACGTGCTGCATGCCCTCGACGTAGGCGCGGCCGAGCCCGTTCTTCTCCGCGCGCTCCAGCACCTCGACGGTGAGGCGCCCGCTGGCCAGCTCGCCGGCCATGGACCGCACCAGCGCGGCCGTGCCGTCGGGGGAGGAGTCGTCGACCACGAGGACCCGCACGGCGTCCTCGGGGTGCTCCCGCGCGACCTGGGCGAGCCGGCCCATGAGCGGGACGATGTTGGCGCGCTCCTGGTAGGTGGGCACGACGACGGCGAGACGGACCATGCGGCGTGCTGCTCCTGGAGGCTCGGGTGCGGGGCCCGCCCATGCTTCCACACGGGCCCGGTGCGCGTGACGGTGTCCGGGTGAACGGTGGACGTCCGCGTGAGAACGTGGAGGAGTGACTGCCGAGCACGAGGTCTACCGCATCCCCACGAGCCCCGTCGCCGCCCCCGAGGCGGTCGTCCAGGGGGAGACGTTCCGCATCACAGTCCTGGCCGACGGGCTGGTGCGGCTCGAGCACGCCGCGGACGGCCGGTTCGAGGACCGGGCGAGCGCGTTCGCGCTGCACCGCCGCCAGCCGGTGCCCGAGTTCGACGTCCGCGACGGCGACGTGCTGGAGATCGTGACGGCCCGGCTCCACCTCACCTACGACAAGCGGCCGTTCAGCACGAGCGGCCTGAGCGTGCAGGTGCGCGGCGGCGTCAGCAACTACCACTCGGTCTGGCGGTATGGCGAGGACGTCCCGGACCTGGGCGGCACCGCCCGGACGCTCGACAAGGCCGACGGCGAGATCGACCTCGAGCCCGGTGTCGTGTCCCGCTGGGGCTATGCGGTCATCGACGACTCCGCGACCCCCGTGCTCACCGACGACGGCTGGGTCGAGCCGCGCGACGGCACCCGCCAGGACGTCTACGTGTTCGCCTACGGCCTGGACCACCGCGAGGCCGTCAAGGCGTTGTACGCGGTGTCCGGAGGCCAGCCACTGCTGCCGCGGTACGCCCTGGGCAACTGGTGGAGCCGCTACTACGCCTACTCCGCCGACGAGTACCGCGCGCTCATGGAGCGCTTCGAGGCCGAGCGGGTCCCGCTGTCGGTCGCGGTGCTCGACATGGACTGGCACCACGTCGACGTCGACCCCGTCCACGGCAGCGGCTGGACCGGCTACAGCTGGAACCGCGACCTGTTCCCGGACCCGCAGGGCTTCCTGGACGACCTGCACGCGCGCGGCCTGCACGTCACGCTGAACGTGCACCCGGCCGACGGCGTCCGCCAGTACGAGGACGCGTACGTCGCCGTCGCCCAGGCGCTCGGCCACGACCCCGCGGCTGGGGCACCGGTCGCGTTCGACGTCACCGACCGTGAGTTCGTCCGGGCCTACTTCGACCTGCTGCACCGTCCGCTCGAGGACCAGGGCGTCGACTTCTGGTGGATCGACTGGCAGTCCGGGCCGTACTCGCGCGTCGCCGGCCTGGACCCGCTGTGGATGCTCAACCACCTCCACTTCCTCGACAACGCCCGCGGCGGACAACGTCCGCTGACGTTCTCGCGCTACGCCGGCCCGGGCAGCCACCGCTACCCGGTCGGGTTCTCCGGCGACTCGGTGATCAGCTGGGACTCGCTGGCCTTCCAGCCGTACTTCACCTCCACCGCGTCCAACATCGGCTTCGGCTGGTGGAGCCACGACGTGGGCGGGCACTACGGCGGCCGCCGCGACGACGAGCTGGCGACCCGCTGGGTGCAGCTGGGCGTGCTCAGCCCGATCACCCGGCTGCACTCCAGCAACAACCCGTTCAACAGCAAGGAGCCGTGGCGGTTCAACCTCGAGGCGCGCCAGGTCATGTCGACCTGGCTGCGCCACCGGCACCGGCTGCTGCCGTACCTGCACACGATGAACCACCGCGCGGCGCGCGAGGGCGAGCCGCTGGTGCAGCCGCTGTACTGGGAGCACCCGGACGTCGACGACGCCTACGACCTGCGCAACACGTACCTGTTCGGCAGCGAGCTGCTCGTCGCGCCGATCACCAGCCCGCGCGACACCCGGACGATGCTCGGCTCGGTCACCGCGTGGCTGCCGCCGGGCACCTGGGTGGACGTCATCACCGGCCAGGTCTACGACGGCGACCGTCGCCTGGAGCTGCACCGCGACCTGTGGAGCATCCCGGTCCTGGCGCGCAGTGGGGCGATCGTGCCGCTGGACGCCGACCCGTCGTCCGCGGGCGCGACCGACAACCCCGCGACCCTGGAGGTCTGCGTGGTCGCCGGCGCCGACGGACGCTTCGTGCTCGTCGAGGACGACGGCCGCGGCGACGGCATGGACGAGTCCGGGGTCGCCCGCACCGAGCTGGTCTGGGACCAGGCCTCCGGCACGCTGACGATCGGCGCGGCCACGGGCGCGACGCACTGCATGCCGGCCGAGCGCACGTGGCGCCTGCGGCTGCTCGGCACCGACCAGGTGGTCGGCGTCGGCCCGCACACGACCACCGAGCCGCTGACCGTCTCCGTCGGCGACGACCCGCGGCCGCGCGACGCGCGCATCGGCGAGCGGCTGTTCGAGCTGCTCGACCGCGCGCAGATCCCGTTCGACGTCAAGCAGCGGGTCCACGCCGTCGCGATGCGCGACATGGACGCGGGCGTCCGCATGGCCCACCTGGGCACGCTGGGCCTGCCGCCGGCGCTGCTCTCGGCGGTCGGCGAGATGCTGCTCGCCAGTCCCTGACCTAGGGTCGCTTGGCATGCGTGTGCCCCGTCGACCCGTACGTGCCGCCCTGCCCGTCCTGCTGACCGCCGCGCTGCTGAGCGCCTGCGGTCCCTCGGACGCCTCGGACGGGCCCTGCGAGGACGTCGAGCCGGGCACCACGCGCGAGAGCGTCACGGTCGGCGGCGTCGAGCGCGAGTACCTGCTGCACGTCCCCGAGGGAGCGGCCGAGGACCAGCCGCGTCCGGTGGTCTACCTGCTGCACGGCTACGACAGCGACGCCCAGGACATGGTCGACACCACCCAGGTCCTGGCCACCGCGGACGAGGAGGGTTTCGTGGTCGTCGCGCCCGAGGGCGGCGGCGACCCGCAGCGCTGGGAGACGCCGGCGACGGGCTCGGACGACGACGTCACGTTCGTCGAGGAGCTGGTCGAGCACGTGGCCGACGACGTGGCCTGCGTCGACGAGGAGCGCACCTACGTGGCCGGGTTCTCCAACGGCTCGGCGCTCGCCCAGGCGCTCTCGTGCCAGGACGACAGCCCGTTCGCCGCCTATGCCGGCGTCTCGGCCCCGTTCGACCTGGGCCGCTGCCCGCGCGCCGAGCCCGCGCCGCTGCTCTACGTGCACGGGAGGCGCGACCCGGTCATCACCTACGACGGCAACATCCGGTCGGTCATCGGGCCGACCGCCCCGGTCGACCTCATGCTCGACCGCTGGCGTGCGCGCAACCAGTGCGACCGCCAGCCGCGGGTCGAGCGGCGCGGCGCGATCGAGCACCGCACCTGGACCGGGTGCGACGCGCGGCTCGAGGCCTACGTCGTTGCCGACGGCGGTCACCAGTGGCCCGGGGGCGACCGCGCGGCCGCGGGCGGTCCGTCGGGGAAGATGACCGACGAGCTCGACGCGACACGGACGGTGTGGGAGTTCCTCTCCGCGCACCGGCTCGCGAGAGGATGACCCCATGACCTCCCCCAGGCCGATCGAGTCGTGGCTCACCGACATGGACGGCGTGCTCGTCCACGAGGAGCGCGCGATCCCCGGTGCCGCCGACTTCATCGGTCGGCTCACCGCCACCGGCCGCAAGTTCCTCGTCCTGACCAACAACTCGATCTTCACCCCGCGCGACCTCGCGGCCCGGCTGCGTGCGGCCGGCATCGTGGTGCCGGAGTCGGCGATCTGGACGTCCGCGCTCGCGACGGCCAAGTTCCTGGCCGAGCAGCGTCCCGACGGCACGGCGTACGTCATCGGCGAGGCCGGGCTCACCACCGCGCTCTACAACGCCGGGTACGTCATGACGTCCAAGGACCCCGAGTACGTCGTCCTCGGCGAGACCCGCACCTACTCGTTCGAGGCGATCACCCGGGCGATCCAGCTCATCGCCGGCGGCGCGCGGTTCATCGCCACCAACCCCGACCCGACCGGCCCGTCGCCGACGGGCCCGCTGCCGGCCACCGGCTCGGTCGCGGCGCTCATCACCAAGGCGACCGGCGTCGAGCCGTACTTCGTCGGCAAGCCGAACCCGCTCATGATGCGCAGCGCGCTGAACCAGATCGAGGCGCACTCGGAGACCACGGTGATGATCGGCGACCGGATGGACACCGACGTCCTGTCCGGGCTCGAGGCCGGCCTGCGCACGATCCTGGTGCTCAGCGGGTCGACGTCCGCCGGCGAGGTGGACCGCTTCCCGTTCCGGCCGACCCGCGTCTTCAGCTCGATCGCCGACGTCGTCCCGCTGGTGGACGACGCGGAGGCCGAGTCGGTCCTGCAGCCGGATTGACCGGCGTCGCGGGGACCGGCGGGAAGTCCGCGGCTTTGGGGGAGCGGCGGGCCCGTTGCTAGGATCGCCGCGTCTGTCGGGACGTCGACGTCCCGACGGGGACGGAGATCGCGTGAAGGTGTTCCTCACCGGAGCGAACGGGGTCATGGGCCGATCGGCCGCCACCGCGCTCCTGGAGGCCGGCCACGACGTCGTGGGCCTGGTCCGGACGGCCGAGGCCGCGCGGGTCGTCGCCGACCTGGGCGTCGAGCCGTGGTTCGGCGACCTCTACGACGAGACCGCTCTGGCCGCCGGCATGCTCGGCTGCGACGCGGTCGTCAACTTCGCCACCAAGGTGCCGGTCGGCGCGACGTCGGTCAGCTACGCCCAGTTCCGCAGCCACGACCGGCTGCGCGTCGCGGGCACCCGCATCGCCGCCCAGGCCGCCTGCCGCGCGTCGGTCGGCCGCTTCGTCCAGCAGAGCGTCAGCTTCATCTACGCCGACCACGGCGAGGAGATCGTCGACGAGGACAGCCCCACGGCCGTCTCCCGCTTCTCCGAGCCGGTCGTCGTCTCCGAGACGCACGTGCGCAACGCGACGCTCGCCGGCCTCGACGGCGTGGTGCTGCGCTTCGGCCTCATCGTCGGCCCTGACCCGCACAGCGCCTGGCTGCTCAAGCGCGCCCGCGCCGGCCGCCCGGTCGGCGTCGGCGCCCGCGAGGCCTGGTGCCACGTCGTCCACCCCGAGGACGTCGGCACCGCGGCGGCTGCGGCCCTCGGCGCGCCCGCGGGCACGTACAACGTCGGCGCCGAGCCGCTGCGCCGCGGGGAGCTGGCCGACACCTACGCCCACGCCGTCGGTCGGCGCGAGGGCGTGCTGCACCACCGGCTCGTGCAGCGCAGCGTCGGGCACAAGATCGAGTGGCTGTCGCGCTCGCAGCGGGTCAGCTCGGAGCGCTTCCAGGCCGCCACCGGCTGGCAGCCGCGCCACCCCAAGGCCGTCCCCGAGTGGTTCGATGACCTCGTCCGCGTCTGAGCGGGAGCGGCGCGAGCGGCTGCGCCGGGCGGCCGCGCTGCTCGGCGACCTCGAGCCGTCCACGACCCGTGACGAGACGCCCGAGGGCTGGGGCGAGCGGGGGGCGGGCTCGCGCGACGACGAGCTGCGCCGCGACGTCCCGCCCCACCACGGCGGCTAGCTCAGGCCGGCGGGCCCGCGTGGCTGCCGGACGCCCCGGTGGCGCCGCCCCCGGGGTTCTGGCCCGCGAGCAGGTCGCGGATCTCGCGCAGCAGCGCGACGTCCTCGGGCGTCACCTCGGCAGGCGCCTCGGCCTTCTTGCCGCGGTCGCGCAGGTCGTTGATCTTCTTCATGGGCACGACGAGCACGAAGTAGATGACCGCCGCGGTGATCGCGAAGGTGATGAGGGCGCCGATCAGGTCACCGAACCGCAGCGTCGTGTCCGGGTTGTCCTCGAAGATCGTGTACGACCAGCCCGGGCCGCTCTTGCCGCCGACCGTGGCCAGGATCGGGTTGACGATGTACTCGGTGAACGCAGCCACCAGCGCCGTGAACGCGGTGCCGATCGCCACCGCGACGGCCAGGTCGACCAGGTTGCCGCGGAACAGGAAGTCCTTGAAGCCCTTCAGCATGGTGCCCCCTCGTGAGTCGGACGGTCGGCTCACGCTAGCGCGGGCCTCAGCCGACGGCGAGCAGCGACAGGGGTCCGCGCAGCGACGCCGAGCTGATCGACAGCGCGGTGGCCTCGTCGACGCCGAGGCCGACGACGACCGCGCCGTCGCGCGGCGGCGGGAGCGAGACGATGCGTGCCTCGCGTGTCACCACCCGGGAGCCGGCCTCGCCGTGCGGGTCGCTGGCCACCACGACGGCCTCGTCGCCCACGCCCAGCGCCGCGAGCGACTCGGGGTCGGCCACGCGCACGGTGGCCAGCACGGTGCCGTCGCCGAGCGCCTCGAGCAGGTCGGGGCCGGCGAGCCGGACGTCGGTGAACGGCTCGCCCGCCCGCATCGGGGCGGCGACGGTGCGCCCCACCAGGTCGCCGGCGTCGACCGTGCGGCTGGGTGCTCGCGCGACGACGGCCGTGCGCAGGTCGGAGCGGCTGAGCACGTGGCCGCTGGGCAGGTCGTCCGCGGCCACGACCACGCGGTCGCCGGGCGGGTCGGCGCCGAGCTCGGCGAGTGCCAGCCAGACGGCCAGGGCGACGCAGAGGGCCGAGAGGGCCCGGCGGTGACGCAGGACGAGACGGGAGACGCGGCGCATGCCGCGACGCTACGAGCGGCGCGCCGTCCGGCGTCCGCGCGCGTCCACAGGCCTCAGGCCGCGGAGCCGCCGGTCGAGGACGAGGACGTCGACGAGGACGTGGACGAGGAGCCCGAGTCCGAGGAGGTGCTCGTGGACGACGCCGAGGAGGACGAGCTGGTGTCCGACGACGTGGTCGACGACGAGCGGCTGTCGGTCTTGTAGAAGCCCGAGCCCTTGAACACCACGCCGACGGCGTTGAACACCTTGCGCAGCCGGCCCTGGCACCGCGGGCACTCGGTGAGGGACGGATCGCTGAAGCTCTGCTGGACCTCGAGGGCCTCGCCGCACTCGGTGCACTGGTACTGGTACGTGGGCACGGACGTCTCCTGGGGAAAGGGCGGGGGTTGCGGCGCCCAGGATACTCTGGGCGGACACGGCCCCGACCTCCAGGAGACCTGCGCTCGTGACCGAGTGGCTACTACTCGCCCTCGCCTTCCTGCTCGTCCTCGCCTGCGGAGTGTTCGTCGCCGCCGAGTTCTCGTTCGTGACGGTCGACCGCGCCAGCGTCGAGCGGGCCGCCGAGTCCGGCGACCGCGGTGCGGCCGGCACCCTCGTCGCTCTGCGGTCGCTCTCGACCCAGCTCAGCGGCGCCCAGCTCGGCATCACCATCACCAACCTGGCCATCGGCTACCTGGCCGAGCCGGCGATCGGCCAGCTCGTCCGCGGACCGCTCGGCGACGCCGGGCTCGAGGACGGCGCGCTCAGCGCCGCGTCCTACGCGATCGCCCTGGCGCTCAGCACGTTCGTGACGATGCTGCTGGGCGAGCTCATCCCCAAGAACCTCGCGCTCGCCGTGCCGATGCGCACCGCGTCCGCGACCCAGGCGGCCCAGCGCGCGTTCACCAAGGCGATGGCCTGGCCGATCCGTGGACTCAACGGGGTCGCCAACGCCACGCTGCGCCGCATGGGCGTCGAGCCGCAGGAGGAGCTGCGCTCGGCGCGCTCGCCGTTGGAGCTGCGCTCGCTGGTGCTGCGCTCGGCCGCCGACGGCTCCCTCGAGAGCCCCACCGCGCAGCTGGTGGCCCGCAGCATCGCGTTCGGCGACCGCACCGCCGCCGACGTGCGCACCCCGCGCGTCCGCGTCCACTTCCTGGAGGACCGCGACACCGCCGCCGACCTGGTCGAGGCGGCCCGGCAGACCGGCCACTCGCGCTTCCCGGTCATAGGCCGCACGCCCGACGACGTCCTGGGCGTCGTGCACGTCAAGGACGCGTTCCGCATCGACGCCGACCGCCGGCGCTCCGTGCGGCTGGCCGAGATCGCCGAGCCGGCGACCCGCGTGCCGGACTCGATCGAGCTCGACCCGCTGCTCAACGTGCTGCGCGAGTCGGGCATGCAGATGGCCGTCGTGGTCGACGAGTACGGCGGCAACGACGGTGTCGTGACGCTGGAGGACCTGGTCGAGGAGATCGTCGGCGACATCGCCGACGAGCACGACCGGATGGTCGCCCGCAGCCGCCACCGGCCCGACGGTCGGTGGACGCTCTCGGGCATGCTGCGGCCCGACGAGGTGCGCGAGCAGACCGGCGTCGCGGTGCCCGAGAGCGACGAGTACGAGACGATCGCCGGCTACGTCACCCAGCAGCTGGGCCGCCTGGCCGAGCGCGGCGACGTCCTGGAGGTCGAGCTCGACGGCGTCGCCGACGGCCTCAAGCGCCGGGTCGTGGTCACGCTCACCGTCGACCGCATGGAGGGCCGCCGCATCGACCGGGTCTCGATGACCACCCGCACGCGTGACGACGAGGAGGGCGAGGACCGATGAGCCCCGTCTTCAGCCTGTCGCTGACCCTCGTGCTGCTCGCGCTCAACGCGGTCTTCGTGGCCTCGGAGTTCGCGCTCATCTCGGCCCGTCGCGACCAGCTCGAGCTGCGCGTCGCTGCCGGCTCGCGGCCGGCCGCGCTCGCGCTCAAGGCGGTCGAGAACGTCACGTCCGCCATGGCCGCGGCCCAGCTGGGCATCACGATCTGCTCGATCGGCCTGGGCGCCGTGAGCGAGCCGGCCATCGCGCACCTCATCGAGCCCGGCTTCGAGGCGCTGGGCGTCCCGCACGGGCTCGTGCACCCGGTCGCGTTCACGATCGCGCTGGCGCTCGTGGTGTTCCTGCACGTCGTCTACGGCGAGATGGTGCCCAAGAACCTGGCGCTCGTCGGACCGGAGCGGGCCTCTCTCGTGCTCGGCCCGGTGATGCTGGTCTTCGTCGCCGTGCTGCGCCCGTTCGTCTGGCTGCTCAACGGCCTCGCCAACGGCTTCCTGCGCCTGGTCGGCATCGAGCCGCGCGACGAGGTGGCGTCCACCTACAGCCACGACGAGGTGGCCGGCCTGGTCGAGGAGTCGCGCCGCGAGGGCCTGCTCGACGAGGACGAGTACGGCCTGGTGTCCGGCGCGCTCGACTTCACCGCCGGCCGCGTGGAGCAGGTGCTGCTGCCCAGCGACACGCTCGTCACGATCCCGCCCGCGGCGACCCCGGCCGACGTCGAGGACGCCTGCGGCCGCACCGGGTTCTCCCGGTTCCCGGTCGCCGACGCCGGGGGAGACCTGGTCGGCTACCTGCACATCAAGGACGTCCTGGACGCCGGCGACACGTCGCGCGAGCTGCCGGTGCCCGAGAAGTGGGTGCGGCCGCTGGCCACCGTCGCCGCCGGCTCGGGGCTGTACGAGTCGCTGCGCACGATGCAGTCGCGCGGCGCGCACATGGCCCGCGTGGCTTCCCCCGAGGGCGTCGTCATGGGCGTCGTCATGCTCGAGGACGTGCTGGAGGAGCTGGTCGGCGAGATCCGCGACTCCGCCCGCGAGCGCCCCGCCCGCTGACGAGCGTCCCTCACCCGGCGCTCGCGCTGCCGAGATGTGGACGCGAACGCACCTCGATCCGGTCGATCGTGGTGCGTATGCGTCCACATCTCGGGGGAGCCGGGCTCGGGGAAGCGGCCGTCGTGAGGTGGGTCAGGACAGGACGCGGTGGACGCCGTCGGGCGTCGCCACGAGGTTCACCGGCACGTCGTGCGGCTCGGCGGGCACCGCGTCGAGCAGCTCATCGGTGAACACCAGCGCGCACAGCGGCACGTCCAGCCCGGCGAGCGCCCGGTCGTAGTAGCCCGCGCCGCGGCCCAGCCGGCGTCCGTGCACGTCGGCGGCCAGCGCCGGCACCAGCACCACGTCGCAGGACGCGAGGGCGTCGGGGCCGACCGGCTCGCCGGACGGCTGCGGGACGCCGAGCGTCGACGGCAGCAGCGGAGCGCCCGGCTCGTGCACGACCCAGTCGAGCGTCCGGTCGGGCCGGCTCAGCGGGAGCAGCACCTCGGTGCCGCGGTCGGCGAGGGCGTCCAGCAGCGGGCCGGTGCCCGGCTCCGTGGGCAGCGAGAGGTAGGCCGCGACGCGTCGGGCGCGGGCCACGACCGGCTCGGCGAGCAGGTGCGCGGCGATCGCCTCGGCCGCCTCCGACCGCGCCGCGTCGCTGCGGGCCGCCCGGTGCGAAAGCGCTTGGGCTCTTACGTCCTGCTTGTCCACGGGATCGACGCTAGCCTGATTCGCGATGAACGGACTCGAGGCAGCTCAGCGCAAGATGCGGGACGCGGGGATCGCGGACCTGGCGATCGACGTGTTCTCCGACTTCTACGGCAAGCTCGCGGCGGGGGAGACCGGGATGATCCCCGAGGTGGACGTCGATCCGCTCGACGGGGTCGACCGCGCCGCCGACCTGGAGGTGTCGCTGGAGGACCAACGGGCCGCCGCCGACGTCACCGCGGTGATCAAGCTCAACGGCGGCCTCGGCACGTCCATGGGCATGGACCGGGCCAAGTCGCTGCTGGACGTCCGCGAGGGACGCTCGTTCCTGGACCTCATCGTCGCCCAGGTGCGCGGCGTGCGTGAGGAGCTGGGCGTCCGGCTGCCGCTCGTGTTCATGAACAGCTTCCGCACCAGCGACGACACCCGCGCGGTGCTCGAGCGCTACCCCGACCTCGCGGTCGGCGACCTGCCGCTGGAGTTCCTGCAGAACCGCGAGCCCAAGCTGCTCGAGGACGACCTGACGCCGGTCGAGTGGGACGACGAGTCGCTCACCTGGTGCCCGCCGGGCCACGGCGACCTCTACACGGCGCTGGCCACCTCCGGCGTCCTGGACACCCTGCTCGAGCAGGGCTTCCGCTACGCCACGATCTCCAACTCCGACAACCTCGGCGCCTCGCCCGACCCGGCGATGATGGGCTGGTTCGCCGCGTCCGGCGCCCCGTACGCCGCCGAGGTCTGCCTGCGCACGCCGGCCGACGTCAAGGGCGGCCACCTCGTGGTCCGCAAGAGCGACGGGCGCCTGGTGCTGCGCGAGACGGCGCAGACGCCCGACGAGGACGCCGACGCCGCCGCCGACATGCAGCGGCACCGCTACTTCCACACCAACAACCTGTGGTTCGACCTGCAGGCGCTCAAGGCCCGGCTCGAGGAGCGCGGCGGCGTGATGGGTCTGCCGCTCATCCGCAACGTCAAGAACGTCGACCCGCGCGACCCGAGCTCGCCCAAGGTCGTGCAGATCGAGAGCGCCATGGGCGCCGCGGTCGAGGTGTTCGACGGGGCGACCGCCATCGAGGTGCCGCGCTCCCGCTTCCTGCCGGTCAAGACGACCAACGACCTGGCCCTGCTGCGCTCGGACGTCTACGACGTCGCCGACACCGGCCACGTCAGCGCGGCCGTCGACGAGGTGCCCCTGGTGCGACTGGAGAAGACGTACTTCGGCACGATCGACGCCTTCGAGCAGCGCCTCCCCCAGGTGCCGTCGCTGCGTGAGGCGCGGTCGCTGACCGTGCGCGGCGACTGGACGTTCGGGTCCGGCGTCCGCGTCGTCGGCGACGTCGAGCTGGCCGACACCGGCTCGGCCGAGCGCGTCGCCGACGGCGAGGTTCTGACGGGCGACTAGGCTGCCCACCATGTCCTCGGACGACGAAGTCACCGGCACCGCGCCCACCAGCGGCGCTCAGCCAGCGACCGCGGGGGCCGACGCCGGACCCCGCAGGCGGCCGCGGCCCGCGAGCATCCCCGACGGCGTCCTGACCGTCGAGGACCACCTCGAGCTGATCCTGCGCGGCACCGGACCGCTGGAGCCCTACGACCAGCCGCTGGTCGACTCGCTCGGCCTGCCCCTGGTGGAGGACTTCGTGGCCGGCCACGACCTCCCGCGCTTCGACAACGCGGCCATGGACGGGTACGCCGTGCGGGCCGAGGACATCGCCTCGGCCTCCGCCCACGCGCCGGTCGTCCTGCCCGTCGTCGGGTCGGTCGCCGCCGGTTCGGGCAAGCCGTTCGCGATCAGCGCCGGCACCGCGGCCAAGATCATGACCGGGGCTGCCATCCCGCGTGGCGCCGACACGGTCGTGCCCTACGAGCTCACCGACCGCGGCACCCAGCGTGTGTCCATCACCCGGGCGCTCGACTCCGGCGCCAACGTGCGCTGGCACGGCGACGACGTCACCAACGGCGAGACCGTGCTGCCGGCGGGCACCGTGCTCGGCCCGCGCGAGATCGGCCTGCTGGCCTCGCTGGGCGCCGGACGTGTGCCGGTGCGCCCGCGGCCGCGCGTCGTCATCATCTCCACCGGCAACGAGCTGCGCGAGGCCGGGCAGCACCTCGAGCACGACTCGATCTACGACGGCAACAGCCACATGATCGCCGCGGCCGTGCGCGCTGCCGGCGCGATCGCCTACCGCGTGGGCTCGGTCGACGACGACCCCAAGGCGTTCCGCCGGCTGCTGTCGGACCAGCTCGTCCGAGCCGACCTCGTGGTCACCACCGGCGGCATCAGCCAGGGCGACCACGACGTGGTCAAGGCCGCGCTCACCGGCATGGACGACATGCAGTTCCACCCGGTCGCGATGCAGCCCGGACGCCCGCAGGGCTTCGGCCGGGTCTTCGACGAGGGCACCCCGCTCATCGCGCTGCCCGGCAACGGCGTCTCGGCGTACGTCTCGTTCGAGGTGTTCGTGCTGCCGGCCATCCGCCGGCTCATGGGACTCACCCCCTACCGCCGCCCGATGGTGCACGCCGTGCTCGCGTCCGACCTCACGTCGCCGCCGGGCAAGCGCCAGTACGTCCGCGGGTTCTTCGAGGTCACGCACCGCGGCGCCAAGGTGACGCCGGTCGGCGGCCGCGGGTCGCACCAGGTCGGCGGGCTCGCCCAGGCCAACGCGCTCATCGTCGTCGGCGAGGACGAGACCGCCCTCAACCTCGGCGACACCGTGCGCACCCTCGTGCTCGACCGGCAGTTCTGAGGCGCCGGCCATGACCGAGCGCAGCGAGGGAATCGTCCGGGGTGTCATGGGCGGGCCTCCGTATCGTGCGTCCTTCACGGAGGTCCGGCCATGACCGAGCCGCGCCTCACGCACGTGGACGAGTCCGGTGCCGCGCGCATGGTCGACGTCACCGCCAAGCAGGTCACGGCCCGCACGGCAACGGCCCGCGGGCTCGTGCAGACCACGCCCGAGGTGGTCGCGCTGCTGCGCGGCGAGGGCGTGCCCAAGGGTGACGCGCTCGCCGTCGCGCGCATCGCCGGCATCATGGCCGCCAAGCGCACGCCCGACCTGGTCCCGCTGTGCCACCCGCTCGCCATCGGCGGCGTCGAGGTCGACCTCGCCGTCGTCGACGCCGGGGTGACGATCGAGGCCACCGTGCGCACCGCGGACCGCACCGGCGTCGAGATGGAGGCGCTGACCTCGGTCTCCGTGGCCGCCCTGACCGTCGTCGACATGGTGAAGGCGGTCGACAAGCTGGCCCGCATCACCGACATCGAGGTGGTCGCCAAGTCCGGGGGCAAGAGCGGCGACTGGCGGCGCGAGGACGTCCGATGAGGGCCGCCGTCGTCGTCGCCAGCAACCGCGCGGCCGCCGGCACCTACGCCGACACCACCGGCCCGCTGCTGGCCGAGGCGCTGCGCCGCTGGGGCTTCGAGACGCCCGACCCGGTCGTCGCGCCCGACGGCGAGCCGTTCGGCCGCGCGCTCGACACCGTGCTCGCCGCTGCGCCCGCGATCGTCCTCACCACCGGGGGCACCGGTGTCAGCCCGACCGACCGCACGCCCGAGGAGACCCGGCAGAGGCTCGACCTCGAGCTGCCCGGCGTGGCCGAGGCGCTGCGCGCGTACGGCGTCGCGCAGGGCGTGCCGACCGCGATGCTCTCGCGCGGTCTCGCCGGCGTCGCCGGACGCACCGTCGTGGTGAACCTGCCCGGCTCCCGCGGCGGGGTCCGCGACGGGCTCGCGGTGCTCGAGCCGGTCGTCGGGCACCTCGTGGACCAGGTCCACGGCGGCGACCACGTCCGGGGCGAGGGATGAGCCCCGGTTGGCCCGCGGAGCTCCAGCACGGACGAGTCGGGCTGCGGCCCCTGAAGGTGCGCGACGCCCGTGAGTGGCGCCGCCTGCACGACGCCAACCGCGACTGGCTGACGCCCTGGGAGGCCACGCTGCCCGAGGCGTCCGGGCCCGGGTTCCTGAGCGTCCGCTCGATGATCCGCACCCTGCGCCGGCGTGCGCGCCAGGGCCAGTCGATGCCGTTCGTCGTCACCTGGGACGGCGAGATGGTCGGCCAGATGACGGTCAGCGGCATCACCATGGGCTCGGCTCGCTGGGCCAGCGTCGGCTACTGGGTCGCCCAGAGCCACGCTGGGCGCGGCATCACGCCGACGGCCCTCGCGCTGGTGTGCGACCACCTGCTCGGGACGGTCGGGCTGCACCGGATCGAGATCGCCATCCGGCCCGAGAACGAGGCCAGCCTGCGCGTGGTGCAGAAGCTCGGCTTCCAGCGCATCGGGCTCGCCCCGCGCTACCTGCACATCGCCGGCCGGTGGTGCGACCACTGGCTGTTCCAGGTCGTGGCCGAGGACGTCTCCGAGGGGATGCTCGCCCGGCTCGAGCCCGGTGCCGGCCGCTGACCCTCCGAGGTCCCTCTCGTCACACCCGTCACACGAGCAACTCGGCGACACACGCGCGTCGCTGCCCGATGAGCCGCTCGCGACGTCCTACCGTGTCCATGTGAGTTACGGCAGCGGCTTCATCCTGGCCTTCATCGTCGCCCTGTGGGCGGCGTTCGTCGTGCCGTACATGCTGCGCCGCTACGACGAGGCCTCCCAGACCCGCACGGTCGAGAAGTTCTCCTCGCTCACCCGCGTCATCCCGCACCGCCGCTCGGCCGACGCCGCCGACGTGGAGGTCGAGGTGGCCGTGCAGACCGCTCCCGCACCGGCCGTCGAGCGTGAGCTCGCGACACCGGAGATGGTGCGCGTCGCCGCGACCCGTCGCCGCCGCGTGCTGTTCACGCTGCTCACCGCCCTGGTGGTCGTGGGCGCCCTCACCGCCGCTGCGGTCGCCCCGCTGTGGGCCCCGGCCGTCCCCGCCGGCCTCATCGCCGTCTGGCTGGTCGCGTGCCGCGTCCAGGTCCGTGGCGAGCAGGGCCTGGCGCGTCCGTCGCTGCGTCTGCCGCGCCGTGCCGCTGCCGAGCCCGACGACGGCCGCGAGGACACGATCGTCGTCTCGGGCCAGCTCGAGGAGCACGACCCGCACCGCAAGCACGTCATGCTCGAGGAGCCGCTGGCCGTCGACGCGCTGGACCAGAAGATCCAGATCGCCGTGCCGGTCGGCGCCACCGCCGGCTCCGGCCTGTGGGACCCGCTGCCGGTCACGCTGCCGACCTACGTCACGAAGCCGCGCGCCGGTCGCACCGTCCGCACCGTCGACTTCGGCGAGCCCGGCACCTGGACCTCCGGCCACGTCGAGGGCGAGGACGTCCGCCTGCCCGGTCGTGACGCGTCCGGCACGCAGGTCGAGGCGCCGCGCCGCGCGGTCGGCGAGTAGCTACCACACCTCAGCGTCCGACGGCCCCGGGAGATCCTCCCGGGGCCGTCGTCGTCCGTGGCGGTGCCGCCCGGCCCGCGCGCCGTGCGACAGACTGCGCCCGTGCGATCGTTCGTCCTCGTCCTGCTGGCCGCCGTCTGCTTCGGCACGACCGGCACCGCCCAGGCGCTCGGCCCGGACGCGTCGCCGTCGGCCGTCGGCCTGGCCCGCATCGTGTGCGGAGGGCTGGTGCTCGGGCTCGTCGCGACGTGGTTCCTGCGCCGGCACGGCGGCACCGGGGTCGCGCCGGGCGTGCTGTGGCCGCCGATGCTTGCCGGTGCTGCCGGGATGCTGGCCTACCAGCCCACCTTCTTCCTCGGGACGAGCGAGAACGGCGTCGCGGTCGGCACGGTGGTCGCGCTGGGCAGTGCCCCGGTGCTCACCGGCGTCCTGGAGTGGCTCGTCACCGGACGTCGTCCGACCGCGGTGTGGGGCGTCGCCACGCTGGTCGCGGTGCTGGGCGTCGGCCTGCTCGCCGGGGCCGACGGCGGCGGGGGAGGGACGTCGGTCGCCGGCCTGCTCGGCTCGGTCGGCGCCGGCCTGTCGTACGCGGTCTACGCCGTGGCCAGCAAGCGGCTGCTGGACGCCGGCGTGCCGCAGCCGGTGACCGTCGGTGGCGTCTTCGGCCTCGCGGCCCTCGGCGCGGTCCCGTTCCTGCTGCTGGTCGACCTGAGTCCCTTGGAGTCCGGCGCCGGCGTGGCGATGATCGCCTGGCTCGGCCTGGTGACGGTGGCCGTCGCCTACGTCCTGTTCGTGGCCGGTCTGGCCGGCCTGCGGGCGTCCACGGTGTCGTCCCTGACGCTCGCCGAGCCGGTCACGGCCTGCCTGCTGGGCGTGCTCGTGCTGGACGAGCGGCTGACCGGCCAGGCCGCTCTCGGGGTGCTGGCCGTCGCCCTGTCGGTCGTGCTGCTGGCCGCCGGTGCCCGCCGGACGACGGCCCACGCGAGCTGACCGCCCCCGGGTTGTCGTCCCCCGGGCGGGGGTTGCTAGAGTGGTCGTCGCACGAGGGGCATTGGCGCAGTTGGTAGCGCGCTTCGTTCGCATCGAAGAGGTCAGGAGTTCGAATCTCCTATGCTCCACCGGAAGGGCCGCCGAGAGGCGGCCCTTTTTCGTTGCCCTTGCACGACCTGAGCGCTGTGCCACGGTGGTGCCATGAGCATGGAGTCGATCGACCTGGCCGGCATCGTCCGCGACGAGCTGGAGGCGGCCCGGCAGGCGTCCAGCGGGCGCGCGGCCCGCACCGTGCGCGGCGGGCAGAACCACGCGCTGAAGCAGACCGTCATCGCGCTGCGCTCGGGGTCGGAGATGGCCGAGCACAACAGCCCGGACGAGGGCACGGTGCAGGTGCTGGCCGGACGCGTCCGGCTCGTCGCCGGTGCGGACGCGTGGGAGGGCGGTGTCGGCGACATGGTCGTCGTCCCGCCGCAGCGTCACTCGCTGCTCGCGCTCGAGGACGCGGTCGTGCTGCTGACCGCGGTGAACCGCTAGCCCGATGGCCGAGGACGTCCGCGCGCGGCTCGAGCGCTGGACCCGCGCCGGCGGCACCTGGCGGGCCGACCCGGCACCCGGCGGCCGCGTGACCGTCGTGCTGCAGCGCTGCGACGGCGGCGAGGAGGTCGACCGCTTCGTCTGCGAGGCGTCCGAGCTGCCGGCCGAGCCCAGCTAGGCGTCACGGGACGTCGACGACCTCGCCGTTGCGCGGCAGCCTTCCGTCGAGCAGGAACGGCACGGCGACGGCGTGCCTGGGGTCGGGGCCGTCCATCGCCTGCAGGTGGAGGTGCGGCTCGGTGCTGTTGCCGCTGCTGCCGCACCGGCCGATCTCGTCGCCCACCTCCAGGTGCTGACCGGGGCGGACCGCCACGCTCCCGCGCTGCAGGTGGCACAGCGCGACCACCGCTCCGCCGGTCCGGAGCAGCACGTGGTTGCCGGCGAGAGCGACCCAGCCGGCCGCCAGGCGTCGGCGCTGGGTGAGCGCGTGCGCCACCGAGGGCAGCCCGCGGTAGGCGGGGTGGTCGGGCTCGCCGTCGTGCACGGCCACCACCACGCCCGACGCCGGCGCCGTCACGACCCGGCCGAAGCCGGGGAACCGCTCGGGCGGTTCCGGCCGCACCAGCGTCGTCAGCCGGACGGGCGCGGTGCGGCCCCGGGCGTCCACCGGCACGAGGTCGATCGCGTGCGCGGTGGCCAGCAACGTCGTGCCGTGGCTCGGGACCCGGTTGGCCGGGCTGTTGCGGGCGAGCCAGCGACCGCGGAACGGGTGGGCGAGCGAGAGCGGGACGGTCACTCGGCCCCTTTCCTCACGTGCCGCCGGGTGCGGCCGAAGCGTCAGTCCTCGTAGGACGCGCGGGTGCGCTCCAGCAGGTCGCGGACGACCGCGTCGAGGTCGGTGTCGTCGCCGGCCACCCGGCACTGGCGCTGGGCGCCGGAGCCGTGCTCCTGCAGGTGGTGCAGCCGCTGGGCGATCCGCTCGCTGTCGCCGGCCGCCTCGAGCGCCGGCAGGACGTGCGCGACCAGGGCCTCGACGGCCTCGTACGCCGGCACCAGGTCGCCGCTCACGGGGTGGACGAGCCGGTCGGTCAGGCCGTGCCGGCTGGCGCGCCAGCGCGCGCCGCGGAGCAGGTCGACCCGCCAGGGGGCGACAGGCACGCCGGCGGCGTGCTCGTCGGCGACGGTGGTGACGATCGCCCGGATCAGCGCCGCGACGAGCGCGGTCGTGCCGAGGTCGGTGCAGATGTCGGCGACGCGCACCTCGACGGTCGGGTACGAACGGGCCAGGCGGGCGTCGAGGTAGATCATCCCCTCGTCCATCGCCGCCCCGGACGCGACGAGCCGCTCGACCGCCGACCGGTAGTGCCCGACGTCGCCGAACGGCTCGGTCGGGCCGGCGCTCGGCCAGGCGTCCCAGACCTGGGCGCGCCAGGACGCGTACCCGGTGTCGACCCCCTCGTTGAACGGCGAGTTGGTCGAGACGGCCTGGACGACGGGCAGCCAGGGACGCAGCCGGTCGACGACGCCGACGGCCTCCTCGGGGCTCTCGACGTCCACGTGGACGTGCATGCCGCAGACGACCGCGCGGCGGCCGAGCTCGCCGAAGCGCCCCATCATCCGCTGGTAGCGCTCCTTGGGCGTGACCTCGGAGTCCGGGTCCGGCAGCACCGGCGTGGGGGCGGCCATGATCGTGGCCCCGGCCTCGCCGGCCGCCTTGGCCGCGCGTCCCCGCCGGTTCCGCAGGTCGGCGACCACCTCGTCGAGGTCCGCCGACGGGTCGCTGGCGATCTCGACCTGGGTCAGGAACAGCTCCTGCTCCAGCTGGTCGTCGCCGCCGCCGACCACGCGGTCCGACACGGCCTTGAGCCGCAGCGTCCCGGGATCGACCAGCAGCAGCTCTTCCTCGACACCCACGCTGCGCACCGTCACCCAGCGATCGTGGTGCCCGGCCGGGGCCGCGGCAACTCGGGCTAGGAGCGCCGACCGCGCGGTCGGCGGACCCAGAGCACCGCACCGGCGCCGAGCAGCGCGCCGACGACCCAGGGCAGGGCGGCGGCGACCGCGTCCGAGCCGCGCGCCAGTGCCTCCTGCTGCGGCTCCTCCGGCTCGCGGGCCGTCGACAGGACGACGTAGAGCACCGCATCGCCGGCCACCGTCTTGCCCGCCGTCGGCGTGAGGGAGGAGAGCGACTCCTCCTTCAACCCGCCGCTGGACTGGACGTAGCGCTGGGTGACGTCAACGGAAGCGCCGTCGTCGAGCGACTCCAGGTGGTCGCTGACGGTCTCCAGCTCGCCGGCCGGGAAGCGCAGCCGCACCAGGGCGGTCGTGTCGTCGCCGTCCTGCTCGACCGAGCTGAGCTCGACGCGCCCGTCGGCCGTGGGCATCCACGCCCTCAGCTCGTCCGCCGTGCTCTCGGCGTCGGGCACGTCGAGGTGCGCGTTGCCGGCGGCGGCCACCTCGCTCAGCCGGACGGCCCAGTCGTCCGGGAAGAAGTCGGGGTCAGGACGTGCGTCGGACCAGGCCTGGGCCTCGAGCTCGGCTGGCGTGGTCGGCGGAACCGCCTCCACGGACGAGCTCTCCGAGTACGCCGCGCTCACGGACGAGGAGGACGCCTCGCCCTCGCCCAGCACGACCTGCTGGAGCGTGCCCGCGCCGACGCCGACCACGACGGCGGCCGCCGCGGCGAGCAGGGTGGTGCGGCGTCGGCGGGAGCGCTCGCGGTCCTCGGCGTCGATGCGGGTCGTGATCGCCGAGAGCATGGCATCGACGCGGTCGTCGCCGAGCTCGGGGAGGTCGGCGCGATCGGTCTCGTGCGGGTTCATGCCAGCCCCCTCAGGTCGTCGGTGTCGCGGCGCAGCCGGCCGCGCAGGCGCGAGACGCGGTTGCGGATGCCGCCGTGCGTGAGCCCGAGCTCGTCGGCCGCCTCCGCGTAGGTGCGATCACCCACGACGCACAGCTCGAAGAGCCGCCGGTCGACGTCCGACAGTCCGGCGACGCTGTCGCGCAGGCGGTCCAGCACGAGCGCGGTCGCGACCTGGTCGTCCAGCGGGGCGTCCGCGGACGGCGCCGTGTCGTCGTAGGCCTCCCAGCGCCGGCGGGTCGTGCGGCGGGCGTGGTTGCGCCCGATGTTCTTGGCGGTGACGAGCAGCCAGGGCAGCACCGAGGCGTCAACCAGGTGCAGGTCGTCCAGCCGGCGCCAGGCGACCACGAACACCTCCTGCACGACCTCCTCGGCGTCCGCGGCCGAGCCGACCACGCCGTACGCCTGCCAGTAGACCGGGCGCACGTGCCGGGCGTAGAGCTCGCCGAACGCCTCGCGGTCGCCCGCGCGGGCCCGCGACACCAGGGCGTGGTCGTCCGCGACGGGGTCCGGGGTCATGCCGCTCCGTCCTGCCACGAGGGTGCTCACGACCACCCATGTCGCGAGGGCGCCCACCGTCTCACGGGACCCTCGCGCCCGTCCGCGACTTCGGCGGTGAGACAGCGTCCACCGGCGACCCGTCGGTGGACGCAGGGTCACCGCTCGTCGGCGAGCGGGCTAGATCCAGCGGCCGAACCACATGCGGTCGCGCCACTGGTCGTACGAGACGAGGTCGTCGGTCCAGATCGGGTGGAAGTAGACGAACAGCACGACGACGGCCACGACGTAGAGCGCGAGGACGACGTGCAGCGCCGTCCGCGCACGCCCGTGCAGGGCCCGGCGCAGGCCGTCGACGACGAGCGCGACGGCGATGATCATGAACGGCAGGATCACGACGGCGTAGAACAGGAAGATCGGCCGGTCGGCGCTGAAGAACCACGGCAGCCAGGTGGCGACCAGACCCAGGGCGGGCAGCGACCAGGCCCAGTGGCGCGTGCGCATCCAGGCCAGCAGCGAGCCGACCACGGCGAGCACGCCCGACCACCAGACCAGCGGGTTGCCGAGCACGAGCACCTCGCGCATGCACGAGGAGTCGGCCGGGGCCCCGCACGAGGCCGCGGGCAGGTCGTTCTGCGCGTCCACGCCGACCGGTCGCTCCAGCACCAGCCAGCCGAGCGGGTGCGACTGGTAGGGGTGCGTCTGCCCGGCCAGGTAGTCGCCGGTGTGGAACTCGTAGGCCATGACGTGGAAGTGCCACAGCGAGCGCAGCGCGTTCCAGGTCTCGCCCCACCAGCTGCCCGGGTCGGTGCCGACGTACGAGCCCCAGGCCGGGGTGTCGCCGTAGCCGCGGCCGAACCGCAGCTCGTACGCCTCGTGGTGGACGAGCCAGCCGGTCCAGGTCAGCAGGTAGACGACCAGCGCGATGCCCACGAGCAGCACGAACGCGGGCGCGCCCACCCGCAGCGTCGTCAGCACGAGGCCCGGCCGCCGCAGCGTGGCGCGGTCGGCCCGCCAGGCCGCGCGCCGCGCGTGCACCTCCCACAGCACGATCGCCAGGCCGGCGACGGCGAGCACGTACACGCCGCTCCACTTCACCGAGCAGGCCAGCCCGAGGCTGACCCCGGCCGCGACCTGCCAGGGCCGCCAGGCGTGGAAGCGGTCGAGCCGGACGGCGATCCAGTCGCGGTCGGCGACCAGGCAGGCCACCGCGACGACCACCCACAGGCACAGGAAGACGTCCAGCAGCGCCGTGCGCGAGAGCACGAAGTGGACGCCGTCCAGGGTGAGCAGCAGGCCGGCCAGCCAGGACGCGACCAGCGAGCCGGTCAGCCGCAGCACGAGGCGGGCGAGCACGAGCACCGTCAGGGCGCCGGCGACCGCCGCGCTGATGCGCCACCCGAACGAGTCGGTGCCGAAGACCGCCTGCCCGAGCGCGAGCATCCACTTGCCGCCGTCGGGGTGGACGATCTGGGTCGGCAGGTCGAGCATCCCGGAGAAGTCGCCGCGGGCGAAGTCGTCGTTGACGTCCTCGGACCAGTCGCGCACGTACCCGTGGTGCAGCAGCGAGTACGCGTCCTTGGCGTAGTAGGTCTCGTCGAACAGCAGCCGGTTGGGGAACCCCAGGTTCCACACGCGCAGCACGAACGCCAGCACCGCCAGGCCGATCGGCCCGGCCCAGCCGAGCAGGTGGCGATCAAGCGCGACGGCGGGCAGACGGGGCACGAGCCCGATCCTAGGCAGACGCCTTCGCCGTCCCACCTGCGAGGATGGCCGGGTGCTGATCCTCGCCGGAACCCCCATCGGCCGCGTGGCGGACGCCTCGAGCCGGCTGGGCGAGGTGCTCGCCTCGGCCGACGTCGTCGCCGCCGAGGACACCCGCCGCCTGCGCCGTCTGCTCGGCGAGCTGGGCGTCGAGCCGTCCGGCCGGGTCGTGTCGTACTTCGAGGGCAACGAGGAGCGCCGCACCGTCGAGCTGCTGGACGAGCTGAGGGCCGGCGCGACCGTCGTGGTCGTCACCGACGCGGGCATGCCCAGCGTCTCCGATCCCGGCTACCGGCTCGTGGCCGCCGCCGTCGAGGCGGACGTCCCGGTCACCGCGGTGCCCGGCCCGTCGGCCGTCCTCACCGCGCTCGCCGTCTCCGGCCTGCCCGTCGACCGCTTCTGCTTCGAGGGGTTCCTGCCGCGCAAGGCGGGGGAGCGTGGACGCCGGCTGGCCGAGCTGTCGGCCGAGCCGCGCACGATGGTGTTCTTCGAGTCGCCGCACCGCACCGAGGCGACGCTGCGCGACATGGCCAGGGCCTGGGGCGACGACCGTCCGGCCGCCGTCTGCCGCGAGCTGACCAAGACGTACGAGGAGGTGCGGCGCGGCGGCGTGGCCGAGCTGGCCGAGTGGTGCGCCGGGCTCGAGCACGGCGTGCGCGGCGAGGTGACGCTCGTCGTCTCCGGCGCGGTGGCCGAGCAGCGCGAGTACTCCGCCGACGAGCTCGCCGCGCTCGTCCGCGAGGCCGAGGCCGGCGGCCTGACCCGCAAGGACGCCATCGCCCGCGTCGCCGAGGGCACCGGCGCCCGCAAGAAGGACGTCTACGCCGCCGCCCACCGCTGATCGGCGCGGGCGGCGCTCACTAGGATGGGGCGCATGTCCGACACGACCTTCTACGTCACGACGCCGATCTACTACGTCAACGACGCCCCGCACATCGGACACGGCTACACCACGACGATCGGCGACGTGCTCACCCGCTGGCACCGCCAGCGCGGCGAGAAGGTCTGGTACCTCACCGGCACCGACGAGCACGGCCAGAAGGTGCTGCGCAAGGCGCAGGCGAACGGCGTGTCCCCGCAGGAGTGGGTCGACCGCCTCGTCGAGAACGAGTGGAAGCCGCTGCTGCGCACGATCGACGCGGCCAACGACGACTACATCCGCACCACCGAGCCCCGCCACGAGGCCGGCGCGAAGGCCTTCTGGTCGGCCCTGCACGAGGCGGGCGCGGTCTACAAGGGCTCGTTCTCGGGCTACTACAGCGTCGGCTCGGAGGAGTTCGTCGCCGACGAGTACGTCGCCGACGGCGAGGGTGACGACGCGGGCCACAAGGTCTCGACGCTCGACGGCAGCCGCCTGGAGCACATGACCGAGGAGAACTACTTCTTCCGGCTCTCCGACTACGCCGACAAGCTGCTCGAGCTCTACCGCGAGCACCCCGAGTTCGTGCAGCCGGCGTCGGCGCGCAACGAGGTCGTCTCGTTCGTCGAGCGCGGCCTGCGCGACCTGTCGATCTCGCGCTCGACGTTCGACTGGGGCATCAAGGTGCCGTGGGACGACAAGCACGTCATGTACGTCTGGGTCGAGGCGCTGCTTAACTACCTCACCGCGGCCGGCTACGGCGTCGACCAGGAGCGCTTCGAGCAGCTCTGGCCGGCGAGCATCCACCTGGTCGGCAAGGACATCGTCCGCTTCCACGCGGTCATCTGGCCCGCGATGCTCATGGCCGCCGGGCTCCCGGTGCCGCAGCAGGTGTTCGCGCACGGCTGGCTGCTGGTCGGCGGGCAGAAGATGAGCAAGTCCAAGGCCAACGGCATCCACCCGACCGAGCTGGTCGACACGTTCGGCTCCGACGCCTACCGCTACTACTTCACGCGGGCGCTCACGTTCGGCTCGGACGGCTCGATCTCGTGGGAGGACATCGCCGCCCGCTACACCGCCGAGCTGGCCAACGGCTTCGGCAACCTCGCCTCGCGCGTCGCGGCCATGATCGGCAAGTACTTCGACGGCGCGCTGCCCGCGGCCGGCGAGCCGACCGCGGCCGAGCAGAAGGTCGTCGACACCGTGGCGGCGGCCGTCGCCGAGGCCGACGCGGCCATCGACGCCGTCGCCCCGCAGGACGCGATGACCGCCGTGTGGCGCATCGTCGACGAGCTCAACGGCTACCTGACCGAGCAGGAGCCCTGGAAGGTCGCCAAGGACGAGTCCCAGCGCGACCGCCTGGCCACGATCATGGCCACGGCCGCCGAGGGCCTGCGGGTGCTCGCGGTCGTCCTCAACCCGGTCATGCCGAAGGCGTGCGCCGCGCTGTGGGAGTCGCTCGGTGCCGAGGGTCCGCTGGGCCCGCTCGCCGACCAGCGCATCGACGACGTCGCCCGCTGGGGCCAGCTTCCGGCCGGCACGCCGGTCACCAAGGGCCCGTCGCTCTTCCCGCGCCTGGAGCTGGAGACCACGCAGGCGTGAGCGAGCGCAGCGAGCGAGCCCCCGTGAGCGACGACGTCCGCGCGCTCTGGCCCGAGGCGCCCGAGCCGCTGCCCGCGCCGGTGGTCGACAACCACTGCCACCTGGACGTGCGGGTCAAGGGCGGCCACCGGCTCGGCACGCGCGAGGCGATCGAGGCCGCCGCGGCGGTCAACGTCACCCGCATCGTGCAGGTCGGCTGCGACGTCGACGACTCCCGCTGGGCGGTGCAGGCCGCCGCCGAGCACCCCGAGCTGGTCGCGGCCGTCGCCATCCACCCCAACGACGCCGCGCGCCTGGACGCCGACGGACGCCTCGACGAGGCGCTCGCGGTCATCGACGAGCTCGCCGCGGCGGGCGACCACGTCCGCGCGGTGGGGGAGACCGGGCTCGACTACTTCCGCACCGGTCCCGAGGGCCGCGGTGCGCAGCACCGCTCGTTCCGCGCCCACGTCGAGATGGCCAAGCGGCACGACCGCACGCTCGTCATCCACGACCGCGACGCCCACGACGACGTGCTGGCCGTGCTCGACGAGGTGGGGGCGCCCGAGCGCTGGGTCATGCACTGCTTCTCCGGCGACGCCGACTTCGCCCGTGCCTGCGTCGAGCGCGGCGCCCACCTGTCGTTCGCCGGCACGGTGACGTTCAAGAACGCGCCGTACCTGCGCGAGGCACTGGCCCAGGCGCCCGCGGACCGGGTGCTGGTCGAGACCGACGCGCCCTTCCTGACGCCCGAGCCGCACCGCGGACGGCTCAACGCGTCCTTCCTCGTGCCGCACACGATGCGGCTCATGGCCGACGTCCGCGGGGCCGACCTGGCCGAGCTGTGCGCCCAGGTCGAGGCCAACACGTTCGCCGCGTTCGGCGGTCGCTGGTAGGCGTCCGGCCCGGCGTTCCAGGTGTGACCTGGGATTCGTCGGCTTGGCCTGCTACCAGAGGCTGGTTATGGTGGACAAGTTGTCTGCCCCCGACACGCGAGGAGAAGCGTGGCTTTCGCTCGACGATTCAAGGCACTGTCCTGGCCCATGATCGCCGTCTACACGGCGGTCCTGCTGGTGGTCGCCGGCGGCACCATCGCCTACGCCGGCCTTTCCAAGACCGTGACCCTCGTGGTCGACGGCAAGGAGCAGACCGTCCGCACCTTCGGTGACGACGTCGCCTCCGTGCTCGAGGCCCAGGACGTCAAGGTCGGTCTCGACGACCGCGTCGTCCCGGCCCAGGCCACCTCGATCTCCGACGGTGACACCGTCGAGGTCAGCTACGCGCGTCCGGTCACGCTGACCGTCGACGGCCAGCAGAAGACCGTCACCACCTGGGAGCACACCGTCGACGAGGCGCTCGCCGCGCTGGGCGTCGAGCCCGAGTCCGGCGCGTTCGTGTCGCGCTCCATGGACAGCCGCGTCCCGCTCAAGGGCCTGCAGCTGGTGGTCAGCAACCCCAAGACCGTCGAGATCCGCCAGGGCGACGACGCCCGCCGGGTCACCTCGACCGGCGTCACCGTCGCCGACGTGCTCGAGGACGCCGGCGTGCGTCCGGGCCAGGAGGACGAGGTCAAGCCGGCGCTCGACACCGCCCTCGCCGACGGCGACCGCGTCCGGGTCGTCGACATCGAGGTCGTGAACCGCGTCGAGAGCGTCGCGGTCGACCACGAGACCACCGTCCGCAAGGACCCGGACGCCTTCGAGGGCGAGGTCGACGTCGTCACCAAGGGCAAGGACGGCAAGGCGCGCCAGCAGGTCCGGTACGTCCTGGCCGACGGCAAGAAGCGCAGCCGCACCGTGGTGTCGACCAAGACCGTCCGTGAGCCGGTCACGCAGGTCGAGGAGCGCGGCACCAAGAAGCCCGAGTCGTCCTCGTCCGGCGACAACAGCGTCTGGGACCGGATCGCCAAGTGCGAGTCCGGCGGCAACTGGCAGACCAACACCGGCAACGGCTACTACGGCGGCCTGCAGTTCAGCGCCGCGACGTGGAAGAGCGTCGGTGGCCCGGGCCTGCCGCACCAGCACAGCCGTGAGGTGCAGATCAAGTACGCCAAGATCCTGCAGGCGCGTGCGGGCTGGGGCCAGTGGTCCTGCGCGGCCAAGGTCGGCGTTCACTGAGCGGTTCCGCCGGGGAGGTGAGGCAGGTCCGCCTGCTCACCGCCCCGGACGTCCGCACGCTCGCCGACGAGATCGGCCTGCGGCCCACCAAGCAGCGGGGGCAGAACTTCGTCATCGACCCCAACACGGTGCGCCGCATCGTGCGCACGTCGGGCATCGGTGACCAGGACGTCGTCCTGGAGGTCGGCCCCGGCCTGGGCTCGCTGACGCTCGGCCTGCTCGAGGCCGCCGACCGCGTCGTGGCCGTCGAGGTCGACGAGGTGCTCGCGGCGCGGCTGCCGCGCACGGTCGAGGAGCACGCCGCCTCCGCCGCCGAGCGGTTCACGCTCGTGCTGCAGGACGCGCTGCGCGTCACCGAGCTGCCCGGGCCCGCGCCCACCGCGCTGGTGGCGAACCTGCCCTACAACGTCTCGGTGCCGGTGCTGCTGCACCTGCTGGAGCTGCTGCCCTCGATCGAGCGAGGCCTGGTCATGGTGCAGGCGGAGGTCGCGCACCGGCTCGCCGCCGGCCCGGGGTCGCGCACCTACGGCGTCCCCAGCGTGAAGGCCGCCTGGTACGGCGAGCTCCACCTGGCCGGCAACATCGGGCGCAACGTGTTCTGGCCCGCTCCGAACGTCGACTCGGCCCTGGTCGCGTGGACGCGGCGTGAGCCGCCGAGCGTCCCGGGCTGGACGTCCGAGGAGCTGCGCCGCCGGCTGTTCACGGTGGTCGACGCGGCCTTCGCGCAGCGCCGCAAGACGCTGCGAGCCGGCCTCGCCGGGCTGGCCGGGTCGCCGGCCGCGGCCGAGGAGGCGCTCGTCGCCGCCGGCCTGTCGCCGCAGGTCCGCGGCGAGCAGCTCGACCTCGACGCCTTCGTCCGCCTCGCGGTGGCGATGGGCCGACCGCAGGAGGAGACCGCATGACGCAGGACGACTGGCTGGACGGCTGGCAGCGCTGGCACGACGAGCGCGAGCAGGCGGTGCTCGCCCCGCACGGCACCGCCTCGCTCACCGGCACCCACTGGATCGGTCCCGACCCGGTCCAGGTGCCGGGGCTCGACGGCTCCTGGAAGAGCGAGGACGGCGTCGTCACCGACGGCGACCTCCGGCTCGCCCCCGGCGACGAGGCGCGGGTCGGCGACCTGCTGCTGACCGCGATCGAGCGCGACGGCGAGCTCGCCCTGCGGGTCTGGGACCCCGAGGCGCCGACCCGCACCGGCCTGGCCGGCATCGACACCTTCGCGCCGGACGCCGCCTGGTCGGCGACCGGCCGCTTGGAGCCGGCCGCCGAGACGCTCTCCGTCGACCACGTCGACGGCCACACCGGCGCCGAGACGTTCGGCGGCGTGGTGCGGGTGACGGTGGCCGGCCACGAGCTCGGTCTGGTCACGCTCGTCCAGCCCGACGGACGCCTGCTGGTGCCGTTCGCCGACACCACCAACGGCACGACCACGCGCCAGTTCCGCTTCCTCAAGCTGCAGCCGGACGCCGACGGGTCGGTCGAGGTCGACCTCAACCGGGCCTACCTGCCGCCGTGCGCGTTCACCGACCACTACCTGTGCCCGATGCCGCCGCGTGAGAACCGGCTGACGTTCGCGGTCGAGGCCGGCGAGACCCACCCGCGCCTGCGCTAGAGCGCGGCGCCGTGCTGGGCCGGCACCGCATGGCACAGCCGCTGGTGCGCGTCGGCGGCGGCGCGGTCGACCCGGTGCGGGTCGATGCCGCTGAGCAGCGCGACCTGCAGGCCACGCCACAGCGCGAGCACCTGGCCGGCCGTCCGGCGGGCCGCGTCGGGGTCGACGCCGTCGCCACGGATCGACGCGGTGAGGTCGTCCAGCCACTGCATCCCGACCTCCTGCAGGAACGCGTCGTAGGACTCGGGGTCGAACGCGGCCAGCCCGAACACCTGGAAGAACAGCCGGTGGAAGGCGAGGTTCTCGGGAGCGGCCAGCGACTGCCACGCGGAGTCCAGCCGGTCGCACAGCGGGCGGGCGGCGTCGGCCACGATCCGCGGCACGGCCATGACCCGGGGGAAGCGGCGGGTCGACTCCTGCAGCGCGGTGACGATCAGCTGGTCGCGCGACCCGAAGTAGTACAGCAGCATGCGGTTGTTCGAGCCGGTGGTCTGGCTGAGCCCGCGCAGGGTGAGTCCGTCGATGCCGTGCTCGACGACGTGGTCGATGATGCGCTCCAGCAGCTCCGTGCGGCGGTCCTGGCTCACGGGTGGGCGTCCTCTCGGTGGACGGGGTCGGCGTCGTCGCGCAGCGGTCGTCCGGACGCCCCGCTGCGGGTGGCCACCACCTCGGCGTAGATCGAGACGGCGGTGTCGAACGGGGTGGTCGCCCCCAGGCGCAGGCCGACGGGGGAGTGCAGCCGCGCCAGCGTCGCGTCGTCGACGCCGAGCCCGCGCAGGGCCGCGACGCGGCGGGCGTGCGTGCGCCGCGAGCCCATCGCACCGACGAAGCCGAGCGGGAGCGCGAGCGCGGCGGCCAGGAACGGGGCGTCGACGCGCTCGTCGTGCGCGAGCAGCACCGCGACGCCGCGCTCGTCCAGCCCGGCCGCGGCGACGTGCTCCTGCGGCCACGCGCAGACGACCTCGGCGGCGTCCGGGAACCGGTCCTTCGTCGCGAACACCGGGCGCGGGTCGACGACGGTGACCCGGAAGCCGGCCGCCGTCGCGAGCGTGCACAGCGCGGCGGCCTCCTGCGTCGCCCCGGCCAGCAGCATCCGCGGCGCGGCGGGACGGTGCTCGACGTGCACCACGCGCCCGTCGTGGCGCAGCTCCAGGCGGGCGTCGAGACCGGCCGCGGCCCGCCGCAGCGGCTCCACGGCGTCCGGCCCGAGCAGCTGGACGAGCACCTGCACGCGTCCGCCGCAGGTCAGGCCGGGCGCGAGACCGCCGTCGCCGTCGTAGGCGTCCAGGCCCGGCTCGGCGGCGCCGTCGAGCAGCTCGCGGCAGCGGTCGTGCACGGCGCCGTCGACGCACCCGCCGGACAGGCTGCCGAGCACCGCGCCGTCGTCGGCCACGGCGAGGGACGAGCCGACGGTGCGCGGGGCGCTGCCCTGGACGTCCACGAGGGTCGCGACGGCGACCCGGCGTCCGGACTCCACCCAGGCCACGAGGTCGTGCGCGAGGTCGAGCATGCCGCCACCCTAAGCGCGTCGCCGCCAGGTCTCGCGTCGTCGGGCGGCGGCGGGCAGGATGCGGGGCATGTCCGAGGTCGTGGGTCTGCTGCTCGCCGCCGGGGCGGGCCGGCGCTTCGGCGGCCCGAAGGCGCTGGCCCGTGACGCGTCCGGACGTCCGTGGCTGCGACTCGCCCACGACGCGCTGGTCGAGGGCGGGTGCACGGACGTCACGGTCGTGCTGGGGGCCACTGCCGACGAGGCGCGGGCGCTGGTGCCGGACGGCGCCCGGGTCGTGGTGGCGGACGACTGGGAGCGCGGGCAGTCGGCCTCGCTCGCCGCCGGCCTCCGGGCTCTCCCGCCGGCCGTCGCCGTGGCCGTGACGCTGGTCGACCTGCCCGGGCAGACGGCCGCGGCCGTCGCCCGCGTGGGGCACGACGCCCGGCCCGCCTCGCTGCGCCGAGCCGTCTTCGGCGGCCGGCCCGGTCATCCCGTGCTGCTCGGTCGCGACCACTGGGCCGACCTGCTCGACGTCCTGGCCGGCGACGAGGGGGCGCGGACGTACCTGAGGAGCCACGGCGCCGAGGGCGTCGACTGCACGGACCTGGGCGGCGGCGAGGACGTCGACCGATGAGCGCGCGCTCGGGGTGCGACCTGGCGGCGCGCCGATAGGTTGTCACGGTGACGACGACCGTGCGGGTGCCCGCCAAGATCAACGTGAGCCTGGCCGTCGGACCGCTCGGCGAGGACGGGTTCCACTCGCTGGCGACGGTGTACCAGGCGGTGAGCCTCTACGACGAGGTCACCGCGCGCCCCAGCGACGACGCCGAGCTGCACGTCCAGGTCCACTTCGAGGGCCTCGAGCGCGAGGGCAGCGTCCCGCTCGACGGCGACAACCTGGCCGTCCGCGCCGCCCGCCTGCTGCGCGAGGAGACCGGGGTCGACGAGGGCGTCGTGCTGGCCATCCGCAAGGCCATCCCGGTCGCCGGTGGCATGGCCGGCGGCTCCGCGGACGCGGCGGGTGCGCTCGTGGCCTGCAACGACCTGTGGGGCACCGGGCTGACCCGTCCCGAGCTGGTCGAGCTGGCCGCCGCCCTCGGCAGCGACGTCCCGTTCTCGCTCACCGGGGGCATCGCGATGGGCAGCGGTCACGGCGAGGTGGTCAGCCCCGTGCTGGCCAGCGGCACCTACCACTGGGTCTTCGCGATCAGCGACGAGGGACTCTCGACGCCGACCGTCTACGCCGAGCTCGACCGGCTTCGCCACGACGACGACGTCGCGACGCCGGAGGTGCCCTCGAGCATCCTCACCGCGCTGCGCGCCGGCGACCCCGAGGCGCTGGGCGCCTCGCTGTCCAACGACCTGGAGCGGGCGGCGTTCTCGCTGCGACCGGGTCTGCGCGAGACGCTGCGGGCGGGTCGCAGCGCCGGTGCGCTGGGCGCGATGGTCTCCGGCTCGGGTCCCACGGTGATGTTCCTGGCCGCCGACGAGGCGCACGCCGCCGACCTCGCGGCGTTCCTCGAGGGGTCCGACGCGGTCACCGAGGTGGTCCAGGCGTACGGCCCCGTGCCGGGCGCCCGTATCGTCTAGGCGTGACCAACCGGACCCGTACCGCCTGATGGCCCATCTCCTCGGCGCCGAGAACCTCAGCCTGGAGTTCCCCACGCGACGCGTCCTCGACGGCGTCTCGCTGGGCCTGGACGAGGGCGACCGCGTGGGCGTCGTCGGCCGCAACGGCGACGGCAAGTCCACCCTGATGCGCCTGCTCGCCGGCCGCCTGGAGCCGGACGAGGGCCGGGTCACGCGTCGCCGCGACGTCACGGTCGGCTTCCTGGACCAGGCGGACGTCCTCGACCCCACGCTGACCGTGGCCGAGACCGTCGTCGGCGACACCGTCGAGCACGAGTGGGCCGGCGACGCGCGCGTCCGCGACGTCATCGACGGCCTCGTGGCCGACCTGCCGTGGGACGCCGCGGTCGGCACGCTCAGCGGCGGCCAGCGCCGTCGCGTCGCGCTCGCCGCGCTGCTGGTCGGGGAGTGGGACGTGCTGTTCCTCGACGAGCCCACCAACCACCTGGACGTCGAGGGCGTCGCGTGGCTGGCCGAGCACCTCAAGCGGCGCTGGTCGCCGAGTGCCGGCGGCCTGCTGGTCGTCACCCACGACCGGTGGTTCCTCGACGAGGTCTGCACCGACACGTGGGAGGTGCACGACGGTGTCGTCGAGCCGTTCGAGGGCGGGTACGCCGCGTACGTGCTGCAGCGGGTCGAGCGCGACCGGCAGGCGGCGGCGATCGAGTCCAAGCGGCAGAACCTCATGCGCAAGGAGCTGGCCTGGCTGCGCCGGGGCGCGCCGGCGCGCACGTCCAAGCCGAAGTTCCGGATCGACGCGGCCAACGAGCTGATCGAGGACGAGCCGCCGGTGCGCGAGGCCGTCGAGCTGCAGCAGCTCGCCACCGCGCGCCTGGGCAAGGACGTCGTCGACCTGCTCGACGTGTCGGTGTCCTACGGCGACAAGGCCGTGCTGCGCGGCGTGGAGTGGCGCATCGGGCCGGGCGAGCGCACCGGCATCCTCGGTGTCAACGGCGCGGGCAAGAGCACGCTGCTCGGCGTCGTGACCGGCGCGGTGACGCCGACGTCGGGCCGGGTCAAGCGCGGCAAGACCGTCCGCGTCGCGGTGCTCACCCAGTCGCTGTCCGAGCTCGACGAGATCGCCGACGACCGGGTCAGCGACGTCGTCGGACGCCAGCGGGCCACCTACGTGGCCGGCGGCAAGGAGATGACCCCCGGTCAGCTGCTCGAGCGGCTCGGGTTCTCCAGCGCGCAGCTGTCGACCCCGGTCAAGGACCTCTCGGGCGGGCAGAAGCGCCGGCTGCAGCTGCTGCTCATCCTGCTCGACGAGCCGAACGTGCTGATCCTGGACGAGCCGACCAACGACCTGGACACCGACATGCTGGCCGCGATCGAGGACCTGCTCGACACGTGGCCCGGCACGCTGCTGGTCGTCTCGCACGACCGCTACCTGCTCGAGCGTGTCACCGACCAGCAGTACGCGGTGCTCGACGGCGGGCTGCGGCACCTGCCCGGCGGCGTGGAGGAGTACCTGCGGCTGCGCTCGCTCTCGCGCGAGCTGGCCGCCCCGCCCGCGCCGACCCCGGCGAGCGCGCGCCCCGCGACGTCCAGCGCGGTGCAGCGCCAGGCGCGCAAGGACGTCGAGCGCCTGGAGCGTCAGCTGACGAAGGTCGGCGAGCGCGAGGCGGCGCTGGAGACCCAGATGGTCGAGCACGCCACCGACGCTCACCGGCTCGGCCGGCTCGCGAAGGAGCACGCCGACCTCGTGGCCGAGCGCGAGGCGCTCGAGGTCGCTTGGCTCGACGCCGCCGCCCTGCTCGAGGACTAGCCCCGACCCTCACCTCACGTCCGCTCCGCCGAGATGTGTGGAGGTATCGACCGGTCTCCCGCGGAACGGGGTCCACTTCTCCACACTTCGCGGCGGAGCCGGGCTGGGGTGAGCGGTCAGGCGAAGCGGCGGGCGAGGACGCGCAGCGCGTCGACCAGCACGTCGGCGCTGTCGTCGTTGAGCTCGGCGAGCAGCTCCTTCTCGTGCTCGACCAGCTCGGTGAGGGCGCCGTCCACGGCCGTCCGGCCCGCCGGGGTGAGCCGCACCTGGACGCCGCGCCGGTCGCTGGGGTCGGGCAGCCGCTCGACGAACCCGCGGGTGGCCAGCCGGTCGACCCGGTTCGTCATCGTCCCGCTGGTCACGAGCGTCTCCTGCACGAGGCGTCCGGGGGAGAGGGCGTAGGGCTCGCCGGCCTTGCGCAGCGCCGACAGGACGTCGAACTCCCACGGCTCGAGCCCGTGCTCGGCGAACGCCCGGCGGCGGGCGCGATCGAGGTGGTGGGCCAGCCGCGCGACCCGGCTCATGACCTGCATGGGGGACACGTCGAGGTCGGGACGCTCGTGCGTCCACGCCGCGACGAGTCGGTCGACCTCGTCCGGCTCGGCACTCATGGACGCCACTGTACTCGTCAAGAATCTCGACATCGAGATACCTGCGTGCCTAGGGTCGGAGCATGACCTGGGACCCCGCGACCTACCTGGCCTTCGCCGACGAGCGGGGCCGGCCGTTCCTGGACCTGCTCGCCCGCGTCGACGCCGACCCCGCGACGGTCGTCGACCTGGGATGCGGCCCTGGCCAGCTCTCGCCGGTGCTGCGCGCCCGCTGGCCCCGCGCGCAGGTGCTCGGCGTCGACTCCTCGGCCGAGATGATCGCGCGTGCCCGCACCGACGACCCCGACCCGCGCACCCGCTACGAGCAGGCCGACGTCGCCGCGTGGGCGCCGGACGAGCCCGCGGACGTCGTCGTCTCCAACGCCCTGTTCCAGTGGGTGCCCGAGCCGCTGGCCGTCGTCGAGCGGCTGGCCGGGCACGTCCGGCCCGGCGGGACCTTCGCGCTGCAGGTGCCGGGCAACTTCGACGCCCCGAGCCACCGCCTGCTGCACGACACCGCGGCCCGCGAGCCGTACGCCGCGCACACCCGCGGCCTGGACGAGGCGCGCGGCACCGAGCTGTCGGCCTGGTTCGAGCTGTTCGCCGGGCTCGGCTGGTCGGTGGACGCCTGGGAGACGACCTACCTGCACGTCCTGCCGGGGGAGGACCCGGTCTTCGACTGGATCCGGGGCACGGGCGCGCGGCCGGTGCTGCAGACCCTGCCCGACGACCTGCGACCCGGCTTCGAGACCGAGTACAAGGCGGCCCTGCGCGAGGCGTACCCGCGGCGTCCGTGGGGCACGGTGCTGCCCTTCCGGCGGCTGTTCTGCGTGGCACGCCGGCCCGACGAGGTCCGGTAGCCTGGGCCCGATCCCCGGTTGGTCTGCCGGCAGGGCCCGCCTGACTTTGAATCAGGACAAGCGACGCAGGTTCGACTCCTGCCCGGGGAGCGAACCGCCCGTCAACCCCGAAGGAGCCCGGTGAGTCACGCCGTCACGGCCGTCGTCCTGGCTGCAGGGGCCGGCACGCGCATGAAGTCGCGCACCGCCAAGGTCCTGCACGAGATCGGTGGCCGCAGCCTGGTCGCCCACGCCCTGCACGCGCTGTCCGGCGCCGGTGCCTCGCGCACCGTCGTCGTGGTCGGCCACGGCCGCGAGCAGGTCGGCCCGCACGTCGAGCAGGTCGCCCCGCATGCGCAGGTCGTCGTCCAGCACGAGCAGAACGGCACCGGCCACGCCGTCGCCGAGGCGCTCGCCGCGCTGCCCGAGGCCGTCACCGGCACCGTGCTGGTCACCTACGGCGACGTCCCGCTGCTGGAGCCGCAGACGCTGGCCGAGCTGCTCACCGACCACCACGCGCACGACCGCGCGGTGACGATCCTGACCGCGGAGGTGCCCGACCCGACCGGCTACGGACGCATCCTGCGCGACGCGTCCGGTGCGGTCACCGCGATCCGCGAGCACAAGGACGCCACGGACGACGAGCGCGCGGTGCGCGAGGTCAACAGCGGCATCCTGGCGCTCGACGCTGCCTTCCTGGCCCGGGCGCTGCCCCGCCTGGAGGCCAAGAACGCCCAGGGCGAGCTGTACCTCACCGACGTCGTCGCCGGCGCGGTCGCCGAGGGCGGCACCGTCGGGGCGTTCATGCTCGCCGACCCCGTGCAGGTCGAGGGCGTCAACGACCGGGTCCAGCTGGCGACCCTGGGTGCCGAGCTCAACCGCCGCACCACTGAGCGCTGGATGCGCCAGGGCGTCACGATCGTCGACCCGGCCACGACCTGGCTGGACGTCACCGTCGAGCTCGCGTCCGACGTCACCCTGCTGCCCGGCACCCAGCTGCACGGCGCCACCCGGGTCGCGTCCGGAGCCACCGTCGGCCCCGACACCACGCTGCGCGACGTGGTCGTCGGCGAGGACGCCACGGTCGAGCGAACCCACGGCTCGGACGCCGTGATCGGCGCCGGCGCCACGGTCGGCCCGTTCGCCTACCTGCGCCCGGGCACCGAGCTCGGCGAGCGCGGCAAGATCGGCACCTTCGTCGAGACGAAGAACAGCCGCATCGGCGCCGGCTCGAAGGTGCCGCACCTGTCGTACGTCGGCGACACCGAGGTCGGCGAGTCCAGCAACATCGGCGCCGGCACGATCACCGCCAACTACGACGGGGTCACCAAGAGCCGCACGCAGGTGGGGCACCACGTGCGCACCGGCTCGCACAACGTCTTCGTCGCGCCGGTCAGCATCGGCGACGGCGCGTACACCGGCGCCGGCACCGTCGTCCGCCAGGACGTCGAGCCGGGGGCGCTGGCGGTGCCCGAGACCGGGCAGAGGACCATTGGGGGGTGGGTCCCGCGCCGTCGGCCGGGGTCCGCTGCGGCGGACGCCGCGCTGAACGCCGCACCGAACCTGGAGGACAACGCCGGTGAGTAGCCTGAAGAGAACGCCGACGAAGAACCTGATGCTGTTCTCCGGTCGCACCCACCCGGTGCTGGCCGAGGAGGTCGCCAACCTGCTCGAGGTCGACCTCGTCCCCACCACCGCCTACGACTTCGCCAACGGCGAGATCTACGTGCGCTTCGACGAGTCGGTGCGCGGCTGCGACGCCTTCGTGATCCAGAGCCACGCGGCTCCGATCAACGAGGCGATCATGGAGCAGCTGATCATGGTCGACGCGCTCAAGCGCGCCTCGGCCAAGCGCATCACCGTCATCCAGCCGTTCTACGGCTACGCCCGCCAGGACAAGAAGCACCTGGGCCGCGAGCCCATCTCGGCGCGGCTCATGGCCGACCTGTTCCAGGCCGCCGGCGCCGACCGGCTCATGGCCGTCGACCTGCACACCGCGCAGATCCAGGGCTACTTCGACGGCCCGGTCGACCACCTCATGGCCAAGCCGATCCTCACGCGCTACGTGAAGAAGAAGTACGGCCAGCGCCCGTTCGCGGTGGTCTCGCCCGACGCCGGACGCATCAAGGTCGCCGAGCAGTGGGCCAACGCCCTGGGTGGCGCCCCGCTGGCGTTCATCCACAAGACCCGCGACGTCACGCGCCCGAACGAGACGAAGGCCAACCGGGTCGTCGGCGACGTCGCCGGACGCACCTGCATCCTGGTCGACGACCTGATCGACACCGGCGGCACGATCGTGCAGGCCGCCGAGGCGCTCATGGCCGACGGGGCCGAGGAGGTCGTCATCATCGCCACGCACGCGGTCTTCTCCGGCCCGGCCGTCGACCGGCTCAAGAACAGCCCGGCGACCGAGGTCATCGTGACCAACACGCTGCCGCTGCCCGAGGACAAGCACTTCGACAAGCTCACCGTGCTCTCCATCGCGCCGCTGCTCGCCCAGGCGATCGCCGCCGTCTTCGAGGACGGCTCGGTCACCAGCCTGTTCCGCTAGGCGATGTGCCTCGTCGGGGCGGCGTGGGATAGGATTCCCAGGTTGCCTCGGCGAGGACCCGCACCCGTGTGGGTCGTGATCGACAGGGCGCTCCGCTGCTGAGTGCCGTGTCGAGCGCCCCGAGCGACCGCAGACCTGAAGAAGCACCAGACCGCAGTACGTGTTGACGCGCGTACGAGCACCAACACGTCGAGGAGATTCCCGTGGCCGAGATCAAGCTGACCGCCGAAGCCCGCACCGAGTTCGGCAAGGGCGCCGCCCGCCGCATCCGTCGCGAGAACAAGGTGCCCGCCGTCCTGTACGGCCACGGCACCGACCCGCTGCACGTGACCCTGCCGGGCCACGACCTGATGATCGCGCTGCGCAACTCCAACGCGCTGCTGTCGATCGACCTGGACTCCGAGTCCCACCTGGCCATCCCCAAGCAGGTCCAGCGCGACCCGCTCAAGGGCTTCCTCGAGCACGTCGACCTGCTGCTCGTCCGCAAGGGCGAGAAGGTCGTCGTCGAGATCCCCGTGACCGTCGTCGGCGAGGCTGCCCCCGGCGCGCTGGTCGTCAACGAGACCACCGAGCTGTCGGTCGAGGCCGAGGCGACCCACCTGCCCGAGGGCGTCGAGGTCTCCATCGAGGGCCTGCAGGCCGGTGCGCAGGTCCTGGCCTCGGACGTCGAGCTGCCCGCGGGCACGACGCTCGCGTCGGACGCCGACCTGCTGATCGTCAACGTCACCGCCGCTCCGACGGCCGACCAGGTCGAGGCCGAGCTGGCCGACGCTGAGGCCGAGGCCGGCATCGAGCACGACGCTCCCGAGAGCGACGCCGCTGCGGACGAGGCCCCGGCGGAGTCCACCGAGTCCGAGTGACCTGGTTGGTGGTCGGCCTCGGCAACCCGGGGCCGGCCTACGCCGCCACGCGTCACAACGTCGGCTACATGGTGGCCGACGTCCTGGCCGGTCGCATGGGCGGCCGGTTCAAGGCGCACAAGGCCACCCGCACCGACGTCGTCGAGGGACGTCTCGCCGGCGAGCGGGTGGTGCTCGGCCGCGGCCGCACCTACATGAACGAGAGCGGCGGCCCGGTCAAGGCGCTCGCGTCGTTCTACGGCGTCGAGCCCGACCACGTCGTGGCGATCCACGACGAGCTGGACATCCCGTTCGCCGCCCTGCGGGTCAAGCTCGGCGGCGGCGACAACGGGCACAACGGGCTCAAGAGCATTCGCCAGTCGCTGGGCACCGGCGACTTCTACCGCATCCGCTGCGGCATCGGCCGTCCGCCCGGACGCCAGGAGATCCACGACTTCGTGCTCAAGCCGTACTCGTCGGTCGAGCGCAAGGAGCTCGACCTGCACCTGGAGGAGGCCGCCGACGCGGTCGAGAGCCTCGTGAGCCAGGGACTAGAAAAGACCCAGAGCGCGTTCAACCGGTAGATGTCTCTCTCCTCCCTGCGCACCCGCCTGGCCGCCGAGCCCACGCTGCGCGCCGCCACCGTCGACCGACGCGAGGGCCTGCCCGAGCTCGTCGTGCAGGCGCCCGCCGCCATCCGTCCGTTCCTCGTCGACGCGCTCGCCGGTGCCGGTCCGGTGCTGGCCGTCACCGCCACCGCCCGTGAGGCCGACGAGCTGACCGTCGAGCTGCGCTGCCTGCTGGGCGAGCACGCCGTCGTGTCGTTCCCGGCCTGGGAGACGCTGCCGCACGAGCGGCTCTCGCCGCGCTCGGACACGGTCGGCCGCCGGCTGGCCGCGCTGCGCCGGCTCGTGCACCCGGAGCCGGGCGAGGAGGTGCAGGTCGTCGTCGCGCCCGTGCGCTCGGTCCTGCAGCCGCAGATGAGCGGCCTGGCCGACCTGCGGCCGGTGGAGCTGGCGAAGGGCCAGCAGGCCGAGCTCGAGCAGGTCGTCCGCGACCTGGCCGCGGCCGCGTACACCCGGGTCGATCTGGTCGAGCGCCGCGGCGAGTTCGCCGTGCGCGGCGGCATCGTCGACGTCTTCCCGCCCACCGAGGACCACCCGGTCCGGATCGAGTTCTGGGGCGACGAGGTCGACGAGATCCGTCAGTTCGCCGTGGCCGACCAGCGCACCCTCGAGGAGGTCGGACGCCTCTGGGCGCCGCCGTGCCGCGAGCTGCTGCTGACCGACGACGTCCGCGAGCGCGCCGGCCGCCTGGCGCTGGCCCACCCGTCGCTGGCCGAGCTGTTCACCAAGATCTCCGAGGGCCACGCGGTCGAGGGCATGGAGTCGCTCACGCCGGTGCTGGTCGACGAGATGGAGCTGCTGGTCGACCTGCTGCCGGACGGCTCGACCGTCCTGGTGCTCGACCCCGAGCGCGTCCGCGCCCGTGCCGCCGACCTCGTCGCCACCAGCGAGGAGTTCCTGCAGGCGTCCTGGGCGGCCGCGGCCACCGGCGCCGAGTCGCCGATCGACCTGGGCTCGGCCGCCTTCCGCGAGCTCGACGACGTCCGCGAGCACACGCTGGGCCGCGGGCTCGGCTGGTGGTCGCAGAGCCCGTTCGGGCTCGACCTGGACGAGGAGACCCGCCGCGTCGCCGTGCAGGAGGCCCCGGTCTACCGCGGCGACCTGCCGGCCGTGGCCGACGACGTCCGCCGCTGGCTGGGCGAGAAGAAGCACGTCGTCGTCGTGGTGCCCGGTCCCGGCCAGGCGCAGCGCACCGTCGAGTGGCTGGCCGAGAACGACCTGGCCGGCAGCACCGACGCCGAGCCGCCCGCCGGCGTCGTGCAGGTGCTCGTCGGCGACCTCGACCACGGTCTCGTCGTCGAGGCGCTCGACCTCGTCGTGCTGACCTACGACGACCTGGTCAGCCAGCGGGCGGTCGAGCGGTCCGAGCGCAAGATGCCCACGCGCCGGCGCAAGCAGGTCGACCCGCTCGAGCTGAGCCCCGGCGACCACGTCGTGCACGAGCAGCACGGCGTCGGCCGCTACGTCGAGCTGGTCAACCGCACCGTGCAGGGTGCGGCCCGCGAGTACCTGGTCATCGAGTACGCGCCCAGCAAGCGCGGCCAGCCCGGCGACCGGCTGTTCGTCCCGATGGACCAGCTCGACCAGGTCAGCCGCTACGTCGGCGGCGAGAGCCCGAGCCTGGACAAGCTCGGCGGCTCGGACTGGACGAACCGCAAGAACAAGGCCCGCCGCGCCGTCCGCCAGATCGCCGGCGAGCTGATCAAGCTCTACGCCGCGCGGCAGTCGACGAAGGGCCACGCCTTCGGTCCCGACACCCCCTGGCAGCGTGAGCTCGAGGACGCCTTCGCGTACGTCGAGACGCCCGACCAGATGTCGACGATCGAGGAGGTCAAGCGCGACATGGAGCGGGAGGTCCCGATGGACCGCCTGGTCTGCGGCGACGTCGGCTTCGGCAAGACCGAGATCGCCGTGCGCGCCGCGTTCAAGGCCATCCAGGACGGCAAGCAGGTCATCCTGCTCGTCCCGACGACCCTGCTCGTGCAGCAGCACTACGCCACGTTCGCCGAGCGGTTCGCCCAGTTCCCGGTCACGGTCAAGCCGCTCTCGCGCTTCCAGACCGAGAAGGACACCAAGGCCGTCCTCGAGGGCTTGGCCGAGGGCACGATCGACATGGTCGTGGGCACCCACCGGCTGCTGCAGCCGGGCGTGAAGATCAAGGACCTCGGGCTGGTCATCGTCGACGAGGAGCAGCGCTTCGGCGTCGAGCACAAGGAGGCGCTCAAGCACCTGCGCGCCGCCGTGGACGTGCTGTCGATGTCGGCCACCCCGATCCCGCGCACCCTGGAGATGGCGGTCACGGGCATCCGCGAGATGTCGACCATCGCCACGCCGCCGGAGGAGCGCCACCCGGTGCTGAGCTTCGTCGGGCCGTACGAGGACCGGCAGGTCATCGCCGCCATCCGGCGCGAGCTGCTGCGCGAGGGCCAGGCGTTCTTCATCCACAACCGGGTGCAGAGCATCGACAAGGCCGTCGCGCGGCTCAAGGAGCTCGTGCCCGAGGCGCGGGTCGCCGCCGCGCACGGCCAGATGAGCGAGACCCAGCTCGAGCAGGTCATGGTCGACTTCTGGGAGAAGCGCTACGACGTGCTCGTGTGCACCACGATCGTGGAGTCGGGCCTGGACGTGTCCAACGCCAACACCATGATCATCGAGCGGGCCGACACCCTCGGCCTGAGCCAGCTGCACCAGCTGCGCGGCCGCGTCGGACGCTCGCGGGAGCGCGCCTACGCCTACTTCCTGTACCCGCCGGAGAAGCCGCTCAGCGAGACCGCGCACGACCGGCTGGCCACGATCGCCCAGCACTCCGAGCTCGGCGGCGGCATGGCCGTGGCCATGAAGGACCTCGAGATCCGCGGCGCAGGCAACCTGCTGGGCGGCGAGCAGTCCGGCCACATCGCCGACGTCGGCTTCGACCTGTACATCCGGCTCGTCGGCGAGGCCGTCGCGGAGTTCCGTGGCGAGGGCGAGCCCGAGCCCGAGGTCAAGATCGAGCTGCCCATCGAGGCGCACCTGCCGCACGACTACGTGCCCAGCGAGCGGCTGCGCCTGGAGATGTACAAGCGCCTGGCCGACGTCCGCACCGAGGACGACGTCACGGCGCTGCGCGAGGAGCTCGTCGACCGCTACGGCGAGCCGCCGGAGTCGGTCGGCACGCTGCTCGACGTCGCGCGGCTGCGCGTCCGGCTGCGCCAGGCCGGCATCAGCGAGGTGACGTCCGCGGGGTCGAACGTCCGGTTCGCGTCGCTGGACCTGCCCGACTCGATGCAGCTGCGGCTCAACCGGGTCTACCCCAAGAGCCTGTACAAGAAGGCCGGCCAGGTCGTGCTCGTCCCGCGTCCGCGCACCGCCGCGGTCGGCGGGCAGCCGCTGCGCGACGGGCCGCTGCTGGAGTGGGTGCGCACGGTCGTCGACACGATCGTCCCCGTGCGCGAGGACGCCCAGGCCTGACGGTCGAGGCGGGGCCCGCCCATCGCGTCCGAGTTGCGCGGTGGCGGGCCGCCCGTACGTTGTGCGCCATGGCATTTTCGGGCTTGTTCCGCACCAAGGACATCGACGACGTCGTCGAGCAGAACTCCGACGACAACCCCATGTCGGAGTCCGAGGGACCCCGGCTCGCCCGTCGCCTGGGCACGTCCGACCTCATCGGGTTCGGCATCGGCATCGTGATCGGCACCGGCATCTTCACGCTCACCGGCGTGCAGGCCAAGAACAACGCCGGCCCCGCGATCACCATCGCCTTCCTCGTGGCCGGCGTCGTCGCGATGCTGGCCGCGATCTGCTACGCCGAGCTCGCCGCCGCCGTCCCGACCGCGGGCAGCTCGTACACCTACGCGTACTCGACCATCGGCGAGCTGGCCGCCTGGGTCATCGCCTGGGACCTGATCCTGGAGTTCGCGCTCGGCGCCGCGGTGGTCGCCCGCGGCTGGTCCGGCTACCTGCAGGACGTCTTCGGGCTGCCTCAGGCGTTCTTCGGCGAGGAGGACTCCGTCGTCAACATCGGCGCGGTGTTCATCGTCGTCGTGCTCGGCGTCGTCGCCGCGGTCGGCATCCGCGAGTCCAAGTGGGTCACCAACGCGCTGGTCGTCATCAAGGTCGCCGTCTGCCTGTTCGTCATCGGCGTCGGCGCGTTCTTCGTCAAGGCCGCCAACTGGGACCCGGTCGTCCCCGAGTCGAAGCCGGCCGAGTCCGCCTCGGGCCTCAAGCAGCCGCTGTGGCAGTGGGCCACCGGTGCCGACGCCACGGCGTACGGCGTCACCGGCGTGCTCGTCGCCGCCGCCGTCGTCTTCTTCGCCTACAGCGGCTTCGAGGCCGTCGCCAACCTCGGCGAGGAGACCGAGAATCCCGAGAAGGACATGCCCCGCGGCCTGCTCGGCACGCTCGCCATCTGCACCCTGCTGTACGTCGGCGTCTGCATCGTCCTGACCGGCATGGTCAAGTACTCCGACCTCAGCGAGGGTGCCCCCATCTCGGACGCCTTCAAGCAGGTCGGCCTCGGCTGGGCCGGCATCCTCATCGGCATCGCCGCCGTCGCCGGCCTGACCTCGGTCATCCTGGTCGAGCTCGTCGCCATGGGTCGCATCGGCTACGCCCTGGCCCGCGACGGCCTGCTGCCGCGCTCGCTCGGCAAGCTCCACCCCACCTTCCACACCCCGGTGCGGCTGACCGTCATCATCGTCGTCGGCGTGGCCGCGCTGGCCGCGTTCGTGCCGATCCACACGCTCGCCGAGATGGTCTCCATCGGCACGCTGTTCGCCTTCCTGGTCGTCTCGGTCGCCGTGCTGGTGCTGCGCCACACGAAGCCCGACCTCAAGCGTCCGTTCCGGACGCCGTGGGTCCCCGTCGTCCCGGTGCTGTCGGCGCTGGCCTGCGTCGCGCTCATGACCAACCTGGCGGTGGAGACCTGGCTGCGGTTCCTGGTCTGGCTCGTCGTCGGTCTGGCCATCTACCTGTTCTACGGCCGTCACCACACCCGTCTGGCCAAGGAGGAGGCCGCGCGCGCCGACTCGTGAGTAGCATCGGCGCATGGGGGTACGACGTGCCGCGCTCTTGGCGCCGGCTGCACTGGTCCTCGCTGCCTGCACCCAGGTCCATCCGGGTGCCGCGGCGGTCGTCGACGGTGAGCGGATCGGGTTCGACGACGTCGACTCGACGGCTCGCGCCTACTGCGAGCTGACCACGCTGCAGGGCGCGACGCCCGACCCGGTCACGCTGCGCCAGCAGGCGCTGGCCGACCGTGTCACGCTCGACGTGGCCCGCGACCTGGCCGAGCAGCGCGACGTGGTCGTGCCGCGCTCGGCCTGGATCGTCCCGGTGGCCGACCGCGAGGCGCTGGCCGAGGCGCTGCCGGATGCCGACACCGAGGCCGTGATCGAGGCGGCCGAGCTGAACGGACGCCTGTACGCCACCCTCGAGGCGCTCGGCGCCCCGGCCGGCTCGCCCGAGGTCGCCCGCGAGCAGGGCCGGGCGCTGGTGGACGAGGAGCTCGCGACCCGCGACGTCCAGGTCGACCCGCGGCTCGGGCTCGACGAGACGCTCCAGCTCGCCGGCCCGGCGGGCGCGCTGTCGGTGCAGGTCGGCGACGTCGACCGTCCGGCCGTCACCGGCTGCGAGTGACGCCGTGCCCGTCCTGCAGCTGAGCCCCCGTGTGCCGCCCGGCCTGCTGACCGCCGAGGCGTGGGACGTCCTGCGCACCGCCCGGGAGGTGCTGACCGACGACCTCGCCGTCCCGCACGTGGCAGCGGTGCGCCAGTCCGGCGTCCGCGTGCGGCAGGTCGCCCACCGGCCGGTCCACCTCGACCACGACGTCGTATGGCTGACCACCGACCCGGTCGACGCCGACGACCTGCTGGTCGGCTCCTACGACGTCCCGGGCGCCCACGTGCTCGACCTCGTGCACGTCATGGACCGGCTGCGCCGCGAGTGCCCCTGGACGCAGCAGCAGACCCACGAGGGCCTGGCGCGCTACCTGCTCGAGGAGACGTACGAGACCCTCGAGACGATCGAGGACGGCGACCGCGACCACCTGCGCGAGGAGCTCGGCGACCTGCTCATGCAGGTGGTGTTCCACGCCCGCATCGCCGCCGAGTCGGCCGGGTGGGACCTCGACGACGTCGCCGACGGCATCACCACGAAGCTGGTCAGCCGCAACCCGCACGTCTTCGGCGACGCGCAGGTGAGCACCGTCGAGGAGATCGACGCCAACTGGGAGGCGATCAAGGCCGCGCAGAAGCAGCGCACCCGGCCCGACGAGGGCGTCCCGCGTGCGCTGCCGGCCCTGGCCTACGCCGACACCGTGCTCGGCCGGCTCGGCGACCCGGACGTCGAGGGGGATGACCTGGGGTCACGCCTGCTGGCGCTGGTCGCCGAGGCGCGGACGTCCGGCGTGGACCCCGAGGGCCTGCTCCGCGCCCGCGTCCGGTCGCTGCTGGCCTAGGAGCAGAACTCTCCTAAGTCGTCGGTCGTCACCTCGGTCGCGATGTCGCCCTCGGCCCGCACCGTTTCGTGCTGACCCTTCCGGGACACGTCGAGCGTTCCCAGCGTCATCCACACGAGCGAATCTCCCCAGCGGCACGGCTCCGCCGCCCGACGCAGCGGCAGGTTCACGGAGTGGGAGTCACCGGGCTCGAGCGTCACGTCGATGACGACCCGCCGGCCCCTGACCGTCTCGAACAGCAACTCATGGTCCACCAGGAGACCGAGCTGGCTGCTCTCGTCCTCGGGCACGAGGTAGGACGACAGGTCGTGCACGCGGACGGCGTGCTCGCCGTCGTTGCGCGCCAGCATCTTCAGCAGGCAGCGGTCGGTCCGTTCGAGCGGCACGACGAATCCCGGCAAATGGTCGGGCACGTCCCCGTACTCCTCGTCGTTCTCAGCCGGAACGAACGGGACCGGCTCGTCGTCGCACACGAGGGACGACGGCAGCAGTCGGACACCGCCGACCTCAGGCTCGGGCCGGCTGGTCCACCACCAGCCGGCGGAGACGGCGACGAGCGCCGCCACGAGCAGGCCGACGACGACGGTGGTCGGCTGCACGCGACGGCGGGACGGAACGAGGTCGGACGGGGCAGTCACGGCGTCACCCTGGCAGACCGACCGCCTCCGGTGCGGCATCTTCGGAGAACGAGCGGGCAGGACTAGGCTGGAGCCGCATCCGACGGACGACCCCCAGGAGAAGCACGTGGCAAGCATCGAGGCCGTAGGCGCCCGCGAGATCCTCGACTCGCGAGGCAACCCCACCGTCGAGGTCGAGGTCGCCCTCGACGACGGGACGATCGGACGTGCGGCGGTGCCGTCGGGTGCGTCCACCGGCCAGTTCGAGGCCGTGGAGCTCCGTGACGCCGGCGCCCGCTACCTAGGCAAGGGCGTCCTGAAGGCGGTCGAGAACGTCAACGCCACCCTCAACGAGGCGCTCGTCGGCTTCGACGCCGACGACCAGCGCTCGCTCGACCAGGCGATGCTCGACATCGACGGCACGCCGAACAAGGCCAACCTCGGCGCCAACGCGATCCTCGGCGTCTCGCTCGCCACCGCGCACGCCGCGGCCGAGTCCGCCGGCCTGCCGCTGTTCCGCTACGTCGGTGGCGCCAACGCGCACGTCCTGCCGGTGCCGATGATGAACATCCTCAACGGCGGTGCCCACGCCGACTCCAACGTCGACGTGCAGGAGTTCATGATCGCGCCCATCGGCGCCGACTCCTTCGCCGAGGCGCTGCGCCAGGGCGCGGAGGTCTACCACGCGCTGAAGTCGGTGCTGAAGGCCGACGGCCTGTCCACCGGCCTGGGCGACGAGGGCGGCTTCGCGCCCAACCTGTCGTCGAACCGCGCCGCGCTCGACCTCATCGCCAAGGCGGTCGAGAAGGCCGGCCTGACGCTGGGCACCGACATCGCGCTGGCCATGGACGTCGCCTCGAGCGAGTTCCACGGCGAGGGCGGCTACACCTTCGAGGGCGAGCTCAAGACGTCCGAGCAGATGGCCGACTACTACGCCGGCCTCGTCGACGCCTACCCGATCGTCTCGATCGAGGACCCGCTGGACGAGGAGGACTGGGCCGGCTGGGTGAACCTCACCGAGCGTCTGGGCGACCGCGTGCAGCTCGTCGGCGACGACCTGTTCGTCACCAACGTCGAGCGTCTGGCGCGCGGCATCAACGAGGGCGCCGGCAACGCGCTGCTCGTCAAGGTCAACCAGATCGGCTCGCTCACCGAGACGCTGGACGCCGTCGAGCTGGCCCACCGTCACGGCTTCACGTCGATGATGAGCCACCGCTCGGGCGAGACCGAGGACGTCACCATCGCCGACCTCGCCGTCGCCACCAACTGCGGCCAGATCAAGACCGGTGCGCCGGCCCGCTCGGACCGCGTCGCCAAGTACAACCAGCTGCTGCGCATCGAGGAGCTGCTCGGCACGGCGGCGTCCTACGCCGGCGCGACGGCGTTCCCGAGGCTGTCGCTCTGAGGTGAGTCCGGTGGCCCCGTCGTCGAACCGTGGACCCGGTCGCGGCCCCTCGCGGAGCCGTCGGCCGGCCCGGTCGCGCACGGGGCCGTCGGCCGCACCGACCACCGCGGGGGAGCCGGCCCTCGCGCCGGCGCGCCCGGCCCGCTTCACGACCCGGGCGATCATCCTGCTCGCGGTCGTGCTGCTGCTCGTCGCCTCGTACGTCACGAGCCTGAACGCCTGGTGGCAGCAGCGCCAGGAGATCCAGTCGACCAAGGCGCAGATCGCCACGACGAAGGCCGACATCGCCCGGCTCGAGGACGACGAGGCCCGCTGGGAGGACCCGGCGTACGTCGAGCAGCAGGCCCGCGCCCGCTTCGGCTGGGTCATGCCCGGCGAGGTCGGCTACCGGGTCATCGGCGCCGACGGCGAGGTGCAGGGCGAGGTCGCCGAGCTCGACGAGGCGCCCGACGAGACGCCCGACAGCTGGCAGGCCCGGCTCTGGGCGTCGGTCGAGCAGGCCGACGAGCCCCCGCAGGACGTGAAGCAGGACGCCCCCGTTCCCCCCGACCCCGACAAGGTGCTGAAGAAGAAGTCGTGACCACCATCGACCCCGCCGACATCGAGGCCATCGAGGGCCAGCTCGGACGCGTGCCGCGCGGCATCGTCGAGATCGCGTCGCGCTGCCCCTCGGGCCACCCGAACGTGGTCAAGACCGAGCCGCGACTGCCCGACGGCACCCCGTTCCCCACGCTGTACTACGTCACGTGCGACCGGCTCGCCGGCGAGATCGGCACCCTCGAGGCGTCCGGGCTCATGCGTGAGATGAGCGAGCGGCTCACCCACGACACCGACCTCGCGGCCGCGTACGCCGCCGCGCACACGTCCTACCTGGCCGAGCGCGAGGCGCTGGGCCACGTGCCGGAGATCAAGGACGTCTCCGCCGGCGGCATGCCCACGCGGGTCAAGTGCCTGCACGTGCTCGTCGGGCACAGCCTGGCCGTCGGTCCCGGCGTGAACCCGCTGGGCGACGAGACCCTCGCCCTGCTGGGCGACTGGTGGGCCGGGACGCCCTGCGGCCCGCAGCAGCAGGACCCCCAGGAGTAGCCGAGTCGCGGTCGCCCCCGGCCGGCCCCAGGATGGGCGCGGACCAATCACGTCGATCCGGGGGGATCCATGACCAGGGCCGAGCCCGAGTCCACGCGCACCGAGCGCAAGGACCGCACGCACTACCTGTACATCGCCGTCATCGTCGCGGTCGTGGCCGGCGTGACCCTGGGCTTCGTCGCCCCTGAGTTCGCCCAGGAGCTCAAGCCGCTGGGCGACCTGTTCGTCGCGCTGATCAAGATGATGATCGCGCCGGTCATCTTCTGCACGATCGTGCTGGGCGTCGGCTCGGTGGCCAGCGCCGCGCAGGTCGGCAAGGTCGGCGGCCTCGCCCTGGCCTACTTCGTCACGATGTCGACGTTCGCGCTCGCCATCGGCCTGGTGGTGGGCAACCTGCTCGACCCGGGCGAGGGGCTGCAGCTCAGCGACGAGCTCGCCGCGACCGGCTCCGAGCAGGTCGCCGAGGAGGAGACGACCTGGGAGTTCCTGCTCGGCATCGTCCCGGACACCCTGGTGTCGGCGCTGACCTCCGGCGAGGTGCTGCAGACCCTGCTCGTGGCGCTGCTGGTCGGCTTCGCCCTGCAGGCGATGGGCGAGACGGGCGAGCCGGTGCTCACTGCGATCGGCTACATCCAGAAGGTCGTCTTCCGGGTGCTGGCGATGATCATGTGGCTGGCGCCGATCGGCGCGTTCGGTGCCATGGCGGCCGTCGTGGGTGCCACCGGCGTGGACGCGCTCAAGAGCCTCGCGACGGTGATGATCGGCTTCTACGTCACGTGCGTGCTGTTCGTCTTCGGCGTCCTCGGCACGCTGCTGTACGTCGTGACGCGGGTGAACATCTTCAAGCTGTTCAAGTACCTGGGCCGGGAGTTCCTGCTCATCCTGTCGACGTCGTCCTCGGAGTCGGCGCTGCCCCGGGTGATCGCCAAGATGGAGCATGCGGGCGTGGACCGGACGACCGTCGGCATCGTGGTGCCGACCGGCTACTCGTTCAACCTCGACGGCACGGCGATCTACCTGACGATGGCGTCGATCTTCGTCGCGGACGCTCTGGGCAAGCCGCTGTCGCTGGGCGAGCAGATCTCGCTGCTGGTGTTCATGATCATCGCGTCGAAGGGGGCCGCGGGCGTCACGGGCGCCGGCCTGGCGACGCTCGCCGGCGGCCTCAACTCGCACCGCCCCGAGCTGGTGGAGGGCGTCGGCCTCATCGTCGGCATCGACCGCTTCATGTCTGAGGCGCGGGCGCTGACGAACTTCGCCGGCAACTCGGTGGCCACGGTGCTGGTCGGCCACTGGACCGGCACGGTCGACCGCGAGCGGCTCGACGCGGTGCTCGACGGGCAGCGTCCCTTCGACGAGAGCCGCATGCTCGACGACTGACGACGGGCGGCCCCGGCGTGCTTCGCTAGGCTCGCCCTCATGCTCGATGCCCAGCGCGTCGCCGCGATCGACTGCGGCACGAACTCGATCCGTCTGCTCGTGGCGGACGTCGGCATCGACGGCAGCAAGACCGACCTCGCCCGCGAGATGCGCATCGTCCGCCTCGGCCAGGACGTCGACCGCACCGGCGTGCTGGCCGAGGAGGCGATCGAGCGCACGCTGGGCGCCCTGCGCGAGTACGCCGACGTCATCGCCGAGCACGACGTCGACAAGGTGCGCTTCTGCGCGACGTCCGCGACCCGGGACGCGGCCAACTCCGCGGAGTTCGGCCAGAGGGTGGAGCGGGTCATCGGCGTGCGTCCGGAGGTCATCAGCGGCACGAGCGAGTCCCGGTTCTCCTACGTGGGGGCCACGTGGGGGCTGCCGCCGGGCTCGCGCGCGGTGCTCGACATCGGCGGCGGGTCGACCGAGCTCGTCCTGGGCGACAAGCCGCTCGGTCCGGACGTGGGGGAGTCCTACGACATCGGCTCGGTGCGGATGACCGAGCGGTTCCTGCACGCCGACCCGCCGACCCTGGCCGAGATCGGCACCTGCCTGGACGCGTGCGACCGGCTGATCGGCCGCGAGCTGGAGAAGTACCCGCCGGTCTCGACGCTCATCGGCGTCGCCGGCACGATCACGACCGTCGCGGCCCACGCGCTGGAGTTGCCCCGCTACGACAGCGAGGCGCTCCACGGAGCCCGCATCCCGGTCGACGAGATGACCAGTGCGTGCCTGGCGCTCGCGTCGATGTCGGTGGCCGAGCGGCGCGACCTGCCGTTCATGCACCCCGGTCGCGCGGACGTCATCGGCGGCGGTGCGCTCGTGCTGGACTCGGTGCTGTCGCACCTGCCGCTGCAGACCGACGAGATCGTCATCAGCGAGCACGACATCCTCGACGGCATCGCGCTGTCGTTCGTCCTGCCCCTGGACCAGCCGTGATCGGACGTCGTCGGCCGACCCACCGCGTCCACCTGCCCGCGCGGGTTCTGCCCATGCATCGCGGCGACTGGTACGAGGACCCGCTCGTGCACGAGCTGGCCGCCGAGGGCGTGAGCCTCACCGTCACGGGCAGCCGGACGTTGATCGACGACGACGCTCGGGTCGAGGGCACGGAGCTCTACGTGCGCACGAAGGACGAGCGGTTCGTGGCGGCGGCCGTCGACCTGCTCGAGCGACAGGCAGCCCCGGTCGGCTCCTACGTCGAGGACCTCCGTACCAGGCAGCGGACACCGTTCGGACGGTGCGCCGTGATCGTCGCCCGGCTGCACGCGGCGGTGCCCGTGGACGCCGTGTTCGACCGGGCCGACGGGAACGCCGTGCTGATGGCGGTCATCGAGGCCATGCGCGACGAGCTCGCCGCCACCCGCGCCGGTGTCGTCCCCTCCTGGCACGTCCTGCCCGAGACCACCGACGTCGTCCTGCACGGGGCCGACGCCGACGCGCTGGTCGCGTTCGTGGAGTCCGAGCCCTGGTTCGCCGAGCTGACCGACGAGGTCGAGCTCGTCCGGGTGACGCCGTGAGCGACCCGGCGGCGGACGCCGAGGCGTTCGAGGCCGAGCGCCCGCGCCTCGTGCGCCTGGCCGCCCGCATGCTCGACGACCGGGTCGAGGCCGAGGACGTCGTCCAGCAGGCGTGGCTGCGGCTGCACGGCACCGACCGGAGGATCGACAGCCTGCCGGCCTGGCTCACGACCGTCACGACCCGGCTGTGCCTGGACCGGCTGCGCGCCAAGGTGCCCGTGCCCGAGGAGCCGGTCGACGCCGCGGACCCCTACGACGACCCGGTCGAGGACGCCGTGCTGGCCGACTCGGTGGGGGAGGCGCTGTCGGTCGTCCTGGACCGGTTGTCGCCGAACGAGCGGGTCGCCTTCGTGCTGCACGACAGCTTCGGCCACGACTTCGCCGCCGTCGCGGCCGTCCTCGACACGTCCCCGGCCGCGGCACGCAAGCTCGCGTCGCGCGCCCGGGCGAAGCTGGCCGGGCCCGCGCCGGCGGCCGTCCCGCCGCGGTGGGAGGTCGTGGACGCCTTCCTGTCGGCCGCCAAGGGCGGTCACCTCGACCGGCTCGTCGCGCTGCTCGCGCCCGACGTCGTGGTGGGCGCCGACGCGGCCGCCGCCGCGCTCGGCACGCCGACCAGCATCGTCGGGCGCGAGCAGGTGTCGGCGTTCTTCGACGGCTCCGCGCACGCCGCGCTGCCCGTCTTCGCCGGGGACCGGGCCGCCGCGGCGTGGATGGACCGGGGCCGGGCGCGGGTGGTCTTCGACTTCGACATCTCCGACGGCGTCGTCACCCGGATCGAGTTCCGGGCCGAGCCGTCGCTGCTGGCCACCGTGCGGCCCCGCCGCGACGGCGGGCCGGGCGGGCGCGACGCCCCACGCGCACCCGCCTGACGGCGCTCAGCCCTCCGGCAGCTCGGCGAACGCCTTCTTCATGTCGCGGTACCAGCCGAGCGACTTCTTCGGGTGGCGCCAGCGGCCCTTCATGTCCTCGCGGGCGGGCTCGTGCGCGGCGTCGCCGGCTTTGACCGCCTGGCGCAGGTGCTTGTCTTGGGCGTTGATGACGTCGTCCGCGGTCTCGCCGGTGTGCGCGAGGTCGCAGGGGCCGCCGAGCTGGCGGCAGGTCATGGTCTTCATGGTGTCTCCTCGGTCGGTGCGGTCAGGCGGGCGCCTGCTCCTACCCTCATGACGCACGAGGGGCACGCGATGTGACATCGCCCGGGCACGGGCATGATCGGGGTCATGAGCGAGCCGACGACCGACCTGCGCGTGAGCGTCCCCGAGGAGACCTGGCTGGAGTCGCTGGCCGACGAGCCCGACACCGAGCTGGTGGTCTGGGACCCGCGCGAGGCCGACCAGCCCGACGGCCACCTCGACCTCGTCGTGTGGCCGTACGACCTCGGCGGCGGGAACGCGTTCACCCGGCTGGACGTCTCGCGCATCGGGCTCGTCCAGCTGCAGTCGCTCGGCTACGACGGTGTCGCGGACGCGATCGGCGAGGGTGGCCGGGTCGCCAACGCGGTCGGCGTCCACGAGGAGTCGACGGCCGAGCTGGCCGTCGCGCTGACCCTCGCGGCCCTGCGCGACCTGCCGTCCCACGTGCGCCAGCAGGAGCACGGCGAGTGGCGCAAGGCGTTCACGTCGAGCCTCATCGATCGGCGCGTCATGCTGCTGGGGCACGGGGGCATCGGCACCCAGGTGGCGGCGCGGCTGGACGGCTTCGGCTGCGAGCTCGTGCGTGTCGCCTCGCGGGCCCGCGACGAGGACGGCGTGTACGTCCACGGCACCGACGAGCTCGACGCGCTGCTGCCGACGGTGGACGTCGTCGTGGCGGCGGTGCCGTACTCCGCGGCGACGCACCACCTGGTCGACGCGCGCTTCCTGGCCGCCCTGCCGGACGGGGCGCTCGTGGTCAACGTCGCCCGTGGCAAGGTCGCCGACACCGACGCGATCCTGGCCGAGGCCGGACGCCTGCGGTTCGCCTCGGACGTGTGGGACCCGGAGCCGCTGCCGGCCGGCCATCCGCTGTGGTCGGCGCCCGGCGTGCTGGTGAGCCCGCACGTCGGCGGCATGACGTCGGCCATGCGCCCTCGGATCGTGCGGGTCGTCCGGGGCCAGCTCGCGCGGCTGCGGGCGGGGGACGAGCCGGCGGACGTCGTCGTCGGCTGATCATTGACTTTCCATCTCGGAACATGATTGAGTGTCCGACATGGAAAACATCGATCCGCTCCAGGACGTCGCCGCCGCCCGTGCCGCCGCGGCCGATCGTCTCGTGACGCCCTGGTGGTACCACCTGACCCTCGGTGTCATGCTCGCCGTGTACGTGGTGGGCCTGACCCTGGGCGGACCGTTGCTGGACCTGCTCTTCCTGGCCGTCCTCTTCGCCGGCCTGTACCTGCTCGTCCGGGCCTACCGCCGCACGACCGGCGTCTGGATCGACGGCCTGCAGTCGGGCCCGGCGCGACGCTGGTCGTACGCCATGGGCGGCTCGGTCTTCGTCGTCGCGCTGGCCGCGGTGATCGTCCCGCGCCTCACCGACACGGTCTGGCCCATGTACGTGCTCGCCGGGCTGCTCGTCCCGGTCACCGTGGTGCTCGGCGGCCGGTTCGACGCGGCGGTCCGCCGCGAGCTGCGGGAGGGCGTGTGACCGAGAGCCGGTTCGACGAGGTCGTCCACGCGCCGAACCGGCTGAAGATCTGCGCGTTCCTCGACGCCACGACGTCCGCGGAGTTCTCCGCCGTGCGCGACATGCTCGGCGCGGCCGACTCGGTGGTCAGCAAGCACGTCAAGGTGCTGCAGGACGCCGGCTACGTGAAGGTCTCCAAGCCCACCGGCAAGGGCCGTGTGCGCACCTGGCTCTCGCTGACGCCGGCCGGCCGCGAGGCGTACCGCGGACACGTCGCCGCGCTCCGCGAGCTCGTCGGCGACCCGGGCGCGGCGCCGGCTGACTAGGCTGACGCGCGCGCTCCCGTAGCCCAATCGGCAGAGGCGGACGGCTTAAACCCGTCGCAGTGTGGGTTCGAGTCCCACCGGGAGCACCGGAACCTCACCGCGCGTCGCCTCCGGCGAGATGTGGACGCAAAGGCACCACGATCTCGGCGAACGTGGTGCCTTTGCGTCCACATCTCGGGGGAGCCGGGCTCGGGCGAGGAACTCCGGGAGGTGGGAAGGCGGGACGCAGGACTCGCGCAGTCGGGGAACTGCGGTCGCGCCGGCGCCCCGCCGATCAGGGGGCGGTGCGGCTCAGATGGCCGCGCCCGCGGTGACCTGCCAGGCGAGCGCGTGCTCGCCGAACGGAGCCGGACGCTCGAGGATCGCGTCCGCCGCGTGGCGGGCGATCGCGGGGCCGAGCTGGATGCCGTTGCCGCCGCCGCCGGCCGCGTAGACCACCGACGGCTGGTCCGGGTGCGGCCCGGTGAGCGGCGACAGGGTGGACGTCATCGGGTAGGTGCCGGTCCAGCTGCGGCCGATCGCCATGTCGTCGACGTTGTGCAGGCGGGGGAGCAGCAGCTCGATGATGCGCTCGACCTCGGGCATCGGCAGGCTGCCCAGCGTGACGTCCGGGTCGACCGTCGGGGCGATGGCCTCCTCCGTGTGCAGGCCGGCGATGAGCTGGTCGGCGCGCTCGGAGCGGAAGTACACGCCCTCGACGCCCGACCCGGGGATGTAGTCCATGATGAACGGCGTGAACGGCACGTCGTGCGCGAGCTCGACGGTCACCGCGCCGTGCAGCTGGGGCGTCAGGGCGACGGGCGCGCCGAGCGTCCGCCCGACCGGCCCGGCCCACGAGCCGGCCGCGTTGACGACGACGTCGGCCTCGAAGACGCCACGGGTGGTCTCCAGGCGCCAGGCCTCGGGCCGCTCGGCCCCGAGCAGCCGGGTGCCGGTGTGCACGCGTCCGCCGGCGCCGCGCACGAGCCGCGCCAGCACCTGGCAGACCTCGTAGCCGTCGACGTACCCGTCCCAGGAGCCGAACAGGCCACCGGACAGGTCGTCCACGACCAGGTGGCCCCAGCGCTGCGCCAGCTCGGCCGGGGACAGCACGACGGCGTCCTCGATGCCGACCGCGCGCTGGGTCTCGATGCTCTCGCGGAAGCGTTCGAGGTCGGCGTCCGTGCGACCCAGCCGCAGGTACCCGCCGTGGGTGAACGTGAGGTCGTGCTCGGCAACCAGGGCGCTGTAGACCTGGCGGCCGTAGGCCCGCACCGCCACGTCGGCCGGCTCGAAGTACTGGGTCTCGACCATGCCGACCGACCGGCCCGACGACCCGTCACCGGGGTGGGACATCTCCAGGACGTCCACCTCGACGCCCCCGGCCCGCACCAGGTCCCACGCCGTGAACAGTCCCGCCACTCCGCCGCCGACGACGACGACCCGCTTGTCCGCCACGTTGCTCGTTCCTCCCTGTCGAACGGCTCGTCCAGCCGCGTGGGCGCAAACATACAAGTATGTCGTTTTAGTTGACCAGCCCTCCGGACGATTTGGTCGTGCGCACCTGGATCCGTGACCGGCGCCACAGGGCAGAACGACGGTCAGGCCGAAACCGTCCCGAAACACGAGCGAAACCGCCACGACGAGAACTTGAGCGAAGGTCTGGGCAGGAAAAAGATAGTTGTGTATGTTAACGCCATTCGATGCGCGGACATGACCGCGGTCACATCGCCGCCGGACCGGAAGGAACGCCATGAGCCAGAAGATCGACTACTCCTCGTCCACCCTCGGGGACGCCGACACGGAGCGTCGGTTCGAGGCTGCGCTGACCCTCGCCCGCTCGGCGCAGGTGGCGGTCGAGCCGCACGTCGTCGACGGCCAGGAGCTGTTCGAGGGCGCGGCGATCGAGCGGCAGGACCCGTGCCACGCCGGCGTGGTCGTCGGCCGGGCCCACGAGGCGGACGCGGCCGTCGTGGAGCGGGCGGTCGCCGCCGCCAAGGCGGCAGCGAAGGGCTGGCGCCGCACCCCGTACGCCGAGCGCAACGAGCTGCTGCGCGCCGCCAGCGCCGAGCTGGCCGGCCAGGTGCCGGAGATCGCGGCCCTCGTGTCGGCCGAGACGGGCAAGACCCGGCTCGAGGCCGTCGGCGAGGTGCAGGAGGTGCTCGACATGGTCGCGCACTACACGCACCTCATGGAGGCCAACGAGGGCTACGCCGTGCAGCAGACCTCGACCGAGTCCGAGAAGAACTACGACGTGCTCGTGCCGGTGGGCGTCTTCGGCGTCATCTCGCCGTTCAACTTCCCGGCCGCGCTGCTGGTCGGCATGACCAGCGCCGCGCTCGTCACCGGCAACACCGTCGTGCTCAAGCCGTCGGACAAGACCCCGCGCTCCAGCGGCGTCATCGCGCGCATCATCGCCGCCCACCTGCCCGCCGGCGTGCTCAACGTCGTCCATGGTGGCGCCGAGACCGGCAAGGCGCTGGCCGCCACGGACGTCGACGGCATCGCGTTCACCGGCTCGTCGGCCGTCGGGTGGCAGCTCGTCGAGACGCCGCGCCCCAACGGGCTGCCCCGCCCGGTGCTCGCCGAGATGGGCGGCCAGAACGTCGCCGTCGTCGCCGCGTCCGCCGACCTGGACGCCGCCGCGTCCGGCATCGTCCGCTCGGCCTTCGGCCTGTCGGGCCAGAAGTGCAGCGCGTGCCGCCGCGTCGTCGTGGAGCGGTCGGTCGCCGACGAGCTCGCGGCCAAGATCGTCGAGCAGGCCGAGGCGCTCGTGCTGGCCGACCCGATCGACCCCGCCGCGGGACTCGGCCCGGTCATCGACGACGCCATCGCCGCCCGCGTGGACGAGGCGATCGCCCAGGCGACGGCCGACGGACGCGTGCTCACCGGAGGTCGGGCCGACGACCTCAAGGGCAACTGGTTCCGCCCCGTCGTGGTCACCGACCTGCCGATCGGCCACCGGCTGACCCGCGAGGAGCTGTTCGCCCCGTTCCTGACGATCATCGCCGTCGACTCGTTCGAGGACGCCATGACCGAGGCGAACGCCGTCGAGTACGGCCTGTCCGCGGGCGTGTTCTCCGCCGACCCCGAGCAGGTCGAGACCTTCCTGGACGAGGTCGAGGCCGGCGTGCTCTACGTCAACCGCGCGGCGGGCGCCACGACCGGCGCGTGGCCGGGCGTCCAGTCGTTCTGCGGCTGGAAGCGCAGCGGCTCGACCGGCAAGGGTGGCCTGGGCGTGCACTACCTGCAGGGCTTCATGCGCGAGCAGAGCCGCACCATCGTGGTGGACGCGTGACGGGCCCGGCCCAGGCGGCGTACGCCGACCACCCGCTCGCCGAGCGCGCCCGGGCGGTCATGCCCGGCGGCAACACCCGCTCGACGCTGTTCGTCCCTCCGACGCCGCCGTTCGCCGTCCGCGGCGAGGGGGCGTGGGTGGAGGACCAGCTCGGCCACCGCGTGCTCGACTGCAACAACAACTACACGGCGCTCGTCCACGGCCACGCCTTCGAGCCCGTGCAGCGGGCCGTGGCCGGCGTCGTGCCCCGCGGCACCGCGTTCGGGCTGCCGACCGCCGAGGACGTCGCCCTGGCCGAGCTGCTGCAGCAGCGCACCGGCCTGGAGCTGTGGCGCTTCTCGAACTCGGGCACCGAGGCGGTCATGACCGCGCTGCGCGGCGCCCGCGCCGCGACCGGCCGCGACGTGGTCATCCGCTTCGCCGGCAGCTACCACGGCACGACCGACGCGGTCGTCGACGTGACGGCGCCCGGCGTCCCGGACGCGGTGGGGCAGACCGTGGTGGTCGTCCCGCAGGGTGACCGGGCGGCGTACGACGCGGCCCTCGACGAGCACGGGGACGACCTGGCGGGCGTCCTGGTCGACCTCATGCCCAACCGTGCGGGCCTCGTGCCGGCCGACCCGGGCTTCGTCACGCACCTGCGCGAGACGACCCGCCGGCTCGGCGCCGTGCTGGTCGTGGACGAGGTCATCACCTACCGGCTCGACGTCGGCGGCCTGCACCAGCGCTACGGCATCGAGCCGGACCTGGTGACCTTCGGCAAGGTCATCGGCGGCGGCTACCCGGTCGGCGGGCTCGGCGGCCGGGCCGAGATCATGGACGTGTTCGACCCGCGCCGCCAGGGCGCCGTCGGCTGGGGCGGCACGTTCAGCGCCAACCCGGTCACGATGACCGCCGGCCGGGTGGCGCTCGAGCACCTCGACGAGGCCGCGATCGCCCGCCTGGACCGGCTGGGCGAGCTGCTCCGCGGCCTGCTCGCCGAGGCGGGGGTCGCCGCCAGCGGCGGCGGCTCGCTCACGCGCCTGCGCGAGCCCGTCGACGTGGGCGAGCTGTGGTGGGAGGCCTACCGCCGTGGCGTCATGGCGGGCACCAACGGCCTCGTCGCCCTGTCGACGCCGATGACCGAGGACGACGTCCGCACCATCGCCTCCGCGCTGGTCGACGCCGTCCGCACCGTGAAGAAGGAGACCCCCGCGTGACGACCGACCCCTCCGCCGGGCAGGCGATCCTGAGCCTGTCGAACGTCCGCAAGGAGTACGCCGGGCACGTGGCCGTCGACGACGTCGACCTGACCGTCTCGGCGGGCGAGGTCGTGGCGATCATCGGCCCGTCCGGCTCGGGCAAGAGCACGACGCTGCGCTGCATCAACCTGCTCGAGGTGCCCGACTCCGGCACCGTCACGGTGCTCGGCCGCACGCTCGACACCGCCCGCGGCGTCAAGCACGCCGAGCTCATGCAGCTGCGCCGTGACGTCGGCATGGTCTTCCAGTCGTTCAACCTGTTCCCGCACCTGACGGTGCTGCGCAACGTCTCGCTGCCCCAGGAGCGGGTGCTCGGACGCTCGCGCAAGGAGGCCGACGAGCGCTCGATGGCCCTGCTGGAGCAGGTCGGCCTGGCGGGCAAGGCGTCCGCCTACCCGCCCAAGTGCTCGGGCGGCCAGCAGCAGCGCGTCGCCATCGCCCGCGCGCTGGCCCTCGACCCGAAGGTCATGCTGTTCGACGAGCCGACCTCGGCGCTGGACCCCGAGCTGGGCCTGGAGGTGCTGGCCGTCATGCGCCAGCTCGCCGACAAGGGCATGACGATGATCGTCGTCACCCACGAGATCCACTTCGCCACCGAGGTCGCCGACCGTCTGGTCGTCATGTCCGACGGCCGGATCATCGAGGAGGGCGACCCCAAGGCCGTCCTCGCGCACCCCCAGGTCGAGCGCACCCGCACCTTCCTGTCGGCCATCCGGGACCGCTGATGGACCACCTCGTCATCATCCTCGAGGCGGTGCCGACGACGCTCGCCGTCACCGGCGCGTCCTTCGCGGTCGGTGCGCTGGTCGGCCTCGTCCTGGTGCTGCTGCGGCGCACCCCGTGGCTGCTCGTGCGCGGCCTGGCCCGGCTCGTCGTGGACGTCCTGCGCGGCATCCCGCCGATCGTCCTGCTGTTCATCGTCTTCTTCGGCATCGGCAGCGGCGCGATCCGGCTCGACCCGTTCCAGGCCGCGGTCATCGCGCTGGGCCTCGTCTCGGCCGCGCACCTGTCCGAGGTCTACCGCGGAAGCCTGCTCGCCGTGCACCGCGGTCAGTTCGAGGCCTGCCAGGCGCTCGGCCTGGGCCGGCGCACGACGTACGCCCGGGTCATCGCGCCCCAGGCCGCCCGCGTCGCCGTCCCGGGCATGGTCACCTGGGCGATCAGCCTGCTGAAGGACTCCGCGCTGGTGTCCACCATCGGCGTCGCCGAGATCATGCTCGTCGCCGGGCAGGACGCGCGCTCCACCGGCGCGGGCCTGCTCCCGTTCGTCCTGGCCGGCGCGGTCTACATCGCGCTCGGCACTCCGCTGGCGCTGCTCTCGCGCTACCTGGAGGACAGGCTCAGCATCGAGAGGAGCCGCTGATGTCGACCTCCCTGCTCGACGACTGGGCCGACTGGGCGCCGCGGCTGCTCGACGGCCTGGGCCTGAGCCTCAAGGTCACCGGGCTGAGCCTGGCGATCGGCCTGACGCTCGGCCTGGTGCTGGCGCTGTGGTCGTCGGCCAAGCGCCTGCCCGTGCGGCTGCCGGCGATCGTGCTGGTCGAGGTCGGTCGCGGCATGCCCGCCCTGGTCATGCTGCAGCTCATCTACTTCGGCCTGCCGGACGCGGGTCTCACCCTCGAGACCTTCCCCGCGGTCGTGGTGGCGCTGTCGCTCACCACGGCGGCCTACACCAGCGAGATCATCCGGGCCGGCCTGCGCGCCGTGCCGTCCGGCCAGCTCGAGGCGGCCTCCGCCCTGGGCATGTCCGGCGGCGACACGCAGCGGTTCGTCGTGATCCCGCAGGGGCTGCGCATCGCGCTGCCCACCCTGATGGGCTTCGCGATCCTGATCTTCCAGATCAGTGCGCTGGCCTACTCCGTCGGCCTGCCCGAGCTGCTCAGCCAGGCCTACTCGGTCGGGGCGGCGACGTACCGCTACCTCGACGTGCTGGTCCTGGCCGGGCTGTTCTACCTGGCCGTCACGATCCCTGCGAGCTGGCTCGTAGCCCGACTCGAACGGCGCCTCAACCGGCACCTGTGAGTCATCCACCACCCCTCAAGGAGAAACCATGAAGTCCTCTGTGCTGCGCGTCGGTGGCGTCCTCGCCGCCGCCGCCCTCGTGCTGTCGGCCTGTGGCTCCGACTCGGAGTCCAGCGTCGCGGCCGACTGCAAGCCCGCGCACGACGTCTCGACGGTCAAGGAGGGGGTCCTGACCGTCGGCCTCACCAACACGCCGCCGTACTCGTTCGAGCAGGACCGCGAGATCGCCGGCATCGACTCCGACATCCTCAAGGCCCTGGCCGAGGAGGAGTGCCTGGAGATCGAGCACGCGCCGTACACGTACGCCGCGGCGATCCCCGCCGTCAACACCGGTCGCGTCGACGTCGCCGTCGGCGGCTTCTACCGCACCGAGGCCCGCGCGAAGGAGACCACGCTCAGCGCCCCGCTGTACGTGGACGAGCTGACCGTCATGTCCGAGGACGGCTACTCGACCGTCGACGACCTGCTGGGCAAGAAGATCGGCACCGTCGAGGGCTACCTGTGGGTCGACGCGCTCAAGGCGCTGCCCGGCACCGACCTGCGGGTCTACGCCGACTCCGGCGCGCTGGCCAACGACCTGAAGGCCGGCCGTCTGGACGCCGCGCTGGACGGCTACGGCGCCGCGACCATCTCGGCCAAGGGCACCGACTTCGAGCTCGCCGTGCTGGAGGAGGACGACCGCGTGCCGGCCACCAACGAGCCGAGCCAGACCAGCATGCTCGTCCACCCGAAGGACGAGGCGCTCGCGAAGGCGCTCGACGAGCTCGTCGGCGCGATGCGCGAGGACGGCCGCTTGGTCAAGATCCTCGGCGAGCACGGCCTGCCGGAGACGGCCGCCGAGGTGGGCGAGGCGCGCCTCGTCAGCTGACCTCGTCACGGTCCCGACGGGACGTCGCCCGCACCGCGGGTGGCGTCCCGTCGTCGTGTCGGGGGAGGGTCAGGCCAGGTGGACGAGCGTCCAGCCGGACGCGCCGACCGGGACGCGGCGCTCGACGCGGGCGTCCTCGAGCGCGCGCAGGCGCACCGACAGCTCGATCGTCGGGTCCGAGCTGGCCACGACGCGGTCCTCGGCGTCCAGCAGCAGCTCGCGGCTCATCGGGTCGAGCAGGTCGTCGACCTCGGCCAGCCAGGTGCGGACGACCAGGTCAGCGGCCACGACGCCCAGCACGGCGTCGTCGACGACCACCGGCACGGCCGCGACCATCGTCAGGTCGTCCGTGCCCCAGGAGTCGACGAACGGCGCGATGAGCGTGCGCTGCCGGGTCTGGACCGCGGTGCGGAACCAGCGCGACTGGGCGAAGTCGTAGTAGGAGTCCGACGCCGGGTTGTCGACGTGCTGCTTGCGGCGCACCTCGTCGCCGGAACGGCGCCACCAGACCATCGTGCCGAGCGGGCCGAGACCGGCGGCCTCGGGTGCGACGGCGACGCCCGCGCCGATCGTGAGCGGATGCCCCTCGAGGTGGGCGAGCACCGGCGGCTCGGTGACCGCCGCCAGCGCCTCGGCGTCCGTGCCGCCGGCGAGCGCGGGCGCGGTCGCGGCCGCGATCCGCTCCAGGTCGGTGAAGAGCGCGTCGGTGACGTCGACGATGCGCTGGGCGCGCTGCTCCATGTCGCGTCTCATGCCTGCCATCCGTTCGAGCGCAGCGTGCCGGCCCGGTCGGCGACGAACCCGATGGCGTCCGCGACGGCCTGCTCGGCCTCGCGGACGCGCACCTCGCGCAGATGCTCGGCCACCGGCTCGAGCAGGCGCGCGACGTGCTCGCGCGTCTCCACGGCGTGGTAGACGAGGGTGAGCACCGGGCTGTACTCCACCTGGGCGTTGATCAGGGCGGTGCTGAGCCGGGTCGACTGCGACGCCGCGCCCAGCTCGATGTAGAAGCGGCTCTCGGCGCGGCGGCCCTCGATGCCGTCGCCGGCCTCGTGCAGCCGCTCGACGCTGCGCGGCATCGGGGCGACGTCCTCGCTGGACGCGCGGCGGGCGGCGAGCCGCACCGACTCCAGCGACAGCGCCCGGCGCCAGTCGGCCAGGTCGCGCAGGTCCAGGGCGGTCAGGGCGCGCACCTGGTCGATGGCCACGCGGATCTGGCTGACGGTCGGGGCGGTGACGACGGTGCCGCCGCCGCGTCCGCGCCGCGTGGTCACCAGGCCCTGGTCGCGCAGGCGGTTCAGTGCCTCGCGCAGCGTGACGGGGGAGATGTTGAACTGCGCGGCCAGCTCGGGCTCCGGCGGCAGCAGGTCGCCCTCGGCCAGGACGCCGAGCGAGATCGCGGTGCGCAGGCGCTCGGCCACCGTCTCGGCCCGGCCGTGGGCGTCCAGCGGCGCGAACAGCACGCGACGCGTGTGCGTCGTGAGCAGCTCGGGACGCCGGGGCGCCGACGCAGCGCGTGCAGGCATGCTCGCGAGTCTATCGGCGCGCTCGGGCGTCCGGGTCGTTCCGTCAGGCGCGTTGCAGCGGGACGTCCATGCGCTCGGCGAGCTCGTCGAACGACAGGCCGTAGGTCTCCAGCACGGTGACGCCGTCGGGCCCAACCGCGAACACGCCGTGGTCGGTGTAGACCCGGCTCACGCAGCCGACGCCGGTGAGCGGGTACGTGCACGCCGGCACGATCTTGGCCGAGCCGTCCTTGGCGAACAGGCTCATCATCACCAGCACCTCCTTGGCGCCGATGGCCAGGTCCATCGCGCCGCCGACGGCGGGGATGGCGTCGGGTGCGCCGGTGTGCCAGTTGGCCAGGTCGCCGTTGCCCGCGACCTGGAAGGCGCCCAGCACGCAGACGTCCAGGTGGCCACCGCGCATCATCGCGAACGAGTCGGCGTGGTGGAAGTACGCAGCGCCGGGCAGCTCGGTGACCGGCACCTTGCCGGCGTTGGTGAGGTCGGTGTCGACCTCGTCGCCCTGGGCCTGCGGCCCCATGCCAAGCATGCCGTTCTCGGTGTGCAGGACGACGCCGGAGTCGGCCGACAGGTGGTCGGCGACCTTCGTCGGCTGGCCGATGCCCAGGTTCACGTACGAGCCGTCGGGGATGTCGCGGGCGACGCGGGCGGCGAGCTCGTCGCGGTCTAGCGGGCCCCGGTCGGTGTGCTCCTGCGTGCTCATCAGCGGGCTCCTTCCACCTGCAGGTGACGCGGCTCGACCCGCACCACGCGGTCGACGTAGATGCTCGGGGTCACGACCGCCTCGGGGTCGAGCGTCCCGGTCTCGACGACCTCGGACACCTGAGCGACGACCGTGGTGGCGGCGGTGGCCATGACCGGGCCGAAGTTCCGGGCCGTCTTGCGGTAGACGAGGTTGCCCATGCGGTCCGCGGTGTGCGCCGAGATGAGCGCGACGTCGCCCTTGATCGGCATCTCGAGCACGTAGGTGCGTCCGTCGATCTCGCGCACCTCCTTGCCCTCGGCCAGCGGGGTGCCGACCGCGGTCGGACAGTAGAACGCCCCGATGCCGGCACCGGCGGCGCGCATGCGCTCGGCCAGGTTGCCCTGCGGGACGACCTCGAGCTCGATCTTCCCGGCGCGGTACAGCTCGTCGAACACGAACGAGTCGCTCTGCCGCGGGAACGAGCAGACGACCTTGCGGACGCGTCCGGCCTTGAGCAGCGCGGCCAGGCCCCACTCGCCGTTGCCGGCGTTGTTGCTGACCACGGTGAGGTCCTTCGCGCCCTGGTCGATGAGCGCCTCGATGAGGTCGAACGGCATGCCGGCCAGGCCGAAGCCGCCGACGAGCACGGTCGAGCCGTCCTCGATCCCGTCGACCGCCTCGCGCGCCGTGTCCAGCACGGTGGCCCGGGTCATCGCGCGTCCGACGCGGTGTTCTCGAGGACGACGGCCAGGCCCTGCCCGACGCCGATGCAGATGCCGGCGACGCCCCAGCGCTGCTTGCGCTCGCGCAGGACGTGGGCGAGGGTGCCGACCACGCGGGCGCCGGACGCGCCGAGCGGGTGGCCGATGGCGATCGCGCCGCCGCGGGTGTTGACGATCTCGGGGTCGACGTCCCAGGCGTCGACGCAGGCCAGTGACTGGGCGGCGAAGGCCTCGTTGAGCTCGACGGCACCGACGTCGGACCACGAGATGCCCGCCCGGCGCAGCGCCGCGTTGGCCGCCTCGACGGGAGCGAAGCCGAACTCGGTCGGGTCGAGCGCGTGGACGCCGCGGCCGGCGATGCGGGCCAGCGGCTCGAGGCCGAGCGTCGAGGCGGCAGCCTCGGAGCCGATGACGACCGCGGACGCGCCGTCGTTCAGCGGCGAGGCGTTGCCGGCGGTGATGCTGCCGTCGGGGCGGAAGGCCGGCTTGAGGCCGGCGAGCTTCTCGACCGTCGTGCCGGGCCGGATGCTCTCGTCGCGGTCGAGCTCGACGCCCTCGACCGCCACGGCGAGGTCGGCGTAGAAGCCGTCGTCCCAGGCCTGGGCCGCGAGCTCGTGCGAGCGGGCGGCGAACGCGTCCTGGCGGTCACGGCCGATGTCCTTGGCCTCGGCCAGCTGCTCGTTGCACTCGCCGAGCGAGATCGTCCACTCCTTCGGCATGCGCGGGTTGACCAGGCGCCAACCGAGGGTGGTCGAGACCGCAGTGGTGTCGCCGGCCGGGAACGCGCGGCTCGGCTTCGGCAGCACCCACGGCGCGCGGGTCATGGACTCCACGCCGCCGGCCACCACGACGTCCGCGTCGCCGGTGTCGACGGCGCGCGAGGCCTGGATGACCGCGTCGAGGCTGGACCCGCAGAGCCGGTTGATGCTGGTCGCGGGCACCGACGTGGGCAGGCCGGCGAGCAGCACGGCCATGCGTCCGACGTTGCGGTTGTCCTCACCGGCGCCGTTGGCGTTGCCCCACAGGACGTCGTCGATGCGGGCCGGGTCCAGGTCGGGGGCCTTGGCCAGCACGCCGCGGAGCGCGGTGGCGGCCAGGTCGTCGGGGCGGACGCCGGCGAGGGCGCCGTTGAACTTGCCGAACGGGGTGCGAGCGGCCGCGTACACGTAGGCCATGGGTCCTCCTGGAGGAGAAGTTCACGATGCGAACAAGTGTTTGCTGTGCGAACTCAAGCCTACCAAGCCGAGGGCCGGTCGGCCAGGGGTCAGACGGCGTGCGGGGCGACGGCGAGGTCGTCCGAGATCGCCGCCGCGGTGGCCAGGAGCTCGGTGCGGTACGACTCGGGCAGGGAGCGTCCGGCGTAGGTGGCCGAGACGTTGACCGCCGCGACGACGCGTCCGCCGGTGCCGCGCAGGGGAGCGGCCACCGAGGCCAGGCCGGGCTCGAGCTCCTGCTCGACGCTGGCCCACCCCTGGTCGCGCACCCGGCCGAGCGCGGCCCGCAGCGTCGCCTCGTCGTGCAGCGTGGCGTCGGTGAGGGCGGTCAGCTCGGCGGTGGCGAAGTACGCGTCCAGCTCGGCGGGCTCCAGGTGGGCGAGCAGCACCCGGCCCATGGACGTGGCGTGGGCCGGGAAGCGCGTGCCGACGGTGATGCCGACCGACATGATGCGCCGCGTGCCGACCCGGGCGACGTAGACGATGTCGGTGCCGTCGAGCACGGCCGCGGACGTCGACTCGTGCAGCGCGGCGCTGAGCCGCTCCAGGTGGGGCTGGGCGATCTGCGGCAGGTCCAGGCCGCTCAGGTACGCGGTGCCGAGCCGCAGCACCTGTGGCGTCAGCGAGAAGCGGGTGCCGTCGAGCCGCACGAACCCCAGGTCGACGAGCGTGAGCAGGAACCGCCGGGCGGTGGCGCGGCTCAGGCCGGTGCGCTGGGCGACCTCGGTGAGCGTCATCGCCGGGTGGTCGCGGTCGAACGCAGTGATGACGGCGAGCCCGCGCTCCAGCGACTGCACGTGGTGCGCGCCGGGGGACGGCTCGGCCGGTGTCATGGTGGCCACCCTAGGGTCCGCCGGACGCTCAGAGCTGCGCGATGCGCATGGCCGACCACGCGCCGCCCAGGCGGTGGTGCTCGTAGGCCGCCCACGCGAAGTCGTCCAGGACGTCGTACACGTCCTCGGGCGTCATGGTGCCGTAGCCGTCGTCGGGGTAGACGACCCAGACCGGCTCGACGGAGCCGAGCTCGGAGAGGGTGTCGTCGAGCAGTCGGCGCAGGTCGGCCTGCCCGTCGGCGACCAGGACGGCGGCGTCGACGCTCTCGCTGGAGTCGTCGTCGCCCTCGGGCGCCTCGATGACGAAGGCGCCCTCGGGCAGGGGGTCGAGCAGGCTGTCGGTCTCGAGGGAGCCGCCGACCAGCCAGACGGCGTACCCCTCGCCGATGCCGAGCAGCTCGGCGGTGGTGGGCTCAGGCACGGGCACAGCCTAGCGACGCGTGGCCGTCAGGTCCCAGATGTCGCGCCCGACGGTCGTGCCCTTGGTCTCGAACCGGGTCACGGTGCGCCCGGCGAAGCGCTCGGTGCGGCCGGCGTGGTCGAAGCCCTCGGCGCGGGCGAGCACCTCGTCCATCTGCTCGGCGTAGTCGAGCCAGTCGGTCGCGAGCCGCAGCGTGCCGCCCGGCCGCAGCACCCGCCGCACGAGCGGCAGGAACGAGTCGTCGACCAGGCGCCGCTTGTGGTGGCGCTTCTTGTGCCACGGGTCGGGGAAGAACACCCACACCTCGTCGGCGCGCTCGGCCGGCACCATCGTGGCCAGGGCCTCGGCGGCGTTGACGATGGCCAACCGGACGTTGGTGAGCCGGTGCTGGCGCACCTGCACGAGGGTCTGCGCGACGCCCGGCTTGTAGACCTCGAGCGCCAGGAAGTCGTGGTCGGGACGCTCCTGGGCCGCGGCGACGACGGCCTCGCCGCGTCCGCTGCCGATCTCGACGACGAGCGGCGCCTGCCGGCCGAACGCGGCCTCGACGTCGAGCTCGTAGGCGGGGTCGACCGACGTGCTCGGGCCGCTGCGCGGGACGTCCAGCACGTAGCGTCCGGCCAGCTCGTCCCAGGCGCTCTGCTGGCGCTCGTTCAGGCGGCCGCCACGGCGGGTGAAGGAGACCGGCTCGGTGCGGTACGGGGGCGCTTCGGACACCGCAGCAGCCTACCGGCGGCTGTCGTAGGGTCTGGCCATGGCGATCACCCCCGACTCCAAGGACTGGACCTGGGTCCTGTCCGAGCCGTGCCCCGAGTGCGGCTTCGACCCGGCCGGCCTGGACCCGCGGGAGGTGCCCGGGCTGGTGCGCCAGAGCGTCCCGCGCTGGCAGCTGGCGCTCGACCGCGGCGACGCCCACGAGCGTCCGGACGAGCAGACCTGGTCGGTCGTCGAGTACGCCTGCCACGTGCGCGACGTCTTCACCGTCTTCTCCGAGCGGGTCGCGCTCATGCTCACCCAGGACGACCCGGTGTTCGAGAACTGGGACCAGGACGCCACCGCGCTCGAGCAGGACTACGCATCCCAGGACGCGGCGACGGTCGCGCCCCGGCTCGCCGCCACCGCCGAGCTGGCCGCCGCCTCGTTCGAGTCGGTGCCCGACGACGCCTGGGAGCGCACCGGGCGCCGCAGCAACGGCTCGTCGTTCACGGTGGCCACGCTCGCGCAGTACTTCTGGCACGACGTCGAGCACCACCTGCACGACGTCCGCGCGGACCAGTGACCCCGGACGCCGTCGACGCGGTCGTCCTCGCCGGTGGGCGGGGGACGCGGCTCGGCGGCGTCGACAAGGGCGCGCTCGAGGTCGACGGCCGCACGTTGCTCGACGGGGTGCTGGACGCCGTCGCCGGCTGCGACCACGTGGTCGTCGTCGGTGACGTCGCGCCGCGTCCGGGCCTGGTGGTGACGCGCGAGCAGCCGCCGTTCGCCGGCCCGGCCGCGGCCGTGGCCGCCGGGCTCGCCCTCGTCGAGGCGCCGTGGGTGCTGCTGCTGGCGTGCGACCTGCCGCGGGCGGTCGACGCCGTCCCGGCCCTGCTCGCCGCCGAGCGCGGGCCCGACGGCGTGGTCGCCGTCGACGGGACGGGTCGCCGTCAGCACCTGCTGTGCCTCGTCCGGACCGAGACGCTGCGGGCCGCGGCGGCCGCCGCGGGCGACCTGGAGGGTGCCGCGCTGCGCCGCCTGCTCGCCCCGCTCGACCTGGTCGAGCAGCCGCTGCCGGCTCGTCTGACGCAGGACGTCGACACGTGGCACGATCTCGAGAGAGCGAGAGGAGAGCACCGGTGAGCGACATCTCCCTGGAGCAGTGGGCCACGGCCCTGGCCGCCGAGCTCGGTCTCGGCCCGGACGCCGTCGACGTCGAGCAGGTGCTCGACCTGGCCGCGGACGCCGCGCACGGCGTCGTGCGACCGGCCGCGCCCGTGACGACCTACCTGGTGGGCCTGGCCGCGGGCAAGGCCGGGGGCACCGACGCCGACGTGGCCGACGCCGTGGCCCGTGCGGAGGCCCTGATCGACCGTCTCGGGGAGGAGTGACGTGGCCGGCCGCGTGACCCGCCGGCTGCGCGTCCAGCGGCACCGGCCCGACGGCACGGTCAGCCGCCGCGAGGACGTGCTCGCCGCCGAGGAGCCGCTCGAGGTCCGGCTGGGCGGACGCTCCTTCACCGTCACGATGCGCACTCCCGGCGACGACTTCGACCTCGTGGCCGGGTTCCTGGTCTCCGAGGGCGTCATCTCCTCGCCGGACCACCTGGCCGCCCAGCGCTACTGCGCCGGCACCGACGAGGACGGCCTGCAGACCTACAACGTCATCGACGTCCAGCTCGCGCCGGGCGTCGCGCTGCCCGACACGTCCATGGAGCGGCACGTCTACACGTCCAGCGCCTGCGGCATCTGCGGAACGGCCTCGATCGACGCGGTGCACAAGGCCGCGCACTTCGGCCGGGTCGACGACGCCACGACGTTCGACGCCGCGCTCGTCGGCCGGCTGCCCGAGCTGCTCCGCGCCGAGCAGAAGGTGTTCGACCGCACCGGGGGCGTCCACGCGGCCGGCCTGTTCGACGCGTCCGGCGAGCTGCTGTGCCTGCGCGAGGACGTCGGCCGGCACAACGCCGTCGACAAGGTGGTCGGCTGGGCGCTCGGCCAGGGACGTCTGCCGCTCGCCGACACGGTGCTGCAGGTGTCGGGCCGCGCCTCGTTCGAGCTGGTGCAGAAGGCCCACATGGCCGGCATCGCGATGCTGTCGGCCGTCTCGGCCCCGTCGTCGCTGGCCGTCGAGCTGGCCGAGTCGTCCGGCGTCACGCTGGTCGGCTTCAACCGCGGCGGCGGCTTCAACGTCTACGCCCACCCGCACCGCATCGCCTGAGCCACCCGCACGCCATCGCGGTGCTCGTTCGTCCGCGGTAGTGCGTACTGCGTGGTACCGTCCGACGCATGGATGCGACCCAGCTGCTCAAGGGTGTGCTCGACCTGGCCGTCCTGGCCGTCGTCGAGAAGGAGGACGGCTACGGCTACGACGTCGTGCGCCGCCTGCGGGCCGCCGGCCTGGAGGAGGTGGGCGAGGCGTCGGTCTACGGGACGCTTCGCCGGCTCTACTCCGCCGGCGCGCTCACGTCGTACGTCGTCCCCTCCGAGGAGGGCCCGCACCGCAAGTACTACGGGATGAACGACCAAGGGCGGGCCACGCTCGCGGCGCAGCGCAAGGTCTGGGCCGACTTCACCGCCACCATGGAGCACGTGCTCACCGGGGAGGCAGCATGACCACCACGACCGTGCCGGCGCAGATCGCCGACTTCGCCCACCGCGTCCGCGCGGCCCTGTCCGACCTGCCGGCCGAGGAGGTCGACGAGCTCACCGACGGGCTCGAGGCCGACCTCACCGAGAGCTTCGCCGAGGACCTGCGCCGCGAGCTGCCCGATCCGGCGGCCTACGCCGACGAGCTGCGTACCGCCGCCGGCTTCCCGCGCGCGGAGGAGACCACCCGCCGCCGGCTGAGCCCGGCCGAGGCGTGGACCGACCTGGTTTCCCGGGTCGGCGGCAGCCCGGCCGGGTCGGCGGTGCTGGACTTCCTGGAGGCGGTGCGCCCGGTCTGGTGGGTGCTCCGCGGGCTCGTCGTGGCCGGCTGGCTGATCATCCTGAGCGGCCGCGGCGGCGCTCCCGTGCCCGGGACCGCCGGCGAGTGGACGCTCACGGTGCTGCTGGTCGTCGCCAGCGTCCAGTGGAGCCGGGCCCGGTCGCGGGGGACCTGGTGGCGACGGGCTCTCGTGGGCGCGAACCTGGTCACGGCACTGGCGTTCTTCCCCCTCGTCGGCGAGGTCGCGTCCCAGACGGTGTCGTGGGACGAGATCGACGCAGCCGACTACTCCACCGGCAGCCTCGTGCTCGACGGCGAGCCGGTGACGAACGTCTTCGCCTACGACGCGCAGGGCAACCCGATCCAGGACGTCCAGCTGTTCGACCAGGACGGAGATCCGCTCACCGCGGAGGCGCCTCAGTACTCGGACTGCCTCGACGCGGACTGCACCACGTCCGGTGCGCTCACCTCTCGTGCGCTCGAGAACGGCCGCGTCGCTTGGAACGTGTTCCCGCTGCGGTCCGTCGAGTGGGCGCCCGACGAGTGGGGCGTCGAGTCACCGGTGGTCGGCGCACCGACGCGGGCCGTCGAGCCGCCGCTGCTCAAGGTGCCGGCTGTCGCGCCGCTCGCTCCCGCACCGTCCGCCGAGCCGATGGCGCCGCCTGAGGTTGCCCAGAACAACCGCTAGATCGGGCACAAAGCCGCAGGTCACGACGTTCTATAGGGTGGACACACGTCCCGCCCGATCCGGAGGAACCATGCAGAGCAGCAACCCCGTCTTCTCGCGCAGCGAGGAGTTCAACGGTCGCGGCCAGTTGCGCACCGACCCGTCGCAGTGGCAGATCGACCTCAACGGCGAGCCCACCACGTACGGCTCGCAGTCCGTCACCGACCAGCGCCGCATGACCATCGACTCGGTGGTGGAGAAGACGGCCATCACGCTCGGCCTCGTCGCCATCTCCGCGGCGGTCACCTGGTTCCTCATCGGTGACATCGCAGCCTCGGACGCGAACATCCAGAAGGCGTGGACGTTCGCCATGGGCGGCGCGCTCATCGGCTTCGTGCTGTCGATGGTCAACTCGTTCAAGAAGGTCATCAGCCCCGCGCTGGTCATGGCGTATGCCGTGGCCGAGGGCGCGTTCGTCGGCGCCTTCTCGAAGGTCATCGCGAACATGGTCGGCGACCAGACGATCGTCTTCCAGGCAGTGCTGGCCACCATCGTCGCCTTCGCGGCGACGCTGGGCGCGTACAAGTTCTTCGACATCCAGGTCACCGCGAAGTTCCGCAAGGTCGTCCTGATCTCGATGTTCGCCTTCGTCGGCGTCATGCTGGTCAACTGGATCCTCAGCCTGACCGGCGTCCTGGAGTCCGGCGGCCTGCGCAGCTTCGACAACCCGGGCCTGTCGCTCCTGGTCTCCGGCATCGCGGTCGTCCTGGCCGTGTTCATGCTGATCCTCGACTTCGACTACGTCGAGCAGGGCGTCCGCGCCGGGCTCCCGGAGCGCGAGTCGTGGCGCGCGGCCTTCGGGCTCACCGTCACCCTCGTGTGGCTCTACCTGGAGCTCCTGCGCATCCTCGCGATCCTGCGCGGCGACGACTGACCCCAGCACCACGCACGACGGGCCGGTTCCCCCTCGGGGAGCCGGCCCGTCGGCGTTGGTGCGGGAGGTCAGCCGCGGCGGCGGCGGACGGTGGCCCAGCGGCCGGCGCCGACGACCTCGGTGCCGGACTCGTGCGACGCCTGGGCGGCCGCAGCCCCGAGCGGCATGAGGTCGCGCGGGACGTCGAAGAACGGCACGCGCCCGGTCTCGTGCTCGCGCAAGGCGCCGGTGATGGCGGGCAGCAGCACGCCGACCATGTTGGCGTAGCCGGTGGCCGACGGGTGGAAGCGGTCGGCGCCGAACATGACGTCGTGGTGCTCCAGGAACAGCCGGCCGAGCAGCTCGCCCAGCGACACGGCGCGTCCGCCGTTGCGGGCGACGGCCACGGTCTGCAGCTTGGCCAGCCGCGTGCTGATGCGGTGGGCGTACCAGCGCAGCGGCTGCTGCAGCGGCCGCACGAGTCCGAGGTCGGGGCAGGTACCGACGACGACCTCGATGTCGCGGGCCGTCAGGTCGCGCACCACCTCGCCGAGCTGGCGCGCCGCGAGGCCCGGCCGCACGCGGTGGGTGACGTCGTTCGCGCCGACGACGATGACGACGACGTCCGGCTTGTGCTCCAGCCCCAGCTCGAGCTGGGCCGGCAGGTCGGCGGTGACGGCCCCGACGACGGCGACGCTTCGCACGTCCACGGGCGCGCCGAGCACGTGGGTGAGCCCGATGCCGATGAGGCCGGGCGGGGTCTGGTCGGCGCGCTCGGTGCCGTAGCCCACCGCCGCGGAGTCGCCGGCGACCAGGACGCGGACGGGCTCGCCCAGCAGGTCGTCACCGTACAGGCCGTCGGGGGAGGGCGGACGCTCGTCGGTCACGCCGATCGCCTTGCGCGCCAGGACAGCCTCGGCGAGCACGGTGCCGTAGAAGCCGGTCAGGGCGGCGGTGCTGCCCACGAGCGCGGTGGTGGCGACTTTCGTGGGCTTGGGCACGCCGCACATGATACGAGCACCCACCCCCCTGGTTGCGAGTCGAGACGACGTGGGATCGGCCACGCTGTCGGATCCGGTGGCTAGGGTCGGGACATGACGACCTACCTGCCCAACCTGCGCGACGTCGGTGGGCTGCCGGTGCCCGGTGGCGGACGCGTGCGGGCCGGGCGGGTGCTGCGCAGCGCCGCGCCCATGGCCGGTGACGCGGTGCCCGAGGGTCTGGTCTGGCCGCCGGCGGTCGTGCTCGACCTGCGCTCGGCCGGCGAGCTGGGCAGCGTCCATCCCCTGGCCGGGCCGTCCACCCGGGTCGTCAACGTCCCGCTGCTCGAGGCGCTGCGGCCCGACGCGCACCCGGTGCGCGACCTCACCGACCTGTACCGGGTGATGCTCGACCACTCCAGCGAGCGCTTCGTCGACGTGCTGCGCGAGGTCGCCGACACCGACGGCCCGGCGCTGCTGCACTGCGCGGCCGGCAAGGACCGCACCGGTGTGAGCGTCGCGCTGGTGCTGCGCCTGCTCGACGTCGAGCACGAGCACGTCGTGGCCGACTACCTGGCCACGGAGAAGGAGTACGACGCGATCGACGCCCGGCTCAGCCAGGGCCCGGGCGCCGCGAACCGGGCGAACCTGCCGGCCTCGTTCTTCACCACGCCGGTCGAGGCGATCGAGAGCGTCCTCGAGCGCTGGGACGCCGCCGACGGCGGGGTCGAGGGCTGGGCCGTGCGCGCCGGCGCCGACGAGAAGCTGCTCGACCGGCTCCGCACCTCGCTGGTCGGCTGAGCCCGGCTCCGGCGGGCTCGGCCCTCGACACGGAGCGTTCACCGGGTGTCCGCCCCGATGACCTGTCGCCGTGCTGTCCTGAGGGCATGAGCACTCGGGGGAGCCGCTCCACGCGGCTGCACGTCATCGGTCCACTCGCCGGCCTCGCACTCGCGGCCGGCCTCGTCCCACTCGGCGCGGGCAGCGCCGAGGCCCACGACCGTGGGTCCCACCACCAGGCCGCGCCGGTGGTCATCGCCCACCGCGGCGCGTCCGGGTACCGGCCCGAGCACACGCTCGAGGCCTACCGCGTCGCCATCCGCCAGGGCGCCGACTTCATCGAGCCCGACCTCGTGCCGACCAAGGACGGCGTCCTCGTCGCCCGGCACGAGAACGAGATCAGCACGACGACGGACGTCGCGCAGCACCCGGAGTTCGCGGCCCGCCGGGCGACCAAGACCATCGACGGCGTCACGGTCACCGGCTGGTTCACCGAGGACTTCACGCTGCGCGAGCTGAAGACGCTGCGAGCCAAGGAGCGCCTGCCCCAAGTCCGTCCGGGCAACACCGCCTACGACGGACGGTTCCAGGTGCCTACGCTCGAGGAGGTGCTCGACCTGGCGCAGCGGGCCTCGCGGCGTGAGGGGCGCACGATCTCGGTCTATCCCGAGACCAAGCACCCCACCTACTTCGACTCGATCGACCTGTCGCTGGAGGAGCCGCTCGTGCGCACGCTGAACCGGCACGGCCTGCGCGGGCCGAAGGCGCCGGTCATCGTCCAGTCCTTCGAGACCGGCAACCTGCGCGACCTGTCGCGCCTGACCCGCGTCCGTCTGGCGCAGCTCGTCGACGCCGCCGGCGCACCGTACGACCTGCGGGCCGCCGGAGATCCGCGCACGTACGCCGACCTCGTCACGCCTCGCGGCTTGCGCGAGATCGCGCGCTACGCCGACGGCATCGGTGCGGAGAAGAAGGTCGTGCTGCCCCGCGACGCGGACGGAGCGACCGGCGCGCCCAGCTCCGTCGTGCGCGACGCGCACCGGGTCGGGCTGGACGTGCACGTCTGGACGGTCCGGGCGGAGAACCAGTTCCTGCCGACGAACTTCCGGCGGGGCACCGACCCGAACGCCCACGGCGACGTGCGCGGCGAGCTGCTGGCCCTGCTCGACACCGGGGTGGACGGCATCTTCTCGGACTTCCCCGACGAGGCCGTGCAGGCCCGCAAGGCGTGGCTGCGCGACCGCTACCGCCGCGCCGGCTGAGTCTCCTCGACGGGCTCGGGGAGCTGGCGGCTCCCCGAGCCCGTCGACGGTCCTGTCGTGAGCCTGTCGAAGGTGCCTGTCCTGAGCCTGTCGAAGGGACCCCCGGTTCGCATACCGTGGGTATGTGATTCACAACGACTGGTCGGGGCAGCCCTTCCCGCACCCACCGGGGCGCCGTCTGCTCACCGGCGACGTCGACCCGGACCTGCGTGACACCCCGCTGCAGGGCATCATGCGGCGCGGCGAGGGTCTCGGCCCGATCTTCTCGGTGCGGGCCTTCCGCCAGCAGTTCGTCATCGTGGCTGGCGCGAGCCTGTCGGCCGAGCTGTGCGACGAGCAGCGGTTCGAGAAGGCGTTGTCGCCGGCGCTGGAGTCGCTGCGCGAGCTCGGCGGCGCCGGCCTGTTCACGGCTCACAACGACGAGCCGGAGTGGCAGCTGGCCCACGACCTGCTGCGTCCGGCGTTCTCCAAGCAGGCGATGGAGCGCTACCACCCGGTGATGGTGCAGACGTCCGACGAGCTGTTCGCCCGCTGGGACGCGGCGCAGACGCCGGTCGACGTCTCGCGCGACATGACCAAGCTGACCCTCGAGACGCTGAGCCGCACCGCGTTCAGCCAGGACTTCGGCTCGTTCGCGAGCGACGAGCCGCACCCGTTCATCCCGGCGATGGTGGCCGCGCTGAAGGCGGCGCAGCGCAAGTCCGGCCTCGACGGGGTGCCCGGGGCGTCCCTGGTGCGCCGACGCATCGACCGCGCGAACGCGCCGCACGTGGCCTACCTCGACGACATGCTGGACGAGGTCGTGCGCACGCGCCGGGCGGCGGACGACGGGCGCGACGACGACCTGCTCGGCCTCATGCTGCAGACCGCGCACCCGGAGACGGGGGAGCGGCTGCCGGACGAGAACATCCGGCACCAGATCCTGACCTTCCTCATCGCCGGGCACGAGACGACGTCCGGCGCGCTGTCGTTCGCGCTCTACTACCTGTCGCGCCACCCCGAGGTCGTGGCGCAGGCGCAGGCCGAGGTCGACGCGGTGCTCGGCCCGGACCCGGACGCCGCGCCGACCTTCGCCCAGGTGCCCAAGCTGCGCTACGTGCGCCGGGTGCTGGACGAGGCGCTGCGGCTGTGGCCCACCGCGCCCGGGTTCGCCCGCTCGCCGCGCGAGGAGACGACGATCGGCGGTCGCTGGCGGATGCGTCCGCAGGACTGGGCGCTCGTGCTGCTGCCGCTCGTGCTGCTGCCGCTCGTGCACCGCGACCCGGAGGTCTGGGGCGAGGACGCGGAGGAGTTCGACCCCGACCGCTTCCTCCCGGCCCGTAGCAAGGGCCGTCCGCCGCACGTCTACAAGCCGTTCGGCACGGGGGAGCGGGCCTGCATCGGGCGCCAGTTCGCGCTCCACGAGGCGGTGCTCGTGCTGGCGCGCCTGCTGCACCGCTACGACCTGTCCGGCGACCCGGGCTACGACCTGCGGATCGCCGAGCGGCTGACGATGATGCCGCAGGGCTTCGAGGTCACGGTGTCGCGGCGGCGCCCGCAGGCGGTGCCCACGGGCGCTCCGGAGCCGGTCGACGAGCCGTCGGCCGAGGCCGGCGGCTGCCCCGTCCGCCACGCCCCCTGAGGCACGACGTCCGCTCCCGGGGCCTGTCGAAGGGCCGGACGCGACGAAGGCCGCCGCCCTGCGTGAGGGTGGCGGCCTTCGTGCGTGGGTGTCAGGACGCGTCGTCGGCGGTCTCGCCGCTGACCGTCTCGACGGCCTTGGGCGAGCTCGAGCTCACCGCGATGCGGGTGGGCTCGGTGCCGGCGTAGACGCCGGCGACCCGGATGCTCAGCACGCCGGCGTCGTAGCCGGCGCTGATCGCGTCGGGCCCGACGTGGGCCGGGAGCGCGAACGTGCGCTCGAAGCGTCCGTAGCGGATCTCGCGGACGTGACGCCCGCGATCGTCCTCGGCGCGCTCGTCGCGGCGCTCACCGCGGATGACGAGGCGTCCGGAGACGGCCTCGACGGTGACGTCGTGCTCGACGTCGATGCCGGGCAGCTCGAGCCGGACGACGGCGTCATCGCCGTCGCGCAGGGTCTCGGCGGCCGGCATGAAGTCGGTGCGCTCGGTCGTCATCGGGGCGGTGCCGGCGAACGCGTTGCGCATCAGCGAGTCGAACTCGGCGAACGGGTCGCGGCGGTTGAAGAGGGAGAGCGTCGTCATGGAAACCAACCTCCTGGTCGATCAGGCCGGCCACCTCGGCCGGCACCCTGTTCAACATGAGTCGATGCGACTCAATTCCCATGACAGAGATTCTAGGCATGGACGCGTTCGAGTCCAGCGGCGTCGGCGGCCTCGCCGTACGCCACGGCCAGGGACGCGACGGTCGCGTGGGCGTTGAGGCCGCTCGGGTTGGGGACGACCCACAGTCGCGCCGCGCCGATCGTCCGTGGTTGCTCGCCGGCGGACGCCTTCCGCTCGCCGAACGCCGTGCGGTACGCGGTGATTCCAGCGACCGCCACGACCCGCGGGCGTTGCTCGGCCACGAGGCGCTCGAGCCGCGCCCGGCCCTCGCGCAGCTCCTGGTCGTCGAGCTCGTCGGCCCGGGCGGACGCCCGCGGCACGAGGTTCGTGATGCCGACGCCGCGCTCGAGCAGCGCCGGCACGGCGTCCTCGGGCGTCAGGACGTCCGGCGGGAGGATGCCGGCGGCCCGCAGCGCCGGGTAGAAGCGGTTGCCGTTGCGGGCGAAGTGCAGCCCGGTCGCCGCGCTCACCAGGCCGGGGTTGATGCCGACGAAGAGCAGGCGCAGGCCGGGCCCGACGAGGTCGGGGATGGTGCGGCCCGCGTACGACGAGAGTTCATCGCGCGTCCACCGGGACGCACTTGCCGTGGCCCTCTCGCGGCCTACGGTGGACCCATGAGCTGGATCATCGTCGTGGCCGTCCTGTCGCTGACCATCGTCGCGGGCACCGTCGTCTTCGGTACGTCCGATCACGACCACATCGTCGTCTGACCGCACGCCCCACGCACCCCGGCGGGCGCCGGACCCGGTCGGCGCCCGCCGGGCCCCGGACGCCTAGCGCGTGGGGTCGACCAGGACCTTCGCGTGCGAGGTCCGGCCCGAGTCGAGCTCGTCCATGAGGGCGGCCAGCTCGCCGAGCCCCACCGTGCCGGTGTGCAGCCCGGTGACGTCGACCGAGCCGTCGGCGATCGCGCGCATCGAGCCGAGGAAGTCCTCGTGGTTGTACGCGAGGGAACCGATCACGGTCAGCTCACGCACCTGCCAGTCGCCGTAGCTCACGGTCGAGTCGGTCATCGGGAAGCCGAGCAGCGAGAGCGTGCCGCCGCGGCGCACCATCGCCGCCGACGGCTGCAGCAGCGCGGCGACCCCCGTGCACTCGTACAGCACGTCGGCGCCCAGGCCTTCGGTGATCTCGGCCAGGTGCGCGGCGACCTCGTCGCCCGGGGCGAAGACCTCGGTGAAGCCGAGCGCCTCAGCGGCGGCGCGACGCTGCTCGTTCGGCTCGATCACGACGAGCCGACCGGCGCCGGCGTGCCGCGCGTGCTGGGCGGCCAGCAGGCCGATCGGACCGGCGCCCTGGACGACCACGACGGCGCCCAGCGGCTGCTTCGTGCGCTTGACCGCGTGGTAGGTGACGGCGGAGGGCTCGACCATCGCGGCCTGGACGTCCGAGACGCCCGGCAGCACCTTCATGACGCGCCGGACGGGGACGACCAGGCGCTGCGCGAAGCCGCCGTGGGTCGGGCTGTCGGGCGTGACGCCGTTGGCCTCGGCGAAGGCGGTGTCGCAGTGCTCGGGGTGGCCGGCGACGCACATGGCGCAGGTGCCGCAGGCCGGCCCGACGCAGGCCACGACCCGGTCGCCGACGGCCACGGACGTGACGTCGTCCGCGACCCGGGCGATCGTGCCGGTCCACTCGTGGCCGAACACCGAGGCGGGGATGGGGCCGGGGCCGGACGTGTAGTTGTGCGTGTCGGTGGCGCAGACGCCGCAGTAGGTGATCGCCACCTCGACGCGGCCCGGCGGCAGCGTCTCGGCGTCGGGCTCCTCGACCAGGTCCACAGCGCTCGGTCCCGAGACCCGCGCGACAAGATTGTTCATGCTTCAACCATATGCCTCGGTCGAAGCGCGCTCCGTCAGAGCAGGTCGGCAGTCGCCCGTCCGCGCCGGTGGCGGTGCCACTCGGCGTCCGTCCGGTCCTTGTTCACCGCCCAGACGACGATCCACACCACCGGCACGAGCCCGGCCGCGAGGGCGACCAGCATGCTGTGCGGGACCGAGTAGCCGCTGAGGTGCCGGCAGCGCCGGAAGCACGCGACGGCCACGGCGAGGCTGAGCGCGACGGCGAGGACGGTGCTGACGGCCGACAGCACCAGCTCGGCCCGCTCCACGGGCAGCGGCTCGGCGGCGCGCGGGCCGTCCATGCCGGTCGTCAGCCCGCGTGCCGGAGGCGACTGGTGGCCGTGACCAGCGACCCGGCGAGCAGCCCCAGCAGCCCCCCGACGGCGGCCGCCGGCACGCCGACCTCGAGCACGGCGAACCACGCCGTGGCCGGGTGGGCCAGCAGGCCGAGCACGAGACCGGCGACGGCGCCGAGCACGCCGGCGACGAAGCCCGCGATCACGCCCCAGCGCAGCGGGCGGGGAAGGTCGCCGAGGATGGCACGCACGTCGTCCATGCCGGCAGCCTGCCACGCGCGCCGGGCGCGTGGGAGCGGAACACGTCCGTCTGCCCGAATGACGAGGGCCCCGCAGACCATCGGTCTGCGGGGCCCTCCTGTGCCGGGACGATCAGGCGTACGAGACGCCCGTCGCGTGCAGCGGGCAGTAGCCGAACGGGTTCTTCACCAGGTACTGCTGGTGGTACTCCTCGGCGTAGTAGTAGTCCTGCAGTGGCTTGATCTCGGTGGTGATGCGTCCGTAGCCGGACTTGGTCATCTGCTCCTGGTAGCGGTCGCGCGACGCCTCGGCCTTGGCCTGCTGCTCGGGCGACGTGGTCAGCAGCACCGAGCGGTACTGGCTGCCGCGGTCGTTGCCCTGGCGCATGCCCTGCGTCGGGTCGTGGTTCTCCCAGAACACCTTGAGCAGGTCGTCGTAGGACGTCACGCTCGGGTCGAAGACCACGCGGACGACCTCGGCGTGGCCGGTGCGTCCGGTGCAGGTCTCCTCGTACGTGGGGTTGGGCGTGTAGCCACCCGCGTAGCCCACGGACGTGGACCAGACGCCGGGCTGCTCCCAGAACGTCTTCTCCTCGCCCCAGAAGCAGCCGAGGCCGAGCACGGCGACCTCGAAGCCCTCGGGGCCGTCGGTCTCGATCGGGTTGCCGGTGACGAGGTGCTTGTCGCCGACCGCGAACTCGCGGGTCGGGCGGCCCGGGAGCGCCTTCTCGCGCTCGGGCATGGCGGTCTTGTCGAAGCCGAAGATCATGGTCACCTTTCCGCCGGCCGGGAAGCCGGTCCACGACTGTCAACCGCCGAGCGGCTTGCGGTGTTCCCGATAGTGTCGCCGGTGTGAGCGAGCGACGAGACGCCGGGCGCCCGACCTTCCCGCGCGGCATGGAGATCGCGACCGGCTGGGCGTGGCGGCTGCTGCTGCTCGGCGTCGCCACCTACGCGCTGCTGTGGGTGCTCAACTTCTTCTCGGCCATCACCGTGCCGATCGCGGTCGCCCTGCTGCTGACCGCGCTCACGTCCGGGCTGGTGGACCGCCTGCAGGGGTGGCGCGTCCCGCGGTCGGTGGGCACGCTCGCGGTCGTCCTGGGCTTCCTGGCCGTCGTGACGGGGCTCGTGCTCGTCGTCGGCACCCAGGTCTCGCGCCAGTTCGACGACCTGCGCCGTCGCGTCGTCGACGGCATCGCCGACCTGCAGGACTGGCTGCAGACCGGTCCGCTGCGCCTGACCGACGCCCAGCTGCAGCGCTACATCGACACCGCGCAGGAGAAGATCGCGCAGGCGGACGGCGTCCTGTTCACGACCGCGGGCGAGGTCGGGGTGACCGTCAGTCACTTCGTCGCCGGGCTGTTCGTGGTGCTGTTCGCGACGATCTTCTTCCTCTACGACGGCAAGCGGATCTGGGCCTGGATCGTGCTGCTGTTCCCGCGCTCGTCCCGCGACCGCGTGCACTCGTCGGGCGAGACCGCGTGGCACTCGCTCACCGCGTTCGTCCGGGCCACCATCGTCGTCGCGCTCGTGGACGCCATCGGCATCGCCCTGGCCGCGTCGCTGCTGAACGTCCCGCTGGCACTGGCGATCGGCGTGCTGGTGTTCCTGGGTGCGTTCGTGCCGATCATCGGTGCCTTCACGTCCGGGCTCGTGGCGGTCGGCATCGCGCTGGTCGCCCAAGGGCCGTGGACCGCGCTGTTCATGCTCATCGCCGTGCTGGCGGTGCAGCAGATCGAGAGCCACGTGCTGCAGCCGTTCGTCATGGGACGCATCGTCTCGGTGCACCCGCTCGGCGTGATCCTGGCGATCGTCGCGGGCATCACCGTCGGCGGCGTGGTGGGCGCGCTCGTGGCCGTCCCGATCGCCGCGTGCCTGAACGGCGTCGTCCGGCACCTGGCCACGGACGAGGGGGAGCGGTTCGCCTCCGACGGGCTGCCCGCCGACGAGCAGCATCCACCGGTCGAGCCGGCTCCCGAGCAGGCCTAGCGTCCGCCGGCGGCGGCCTGCGCCGCCGTAGGGTGGCCGGGTGCAGCTCAGCGACGTCGTCACCGCCCGGTCCCTGCTCGACGGGGTCGCCACCACGACCCCCTGCGTCAGCTCGCGCTGGCTCAGCGACCTGGCCGGGACGACCGTCCGGCTCAAGTGCGAGAACCTGCAGCGCACCGGCTCGTTCAAGATCCGCGGCGCGTACGTGCGCATCGCGCGGCTCAGCACCGAGGAGCGCTCGCGCGGCGTCGTCGCCGCCAGTGCCGGCAACCACGCGCAGGGCGTCGCGCTCGCCGCGGCGATGCTCGACACGAAGGCGCGCATCTTCATGCCCGAGGGTGCGGCCATCCCGAAGGTCAGCGCGACGCGCGGCTACGGCGCCGACATCGAGTTCGTCCACGGCGGCGTGACCGAGGCGGTCAAGGAGGCCCAGGCCTACGCGCAGCGCACCGGGGCCGAGTTCATCCACCCGTTCGACCACGACGACATCCTGGCCGGCCAGGGCACCGTGGGCCTGGAGATCGTCGAGCAGGTGCCCGACGTCCGCACGATCCTCGTGCCGATCGGCGGCGGCGGGCTCGCGGCCGGCATCGCGCTGCTGCGCGAGAAGCACCCGGACGTCCGCATCGTCGGCGTGCAGGCCGAGGCGGCGTCCACGTACGTCCCGTCACTGAGCTCCGGCGCCCCGGTCGAGGTCGACCTGGGCCCGACGATGGCCGACGGCATCGCGGTCTCCCGGCCGGGCCAGATCCCGTTCGACGTCATCGCCGAGCACCTGGACGAGGTGCTCACGGTCAGCGAGGAGGCGATGAGCCAGGCGCTGCTGCAGCTGCTCGAGCGCACCAAGATGCTGGTCGAGCCGTCCGGCGCCGCCGGCGTCGCCGCGCTCATGGAGCACCCCGGACGCTTCGAGGGCCCCGTCGTCACGGTGCTGTCGGGCGGCAACATCGACGCGCTCGTGCTCATGGAGGTCATCCGGCACGGACTCAACGCGGCCGGCCGCTTCCTGGCCTTCCGGGTGCGCATCCCCGACCGTCCGGGCGAGCTGATGCGCCTGCTCGTGGCGCTCGCCGACCTGCAGGTGAACATCCTCAACGTGCAGCACGACCGCACGTCGGAGTCGCTGGGCGTCCGCCAGGTCGAGGTGGCCCTGCAGGTCTCGACCCGCGGCACCGACCAGCAGGCGCAGGTGCGCGAGACGCTCACCGGCCTGGGCTACGACCTGCTCTGACCCTCACCCGAGCCCGGCGCTCCCGAGAAGTGTGAAGAAAAGGACCACTTCCGCGAAGGAAGTGGTCCTTTTCTTCACACGTCGCGGCGGAGCCGCGGGGCGGTGAGGCTCAGAACGGGACGGCGTCGACGATCTCGACCTCGATGGTGCGGCCGTTGGGCGCCTCGTAGGACGCCGAGTCGCCGCGCTTCTTGCCCATGATCGCCGCGCCGAGCGGGGACGTGGGGGAGAAGACGTCGAGGTCGACGCTGGAGTCCATGCTGAGCAGCTCACGCGAGCCGAGCAGGAAGGTCTCGGTGTCGGAGTCGCCGGCGAACTTGATCGTCACCTTCATGCCGGCCTCGACCAGGCCGTCGTCGGCGGGGGCGTCGCCCACCTCGGCGCGACGGAGCATGTCCTCGAGCTGGCGGATGCGGGCCTCGGTCTTGCCCTGCTCCTCGCGGGCGGCGTGGTAGCCACCGTTCTCCTTGAGGTCGCCCTCGTCGCGGGCGGCGGCGATCTTGGCCGTGATGTCGGCCCGGACCTCGCCCTTGAGGTGCGCGAGCTCGGCCTGGAGACGGTCGAACGCCTCCTGCGTCACCCAGATGGTGTCCTGCGTCGGCTGCGTCATGGCATGCCTCCTTCTACGTACGGCACCCCGGGCGCCCGCCCGGGGTGAATACGCAAGGCTACCAGTTCAGCGGACTTCCCGGCAGGTGCGCAGGACGCCGTTCACCGCGCGCTCCTGGGTGCGCACCGCCACCGAGAGCGCCTGCTCGCGGTCGTCAGAGTCGAGCCGGACGGTCTTCTCGCCGACGACGGCGTGGTTCATGTTCTGGGCGTAGACGGTGCACTCGACCGGCTCGTCGGTGTTGACCACGACGTCCACGCGGACGACGACCTCGGTGTTGCTGACGACGTCGTAGCTGTGCAGCGAGGCACTGACCGGCTTCTCGGCCGTGGCCACCCAGGCGGCCCAGGCGACGCCGAGCACGATGCCGACGGCGGCGAACGCCCACCAGAACCAGGTGGGCTTGGTGCGGCGGCCGTAGCGGGCGTCCAGGTTCGTCACGTCCCCATTGTCCCAGGTGCGGGAAGCGGGACGGGGGTCGGTGACGTTGCATGGAAGGATGGCCCCGGCCGAACGACGGACAGGAGAGACGTGAGCGAGAAGCTGCGACTCATGCACGTGCACGCCCACCCGGACGACGAGTCCAGCAAGGGCGCTGCGTCGACCGCGAGGTACGTCGCCGAGGGGGTGGACGTCCACGTCGCCACCTGCACCGGCGGTGAGCGCGGCTCGATCCTCAACCCCTCCTTCCAGCACCCCGGTCTGGAGGACAACCCCGAGCTGATCAGCGAGATCCGTCGCGACGAGATGGCGCGTGCCCGCGACATCCTCGGCATCAAGCAGGACTGGCTCGGCTTCGTCGACTCCGGCTGGCCCGAGGGCGACCCGAAGCCGCCGCTGCCCGAGGGCTGCTTCGCGCTCGTGCCGATCGAGGAGGCCGCCGCGCCCCTGGTGAGGCTGATCCGCTCGTTCCGTCCGCACGTCCTGACGACGTACGACGAGAACGGCGGCTACCCGCACCCGGACCACATCAAGTGCCACGAGATCAGCGTCTACGCCTTCGAGGCCGCCGCCGACCCCGAGCGCTACCCCGACCTCGGCGAGCCGTGGCAGGTGCAGAAGCTCTACTACCACGTCGGCTGGAGCGTGGCCCGGCACGAGGCCATCTCGAAGGCGCTGGACGAGCACGGGCTGGAGAACCCGTACAAGGAGCGCGCGAGCTGGCTCGACCCCGAGCGCGACAAGCGCATGACCACGCGGGTCGAGTGCGCCGACTACTTCCACGTCCGCGACGAGGCTCTCATCGCGCACGCCACGCAGATCGACCCGGACGGCTTCTGGTTCGCCGTGCCCCGCGAGATCCAGGCCGAGGTGTGGCCCACGGAGGACTTCGAGCTGGTGAAGTCGTTCGTCGAGACCACGACGCCCGAGGACGACCTCTTCGCCGGCCTGCGCTGACGCCCGCCTGCGCGGCCGGGCTCCTGAGCCCGCCGCGTAGGCTGGGGGCATGCGCACGTACGTCCTGCTGGCCTCGTCCGGCTCCCGTCCCAACATCGACCCCGACATCGTCAAGCCGGGGTGGGGCGCGCTCGGACTCGTGGTGCTGCTCGGCATCGTGCTGGCCCTGCTGCTGTGGAACTTCACCAAGCAGCTGAAGAAGGTCGACTTCGTCGAGGAGCCCGACCCGCGCGCCGACCGGACGGCGTCCACCGACGCCACCGACGAGTCGCGCGACGAGCCCCGCTCGGACGCCTGACCTACGACCGCACGCGGTAGACGTGCCGGTCGCCGATGACGGCGGCCACGTCGTAGTCGCGGTCGAGCACGGTCTGCGCCGACGCCGCGTCCACGCCCCACGTCCGGAGCGTCGGGCCGGTCACGAGCACCCAGGTCGGTCGTTCGCGCTCGAGCACCCGCCGCAGCTCGTCCAGCCGCGGGTCCCGCACGCGGACGGGCAGGCTCCACAGGTGCTCGTACGGGCTGTCGAGCCCGGCCTCGCGCAGCAGCGCCGGGTCGCCGAACGCGGTCACCGCGGTGTCGCCCGGACCGGCGCTCGCCTGCAGGTACGCCACGAGCCGGTCGTCGTCGCTCGGTGCCTGGGCCGTCGCGAGCGACGGGACGAGGGCGACGAGCGCCGACGCCGCCGTCCCGGTGACCGCGAGCCGGACCAGCCGGCTCGGTCGCGGTGAGCGCTCCAGCGTCGCGGCGAGCAGCAGCGCCAGGCCCGGGATCGTCCCCACGAGGTAGTGCCGCCAGTAGCTGCCGCCGCCCGCGACCACGACGAGCTCGGTGGTGAGCACCGCGACGGCCAGCACGAGCGGGAGCGACGGACGCCGGAGCCCGCCGGACCGCGGGAGCAGGCACGCGAGCAGCACCACCGCGGCCCCGCTGGCCACGAACGCCAGCACGAGGCCGGCGGCGCGAGCGTCGGTGGCGCTCGTCGACGAGCTGCCGATGACGTGGGCGGCGTCCAGCCGGAACCGCACCGTGGCGTCCCACAGGTCCAGGGGACCGGTGCCGCGCGCGGCGGCCCAGCCCAGCAGCAGACCCAGCGTCGCGACCGCGCCGAGGGCGGCGGACGCGATCAGGCGCGCCGCCTCGATCGGCCGGGTGCGCGCGACCCAGACGGTCGCGACCAGCCCGGCCACGACCAGCTCGACGACGGACTGCTTCACCGCCACGGCGCACGCGGCCAGCACGCCGGCGGCGGCCCAGGCCAGCGCGTGCGACCGGTCGGGCCCGGTCCCGGCCACCAGGGCGACCAAGCCGGCGAGGACGAGCGGCAGCGCGAGCAGCTCGCCGTTGACGTCCTGCGCCCCATGCAGCGGGGTGGATGCCAGCGCGGCCACCGTGACCGCCACGAGCACCGGGGCCGACGGCCGTCCGGGGGCGACGAGCACCGCCAGCCGAGCGGCCAGCAGCACCGAGCCGAGCACCGCCGCGGCGCCGATCAGCCGCAGCGGGACGGTGCCGCCCAGTGCGTCCGCGACGGCGAAGACTCCGATCAGCAGCGGCGGCCGGTCGACCCAGTAGTCGCCGTAGAGCGAGGAGCCCGGCGCCCACTGCGCGGCGACCATGAGGAAGCCGCCCTCGTCGGGCGACAGCGGGGCGTCCAGCCCGGGCAGGCGCACGAACACGGCCGCGAGCCCGGCCAGGACGACGAGCGGCCCCGACCGCAGGGACCGTGCGACCGTCGTGAGCCGGCTCGTCCGCGGGGGCGTGCGCTGGAGCATGGGCGTGACGCTAGGCAGGCCACGTGACCCGTGCGCGACGCCCGGTCGACGCGTCGGCGAACGTCTCGGAACCCCCGCCACGCGGCACCCGGCGGCTCGCCTGGACACCCCGGCGGAGCCGACCTAGGGTGAAAAACACCGCGGAATCGCAGCAGACACGACGGTGGCCTCGCTCCACCGTCCTCTTCCAGGATGCAGCACCCCCACACCGCGCGGCGCCCCGACCACGGTCGCCCCGCCGCGCTCCAGCGGACTCGCCTTCGTCGCGCCCGACGCCCTGCCGCGCCGCCCCCTCGGACCTGTCCGGAGCCGGAGGGCTCATGTTCTTGCCACGCAGAATCCGAGCACGCCACACCACGGTCCTGATCGTCGCGACGTCCGTCGTCGCGCTGATGGGATCCACCGTCACCACCGCCACGGCGGCACGTGACGACCAGGACCAGCGCAGCCGCTTCGGCGGACCACGCTTCACCGCACCCAGGGTCGACACCTCCCGCGTGGACGCGCCGCGGACGCCCAGCTGGGACACGTCGCCGGCGGTCGAGCGCCGGGTCGAGCAGATCCTGGCCCAGATGACCACCGAGGAGAAGGCGGACCTCGCGACCGGCCAGATCAACAACAACTATGGCTTCTACAACAACCCGATCGAGCGGCTCGGCATCCCCGCCCAGACCATGGCCGACGGCCCGGTGGGCGTCCGCGTCGCCAACCCGAACATCGACCAGCGGTCGACCCAGCTGCCGTCCGCGTCCAGCCTGGCGGCCACGTTCGACCTGCGCCTGGCCGAGACGTTCGGTGACGTGCTGGGCCGCGAGGCGTTCCGCACCGGCCACAACTTCGAGCTGGCGCCGTCCGCCGACGTCGCCCGCACACCGCTGTGGGGCCGCGCCTTCGAGGGCTTCGGCGAGGACCCGCTGCTGATCGGCTCGATGGCCGCACAGGTGATCCGGGGCATCCAGGCCAGTCCGGTCGTGGCGTCGCTCAAGCACCCGTTCGCCTACAACCAGGAGACCGACCGCTTCGACGTCGACGCCCAGGTGGACGAGCGCGCGCTGCAGGAGATCTACTCGCGCCCGTTCGGCATCGCCATCGACCGCGGCCGGCCCGGCTCGGCGATGTGCTCGTTCAACCGGGTCAACGGCATCAGCGCCTGCGAGAACCCGCTCATGACGACGATCCTGAAGGAGCAGTTCGGGCTCCGCGGTTTCATCATGAGCGACTACAACGCGACGCCCAGCACCGTCCAGGCGGCGAACGCCGGCTTGGACCAGGAGCAGCCCGGCGACCAGGGTCCGGGCTCGGCGAACTTCGGCGAGCGTCTCGTCGCCGCGGTCGCGGCCGGCCAGGTCAGCATGGCCCGGCTCGACGACATGGCCCGTCGCATCCTGCGGCCGATGGTCGGCCTGGGGCTGTTCGACCGGCTGCCGGTGGTGCAGCCGATCCAGGTCGAGCGGGACGCCCGCGTCGCCCGTGAGGTGGCCGCGAACGGCATGGTGCTGCTGAAGAACCAGCGCGGCGTCCTGCCGCTGAACCGGCGCGCCCGGTCGATCGCGGTGATCGGCCCCGACGCCGACAACACGTCGGCCCAGGGCGGCGGCTCGGCCACCGTCTCGCGCCCGACGCGCTCGGTGTCCCCGCTGCAGGGGATCGAGCAGCGTGCCGGCGGCGGCACGGACGTGACGTACTCGGCGGGCACCGACGGCATCTCCGAGGGCGACCTGCTCCCGGGTGCCGCACCGGTCCCGTCGTCGGTGCTGACCCCGTCGCAGGGGGACGGGAACGGGCTGTCGGCGACGTACTGGAGCAACCGGACGTTCTCCGGCGACCCGCACCTGACGCAGGTCGACCCCAACGTGAACGTCAACTTCGGGTTCCAGAACTTCCCGGGGTTCAACGTCGCGTCGCCCAAGATCCCCACGGCGCGCGGTGACTTCGCGCTCCTGGGCGACCTGTCGGCGCGGTGGACGGGCACGCTGACCGCTCCGGCCACGGCCTCGTACCAGCTCGGGCTCACGGCCCGCGGCGACGCCCGGCTCTACCTGGACGGCGAGCTGCTGGTCGAGCACACCGGCGACCTGTCGTCGGTCGGCCGCCGGGTCACGCTGCGGCAGGGCGAGCCGCACGAGGTGCGCATCGAGTACAGCGCGCCGGCGCTGAACTCCTACCAGGGCGGCCAGGTGCGGCTGTTCTGGCAGCACCCCGAGGACGTGGTGTCGCCGGCGATGGCCGAGGCCGTCGCGACCGCACGCGCCGCCGACACCGCCGTGGTGGTCGTCCGTGACTACGAGACCGAGGGCTACGACCGGCCCGACCTGGCCCTGCCGAAGGAGCAGGAGCAGCTCATCCGCCAGGTAGCTCGGGTCAACCCCCGGACCGTCGTGGTGGTCGAGACCGGTGCCGTCAGCCGGACCGAGCCGTGGTCGGCACGGGTCCGGGGCATCGTCCAGGCCTGGTACCCCGGGCAGGAGCAGGGCCACGCCATCGCCGACGTGCTGTGGGGTGACGTGAACCCGTCGGGCAAGCTGCCGGCGACCCTGCCGCGCAACGAGCGCCAGGTGCCCGGCACGCCGCCGGGGGTGGCTCGGTTCCGTGAGTCGATCTACGTCGGCTACCGAGGCTTTCTCGAGGACCGCGTCCGGCCGAGCTACCCGTTCGGCTTCGGCCTGTCGTACACGACGTTCGCCTACCGCAACCTGAGCGTCTCGTCGGGCAACCGGCGCGGCGACCGGGTGACGGCGACGTTCACCGTCCGGAACACCGGCCGGCGGACCGGCTCGGAGGTGGCCCAGGTCTACGTCGGGCGGCTGCCCGGTGCCGTCGCCACGCCGCCGCGCCAGCTCGCCGGGTTCGCCAAGGTGAGGCTCGCGCCGGGACAGTCGCGGCGCGTCACGGTGCGCATCCCGAAGGAGGCGCTGTCGTACTGGGACACGGGCGACGACGCCTGGGTCACGCCGTCCGGCCGCACGCGGATCCTGGTCGGACCGTCGTCGGCCCGCGTCGTGCTGGGGGGCTCGGTGCAGGTCCGCTGAGCACAGGGACGGCGCAGGCCCGGGCCGGTCGCCCGGGCCTGCGCCGCGCCCGGAGGTCTCGCCCGGCGTCCGGGCGTCGTGCTCGCTAGCGTGGCGGGCATGGCCAACCGACTCGCGCAGGCGTCCAGCCCGTACCTGCTCCAGCACGCCGACAACCCGGTCGACTGGCACGAGTGGGGCCCCGAGGCGTTCGCGCTCGCCCGCGAGACCGACCGCCCGATCCTGCTCAGCGTCGGCTACGCCGCCTGCCACTGGTGCCACGTCATGGCGCACGAGTCGTTCGAGGACGCGGCCACCGCGGCCTACATGAACGAGCACTTCGTCAACGTCAAGGTCGACCGCGAGGAGCGTCCGGACGTCGACGCGGTCTACATGCGCGCCGTGCAGGCGATGACCGGCCAGGGCGGCTGGCCCATGACCTGCGTGCTGACGCCGGAGGGGGAGCCGTTCTTCAGCGGCACCTACTTCCCGCCCGTGCCGGCGCAGGGGATGCCCGCCTTCACGCAGGTGCTGCAGGCGCTGAACGACGCCTGGACGAACCGCCGTGACGAGGTGGTGCGCATCGGCCAGCAGGTCGTCGACCACCTGGGCAGCGCCGGCCACGTGCCGGGCGAGGTGCTCTCCGCGGCCGACCTCGACGGTGCTCTGGACGCGCTGGCGCGCACCTACGACGAGGACGCCGGCGGGTTCGGCACGAGCCCGAAGTTCCCGCCGTCCATGGTGCTGGAGTGGCTGCTGCGGCACGAGGCGCGCACCGGCGACGAGCGCGCGACCCGCCTGGCCGACCACACGCTGCTGGCCATGGCCGCCGGCGGCATGCACGACCAGCTCGCCGGCGGGTTCGCGCGCTACAGCGTGGACCGGTTCTGGCGGGTGCCGCACTTCGAGAAGATGCTCTACGACAACGCCCAGCTGGCTCGCGTCTACACGCACGCGAGCCGTCGCGGGGAGCACGCGGAGCGCTTCCGCCGCGTCGCGACCGACGTCGCGGACTTCCTGCTGCGCGACCTGCGGACGTCCGAGGGCGGCTTCGCGTCGGCGCTGGACGCCGACACCGAGGGGGTCGAGGGGGCGACGTACGTCTGGACGGCCGAGCGGCTCGTCGAGGTGCTCGGCCCCGACGACGGTGCCTGGGCGGCCGAGGTCTTCACCGTCACCGAGCAGGGCACGTTCGAGCACGGCACGTCGACGCTGCAGCTGCTCGACCCGCCGGCGGACGACGACCGTCTGGACCGCGTACGGGCGCGGCTGCTCGAGGCGCGCGGTGAGCGGCCCCAGCCCGCGATCGACGACAAGGTCGTCGCCGCCTGGAACGGGCTGGCGATCAGCGCGCTGGCCGAGATGTCGGTCGTCCTGGAGCGGCCGGACTACCTGGACGCCGCGCGGGCGGCGGGCGAGCTGCTGGCCACGGTGCACACGACCGACGATGGCCGGCTGCTGCGCGTCTCGCGCCACGGCCGGGCGGGCGCGCACGCCGGCGTGCTCGAGGACTACGGGTGCGTCGCCGAGGCGTACCTGGTGCTGCTCGGCGTGACCGGCGACCGGGTCTGGTTCGAGCGGGCGCAGGCGCTGCTGGAGCAGGTGCTGGACCGCTTCGCCGCCGAGGTCGGCTTCCACGACACGGACGCGGAGGCCGACGCGTTGCTCGTCCGGCCGCAGGACCCGGCCGACAACGCCTACCCCTCGGGCACGTCCGCCGTCGTCCACGACCTGCTGGCGATGGCCGCGGTCACGGGGGAGGAGCGCTGGCGCGAGGCCGCCGAGTCGGGCGTGCGTTCGGCGGCCGGCGTGGCCCGTCAGGACCCGCGCTTCGCGGGGTGGACGCTGGCCGCGGCGGAGGCGCTGCTGGCCGGCCCGCTGGAGGTCGCGCTGGTCGGCTCGGGCGACGAGCTCGCCGCGCTGCAGCGCACGGCGCTCACGTCGGCCTCGCCGGGCGCGGTCGTGGTGGCGGGGGAGCCGGGCCTCGACGTGCCGCTGTTCGCCGAGCGGGGGCTGTTGGACGGACGGGCGACGGCGTACGTCTGCCGGCGGTTCGTCTGCGACCGGCCGGTCACGACGCCGCAGGAGCTGGCCGCGCTGCTCGGCGGCTGACCCTTCGACAGGCTCAGGGAGCGGTGCGCGAGCTGAGGGAGGACGGTGCCCCTGCGGCTCAGTAGCCGCTGTAGGCCAGGATGCTGACGCCGACGTAGTGGACGACGAACGCCGCGATGGTGAACGAGTGGAAGATCTCGTGGAAGCCGAACCAGCGCGGCCACGGGTCGGGCTTCTTGAAGCCGTAGACCGCCGCGCCCAGCGAGTACAGGACGCCGCCGACGATCATCAGCACGAACACCGACGTGGGCGCCTCGCGGGCGAACTCGGGCAGGTAGATGACCGCCGCCCAGCCCAGCGCGAGGTACAGCGGCACGTACAGCCAGCGCGGAGCGCCGACCCAGAAGATGCGGAAGAACACGCCCAGCAGCGCGCCGCCCCAGACCAGCGTCATCATGATCGCGGCGTGGTCGGGATCGAGCAGCATGAGCGAGAACGGCGTGTACGAGCCGGCGATCATCACGAAGATGTTGGCGTGGTCGAAGCGCTTCCAGACCACGCGAGCCTGGTCCGACCAGGTGCGCGTGTGGTACAGCGCGCTGACCGTGAACAGCAGCAGCGCCGACACCATGAACACGGCCGCGCCGACCCGCAGGCGGGTGTCGTCGGCCAGCACCAGCAGGACGATGAAGCTGAAGAAGGCCAGCGGCGACGTGGCGGCGTGCAGCCACCCTCGAAGGCGCGGCTTGATCTCCTGCGCCGTGTCCCGGATCCGGTCACCGAGCTCGTGGGCGGCGTCCGGGGTCCTGGTCTCTGGCATGGCCCTAGAGTAGCCCGCATGGGCCTGAACCACCTCGTCTACCAGCTGTACGAGCGCAGGCTCCAGCGCGAGATCCGGCCCGACCGTCTGCCCCGTCACGTCGGTGCGATCGTCGACGGGAACCGGCGGTGGGCGAAGGGAGCCGGGGCCGACCTGGTGGGTGGTTACCGGGCGGGCGCGGACAAGATCGTGGAGTTCGTCGGGTGGTGCGACGAGCTCGGCATCGAGATCGTCACGCTGTGGGTGCTGTCCACCGACAACCTCGCGCGTCCGGCCGACGAGCTGCGCGGTCTGCTCGCCGTCATCGAGCAGCTCGCCGAGACCCTGGCCGGCACCGGACGCCGCCGGGTGCAGCTGCTCGGCAGCCTGGACCTGCTGCCTCCCGACACCGCCGAGCGGCTCAAGCGCACCGCGGAGTCCACCAGCGGGGTCGAGGGCTCGGTCGTCAACGTGTGCGTCGGGTACGGCGGACGCCAGGAGCTGACCGACGCCATCCGCTCGCTGCTCCTGACCGAGGCCGAGGCCGGACGCAGCCTGGCCGACGTGGCCCACACGCTCGACGTCGACGACATCGCCGAGCACCTCTACACCAAGGGCATGCCCGACCCCGACCTCGTCATCCGCACGTCCGGCGAGCAGCGGCTGTCGGGCTTCCTGCTGTGGCAGAGCGTCCACTCGGAGTTCTACTTCTGCGACGCGCTGTGGCCGGCGTTCCGGCGGGTCGACTTCCTGCGTGCGCTGCGCTCGTACGCCGGGCGCGAGCGCCGCTTCGGCCGCTGAGACGCGTGGGACGACTGTTCACCTGACGGCAACGCACGACACGCGCACAATGCCGTGTCGCGGCGCGGCGCGGTCGTACGTTCGTCCTGTGACGCCCGCCCCGGAGCCGAAGGTTCAGGTCCCCCCTACCGAGTAAGGGGACCGGCGAGGGCGCGCGCGGGTCCCACGAGGAGCACATCGTGGCCGACAGCATGAGCACCCCTCGCACGTACGTCCTGGACACCAGCGTCCTGCTGGCCGACCCCGGCGCCGTGACACGCTTCCACGAGCACGAGGTCGTCATTCCCGTCGTGGTCATCACCGAGCTGGAGGCCAAGCGCCACCACCCCGAGCTCGGCTACTTCGCCCGTCAGGCGCTGCGGCTGCTGGACGACCTGCGCACCCAGCACGGTGGTCTCGACCGTCCGCTGCCGATCGGCGACGAGGGCGGCACGCTGCGGGTCGAGCTCAACCACGTGGACGTGTCCTCGCTGCCGGCCGGCTTCCGGCTCGGCGACAACGACACCCGCATCCTCGCCGTGGCCAGGAACCTGGCCGACGAGGGGCGCGCGGTGACGCTCGTGTCGAAGGACCTGCCGATGCGGGTCAAGGCGTCCGCGTCCGGGCTGGCCGCCGAGGAGTACCGCGCCGAGCTCGCGGTCGAGACCGGCTGGACCGGCATGGTCGAGCTCGAGGTCGACTCGCTCGACCTCGACGACCTGTACGAGCAGGGCCGCATCGACCTCGAGGCGGCTCGCGAGCTGCCGATCCACACCGGCCTGGTGCTGCTGAGCGACAAGGGCTCGGGCCTGGGACGCGTCACCGCCGACAAGCAGGTGCAGCTCGTGCGCGGCGACCGCGAGGCGTTCGGCGTCCACGGCCGCTCGGCCGAGCAGCGCGTCGCGCTGGACCTGCTGCTCGACCCCGAGGTGGGCATCGTCTCGCTCGGCGGCCGGGCCGGCACCGGCAAGTCGGCGATGGCGCTGTGCGCCGGGCTCGAGGCGGTCATGGAGCGCCACCAGCACAAGAAGGTGGTCGTGTTCCGGCCCCTGTACGCCGTCGGTGGGCAGGAGCTGGGCTACCTGCCGGGCAGCGAGTCCGAGAAGATGGGGCCCTGGGCGCAGGCGGTGTTCGACACGCTCGGCGCCGTGGCCAGCGAGTACGTGGTCGAGGAGATCGTCGAGCGGGGGATGCTCGAGGTGCTGCCGCTGACCCACATCCGCGGACGCTCGCTGCACGACGCGTTCGTCATCGTCGACGAGGCGCAGTCGCTGGAGCGCAACGTGCTGCTGACGGTGCTCTCGCGCATCGGTGCCAACTCCAAGGTCGTCCTGACCCACGACGTCGCGCAGCGCGACAACCTGCGGGTCGGACGCTACGACGGCGTGGTCGCGGTGGTCGAGAAGCTCAAGGGCCACCCGTTGTTCGCGCACGTGACGCTGAGCCGGTCCGAGCGCTCGCCGGTGGCGGCGCTGGTCACCGAGATGCTGGAGGACGTCACCCTCTGACGTCGGGCTGCCGCTCCGGGTCGTCGGCGACGACCCGGAGCGGTCCCTCGTCCGGGGTCGGCACCTCGAAGGTGTCGAAGTGGCGGGCGGCCACGTCGGCGTCCAGCACCAGGTCGTCGCCGTCGCGGCCGGTGCGCCCGCGCAGGCGGGCCAGCGCGGTGGCGCGGTCGGTGGCCAGGAAGACCGTCTCGGGCACGATGCCGGACGGGGCGAGCAGCGCGCGGTACTCGTCGCGCAGGGCCCGGGTGGAGAAGGAGAAGTCGAGCACGACGTCGGTGCCGGCCGCGACGAGCGCGAGCAGGCGGGCGCGCAGCTCGGCCTCGATCTCGGCAGCGGCCGCCGCGGTCAGCGGGGCGGTGAGGCCGCGCCGCCACGTCTCGTGGTCGAACGAGAGCCGCACCATGCCGTCGGCCTCGAGCCGCCGGGCGTACGTGGACTTGCCCGACCCCGACGGCCCGCACATGAGGATGACCCGGCTCATGAGCGGACCCTACGACGTCCCGTGACAGGATCGGGGCGATGAGCGCCTCGACCACCGGACGCGTGCGCCGCGGCGCCTCACTGGTCGCCGCGGCGCCGGTCGTCGTGGCCGTGCTGACGAGCCTGGCGCTCGGCGTCCTCTCGCTGCGCCGGTTCGCGCGGTTCGAGCCCTCGTCGTGGGACAACGCCATCTTCGAGCAGGCGCTGCAGTCGTACGTCGACCGCGGCTGGCCGCTCGTGGAGATCAAGGGTCCGGGCTACAACCTGCTCGGCGACCACTTCCACCCGGTGATCGCGCTGCTGGCGCCGGTCTACGCGCTGGTGCCGTCGGCCCAGACGCTGCTGGTGGCGCAGGTCGTGGCGATCGGCGTGGGGGTGGCGGTGGTCGGACGCCTGGCCGCGCGGGAGCTGGGACCGTGGAGCGGCGTGGCCGTCGCGCTGGCTATGGGGCTGTCGTTCGGCGTGCAGTCGGCCGTGGTCGCCGACTTCCACGAGGTCGCGCTGGGCGTGCCGCTGCTGGCGCTCGCGGGGGCGGCGTACGTGCGACGCGACTGGCGAGCGGTGGCGCTGTGGTCGCTGCCGCTGCTGCTGGTCAAGGAGGACCTCGGCCTGACTGTCGCGATGATCGGCTTCGTGGTCTGGCTCGGGGGAGCGCGCCGGCTCGGGGCGGCGCTGGCCGCGGCCGGGGTGCTCGGATGGCTGCTCGTGGTGACCGTGCTGCTGCCGCTCCTCAACTCGTCCGGCGGCTACGACTACACCGGCAACCTCGGCGGCGACGACGGCGTGATCGGCACGCTGCTGACCGACGTGGACGTCAAGCTCGGCACGGTGCTGCTGACCCTCGGTGTCACCGCGTTCGCGGCCTGCTGGTCGCCGTGGGTGCTGCTGGTGCTGCCGACGTTCGCGTGGCGGTTCGTCGGGGGCGTGCCGTTCTACTGGGGCACCGAGTGGCACTACTCGCTGCTGCTCATGCCCGTCGTGTTCGTGGCGATGGTCGACGGGCTGGCCCGCGTCCGGCGGCGGTCGAGCCCGGTCGTCTGGCAGGTCGCCCGGTGGGCGCCCGCGGTGGCCGTCGCGGTCGCGCTGGTGCGGCTGCCGACGTCCCCGCTGGGCGACCTCGCGGACCCGGCGACGTACGAGACGTCGCCGCGCGCGCAGGCCGCGCAAGGGGCGGTCGACCTGGTGCCTGCCGGCGCGTCCGTCGTCGCCGACATCGCGACGCTGACCCACCTGGTCACCGACCGTGACGCCTACTGGATCGGCACCGTGATGCCCGACGCGCGTCCGGACTACGTGCTCGTCGAGGCCGGCCAGTACGGCTCACCCACGGACGCCGCGGCCTGGGCCACCGAGACCTTCGGCGTCCCCTACGACCTCGTCCTCATCGACGGCGGCTTCCAGCTCGCGTCGAGGCGGTAGCGCTGTCTCCTTCTGGCGGTTTCCCTGGGGCCCCAGGGAAACCGCCAGACCCCGGGGAAGCATCCCCGGGGTTCGGCAGGATGCCCGGGGTCTGCCGCGGAACGGACGCGACGAGGCCCGTGGCGTGGACGCGACGAGGCCCCCGGTCCGTGGGGACCGGGGGCCTCGTCGGTGGCGTCAGGGACGCGTCACGGGTGGGTCATGCTCATGACGTCCAGCGCCTTGTCGAGGTCGGCCTCGCTGATCTCGCCGCGCTCGACGAAGCCGGACTCGATGACGACCTCGCGGATCGTCTTCTGCTCCTTGACCGCGGTCTTGGCCACCTTGGCCGCGTTCTCGTAGCCGATGAAGCGGTTGAGCGGCGTCACGACCGACGGCGACGACTCGGCCAGGCGCTTGCAGTGCTCGACGTTCGCGGTGGTGCCGTCGATGCAGCGGTCGGCCAGGACGCGCGAGGCGTTGCCCAGCAGGCGCATCGACTCCAGCAGGTTGCGGCCCATGACCGGCAGCATGACGTTGAGCTCGAAGCTGCCCGTCGTGCCCGAGAACGCGATCGCCGCGTCGTTGCCGATGACCTGCGCGCAGACCTGCAGCGTCGCCTCCGGCAGCACCGGGTTCACCTTGCCCGGCATGATGCTCGAGCCCGGCTGCAGGTCGGGCAGCGCGATCTCGCCCAGGCCAGTGCGCGGGCCCGAGCCCATCCAGCGCAGGTCGTTGCAGATCTTCACGAGGCTGACCGCGATCGTGCGCAGCTGGCCGGACATCTCGACCAGGCCGTCGCGGGCGCCCTGCGCCTCGAAGTGGTCGACCGCCTCGGTCAGCGGCAGGCCGGTGTCCTCGGCCAGGATCGCGATGACCCGCTGCGGGAAGCCCTGCGGCGTGTTGATGCCGGTGCCGACCGCGGTGCCGCCCAGCGGAACCTCGGCCGTGGCCGGGACGGCCTGCTGGACGCGCGCGATGCCCTTGCGGATCTGCGCGGCGTACCCGGCGAACTCCTGGCCGAGCGTGACCGGCGTGGCGTCCATGAGGTGGGTGCGGCCGGACTTGACGACGTCCTTGAACTCCTCGGCCTTGCGCTCCAGCGACTCTGCCAGGTGCGTCAGGTCGGGGACGAGGTTCTCCAGCGCGTACGCCGTGGCGGCCACGTGGATGGACGTCGGGAAGACGTCGTTGGACGACTGCGAGGCGTTCACCTTGTCGTTCGGGTGCACCTCGCGGCCGAGCGCCTTGGAGGCCAGGGTCGCGATGACCTCGTTGGTGTTCATGTTCGACGACGTGCCCGAGCCGGTCTGGAAGACGTCGATCGGGAACTGGTCGTCGTGCTGGCCGGACGCGACCTCGGCCGCCGCGGCGACGATGGCGTCCGCCTCGTCCTGCGGGAGGATGCCGAGCTCGGCGTTCGCCTTCGCGCACGCGGCCTTGATCTGCGCGAGCGCCTTGATCTGGGCCGACTCGATGGGGGTGCCGGAGATCGGGAAGTTCTCGACGGCGCGCTGGGTCTGGGCCCGCCACAGGGCGTCGGCCGGGACCTTGACCTCGCCCATGGTGTCGTGCTCGATGCGGTATTCGGTCATGCTCGGCACCATATCCGACCGCATCCGGACAGGCCTGTGGGCTTCTTCACCCGGCCTGCGCCGGGGTCAGCCGGCGAGCCGCGGACGTGACCCGGTGAGCACCCAGTAGGTCTCGTCGCGGCCCTGCAGGTCGACCGGCACGGACGTGGCGGTGACCTCCTCGAAGCGGTCGTCGAGCAGGGCGCGGACGTCGGCGGAGTCGGCCATGGACCAGATCGACAGGTGCCCGCCGGCGCGCAGCCGGGACGCGCACACGTCGGCGAACCCGGGCTCGTAGACGGCGGCGTTCTGGTCGTGGACGAGGAAGTCCGGCCCGTTGTCGACGTCGAGCACGATCGCGTCGAGGGACGCGGCGGGCTGCGCGGCCACGACGTCGCGCACGTCGCCGACGACGACCTGCAGGCGAGGGTCGGTCAGCAGGTCGGCACCGGGCAGCGTGCCGTCGCGCATCCAGGCGACGATCTCGCCGTGCAGCTCGGCCACGACGACGCGCTGCACCGACGGCGCCGACAGCAGCTCGCGGGCGGTGAAGCCGAGCCCGAGCCCCCCGACCAGCACCTCGGACGCACCCAGGTCGACCACGGCGCGCGCGAGCAGCCGCTCGCTGCTCGTCTCCACGTCGTCCATGACGAAGACGCCGTTGACCCGCAGCTCGACCGAGCCGTCCTCGCGCCGCCGCACGGTGACCTCGTCTGCTCGCTCGCTGCGCTCGCTCATGCGTCCCCATCGTGGAACGCGGACACGACACGCGGTGCCCGCTGCGGACGGCTGAGGGTGCGCATCAGGGCCGCCTGGCCGTGCCGCTCGACGGCCAGGTTCGTGAGCAGCGCGAGGACGGGACCGACGACGCGCTCGGGCATCGGCGGCGTGCGCAGGCCGACGCTGCTGGCCAGGTCGTCGCTGTGCACCACGAGCTCGAGCGAGCGGGTGAGCAGGAAGTCGTCGGACGTCAGCGTCCAGCCCTGCCACGGGACGCGCACGACGTCGGGGGAGCGGTGTGCTGACAGCACGTCGGGCAGGTCGTCGAGCACCTCGCGGGCGTGAGCCAGCACGGCGTCGTGGCCCGCCGTGGCGGCGTCGTCCGCGCTCGTGCGGATCTCGATGTTGACCTCCGCCTCCGGATCGCTCTGCACCCACGCGGCCCGGCGGTAGTGCTCGATCGCCGGGATCGGGTCGCCCTCGGGCGCGGCGGAGAGGAGCTGCACCACCCGCTCGGGCTGCGCCAGCAGGTGCTGGGCGAGCCCGCCGACGGTCATGCCCTCGCAGCTGCTCTCGGACGTCCACGCGTCCGCGACCTCGGGCCGCGACGCCAGGTCGAAGGCGGTGCGGCAGGCGGCGACGAAGGCGATGCGGTCGATCCGGTCCATGACCGGCACCGTACCGAGCCTCAGGTGCGCGGAGGGTCGCCGGCGCGGGCGGCGGTGCGCGCGACGACGTCCACGAACGTGCGCCACAGCGGGGCGGGCAGGTCGTGGCCCATGCCGGCGAGCTCGAGCAGCTCGGCGCCGGGGATCGCCGCAGCGGTGGCGCGCCCGCCCGACTTGTCGACGAGCGGGTCGCGCAGGCCGTGCACCACGGCGACCGGCATCGTCAGGTCGCCGAGGTCACGGGTGCGGTCGGGCTGGGTCAGCACCGCCAGCGTGTGGCGCAGCGACCCGCCGCGGATCCAGCCGCGGTCGTACGTCTCCTCGGCCCGGGTGCGGTGCACGTCCTCGGTGGTGGGGAACCCCGGCGAGCCGATGAGCGCGCTGCCCCGGATCGTGCGGGTGACGTACGCGTCGCGGTCGAGCGGGACGTTCGCCAGGAACGGCTTCAGCACGCTGGGGTGCTGGTAGCCGACCCGCCGGCGTCCGGTCGTGGACGACATCGACACCAGCGAGGCGACCCGCTCGGGGTGGGCGATGGCCATGGTCTGGCCGATCATCCCGCCCATCGACACCCCCACGACGTGCGCCCGGTCGACCCCCAGGTGGTCGAGCAGGCCGAGCGCGTCGTCGGCGAGGTCGTCGAGGCCGTACGGCGCCTTGCCCAGGCCGAGCCAGGCGCGGACGAGGTCGACCCGCGTCACCTCGAAGCCCTCGAGCTTGGTCGAGCGTCCGGTGTCACGGTTGTCGTAGCGGACGACCCGGTAGCCGCGGTCGGCGAGCATCCGGCAGAAGTCGGTGTCCCACCAGCCCATCGGCCCGCCCACGCCCATGACGAGCAGCACGGTCGGATCGCCGTCGTCGCCGAACGTCTCGAAGCACAGGTCGATGCCCGACGGCAGGGCCGCGACGCGCTCGGTCATCTCAGCTGTTGTAGTCGATGGCCGAGTACGCTTGGAGCTTGGTGAGCCGGTGCTCGGAGGTGATCTTGCGGATCGTGCCGCTGCGCGAGCGCATGACGATCGACTCGGTCACCGCCCGGCCGGGCAGGTAGCGGACGCCGTCCATGAGCTCGCCGTCGGTGATGCCCGTGGCGACGAAGAACGCGTCGTCGCCGGTGACCAGGTCGTCGGTGTAGAGCACGCGGTCCAGGTCGTGGCCGGCGTCGATCGCGCGCTGGCGCTCGTCGTCGTCGGTGGGCCACAGCCGGCCCTGGATGACGCCGTCGACACACTTCATGGCGCACGCGGCGATGATGCCCTCCGGCGTGCCGCCGATGCCGACCAGCAGGTCGACGCCGGTGCCCGGACGCGCGGCGGTGATGGCGCCGGCGACGTCGCCGTCGGTGATGAACTTGATGCGGGCGCCGGTGGCGCGGATCTGGTCGACCAGCTCGTCGTGGCGCGGACGGTCCAGGACGCAGACGGTGATGTCGCCGGCCGAGACGCCCTTGGCCTTGGCGACGAGGCGGATGTTCTCCGAGATCGGCAGCCGGATGTCGACGACGTCCGCGGCCTCGGGGCCGGTGACCAGCTTCTCCATGTAGAACACGGCGGACGGGTCGTACATCGAGCCGCGCGGCGCCACGGCCATGACCGAGACGGCGTTGGGCATGCTCTTGGCGGTCAGCGTGGTGCCGTCGATCGGGTCGACCGCGACGTCGCACTCGGGGCCGGTGCCGTCGCCGACCTCCTCGCCGTTGAACAGCATGGGCGCGTCGTCCTTCTCGCCCTCGCCGATGACCACGACGCCGCGCATCGTGACGGTGTTGATGAGGCTGCGCATCGCGTTGACGGCCACGCCGTCGGCACCGTTCTTGTCACCGCGTCCGACCCAGCGGCCGGCGGCCAGCGCTCCCGCCTCCGTCACGCGCACGAGGTCGAGCGCGAGGTTGCGATCGGGGGCTTGGGCGGCCGGCTGCAGGCTGTGCTCAGTCATGGCGGCATGCTACCGGCGTCACGGCGGTGCGCCAGGTCGGTCGCGGCGGGCGGACGGTCGGGCGCTGTGCCCGCCCCCGTAGGCTGACCGGCGGCGACGACGAAGGAGACGGACGTGAGTGGACGCGGCTACAGCGGTGGCAACCCGGCGATGGGGGACATCCTGCGCTCGGTGCTCGTGCTGGGTCTCGCGCTCGTCGTCATCTACGGCGTCGGCCAGCTGATCTACGGTCGCGACCCCGAGTCGCCGGCCCCGAAGGTCGACTACGCGACGGCCGCCCAGACCGCCCAGCGTGCCGCCGACTTCGGCCTGCTGGTGCCGGGCGAGCTGCCCCAGGGGTGGCAGTCGAACTCGGCCCGCTTCGAGCCGGGCGAGCGCGGCGGCTGGCACCTGGGCGTGCTCACGGACGACGACGAGTACATCGGCGTCGAGCAGTTCAAGCGCACCGAGGACGACCTCGTCCGCGACTTCGCCGAGGGCGCGAAGGACGCCGGCACGGTCGACATCGACGGTCGGTCGTGGCGCGTGCTGAAGGGGGCCGAGAACCCGGTGGTGCTCGTGACGACGATCGACAACACGTCCGTGCTCGTCACCGCGACCGCGCCCAGGAGCCAGGTCGAGGACTACGTGGCCACGCTGCGGCCGGCCGGTCAGCCGGCGTCGGCCGCGCCCTCCGCGGGCTGACCCGAGGCCGCGGCCAGGCGCGTGCGGGCGCCGTCGAGCCACTGCTGGCAGATCGCGGCCAGCTCCTCGCCGCGCTCCCACAGCGCCAGCGACTCCTCCAGGGACGTGCCGCCGGTCTCGAGCCGCTGCACGACCGAGATCAGCTCGTCGCGGGCCTGCTCGTAGGGGATGGCGGGAGCCTCGTCGCTCATGGTGCCTCCTGGGCGGGGTGGGGGTCGGGGGTGACGGCGGTGCTGGTGACGCTCACGTGGCCGTCGGCCAGCCGCAGCACGAACTCGGTGCCCACCGGGGCCTGCTCGATCGACGTGACGACGTGGCCGTCGGGGGTCTGGGCGACGGCGTAGCCGCGCTGCAGCGTGTTGAGCGGCGACAGCGCACGGACCCGGGCCAGGTGGTGCCCGACCTCGTCGTGGGCGCGGTCGAGCCGATGGCCCAGCGAGCGGCGGGCGCGGTCGCGAGCCTCCAGCACGACGTTCTGCTGCAGGTCGACGAGCGTCGTGGGCGTGGCCATGACCGGCCGCGAGCGCAGCGCCGTCAGGCCGTGGTGCTCGCGCTGCAGGAAGTGGTGCAGGGCGAAGCGGGCGCGCTCGCGCATGGCCTCGACGCCGGCGAGCTCCTCGGCGACGTCGGGCACGATGCGCTTGGCCGCGTCGGTGGGGGTGGACGCGCGCAGGTCGGCGACCAGGTCGAGCAGCGGGGTGTCGGGCTCGTGGCCGATGGCGCTCACGACCGGCGTGGTCGCGGCGTGGACCGCGCGCACGAGGGCCTCGTCGGAGAACGGGAGCAGGTCCTCCACCGAGCCGCCGCCGCGGGCGATCACGATGAGGTCGATGCCGGGGGCGGCGTCCGCCTCGCGCAGCGCGGCGATGACCTCGCGGGCCGACGACGCGCCCTGCATGAGCGCGTGGCGCACGTGCAGCGGCGCGGACGGCCAGCGGAGCCGGACGTTCTCGACCACGTCCCGCTCGGCGGCGGACTGCTTGCCGGTGATGAGCGCGATGCCGCGGGGCAGGACGGGCAGGGGGCGCTTGAGCCGCGGGTCGAACAGGCCCTCGGCCGCGAGCAGCTGCTTGCGCCGCTCGAGCTGGGCCAGCAGCTCGCCCTCGCCGACCGGACGGATCTCGCGGACGTCCAGCGACAGCGAGCCGTTGGGGGAGTAGAAGGTGGGCTTGGCGTGGACGACCACGCGGCTTCCCTCGGTGACCGGGGCGACGCACGCGTCCAGCACCCGGCTGTGGCACTTGAGGCTGATGGAGATCTTGGCCTGCAGGTCGCGCAGGGTCAGGAAGCTGATGCCCTGACGGCGGGTCATCTGGGCGATCTCGCCCTCGACCCAGATGGCGCCGAGGCGGCCGACGTAGCCCTCGATGAGCTGCGAGACCTGCCGCAACGGCGCGGGGGCGTCGGCCGTGGTCTCCAAGGGCATGGTGATCACCCTAGAGGCCGGGGCCGACACCCCCGCGAGCTGATGGTCCGTGTGTCGTCAGGGGCGACGCACGACGTACCGCGAGCTCCAGATCTTGGTCTTCTTGACCTTGGTGCCCGGACGCTGGGCCTCCCAGATCTTGCCCTTGCCGGCGTAGAGCGCCGCGTGGTAGGCGCGACCGTTCTTGAGGAAGACCAGGATGTCGCCGGCGCGACGGTTCTTCTTCGAGACCTTCTTGTACTTCAGCATCGACGCGGACGTGCGCGAGAGCTTCTTGCCGGCCTTCTTGTAGGAGTACTGCACCAGGCCCGAGCAGTCGAAGCCGCTGGGACCGGCGCCGCCGCGGCGGTAGGGGTCGCCCTTCTGCTTCGCGGCGACCTTGAGGGCCTTGGCCGCGGTCTTCTTCGACGCGGCGTCGGCGTGGTCGGCGCCCGGTCCGGCGAGTCCGCCGAGCAGGAGTCCGCCGGCGAGCATGGCAGTGGTGATGACACGAATGAAGCGCATGGATTCCTTCAGATCCGCCTGCGAAAGATGACCTGTCGGGTTCAGGCGTGAAGGTTGCCTGCCGCTCGACACGAGCGGTTCACCCCAAGGCTCCTCAGGGGGAGGAGCCGTACTGCTGGGTCTTCCGTGCCCATCCCTGTGTTGCGGATCGTCATGTCCCGATGGGCCTCGGCGAGGACACGACAACGCCCCCGGTGGGGGGCGCCGCGGTGACGTTACAGACACGTTTCAACGCCGACCAAGCGCCAAACCGCTTTTGTGACAAGTCCCTCATCGAATCCCCGCGTGGGTGTGACGCAGGACTCAGGTTTCGCGGGCCCGTAGGATGGGCGCCATGTCCTCCTCCGTCACCCTCGGCATGCCCACGATCGGCGGCAGCGTGCTGCTGGCCGACCCGCGCGGCTACTGCGCCGGTGTCGACCGCGCCGTCATCACCGTCGAGAAGGCGCTCGACCTCTACGGGCCCCCGGTGTACGTGCGCAAGCAGATCGTGCACAACAAGCACGTCGTGCAGAACCTGTCCGAGCGCGGCGCGGTGTTCGTCGAGGAGCTCGACGAGGTGCCCGAGGGCGCGACGGTCGTGTTCTCCGCCCACGGCGTCTCCCCGTCGGTGCACGCCGAGGCGGCCGAGCGCAGCCTGAAGACGATCGACGCCACCTGCCCGCTGGTCACCAAGGTGCACCACGAGGCGCGCCGCTTCGCCGCCGACGACTACCGCATCCTGCTCATCGGCCACGCCGGCCACGAGGAGGTCGAGGGCACCGCGGGCGAGGCGCCCGAGCACATCACGCTGGTCGAGACGCCCGAGGACGTCGACACGCTCGAGATCGATCCCGGCGTGAAGCTGTCGTGGCTGTCGCAGACCACGCTGAGCGTCGACGAGACGATGGAGATCGTCCGCCGGCTGCGCGCGAAGTTCCCGCACCTGGAGGACCCGCCCAGCGACGACATCTGCTACGCCACGCAGAACCGTCAGGTCGCGGTCAAGCAGATCGCCGCGGACGCCGACCTGGTCATCGTCGTCGGCTCGGCGAACTCCTCGAACTCGGTGCGCCTGGTCGAGGTCGCGCTCGAGGCGGGCGCCAAGGCGTCCTACCGCATCGACGACGTCAGTGAGATCGACGAGCGCTGGCTCGACGGGGTCGAGACGGTCGGCGTCACGTCCGGCGCCTCGGTGCCCGACGACCTCGTGCAGGACGTGCTGAGCTACCTGGCCGAGCGGGGCCACGAGGGCGCCACGGCCGTCCGCACCGCCGACGAGAGCCTGGTCTTCGCGCTGCCGCCCGAGCTGCGCCGCGACCTCAAGGCCGCCGGCCGGGCCTGACCCCCAGCCGCACACGACGACGGCGCGCCATCCCTCGCGGGTGGCGCGCCGTCGTCGTGTCCGGCGTCGCTGGCCGGTGACTAGCGGCGGCTGGGCCTCACCACCGCGGCGCTGCCCCCGCCACGCCGGCTCGGCTCGGCCGCGGCGGTCAGGCGTCCGCGCCGGTCGACCTCGATGGCGGCGACCGCCCCGATCTCGCTGGCCGACGTGAACGAGTCGCCCGACGGGGTCAGCTGCTGGCCGTACGCGGCGAGCGCGTCGCCGTACGCCTCGATGAACGCCGGCTCCGCGGTCGTGGACGCGGTGTTGCGCTGCGAGGCGCGCGGCGCGGCCACCGCCTCCGGCAGCGTCATGCCGAGGTCGAGCCGGTTGAGCAGCACCTGCAGGACGGTGGTGATGATGGTCGATCCGCCGGGCGAGCCGACGACGAACCGGACGCCGCGGCGGTCGGTGACGATGGTCGGCGACATCGACGAGCGCGGACGCTTGCCCGGCTCGATGCGGTTCGGGTCGTCGGCGTCGTAGACGGTGCTGAAGTCGGTCAGCTCGTTGTTGAGCAGGAAGCCCCGGCCCGGCACGGTCATGCCCGAGCCGCCGGTCTGCTCGATGGTGAGCGTGTACGCGACCGCGTTGCCCCAGCGGTCGACGACCGACAGGTGCGTGGTCGAGACGTTCTCGGTGTCGCTCTCGTCGACCGTCGGCTGGGCCGGGGTGCACGCGGCGCCGTCGAGCGCGCCGGGTGCGACGGGGCGCGGCGTCGCCTGGTCGGGATCGATGGTGCACGCCCGGGTGTCGGCGAAGCGCTGGCTGAGCAGCGTCCGGGTCGGGACGTCGACGAACGCCGGGTCGCCGACGTGCTCGGCGCGGTCGGCGAACGCGCGGGCTGACGCCTCCAGGTACAGGTGCAGGGCCTGGGGCAGCGGCAGCGCACCGAGGTCGTAGTTCTCCAGGATGTTGAGCCCCTCGCCGACGGCGATGCCGCCGGACGACGACGGCGCCATGCCGTGCACGGTGAGTCCGCGGTACTGGACGGACGTCGGCTTCTGGTCGACCACGCGGTACCGAGCGAGGTCGCGCGTGGTCATGGAGCCGGCGGGCGCGGGCAGGCCGGACGCGGGATCGACCCGCGGCGACCGTACGACGTCCGCGATCTCGGCGGCGAGCCGGCCGCGGTAGAACGCCTCGGGGCCGCGCTGGGCGATGGACTCCAGCGTGCGGGCCAGCTCGGGGTTGCGGAAACGGGTGCCGACCTGCGGTGCGTCGCCGCCGGGCAGGAAGAGGCGGGCGGTGTCCGGGAACGCTGCGAACCGCTTGGCGTTGTCGAGCGTCTGGCCGCGGAACGTCTGGTCGACCACGAAGCCGCGGCGGGCCAGGTCGATGGACGGCTTGAGCGCCTGCTTCAGGCTGAGCCGGCCGAAACGGTCCAGGGCCCGGTCCCAGGTGGCGACGGTGCCGGGCACGCCGACGGCGACGCCGGAGCTCACCAGCTCGGGCGTGAAGCGGTACGGCTGGCCGGTGGCCGGGTCGATGAACGCGTCGGGCTTGATGCCGGCCGGGGCGGTCTCGCGCCCGTCGATGGTCGAGACCTTGCCGGTGCGCGCGTCGTAGTGGACGAAGTAGCCGCCCCCGCCGATGCCGGCGCTGTACGGCTCGGAGACACCCAGCGCGGAGGCGGTGGCGACGGCGGCGTCGGCCGCGTTGCCGCCGCGGCGGAGCACGTCCAGGCCGATGCGGGTGGCGTTGGCGTCGACGGACGTGACGGCGCCGCCGTAGCCGTAGGCCGTGGCCGAGTCCGGCAGCGGTGGACGTGGGTCGCGCCGGTCGGCGTCCGCGGTCGTGCCGGTGCTGACGAGCAGCGCGGCGGTGAGCGCGGCGACGGCCGCCGTGCTGGTGGCGCGCAGTCGAGTGCGAGCAGTCATCTGTCATCCCCCCGGAAGCAGCGTGGACCTCGACCGTAGGCACAGCCGGGCTCGGTCGGCAACGGGACGGCCGGACCTGGCGGTGCCGGTGCGGGCTCGGTGCGGGCATGCTGGGGCGATGCCTCACCTGGAGATCGAGCACACCGACAACATCGACCTCGTCGCCGACCACCTGCTGGCCGCGGCGGTCGACGCGCTGCACGACCTCGGCGAGTACGACATGGCGGCCACCAAGGCGCGCGTGCGTCGGCTCGACGTGTACTCGGTCGACCGGCCCGACTCGGGCGGCGCGTTCGTGGCGGTGACGCTGAGCATCCTGCCCGGACGCTCGGAGGAGCTGCGGCTGCGGACGTCCCAGGCGCTCACCGAGGCGGTGGCGACCGCGGCGACGTACCCGGCGGGCACCCAGATCACGACGCAGGTGCGGGAGCTGGAGGCCTACAGCAAGGTCGTGGTCTGAGCGGGGGCTGCGTCAGGTGGCGCGGGGCTCGGCCTTCGCACTGGCGGCCCGGAACGCCAGGACGAGCAGCGCGCCGATCTGGCCCACGACCAGCGGGGTCGCGTGGTCGATGAAGCCGGCGAGGACGTGCTCGAGCGCGCCGGCGCCGGCCTCGACGTCCTGGCCGTGCAGCTGGTCGGGGGCGAGCAGGCCGAAGCCGACGACCACGACGGTCATGAGCAGCGGCGGGAGGATGCCGGCGACGAAGAAGCCGCGCGGCCGGACGGTCAGCGGGACGGTCCAGGCGACGAGCACGAAGGCGACGCCGAACAGGATCGCGAGGCGTCCCTCGACCAGCAGCTCGAGCGCGATGACGACCGCGAGCGCGAGGACGGCGAGCACGACGGCCTGCCCGGGCAGCAGGTCCTGGGACGCCAGGCTGCCGCGGGGGCGAGGGGACCGTGCCGCCGTCGACATGTCAGGAAGATAGCCGCTCGACGAGCTCGGGAGCCGTAGGCGCACGGTGCCCTGTCTCGACCCGTCGCGGGGCGGTGACCTCGCGGGTGCCGATGTCGAGGTCGTGCAGGCGGCGGGCGGTCACGAGCAGGCGCGACTCGACCGAGCCGACGGTGTCGTTGTAGCTGGTGACGGCGTTGGCCAGCGCCTTGCCCAGGGCGTCCACGTGACCGCCGACGACGCCGATGCGCTCGTACAGCTCGGCGGCGACGCGCTGGATCTCGCGGGCGTTGTCGGCCAGGCGCTCCTGGGTCCAGGCGTGGGCGACGGTGCGCAGCAGGGCGATGAGCGTCGTGGGGGTGGCGAGCACGACCTGCTTGGCCGCGGCGTGCTCGAGCAACGACGGATCGTGCGCGAGCGCCTCGGCCAGGAACGCCTCGGCCGGCACGAACAGCACGACGAACTCGGGGGAGTGCTCGAGCCGGCTCCAGTACGACTTGGCCGCGAGCTGGTCGACGTGGGTGCGCAGCTGGCGGACGTGGCGCTGCACGTGCACCTGGGCGACGTCGGGATCGCTGGCCTCGACCGCGTCCAGGTAGGCGTCGAGCGGCACCTTGGCGTCGACGACGACGTTCTTGCCGCCGGCCAGGTGCACGACCATGTCGGGGCGCAGCGTGCCGTCGGCGGTGGTGACCTGCAGGTCGAAGTCGCAGTGCTCGACGAGGCCGGCGAGCTCGGCGGTGCGCTTGAGGTGCATCTCGCCCCAGCGTCCGCGAACCTGCGGGCGGCGCAGCGCGGTGGCCAGCGACGCGGTCTCGCGGCGCAGCGAGTCGGACGTGGTGCGCACGGCCTCGACCTGCTCGCGCAGCTGGCTGTGCCACTCGATGCGGCTGGCCTCGAGCTGGCGCAGGCGGGCGTCGAAGCGGTCGAGGCTCTCGCGGACGGGAGCGACGGCGCGGGCAGTGGCCTCGGCGGCGGGCGCGGAGACGTCCGGCGGCGCGGCGGCGGGGGAGCGGCGGCCGAGGGCCAGGCCGATGCCGATGCCCGCGGCCAGCGCGAGGACGGCGGTCAGCAGGAGGGGGAAGGCATCCATGACGTCAGGATGCCCGCCCCCACCGACAGAACCGCGCACGTCGACCTCACCCGTGCCCCGCGTTGCCGAGGTGTGGACGCAAACCGACCACGATCAGCGCGAACGTGGTGCTTTCGCGTCCACACATCGCGGCGGAGCTGGGCTCGGGTGCGGGACGGCGAGGAGGCGGGTCAGGCGCGGCGGTCGAGCGCAGTCTCGTACGACCACAGCTCGGCGCCGGTGCCGACCGGCTTGCGGCGGTGGCCCTCGCCGTTCTCGTCGGTGCCGCCGCCGTGAGCGCCGGCGTCCGCGCCACCGTGACCGTGGCTGCGTCCGAACGCCTCGGACGCGGTCCAGGCCTCGAACGACGCCTCGTCGGTCCAGCGCGTGACGACGAGCCACACGTGGCGGTCGTCGGTGGGCTTCAGCAGCTCGAAGCCCTCGAAGCCGGGGGTGCCGTCCATCGAGTCGCCGCGGGCGGCGAAGCGGTGGGCCAGCTCGTCGCCGGAGTCGGCCGGGACGGTGATCGCGTTGATCTTGACGATGCTCATGGCCCGAGGCTACCGACGGTGCGTGGGGGACAGCAGCCCGTGCGCGAGGACCAGGAGGCTCGTGCCCGCCGCCGTCATGACGACGGCCGCGACCCACGGACCGGTCGGGTCGGGCAGGGTGCCGTCCGTGCTGCGCGCGGTCGTCCAGGCAAGCGCCCAGAGGGGCGCGAGGACGAGCAGCGTCCCCACGGACGCCAGCAGGCAGCCACGGTCGCCGCGGCGGGCGCCGGCGCCCCGAGGTCCGGCCGCCCCGGCGAACAGCCCGACGACCACTGCCGGGACGGCACAGATGGCCCAGAACAGGAGATGCCGAGACCACGAGACCTCGGTGGCGAACGCGTAGAGCGCGATCATCATCCCGATCGCGATCGGCACCACGACGGCGGTCGTGAGCACAGCGATCGCGACGAGCGTCCGCCCCGGTCGCACCCTCAGTCCTCGAGCAGGATGCGGCCGGCGCGGAAGGACAGGACGGCCAGGCCGCCGAGCACGGCCACGCCGACGACGTGGGCGGGGAGGTCGGTGAGTCCGCCGGTCAGCAGCGCCACGACGGGACCCACCACCAGTGGCGGAGCGGCGGCCACCAGGACTCCGGCCACGACCGCCCGGACGAGCGGCACCTTCAGCGCCACGCGCGACAGCACCCCGCTGAGCAGACCGACGCCCAGTGCCACCAGCGCGAACGGCCCGGCCAACGCACCTTGGCCCGCGCTGTCGTTCATGAAGAACGACGACACGAACAGCCACGGCGCGATCGCGACCAAGGCAGCGCTGCTGAGTGCCAGCGTCAGGACGACCGCGGACGACGAGGTGCTCGTCCGCGTCATGCGGCGACCTCGGCGCGAGCGGGCCGGCTCAGGATCCGGTGGGCACCCCAGAGGCCAGCGGCGCCGGTGAGGAAGAGCCCGAGCGCCAGCAACGTGTTCGGCAGGTCCGTCTCGGGTGTCGAGTAGCCCAGCTCGTTGAACGGCAGCACCGACTCCACCCAGATCGGGCCGAGCAGCAACGGCGCAGCCGGGGCGGCAATCAGGCACGCGAGCACGGCGGAGGCCTTGCGACAGGCGAGCCCGCAGAGCAGACCCGCGGCGAGCGTCGGCGTCAGCACGGTGACGGCGAACATACGGTTCTCGCTCGCCGTCACCGAGTCGTTCAGCATGTAGCACGAGAAGAACCCGTAGGGCACCGAGACGAACAGCGTCCCCAGCCCGAGGAACGCGGTCAGCGCGACCGTGCCCCACGGCGTCATCGACGACGGGTGGGACGTCACCACCGGGGGATCCGCTCGTCGCGCAGCAGGCGTGAGGCGCTCCGGAGGCACGCGCAGCCCGCCAGAAGCAGGACGAGCGAGAGGGCAACGTTCTGCAGCGTCGTGTCGGGGGCCGGGTCGTCCCACCGGTCGAACGGCAGGATCGAGAAGACCCAGACGGGCCCGGCCAGCAGCGGCGGTGCGAGGGCAGCGAGCAGGCCTCCCGGTACGGCACGAGCCTCGGGGACGTCGCCGCGTGAGCCGATGGTCGTCCCGCACACGAGCCCGACGACGAGCGCGGCGGCGACGACGAGCGCGACGAACTGAAGGTGGTCGCCCCACGACGGGGAGTCGTTGAACATGTACGCGGGCGCGAACGCGAGGGGCACCACCACGACCAGCGTGAGGACGGACACGCCGGCCGTCGTCGCCACGCTCGCACTCGTCATGGCGGCATCGTGGCACCGGCGGGCACCGCAGCGCAGGCGTTTACGCTCGCGGGGTGATCATCGAGACCGAGCGACTCGTCCTGCGTCCGTACACCGACGCGGACGCCGAGCGGGTGCTCGACATCCACTCGCGGCTCGAGGTCATCCGCTGGCTGGACGACCCGCCGTGGACGCCGATGGCCGACCTGGACGAGGCGCGGGCCTGGATCGCCAACTGGGAGCGCATCCACGAGAAGGACGAGCGTGACGTCGGGCTGGCCATCGAGGTGCGCGAGACGGGCGTCGTGGCCGGCACGATCATGTGCGTCCCGCTGCCGAAGTCCCAGAACGGCGAGAAGCAGATCGGCTGGCACCTGCACCCCGACAGCGTCGGCCACGGGTACGTCACCGAGGCGGCGTCCGCGCTGCTCGACCACGTCCTGCCGCTCGTCGGCAACCTGTGGTGCGACATGTTCGCCGACAACGCCCCGTCGGCCGCCGTCGCGCGCCGGCTGGGGCTGCGCGAGCTCGGCGTGCGTCCCGACCCCTGGTACGGCGGGGAGTCGCTGATGTTCCACGTCACCCGCGACGAGTGGCAGGCGCGCCGGCCCGCGTAGGCTTGCCTCCCGTGGCTCTCTCCATCGGCATCGTCGGACTCCCGAACGCAGGCAAGTCGACGCTCTTCAACGCCCTGACCAAGAACGACGTCCTCGCGGCGAACTACCCGTTTGCAACGATCGAGCCGAACGTCGGCGTGGTCGGCGTGCCCGACTCGCGGCTGGAGAAGCTCGCCGAGATCTTCGGGTCGGAGAAGATCCTCCCCGCGACCGTGCAGTTCGTGGACATCGCCGGCATCGTCCGCGGCGCGTCCGAGGGCGAGGGCATGGGCAACGCGTTCCTCAGCCACATCCGCGAGTCGGACGCGATCTGCCAGGTGACCCGTGTCTTCCGCGACGAGGACGTCACGCACGTCGACGGCAAGGTCGACCCGGGCAGCGACATCGAGACGATCTCGACCGAGCTGATCCTCGCCGACCTGCAGACCGTCGAGAAGGCGCTGCCGCGACTCGAGAAGGACGCGCGCCGCGACAAGTCGCTCGCCGCCCAGCTCGCCGAGGTCGAGAAGGCCAAGGAGGCGCTCGAGGCGGGCACCGGCGTCTTCCAGGCCGGCCTGGACCTGGAGCTGCTGCGCGACCTGCACCTGCTGACCGGCAAGAAGCTGCTGTACGTCTTCAACTGCGACCTCGACGAGCTCGCCGACGAGGACCTCAAGGCCAAGATGCGCGAGATCGTCGCGCCGGCCGAGGCGATCTTCCTGGACGCCAAGAGCGAGGCCGAGCTGGCCGAGCTCGGCGACGACGAGGAGTCCCAGGAGCTGCGCACCCAGATGCTCGAGGAGATGGGCATCACCGAGCCCGGCCTGGACGCCCTCGCGCGCGTCGGCTTCGACACGCTCGGCCTGCAGACCTACCTGACGGCGGGCCCGAAGGAGGCGCGCGCCTGGACGATCAAGAAGGGCGCGACCGCTCCCGAGGCCGCCGGCGTCATCCACACCGACTTCCAGCGCGGCTTCATCAAGGCCGAGATCGTCTCGTACGACGACCTGGTGGAGGCCGGCACCATGGCCGCGGCGAAGTCCGCCGGCAAGGTGCGCATGGAGGGCAAGGACTACGTGATGGCCGACGGCGACGTCGTGGAGTTCCGGTTCAACGTGTGAGGTGGTTCCGTCGAGGAAGTGACGGACCTTCCGCCAATGCTCTGGACATGACGCAGGACCGACGACGCGAGCTCATCGAAGACATCATCGAAGGCCTCGTCCACGGGGAGGTCGGAGAATCTCTGCCGACGTTCGACATCCAGCGCGTCGACGATGGTTCGATCACGTTCGACCTGGGTGACCCGGACCGGATCTACGTCGTGACGGTCACGAGCTCCCTGCGGTCGGGATAGGTCCTTCCCGCTCGCTTGTTGGCTCGCGAGTTCCTGAGCGCTACCTCCTGAGCGAGGACCGCAGCGTCCGCACACTGTCCGCAACGCGGGGGCCGGACGCCGTCCGCGCACCTAGCCTTCGTCCATGCAGGACTTTCTGCTCGTCGCCGGCCTGGTGCTCTTCCTGCTGGGACTGCTGACCGGCTTGGTCGTCCCCGCGCTGAAGAACCCGCGCATGGGAGTGGTCAGTCACCTCCAGGGGATGACGAACGGGCCGTTCCTCGTCGTCGTCGGGCTGCTGTGGCCGATGCTCGCGCTGTCGCGTGCGTGGGAGGTCGTCGCGGTCGTGCTGCTGGTCTACGGCACGTATGCGAACTGGCTCGGGACGCAGCTCGGCGCGCTGTGGGGTGCGGGCGGCCGGTTCGCCCCGCACGCGACCGGCGACCATCGCGCGTCCGCCGGGCAGGAACGGGTCGTGGACGCGCTGCTCGTGACGCTCGCCCCGGCGATCATCGTCGCCACGGTGATCCTGATCGTGGGTCTCCTGCTCAGTTGATGATCTCGGCCCGGGTCTGCCGCATGATCGCGAGCCGCTCGGCCCACGTCGCCAGGGCCTCGGGGGTCAGTCGCGTCCAGTCGGTGACCTCCTCGACGACGACCAGCGGGTCCGTCGTGCGGAAGGACCGGGTCGGGTTGCCGGGGAACTTCTTGTCGGTGACGTTCGGGTCGTCCTCGAACGGTCCGGTCGGCTCGACGACGTACACGTGCGGCTCGGCGTCGTCCGGCCCGAGCATGGCGGCGATCTCGGCGGCCAGGCCTGCTCCGTCGCGCAGCGCGGTGAAGTAGACGTGGTTCATGACCACCTCGGGCCGGTAGTTCGACGGCCGCCCGGCGGTCAGCCGGTCGCCCGGCTGAAGGAGCGCACGGGTGCCGTGGAAGAACGGACCGTCCGGCGTCCCGCTCAGACGTCCGCCGTCCGGATGCGGACCTCGCGCTCCATCCGCTTCTCGTGCCGCGCGCGTCCCTTGATCGCCTCGAGCTCGCGGCTCTTCGGCGGTGCGTTCGTCACGAGCTCGTCGAGCATGCGACGGGTCGCCGCCGCGATCTCGTCGATGGCCCGCTCGAACGCCTCGGTGTTCGCCTTGGACGGCTTCGTGGAGCCGCTCACCTTCCGCACGAACTGCAGCGCCGCCTCGCGGACCTCGTCATCGGTGGTCGGCGGCTCGAAGTTGTGGAGCTGTCGGATGTTCCTGCACATGGATCGACGGTAGTCCCGACTGGCCGCATCCGGACAGGTCCGAGCCGATTCCCGCCAGGCCCAGCGGGGTAGGACGAACGCGTCGTACCCGTCGGTAGGGCGGCCGTGTCGCTAGCCTTCACGGACCGTCACGGAGGAGGAACCATGCTGAAGAACATCGTCGTCGGAGTGGACGACAGCGAGAGCGCCCTCAAGGCCGCTCAGCGGGCCGCCGAGCTCGCCGCCACCACCGGCGCCGTCCTGCACGTGGTCTCCGCGGTGGACGACCGCCGCCCGCTCCCGGACTCCACCGACGTGCCCGAGGGTGTCGGCACCACCCCGGGCGAGCAGGCCGAGGCCATCGCCGCCGGCGTCGCCAACGCGCTCAGCGACACCACCACCCAGGTGCACGCCTCACCGCACCCGGGACGTCCCGGCGACGCGCTGGTCAGCGTGGCCAAGGAGGTCGACGCCGACCTCATCGTCGTCGGCAACCGCCGGGTCCAGGGCCTCGCCCGCGTGCTCGGCAGCGTCGCCACGGACGTCCTGCACCACGCTCCCTGCGACGTCTACATCGTCAAGACCGTCTGACGCGTCGCACGCCGCAGGCGGGCCGCCCGTCTGGCAGCGTGGGGGCATGAGCACGATCGACGAAGCCCTGGCCGTCGCGGCCGAGCACGGGCTCGAGCTGTCCGCCCACGACGCCACGGTCAACGAGGCCGGGCTCGACTACCGGGTCGTCATGGCGTCGGACGCCGACGGCGTCCGATGGGTGCTGCGACTGCCGCGACGCGAGGACGTCTCGGAGGGGATGGCCGACGAGGTGCGCATCCTCGACCTGGTGGCGCCGGTTCTGGCGGCCGACGGGATCGCGGTGCCCGACTGGCAGGTGCGGGCGCCGGAGCTAATCGCCTACCGCGCCCTGCCCGGCGCACCCGGCCTGACCCTTACGGACGCGAGTGAGGTGGTCTGGCACATGGACCCCGCCAGCCCCGACTACGCCGAGCGTCTCGGACGTCTGCTCGCGCGCCTGCACTCGATCGGCGCGGAGGAGGCCCGCTCGGCCGGGGTCGAGGTGCGCACGCCCGCGGAGGTCCGCCAGGCCTGGCTCGACGACGTCAGCCGTGTGCGCGAGGCGTTCACGGTGGCGCCGTCCCTCTCCGACGCGTGGCAGGCCTGGCTGGACGACGACGCGTGCTGGCCCGAGCGGACGGTGATGACGCACGGCGAGATCTACCCGGCGCACGTCCTGCTCGCCGACGACGGCACGTTCACGGGCGTTCTCGACTGGACGACGGCGCGGGTGGACGACCCGGCGCGCGACCTGTCCGCCCAGTACGGAGCCGGCGGCGAGGAGATGCTGCAGCTGACCCTGCGTGCGTACGAGCAGGCCGGCGGGCACGTCCATCCCGGGCTGGCGGCGCAGGCACAGCACCTGTGGGACGCCTCGCCCATCGGCTACGGCCTGTACGCGCTGACGACCGGTGCGGATGCCGACCTGGCGACCGCCGCGGCCCTGCTCGACCCCCAGGAATGAGCGGAGCGGCGCGTCTGGACGCGTTCGAGGACGAGCTGCGGAGTCGGCTCGACGGTCTTGCGACCGTGACGCGCGAGCACGTCCACAACTATCCGAAGCCTGACCTGTACGACGTCGTCGTGACGATCGAGCCGGTCAATCCGGCGAGCGCCCCGATCTCGTGGATCGCGTCCGACGTGGACGTCGTCCTGTCCGTCGGCCGCGGGAACTGGCCGCGGTGGGAGCTCGCTCTCGACGATCTGGGCTTCGACGAGCTCGACAACCTCGTGAAGGCTGCCATCGACGGTCGGGTGCGCGAGACGTTCGGCTGGCACCGGTCGTTCGTCGAGGTGCTGCACGAGGACGGTCAGGTCGAACGCTCGACCGGCGGCGGCCTGCTGGGCCTGGTGCCCTTGCCCGGCTGGAAGTGGTGGGGGCGGCACGTCCGGTACGAGCCGTACGCCTGAACGGGGGAGCGGCGGCGCGGTCGCGTCCTTGCCGCTGCACCGGGGCGGCTGCCAGGCTCCGGAGCACCATCGACGGGACGAGGTTCTGCATGCAGGTGACACAGGTGGGGGCGGCCTTCGCGGTCGAGGATCCAGCGGCCGCCGGGAGCTGGTTCGCCCAGCACCTCGGGTTCGGTGTGCTGGTGGACCTCGGCTGGTTCGTGAGCACGCAGCACCCGGACCAGCCGGACCTGCGGATCGACTTCGTCAGCGCCGACCACGAGACCTGGGTCGAGCGCACGCCGGGCGTCCGCGGCTCGATGATCGCGCTCGTGATCGGCGACGTCGACGAGCAGCACGGGCGACTCGTGGCCGCCGGTGTCCCGATCCTGAAGCCGCTGGTGACCGAGCCGTGGGGGCAGCGCCGCTTCCAGGTGCTCGCTCCGGGAGGGCTCGTCGTCGAGCTCGTGCAGCCGGTCGAGCCAGACTCCGCCTGGATGGAGTCCCAGGGCCTCGGGACCTGAGCTTCCCCACGGCGAACCGCCCGGCGGCCGGCTAGCGCTCGGCGTCCATCAGGCGCCAGGTGAGGGCCGGGATCACCACGGCGGCGGCGACGAGGTGCAGGCCGACGAGGGTGAGGATCGTGGCGATGTCCGCGCCCGACAGCGTCGCGGGCACCAGCGAGACCAGTGTCAGCACGACCGTCGTGCGCAGGAACCAGGTGGACGGTCGTGCGCTCCATCGGCGCAGCGCGACGGCCAGGACGACGCCGAGCAGCGACGCGAACGCGGTGACCACCGCGAACCCCGACAGCGGGATCTTCTCCTCGCCGTCAGGCACCTCGAAGTCGACGCCGGCCGCGCGGGCGAGGGCCGCGATCGCGGTCGTCAGCACCACCGCGCCGAGGGTGGCGAGCAGGCCGGTGACGACGAGCTCCCGCTGCGGATGCCGGTGGTCGTGCCCGGGTGTCTCGCCGGTGGTGAGGGTGGGTCCGTCGATGCTGTTCATGTCGTGCCTCCATCTTTCGCGGTTCGCGCAGGGGCGGTGGCGTCGGGCCAGCGTCGTGGTCGGTGATCGCCGTGGCATCCGCAGGGGACGCCGCGATCCCTCAGTCTGCGTCAGGCAGGGTGTCGAGCCAGTCCTGCCAGGCCGGCTCCTCGCGCTTCGCGTAGTCGGCGGCGTCGGCGCCGAACAGGTAGGCGCGGACGCCGACGGTGGCCTTGTCGTCGTCCCACGGGAAGGTGAAGAAGCTGAGCATCCCGGGCACGGGGTCGGTGACCCGGACCAGCGTCTGCCGCTCGCCAATGCGCTCGACGACGCCCGTGGAGCCGCGGACGTCCACGGTCTCGCCGACGTCCGTGAGCCCGAGCCGCTCGTGCAGCGTCGCCCACAGCGTCTTCGGGTCGCCGGGGTGCGTCGAGCTGATCTCGAGCGGCGTCGCCTGCTGGCCGGGGAAGTGCGACAGGTACAGGCGCAGGTTGTCGAACCACGGGCGCCAGCTGATGTCCATGTCCTCCCACCACTCGGACTCCCAGTCGGCGCCGGTGCCGTACCCGCTGGTGGTGACGCGGACGACGCACGTGCCGCCGGACGTGGCCTCGACGAGGTACTCCGACGTCATCGGGCTGAGCTCGTCCGGCTCCTTGCCCATGAGGGCGGCCCAGTCCTCCTGGTACTCGAGCCGGCGCGGCGGCTCCCAGGCGGTGACCTCGCCGTCCGAGCCCATGTCGGGGCCCATGGAGATGTGCAGCGAGCCGCCGACGCGCTCGTCGATCTGGGTCGGGAGGAACCAGGCGGTCATGCCCTTGCCGGTGGCGATCGCCTCCCAGACCTGCTCGGGCGTGCCGGGCACCTCGACGCTGAACTGCAGGCGGTACGGGACGTTCGGGGTGGTGGTGCTCATCTCTTCTCCTCGGGTAGTGGGTGGGAGGCGACGACCAACCGGTGCGGACGTCCGTCGTCGTGGTGGTACTTGGCGGTCAGGTCGATCACCGCGGCGGTGAGCTCGTCGGCGAACGCGGCGCGGTCCTCGGCGGAGCGGAACCCGACGCGGGTGTCGATGGTCAGGGTGGGAAGGCGCTTCCCGGACGATCCGGCTCGGCGGGCGAGCGCGCCGACCTCGCGCACGACGCGTCCGGCCAGGGCGACGAGGTAGCCGGCGGACTGCTGGTCGGCGTTGGCGTCGGGGTCGGCGGCGGACGCGCTGACGACGGCGGGGGAGACGACGTATGTGGCGGCGGACGCCTGCAGGACCCGCTCGGTGATGCCGCCGTGGCGCCGCTCCTCGGCGAGCGTGACCAGGCCGCGCGCCTCGAGCGCCTTGAGGTGGTAGTTGACCTTCTGCCGGGCCAGGCCGACCCGGCTGGCGAGCTCGGCGGCGGAGGCGGGCGTGGCCAGCTCGCCCAGCAGCCGGGCCCGGATGGGCTCCAGCGCGGCGGCGGCCGTGCCCGCGTCCTCGATGACTTCGACGTCCTGCATGGCCTCAGCCTGCGCCTTGACAAGAAAACTTGTCAAGGGTGTCCGCGAGCGCCTGCGGAGGCCCGCAAACGTCCGGGCCGGCGGGCATGAACAGGCTTACGCTGACGAGGTGTCCACGACGTCCTTGGCGCGGCGTGCGGCCCGGACGGTGGGCGAGAGCCCGGCTGCGGGCCGGGTCGCGGACGCGCAGGAGGCGCTCTACCGGCCAGTGCTCGCGTGGTTGGGTCACAGCCCCTTCCACACGGACGTGCTCGGCCACTCGATCCATCCGATGCTCACCGACGTCACCCTGGGGTGCTGGCTCAGCGCGTCGATCCTCGATGCGAGCCGGGGGAGGAGCGCTCGGGGAAGCGCGACGGTGCTGGTCGCCAGCGGCCTGGTCGCGTCGGTGCCCACCGCGTTCGCGGGAGCTGCGGACTGGGCGGGGATGTCGGGCAGCGATCGCCGCATCGGCGCGATCCACTCGCTGGGCACCGACGTCGCGACGTTCCTGTTCCTCGGCTCCCTCGTCGCGCGCCTGCGAGGCCGGGACTCCACGGGGATGAGGCTGGCGATCGCGGGCAACCTCGTCCTGGTCGGCGCCGGCTTCCTCGGTGGGCACCTGGCGCTCAGCCGCGGCACCGCGAAGCGGTAGTGCTGGGTGGCCGGGCGTCAGCCGTCCGTCCGGAGGCGGACCGGCGCTCGTCGGCGTAGCGTGCCGGGCATGACGAGCGACGCTGACGCCCAGGTGGAATGGCCGACCCACTGCCCCGAGTGCGGCACCGAGCTGCAGTCGGAGGTACTGGAGTCGGTCGTGACGAACGACTGGAACGAGGGCTCGCCGATGCCCGTCCTGGCGGTCGACGTCTGCCCGAACCCGGACTGCCCGGCGAAGACCGTCGGTCCGGGTGGCGGTGCTGAGGGCGTCGAGCTCTGAGCCTCAGCCGATCCGCTCGGCGAGCGAGGCGATGATGCCCTCGGGGCCGCGGACGTAGGCCATGAGCCAGACGTCCTCGTAGCGTCCGATGCCACCGACGAGCCCGAACCCGTCGGCGGCGAGGCGCTCGACCGTCCCCTCGAGGTCGTCGATCTCGAAGCAGACGTTGCGCAGGCCGAGCTCGGTCGCCATCGCGGTGGGGGAGCCGGGCTGGTGGTCAGGACGTACGAACGTCGACAGCTCGAGCGCGGTCTCGCCGCCGGGCGGACGCAGCATGACGATCTCGGTGCGCGCGTCCGGGATGCCGATGACGGTGTCGAGGAACTCGCCCTCCACGAACGTCCGGCCCTCCGCCTCCAGCCCGAGCTTCTCGAAGAAGGCGAGGGCGGCGTCGAGGTCGGCGACGGTGATGCCCACGTGGTCGAACCGGCGGATCGGAGTCATGGGGTCATGCTCCGCCGCCGGTGGGTCAGGGCAGGGCCGGCCAGCTTGCGCGGAAGTCGTCGGCAGCGGCATGGGTCCTGAACTCAAGAACCGCGACGTTGTGCTGTTGCAGCGCGTCCAGGACTGCCTGAGGCTCGACGCGGAAGAACTCCTTGCGAAGGTTGACCTTGTTCAAGCGTTGCGCGGCGAACTCCCGATGCAGCATCGCTTCCACGCCGACCGCGTCGTCGCTGAAGAACAACGCGTGGACGTCGAAGATGAAGGGAACGGACGCGTCGCCCAGCTCTCGCACTCGATCCATCGGGTCGAGTCTTCGGGTCATGCCGATCTTCACCACCCCTTCTCCGAACGCCCCGATGTTGGAGATGACGTAGACGTAACCGGCGCGGATGTTCGCAACGCGGTAGTCCGCTTCGGCGATTGCCGCGTCGATGCGTACGAGCTCCGACTCGAGCTTGAGTGCGCCGTCCTCATCGCCGGCAGCGCGAAGGCGTTCGATGGAGTTCGTGTAGTGCGCGCGCTCCTTTTCGAGCCTTTCCTTCTCGCGGGTGATCTCGGCCTCTAGAGCCTTCTGCTCACGCAGCTCAGCGCGACGCTCGCGTTCGAGCTCCTTGGCAGTCGCGACGGCCTTCAGATGCCGGGCGGCAAGCTCCAGCTCTAGGAGTCGAAGGTGGTGGTAGCGCGTGGTCACCGCGAGATCGATCATGGTGCCCTGCTTGGCGATCTGTTCACGCGCAACCGACAGCCGCTTCTGCGCGGAGGCTAGATTGCCAGCCTTGACGCTCTTGACTGCATTCTCCGCCTCGGCGTTGTAGGCACGGAGCATGATCCGGCTCATCTGATTGACGAAAGTCTTGCCCTTCGCCGTCGAGCCGTTGAACGTGAAGCCGGACGTGGCCGTGATCGCGGTGCCGATCTTGTTGGCCTGGCGGATCTGGGAGCGGAGCGCTTCAAGCTCGGTTGCAAGGCTAGCCGAGGCTTCCGCTGGATGCTCGAAGTCGAAGAGCCCGAGCTCCTCCAGCGAGATTCGGTCGCGGGCCACCAAGATGTCGGACTCGACCCGCTCCTTCTCAGCAGAAAGTTCCTGGACTTCTGCCCGCAAAGCGGTCTCGAGCTCTTGCTGCTCTGCGATCCGTGTCGCGCGCTCGACCGCGTCTAGGGCACCCAACTCCGCCAACAGACGGGTGAGACGGGCGTTTTCGGACTGAAGCTTTGTCGCGATCTTCTTGGCGTTGAATGCCGTGACCTTCTCGGGCTCACGAGTTGCCGCGGACGGCATCGGGTCTGGCTCATCGATGGCCGGGGCTTCCGCAACTGGTGTTTCGTGCGTCGGCTGGGCCTTGTCCGTTTCGCCTACCGCCGGTTGAGGAGGCAGGGCGTCCTGATGACGCTGACCGTTCGTAGCCACGTGCTCGGTCCATCGAGCGCCGTCCCAGTAGCGAAACTCGTAACGTCCAGTCGGGTCGCGGTACCAATCGGCGACGGTCGTTCCCATGATTCATCGTCCTTTGCTCATCGGGACCGTATGACATTGCGTCAGAGAGATGGGGCGTTTCGACGGACCTGCTCCTGAGAACCGTCCTGGATTCCGCCGCGGAACCCGTTCAGGACCTGGTGCCCTACGACGAGGACGCCCAGCAGGTGCTGGCTCGCGCGTTCGACGTCGCGATCGCGGCGGAGGCCGAGATGGTCGACGTCCCGCACGTCGTGACGGCCCTCGGCGACGACTTCGCGGCGTAGGCGCGTCGCCACAACGAGGTGCTAGGCCTAGCACCCCTGTGGCACGGCACCATGGCGTCATGACGGACGCACCCCGAGCCCGGCCCGCTGCCCACGTCGTGCGACGGGGCGAGGGGATGCCGCTCGTCGCGCTGCACGGCAACGGCGTCGACCACCGGATGCTGCTCGGCCTGGACGACGTGCTGGCCGCGTCGGGCGGGTGGGAGCGGATCTACCCGGACCTCGCCGGCTTCGGGCGCACCCCGGCGCTGGACGCACCGGGTGGCCTGCCCGAGCTGGCCGACTGGACGGTCGCGACGGTGCGCGACGTCGTCGGCGATCGTCCGTTCGCGCTGATCGCGAGCTCGCTCGGCGGACTGCTGGCCCGGCACGTCGTCGCCGCGATGCCTGACCAGGTGCGCGGACTCGCGCTGCTCGCTCCGGTGGTCGATCCGGTCCCGTCGCGTCGCTCGCTGCCGCCGTTCTAGGTGCGTGAGCGCGACGAGGAGCTGGTCGCATCGCTCGACGCCGGCGACCGCCTGGAGTTCGAGGGCCTCACGACGCGTCAGGTGCGCGACGTCTGGGAGCTGTTCCGCGACACCGTCCTGCCCGGCGTCCGGGTCGCCGACGCGGAGGCAGGTGCGCGGCTGTGGGAGAACTACGTGCTGGACATGCCGGAGACGTCCCTCGTGGAGCCGTGCGAGGCGCCGACGCTCATCGTCACCGGACGCCAGGATCACATCGTCGGCTTCCGAGACCAGCTCGCCCTGCTCGAGCACTACCCGCGGGCCACGTACCTGCTGCTCGACGACGCCGGTCACAACCCGCAGCTCGAGCAGCCGACGCTCGTCGCGGCCGCGCTGCAGGACTGGTCGCGCCGCGTCCACGCGGCGGAGTAGCGCCTCAGCCGAAGGCGGCGCGGGTGGTGGCGTCGGCGGGGAGGAACGTCTCCAGGTGCAGGCCGGCGAGGGTGACGTCCGTGGCGGTGTCGAGCTGGGCGGACGTGCTGAAGAAGCGCAGCACGCCCGCGTCCGTCTCGAGCTCGAGGGTGAGGACGGGTCCGGACGTGCGTGGCGGTGAGGGCGTCCCGCCGAGGTAGCCGGTGACCTCCTCGACGAGTGCGCGATGCCGCGGGTCATGGGTGTGCGCGGCCCGGTGTGCGACCTGGTGGAACAGGTGGGCGGCCCAGTCGTCGCGGTTGCGGATGCGGGCGCCGATGCCGTCCGGGTGCAGGCAGATCCGCAGCACGTTGAGCGGCGGCTCGAGCAGCGCCGGTGAGCATCCGACCAGCAGAGCGTCCACCGCGGCATTGGCGTCGACGACGTCCCACGCGTCATCGAGCAGCAGCGCCGGGTACGGCAGGTGGGCGTCGAGCAGGTGACGTAGGCCGTCCATGACGTCCGCGACGGAGCCGTCGTCGAGCGGCTGGTCGTGGAACCGCGGCGCGTACCCGGCGGCGAGCAGCATCGCGTTGCGCTCGCGCAGCGGGACCTCCAGGTGGTCGGCGAGGTGCAGCACCATGTCGGCGGTCGGTCGGGCGCGGCCGGTCTCGACCCGGCTGAGGTGGCGGGTGCTGACGCGCGACAGGTTCGACAGCTCCTGCTGGCTGAAGCGGCGACGCTCGCGCCAGGTGCGCAGCATCGGCCCGACCCCGGCCGGGGGCGCGTCCTCGACGGTGGCGAGCAGTGTCATGGCGGTGAGCCTAGGGACGCGCGAGTCCACCGCCCATGACCTCGGAGGTCATGGACCGTCCGCCGCGACGGCACGAGGCTCCTGGTGTCGGGCCGATCGCCGGCCGATGTCGGAAGGAGATCCTCATGAGTGACGTGACCGAGCAGTACCTGGCGACGTGGAACGCGACCGGGTCCGAGCGCGACCGGCTGCTGGCCGAGCACTGGGCGGCGGACTTGGTCTACGTCGACCCCATGGCCGCGGTCGAGGGACGCGAGGCGATGAGTGCGCTCATCGACGCCGTCCACGCGCAGTTCCCCGGCTTCGTGTTCACCCGCGCGTCCGAGGCCGACGCGCACCACCAGCAGGTGCGCTTCACCTGGGGGCTCGGACCGGCCGGGCAGGAGCCGGTCGTCGTCGGGTTCGACGTGCTGATGCTGGACGACGACGGACGCATCCGGGACGTCCGTGGCTTCCTCGACCGGGTGCCGGCGTGAGCGGACGCCGCGGGTACGCGATCGGGCACCTGCGCGGGGTGCGTCTGGGGCCGGACATCCGTCGCTACCTGGAGGAGATCGAGGCGACCATGGCGCCGTTCGGCGGCGAGTTCCTCGTGCACGGCACGACCGCGGAGGTGCTCGAAGGGCCGCCGGTCGGCGACGTCATTCTCATCGGTTTCCCGTCGGTGCAGGCGGCGCGCGACTGGTACGCGTCGCCGGCCTATCAGGCGATCCTGCCGCTGCGCACCGAGCACGCGCAGTCGAACGTCGTCCTGCTCGAGGGCGTGTCCGAGGGGTACCGCGCGGCCGAGACGGTGGCGAAGGTCTTCGGCAGCTGAGTGAGGGATGAGTCAGCGAACACGATTCCCGCAGAGCGCCAGGACAGAACCGAAGTCTGTTGCCAGATTTCCCATCTCGCCAATCGCGACGATCAGTGCTGGGACATCGATGGTGATCGCGTCGAACGATCCGCCTGCGGACTTGCGCGATGGTTTGTGCCCCCAGACGGTGCCGTCAGTAGCCGTCGGGTACGCGCTGTGGACAAGAGAGTTTCGTTTATCTAGTACCCCCTCGACGGCGACCAGATACTCATGCACACGAGGCCGGGCGTACGCAGGGAGTTCCTCAACGAGTTTCAGACATCTCTGAACGCATTCAGATGCAGGAAGCTGCTTGCCCACCGGCGACCCCCGCAGGGCCATCTGCTCGTAGAGCGCCTCGAGTTGTTGTTCAAGCACTGCCGAGACGCAGACAACCCGTCCCAGACAGGAGAAGAAGTCGTCGGGCAATGGTCCCAGGACTCCCTGCGGTAGCCCGTACTTGTCGGTACCCATGGCTGGATTCTGCCCGCTCCAGAATCTGACGGTCCGAATTTCTCTGTCAGGCTCTGCAAGGGAAGCGCTACGCGCTCGAACGCGTTGCCCCTAACGTGAGGCTTTCGCTGCTCGACCGCTCCCGGACCCGCGCCGGACGTCCCGACGCCGAGGCGCTGGAGGGGACGATCGCCCGGGCGGCGCACGCCGAGCAGCTCGGGTACGAGCGGTTCTGGGTCGCCGAGCACCACGCCGTCCCCGGCATCGCGTCCGGCACGCCGGCGGTGCTGGTCGCCGCAGTCGGCGCCGCGACGTCCCGCATCCGGATCGGTTCCGGCGGCGTGATGCTGCCGCTGCACCAGCCGCTCGTCGTGGCCGAGCAGTTCCTGGTCCTGGAGGCGCTGCACCCCGGACGTGTCGATCTCGGACTCGGACGCTCGCTCGGCTTCACCCCGCCCGTCCGGCGGGCACTGCGCCGCGAGCTGGATGCCGTGGACGAGTTCGAGGACGACCTGGTCGAGCTGCGCTCGTATCTCGACGGCACCGGCGGCGTCACCGCCCGTCCCGCTTCCGGACCCGTGCAGATGCACCTACTCGCGACCGGTCGCGGCATCGACATCGCCGCGCGACTCGGCCTCCCGGTCGTCCTCGGTGGTCCCGTGCTCGACTCCGACGAGCTGCCGGACGTCCTGGCGCGCTACCGCCGGACGTTCCAGCCGCACGAGGGGAGCGAGCCGTCGGTCACGATCTCGCTCGACGTCACGGTCGCCGACGACGACGCGACCGCACGCGAGCTCGCGCTGCCCGAGGCGTACGCGATGGCGATGTCGCGGCAGACGGGGGAGTTCGGACCGCTCGAGTCAGTGGCGGACATTCGTTCGCGTGACTGGCCGGACATCGTCAGCCGCCGCGTCGAGGAGTCGCTCGACCGCGCCGTCGCCGGGAGCCCCGCCACCGTCCGCAAGCGTCTCGAGCAGCTCGCCGAGCGCACCGGTGCCGACGAGCTCCTGGCGAGCACGTCCACCCACGACCGTGACGCCCTGTTCGCGTCCGACACCATGCTGCGCGACCTGATGGGCTGACGCGATTGGTCAGTCGCGAGCGACCAGCCCGCGGCTCAGCTCGGCTCGAACGTCAGCACGACAGTCGGGTGCTGAACCTCCAACCGTCCCCAGCTACCATCGAGCACCCAGGATCCATCACGGTCAGCGGGCCCGAAGGCGTCGATCTGGCCGAGATCGAGCTCACCGTTCGCGTCGATGGCTGGCCGATTCCCCGACAGAGCGAGTTCGGCGTCCTCGCTGTGTACGACCATCCATCCGCGGCGATAGCAGTGCTGCTCGCCGGTACGCGGTGCCCGATAGTCAGGGTGATCGGGAGTCAGCACCACGTCCATCAAGAACGCGACGCCTGCCGATGACGGCACGATCTCGAGGACCCACGACTCGGTCAGGTCGACGGCCCTCAGGTCCGCGAAGGCCTCCCAGTACTCCATGCCAAGGGCCTTCGTCAGTCCTCATCTGCCGACGACTCGTCGCCGTTCTTTCGTGTGCCGCGCTCGCTGACACGACGTGACACCTTGTCTTTCGCCGATCGCGCCCGGACGATCGCATGAGTGCCGAGTCGCTTGGAGGCATCGAAGCCTCCTGAGCCGGCCTCGAGCATGCGGTCCCTGACGTCCGTGGCAGCGTCCGACCAGGGACGCGCCTCGAGCGCGGATCGCTCGGACTCGATCCCGAGCCGTCCGTGAAGCTCCGACACGACTTCTGAGACTCGTTCGGTGGAGTTCACGACCGTGGGCGAGGCAGACGGGTGAAACAGCACCTTCGTGTTCGCCTTCGTCGCGGCTGTCTGCATGCGTGCGAGCAGGCCGTGGGTCGACCGGGTGATGCTGTCGAGTCGCTTCTGGCGGGCGGCGCGCAGCCCGCGCCGGTGTCCGTCGAGGCCCTCCGGTGATGCCTCGGCCACGCGGTCGATCTCGAGGATGGCGATCGCGTCCTGCAGCTGGAAGCAGCGGGCGAGCACGGCGAGCCAGCTCTGCACGTCCGCCTCGATCTTCTCGGCGGTGTCGGCCAGTCCGCGGATGCCCGACTGGCTCTCGAGCTTGTCGGCGAGAGCATCGAGCCTGAGCAGGGCGTACGCCTGAGTGCGGGCGATGGTCGCTGACGAGGCCTGGACTTTGGACCAGGTGACCTCGTTGACACCGCCGCCGTGCTCGCGGATGACCATGGCCTCGTCGATGTCGAGCCCGACACCGATCATCCCGGCGATGACCTCGTCCTTCTGGGCACGCAGCAGGTCGTCGACCTTCTCGTCGATCGTGGCGAGGTAGTCGGTCAGCTCGCTCATCGTCTGCTGCATCGCGAGCTGCGCCATGACACCGGCAGCACCGGCGAGCAACGCGGGGTTCGCGGCGATCGAGCCGGGTGCCTTGGAGACCTGGAGCCACGACTTCACGGCACCGGGCTTTCCCACCATCGCGTGAGTGACGCCGGGGTCCTTGCCCTGCATGAGCCCGTACTTCTTGACCTGCTCGGCCGACTCCGCCGTCAGCTTGAGCCACCTACCAGAGTTCGCGGCGACCTGTGATCCGGCTTGCGCGGCGCTGCTGCCGGCACCCAGGACGGTGCTCAGCTTCGGCATGGCGACGGCCTGGGACGTCAGGTTCTCCGAGACGAGGAACTGCTCCACGGCGTTGGGGTCGCCGATGACGGCCAAGCCATCTCCGTCGCTGATCAGCTGAATCTCGTCGTTCAAGTCCGCTCCTCGCGTGGGTCCTGCCGGAGCCGCATGGCTTGCGGAATCCTCGACGATGCTAAGCGTGACGGGTCGATGGTGAGCCGTGTTCGGCGAACTCACCCCACCCGCACCGGCACCCGCTTCAGGTGCGTCCAACCCGTCCAGCCGCGCTGCTCGATCAGCCGCATCAGCTCGCGGCCGCACGGCACCGAGTCGATGAAGACGCGATCCAGCAACGCGATGAGCTCGGGGGCGAGCGGGAAGTCGTCCTCGTCGCCGTCGGGCTCCGGGGACGCCTCGAAGATCGCGACGAGCTTGTCGGCGACGGCGGGCAGGCGCGGGTCGTCCGGCGTCCAGTCGACGATGTCCCACAGGTCGCGGTACATCTCCACGACGCCGGGCTGGTCGAGCTGGGCCTGCTTGAGGTCCATGAGCATCGTCATGTGCTCGGGCAGCTGGGCGGCGACGAGGATCCAGGCGTCCCGCTCGGCGTCGACCATCCGGTCGTGCAGACCGAGCTTGCGCAGCCGGTCCAGGTAGGCGACGGCCTCGGCGGGCAGCGCGAGGCTGTCGCCGGCGGCGAGCCGGGCGATGCGGCGGCGGTGCTCCTGCTTCTGGGCGATCTCGCGCCGCAGGCGGCGGTCGATGTCGTCGACCGCCGCCGCGAACGTCGCCTCGTCCGCCCCGAGCAGCTCGCGCACCCGGGCCAGCGGCACCCCGGCGTCCGCGAGCGCCCGGATGCGGATGAGCTCGACGACGGCCTCGGCGCCGTACCGGCGGTACCCCGAGACGTCCCGCTCGGGCTCGGGCAGCAGGCCCTTCTGGTGGTACAGCCGCACCGCGCGCGGCGTGACGCCGGCGTAGGTGGCGAGCTGTCCGATCGTCAGCATGGCGACACCCTGCCTCAGGCCGAGCGCCGGTGGAAGACCGCCATCGCGCCCCAGTAGGCCACCGCGAGCAGTCCGATGCACCAGGCGAGTGCGATCCACAGCTCGTCCCCGACCGGCTGCTCGGCGAGCAGGCTGCGCAGGACGTCCACGATGGACGTGACCGGCTGGTGCTCGGCGAACGCGGCGACCGGCGCGGGCATGGTGTCGGTCGGGACGAACGCCGAGCTGAGGAACGGCAGGAACAGCAGCGGGTAGGCGAAGCCGCTGGCGCCGTCGACGGACTTGGCGGTGAGGCCGGGGATGACCGCCAGCCAGGTCAGCGCCAGCGTGAACAGCGCCAGGATGCCGACGACGCCGAGCCAGGCGAGCGGGCTCGCGCCGGAGCGGAAGCCCATCAGCAGCGCCACCGCGATGACGACGACGAGCGCGACCGCGTTGGCCACCAGGGACGTCAGCACGTGCGCCCACAGCACGGACGAGCGCGCGACCGGCATCGTCTGGAAGCGCTCGAAGATGCCGGCGGACAGGTCCGTGAAGAGCCGGAACGCGGTGTACGAGATGCCCGAGACGACGGTGATCAGCAGGATGCCCGGCAGCAGGTACGCGACGTACGACTCGCTGCCGGTGTCACCCTCGATCGCGCCGCCGAAGACGTAGACGAACAGCAGCAGCATCGCCACGGGCATGACCGCGGTGGTGATGATCGTGTCGGGGCTGCGCAGGATGTGGCGCAGCGACCGGCCGGTCAGGGCGGCGGTGTCGCCGGCGAAGTGGGTGGTCATGTCACTGCTCCTTCGTGGTGGTGGGGGAGTCGGCCGGCGCGGCGGGGTCGTCGCCGACGATGGCGAGGAAGACCTCCTCGAGCGTCGGCTGCTTCTCGACGTACTCGACGCGTGCGGGCGGCAGCAGCGCCTTGAGCTCGGCGAGCGTGCCGTCGGCGATGATGCGGCCGCGGTGCAGGATCGCGATGCGGTCGGCGAGCCGCTCGGCCTCCTCCAGGTACTGGGTGGTGAGCAGCACGGTGGCGCCGCCGGACGCGAGCCGCTCGACCGTGGCCCAGACCTCCTGCCGTGCCTGCGGGTCGAGGCCGGTGGTGGGCTCGTCGAGCAGGACGACCGGCGGGTCGCCGATGAGGCTCATGGCGATGTCGAGCCGGCGCCGCATGCCGCCGGAGTACGTCCCGGCGCGGCGTCCGCCTGCCTCGGTGAGCGAGAAGCGGTCGAGCAGCTCGTCGGCGACGGCGCCGGGGTCGGGCAGGTGCCGCAGCCGGGCGACGAGGGCGAGGTTCTCGCGTCCGGTGAGGATCTCGTCCACGGCGGCGAACTGCCCGGTGAGGCTGAACGACTCGCGGACGCGAGCGGGATCGTTGGCGACGTCGAAGCCGGCGACGCGGGCGGTGCCGGCGTCGGACTTCAGCAGCGTCGCGAGGATCTTGACGAGCGTGGTCTTGCCGACACCGTTGGAGCCGAGCAGGGCGAAGATGCTGCCGCGGGCGACGTCGAGGTCGACCCCGCGCAGCACGTGGACGTCCCCGAACGACTTCTCCAGGCCCCGGACCTCGATGGCGGAAGTGGGTGTGTCAGTGGTCATGCAGGGAGCCTGAAGGGTTGCCCCTGCGTCAAGGTCAAGGGTCGGGAGAAGCGTCGGGACGAGTCATTAATTCGCGACTCCGCCTATGCAGGTGACCTGCTGCCCGTCAGGTGCTCATCCGATCCGCTACGTGGCCACGGCGCGAAGCGGTCCAGGCGACACCGGTCCGTGCTTCCATGTCCCCAGACACTCACGTCACCAGGAGGCCCACCGTGGAACAGCGCAAAACTGTGTTTTTGGCATTTGCGAAAGAGGACGAGACGTCCAAGAACCTCTTCATTGGTCAACGGAAACTTGGTAATACGCCGTACGACTGGACTGATATGGCGGTTAAGCAACCTTATGAGACCGCTTGGAAGGACCGCGTGCGCACGCGAGTGCGTCGTTCCGACGGGGTTATCGCGCTAATCAGTAGCAGCACCCCGGACGCAGATGGCCAGCTCTGGGAAATTGAGTGCGCGGTAGAAGAGCAAGTACCGGTTCTTGGCGTGTGGATCGAAGACGGCTACCGGACCAAGCCGACGGAGCTGGGTAGCGCGAAGTGCGTGAGTTGGACCTGGGATAACATCGCCAATTTCATCGACTCTCTCTGATCATGAAGCGCGCACTGTTGGTCGGCAATGACACGTATAAGTCGTTTGGAAACTTGAGTGGCTGTGTCGAAGATGTTAAGGCGTTGCAACCGCTGCTCGCCCGTCACGAGAACGGTGAGCCAAATTTTGAGTGCGTCACAGAGACCGACCTAACACGAGATGAACTGATCGGCGCTATCGGTCGCCTTCTCGCCCCGGGCGCCGACTCCGCGCTGTTTTTCTTCGCCGGCCACGGGGGAAAGAACGTTAATGATGTCGTGCTCTGCACCAGCGATGGGACCGAAAATTCTCCGGGCGTGGCATTCAGCGACGTGTTGGGGATGATTGCATCCTCCCCCCTTCAGGAGGTTGTGATTCTCCTAGACTGTTGCTTCGCCGGTGGTGCTGGCAACGTGCCTGCGCTCGCCTCCGACGGCGCGACTTTGAAGCCAGGTTTGAGTATTCTGGCCGCGAGCCGAGGTGACCAGACATCAGCCGAAACTGAAGCAAGACGGGGACTCTTTTCAACCTTTGTGGAGGGAGCGCTCGACGGCGGGGCCGCGGACACGCTCGGCAGCGTCGATCTGGGAAATCTGTACGCGTACGTTTCTGAGTCGTTCGGCGCATGGGAGCAGCGACCGACATTCAAGGCCAATATCAGCCGGCCACTGGAACTTCGGAAGTGCGAACCTATTCTAAGTTCGGGCGATCTACGACGGATTCTCAACCTCTTCGAGCATGCATTCTCGCGGTACCCCCTGAACCCCTCCTATGAGCCGACGGAAGATCCGAAGCACGAGGAGAACGAGGCCATCTTCCGCCTTCTGCAGAAGGCGAGAGCGTCGCGCTTGGTGGAACCGGTGGAAGAGGATCATCTGTACTTCGCTGCGATGAACTCCGGCGCGTGTGAACTCACGGCGTTGGGTCGTCACTATCATCAAGTCAATCGTGAAGGTAGATTGTGACTTCCGACTCGGCAACCTCGAACCGTATCGGTGTTACCGGCCATCAAAAACTTCCGCGCATCGCCGCCGAATTGGTCGAGGAGCGACTCCACGAGTGGTACCCCGACGGCCTTGGAATTACGGTCGTCTGTTCACTAGCAGAAGGCGCGGATTCGCTAGTCGCCGACATCCTGCTGTGCGCCGGGGCTGAGTTGCACGCGATAATTCCCAGCCAGGGTTATCGCCAGACTTTTGATGAGCAATCCGTGGAAACCTACGAGCGGCTACTCGGGCAGGCTTCTCGTGTAGACGTTCTCGATTTTCGGGAACCGTCGGAAGAAGCGTACTTATCGGCTGGACAATTGATGGTAAGTACCTGCGAGACGCTGATCGCGGTCTGGGACGGCGAGCCTTCTCGCGGTGTCGGAGGTACCGGAGACATCGTCGAGTTCGCAGCCAGCTTAGGCAAGAGTGTAAGAGTCATCTGGCCGCCCGGCGTTGCCCGGTAGTGCCCCCAGGGTGTTTGAACAGCGCGAGGGAAGGCACGTGACCATCTTGTTCGTGGCGGGGCATCAGGCAGCTCAGGGCGGCTGAGATCGGAACCACAACCACCGTCATGGCCATAGTGATGCACGTCGTCCAGTCGGTCGGTGGGACAGCCAACCCAAGCAGTCCCGCGCTGACGCCGAGGATCGCGGGGATGATCGCCAGGGTGCCGATGAGCCAGGCGCAAACCGCGATCACCAGGGACTCGACGAGGAGCATGCGGCGGAGCTGGTGGCGGGTCGCGCCGGTGCGCCAGAGCAGGGTGAACTCGTCGCGGCGGCCGGCGGTGGCCAGCACCAGGGCGTTCGCGGCGGCGACCAGGACGAAGACCAGCAGGCACAGGAGCAGGACGGTCGACAGGTCGCGCTCGCCGTCACCTGCCGACACCGCGGTGGCGACGTACTCCTGCTCGTCCGTGACGGTGACGCCGAAGTCCGCGACGGCAGCAGCGCCGGCGTCGGACGTGCGGAGCAGCAGGGTGTCCGGGCGGGCGTCCACGCCGTGCGCGGCCGGGGTCGCCTCACCGGTCAGGTAATCGCCGAAGCCGAGTCCGCGGTCGTAGATGGCCACGACGGTGGCGCGCACGGGCTTGCCGTCGTCCCAGCGGAACGTGAGCTCGTCGCCGATGCCCTTCATCGCCTCGAACTTCGCGTCGCGGCTGATGGCGACGGTGTCCGGCTCGCTCAGCGCGGCAAGCGAGCCGTCGACGACGTCCGGGTCGAGCAGTCCGTCGACGCCGCCGGCGGGCAGCGCCCGCACCTGCAGCGGCTCCCAGGCCAGGGCGCCCATGAACGCGTCCTCCTCGTCGAGCATCACCTGCGCAGACACGGAGGAGAGTGGCACCGCGGCGTCCACGCCGGGGGCGGACGACACCGCTTCCACGGTGGCGGCGTCGAAGTCGCCGGTGACGATCGCGTCCGCCTTCATCCCGTCCTCGAGCTGACGGGTGCCGGCGACCGCGACGGTCTCGTCGACCGTCGCCTGAACGGTGCCGACGCCTAGCGCCAGCGCGAGCGGGACGACGACCAGCGTCAGCCGGCGCGAGAAGCCGCGCGTGTTGGCCAGGGCGAGCTGCGTGGCCGGTCCGCCGGGCAGGCGCGACAGGACGCCGACGAGCCAAGCGACGAGGACTGGTCCGGCCAGTGCCGCGGCACCGATGAGCAGGAACGCCGACACCGCAGCGAAGGCGGCGCCGATCGTGCCGGGCACGAACACGGGGCTGAACGCAGCGACGAGCCCGAGTCCGGCGACGACGAGCGCGGACGTGCGGCGGACGGGTCCGATGCCGGCCGGCTCCACGACGCTCTGCGCCACCGCCGCCGTCGGGGACGTGCGCAGGGTGCAGCGGGTCGCCAGCCGCGCCGCGAGGTACGCGACCGGCAGCAGCAGGACGAACGCGCTCAGCACCGGCACGGGGGAGAGGGACAGCTCGAAGCCGGGGTCGACCATGCCGGACGACTCCAGGATCGGCGTCAGACGTCCGACCGCGAGCAGGCCGACCAGACCGCCGAGCGGCGCGGCGACGAGGGTGATGAGCGTGACCTCGCGGCTCACCAGCTGGCGCACCTGACCGCGCGTCGCGCCGACCGCACGCAGCAGCGCGAAGTCGCGCTGACGCTGGCGCAGGGCGAGCGAGACCGTCGACGAGACGACGAAGATGACGAGCAGCAGCGCCGTGCCCGAGAACGAGCTGGCCAGCGCGACGAGGAACCCCGCGTCACCGCCGGTCCGCAGCCCGGACTCGACGAGCACTCCCGCGCCCGACACCAGCACGCCTGCGAGCGCCAGCACCACGAACGGGCCGACCAGGCTCGGCAGGTGCGCCCTCGCGCCCGAGCGGGCCAGCTGCCACGTGGCGCTCATCGCTCGAGCCCCAGCATGCGGTCCGCGACGGCCTGCGCGGTCGGGCTCGTGAGCATGTCGACCAGGCGTCCGTCGGACAGGAACAGCACCTGATCGGCGGCCGCGGCGACCTTCGCGTCGTGGGTCACGACGACGACGGTCTGACCGAGCCGGCGGGCGGTGTCGCGCAGCAGCGTCAGGACGGCCTCACCGGTGCGCGCGTCGAGCGCCCCGGTCGGCTCGTCGGCGAACACGACCGTCGGCCGCGAGTACAGCGCCCGCGCGATCGCGACCCGCTGCGCCTGCCCGCCGGACAGCTCGCCGGGACGCCGGTCGGCCTTGCCGTCGAGCCCGACGGCGTCCAGCAGGTCCTCGAGCCAGCGCGGGTCGGCGTCGCGTCCGGCCAGGATCATCGGCAGCCGGACGTTGTCGGCCACGCTCAGGTGCGGCACGAGGTTGTAGGCCTGGAAGACGAAGCCGACGTGGTCGCGGCGGAAGCGCGTCAGGTCGTCCGGCTTGAGCGCGCTGATGTCGCGGTCGCCGACGATGACGCGTCCGCTCGTGGGGGTGTCGAGACCGGCGGCGCAGTGCAGCAGCGTCGACTTGCCCGAGCCCGACGGACCCATGACGGCGGTGAACGATCCGGCGGGCAGGGTCAGCGAGACGCCGCGCAGCGCGGCGACCGCGCCGACCGGGCCGGGGTAGGACTTGTGGACGTCCAGCAGGCGCAGCGCGGCCGTGCTCTGCGGCACGGGCGCGGCGGTGCTGGGGTCGGACGTGGAGGTGAACACGAGGGCTCCTCGGTCGCGGTGGTGGGACACCACGAACCTAGGAATTCCGGCACCCCGCCATCGAGCCGCTCAGGACGGAGATCGGGGAGTTGCATCCTTCGATGGAAGGGCGGTAGGCGCAGTTGCTAGGTGTCTGTCATCGCCGCCGCAGGATCTCAGCCTGCCAATCGTCGAGAGCGCTCTCCGGAATCGAAACCCCGAAGTTCTCGAGGACTTGTTGTGTGAGGTCGATAGCAAACTGTGTTGGCGAAGCGATAAGCGCAGGAGCCTCCGCTGTCACGCGCGCTTCAATCTCGTGTCCGTGGAATACCGGGTTAGAGACCAGCTCCCGTCGCCAATCGCCCGCCACTAGTTCCCGACCGTCAACGCCGCGGAGTGTTACCGTGAAATCTACCGTGCTGCAGCCCGTCGCTACGGCGAAACGTGATCCGAGCTCGGCGAGCTCGACGAAGTACAGAAGCACATCCCAGACTGCGATTACGGCTGAGGCTTGGCTTCGGCGCGGCTTCAAACTGGGAACGTCGTGCATATCGCTAGCAAACATCCGGCGATGCAAGAACTGTCCGCTGCTGCAAAGACGCCATGACTCGGAGCGGGTCGACTCGTCTTGTCCAAGGCAGGACGCTGCGCGCAATGGGGTGGCTTGTTCAATGAATGGAACGGGCCACCCGCGGAGACGGACAGTGTGTGAAGTCATGAAGTTCATGAGTTCCGCCGGCGGGATTCGGCGGTTCTCGTATGGACCAGGACGAACAGCGGCGTCGAAGTAGCTTGTGGTCGGGCCATCCGCCCGCAGTGGGGATTCGCCCAATCGCCAGGCGCGGTCGCGCTCGTCGTCGAAGCGGGATTCGTCTGACACCTCCACCGGTCTAGTCGAGGTAAGCAGGCCTGCATCAGAAAGCGTGGAGATGTATCGGCGCAAGGCCTTTGCCGTGGCGAGGTCGAGGACTTCTCTCATCTCGGCCGAGTCGGGGACATTGGTGGATCGCGGTTTCCCTCTGGGGCGGACGTACAACTGTCCTGCAACCAACTCTCCGGGGAGGTCCCGCTTACAGATATGAGGCGAAAGCTCGAACTCCTCGATGTCCAGGACGCAGATCGTGTTGCCGTTGGAAAGCTGTTCGATTCTCAACCCGAACTTGACCGGAGGGTCGCTGTAACGGGCGATAGCGTCAGCGACGTCGTCGAACTTGGACCACTGCTCGGCCTGATCGGAAGACAGTCCCGGCGCCATCGATGGGAGGTCTTGATCGTTGACGCCGAGGACCAAAGTTCCGCCGTCCGTAAGATTTCCCAGCGCCATAGCCGCGCGTGCCACCTTGGCGCAGAACGGCTTCGACCCCAGGTTTCCAGGCCCCTTCACTTCGAATGGGCGGGTCTCATGACCCAGGCGAAGGAGTTCCTCGATCTCATCGACAGTGAGCATGGCTCACCGTAGGCCGAGAGGCGCCGCTAACGAGGGGGAATAGTTCCACCCCTCACTCGGGGATGGCGACGACCTTGTTCTGGTAGGCCCAGACGACTGCCTGGAGCCGCGATCGGACGCCGAGCTTGGGCATCATCCGGGCCAGGTGCGACTTCACCGTGGACGTCTCCAGCACCAGCTTGGCCGCGATCTCGTCGTTCGACAGGCCCTGGGCGAGCAGCAGCAGGATGTCCAGCTCGCGGGCAGTGAGCAGCTCGGACGCGCGTCCGGCCGTCACCGGGACGATCTCGCGGCGGGTCACCACCTCGCGCAGCACCCGCTTGGTCAGTGCGTCGTCGAGCGTCCCGTTGCCGGCGGCGACGGTGCGGACGGCGCCGACCAGCACCTCGGGCTCGGAGTCCTTGAGCAGGAAGCCGGACGCGCCCGCCTCGAGCGCACCGAACAGGTAGTCGTCGATGTCGAACGTCGTCAGCACGAGCACCGGGATCGGGTCGGCGACGCCCGGGCCGCACAGCTGGCGGGTGGCGCTGATGCCGTCCTGACCGGGCATGCGGATGTCCATGCAGACGACGTCCGGTCGATGCTCGCGCGCCGCCGCGACCGCCTCGCGTCCGTCGGCGGCGACGGCCACGACCTCGATGTCGGGCTCGGCGTCCAGCAGCGTCTTGAGCCCGGCGCGGACGAGCGCCTGGTCGTCGGCGATGACGACGCGGATCATGCGTCCTCCCTCGGGTGGAAGTCGGTGTCGGCGTCGGCGTCGTGGTCGCGCGGGACGCGCAGGACGACCCGCCAGCCGCCGTCGTCGGTGGGTCCGGCGTCCACGCGGGCGCCGGTGAGCTCGGCTCGCTCGCGCATGCCGACGAGCCCGAACCCGCCGCCACCGGCGTCGACGGACGCGACGGGGGAGCGGTCGTTGGCCACGGTGACCACCACGGCGGCCGCGTCACGGTCGTCCACGGTCACCTCGACGCGCGAGCCGGGCGCGTGCCGGGCCGCGTTGGCGAGCGACTCCTGCGCCATCCGGTAGGCCGCGAGCTGGGCGAGAGGTCCGACACCGTGACCGAGCGGACGCTCACCGGTGAGCACCGTCAGGCCCACGTCGCGTCCGGCCGAGACCGCGTCGTCGACCAGCGCGCTGATGCCGGCGAGCGACTCCGGCCGCACCTCGCCGGGGCCGGCGTCGCCCTCGCGCAGCAGGCCGACCAGGCTGCGCAGGTCGCGCAGGACGGACGTGGTCTGCCGCCGCACCTGGGCGACGGACGCCTTCGCGGCCGCGGGGTCGGAGTCGATCTGGGTGCCGATCGCGGCGGTCATCACCGCGATGCCGGACAGGTGGTGCGCGGCGATGTCGTGCAGCTCGCGCGCCATGGCCGTCCGCTCGCGGGCGATCGCGGCCTGGACGAGGGCGTCGCGCTCGCGCAACAGCGCCGCCTCACGTCCCTCGCGGGCCTGACGCACCTCGCGTCGCGCGGCGACGACCATCGCGACGACGACGGGGAGCGCCAGCGTGCCGACGGCCTGCGCGATGCCGATGCCGACCGCGGACGCGTACGAGTCGCCACCGGCCCGGGTGCTGATCGTGCCGCCGACGGCGAGCAGCACCGCGGCGGCCAGGTACGTCGGCCAGGCGCGCGAGAGCGGCTGCGCGAGCCCGAGGGTGAACGCCGCGACGAGGACGGCGAGCTGGGCGAGCCCGGTCGCGTCCCCGAGCCCGACGACGGCGGCGAGCAGCAGGCCCGCGGACGTGGCGAGCAGGACGGCTTCGGGCGCGGCCCGGCGCCACAGCAGTGCGACTGCCTGGACGGTGAGCACGAGCCCGCCGAGCACCCAGGACGTCGTGGACGGGACGGGCGTGACGACGTCCGACTCGGGTGCCGCGTGCGCGACCAGCGCGACGGCGACGAGCGAGACCAGCGCGATCGCCCCGGTCACCAGCGCGACGCGACGGTCCACGGTGCTGGGACGGGGCAGGCGGTTCACGACCGCGACGCTACCGCGCAGCGTCGCGACGTCCTGGGGAACGGCTGCGGGGACTGACCTGCGTCCGCGAGGATCGGGGCCGTGGACGAGCGCGAGGACCGGATCGAGGTCCGGGTGATGAACGAGTACGGCGTCGACTTCCCGCTTTGGGGGAGCGACGGCGACATCGGCCCGGACGACCCGGAGGACGCCGGGCTCAGCCCCGAGCTCACCGCCGACCTGCACGCGTTCGCCGCTCGGTGGGAGGCGCACCTGGGCCCGGACGCGTCCGACGACCGCTTCGACCGGTTTCCGGTGCTGCCGGCGCTCGTCGACCGGTGGCGTCGGCTCCGCGCATCGGTGGACCGAGAGGGTGTCCAGCGGGAGGCCGAGGCGACCGCCATCAAGGAGCTCGGCGAGCAGCTCGCTCACCGGGTCCAGGACGAGCTCGGCCCGCGCTACGCCGTCAGCTACCGGGGCTGACGCCCTTCACCCCGCGGCGAGCCGCTGCTGCAGGCTGGCGAGCACGAGGTCGACGCCGAGCTGGAAGGCGCGGTCGGCCCGCTCGCGTCCGGTCGGGGACGCCTCGATGGCCGCCGCGAGCAGCGGACCCTGGGCGGCGTCGCGGCTCCAGACCTGCTCGGGCGCGGCGAGGTCGAGCGCCGAGCCGATGACCAGGTTGTCCAGCACCGTGATGACGGTCAGCAGCTCGTCGTCCGGCACGCCGGCGCGCGAGAGGGCCGCCGCCATCTGCTCGTACAGCGCCATGACGTCGGGGGACGAGACCGTGTACGCGGTGAGTAGCGGGACGAGCCGCGGGTGGGCGGCGAACGCGTCGCGGTAGCGGCGCAGCAGCTCGCGCAGGTGGGACTCCCACTCGTCCGTGTCGGTCAGCGGCGGCGGGTCGAGCTCCTGGAAGACGAGCGAGCGCATCGCCTCGACGATCTCGGCCTTGCCGGCCAGGTGGTTGTAGAGCGACGAGGGGCGCACGTCGAGCGCCTTGGCGACCTCGTTGACGCTGAACTCGCCCTTGCGGTCGACGATCGCGAGCGCCGCGGTGGCGATCTTCGCGACCGAGAGCACGGGCACGGACGGTCGGGCCACGCCGGTGCCTCCTCGGGACGTCGTCGGGCGGGACCATGGACATCCGGCCCCGCGATCACCATACTAACGAACACCATTCGTTTTAGATCCCTGCGAGGCACCCATGTCCCGTCCGTCCGGTCCGGCCGCGCACCTCGTCCACGGCCCCGCCCTGGAGTCGCCCGCCCGCGTCGACGCCCCGACCCGCGAGCCGCTGCGCGTCGGGCTCGTCCAGCACCGCTGGCGCGAGGACGCCGACGAGCTGCAGGAGGTGCTCGCCGACGGCGTCGCCGCCGCGGCCGGCGAGGGCGCCACCGTGGTCTTCCTGCCCGAGCTGACGCTGTCGCGCTACCCGGCGTTCGAGGAGCCCGCCGGCGCCGCGTCCGACCTGACCGAGAGCCTCGAGGACGGCCCGACGGTTACCTTCGCCGCCCGGGTCGCGCGCGAGCACGGCGTCCACGTGCACGCGTCCCTGTACGAGCGCGCGGACGCCGGCGACGGGCTGGGCTTCAACACCGCCGTCGTCGTCGACCCGTCCGGACGCCTCGTGGCCCGCACCCGCAAGACGCACATCCCGGTCACCGAGGGCTACGTCGAGGACAAGTACTTCCGTCCCGGCCCGGCCGAGGACGCCTACCCGGTGCACCAGCTCGACGGGCTGCCCGCGGCGCTCGGCCTGCCGACCTGCTGGGACGAGTGGTTCCCCGAGGTCGCCCGCATGTACGCGCTCGGTGGCGCGGACGTGCTCGCGTACCCCACGGCAATCGGCTCCGAGCCCGACCACCCCGACTTCGACACCGCGCCGCTGTGGCGCCAGGTGATCGTGGGCCACGCGATCGCCAACGGGCTGTTCATCGTCGTGCCGAACCGCACCGGCGACGAGGGACGCATCCGGTTCTACGGCTCGTCGTTCGTCGTCGACCCGTACGGCCGGGTGCTCGCCGAGGCGCCGCGCGACGAGGAGGCCGTGCTCGTCGTCGACCTCGACCTCGACCAGCGCCGCGACTGGCTGACGCTGTTCCCGTTCCTGCGCACCCGCCGTCCCGACACCTACGCGGGGCTAGCGCGATGACCTGGACCATGCCGGCCGAGACCGCGCCGCACGCCTGCACCTGGATGGCCTGGCCGTCGTCCGGCTACACGCTCGGCGAGACCGACGCGGACGCCGACGAGGCCCGCCGCACCTGGGCGTCCGTCGCGCACGCGATCTCGCGGTTCGAACCGGTGCGGATGGTCGTCGACCCGTCCGCCGTCGGCGTCGCCCGCGACCACCTGGGCTCGGACGTCGAGCTGCTCGAGGCGCCGCTGGACGACGCGTGGATGCGCGACATCGGCCCCACGTTCGTCGTCGACGGCGACCGGCTCGGGGCCGTCGACTGGACGTTCAACGGCTGGGGCGGGCAGGCGTGGGCGTCCTGGGAGCACGACGCCCAGGTCGCCGGACGCGTCGCCGAGTGGGCCGGTGCGACGCTCGTGCCGTCCGACCTGGTGAACGAGGGCGGCGGGATCCACGTCGACGGCGACGGCACCGTGCTGGTCACGACCACCGTGCAGCTCGACCCCGGCCGCAACCCCGACCTGTCCGCCGCCGACGTCGAGGCCGAGCTGCGCCGCACCCTCGGCGTGCGCGACGTCGTCTGGCTGCCACGCGGCCTCACCCGCGACTACGCCGAGTTCGGCACCCGGGGGCACGTCGACATCGTCGCCGCCATGCCCGAGCCGGGCGTCGTCCTGCTGCACCGCCAGCAGGACCCGCGCCACCCCGACCACTCGCTCGACGCCACGCTGCGGGCCGCGCTGCCCGAGACCTGGCGGGTCGTCGACCTGCCGGCGCCGCAGCAGCTCGTCGACGAGACCGGCCCGGTCGACTACAGCTACGTCAACCATCTCGTCTGCAACGGCGGCGTGGTGATGGGCGGCTTCGACGACCCGCACGACGACGTCGCCGCCGAGGTGCTCGCGCAGGCCTACCCGGGGCGCGAGGTCGTCCGCGTCGACGCTCGTCCGCTGTTCGCCCGCGGCGGAGGCGTCCACTGCATCACCCAGCAGCAGCCGGCGGTCTAAGCCCGGACGTCGGTGCCGGTCCCTACGCTGAGGGCTCCGTCATCGAGGAAGGGACGCCCGTGGTCGACGTCTGGAAGGTCGTGCACGCCGAGCGTGCCTCGCTCGTCGCGTTCCTGGAGCGCGTGCCCGACGAGCGGTGGGCGACGCCGTCGCCGTGCGAGGGCTGGACGGTGCACGACGTCGTCGCGCACCTGGTCGACTGCGCCCGCACCGACACGTGGCACCTGGCCAAGGGGCTCGCGCGGGCCCGGTTCGACCTCGACCGGCAGAACCAGCAGGGGCTCGAGCACGAGAAGGGCACGCCGGCCGAGACGCTGCAGCGGCTGCGCGAGGTCGTCCCGCTGACCAAGACGCCGCCGGTGAAGCTCGAGACCCGGCTCGTCGAGGCGTTCGCCCACGGCGAGGACGTGCGGCGTCCGCTCGGCGGCCGCGGCGAGTACCCGGCCGACGCGATGAACGCGGCGCTCGGCTATCTCGTGGGCGCGTCCACCAAGATCGGCGGCGGGCGCCAGCGGGTCGAGGGGCTGCGGGTCGAGGCGCCCGACACCGGCTTCGCCCACGGCGCCGGCCCGACGGTCACCGGCCCGGCGAGCTCGCTGCTGCTCGTGCTGTCCGGCCGCCGCGCCGGCCTGGACGAGCTCGAGGGGGACGGCACCGAGGTGCTCGCCGCGCGCTGAGGCTCAGGCGCCGGCTCGCCGCCGGACCAGCTCGACCAGGGCGTGGCGGGTGCGGGCGGCCTCGGGGATGGCGCGGGTCATCCAGACGTGGAACATCGCCGGGTGCTCGTGCACGTGCAGCGCGACCTCGGACGTCCGGGCGCGGTCGGCGAGCAGGTCGACGGCCGGACGCAGGATGTCGCGGTCGCCGATGTACACGTCCAGCGGCGGCAGGTCGTCCAGCCAGCCGTTCACCGGGCTGACGAGCGGGTCGGCGGGGGAGCGGTCACCCGCCCACCAGCGTCCGGCCGCCCGCAGGCCCGACTCGGCCAGCATGGGGTCCGTCGCCTCGAGGTCGCGCACCTGCTCCTCGTCGAGCGTCGCGTCCAGCCACGGGGACAGCAGGACCACCCCGGCCGGCCGCGCCCCGCGGGTGTCGCGCAGCTGCTGGGCTATGACGAGCGACAGCGCGCCGCCGGCCGAGTCACCCATGACCACGAGCGGCAGCCCGTCGGCCGAGACGGCCGACACCAGCGACATGAGCCGGGGCAGCACGTCGTCGACGGTCGCGTCCGGGGCTAGCGGGTAGGCCGGCACGACGACCTCGGCCGGCACGGACGTGAGCGAGCGGACGAGGCGCCAGTAGTCCTTGGTCAGCGGGTGCACGTAGCCGCCGCCGTGCAGGTACAGCACGCGGGCGACGGGCGCGTCGGTGCGCGGACGAGCGGTCCGGACCGGCATGCCCGCGACGGACGCGGTGCGGACGTCGAGCCGGCGCCTGGTCAGCCGGGTCGGTGGCGTGTTGCCCGAGCGCTGCTGCGTCAGGGCCTTGTCCAGCGTGTGCTGCTCGCCCTCGAACGCCTGCTTGTCGCGGTTCAGCCACATGCCGCGCACGTACACGCGGGTGTAGGGCGTCGGCCGGTCGCGACCCTCGACGTCCCACTGCACGCTGCGCATCGCCCCGAGTGTGCCCAGGGTCGGCGCCGGTTGCACGATGGGCTCATGACGCTGCTCGGGACCGACCTGCCGATCGTCGGCGCACCCATGGCCGGCGGCACCACGACCGTCGACCTCGCCGCCGCCGTGACCGGGGCGGGCGGTCTCGGCTTTCTCGCCGCCGGCTACCGGACGCCCGACGACCTCGCCGCGCAGGTGGCCGCGCTGCGCGAGCGGACCCACCAGCTCGGGGTCAACCTGTTCGTCCCGTCGGACGAGCGGCCCGACCCGGCCGCGCTGCGCGCCTATGCCGAGCGGCTGCGGCCGGTGGCTGACGCGTTCGGCGTCACGCTCACCGACCCGCCGCTCGTCGACGACGACCACTGGGACGCGAAGGTCGACCTGCTGACGTCCGACCCGGTGCCGCTCGTCTCGCTCACCTTCGGGCTGCCGCCTCGTGAGGACGTCCGGCGGTTGCAGCAGCCCGGCAGCAGCGTGCTGGCGACCGTCACCACCGCGGCGGAGGCGCGCGAGGCCGAGGCGCTCGGCGTCGACGGGCTGGTCGTGCAGGGGCCGTCGGCCGGCGGGCACAGCGCCACGTTCGACCCGCGCCGGACGATCGAGGACGTGCCGACCGCCGATCTCGTCCGGGCCGTGCGGGCGGCGACCCGGCTGCCCGTGGTCGCGGCAGGTGGCGTGGCCGGACCCGCGGACGTCCGCGAGCTGCTCGCCGCGGGAGCCGAGGCCGTCCAGGTCGGCACCCTGCTGCTGCGCACCGACGAGTCCGGGGCCAACCGGACCCACCGCGACGCGCTGGTCGACCCGCGGTTCACCGAGACCGTCGTGACCCACGCGTTCACCGGACGTCCGGCCCGGGCGCTGCGCAACGCATTCGCCGACGAGCACGGGGAGGACGCGCCCGTCGCCTACCCGGCCGTCCACCACCTGACCCGCGAGCTGCGCGCCACGGCGGCCCGGGTGGGCGACGCCGAGCACGTCCATCTCTGGGCCGGCACCGGCTACCGGCACGCGCCCACCGGCCCCGCCGCCGACGTCGTCCGCGCCCTCACCGAGGATCTGTAGGCGTCCCTTCGCGCTGGACGTGACGTTGTGCACGCGACACGCCGAGAAGGGCGTACACAACGTCACGCTCAGCGAGGAGGCGACTAGTGCGGGCCGGCGAGGAAGACGTCGTGGGCCAGGCAGGAGTCCGGGACCCGCTGACCGCGGAAGGTCCACGGCGCGTCGGGAACCTTGCCGCCGACGTGCTCGACGATCCATCCGCCGCCGAGGCTGATCCGGTCGCCGAGGGCGAACCGTCCGCGTCCCGGCACCTCGACGGTCAACGGGTCGTCGCCGACGAACCGGGTGCCGTGCGGCCAGACGATGACGCCGCCGTCGGCGCCCGGGCAGCCACCGACGACCTCCAGGCGTCCCCGGGTCAGCGCCGTCATGCTCGCCCCGGTTGGCTCGTCGACCAGCAGCACGGGACGTGGCGCCGGGGACGTGGAGGGCGCGGGCAAGGTCTGCACGTCCGGCGCACGGCCGCACCCGGACGTCATGGCAAGGACGAGCAGTGCGGCTCCCAGAAGGCGTCCGACGGTGGTCATGCTCCTCCATGTCCTTCAAGCTCGCCCCGTCTCGGCCCTCCTTCCCGCTGAGCGTGACGTTGTTGCGGGGATCATCGGCGTGTCGCCGCAACAACGTCACTCCCAGCGCGAGGGGGCGTCGCCACGCAAGGGGTGACCAGCGCGCGGAGGTGCCCGGACGGCTGACCCGGCGCAGGATGAGGGCAGCCGACGAAGGGGAGCCCATGACCGTCCTGTCCACCGTCCGTGCCGCCGCCGCGGGGGCGCTGCTCGTCAACGCCGTCCCGCACGGGGTCAAGGGGATCACCGGCCAGCGGTTCCCGTCGCCGTTCGCCAAGCCGCCGGCCGTCGGACTGTCCGGACCCGTGCCCAACGTGCTGTGGAGCGCCGCGAACCTCGCGGCCGGCTCGTGGCTGCGCCGCGGCGTCACGACACCGGCCGAGCGACGAGCCATGGTGCTCGGCGGGGTCGGGACGGCGGCCGGCCTGGCAGCGTTCTTCCACCGCCTGCCGACCCTGCCGGAGGCGTGACGAAGCACTCCGTCGTTTGCGGTGCACGACGCCGGAGCGCCGCTTACGCTTCGGGAGGTGCCGAACCGGCACCACGTCCCGCCCGACGGATCGGGCTTCGGGGGACTGCAAAGGAGTGCACCATGAAGAGCTTCGCCTGTGGCGACGTCGTTCCCGGCTGTGACGCCACCTTCGTCTGCGACACCGACGACGACGTGCTGGCCGCCGTCGCCCGCCACGCGCAGGACGACCACGGCATGACCGAGGTCCCCGCCGAGCTGGTCGACCAGGTGCGTGGACACATCGTCGCCGTCGCCTGACCAGGCGACCGTCAGCCCCGCCGACATCGCCCGTGTGCTGGGCGGCGAAGGACTGACGACCCACTACCAGCCGATCGTCGACCTGCGCCGCGGCACGGTCGTCGGCTACGAGGCGCTCGCGCGCTTCGACGCCGCCGAGCGCAACCCCGAGGTGTGGTTCGCCCGGGCCCGCGAGCTGGGCCTGGGCGCCGCGCTCGAGGCCGCCGCGGTGCGGTCGGCGCTCACCCGCCGCGCGAACCTGCCGGCCAACACCTTCCTGACCGTCAACGTCGGGCCGGACGTGCTCGCGTCCGCCGAGATGCAGGACGTCTGGGCGTCGTCGGAGTCGCTGGGCGGCGTGGTGGTCGAGCTGACCGAGCAGCACCGCATCGAGTCGTACGTGGACCTCGAGCCCAGCCTGCACGCGCTGCGTGCGCAGGGTGCGCTCGTGGCCATCGACGACGCCGGCGCGGGCTACGCGGGCCTGCACCACCTGCTGTCGTTGCGGCCGGACTTCATCAAGCTCGACCGCGGGCTCGTGGCCGGGCTCGATCGCGACGAGGCCAAGCGCGCCCTCGTCGAGATGATGGGCACCTTCGGCAGCCGGGTCGACGCCTGGCTGCTCGCCGAGGGCATCGAGACCGGCGAGGAGCTGGACGTCCTGGTGCAGCTGGGCGTCCCGCTCGGCCAGGGCTACTTCTTCGGCCGGCCGGCGCCGGAGTTCGCCGGCGCCGACCCCGACTCGGTGCTGCGCGTCCTGACCCAGCAGCAGGCCGGCGAGCACCCGGGGCTGCGTCCGCTCATCGAGTTCGCGCCCACCGCCGTCGAGGTCGACGAGGCCCGCGTGCTGCTCGGCGACGACCGGCACGACGTCGTCGTGATCCTCGACGGTCACGGACGTCCGTCGGCCACCGTCGACGGCTGGGGCGCCCTGCATGCCATCCGCGACTCGGGGCTGCGGATCAACGTCTCGACGCCGCTGGACGAGGCCGCCCAACGGGCCATCGTGCGCTCGGCGACCTCGCGCTTCCACCCGCTCGTCTGCACCGACAACGCCGGACGCTACTGCGGCATCGTGCGCGTCGAGCGGCTGCTCGACGCGCTCGCCCGCGCCGCGGCCCCGGCGCTGCACGCATGAGCCGTCCGGCGGGCGATTTCGCTCACGTCGCCGGGCCCGCGGCCGATGGGTCGGGGGTCGAGCACACCCCGGATCCCGGACCCCCTCCCGAGGAGCAGTAGTGAAGCGATTTGCCTGTGGTGACGTCGTCCCCGGCTGCGAGGACGTGTTCCTCGGCGCCACCGACGACGAGGTGCTGGACCAGGCGCTCCAGCACGCGGCCGAGGCGCACGGCATGACCGACGTCCCGCCGGAGACGCTCGAGCACGCCCGCGGCCTCGTCACGACCGTCGCCTGATCATGACCGCCGGGACCGCGGCGGGAGACGTCGTCGGGCCCGAGGACCTGGACCGTGCCGTCCACGGTGACGGGCTGCGCGTCCACCTGCAGCCGATCCTGGACCTGACCCGCGCCACGGTCGTCGGCTACGAGGCGCTCGCGCGCTTCGACGGACCGGTCACGAGCCCCGAGGTCTGGTTCGACGCGGCCCACGCGTGCGGCCGCGCCGCCGAGCTCGAGGCCGCCGCCGTGCGCGCCGCGCTCTCCCGCCGGGCCGAGCTGCCGCCGATGCGGTTCCTGACCGTCAACGTCTCGCCGGACGTGCTCAGCGACCCGGTCATGCAGCAGGTCTGGCGTGAGGCCGCCCCGCTGCGCGGCGTCGTCGTGGAGCTCACCGAGCAGCGCCGGTTCGACGAGCGCGAGGTGCAGGCCGAGCTCACCGCGCTGCGGGCCGCCGGCGCGTTCATCGCCATCGACGACACCGGCTCGGGCTACGCCGGGCTGCACCGCCTGCTCGTGGTGCGACCGCACTTCATCAAGATCGACCGCGGGCTCGTCGCCGGCGTCGACCAGGACGAGGGCAAGCGCGCCCTCATCGAGATGCTCGGCATCTTCGGCAACCGCGTGGACGCCTGGCTGCTCGCCGAGGGCATCGAGACGCCCGAGGAGCTCGAGGCACTCATGCAGCTCGGCGTCCCGCTCGGCCAGGGCTACCTGCTCGGCCGTCCGACCGCCGAGCCCGTCGCCCCGAGCGCCGAGGCCGTCCGCCAGGTGCTGGCGCACCGCCGTGTGCACCACGACGGCGAGGGGCTCGGCCCGCTGCTCGAGCGCGTCCCCACCGCCCCCGACGTCGCCAGCGCGCACGCCGTGGTCGCGCGCGAGGGCGTCGACCTGGTCGTCGTGGTCGACGCCGACCACGGCCCGGTGTCGACCGTGTGCTCGGCCGGCCACGTGGAGCCGGTGCGCGAGGCCGGTCTGCGGCTGCACGTCGACACTCCGCTGCACGAGGCGGCGCGCCGGGCGATCGTCCGGACGCCGGTGCTGCGGTTCCGGCCGCTCGTGTGCATCGACGCGCAGGGCCGACTCGCCGGGATCGTGCGCATGGAGCGACTCGTCGAGGCGCTCGCCCAGCCCGCCGCCGGCTGAGCCTGTCGCCGCCGGCTGAGCCCGGCGCCGCTGGCTGAGCCTGGTGAAGCCTCCCTTCGGCAAGCTCAGGGAGCGGGGGTGCGGCTCGGAGAGCGGGGCTCAGGCGGTGACGGCGTCGGGCCCGGGCGCGGGGACGTCCTCGCCGCGGGGCGCGAGCAGCGTCGCGAACGCCGTGGTGATCGGCACCGCCAGCACCAGGCCGATGGCGCCGACGAGCGTCCGCGCCACCTCCGAGCCGATCTCCTCGCTGGTCGCGACCTGGGTCAGGCTCTGGCTGTACGCCGACACCAGCAGCAGGATCGTCATCGCCGAGCCCGCGTACGCGAACACCAGCGTGTAGACGCTGGACGCGATGTGGTCGCGGCCGATGCGCATGGCCGACGTGAACAGCTGCGTGCGGCTGGCGCCGGGCTGCAGCGCGCGCATCTCCCACACCGCGCTGGCCTGCGTGACGGTGACGTCGTTGAGCACGCCGAGGCCGGCGATCACCATGCTGGCCGCGACGATGCCCGACAGGTCGGCGCTGGTGGCGACGGCGGCGAGCAGCCGGTCGTCGTCCGACGCGACGCCGGTCAGGTGCGACCAGTCGGTCGCCCAGGCGCCGAGCACGGCGGTGAGGGCGAGTCCCACCAGCGTCCCGAACAGGGCTGACGTGGTGCGGATCGAGATGCCGTGGGCCAGGTAGAGCACCACGATCATGATCGCCGCCGACCCGACCGTGGCCACGAGCAGCGCGTTCGTGCCCGACAGCAGCGCGGGCATGACGAAGCCGAGCAGCACGACGAGGGTGACGCCGATGCCGGCGATGGCGAACAGGCCGCGCCAGCGCGCGACCACCACCACGAGCAGGCCGAACACCGCGGCGATCGCGGCGAGCGGGAAGCCGCGCTCGAAGTCGTAGAACTCCCAGGACGCCGGCTGGCCGTCGGGAGCGATGCGCAGGACCTGGATCTCGTCGCCGACCTTCATGCCGGACGCCCACCGGGTCGGGTCGAGCGTGAACGTCGCGGTCTCGTCGCCGGCCTGCGCGGTCACCTCGGCGCAGTCGCCGGCGCGGGCCTGCGTCTGGTCGGGGCCGAGGCCGTCGCCGCCGCAGTCGAACGCCCGCACGGACTCGACCACCGCGGGGACGCGGCTCACGCCCTCGGCGGCGTACGGGTCCTGGGCCTTCGGCACGTCCTCGTCCGCGGGCCACAGCAGCGCCATGGCGACGAGGGTCACGACGGCGATGACGCCGACGATCGCCGCCAGGACGAGCGCGAGGGTGCGGCGCGGCGGGCCGTCGGAGGGCGGGGTCGCGTGGGAGTGGCTGTGGCTCACGGCCCCGATCGTGCCAGGTCCGGCCGGCGACGGCGTCCGGGACTCAGTCGGCGAACGACAGACCGTGCGCGCGGAGCGCCTCGTCCAGGAGGCGCACCGCCTTCGGGCCGACGCCGTGCAGGGCGAGCAGCTCGGCGCGGGTGCGGCCGGCGACCTGCTCGAGCGTCGTCCAGCCGGCCGCGGTGAGGGCCGCCGTCGCCGGCCGTCCGATGGCGGACGGGAGGGGATGCGTCATGCGCCGGGCTGGTCGAGCGCGAGCTTCATGCCCTCGTGCGAGGCGACGAAGCCGAGCCGCTCGTAGAAGCGGCGCGCGTCCGTGCGCTGCTTGTCGGTGGTGAGCTGCACGAGGACGGCGCCGCGCTCACGACCGTGCTCGACGGCCCAGCCGATCATCGCGGTGCCGAGGCCGGTGCCGCGGTGGGACGCCGCGACCCGCACAGCCTCGACCTGGAGCCGCAGGGCGCCACCCCGTGACAGCCCGGGCAGGAAGGTCAGGTGAACGGTGCCGGCCACGACGTCCCCGTCGCGCACCACGGCGAGCAGGTGAGCGGGGTCGGCGTCGACGGCGTCGAACGCGGCCAGGTACGGATCGAGGTCGGGCGCCTCGCGGTCGCGGCCGAGGACGTCGTCGGCCAGCAGGGCCACGATCGCCGGCACGTCCGTGCGTCGGGCGCGGTCGACGTGCACGGTGCGGTCGGCGAGCTCGAGCGGCGTCATGGCGCACAGACTACGGACGGATGTCGGGGCAGAGGCCTAGCCTTCGGCCATGAGGCTGAGCGACGAGGACCTGCGGCTGCGCACTCTCGCGCGCCAGCTGCCGGACGCGGGCGACGTGCTCGACCTGTTCGAGCGCCTCGCACCGATCCAGTCCCAGGTGCCGCGCGGCCCGTTCGTCCTGGCCTCCTCGCGCCGGCCGGGCACGACGTACGCCGAGGTGAACGCGCTGCTCGAGTCGCACGCGCTGGTCAAGGGCACCTGCCTGCGCGGCACGGTGCACACGGCGTCCGCGGCCGTCTGGCCCGACCTCGACGCGGTCGCCCGGCGGGCGCGCGCCGGCGAGCTGCGCCGGGCCCTGCGCCTGGAGCGTCTCACCCCCGACGACGTGACGGCCGAGGTCGAGCGGGTCTGCGCCGACCGCTTCGTCCCGCGCGAGGAGCTCGTCGACGCGGTGGTGGGGTTCGTCGAGGCGGCCGAAGGGCGTCCGGTGGAGCGGTCGACCTTCAGCGACAACCTGCTCTGGGGGCACCCCGGCCTGGTGCGCCGCCCGCGCGACGAGCGCTGGGAGAAGCGCACCGACGCCTTCCACCGCACGGCGTCCACGCTGCTGGAGCTGGGCGACTCACCGTCGCCGGACGCCGCGCTCGACCGGCTCGTGCTGCGTCACGTCGCGGCGTGCGGCCCGGTCACCCGCCGCGACCTCGCCTACTTCCTGGGCGAGCAGCTGCGCCGGGTGGACGCGTCGCTGGCCCGGCTCGGCGACCGGCTCGAGCACCTCGACGGGCCCGACCCCGAGGGCTACCTCGACCTCGTCGACGCCCCGCTGACCCCGTCGGCCGATCTCGGCGTGCGCCTGCTGTCGGAGTTCGACGCGCTCACCGTCGGCTACCGAGGGCCGGGGCGCACCCGCTTCCTGCGTCAGGAGCAGCTCGACGTGGTGTGGGGCCGGGTCAACGGCCAGTACGCCCCCACAGTGCTGGCCGACGGACGCATGGTCGCGACCTGGCGGGTCGCCGGCCCGGCGCGAGCCACGCGGCTCGAGGTCGCGATGCTGCCCGGCGAGGCAGCCCTCGCCGACGACGCGCTCGAGCCGCCGGCCCGCGCGCTCGGCGCCGTGCTCGACCTGCAGGTCGCCGACGTCGACGTCCGCGCCTAGACGCGACGAGGCCCGGGGAGGCGTGCTCCCCGGGCCTCGTCGGACGTCACTGCGTCAGTGGTGGCTCTTCTTCTTGCCCGTGAACGCGTTGTAGGCGATGAGCACGATGATGGCGCCGACGATCGAGCCGATGATGCCGGCCGCGGAGAAGTCGATGCCGTCACCGCTGATCAGGCTGCCGAGCAGACCGCCGACGAACGAGCCGACCATGCCGAGCACGATCGTGGCGAGGATGCCCATGCTGTCCTTGCCGGGCACGATGGCGCGCGCCAGGAAGCCCGCGATGAGTCCGACGATGATGAAGCCGATGATGCCCACGTGATTCTCCTTCTCGGCCGGCCGGGTGGCCGGCGCTAGCGGTGTCTCGCCGGTCACCGTAGGGGAGTCCGAGCCGGTCCGCCTTCCGAGCGGGGTCGGCGGCGTGCCACGATCGTGGCCATGGCTGACGAGGAAGAGCTGACCGGGGGAGCCACCGGCGGGGCGACCCGCGTGGGGCGCACCGTCCGTCGTCCGACCGGTCCCTGGACCCCCGCCGTGCACGAGCTGCTGGACTTCCTGCACGAGGCGGGCCTGCGCGGCATCCCGCAGGCGCACGGCACCGACGAGCAGGGCCGCGAGGTGCTGACGTACGTCGAGGGGCGCGGCGTCCCGGTCGACGACGAGGTCGTGCTGCCCGAGGTGCTGCAGGAGGCGGTCGCCTGGCTGCGCGACTTCCACGACCTGGTCGACGGCTTCCGTCCCGACGGCCCCCGCACGTGGCGCCAGAGCGGCGAGGTCGAGCTCGAGCCCGGCCAGGTCATCTGTCACAACGACCCGGGCGCCTACAACTGGATCATCCAGTCCGGCCACTTCGTGGCGATGATCGACTGGGACCTGGCCGGACCGGGCGACCCGATCGACGACCTGGCGTTCATGGCCTGGACGGCGATCCCGCTGTACCGCGAGATCGACCCGGCGCTCGCCGCCGAGCGGATCAACCTGCTCGTGGACGCCTACGGCGAGTGGGGACCGATGACGCTGCTGGACGCCGTCGAGCGCCGCATGCGCACCGCCGCTGACCGCATCGAGGCCGGCATCGAGCGCGGCGACGAGGGCATGCTCAACCTGGCCCGGCTGCGCGGCGAGCCGCAGCGCACCCGCGAGCGGGTCGAGGCGTTCGCCGCCCGCCGCCCGGCGATCGAGGCCCACCTGTGAACGCGATGGAGGTCTGCCCGTGAAGCACCCGCTGATCGACGCGCTGGGTCTGGTGCAGCACCCCGAGGGCGGCTGGTACCGGCAGAGCTGGGCGTCCGGCGTGGACGTCGAGCTGGCCGACGGCCGGGTCCGGCCCACGGCGACGCTGATCCACTTCCTGCTGCCGGCCGGTGACGCGTCCGGCTGGCACAAGGTGGCCTCGGACGAGATCTGGATCGCCCAGCAGGGTGTCGTCGTGCTCGAGCTCGGCGGCTCCGGCGAGGAGCCGGAGGCCGAGGCGCAGCACACCGTCGGGCTGGACGTCGAGGTCGGTCACGAGACGCAGGTGCTCGTCCCGGCCGGCACGTGGCAGCGCACCGTGCCTCGCGAGGAGGACGCGCTGGTCAGCTGCGTGGTCTCGCCGGGCTTCGACTTCGCCGACTTCACGCTGCTCGACTAGTCGACGGCGCGCAGGAACGCCTCGACGACGTCGTCGAGCGTGGGCAGCGCCGCCTGCGTGCCCGGCACCCGGTCGACCGCGGCCGTGTCGCGGATGGCGGCCACCGCCAGCAGCACCGCCGGGCGGAAGCGGCCCCCGCTCCTCGAGCGTGTCGAGAAGGGCCCTTCGACAGGCTCAGGGACCGGGCCTCGGCTGAGGCTCAGGAACCGGACGCCTAGGCGCGGTGGAGCTCGAAGACGGGCAGGGCTGGGGCGGCGGCGAGCAGCTCGGCGTCGGTCGAGGCCTTCGAGATGCTGACCGGCATGATCGCGCCGACCTCCCACTCCCACTTGCGCAGGTACTCGCGCAGCACGGGGATCTTGTCGGCGTCGGCCAGCTCGGTGGCCCGGTAGCGGACGACGGAGCGGCCGCGGCGCAGCGTGCAGGTGCCGGCGGCGCGCAGGTTGCGGGTCCAGTGCGTGTGCCCCCGCGCGCCGAGGACGTACGTGTGCCCGTCGAGCCGCAGCGGGTTCACCGGGGTGGTGCGAGGCTGCCCGCTGGACCGGCCGACGACCTCGAGGGTGCGAGCGCCGACCAGGCCGATCCCGCGGTTCGCGAGCCAGCCGACGAGCCGGTTGAAGCGGGTGGAGAGCCGGCCCGGTGGCCGGTAGGCGAGTGCGTCCATGGGGGACTCCTTCGATTCGGAGAGCACTGCTCTCGGAGTCAGCATGGTGGTTCCGGGACGCGAAAGCAAGAGCAGTGCTCTCGTTGTGTCACGATGGCGCCATGCCCACCCGAGCCGAGACCCGTGCCCGCACCGAGCAGCGCATCCTCGAGGTGGGCCGCGATCACCTGGCGACGTGCGGGGCGGCGGCCCTCTCGCTGCGGGCCGTCGCCCGCGACCTGGGCCTCGTCTCGTCGGCGGTCTACCGCTACGTCGACAGCCGCGACGAGCTGCTGACCCGGCTGCTCGTCGACGCCTACGACGAGCTCGCCGACGCCGCCGAGGCTGCGCACGCGAGGGCGACGACGCCACGCGAGCAGGTGCTGGCCGTCGCCCGCGCGTTCCGGGCCTGGGCCGTCGCCGAGCCCGCCCGCTACGCGCTGCTCTACGGCAGCCCGGTGCCCGGCTACGCGGCGCCGGCCGAGCGCACGAGCGGTCCGGGGACGCGCGTCATCGGCCTGCTGCTGACCACCCTCGACGGGGCCGGTGCCACGGCACCGGCCCCGCCGGGGCTCGACCTCTCGCGCCTGCGCGAGGAGGCCGGGGTCGCGCTGGACGACGGCGCACTGCGCCACGCCCTGGGCGTCTGGACGACCATCGTCGGGCTCACGAGCCTGGAGGTCTTCGGCCAGCTCGGCCCCGACCCGGTCGTCGACCCGGCCGCGCTGCTGGACGTCCAGGTCGCCGACTCCCTGGACGCCCTCGGCCTCACGTCGTGATCGTGCGGTCCAGCCCGAGCGCCTCCAGGAACCGCTCGTCGTGGCTGACCACCACGAGCGCGCCCTCGTAGCCCGACAGCGCCTCGACCAGGCGGTCGACGCTGCGCATGTCGAGGTCGTTGGTCGGCTCGTCCAGGCACAGCAGCTGCGGGGCCGGCTCGGCGAGCAGCAGGCACGCCAGCGTGGCCCGCAGCCGCTCGCCGCCCGACAGCGTCCCGGCGTCCTGGTCGGCGCGGGCACCTCGGAGCCCGAAGCGGGCCAGGCGCGAGCGCACCTCCTGCCGGGACGCCGTCGGCGCGAGCCGCTCGACGTTCTCGGCGACCGACGTGCCGGGCACCAGCAGCCGCGGGCGCTGGGGGAGCAGGCGAGCCGGCACGCGCAGCCGCACCTCGCCCTCCCTCGGCTCGAGCTCGCCGACGAGCGTGCGCAGCAGCGTCGTCTTGCCCGAACCGTTGCGGCCGACCAGGCCGATGCGCTCGGGCCCGCGCACGTGGACGTCCAGGGCCAGCCCGTTGGCGAGCACGAGCCCGTCGGTCGTGACGACGTCGCGCGTGGCCGGCACCCGCGTCTCGGGCAGGTCGACGCGGATCGGCTCGTCGTCGCGCAACCGGGCGTCGGCCTCCGACAACCGGTCGCGGGCCGCCTCGACGTTGCCCTCGTGCTCGCCGCGCAGCTTGCCGGCCGACACCTCCGCGTTCATCCGGCGGCCGTGGGCGACGATCTTCGGCACCCGCTTCTCGCGCTCGGCCTTCGCCGCCGTGCGGTTGCGCCGGGCCAGCGTGACCTGGGCGGCGGCCAGCTCGCGCTTCTGCCGGCGCAGGTCGGACTCGGCGTCGCGGACGTCCCGCTCGGCCGCCTCGCGCTCCACCGCGACCGCCGCCTCGTACGCGGTCAGGTCACCGCCGAACGTGCGCACGCCGCCGTCGCGCACCTCGTGCACGGCGTCGACGTGCTCGAGCAGCTCGCGGTCGTGGCTGGCCACGACGAGCACGCCGCGGAACTCGTCGACGACCGAGAGCAGGCGCTCGCGGGCGGGACGGTCGAGGTTGTTCGTCGGCTCGTCCAGCAGCAGCACGTCCGGCTCGGTGAGCAGCCGCGCCGCCAGCGCGAGCAGCGTCAGCTCGCCGCCGGACAGCGTCGACGCATCCCGGTCGAGCGTCAGCCGGTCCAGGCCGAGCCGGCCGAGCAGCGCGGTCGTGCGTGCCTCGACGTCCCAGTCGTCGCCGATGGTGTCGTAGACGTCCGGGTCGACGCTTCCGGACTCGACGGCCCGCAGCGCCGCCAGCCGGTCGGCTACGCCGAGCACGTCGGCGACGGTCGCGGCGTCCTCGGGCAGCGGGTCCTGCGGCAGATGCGCGAGCCGGCCCTCGACCAGCCGGGTGCCCGACGTGGGGGCGAGTTCGCCGGTGAGGATGCGCAGCAACGTGGACTTGCCGGACCCGTTGTCTCCCACCAGGCCGTGGTGGGCGGGGGACAGGTCGAGCGTGACGCCGTCCAGGACGGTGCGGCCGTCCGGCCAGGTCAGGGTGAGGTCGTGCAGGGACAGGTGTGGCATGGGGCCTCCAGGCAGTCACAGGGACGGGATGCGTGGAGACGCTGCGTGGACGACGCGCGGTCGAGGGTGCCCGTGGGCAGAGGTCGACGAGGACGCGCGGCAGTGCCGCGCAGGGTCTCGGACCTCAGCTCTTCAACGGATGCGTACCTCGTGGTGGGCGACGTGACCGGACCATCCTACGCTCTGCTCGTGCAGGACGTGTGGTTCGACGAGATGGACGACGCCGAGGCGTTCGTCGCCGCGCTGGACGAGGCCGGTTACGCCAGCAGCGTGCGCCGCGAGATGTTCGCCGGCGAGGAGGACGACGAGGACCTCGCCTCGGTCGTCGCTGTGGAGCCGTGGGACGCCGTCGCGGCCGACCTCGCCGACGAGGCGGGCGGCTGGGTGCCGCCCGAGCCGGACGGGCCGCCGGCGCCGGTCGTGCCGCTCGAGCTGCCCACCCAGCCCAAGCGGCTCAAGCGCCCGCGCGCCTGAGCCACGGCTCCGGCGTCAGCCGAGGTGGGTGCGCAGGAAGTCGAGCTGGAGCAGCTTGAGGTTCTCCGCGACCGTCTCCTGCGGCGTCATGTGCGTGACGCCCGACAGCGGCAGCACGGTGTGCGGACGCCCGGCCGCCAGCAGCGCCGACGACAGCTTCAGCGTGTGCGCGGCCACGACGTTGTCGTCGGCCAGGCCGTGGATGATCATCAGCGGACGCTCGAGGCCGGCGGCCAGGTGCGTCAGCGAGTTCTCGTCGTAGACCTCGGGACGCTCGTCGGGGTGGCCGAGGTAGCGCTCGGTGTAGGCGGTGTCGTAGAGCCGCCAGTCGGTGACCGGGGCGCCGGCGACCGCGGCGTGGAAGACGTCGGGACGGGCCAGCACGGCGAGCGCGGCCAGGTAGCCGCCGTACGACCAGCCGCTGATGCCGACCCGGGACGTGTCGACGTCGTCGGGCAGCTCGGCCGCCACGCCCTGCAGCGCGTCCACCTGGTCCTGCAGGGTCGGGCCGGCGAAGTCGTGCAGGATCGCGTGCTCCCACGAGATCGAGCGGCCCGGCGTGCCGCGTCCGTCGGCGACGACGACGGCGAAGCCCTGGTCGGCGTACCACTGGGCCTCGAGGAACATCCGCGCCGAGCTGAGCACCATCTGGGCACCCGGGCCGCCGTAGGGGAGCATCAGCACGGGCAGCCGCCGTGAGCCGGGCACGTGCTCGCGCGGCAGCACCACGGCGACGCGCAGGTCGCGCTCGCCCACGGTCAGCAGGCGCACCTGCGGCTGGAACGGCGCCTCCTCGCTGACGACGCGCAGCTCGCGCGGCTCGACGCCGTCGCGGAAGACGGTGACGGTGGGCCGGGCGGACTCCAGCGACGCCCGGGTGACGACCGTGGTGCCGCCACCGACCACCGCGCCGTGCACGGCGGGGCCGGACGTGACGGGGTCGACCGAGCCGTCCAGGCCGAGCCGGACGACCTGCACCTGGGTGGGGTCGTCGGACGCGGTGACCACCACGGCGTCCGGGTGCACCGAGACGATGCCGCGCACGTGCCAGGTGTCGTCGCCGATCGGCTCGCCGTCGACGCAGACGCGGCGCTTGTCGCCGGACTCCTCGATCGTCACGAGGCGTCCGCCGGGGGCGAGGCGGGCGGGGGACGCGTTGGGCTCGACCCACGCCCGCGAGGTCAGCTCGCGCAGCACGCGGGTGGCGCCGGTGGCGGGGTCGACCGCCAGCACCTGCGAGCGGCGCTGGTCGCGGCCGAGCACCTGCACCACGGGGTCGCCGTACTCGTTCCACGACACCTGGTGGACGTACTCGTACGCCTCGCGGTCCCACACGACCTCGGTGCGGGTGCCGTCCAGGCCGACGATCCACAGCGTCACCTCGGCGTTGGGGGTGCCGGCGGCGGGGTAGCGCTGGGTGACGGGCGTGCGCTCGGGGTGCTCGGGGTCGGCGACGTGCCAGACCGGCACCGGCGACTCGTCGGTGCGCTGGACGAGCAGCGACTCGCCGTCCGGCGCCCACCAGAAGCCGCGGTAGCGGTCGAGCTCCTCGGCGGCGATGAACTCGGCCTGGCCCCAGGTCACGTGCTCGCCGTCGGGCTCGACGAGGGCGCGGTCGTCCTCGCCGTCCACGCCCACGACGCGCAGCGCGCCGCCGCTGGCGTACGCGACGCGGCGTCCGGCCGGGTCGAGGCGCGGGTCGATGACGCCGGCGGGCGTCGGCAGCTCGCGGACGGCGCCGGCGCCCAGGTGCACGGCGAACAGGCGGCCGGAGAGCGGGAAGCAGGCCCAGCGGCCCGTGGGGTCGACGTCGTAGGAGACCAGGCCGGCCGCGGACTCGCGGCTGCGCTCGCGACGGGCGCGCTCCTGCGGCGTCAGCTCCTCGGGCCCCTCGCCGAGCAGGTCGGCGGGGTCGACGAGCAGCGACTCCTCGCCGGACGCGACGTCCAGCGCCCACAGCTGTCCCGTGCGCGTGACCCCGTCGGGCGTCCGGATGAAGCGGACGGTGCCGCCGTCGGGGGAGACGGTCACGGTGCGCGGCACCCCCAGCGTGAAGCGGAGGGTGCGGGCGGCGAGGCGGGGGTACGAGACGGTCACGCCCCGATCTCATCACAGCGTGGCTAGCCTGTGACCCATGGACTCTGCCGACAAGCGGCTGCTGCTCGTGCACGCGCACCCCGACGACGAGACGATCGGCAACGGCGCCACCATGGCCCGCCTCGTCGCGGAGGGCGCCCACGTCACCCTCGTCACCTGCACGCTCGGCGAGGAGGGCGAGATCCTTGTCCCCGAGATCGCGCACTACGCCAGCGACCAGGAGGACCGACTCGGCCAGCACCGCATCGGCGAGCTCGCCGCCGCGATGAAGGAGCTCGGGGTCACCGACCACCGCTTCCTCGGCGGGCCCGGACGCTTCCGCGACTCCGGCATGGTCTGGGGCGAGGACGGCAACGCCACCGCCGGCACCGACGTGCGTCCGGACGCGTTCTGGGCCGCCGACCTGCTCGTCGCCGCCGACCTGCTGGTCGAGGTCATCCGCGAGGTGCGTCCGCAGGTGCTGGTCACGTACGACCAGTTCGGCGGCTACGGCCACCCCGACCACGTGCAGGCCCACCGCGTCGCGATGTACGCCGCCGACCTGGCCGGCGTCCGCTCCTACAAGCCCGAGCTGGGCGAGCCGTGGGAGATCGCCAAGGTCTACTGGTCGGCGATGTCGGCCCGCGCCTTCCGCGAGGGCCTGACCGCGCTGCGCGAGGCCGGCGACACCACCAGCTTCGAGGGCTGGGAGGCCGACAACCTGCCGCCCATGGCGTTCGAGGACGACCAGCTCGACGCGGCCATCGACGGCACCGCCTTCCTGGACGCCAAGTCCGCGGCGCTCCGGGCGCACGCCTCGCAGGTCGAGGTCGACGGCCCGTTCTTCGCGCTGTCCAACAACGTCGGCCAGACGGTGTGGGGCACCGAGCACTACCGCCTCGCCCGAGGCACCCGTGGTCCGGTCGGCCCCTCGGGGCTCGAGGACGACCTCTTCGCCGGGCTGTGATCGCCGGGCGGGTGGTCGCCGGGCTGGCCGGTCTGTGGACCGGCCTCATGGCGTCCGTCGTGCACCGTCACCTGTGGGACGCAGGTGACCTCGAGCTGCCGTGGGGCCTGGTCGTGGGCGTCGTCGCGACGCTGCTCGTGGCCCGCGGGGCCGAGGCCCTGGTGTCGCTCGGGACGGCCTGCTTCGCGGTCGGCTGGGCGGTCGCCGTGCTCGCTCCGCTGATGGCCGGGAGCGACAGCTACCTGGTCGCCGACGACACCCTCGGGTGGGTCTTCACCCTCGGTGGCGGCGGGGCGCTCGTGGTGGCCTCCCAGTGGAAACCTAGGCTTGCCCCGTGAGGGATCCGATCGACGACAAGGCGTTCCGTGGCGCGCTGGGCAGGTTCGCCAGCGGCGTCACCGTCGTCTCCACCGTCCACGAGGGCATCGACCACGCCATGACGGCGAGCGCGTTCTGCTCCGTCTCGATCGATCCGCCGCTCGTCCTGGTCTGCTCGCACAAGAACAGCCGGTTCCACGAGGCGGTGCTGCAGAGCGGTGTCTGGGGCGTCTCGATCCTCGCCGAGGGCGGCCGTGAGACGTCCGCCTGGTTCGCCCACCGCGGACGTCCGCTGGAGTCCCAGCTGGAGGGCGTCGAGCACCACCGCGGCCCACGGACCGGTGTCGCGCTCATGGATGAAGGTCTGGCGTGGCTGGAGTGCGAGACGCATGCTGTCCACGACGGCGGTGACCACTCCATCCTGGTGGGCAGCGTGGTCTTCGCCCGCGTCCGCGACGAGATCGACGACCCGCTGCTGTACTACCGCTCGCACTACGGACGCCTCGTCCACACCGACGCCTCGGAGAAGACGGTCTACCGTCCCCCGACCACGCAGGAGCCCGCATGAGTGTCGCCACGTTCGTCCGCAGCCACAAAAAGCTGTCGTGGAGCCTGGGGACCCTCGTCGTCGTGCTCGTCGGCGTGTACCTGGCCGGCTTCTTCCTCACCGGCTCGCGGCTGCCGGCCAACGCCACGATCGGCGGCATCGACGTCGGCGGCATGAGCCCGGCCAAGGCCGAGCGCACCGTCGCCGACGCCGTGAAGGCGCGTGAGGACGCCCGGATCGGCGTCCAGTACGACGTCGACGGCGAGACCGAGACCGTCCAGCTCAAGCCCGCCGACCTCGGCCTCGAGGTGGACGCCGCCGAGAGCGTCGACCAGGCCGGCGGCGAGCGCACCTGGAACCCGGTCCGCATGGCCGAGCTCGTGCTGGGATCCGACGAGCACGACCTGGTCGTGACGTCCGACCCGACCAAGATGGCCTCGGCGCTCGACAAGGTCGCCGAGGAGGTCGAGGTCGAGGTCGTCCAGCCGCTCGTCACCTTCCCCAAGGCGAAGCCGCGTCCGCGCTCGCCCGAGGACGGCGTGGCTCTCGACCGCGACGCCACGGCTCGGGCCGTCGAGGCCGTCTACGGCACGACCGACGAGCCGGTCGTGGACGTCCGGACCGACGTCGTCGAGCCGGAGGTGGACGAGGCGGGCCTGCAGCAGGCCGTCACCGAGATCGCCGAGCCGGCCGTCTCGGCGCCCGTCACCATCGCGGTGGGCCAGAAGAAGGTCGCGCTCCCGGTGTCCGCCTACGCGCCGGCGCTCAAGATCGAGCCGGTCAACGGCACCATGACCGCCGTCATCGACCCCGAGAAGCTCTCCGGTGCCCTGGCCGCCGAGACCAGTGGCGTGGGGCGCAAGGCCGTCGACGCCCGCATCGTCGTCGACAGCGGCAAGCCGCGCATCGTCCCCAGCAAGACCGGCATCGGCCTGCAGCCCGAGGAGATGGCGACCAAGATCGCCCCGGTGCTCACCGAGACCGGTGCCGCGCGCACCGTCACGGTCGAGGCGAAGGTCGTCGAGCCCGAGTTCACCACCGAGGACGCGCAGAAGCTCGGCGTCAAGGAGAAGGTCAGCGAGTTCACGACGTACTTCCCGCACGCCGACTACCGCAACATCAACCAGGGCCGGGCGGCCGAGCTGCTCGACGACACCCTGGTGCTGCCGGGCGAGACGTTCAGCTTCAACGACACCGTGGGCGAGCGGACGATCGAGAACGGCTTCACGACCGGCTCGGTCATCAACGGCGGCCAGTTCCGCGAGGAGCCGGGCGGAGGCGTCTCGCAGGTCGTCACCACGACCTACAACGCGGCGTTCTTCGCCGGTCTCGAGGACGTCCAGCACAAGGCGCACACGTTCTACATCGACCGCTACCCGGTGGGCCGCGAGGCGACCGTGTACTGGGGCAGCCTGGACATGAAGTTCAAGAACAACACCGACCACGGCGTGCTCATCAACGCCTGGGTCGACAAGAGCACGCCCGGCCGCAAGGGCGAGATGCACGTGCAGATGTTCTCGACGAAGGTCTGGGACGAGGTGGAGGCGGGCAAGTCCGGCCGCTACAACTTCCGCACCCCGGGCAAGCGCTACGACACCAGCGACAAGTGCGTCCCGCAGTCGCCGATCACCGGCTTCGACATCGACATCTACCGCTACTTCGTCCAGGACGGGCAGCGCAAGAAGTCCGAGAAGTACACGACGACCTACCAGGCCGCCGACCACGTCATCTGCGGCGAGGACCCGGCCAAGAAGAAGGCCGAGCAGCGCAAGAAGCGCGCCGAGCGCGAGGCCGCCGAGAACGGCGGCTAGTCCCGAGCATGAGCGCGGAGGAGGACTGGCAGCGCCAGATGGTGAAGCTGGTCCGCGAAGTTTCGGGGCCGGCCGTGCTGGTGGACGTCCTGCCGGGTTGGCGTCCGGAGGACGGCGTCGCCGTGCTGCTGAGCGGCGAGGAAGGCCGGACTGCTCGGCTCGTGCTGGAAGGCGGCTGGTGCGACCTGCTGCTCCGCGAGGACGGCGTGGGCGCTTTCGGGCTGATGGACGATGCCGACGACTTCGAGGAGCGCCCTGACGAGGTCCGGGCCTTGACCCGGCTGGCGGCCACCTACGTCACCGGCGGCGGACGTCTGGAGCACCGTCGTTCGCGGGTGCTGAGGCGTCAGGTTCCGGTCTGGGTGGCCACGGTCGAGGGCGAGGTGTGGGAGCTGTCGCGACGGTGGTCCCGCCGAGGCCCCGCCTGACGAGATCGACCGGGCGACGTGGGCGTGCCGACGCCGGTTAGTCCCGTCGCACCGCACGGAGCGGTCAGTGGCGCTGCGAAGCCGGAGCCGGCTCGCCGGGCCCAGTGCCCCTCAGCGCGAGGTGACCGGCCTGCGGCGGCGGTCGAGGACGGCGACGAGTGCCGCAGCGACCGCGACACCGACGAGCGTGCCGATGCCGTTGGCGAGCCAGTCGTCGACGTCGCAGCGGCGGCCGACCGCGGGGATCGCGGCCTGCACGGCCTCGATCGCGAGCGACAGGCCGATGCCCGCCGCGAGCACCAGCAGTGGACGACGCAGGGCGACGACGGCGAACAGCGCCGGCACGAGGAACAGCAGCATGTTCTCGTGGTCGCGCAGGAAGTAGATCGGATCGAGGTTGCACCGCACGTCCGCGGGCTGAGCGGTGTCAGGCACCAGCGTCAAGCCGACGATGGCGAGCAGGCCCAGCGTGGCCAGCACGCCGGCGACGCGGCGGCCGGTGTCCCCACCCCGAGCGAACACGGCGGCGAGCACGACGCACACGACCAGGACGGCGCCGACGAGGAAGGCCATGAGCGTCTGGTGCTCGGCGATGAAGGTGCTGATCACGGGGCGAAGTCTCTCGTGTCGGCTCGACGATGGGTCCGCCGGGTGCTGCCGGCGGTCTACGGTGGCGCCATGAGCGACGAGCGGATCAGTGCCACCCGGCTGGTGCCCGTCGACCCGGAGGCGATCCGGTCCGTGCTGTCGGACCCCGACGGGCACGTCGCGATCGACGCCAGCGGCATGCTGCAGGGGGCGACCGGACGCCGGGTCTCGTCGGTGGGCGACTCCTTCATCGTCCACATGGACCGCGAGGCGCTCGGCGACCTGCCGATGGGCCGCTACGACGTCACGGTGATCATCACGCGGCACGACCCCGGCGGCGTGGAGTGGACGATCCATGGCACGGTGAAGCCGCCGATCGGCCACGTCTGGGGCTACGAGCTCGAGCCTGCCGACGAGGGCGGTACGCGGGTCACGTCGTACTGCGACTGGTCGGACGCCGCTCCCGAGTGGAAGCCGATCTTCCCGGTCGTCGGCGAGACCGCCCTGCGAGCGTCCCTCGGGCTGCTTGAGCGCGCCGTGGTCCGCGGCTACCCCCGTCCGGCGAGCGCGACGGACTGAGCCGGGGATCTGCCCCCGAACGCCGGACGCGACGGGTCGCCGCGGCCTAGCATGAGCCGCTGCCCTCGTCCCGACCTCGGAGTCCCTCGTGAAGCTCTTGTCCCCGCGCCTGGCCGGCGTCGCCGTCGCTGCTGCCGCCGCCCTGGTGGCCGGCTCCGTCACCTCGGTGCAGGCCGAGACCGCCGACACCCGGATCTCCGTGCGCGTCACCGCCGCTGGCGAGCCCCAGCGCGGCGTGGACCTGATCGCCGAGAAGGTCGACGAGGACTACAACGGGTACACGGCCTACCTGGGAGTCAGCGGGTCCGACGGCGTCGTGCGCCCGAGCAAGGGGTCGCGGTTCTGGGGGATGCCACGCACGCTGGAGCCGGGGACCTGGGAGCTCGCCTTCGTCGACCACGCCGAGGAGCACGGCACCGTCTTCCGGACCGTGACGCTGACGGCCGGGACGAACACGCTCGCCGACGCCGTGATGGAGCCCGCCTCCGCGGCGCGCGGGCGGCTGCTGACGCCGTCGGGCCAGCCGTTGAAGAACGTGGACGTGGCGGCGATGGCCGTCCGCGGCGAGACGTCCCTGGGGTTCTCCGTCGCGATGGACGAGAACGGCGTCGACTCGACGGGCCGCGACGGCACCTACGCGCTGCACGGGCTGGGTCGTGCGAAGTACGACGTCACGGTCGGCGACCGGCGCGTCCGCGAAGGCAACCTGCTTTCGACCCGCGGCAAGGTCGTGGTGACCCAGCCCGGCACGACCTATCAGGTGCCGGACATCCGCGTGCGGGTGCAGCCGACCATGAGCGTCGCCCGGACGAAGTCGCGTCGCGGCGTCGCGGTGGTGCGCGCGAAGCTGCTGGTGCAGCGCTTCGGCATCACCGCGCCAGGCGGGATGATCCGGGTCTACGAAGGGCGCACGCTGCTCGCCAAGGTCAAGGCCACGGGCGCGCCGCAGACGTTGCGCGTGCGTCTCGGCAAGGGCCAGCACCGGCTCCGGATCAAGTACACCGGAAGCAAGGACGTCCGCGAAGCCGCGGCGAAGCACCTGAACGTCCGCGTGCGCTGAGCGGACCGGGGTGGACCCCCGCTCCGTCGTAGCGTCGGGACGCACGCCTGAGCAGGAGGTCCCCATGACGGCACGGCTGGACTCGCTGGCGATCGACGCTGCCGACCCCGACCGGCTGGCCGCGTTCTGGGGCGGGCTGCTGGGCTGGTCGGTCGAGGACGATGCGTCCGGAGCGCCTATCGCGCGGTCGGACGATGGGAGCGGCCTGCCGCTGCGGTTCCCGCCGTCCTCCGCGTCCCGTACCGGGCTGAACCGCATCCACCTGCACCTGACCAGCACGTCCCTCGACGACCGCGACGCCCGCATCGCCACCGCGCTCCGGCTCGGCGGTCGGCACCTGGACGTCGGCCAGCTGCCCGAGGAGACGCACGTGGTCCTGGCCGACCCCGAGGGCAACGAGCTCTGCGTCATCGAGCCGGGCAACCGATGGCTCGCGGGCTGCGGCCTGCTGGGCGAGCTGGCCTGCGACGGGACGCGCGCGACCGGCGTGTTCTGGAGCGAGGCGCTCGGCTGGCCGCTCGTGTGGGACGAGGACGGCGAGACCGCGATCCGTTCACCGCGGGGCGACTTCGTGATGGCGTGGGGCGGGGAGCCGCTGAACCCCAAGCGCGGCACCAACCGTCTGCGGCCCGAGCTCGTCGCCGACGACCTCGACGCCGAGGCGGGCCGGCTGGAGGCCCTCGGTGCGCGCCGGTCCTTACCGCTGCCCGGTACCGACGGGGTCGTCCTGCTCGACCCGGACGACAACGAGCTGGTCGTCCGGGCGGCGGGCTAGCCGCGGCTAGTCGGGGTAGACCGCGAACGACCACTCGGCGCCCTCGGGCGCCGTCACGGTCATCTGGCGCGGGCCCGGCGTCAGGTCGTAGTCGAGGGAGACGAACCCGGGGCCGTCGCCGACGTGCTCGCCGCACCCGATGCTCGCTCCACCCCCGTCCTTCAGCTGCACGCTGAGATCGCCCGACGGAGCCACGCAGTCGAGCGCCACGAGGACGCTGCCCGAACCGTCCGGGATGGTCACGTCCTGGCGGAGCTGCGTGCCGGTGCGTCGGTAGGCCTCGGCGAGCGCCGTGGCCCCCTCGGGTTGCATGCTCTCGAACGACGTCGCGGCGTGCTCGCGCGGCTCGGGGTCGTCCGAGCAGCCGGACAGCGGAAGCAGGACGAGGGCGGCGAGGGCGAGGGAGCGGAGGTGCACGGCGGTGAGCCTAGGGTCCGGTCGCCCACCCCGTCCGGGTTTCAGCTCCCGGGGGTCAGGTAGCGGTACTCGTGGTGGTCGGTGAAGCCGAACGGTCGGTACAGCGCGATCGCCGGGTCGTTGTCGCGCATCGTCTGCAGGTACGCCTTGTCGGCCCCGTGCTCGACGGCCCACGCGAGCGACGTCTCGACGATGCGTCGCGCGAGTCCCTGGCGGCGCGCCTCAGGAGCCACCTCGACGGCGGCCAGGCCGGCCCACTCGCCGGTCACCACGACGCGCCCGATGGCGACGGCGGGGGAGGCGATGCTGACGAAGCCGACCGTCTCCGGTCCCTCCAGCACGGCGCGGGCCAGCGGGAGGTCCTCTGCGCGGTGGTACATCCGCATCCATCCCTCGGACACGTCCGTCTCGACGACCGCGTCCGGGTCGCGCCGGTAGGCGGGCTCGAGGTCGGCCACCTGCACGATCGCGCCGGGGCGCGCACCGCCGTAGGCCACCCAGCCGGCCTCGCCGAACGCGCGGTCCCAGGCCGACCCGGCGACGACCTGCGCCAGCGCGGGCTGGTCGCGGGCGGCGTAGAACGCCTCGACGAGCACGAGCGCGTCCGCCAGCGGCACGCCCGGGTCGCCGTGGACGGCGACGGAGTTCGCCCGCCCCGTGAACCCGCCGGCCGCGCGCAGCTCCCAGTCGCCGAGCGGGACGCTCTCGGTGCCCGGCCAGCCGCGGGACGTGATGCGGGTGAGGTCCTCGGCGTCGACGGCCGCGGCACGCCGGCGGCGCAGCGGACGCGGCGGGACGGTCTTCGCGGCGACGACCGCGGCGACCGGGACGTCGACGGGGGTGCCGTCGCGACGCTCGACGCGGGCGGTCGCCTCGTCGAGGGCGAGCAGACGCCCGACGACGTCGGTCATGGCGGGGCCGCCGCCGGGACCGGTGCCACCCACCAGGTGGCGCACGACGACGCGGGACCCGACCATGCTGGCGTCCAGAGGCATGCGCACAACCTACGGACGTCCCATGAGGCGAACCTCCGTGGGCCCTCCGTGGCCGGACGGTAGATACTGAGGCGTACGCCCATCGAAGGAGACAGTTCAGTGACCTACGTGATCGCCCAGCCGTGTGTGGACATCAAGGACCGCGCCTGCGTGGACGAGTGTCCGGTCGACTGCATCTACGAGGGCAAGCGCATGCTCTACATCCACCCCGACGAGTGCGTCGACTGCGGCGCCTGCGAGCCGGTCTGCCCGGTCGAGGCGATCTTCTACGAGGACGACACGCCGCCGGAGTGGAAGGACTACTACGACGCGAACGTGAACTTCTTCGACGACCTCGGCTCGCCCGGTGGTGCCGCGAAGATGGGCGTCATCGACAAGGACCACCCGATGATCGCCGCCCTCCCGCCGCAGAACCAGGAATGAGCGCCCCGGTCTCGTCGCGGTTCCCGGACTTCCCCTGGGACACGCTCGCCGCGGCCAAGGCTCGGGCGGCCGAGCACCCCGGCGGGATCGTCGACCTGTCCATCGGCACGCCGATCGACCCCGTGCCGCAGGTCGTCCAGGACGCGCTGTGCGCCGCCTCGGACGCGCCGGGCTACCCGACCGTGCTCGGCCCGGTCGAGGTGCGCCAGGCGGCCGCCGACTGGATGACCCGGCGGTTCGGCGTCGTCGGCGTCGGCCCCGAGCACGTCCTCATGACGATCGGCTCCAAGGAGCTCATCGCCAACCTGCCGACCCAGCTCGGCCTGGGCGAGGGCGACCTGGTCGTCTTCCCCGAGCGCGCGTACCCGACCTACGAGGTGGGCGCCCGCTATGCGGGGGCGACGCCGGTCGCCGCCGACTCGCTGACCCAGCTCGGCCCGCAGAAGCCGGCGCTGGTCTACGTCAACAGCCCGGCCAACCCGCACGGCCAGATCCTCGGCGTCGACCACCTGCGCAAGGTCGTGGAGTGGTGCCGCGAGCGCGGCGCGCTGCTGGTCTCCGACGAGTGCTACCTGGAGTTCGCCTGGGACGCCGAGCCGGTCTCGGTGCTGCACCCGGACGTCTGCGGCGGCTCGTTCGAGGGCCTGCTCGCGGTCCACTCGACGTCGAAGCGCTCGAACCTGGCCGGCTACCGCGGCTCGTTCGTGGCCGGTGACCCGGACGTGGTCGCCGAGCTGCTCGCCGTGCGCAAGCACCTGGGCTTCATGGTGCCGACGCCGGTGCAGCAAGCCATGGCCGCCGCGCTGGCTGACGACGCGCACGTGGACGAGCAGCGTGAGCGCTACCGAGCCCGCCGCGCGACCTTGCGCACGGCGCTGGAGGGCGCGGGCTTCGAGATCACGCACTCCGAGGGCGCGCTGTACCTGTGGGCGACCCGCCACGAGCCGTGCCGCGACACCGTCGCCTGGCTGGCCCAGCGCGGCATCCTCGTCGCCCCCGGCGACTTCTACGGCCCGAAGGGCGCCGAGCACGTCCGGGTCGCGTTCACCGCGACCGACGAGCGCGTCGCCGCGGCGGCCGAGCGGCTCGCCTGAGCTACGCCCGCGTCGCGGTCATCAGCAGGTACTCCCACTCGAGCACGCCGGGCTCGGGCGCGTACTCGTCGGCGAGCCGGACGACCGTCTGGTCGAGCTCGGCCTCGCGCTGGGGATTGTCGGCCACCGCGCGGTAGGCCATGATCGTCGGCCCGTACGTCGTCTTGAAGAAGTCCAGGAACGCGCGTCCGTCGGCGAACCGCTCCACCCGCAGCGTCCGGCGCTCGGCGTGGACGTCCTTCACCCGGTCGCCGAGCAGCGTGCGCACGTGCTCCTCGTCGCCCCACAGCGGCGGCGGCTGCGTCCCGGGCGGCGGCGGTGGGATGAACGGGCGCATCGTGCCGAGCATCTTCCCGATGAAGCCGGTCGGCGTCCACGACAGCAGCGCGATGCGTCCGCCGGGCCGGACGACGCGGACGAGCTCGTCGGCGGCGTCCTGGTGGTGCGGGGCGAACATGATGCCCACGCACGAGATGGCCACGTCGAAGGACGCGTCGTCGAACGGCAGCGCCTCGGCGTCCGCCTCGCGCCAGGTGAGGTCGAGGTCGAGCCCCTCGGCGCGGGCGCGGCCGGCCTCGAGCAGCGACGGCGTCAGGTCGCTGGCCACGACCGAGGCGCCGGCGATCGCCGCGGGGATCGACGCGTTGCCGGACCCGGCGGCGACGTCGAGGACGGTCTCGCCGGGCCGGATCCGTGCGGCGTCGACGAGCACCTGGCCGGTCTCCGCGATGACCTCCGCGGCGACGGCCGGGTAGTCGCCGAGCGACCACAGCGCCCGGTGCCGGTCCTTGAGCTCCTGGTCGGGAGTGCTGGTGGACATGGTTCCTCCTGGTGACGAGCGGCTCCGCGGCGCACCCGGCGTGGCCGGACCGCGGCCCGGCCGCCACCACCGTCGCCCGGCCGGTCCGTGCCGGCCTCGCGTGGTGCAGCGATCGTAGGCCCGTTCGAGCGCGGCGGACCGGCTCGGCGGGAAGGTCTGCGGACTCCCGCCGAGGGCGCGCGTCCGCCCCGCATCGTGCGCACCGTGCAACCACCGGCGACGGCCGGTCCGGGCCACGGAGTGCCCTCGATAGGGTCGGAGGACCGCATCCCCGACGCCCAGGAGGACCGCATGGTCTCCGCGCCGCCGATCACGGTCGAACGGCTCACGAAGCGCTTCGGCGCCGTGACCGCCGTGGACGACCTCAGCTTCACCGTCGAGCCCGGCCGGGTCACCGGCTTCCTCGGCCCGAACGGATCGGGCAAGACCACGACCCTGCGGATGGTGACCGGGCTGGCCCGGCCGACGTCCGGCCAGGCGCTCGTGGGAGGTCAGCCCTACGCCGCGAACCCGCACCCGGCCCGGCTCGTGGGCACGTCGCTGGAGGCCGCGTTCCACCCCGGCCGCAGCGCGCTCAACCACCTGCGGGTCTACGCGCCGCAGGTCGGCGTGGACGACCGCCGCTGCCACGAGCTGCTCGAGCTGGTCGGTCTGGCCCCGTACGCGAATCGCCGCGTCGGCGGGTTCTCGCTCGGCATGCGCCAGCGCCTCGGCCTGGCCACGGCCCTGCTCGGCGACCCGCCCGTCGTGATCCTCGACGAGCCCGCCAACGGGCTCGACCCGCAGGGCATCGTCTGGATGCGCTCGCTGCTGCGCGCGTTCGCGGCCGAGGGGCGCACCGTGCTGGTCTCCAGCCACGTGCTGGGGGAGGTGCAGCACACGGTCGACGACGTCGTCGTCATCGCGCGCGGCCGCCTGGTGCACGCCTCGCCGCTCGCCGACCTCACCGGCCTGGCGGAGCCCGAGACCTTCGTCCGCGCCGCTGACCCCGGACGCCTCGCGGCGCTGGCCGCCGAGCGCGGCTGGACGCCCGAGACCGAGGCTGGCGGCGTCCTGCTGCGCGGGGTGGACGCCGACGAGGTCGGCGCCGCCGCCTTCGCGGCGGGCATCGAGCTGCGCCAGCTCACCGACCGTGCCGTCGACCTGGAGAACGTCTTCCTCCGCCTCACCGCCGACCAGGAGGTCTCGCGATGACCGCCGCGCTGAAGTCCGAGCTGCGCAAGCTGCTGACCACCCGGCTGTGGTGGGTGCTGCTGCTGGTCATGGTCGCCTACCTCGTGTTCATCGGGGTCGTCATGGCGTTCACGGTGACCGTCGAGGCGCCCGACGGCAGTGGCCCGATCGTGGAGGGCGTCGACGCCGCCGTCTCGGTGTACTCGAGCACCAACGCGATCGGCTACGTCTTCCCGCTGCTGCTGGGCACGCTCGCGTTCACCGCCGAGCACCGTCACCGAACGATCGAGCAGACGCTCCTGGTCGAGCCGGACCGCGACGTCCTGCTGGCGTCCAAGACCACGGCGACGCTGCTGCTCGGCCTGGTGTTCGGCGTCGTCGCGGTCGCGTCGATCGTGGCGGGCGCGGTGCCGCTGCTCGTGTGGCAGGGCGACGGCGCGTACCTGACCGACCCCGACGTGGTGGCCGTGCTGCTGCTCAGCGTCGCCGTCATGGCCGTCTGGGCGGTGATCGGCGTCGTCCTCGGCGCGCTCGTGACCAACCAGGTCGTGGCCATCGTCGCGGTGCTGGCGTTCACGCAGTTCGTGGAGCCCATCGCGCGGCTCGGGCTCGGCGCGGTCGACGCGCTCTCGGGCGTCGCCCAGGTGCTGCCCGGGGCCGCGGCCGACGCCGTCGTCGGCGCCTCGGCGTTCGGCGCGTTCGGCGGCGACGGCGACCTGCTGCCCCGCTGGGGCGGCCTGCTGGTGATGCTCGCCTACGTCGTGGTGCTCGGGCTGGTCGCCCGGCTCACCACGCTGCGCCGCGACGTGAGCTAGGAGACGGTGACGCGGACGCGCTCGGCCGAGGCGTCCTCGTCCTCGACCCAGCCGTCGGGGGAGTCCTTCGCCGTCCAGGTGCGTCCGTCGAAGCTGACCGAGGTGAGCTCCAGCCGGGCGGCGTTGGCGACGAGGAACTGCGCCAGGCGCCACCCGCGCCGGGCGCGCTCGTCGGCCGCGCCGCGCACCGGGTAGTCGAGCGCCTCGCGCCGGCGGTCGACGTCCTGGGCGCCGAACGACTCGCGCACGAGCTCCTCGACGTCCGTCAGGGAGCCGCCCTCGCGCACGTTGACCTGGCAGCTGAAGGCGGCCGGGCTGTAGCCCATGAGCGAGGACGCGAGCGCCCGGGCGAACGGCTCGTGGTCGGCGTACGCCTCGGGGTAGGCCGAGCGCTGCACCCGCTGGGCGGCGTCGGTGATCTCGAGCTCGGTGTAGCCGTCGATCTTCGCCAGCGCGTCGTAGAAGCGGCCCGTGGCGTAGACGGGGTCCATGATCTGCTCGACCGTGCCCCAGTCCTGCGACGGACGCTGCTGGAACAGGCCCACCGAGTCACGGTCGCCGTAGTCGATGTTGTGGATGCGCGACTCCTGGTAGGCGGTCGCGATCGCGATGGTCGTCGCCCGCGCCGGCAGGCCGCGCTCGGCCGCCATCGCGGCCATGAGCGACGTCCAGCGCGCCTGCTCCAGGTCGACCTCGGCGCGCAGGGTGTCGACCTGCGCGACGCAGTACTCGGCGCGGTCGGGCTCGTCCTCCCGCAGGACGACGAGGGCGACCGCGCAGGCCGCCACCGCCGTCCCGGCGACGACCCAGCTCGCCGCCCGCACTAGTTGGCGTGCAGCGCGGCGTTGAGCTCGACGCCCGAGCGGCCGGCCCGGGGACGGGCCTCGAGGCGTCCGGTCTCGCTGTTGGTCAGGTACAGCAGCCCGTCCTGGCCCGACAGCTCGGCGGCCTTGACGACACGGCCGTCGGGCAGCGTGACCTTGCTGGCGGCCGTGACGTAGGTGCCGGCGGCCACGACGCAGTCGTCGCCCAGCGAGATGCCGATGCCGGCGTTCGCACCGATGAGGCAGCCGGTGCCCACCTGGATGACCTCCTTGCCGCCACCGGACAGGGTGCCCATGATCGAGGCGCCGCCGCCGACGTCGGAGCCGTCGCCCACGACGACGCCGGCCGAGATGCGGCCCTCGACCATCGCGGTGCCGAGCGTGCCGGCGTTGAAGTTCACGAAGCCCTCGTGCATGACCGTGGTGCCCTCGGCCAGGTGGGCGCCGAGGCGCACGCGGTCGGCGTCGCCGATGCGGACGCCGGAGGGGACGACGTAGTCGGTCATGCGCGGGAACTTGTCGACGCTGGTGACGTTCACGACCAGGCCGGCGGCCTGGGCGCGCAGGCGGGTGACCTCGAAGTCGGCGACGGCGCAGGGACCGATCGTCGTCCAGACGACGTTGGCCAGCAGGCCGAAGATGCCGTCGAGGTTCTGCCCGTGCGGCTGCACCAGGCGGTGCGACAGCAGGTGCAGGCGCAGGTAGGCGTCGTACGCGTCGGCCGGGGCGGCGGACAGGTCGTCGACGACGGTGTGCACGACGGCGCGGGTGACGGCACGGACCTCGTCGCGGCCCTCGAGCGCGTCCAGCCCCTCGGGCTGCAGGTCGTGCTCGGCCGGGGATCCGAGGTGGGGCTGGGGGTACCAGACGTCCAGCACGTCGCCCTCGTCGGTCACCGTGGCGACGCCCCAGGCGTACGCACCCGTCTTCGCAGCAGCATCGGTCATGCGTCCTACGGTATCGGGCCGGCCCGACGGACCGGTCGCGTCGGTCCGCTCCACGCCCTAGGTTCGTGCCATGAGCCTGGTCACCTTCCAAGCCCTCTGCGTCGACGTCAACGACCTGCACGTGGGAGGCCTCTTCTACAGCCGCATCCTGGGGGTGCAGACGGCCCGCCCGGACCTCGACCCCGACGACGTCAAGCTCGTCGGGCCGACCGCGGAGCACACCGTCTGGCCGAACAAGGTGCTGGAGCCCAAGACCGTGAAGAACCGCGTGCACCTGGACGTCTGGGGCCGCTCGGTCGAGGACTTCCGCGACCTGCAGCAGCTCACCGAGGACGGGCACTTCCCGTGGACCGTGTTCGCCGGCCCCGAGGGCGACGAGTTCTGCGTCTTCGAGTGGAACCGCGACGAGGAGCTGCCGGAGTACCGGCTCAAGGACGTCGTCGTCGACGCCGTCGACCACGTCGCGATCTCGCGCTGGTGGGCCGACGTCATGGGCGGCACGCTCACGCACGACGACTCGGGCTACTCCTACCTCGACGACGCGCCGGGCGTGCCGTTCGAGTCGTTCGACTTCGTGCCGGTGCCCGAGCCGAAGACGACCAAGAACCGCATCCACTGGGACGTCGACCTCGTCGAGGGCGCGACCATCGCCGACCTGGTCGCGAAGGGCGCGACGGTCCTGCGGGAGAAGGGCGGCGACATCCACTGGACGGTCATGGCCGACCCCGAGGGCAACGAGTTCTGCGTCTTCGACGACTGAGCCGGGTCTCGACGGGCTCGGCCGGCGGCACCGCTCCGCTCCGCTCCCCGAGCCGGCCGTCCGCTCCCCGAGCCCGTCGAGGGGACCGGCTGCCATGATGAGGGCGTGCCTTCCCTGGACCCCTCGCGCGACGTCGTCGCGCTGACCGCCGACCTGGTCGACATCGCCTCGGAGAGCTTCGACGAGCAGGCGATCGCCGACGCCGTCGAGGCCGTGCTGCGGGCCGCCCCGCACCTGGACGTCGTCCGCGACGGCCACACGCTCGTGGCCCGGACGGACCTGGGCCGCGCCGAGCGGGTCGTCGTCGCCGGCCACCTCGACACGGTGCCGGTCAACGGCAACTTCCCGTCGCGGCTCGAGGACGGCGTGCTGTGGGGCCTGGGCTCGTGCGACATGAAGGGCGGGGTCGCCGTCGCGCTGCGCCTGGCCGCGCACCTGTCCGAGCCCTCGCGCGACGTCACCTACGTCTTCTACGAGGCCGAGGAGGTCGCCGCCGTCCACAACGGTCTCGGCCGCCTCGCCCGTGAGCGTCCCGAGCTGCTCGCCGGCGACTTCGCGATCCTCATGGAGCCCTCGGACGGCGGCATCGAGGCCGGCTGCCAGGGCACGATGCGCTTCGACGTCGTCACCCGCGGCGAGCGGTCGCACTCGGCCCGCTCGTGGATGGGCTCCAACGCCATCCACGCCGCGCACCAGGTGCTGGCCCGGCTGAACGCCTACGAGCCGCGCCGCGTCGACATCGACGGCCTGGAGTACCGCGAGGGGCTCAACGCCGTCCTCGTGAACGGGGGCGTGGCCGGCAACGTCATCCCCGACGAGTGCCGCGTGACGGTGAACTACCGCTTCGCGCCCGACCGCGACGAGGCCGCGGCGCTCGCGCACGTCCGCGAGGTCTTCGACGGGTTCGAGCTCGAGGTGACCGACTCCTCGCCCGGTGCCCTGCCCGGCCTCTCGCGTCCCGCGGTGCAGGACTTCGTGGCCGCCGTCGGCGGCGAGGTGAAGCCTAAGTTCGGCTGGACGGACGTCTCGCAGTTCACGAGGCTGGGCGTCCCGGCGGTCAACTACGGTCCGGGCGACCCGCTGTTCGCCCACAAGGCCGACGAGCACGTGCCGGTCGAGCAGCTGCGTCAGGTGGAGGAGCGGATGAACAGGTGGTTGGGCGCATGAGCGACGAGAAGCGGACGTACGGCGACACCCACCTGGGTCCGGTGCGGCTGCGGCGCAAGATGGTCAAGGAGACGACCACCGACCAGCGCCTGCTCGACAGCCACGGCGACACAGACTGGCTGCACACCGACCCGTGGCGCGTGCTGCGCATCCAGTCCGAGTTCGTCGAGGGCTTCGGCGCGCTGGCCGAGCTCGGCCCGGCGGTCGCGGTCTTCGGCTCGGCGCGGACGCCGCAGGACGACCGGCACTCGCTCATGGCCGAGGAGATCGCGCAGGGCCTGTGCCAGCGCGGCTACGCGGTCGTGACCGGCGGCGGCCCCGGCATCATGGAGGCGGCGAACCGTGGCGCGTCCGAGTGCGGCGGCACGTCCGTCGGCCTGGGCATCGAGCTGCCGCACGAGCAGAGCCTCAACGACTGGGTCGACCTCGGCATCAACTTCCGCTACTTCTTCGTGCGCAAGACGATGTTCGTGAAGTACACCGACGGCGCGCTCGTGCTGCCCGGCGGCTTCGGCACGATGGACGAGCTGTTCGAGGCGCTGACCCTGGCCCAGACGCACAAGATCACCGAGTACCCGGTCGTCCTCGTCGGCGTCGACTACTGGTCGGGCCTGATCGAGTGGATGCGCAGCACCATGCTGACCGCGGGCAACATCGTCGCCGCCGACCTCGACCGTATCGTCCTCACCGACGACGTCGAGGAGGCGCTCGAGGCCTTCCCCAAGAAGTCGTGACCGAGCGCGGGGCGGAGCCGGGGGAGGACGGCGTCCTGCGCTGCCCATGGGGCAACGCACCGGACATGACGGCGTACCACGACACGGAGTGGGGCCGGCCGGTCCGCGACGACCGCGGGCTGTTCGAGCGGGTGAGCCTGGAGGCGTTCCAGTCGGGGCTGTCGTGGGCGGTGATCCTGCGCAAGCGCGAGGGCTTCCGCGCCGCGTTCGCCGGCTTCGACCCCGAGGTGGTCGCCGGCTTCGGCGAGGACGACCGGGCGCGGCTGCTCGCCGACGCGGGCATCGTCCGCAACCGGGCCAAGATCGACGCCACCATCGCCAACGCGCGGGCCTACCTGGAGCTCGACGAGCCGTTCGCCGAGCTGCTGTGGTCGTTCGCCCCGCAGGAGCGGCGGGTACCGCGGACGCTCGCGGACGTCCCGGCGGTCACGCCGGAGTCGACCGCCATGGCGAAGGCACTGAAGAAGCGCGGCTTCAAGTTCGTCGGACCCACCACGGCGTACGCGCTCATGCAGGCCACAGGCATGGTCGACGACCACCTGGCCGGCTGCGTCGCTCGTCCCTAGGTGCTCGCCGGCTCGAGCGCGCGGGGTCGGTGCTTGAGGTGGCGGGCGTGGCGGAGTGGTCGCTGCTGCGGGTCGATCCGTGGTGGCGGGATCACTTCCACGACGCCGTCTGGGCCGAGGCGCGCTTGCCAGTCTGAGTCGTGGAGCAAGTGGTGGTGGAAGAAGCAGAACAGGGCACCGTTGTCGATCGAGGTCTCACCACCCTGGCTCCAGGGTCGGAGGTGGTGGGCCTCGCACCAACCGGGTGGCCGGTCGCATCCTTTCCAGGAGCACCCCTTGTCCCGTTTCGCGAGGACGGCGCGCTGGTAGCGGTCGTGGAGGCGCTTCTCGGTGCCAGCGTCGAGGACGCGGGACTCGCCGTCGAGCACGAGGGGCAGCAGGTTGGCGCTGCAGGCGAGCCGTCGCGCCTGGGAAGCACTGAGGTCACAGCCGCTCGACAGAGTCGCCCGCGAGACGCGGTCGCGGAGGTCGTCGTAGTCGATGTTGATCGTGACCGTGGCGGCGACGCCACCGGCCTGCGGGTAGGCGCCCTGCGGGAGGTGCTCGACCAGCTCGCACAGCGCCAGGCCCATACGGCGGGCGTGGTCGAGCCGTCCGATCTCCTGATCGGAGTGGTCGCCGTCGACGTCGCGGAAGATCGCGCCGTCGCGTCGGGGTGAGGCCAGACCCTCCAGCACGGTCTTGAGCATGTCGGCCTGCACGTCCGGCAGCACGCCTCGGATGCTCGAGCGGTCCTGGCCCATGCGGGTGATCGACAGGTGGGTCTCGTCCCACGCCTGTTTCTCCTGCCGCTCGAGCTGGGCGCCGATGATCTCGTCCGCGCTGTCGGGATCGACGACCTCGACGATGCGGTTGGCCAGGCGGCGCAGGTCGTCGGCACCGAACTCACGGGCGTGCTCCAGGAGGGTGGCCTCGGCGTCGTCGTGCTGCTCGTCGACGAACCAGTCGGGCAGGGCGTCGAGGGCCTTCAGGATGATGTGCGCCTGCTCGGTCGTGAGCCGGCCGGACGCCCACCGCTGGCGCGTGATGGTGCCGCGCGTCGGGTCGAGCCGGGTCAGTGAGACGAGCTTGGACGCCTCGCTTCGGGAGACGTTCGTGGTGGTGGCGAGCCAGACGGTGGGCGACGTGCAGCCATCCTCACGCGGGAGGGCCAGGTCTTCGGCGGCAGTCGTCAGCTTCACGGTGAGGGCCTGGAGCCCGGCGACTGCCTCGGCCGCGGCTCGCAGCTCGGAACGGATCTGATCACCGGTCAGGCGCCACGGCTCGAGCGTGCTGGACTCCTCCAGCAGTGCCTCCACCTGTTCGCCGATCATCCGAACCCCCCCCTGTCGAACGTTTGTTCTAGTCTACCTCGACGGGATGACATGAACCAGTGAAAATCCCTAGTAATTCAGCATTCTTTCTCGCTTCGACAAGCTCAGCGAGCGAGGGCTCGGCGAGCCGACGAATCCACCCCGCCGAGCACCCAAGAGCCTCGTCATCAGCCCCTTGGGCGACCGAGTCGGAAGGCGTGCTTCGACAAGCTCAGCGAGCGGCGCGGGCGAGCCGACGACCTGACCGATCAGCCTCGTCATCAGCCCCTCCGGTGACCACGGGAGGAGGCGCTTCGGCAGGCTCAGCGAGCGAGGGCCGGGCGAGCCGACGATCCTGACCGATCCGAGCGCCCAGCCGCGTCGTCATCAGCCCCTCGGGCGACCACGCGAGAGGCTCCTTTCGACGAGCTCAAGGAGCCCCAAGACCCACCCCGCAAGAACCCCGCACCATCGCCCGGCGACCCGAGGGACGACCGAGCACCCGGACCTACGCTGGAGGATCTGCTCCGGCCGCCCGGGCGGCCTCGTCCGAGGGAGATCTCGATGCGCTTCTCCACCGTGCTGGCCACCGCCGTGGCCGCCACCGTCCTGGTGGCCGTGCCGACGTCGGCCGACGCCGCCACCAGCGTCCGCTACCGCGACCGGGCCGGCGACGCCCCTGCGCACGCCGACATCCGCTGGGTCAAGATCAACAAGTCCCAGCGCTGGCTCGTCACCACGATCCGGCTGCGCGAGGTCGTGCGTCCGGGCCGCGCGGACGAGAGCCTGTTCTGGATCCACTACGACACGACCGGCTCACGCAGCCCCGACTACCTCTTCGCGGTGCCGGGGGCGGAGTGGCTGGCCGGATCCGCGCGCGGCTGGTTCCGGGTGCGCGCCGGCACCGACCCGGAGGACGTCTACGGCGACTGGGGCGCGTGCCTGGGCGGACGGCGTCCGTACACCTACAGCACGTCGCGCGACACCATCCGGGTCAAGATCCCCATGCGCTGCTTCGAGGGCGCCGAGCGGGTCCGCGTCGCGGTCAACACCGACCACGCGGACGACCCGCGCACGCGGCACGACTGGTTCCGTCGTCCCGGCCAGTACAGCCGCTGGCTGCGCTGACCGCCCCGCGCCGGTCTCCGCGCGCCTCCCGGGAAAACCGGTCCCGCACGCCTAGCCTGGCGCCATGGCCAAGACCTCGGACGCCCCCCGCACCGACCGTCGCGCTCGTCGCTCCACCCGGACGCTCGCCGCGGTCGTGCTGCTGCTGACCGCCGCCGCCGTCGGTATCGCCGCGATCTCCGCCGGCTCCACGGGCCTGCTCGTGGCCGCCGTCGTCTACGCCGTGGTCGCCGGCTCGGTCGCCGCGCGCCTGCTGAGCGACGAGACCGCCCAGGTCCGTCGCTCGTGGGCGCAGGACCGCGCCACCACCGCCCAGTCCTACACCCGCACCGCGGCGGCCCGCTCCGACGAGCAGGCCGCGTTCGCCGAGACCATGGGCGCCCGCGTCCGCGCCGGCGTCGAGCGCCAGACCAAGCTCGTCGAGCAGGTCACCGCGCTCGAGTCGGCCGTCCACGAGACCCGCACGCGCCTGGCCGACGAGCGCAAGCGCAGCGAGGCGCTCGACGCCCAGCTGGCCGCCGAGCGCGAGTCGCTGGCGCAGGCCGAGGCCGAGCTGTCCACCGTGCGCACCGAGCTCGAGCGGGTCCGCGCCGAGGTCCGTCGCCTCCAGACCGAGCTCACCACCATCGAGAGCGCCGAGGCCGAGCTGCGCGAGCAGCTCGTGGCCCAGCACGCGGACGTCCTGCGCCGCGAGCAGGCCGACCGCCTGGCCTGATTCAGCGTCCCTCGAACACCGGGGGACGTCCCTCGGCCCGCGCGGCCTGCGCCTCGGCGTGGTCGCGCGAGCGCCGCAGCATCGTCACCCGCTGCGACTCCAGCTGCATCGTGCCGACCAGGCCGTCGTCGTCGGCGTGCGCCAGCGACCGCTTCGTCGCGGCCATGGCGAGCGGCGGCCGGGCGGCGAGCTCCTCGGCCAGCGCCTGCACCTCGTCGTCGAGCTCGTGAGCGGGGACGACGTACGTGGCGAGTCCCAGCGCGAGGGCCTCGTTCGCCGCCACGACCTGCGGTCGCAGCAGCAGCTCCGCCGCCCGTGCGCGCCCGACCAGGCGCGGCAGCGTCCACGACAGCCCGCCCAGCGGCGGCAGCGCGTCGGCGTCCACCCCGGTGTCCAGGGCGGCGTCGTGGGCCAGGACGCGCAGGTCGGCCGCGCAGACGAGCGCCAGGCCCGCGCCGCGCGCCGTGCCGTCCACCGCCGCGACCACGGGCTGGGGGAGCGCCGCCAGCGCGGCGACCGCCACCGGGACGAGAGCATCCTCGGACGCCTCCCTGAGGGCGGTGCCGAGGTCGCCGGCCAGGACGACGCATCGCACGGAGGAGTCGGTCGCGACGTCGTGCAGGGCCGCCACGAGCGGGTCCAGCCCGGCCCCGGCGGAGAGCGTGAGCACCCGCACGGCGGCGGCGTCACGCGTGTCGGGCGCGTTGTCCTCGTGGGTCACGGGGCGACCTCCTGACGATCCGTTGGCCGCGTCACACGGTCATGGGGGATAATAGGCCGGGCGCTCTCCACCGGGGGTGCCAGGACGAGAGGGGATTCAATGGCGGCCATGAAGCCACGGACCGGCGACGGACCGATGGAGGTCACCAAGGAGGGACGCTGCATCGTGATGCGCGTCCCGCTCGAGGGCGGCGGACGACTCGTCGTCGAGCTCAACAACGAAGAAGCCGCCACGCTCGGCGACGCCCTCAAAGCCGTCTGATGCTGGGACTGTCCGTGCGCTGGTCGTTGACCGGCACGCCGGACGGCACCCTCGAGGCGCTGCGGGAGTACGTCGAGGAGCAGTCCTTCCGACGCTTCGCAGCCCTCGAGGGCCTGCGCTTCAAGACCTGGCGCGCCCGTGAGGGCGAGTGGTTCGAGGGCACGTACGTGTTCGTCAGCGAGTCCGCCCGCGCCGAGTTCCAGGCGCAGATGGAGGAGCAGGCCGCCGACCTGCCCGGCTCGAAGCTGATCGGCGCGGCCCCCGAGCTGATCGAGCCGTTCGAGACCGTCGCCGTCGTGCGGGGTCCGGGCGGCTTCCGCTCGGCCGCCCGGTTCGAGGGCTAGGCCAGTCGCTGGGCGACGAGCAGGCCGTCGCCCATCGGCAGGAGCGAGCTGCGCATCGCGTCGTCAGCCACCACCGCGGCGATCGTCTCGCGGATCGCGGTCGTCTCCGGGTCGCGCTGGTCGGCGTCCGCGACGCGGTCGTGCCACAGCGCGTTGTCGATCACGACGAGCCCGCCGGGACGGACGAGGCGCTTGGCCTCGGCCAGGTAGTCCAGGTACTCGACCTTGTCGCCGTCGATCAGCACGAGGTCGTAGCCGCCGTCGGTCAGCCGCGGCAGGACGTCGAGGGCGGCGCCGGCGATGAGCCGGAAGCGCTGGGGCGGCAGACCCGCCTCGCGGAACGTGTCGCGGGCCAGGCGCTGGTGCTCGGCCTCCAGGTCGACCGACGTGAGCACGCCGCCGTCGGCCATCGCGCGGAGCATCGTGAGGCCCGAGACGCCGGTGCCGGTGCCGACCTCGACCACGGCGCGAGCCTGCAGGGTCGAGACGAGCAGGGCGAGCGTGCTGGCCGCACCCTGCGAGAGCGGGGTGACGCCCACCTGGCGCGCGCGGTCGCGTGCGGCGGCGAGGTGCTCGTCCTCAGGGACGTGGCGCTCGGAGAGCTCGAGGCTGGCTGACGTGGTGATCGGAGGGCTCCTTCGTCTGGTCAGGCCCAGCCTAGGCCCGCCTCCGCCCTGCAATCACGGGCGACACGCGGTGTGCGGGACATTCACCGTAGCGCGTCGTCACGGCTGTCGGCCAGCGTGACGCCGAGCACGACGGCGCCCACGCCGGCGCCCAGGGTGCCGAGCACGAGCAGCAGCACGGCCCAGGCGGTCGTCGTCGCGTCCCCGTCGTCGAGCCCGGCGTGGAGCAGCGCGGCGGCGACGCCGATCAGCACCAGCCCCGCGATGCTGAGGAACCCGGTCACGGTGCGCGCGTCGTTCGTCACCGGAGCAGACGAGGGACGGATCGAGGGACGTGGAGCGGTTTTCGCGTAGGGAACCATCAGCGGGCTCTCGGCGTTCTCTCAGCAAGGCCCGAAAGGATCGGGCCATGAACGAGGTTCAGGAGCCCGTGACCCAGACGCTCGACTGGCACGACGTGGTGGCGCAGCACTCCGCCCGCGTCTACCGCCTGGCGTACCGGCTCACCGGCAACCGCCAGGACGCCGAGGACCTGACCCAGGACGTGTTCGTCCGGGTGTTCCGCTCCCTCGACCGCTACGAGACCGGCAACTTCGAGGGCTGGATCCACCGCATCACGACCAACCTGTTCCTCGACCGCGCCCGTCGTCGCTCGCGCATCCGCATGGACGGGTTCGCCGAGGGTGCCGAGGAGCGCCTGCTCTCGCGCGAGGTGCAGCCGGACGCGTCCGTGCACGAGGCCGGCTTCGACCCCGACGTCGAGACCGCGCTGCAGTCGCTGTCCGAGGACTTCCGCGTCGCCGTCGTGCTGTGCGACGTCGAGGGCCTGTCGTACGAGGAGATCGCCGACGTGCTGGGCGTCAAGCTCGGCACGGTCCGTTCGCGCATCCACCGCGGACGCACGCAGCTGCGCCAGGCCCTCGCGCACCGCGCCCCGCAGGGCGGGCGCACCCGTGTCGGGGGCCCGGTCGAGGTCTGATGGGGCACCTGGACGACGACGTCGCCGCGTACGTGGACGGGCAGCTGCCCGAGTCCGCGGCGCTGGCGGCCCGTCGCCACCTGGAGGGGTGCGAGCCGTGCCGCTGGGCGGTGGCCCAGCAGGAGGCCATGAAGGCGCGGATGCGTCAGGCCGGGGGACCGATCGTCCCGCACTCCCTGATGGCCTCGCTCGCCCAGCTGCCCGACGCGCGCATCGAGCACGAGCCGTGGTCGGCCCGGCTGCGCCGCTCGCGCACGATGCGCGTCTCGACCGGCGTCCTCGGCTCGTGCGTGGCCCTGCTGGCCGTCGCCTTCGCCCTGGGGGCCCCGGACGACGGCCCGGACGCGGTCACGCCGCCGTTCGCCGCCTACGTCGCCGCGTTCGCCGGTCCCGGTGCGTCACCGGTGCTGGCGGCCGGCAGCCCGATCGACGACGTGCAGGCCGAGCGGCTCACCGCCGAGGGCTGGCCGTGCCACCACACGCTCGCCGGCGACCTGCGCCGCGAGCACGGCAGCCAGGACGCGTCCACCGTCGCGCTGAGCTACGGCAACGGCACGCACCGGCTCGACCTGTACGAGCAGCAGGGCGCCCTGAGCGAGGCCGCCGTGCGCGGCTTCTCGCGCACCACGGTGGCCGGGTCGCCGGTGTGGATGAGCGCCGGATCGCCCACGATCCTCACCTGGGACGCCGACGGACTCGTCTACACGGTGGTGACGGACGCCGGCACCGAGCGCATCGGACGCACCCTGGCCGAGCTGCCGACGCCGGCGAGCCCGGACGACCCGAGCCTGCCGGAGCGGGTCGGCGACGGGTTCGCCCGCATGGCCGGCTGGGTCGCCGACGCCGCCTGAGCGGACGCCCTCGGGCCTAGGCTGGCCCCATGGGGCACCGCATCTTCACCACCGCCGTGGCGGACGTCTACCCGCACTACGTCACCAAGGTCGAGCGCAAGGGGCGGACCCGCGACGAGCTGGACGCGGTGACGTGCTGGCTCACCGGCTTCGACCGGGACGAGCTGGAGCAGCACCTGGCGTCGGGCACCACGTTCGAGGACTTCTTCGCCGAAGCCCGCCTGAACCCGGGCGCCGAGCTCATCACCGGCTCGGTCTGCGGGGTGAAGGTCCAGGAGGTCGAGGACCCGCTCATGCGGCGCATCCGCTACCTGGACAAGCTCGTCGACGAGCTCGCCAAGGGCAAGGCGCTGGAGAAGGTGCTCCGCACCCCAGCCGCCTAGGTCAGGTCGCCTCGTCGTCGAACGGGGGACGGGCGCCGACCGGCAGCACCGACGGCAGGGCGACGTCGGGGTTCAGCCGCGGCTTCGTGGGCGACGCGTCGTCGTCCAGGAAGGTGCGGCGCACGACCTCGCGCGGGTCGAGCGAGGCGAGGTCGACGTCGGAGAAGTCCTTGCCCATCTCGCGGCCGAGGTCGTTCTTGGCGTTCTCGGCCATCTGCCGCACCGTGCGGATGCCCCGCGCCGCCTGACGGGCGATCTCGGGCAGCTTGTCCGGACCGAAGATGAGCAGGGCGACCACCATGATGACGGCGATCTCCGCCCACCCCATGCCGAACATGGCTGGAGCCTACAGTCGGCCGGCGGGGGCCAGGCCGAGCTGCATGCCGGCCAGGCCGCGGGTGCGACCGCTGAGCTGGTCGGCCATCTTCTGCAGCTCCTGAGCGGCCGCGGACGTGGGGTCGGAGACCACGATCGGCTCGCCGGTGTCGCCACCGACGCGCAGCTTCTCGTCGAGCGGGACCTTGCCGAGCAGCGGCACGTCGTAGCCGAGCCGCGCGCCGAGGGTCTTGGTGACCTGCTCGGCGCCACCGGAGCCGAAGACCTCCATGCGCTCGCCCGAGGGCAGCTCGAGGTAGCTCATGTTCTCGACGACGCCGACGACGCGCTGGTGCATCATCGAGGCCATCGTGCCGGCGCGCTCGGCGACGGTCGCAGCGGCCTGCTGCGGCGTGGTGACGACGACGACCTCGGCGCCGGGCAGGTGCTGGCCCAGGCTGATCGCCATGTCGCCGGTGCCCGGCGGCAGGTCGAGGAAGAGCGCGTCCAGGTCGCCCCAGTAGACGTCGCTGAGCATCTGGACGAGAGCACGGTCGAGCATCGGGCCGCGCCAGGCGACGACCTGGTCGCGCGCGGGCTTGAGCATGCCGATGCTGATGACCTTCATGCCGTGCAGCGGCACGGGCATGATCATGTCCTCGACCTGCGTGGGACGCGCGTCGCCGGCGCCCAGCATGTCGGGGATCGAGTGGCCGTAGATGTCGGCGTCGACGATGCCGACCTTGAGACCGCTGCGCGCCATGGCCAGCGCGAGGTTGACCGTCACCGAGGACTTGCCGACGCCGCCCTTGCCGGAGGCGATGGCGTACACCTTGGTCAGGTTGCCCGGCTGGGCGAAGGGGATGTCGCGCTGGGTGACGCCGCCGCGCAGCACCTCCTGGAGGTTCTTGCGCTGCTCCTCGTTCATGACGCCCATGTCGACCGTCACCTGCGCGTCCGGCGCGACCTTGACGACCGCGTTGGTCGTGTCGCGGGTCAGCGTGTCCTTGAGCGGGCAGCCGGCGACCGTCAGCAGCAGCTTGACCGTGATGCTGGAACCGTCGATGAGGACGTCGTCGACCATCCCGATCTCGGTGATGGGTCGCTTGATCTCCGGGTCGTTGACGGTGGCGAGGGCCTCGAGGACCTGCTCACGGGTGACGGAAGCCATGACGCCCATGGTACGTACCGGCGCGTAACGCCAGCAGGGCAGCGTGCCCTCACCCGGCTCAGCCCTCGGCGGGGTCGTCCTCGCGGCGGCGGTCGAGCTCCTCGACGAGGTCGCGCAGCTCCGAGCGCAGGAAGTCGCGGGTGGCGACCTCGCCCATGCCCAGGCGCAGGCTCGCGACCTCGCGGGCCAGGAACTCCATGTCGGCGTGCGACTGGGCGCTGGCCTGGCGGTCCTGCTCCTGCTGGACGCGGTCGCGGGCCTCCTGGCGGTTCTGCGCCAGCAGGATGAGCGGCGCCGCGTACGAGGCCTGCAGCGACAGCACGAGCGTCAGGAAGATGAACGGGTACTCGTCGAAGCGCGGACGGTCGGGGCCCCCGGGCAGGTTCCACAGCACCCACAGCACGATGAGCACCGTCATGCCGCCGAGGAACCTCGGCGTGCCCATGAAGCGGGCGAACTCCTCGGCGAAGCGGCCGAACGTCTCGCGGCCGCCGCGCGGCCGGGGCAGGCGGCGGCGCGACGGGTCGCGCGGCTGGTCGAGGCGGAATCCGGTCTCAGCCACGGGGCACCGCCCTCGAGGCCAGGCCGTGGGTCTCGCTCTCGCGCCAGCCCTCGGGCAGCAGGTGGTCGAGCACGTCGTCGATGGTCACGACGCCCAGCAGGTGCGCGGCGTCGTCGACCACGGGCAGGGCGACCATGTTGTAGGCCGCGAGCAGGCTCGAGACCTCCTCGAGGCTGCTCTCGGCGCGCGGCCACTCGATGTCGTTGTCGACGACCGCGCCGACGAGCGTCGAGGGAGGCTCGCGCAGCAGCTGCTGGAAGTGCACGACGCCCAGGAAGCGTCCGGTCGGCGTCTCCAGCGGCGGGCGGCACACGTAGACGGTGCTGGCCAGCGCTGGGTGCAGCTCGGGGGCGCGGACGCGGGCGAGGGCCTCGGCGATGGTCGCGTCCGGGGGCAGGACGATCGGCTCGGGCGTCATCATGCCGCCGGCCGTGCGGTCCTCGTAGGTCATGAGCCGGCGGACGTCCTCGGCGTCGTCCTCGTCCATGAGCCCGAGCAGGTGGTTGGCGGTGGCCGCGGGCAGCTCGCCCATGAGGTCGGCGGCGTCGTCGGCGTCCATCTTGCCGAGCACGTCGGCGGCTCGCTCCGGGTGCAGCACGCCGAGGATCTCGACCTGCAGCTTCTCGGGCATCTCCTCGAGGATGTCGGCGAGCCGCTCGTCGGTGAGCTCGGCGGCGATCTCGGTGCGCCGCTTGGGCGTGAGCTCGCGCAGCGCGTTGGCCACGTCGACCGGGCGCATGTCGTCCATCGTGGCCAGCAGGTGCGTGGCGCCCTGGCCGGGCTCCTCGCTGGACAGGCCCGAGACCTCGTCCCACTCGACGACGTGGCTCGCGCCGCGGCGGCCGAAGCGCTTGCCGGCCTCGCGCACGGCCAGCTGGCCGACGTACCAGTCGCGACGGGCGTCCTGCTCCATCGCGACGTCGTAGACGGTGCCGGTGGTGCCGTCGGGCAGCGTGACGGTGCGGTCGAGCAGCTCGCCGAACACGAGCGTCTCGGTGCGGCGCTGCTCGAAGCGGCGCACGTTCAGCAGGCCGGTGGTGATGACCTGGCCGGCGTCCACGGACGTGACGCGGGTGATCGGCAGGAAGACCCGGCGGCGGCCCAGCACCTCGACGACGACGCCGAGCACGCGCGGACGCTGGCGGGCCGAGCGGACGGCGATGACGACGTCGCGCAGCTTCCCGACCTGGTCGCCGGCGGGGTCGAACACGGCCAGGCCCACGAGACGGGAGAGGAAGACTCGTCCTGGCGTGGTGCTCACGAGCAGACCTCCTGCGACGAACGGGCGGACCGGGGTGAGCGGACCAGTCCGCACGGTGCGCTCGCTCCCGGCCCCGACCCTACCGCCGAGGCCGTGGAGCCGCCGCGACCGACGTCCGACGGGCCGAGCGGCGTCGTCCTGCGTAGGTTGAGACGCACGTCACTCCAGGGGGTACATCCATGACGCTCGCCGTGCTCGACCGCGACCGCACGGTCGCCAAGCCCACGTTCAACCGATGGCTCATCCCGCCGGCCGCGCTGGCGGTGCACCTGTGCATCGGCCAGGTGTACGCGACCAGCGTCTACAAGAGCTCGCTGGTCGAGCACTTCGACTCCTCGCTGACCGCGATCGGCTTCATCTTCTCGCTGGCCATCGTCATGCTCGGCGTCTCGGCCGCGGTGTTCGGCACGTGGGTCGACACCGGCGGCCCGCGCCGGGCCATGGCGGCGGCCGCCGCGTGCTGGGCGACCGGGTTCCTGGTCGCGGCCCTGGGCATCGTCAGTGAGCAGCTGTGGCTGGTCTACCTCGGCTACGGCGTCATCGGCGGCATCGGCCTGGGCATCGGGTACATCTCGCCGGTCTCGACGCTGATCAAGTGGTTCCCCGACCGGCCCGGCCTGGCCACCGGCATGGCGATCATGGGCTTCGGCGGCGGCGCGATGATCGCCAGCCCGGCGTCGTCGTGGCTGCTGGAGCGCTACGACAGCGCGTTCGACACCGCCAGCGGGGTCGCGTCCGGCTCGGCCGTCGCGAAGCTGTTCATCACGTTCGCGGTCGTCCACCTGCTCGTCATGTCGTTCGGGGCCTGGCTGATCAAGGTGCCGCCGCCGGGCTGGCGGCCGGCCGGCTTCGACCCGTCGACGGTGAAGCAGAAGTCGCTCGTGACCACCGAGAGCGTCTCGGCCAACAACGCCATCCGCACGCCGCAGTTCTGGTTCCTGTGGGTCGTGCTGTTCTGCAACGTCACCGCCGGCATCGGCATCCTCGAGCAGGCCGCGCCGATGATCCAGGACTTCTTCCGCGAGAACGGCGAGTCGACGGTCGCGGCCGCGTCGGCCGCGGGCTTCGTCGGCGTGCTGTCACTGTGCAACATGGCGGGCCGGTTCGTCTGGTCGTCCACCTCGGACGTCGTGGGGCGCAAGCCGATCTACATGCTCTACCTCGGCGTCGGCGTGGTGCTGTACCTCGTGCTCGCGCTGCAGGGCTCGACGTCGGTCGTGCTGTTCGTCGTGCTGGCCGGCATCATCCTGAGCTTCTACGGCGGCGGCTTCGCCACGGCGCCGGCCTACCTGCGCGACCTGTTCGGCACCTTCCAGGTCGGTGCGATCCACGGCCGGCTGCTGACGGCGTGGTCGGCCGCGGGCATCGCCGGACCGCTCATCGTCAACGGCTTCCTGGACGCGCGCGGCGAGCCGGGCAACCTCCAGGCCGCCGACTACCGGCCGGCGCTGCTGACCATGGCGGCGCTGCTGGCCGTCGGGTTCGTGGCCAACCTGCTGATCCGGCCGGTCGCGGACCGCTTCCACGAGCCCGGCCGCACCGAGCCGACGGCGGCCAGCGCCGACGGCGACGTGGTCGAGGCGCACGACGTGGAGCGGCAGACCCCGCTGCTCGTGCTGGCCTGGGCGGTGGTCGGCATCCCGCTCGGCTACGGCATCTACGAGACGGCGGCCAAGGCGGTCGACCTGTTCGGCTGACGGCCCAGCCACGACGAGCCCGCCCGAGCACTGCTCGGGCGGGCTCGTCGCGTGACGGGGTCAGGCCAGGCTGAGCAGCCGGTCGGTGGCGGCGTCCGGGCACCCGGCGTACCAGCGCTCGAGCACCTGGCCGAACACCGGCTCGTCGGCCGCCGTGCGGGCGAACAGCGTCATCGACGAGTGCAGCTTCTGCGCGTCGACCGGCCCGAGCACGTCCTCGGGTGCCCGGTCGAGGTCGCGGACGATGATCGCCAGCTCGACCAGCCGGGGCCCGAGCACGGGGTGCGCGAGGTACGCCTCGGCCTCCTCGGGCGAGCTGATGGCGTAGCGCATGGACGTCTCGCTGCGGCCGAGCCCGGCCATCTGCGGGAACACGAACCACATCCAGTGCGTGCGCTTGCGCCCGGCGGTCAGCTCGGCGACCACCCGGTCGTGGACGTCGCGGCCCTGGGCGTCGACGAAGCGCTGCAGGTCGAAGGAGTCGGTCACGACAGGTGGGTGGGCTGCGGGTGGGTCTTGTGCGTGTCGTCGGACCGCACCGAGTCCTGCTCGCCGCCGTCGGCGCCGCCGTGCGTGTGCGGGCTGGACGGGGTCAGCCACACGACGACCGACTTGTAGGTCGGCTGGTTGCTCTTGAGCGCGGTGGAGTCCAACGGAACCAGGACGTTCGCCTCGGGGTAGTACGCGCCGATCGTGCCGCGCGGCACGTCGTACTCGACGACGCGGAACCGGTCGGCGCAGCGCTCGACGTCGTCGTCCTCCCAGCGCGTGTGCAGGTCGACGAAGTCGCCCGCGCGCAGGCCGTGCGCCGCGACGTCCTCGCGGTGCATGAAGACCACGTGCCGGCCGCCCTCGATGCCGCGGTAGCGGTCGGAGGTGCCGTAGATGGTGGTGTTGAACTGGTCGTGGCTGCGCATCGTGTGCAGCAGCAGGTGTCCCTCGGGCACGTGCAGCACCTCGATCGGCGACACCTCGAACTCGCCCCGGCCCGACTCGGTCTCGAACGAGCGCGAGTCGCGCGGCGGGTGGGGCAGCAGGAAGCCGCCCTGCTTGCGGCAACGGGCGTTGTAGTCCTCGCAGCCGGCCACGACGCGCGAGATGTGGTCGCGGATGATGTCGTAGTCGTCCTTCATCGACAGCCAGTCGATGCCGTGCCGGTCGGCGCCGCCCTCGGTGTCGGCGAGCGTCGCGGCGGCGATGCCGGCGATGATCGCGACCTCCGAGCGCAGGTGCGGGCTGGCCGGCTCGAGCGGCCCGTGCGAGGCGTGGACGGCGCAGACGGAGTCCTCGACGGTGATGATCTGCTCGCCGGTCGCCTGGACGTCCTTCTCGGTGCGGCCGAGCGTCGGCAGCAGCAGGGCGACGTCGCCGCAGGTCAGGTGCGAGCGGTTGAGCTTCGTCGCGACGTGGACGGTCATCCGGGACCGGCGCATCGCGTCGCGGGTGACGTCGGTGTCGGGGGAGGCCGTGACGAAGTTGCCGCCCAGGCCCATGAAGAACTCGACCTTGCCGTCGCGCAGGCCGCGGATCGTGTCGACGGTGTCGAGACCCTCGTGGCGCGGCGGGTCGAAGCCGAACTCGGCCTGCAGCGAGTCGAGGAACTTCTGCGGCGGACGCTCCCAGATGCCCATCGTGCGGTCGCCCTGCACGTTGGAGTGGCCGCGGACGGGGAACAGCCCGGCACCCTTCTTGCCCAGGTCGCCGCGGGCGAAGGCGAGGTTGGCGATCTCCTTCACGGTGGCGACGGCGTTGCGGTGCTGCGTGATGCCCATGGCCCAGCACCAGACGGTGGCCTTCGACGCGGCCAGCAACCGGGCCGCCTCGGTGATCTGGTCGCGGGTCAGCTCGGTGACCTGCTCGACCTGCGCCCAGTCGACCTGGCGCACGTGCTCGGCCCAGTCCTGGAACCCGGTGGTGTGGGCGTCGATGAAGTCGTGGTCGAGCGCGTCCCACTCGACGATCAGCGAGCCGATGGCCTGGAGCAGCGCCAGGTCGCCGTTGGGCTTGACCGGCAGGTGCAGGTCGGCGATGTCGGTGCCGCGACCCACGACGCCGCGCGGCTTCTGCGGGTTGCGGAAGTTCACCAGCCCGGCCTCGCGCAGCGGGTTGATCGCGATGATCTTCGCGCCCCGGCGCTTGGCCACCTCCAGCGCGGAGAGCATCCGCGGGTGGTTGGTGCCCGGGTTCTGCCCGGCGATGATGATCAGCTCGGCGTTGTAGACGTCGCTGATCGTGACGCTGGCCTTGCCGATGCCGATCGACTCCTGCAGCGCGATGCTCGTGGACTCGTGGCACATGTTCGAGCAGTCGGGCAGGTTGTTGGTGCCGTAGGCCCGCACGAACAGCTGGTACAGGAACGCGGCCTCGTTGGACGCGCGTCCGGACGTGTAGAAGGAGGCCATGTCCGGCGACGGCAGGCTGCGCAGCGTGGCGGCGATCTCGCGGAACGCCTCGTCCCACGAGATCGGCTCGTAGTGCGTGCCGCCGGAGCGCTTGACCATCGGGTGGGTGAGGCGACCCTGGCGCTCGAGCCACATGTCGTCGTGCTGCTCGAGGTCGGCGATGCTGTGCTGCGCGAAGAAGTCGGGCGTCGCCCGTTCGGTGTCGCCCTCCCAGGCCACCGCCTTGGCGCCGTTCTCGCAGAACTCCGCGGTGTGGCGGTCCTTGGGGGCCGGGTCGGGCCAGGCGCAGCTCATGCAGTCGAAGCCGTCGGCCTGGTTGAGCTTCAGCAGGGTCTGCGCGGAGCGCTTCGGCCCCATGAGGGACAGCGAACGCTCCATCGCCACCCGCACGCCGGTCACGCCCGCCGCGGCGTCCTTCGGCTCGTGGACCTCCAGCTGGGACTCGTCGATGCGGTCGTCGCTCAAGAAAATCGCCTCCTGCCGCCCACGCTAACGCGGGCGCCGGGTCGGCGCGTCCCGAGTCAGCCGGCCTGCGGCACGACGGCCGGACGGACTCGCGCGGCGGCGCGGGACGCGGCCGGCCGGCGGGCCAGGGCGTGCACGAACTCGCCGATCTCGTGCAGCGCGAGCCGGGCCTCGGGCAGGAACGCGGCCATCTGGAAGACGTGCACCTGGCCGTCCCAGACCTGCAGCGTCACCGGCACGCCGGCCGCGGAGAGCCGGTTGGCCATCAGCTCGGCGTCGGCCAGGACGACCTCGCGGGAGCCGACCTGCAGCAGCACCGGCGGCATGTCGTCCACGCGCATGTCCACGGGGGAGAACCGCGGTGCGGTGGTCTTGAGCCGCGTGTCGACGTGGTCGGCCAGGTCGATGAGCCGGGCGATCGCCGCGGCGGAGAACGTGTGGCAGGTACGGGCGTTGGGGTGCGCGAGCTTGCGCGTGGGGTCGAGGTCGAGCAGCGGCGACAGCCCGACCACGCCCGCCGGGGTGCCCCAGCCGGCGTCGATCGCGGCGCGGGCCACGCAGAAGGCGAGGTAGCCGCCGGCCGAGTCGCCGACGAGCGTGACGTCCTCGGTGCGGACGCCCTGCTCGCGCAGCCAGCCGAGGGCGGCGACGCAGTGCGAGACGGAGTCGGCGATCGAGTGCCGCGGCATCTGCCCGTAGGCGACGCTCAGCACGGGCTGGTCGGTGCGGCTGGACAGGCGCGAGACGAGCCCGCGGTGCGTGGTCAGGCCGCACGACAGGAAGCCGCCGCCGTGCAGGTAGAGCACGACCCGGCTGCCCGGCTCCGCGGACGGCACGCCGTCGCCGCGCACCCACTCGCCGTGGCACTCGGGCAGGTCGACCCGGGCGCAGCGGGTGCCGGCGGGCACGGGGAGCAGCCGGGCGCCGTGCTCGAGGACGTTGGGCGGGACGACGCGGAACGGGGTGAGCGCCCAGGCGTCCAGCAGCGGGCGGACGGTGGTGCGCAGGCCGAGACCGAGCGCGCGCGAGCGGAGGCTGCGTCCGACGACGACGTCCTGCTCGGCGGCCACCTGCAGGTGGGCCGGGCGCGTGCCGGGACGGCGGGTGCGGCTGCGCATCTCGTCCTCCTCGTGACGTGGGCCACGTCCGGGCCACGGTAGACCCGTCACGGGCGCGGTGCCCGTCGAACGATGACATCGACCGTGTCGCGCGTCACATGAGCGGTCCGCGGCGGGGTCGTGCCGGACGTCCGCGCGCCGGGCCGCACACTGGGGCGGTGAACGTGCTGCTCGCCATGCTCGGCGTCGCCGGGGTCTCGCTGTCCGGACCGATCATGGCGGCCACCGCCGCGCCGGCCATGGCCATCGCGTTCTGGCGCACCGCCCTGGCGACCGCGGCGCTCGGCCCGTTCGCGCTGACCCGCAGCCGGGGCGAGCTGCGCGCGCTGGACGCCCGAGGCTGGCGCACGACCGCCTTCGCCGGGCTCATGCTGGCGCTGCACTTCGCCACCTGGATCACGGCGCTGACGCTCACGTCCGTCGCGGCGGCCACGGCGCTCGTCGCGACGCAGCTGGTGTGGGTGGTGCTGATCGAGCGGCTGCGCGGGACGCCCGTCGCGCGTCCGGTGGCTTTGGGCTCGGCGGTGGCCATCGCGGGGGTGCTGGTGGTGTCGGGCGTCGACCTCAGCGTCTCGCCCGAGGCGCTGCTCGGCGACGTGTGCGCGCTGCTCGGCGGGATGTTCGCCGCGCTCTACCTCGTGGCGGGGGAGTCGGTCCGGCGCTCGCTGTCGACCACGGCCTACACCTTCGTCTGCTACGGCATCTGCGCCGTCGCGCTGGCCGTCGCGTGCGCGGCCGGGCTGGTGCCGCTCGTCGGGTTCGACGCCGAGGACTGGCTGCTCATCGTCGCCGTCACGGTCGTCGCGCAGCTGGGCGGGCACTCGATCTTCAACCACCTGCTCGCGGTCATGAGCCCCACCGTCGTCTCGCTGTTCATCCTGCTCGAGGTGCCGGGCGCCGCCCTGCTCGCCGCGCTGCTGCTCGGCCAGGCCCCGGCCTGGGGCGTGTACGCCGGCCTGGCGCTCATGCTCGCCGGGCTCGCCGTCGTCACGCTGGCCCGCCGCCCCGCGCCGGCCGAGGTACCGCTCGCCGAGTGATGTGACCTGAGCCGCACGGCGACGGAGGTTAACTGGCGGTAACCTGCCGGAGCACCGACCCCTCAGACAGCGGAGGCCCTCGTGGGACGCCTTGTGAGCACCGACGGACTGACCGACATCCAGCAGGAGATCCTCAAGACCGTCCGACAGTTCGTCGACAAGGAGATCATCCCCGTCGCCACCGAGCTGGAGCACAAGGACGAGTACCCGACCGAGATCGTCGAGGGGCTCAAGGAGCTCGGCATCTTCGGCCTCATGATCCCCGAGGAGTACGGCGGCCTCGGCGAGTCGCTGCTGACCTACGCGCTCGTGGTCGAGGAGATCGCGCGTGGCTGGATGAGCGTCTCGGGCGTCATCAACACGCACTTCATCGTCGCCTACATGCTCAAGCAGCACGGCACGGAGGAGCAGAAGAAGAGGTACCTGCCCAAGATGGCCACCGGCGAGGTGCGCGGCGCGTTCTCGATGTCCGAGCCGTCGCTGGGCTCGGACGTCTCGGCGATCTCGACCAAGGCCACCAGGACCGACGACGGCTACGAGATCACCGGCCAGAAGATGTGGCTGACCAACGGCGGCTCGTCCAACCTCGTCGCGGTGCTGTGCAAGACCGACGAGGGCGCCGACAGCGTCTACAAGAATATGACGACGTTCCTGGTCGAGAAGGAGCCCGGCTTCGGCGAGACGGCCCAGGGCGTCACGGTGCCCGGCAAGATCGACAAGATGGGCTACAAGGGCATCGACACCACCGAGATGATCCTGGAGAAGCACCGGATCAGCGCGGACCAGGTGCTCGGCGGCGAGCCCGGCAAGGGCTTCTACCAGATGATGGACGGCGTCGAGGTCGGCCGCGTGAACGTCGGCGCCCGCGCCGTCGGCATCGCCAACCGCGCCTTCGAGCTCGGCATCGCCTACGCCCAGCAGCGCGAGACCTTCGGCAAGCCGATCGCCCAGCACCAGGCCATCCTGTTCCGCCTGGCCGAGATGGCCACCAAGGTCGAGGCGGCGCACACGATGGTCGTCCGCGCCGCCCGGCTCAAGGACGCCGGCGAGCGCATGGACGTCGAGGCCGGCATGGCCAAGATGCTCGCCTCCGAGTACTGCAACGAGGTCGTCGAGGCGTCCTTCCGCATCCACGGCGGCTACGGCTACTCCAAGGAGTATGAGATCGAGCGGCTGTACCGCGAGGCGGCCTTCATGCTGATCGGCGAGGGCACGTCGGACATCCAGAAGATGATCATCGGCCGCAACCTGCTCAAGCAGTACAAGGCCTGACCCGTCCGACGAGGGCCCGGGGGAGCGTGTGCTCCGCCGGGCCCTCGTCGTGCCCCGGGTCTACGGTGGCGCCATGGCTGAGATCTTCTCCCTGCAGTTCCCCCAGTCGCTGGGGACGTTCGAGAACTACGCCGACGCGCAGAAGGCCGTCGACCACCTGGCCGACCACGACTTCCCGGTCGAGAACGTGCTGGTCGTCGGCACCGACCTCAAGCAGGTCGAGCGCATCACGGGTCGCCTCACCTGGGGCCGGGTCATCCTGGCCGGCATCGCGTCCGGCGTGTGGCTGGGCGTGTTCGTCGGTCTGCTGCTGGGCCTGTTCGCGGAGCCGGGCAGCTGGTTCGCCACGGTGCTCAGCGCCGCCGCGTTCGGTGCCGTGTTCGGCGCGGTCTGGGCGGCGATCGGGTACGCGTTCACCCGCGGCCGGCGCGACTTCAGCTCGGTGCAGCAGATCCGCCCGTCGCGCTACGAGGTGCTGGTCGAGCACAAGCACCTGACCCGGGCCCAGGAGCTGCTCGTGCAGCTGCCGGGCTACCGCGCCAGCGAGTTCTGACCCCGTGTGGGGTGGTCCACACGCCGCGCGGGGTGCCGGTGCGCCAGGATGACGAGGGCACACCCGCGAGCGTGAGGACATCCATGGGCAAGACGAACCCGGGCAACTTCTTCGAGGACTTCACCGTCGGCCAGGTGATCGAGCACGCCACGCCGCGCACGATCACCGAGGGCGACCGGGCGCTGTACGGCGCGCTCTACCCGACCCGGTTCGCGATCCCGTCGTCCGCGCCGTTCGCCGCCTCGGTGGGCCTGTCGCCCGCGCCGGTCGAGGAGCTGCTCGCCTTCCACGTCGCGTTCGGCAAGACCGTCCCGGACGTCTCGCTCAACGCCGTGGCGAACCTGGGCTACGCCGAGTGCCGCTTCCACCGCCCGGTCGTGCCCGGCGACACGTTGAGCACGCGCTCGGAGGTCATCGGGCTCAAGCAGAACAGCAACGGACGCACCGGCGTCGTGTACGTCCGCTCGACGGCCACCAACCAGCGCGGCGAGGTCGCCCTGGACTGGGCGCGCTGGGTCATGGTGCACAAGCGCGACCAGGACGCCCCGGCGCCCGAGACGGTCGTGCCCGACCTCGCGAAGGTCGTCGACCCGGCCGACCTCGTGCTGCCCGAGGGCCTGGACTTCACCGGCTACGACGTCGCCGCCGCCGGCGAGCCGCACCGCCTGGGCGACTACGAGGTCGGCGAGAAGATCGACCACGTCGACGGCGTGACCCTCACCGACGCCGAGCACATGATGGCGACCCGGCTGTGGCAGAACACGGCCAAGGTCCACTTCGACGTCCAGGCCCGGCCCGACGGACGCCGCCTGGTCTACGGCGGCCACGTCATCTCGCTGGCCCGTGCGCTGTCGTTCAACGGGCTGGCCAACGCCCAGCTGGTCGCGGCGATCAACGGCGGCTCGCACGCCGCGCCCGCGTACGCCGGCGACACGATCCACGCCTGGTCCGAGGTGCTCGACGTCGCCGAGACGTCCGCGCCCGGCGTGGGCGCCCTGCGGCTGCGGCTCGTGGCCACCAAGGGCCGCGACGAGTCGATGACGCTGCGCGGCGACGACGGCAAGTACGCCGATGGCGTCCTGCTCGACCTCGACCTGTGGGCCCTGGTGCCGCGATGAGCGCGGAGATCTGGCTCGTCCGCCACGGCGAGACCGAGTGGAGCTCGGCCGGCAAGCACACGTCGGTGACCGACCTCGACCTCACCGAGGAGGGGGTGGAGGTCGCCGGCGCGCTGCGTCCGGCGCTCGCGCTGGTCGACTTCGACCACGTGCACTCCAGCCCGCGCCTGCGCGCGCGGCGCACGGCCGAGCTCGCCGGGTTCCCGGACCCGCAGGTCGACGACGACCTGGTCGAGTGGGCCTACGGCGACTACGAGGGCATCACGACCCCGCAGATCCGTGAGCACGACCCGGGCTGGACGGTGTGGGACGGCGTGACGCCGAACGGCGAGACCCCGGTGCAGGTGGCCGAGCGGCTCGACCGCGTCGTCGACCGGGCCGTGCGCGAGGGCGGGCGGACGCTCGTGTTCGGGCACAGCCACTCGCTGCGCGTGCTGGCCGCCCGCTGGCTCGGCCTGACGCCGCAGCGGGGCCGGCACTTCTTCCTGAGCACCGCCACGATCTCGGTGCTGGGCGAGGACCGGGGCGAGCGTGTCGTCCGGCACTGGAACGTCTCGCCCGACCAGGCGCGCCCGGGCTCGCTAGCCTGAGTCCGTGCGCATCGACCTCCACACGCATTCGGACCGCTCCGACGGGACGGACTCGCCGACCGAGCTGGTCGAGAACGCGGCGCGAGCCGGCCTCGACGTGGTGGCGCTGACCGACCACGACGCCACCGTCGGGTGGGACGAGGCCCAGGCCGCCGCCGACCGGGTCGGCGTCCGGCTGGTCCGGGGCCTGGAGATCTCCACCCAGCTGCAGGGCAAGAGCGTCCACCTGCTCGGCTACGAGGTCGACCCGACGCACGGGCCGCTGCTGGCCGAGCTGCAGCGCGTCCTCGACGGACGCGACAACCGGCTGCCGCTCATCCTGGAGCGGCTCGGCGCGCTCGGCATCGACGTCACCGTCGAGGACGTGGCCCGCTGGTCGGGCAACGCCGCGGCGTCCGGACGTCCGCACGTGGCCGACGCCCTGGTCGAGAAGGGTGTCGTCGCCAACCGCGACGAGGCGTTCGACCGGCTGCTCAAGCCCGGCCGGCCGGCGTACGTCGACCGCTACGCCGCCCCGCTGCACGAGGCCGTCCGGCTGGTCCGTGACGCCGGCGGCGTCGCCGTCGTGGCCCACCCGTGGTCGCGCGGGTCGGACCGGGTGATGACCCCGGACGCGATCGCCGAGCTCGCCGACCTCGGCCTGGGCGGTCTCGAGGTCGACCACAACGACCACAGCGAGGAGCAGCGCGTCCGGCTGCGGTCCCTCGCCGCCGACCTCGACCTCGCGGTCACCGGGTCCAGCGACTACCACGGCACCGGCAAGATCGGCTTCCCGCTGGGCTGCCACACGACCGATCCCGAGCAGCTGCAGCGCCTGCTGCCCGGCGTGCTCGCGTGAGGCTCAGCGCGAACCAGCAGCGCCTGGTCATGAACCTGTGGCCGACCTACCGCTTCGCCGGCATCCGCATCGAGCGCATCGCCCCGGACTGGACCGAGGTCGACGTCCGGCTGCGGGTGCGCGGGCTGAACCGGAACGCCGTCGGCACCGCGTTCGGTGGCTCCCTGTTCGCCATGGGCGACCCGTTCCTCATGCTCATGGCGATGAAGCAGCTCGGCCCCGAGTACGTGGTGTGGGACAAGCAGGCCGCGATCGAGTTCGTGCGGCCCGGACGCGGCACGGTGCGCGGCCACTTCGCGCTCGGCGCGGACGACGTCGACCTGATGCGCAAGGCGACCGCCGACGGCGACAAGCACCTGCCGTGGTTCGAGGACGTCCTGACCGACGAGTCCGGCGAGGTCGTCGCCCGGCTGCGCCGCCAGCTGTACGTCCGCCGCAAGCGCTGACCCCGGCTGTCCCCGGCCGGGTGCACCCTGGGGGCATGACCTACGACCTCGAGCTCGCCGAGCGGGTGCGCCAGCTCGTCTGCTTCGAGCCGGGCACGTCCGAGAAGGCGATGTTCGGCGGGCTCGCGTTCCTGGTGAACGGGCACATGGCGGTCGCGGTGAGCGGTCAGGGCGGCCTCATGCTCCGCGTGCCGCCCGACCACACCGACGAGGTGACGGTGCTGCCGCACGCCGGCCCGATGGTCATGAGCGGTCGTCCGGCCCGGGGCTGGGTCCGGGTCGACGCGGCGGGGTGCGAGGACGACGCCGAGCTGGAGACCTGGGTGGCCCGCGGCCTCGACCACGCCCGCAGCCTCCCACCGAAGGAGTAGGCGCTGGCGCCGGGGCACGAGCGCCGCCGGGGCGTGACCGTCAGCCGGTGACGCCGAACTGCTCGACCCGGATCGCGTCCGCGCGCATGCCCGACTCCTGCAGCAGCCGCGTCGCGTAGGTGGCGAACCCGGGCGAGCCGCAGACGTACGCGACGTCGGCCTTCTCCACGAGCGGCGCGACCTCGTCCGGGTACGGCGGGGAGGCCACGCGGTCGCCGAGGTTCTCGCGGGTGAGCGCGGTGAACGCGCCGTTGCGGTTCAGCTCGGCGAAGTACGGCAGCTGGGTGCGGGTGCGGCCGACGGCGACGACGCTCAGCCGGTCGTCCTGGCCGGTGCGCCGCGCGTACCGCTGCATCGCGACGAACGGCACGACGCCGGTGCCGCCGCCCACGCAGATCGCCCGCTCCTCGCCGTCCCAGACGAAGTAGCCGCCGATGGGGCCGCGCAGCTCCAGCACGTCGCCGATCTCCGCGACGTCGTGCAGGTGCCCCGACACCTCGCCGCCGGGCATGAGCTCGATCGCCAGCTCCAGCAGCGGGTCGTCGGGGTCGGACGCGACCGAGTACGAGCGCTGCGCGGTGTAGTCGTCGGGCGCGCGCAGGCGGACGACGTAGTGCTGGCCGGGCAGGTGGTCGGTGCGGTCCTCGACGTGCAGGCGCAGCCGGACCAGCCGCTCGCTGGGCTGGTCCTTCTCGATGATGCGGCCGGTCGTCCAGCCGCCGGTGGGCGGAGTGCTCACGGGTCTCCCTGGTAGCGCTGCTCGAGCCACGGGTCGCCGCGGTCGTGGTAGCCGTTGCGCTCCCAGAAGCCGGGCTGGTCCCTGGCCATCAGCTCCAGCCGGGTGACCCACTTGGCCGACTTCCAGAAGTACAGGTGCGGGACGACGAGCCGCGCCGGGCCGCCGTGGTCGGGCGTCAGCGGCTTGCCGTCGGCCTCCCAGGCCACCCACGCCTTGCCACCGGTGACGTCCTCGAGCGGCAGGTTGGTGGTGTAGCCGGTGGTCGAGTGGGCCATGACGTACGCGGCCTCGGGCAGCGGGCCGGCTGCCTCGAGCAGGGTGTCGACGCTGACGCCGGCGAAGCTCATGTCGAGCCGCGACCACGTGGTGACGCAGTGGATGTCGCCCAGGTAGGTCGAGGGCGGCAGCTCGTGCGCCTCGTCCCAGGTCCAGGTCGTCGGACGCTCGACGAGGCCGTCGACGGTGATCGTCCACGCCTTCGGGTCCAGGTGCGGGGTGACCTCGGCGGTCAGCGTGGGCCACGACGAACCGGTGTCGTACTGGCCGGGCGGCAGGCGGTCGGGCCGCTCGGGGCGGCGCCGGCCGATGAAGCCTCGGGTCACGGGCATGGGCCCAGCCTAGGACCGTCCCCCGACCAGCTCACCCCAGCCCCGCGTTGCCGAGATGTGTGAAGGAATCGACCACGTTCCGTCCCGAGGTGGTTCATTCCTTCACACTTCGCGGCGGAGCCGGGGGCGGGTGAGGTCCGTCAGTGGTCGGCGAGGAAGGGGAGCCAGGCCGCGGCCAAGGCCTCGGGGTTCTCGATCGCGGGGGAGTGGGCGCTGTCGGGCACGACGTGCACCTGCGTGCCGTAGCGGCGGGCCATCTCGTCCTGGACGTCGAACGGCCACGCGTCGTCGTCGGCCCCGCGGGCCACGAAGACCGGCAGGCCGGACTTCTGCGCCGCCTCGACCAGGTCGGGCGCCTCGAGCAGGTGGACGGTCATGGCCCGCAGCGACGCGACGGCGTTCGAGACGAACTTGCGCCGGGTGAACTCCTCGACGTCGGCGGGCTGCTCGTCGCGTCCGCGCGCGGCCTGCAGCTGGCCGTAGACCTCCTCGAGCGAGTCGCGGTCGAGCACCTCGACGAGGTGCGACAGCGGACGCTGCGGGTCCTCGCCCAGCGCGCCCGGGCCGGTGCACAGCAGCGTGAGCGAGCGCCAGGCCTCGGGCTGGGCCGCGGCCGCGGTCTGGGCGACGAGCCCGCCGAACGAGTGGCCCAGCAGGTGCACGGGGCCCGCACCGGCCGACTCGGCGACCGCGACGGCGTCCTCGGCGAACCCGGCCAGCGTGTAGTCGTCCTCGGGCAGGCCGGTGGTCTCCAGCTGGCCGCGCTGGTCGTAGGCGGTGGCGCTGAAGCCGGCCGCGCGCAGCAGCGGCAGCAGCGGCGCGAAGTCCTCCTTGCTACCGGTCCAGCCGGGCACGAGGACGACGTGCGCGGTCGGGACGTCCTCGGGCTCGGTGGCCAGGGCGGCGAACGTGCCGCGCGAGGTGGCGAGCGAGACCGGGACGACGTGCTCGGGCAGGCGGAGCGTGCGCGGCGTGCTCATCGGCCCCGCCTCGCGGCCCGCGCCACCAGCGGCGCCGGCGCGTGCCGGGCGAGCGCGCCGAGCACCTTGTAGCGCAGCGACGGCACCGAGACCGGTTTGCCCTTGTCGAGGTCGTCCAGCGAGGCGCGCACGACCTTGGGGGCCTTGAGCCACATCCAGCGCGGCACGGTGCTGACGTCCGCGCCCATGCGCTGGTGGAACTCGGTGCGCACGAAGCCGGGGCACACCGCGGTGACCTGCAGGCCGGCGTCGGCGTACTGCCAGCTCATCCAGCGCGTCAGGTTCAGCAGCCACGCCTTGTGCGCGGAGTAGGCGCCCCGCGGCGTCCAGGCCGCGACGCTGCAGACGTTGAGGATCTGGCCGCGCCCGCGTCCGGTCATCGCCTTGATCGCGGCGTCGCTCAGGTGCATGGGGGCGCGGACGAGCAGGTCGAGCTGACGGTCCTCGTCGGCGACGTCGGTGGTGCCGAACCAGCCGGCCAGCGAGGCGCCGGCGTTGTTGACCAGCAGGTCGACCGGGCGGGCGTTGGAGCGCACCAGGCCGGCGGCGAGGTCGATGCCCTCGGACGTCGCGAGGTCGGCCGCCTGCACGTCGACCTCGACCCGGTGGTCGCGGCGGAGCTCGGCGGCGAGGGCGTCCAGCCGGGCCTGGTCGCGTGACACGAGCACGAGGTCGTAGCCCCGACGGGCCAGCTCGAGGGCGTACGCACGGCCGAGGCCGGCCGTGGGACCGGTGACGAGAGCACGGGGCATGCGCTCAGCATGCCACGGCGAGACTCGCCCAGGAGGGCGCCCGTCGGTGGCATGCTGGGGCCATGACGACGACGCTGGCCGTGGCCAACCAGAAGGGCGGCGTCGGCAAGACCACGACGGTCGCCTCGCTGGGCATCGCGCTCGTCGAGCGGGGCCTGCGGGTGCTGCTGGTCGACCTGGACCCGCAGGGCGGGCTCACCTTCTCGCTCGGCATCGACCCCGAGGACGTCGAGCTCACCGCGGGCGATGTCATGCTCGGCCGGCGCCCGGTCACCGACGCCCTGGTGGTCACCGACGAGGGCGTCCACCTGCTGCCGTCCAGCATCGCGATGACCCGCGCCGAGGAGCAGCTGGTCGGCCGCACGGGCCGCGAGCGCCGGCTCTCGGTCGCGCTCGACACCGTCGCCGCCGACTACGACTGGATCCTGGTCGACTGCCCGCCGACCCTCGGCGTGCTGACCGTCGGCGCGCTCGCCGCCGCCGACGAGGTGCTGGTGCCGCTGCAGTGCGAGACGCTCTCGCACCGCGGCGTCGGCCAGCTGCTCGACACCATCCACGACGTCCAGCAGCTGCTCAACCCGCGGCTGCACGTGCTCGGCGTCCTGCCGACGGCCTACGACGGACGCACCCGGCACGCCCGCGCCGTGCTCGAGACGATCGGCGAGACGTACGGCCTGGACGTGCTGGAGCCGGCCATCCCCAAGTCGGTGCGCTTCGCCGAGGCCCCGGCCATCGGCCGCTCGGTGCTCGGCACCGCGCCGCGGCACAAGGGCGCCGAGGCGTACCGCGCGGTCGCGGCCCGGCTCGTGGACCGCGCGCCGGCGACCGTCTGACCCCTTGACGCAGCGAGCCCCCGGACCGTGACGGTCCGGGGGCTCGCTCGCGTGCGGGTGCTACTCGGCCGAGGTGGCCTCGCCGCCGGTGGGCTGCTGGCCGCCCTCGAGCGGCGCGCCGCTGCGGGTGCGACGGCGACGCCGGCGACGGGCGCTCGTGCTGGTGCCCTCGCCGGACGGCTTGTCGCTCGCCTCGGCGCTCTCGGCGGCCTCGGCGCGCGGGGCGTCGCTGCGCTCTCCCTGCGGACGTCCGCCGCCGGAGCGACCACGGCCGCCGTCGCGACCGCCGTTGCCGCGGCCGCTGGAGCGTCCGCCCCGGTCGCCCTCGGTCTTGGGCTTGGGCTCACGCGGGGGAGCAGGCTTGAGCCGGCCCTTGGTGCCCGCGGGGATGCCCTGGTCGTGGAACAGGTGCTCGGACGTGGAGTAGGTCTCCTGCGGCTCGTCGAACGGCAGGTCCAGCTCCTTGTTGATCAGCTTCCAGCGCTGGATGTCGGCCCAGTCGACGAAGGTGATCGCGATGCCCGTGGCGCCGGCGCGGCCGGTACGGCCGATGCGGTGCACGTAGGTCTTGTGGTCCTCGGGGCACGTGTAGTTGATGACGTGCGTGACGTCCGCGACGTCGATGCCGCGCGCCGCCACGTCGGTGGCCACGAGGATGTCGACGCCGCCGTCGCGGAACTTCGTCAGGGCCTTCTCGCGGGCGCCCTGCGCCATGTCGCCGTGCAGCGGCGAGCACGGGAAGCCGCGCTCGGCCAGGTCGTCGGCGACGCGCTGCGCGGAGCGCTTCGTGCGCGTGAAGATGATGACCTTGCCGACGTTCTCGGCCTGCAGGATGCGGGCGACGACCTCGGGCTTGTCCATCTCGTGCGCCTGGTAGACGAACTGCGCCGTCGCGGGAACCGTCTGGTTCTCCTCGGTCGACTCGGCGCGGATGTTCATCGGGTGGCGCATGTGCTTGCGGGCCAGCGAGACGATCGCGCCCGGCATCGTGGCCGAGAACAGCAGCGTCTGACGCAGCTCGGGGGTCTTGGCCAGGATCGACTCGACGTCGGGCAGGAAGCCCAGGTCGAGCATCTCGTCGGCCTCGTCCAGCACGATCGACTTCACGTGCGACAGGTCGAGGTGGCCGCGGTTGGCCAGGTCGAGCACGCGGCCGGGGGTGCCGACGACGATCTCGACGCCGCGCTCCAGCGCCTCGAGCTGCGGCTCGTACGGCACGCCGCCGTAGATGACGAGGTTGCGGGTGCCGCGCTTGGCCGACGCCGTCTCGACGTCCTTGAACACCTGGATGGTGAGCTCGCGCGTGGGCGTGATGATGAGCGCCTGCGGCTTGCCGGGGGCGGCGAGCTGCTCGAAGTCGGGGTCGTGCGGGGCGACGGTGCGCTGGATGACGGGGATCGCGAAGGCGAAGGTCTTGCCGGTGCCGGTACGGGCCTGGCCGATGAGGTCGGTGCCCATGAGGGCCACCGAGAGGGTCATCTCCTGGATGGGGAAGGGCTTCTCGATGCCCTTCTCGGCGAGCGCGTCGGCGATCTCGGGCAGGACGCCCAGGTCTCGGAACGTGGTGATGGCTCTACTCGAATTCTTGAGGAGTTCAGGATGTGTTCGAGGCCATGCTACGCGCGGAGGCCGGAAACCCGGGCCTCGACGCCCCGGACGGGTCCGCACGGACGCGTCCGAGGCGCGGCTCTCGGTACGCTGCGGCCATGGCTCTCTCGAAGCGTGACGCGTCCGGCAAGGGCTCCGCCCTGGACGACCCGACGTACCGCAGCGGCGTCGTCGAGCTGCTCAGCCTGCTGGCCTACGGCGAGATCAGCGCCGTCGAGCAGCTCGCCCAGGACGGCCGCATGGCGCCCGACCTGCGGAGCCGGGTCGAGGTCGCCGCGCTCGCCGCCGCCGAGTTCGACCACTTCCAGCAGCTGCGCGACCGGCTCGTCGAGATGGGCGTCGACCCGTACGAGTCGATGAAGCCGTTCGAGGCGATCTTCCAGCGCTACCACGCCAAGACCCAGCCGTCGGACTACTACGAGAGCCTGCTCAAGGCGTACGTCGGCGACGGCCTGGCCTCGGACTTCTACCGCGAGGTCGCGGCGTTCCTGGAGACGTCCACGCGCGACCTGGTCGTGTCCACGCTCAGCGGCACCGCCCACTCGCAGTTCGTCGTCGACACCGTCCGCGCGGGCATCGAGCAGGACCCGAAGATCGCCGGACGCCTCGCGCTGTGGTCGCGCCGGCTCATGGGCGAGGCGCTCAGCCAGGCCCAGACCGTGGTGGCCGAGCGGGACGCGCTCGCCGCCGTGCTGGTCGGCGGCGTCGACGTGCCCGGCATGGACCTGGCCGCGATCGGCCGGATGTTCGCGCGCATCACCGAGGCCCACACCAAGCGCATGGAGCGCCTCGGTCTCGCCGCCTAGGCCGCAGACGACACGAGCCTGCCGGGAGCGGTGCTCCCAGCAGGCTCGTGCTGCGTCGATGGGGCTCGAGGCCCCGGTCAGCGGGTCAGGCGTTCAGGCCGGCCGCGAAGCCGACCTTGGGACGTCCGGCCTCGGACGTGAAGTACAGGTAGGCGACCTTGTCGGCCGGCACGGCCACGGTGTGGCCCTTGGGATCGGTCAGGGAGAAGACCTTGGAGTCGGCGATCGCCGTCTCCAGCAGGCTCAGCAGAGCCTCGGGGGTCTCCTCGGTCTCGACGGACAGCTCACGGGCGGCGTTCTGGACGCCGATCTTGACCTCCACGGTCATTCCTCTCCTCGGTCTGAGTTCTCGGGGTCGCGCGGGAAGCCGCCGATGCCGCGCCAGGCGAGACCGGCAGCCAGCTGGACGGCCTGCTCCTTGCTGAGCTCGGAGCGGGTGTCGAGCCACGTGCGGGCTCCCACGTGCCCCATGCCCACCAGGCTGACAGCCAGCTGGTGAGCGGCGGCTCCGGGCAGGCCGGTGTCCTCGCGGATCACCTCGGCGATGGCCGCCGCGGAGTCCTCGATGACGCCGTCGACGAGCCGGCGCACGGCCGGGTCGTTGGTCAGGTCCGACTCGAACACGAGCCGGAAGGCCGCGCCCTGGTCGGCGACGTAGTCGTACCAGAGCGCCATGGTCGCCTGGACGCGCTTGCGGTTGTCGGTGGTCGACGCCAGCGCGACGCGCACGCCCTGCACGACCTCCGCGCACGACGTCTCCAGCAGCGCCAGGTACAGCTCGAGCTTGCCGGGGAAGTGCTGGTACAGCACCGGCTTGCTCACCCCGGCGCGGTCGGCGATCTCGTCCATGGAGGCGGCGTGGTAGCCCTGCTCGACGAAGACACCGAGCGCGACCTCGAGCAGCTGGGCGCGCCGCTCGGTGCGCGGCATCCGGCCCGAGCGCGGACGAGAGGTGGTGTCAGTCACGACGTGATCCTATCGGCCGGGGTCGGCCCGGCAGCGACGCCTCACGCATGCACGTGGGGCGCGACCTCGGCGGCGACGAGCTCGAGGTGGTCGAGGTCGGCCAGGTCGAGCACCTGCAGGTACACCCGGCTGCTGCCGGTCGCGGCGTACGCGTGCAGCTTCTCGACGACCTCCTCGGGCGTGCCGGCCAGGCCGTTCTCGCGCAGCTCGCCGACCTCGCGGCCGATGGCGGCGGCCCGGCGGGCGATCTCGGCCTCGTCGGAGCCGACGCACAGCACGAGGGCGCTGGAGCGGACGAGCTCGCCGGGGTCGCGGCCGATCTCCTCGCAGGCGCGGGTCGTGCGCTCGAACATCACCCGGTTCGCCTCGACCGACCCGAACGGGACGTTGATCTCGGCCGCGTAGCGGGCGGCGAGGGCCGGGGTGCGGCGCTTGCCGTGGCCGCCGATCAGCACCGGCGGGCCGGGACGCTGCGCCGGCTTGGGCAGCGCGGGGGAGTCGGTGAGCGAGTAGTGCGCGCCGGCGTGGTTGAACGTCTCGCCCTCGGGCGTGCCCCACAGGCCGGTCAGGATCGCCAGCTGCTCCTCGAGCCGGTCGAACCGCTCCTTGGTCTCGGGGAACGGGATGCCGTACGCGGTGTGCTCCTCGGCGAACCAGCCGGCGCCCAGCCCGAGCTCCACGCGGCCGCCGCTCATGCGGTCGACCTGGGCCACGGCGATGGCCAGCGGGCCGGGCAGGCGGAACGTCGCGGACGTCATGAGCGTCCCCAGCCGGATCGTGCTCGTCTCGCGGGCGAGGGCGGCCAGCGTGATCCACGCGTCCGACGGGCCGGGCAGGCCGTCGCCGCCCATCGTCAGGAAGTGGTCGGAGCGGAAGAAGGCGTCGAAGCCGAGCCGCTCGGCGGCCTGGGCCACGGCCAGGAGGTCCTCGTGGTCGGCCCCCTGCTGGGGCTCGGTGAAGATGCGCAGGTCCATGCCCGGAGTCTCCCAGGCCCAGCATCCGGACGCCGGACGAGCCGCCGGGGCGGCGCGGGAAGAATGGGCGGGAGCCGGGCGTTGGGCCTGGCAAGCACCGCACCCGATCCCGAGGAGATGCCGTGGTCGCCCCCCTGGTGGAACCCGCCGACGAGCTGACGATCGACGAGGTCCGTCGCTACAGCCGTCACCTGATCATCCCGGATGTCGGCATGACCGGCCAGAAGCGGCTGAAGAACGCGAAGGTGCTGGTCATCGGCGCCGGCGGCCTCGGCAGCCCGGCCCTGCTGTACCTGGCCGCGGCCGGCGTCGGCACGCTCGGCATCGTCGACGACGACGTCGTGGACGAGTCGAACCTGCAGCGCCAGGTCATCCACGGCCAGAGCGACATCGACAAGCCGAAGGCGGTCAGCGCCGCGGAGTCGGTCGCCGAGGTCAACCCGTACGTGAACGTCATCGTGCACAACGAGCGGCTCGACAACGACAACGTGCTGGAGATCTTCTCCGGCTACGACCTGATCCTCGACGGCACCGACAACTTCGCGACCCGCTACATGGTCAACGACGCGGCGGTCATCCTGAACAAGCCGTACGTGTGGGGCTCGATCTACCGCTTCGAGGGGCAGGCGTCGGTGTTCTGGGCCGAGCACGGCCCGCAGTACCGCGACCTCTACCCGGAGGCCCCGCCGCCGGGCATGGTGCCCTCGTGCGCCGAGGGCGGCGTCCTGGGCGTCCTGTGCGCGTCGATCGGCTCGATCATGGTCACCGAGGCGATCAAGCTGATCACCGGCATCGGCGACCCGCTCATCGGCCGGCTCATGGTCTACGACGCGCTCGAGATGCGCTACACGACGCTCAAGATCCGCAAGGACCCGAACGGCGTCCTGCCGACCGAGCTCATCGACTACGAGGCGTTCTGCGGCGCGATCAGCGACGAGGCCGCCGAGGCCGCCGCCGACTCGACCATCTCGGTCACGACGCTCGACGGCTGGCTCAAGGAGCGCGAGGACGGCAGCCGCGACTTCGTCCTGGTGGACGTCCGCGAGCCCAACGAGTACGAGATCAACAAGATCCCGGGCTCGGTGCTCATCCCCAAGAACGAGATCATCAGCGGCCGCGCGTTCGAGCAGCTGCCGCAGGACAAGCAGGTCGTCCTGCACTGCAAGTCCGGCGTCCGCTCGGCCGAGGCGCTGGCCGTGCTCAAGGGCGCGGGCTACTCCGACGCGGTGCACGTCGGCGGCGGCGTGGTGGCCTGGGTCAACCAGGTCGACCCGTCGCAGCCCAGCTACTGAGCGTCCGCGACGTCGCCAGAGGGCGGTCTCCCCGAAGGGGGAGGCCGCCCTCTGGCATGCTCGCGGCGTGGACGAGCGGTTCGTGGAGCGGGTGCTGGCGCTGGTCGAGCGCATCCCCGCCGGACGCGTGATGAGCTACGGCGCGATCGCCGAGGCGCTGCAGGACGGCTACGGGCCCCGCTACGTCGGACGCGTGATGTCGACGACCGGGGCGACGGTGCCGTGGTGGCGGGTGGTTCGCGCCGACGGCACGCCCGCCGACTGCCACGACGGCGAGGCCGCGCGGCTGCTGCTGGCCGACGACACCCCCATGCGTCCGGACCTGCGCCGGGTCGACATGCGCGCCGCCGCCTGGTCACCCGAGCGTTGAGCCCCCGTCCTCGCTGAGGGTGACGTTGTGCACGCCTCGCGCGGCGTGTCGCGTGCAGAACGTCACTCCCAGCGCGGAGGTGCGGGTTCGTGCCCGGGTGTCGGTGCGGTCTGCTGGGATAGGGGCATGCCCGAGTCGTACGTCCTGCGCCGCCGCGCGGCGGCCCCGGTGCGCGTGCCCGTCCTGGACGAGCAGCAGCGCGCCGTGGTCGAGCACCGCGGCGGGCCGCTGCGCGTGCTCGCCGGCCCGGGCGCGGGCAAGACGACGACGCTGGTCGAGCTCGTCGTCGACCGGGTCGAGAAGGGCGAGCTGACGCCCGACGAGGTGCTGGTGCTGACCTTCAGCCGGCAGGCCGCCGAGGAGATCCGCGGCCGCATCGCCCGCCGGCTCTCGCGCACGGTGTCCACGACGCCGGCCATGACCTTCCACTCGTTCTGCTACGCGTTCGTGCGCGCGCACCAGGGGGCCGACGACTTCGTCTCGCCGATGCGCCTGCTGAGCGCGCCCGAGCAGGACACGATGCTGCGCGACCTGGTCACCGGCGGCGCCGCCGAGCGCTGGCCCGCGCGGCTGCGCCCGGCGCTGCGCACCCGCGGCTTCGCCAGCGAGCTGCACCGGCTCATGGCCGCCACCCAGACGCTCGACATGGATCCCGAGCAGCTGGCCGACGTGGCCCGCGAGACCGGTCGCGACGACTGGTACGCCGCCGCGCACCTCATGCGCGAGTACGCCGACGTCTCGGCGCTGCGCAACACCACCGACTACGGCGGCATCGTGCACCAGGCCGTGCAGCTGCTGCGCGACCCGCAGGTGCGCGAGCAGGCGCGTCGTCGCCACCGCCTGGTCGTCGTCGACGAGTACCAGGACACCGACCCGCTGCAGGTCGCGCTGCTGCGCGAGCTGGCCGGCGACGGCCGCGACCTGGTGGTCGTCGGCGACCCGTACCAGTCGATCTACGGCTTCCGCGGTGCCGACGTCTCGGGCATCCTCGACTTCCCCGAGCAGCTGGCCACGCCGGCCGGCCCGGCGCCCACGATCGTCCTGCGGCACACCAACCGCTACGGGCCGGCGATCGCCGCCGCCGTCCGCTCGGTGGTCGACAACCGCGGCGCCCTGGGCCCGGTCGACGGCCGCGACTACGCCGCCCTGCGCGACCAGGTGTCGCGCGTCGACGACCCCGGCGTCGTCGAGGTCGAGACCTACACGACCCCGGCCGCCGAGGCCGAGCACATCGCGCTGCGGCTGCGCGAGGCGCACCTCAAGGCCGAGGTGCCGTGGCGCGACATGGCGGTGCTGGTGCGCACGAGCCGCGACATCGCCCGGCTGCGCCGCGCGCTCACCACCGCGGGCGTCCCGGTCGACGTCGCGGGCGACGAGCTGCCGCTGTACCAGGAGCCGGCCGTCCGCACCCTGCTCGGCGCGCTCGACCTCGCGGTCGCGGTCGCCGCCGGGCAGACGCTCTCGGCCGACGACGCCGAGGCCGTGCTGACCAGCCCGCTCGGCGGGCTCGACGACCCGGCGCTGCGCCGGCTCGGTCGCGTGCTGCGCCAGCGCGAGGCGGCCGAGGGACGCGAGCTGCGACCCGCGCGCGTCCTGGTCGCCGAGCTGCTGCACGCCCCGGCCGGGCTGTCGCTCGACGCACCGCACACGCCCGTCGGCCAGGCGGCCGCGGCCGTCGAGCGCGTCGCCCGGCTGCTGCAGCGTGCCGCGGCGCAGATCGAGTCCGGCGAGCCGGCCGAGCAGGTGCTGTGGACGCTCTGGGACGGCACCGACTGGCCGCGCCGCCTGCGCGACGAGGCCGAGACCGGGGGCGAGGGCGCCGCCCGGGCGCACCGCGACCTCGACGCGCTCGTCGCGCTCTTCGACGAGGCCGCGCGCGCCCAGGAGGAGTTCGCCAAGGACTCGCTGGGCGAGATCGTCAGCCGCATCAAGGACCAGCAGATCCCGGCCGGCGCGGGCGCGCGTCCCGGCCGCGACTCCGGGGCGGTCCGGCTCATGACCGCGCACCGGTCCAAGGGCCTGGAGTGGGCGTACGTCGTCGTCGCCGGCGTCCAGGACGGCGTGTGGCCCGACCTGCGCTTCCGCGGCAGCTTCCTGCAGTCCGAGCGGCTCGGAGCCGACGGCCTGGTCGAGCCGCCCAGCGCCCGCGCAAGGCTCGCCGAGGAGCGCCGGCTGTTCTACGTCGCGTGCAGCCGCGCCCGCCGCCACCTCGTCGTCACTGCCACGCAGAGCGGCCATGAGGACGGCGACCAGCCCTCGCGGTTCGTCACCGAGCTGGCCGAGCACGTCGCCGAGGCCGCCGGTGCCCACGCGCGTCCGGCCTCGCTCGACCTCGTGCCCCGGCCGCGGCCGCGCCGGGCGCTGTCATTGCGTGGCGTCGTGGCCGAGCTGCGCCGCCTCGGCGAGACCACCGACGACGAGCAGGTGCGCGTCCAGGTCGCCGACCAGCTCGCCCGGCTGGCCGCCCACCCGGCGGCCCGCGGTGCGAGCCCCGACCGCTGGTGGGGCCTGCGCGAGCGCACCGACACCGGACGTCCGCTGCACGACCCCGAGCGGCCGATCCGACTGTCGGGCAGCTCGGTCAGCACGCTCACCGAGTGCTCGCTGCGCTGGTTCCTCGAGCACGAGGCCAAGGCCGGTGCCGGCACCTCCTCGGCCCAGGGCTTCGGCTCGCTCGTCCACGCCCTCGCCGCCGACGTCGTGCGGCGCGACCGCGACGACGACGCCGGCACGCTGGCCGCCGAGCTCGACGGTGTCTGGCACCAGCTGGAGTTCAACGCGCCCTGGATCGAGGCCCGCGAGCGCGAGGCGGCGGTCGAGGCGATCGGCCGGTTCGTGCGCTGGCACCGTGAGCACGGACGCACGCCGCTGGCCGTCGAGCACCCCTTCGAGGTGACGCTCACGGTCGAGGGCCGCGAGGTCGTCCTGCGCGGCTCGATGGACCGGGTCGAGCTCGACGACGCCGGTGGCGTCCACGTCATCGACCTCAAGACGTCCAAGAACGCGCCGAGTGCCCGCGAGGTCGGCGAGCACGCGCAGCTCGGCTTCTACCAGCTGGCCGTCGAGCACGGCGCCACCGACGAGCTCGCCCCGGGCGCGCCGCCGGCCGGTGCCGAGCTCGTCCAGCTGCGCAACGACGAGACGAAGGTGCCCGGCTACCCGAAGGTCCAGCCGCAGGACGCGCCCCGGCCCGACGAGCCGTTCTTCGCCGTCGAGCAGCTGTCCCACGCGGTGCGCACCATCGGCGACGAGGCGTGGGAGGCCACGCCGTCGGACAAGGCGTGCGGCTACTGCGCCTTCCACCGGGTGTGCCCGACCAAGGACGCCGGCCAGACGATCCTCGGAGGTGGCGAGTGAGCGAGCTGCGTGAGCGAACCGAGCTGCGCGAGCCGGTCCTGCACGACCTGGACGACCTCGACCGGCTGTTCGGCGAGATGAGCGGCATCGACGGGTTCCGCTTCTCCGACGAGCAGCGGGCCGCGATCACCGCCCCGCTCGACACCGCCAGCGTCATCATCGCCGGCGCCGGGTCGGGCAAGACCACGGTCATGGCTGCGCGCGTCGTGTGGCTGGTCGGCCACCACGGGGTCGCGCCGGAGCGCATCCTCGGCCTGACGTTCACCAACAAGGCCGCCGCCGAGCTCGGCCTGCGCATCCGCCGGTCGCTGCAGGCGCTGGGGGAGCGGCAGGCGATCGGCGACGGCGAGCCCACCACCGCCACGTATCACGCGTTCGCCGGCACCCTCATCGCCGAGCACGGGCTCAACCTCGGCGTCGAGCCCGACCTGCGGGTCGTCTCGGACGCGTCGCGGTTCCAGCGCGCAGCCATGGCGGTGCGCACCTTCGAGCGTCCGCTCCAGCACGTCGGCACGCACCTGCCGACGCTGGTCGGCGAGCTGCTGGCCCTCGACGGGCAGATCGCCGAGCACCTCACCACGCCCGAGGCGGTGCGCGAGCACGCCCGCGGTCTGGTCGCGCTGGCCGAGGCGCAGGGCAACAAGCCCGCCGTGCTGCGCAACGCCGCCGAGACCGCGCGCAAGCGGGCCGAGCTGACCGAGCTCGTCGACCAGTACCGCGAGCTCAAGCGGGTCGACGGCGTCATGGACTTCTCCGACCAGATGTACTTCGGCGCCGCGCTGGCCAAGGACGAGCACGTCGGCGCCGCGCTGCGCGACCGCTTCGACGTCGTCCAGCTCGACGAGTACCAGGACACCTCGGTCGCCCAGCGCGACCTGCTCAAGGGGCTGTTCGCCGGGCTGTGCGTCACCGCCGTCGGCGACCCCGCGCAGGGCATCTACGGCTGGCGCGGGGCCGCGGCGAACAACCTGCTGGAGTTCCTCGACGACTTCCCGGTGCCCGGACGCCCGGGCGCGCGCCTGTCGCTGTCGGAGACCCGGCGCTGCCCGACCGGCGTCATCGACCTGGCCAACAGCGTGGTGCAGCCGTTCTACGCGACCACGGGCGAGGTCACGCCGCTGCGCTCGGCCCGCTCCGACGCCGGACGCATCACCGTCGCGCTGCACGAGACCGTCGCCGATGAGGTGGCCGCGGTGATCGACGGCGTCCAGCGGGCCCACGAGGCGGGCACCGACCTGCGCGAGATCGCCATCCTGGTGCGGGTGGGCGCCGAGAACGAGGCCATCGTCGCGGCCCTGCGCCGGGCCGGCGTCCCGTTCGAGATCGTCGGGCTCACGGGGCTGCTCAGCCAGCCCGAGGTCGCCGACCTGCTCTCGGTGCTCGAGGTGCTGGAGGACGTCACCGCCAACCCCGCGGTGATGCGGCTGCTCGACGGCCCCCGCTGGGCGGTCGGCCCGCGCGACCTGGCCCTGCTCGGCCGCCGTGCCGCCATGCTCACCCGCGGTGCCGGACGCCCAGACGCCGCGGCGACGCTCGAGGACGAGCTGGCCCGCGCCGTCGAGGGGTCCGACCCCACCGAGGTCGTGTCGCTCGCCGACGCCGTCGACGACCCGGGCGACCTCGGGTACTCCGCCGAGGCGCTGGAGCGGTTCCGCGACCTGTCCGGGCTGCTCACCTACCTGCGCAAGCACGTCGGCGAGCCGCTGGTCGACCTCGCGCGCCGGGCCATGGTGGCGCTCGACCTCGACCTCGAGCTGGAGTCCGGCGACCACCCCGCCGCGATGGACAACGTCGCGCTGCTCATGGACGCGATCGCCGCCTACGCCGAGACTGACCGCTTCGCCTCGCTCACCGGCCTGCTCGCCTACCTGCGGGCCGAGGACGAGTACAACGACGGCATGGAGGTCTCCACCCCGTCGGAGGCCGAGTCGGTCAAGCTGCTCACCGCGCACAAGGCCAAGGGCCTGGAGTGGGACGTCGTGTTCGTCCCGATGATGTCCGCGACCGTCTTCCCGTCCGGCAAGGGCCGCGAGCGCTGGATCGGCTCGGCCAAGACGCTCCCGGCCGAGCTGCGCGGCGACCACGCCTCGGTGCCCGACATCGAGGACTGGACGCCGACCGCCGAGCGCGAGTTCAAGGCCGCGGTCAAGGAGGACTCGCTCATGGAGGAGCGGCGCCTGGCCTACGTCGCGTTCACGCGCGCCAAGCAGGAGCTGCACGTCAGCGGCCACTGGTGGGGACGCACGCAGGCCAAGCCGCGCGGCCCGTCGCCGTTCCTGGAGGCCACCCGCGACTGGGTGGTGGCCAACGGCGGCGAGCCGTCCACGTGGGCGGCCCGGCCCGAGGACGACGCGCCCAACCCGCACCTGGACGAGCGCGTGGGCCTGGCCTGGCCGGCCCCGGCTCCGCGCCTGGAGCGTCGCCGCGTGCTGGCCGACGCGGTCCGCGAGCGCCTGGCCGCCGGCGACGACGCCGAGCCGGTCGAGCCCGACGGACGGGTCGCCGAGCTGGCCGACGAGATCGCACTGCTGCTGGCCGAGGCCGAGCAGGTCGAGGCCGGACGCAACGTCGTCGAGCTGCCCGAGACGCTGTCGGCCACCGCCACCATGGCGCTGCACGCCGACCCGCAGCGGTACGCCGCGACCCTGGCGCGTCCGATGCCGCGGCGGCCCTCGTCCGCCGCCCGGTACGGCACGCGGTTCCACGCCTGGGTCGAGGCGCGCTTCGACCAGCAGGCGCTGCTCGACCCCGAGGACCTGCCCGGCCAGGCGCAGGAGGACATCGTCGACGACGCCGACCTCGAGGCGCTCATGAAGGCGTTCGCCGAGGGCCCGTACGGCGAGCGGCGCCCGTTCGCGATCGAGGCGCCGTTCTCGATCGTGCTCGGCGGCCAGCAGGTCATCGGCCGCATCGACGCGGTCTACGAGACCACCCTCGACGACGGCAGCACCGGCTACGAGGTGGTCGACTGGAAGACCAACGCGGCCCAGACCGCCGACCCGCTGCAGCTGGCCATCTACCGCCTGGCCTGGGCCGAGCTGCAGGGCGTCGACCCGAGCCGGGTGAGCGCGGCGTTCGTGTACGTGCGGCTCGGCACCACCGAGCGTCCGGCGTCGCTGCCCGGCCGCGAGGAGCTCGAGCGGCTCCTCGGGTGGGCCGACTGACCTGCGGCTAGCGTGGCGGGGTGACCGACACCGAGCAGGCCCCGTTCGCCTTCCACCGCGCCCGGCACGACCGGACCGGCAACCGACGCCGGCTCGAGGAGTGGCGCGACGACGAGGGCCTGCGGGTCATGGTGCTCGGCGGTGAGCACGTGGCCACGGTCGACGGTCCGGCGGTGCGCTGGACGTCCCGCGACGAGGCGCCCGAGGGGGAGTGGCTGCTGCTCGGCGAGCAGCACGGCGTCACCCACGCGGCGGTCGTCGTGGAGCGCGTCCCCGACGAGCTGACGCCGGTGAGCGTCCGCACCCTCGCGCCGCTGCTCGACCCCGACGAGCTGTCGCTGGCCATCCACGCCGTCGCCATGGCGCGCTGGCTGGCGTCCACGCCGTTCTGCCCGCGCTGCGGCGGGCGCACCGAGGTGCGGCAGGGCGGTCACGTGCGGCACTGCCTCGAGTGCGGCAAGGACCACTTCCCGCGCACCGACCCCGCGGTCATCATGCTCATCACGGACGCCGACGACCGGGCGCTGCTGGCCCGCAACCCGTCCTGGCCCGAGGGACGGTTCTCGACCCTGGCCGGCTTCGTCGAGCCCGGGGAGGCGCTGGAGGACGCGGTGCGCCGCGAGGTGAGCGAGGAGGTCGGCGTCGAGGTGGGCGAGGTGCGCTACGGCGCCAGCCAGCCGTGGCCGTTCCCGGCGAGCCTCATGGTCGGCTTCTTCGGCCGCGCCGTGACGACCGACATCCACGTCGACCACGACGAGATCGCCCAGGCGACCTGGGTGACGCGCGAGGAGCTGGCGCGGTGGGGCGAGTCCGGCGAGCTGGTGCTGCCGCCGCCGCACGTGTCGATCTCGCGCTGGCTCATCGAGTCCTGGTACGGCGGTCCGATCCCCGGCTCCTGGTAGTCCCCACCTTCGCGCTGAGTGTGACGTTTCGGGGGTCGTTCAGGCCTGATCAGCCCCGAAACGTCACACTCAGCGGGAAGGTGATCAGCTCAGCGAGGCGAGCTGCGCCTTGACCTGCGCGACCGACGGGTTGGTCAGCGCGCTGCCGTCGGAGAAGACGAGCGTGGGAACCGTCTGGTTGCCGTTGTTGGCCTGCTCGACGAGCTTCGCGGCCTCGGGCTGCTGCTCGATGTCGACCTCGACGAACTCGACGATGCCCTCGCGCTCGAGCTGGTTCTTCAGCCGGTGGCAGTAGCCGCACCAGGGAGTCGAGTAGAGGGTGAACTGGGCCGACATGTCTGTCTCCTGTGCCGTCTAGGGTGGGTCTCGGTCGTGCGACTGGATCAACGCCGGCGTCCGCCGGGCTGTTCCCCTCGACCGTAGCCCCCGACCTCGAAGGAGTCCCGTGCCCGACCCCAGCGACCTGCTCGCCGCCCTCGATCCCGAGCAGCGTCAGGTCGCCCAGACGATCCGCGGCCCGCTCGTGGTCGTCGCGGGCGCCGGCACCGGCAAGACCCGCGCCATCACGCACCGCATCGCCTACGGCGTGGCGACGAACGTCTACCAGCCCACCGAGGTGCTGGCGGTCTCGTTCACGACCCGGGCGGCCGGTGAGATGCGGTCGCGGCTGCAGCAGCTCGGCGCCGGCGGCGTCCAGGCGCGCACGTTCCACTCCGCCGCGCTGCGCCAGGCCCGGTTCTTCTGGCCGCAGGTCTACGGCGGCGAGCTGCCCGAGGTCACCGGCTCCAAGATCCCGCTCGTCGTCGAGGCCACCCGCAAGGTCGGCCTGCGCCCCGACCAGTCGGTGCTGCGCGACCTGGCCAGCGCCATCGAGTGGGCCAAGGTCAGCAACGTCCGCCCGGCCCAGTACGCGGTCAAGGCGAAGGACGCCCGGCGCGAGGTCGGCGACCTGCAGCCGTCCCAGGTCGGCGAGGTCTACGCCGCCTACGAGGAGGTCAAGCGCGGCCACCACCGCATCGACATGGAGGACATCCTCCTGGTCACGGCGGCCATGCTCACCGAGGACGAGCGCGTCGCCGCCCAGGTGCGCAGCCAGTACCGCTGGTTCGTGGTCGACGAGTTCCAGGACGTCAACCCGCTCCAGGCCACGCTGCTCGACCTGTGGCTGGGCGGACGCGACGAGCTGTGCGTCGTCGGCGACCCGCGCCAGACCATCTACTCGTTCGCCGGCGCCAAGGCCGAGTACCTGACCGGCTTCACCCGGCGCTACGAGGACGCCCAGCGCGTCGACCTGGTGCGCAACTACCGCTCGACCCCGCAGGTCGTGGCCGCGGCCAACGCGGTCTTCGACCGGCGCACGTTCGGCGTCACGCTCGAGGCGCAGCGCTCGGCCGGCGACCCGGTCACCTACCGCGGCTTCGGCGACGAGCCGGCCGAGGCGGCGTACGTGGCCGGCGAGGTCCGACGGCTGCACGACCGCGGGCTCCCCTACCGCGACATGGCGGTGCTGTTCCGCATCAACGCCCAGTCCGAGGCGTACGAGGAGGCACTCGGCGCCCAGGGCATCCCGTACGTGCTGCGCGGCGTCGAGCGGTTCTTCGAGCGCGGAGAGGTGCGCCAGGCCGTGACGCTGCTGCGCGCGGCGGCCGTCTCGGAGACCGAGGCGAGCGGCGACCTGGCTGGTCAGGTGCGCGACGTGCTGTCCGGCCTGGGCTACACGGCCGACCCGCCCGCGGCCAGCGGCGCCGTGCGCGACCGCTGGGAGTCGCTGCACGCGCTCGTCTCCATGGCCACCGACCTGGGTGACAACGCCAGCCTCGCCGACCTGGTGAACGACCTCGAGCGGCGCGCGGCCACGGCCAACGCACCCACCGCCGACGGCGTCACGCTGGCCACGATGCACTCGGCCAAGGGCCTGGAGTGGGAGGCGGTGTTCTGCGTCGGCATGCAGGAGGGCACCGTCCCGCTCGTCCACGCCACCACCGAGGCCGAGATCGAGGAGGAGCGCCGGCTGTTCTACGTCGGCATCACCCGCGCGCGCTCGTTCCTGACCATCTCGTGGGCGGCGGCGCGCCAGGCCGGCGGCCGCGGCAACCGTCAGCCCACCCGCTTCCTCGACCGGCTGCTGCCCGCCGACCACGCGGCTCGCAGCCAGGGACGTCCGCAGGCGAAGGCGAAGAAGGTGCGCCTGGTCGCGCGGCCGGACGACTTCGACGAGGCGCTGTTCGAGCGGCTGCGCGCCTGGCGCACCGAGCAGGCCCAGGAGCAGAGCGTCCCGGCCTACGTCATCTTCAACGACCAGACGCTGGAGCAGCTGACCATCCTCAAGCCGTCCGACGTCCGCGAGCTGGTGCAGGTCAAGGGCATCGGCCAGACCAAGCTCGAGCAGTACGGCGAGGACGTCCTGCGGGTCATCGCCAGCGAGTAGCGCGCTGGCAGACCCTGCCGAAGCCCCTTCGACAGGCTCAGGGACCGGGCGGCTCGGCGAAGCCGGGCACCGACTCCTCGACGATCGCTCGCGCCGGCACGGTCGCGCCGAGCTGGCACAGCACGCCGATGCCGCCCGCCCACACGCGGTGGATGAGCAGGTACTCCGGCGGCAGGTTGATCTTGGACGCGATCGCGGCACTCGACGGCTGGCTCAGCCGTCCCGCCTGGCCGCGCAGCCAGTCGCGGTCGAACGGGAACGTCTCGTGCCGCACCGGCTCCAGGAACGGGTCGAGGTAGGCGCCGAGCTGCTCGGCGTCGACCACCACGCCCACGCGCACGAAGCCCTCGGCCCGCAGGCCCTCCAGCACGGCGGCCCGGTCACCGTCGAGCGCGAGGCGCAACAGCCGGCCCATGGACGGCGGCAGGCCGTCGGGCAGCCGGGCGACGGCGCCGAAGTCGACGACGCCGAGGCGCCCGTCGGGCATGATCCGGAAGTTGCCCGGGTGCGGATCGGCGTGCAGCAACCCGACGCGCTCGGGACCGGCGAGCAGGAAGCGGATGAACGCCTCGCCGTAGCGGTCGCGCTCCTCGGGCGTGCTCGAGACGATGACCTCGGCGAGCGACGACGCGGACTCCAGCCACTCGCTGACGAGCAGGGCGTCGGTGTGGTGCACGACGTTCGGCACGACCACCTCGGGGTCGTCGCGCAGCTCGTCGGCGAACGCCTGCTGGGCGGCGGCCTCGAGCGCGTAGTCGAGCTCCTCGGCGACACGCTCCTGCAGCTCGGTGACGAGCGCGCGGACGTCCATGCCGGGCATGAGCACGCCGAACAGCCGCGCGATGCGGGCGATCTGGCGCAGGTCCGAGCGCAGCGCGCGGCCGGCGCCGGGGTACTGGATCTTGACCGCGACCTCGCGCCCGTCGTGCCAGGTGCCGCGGTGGACCTGGCCGATGGACGCCGAGGCGGCCGGCTTGTCGTCGAACGTGGTGAGCAGGTCGCGCCAGTCGGGCCCGAGCTGCTCGGCCAGCACGCGGTGCACCGTCGAGGTGGGCATCGGCGGGGCGGCGTCCTGCAGCTTGGTGAGGGTCTCGCGGTAGGGGCCGGCGATCTCCGGCGGCAGCGCGGCCTCGAAGATGCTCATCGCCTGGCCGAGCTTCATCGCGCCGCCCTTGAGCTCGCCGAGCACGCGGAAGATCTGGTCGGCGGTGCGCTGCTGCACCTCGGTCGCGACGTAGCCGGCGGGCGCGCCGACGAGCCGCTTGCCCAGGCCCCAGGTGGTGCGGCCGGCGAATCCCACGGGCAGGGCGGCGAGCCGCGCGCCGCGGGACAGGGCGTTGCCGCGGATGCCGCGGTCCTCCTCGTCCTTGGCCACGTGGTCATCGTAGGGGCGCGCGCCCAGGGTGGCCCGTCGTCAGGCGACCAGCAGCAGCTCGCACCCGCAGGCGGGGTGGAAGCCGATGGGCCACGTGTCCGCGTCGAACGGACCGGGCCCGACGACGACGCAGCGGCTCGCGCCCGCGTCCTGCCCGCGGGCGTACGCATCGACCTCGGCCAGGACGCGCAGCGCGGCAGCGTGGACGGTGGCGACCGGCAGCGCCGGCGGGACGACCAGGGTGCCGGGGGAGCCGAGCTGGGTGAGCAGCGCCGGCCAGCCACGGTCCCAGTCGGTGCGATGCTGGTCGTGGCAGTGGATGCACGGGGTCAGCCCGGGCCGGACGAGCGGGCCGATGCGGACGCGCTCGTCCTCGACCACGACCCGCAGGTGGTCGTCGCGGGCCTCCTGCGCGGCGCGGAACAGGGCCCGGGGCGGCTCGCCGGCGGACAGGACGACGGTGAGGTCGGCCGGAGCGCCCCGGCGGACGATGCGGTGCCCGGACTCGAGGAGGAGAGCCTCGACGCACTCGGCCAGGGGAGTGGTGGCGTGGTCGTGGTCGAGCAGCACGCTCGTGGTCGGCCGAGCGGGCCGGGGGAGTCCGGCCAGGACGAGCCCGGCGACCCGCAGGTCGGTGGCGACCGCCTCGACGTCGCCGGCGAACCCGACGTCGTCCGCGTGCCGCCGCAGCCGGGTGAGGTCGGCGGTGCCGTCGAAGCGGCGCAGCAGCGCGAGCAGGCCGGGCTCGTCGCGCACGACGACACCGGGGGAGGTGCCGAGCTGCAGGTGGCCGGCGTCGCGACGCAGCAGCAGCAGGCCGGGGCGGAGGCAGGGTCGGAACGCCATGCCCCACCCTCGCTCCGGGTCGACGGAACCGGCCGGCGTCCGTCCACAGCACGACGCGCCCCGCCGGAAGGCCGGGGCGCGTCGTGGAGGCTGGGTCAGGCGCGGCCGAGGATGCGGTTGAGCTTGGTGCCGCAGACCGGGCACGTGCCCTTGGCCATCTTGGTGCCCTTCTCGCTCACCTGGACCTCCCCGGTGGCCTCGCGCTTCTCCTTGCACTTGACGCAGTAGAACTCGCCGGTCCACGAATCTGCCATGTCGCGCTCCTGTCCGCCGGGGCGTCGTTGTGACGCCGGTCACAGCCACCGTACGGCGACCCGGGGGCGTCCGCGCGTCAGCACCGCGCGCGTCCTCGGTTGTCCACCGTCTGTGGAAAAGGTTGGGGACGACGTGTGTGGACACGGGGACGACCTGTGGAACGCGCCGGGTGCGCCGTGGACAGCCGGGCGTGTCCCTCCACCCCGGCTGGAGGGTTCGGTCCCCGCTGGGCGTGACGATCGGTACGCCGGACGCGGCGTGTCGCGTACCGAACGTCACGCCGAGCGCCGAGGTGCGGACGCTGTCGGGTGCCGGGGCTACGCTCGCGGCGTGCCCGAGGTCGAGATCCGTCGCAGCGCGCGACGCACGCGCACCGTCTCGCTGCGCCGCGAGGGGGACCAGCTCGTGGCGCTCGTGCCGCAGCACGTCACCGACAAGCAGCTCGAGCCGATCGTCGCGCGCCTGCTCGCGCGCATCGAGAAGCGCGAGGCCCGGCGGCGCCCCGGCGACGACGAGCTCGAGACCCGCGCCCGCGAGCTGTCGCGCCGCTACGTGGCCGGCTCACCGATGCCGACGTCGGTGCGCTGGGTCTCCAACATGACGACCCGCTGGGGATCGTGCAGCGCCGCCGACGGCGCCATCCGGCTGTCGGACAAGCTGCAGGGCATGCCGCCGTGGGTGGTCGACTACGTGCTCGTCCACGAGCTGGCACACCTGGTGGAGCCGAACCACTCCGACCGGTTCTGGACGATCGTCAGCGCGTACCCGCGGACGGAGCGGGCTCGGGGGTTCCTCGAAGGCGTCGAGCACTCAGCTCCACCAGCGTCCTGACGCTGTCGTCCACACCCTCGGGCAGCGCGTCGAGCGCGAACCACTGCAGGTCGCTGGACTCGTCGCTGATCACCTCGACCGCACCCTGCGGCGCGACCGCCACGTACTGGACGTCGAGGTGGTGGGCCGGACGCACCGGGCCGCACGGCACCTCATGGCGCGACAGCACCACCGGCTCCGGATCGACGACCAGCCCGTCGATGCCGGACTCCTCGGTGGCCTCGCGCAGCGCCGCCTCGGCCAGCGTCACGTCGTCGGTCTCGCAGTGCCCGCCGGTCTGGAGCCAGCGCTGCAGGCGCCGGTGCAGGGTCAGCAGGACGCGCTCGTGCGCGGCATCCACCACCAGCGCGGACGCCGTGAGGTGGTCGGGGTGGCAGGCGCGCTCCATCGCGTCCGGGCGCGTGGCCAGGTGGGCCAGGTAGTCGCGCCGCAGCTCGTCCTGGGCCGGGTCGGGCGCCGTCCAGGCGGTCAGCACCCGGACGGCGTCGGCGTGCAGCGTCACCGCGGCTGGTCGTCGTCGCCGGCGGGACGATCGTCGCCGGCGTCGCCCTCGTCGAGCAGCCGGCCGAGCGCCTCGTCGAACTGCGCGTCGAACTGGGCGCTGGGCCCGTCGGACGGCCGGTTCTCGCCCGCGGCGAAGCCGATCGGGTCGTCGAGGTCGTCGACCGTCGGCAGCAGGTCGGGGTGCGACCACACGGCGTCGCGGACCTCGGGGCCCTGGGCGTCGCGCAGCGCGGCCCACAGGTTAGCCGCGTCGCGCAGGCGGCGCGGACGCAGCTCGAGCCCGACCAGCGTGGCGAAGGTCTGCTCGGCGGGGCCGCCCTCGGCCCGGCGGCGGCGCATGGCCTCGGCCAGCGGCACGGCGGCGGGCATGCGGTCCTTCGTGGCCTGGGTGACGACCTCGTCGACCCAGCCCTCGACCAGCGCGAGCATCGTCTCCAGGCGCTGCAGCGCCTGCTCCTGCTGCGGCGTGCGGGCCGGCTCGAACAGACCGCCCTGCAGCGCCTCGGCGATCTCGTCCGGGCGGGACGGGTCGAGCGAGCCGAGCTGGCTCTCGATGGCGGAGACGTCGATGGTGACGCCACGGCCGAAGTCCTCGACCGCGCCGACGAGCTGGGCGGCGAGCCACGGGGCGTGCGCGAACAGGCGCTGGTGCGCGGCCTCGCGCAGGACGACGTACAGCAGCACGTCCGCCTCGCTGTGCTCCAGGCCCTCGCCGAAGGCGCGGACGTTCGCGGGCAGCACGGCGGCGGTGCGCTCGGGGCCGAGCGGCAGACCGACGTCGGTGGACGACAGCACCTCGCCGGCGAGGGTGCCGAGCGCCTGCCCGACCTGCTGGCCGAACATGGCGCCGCCGGCCTGGCTGAGCATGCCGACGAGCGGGCCGGCCATGGCGCGGGCCTCGGCCGGCAGCGCGTCACCCACCGCCTTGACGACGTGCTCGGCGATCGGCTCGACCAGCTGGTGCCAGGTGCCGGACGTCTGCTCGACCCACTCGGCCTTGCTCCACGCGACGGCGCGGGTGGCGCCGGCGGGCAGGTCGGTGGCGGTGTCGAGCCACATCTCGGCCAGGCGCAGGGCGTCGTCGACGGCGCTGCGCTCGCCGGCGTGCGGCGTCGGGTCGGGGCCGGCGGCGGCGAGCACGTGGCGCGCGACGTCCTTGGCCATGTCGAAGTTCACGTGCCCCTCGTGCGGGGCGAACATGCGCTGCACCTGGTTCATGAGCGCCTGGAAGTCCGGCGTGCCCCCGCCACCGGTGAACGCCGTGAAGAACTGCTCCATCGGCGTGCCCTTGAACGGGTTGTCGTCGCGGTCCGGGTCGTGGGGGTCGGCCATGGGTCAACGCTACCCGCCGAGGCCCGGGCGCCCCAGGTGGACGAGCCCTGGTTCGTCCAGGGCGAACACCGGAGCTCACCCGTAGGCTGGCCGGGTGGAACCCCTGGTGGACGTCCGAGAGACGCCGTTGAGCCTCGACGAGGTGTACGACGCGGTCACCGACCCGACCGCCGGCGGCATCGTGCTGTTCGTCGGCACGGTGCGCGACCACGACGGTGGCAAGGGAGTGACGGCGCTCGGCTACGAGTCGCACCCGACCGCCGTGGCCCGGCTGCGCGCCGTGGTCGACGAAGTCGCTCGCGAGCCCGGCGTCGTCCGGCTCGCCGCGGTGCACCGCACCGGCGAGCTGCGCATCGGCGACCGAGCGGTCGTCGTCGCCGTCTCCGCCGCCCACCGGGCCGAGGCGTTCGCCGCCTGCCGCCTGCTGATCGACCGGCTCAAGGACGAGGTGCCCATCTGGAAGCACCAGGAGTTCGTCGACGGCGAGGCCGTCTGGGTCTGAGGTTGGCGCTTCCCCCTAGGGTGTGGGCGTGAGCGCGCAGGAGCAGGAGCCCGAGCGCCCCGTCACGTGGAGCCGCCGCAGCCGCACGCTCACGATCGGTGGGGTCGCCCTCGTGGTGCTGACCTGCCTGGCCGCGTTCGTGCCGGTGCCCTACTCCACGATGCGGCCCGGCCCCGTGTTCAACACCCTCGGCGAGTTCGACGGACGTCCGCTCATCGAGTTCGGCGACGGCGTCACGACCTACGACGACCCCGACGGCTCGCTCAACTTCACGACCGTCTCGGTCTCGCGGGCCTCGTCGGACGTCTCGCTGCTGGACGCGGTCAAGACCGCGCTCACGCCGGACGCCGAGGTCGTCCCGCGCGACCTGCTCTACCCCGAGGGGACGACGCAGGAGCAGTCGACGCAGGAGTCCGCCGCCCAGCTGGCCGGCTCCAAGAGCACGTCGGCCGTCGCCGCGCTGCGCGCCCTGGGCAAGGACGTGACCACCCGCGTGCTCGTCGCCTCGGTGGTCGAGGACGGGCCGGCCAAGGACGTCCTGCAGGCCGACGACCTGGTGCGGAGCATCGACGGCGTCGCGGTGGCCACGCCGCAGGAGGCGGTCGACCAGATCAGCAAGGCGAAGCCCGGCGACACGGTGACGCTCGACGTCGAGCGCGCCGGCAAGCCGCAGCAGGTCAGCGTCACGACCGTGCCGGCCGAGGACGACCCCGACCGCGCGCTGGTCGGCGTCACGCTCGGGGCCGACTACGACCTGCCGGTCGACGTCACCAACAACGTCGGCGAGGCGATCGGCGGCCCCAGCGCCGGCACGATGTTCGCCCTCGCCATCTACGACAAGCTGACCCCCGGCTCGCTGACCGCGGGCCGCGACATCGCCGGCACCGGCACGATCGACGCCGACGGCGTGGTCGGCCCGATCGGCGGCGTCAAGCAGAAGATCGCCGGCGCGGACGAGGCGGGGGCCGAGGTCTTCCTCGTCCCGGCCGCGAACTGCGCGGAGGCGGCCGAGTCCGACCGCGACCTCACGCTCGTGAAGGTCGAGAAGCTGACCGGCGCCATCGACGCCCTCGAGGCGCTGGCGAAGGATCCCGACGCGGAGGTGCCCACGTGCGAGTAGAGGACCTGGCGAACCTGGCTCCGGACTCCGACGTCCGCCAGGCGGCGCTCGAGGTGGAGCGGCACGTCGCCGCCGAGGGGTGGGACCAGGCGCCGCGGCTGTTCGCGCTCGTGCGCACCGCCGCGCTCGTCGCCCAGCAGCCCGAGCTCGCCGGCCAGCTCGGCGACGCGGTCTACACGCCGGTCGAGCAGGAGGGCCTGCCCGACCAGGGCTCGCTGGAGGAGTCGCTCGACGCGATCGCCTGGCCGCCGGCCGTCGACGGCTGCGCGGTGGTGGTCGAGCGCATCATGCTCCCGCCCGAGGCCGAGCAGGACGTCCCCGACGACCCGGCCGCGCTCGAGGCCTACGTGGCCGCCCACCCGGACCGCCGTGACGTGCGCATCGTGGCCGCCGTGACCCGCGACGGACAGTCCCACACCGGCGTCCGCGGACGTCTGCCGGCCGACGACGAGCTGCTCGAAGCCCCCGACCTCGTGCCCAACCTGACCCGTGCCCTTCGGGACACGCTGGCAGACTAGGTACTGCGTGACCCCTGACCCAGGAGAACTGTGAGCAATCCGTTCGGCACACCACGTCAACAGCCACGCGCCCCGCGTCCCGGCAACAGCCGCCGCGTGCTCGTGCCCACCCTGATCACGCTCGCAGCCCTGCTGATCCTGGGCTCGGTCTTCACCAGCGTCTGGACCGACCGGCTGTGGTTCAAGTCCGTCGGGTACTCCGACGTCTTCCGGACGGTGCTCGGCACCCGCGTGCTGCTGTTCGCGGTGCTCGGCCTGCTGTTCGGCCTGTTCGTCCTGGCCAACATCGTCGTGGCGTACCGGACGCGTCCGGAGTTCGTCAGCGTCCGGCGTGACGACCCGGCCACGCGCTACCGCGCCGCGCTCACCCCGATCCTCAAGCCCGTGCTCGCGGTGCTCACCGTCGTCCTGGTCGCGTTCGCCGGCTCGGTTGCCGCCGGGCAGTGGGACACGTTCCAGATGTGGCGCAAGGGCGGCTCGTTCGGCCAGAAGGACGCCCAGTTCGGCAAGGACGTCGGGTTCTACGTCTTCGACTACCCGTGGTTCCGCTTCCTGCTGAGCTACGGCTTCGCGCTGATCGTGGTCACCGTGCTGCTGGTCGCGTTCGTCCACTACGTCTACGGCGGCATCAAGCTGGCCGGCAAGGGCACGCGCTTCTCGCGCGCCGCCCAGGTGCACCTGGCCGTGCTGTTCGGCCTCGGCGTGCTGCTGCGTGCGGGCTCGTACTACTTCGACCGCTACGACCTGGTCATCAACGGCTCGGGCTACGTCGACGGCGCCGGCTACACCGACGTCCACGCGCGCATCCCGAGCAAGAACATCCTCATCGCCGTGGCGATCGTCTGCGCGATCCTGTTCTTCGCCACGATCGTCATCCGCTCGTGGACGCTGCCCGTCCTGAGCCTGGGCCTGCTGCTGGTGACGTCGATCCTCATCGGCGGCATCTGGCCGGCGATCATGCAGTCCTTCCAGGTGCGCCCGTCGCAGCCGGACAAGGAGGGGCCGTACATCGAACGCAACATCGAGGCGACGAGAGACGCCTACGACGTGGCCGACACCGAGGTCACGAACTACTCGGCCAAGACGAACCTGTCGAACCAGGACCTCACGCAGACGGCCGAGTCGCGCACGTCCGCGCGGCTCATCGACCCGACGCTCGTCTCGCCGGCGTTCGAGCAGCTGCAGCAGGTGCGCGGCTACTACACGATGCCCGACACGCTCGACGTCGACCGCTACAAGCTGGGCGACGACTCGATCGCGAGCGACGTCATCATCGCCGCGCGCGAGGTCGACCTGAACGGCCTGCAGGACACCCAGCGCAACTGGGCGAACGACCACACGGTCTACACGCACGGCTACGGCGTCGTCGCGGCGCGCGGCAACCAGCGCGGCCCGAACGGCGAGCCGGTCTGGGTGGAGAAGGACATCCCGTCCTCGGGCGAGTTCGACATCCAGCAGCCGCGCATCTACTTCGGCGAGAACTCCCCGTCGTACTCGATCGTCGGACGTCCCGATGGCGCGAACCCGATCGAGGTCGACATCCCGCGCGGTGGCGGCGGCCAGCCGGCCGAGGGCGAGGAGAACGTCACCGCCAACGAGTACGAGGGCAAGGACGGCGTCAGCGTCGGCAACCTGTTCAACAAGGTGCTGTATGCGTTCAAGTTCGGCGAGCCGAACATCGTGCTGTCGAGCCGCGTCAACGAGAACTCCAAGATCATCTACGACCGCAACCCGCGCGACCGCGTCGCGAAGGTGGCGCCGTGGCTGACCGCCGACGGCGACGCCTACCCGGCGGTCGTCGACGGGCGCATCGTGTGGGTCATCGACGCGTACACGACGTCCAACCAGTACCCGTACAGCCAGCACCGCTCGCTGGAGGAGGCGACCACCGACTCGCTCACCCAGCGGGGTGCGCAGGCGGTGCTGCCGACCGACGAGATCAACTACATGCGCAACTCGGTCAAGGCCGTGGTGGACGCGTACGACGGCACCGTCGACCTGTACGCCTGGGACGACAAGGACCCGATCCTCAAGACCTGGATGAAGGTCTTCCCCGACGCGGTGAAGCCGAAGTCGGAGATCTCGCCCGAGCTGCTGCAGCACCTGCGCTACCCGGTCGACCTGTTCAAGGTGCAGCGCGACGTGCTGACGCGGTACCACGTGACCGACCAGTCGACGTTCTACGAGGACGGCGAGCGCTGGAAGACGTCCGAGGACCCGACGAACAAGGTCACCAAGCAGCCGCCGTACTACCTGACGACGAGCAACCCGAACCAGCCCGACCCGCGGTTCTCGCTGACGTCGGTGTTCCTGCCGAACAACCGGCAGAACCTGGCGGCGTTCGTGTCGGTGAACTCCGAGACCACGGACACCGAGGACTACGGGAAGATGACGATCCTGCAGCTCCCGAGCGAGACGCAGATCCCCGGTCCGAGCCAGGTGGCGAACGACTTCCAGACCGACCCGGCCGTCACCCAGGCGCTGCTGCCGTTCGAGCAGTCCGAGGAGGCCACGATCCGTCGCGGCAACCTGCTGACGCTGCCGGTCGGCGACGGCCTGCTGTACGTGCAGCCGGTCTACATCCAGCGCTCCAACGCCGAGGGCTCGTACCCGGTGCTGCAGTTCGTGATCGCCTCGTTCGGTGACGGCGTCGGCTTCGGCCAGACGCTGGACCAGGCGTTGCGCGCGGCGCTCGGCCTGGAGCCGGGCGATGCCGGCAACACCGAGCCCGGTGGTGACGCCGACGACGGTAGCGACGCGGGCGACGGCGGCGAGACCCCGGCGACGCCGAACACGGACGCGACCGCCAGCCAGCTGCTGGACCAGGCGTCGCGCGAGTATGCGGCGGCCCAGCAGGCGCTGGAGGCCGGTGACCTGGCCGAGTACCAGAAGCGCATCGACAACGTCGGACGCCTGGTCGGCCTGGCCCGCGACGCGGTCGAGGGAAGCTAGCGCTCATGAGGACGAGGGCGGGCGTCGTGGCAGCAGCCACGGCGCTCGCCCTCGCTCTGTCCGGGTGCACCTCGGGGGAGTCGGACCCCGTCGAAGGGACGCCGACCTCGGAAGCCAGCCCCACGCTTCCTGAGCCTGTCGAAGGGAGCCCCTCTGCGACGCCCTCGCCCACCCCGACGGCTGAGCCTGTCGAAACCCCCGTCGACACCTCCCAGCCCGACATCACGTCCTACTTCGACAAGCGCTTCACGGGTGGCGACCTGCGCCTCGGCCGCATCCACGAGCGCCAGGCCACCTACACGTCCCGCAACGTCACCTTCCGCAGCGAGGGGCTGACGATCTCGGGCGTCCTGAACGTCCCGCGCGGCCGTGGCCCGTTCCCGGCCGTCGTGCTCGTCCACGGCTACATCCCGCCGGACTCGTACGAGCAGGGCCAGGGCATGACCCGCGAGCGCGGCTACCTCGCCGACCAGGGCTTCATCGCGCTCCACGTGGACCTGCGGGGCCACGCCGCGTCCGACGACGACCCACGGCTGTTCCGCGGCTTCCGGCACGGCTACGCCGCCGACGCGATCAACGCCGTCCACGCGCTGCGCGAGACGACGGACGTCCCGGTCGACGACGACCGCATCGCCCTGGCCGGACGTTCGATGGGCGGGGGAGTGGTGCTCCAGGCGCTGGAGATGGCGCCGGGCCTCGTCGGCGCCGGCGTGGTGTTCTCGGGCGTCTCGAGCCTGGAGGCCGACCAGTGGGCCCAGTACGGCGACGGCGGCTCGGGCTTCTGGAGCTACGCCGAGCGCCGCTGGGGCACGCCGGACGAGAACCCGGAGCCGTACCTGCGCGCGTCCACCCGCCCGCACCTGGGCCGCATCACCGAGCCGCTGCTGATGCACCACGGCACCCTCGACGACCAGACCCCGCCCCGCTGGGCCCGCGCCACCCACCGCGCCGCCAAGCAGGCCGGCGTCGATGTGACCCTGCGTTGGTACGAGGGCGAGGGACACGCCTTCGGCCCCCAGTTCCCCGACGCCATGGCGCGGACCGTGCGCTTCTTGGAGCGTGAGCTCGGCTGAGCAGCGGACTCATAATCCTTGGGCGCCAGCACGCTCCCTGAGCCTGCCGAAGGGACGTCCGCTACCCGCTCCCCGAGCTTGTCGAGGGGGACGGCCCCCGCAGGACTCATAATCCCTAGTCACGACCGCTCCGTGCCCCCATCGAACAGATCACACCACCCCGATTTGGCTCGCCAGACGCCCCCTGCTAACGTTGTCTTCAGCGACGCGGGGTGGAGCAGCTCGGTAGCTCGCTGGGCTCATAACCCAGAGGTCACAGGTTCAAATCCTGTCCCCGCTACCAATGAAGGTCCCTGATCAGCAGAGATGCCGGTCAGGGACCTTTTTCTTGCGATGGCGGATCGATCTAGTTGACCTGTTGTCGACTGGTTGATGTCTGCGAGATGCGGTCAACGCCTCAGCGGGCCGCGCCTTCGTTCGAGGCGGAGGTGGACGAGCGTCGCACCGTTTCGTCGCGGGCAACCGGGACGGACGAGCGCGATCTCGCACGACCACGTCCGCCGACAGGTGTCGGATGCAACCAGCGGCAGCCGCGCCGGCGAGAACCGTGTGGGGGCCGCGCTTGAACTCCATCCGCGAGCACGTGGCCGAGGAGATGGGCATGACCTTGGAGCTGCAGCGGAAGTGGGACAAAGCCGACTGACCTGAGTCGACGTGGCCTTGGGCGCGGACGGACTTGAGCAGCTCGCGACGCTGGCGCAACTGACCTGGGGTAGGTCGCCGGGAACGTCGGAGGCCCCTAGCTGACACTTCCGGGCGAACGGGTGAATGGCGGGGACTCGTGATAGACCTGCGGATTCCGCAACGGCGACACGGCGTGCGCTCTAAAGTCAGGGTGTCCGCATAGGGACGCCGAACCTCCCACGAGGTGGTTCTCAACCGACGTTGAGCTAGACGAGGATGTACGTGAAGAAGGCTGTCGACGGTCGACGCATAAGCCCCTCGTTGGCGGAGCCTGGGCGGTGACGACCAACGTCTCGCTCATCGACTTTCGTGTCCATTTCCTCAGGACCGGCAGTGACGAAGGTGGTCGCGTCGACTTTCAAAGGATGCTGTCCGCGCTCATCGGGCAGGTGCATCCGTCGGCAACTGAGATTCGGCCTGCTCCTGGCGATTGGGGCATCGACATTCTCGTCGGCAGCCTGGTCGACAAGGTGTCGATCTGGCAGTCGAAGTACTTCTACACCGACATCGGCGACTCGCAGAAAGCCCAGATTCGTGACTCGTTCGCTTCGGCGATGAAGAACGCCGCGAAGGAGGGATACACCGTCGAGACGTGGGTGTTGTGCGTGGCTTGTGAGTTGAGCGCTCCTGAACGGAAGTGGTGGGACGGGAAGAAGCGCGGGTGGGAGAGGGACAACCCCGGCTTGAACATCGAGTTGTGGGACGCCCCCGTTCTGCGCCGCAAGCTGCTTGCGCCTGAGTCTGCTGGCGTGGCCCAAGCGTTCTACCCGGGCTACGGCCCGCCGCCCTCCTCGTCCGTGTCGACGATGACGGTTCCGCCTGTTGCGCCCGCGGCGGAAGCCCCGCGGTACGAGTCGGCGTTGTTCGTGCGACAGCTGACCACTGCTGGCATCTACGAGCTCGATGGTCAGCGGGCCGCGTACTTCAACGCTGACCTGGTGGTGCGTGATGTCGAAGCGCGAGCCGTGCCCGCGGAGCTCGCGGCCGTTGAGGAGATTGACCAGACACTGGTCGGGCTGTGGGAGGACTCGGTTGCTGACCCGGAGTCATCGCCGACTGTCGAGAACTATGAAAACTCCGCACGCAAGCTCTACTCGACGGTGATGAGCAAGACGCTCGATCACGCCCCGCCGACGACTCTCCCGGTCGGCAAGGTGCACCTGCGTGGCTTCATGCACCGGGTCGTGGAGGACTCTCGTGCCGGCTGGGTTCACGACTGGCGCGACGTAGCCCGCCAGCACGCTGAGGAGCAGACGAAAGCGGAGCAGACGACCGCGGCCGTTGATGAAGCGCGCGAGTCCGAGGCGTCCGTTTCAGTGGTCACCGAACCGCCGCCGCTGTCACCTGACGAGGAAGGGGAGGGCGTGTGAGCGCCAACCTTGACGACGCCGATGGCTGGTCCTCGACCCAGTCGCGCGCCCCCGAAGAGCACACCACGTTCCGGCTGGCTCAGCTTGCCATCCTTCTCGGTGAGGTCGCACCGGTTGGTGGACGCTCGGTCGACCTTGAAGTGCTGGGCTACTACGACTTCTTTGCCGCGAACCCGTTCGTCGTCGTCGCAGTGGACGACGCGAGAGACCGGGCGCGCCTTCATCAGGCAGCGTTCGACGAACGTCAGCTCACGTACGCGTCGACCGGGTCTCGGTTCGCGAACCGGCGCAAACGGCTCCAACACGACTTCGCTCTCATGGTCGCGTACGGGCTCGCGGAACGCCGCAGCGACGGATACGGGCAGACGGTTCTCGGCGCTGAGTTCGTCGCGTCGATGCACGCCTTGTACGTCGACCAGTACCGCGCGTCCGTGTCAATCGTTCACGCTCGAATTAGGTCGTTGAGTCCGGCCAGGTTAGGCCGTGAAGCCCGGCATTGGTTGAGTACCCCGTCGCTCGTCCTCGACCTGTACGGCGCACACGAGCAGTCCGATGGGACGCCGCAGACTGAACCCGGAAAGAGCACGTCATGACCACCGACGACACCACCAACGTCGACCAGGCCACGTACGCACCCGTCGTCCGCGGTCTACGCGTCCGACGGCTCATCCTGCTCGGTCCCGCGGGCCCGTTCACGGTCGACTTCGCCCCCCAGACCGACGACCTCACCAGAGCTGGCGGCGACGACGTTGGGACCGCTGAAGCGAACACTGGCGATGTCGATGAGTCGCTTGGCGGCATCGACTTGCCAGAAGTCGAAACTACCGAGGCTCAGCCGGCGCCCGTGTGGCCGTTGAGTGTTATTGCGGGCAGGACGAACACCGGCAAGACGAGCATCCTGCGGTTCATCGAGTACGTCCTCGGCGCGAAGGACTTTCCACGCAAGCAGGAGGTGCTTCGTCAGGTGCGGTCGGCCGTCCTGGAGGTCGACACCCCCGACGGCATTTTCTCGGTCGAGCGGACGTTGGAATCGAACCGTGTACTGGTCTACCCAGGCGAGTTCGAGAATCGTGACGCGCTCGCGGCCGAAACCTTCATGGTCGAACCGACCAGCGACCCGTCGTCCATCTCGCAGTGGGTCCTCACAACCGTCGGTCTTCAGGACATTGACCTGAAGGAAGCGCCCACGCAGCAGGAGTCCGGCGTCGACCGGCTGAGCTTCCGCGACCTCATCTGGACGTGCCTGTACTTGAACGAGCGCGTCGGCAGCCTGCAGTTGCTTCACGACGGCAACACCATGAAGTCCCTCAAGTTGCGCCAGGTCGTCGACGCCATCTTCGACGTCCACGACAATGAGCAGGCCGACTTGGCTCGCCGCATCAAGGACGCGGCCACGAACCTGAAGAGTCAGAGCCGAGCGCTCGAACAGCTCACCGACTTCGTCGAGCAGCAGCAACCGAAGACAGCCGAAGAGCTCAACAGCGAAGCTCGCGAGCTTGACCTGGACCTCGACCGGGTCGCCGACCAGCTCCGCGACCTCGAACAGCGCGAACGAGCTGCGTCAGACTTCGCAAGCGAGATGCGCGCATTTCGCACAGCCGCGGCGATCAGGGCGACGCAGTCGGCAGCCCGCGTCCGCGACCGTCTCTCGCAGCTCGACCGGTTTGGGTCCCTACGTGCGCAGTACGCCGATGATGTCCGCAAGTTGACCATGCTCGTCGAAGCAGAGTCATTGTTCGACCAGCTGTCGGTGACCGTGTGCCCGGCCTGTTTCAGTGCGCTGACCGAACCTCCCCGCCTCGACGACGGCGTGTGCAGCCTGTGCCACACCGACACGCGAACCACCGCCGATGCCGCCGACGAGGATGCTCAGCACCCGTCTGCTCGCGCCGGTTCGATCGACGCCGCCGCGAAGGAGCTCCGCGCAGCCAAGCGCCGCTACAAGGAACTGGATGAATACTGGCAGCGCCAGTCAAATGAGCTTGCATCGCTGCGCGCGACGGCTGAACAGGACGCGGCCGCCGAAGCCGAAGCTGCCGGACGTCTCGACGCGGCCACCAAGGAAGCGCTCAGCCCGTTCCTGGCCGAGCGCACCGAACTGACCACCCGTCGTCAAGCCATCCTCGTTCAACGGTCCCAGGTCATCCAGGGACTGAAGCTGCACACCGGGCTCGAGTCTCGCCAGATCGCGTTCGTTCGTGCCGAACGAAATCTGGAATCGTTGCGCAAGCAGTACCGCGACTCCAAGCAGCGCCCCGACCGAGACCGCGTCATCTCGGACCTATCCGCTCGATACCGGCACATCTTGGAAGAGATCCGGTACCCGAAGGTTCACGAACAAAGCGTCCCTCCGCCATTCATCGACTCCAGCCTCGTTCCGTACGTGCGCGGCCAGCATTTCAAGGAGGCCAGCAGCGGAGGCCAGGTACTTGTCACGTTGGCGTGGGCGCTCGCGATCTTCGAGGTCGCGTACGAGACGGGGGCCGCGCACCCGGGCATCTTGATGATCGACACCCCGCAGAAGAACCTTGGTGGTAAGGCCGACGACACCGAGTTCGCCGACATCCACCTTGTCGAGGCGCTGTACGACCACATTGTTGACTGGCTCACGGGCGCCGGCGCGGGAGCGCAGGTCATCATCGTCGACAACACCCCGCCGTCGAACGCTGAAGAGTATGTGCGTGTCCGCTACACGCGTGACCCGAACACTCCGCCGTTCGGACTCATCGCGAACGAAACCGGGTACGACGGCTCGGACGACGACGAACCGGACGTTGCTGGCGACGAGCTGCCGTAGAGCAACGACTGACGACCCGCGCCGACCGGCCACGGCGCCCACCTCAAGGCGCCGCCATCGCCAGCTCGCCAACCGCTGAGGTGATGGCTCAAGCCCAGGTGAAAGCTGAGCCGCGGCGGCGCTCGGACGAGATCCCATCCGGCGAGTAATCGCTCACCGGGCTCGCCGACCTCCTGGCGGCCGCGGCGACGAGCATGGACTCGTGTCGCGTCTTGCCGCAGGCGCGTGATTGAGTGGATTCGTCATGCGGAGAAGATCGACCTTCCGATCGACCAATAACCCAGAGGTCACAGGTTCAAATCCTGTCCCCGCTACCACCACGAAGGCCCTTCCGGAGAGATCCGGGAGGGCCTTCGTCATGCCCGGACATCAGGAGCTCGGCTGGTTCGTGGCAACGCCTCCGCGGGACGAGAGGTCAATTGCGAGAGCCGCGGTCTCTGGGAAGGCAAGGTCAGGGCGCTCGTCGATACGTCCGCCGTGGAGCGGGATGAACTTCGAGAGGTACTCGCGAAGCGTGGGGTCGCAGACGTAGACGTAGGTGCCGCGGATGCCGCGAGTCAGCAGCACCGCGTAGATGTTTGCGATGTAGCCCAGCAGGTCGTCGTCGGAGTACGCCACCCCGAGCATGTTGTTGTTGGCCTTGCCCTTCGTGTCGAAGTACGAGTCACGGTCGACGGACATCCGTCCGCTGGCGGGATCCATCCGCAGGTCAGGTCCGATGATCACGCCTGCGTAGTTGAGGTCGTAGCCCTGCGTGGTGTGGATCGAGCCCACCTCGTCAGCGGACGTCTTCGAGTTGATCCAGTCAGTCGCCGTCCGGTTCCAGTGGAGCTTCACCCCGTCGATCTCGATGTCGAAGACGCCTGGGTCGTTCTTGCTCAGCCAGGGCCACGCGTAGCCGGCGACGAGCCGCGCGAGCTTGTGCTCCTTCTCGCGCGCTTGGATCGCTCGGCGCATGTCTCCCAGGTCGTCGTACATCCGCAGGTCGTACTCGGCGAAGCCGACCGGGGCGTCCTGGCGTTGTGCCAGCACCGCTCTGACGTAGCCGACGTAGTCCTCGTCAGCGCGGACGCGCATCTGGGTCGTCAGCTCGAAGTATCGCTCCTGCTCCTGAGCGGTCTCGACCAGTCCTCGGACGACGGCGGGTGAGATGTCGGACGCCGGTCTCACCGTCTGCTCGGGGTCGAGCAGGAAGATCTGGTGCTTGCTGGCCCGCTGGATCCAGTCGACCTGGTTGCCGCCCTTCTCGTCCCCGAAAAGGCGTCGGTTGATGTCCTTGAACTGGTTGATCATCGTCGCCATGGTCGCGGACAGCTGTTGAAGTCGGTGGGCCTCGTCCACGATGAGCAGGTCGTAGGTCGCCCCGGCTTCCACGGCCTTGGCCGGCGACAGGACCATGTCTCGGTGGAGGCCGGACGTCTTCGCGAACACCTTCTCGACGGTCTTCCGCAGGGACTGCTGCGGGACGACGAGCCCCATCCGGAAGTCGCTCAGCAGCTCGGCGTTCTCCTCGGTGAAGAAGCCGGCCAGGATGGAGTCGGAGCTTCCCTCCTCGATCTGGACCCGGTTCTTGATGTCGGCCAGCACCTTCATCAGGTAGATGCCCACGACGGTCTTGCCGGTGCCCGGTTGTCCCTTGACCACGGCGGTGCTGCTCAGGCCGGAACGAAGATCCGCGAACAGCGACTCGATCATCTGCATGACGGCTGTGCGCTGGTCGACGGTCAACGCCTTGTACGGGGACATCTTGAACAGCGCGCTGTTCTCGATCTGCTCGATCGACTGGACGAACAGGCCCTCACGACGGAGGTCGGCGAAGATCGCCTCGAACTTCTCGCGGTAGCGGTCTCGCTCGTAGTAGTCCGAACCAGTCAGCCCGGCGTTCGCGTTGTCGACCTGCAGCTTTCCGTCGCCGGAGAACATCCGGATGAGGAACGACTCCAAGTCCAGGCACACCGACTTGTTGAAGGTCTCGTCGACGACGATGCGCACCCGACTGAGATGACTGCGGTCAGGGTTGGCGAGGTGCTGGCGCATCCGGCTCAACGCCTGGGTGGACTCTCCGACGTACACCCGTCGGTCGCTGTCGAGCGTGTAGACCACTGGCCAGTTCTGACTGCGCTCCTCGAGGTCCGCCCAAGCGGCCAAGGCGTCAGCACGGAACGGGACCCGATCGATCCTAGAGCCGGTCATACTTCTCGCTTCGTCCACGGCTGCGATCAACGGGGTACTTCTCACGAGTCACGGCGAGCTTGTCCAGGACGACCTGGTCCGGGTCGAGACCCATCCGGTCCGCCAGCAGCAGGCAGTAGGTGAGGACGTCAGCCAACTCATCCCGCACGCGGGCGGGATCCGCCTCGGCGTTCCACTGGAAGCACTCCAGCAGCTCGGCGGCCTCGATCGAGATGCTCTTGGCGAGGTTCTCGGGGGAGTGGAACTGGCCCCAGTCGCGCTCCGCCGCGAACTGCCTGAGGGCTTCGATCGGCGACGTCTCGCTAGACGGCTCGTCCGAGGTGCTCATGGTCGCTCAGGCTAGCGGGAGGTCGATCGACAGTCGGGCCGAATGAGCAGATGAGCGATGCGCACGGAGGCGTTCATCGATGAGTTGGCTGACCCTCGGGTCCGCCTGCGCCCGGACGGAGCACTATCGGCCGGGGGTGACCCGGCGGACCGCCTTCTTGGACTTCTTGACGCCCGCCTTCGCGTTGGACTTCGCGGTGCCCCACAGGCCCTGGGTGAGAAGCGTGAGGCCGCCGCCGACGATCCAGGCGTCCTTGGCCAGGGCGATGCCCTCCTGGCTGGGGCGGATGCCGTCGGCCAGGGTCATGGACGGGGTGCGGAAGTACATGCCCATGAGGCTCGCGCCGAAGCCAGTCAGGGCCGCGCCGGCCACCGCCGCCGGAACCATCGGCGACAGCAGTGCGGCGCCCACGCCGATCTCGCTGTAGGCGAGCAGCTTGGCGAACTTCTTGGGCTCCATGTCCTTGAACACGGCCGGGTAGGTCGAGGCGGCGGCCCCGTGGAGGTACTGGGCGGTCCCTTCGTCGGCACCGAGCTTGCTGATGCCGGAGTTGAGGATGTACGCGCCCGTGGCGAGGCGGAGCGGGACGTGGGTGGGATGCATGGTGGCTCCTCAGCCAGGAAGCAGGTTGGCTTTCGACGATAGTCGCCGGACCAGCCACCGCCACCCCACGGCGAGGACGTTCGCCGTGCGCCGCCGAGGGCTACGCTCACGGAGCCGGGGGAAGAGCGGTGAGGGAGAGTCATGACGGACGAGCTGGGCGGTCTTGCGCGCCCTGAGGTGTCGGTGGAGGACGCGGCGCGGGTGGTGCGCGAGCGGTGGGGCGTCGAGGGGGACGTCGTCGAGCTCGGCAGCAACCAGGACCGCAACTTCCGCATCGGCGCCGGGCACGTGCTCAAGGTCGCCAACGCCGTCACGGACCTCACCGAGCTCGAGGCGCAGAACGCGTCCATGGACGTCCTCGACGGCGCCGGTCTGCGGGCACCGCAGCCGGTCGAGAGCGTCGACGGTCGAACCGTCGAGCCGGTCGAGATCGGTGGCGTCACGCTGCACGCGCGGCTGCTGACGTACGTCGAGGGCACGCCGCTCATGGACGTCGAGTCGTTCGGCGACGCCGAGGCACGGATGCTCGGCGAGACCGCCGGACGCATCGTCGCCGCGCTGGCCGGGTTCGAGCATGAGGGCACCACGCGCACGACGCAGTGGGACCTGCGGGCCGCGCCGGACGTGGTCCGAGCGCTGCTGCACCACGTTCCCGAGAGCCTGCGCGCCCGGGTCGCCAACGCCAGCCTGGACTCCGTCGCGCGGGTCGCGGCGGTCTCGCCGGCGCTGCCGCGGCAGGTGATCCACGGTGACGTCACCGACGACAACCTCGTGCTCGACGAGCAGGGGAGCGTCGGGGTCATCGACCTGGGCGACCTCATGGTCAGCTGGCGCGTCGCCGAGCTCGCCGTCGCGCTCACCGGCGTGCTGGCCAACGGCTGCGACGACCCGCTCACGTCGCTCGAGACCGTCCGCGCGTACGCCGAGCAGGTGCCGCTGGAGCACGCCGAGGTCGTCGCGCTGTGGCCGCTCGTCGTGCTGCGCTGCGCCGTGCTCGTCACCAGCGCCGCCGAGCTGACCGCCATCGACGAGGGCAACGACTACGCCGCCGAGCGCACCAGTCGCGAGTGGCGCGCGTTCCGGCTCGCCACGTCCATCGACCCCGACGAGATGGCCGTGCTCGTCGCCGCGACCGTCGCGGGCGTGCGGCCGCGGCCGTTCTCGCTCGGCCGGATGCTGCCGGAGGGAGTCCGGCCCCGCGTCGTCGACCTGTCCGTGCTCAGCCCTTCGTTGGACGCCGGACGCTGGCTCGAGCCGGACGCCGAGCAGGCCGTCCTCGCCGCCCAGGGCGCGCCGGTCAGCACCCGCTGGGCCGAGCACCGGCTCACCCAGGCGCGTCCGCTCGCCGCGCGTGGCAGCGCGAAGACGCTCGCGCTCGGCGTGGACGTCGTCGTCCCCGAGGGCACGCTGCTGCACGTCCCGTTCGAGGGGGAGCGCGTGCGCATCGACGGCGGCTTCGAGCTGCGCGGCGACGCGCTCACGCTCGTCGTCCGCGGCGACGTCGAGGACGGCGACGGGCTCGGTCTCGCGTCCGGGCACCTGCGCGTCCAGCTGCACCGCACCGAGGCGCCGCGCGCGCCGTTCCTGGTCAGCCCGCGCGCGCACGCGCTGTGGCGGGCGCTGAGTCCCGACCCGTCCGCCCTGCTCGGCGTCGACGTGGCCGCGCCCCAGCCCGACCCGGACGACGTCCTGGCTCGCCGTGACGCCGCGTACGCGCCGGTGCAGGAGCACTACTACGCCGCGCCGCCGCAGGTCGAGCGTGGCTGGCGCGAGCTCATGGTCGACACCCAGGCGCAGGTCTACGTCGACGTGGTCAACAACGTCGCCACCACCGGCCACGCGCACCCGCACCTGGTCGAGGCCGCCACGCGTCAGTGGTCGCTGCTCAACACCAACTCGCGCTTCCACTACGCCGCGGTCGCCGAGCTGTCCGAGCGGCTCGCCGCGCTCGCGCCCGACGGCCTGGACAGCGTCTTCCTGGTCAACAGCGGCAGCGAGGCCGTCGACCTGGCCATCCGGCTCGCGCAGACCGCCACCGGACGTCCGCGGATGCTCGCCGCCCGCGAGGCGTACCACGGCTGGACGCTCGCCTCCGACGCCGTGTCCACGTCGCTCGGCGACAACCCGCGCGCGCTGGAGAGCCGGCCGGACTGGGTCGAGCTCATCGACGCGCCCAACAGCGTCCGCGGCACGCACCGTGGCGCGGACGCCGCCGCCGGCTACCTCGCCGACCTCGACGTGCAGCTGGACGCGCTCGGTGAGGAGGGACGCGCGCAGCTCGCGGGCGTCGTCATCGAGCCGATCTTCGGCAACGGCGGGGGCGTGCTGCTGCCCGACGGCTACCTCGCCGGCGTCTTCGAGCGGGTGCGCGCGCTCGGCGGCGTGTGCATCAGCGACGAGGTGCAGGTCAGCTACGGACGCCTCGGCGAGCACTTCTGGGGCTTCGAGCAGCAGGGCGCCGTGCCGGACGTCATCACCGTCGCCAAGGCGATGGGCAACGGCCAGCCGCTCGGCGCGGTCATCACGACCCGCGAGATCGCCGAGGCGTTCGCGGCCGAGGGCTCGTTCTTCAGCTCGTCCGGCGGCAGCCCGGTCAGCTCGCGCATCGGGCTAGCCGTGCTGGACGTCCTGGAGTCCGAGCGGCTGCAGGAGAACGCCCGCGAGGTCGGCGGGCACTTCCGCGAGCGGCTCCTCGCGCTGGCCGATCTGCATCCCGCAATCGGCGCGGTGCACGGCATGGGCTTGTACCTCGGCGTCGAACTGGTCAGCGACCGTGAGACGTTCGCGCCGGCCACGCAGCTCGCCGCCGACGTCTGCGACCTGCTGCTCGAGGAGGGCGCCATCGTGCAGCCCACGGGCGACCACAAGAACGTCCTCAAGATCAAGCCACCGCTGGTCATCACCCGCGAGAGCGTCGACTACGTCGTGGACGCCCTCGACCGCGTCCTCTCGATGCTGGGGTAGGGCTCCTGGTTCGTCGAAAGGCGCGCCTGGGTGCATGGTCGCCCGCGGGGCTTCTGACGAGGGCTCGGGTGCGTGCGCGGCTGGGTTCGTCGGCTCGCTCGAGCCCGCTCCCTGGGCTTGTCGAATCGACGTGAAAAATCCTGGAATGCTGGGGATTCTGGGTGGTTGCTGTCGGACGCGCCAGGTAGGATAGAACAAACGTTCGACACGGGGGTTCTCGGATGCTTCTCGACCAGCTCGACAGGATGCGCGACGACGTGTCCGAGGTCGAGGCTTGGGCGCACACCGACGCGGAGATCCGCGAGATCCTGAAGTCCTCGACCGCGATGATCAGCGCCCTGCAGGCCATGAACGCCCGGCTGACGGGCGCCGCCGAGGACCGTGCTCTTCCCCGCGAGGACGGCTCGGCGTCGACGGTGGCCTGGCTCGCCTCGACCACCGGCATCGCCCGTCGCGAGGCGTCGAGGCTCGTGAAGCTCTCGCGCCTGGACGCCACCCGGGGCCTCGCGACCCGTGAGGCCTGGTCGTCCGGGGCGGTGTCGACCGAGCAGGCGTCGATCATCCTGACCGCGCTGGACCAGCTGCCGGACTGGTTGGTGGCCGAGCAGCACGACGACGCCGAGACGACCCTGCTGGAGCACGCGAAGGAATTCGCCGCGGACGACCTGCGACGCCTGGCGAACCGGATCGTCGAGGTCGTCGACCCGGACTCCGCCGACGAAGTGATCGGCGAGCAGCTCGAACGGCAGGAGAAGCAGGCCTGGTCCGAGGCGCACCTGACGTTCACGCCGCGCGGCGACGGACTCACGTGGGTCCGCGGTGCTCTGCCGGACGTGCAGGCCGACATGCTCCGCACCGTCCTCGAAGGCCTGTCCGCTCCGCGCCGACTGGAGGCGCTGTTCCGGGACGTCGACGGCGAGCACTCCGACAGCGAGATCGGCCGGCTCGACCACCCCCGTCGCATGGGACAGGCGTTCTGCGAGCTGATCGAGCACCTGCCGAGCGAGTGCTTCCCGCAGGCCGGCGGCCTCGCCGCGACCGTGACGGTGAACATCGACTATGACGACCTGCAGCAGCGGGTGTCTCGGGCCACGCTGAGCACCGGCTGTGACCTCAGCGCGAGCCAGGCACGACGTCTCGCCTGCAACGCGAGCATCCTGCCGATGGTCCTCAGTGGGGACTCCCAGCCCCTCGACCTCGGCCGCGCCGAGCGCCTCCACGACCGCCATCAGCGTGCCGTCCTGGCGAAACGGGACGGCGGATGCTCGTGGAAGGGCTGCGACAGACCCCCGGCCTGGTGCGAGGCCCACTACCTCAGACCCTGGAGCGAGGGCGGCGAGACATCGGTCGACAACGGCGCGCTGTTCTGCTTCCAGCACCACCACCTGCTGCACGACTCGGACTGGTCAGCACGGTTGGCCGAGGACGGCGTCGTCGAGGTCGTCCCGCCAGCGCGGATCGACCCGCTCCGACGACCCTTGCGCCACGTCCGGCACGTGAGGCTGCGCCCACGCGTCCCGGCCTGACGTCGGCCCGTCCGAATCCGGGACGCGGGGATGACTGTCGTGGTCTTGTACCGGCATGGATGCCAACGTCGCGCTCTTCCTCCTGCTGCTCGTCGCGCTCGCCATCGGTCTGTGGTGGCTGCTGATGCTCGTCGACGCGCTGCGCGTGCCGCAGCACGTGTGGAAGGCCGCGGGCCAGAGCCAGCTGATCTACGTGCTGCTCATGGTGGTGGTCGGCGTGCTCGGGACGATCGTCTACGTGGCCATCGCCCGGCCGCAGCTGCGCGACGCCGGAGCGCCCAACCTGCGGTAGGACGCCGCTGCGAGCGCTGTGCCACGCTGGGCTCGTGCTGAGGATCGTGGGGCTCGTGCTGGTCGTCGCGGGCCTGTCCGTGCTCGGCTGGCTGGGCTGGCAGTACTGGGGCACGAACTGGCAGTCCCAGCAGCGCCACGACGACGTCACCGAGACGCTCGAGAAGACGTGGACGTCCGGGCAGGCGACGGCGGAGACCGACTTCGGCGAGGCCACCGCGATCCTGCGCATCCCGCGGTTCGGCGACGACTGGTCCGTGCCGGTGCTGAACGGTGACTCCGCCGAGGTGCTGGCCTCCGGCGTCGGGCACCTCGACGGCACCGCCGACCCGGGGGAGCGGGGCAACCTCGCGCTCGCCGGCCACCGGGTCACCCACGGCGAGCCGTTCGCCGGCATCCGCGGCCTGCGCCCCGGCGACGAGGTGACGGTCGAGACGCGCGACGCCGTGCACACGTACGTCCTCGACACGAGCGGCCAGGACCTCGACGTCCCGTTCACCGACACCTGGGTCGTGTCCGAGCGGCCGCGGAACCCCGACGGCGGCACCGGCCCGGTCGACGCGCCCGCGCTCCTCACCCTCGTGACCTGCGCCGAGGTCTTCCACACCGACGACCGGACGGTCGTGTTCGGGCACCTCGTGAAGTCCGAGCCGCGGGTCGCGCCCGCCGCCGGCTGAGCGTCCGCGGGGAGCCGTCACCGGCACGGGTAGGTTCTAGCCATGGCTGAGATCGAGACCGTGCACAACACCGACCGGAGCCGCTACGAGGCGTGGATCGACGGCGTGCGCGCCGGCTTCGCCGAGTACCAGCTCACCGACGAGCTCATCGTCTTCACCCACACCGAGGTCGACAAGAAGTTCGAGGGCCAGGGCGTCGGCTCCAAGCTCGCCCGCTTCGCGCTCGACGACGTCCGCTCCGACGGCACCCGCAAGGTGCTGCCGCTGTGCCCGTTCATCAAGGGCTGGATCGGCCACCACCGCGAGTACGTCGACATGATCTACGGCGCGCCCGCGACGACGGCGACCGACTGACCTTCGGCGGGCGCCCTTCGACAAGCTCCCTTCGACAGGCTCAGGGAGCGTCTCGACAGGCTGCGGGGGCGGACTGCGCCTACGGTCGAGGCATGGAGCTCGACGACGCGATCCTGGACGCACTCTCCGAGGGTGGACGCTCACCGGAGCTGGTGGCCGCCGCCGTCAGCGCGCCGTTGGACGACGTCCGCGCCCGCCTGTCGATCCTCGAGGCGTCCGGTGCCGTCGTGTCCGTCGAGCTGCCGTCGCAGCCGCCCCGCCAGCAGTACCGGCTGACGGCGTCGGCCGACTGATGGTCTCGCTCCAGGCCGGACGCTGGACGGCGCAGCGGCACCTGCGCGTGCCGCCCGAGGTCGTCTGGGACCTGCTCACCGACCCCGACGCGTGGCCGGTCTGGGGTCCGACGGTCAAGCGCGCCGAGATCGACGGCGGCGCCGTGGTCGAGGGTGCGCGCGGCACCGTCTGGACGCCGGTCGGCGTTCCGCTGCCGTTCCAGATCACCGACGTCGACCCCGAGCACTGCTGGTCGTGGAGCGTCGCCGGCGTCCCCGCCACGACCCACGAGGTCGAGCCCGTCCTCGGCGGCTGCGTCGCCCGCATGACCGCGCCCATCTGGGCGCCGGCCTACCTGCCGGTGCTCGAGGTCGCGCTGCGCCGCATCGAGCGCCTCGCCGCTGAGCGGCCCACCTCCTAGCCTGGGCGTCGTCCGACGACGACGGGAGCAGGCATGGCCACCACGACCGGCACGGGCGGGTTCTCCGCCGCCGAGCGCAAGGCGCTCAAGGAGCGCGCCGCCGAGCTGCGCACCGAGGCCGAGCGCCCGCGCGGCGGCAAGGCTGCGGCCGAGGAGCTGGACGTCCTGGAGAAGATCGCCGCGATGGACGCCGGCGACCGGGCCCTGGCCGAGCGCATCCATGTCATCGTCACCGAGCACGCGCCCGACCTGCGGCCGAAGCTCTGGTACAGCCAGCCCGCGTACGCCCGCAAGGGCAAGGTCGTGTGCTTCTTCCGCAGCGGCGTCGGCGACGGCGAGCGGTACTCGACGTTCGGCTTCACGCCGCACGCCGAGCTCGACGACGAGTCCGGCGTCTGGGTGACGTCCTACGCGGTGCGCGAGCTGACCGCGGACGCCGAGCGGACGATCACCGCGCTGGTGAAGCGCGTCGCGCAGTAGCCCTCAGAACGGGGGCCAGGGGACCGGCGGCATGTGACCGCTCGGGGCCGGCAGCACGCCCGCGTCCAGCAGGACGTCGCAGCGGGCCAGCAGCGCCTCGACCTCCGCGCCGGTGAGGTAGTCCGTGAGCGTCCGGGCCAGGCCGTCGTCGAGGGCGTCGCGCACCCGCTCGACCCCGGCGCGTTCGTCGTCGCTCAGCGGCTGGCCGATCCAGCCCCACAGCACGGTGCGCAGCTTGTGCTCGGCGTGCAGCGAGACGCCGTGGTCGACGCCGTGCCGGTGGCCGTCGGCCATCTCGAGCACGTGCCCGCCCTTGCGGTCGGCGTTGTTGATGACGACGTCGAAGATCGCCATGCGGCGCAGCGCGGCCGACTCCTCGTGCACGACCGAGACGACCTCCTCGTCCTCGTCCAGGCCGTCCATGACGTGGTGCCAGCCCTCGGGCAGCTCGCCGGCGCGGACGACGGTGACCGCCTCCTGCTCCGGATCGGCATCGACCCAGCGCTGCACCATGCCGACGCCGTGCGGGCCGTCGCGCAGCCAGGTGGGCGGGACGACGTCCCAGCCGGTGGCCTCGGAGACCAGGTACGCGGCGACCTCACGCTGGGCGAGCGTGCCGTCGGGGAAGTCCCACAGCGGACGCTCGCCGGCCACGGGCTTGTAGACCACCTGCACGTCGCCGATCGTGGCCAGGAACGTCGCGTTGGACGCCGGCATGATGCGGCCCTGCAGGACGAGCTCGCCCTCGAGCAGGTCGCCGGGAACGGTCACCGGAACCCGTCGGGCAGCTCGCAGACGTGCCCTTCGTCCATCGGCAGGCCGCACAGCGAGCAGATCGGCCGGCCGGACGCGACGACGTCCCGCGTGCGCTTGGTGAACGCGCGGGCGGCGCCGACCGGGATGCGCACCTGCATGACCTGCTCGGGCAGCGTCTCGGGCAGGTCGATGAGCTCGTCGAGGTCCTCGAGCCGGTCGACCTCGACCTCGATGATCGGGAACGCCTCGATGACGACCTGCCCGGTGGCCGGGTCCCAGCCCAGGCTCATCGCGCCGGCGCGGAACGCCTCGTCGATGGGGGTGTCGAGCGGGTCCTCGTCCACGAGCGCCTCGTCGGCGAGCGGCGGGATGCTGTACGGGTTGCCGTCCTCGGCCATGAGCTCGTCCAGCACCTCGTCGATCTTCTCGGCGAGGGCGAACGACTGCTCCTTCTCGACCGACACGCTCACCACGCGCTGGCCGTCGCGGGCCTGCAGGAAGAACGTGCGCGCCCCGGGGACTCCGACGGTGCCGACGACGAAACGGTCAGGCCAGTCGAACTCGTGGACGATCGGTGCCATGGGGCCCACTCTAGGAGCGCTCGTCAACGGGCGCCGCCGGGCCTGCTCCGCCGCCCACCGCGGCGTCGTCGCCGGACGGCTTGGCGGCGAGCCAGGACAGGTCGCCGGCGTGCGTGTTCATCGCGACGACGTACGGCCGCGCGCTGGTGTAGCGGACGACCGAGACGGACGCGGGGTCGACGCCGATGCGCTGGAAGGCGTCCAGGTGCATGCCCAGCGCGTCGGCCAGGACGGCCTTGATGATGTCGCCGTGGCTGACCGCCGCCCACACCGCGTGCGGACCGTGCTCGGCCTCGACCTGCGCGTCGCGACGGCGGACGGCCTCGACCGCCCGCGACTGCATCGACACCATCGACTCGCCACCGGGGAAGACGACCGCGGACGGCTGGTTCTGCACCACCGGCCACAGCTCGTGCTTCGACAGGTCGGCCAGCGACCCGCCCTGCCAGTCGCCGTAGTCGGCCTCGGTGAGCGCGTCCTCGACGACCGCCTGCGTGGCTTCGGACTGGTGCATCGCGACGGCGGCCGCGGTCTGCCGGCAGCGCTCGAGCGGGCTGGTGACCAGCTCGACCAGCGGGACGTCCGCGAGTCGCTTGCCGGTGCGGGCGACCTGGTCGCGTCCGGTCTCGTCGAGCTCGACGCCGGGGGTGCGTCCGGCGAGGGTGCCGCTGGCGTTCGCGGTGGTGCGTCCGTGCCGGACGAGGATGACGGTGGCCATGCCGCGAGCGTAGTGAGGCCTGACCAACGGCTCTGCATGGATGCGTTGCCGGCCGTGACCTCCGAGGCGGCGAACGGAGCGCTCCAGCGGGGGCACGTCCTGGCGGCGGCCGGGCTCGACGAGACCGAGGACATCGTCGTCCCGATGACCTAGCCCATCTTCGTCGCTGACGGAAACTAGTCACCGGCCCCTTGCCCGGTGCCATCCTGCCCCGCCACAATCGGCGTGAGGCCATTGCACTCACATCGTCGCCAGTGGCGACGCACTACTCGGGGGAGTCTTCAATGCGGGTTGCTCACGTCGGGGCTCTTGCCCTCGCTTCAGTCGCGCTGGCTGCCGCAGCAGCCGTCACCGAGACACCGGTGGTGGGCACGTCCAGTGCTGCCGCCGCGGCACCCACGCTGCCGAAGTCGCCGGCAGGTCGTGTCTCGGTGATGAGCTTCAACGCTGACGAGATGCTCCGAGCCGTGGATTTCCGCGAGACGCGTGACATGGAGCATTTTGCGCTACGCGCTCAGGTGGTGCTGAAGGCGCTCAACGACCGCGGACCCGCAGTGCCCAACTACGCCCCCGACATCGTCCTGCTCCAGGAGGTCAGCCACGAGTCGACGGCGGTGATCGCCAGCCAGCTGACCGCGAAGACCGGGTACACCTATCGAGTCGCGGTCGACGCCGCTGCCGGTGAGAAGGCCTGGGCGTGCAAGACGTGCACCCCGGCGATCATGCGCGAGACCGCGATCCTCTACAACGCCAACTCGATGACGGTGCCCGCGGGAGCGACGCCGGCGCACTCGCTGCTGAAGTACGCCTCCTCGGACGCGGTGCCTGGCCAAGCGTGGATCTCGCTCGGACAGGCCACCATCGAGCTCAAGCAGATCAGCTCGGGCAAGTCCTACGGCGTGTACAGCGTCCACTACCGAACGGCCACTCAGGTGAAGAACCACGACGCCTACACGGTCGAGTGGACCAACTTCCTCAAGAAGCGCATGCGAGAGCTCTACCCGAGCTCCACCCCGATCATCGGTGGAGACACCAACAACACACACTCCTACCAAGCCCCGCTGCAGACGTCCTCGGCCGCCGGGCCCGGGGCATACAACGTCACCAAGAGCGGCGCGATCTACGGCATCGACATGCTCGCCAGCACCGACCCGCGCACAGCACCGGCAGCGCCGAGCTACGACTACGACTACCTGCGCGAAGGCGCCGACCCCCACGACGGCTACTTCGACAAGGTCCACCGCACCGAGGGCGCCGGTGAAGTCACCACGTTCATCGCGTGCGACAACCTGTTTGGCGCCGGGAACGGCGGCAGCAGCCAGGCTCAGGCCATCGACGGTTGCTCCGGCCGCTACTACTCCGACCACCCGTTCATGTGGACTGTCTTCGGTAGCTGATTACGACTTCCGCAGCGTCTAGCTCATCGGAGATACGGCGCGCTCCGGCACGTCGTGGGTTGGACGAGCCTCGCTTCGAACGCGCGTTGCTGGTCGTGAACTCGGTCTGAACCAGAGCTGGTGATCCGACCTCTGCTTGGATGCGGGGCATGCCGATCCGACCCGAGCTCCTGGACCTGCTGGCCCGCCGTGCCCTCACCGAGGACGCCGCGCGACCCGAGGCGGTGGCGAGGCTGCACGCCCGCGGCGGGCGGACGGCGCGCGAGCTGATCGGCGCGCTCGTCGACGAGGGCAGCTTCGTCGAGTACGGCCGCTACGTCACCGCCGCGCAGGAGCAGCGGCGCAGCGTGGACGAGCTGCTCGACCGCAGCGTCGCGGACGGCATCGTGGGCGGCCTGGCGACGATCGACGGCCAGCAGGTGGCGGTGCTGTCGTACGACTACCTGGTCATGGCCGGCACGCAGGGCTTCCGCGGTCACACCAAGACCGACCGGCTGTTCGAGGTGATCGAGCGGCTCGCTCTGCCGACGGTGTTCTTCGCGGCCGGCGGCGGCGGACGTCCCGGCGACGTCGACCTGCCGATGGTCTCCGGGCTGCACGCCACGACGTTCGCCGAGTGGGCACGGCTGTCCGGCACGGTGCCGCGCATCGCGGTCGTGGACGATAACTGCTTCGCCGGCAACGCGGTGATCGCCGGCTGCTCGGACCTCATCGTCGCCAGCGACCGCGCGTCCCTGGGCATGGGCGGCCCGGCGATGATCGCCGGGGGAGGGCTCGGCGACTTCGCGGCGTCCGAGGTCGGGCCGATCGACGTCATGACCACCAACGGCGTGGTGGACGTCGCTACGTCCAGCGAGGAGGTCGTGCCGGCCGCGCGCTCTCTGCTCGGCTACTTCCTGGGCCGGGCGGAGTCGTGGACGGCGCCGGAGCAGGACTTCCTGCGTGACGCGGTGCCGGAGGGGGAGCGGCGCGCGTACGACGTGCTGCCGATCGTGGAGACGATCTGCGACGAGGACACCGTCACCGTGCTGCGTCCGGACTTCGCGCCCGAGCTGCTCACCGCGCTCGGACGGATCGAGGGTCGCACCGTCGGCGTGGTCGCCAACGACACCCGGCACACCGCCGGCGCCATCACTGCGGATGCCGGCGACAAGGCGGCCCGGTTCCTGCAGCTGTGCGACGCGTACGGCTTCCCGGTCGTCTCGCTCGTCGACACGCCGGGGATGATGGTCGGCCCGGACGCCGAGAAGACAGCGATGGTGCGGCACACGTCGCGCCTGCTGATCGCCGGGGCCCGGCTTTCGGTGCCGCTTGTCGGCGTCGTGCTGCGCCGCGGCTACGGACTGGGTGCGCAGGCGATGCTCGGCGGCAGCACCCGCGAGCCGCTCATGACCCTCGCCTGGCCCGGCGCGCACCTCGGCGCGATGGGCCTGGAGGGCGCGGTGCGGCTGTCGATGCGCAAGGAGCTCGAGGCGATCGAGGACGACGCCGAGCGGGAGGCGGCCGTGCAGGAGCTGGTCGCGCACGCGCAGTCCCACGCGTCCGCGCTCAACGTGGCGCGCCACTTCGAGATCGACGACGTCATCGACCCGGCCGAGACCCGCTTCGTCCTGACCCGCCTGCTCGACGCCGCCGATCGCGACGGCCGGCTGCAGGGGAGCCGCCGCCCCGTGGACGCCTGGTGAGTCAGGTGCGTTCGGGATCGGTGGATCGGGCCCGCGAGCACGGTCAGCGACCTAGCCTCGAGGTACGCGCGGACTTCAACCCGCGTTGAGCCAGTCCGGCCTGGGAGAACACATGGGCGCTCGCTTCATCGGGATCGACCTGGCGTGGTCGGCGAAGAACCGCACGGGCCTCGCCGTGGTCGGCGAGGACGGACGGCTGCTCGACTCGGCGACGGTGCGGACGGACGAGGAGATCGAGACCTGGGTCCGCGCGCAGGGCGACGTGGTGCTCGTCGCGGCGGTGGACGCGCCGCTGATCGTCCCGAACCAGACCGGGCAGCGGCCGGGGGAGAACGAGGTGCAGCGCGCGTTCGGTGCGTACGGGGCCGGTCCGTACCCGGCCAACCGGTCCCGGCCGTGGTTCGACCCGCCCCGTGGCGAGACGCTCGCGAGGTTGCTGGGCTGGTCGATGGATCCGGCGCAGCACGGCGCCGCAGGCGAGACGGTGTGCATCGAGGTCTACCCGCACCCGGCGATGGTCGCGCTGTTCGAGCTGCCGACCGTCCTGCCCTACAAGTCTGGTCGCGGCCGCACGCCTGAGGGGCGACGCGACACGTTCACGACGCTCGTCCGGCACATGGAGAGCATCGAGCCGCTCCGCCTCACCGAGAACGAGCGCTGGCGGCACCTCCGGGCCGCGGTCGAGGGTGCCACCCGCCACATGCACCTGGAGGCGATCGAGGACGAGATCGACGCCGTCCTGTGCGCGCACCTGGCCTGGGTGTGGCACGTGCAGCCGGACGCGCTCCAGGTCTACGGCTCCTACGAGCAGGGCTACGTCGTGGCCCCGCCCCCGCCGTCGCACGCAGCCGGCCCGCGTCGGCCCCGGACGGCCGCTGCGCCGTCGGCCGTGCTCGAGGTCGCGCCGGGCGGCGACCTCATGCAGAACGCCGCGGCCGCCATCGAGGCGGCGAGCCTTCCGGACGTCCGCTCGGTAACGGTCGAGCTCGCCGTCGCACCGGGGCTCGGACCGCGTCTGGAGGTGCTGGTGACCGAGGTGCTGACCGGGATGCGGGACGCTCTCGTGCCGCGAGAGGTGGCCGAGGTCCGCGCCCGCTTCGACGCCCGGGTCGACGGCGTGCGGGTGACGATCGCGCCGCGTCGGGGTACCCGGCCCCCTAGCCTGGACACATGAGAGCGACCTTCCTCGGCCTGCGTGGATGGACCCGGCGTCACGCAGCCCTGCTCCTCGGCGTGGTCGCCGTGCTGCCGCTCGTGGTGGTCGACCCGGCCGCGATCGCGGTGCTGCTCAACGCCGAGATGCTCGTCGCGATGGGCACGGTCGGCACGGCGATGCTGCGCGGCGACCTGCGGCACCTGTGGCGGCGGGTCGCCGACAGCACCGACGTCGCCATGATCCGCGGCGGCATCGCCCTGACCCGCCAGCACCCGCGCTCGATCCTCACCTGGGTCGGCCCCTGACCCAGGGACGACGAAGGGCCCCGGACCATCAGGTCCGGGGCCCTTCGTCGTCGGGGCGGGTCAGCCCTTGACGGTGAGCGTGCGGGAGACGAGACCGCCGCCGGCGTAGATCTTCACGCGGAGGGTGCGCTTGGCCTTCGAGCGGGCGTTGACCTTCCAGGAGTAGGTCTTGACCCGGCTCGAGCTGGTCAGGCGGGTCTTCTTGACCGTCTTCCAGCGACCACCGGTGCGCACCTGGACGACCACCTTCTGGCGGGCCGGACGCGCCACCGTGAGGCGCACCTTGCGGTACGTGCGCTGCGAGGACGCCTTGTACTTCCTCAGCTTCACGCGGGCGTTCGGCTGCACCCGGACGAACGACGTGCGCCGCGCGGCCACGCCGGCCGTGCGGGCCTCGATGGTCGTGCCGTGGATCAGCGGGACGTTGAACGCGGCCTGCCCGTTGGCACGCGTGCGGACGTTCATGGTGCGACCGGTGGACGTGCGGATGGTCACCACGCGGTTGGCCAGCGGGCGACCCAGGTGGGAGACGCGAACCTGCATGCGCGCGCTGGCGCCGGCGGTGTACGTGCGGGCGACCGAGCCCAGGAACGACACGGCGGGCTTCGTGGCGGCGGCGACGTTGATGCGTCCGACGCCGGTGAACGGGTCGCCGCCGAACGACAGGCCCTGACGTCCGCCCACGACGTCCTTGGCGCTCGCGACGAGCGCGCCGTAGGCCTGGTTGCCGGTGATGCCGCTCGACATGAGCGAGGCGATGGAGCCCGTGACGGCCGGGGCGGCCATCGAGGTGCCGGACATGTAGGCGTACCGGTAGCCCGTCCAGCTCGGAGCCAGGGACACGATCTCGTGGCCGGGCGCGGAGATGTCGACGTCGTTGCGCACGCTGGAGAACGAGGCCCAGTAGTCACCCCGGGTGGTCGCTCCGACCGAGATCGTCTCGGGGTAGGCCGCCGGGTAGGAGACAGGAGCCCCGGCGCCGTCGTTGCCGGCGGCTGCGACGACCACCACGCCCTTGCTGCGGGCGTAGCGGAGCGCCGCGCGCAGGTTCGGGTCGCCCTGGCGTCCGCCGAGGCTCAGGTTGAGCACCTTGGCGCCCTGGTCGACCGCCCAGATGACCCCCTTGGTGAAGTCGCTGGTCCAGCCCTCGCCGCCCCGGTTGAGCACCTTGACCGGGAGGATCTGGACGCGCTGGGCGAACCCGTCGATCGGGCTGCCCGCGTCGTTGTTGACGGCGCCGATGATGCCGGCGACGTGCGTGCCGTGACCGTCGTCGTCGGCCGTGCCGGGGTTGCCGGTGCGTGGACCCTCGGTGAGGATCTCGCGCCCGGGCACCACGCGGCCCTTGAGCTCGGGGTGGCCCGCGAAGACGCCGGTGTCGAGCACCGCGACCTTGATGGTGCGGGTGCCCAGCGTCCACGCCTGGCGGGCGCCGGTGATGCTCAGCTGGTAGTTCGGCGTGACCGCGGAGGCGCCGCCCTTGACCGCGTACGGACGGGCGTCGCCCGTGAAGCTGCGCACCTTCTGGTTCACGCCGATCGAGACGACGTCGTCGTCGCGGCGCAGGTCCTCGGCGGCCTCGCGGGCCTCCTCGGGCGAGTCGGCGTCGATCGTGCGGACGCGCAGGCTGTCGCCGTCCTGCACCACTGCGACGACCGGGTTGCCGGTCTGCTCGACCTCCTGCTCGACCTGGGCGGGGGTCAGCCCGTCGGGAGCGTCGGAGGGGGTGGCCTCGTCGGCCGACGCCGTGCCGGCGACCAGCGGGACGAGGGCCGCGGCGAGGGTGCCGCACAGGGCGCGGCGGATGGACAACGAGCTCAAGACAGCCTCCGGGGACTCTTCACAGGACGAGCTCGTTCCCCCGAGCCGCCGTGCGAACCGTACCTTCTCGCGGTGACGGGACGGAAAACCGCGCCGGACGCTCAGGCGCCGGTCTAGGCCAGGCGGGCCGGGAAGCCGCCGGTGGCGATCGGGCCCCAGCGCTCGGGCGTGATGCGCAGCAGCGACTTGCCCTGGTCGACCATGGCCTGGCGGTACTCGTCCCAGTCGGGGTGCTCGCCGGAGATGCTGCGGAAGTAGTCGACGAACGCGTCGAGCGCCTCGTCGCCCTCGGAGGCGTCCAGCACCTCGCACGGCCCGTCGACCTGCGCCCAGGCGTCGTTCCACTCGTCGGAGAGCACGACCACGCTCACCCACGGCCGCTTGCGTGCGTTGCGGGTCTTGGCCCGCTCGGGGTACGTCGCGACGACCAGGCGTCCGGACGAGTCGACGCCGCCGCTCACCGGGGACGCCTGCGGCGTGCCGTCGGCCCGCTCGGTGATGAGGACGAAGCGGTGCCGCGGCCGGACGAAGTCCAGCAGCGCGGGCAGGTCGACTCGAGTGTTCGTCGCGATCGTGCGGGCCATGGATCGATCGTGGCACGGGCGGGGGACGCCCGCGCGGCTACGAGCGCGACAGCCGCCCGAACCAGCCGCTTCCCGTGGTCCGCGGCGGCTCGGGATCGGGCGCGCCCATCGCGCGCAGCCGCTGCTCGACCGCCTGCAGCCGGACCTGGCGCGCGGCCTGCACCGGTGTCTGCCCCTCCAACGGCGACTCCAGCACGGGCGACGCGCCGTGGTCGAGCAGGACGTCCGCCGCGGCCGCCTGCCGCTCGAGCAGGCAGGCGACCAGCGCGGTCGACTGGTACTCGGGGTGGACGTAGTCGGGGTCGACGCCCGCGGCCAGGTGGTGGCGCAGGGTGTCGAGGTCGCCGGCGCACGCGGCGCCGAACATGTCCTTCCAGTCACCGCCGGACACGGGGCCTCCTCGCTCGGGTGCCTCGAACGGTAGCGCGGGACGTGACCCGGGTCACTGCCATCCTTCGGTCATCCGAGCCCCTGGAGGACCCCGATGAACGACTCCGCCCTCATCACCGTCGGCCTGCCGATCGCGCTGGCGATCATCATGTTCGGCCTCGGCCTGTCGCTGACGGTCGGCGACTTCCAGCGCGTGGCCCGCTCGCCCAAGGCGGTGGTCGTCGCGCTGGTGCTGCAGGTGCTCGTGCTGCCGTTCGTCGCGTTCGGCCTGGTGGTCGCGTTCGACGTCGACCCGCTCCTGGCCGTCGGCGTCATGCTCCTGGCGGCGTCGCCGGGCGGCACGACCGCCAACCTGTTCAGCCACCTGTTCCACGGCGACGTCGCGCTGAACGTGACGCTCACGGCGATCAACTCGGTGCTGGCCGCGGTGTCGATCCCCGTCATCACCAACCTGGCCATCGGCTACTTCGACGCCGAGGGCGAGCTGGGGCTGCAGCTGGGCAAGGTCGTGCAGGTCATCGCGATCGTGCTGGTGCCCGTGGCGATCGGCATGGTGGTGCGCAGCCGCTCGGAGTCGTTCGCCGCCCGCGCCGACAAGCCCGTGCGCATCTTCTCGATCGTCGTGCTGGTGGCGGTCTCGATCGGCGCCATCGTCGGCGAGCGCGAGAACATCGCCGACTACGTCGAGCAGGTCGGCCTCGTCGTGACGCTGTTCTGCCTGGCCAGCCTGACCATCGGCTACCTCGGGGCGCGGGTCATGCGGCTGGACGAGCGTCAGGCCATCGCCAGCTCGATGGAGGTGGGCATCCACAACACGACCGTCGCCATGACCATCGCGCTCAGCGTCCTGGACAACACCGAGGTCGCGATCCCCAGCGCCGTCTACTCCATCGTCATGTACGTGCTCGCCGCCCTGTTCGGCTGGGCCATCTCGCGCCGGGTGCGCGGGGGAGCGGCGGCGGAGCCGCTGCCGGGGGAGCGCGCGGTGCGGTAGGCCGTCCGACAGGCTCAGGCTCCCTTCGACAGGCTCAGGGAGCGGACGCGTCAGCCGAGGGTGGACGTGCGGGCGACGAGCTCGGGCTCGAAGGTCAGCTGCTGGTGGGCGTGCTGGGGGTTGCTCGACTCGTCCAGCACGAGCAGCGCGGCGGTGCGGCCGAGCTCGTGGCGCGGCTGGCGCACGGACGTCAGCGGGACCGCAGCAGCCGCGGCGAACTCGATGTCGTCGTAGCCGACGATCGCCAGCTGGTCGGGCACGGCGAGCCCGGCGCGCGTGGCCTGCTGCAGCAGCCCGAGGGCGATCAGGTCGTTGGCGCAGAACGCGGCGGTCGGGCGCCGGGTGGTGGCGAGACCGGCGATGCGCTCGCCTGCCTCGCGGCCCGCGGCCACGGTGAGCGACTCGGTCTGGACGAGCGTGAGGTCGTCCTCGGGCAGGCCGGCGTCCGCCCAGGCCTGGCGGGCGCCCTCGAGCCGGTCGGTGACCTGGCCGATCGAGGTGGGTCCGCCGACGAAGGCGACACGTGTGTGCCCCTGGTCGATGAGGTGCTCCACGGCGAGGCGTCCGCCCAGCACGTCGTCGACGGCCACCGAGCAGATCCGGTCGTCGCTGCGCGTGCGGTCGACGATGACCAGGGGAGTGCCGCGCTCGACGACGGCGTCCAGCGTCGGGCTGTCCGGGTCGACCGGGGTGATGAGGATGCCCTGGACGCGCTGCTGCTCCAGGTGCTCCAGGTGGGCGGCCTCGCGGCCGGCGCGGTTGTCGCTGTTGCACAGGAAGAGCGAGAGGTCGCCGTCGTCCGCCGGGCCCTCGCTGCCGCGGGCGACGTCGGTGAAGAACGGGTTGCCGGCGTCGAGCATGACGTAGGCGAGGGTGCGCGAGCGGCCCGAGCGCAGGGAGCGAGCGGACTCGTTGCGCACGAAGCCGAGCTCGTTCATGGCCCGCTCCACCCGCTCGCGGGTGCCGGCCGCGACCCGGTCGGGTCGGTTGAGCACGTTGGAGACGGTGCCGAGGGAGACGCCGGCGGCCGCGGCGACGTCCTTGACGGACGCTGTGGGGCTTGCCGGACGACGTGCTGCAGGACTCACGGACCCTCCCTCCGAGGCTCGCCTGATTGAAACGGTTCAGGGTGCATGTGTCAACGATCACGCTCACGACACGCGGGCCGGGCCACGATATTTGTCGGAGATGACGGGCAGATTGCCGACTCGCGACAAATTGGTTCGTCTGGGCGGTTGACGTCCGTGATGGCGGTCACATACATTTCCCGTGCTCGATTAAAACGTTTCAAAGGAGCGATGCATGGCTGGTCCGGCCCCCGCCACCACCCCGGTGCTGGAGCTGCAGGACGTCCGCAAGTCCTTCGGCTCGGTCGCTGCGCTGCGCTCCGGGAGCCTCGCCGTCCAGGCGGGGTCGATCCACGCGCTGATCGGCGAGAACGGCGCCGGCAAGTCGACGCTGGTCAAGATCGTCGCCGGCGTGCACCGCCGCGACTCCGGCACCTTCCGCTTCCAGGGCGAGGACGTCGACTTCGGCTCCACCGCCGCGTCGAAGGCCGCGGGCATCGCGGTCATCTACCAGGAGCCGACGCTGTTCCCCGACCTGTCGGTCACGGAGAACATCTTCATGGGCCGCCAGCCGCTGGGTGCCGGCCGCCGCATCGACCGCGGCCGCATGCACGAGGAGGCGCTGTCGCTGTTCGAGCGCCTCGGCGTGCAGATCGACCCGCGCCGTCCGGCCCGCGGCCTGTCCATCGCCGACCAGCAGGTCATCGAGATCGCCAAGGCCATCTCGCTCGACGCGAGCCTGCTGATCATGGACGAGCCGACCGCGGCGCTGAGCGGCGTCGAGGTCGAGCGCCTGTTCACCATCGCCCGAAGCCTGCGCGACGAGGGTCGCGGCCTGGTGTTCATCTCGCACCGCTTCGACGAGGTCTTCGCGCTGTGCGACACCGTCACGGTCATGCGTGACGGCGAGTACGTCGGCACGAACGCGATCGCCGAGACCACCAACGACGAGCTCGTCGCCCTCATGGTCGGTCGCGAGGTCGCCGAGCTGTTCCCCAAGACGCCCGCCCCGATCGGCGACGTCGTCCTGGACGTGCAGGGGCTCAGCGCCGCCGGCACCTTCCACGACGTCAGCTTCCAGGTGCGCGCCGGCGAGATCGTCGGCCTGGCCGGCCTCGTCGGCGCCGGCCGCAGCGAGATCGCCCGCGCCGTCTTCGGCGTCGACAAGTACGCCGCCGGCACGGTCACGATGAACGGCAAGCCCGTCCCGGCGAACCGTCCCCGCGCGGCCATCGGCTCGGGCATCGCGTTCGTCGCCGAGGACCGCCGCAAGCAGGGCCTGGTCGTCGAGGAGTCCGTCGCCCGCAACATCGGCTCGGTCATCCGCCGCCGGCTCACCAAGGCCGGGCTGCTGACCTCCGGCGCCGAGAACAAGGCCGCCGGGCCGTGGGCGTCCAAGCTCGAGGTCAAGACCAACGCCCTCGACATGGCCGCCTCGACGATGTCGGGCGGCAACCAGCAGAAGGTCGTCATCGCCAAGTGGCTGGCGACGAACCCCAAGCTGCTGATCATCGACGAGCCCACCCGCGGCATCGACATCGGCACCAAGTCCGAGGTGCACCGGCTGCTCTCCGAGCTGGCCGGCCAGGGCATGGCGATCCTCATGATCAGCTCCGAGCTGCCCGAGGTGCTCGGCATGGCCGACCGCGTCCTCGTCGTGTGCGAGGGCCAGATCACCGCCGAGCTCGACCGCGCCGAGGCGACGCCCGAGAAGGTCATGCACGCCGCCACCCGTGGCGCCAGCACCACCGAGGAGATCAAGGCATGAGCACGACGACCGAAGCGCACCGTCCGGACACGGGGTCGCGCCAGAGCGCCCTCGTGCGCGGCCTGGGCAACGCCCTGCGCTCGCGCGAGATCGCGGTGGCCGCGGTCCTGGTGCTGGTCGTGCTGCTCACGACGCTCAAGAGCCCCAGCTTCCTGTTCGGCGGCGACAACTTCCGCGACCTGCTGGTGACCCCGTCCATCCTGCTGCTGCTCGCGGTGGGCCAGACGGCCGTCATCATCACCCGCAGCGTCGACCTGTCGGTCGGCTCCACGCTCGGCCTGACCGCCTACCTGACCGGCAAGCTGTTCTCGACCTACCCCGACCTGCCGATCGTGGCGGTCTTCGCGGCCGGCCTGGCCATGGGCGCGGTGCTGGGCCTGGTCAACGGCGTGCTGGTCGCCTTCGGTCGCGTCCCGGCGCTGGTGATCACGCTCGGCACGATGTACATCTACCGCGGCATCTTCCTGTCGTGGGCCGGCAGCGACCGCATCACCGCCTCGGACATGCCGAGCGGCTTCCTCGACCTGGGCACGTCCTCGATCCTGGGCATCCCGATCCTCACGATCATCGCGCTCGTCGTGCTGGCGATCGTCGGCTACTACCTGCACAGCCACCGCGGCGGCCGCGAGCTGTACGCGATCGGCTCCGACCCGGACGCCGCGACGCTGTACGGCCTGCCGGTCACCCGCCGCGTCCTGTCCGCCTTCGTGCTGTCCGGCGCGCTCGCCGGCCTGGCCGGTGTCGTCTACGCCGCCCGCTACGGCACGGTCAGCTCCGGCGCCGGCATGGGCATCGAGCTCCAGGCGGTCGGCGCGGCCGTCATCGGCGGCGTCGCCATCTTCGGCGGCGCGGGCACCGTGTGGGGCGCGGCCATCGGCGCGTTCCTGCTCATCACCATCAACCGCGCCCTGCCGGTCATCGGCATCCAGGACTTCTGGCAGCGTGCCGTCGTCGGCGCCCTGATCATCGGCGCGATCGTCCTGGACCGGGTGCTCTCGGCCCGCCAGGAACGCAAGCTCGTGGAAGAGAGGGACCACGCATGAGCACCCCCGTCCTCACCCGTCCCGAGGGACAGGCGCGCACGTACGACGCCTACGCCCAGCCGTGGTGGAAGCGCGTCCTGCTGACCCGTGAGATGGCGATCATCGCCCTGGTCATCGCGGTGTACGCGTGGTCGATGGGCAACGTCGCCAACTTCGACAGCCCGCTGACGCTGTACTACCTGTTCCTGGACGTCGCGCCGCTGCTGCTCATCGCGCTGCCAATGACGCTCATCATCATCACCGGCGAGATCGACCTGTCGGTCGCCAGCGTGGTGGGCCTGTCCAGCGTCCTCGTGGGTGTCCTGGTCCAGGACGGCGGACTGTCCGTCCCGGTCGCGGCGCTCATCGCCATCGCGGTCGGCGCGGTCTGCGGGGCCTTCAACGGCTTCCTGGTCGCGTACGTCGGGCTGCCGTCGCTGGCCGTCACGATCGGCACGCTCGCGCTGTACCGCGGCATCGCGGTCGGCATCCTCGGCACGACGGCGAAGACCGACTTCCCCGAGAAGTGGACCGACCTGTCCAAGGAGCGCATCATCGAGGGCCAGCCCTACCCGATGATCCTCATCCCGTTCCTGGTGCTCCTCATCGGCTTCGTCCTGCTGCTGCACTTCTCGCCGTTCGGCCGCGGTGTCTACGACATCGGCCTGAACGACGAAGCCGCGCAGTTCGCCGGCGTCGACGTGGCCCGCACCAAGCTGTGGCTCTTCCTGCTGGCCGGTGCGGTCTCGGCCCTGGCCGGCGTCTACTTCACGCTGCGCTTCGGCAGCGCCCGCGGCGACAACGCCAACGGCATGGAGCTGCAGGTGATCGCGGCCGTCCTGCTGGGCGGCGTGTCGATCTTCGGCGGACGCGGGGCGCTCCACGGCGTCATCGCCGGCGTCCTGCTGATCGGCGTCATCTCCAGCGCGATGCGCCTGGAGGGCCAGACGGTCAACGTCATCAACATCGTCATCGGAGTGCTCCTCGTGCTCTCGGTGATCTCCACGAACCTCCTCGGCTGGGTCTCGGGCCAGGTCCGCTCGAGGACACGGGGCTCCCGCCCCTCCACCGGCCGGGCTCAGTCCGGCACCAGCAGCACGACAGAAGGGTAAGAACGATGAAGTTCATCAACCGGCGGACGGCCGCGCTCACCGCGCTCGCCCTCACCGCCAGCCTCGCGCTGACCGCCTGCGGTTCGGACGACGAGGGCGACAGCGGCAACGGGGGCGGCGACGCCTCGGTCACCTTCCTGCCGAAGAACCTGGGCAACCCGTACTTCGACACCAGCGACGCCGGCGGCAAGAAGGCCGTCGAGGAGTTCGGTGGAAAGTTCGAGGAGGTCGGTCCCGACACCGCCACCCCGGACGCGCAGGTGCCCTTCATCAACACCGCCGCGCAGCAGGGCGTGGGTGCGCTGGTCGTCTCGGCCAACGACCCCAAGGCCATCTGCGACGCGCTCGGCGAGGCCAGCGACGCGGGCGTCAAGATCGTGACGTTCGACTCCGACACCGAGGCCGACTGCCGCGACATCTACGTCAACCAGGCGTCGTCCGAGGGCATCGCCAAGGCGCAGGTCGACCTGATCGCCAAGCAGATCGGTGACGCCGGCGAGATCGCGATCCTGTCGGCCGCGGCCAACGCGACCAACCAGAACGCGTGGATCGAGCTCATGAAGGCCGAGCTCGAGGCGAACCACCCGAACATCAAGCTCGTCGACACCGTCTACGGCGACGACGACGACCAGACGTCGTTCGACAAGACCGCGGCCCTGCTGCAGTCGCACCCGAACCTCAAGGGCATCGTCTCGCCGACCACCGTCGGCATCGCGGCGGCCGCCCGCTACCTCTCGACGTCCAAGTCGAAGGGCAAGGTCGCGCTGACCGGTCTGGGCACCCCCAACCAGATGCGTGAGTACGTCAAGAACGGCACCGTCACCGAGTTCGCGCTGTGGAACCCGGAGGACCTGGGCTACCTGGCCGCGTTCGCCGCCAAGGCGCTCATCGACGGCGACATCGAGGGCAAGAAGGGCGACACCTTCGAGGCCGGCAAGCTCGGCGAGTACACCGTCGGCGACAAGGGCGAGGTGCTCCTGGGCGAGCCCTTCGTCTTCACCGCCGAGAACATCGACGACTTCGACTTCTGAGTCGAGCCGTCACTTTGGACCCGTGCCTGCCGGGGTCCCTCCAGGTCCCGGCAGGCACGACCCCAGGAACGAGGAACAGATGAGACGGGTGTGCTTCCACTCCCAGGTGAGGCCCGACCGCATCGAGGAGTACAAGCGCCGCCACGCGGCGGTGTGGCCCGAGATGCTGCAGGCCCTGCACGAGACCGGGTGGCACAACTACTCGCTGTTCCTCCGCCCTGACGGGCTGCTCATCGGCTACCTCGAGACCGAGTCCCTCGAGGCCGCCCAGGCCGCCATGGCCGCGCGCGAGGTCAACGCGCGCTGGCAGGCCGAGATGGGCGACCTCTTCGAGGACCAGGACCAGGCGCCCGACGAGGGCTTCCAGGAGCTCGAGGAGGTCTTCCACCTGGAGGACCAGCTCGCGGCCGCGAACACCAGCACAGAGACGAAGTGAGATGACAACGTTCCAGCAGATTGCGCCGCTCCTCGAGGGCCAGGCGATCGAGGTCCCGTCGTGGGCCTACGGCAACTCCGGCACCCGGTTCAAGGTCTTCGGCACCCCGGGCACGCCCCGCACGGTGCAGGAGAAGATCGCCGATGCTGCCCAGGTGAATCGTTTCACCGGCCTGGCCCCGACGGTCGCGCTGCACATCCCGTGGGACCAGGTGGACGACTACTCGGCGCTGCGCTCGTACGCCGCCGACCTGGGCGTGGGCCTGGGCACGATCAACTCCAACACCTTCCAGGACGACGACTACAAGCTCGGCGCCCTGACGCACACCGACAAGGCGGTCCGCCAGAAGGCGATCGACCACCACCTGGCCTGCATCGAGATCATGCACGCCACCGGGTCGCAGGACCTGAAGATCTGGCTGGCCGAGGGCAGCAACTACCCGGGCCAGGCCGACATGCGCGGCCGCCAGGACCGCCTGGCCGAGAGCCTGCGGACGATCTACGACCGGCTCGGCGACGACCAGCGTCTCGTGCTCGAGTACAAGTTCTTCGAGCCGGCGTTCTACCACACCGACGTCCCGGACTGGGGCACGTCGTACGTGCAGGTGGCGGCCCTCGGCGAGAAGGCGATGGTCTGCCTCGACACCGGCCACCACGCGCCCGGCACCAACATCGAGTTCATCGTGGCCCAGCTGCTGCGCCTGGGGAAGCTCGGCTCGTTCGACTTCAACAGCCGCTTCTACGCCGACGACGACCTGATCGTCGGCTCGGCGGACCCGTTCCAGCTCTTCCGCATCATGGTCGAGTGCGTCCGCGGCGGCGCCCTCGACGCGGACAGCGGCGTGGCCTTCATGCTCGACCAGTGCCACAACATCGAGAAGAAGATCCCCGGGCAGATCCGCTCGGTGCTCAACGTCCAGGAGATGACGGCGCGCGCGCTGCTCGTCGACCGTGACGCGCTGACCAAGGCGCAGGAGGACGGCGACGTCCTGCTGGCCAACGAGATCTTCATGGACGCCTTCTACACCGACGTCCGCGCCGACCTCGCCACGTGGCGCGAGGAGCGAGGCCTGCCCGCGAACCCGATGCGGGCCTACCTCGAGAGCGGCTACCAGGAGCAGATCGAGGCGGACCGCGTGGGCGGTACGCAGGCAGGATGGAACTGATGACCAACCCGACGGCAGCCGAGCTCATCGCGCGGTCGAACCGCCTGGGCGCGGATCCCAAGAACACCAACTACGCCGGCGGCAACACGTCCGCCAAGGGCACCGAGACCGACCCGGTCACCGGCCAGGAGGTCGAGCTGCTCTGGGTCAAGGGCTCCGGCGGAGACCTCGGCACGCTCAAGGAGCAGGGCCTGGCCGTCCTGCGCCTGGACCGCCTGCGCTCGCTCGTCGACGTCTACCCGGGCGTCGAGCGCGAGGACGAGATGGTCGCCGCGTTCGACTACTGCCTGCACGGCAAGGGTGGTGCCGCGCCGTCGATCGACACCGCGATGCACGGCCTCGTGCCGGCCGCGCACGTCGACCACCTGCACCCGGACTCGGGCATCGCCATCGCGACGTCCGCCGACGGCGAGGCCCTGACCGCCTCCATCTTCGGCGACAAGGTCGTGTGGGTGCCGTGGCGTCGTCCGGGCTTCCAGCTCGGTCTCGACATCGCTGCGATCAAGGAGAAGAACCCGCAGGCGATCGGCTGCATCCTCGGTGGCCACGGCATCACCGCCTGGGGCGACACCAGCGACGAGGCCGAGAAGAACTCGCTGTGGATCATCGACACGGCGGCCGCCTACATCGCCGAGCACAGCAAGGCCGAGCCGTTCGGCCCCGTGCTCGACGGCTACGCCCCGCTGAGCGGGGCCGAGCGTCGCGCCAAGGCGGCCGCGCTGGCCCCGACGATCCGCGGCATCGCCTCGATCGACCGCCCGATGGTGGGTCACTTCAACGACTCCGAAGCCGTCCTCGACTTCGTGGCCCGCGCCGAGCACCCGCGCCTGGCCGAGCTGGGCACCAGCTGCCCGGACCACTTCCTGCGCACCAAGGTCAAGCCGCTCGTGCTCGACCTGCCCGCCACGGCGACGGTGGAGGAGTCCATCGCCCGCCTGCACGAGCTGTCGGAGTCCTACCGCGCCGACTACCAGGCCTACTACGACCGTCACGCGACGGCGGACTCGCCGGCCATCCGCGGCGCGGACCCGCTGGTCGTGCTCGTCCCGGGCGTCGGCATGTTCAGCTTCGGCAAGGACAAGCAGACCGCCCGCGTCGCCGGCGAGTTCTACGTCAACGCCATCAACGTCATGCGTGGCGCCGAGGGCCTGTCGACGTACGCCCCGATCGACGAGGCCGAGAAGTTCAACATCGAGTACTGGGCGCTGGAGGAGGCCAAGCTCCAGCGGATGCCGAAGCCGAAGCCGCTCGCCACCCGCGTCGCGCTCGTCACCGGCGCCGCGTCCGGCATCGGCAAGGCGACGGCCAAGAAGCTCGCGGCCGAGGGCGCCTGCGTCGTCATCGCCGACCTGTCGCTGGAGAACGCCCAGGCCACCGCCGCGGAGATCGGCTCGTCCGACGTCGCGGTCGGCGTCCACGTGGACGTCTCGAGCGCCGAGAAGGTGCAGGCCATGATCGACGAGGCCGTGCTGGCCTTCGGCGGCGTGGACCTCATCGTCAACAACGCCGGCCTCTCGCTCTCGCGCTCGCTGCTCGAGACCACTGAGAAGGACTGGGACCTGCAGCACGACGTCATGGCCAAGGGCTCGTTCCTGGTGTCCAAGGCGGCGGCGAAGGTGCTCATCGAGCAGAAGCTCGGCGGCGACATCGTCTACATCTCCTCGAAGAACTCCGTCTTCGCGGGCCCGAACAACGTCGCCTACGGCGCCGCCAAGGCCGACCAGGCCCACCAGGTGCGCCTGCTGGCCGCCGAGCTCGGCGAGCACGGCATCAAGGTCAACGGCGTGAACCCGGACGGCGTCGTCCAGGGCTCGGGCATCTTCGCCAGCGGCTGGGGCGCGAACCGCGCCGCGGTCTACGGCGTGGAGGAGCAGGACCTGGGCAAGTTCTACGCGCAGCGCACGATCCTCAAGCGCGAGGTGCTCCCCGAGCACATCGCCAACGCGGTCTTCGTGCTCTGCGGCCCGGACATGACCCACACGACCGGTCTGCACGTCCCGGTCGACGCCGGCGTCGCCGCCGCGTTCCTGCGATGAGCGCCGCCCGCACGCCGCTGCGTGTCGCGGCGGTGGACCTCGGCGCCACCAGCGGACGGGTGATGGCGGCCACCATCGCCCCGGACCGCCTGGAGCTGACCGAGGAGCACCGCTTCGCCAACGGCGGCGTGCGGGTGCGTGACGCCCTCCTGTGGGACGTCGTCGGCATCCACCGCGAGGTGGTCGACGGCGTCCGCCGGGTGGCGGCCGGGGGAGCGCTGGACGGCATCGGCATCGACTCCTGGGCCGTCGACTACGGCCTGCTGGACGCTGACGGGCAGCTGCTCGGCACCCCGTTCTCGCACCGCGACTCCCGCACCGACGGGGTCGCGGAGCAGGTCGCCGCGACGGTGCCGCCGGCCGAGCTGTACGGCGTCACCGGCCTGCAGAACCTGCCGTTCAACACCGTCTACCAGCTCGTCGCCGCCCGCGGCACCGCCGCGCTCGAGGCCGCGCGCTCGCTGCTGCTGGTGCCCGACCTGCTGACCTACTGGCTCACCGGCCACGTCGGCGCCGAGCGCACCAACGCGTCCACCACCGGCGTGTACGACGCGACGAGCCGTTCATGGGCGCTCGAGCTGTGCGAGCGGCTCGGCATCCCGGCCTCGCTGCTGCCCCCGCTGCACGACGCCGGCACGGTCGTCGGCCGCGTGCTGCCGTCGGTGGGGGAGACGATCGGCGCGCTGGACGTCCCGGTGGTCTCCGTCGCCTCGCACGACACCGCGTCCGCCGTGGTCGCGGTACCCGCGGGGCAGGAGCGCTTCGCCTACCTGTCGTCCGGCACCTGGTCGCTGGTCGGGCTGGAGCTCGACGAGCCCGTGCTCACCGAGGCCGCCCGCGAGGCCGACTTCACCAACGAGGGCGGCGTCGACGGCACGATCCGCTTCCTCAAGAACGTCATGGGCCTGTGGGTGCTCTCGGAGTCGATCCGGGCCTGGGAGCGCGAGGGCCGCGACGTCTCGCTCGCCAGCCTGCTGGCCGAGGCCGCGCAGGTGCCCGCGCTCCGCACCGTCGTCGACATCGACGACCCCAGCCTGCTGCCGCCCGGCGACATGCCGGCCCGGCTGCGGGCGCTGGCCGAGCGGGCGGGGGAGCCGGTGCCCTCGACCCCGGGCGAGCTCGTGCGCTGCGTGCTCGACTCGTTGGCGCTGGCGTACCGGCGCCACGTCCGCAAGGCCTGCGAGCTGGCCGGCGAGGACGTCGACGTCGTCCACGTGGTCGGCGGCGGCTCGCAGAACACGCTGCTGTGCCAGCTGACCGCCGACGCCTGCGAGCGTCCGGTGCTGGCCGGCCCCGCCGAGGCCGCCGCGCTGGGCAACGCCCTGGTGCAGGCGCGCACGCTGGGCGCCGACCTGCCCGACCTCGCGGCGATGCGCGACCTCGTGCGCCGCACCCACGACCTGGTCCGCTACGAGCCCCGCAGCGGGCTCGACTGGGACGCGGCCGAGCGCCGGGTCCGCGCCGCGGTGACGTCACCGCGATGAGCACGAACCCCCGCGCGACGGGAGCCGGTCCGGCCGAGCGTCTGGCGACGCTGGACGCGTCCGACCTGCACCTGCTGCGGCTCGTGGCCGACGGTCACACCGCCGCGGGCACCGCCACGCGGCTGGACGTCTCCGAGCGCACCGTGCGGCGCCGGCTGCGTGACGTGTGCGACCGGCTCGAGGTCCAGAGCCCCATCGAGGCGGTCGTGCTGGCCGTCCGGCACGGGCGCATCTGACCCTCGCGACACCGCTCGTGGCCACTTCCGGCCAGAGGATGGATCGACGGATGTGACCCCGGTTACAGTCCTGTGAATCGATTCAACCCACAGGGGGACGTATGCCGGACGAGGGCACCAAAGGCACGCAGCAGGACGCCGAAGGACGAGGCCAGGGCGGGATGCAGCGACGCACGCTGCTCCGTGCCGCCGCCGTGACGGCGGGTGCCGCCGTGGTCGCGGGCGACCCGCTGGTCGCCGCGGCCAAGCAGACCGGCAAGGGGGTCGGGGCCGGGCTCGGCACCTCGGCGAACGGGCTGCCGCGCGGCCTCGCCCGCGCCTTCGAGCGTCCGGGCCTGGAGACCGGCGCCGGCTTCCGCTGGTGGTGGCCGCACGGCGCGGTCGACCCGCGCGAGGTCGCCCGCGAGGTCGACCAGGTCGCCGACGCCGGCTTCGGCCACCTCGAGATCGCCGACGTGACGCACAGCCTGCGCGCGCGCAACATCGAGATCGACCTCGACCGGCAGGGCTGGGGCACCAAGGCGTGGGTGGCCGGCGTCACCGCCGCGCTGCGTCAGGGCGCCCGCCGCGGCGTCACCATCGACATCACGGTCGGTCCCTCGTGGCCCGCCGCCGTCTCGACGATCACCCCCGACGACGACGCGGCCTGCACCGAGCTCGTGCACGGGCGCGTGGACGTCACCGCCGGCCAGGCGTACGACGACGTCGTGCCCGAGCCGGCCGTGCCCGCCACCGACGGCGTCACCAAGCGCACGCTCGTGGCCGTGCAGGCCTACCAGGTGACCGCCGAGGCGAAGGGCATCGCCACGCTCGACCCGGCCTCGCTCGTCGACCTGACGAAGTCGGTCACGGGCGACCGCCTCGTCTGGACCGCGCCGGCGGGCTCGGGCACGTGGGCCGTGCTGGCCTACTGGCGTCGCGGCTCGGGCCAGGAGCCCGAGGCCGGACCGCACACCAACCCCAAGTCGTGGGTCGTCGACCACTTCAGCGCCGCGGGCTCGCAGGCCGTCATCGACCTGTGGGAGGACAAGGTCCTCAACCGGGAGCTGCGCAGCCTGCTGCGCAAGGCCGGCGGCAACCTGTTCGAGGACTCGCTGGAGATCGAGACCGAGGCGACCATCTGGACGCCGCGGATGCTCGAGGAGTTCCGCAAGCGCGCCGGGTACGACCTGCTGCCGTTCCTTCCGGTGGTGCTCGAGGTGCACGAGAAGTACCTGTTCGCCTACGACGCGGTCACCACCACGCGGGTCCGCGACGACTTCAACCAGGTGCTCTCGGACCTGTACCGCGACAACCACCTCAAGGTGCTGCAGCGCTTCGCCAAGGGCCTGGGCATGGGCCTGCGCGTCCAGCCGTACGGCCTGGAGACCGACACGGTCGAGCACGCCGCGCTCCTGGACGTCCCGGAGACCGAGTCGCTCGGCTTCAAGAACCTCGACGACTACCGGGTCATGGCCGGCGGCCGCGACATGGGCGGCCGGACGCTGCTCTCGTGCGAGGCGGCCTGCTACTTCGGCGCGGCCTACAACACCACGTGGGACCGGGCGCTGCAGACGATCAACAGCATCTTCGTCGCCGGCGTGAACCGGGCGATGCTGCACGGCTTCGCGTACCGCGAGGCGCCCGGCGTCTCGTGGCCCGGCTTCGCCGCCTTCTCGCCGTACTACAGCGGCGCCGTCGGCTACGGCGAGGCGTGGGGCCCGCGCACGCCCACCTGGGAGCACGTGCGCGACGTCGCCGACTACCTCAACCGCAGCCAGCTGGTGCTGCAGACCGGCACGCCGAAGTACGACATCGTCTTCCTGCGCCAGAAGGGCTGGACGTCCACCGGCATCGGCGCCGCGTGGGCGACGAACAGCGGCATCCCGGTCGGCTGGACCCACTCGTTCGCCACGCCGGCGCTGCTCGACCTGCCGCTGGCGACCGTCCGCAACGGACGGCTGGCGCCGAAGGGCCCGGCCTACAAGGTGATGATCGTGGGCCCGGACCAGTTCCGCGGCAAGGAGGCGACCATCGCGGTCGAGACCGCCCGCAAGGTGCTGGCCCTCGGCCGGGCCGGGCTGCCGATCGTGCTGCACGGCGACTGGAGCAAGCCCGACGTCGTGGGGCTGGCCCAGCCGGGCGAGACCGAGAAGGTCCGCGCGCTGGTCGCGCAGATCGCGGCGCTGCCGACGACCGCGGCGGCCCCGGCCGACGCGGACATCCCGACCGCGCTCGACGCGCTCGGCGTCACGCCCGACGTGAGCCACGAGACGTCCACGGTCATGTCGCTGCGCCGGGTCGAGGGCGACGTCGACCTGTACTTCCTGGCCAACGCCAAGCACGCCGAGAACCGCCGCCTGACCCGCGTGACCCAGGACGTGTGGCTGACCTCGACCCGGCGCGACGCCGTGCCGGTGCAGCTGGACGCGTGGAGCGGCGAGGCGACGCCGGTGGCGCTGTGGGAGCGCCAGGGCGACCGGGTGCGGGTGCGGGTCGACCTGCTGCCCGGGCAGAGCACGGTCATCGCGCTCGCCCCGGCCCGCGGCCGTCAGCTGGCGGCGTCGGCCACGACCGGATCCGCGCTGCGGGTCGACGGCAACCAGCTCGTCGTCCGCGCCGACGTCGCCGGCACGGTCAGCACCACGCTGGCCGACGGCCGCGTCGTGCGGACGACGGTCGGACGCGTGCGCGAGCCGATCGCGCTGACGTCCTGGGACCTCGCGGTCGAGGACTGGCAGCCGGGCAAGGACGCGTTCACCACGGTCAAGCCGGTGCGCAAGGTGAAGCTGGACGCTCTCGCGCCGTGGTCGCAGGTGCCCGGCCTCGAGGACGTCTCGGGCGTCGGCACCTACCGGACGACGGTCGACCTGGGCAAGGACTGGACGAACGAGGACGGCGCCGTGCTCGACCTCGGCGAGGTCAACGACACCTTCCGCGTGCGGGTGAACGGCAAGCGGCTCGCGCCGGCCGACATGCTCGACACGACGGTCGACCTGGGCGACCACCTGCGCAAGGGCCGCAACACGATCGAGGTGGAGGTCGCGAGCACCCTGCTCAACCGCCTGCGCACCGTGACGCCGGCGGTCTACGGCAGCTCGCCGCGCCAGGCGTACGGCCTCGTCGGCCCCGTCCGGCTGGTGCCGTACGTGGAGCGTCGCGTGCGCTGACCGGCGCCGTCACGACACGTCACCCCGGTGGGCCGAAGCGGCTCACCGGGGTGACCGCTGTCACGGTACAGTGGGATTGAAACGTTTTAATGCAGGAGGTGGTCCCGTGCGAGTCGCCCTGATGGTCACGTGCATCAACGACGCGCTGTACCCCGGCACCGGCCAGGCCGTCGTCGCGCTGCTGCGCCGGCTGGGGGTCGAGGTCGACTTCCCGGCGGCCCAGACCTGCTGCGCGCAGCCCATGGTCAACACCGGCTACCTCGACGAGGCCGTGCCCGTCGTGCGGACGTTCGTGGACGCCTTCGCCGGCTACGACGCGATCGTCACGCCGTCCGGCTCGTGCGCCGGGTCGGCCCGGCACCAGCACGGCATCGTGGCCCGCCGCTCGGGCGACGCCGGGCTCGAGCGTGCGGTCGCCGAGACGTCCCCGAAGGTCTACGAGCTCTCCGAGTTCCTGGTCGACGTGCTGGGCGTGACCGACGTCGGCGCCTACTACCCGCACACCGTCACCTACCACCCGACGTGCCACTCGCTGCGCATGCTCGGCGTCGGCGACCGGCCGCGCCGGCTGCTGGAGAACGTCCGCGGCCTGACGCTCGTCGACCTGCCCGGTGACGACCAGTGCTGCGGCTTCGGCGGCACGTTCGCGGTGAAGAACTCCGACACGTCCGTCGCGATGGGCACCGACAAGGTGCGCCACGTGCTGGAGACCGGCGCCGAGGTGCTGGTCGCCGGCGACAACTCCTGCCTCACCCACATCGGAGGGCTCATGACCCGCGAGAAGGCCGGCGTCCGCACCGTCCACCTGGCCGAGATCCTCGCCTCGACCGAGTCCCTCCAGCTGGGGGTCGTGCGATGAACGAGCGCCAGCGAGCGACCGAAGGGATCGTCACGACCGTGACTCCGTACGCTCTTGTTCCTTCTACGGAGGTGCGGTCGTGAGCGCCGGGACGTTCGTGGGCATGCCCAAGTTCCCCACGGCGGCGAAGGAGGCCCTGGGCAACGCCCAGCTGCGGCACAACCTCGCGCACGCCACGGGCACCATCCGGGCCAAGCGGGCCGCCGTCGTCGGCGAGGTCGAGCAGTGGGAGGAGCTGCGCCTGGCCGGGGCCGGCGTCAAGGAGGCCGCGCTGCGGACCCTCGACGTCCAGCTCGAGAAGCTCGAGGCGTCGCTGACCGCCAACGGTGCGACCGTGCACTGGGCCCGCGACGCGGCCGAAGCCAACCGGATCGTCGCCGACATCGTCAAGGCGCACGACGCCGACGAGGTGGTCAAGGTCAAGTCGATGCTGACCCAGGAGATCGGGCTCAACGAGGCGCTCGCCGAGGAGGGCATCGCCGCCTGGGAGACCGACCTGGCCGAGCTCATCGTCCAGCTCGGCGACGACCTGCCCAGCCACATCCTGGTGCCGGCGATCCACCGCAACCGGGCCGAGATCCGCGAGATCTTCCTCGACGGCATGGCCAAGGCCGGACGTCCCGCGCCGGCCGACCTGACCGACGAGCCGGCGGTGCTGGCCGCGGCCGCCCGCGCCCACCTGCGCGAGAAGTTCCTGCGCGCCAAGGTCGGTGTCTCGGGCGCGAACTTCGCCGTCGCCGACAGCGGCACGCTCGTGGTCGTCGAGTCCGAGGGCAACGGACGCATGTGCCTGACGCTGCCCGAGGTGCTCGTGTCGGTCGTCGGCATCGAGAAGGTCGTCTCCACCTGGGACGAGCTCGACCCGCTGCTGCGCCTGCTGCCGCGCTCGTCCACCGGCGAGCGGATGAACCCGTACACGTCCACCTGGTCGGGCGTCACCCCCGGCGACGGCCCGCAGGAGGTGCACGTCGTCCTGCTCGACAACGGACGCACCAACGCGCTCGCCGACGAGGTCGGACGCCAGGCGCTGCGCTGCATCCGCTGCTCGGCCTGCCTCAACGTGTGCCCGGTCTACGAGCGCACCGGCGGCCACGCCTACGGCTCGGTCTACCCCGGCCCGATCGGCGCGATCCTCAACCCGCTGCTCAAGGGCGTCGGGCACGACGACCAGGTCGACTCGCTGCCCTACGCGTCGTCGCTGTGCGGCGCGTGCTTCGAGGTGTGCCCCGTGCGCATCGACATCCCCTCGGTGCTGGTCGACCAGCGGGCCAAGGTCGTCGACGCGCACCGCGGTGGCGTGCCCAAGCCCGAGGCGGTCGCGTTCAAGGGCGCTGCCGTGGCGCTCTCGCGCTCACGCCTGCTGGGCGCGGGGGAGCGGTTCACCGGCGTCGGCATCAGGCTGGCCCGCCGCGTGGGCGTCAAGAAGTGGACGGACACGCGCGACCTGCCGGACGCGCCGCAGGAGTCCTTCCGCCGCTGGTGGAAGCGCACGGACGGAGGCCGCAAGTGAGCGCTCGCGAGGAGATCCTGGGCCGCGTCCGCGCGGCGCTGTCGGACGTCGACCACGTGCCGGCCCCGCCGGTCGCGCCGCGCATCACGCCGGTCGACGACGTCGTCGGCCTGTTCGCCGAGCGCGTCGCCGACTACCGCGCCGAGGTGGTGCGCACGACGTCCGCCGGCCTGGCCGCGGCCGTCGCCGCCGCGCTGCCTCCGGGCGACGGACGCGTCGTCGTGCCCGCCGACCTGTCGTTCGAGGTGCCCGGCGCCGTCGCCGACGACGGCACGTTCACCCCGTACCAGCTCGACTCGACGGTCGCGGTCGTCACCGAGGCCCGCGTCGGCATCGCCGAGACCGGCACGATCGTGCTCGACCACGGCCAGGGCCAGGGCCGCCGCGCGATCACGCTGGTGCCCGACTGGCACGTGTGCGTCGTCCGCGCCGACCAGGTCGTCGTCGACGTGCCGGACGCGATCGCGCTGCTCGACCCCTCGCGTCCGCAGACCTGGATCAGCGGCCCGTCCGCCACGAGCGACATCGAGCTGGACCGGGTCGAGGGCGTCCACGGCCCCCGCACCCTGCACGTCATCGTCGTCGACTGAGGTTTGCACGCCGAGCCGGTCGAAGGGCCGCGCGCCCGGCGAGCGGTGAGCCACCAACCGAATGAGGGCCTCAGACGGTTGCCGGCTCACCGCTCCCAGGGGTGGTCAGTCCAGCTCGAGACACACGAGCCGCTCCCGGTCGTCCCACCGCTCGGCCGTGGCGAACCCGAGCCGTCGGTACATCCGGATCGCCGGGTCTCGCCACTCCCAGACCGAGAGCCGGACGGGCCGAGCCGCCTGTCCGAGCGCCTCGGCCAGGAGCGCTGAACCCAGGCCATGACCGCGTGCCGGCGGAGTCGTCCAGAATCGCTTGATCTCCGACCCTCGTGCCGGTGAGCCCGACACCACGGCGATGCCGCAGTCCTCCCCGTCGACGCTGGCCACCAGCACACGCATCCCGGCGAGCGCCTCGGCCGGACGATCCACCTCCCGCGCGTACCGCTCGGGCAGGTCGGCGGCCCGTGGGGCGACGCCGTGCTCGGCCTTCTCCGTCTCGGTCTGACGGAGATAAGCGTCCAGCAGCGACGACACGGAAGGACCGTCCTGCGGGAAGGACGCCTCGCGGATCACGCCGGCGCCCGTCCGGGCGAGGTCCGTCCCGGACGGAGGTCCGCCGGCCGGCCGGGCCTCTTCGGCCACGCTCAGCGCCAGCCGAGGGCCGGCGCGACGTGCTTGAGGATGCTCTCGATGACGTGGGCGTTGTAGTCGACGCCGAGCTGGTTGGGGACGGTCAGCAGGAGCGTGTCGGCCTCGGCGACGGCCGAGTCCTCGCGCAGCTGCTCGATCAGCCGGTCCGGCTCGGCCGCGTACGTCTTGCCGAAGCGGGCCTTGCCGCCCTCGAGGAAGCCGACCTGGTCGTCGCCGCCGGAGCCGCCGAAGTAGGCGTGGTCGCGCTCGTCGACCAGGGCGAAGATGCTGCGGCTGACCGACACGCGCGGGGTGCGCTCGTGCCCGGCCTTCTTCCAGGCGTCGCGGAAGCGCTGGATCTGCTCGGCCTGCAGCTCGTGGAACGGCACGCCGGTGTCCTCGGTGAGCAGGGTCGAGCTCATCAGGTTCATGCCCTGCTCGGCCGTCCACTCGGCGGTCGCGCGGGAGCCGGCGCCCCACCAGATGCGGTCGCGCAGGCCGGGGGAGTGCGGCTCGATGCGCAGGTTGCCCGGCGGGTTGGGGAACATCGGGCGCGGGTTCGGCTCGGCGAACCCCTCGCCCTTGAGGATCTCCAGGAGCACCTGGGTGTGGCCGCGCGCCATGTCGGCGTCGCTCATGCCCTCCGGCGGCTCGAAGCCGAAGTACTTGTAGCCGTCGATCACCTGCTCCGGTGATCCCCGGCTCACGCCGAGCTGCAGCCTCCCGCCGGAGATGAGGTCGGCCGCGCCGGCGTCCTCGGCCATGTAGAGCGGGTTCTCGTACCGCATGTCGATGACGCCGGTGCCGAGCTCGATGCGGCTCGTCCGCGCAGCGGCCGCGGCCAGCAGCGGGAACGGCGAGGCGAGCTGGCGGGCGAAGTGGTGCACGCGGAAGTAGGCGCCGTCGGCGCCCAGCTCCTCGGCGGCCACGGCCAGGTCGATGGACTGCAGCAGGGTGTCGGCGGCCGAGCGCGTCGCCGACTGCGGCGACGGCGTCCAGTGGCCGAAGGAGAGGAACCCGATGTTCTTGGTCACGCCTGCCCCAACGCTCGGCGGACGTCCAGGATTCCGGGCCCCTGTCCAGGGGCGTGACGCTTAGGGTAGCCTCACCTCTCGTGACCACGGCTCTGAGCGGCGACGCGCTCGTCCTCGCCTACCAGCGCTCCGTCGTGGTCCACGGCGTCTCCGTCCGGCTCGCCCCCGGTCAGGTCACCGCGCTCGTGGGCCCGAACGGCAGCGGCAAGTCCACCGTGCTGCGCTCGCTGGCCCGCCTGCACGAGACCGAGTCCGGCGACGTCCGGCTCGACCGCGAGGGCGAGGCGCTCGACGCTCAGGCCATGAGCGCGCGCGAGTTCGCCCGCCAGGTGACCCTGCTGTCGCAGTCGCGTCCGCACCCGTCCGGCCTGTCGGTGCGCGAGGTCGTCGCGTTCGGCCGCCACCCGCACCGCAAGCGCTTCGCCGGCCTCACCGACGCCGACCGGGCCGCGATCGACGACGCGCTCGACATCACCGGCGTCGCGCCGATGGCCGACAAGGGCGCCCACGAGCTGTCCGGCGGCGAGCTGCAGCGCGTCTGGCTGGCCACCTGCCTGGCCCAGGACACCGACGTCGTCCTGCTCGACGAGCCCACCAACCACCTCGACCTGCGCTACCAGGTCGAGACCCTCGACCTCGTGCGCGACCTCGCCGACCGCGGCACCGCCGTCGGCGTCGTCCTGCACGACCTCAACCAGGCCGCTGCGGTCGCCGACCACGTCGTGCTGCTGCACGCCGGACGCGTCGTCGCCGCCGGCGACCCGGTCGACGTGCTCACCGCCGCGCACGTCGAGTCCGTCTACGGCCTGCCCGTGGACGTCAGCACGTCCCCCGAGACGGGCCGCCTGCGCGTCGAGCCGCGCGGCCGCCACCACCTGCGACAGCGCTGAGCGCGGTCGTCCCACCCCGAAGGAACCGATGAACAACCGACTCGTGCGCGCCGCCGTCGCGGCCGTCACGCTCCCCGCCCTCCTCGCCGCGTGCGGCACGACCGACGCCGAGGACGACGCCAAGCCGGCCGCCTCGACCTCGGAGTCGTGCAGCGACGACAGCACCACGACGTCGACCGAGCCGGTCTCGCTGACCGACTCCTTCGGTCGCAAGGTCGAGCTCGACAAGCCCGCCGAGCGGGTCGCCGTGCTGGAGTGGCAGCAGACCGAGGACGTCCTCAGCCTGTGCGTCAACCCGGTCGCCGTCTCCGACGGCAAGGGCTTCACGCTGTGGGACGAGGCCGAGAAGCTGCCTGCGGAGTACACCGAGATCGGCACGCGCGGCGAGCCCAACCTCAACGCGCTCTACGGCGCCAACCCCGACCTGATCATCATCGAGGCGTACACCGCCGAGGACGAGATCATCAAGCAGCTGGAGAAGCAGGACGTCCCGGTGCTCGCCACCAAGGGCGCTGACGGCGCTGACCCGATCAAGCAGATGAACGCGACGTTCGACCTCATCGCGCAGGCCACGGGCCGCGAGGAGCGCGCCGAGGTCGTCAAGGCCGACTTCGAGGACACGCTCGCCGAGGGCAAGAAGGCGCTGGCCGACCTGGACGCCGCCGACAAGAAGTTCGTGTACTTCGACGGCTACGCGCAGGGCGGCAACGTCAGCCTGCGTCCGTTCGGGCAGGGCTCGCTCATGGGCGAGGTCGGTGAGGCGCTCGGCCTGGAGAACGCCTGGACCGGCGAGGTCGACCCGGCCTACGGCCTGGGCCAGACCGACGTCGAGGGCATGACCGCCGTCGGCGACGCGAACCTGTTCTACACCGGCACCGAGGACCCCGAGTCCGAGGACATCAACGAGCTGCTCCAGAAGAACGACATCTGGACCTCGCTGCCGGCGGTCGAGGAGGACCGCGCCTACGCCTTCCCGTCGGGCATCTGGACGTTCGGTGGCCCGCGCTCGGCCGAGGCCATCGTCGACGCCTACGTCGACCTGCTGACCGACTGATCACATGGTCCAGGTGCACGACTCGGCGACCCGCCCGGCTCCCTCCGAGGAGCCGGGCGGGCTGCCGCGCGTCGGTCTCGGCGCCCGGCTGGGCACGGCCGGCGTGCTCGTCGCGCTGGTGGCCGCCCTCGTGGCCGTCGGGGCCTGGCACCTGACCCAGGGCACGTCCGGCGTCGGCGTGCGCGACCTCGTGAGCCTGCTGCTGGGCGGCGACGGCCACGACGCGACCACCCGCGACGTCCTCATGGGCTCGCGCCTGCCGCGCCTGGCCGCCGGCGTCGCGGTCGGCTTCGCGCTCGGTGTCGCGGGCGCGATCTTCCAGTCGCTGTCTCGCAACGCGCTGGCCTCGCCCGACACCCTCGCGGTCACCGCCGGTGCCTACCTCGCGGTGACGACGGTCGCCGCATTCGGCCTGACGCTGCCGCTGTGGTCGTCCGGCGCGGTCGCCTTCGCCGGCGGCCTGCTCGCCGCGGGCCTCGTGCTCGCGCTGGCCGGGGGAGCGGGGACGTCCACGACCCGCCTCGTGCTGGCCGGCTCGGCCGTGGCCATGGGCCTGCAGGCGGCGACGTCGACCCTGCTCATCCTGTTCGCGCAGGAGACCACGAGCCTGTTCGCCTGGGGCAACGGATCGCTCACGCAGATCAGCCTGGACGGCTTCGAGCAGGCCGCCCCGGTCATCGTGCTCGCCGCGCTCGGCGGCCTGCTCATCTCGCGCCGCATGGACCTGCTCGGCCTGGGCGACGACACCGCCGCCGTGCTCGGCGTGCCGGTGCGCTCGACCCGCGCCGTCGGCACCGTCCTGGCCGTCGTCCTGACCGCCGCGGCGGTGACGCTCGCCGGCCCGATCGGCTTCGTCGGCCTGTTCTCGCCGGTGATCGTGCGGCTCATCGCCCGCGCGGTGCCCGGGCTCAGCCGCCACCTCGTGCTCATCCCGGCGGCCGGTCTCGTCGGCGCCGTCGCCGTCGTCCTCGCTGACGCGGGCATCCGGGCGTTGATCGGCGCGGAGTCCGCGCTGGCCGTGCCCACCGGCGTCACCACGACGGTGCTCGGCGCGATCATGATAATCGCGCTGGCCCGCAGCAGCCGTGACTCCGGCCCGACCCGTCAGCCCGCGGCCGGCGGCGTCGGCCTGCGCAGTACCCGTCGCTTCGCCGTCGTCGCCGCCGTCTCGGTCGTCGCCGTCGTCGCGATGGTGCTGGTCGGGATGCTCGCCGGCGAGACCTGGTACCTGGTCGGCGACCTCGGCCTGTGGCTGTCCGGCTCGGCCCCGGCACCGATCGACTTCGCCTTCTCCGAACGGGCCCCGCGGGTCGCCGCGGCCCTGCTGGCCGGAGCCGCGCTGGCGCTGTCGGGCTCGCTGGTGCAGGCCACCTGCCGCAACCCGCTGGCCGAGCCGGGCCTGCTGGGCATCACCGGCGGCGCCGGCCTGGGTGCCGTGCTGGTCGTGACCCAGATGGGTGCGAGCTCGACCACGCAGACGCTCGTCGCCGCGTGCGTCTCGGCGCTCGTGGCCTTCGCGTTCGTCTACGCGCTGGCCTGGCGCCGCGGCCTGGACGCCGACCGGCTCGTGCTCATCGGCATCGGCACCTGGTACGGCACGACGGCGCTGACCACGTACCTGCTGGTGCGCGCCGACCCGTGGAACACCCCGCAGATCTTCACCTGGCTCTCGGGCACCACGTACGGACGCGCCTGGGAGCAGGTCGCCCCCGTGGCGGTCGTGCTCGTCCTGGCCGTGCCGCTTGCGGTGGCGGTGCGTCGCGAGCTCGACCTGCTGACGCTGGACGAGGACAGCCCGCGGGTCGTCGGCGTGCCGCTCGAGCGCGTCCGGCTGGTCGTGCTCGCCGCGGCCGCGCTGCTGGCCGCGACGAGCGTCGTGGCCGTCGGCGTCATCGGGTTCGTCGGCCTGGTCGCGCCGCACGCCGCGCGCGCGCTGGTGGGCGGACGGCACTCGCGCAGCGTGCCCGTGGCGATGCTGCTCGGTGCGACGCTCGTCGCCCTGGCCGACGTCATCGGCCGCACCGTCATCGCCCCGGCGCAGATGCCGGCCGGCCTCATGGTCGCGATGGTGGGCGCGCCGTACTTCGTGTACCTGCTCTGGCGCTCGAAGATCTGACGACGACGAAGGGCCCCGGCGAACCGCTCGCCGGGGCCCTTCGTCGTCCTGCGGCTAGAGCCGCCAGCAGGACGACGGCGCCGGCTTGCCGGCCAGCCGGGCCTCGAGGAAGCCGTAGACCTCCGTGGCGTTGTTGAGGATGCCGCCGACGTGCAGCGGGCTCGCGTTGGTGCTGAGCCGGACGTTCGCCCCGCGCGCGCACCAGTCGACGGCCAGCTGGCGTCCGGTGCGGTAGGGGATGACGTCGTCGAGCACGCTGTGGGTCAGCAGCACCGGGGCGCTGGGCTTGATCCGGCCGATGCGCTGGTCGTCGATCATCGTGCGGAACGGCTCGCGGGCGATGAGGTCGCCCAGGGTCGAGCCGTCGACGGTGAAGTCCTTGGACTGCTTGAACGAGGCGTTGAACAGGTCGAAGACGCAGTCGTTGGACGCGTCGGCCAGGAACTGCTGGCCGCGCGCGTTGAGGTAGGGGTTGAGGTCGATGTCGTAGCTGTCGGTCAGGCCGCTGACCGCGAACCAGAGGAACTCGGCGTACAGCGAACCGTCCAGGACGCCGGGCAGCACGCTCAGGTCGGCCGGCACGGCGCCGGCGACGGTGCCCTTCACCTTCAGCTCGGGCGCGTACGACCCGGCGAGCTCGGCCGCCGACGCTGCGGCGCCGCCGCCCTGGGAGTAGCCGTAGATGCCGACGGGGCTGGACGCGCTGAGACCGGTCCAGTCCTGGCGCTGCGCGGCGCGCACGGCGTCCAGCACGGCCTGGCCCTGGGAGACGCGGTCCATGTAGGTGTGGGCGCCCGCGGTGCCGAGGCCCTCGTAGTCGGTGACGGCGAGGGCGTAGCCGCGCTTGAGCAGGCCGGCCATGAACAGGCCCTCGTACTCGATGCCCTCGCTGAACTGGCGCGACGGCGCGCAGGTGTCGCCGACGCCCTGGGTGCCGACCGCGTAGCCGATGACCGGACGCGTGCCCGGTCCCTTCCAGGCCGCCTTCGGGACGATGACCGAGCCGGAGATCGCGTGACGCTCGCCGGTGCGGTCGCGCGAGGTGTAGAGCATCCGCTTGGACGTGTAGGCGACGTCGCTGACGCCGGCCGGGTCGAGCAGGTAACGGATCGCCTCGGTGCGGATGACCGTGCCGTCGCCGGCGGGCAGGGAGTCCGGCGCCTGGTAGAAGGAGGGCAGGTCGTCGGCGGCCTGCGCCGACGTGGTGAGCGAGGCGAGCATCGCGGCGGCGACGGCGACGATGCCGGTGCGCAGGAGTGGGCGTCTGGTCATGGTGTCTTCCCCCGAAGAGTCGTTACCGACAGGTAATGGGAGGACTGTGACAGGTGAGCGGGGTCACACGCCGCCGCCGGCTCACGGGGAAGGACGCTCGTCGGACGATCGAGGAAAGGGGTTGACCGTCCGACGAGCGAGTGCGTCGGTGGGTGTGGCCGGGCAGGCCGCACGCGTTGCGCCAGGACGTCTCATCGGCACGCCGTGGCGATGCTGAAGCGGTTGCGCGGAACATCTTCGCGTGACCGCCGCCACCGGGCTCAGCGCGTGGGCGCGCCCTGGGTCCGGTGCACCCGCACGAAGCCGTCGACCGAGTCCCACAGCCAGATCGCGACGGCGACGAGGGCGACGACGGCGTGCGTCGTGCCGGGGGAGAAGCCGGCCCAGTCCTGCTGGATCGCCAGCACCGCGTCGGGGTTCAGCAGCTGCTCGGTCCAGCCCAGGTAGACGAACGGCAGGGCGAAGAGGGCGCCGAGCGCGACGTTGGCCACGGCGAGCGGACGCGTCCAGCCGCCGACGCGGTACTTGACCACCTCGAAGCCGGCCTCGACGACCAGCAGCGCGAGGATCACCGGGAACCACGAGCGCCACAGGTCCGGGTCCAGCACCGGCACGTCCGCGCCGTCCAGCGACAGCGGCGGACGCACCTGCTGCCAGACGAGCAGGCCCGCGAGCAGCGCCTGGAAGGTGAGCGCGGCGACGAGGTCGGTGAGCGAGCCGCGGCGCTGCGGGGCGTCGGGCAGGTCGTCGGGGCTCCAGTCGACGTCCAGGCTCTCGCGGACGCCGCTGTCGGCGCTGCTGCGCTCGGCGAGCACGAACACCAGCGTCGTCCAGAAGACGATGTGCACGACGAGGCTCAGCATGATCCACACGACGCTGCCGACGACCTCGCCGAACGTCTTGCCGACCGCCACCTGGACGACGGCGAACGCGAGCGTGGACACCGGCACGGCGACCAGGAGGATCGCGCGGACCGTGCGCTCCCAGGCCGGGTAGACCTCCGGACCGAGCAGCTGGCGTGGACGTCCGGTGTAGGCGCCGGCCAGCGTGCTCGGCTCGCCCAGCTCGGCGACCGCCTCGCGCTCCGCCGTGGCCGGGTCGAGGTCGGGCCGCTCCTCGAGCAGCGACTCGACCCGGTCGGCGATGCTGGCGCGCAGCTCGTCGGCGACGTCGGCGCGCTGCTCCTCGGGCAGCCGCCGGGTGACGGCGTGGACGTAGCGCTCGGCCAGGGACGTGGTGGTCGCGGGCATGGTGCTCACCTCAGGCTCTCGACGGACGTGTGAAGGGTCTGCCACTCGGCGAGCAGCGCGTCCAGCAGGGCGCGTCCCTCGTCGCTGACCTCGTAGAACTTGCGCGGGCGCGACTCCTCGGTGTTCCACTCGCTGGTGAGCAGGCCCTGCTTCTCCAGGCGGCGCAGCAGCGGGTAGAGCGTGTTGCCCTCGACCGCGAAGCCGGCGTCGGCCAGCGTCTCGAGCAGCGCGTACCCGTAGGTCGGACGCGTGAGGGTGGCCAGCGCGGCCATCACCACGGTGCCGCGGCGCAGCTCCTGCAGGTGTCCGGCGAGGACGTCGTCATCCATGAGCGGCACGATAGTGTGCGACACACACCATTGTCCAGGGCGCAGCGTCAGTCACGTCCTGGACTCCGGGCCCGGCTCCTAGGCTGCGGCCATGGACTCGGTCGTGGTGGTCACCGGTGGCACGCGTGGGATCGGCGCCGACGTGGTGCGGCGGCTGCACGCCGCCGGGCACGCCGTGCTCGCCGTGCACGCCTCGCCCGACGCCGGTGAGCTCGAGGCGCTCGACGGTGGTCCGGCGGTCGTCCGGCTGCGGGCCGACGTGGCCGACCCGGCCGCGGCGACCACGATCCTCGACACGGCGGCGGAGCTCGGCCGAGTCACCGGGCTGGTCAACAACGCCGGTATCACCGGGCCGCTGGGCCCGATCGAGTCGCTCGCCGACCACGTGCTCGACCGGGTGCTGGCGGTGAACCTCGCCGGCCCGGTGCGGCTGTGCCGCGAGGCCGTGCGCCGCTGGACGGCGGACGACGAGGCCGGCGGACGTGCGATCGTCAACGTCACGTCCATCGCGGCGGTCACCGGCTCGCCCGGCGAGTACGTCGCCTACGCCGCGTCGAAGGGCGGACTGGAGTCGTTCACCGTGGGGCTGGGCCGCGAGGTCGCGACCCGCGGCATCCGGGTCAACGCGGTGTCGCCCGGGACGATCGAGACCGGCATCCATGCCCGCGCGGGCGAGCCCGACCGCCCGGCGCGGGTCGCGCAGCGGATCCCGATGCGGCGGGCCGGTCAGCCCGACGAGGTCGCCGCCGCGGTGCAGTGGCTGCTGTCGGACGAGGCGTCCTACGTCACGGGCACGGTGCTGCGGGTCGGCGGCGGTCTGTAGCCGGCCGGCGCGACGTCAGGACGCGGCGCGGGCGGCCAGACCGATCGCGTAGTCGGCCCAGAACGTCCCGGCCGACGGCTCGGCCCGGCTGCACTCGCCGTCGGACTGGCCGGGCACCTTGATCCACAGCAGTGCGTCCACCAGGTCGTCCTTCACCGGGGTCAGGGGGAGCGGGCCGAGCGCGCGCTCGGGCGGGTTGCACCAGTGCTCGAACCCTTCGGCTGGTCCCAGCCCGTTGCGGCTCGTGTCGACGACGAACTTCTTCCAGCCGATGCGCGACGACAGCGACCGGCCGTAGGCGACGTTGTCGGTCGTCCAGCCGAAGTTGCTGACGTTGAGCGCGAAGCCGCGGGCGCCGAGGACGTTCGCCTTCTTGAGCCGGTCGACCATGACAGACGCGGGCTGCCAGCCGGCGTTGCCGGCGTCGAGGTAGGTGGCGATCGCCGGGTAGCGGTTGAACGCGGTGACCGCGTACGACAGCAGCTCGTACCGACGGGCCTGGTCGGTGGCCGACAGGCAGTCGAGGCTGGCCAGGGCGTCCGGCTCGAGCACGACGGCGGCCTTGCGCGAGCCGATGCCCGCGGCGACCTCGTCGATCCACGCCTTGTACGCCTCGGCCGAGTGGGCGCCACCGGCGGAGTACAGGCCGCAGTCGCGCTGCGGGATGTTGTAGGCGACGAGCACCGGCACCGCGCCGGCTGCCGTCACCTGGGTGACGCGCTGCGCGACGGTCTGGCGCGGGGCCGGCGTCCAGTCGCCGATCCAGTCGGCGCTGCCGCCGCGGGCCACCTTCTCCAGCATCGCCTTCCGCCAGGCGTCGGGCTCGGCGGCGGCGGCGCGGGCGGCGTCGGAGTACGGGTCGACCCACGGCACGGTCCCCGCGAACGGGTTCGGCGAGGACTGGTTGGCGAACGCCACGGGCGCCAGCCTAGGACCGGTCGCGGCGAGGGTCGCGGCGACGAGCGCGGCGCCGGCGAGGGCGGTCGGCAGGGCGGTGAGCAGCGCGCGGCGGACGCGGCGCCGGCGCGGGGAGGGCAGGGACATCGAGCGTGCTCCGGGACGACGGACGGTGGCCGGATCCGGTCACCGTCGCTCCCATCGGCAGCCGCGTCGTGCGCCAAAGAAGTTTCGCGGTAGCGGCGAAACGCCGCCAAACGAGGCCGGACGCGCCGCTCCCCGGGGGCCGTGGAGGAAGGCGGACCCGGGGAGCGGCTGGCAACGGGGAGGATCAGGCGGCGGCGCCGAAGACCTCCACGATCTTGGCGGTGAACGCCTCGAGGTCGTCGGGGGTGCGCGAGGTGATGAGCGTCCAGTCCTCGGCGGTGCACACCTGCACCTGCTCGTCCACCCAGGTGCCGCCCGCGTTCTGGATGTCGACGCGCAGCGAGGGGTACGACGTGAGCGTCTTGCCGCCCACGACGTCGGTCTGCACGAGCGCCCACGGGCCGTGGCAGATGGCGGCGACCGGCTTGCCGGCGTCGACGAAGCCCTTGACGAACGTCATGGCGACCTCATCGAGACGCAGGGTGTCGGCGTTGATGGTGCCGCCGGGCAGGATCAGCGCGTCGTAGTCGGTCGGGCTGGCGTCCTTGACCGCCTGGTCGGCGGTGAACGTGTCGGTCGGGTCGGTGTCGCCGGTGACCGTCTTCACCTCGCCGGCCTCGGGGGCCAGGAGGTCGAGGTCCCAGCCCTGGTCGAGGACGGTCTGGCGGGGGTCGGCGAGCTCGGAGTGCTCGACGCCGGCGTTCGAGGTCAGGATCGCGATCTTCATGTCCCGGTGGTACCCAGCCGGCGCCGGGTCAAGCACTCAGTCGAGCACGGCGTCCATCTGCTCCAGGGCCTGGCTCGTGCCCTCCACCGCGCCCATCCCGATGATCTGCTCGAGCGCCTCGCGGGTGTCGTAGCGCGTCACCCAGACCAGCTCGGTGCCGCCGTCGCGCGCGGTGAGCCGGACGTCGGAGCGTCCGGCCGGCATGCCCTCGACCGGCTCGAAGGAGTCGTCGGCGAACCCGTCGGTGAAGGCCAGGTGGTTCGGCACCTCGACCTCGTCCACGTGCCACCAGCCGGGCAGCTTCTCGCCCTCGGGGCTGGTCATGAAGTACCGGACGCGCCCGCCGGGCGTGAGGTCGTGGTCGCGGACGGTGGCCGGGTAGCCGGGCGGTCCCCACCACTTCTCGAGCCGGCGCGGGTCGGACCACAGCAGCCAGACGCGCTCGACGGGAGCGTCGAGATGGACGGTGGCGGTGAGGGTGTGCTGCTCGAGGTCGGGCTCGACGCTGACGACGGCCATGGTGGTCTCCGTTCGTGGACGGTGGTGGTCAGCGTCCTCCTGCCGGGACACCCGGCGCAAGACCCTCAGCGGAAGGCGGGCGAGCGGGGGAGCGGCGCCTCGGACGTGTCGAGCAGCTCCAGCACACGCGGCGCGATGAGCGTCGACAGCACCATGACGCTGGTCGAGCGGACGACGGCGCCGGTGCGCGCCAGGCGCAGCAGCACGTCCTGGAGCTCGTCGTTCGAGCGGGCGGCCAGCTTGCACAGCACGTCGGCGGTGCCGGTGGTGGCGTGCGCCTCGAGCACCTGCGGGATGCCGGCCAGGTCGGCGGCGACCTGCTCGAGCGCGCCCTGGGCGATCTCGAGCGTGACGAACGCCTGCACGCCGAAGCCGGCGGCGGCGGGTTCGACGGTCGGCGACCAGTCGCGCAGCACGCCGTCGTCGGCCAGCCGGCGCAGCCGCGACTGCACGGTGGCGCGGGCGACGCCGGTCGTGCGCGACAGCTCCAGGTCGCCGGCGCGCGGGTGCTCGGCGAGGGCGTGCAGCAGCGCGAGGTCGAGCGCGTCCAGGTGGTGGCTCATGGACGTCAGGCTAGGCAGGTTGCCAGGTCATCCGTCGGTCTACGCGGCCGGTCTGGGCGTCCTGACCAGGTGTTTCTGGGCAGGTTGCCAGTCGACCCCGCGCGGTCCTTCGATCGGACCACCCCACCCGAGAGGACCGTGCCATGACCCTGCAGGACACCCTGACCGACGCCGAGCGGCTCGCCGAGCTCGACCTGGCGACGCTCCAGCAGCTCGTGGGTCTCGTCGACCACGACGACGCCGCCGACCCGTTCCCGGTGACCGGCTGGGACGCCGTCGTCTGGACGGTCGGCAACGCGACCCAGAGCGCCCACTTCTTCCAGTCCGCGTTCGGGATGGACCTGGTCGCCTACTCCGGCCCCGAGACCGGCAACCGCGACCACGTCGCGTTCGTGCTGACCAGCGGCGCGGTGCGCTTCGTCATCAAGGGCGGCGTCGATCCCGCGAGCGACCTCGTCGCCCACCACGCGCGGCACGGCGACGGCGTCAGCGACATCGCGCTCGAGGTGCCGGACGTCGACCGCTGCGTCGAGCACGCGCGCTCGGTCGGCGCGACCGTGCTCGACGAGCCGCACGACATCACCGACGAGCACGGCACCGTGCGCGTCGCGGCCATCGCCGCCTACGGCGACACGCGGCACACGCTGGTCGACCGCAGCCGCTACACCGGGCCGTACCTGCCCGGCTACGTCGCGCGGACGTCCACCTACCGCAAGCGCGACGGGGCTCCGCGGCGCATCTTCCAGGCGCTCGACCACGTCGTCGGCAACGTCGAGCTGGGCCGCATGGAGGAGTGGGTCGACTTCTACCGCCGGGTCATGGGCTTCACCAACATGGCCGAGTTCATCGGCGACGACATCGCCACCGACTACTCCGCGCTCATGAGCAAGGTGGTGGCCAACGGGAACCACCGGGTGAAGTTCCCGCTGAACGAGCCGGCCATCGCCAAGAAGCGCTCGCAGATCGACGAGTTCCTGGAGTTCTACGACGGTCCCGGCGCCCAGCACCTGGCCCTGGCGACGAACGACATCCTGGCCGCCGTGGACGCGCTGCGCGGCGAGGGCGTCGTGTTCCTGACGACGCCGGACTCGTACTACGAGGACCCCGAGCTGCGCGCCCGCATCGGCGAGGTGCGTGTGCCGATCGAGGAGCTGCAGAAGCGCGGCATCCTGGTCGATCGCGACGAGGACGGCTACCTGCTGCAGATCTTCACCAAGCCGCTCGGCGACCGGCCCACCGTGTTCTTCGAGCTGATCGAGCGGCACGGCTCGCTCGGCTTCGGCAAGGGCAACTTCAAGGCGCTGTTCGAGGCGATCGAGCGCGAGCAGGACCGCCGCGGCAACCTCTGAGGCCCTTCGACGGGCTCAGGGAGCGGTGCTCGGGACGACCTTCGCGAGCGTCTCGGGGTCGCGGGCGACGACGGTGGTGCCGTCGTCGGCGGTGATGATCGGGCGCTGGATCAACTTCGGGTTCGCCACCAGGTGGTCGACCCACTCGTCACGGTGCTCGGCGTCGCGGGGGAGGGCCTTGAGCTCCAGCTCCTTGGCGATCGCCTCGTTCATCCGCGTGACGTCCCACGGCTCCAGTCCGAGGCGTCCGAGCACGTCGCGCAGCTCGGCGGCGGTCGGCGGGTCGTCGAGGTAGCGGCGCTCGGTGTACTCGACGCCGGCCTCGTCGAGCGCGGACTTGGCGGTGCGGCACTTGGCGCACGCGGGGTTCATCCAGATCTCCACGTCCCAGGTCTAGCAGAGAGGCACAGCCGGCGCCGGTACAGTCGGGGCGTTCGTGGACGCCCGGTACGGCGCGTCCGTCCCCGTCCCGAAAGGCCCACGATGCGCCGAGCCGCGCCCGTCGCCCTGCTTCTCGCCCTCAGCTTCGTGCTGAGCGCCTGCACCGACCTGGACATCGACGCGCGCGTCGGTCGCGACCAGACGGTGAGCGGCACGATCGAGGCGGCCATCGACCGCGACGAGGTCAGCCAGCTGCTGGCGCCGTACGGCGTGGATCTGGACGAGGAGGACCCGCTGTCGCAGGTCATCCAGAAGGAGACGCTGGAGTCGCTGGAGGACCGCGACGACGTCGACGTGACGATCGACGAGTTCAACCGCGGCGACGTGTTCGGCTTCGTGGCCACCTTCGACGACCTGTCGATGAAGGAGTTCACCCAGCTGCTCGTCGGCGACGACCCGCGCTACGTCTTCGAGCGCGACGGCGACGAGTACAAGCTCACCGTCGAGGGCAGCGAGGAGGAGGTGCAGTACGCGCAGCAGTCGGGCGTCGACCTGAACCTCTCGCTGACGTTCCCGGGCGACATCGTCGACACCGACGGCGACGTCGACAACCGCACGGTCTCGTGGGACTCGTACGAGGACGTCGCCGACGGCATCTTCGTCACCTCGGAGGTGCCGCTGGGTGCGTCCGACCTCGAGCGCGTCTGGACGGGTGCCGGCCTGGCGATCGTGCTGGTCATCGCCGCCGGGTGCGCGTTCGCCTGGCGTCGTCAGCGCGGCTGACCGCGACGGTCGCGCGTCCGCTCAGGCGGACGCGAGCGACAGCTTGACCGCGAAGCCGATGAACGCGGCCCCGACGATCGACGTGCCGCCGGCCGCGAGCGCCTTGCGGTCGCGGAAGACCTGCGCCAGCCGGACGCCGCCGAAGATCAGCGCCGACAGGTACAGGAAGCTCGCCGCCTGCACGATGAGGCCGAGCTCGAGGAACGCCAGCGCCGGGTAGGCGTAGTCGGGGTCGACGAACTGCACGAAGAAGGCGATGAAGAACAGGATCGCCTTGGGGTTGAGCAGGCTGACGACGAGCGCCTTGCGGAACGGTCGCTCCTGCGGCGCCTCCATGGGCGCCTCGTCGATGACGTCCTGGCGGGTCTGCTCGGGCGTGCGCCGCAGCAGCCCGGGCACCGAGCGCAGCATCCCGAGCGCCAGCCACGCGAGGTAGGCCGCGCCCGCGTACTTGACGATCGAGAACAGCAGCGGGCTGCTGGTCAGCGCGCCGGCCGCCCCGACCGCCGACAGCGTCATGAGCACCGCGTCGCCGACGAACACGCCGCACGCCGCCGCGTAGCCCGCGCGCACGCCGCGCCGCGCCGCGACCGAGATGACGTAGATCGAGTTCGGTCCGGGCAGCAGGACGATGAGGATCGCGCCGACCACGAAGGTCGACAGGTCGGTGATGCCAGGCACGAGGAGAAGTCTGGCACCGGACGCCGCGCTGGGGCCAGGGCCCGTCCGGGTGGGTCCCGTCGACAGGGGCTTCGACAGGCTCAGCCAGCGGGCTCGCTCCTTGAGCGCGGTGACCCGCCCACCATCCCGGTCGGCGGGCGGTGAGACATCCACCATCCGACCATGCTCGATGGTGGACAGTTCACCGCGCAGTCATCAGGGACGATCGCGGAGCCCTGCGCTCAGGTGCCCGAGATGGATGGGCGTCCGAATCGGCACGTCCAGTGAGCTCAAGCGGGCAGCTTGTCGCCGCGCCCTTCCTACGTTCGCTGTGACCACGTTCGTCCAGCCAAGGAACCCAGTGATGAAGACTCGCGAGTACTACTCCAGCAACTCGTCTGATCCTGACGTGTACCACGACCACAGCGACTGTCCGACCGGTCAGCAGATCCCTACGCGCAACAAGCTCTACGGCCGCGGAGGGCACGTGCGCTGCAAGCAGTGCATCGACAAGGGCTGACCGGCCTGGAGGGGCGATCCTCTGGAAGGCCGGCGGACCCGTTCGACAGGTGCAGGGAGCGGGCTTCGACAGCCTCAGCCAGCGGGCTCGCTCCTTGAGCTTGTCGAAAGGAGCCCTTCGCGGTCAGGCGGGTTCGAGCACTCTCGGTCGGTGCTTGACGTGTCTCGCGTTCCGCAGGGGTCGCTGTTGGGGGTCGATCCGTGTTGGTGGGATGACTTCGACGACGCCGTCGTGACTCAGCCGGGCTTGCCAGTCGGAGTCGTGGAGCAGGTGGTGGTGGAGGAAGCAGAAGAGTGCGCCGTTGTTGATGGATGTCTCGCCGCCCTGAGACCACGGGACGAGGTGGTGGGCTTCACACCAGCCGGGTGGTCGGTCGCAGCCCTTCCAGCTGCAGCCGCCGTCGCGCGTGGCCAGGGCGATGCGCTGGTGCTGGTCGTGGAGCCGCTTGCGCCGCCCGACGTCCATCGGCTGGCTCTTCCCGTCGAGCACGACGGGGATGATTCCGGCGTTGCAGGCCAGGCGGCGGGCCTGCGAGGCGGAGAGCCCGGTGTCGGTGGAGAGCATCGCGCGTCCGAGGTCGCGGACCAGGTCGTCGTGCTTCATCGAGACCGTGACGGTCGCGGCGACGCCGCCGGCCTGCGGGAAGCACTCGGTCGGGAGGTGCTCGATGAGCTCGCAGAGCGCGAGTCCCATGCGGCGGGCGTGGTCGAGCCGGCCGATCTCAGCGTCGGAGTGCTCCCCATCGACGTCGCGGAAGATCGCGCCGTCGCGTCGGGGTGAGGCCAGTCCTTCGAGGACCGTCTTGAGCATGTCGGCCTGGACGTCGGGCAGCACACCACGGATGCTCGAGCGTCCCTTGCCCATCCTCGTGATGGTCAGGTGGGTCTCGTCCCAGGCCTGCTTCTCCTGCCGCTCCAGCTGCGCCCCGATGATCTCGTCCGCGCTGTCGGGATCGACCACCTCCACGATCCGGTTGGCCAAACGGCGCAGGTCGTCGGCGCCGAACTCGGATGCGTGCTCCAGCAGGGTGGCTTCGGCGTCGTCGTGCTGCTCGTCGACGAACCACTCCGGCAGCTGGTCGAGCGCCTTCAGGATGATGTGGGCCTGCTCGGTCGTGAGCCGACCGGCCGCCCACCGTTCGCGGGTGACGGCGCCGCGAGTCGGGTCGAGACGGGTCAGCGAGACCAGCTTCGACGCCTCGCTTCGGGAGACGTTGGTGGTGCTGGCCAGCCAGACGGTGGGGGAGGTGCAGCCGTCCTCACGGGGCAGGCCACGATCCGTAGCCGCAGCGGTGAGCCGGACGGTCAGCGCCTGGAGCGCGGCCGCCGCCTGAGCAGCGGCCTGCAGCTCGGCGCGGATCTCGCGGTCGGTCAGCATCCAGGGCTCGAGCGCGCTGGACTCCTCCAGCAGTGCCTGAACCTGGTCGCCGATCATCCGAAACCCCCGTGTCGAACGTTTGTTCTAGTCTACCTCGAAGGGGTGACAGGAACAACGCGATATCCACTGGAATCGCAGACGTTTTCAAGCCTTCGAGAAGCTCGTTTCGACAAGCTCAAGGAGCGGACGTGGGCGAGCCGACGAGCCCAGGCGGCGCGCACCCAACGGCTTCGTCATCAGCCCCTTGGACGACCATGCACCGAAGCGACGCTTCGACAAGCTCAGCGAGCGGGGCGGAGGCGAGCCGAGAAACCGACCGGACCGAGCACCCAACCCCGTCGTCGTCAGCCCCTCGGGCGAGGTCACGGAGCGGGCGCGTCCTTCGAGCGGCTCACGGACTCGATGCGCAGGTTGAGGTCCGACAGCTCGTCGAGCACGTCGGTGGCCGCCCACACCTGGTCCCGGGGCCGGCGCGAGGTCGGAGCCACGACGCCCACCTCGTGCAGGCGGCGCAGGGCCTGCTGGGCAGTGGCGAGGGTGACGTCGAGGCGCTCGGCGACGACGGCGGCGGTGACGATCGGCTCGCGGGGAAGCAGCTCCAGCAGGCGGGCCAGGGCGGTCCCGCCGCGCACGGGTCCGACCGCGGACGCCCACGCCTGGCGGATCTCGTGCAGGTTCGTGGCCGTGCGCCGCGACTCGTGGCTGGCGATGAGCGTGGACGAGGTGAGCAGCCCGATCAGCGTGTACGCGCGTCCGTCGCGGTAGTCGCCGAGCGCGTCGAAGTAGCGCTGCCGGTTGGCCACGAGCCCGGACGCGATCGGCACGGTCAGGTGCCGGGTCGCCTTGCGGCGTCGCAGCACCGCGTGGACGAGCGTGCGTCCGACCCGGCCGTTGCCGTCGTGGAAGGGGTGGATCGACTCGAACTGCGCGTGCACGACCGCGGCCTGCACGAGCACCGGGACGTCGTCGCGGTTGGCGTAGGCGACGAGGTCGTCCAGGTAGTCGTCCACGGTCTCGGGCGGCGGTGGGACGAACAGGGCGCCGCGCGGGGAGTAGTCGCTGCCGCCGATCCAGCTCTGCCGGCGACGCAGCTGGCCGCCCTTCGGCGCGTCCTCGGCGCTGCGGCTGAACAGCGAGCGGTGCGCCTGCAGCAGCGCGTCCAAGCGGATCTGCCCGGTCGACTCGGCGTCCTCGATGATGCCGACGAGCGCCTCGGTGGCCGAGACCATCGACCGGGCGGACGCGTTGGCGCGGACGCCGAACAGGGCCCGTGCGTAGTCGGACAGGCTCGACTCGATGTTCTCGATCTTGGACGAGGCGACCGACTCGGTGCGCAGCAGCAGCGAGTCCAGTGCGCCGAGGCGGCTGCCGTGGCTGTTGTCGAGCCGGCCGAGGTTGTTGAGTGCGTTGTCCATCATGAGCCGCAGTGGCCGCTCGAGCGGGTAGTCGAGCTCCGCGACCATCGGCGGCAGGCTCACCTCGACCTCGCGCAGGTCGCGGTCGGCGCGCGGGCCCTTGGGCACGGTCTGGCGCCAGGGACGTCGCTCGCGCCGGTGCGGCGGCCAGTCGGTCTCGGGCACCCCCGGAGTCTGGCAGAGGTTTGTTACGGGCTTACTTCCTCGCCGAGTGTGACGTTTCGGGGGTGGATCGGCCCGAATCACCCCCGAACCGTCACACTCAGCGGGAGAGCGACGCCATCAGGTAGGTGAGGACCCCGAGGGTGGGGGCGACGAGGAAGGCGAGGCGCCGCACCCGGGCGCGAGTCGCCACCGTGCCGCGGCCCAGCGCGAGGGCGCGGGCGACCCGGCGGACGTCCAGGTCGTCCAGCTCGAGCGCGGCGCCGGAGCCGACCGGTCCGAGCCAGAGGTCCGCGCCCGGCACCGCCGCGCTTCCCACGAGACCCACGACGCGTCCGGACGCCCGCAGCCGCTCCACGACCTCTGCCCGCCGGGCGTCGTCGGCCTCGGCGTGCCAGTGCTCGACGCCGGACTGCTCGGCCACGTGCGCGGTGTCGACCGCCGGCCCCGCAGAGACCAGCTCGACCCGCACGCCGTCGGACGCCAGCGACCCGACCACCTCGGCGGCGTGCTCGCGGACGACGTCGGCCACCACGAGCCGCCCGAGCGGACGTCCGTCGACCTCGACGCCGACGGTCGTGCCGACGCCGTCGAGCGCGACCAGGCCGATCCAGTCCGGCCGGCCGAGCCGCACCGGGTGCCGGTCGACGGCGCCGCTGAGCCCCAGGCCGGGCGTGGCCACGACGTCGGTCACCCGGCCGCGGGCCGCGAGCTTCGCGACGGCCTGCTCGACGGGGGAGTCGGACGTGTGGGCAAGCGCCGCGGCGAACCAGCGCAGGTTGCGGTCGTGCTCGGGGTCGATCGGCTCGACCTGCACGACACGCAGCGAGCCGGTGGTGACGGTGCCGGACGTGTCGAGCACGAGCGCGTCGACGCGGGCGGCGGTCTCCAGTGCGTCGGACGCCCCGACGAAGATGCCCTCCGCACGCCCCCGGCGGCGGGCGAGCGCGAGGGCCAGCGGCGCGGCAGCGAGCAGCATCGCCACCCCGGTCACGACCAGCACGACCAGGGCGACGACGAGGGTCGTCACGTTCACCGCGGCCCCTCGACGGGCGCGTGGAAGCGGTCGACGTCGCTCTGGTCGCCGGCCTTCCACAGCGGGACGGTGGCCTTGAGCAGCATCGTCACCTGCACGACGAACTCGGGGTCGTGCAGGTCCTCGCCGAACAGCTCGTTGATGCGCTTCCAGCGGTAGCGGATGGTCTGCGGGTGGACGCCGAGCCGGGCGGCGATGGCCGGGGCGCTGTCGCGCGACTCGAGCCAGGCGAGCAGCGTCTCGGACAGGATCTCGCGCGAGTTCGGGGTCTCGGCCAGTAACGGACGCAGCAGTGCGAGGCTGAGCCGCTGGCGCAGGCGCGGCTCGGCGTGCAGCCACAGCTGGGTGGCGTGGTCGGCGCAGCGGACGACGTCGGTGGCGGGCAGCACGCCGGCGTCGACGAGGGTCAGGGCGCGGGTGGCGAAGCGCAGCGAGTCGGGCACCTCCTCGGCCGGGACGGCCCACCCGGCGGCGACGCGGCGTCCGGCCAGGCGGGCGAGCACGTCGTCGACGAGCTCGGCGCGGCACACGACGACGGCAGGCTCGGGGCGCGGACGCACGAGGACGTCGTCGCCGAGGTCGGGCAGCGGATCGGCGCCGGCGACGGCCAGCAGCACGAGCGGCTCGTCGACGCGCCAGCGCGCGGCGGCGCCGGCCCGGCGCAGCTGCTCGGCCGGGGCGCCGTCGAGCAGGGCTTCGAGCAGGCGGGCCCGGGTGCGGGCGGGGTCGGAAGCGAACGAGCGCCGGGCGCCGTGGTAGCCGTTCGCGGTCTGCTCGAGCATGCGCTCGACGTGGTTCTCGACCGCGGCGCCGAAGCGCACGAGGTCGTCCTGGGTGCCGTGGTCGCGGACGTGCTGCCAGACGGCGTGGACGCCGACGCGGAACGCGGCCTGGACGCTGTCAAGGTCGTGGCCGTGCACGGCCTGCAGGTGCCCGACGCGGCGGAACAGCTCGTCGACGTGTCGCCCGGTGGCCGGCTCGGGGCGCGGCTCGAGCAGCAGGGCGACGGCCCACACGACGGCGGTGTCGAGGGCGCGGCGCAGGCGTCCGTCGGGCAGGGAGGCGTAGGCGGTGACGTCGCTGCGGATGAGCTCCGCGACCCGCTTGGCCAGGGCGGCGGCCTCCGGGTCGAGGCGCGGCTGGGCGACGGCGCGTCCGTCGGCGTCGGTCATGCCGGCGCGCACGTGCGTCCCTCGATCTCGGCCATGGCGGTCCCCGTTCCCCCGTGGTGGTGTGCTCGGGCCCATTCCTACCCCCTCCCGGGCTCGCGCGGGCCAGAACGCGACGAAGGGCGACCGGCCCCGAGACCGGCCGCCCTTCGGCGGGCGTCAGCCGATCGTGCGTCCGTTCGCGATCTGGAGATCGACGGTGTTGCCGTCGCCGGGGATGATCGAGTTGATCAGCAGGGTGTTCAGGCCGCAGTTCTGGAACTTGCCGATGCTGAACTCGCCGGTCAGGTGACCACCACTTCCGATCGCGAAGTACTCGCCCGCGGGGGAGGACGCGTTGATGGTGATCGGCTCCTTGGTACGGCACCACGGGCCGGCGAACAGCGGCAGGCCCACGGCCTTCACGTTCGACAGCTTGAGGTAGTAGCTGGAGGTCGTGGCGATGGTGCGCTGGCGGCCGACCCGGGTGATGGTGCCGGTCAGCGGCTCGGCCACCTCGAAGCTCACGTCCGCGCTCACCGGGATGAAGCCGGCCAGCTTGAACTGGGTGCGGGTGCCGGGCAGCGGCAGCGTGCCGGTGACCGGACCGCCCTCGCTCTCGGCGGCGATCGTGAGCAGAGCGGGACCGAGCGCGACCTCGGACCCCGTCGACGCGATCGTCGAGGTGCCGGTCACGTCGTACTCGATGTCCAGGACGACGGCATTGGCCGGTGCGGCGGTCAGAGCGACGGCGCTCACAGCGGCGGCGATCGCAGCCGCCGCGCGTCCGCGTCGGATGAGGTTCTTGGGCATGGATGTTCCTCTCGGTTCTTCAGGGTGGGTGGGGAAGTGCATCGACGCGTCCGGTCCCGAGAGGACGAGCGCGGGTGTGGGCTACTGGAACGTGAGGTTGCCGTCGGTGGTGGTGAGGGCATAGTCGGCATCGAGGTCGAGCTTGTCGCCATCGAGGAACTCGCCGAAGCAACCGACAACCTTGCTGATGTCGAGGTGGAAGGTGCCGGTGTCGGTGTTCCGAGTGTTCGCCGAAGCGGCCGGGGACAGGGTGAGCAGATCGGCGGCGGCCAGGGCGGCGGCCTTGACGAAACGCATCACGACGCAGTCCTTCGATCGTTAGGTTGGAGGATGGTGCCGGGCCCAGATTCGCGCTGGGCCCGGCACCGCAGACGGGTCGGACTGCTCCCCGCCTTCGGGCGCTGCCCTATCGGAAGGTGACGCTGCCGCCGGTGGTGCTGACGGCGTAGTCGGCCCCGAAGGTGGCGGTGTCGTCGTCGAGCACCTCGCCGAAGCAGCCCACGACGTTGCTGATGGTGAGGCCGTACCCGCCGTCGATGCTCAGCGTCTGGTTGTTCGTGTCGAACGAGCCGTCGACCGTGCCGGTGACGTCGAACTCGCACAGGTCGTTGACGACGCTGCGCACCTGGGCACTGACGTTGGTGATCTCACCGGAGACGACACCGCCGACCGGTGCGCTGTCGGCCTTGAGGTTCCATGTGCCGACCTGCGTCACGTTCAGCTGCGTGTTGAACAGCGTCGGGGCGATGCATCCAGACCAGGTGGTGCCGGTGATGGTGGCGACCGTGCTGGCAGTGGGCGGCGTGAAGGTGGCGCCGCGCTGGATGTTGCCGGCCGCCGTGCCGGACGAGCACGTCATGGGCACGCCGTAGTTCGTGTCGAAGGTGATTCCGCCGGTCGAGGCGGTGTAGGCGTTCGTCCCGACCGTCGTGTTCCCGCCGACCGCCACGGTGTACGTGGCCGCCATGGCGGCCGGGGCGAGGGCGATGATGCTGGTCGCCGCGAGGGCGGCGGCCTTGGTAATGCGCTTCATGGGTGTGTCTCCTCTTTTTCCCGTTGACCGTCCCGACGGGCGTCGGGACGGAGTCCTAGGGGCGTGACGCCGGTAGGTCCATCTCCGGCATCGGGGTGCAGCTGTCGTCGTACGCCCACGGCACGCAAGCCGCCCGCAGCTGGCTCACGCGGACCGAGACCGGGTTGTCGTCCTGCGAGACGAGACCGGTCAGCACCGGACTGAGGTCGTCGTCGGCTGTCGTGCACCCGGTGAAGGCGGGGATGTCGACCGTTCCCTCGAGCAGGCCTCCGTTCGGGCCAGTGAAGAACCGGGTGGTGCTGGGGTCCCACGGAACGGTCTCACCCGGACGAAGGTCAGGATCGCGCCCGTAGTAGTCACGTGACGCGAGCTTGAGCGCGGTGGGGCGCTCGGCGCGGCACTGACCCGTGAGCTGGATGTCGACCCCGTCGACCGCCAGTGACTCGACACCGATCTGCACGTCGCCCGTGAACTCGGCTGGCGGGATGTGCTGCTCGGTCTGGCGGGGACCGGCATGAGGACCGAGCCCCGGGCAGAAGGTCTTGTTGGGCACGCTGAGCGTCCACGGGACGGGAAGGCCGTCGGCATCACGGACCTGCTGGATCGAGAGTCGAGCCACGACCGGGACCGCGCCGAGAGCCGCCGTGCGCACGGTGAACACAGGAGCGTGTCCATAGGGGTGTGCCGCGCCTTCGGGAGAGACGAGGTTGACGTTCCCCTTCCAGGACTGTGTCTCCTGATACGGGTAGTAGTCGCGGCAGGTCGGGTCCTTCAGCGTCACCTGCTCCTCGACGAACGTCACGAGGTGCAGTGCAGGCAAGTTGATCCACTGCTTGGCTCTGGCGACCTCGTGGATGCCGCTCGTCCGGTTGCCGCTCATCGTTCCCGGCTTGGACTGCGCGGGGAGACCTGGATGGTCCGGGTCCTCCGCGGCGCTGGCTGAGAACGCAGGCAGCAGCGCAAGAGCGGTAAGCGCAGCGACCATGCGGCGAGTGAACATGCCGGGAGTGTGACCTGCGTCATGTCCGCGACGCCAGGTTCGAGGGGTCATCCTGTCCCGAAATGGGATGTTCATCCCAAACGCACCGCCGGGTGGCGCCGTGACGCAGGTCACGCCCTTTCGCCATGGTGAACTGCGGAGGCTGCCTGACCAGGCATTGTCACCCGCGGAGCTCGTCCGCACTTCCGTCTTGGAGGACACATGCGACCACTCGCACGCCGGGGAGCTGCCGTCGCGGCGCTTGCCCTCGCCGCCGCCACGTTGAACGCGCCCAGCGCGCACGCTGCTCCGGTCCGGGTACCGGACGGCCAAGCAGGAACGATCGAGGTGTGGGGGGCTTCTGGCGCCGCTCCGGTCCGCCTCACGTACGGGGCGGCCCGCTACGTGGCCGTCGAGCGGGGTGGCGCGAGTGACTCGGTCACGTTCGGGATCGGCGCCAGTGGGACGGTCGACGCCGTCGAGGGCTCCGGGGTCCTGGTCACGGGTCTTCCCGCTGCGCTGACGTCCAACGCTGCCGGGATCGATGCCACCACGAGCGCCGCCGTGGGGTGGGACAGGGACGGAGTCGCCTACGTGTGGGGGCAGCGTGCGCCGTCCATCGCCAACCTGTCGGGAGACCGGGTCGAGCAGATGTCACTCAGCACGACGTGGGGGCTGGCTCTCAAGCAGGACGGTTCGATCGAGGCGTTCGGAACCAGTGGCACGGGCGCCACGGTGCTGCCTGACCAGCTGACGAGTCCCGCGGCCGACGGGTTCGTCCGGTCCACCAAGGTGCTCACGTCGCCGTCGGGGACGTTCGGAGCAGCGTTGCGAGCCGACGGCACCGTGGTCGCGTGGGGGGCCTCGGCGCCCACCGGACTTTCCGGAAGCAGCGGGATCTCCGACGTGGCGGTGACGAATCAGCACGCCGTTGCGGTTCGGGCGGACGGCTCGCTCGAGCAGTGGGGCGGAGACGGCACCAAGACGTCTTTGCCGGCGGGTGACGACTACGTCGCCGTCGCCACGACGAACTCGTCGGCGGCCGCGACGACGACGGGCGGGGAGATCGCGGCCTGGATTCCCAACAAGGTCGCGGTCTCGGACGAGGTCAACGTCCCGGTCGAGCTGCAGGGACGCGCCGGGGGTGGTCTCGGAGGAGCCAACAGCACGTTCTTCCTCGTCTCGGCCGGGCCTGCCACGGGCGTCTCGTACCGTCTCGACTCCGCCGGAGTCCTCACGGGAACCCCGTACGTCGGTGAGACCCTGACCGGTACTTCCGCCACGTTCACCGGTGGAGCGGCCGTCACCCAGCAGTGGGTCGCTGACGGTGAGCCGATCGCAGACGCGACGGGAGCGACTCTCGAGGTCTCGCGCGAGCTGGTCGGCAAGCAGGTGGCCTTCCGCACCGAGGCGCTCCTCGGCGGCGTCCGGTCGACGCATACGACAGCTCCCGTCACGGTGACCGCGTTCGGGGTGGCGGTGGCGGGCTCCGTGACCCCGTCGCCCGCCAAGGTCGGGGACCTGCTGACCGGCGTCCCGGCCACCTTTACCCGGCCGGATGCCCAGGTGTCGGTGCGGTGGACGGTCGACGGCGAGCCGGTCGACGGCGCCACCGGGACGACGTTCGCCCTGACGCGCGAGCACGTCGGCAAGCTGGTGCAGTTCGTGACGGTCGGCACCTGGGAGGGGTTCGAGGTCCAGAGCGCCCCGGGATCCTTCGTTGAGAGCGGCGACCCTCTCGCTGTCGTGGAGCCCGGTTCCATCTCGGGCACGCCGAAGGCGGGCCAGAGGCTCGTCGGTCGGCTCGCGAGGGCCAACGCCCTGGCCGCGACGTCTGCGATCGCCTGGCTGGACTCCGACGGCAACGTCGTTGCGACGACTGCCAACCTCGTCCTGACCGACGACCACGTCGGCGAGACGCTCGTGCTGCGCACGACACTGCGGCTCGGCGACGAGCAGGTCGTCGACACCTCTGCGCCAATCGGCCCGATCCAGCCGGAGGACCCGCTCGCTGTGTTCCGCAAGGGAACGGTGACGGGCACGGCGAAGGTCGGCCAGACGCTGACCGGTACGGCCGCGCGGTTCAACACCGGCGCTGCGACCGTCACGCGCCAGTGGCTCGCCGACGGGGAGGCGATCGCGGGTGCCACCGGCACCACGTTCGTGCCGACGGTGGCTCAGGTGGGCAAGAAGATCGCGCTGCGCACCACGGGCGCGCTGCTCGGTGAGACCGCGACGGATGTCTCGGCGGCGACGGCGAACGTCGCTCCGGCGACGGTGCCGAAGGCCAGCACGTCCGTGGCCGTCTCGGGTGCCACCACCGCCGCGTACGGCTCGACCGTGCGCTGGACGGTGACGGTCCGTGGCGGCAGCCCTGCCGGTGGCACCGTGACGGTGGCCGGGTCGGGCGTGAACGTCCGGGCCGCGGTCAGCCGCGGTCGTGCGGTCGTCACCCTGCCGCGGACGCTGGCCCCGGCCAGCCGCACGCTGCGGGTCACCTACAGCGGCGACGGCACGCACCTCGCGTCGTACCGCAACCTCGGCCTGCGGGTCGTGAAGGCCAACGTCTCGGCGGCGGCCAAGGTCACCAAGAAGCCCACCAGCCGCAAGGCCGGCAAGGTCCGCGTCACCGTGCGCGGCGCGGGCCCGGTGCGAGCCGGCGGCCGCGTGACCGTGACCATCCAGAAGGGCAGCAAGCGGTACACCGTGCGCGGCAACGTCCGCTCCAACGGCACCGTCGACCTGACCCTGCGGAAGCTGGCGAAGGGCACCTGGACGGTCAAGGCCGTCTACGCCGGTGACGCCCGCTACAACGCCCGGGCCACGGGCGCCGTGCGGGTGAAGGTCAGCAAGTAGCACCACCCGCGGAGGGGGTCGGGCCTGCGGGCCCGGCCCCCTCCGTCGTGCGTGAGGGCCCTCGACAGGCTCGGGGAGCGTGGTGCGGCTCGGGGAGCGGGGTGCGCTCCTTGAGCTTGTCGAAAGGAGCCCCTCGACAAGCTCGGGGAGCGGGCCCCTCGACAGGCTCGGGGAGCGGGTGCGGCTCGCCGGCGTCCGGTGGCTGAGCTTGTCGAAGCCCCTCGACAGGCTCGGGGAGCGCGGCCGCGGCTCGGGGAGCGGGTGCGGGCCTTCGCTCCTTGAGCTTGTCGAAAGGAGCCCCTCGACAGGCTCGGGGAGCGGGTGCCGCTCGAGGAACGGGCCCCTCGACAGGCTCGGGGAGCGGGGACGCGCGAAGGGCCCACCGGGACGTCCGGTGGGCCCTTCGACAGGCTCAGGGAGCGGGTACCTGGAAGCGTCAGAGGTGGGTGCGCCAGCGGGGGAGGGCGGCGCGCAGGGCGACGACGAGCTCGAGCCGCTGCAGCGGGTCGTCCAGCGCCTGGCCGAACAGCTCACGCACCGTCTTCATGCGGCTGTGCGCGGTCTGCGGCGGCACGTGCAGCTCGCGCGCGATCGTGTTCGTCGGCCGGCCCAGCTCCAGCGACATGAGCAGCACCTCGCCCAGGTCGACCTTCCGTCGGGCGGGCATGCCGTCGAGCACCGACAGGTGCTTGCGGATCGCCAGCTCGGCCAGCAGGGCGTCGCTCTCGGCCACCAGCTCGCCGAGCAGGTCCTCGCACGCCACCAGGCGCGGACGTCCGGACGTGCCTCGCTCGCGCAACAGGCGCACCGCCCGCCGGGTGAGCGCGACGGCGTCGCCGGCCTCGGCGAGCGGCACGGCCGGGCCGGTCACCGCGGGGCCGTCGACGAGCGCCTCCAGCACCTCCGGCGCCCAGGTGTGCGCGACGAGGACGGCCGTGGGCTCCGCGGCCCGGATCGACCCCGGCGCGTCCAGCAGCGCGGCAGGCAGGGGAGCGTCCAGCGAGATCACCGGGACGACGAGCGCGGCCGGGTCGAGGCCGCTCACCGCGGCCAGCTGCACGAGCTCGGCGGACGACTGCCGGCCGAACGCGGCCGTCGCCATGCGGGCGCGCCGCTCGGGCTCGCTGAGCTCGCGCAGGCGGTGGGTGCGGTCTAGGCCGCGGCGCGCCCACACGTGCAGGCGCGCCAGGTAGGTGGTGAGGTCCTCGCGCAGGCCGACCTGGCCGTCGCGGTTGACCAGGTCGCCGACGACGCTGTCCAGGCTCTTGTGCAGGGCGCTGCGGGCGACGTCGAACGCGGCGTCCAGGTCGGCGGGGGTGAAGCCGCGGTGCGCCTGGCGCTGGCCGATGCGGTCCATGAGCGGGCCGACCCGGCGGGCCGCGCGCTCGACGTCGGCGTCGTGCTCGACGAACGCGTCGACGGCCGCGCGCACCAGCTCGCTAAGCAGCTCGTCGGTGGCGCCGCCCGTGGCCCGCACGACCGCCTGGTCGATGCGGTGGCACAGGGAGTCGAGCCGGTGGTCCGGCACCTCGTGCGCCGAAGGGTACGTGCGCGGTCGTTCCGGTCTGGCCGGCATCTCCATGAGGGTCACTGCTCTCTCCCACCCGTCGTGGTGCACTGGGCACCGAACGTCGAGGGGGCGACACGCTGATCTACGCACGCGCGCTCGGGCCCGCACAAGCCGGATCCGGCGCTTCGACTTGCGCCGGGTCGTTTCTTGTGACGGGGCTGACAAAGAAAGGTTACGAAACGATTACGAAAGTGCTCGATGTCGTTCGACCGAGCCGGGGTGACGCACGCCATACCTACGTTCGTCGCCAGGCGCCGGCCGGCTGAGGGGGCGGCCGGCGCCTGACCCAGACCACGGCGCGCCCTCGGGGGACGCGCACGGATCGGAGGAACATGGGCGGCACCGTCGTCGTCGAGGGGCTCACCAAGAGCTACGGGCGTCAGAACATCTGGCGCGACGTGACCCTCACGCTCCCGCCGGGCGAGATCACCGCGCTGCTGGGCCCGTCGGGCACCGGCAAGTCGGTGTTCCTCAAGTCCGTCATGGGGCTCGTGCAGCCCGAGCACGGCACCATCCACGTCGACGGCGTCGACATGGTGAAGGCCAAGGAGGCACAGCGCCTGGAGATGCGCAAGCGCTTCGGGGTGCTGTTCCAGGACGGCGCACTGTTCGGCTCCATGAACGTCTACGACAACGTCGCCTTCCCGCTGCGCGAGCACACCCGGCTGGACGAGCGCGAGATCAAGCGCATCGTCAACGAGAAGCTCGACCTCGTCGGGCTGCTCGGCCAGGAGCACAAGGTGCCCGGCGAGATCTCCGGCGGCATGAAGAAGCGCGCCGGCCTGGCCCGCGCGCTGGTCACCGACCCGGCGATCATCCTCATCGACGAGCCCGACTCCGGCCTCGACCCCGTGCGCACGTCGAACCTGGCGCAACTGCTCATGGAGGTCAACACCGCCACGGACGCCACGATGCTCGTCGTCACGCACAACATCGAGCTCGCGCGGACGCTGCCGGACAACCTCGGCATGCTGTACCGCCGCGAGCTGGTCATGTTCGGCCCGCGCGAGGAGTTCCTGCTCACCGACCACCCGGTCGTCTCGCAGTTCATGAGCGGCGACCCCGAGGGGCCGATCGGCATGAGCGAGGAGACCGACCACCGCGACGTGCCGGTCGACCCCGGGTTCGACGACCCGGCCGGCTTCCCGGGCGGCACCGCGCTGCTGTCACGCCACGCCGGCGCCCGCTCGATCGAGGTTCTGCCGCGCCAGCTCGTGCCGCGCAGCGGCCAGCCGCGGGCGGCCACGACCCGCCACCGCGAGCGGGTCGCCAGCGGCGCCGCGCCGCTGTACGTCGCCGACGACGACGAGCGTGAACGAGTCCCGACCCCACCCCGTCCGGGCCCGGTCGGCGCCGCGCTGGCCGCCACCGGCGACCTGTTCGCGCTGGGCCTCGACACGGCGCGGATGACGTTCAAGCGTCCGTTCGCCGGACGCGAGCTGCTCGAGCAGTTCTGGTTCGTGGTCAGCGTGTCGTGGGTGCCGGCGATGCTGGTGGCCATCCCGTTCGGCGCGGTCATCGCGCTGCAGCTGGGCACGCTGACCCGCCAGGTCGGCGCCGAGTCGTTCACCGGTGCGGCGAGCGTGCTGGCCGTCGTCCAGCAGGCCGCCCCGATCGTCACGACGCTGGTCATCGCCGGCGCCGGCGGTGCGGCCATCTGCGCCGAGATCGGCGCCCGGACGATCCGCGACGAGATCGACGCCATGCGGGTCATCGGCATCTCGCCGGTGCAACGCCTGGTCGTGCCCCGCGTGCTCGCCTGCGTCGCCGCGGCCGTGCTGCTCAACGGCCTCGTCTCGGTGGTCGGCGTGCTCGGCGGCTACGTGTTCAACGTCCTCGTGCAGGGCGGCACCCCGGGCGCCTACCTGGCCAGCTTCACCGCGCTCGCGCAGATCCAGGACCTGATCGTGGGCGAGATCAAGGCGGTCATCTTCGGCCTCATCGCCGGCGTCGTGGCCTGCTACCGCGGGCTGAACACCGCGCCCGGCCCCAAGGGCGTCGGCGAGGCGGTCATGCAGTCGGTCGTCATCACGTTCCTCATGCTCTTCTTCGTCAACTTCGTCGTCACCACGCTGTACCTGCAGCTGGTGCCGGGCAAGGGGGCCTGACATGGCCGAGCTCGCCGCCGGGTCCCGCAAGCGCTGGTGGGACCGCCCCGTCGACGCGCTGGCGCGCATGGGCGAGGACATCCGCTTCCACGGCCAGGTCATCGCCTGGATCCCGCGGACGATCGTGCGCTACCCGCGCGACATCGCCCGCCTGCTCACCGAGGTCAGCTTCGGGTCCGGCGCCCTCGCCGTCATCGGCGGCACGATCGGCGTGATGGTCGGCATGACGCTGTTCGTCGGCACCGTGGTCGGCATGCAGGGCTACGCCGCCCTCGACCAGATCGGCACCTCGACGCTCAACGGGTTCATCTCGGCCTACTTCAACACCCGCGAGATCGCCCCGCTCGTCGCAGCGCTCGCGCTGTCGGCCACCGTCGGGTCGGGCTTCACCGCCCAGCTCGGCGCCATGCGCATCAACGAGGAGGTCGACGCCCTCGACGTCATGGCCGTGCCGAGCATCCCGTACCTGGTCACCACGCGGGTGATCGCCGGGTTCATCGCGATCATCCCGCTGTACGTGATCGGCCTGCTGACGTCCTACCTCGGCTCGCGGCTGGTGACGGTCTACCTCTACGGCCAGTCCGCGGGCACGTACGACCACTACTTCAACCTGTTCCTGCCGCCGATCGACATCCTGCTGTCGTTCGCGAAGGTGCTCGTGTTCTCGGTGCTGATCATCCTCATCCACTGCCGTCTCGGCTTCCGCGCGACCGGCGGGCCGGCGGGCGTGGGCGTGGCGGTCGGCACCGCGGTGCGGCGCAGCATCGTCACCGTCGCGATCCTCGACCTGGTGCTGTCGATGGCGCTGTGGGGCACCACCACGACCGTGCGGATCGCCGGATGACCGCCCGCCCGCGCATCCTCGACGCCCTGCTCGGCCTGGGCTACCTGCTGCTGGCCGCCGCGCTGCTCGTCGTGGCCGGCATGGCCTACCAGCGCACGTTCGTGCCCAGCGTCGACGTGACGCTCGAGACCGCCGCCGTCGGCAACGCGCTCAAGAAGGGCTCGGACGTGAAGCTCAACGGCGTCCCGGTCGGCGAGGTGAAGCAGGTGCGCTCGTCGGCTGACGGCGCCACGCTCACCCTGGCCCTCGACCCCGACACCGCCGAGTCGCTGCCGCAGGGCACCACCGCCCGGCTGCTGCCCAAGACGCTGTTCGGCGAGCGGTTCGTCGCGCTCGTCCGGCCGCAGCAGGCCGGCGCCACCGGCGTCACGGCCGGCACGACGCTGCGCCAGGACACCAGCGACGAGGCGGTCGAGCTCGAGGAGGTGCTGGACGAGCTGCTGCCGGTGCTGCAGTCGATCCAGCCCGAGAAGCTCTCGGCCACGCTCGGCGAGCTCGCCGCCATGCTCCGCGGGCGCGGCGACGACATCGCCGGCACGCTCGACGACTGGCAGGCCTACCTGAAGCGCATCAACCCGCTCGTGCCGCAGATCGCCGACGACCTGGCCAAGCTGGCCGACGTCGCCGACACCTACGAGACCGCGCTGCCCGACCTGCTCGACGCGCTCGACTCGATGACCACCACGACGAAGACGCTGGTCGAGGAGCGCAAGGGCCTGGCCGACGTCTACGCCTCGGTGACGAGCATGTCGCGCAGCACCGACGCATGGCTGGGGAGGAACCAGGGCCGCATCGTCGTGCTGGCCGACGAGAGCCGCTCCGCGCTGGCCGCCGTCGAGCCGTACGCGGTGCAGTTCCCGTGCCTGCTCAAGGCGACCCGCCAGCTCGTCCCGGTCATGGACGACGTGCTCGGCAGGGGCACGTCCGAGCCCGGCCTCCACGTGACGCTCAACGTCGTCGAGGGCCAGGGCCGCTACCTGGCCGGCGACAAGCCCACGATCACCAGCAGCGGCGCGCCCCGGTGCCCGTACGTGACCGGGCAGACCGGCACGCGTCCGGCCCCGGCCGCGGGCGCCTCGGCGTCGACGGCACCCGCTGCCATCCCGGCCCCGCCCAACGCCCAGGTCGACGCGAGCACGCTCGCGGCCGCCAGCGGCCTGGGCGAGGCGAACTCGCCGGCCGAGAACCAGCTGATCGCCGAGCTGCTCGCGCCCACCCGGGCGATGGCGCCCTCGGACTACCCGGACTGGGGGAGCCTGCTCGTCGGGCCCACCCTGCGCGGCACGGAGGTGAGCCTGCGATGAGGGCCGTCGTCATCAAGAGCCTGGTGTTCACGCTCGTCACGATCGCCGCCACCGCGGCGCTCGCCGCCACCATCCGCAACTCCGCGGGCGGCTCCGGCGAGGGCTACACCGCGCTGTTCAGCGACGCCACCAGCCTGAACAAGGGCGACGACGTGCGCGTCGCCGGCGTGAAGGTCGGCACGGTGCAGGACGTCTCGGTCGCCGACGACAGCGTCGCGAAGGTGTCGTTCACCGTCCGCGACGACGTCGAGCTGGCCGCCGGCACCACCGCGCAGCTGCGCTTCCGCAACGTCGTCGGCCAGCGGTACGTCGCGCTGGAGCAGCCGCCGGCGGCCGAGGCCGGCAAGGCGCTGGAGGCCGGGCACACGTTCGGCCTCGACGAGACCAGGCCGGCGCTCGACCTCACCGTGCTGTTCAACGGCTTCCAGCCGCTGTTCCGGTTGCTCGACCCCGACGACGTCAACACGCTCAGCGCCCAGGTGATCTCGGTGTTCCAGGGCGAGGGCGCCACGGTCGAGACGCTGCTGTCGAGCACCGCGAGCCTCACGTCGACGCTGGCCGAGAAGGACCAGGTGATCGGCGAGCTCGTCGACAGTTTGTCGTCCGTGCTCGGCACCGTGCAGCAGCGCTCGGGCCAGCTCGACCAGACCGTCGTCACGCTCGACCGCCTGGTCACCGGCCTGGCCGAGGACCGCAAGACGATCGGCGACGCCGCCGACGGGCTGGGCGACCTGGGCGTCAGCGTCGCCGAGCTCCTGGAGGACGGCCGGGCGCCGCTCAAGGACTCCATCGCCGGGCTCGGCGCGCTGTCGGGCAACCTGGCCGCCGACTCGGCCACGCTCGAGAAGTTCCTGCAGACCCTGCCGACCAAGATCGACCGCATCGGCCGGATCGGCAGCTACGGCTCGTGGCTCAACTTCTACGTGTGCTCGATCGAGGGCCGCATCCCCGTGCCCGAGGGCTACGTCGGCGACGTCGGGGCCAAGCCCGTCGCCGGGAGGTGCCAGTGATGAAGCGATTCCCCACCGCGTTCGCCGAGCGGAACCGCGTCGTCGTCGCGATCGCCGGCCTGCTGGCCATGACGCTCGTGTTCGCCGCGACCTACTACGCCGAGGCGCTGCCGGTCGTCGGCGGCGGCACCGTGCACGAGGCCCGGTTCGCCGAGGCCGGCGGCCTGCGCGAGGGCAACGAGGTGCGCGTCGCCGGCGTGAAGGTCGGCGAGGTCACCGAGATCGGGCTCGACGAGGACGTCGTCGCGGTGAAGTTCCGGGTCAAGGACGTCCGCCTCGGTGACCAGACCAGCGCCGCCGTGAAGGTCAAGACGCTGCTCGGGCAGAAGTTCCTCAGCCTGGAGCCGGGTGGCCGCGGCGAGCTCGACGGGGCCATCCCGGTCGAGCGCACCACGACGCCGTACGACGTCTCGGCCGCGCTGTCGGACCTGTCGACCACGGTCGGCGACATCGACACCGACCAGATGGCGAAGAGCTTCGACGTCCTGAGCCGGGCGTTCCGCGACACCCCCGAGAGCGTCCGCACCATGGTCGACGGCCTGGCCGACCTGTCGCGCACCGTCTCCAGCCGCGACGAGCAGATCGCCGACCTGCTGGCGTCCAGCAACGACGTGACCAGGACGTTCGCCGACCGCAACGCCGAGCTGGCCGGCATCGTGCAGGGCGGCGACGCGCTGCTCGCCGAGCTCAAGACCCGGCGCCGGGCGATCCACGACATGCTCACCGGCACCCGCCGCCTGGCCGTGCAGCTGCGCGGCCTCGTGGCCGACAACAGCGAGCAGCTGCGCCCGGCCCTGAAGCAGCTCGACACGGTCGCGGGCATCCTCGACCGCAACGAGAAGCAGCTCGAGAAGGCCGTCTCGCAGCTCGGCCCGTACTACCGGGTGCTGGCCTCGGCCACCGGCAACGGCCACTGGGTCGACTCGTACGTCTGCGGCCTGTTCGACGCCACCGGCGCGCCCGTGCTGCAGAACGACGTCCAGCGCACGTGTGCGCCGGCGAAGGGAGGCGGCCAGTGAGCCGCAGGACGCTGCGCCGGCTCGGCGCGACCATCGCCGCCGCGGCCGTCCTGGTCGCGGGCGGCCTCACCTGGCGAGCCGTGGCCGACGGGGAGCGCACGACGGTCGAGGCGATGTTCGTCTCCACCATCGGCCTGTACCCGGGCTCGGACGTCGCGGTGCTCGGCGTCCCGGTCGGCACGGTCACCGCGGTCGAGCCCGACGGCGACTCCGTCCGCGTCTCGATGGAGCTCGACGCGGACCAGAAGGTCGCCGCCGACACCAAGGCGGTCATCGTGTCGCCGACGCTGGTCAGCGACCGCTACGTGCAGCTCACCGAGCCGTACCGCGGCGGCGCGGCGCTCGAGGACGGCGCGGTCATCGACCGCGAGGACACCGGCGTCCCGGTCGAGATCGACGAGCTGTACGCCAGCCTCGACGACATCGCCACGCGCCTGGGCCCGAAGGGCGCCAACAAGGACGGCTCGCTGTCGCGCCTGCTCGAGGTGGCGGCCAAGAACCTGGACGGCAACGGCGAGGAGATCAACACCCTCGTCACCGAGCTGGGCAGGGCCACGCAGACGCTCAGCGAGTCCGACGAGGACTTCTTCGCAACGGTCGCGAACCTCGCCTCCCTCAACGACATGCTCGTCGACAACGACCGCGAGATCGCGAACGTCAACCGCTCGCTCGCCTCGGTCGCCGACTACCTGTCCGACGACCGCGACGAGCTGGCCGAGGCGGTCAGGACGCTGGGCGTCGCGCTCGGCGACGTCGAGGGATTCATCGGCGACAACCGCGAGGCGCTGCGCACCAGCGTCGACGGGCTGACCGGCCCGGTCGCGGCGCTGTCGCGCCAGTCGCGCTCGCTCGCCGAGGCCATCCGCACGGCGCCGGTCGTGGTGCAGAACTTCCTGCGCAGCTACGACCCGGCCACCGGCACGATGGACGGCCGCGCGAACCTCAACGAGCTGACCATCTGGTCGGACGCCGGGCAGTCGGGCCGGTCGTCCGCCGACGCCCCGCCCGTCCTGATCGAGGGGGAGCGATGAACCGCTGGACCCGGCGCGCCGGCGTCGTCGTGGCCGCGCTCGCGCTCGGCGGGTGCAGCGCTCTCGGCGGCGGCGTCTACGACACCCCGCTGCCCGGTGGCGCCGACGTCGGCGACCACCCGATCACGCTGACCGCCGACTTCGCGGACGCGCTCGACCTCGTGCCGCAGTCGGGCGTGCGGGTCGACGACGTCGCCGTGGGCCGGGTCAGCAGCATCGAGCTCGCCCCCGGCGGGCGCAGCGCGCGGGTCGAGCTGGTCGTCGACGGCGACGTCGAGCTGCCGGCCGGCACCACCGCGCGGCTGCAGCAGACGTCGCTGCTCGGCGAGAAGTACGTCGCCCTCGTGCGTCCGGCCCAGCCCGGTGCCGGCGAGCTCGAGGACGGCGACCACCTCGGCGACGAGGCCACCTCGCAGAGCGCCCAGGTCGAGCAGGTGCTCGGCGCGCTGTCGCTCGTCCTCAACGGTGGCGGTGTCGGGCAGTTCCAGGAGATCTCGCGCGAGCTGCAGCAGGCCGGCGACGACCCGCAGCAGATCAAGGCGTTCCTCGACGAGATGGCCACGTTCACGTCCGGCCTGGACGAGCGCAAGGAGTCGGTCACCGCCGCCATCGACTCGCTCGCCGCGCTGTCGACGACGCTCGAGGCCGACCAGGACAAGATCGCCACCGCGCTGGAGGACCTCGAGCCAGGCCTCGCCGCGCTCGCCGACCAGCGCGAGGACCTGGTGCGGATGCTGGCCGCGCTCGACGACCTGTCCGACGTCACGGTCGAGACGCTCGACAAGGCGCAGGCCGACATCGTCGCGGACCTCGAGCTGCTCGCCCCCGTGCTGCAGCAGCTCGGCGCCGCCGGCAGCGACCTGCCGCGCTCCCTGGAGATCCTGCTGACCTACCCGTTCCCGGACTCGGTGCTCGGCGCGGTGAAGGGCGACTACCTCAACGTCTTCCTCACCACGAAGTTCCGCACCCAGCCGGCCGGCTGCACCGACGCGTCGTGCGACTGGCCGCAGGTGGCGGCCAGCACCGGGCGCACGCAGTCGCGCTACGTGCCGAGGGCGAAGGACGACGACGAGGAGGCGGCGAAGGCCGTCCCGTCACCGGTGCGCCCGACGCCCAGCGCGTCCCCGTCGGCGACGCCGTCGCCGAGCGCCACGCCGCGGGCCACCCCGTCTCCGAGCGCGTCGCCCAGCGTCACGCCGAGCGCGACGCCGAGCAGCCCGGCCCCGGCGACGCCGTCCGTGTCCGCCGACCCGAAGGAGCAGGACTGATGCTCACCCGACGCATGAAGCTGCAGCTCGTCGCGTTCGTCGTGCTCGGGCTGGTGGCCACGTCCTACCTCGGCGCGCGCTACGTGGGCATCGACCCGTTCAACCGAGGCTACGAGGTCTCGGTGACCCTGCCCGAGGCCGGCGGCCTGTTCGACAACGGCGAGGTGACGTTCCGCGGCGTCCCGGTGGGCCGCATCGGCTCGCTCGAGGCCACCGAGGAGGGCACGACCGCGGTGCTGCGCATCGACGCCGGCGCCCCCGTCATCCCGTCCGACGTCGAGCCGGCCGTCGCCAACCGCTCCGCGATCGGCGAGCAGTACCTCGACCTGCGCGGCGGCGGCACCGGCGAGCCGCTGGCCGACGGTGCCGAGCTCGACGGCATGCAGGCGCAGATGCCGCAGCCGATCGAGCAGGTGCTGCGCAGCGGGCGCGACTTCAGCGCGTCCGTGCCGCAGGACGCACTCACGACCGTCATCGACGAGGGCTACGAGGCGTCGCGCGGCGCGGGCCAGGACCTCGGCCGGCTGCTCGACACGTCCCGTGACCTCGTGCGCACGGCCGACCGCGGCTTCCTCAACACCCAGCGGCTGGTCGAGACCGCCGATCGTGTGCTCACCACGCAGCAGGAGTCGGCCACGAGCATCACCAGCTTCAGCACCGACCTGCGCGACTTCTCCGTGACGCTCGCCGACAGCGACCGTGACCTGCGCACGCTCATCGGCGCGGCGCCCGGGGCCGCCGAGCAGACCGACCAGCTCGTCCGCCAGGTCGGCGGCCCGCTCGGGACGCTGTTCGACCGGCTCGTCGCGCCGGTGAAGGCGTTCGGCGAGAACGGTGCCGGCATGCGCGACGCGCTGATCCGGCTGCCCGAGGCGGTCAGCGTCACCTGGGCGGTCACCGGCTCGCAGGGGCTCGACCTCGGCCTGGCCCAGACCTACACGAACCCGGTGCCGTGCACGAGCGGCTACGCCGGCACCCCGGTGCGCGGCGGGCTCGACGCCAGCGCGGGCAGGCCGTTCAACACGCGCGCCGGCTGCACCGCGTCGCCGAGCACCGGCACCGGCGTGCGCGGTCCGCAGGCCATCCCCGACAGCTGGGGCCGCGTGCGCGAGGGCCGCCGGTGAGGCGCCGCTGGCCCGTGCTGCTGCTCGTCCTGGGCGCCCTGGTGCTCGTCACCGGGCTCGTGGCCTGGCGCGCGACGGCTGGTGACGAGCGGCTCGAGCGGGCCCAGGCGCGCGACGAGGTGGTCGCCGCGGCCACGAAGCACGTGGCCACGCTCAACTCGCTCGACTACCGTGACGTCGACGCCGGGCTCGAGGCCTGGGCCGACGCCAGCACCGGCACCCTGCACGACCAGCTCGTGCAGGCCGGCGAGCAGGACCGCCAGCTGCTCCTCGACCAGCAGAAGATCAGCACCGCCGAGGTGCTCGAGGCGGCGGTGCTCGAGCTCGACGACGACAGTGCCACCGTCATCGCGGCGGTCGAGGTGTCGATCGCCGACGGCGCGACGCCCGACGCCGAGCCCGAGCTCAAGCGCAACCGGTTCAGCGCGCAGCTCGTCCGCACCGACGGACGCTGGCTGCTCGAGGACCTCGGCCAGGTCGCGGTGGGGGCGGCATGACCCGCCGGACGATCGTGGTCGCGCTCGCCGTCGTCGCGCTGGTCGGCGGCCTCGTCGCGTGGGGCGCGGTGTGGCAGGAGCGCTCGACCGACGCGGCCCGCAACGGCGCCGTCGTCGACGTCACCGACAGCGGCACCGTGCAGCGCGAGGTCTCGACCATCTTGACCCGCGTGCTGGCCTACGACGCCGGCTCGCCCGACCAGACCCGGGCGGCGGCCGAGGAGCTGCTCGTCGGCACGGCCCGCGACGAGCACGAGACGCTGTTCGCCTCGCTGCTGGAGCGGGCGAAGGACCAGCAGCTCGTCATGGACGTCGAGGTGCAGGCCGCCGCGGTGCAGGAGCTGCGCGGCGACGAGGCCACGCTGCTCGTCTTCCTGGACCAGACCAGCCGGCGCGCCACCGACCAGGAGGCGTCCGTCGCCGCGGCCCAGCTCGTCGTCGACGCCCGCCGCGACGGCGACACCTGGAAGGTCTCCGGCCTCCGCGTCCTCTGACTCTCCCCGGGTGAGAGGTTCCGTTCGCGCTGAACGTGACGTTCCGGGGGTGGATGTTCCCGTTTCCGCCCCGGAACGTCACGCTCAGCGCGAGCGGGACGGACGGCTCGGGGGAGGGTGCTCGAGGGGCCGAGGCGGGCCGGTCGCGCTAGCGTCCAGGCATGCAGACGACCGAGCCGCGCACCACGACCTTCGGCCCCCTGGAGATCGACTTCGACGACCGGGTGCTCGAGCCGCGGGCGTGGACGCAGGCGCAGTCGCAGTGGGCCGCCGACCTGCTCGCTGAGGCGCCCGAGGGCCCGGTGCTGGAGCTGTGCGCGGGTGCCGGCCACATCGGCCTGCTCGCCGTCGCGGCGTCCGACCGCCACCTCGTCATGGTCGACGTGAACCCGGTCGCGGTCGAGTACGCCACCGCCAACGCCGAGCGCAACGGCCTCGCCGACCGCGTCGAGGTGCGCGAGGGCGACATGCGCGAGGTCGTCGCTGCCGACGAGCGGTTCGCGCTCGTCGTGGCCGACCCGCCGTGGGTGCGTTCGTCGGACCTGCGCCGCTTTCCGGCCGACCCGCAGCTGGCCATCGACGGCGGCGACGACGGGCTCGACCTGGCCCGGCTGTGCCTGGACGTCATCGGTGCGCACCTGCTGCCCGGCGGAGCCGCCGTGCTGCAGCTCGGCCCCGAGCAGCACGGGCCGATCGCCGCGGAGATCGCCGACGGACGCTGGCCGCGGCTCGTGCCCGGCGGCGTGCGCGAGCACGGCGAGCGCGGCTGCCTGCTCGAGGTCCGCCGCCCGGCCTGACGCTCCAGCCGGCGGGCGGTGAGTCATCCACCACCCGATGGGGCGTCGTGGTGGGTGACTCACCGCCCCCAGAGCGACCTGGTGGATCACTCACCGCCCCCAGAGAGACGTGGTGGATGACTCACCGCCCAGCGGGACGCGCTACGGGTGCTTGCGGTCGTCGTGGCGGGCGCGGCGGGACGCGCGGTAGGCGCCCTCGCGCAGCTTCGCCACCCAGGGGTACTGCTCCAGACCCGGCAGCCGGTTGGTCATCGGGTCGAACGCGATCTCCTCGTCGTCCACGGTGCTCGCCGGGCCGGCGACGTGCAGCGTCGCGAACGGCGTCCACATGCCGCGCGGGCGGGCGTGGGCGAGCCGGAAGGTCTCTTCGTCGCGGGGGAAGAACGCGAGCAGCAGCGGCCCCGTCGGCGTGCGGTAGGGGACGAGCGTCGTGTGCGCGGCGCCGGTGGTCTCGCGCGTGGCGACGAGCAGGAAGCGGGTCAGGCGGCCCGTGCCCGTGGTCGAGACCAGCACGTCGCCGTGGCCGCCGTCGCGCCTGGGCACGCGCAGCGCGATGCCGTGGACGTCCGGCAGCGGAGCCGGCACCCCGCTGGCCCGTGAGAACCGGACGAGGCAGTCGTCGGTGCCGGGCTCGTCGATCCACGGGACGCCGGTGCGCGTGGTGCTGCCCTCGCGCTCGAGCCGGCCCTGGCGCACGCCACCGTCCGGGTGCAGCGGCTTGCCACGGAAGCGGGCCCAGGCGCCGAAGACGCCGGCCAGCACGGCTCCGGCACCGCCGGCGGCGACGGTCACGGCACGCTCGGTGGGGGTGCGCTCCTCGTTCATGGCGAGCGTGTACCCCCTCGGCCGCGGTCTACGCGTGGGCCGGCTCGACGACCTCGTAGTCGTCGCCGGTGCGCCGCACGAGGCCGCGCTCCTCGAACGCGTCCAGCCAGCCGGTCATCGGCCAGCGCCCCCAGCGGTCGCGGAACAGCCGCCCGTTGCGCACGACGTCGGCCACGTGCTGCACCGGTGGGGACGTCGTGGGGTGGTGCTGGTGGTACGCGCGGGCGCCGCCGACCCAGCCGTGCTGCAGCCCGGCGCGGACGACGCGGTGACCGAAGTCGGTGTCCTCGCCGCCGTAGCCGACGTACGCCTCGTCGAACCCGCCCGCGGCGTGCCAGGCGTCCGCGTGGAGCGCGAACGAGAGCGACCAGAAGAGGTCGGGGTCGCCGCCGACCTGCGTCTCGCCCGGGCCAGGCGCGGGACGCGCTGCGTGCGGCGCGTCGAGCCGTCCGAGGTCGTCCAGCGGGTATCCGCCGGCGGGCGCGGGCGGCAGGTAGGTCACCGGCCCGGACCAGACGACGTCCGGCCGCTCGACCACCGCGTCGGCGTAGCCCCGGACGAGGCCGGGGCCGGGCAGGCAGTCGACGTCGAGCAGCACGAGCACGTCGGCGCCGAGCTGCTGCAGGGTGCGGGCGGCCAGGTTGCGTGCCGCGGCGAGTGGCAGGCCGAGCGGCTCGCGGCCGATCTCGACGACGCGCGGGGGAGCGGGCAACGCCCGGGCCCAGGCGGCGGTCTCGGGGTCGTCCATCGCCACGACGACGTACGGCCCGTCGTGCTGGCGGCGCACCAGCGCGTGCTGGTTGGCCAGGTGCGCCCGACGGCCGTGGACGAGCGTGGCCAGGCCGGGGGTCACGCGCTCACCGCCCGTGGACGGGCCGGCAGCATCGACCGGACGACGTCGGCGAACCGCTCGGCCGCGTGCCCGTCGCACCAGCCGGCCCACGCGGAGCCGTCCAGGGCGGCGGCCCGCTCGAGCCGCTCGGCCCAGCCGTCCGCCGGAGCGGTCGGCTCGACCAGCACCGGCCAGCCGCCGGACGCGAGCACGGACGCCGTCGTGGCCTGCTCGGCGTGCGGCCGGTCCTGCGGCAGGACGACCGCCGGGCGCCGGGCCGCGGCCACCTCGGCGAGCGCGTTCTGGCCGGCGTGGGTGACGACGACGTCGGCGTCGACGACCGCCCGCCACGGGTCGTCGACCCAGGTGCCGCCGCCGAGCAGCGTCCACGCCCAGTCCGGCGTCTGCTCCTGGGCGGCGGCGAGCACGGCTGGGTCGAACGCGCCGCCGCGCCCGGCCAGCACGGTGACGCGCCGGGGCCCGGGACGTCGCGGCGCCGGCGCGGCCACGGGGAAGCGCGACAGCGCACCCACCCGGTGCAACCGCGCCCGCTGGGCCTCGGCCAGCCCGGTGGCCAGGTCGGGCGAGCCCTCGGGCCACAGCCCGACGAGCGCGTCGCACACGTCCAGGCCGAGCCGGTGGGCGTCGTCGCTGCGGTCGCCGGGCAGCACGACGCCCAGCACGGGCACGCCGTGCAGCCGGGCCAGGAGCGAGACCTCGACCGACACGTCGCTCACCAGCAGCGCCGGGGCGGCCTCGCCGATCCAGGCCGAGAGCCGCGCCATGCGGCCGCGCAGCCCGGCGTCGTGCTCGGGCACCCAGTGCAGGCGCCCGTTCGCGTCGACCCCGGTGGGCGCGGGGTCGTGGTCGTCGCGGGGCAGCTCGACCCACGGGCCACGCCAGCCGGCCGGGCGGGGCAGCGACGACAGCCCCGTGACCGGCAGGTCGAGCACCTCGGCCAGCGCGGTGGCCCGGTGCAGGTGCCCGGCCCCGACGTGGTGGACGTAGTAGCCGATCACGCCGCCACCGGACGTCCGATCGCGCGGGCGTAGACGTGCTCGTAGTCGGCGACCATGCGGTCGAGCGCGAACCGCTCGACCGAGCGGCGGCGCACCCGGGCGCGGTCGAGGACAGCCGCGTCGGCGATCGCGCGGGCCAGGGCGGCGGTCGAGCCGGGCTCCGCGAGGCGTCCGGTGACCTCGTCGACCACCTCCGGCAGCGCGCCGCGGCGCAGCGCCGCGACGGGGGTGCCGCAGCTCATCGCCTCGGCAGCCACGAGCCCGTACGGCTCGTCCCACTCCGGCGTCACGATGGCGACCCGGGCGCGTCCGACCGCGGTCGCGAGGTCGGACTGGCGCAGATGCCCCAGGTAGCGGACGTCCGGGCCCAGCCGCGGCCAGACGTGCTCGCGTGCGTAGTTGGGGTCGAGCACGGGGCCGGCCAGGTCGATCGGGACGCCGGCCTGCAGCGCCGCGTCGATGGCCACGTGCGGCGCCTTCTCCGGCACCAGGCGGCCGGACCAGATGGCTCGCTCGCCGCCCGGGCCCGCCGGCCATGCTGCCGCGTCGATGCCGTTGAGCACGACCGAGCTCGACACCGCGTGCGACCACGACCGCGACGTGTACTCGCTCACCGCCACGAACGCGGCGCTCGGATCGGCGTACCGCATCGCCGACTCCAGCCACGGCACCGGCGGCGTGTGCAGCGTCGTCACCACCGGGATCTCCAGTGCCGACGACATCGCGACGGGCAGGTGGTGGAGGCTGTTGTTGTGGACGACGTCGAAGCGGCGGCGTCCCTCACGGGCCAGGTCGAGCATGAGCCCCAGGTAGGCGTGGTGCTCACGCATCCAGGTCTCGGGCGGCGCCCCCACGTCGGAGCGCGCGGCGTCGCTGGACGCGAACGGCTGCAGCGGCAGCTCGTGCACGTCCAGGGACGGGTCGGAGCCGGGCGCCGCGAACAGCGACACCTCGTGCCCGCGCCGGCGCAGCGCCCGAGCCAGCGACGCGGTGTGCGCCTCCAGCCCGCCGGCGAACGGCTCGGCGACCGGGAACCGGCTCGACGCGACCAGGCAGATGCGTAACGTCATTTCCCCAGCCCCCGGTAGAGGCGGAGGTGGGCGTCGGCGACCTCCTGCCGCTGCTGGACCCGCTCGTCCCACGACGCGCCCAGCTGGGGGCGCTCGGCGTAGGCCTGCTCGACGGCGGCCCGCAGCGAGCCGGCGTCGAAGTGCTGCTCCTCGTGCTCGTACGTGAGCACCGGGCCCTGCTCCTTCAGGTAGCCGCAGGTCGGCGCCAGGACGGTGGTGCCCAGGTCGCGGCACGCCTCGAGCCAGCCCGAGTGCGTCCCGAACCGGTAGGGGAGCACCGACAGGTCAAGCGAGGCCAGGTAGCGCCACAGCTCGTCGTCGGGCAGGAAGTCGTGGACGCGCAGGTCGACGCGTCCGGCCGCGGCCTGCTCGTGCAGGAAGCCGGACAGGTCGGCGTCGAAGCGGGCGCCGCCGGGGGTGAGGACGTCGTGGTGGCCGTTGACCTGCAGCACGGCGCCGGGCAGGCGGTCGACGGTCTCGACCAGCACGGGCAGGACGCGGTGCGGCGCCATGCCCGCCCGCAGGCTCTTGACGTGCACGCCGACGCGGAACGGCTCGGGGTCGCGCTGCTCGCGCTCGGCGCGCAGCCGGGCGACGGTGTCGGCCTCGACGACGTGCGGGTGCGGCAGCACGAGCGCGTCACGGCCCCACCGGCGGCGGATCTCGTCGGCGGCGCCGGGCGTCAGCGTGACCAGCGCGTCGGCGGCGGGGACGAGCACGTCCAGCTGGGCGTCGTGCAGCGTGCGGTCCTCGTGGTGCGGGTTGCGCAGGTCGTGGACGGTGTAGACCAGCGGGATGCCGCGCCGGCGCAGCACCTGCGTCCAGGCGGCGAGGTCCTCGGGGGAGCGGGCGTCGAAGCCGAACTGCAGGTGCACGAGGTCGGCGTCGGTCGTCTCGGCCCACGCGGGATCGAGCATCACCGGCGGCCACCACTGGGCCCCCGCCGGACGGCGCGGGTCGTGCGGGTCGGGGTCGTCCAGGTGGACCACCTGGCCCGTGGGCGTCACCGGGTCGAGGTGACGGACGTAGACGTGCGAGCCCGGCACGGACGCCACGACGACGGGGCGCGACGTCGTGGTCGCCGTGGTGGTGGGGTCGACCGTCGCCGTCATTCCGCGGGAGCCGCGGTCGGCTGGTTCTCCGGCGCGTCGGCGGGGTCGTCCGCCTGGGGGTTCTCCTCGGCGGGGTCGAGCTGGTGCTCGGGGGTGGCGTCCGGGTCGGGGCTGATCGGGTCGGCGGTCATGGTTCTCCTTCGTCTCGTGGCGAGCATGGCTCAGGCGTCGGCAGGTTGCACGACGGAACGGCCTGACAGGTGCGGGGGCATCCGGTCCATGGGGATGCGGGTGGAGCCGGTCAGCCGGAACGGCAGCCGCGCGAGCTCGGGCAGCAGGGCGACGAGCAGCGCGATCGTCACGTCCTCGCCAGGGCAGCGGTGCCCGCGCTCGCGGTCGCCCCCGCCCTGCGGCACCAGGTCGTACGGGGTGGGCTCGCGGCCGCTGAAGCGCGTCGGGTCCAACGCGTCCGGGCGCTCGTACAGGCCCGGGTCGTGGTCGGTGCCCCACAGGTCGAGGACGACGAGCGCCCCGGCCGGGATGCGGGTGCCGCGGTGCTCGAGCTCACGCGTCGCCCGGGCGGCGAGGTACGGCGCGAACGGCAGCCGGCGGCGCAGCTCGTGGGCCAGGTCGAGCGCGCTGAAGTCGCCGTCGAGCAGGCCCTGACGCAGGTGCGGGAAGCGCTCGAACGCGTACGCGCCGCCGACCACGAACCACGACACGGCCGTGGTCGGGCGCAGCACGTTGAGCACCTCGACGGCGGCGACCCGCTCGTCGAGCAGGTTGCCGTCACGGTCGCGGTGCCGGGCGACGTCCGACAGCGGGGTGGGCAGCGGGGCGCCCTCGCGGGCGTGGCGCACCTGCTGGGCGATCCAGCGCTCGCTGCGGCCGCGGGCCCGGCGGGCCTTGACGTGGCCGCGGGCGCCGGCGTTCCCGAAGCCGTCGACCATGAGCATCATGTCGCGGGACCGCAGGCCCAGGTCGTCCACCTCGACGCCGGCCCACGACGTGACGGCCTCGAGCAGCACCGAGCGGGCGGCCACGCCGAGGTCGACCTCGCCGTCCCAGCCGGCCGCGCGGCGGCGCCAGCCCTCGACCGCGTTGCCGCTGATCGTCCAGGCCGCCTTGGCGTCGAGCAGGGACGTGAACAGCTGCTTGCGGTGGCGGTGGTCGTCGCCGTCGAGGGTGTGCACCGCGCCCTTGCCGAAGAGCGTGCCGACGACCGGCTCGGGCAGCGCGGTCGAGCGCTCCAGGCCCGGCGTCTCGTAGAAGAAGCGCACCGCGTCGGCGCCGCTGATCGAGACGGCGCGCGAGCCGAGCAGGCGGGTGCGGACGGTGGCGCGAGGCTCGGGACGCAGGTGCAGCCAGAACGTGTAGCCGTCGGTCAGCGCCTGCAGGGATCGGTCGAGCGGGGCGGACGTCGTCATGCTCCGTCCGTGCCCAGCGGAGCGCCGGTTCAACCATCGTCGGCGGCCCGTCGCCGCAGCATCGGCACGACCACCCAGCCGGCCAGCAGGCCGAGCACGAGGAAGGCGCTGAAGCCCCAGGCGACCGCGGCGCCGAAGACGAAGTCCAGGATCAGCCAGACGGCACCGATGTTGGCCAGCGCCATGGCGACGAGACCGGCGCGGGCGACCCCGTCGGCGGTCTCGACCAGCCAGGGCCGCTGCCCACGCCGGAACAGCGCGCGGTGCAGCGCGACCGGCGTGAGCAGCAGCAGGGTGGCGACGACGGCGCAGCCCAGCACGCAGCCGTACACGACGCGTGAGTGCTGCGGGACGTCCTCGAAGGCGTCGCTGAACGGCAGCGTCAGCAGGAAGCCGGTGAGGATCTGCACGCCCGTCTGGGCCACGCGCAGCTCCTGCAGCAGCTCCTCCCAGTTGTCGTCCAGCCGGCGCGAGGACGACGGGTGCGGACTGCCGCCGTCGTCGCCCACCGGACGTCAGCCCTGCGGCGACGTGTTGTCGGTGCCCCCGAGCTCCTTGAGGAAGCGGTGCGCGGTGTGGGCGCGCTCGGCGTCCTGCTTCTGGACGGTCTCGAAGAACTCGGCGATGTCGTCGCGGCCGGCGTTGCGGGCGTCGCGGACGTACTGGCCGTAGTCGTGACCGGCCTTCAGCGAGTGGTACTGCACCGAGATCAGGTCGAAGGTGACGTCGTCGAATCCGGTCTCACCGGTGGCCATGGTGGTTGCTCCTTCCGTGTGCGAACAGGTCACGGGGGAGGTGCCCACTCGCCGCCGTCTCGAACGTGCCCGGCCCCAGGACGTCCGGCGGTCGGGGTGCGGGGCAGAATCGGGGCATGACCGAGACTGCTGACATCGTCTGGAACCCCCGCGGCGAGTTCGAGGACATCCTCTACGACGTCACCGACGACGGGATCGCCAAGATCACGATCAACCGGCCCGAGGTGCACAACGCCTTCCGGCCGCAGACGCTGATCGAGATCATGGAGGCGCTCACCGACGCCCGCGAGGACGAGTCGGTCGGCGTCATCATCCTCACCGGTGCCGGCGGCAAGGCGTTCTGCTCCGGCGGCGACCAGCGCGTGCGCGGCGACAGCGGCTACAAGACCGACGAGAAGGCCACCGGCCGCTTCCACGTCACCGACCTGCAGGTGATGATGCGCCGCTGCCCGAAGCCGATCATCGCCATGGTGGCCGGCTGGGCGATCGGCGGCGGCCACGTGCTGCACGTCGTGTGCGACCTGACGATCGCCGCCGACAACGCGCGCTTCGGCCAGACCGGCCCGAAGGTCGGCTCGTTCGACGGCGGCTTCGGCGCCAGCGTCCTGCGCGACCTGGTCGGCCCGAAGAAGGCCAAGGAGATCTGGATGCTGTGCCGTCAGTACGACGCGCAGGAGGCCCTCGACATGGGCCTGGTCAACAAGGTCGTCCCGCTGGCCGACCTGGAGAAGGAGACCGTGCAGTGGGCGCGCGAGATGCTCGCCAACAGCCCGTGGGCGCTGCGCCTGGTCAAGCTCAGCTTCAACGCGGCCGAGGACGGCTACGCGGGCATGCAGCAGCTGGCCCACGACGCGAACCTGCTGTTCTACGGCACCGCGGAGGCGGCCGAGGGGCGTGAGGCGTTCAAGGCCAAGCGCAAGCCCGAGTTCGACCAGTTCCCGCGCCGCGCCTGACCCGGCGGCGGACGCACGAGGGCCCGGCACCACGCGGTGCCGGGCCCTCGTGCGTGCGGTCTCAGTAGCCGACGGTGAAGCGGGCGCCGCGGTGGTTCGCCTGCTCGATCTCGTCGACGAACGCGAGCGCCAGGTCGTCCGCGCCGAGCGTGGACGAGCCGTCCTCGGCGACGACCAGCACGTCGCCGCCGGTGCGGTAGGTGCCCTTGCGCTCGACCGGGGCGTAGGCGCCGAAGCCGCCGGCGGGGGAGACGTAGAACCAGTCCAGGCCCCCGCCGTTCGCCTGCAGCCACTCGAGCACGCGGCCGTGGGCCGACGCCTCGGGCTTGAACGCCTCGGGGAAGTCCGGGGTGTCGATGACGCGGGGGCCGCCCTCGGCGACGAACGAGCTGCCGGCGCCGCCGACGAAGGCCAGCGTGCCGCCGTGCTGCTTCACGGCCTCGGCGATGCCGGGCGTGAGCTCGTCGAGGTTCGGGCCCTCGGGCAGGTCGGCGTGGGTGGCGACGACCAGGACGTCGGCCTGCGCGGCCTTCGTGACGGTGGCCTCGTCCTGCACGGAGCCGGTCTCGTAGGTCACGCCGTCGACGCGCTGCTCGGGCAGGTGGCGGCTGACCGACGTCACCTGGTGGCCGCGGGACACGGCCTCGCGGACGATCGCGGAGCCGGCGTAGCCGGTGCCGCCGATGACGGTGATGCTGCTCATGGGGTTCCTCTCGTCGGGGTTGCACCGTCAATCTAGGCTCGTGCTGGGGGACTTTCACGGTCCGGAAGGGTCAGATCATGGTCGAAGTGCGACAGATCGCCGACGTCGGCTACGCGCCGCCGCCGTCCGTCGCCACCGCGCTGGAGGCGATCAGCCTTTCCGCGCTGCGCCAGCGGGCCGGCGGTGCCATCCCCGCCGGGGCGCAGCGGCTGGACTTCCACGTGCTGCTCGCCGTCACGTCCGGGCGCTCGACCCACATGGTCGACTTCGAGACGGTGGAGCTCGAGCCCGGGACGGTGCTGTGGATCCGCCCCGGCCAGGTGCACGGCTGGGGCGACATGGACGCGTTCGAGGCCCACGTCGTCATGGGGGCGCGCGACGCGCTCGACACCGTCCGCGAGGTCTCGGCGTGGGTGAGCGACCCGTTCGCACCGGTGCGCTGGCAGCTGCGGACGTCCGACCCGGCGTTCCGCGCCGTGGCCGAGATCGGGCGCTACGACGACGCCGGCCTCGACACCGCCGCCGGTGACGCCGTGCTGCGCTGGCAGGCGGCGACGGCGGCCCTGCTGCTCGCGGCGTCCGGTGGGGCGGAGGTCGGTGCGCACCCGGAGCTGTTCACCGCGTTCCGCCGCCTGGTCGAGGCCCGCTTCGACCGCGAGCGCGACGTGCGCGCGTATGCCCGCGAGCTGGCCGTCACGCCACGGACGCTCGAGCGGGCGGTCACCGTCGCCGTGGCCACGACGCCCAAGCGGGTCGTCGACCGCCGGGTCGCGCTGGAGGCGCGCCGCCTGCTGGCCCACTCCGACGCGAGCGTCGCCGCGGTGGCCGCCCGGCTGTCGTTCGACGACGCGGCCAACTTCTCGCGCTTCTTCGTCCGCGTCACCGGCGAGCTGCCGGGTGCCTTCCGCGAGCGCGTGCGCGGCGCCGAGACCGGCGGGTCCTGGACGCGGGAAGAGACGGCGGCCCGCCCGGGTTGACGCTGACGTGCACGCAGAGCTGAAGGTTCCCCAGGGCAAGCTGGTCGTCGTCGACCTCGAGGTCACCGAGGGGAGGATCGCGGACGTCCGGCTGTCCGGTGACTTCTTCCTGGAGCCCGACGAGGCGCTCGGCCACATGTCCGACGCCGTCGAGGGGCTGCCCGCCGACGCGTCGCTGGCCCAGATCGAGGCCGCTGTCGAGACCGCCCGCGGCGACGCCGTCATGGTCGGCTTCGACCCGCGCTCGATCGCCATGGTCGTGCTGCGCGCCCTCGGCCGGGCCACGACCTGGACCGACCACGACTTCACCCTGATCGAGACCGGGCCGCTGCACCCGGCCATGCAGATGGCCGTCGACGAGGTCATCGCCCAGCAGGTCGGTGCCGGCGAGCGCGGGCCGGCGCTGCGCATCTGGGAGTGGGCCAGCAACGCGGTCATCATCGGCTCGTTCCAGTCGCTGAGCAACGAGGTCGACCTCGACGCTGCCGCACGTCACGACACCACCGTGGTGCGGCGCATCTCCGGCGGCGGCGCGATGTTCGTCGAGCCGGGCAACACGATCACCTACTCGCTCTACGTGCCCGGCACCCTCGTCGAGGGCATGAGCTTCGTGGAGTCGTACGCCTTCCTGGACGCCTGGGTGGTGCGCGCGCTGCGTGAGCTCGGAGTCGCGGCCGACTACAAGCCGGTCAACGACCTGGTGTCGCCCGCGGGAAAGATCGGCGGAGCCGCGCAGAAGCGGCTCGCGTCCGGCGCGGTGCTGCACCACGTGACCATGTCGTACGACATGGACGCGGCCAAGATGCTCGACATCCTGCGCATCGGCCGCGAGAAGCTGTCCGACAAGGGGCACGTCAGCGCGGCCAAGCGGGTCGACCCGATCCGCTCGCAGACCGGCCTGCCGCGCGAGGACGTCGTCAAGGCGCTGGTCGAGCACTTCGACCGCGAGAACGGTCCGCTCGCCCGCACCGAGCTCGACGCCGACACCTGGGCGCGCGCCGAGCAGCTGGCCGAGAGCAAGTTCTCCGACCCCGACTGGCTGGCCCGCGTCCCGTAGGCCGTAGTTGGATGGCCGGGTGAACGAGTCCCTCGACGCCCGGCCTGCCCTCCGCGACGACCTGCCCGACGTCCTGGGGGTCTTCCACGCCGTCGACCTCGACACGGCGGGGGAGACCCTGCTGGACGCGGTCGACCTCGACGGCTTCTGGTCCGACCCGACCTTCGACGCGCGGACCGACAGCCGTGTGGTGCGGCTCGACGGGCGTCCGGTCGGCGCGGCGGCCGCGTTCGCCAACGGGTTCGCCCGCGTCGACGTCGTGCCGGACCTGTGCGGCCACGGGCTCGGCACGCGGCTGGCCGACTGGGTCGAGCAGCGCCAGCGCGAGCGCGGGCTGGCGCACTGCGAGCAGGAGGCGTTCGAGACCGACGCCCGCACGCGCACCTTCCTGCAGGCGCGCGGGTACGTCCCGGCCCACGAGTCGTGGTCGCTCGAGCTGCCCGCCGACGCCACGATCGCCGAGCGGCCGCTGCCCGACGGGATCGTCGTGCGGCCGATGCGGGCGGGCGAGGAGCACGCGGTCCACCATGTCGTCGAGGACGCCTTCAACGAGTGGGAGGGTCGCACCCCGCGCGCGTTCGAGAGCTGGAAGGCGCTCGTGCTCGACCGGCCGGGCACGACCGAGGACCACCTGCTCGTGGCCGTGGCCGGTGACGAGGTGGTCGGCGCGTGCGTGGGCATGGACGGCGAGAGCGACGACGAGTACTGGGTCGCCCAGCTCGCCGTCCGCCGCGACCACCGCGGGCGGGGCATCGCGCAGCAGCTCCTGGCCGTCTCGTACGGCGCGGCCCGGGCCTGCGGACGCACCCGCGGCCGGCTCGACACCGACTCGCGCACCGGAGCGCTCAGCCTCTACGAGCGGCTCGGCATGCACGTCACCCTGTCGTTCACCAGCTTCCGCAAGCCACTGGCCGACCCCACCCCCGCCGGCTGACCCGACCTCCGCTGGCTGAGCTTGTCGAAGCCCCCTTCGACAAGCTCAGGGAGCCGAGCCGAGCGGCGTGGCTAGGCGACGTGCTCGCGGAGCACCTCGGCGAAGCGCTCGCCGACGCGGCGGTGGCCCGCCGTGTCCAGGTGCAGCCGGTCGGGCAGCGGCAGCTCGTCGTGGTCGGCCGGCCCGTAGAGCGTCAGCCCGTCGACCAGGTGCAGGTGCGGGTCGCTCGCCCGGCGCTGCTCGACGACGTCGGTGAGCGCGCCGCGGATCGTCCGCAGCGACAGCCGGCCGGCCGCCACCTCGGCCGGGTCGCCGGTGGCGACGAACCGCAGCGTGCCGTCGCTCAGGTCGAACCCGCCCGGTCCGGGGGTGTCCTCGTGGATGGGGCAGTACAGCGGCGTCGTGACGAGCAGCGGGACGTCCGGGTGACCCTCGCGGATCGTGTCCAGGAAGCCGTGCACCGCCGGCACGAACGCCCGCATCCGCATCGCGTCCGCGTTCACCACGTTGATGCCGAGCTTGACGCTCACGAGGTCGGCCGGGTGGTCGCGCAGCGTGCGGGCGACGAACGGGTCGAGCAGGGCGCTGCCGCCGAGCCCGAGGTTGGTCAGGTCGACCCCGGCGGCGGCCGCCGCGACCGACGTCCAGGTCGAGGTCGGGCTCGTGGCGTTCGAGCCCTGGCTGATCGAGCTTCCGTGGTGCAGCCAGCGCGGCCCGGAGCGCTCCACGGGCTGCACGGGGGCGTCGGCGCGCAGTGCCACGAGCTCGGTGCTCTCCAGGTGCGGCAGCCACACCTCGACCCGCTTCTCACCCGCGGGGAGGTCGACCCGCAGCGTCCCGGGCTCGCCGCGGTGCTGCTCGGCGGTGCCCGTGCGCGGGTCGAGCACGAGCCGGTCGCCGCCCGCGACGGTGTCCTGGGCGACCAGCCGGCCGTCGACGAGCACGTCGTAGAGGCCGAGCGGGCGGGGCGGCACGCCGGCGTACTCGCGCCGGGTCGGGAGCGTGTCGAGCTCCAGGGCGGCCGCCGCCGTGCGCAGCACCAGCCGGACGCCCGCGGGCTCGACCTCGACCATCGCGACCTGCGGGTCGGTGTTCTGCTCGCGGGCCCAGCCGGGCAGGCGGTGCGGACGCAGGCCGCGCTCGGTGCGCTCGAGGTCGAGCGCCCCGTGGACGAGCTCGGGGGTCAGCGGGACGGGGACGAGGGCGGTCATGCGGTCTCCTGGTCGGTCGGGGCGGGCCACGTGCGCAGCAGGGTGTCGAGCGCGTCGAGGCAGCGCCGCCACGACGACTCCGCGTCCGGGAGCGAGTGGCTGAAGCCGCCGGACAGCTCGAGGTCGACGAACCCGTGGACGAGGCTGCCGAGCAGCCGCACGGCGTGGGTCTGGTCGTCGCCCTGCAGGCCGTAGTCGCGCAGCACGGCCCGGGTCAGCTCGGCCTGGCGGGGCCCGGCGCTGCGGGCGGCGGTCTCGTCGTCGAGGTCGAAGCGCGAGGCGGCGTAGCGGCCCGGGTGCTCGCGGGCGTAGGTGCGGTAGACGTCGGCGAAGGCGACGAGGGCGTCGCGGCCGCTGCGCCCGGCGAGCGCATCGGCCAGCCGGACGGCCATCTCGTCGAGCGCGAGCAGGGCCAGGCGGGTGCGCAGGTCGGCCGAGCTGGTGACGTGGGAGTACAGGCTCGCGACCTTGACGTCGAAGCGCCGGGCGAGGGCGGACAGCGTGACCTGGTCGGCGCCCTGCTCGTCGGCGAGCTCGGCCGCGGCCCGGGTCAGGCGGTCGGCGGTGAGGCCGGCACGCGCCATGGCTTCCTCCTGGGTCTAGGTAGTTGCCTAAACCCTATAGGTAGTCAGTCCCAGCGCCGCTGCCGGCCGCTCTTCACGTCCGAGCGCAGCTTCTTGGCCGCCAGCCGGCGCTCCTGCGACCCGCGGGTCGGCTTGGTCGCCCGCCGCTTGCGGCGCGGCACCAGGGCGGCGGCGACGAGCTCCTCGAGCCGGGACTTCGCGGCCTCCCGGTTGCGGTGCTGCGAGGCGTACTGGGACGAGACCACCCGGACGACGCCGTCGGTCACCCGGGTGCTCAGCGCGGCCAGGACGTGCGCCTTCTGCACGTCGTCGAGCACGTCGCTCGCGCGGACGTCCCACAGCAGCTCGGCCTTGGTGTCCGTGGTGTTGACGTGCTGCCCGCCCGGCCCCGAGGAACGGCTGAACCGCCACGTGAGCTCGGAGTCGGGCACGCGGAGTCGGCGGTCATGGGCGGGGGTCATCACCCGCCAGGATGCCGTACAGCCGCCGGCGCGTCTCCTCGAGCAGGGCGGTCGCCCGCGCCTGCTGCTCGTCGGTGCCGGTCTTGGCGACCTGGCTCCAGGCGACGATCATCGCCTTGAGCGCCTGCCCGGACTCGGCCGAGACGTGCTGGCCGCGCGCGTGGGTCGTGGCCTCGCGCCAGGCGGCGTCGAGCCGCTCGCGGTGCTCGGCGACGTACGCCGTGCCCTCGGCGGTGAGCGACGCGGTCTTGCGTCCCTCGACCCGCTCGAACTCGACCAGGCCCTCGTCCTCCAGCTGCTGCAGCACGGGGTAGATCGAGCCGGGGCTGGGCGTCCAGGCGCCCTCGGTGCGGTCGCTGACGTCCTGGATCAGCTGGTAGCCGTGGCGCGGGCCGTCGGCGAGCAGCAGCAGGGCCGCGGCGCGCACGTCGCCACCCCGTCCGCCGCGGCGCCGGCCGCGCCCGCGTCCGCCGCCGGGACCGAAGCCCGGGCCGAACCCGGGGCCGAGGCCCAGGTCGTCGAAGTCGCCGCGGCGCGGGCTGCGCCGGCCGTCGTGGTCGTGGTGGTGGTGTGGGGTCCGCATGGGACACCTCCTGGTGTCGGGGGACGCCGACGAGTGTCGGCGATGCACTAACGATATATCGAAAGTGCATCGCCGACAAGGCTGGTGCTCATCCGGGCGGCCCCACGAAGCCGGCCGGGTCGACCGGACGGATCGCGCGAGGGAGCTTCTCGACCACCAGCAGGTAGGAGTCGGTGACCAGCTCGTCCACCAGCTCGCCGGTCAGGGCGCCGCCGGGTGCAGCGTGATCCAGTGCCGCTTGTCCATGTGGTAGCCGGGGGTGACGTCGTCGTGCTGCTCGCGCAGCACCCGCGCGTCGGCGGGGTCGGCCTTGAGGACGACGACGGGGGACCCGGTGACGGCGGTCAGCAGCAGGAAGACCTTGCCGCGCACCTTGAAGTCGTCCCAGTCGGGACCGAAGGGATGCTCGAGATCGGCGCCGGGCAGCTGCTCGGCGCGGTCCCTCGCGCGCTGCTGGAGGTGGACGCCGTCCATCGGTCCTCCTCGGCGGGGCGGGTCAGTCGCGCTCGCGCGCCCAGTCGAACGGGGTCACGTTGCTGTCGCCGTCGTGCGGCTCGGCGTCGGGGAAGTAGCCCAGGTACGCCATCGCGGCGTCGTGCAGCCGGGTGTTGGTCGCCAGGGCGTTGTCGCCCCACGGGCCGGGCTCACCGCTGAGCGAGGCGAAGGTGCCGCCGGCCTCGCGGACGATCACGTCCAGCGCGGCCATGTCCCAGACCTTCAGCTCGGGCTCGGCGGCGACGTCGACGACGCCCTCGGCGAGCATCATGTACGACCAGAAGTCGCCGTAGGCGCGCGTGCGCCAGCAGCGCCGGGTCAGGGCGAGGAAGGGCTCGAGCCGGCCGATCTCCTCCCAGCCGTGCAGCGAGGAGTACGAGAACGACGCGTGGTCGAGGTCACCGACCTGCGAGACCTGGATGCGCCGCGACGACATGAGCGACTTGCCGGTGTAGGCGCCCGAGCCCTTCGCGGCCCACCAGCGGCGGCCGAGCGCGGGGGCCGAGACGCAGCCGGCGACGATCTCGCCGTCCTCCTCGAGCGCGATGAGCGTGGCCCAGACGGGGACGCCGCGGACGAAGTTGGACGTGCCGTCGATCGGGTCGATGATCCAGCGCCGGCCCTCGCTGGCGCCGACCTGCTCGCCCTGCTCCTCGCCGAGCACCGAGTCGCGGGTGCGGGCGCTGCGCAGGGTGCGGCGGATCGCCTCCTCGACGGCCTGGTCGGACTCGGTCACGAAGGTCATGTCCGGCTTCGTCGACACCTGCAGGTCGACGGCGCCGAAGCGGTCCATCGAGAGGTTGTCGGCGGTGTCGGCCAGGACGTGCGCGAGTCGCAGGTCGTCGTGGTACGCGTGGGCCATGGGGCCAACCGTACCGGTCTAGTCGCGTCCCTCGCGGCTGGTCAGGACACGGCGGAACGAGGCGACCCGGGCCGGTGCGACGCGTCCCTCGGCGACGGCCAGGTCGAGCCCGCACTCGGGCTCGGTCGCGGCGTGGGTGCAGCCGCGCGGGCAGGCGTCGCTGGCCGCGTCCAGGTCGGGGAACGCGCGGATGATGCGGTCGACCTCGACGTGGGCCAGGCCGAACGAGCGGAAGCCCGGGGTGTCGACGATCGTGCCGCCGAACGGCAGCGGCAGCCACACCGCGGACGTGGACGTGTGCCGGCCGCGGCCGGTGACCTCGTTGACGTGGCTGGTGGTGCGGTGCGCGTCCGGCACGAGGGCGTTGACCAGGGTCGACTTGCCCACGCCGCTGTGCCCGATCAGCACGCTCACCTTGTCGCGCAGCACGTCGCGTAGCTCGCCCAGGTCGTCGGCGTTCTGGGTGACGAGCACCTGGACGTCCAGCGGCTCGAGCAGGGCCAGCACCTCGGCCGGGTCGGCCAGGTCGGCCTTGGTCAGGCACACGATCGGCGTCATCCCGGCGTCGTACGCGGCGACGAGGCAGCGGTCGATCAGGCCGGGCCGCGGCGGCGGGTCGGCGAGCGCGGTGACGACGACCATCTGGTCGGCGTTGGCCACGACGATGCGCTCGATCGGGTCGTCGTCGTCGGCGGTGCGGCGCAGCTCGGTGCGGCGGGGGACGACCTCGACGATGCGCGCGAGGGTGTCGGGCAGGCCGGACAGGTCGCCGACGACCCGCACCTCGTCGCCGACCACGACGCCCTTGCGGCCCAGGTGGCGGGCCTTGACGGTGGTGACGCGGCGACGGTCCTCGTCGAGCTCGACGGTCACGCGTCCGCGGTCGATCGTCACGACCCGCGCGGTGACCGCGTCGTCGTACGTCGGGCGCTCCTTGGTGCGCGGGCGGGTGTGCCGGCGCGGGCGCTCGAAGCGGGCGTGCTCGTCGTCGTCCCTCACACCAGCCGCCCCCACACGTCGGCGAACCCGGGGAAGGTCTTGGCCGTCGTCGCGACGTCCTCGACGAGCACGCCGGGCACGCGCAGGCCGAGGACGACGGCGGCGTGGGCCATGCGGTGGTCGTGGTAGGTGCCGAAGCGGCCACCGTGCAGCGGGCGCGGCGTGATGCGCAGGCCGTCGGCGGTCTCCTGGACGTCGCCACCGAGCGCGTTCAGCTCGGTGGCCAGCGCCGCGAGCCGGTCGGTCTCGTGCCCGCGCAGGTGCGCGATGCCGCGCAGGGTCGACGGACCGTCGGCCAGCGCGGCGAGGGCGGCGACGACGGGGGTGAGCTCGCCGACGTCGGACAGGTCGAGGTCGACGCCGCGCAGGGTGCCGGTGCCGCTCACGGTGAGGCCGTCGTCGTCCAGGGTCGTGGTGCCGCCGAACGCCTCGGCCAGCCCGCGCCAGGCGTCGCCGGCCTGGTCGGTGTGCTCGGGCCAGCCCTCGACCGTCACGCGTCCGCCGGTGGCCAGGGCCGCGGCCACGAACGGCCCGGCGTTGGACAGGTCGGGCTCGACCGCGACGTCGACCGCCGCGACCGGTCCGGGGGCGACGACCCAGCGTCCGGGGGTGCTGTCGTCGACCTGCACGCCGCGGCGGCGCAGCTCGTTGACCGTCATCTCGACGTGCGGGGCCGAGGGCAGGCGGCCGCCGGTGTGGCGCACGTCGACGCCCTGCTCGAAGCGCGGGCCGGCGAGCAGCAGCGCCGAGACGAACTGGCTGGACGCCGAGGCGTCCACCTCGACCGCGCCACCGCGCACCGAGCCGGTGCCGCGGACGGTGAAGGGGAGCGTGCCGCGTCCGTCGTCGTCGATGCCGACGCCGAGCGCACGCAGGGCGTCCAGCACGCCGGCCATGGGACGCACGCGGGCGCGCTCGTCACCGTCGAAGGTGACCGGCCCGTCGTGCAGGGCGGCGACCGGCGGCACGAACCGCATGACCGTGCCGGCCAAGCCGCAGTCGACGTGCAGCGCGGTGCCGGACGCGGGGGAGACGGGCGTGACGGTCCAGACGTCGGCGCCGCGCTCGACCCGGGCGCCGAGCGCCTGCAGCGCGGCGACCATGAGGTCGGAGTCGCGCGAGACGAGCGGACGCCGCAGGGTGCCGGGGCCGTCGGCGATCGCGGCGAGCAGCAGGGCCCGGTTGGTCAGCGACTTGGAGCCGGGCACCTGGACGCGGCCCTGGACGGGACGCTCCGGGGTCGGAGCGGGCCAGAGGTCGGGGGCGGCGGGCGTCTGCGTCATCGGCGTCACTCTATCGGCGCGTCGCCGCAGGGCGGTCGGCTCGCCGCAGCACGGACGGCGCCCCGGCCGAGGCCGGGACGCCGTCCGAGGGGGCGAGGCTCAGTGGATGAGGCCGTCGACCTTGTCGCTGGCCGCGTGGAAGGTCTCGACCGTCCGGTCCTTGGCCCGGCGGGCGAGGATCTTCTTCTTCGGATCCGGGTCGAGCGTGGCCATGAGCAGGCCGCCCATGAGCGAGACGTTCTTGAGGAAGTGGATCGTCTGGTTGGTCCGCTGCTGCGGGTCGGACTCCTTCCAGAACGGGTGGCCCTGCACGGTCGTGGCCGGCAGCGTCGAGGCCAGCGCGAGCGAGGCCAGGCGTGGGAGGCGGCCGGTGGCCAGGGCGAGTCCGGCGACGACGTGGACGGCGGCGTTGGCCCGCACCACGTTCTCGGGGGTCGGGCTCACCGGCATCGACGGCGCGGCCTTGCCGAGCGCGTCGGCGACCGGCTGGGCGGCGGGGGCGGCGTGCTGCGGGGCACGCAGCGACTGCACGCCTCCGTACACGAACATCGAGGCGAGCATCGGGCGGGCGACGGCGCGGAGAACGGTCATGGGTTCCGTTCTACCGGCTGTGGCGTCCGCGGCAACTCCGCTCGTCGGTGCCCTGTGCCAGGCTGGACGCATGTGCGGCCGCTACGCCACGAACCTCACGCCCGCTGCGCTCGAGACCGAGTTCGCCGTCGGCGTCGCCAACTCCTTCGTCGACCTCGAGCCGTCCTACAACGTCGCGCCGACCGACACCCAGGCCATCGTCGTGGCCCGGCCCGACGACGACGGGGTCGTGCAGCGCCAGCTGCGCGCCGCCCGCTGGGGCCTGGTCCCGTCGTGGGCCAAGGACCCCAAGATCGGCAACCGGATGATCAACGCCCGGGTCGAGACGGTCGCCGAGAAGCCGGCCTACAAGAAGGCGTTCGCCTCGCGCCGGGCCATCGTGCCGGCCACCGGCTACTACGAGTGGTACGTCAAGGACGACGGCGGCAAGCAGCCGTTCTTCATCCGCCCCAAGGACGGCTCGCCGTTGGCCATGGCCGGGCTCTACGAGTTCTGGAAGGCGCCCGACGGCGAGTGGCTGGTCAGCTTCACCGTCATCACCACGACCGCCGAGGACTCGCTGGGCCGCATCCACGACCGCATGCCGTTCGTGGTCGAGCGCGACACGTACGAGGCCTGGCTCGACCCCACGGCGTCCGGGCCCGAGCTGCTCGACCTGCTCGTGCCCGCCGCGCCCGGACGGCTCGACGCCTACCCGGTCAGCCCCGCCGTGGGCAACGTCCGCCACGACTCGCCCGAGCTGATCGAGCCGCTGCCGGCGGCGTGACCCGGGTCCCGCCGGCCCCGGGAACAAGCCGGAGCCGCACGCGGTTGTGACAGGCATGATCGGATGCCTCGAACGCCCCACCGACGTCGTGGGCTCGCCGGACGGCGGCCGTCGGACGTCGGCAGTAGGCTTGACAGTGATGACCGACGACCAGGACGTCCGCGAGACCGAGACCCCGGAGCAGCGCCAGGCGCGCTTCGAGGCTGATGCGCTGCCCTTCCTCGACCAGCTCTACTCCGCCGGGCTGCGCATGACGCGCTCCCCGCAGGACGCCGAGGACCTGGTGCAGGAGACCTACGCGAAGGCGTTCACCGCCTTCCACCAGTTCAAGCCCGGCACGAACCTCAAGGCCTGGCTGTACCGCATCCTCACCAACACCTACATCAACTCGTACCGCAAGAAGCAGCGTCAGCCCCAGCAGATGACCGACGAGGTCGAGGACTGGCAGATCGCCGCGGCGGCCGCGCACACGTCGAGCGGGCTCAAGTCCGCCGAGATGGAGGCGCTCGAGCACCTGCCCGACAGCGACGTCAAGGACGCGCTGCAGGCCCTGCCCGAGGACTTCCGCATGGCGGTGTACCTGGCCGACGTCGAGGGCTTCCCGTACAAGGAGATCGCCGAGATCATGGACACGCCGATCGGCACCGTGATGTCGCGGCTGCACCGTGGTCGGCGCCAGCTGCGCGAGAGCCTGGCCGACTACGCCCGCGAGCGGGGCATGCGCGTGGGAGCGGGTGAGAAGGCATGAGCTGCGACGGTCCCGACTGCGCCGACGCGCTGCAGAAGCTCTACCTGTTCATCGACCACGAGATGGACGACGCCTCCTGCGAGGAGGTGCAGGCGCACATCGACAGCTGCTCGGACTGCCTCACCGAGTACGACCTCGAGCGGGTGGTCAAGCAGGTCGTCTCCCGCTCGTGCCGCGAGCCCGCCCCCGAGCCGCTGCGTGAGCGCGTGCTGCTGAGCATCCGCACCGTGCAGGTGACGATCGAGACGCGCGAGGCCTGACCGGCCCGAAAACGACAAAGACCCCCGTCGGAGACGACGGGGGTCTTTCTCTGCTCAGGGAGCGATGCTCACGCGTTGGGGCGCTTGCCGTGGTTCGCGCCCTTCTTGCGGCGAGCGCGGCGCTTGCGTCCGGTCTTGCCCATGGTGTCCTCCTCTGACGTACGACGCCTCAGTCTCCCACAGGGCTCACACGGGCGAGAAATCGCTCCCGGTCGACGACGACGCGGCGCACCTCGCCGGACGCCACGAGCCGCGAGCCCTCGTGCGCGGCGACGGTGAAGATGACCATGCGGCCGTCGCGACGCAGCACGTCGGCGGTGGTGGTGACCTGCGCCCCGACCGGGGACGCGGTGGAGTGCTCGACCTCGACCCGGGTGCCGACGCTGGTCGTGCCCGGGGTCAGCTCGGGCTCGAGCGCCGCGACGGTCGTGGCCTCCAGCCAGGCCAGCAGGACGGGGGTGCCGAGGACGGGGACGTCGCCGCTGCCGACCGCCTGCGCGGTGTGGGCCTCGGTGACGGTGTGGGTCAGGGTCGCCATGGGGCCACCCTAGGAGGCCGCGGCGACACGAGGGTCAGGACGACGTCCAGGCCCGCCACAGCCGGGCGTAGCGTCCGTCCGCCGCGACCAGCTCGTCGTGCGGGCCCTGCTCCACGACGCGTCCGGCCTCCATGACGACGACCCGGTCGGCCGTGCGGGCCTGGGTGAGCCGGTGGGCGACGACGATCGCCGAGCGGCCGCGCACGACCTCCAGGGCGGCGTCCTCCAGGTCGCGGGCGCCCGCGGAGCCGGCCTCGGCGGTCGCCTCGTCCAGCACCACGACGGCCGGGTCGCGCAGCAGCACACGGGCCAGGGCGACCTGCTGGGCCTGCGCGGCGGTGAGCTCGGTGCCGAAGGTGCCCACGGGCGCGTCGAGGCCGCTGGGGAGGGTGGCGAGCCAGCCGGAGGCGCCGACGCGGTCCAGGGCGTCGAGGAGCGTGGCGTCGTCGGCGTCCTCGTGGGCCAGCGTCAGGTTGTCGCGCAGCGTGCCGGTGAGCACGTGCACCTCCTGCGACACCACGGCGACGTGGAGGCGGACGGTCGCCGGACCCAGCTCGTCCAGCGGGCGCCCGGCGAGGCGCACCGAGCCCGACGTCGGGGTCACGAGCCCGGCGGCGACGGCGGCGAGGGTCGTCTTGCCGGCGCCGGTGGAGCCCACGAGCGCGACCCGCTCGCCCGGTGCCACCGTCAGGTCGACGTCGTGCAGCACCGGCACGCCGGGCGCCCACGCGTGGCCGATGCCGGAGAGCACGAGCGCCGGCTCGTCCGGCAGGCCGCCTGCGGGGGTCTCGTCGCGGGAGAGCAGGGCGACGCCCGCCAGGCGGGCCAGCGAGGCGCCCGACCGCTGCACCACGTCGAAGACCATCAGCACGGCGCCGATCGGGTTGAACAGTCGGTGGAAGTACAGCGCCGCGGCGGTCGCCGCGCCGACCGTCACGGCACCGTCGCGGACCAGCCAGAAGCCGGCGCCGAGCACGAGCAGCATGCCGATCAGCTCGGCCCGGTTCATGCGCGCCCAGAACCGGGTGAGCATGACGAAGACGTCCTGGGCCAGGCCGCGCGCGGCGTCGGACGTCCGCTCGACCTGCTCCAGCGCGAGCCGCTCGTGGCCGAACGCGCGCCACGTGCCCGCGCCCTGCACGCCGGCCATGAGCGCCTCGGCCCGCTCGCCCTGGGCGACACGCTCGGCGCGGTAGAACGGGCCCGATCGGGGCAGGTACCAGCCGAGCGACGCGGCGTAGGCCGGCAGCGCGAGCAGCCCGGCCAGGCCGAGCCGCCAGTCGAGCGCGAAGAGCCCGCCCGCGGTGAAGACGATCGCGGTCAGCGACCCGACCAGCAGCGGCACGGCCTCGTCCAGCGCGTCGGTGACGGTGCGAACGTCGTCGCCCACGCGGGCCATGACGTCGCCCGTGCCGGCGGCCTCCAGCCGTCCGGAGTCCAGCCGCAGCGAGCGGTCCAGGACGTCCTCGCGCAGCTGGGCCAGCGCGGGCACGGCGGTCTGCGCGAGCGCGCCCACGGCCACCACCTCGGCCAGCGCGCCGACGAGCGCGGCGGCGACGATCGACAGCACCGGCGTGGCCAGGTCGGCCCGGCTGCCGCCGTCGCGGACGACGTCCACGACGACGCCCAGCGCCCAGGGAGACACGACGCCGGCCATCCCGGCCAGCACGAACCCCAGCACGGTGGCGGTGGCGGCCACCGGACGGCGGGCCAGCAGCCGCAGCGTGAGCCGGGTCGTCTCACCCCGTCCGGCGACGGGCAGGAGGGTGCGCTCGGCGGCGGAGGCGGTCATCGCAGCACCGCCTCGCGGTAGTCGGGCTCGGCCAGCAGGGTCGCGTGCGAGGCCTGCGCCACCACGCGGCCGTGGCGCACCCACACGACCCGGTCGGCCGCGGCGAGCAGCGCGGGGCTGCTGGTGACGACGACCGTGGCGCCGTGGCTGCGGCGCAGGGCCCGCAGGCCGGCGGCGACGCGCTGCTCGGTGACCGCGTCGACCGCGCTCGTCGGGTCGTGCAGCACGAGCACCGGCGGCACGGCCGCCAGGGCCCGGGCGAGCGCGAGGCGCTGGCGCTGACCGCCCGACAGGCTCGCGCCCCGGGCCCGGACGGCGTGGTCGAGCCCGGCGTCGTGCAGCGCCACCACGTCCTCGGCGGCCGACGCGGCGAGCACGGCGTCGAGCTCGTCGGCGCCGAGGCGGCCGAGCGGGTCCACGACCGAGCGCAGGGTCCCTTCGGGCAGGTAGGCCGCGTGCGGCACGACGAGCACGGACCGCCGCCGGGCGTCGATGGTGAGGTGCTGCGCCGGCGTCCCGCCGACCCGGACCTCGCCGGCACCGGGCTCCACGTCGCCGCTGAGCAGCGACACGAGCGTCGCGGCGGCGGCCGGGTCGTCGACCGCGAGCGCGAGCAGCTCGCCCTCGGACGTCGTGAGGCTGACGTCGTGCAGCGGCCCGTGGCTGACGCCGCGCAGCTCCACGCCGGGACGCTCCGGGACGTCCGCCACGTCGCCGTCGGCCAGGTCGGGAGCGGTCGACAGGAACGCCGCGATGCGCCGGGCGGACGCCCACGACGCCGCGGCCTGGGCGCTGAGGTCGCCCAGGTGCTTGATCGGCTCAGCCAGGAACTGGGTCAGGCCGACGACGGCCACCAGCTGGCCGAGCGACAGGTCGCCGTCCAGCGCCTTGGTGCCGGCCAGCCAGGCGACCAGGGCCAGGAACGAGCCGGCGATGAACGTCGTCAGGCCGCTGAGGTAGCCCCAGGAGCGGGCCGTGACGACCGCCGAGCGCTGGGCGGCACGGCTGCTCGTCCGGTAGCGGTGGCTCGCGACGTCCTCGGCACCGATGCCCTTGATCGGGCGCACGCCGGCCACGAGGTCGCCGGCCAGGCCGGCGACGCGCGCCACGGCGGCCTGCTCGCGCTCGGTGCGGCGCGCGACCACGGGGGAGACGGCCTGGGTGAGCGCGATCGTGACCGGAAGTCCGAGCAGCACCACCAGCGCCAGCGTGACGTCGACGCCGACGAGGTAGACCGCCGTGACCAGCACGGTCACGAGCGACGCGATCGTGTAGCCCAGCTGGCGCACGAGCATGGTCACCTTGTCCGCGTCCGACGTGGCCAGCGACAGAGTCTCGCCGGAGAGCTGCTCGTCGCGGACGCCCCTCGGGTCCAGCACGTGCCCGGCCACCTCGAGGCGGATGCGGTGCGACTCGGCCTGCTGGGCGCGCAGCGCCATGCGCCCGCCGAAGCGGTAGCTGAGGCTGAACACCAGGAAGACCAGACCGAGGCCGAGGCACGAGAGCAGGAACGGGCCGAGCTCGCCGGTCGCGATGCCCCGGTCGACGACGACGCCGATCATCACCGGGACGGCGGCCTCGCCGAGCTGCCACACGATCGTGAGCAGGTACGCGGAGGTGAGCAGCCCGCGGTTCCGGCGGAAGGGCTCGAGCACCACCTGGCGGGCCGTGCGGCGCCCGGTGTCCCCGGCGGAGGCGGCGGGGGAGGCAGGGCGAGGCACCGGGCCATCCTTCCTCACCGGGCCCGGCGCGCCGACATCGGCTCCGCGCTCAGCCGGCAGTCAGGCGCAGCCCGAACCCCCACAGCAGGACGTCCGGGAGCGGGCTCCAGTCCAGGTCGGGGCGACGCTCGAAGCCGCGTGCGGCGTAGAGCCGGTGCGCCGCCCGCATCTCGGGCAGCGAGCACAGCACGACCTCGGTCAGGCCCTGGGCGCGGGCGGAGTCCAGGCAGGCGTCCAGGAGCGCGGCGCCGACGCCGCGTCCCCGCACGGCGGGGTCGACGGCCAGCATCCGCAGCTCGCCCTGGTGGTCGTGCACCGCCTGCTGGCGCAGACCCGAGCCCGGCGGGCACCACGTCACGGTGCCGACGACCTCGCCCGCCTCCACCGCGGCGAGCACGACGCTCGACGCCGCGCGTCCGGCGGCGTCGGCGAGGCTGGACGCGTACACGTCGTCGTAGCCGCCGTCCGGTCGCACGAGGTAGCCGTCGGCGTCGTAGGCGGCCACGGTGATGCGTCCGACGCGCTCGAGCTCGTCGGGCCGGGCGGGGCGGACGACCAGGTCAGACACCGAACGTCTGACGCGGGTACGCGGCGTCGACGTCCGTGACCACGTTGACCAGGTACGGCACGTTCGCGGCGAAGGCGCGGTCCAGGGCCGGGCCGATCTCGCGCGGGTCGGTGACCATCTCGCCGGCGCCGCCGAGCGCCTGGACGACCTGGTCGTAGCGGGTCTGCGGCGCGAGGTCGGCGGCCACGTCGTACCCGTAGAGCATCTGCATCGGGCCCTTCTCCAGGCCCCATGCGCCGTTGTTGCCCATGACCATGACGACCGGCAGGTCGTGGCGCACCAGCGTGTCGACGTCCATGAGGCTCATGCCGGCGGCGCCGTCGCCGTACAGCAGCACGACCTGGCCCGACGGACGCACCAGGCGGGCGGCCATCGCCGCACCCATGCCGGCGCCGAGGCAGCCGAACGGGCCCGGGTCGAGCCAGCCGCCGGGCCGCTTGGGCTCGACGTACTTGCCGGCGAACGACACGAAGTCGCCGCCGTCGCCGACGACGACCGCGTCGTCGGCCAGGCGGGGCAGCAGCTCGCCGTAGATGCGCGCCGGGTGGATCGGGTCGGCCTCGGCCGACAGCAGGGCGGCGTCGCGCTCGGTGGCCTGGGCGACGGTGGCCTGCAGGTCGGCCAGCCAGTCGCCCCAGCGCGGCTTCGGCCCGGACAGCAGGGCGTCCAGCAGCACGTCGAAGCAGGTGGTGAGGTCGCCGGCGGCCGATCCGGCGAGCTCGGCGTGGCCGGCGAGCTGCTCGGGGGAGTCGGCGACGTGGACGGTGCGGGCGACCGGCGCCTCCTCCTTGCCGCCGAAGACGCCGTAGCCGAGCCGGAAGTCGAGCGGGGTGCCGACCACGACGACGAGGTCGGCCTGGCCGAGCGCCCGGCCGCGCGCCTTGGTGACGAGCTGCGGGTGGCCGCCGGGCACGACGCCGCGGCCCATGCCGTTGCTGATGACCGGGACGCCCGTCTGCTCGACGAAGCGCAGGGCCGCGTCCTCGGCGTGGTCGAGCCAGACGTCGCTGCCGATCACCAGCACCGGGTGGACGGCCTCGGCGAGCAGCCGCGCGATGGCGCGCAGGGCGTCGCCGTCCGGCTCGATCGTGCGCCGCTCGGCCGGACGCGGGGCGGGCGTGGCGGTGCTGTTGAACAGCTCGTCCATGGGCACGTCGACGAACGCCGGACCGCGGTGGGACGAGCCGGCCAGCGTGAACGCCTCGTCCAGCGCCGGGCCCACGTCCTCGACGGTGTGCGCGGTGCGGGCCGACTTCGTGACGGTGGACAGGATCGGCGGGTGGTCGAGCTCCTGCAGGCTGCCCGAGCCCCAGCGGCCGGCGGGCGCGCGGCCGCCGACGCAGACGAGCGGCGAGCCGCTGAAGTAGGCCTGGGTGAGCGGGCTGACGCCGTTGGTGACGCCCGGGCCGGCGGTGAGCACGGCGAGACCGGGCTTGCGGGTGAGCTTGCCGACCGCCTCGGCGGCGAACACGGCCGACGGCTCGTGGCGCACGTCGACGATGCGCATCGGCGGGTCGGCCTTCACCGCCCCGTCGTACAGCGGGAACACGTGGGCGCCCGAGAGGGTGAACATGTGCTCCACGCCGTGCGCCCGAGCCACCTCGACGGCGATCTGCCCGGCGTGCTGGGTGGTCTGGTCGGTCTGGTCGGCCGTCTCCGTCATGTGACGCAGGTTACCTGGGCGTAGGTCAGTGGCGGGGGCGGTTCGCGGGCTCGCGGTACAGCCCCGGGCTCTCGGCCCGGACCTGGTCGAGCACGGCCAGCAGCAGGTCGGCGCGGTGTCGCGGCGGGCGGGCGAACAGCGCGGCGTCCGAGCGCAGGTCGCTGCGCCCCTGGACGCCCAGCGCGAGCTGCAGGTGCAGGGCGCGCAGGAACGCGGACGTGTTGCGGACGGCGGGCGTGGGCCACTCGTCGTCGCGGTGGCCGCGCGTGGGCGGGTGGACGACGCCGGAGCCGAGCCGGTTGAGCCACGCCTCGACCAGGCCGGGCTCGAGCACGTCGCGGTGCAGCATCGTCATGACCGCGAACGCGAGCCGGTCGTCCTCGCCGTGGCGCCACACGTACGGCGTGGGGGCGAGCAGCCGGTCGCCGACGACGTCGAGCAGCACGGTGAGCTCGAGCGCGCCGAGGTGGCGCGAGCGGGCGAGGGCGGCCATGAGCTCGGCGCCGTGGGTGACGGCCTGGGCCCAGCCCTGGGCGCCGAGCCAGCCGCGGTGGTCGTTCTCGCGGACGTACCAGCCGGCCGCCTCGTCGCCCCAGGCCAGCACGGTGGTGCGGGGGAGCAGGTGCTCGGACTCGTCGCGGGCCAGCACCTCGGCCAGCACCAGGGCGCTGTAGGAGCGGCGCAGCACCGAGGCGTCGCCGTCGTGGCCCAGGCCGTGGCGCAGGCCGGGCAGCAGGCCGTCGCCGAGGCCGCCGAGCAGCTCGTCGTAGACGCCCTGGCCGATCCAGGTGGTGAGCAGCGGGTACGCGACGTCCTCGCGGACGCGGGGGTTCGGCGAGCCCAGGAGCTGCACGAGCTCGACGGTGGCCTCGCTGAGGGAGCGGTCGCGAGGGAGCGTCATGCCGCCGGACATCACGGCCTGCCAGTACACCTCGGACACGTCGCCATGGTGCCATGCGGGGCCGACAGCCCTCTAGGCTGATCGACGTGCCCTCGCTCGACTCGATCGTCCGTCACCAGACCGCGCTCGGTCGCGAGGAGGTCGCGCTGCTGCACCGCCTCGTCGCGGACTGGCAGCTGCTGGCCGACCTGGCGTTCGGCGACCTCGTGCTGTGGGTGCTGGACGCCGAGGCGAAGGGCTACTGGGCCGCGGCGCAGATCCGTCCGACGACCGGCGCGACGACGCTGGCCGACGACGTGGTCGGCACGTTCGTCCCGGCCGTCCACGCCCCGGACCTGGTGCGCGCCGCCGCCAACCCGCACCTGAGCACCGAGGTCGACGAGGTCGAGGTCGACGGCGAGCCGGTGTCGGTGCGCTACGTCCCCGTGCGCCGGCGCAACCGCCTGGTCGCGCTCGTCGAGCACCGCTCCAGCGTCGGCGCGCTGCGCCGGCCCAGCCGGCTCGAGGACGCCTACCTCGAGGCGGCCCGGACGCTGGAGGCCATGCTGACCGCGGGCACGTTCCCGACCGAGTCCGACTCCGAGCTGGCCGGCAGCCTGCGCGTCGGCGACGGCATGGTGCGGCTCGATGCGCGCGGCACGGTCACCTACGCCAGTCCCAACGCGGTCTCGGCCTACCGCCGGCTCGGCGTCACCGGCGGCCTCGTCGGCACCGAGCTGGCCGCGTTGACCCAGGGCCTCGTCGGGCCACGGCGCACGGACTCCGCGCCGCTCACGATGCTCGGCGGGCGCACCCCGGACGAGGGCGAGGTCGAGGGCCCCGGAGCCACCCTGCTGGTGCGGGTCGTGCCGCTGTCCCGCGGCGGCGAGCACGACGGTGCGCTGGTGCTGCTGCGCGACGTCACCGAGCTGCGCGTGCGCGAGCGCGAGCTGCTGAGCAAAGACGCGACGATCCGCGAGATCCACCACCGGGTCAAGAACAACCTGCAGACGGTCGCGGCCCTGCTGCGGCTGCAGGCCCGCCGCATGGACTCGCCGCAGGCGCGCACGGCCCTGGTCGAGGCCGAGCAGCGCGTCGGCTCGATCGCGCTCGTCCACGAGACGCTCAGCCAGTCCTTCGACGAGACGGTGGCCTTCGACGACGTCGCCGACCAGCTGCTGCGCTCGGTGCTGGAGGTGGCCACGGCCGACGGCCTGCAGGTGGAGGGGCACCGCATCGGCTCGTTCGGCCAGGTGTCGGCCGAGGTCGCGACGCCGCTGGCCCTGGTGCTGACCGAGATCGTGCAGAACGCCGGCGAGCACGCCTTCGCCGGACGGTCGTCGGGCCGGGTGACGGTCGCGGTGAACCGCATCCGCAACCGGCTGCGGCTGCGCGTCGGCGACGACGGCGCCGGGCTGCCCGACGGGTTCGACCCGCGCTCCAGCCTGGGCCTGTCGATCGTCGCGACGCTGGTCGAGAGCGAGCTCGACGGCCGGCTGACCTTCGACTCGCGCCCGGGCGCCGGCACCACCGTCTCGATCGAGCTCACGCTCTAGCGCGGCGCGTTCCGGGCTGCGGAACCCCGAGGACGCAGAAAGACCCCGCATCCGGTGGATGCGGGGCCTGTCGACGGTCGTTCAGGCGGTGCGGATGCGCGCACGCGCGTTGCGACGCTTCAGCGCGCGACGCTCGTCCTCGCTCATGCCTCCCCAGACGCCGTGGTCCTGACCGGACTCGAGCGCCCAGGTCAGGCACCGCTCGCGGACGTCGCAGCGTCGGCACACCGTCTTGGCCTCCTCCGACTGGAGGATCGCCGGGCCGGTGTTGCCGATGGGGAAGAAGAGCTCAGGATCCTCGTCGAGGCAGGCAGACTTGTGCCTCCAGTCCATGAGAAACTCACCCTTCGTGGTTCGTGGATTCCGCTGCCCCAGACCCGGGCCGTCGGCGCCGGGGAGCAGCACCAGTAATGTTCCCAACTTCGCGGGGGCGAAACAAGGGTTCACCAACAATGCATCTGTCGGTTTCGTCACATGCTTGTAACATCAACCGACTGGCTAGGCTGGACCCCGTGATCCCGCTCGCCGCCGTCGTCGTCCTCGTCGAGGCCCTGGCCCTGCTCGGCTTCGCCGGGACCGAGGTCGTGGCCGAGCCGAGCCGGCCGATGACGTACGCGACCGCGGGTCTCCTCACGGCGTACGCGCTGGGCCAGGCCTGGGCCGCGCTGCTGCTGCTCAAGCACCGGATCGGTGCCCGCGGCCCGCTCGTCGTGACCCAGCTCATCCAGCTGGGACTGGCCTGGAACTCGCGCGACTCCGATCTCGAGTGGCTCAGCCCCGTGCTCGTGATCGCGGCGGTCGTGGCGCTCGTCGGGCTGCTGGCGCCGTCGACCACCCGTGCCCTCGTGGCCGCGGAGCGCGTGCCAGAATGAAGGCCGGGGCCCACCTGACGCCCCGCACGCACGGCTGAACGCCCCGCTGACGTCGAGACCAGACCGGTCTCCGCAGCGAGCGGCATCCCCGTCCCCACTGCGAAAGAACGTCATGGTCGCCCACGACATCGATGCCCCCACGTCCTCCTACGACCCCACCGATCCCGTCCACGCGCTGCACCTCGGCGGCAAGATGGAGATCACCTGCACCGTCCCGCTCGCCGGCAAGGACGACCTGTCCATGGCCTACACGCCGGGCGTCGCCCGGGTGTGCGAGACGATCCACGCCGACCCCGAGGCGGCGCACGAGCTGACCTGGGTCTCCAACACCGTCGCCGTCGTCACCGACGGCACGGCCGTGCTGGGCCTGGGCGACATCGGCCCGGCGGCGTCCATGCCGGTGATGGAGGGAAAGGCCGTGCTGTTCAAGCAGTTCGGCGGCGTCGACGGCATCCCGGTCGCGCTGGACACCACCGACGTCGACGAGATCGTCGAGACCGTCGTCCGCCTCGCGCCGAGCTTCGGTGGCATCAACCTCGAGGACATCTCCGCCCCGCGCTGCTTCGAGATCGAGGCGCGGCTCAAGGAGCGGCTCGACATCCCGGTCTTCCACGACGACCAGCACGGCACCGCCGTCGTCACGCTCGCGGCGCTGATCAACGCGCTGCGGCTCACCGACCGCGACCCCGAGCACACCCGGGTCGTCATCTCCGGCGCGGGCGCCGCGGGCGTCGCGATCACCAAGATCCTGCACCGGGTCGGCATGCGCCGGATCAGCGTCGTCGACCGTCGTGGCGTCATCCACCCCGGCCGCGAGGACCTCACCGACGTGAAGCGCTGGTTGGCCGAGGAGACCGCGGACTTCGCGCGTCCGGGCAGCGTCGCGGACGCCCTGGTCGGCGCGGACGTGTTCATCGGCGTCTCCGGCGGCACGGTGCCCGAGGAGGCCGTGGCGCGGATGGCCGACGACGCGATCGTGTTCGCGATGGCCAACCCGAACCCCGAGGTGCACCCGGACGTGGCGCACAGGTACGCGCGGGTCGTGGCCACCGGGCGCTCGGACTTCCCGAACCAGATCAACAACGTGCTGGTCTTCCCCGGCATCTTCCGTGGCGCGCTCGACGTGCGGGCCACGGGCATCTCCGAGGAGATGAAGGTCGCGGCCGCGCGGGCGCTCGCCGACCTGGTGGGGGAGGATCTGAGCGAGACGTACGTGATCCCGTCGCCGTTCGACCCGCGGGTCGCCCCGGCGGTCGCGAAGGCGGTCACCGACACCGCCCGTCGCGAGGGTCTCGCGCGTCGCCCGTACTGATCCCGACCGAGAGGACGCCCATGCTCGCCGTCTACGCCCAGTCGTTCAGCACCGACGATCCACTGTCCGGGCTGGTGGTCGGGGACCGTCCGGAGCCCGAGGCGCCCGAGGGATGGGCGACGGTGACGGTCAAGGCGGCCTCGATCAACCACCACGACGTGTGGAGCCTGCGCGGGGTCGGCCTGCGCGAGGAGTCGCTGCCGATGATCCTGGGCTGCGACGCAGCCGGGCACGACGAGGACGGCAACGAGGTCGTCGTCCACTCGGTCATCAGCGACCCGTCGTGGCGCGGTGACGAGACGCTCGACCCGCGACGCTCGCTGCTGTCGGAGAAGCACCAGGGCACCTTCGCCGAGAAGGTCGTCGTGCCGCGCCGGAACCTGCTGCCCAAGCCGGCCGGCCTGTCGTTCGCCGAGGCCGCGTGCCTGCCCACCGCGTGGCTGACGGCCTACCGGATGCTGTTCACCCAGTCCGGCCTGCAGCCGGGCGGCTCGGTGCTCGTGCAGGGTGCCGGCGGCGGCGTGGCGACGGCGCTCATCGTCCTGGCACGCGCGGCCGGCATGCGGGTGTACGCGACCAGCCGGGACGAGTCCAAGCGCCAGCGGGCGCTCGAGCTCGGCGCCCACGAGGTGCTCGAGTCCGGCGCCCGGCTGCCCGAGAAGGTCGACGCGGTCATGGAGACCGTCGGCGCCGCCACCTGGTCGCACTCGATCAAGTCGCTGCGTCCCGGCGGCACCGTGGTCATCAGCGGCGCGACGTCCGGCGACGCGCCGTCCAAGGCCGAGCTGACCCGGATCTTCTTCCAGCAGATGCGCGTGCACGGCTCGACCATGGGCACGCGCGACGAGCTAGCCCGGCTGGTCGAGCTGTGCGACGTCAGCGGCGTGCGTCCGCTGATCGACCGCGAGATCCCCATGGAGGACGCGGCCGAGGGCCTCGCCGCCGTCGCCGCCGGCGACGTCTTCGGCAAGATCGTGCTGACCCGCTGAGCGGTCAGTCGTCGGCGAGGGTGTGCCGCAGGTAGCGCTGCGGGACCTCGAGGAAGGCGCGCCAGTGGTGGACGAGCCCGAGCTCGGCCCACGTCGTCTCGCGCAGGCCCCAGTCGCCGACCTCCAGGATGCGGGCGCCGGGCAGCGACGCGAGCACGGGGGAGTGGGTCGCGCACAGCACCTGCCCGCCGGCCGCGACGACGTCGTGCAGCACGCGCATGAGCGTGAGGGTGGACGAGAACGACAGCGCGGCCTCGGGCTCGTCGAGGCAGTAGAAGCCGGGCGAGTCGAAGCGCCGCTCGAGCACGGCCAGGAACGACTCGCCGTGGCTCATGGCGTGGAAGTCGGGGTCGCCGCCCCCGCCGACGCCGTCGAGGTAGGTGTACCAGCCGTGCATCGTCTCGGCGCGCAGGAAGAACCCCCAGCGCCCGGCGCCGACGCCGCGCTGCAGCACCAGGCTGCGGTGCAGCGAGGACTCGGTGCGGCGGGTCTCGTGCCGGCCGAACGCCGTGCCGCCCTCGGGGGAGAGCCCGTACGCCTGGGCCACCGCCTCGACGACGGTGGACTTGCCCGAGCCGTTCTCGCCGACCAGGAACGTGACCCCGTGCGGCAGCGTCAGGCCCTCGTCGAGCAGCTGGCGGACGGCCGGCACCTGTAGCGCCCACGGCTCGGGCGGATCGGCCCGCGGGTCGGCAAAGACGCGCACGACGGGCGGCTGGTCCAGGTCCACGGCGGCAGTCTGCCAGCCGGGGCCGACGAGCGCGGTCGATCACCCAGGGACGACGAGGGGCCCCGGACCGTGTGGTCCGGGGCCCCTCCTCGTGCGGTCAGTCCTCGTCGTCGTCGAGCCGCGCCAGCCAGGTGGCCAGCCGCTCGACCGGAACCTCGAAGTCGGGGTTCAGGTCGACGAACTCGCGCAGGTGCTCGGCGAGCCACGCGAAGGTGACCTCCTCGTCACCCCGGCGCGACTCCAGCTCCTCGATGCCTCGGTCGGTGAAGTACACGGCGTCCTCGGCTCAGGCGAAGGCCTGCTGCATGAGGCTCTTGTGCTCCTCGAGGTGGCGCGAGTGCTGGCCGACCGACGGTGCGGTCAGCGCGACCCGGGTGACCGGCTTGATCGGCTGGTCGAACGCCTCGCCGTAGTGCAGCGCGACGTGCGGCCACGGGCCCTGGTTCTCCGGCTCGTCCTGCACCCAGCGCACGTCGGACGCGTTCGGGAACGCGCCCACCGCGGCCTTGAGCTCCTCGACCGGGTTCGGGTACAGCTGCTCGACCCGGACGATCGCGGTGCGCGGGTTGTCGCCCTCGCGCTTGGTGCGCTCGGCGAACAGCTCCCAGGCGATCTTGCCCGAGCAGAGCAGGACCCGCTCGACCTTCTGCGCGTCCACCGTGGTGTCGGCGATGACCGGCTGGAACGTGCCGGAGGTGAAGTCCTCTGGCTGCGAGGCGGCCGCCTTGCTGCGCAGCATCGACTTGGGCGTGAACACGACCAGCGGCCGGTGCTCGGCGCCCAGGTTGTGCCGGCGCAGCAGGTGGAAGTACGACGCGGGCGTCGACGGCTGGGCGAGCGTCATGTGGTCGTCCGCGCACAGCGCCAGGAAGCGCTCGATGCGCGCCGACGAGTGGTCCGGGCCCTGGCCCTCGTAGCCGTGCGGCAGCAGCAGCACGACGCCGGACTTCTGGCCCCACTTGGCCTCGCCGGCCGAGATGTACTCGTCGATGACCGACTGGGCGCCGTTGACGAAGTCGCCGAACTGCGCCTCCCAGACGGTCAGCGCCTCCGGACGCGCCACCGAGTAGCCGTACTCGAAGCCGAGCGCGGCGTACTCGCTGAGCAGCGAGTCGTAGATGTAGAACGGCGCCTGGTCGTCGGTGAGGTTGGACAGCGGGGTCCACTCGTCGCCGTTGGTGCGGTCGATCATCGTCGCGAAGCGCGAGGAGAACGTGCCGCGGCGGCTGTCCTGGCCGGCCAGGCGGACCGGACGGCCCTCCATGAGCAGCGAGCCGAGGGCGAGGATCTCGCCGGTGCCCCAGTCGATGCCGCCGGACGTGATGGACTGCGCGCGACGCTGCATCTGCGGCATTACCTTCGGGTGGACGGTGAAGCCGTCCGGCACGTTGGTGTGCGCGTCCGCGATCGCCTTGAGCGCCTCGGGCGAGATGGCGGTGACCAGCTCGCTCGCGACCGGCTTGACCGGGTAGTCCGGCGTGCGGCTGTAGTCGGGGTCCTCGTGCGAGGACGCCTCCTTCACCTCGGCGAAGTTGCGCTCGAGCTTGGCCTGGTAGTCCGCGAGCGCGGCCTCGGCCTCCTCCAGGGTGATGTCGCCACGACCGACCAGCGCCTCGGTGTAGAGCTTGCGGACCGACTTCTTGGCGTTGATCGTGTCGTACATCAGCGGCTGGGTGAAGCTCGGGTCGTCGCCCTCGTTGTGACCGCGACGGCGGTAGCAGACCATGTCGATGACGACGTCCTTGTGGAACGTCGCGCGGTACTCGTAGGCCAGCTGGGCCACGCGGATGCAGGCCTCGGGGTCGTCGCCGTTCACGTGGAAGACCGGCGCCTGGATCATGCGGGCCACGTCGGTGCTGTAGCGCGAGGAGCGCGACGACGAGGGGCTCGTCGTGAAGCCGACCTGGTTGTTGATGATCAGGTGGATCGTGCCGCCGGTGCGGTAGCCGCGCAGCTGGGACAGGTTCAGCGTCTCGGCCACGACGCCCTGGCCGGCGAAGGCCGCGTCGCCGTGCACGAGCAGCGGCAGGACGGGGTAGTCCTGGCCGCGGTTCAGCCGGTCCTGCTTGGCGCGGGTGATGCCCTCCAGGACCGGGTCGACGACCTCCAGGTGCGACGGGTTCGCGGCCACGGAGACCTTGATCCGGTCGCCCGTCGCGGCGGTGAACTCGCCCTCGACGCCCAGGTGGTACTTGACGTCGCCGGAGCCCTGGACGGTGCGCGGGTCGATGTTGCCCTCGAACTCGCGGAACACCTGGGCGGGGCTCTTGCCGGCGATGTTCACCAGGACGTTGAGGCGTCCGCGGTGGGCCATGCCGATGCAGACCTCCTCCAGGTGGTCGGCGGCGGCGGCCTCGCAGATCTCGTCCAGCAGCGGGATGGCGGTCTCGCCGCCCTCGAGGCTGAAGCGCTTCTGGCCGACGAACTTCGTCTGCAGGAACGTCTCGAACGCCTCGGCCTGGTTGAGCTTGTCGAGGATGCGCAGCTGCTCCTCGCGCGGCGGCTTGGTGTAGCCCGACTCCAGGCGCTCCTGGAACCAGCGACGCTCGCCCGGGTCCTCGATGTACATGTACTCGACGCCGATGGTGCGCGCGTAGGCGTCGCGCAGGACGCCCAGGATGTCGCGCAGCTTCATGTAGCGGCGCTCGCCGCCGAAGCTCGGGCCGGTCGGGAACTCGCGGTCCAGGTCCCACAGGGTCAGGCCGTGCGAGGCGGTGTCCAGGTCCGGGTGCGTCCGCTGGCGGTACTCCAGCGGGTTGATGTCGGCCATGAGGTGGCCGCGCACGCGGAAGGCGTGGATGAGCTCGAGCACGCGGGCCTGGCGGTCGATGTCGTCGTCGTGACGGACCGCGATGTCCTGCGCCCAGCGGATCGGCTCGTAGGGGATGCGCAGCGACTCGAAGATCTCGTCGTAGAAGCCGTCGGCCCCGAGCAGCAGCTGGTGGATGACCTTGAGGAACTCGCCGGACTGCGCGCCCTGGATGACGCGGTGGTCGTAGGTCGAGGTGAGGGTCATCATCTTCGACACGGCCAGCTGCGTGATCGTGTGCTCGGACGCGCCCTCGAACTCGGCCGGGTACGTCATCGAGCCGACGCCGATGATGGCGCCCTGGCCGGCCATGAGCCGCGGCACCGAGTGGTTGGTGCCGATGCCGCCGGGGTTGGTCAGGCTGATCGTCGTGCCCTGGAAGTCGCTGACCTCCAGCTTGCCGTCGCGCGCCTTCTTGACCAGCGTCTCGTACGCCGCCCAGAACTGGGCGAACGTCATCGTCTCGGCGGCCTTGATCGAGGGCACCAGCAGCTGGCGGGTGCCGTCGGGCTTGGGGACGTCGATGGCCAGGCCGAAGTTGACGTGCTCGGGCTGGAGCTGGACCGGCTTGCCCTTCTCATCCGTGGCGTAGCCGGTGTTCATCTCGCGCATGCGGCTGGCGGCGCGCACGACGGCGTAGCCGATCAGGTGCGTGAAGGACACCTTGCCGCCACGGGCGCGGGCCAGGTGGTTGTTGATCACCGTGCGCTGGTCGAACAGCAGCTTGACCGGCACCGAGCGGACGCTCGTGGCGGTGGGGACGGTGAGGCTGTCGTCCATGTTCTTGGCGGTGCGGGCGGCGGCGCCGCGCATCGTGACGCGCTCCACCTCGCCCGGGCCGGTGGGCGCGGCGGCCGGCTTCGCGGGCGGCTTGGCCGCGCTCTTGGCGTTCGTGCCACCGGTCGTGCCGTTGGTGGTGGCGGTCGCCTTGGCCTTCGGCTGCTCGGGGGTCGGAGCCGAGGCGGGGGTCGCGGCCTTGGCCGGCGCGGCCGGCTTCGGCTCGGCCTTGGTGGCCGGGGCGGCGGGCGTGGCGGCCTTCGGCTGCTGGGGGGCGGCGCTGGGCGCGGTGCCGTTGGTCGGTGCGGGGTCCGGGGCACCTCCCTGGCCGTCCTTGAAGAACGTCACCCAGGTCTCGTCCACCGAGCTGGGGTCAGCCTGGTAGCGCTCGTACATCTCCTCGACGAGCCACTGGTTGGTTCCGAAGTCTGGGGTGCCTTGCGAGGACTCGGCCACGGCCTCGATCGCCTCTTCCGAAATGTGTCTGGTGTGGTACAGGACGTCGTGTCAACCCTAGCGCGCTGCGGGCGGCCCGCGCCCCCGGGTCGCGGGGCCGGGCGCGTCCGCAGCGGGCGCCTACCGGGTGCGTGTCCGATCGCCCGCGGAGGCCGGGTGGATGAGGCTTCCGCAGGTGATCCGCGTCACGCGGGCGCGTCGCTCAGGCGTCGAAGGCGACGTCCACGGTGATCTCGCCGACGCCCGCCAGCGCCTTGGAGACGGGGCAGGTGCGCTTGGCCTCCTCGGCGACGCGGCGGAAGCCCTCGGCGTCGATGCCCTGGGCGGTGCCGGCGACGGTCAGGTGGATCGCGCTGATCTTGAACCCCTCGGTGTCGGGGCCGAGCTCGACGTCCGCCGAGACCGCGAGCGTGCCGGGCGTGGCGCCGTGCTTGGCCAGCAGCGCCGACATCTGCATCGCGTAGCAGGACGTGTGCGCGGCGGCGATGAGCTCCTCGGGGCTGGTCACGCCGCCGGCGTCCTCGGCCGAGCGCCGCGGGAACGAGACCTCGAACGTGCCGGCGCCGGAGCTGGCCAGCTGGACCTCGCCGGAGCCGTCCTCGAGCGTGCCTTCCCAGGCGGTGTGCGCGGTGCGTGTGGGCATGGGTCCTCCTCGATGGTGGGTGTGCCCCCTCGACGCTAGACCGGTGCGTGACGGACACAACTCGACGACGCGCGTAACCTCCGGCGCCGACGTACGTTGTAGAGGTGCACGACGCCGTCGAGGCGTTCTCGGGAGGGGGAGTCCCATGATCCAGCTGCACCACAGCGACGGCCGCGGCTTCTGGCTGAACCCGGACCTGGTCGAGACGCTCTCGGACGCCGATCCCTGGACCCGCATCGACCTGGTGAGCGACCGCGCCCTGCTCGTCACCGAGTCGCCCGACGAGGTCGCCGCGATCATCGACGCCTACCGCGTCGACCTCTCGCGCCGCGCGACCGCGCCGGCCGAGGCGCCCGCGGCCCCGCCGCGCGACGCGCAGGTCATCCAGCTGCGTCGCTGACCCACCCGCTTGTCACCACGAAGGCGCCCGGCCGAGCCGGGCGCCTTCGTCGTGATCAAGGCGTGTCCGTGCGGCCGCCTATCGTGGCGCGGGTGAGTGACGCCGCCGACGAGCTGGTCCGCAGCCCCCCGACGCTCGAGGACTACCTCCACCTGAGGGCCGCCTCGGGGCTGACGCCGAAGTCGGCGGCGCAGGGGGAGGGCGCCCTGCTCGGCAGCTGGCGATGGAGCGTCGTCCAGCACGCAGGGCGGGCCGTGGCGATGGGGCGCGTCATCGGCGACGGCGGCTGGTACTTCCACGTCGCCGACATGGCGACGCTGCCCGAGCACCAGGGCCGCGGACTGGGCCGGCGAGTGCTCGCCGACCTGCTGGCACAGATCGAGGAGGCCGCGCCGGCAGGCGCGTACGTGACGCTCATGGCCGACGCGCCCGGGCGCCGGTTGTACGCGTCGATGGGCTTCGTCGAGACCGCGCCCGAGTCGCTGGGCATGCGCCTGGCGCGCTGATCCGCCCAGCGGCGTGCCGGCGCGCTCGGCTCAGACCAGGACGTCCAGCGGCAGGCCGGCGCACGTGCGCACCGTGGCGTAGGCGGCCGGGTCGACCGGCTCGCCGGCGAACACCTGGGCCTGGGCCGACAGCACGGCGCGGTGGTGGTGGTTGGCCAGCGTGGCGCCGGCGCCGGCGAAGGTGGCGAGCAGCTCCTTCTCGACCGTCGCGGCGAGCACGTCCGCGCCCATCACGCCGAGCATCTGCCCGTCGCGCAGCACGGGCACGGTCACGGTGAGGGTCAGCTCGTCGGTGCACACGTAGTCGACGTACGGCCCGGTCACGTGCGAGCGGCCGGTGCGCTGCGGCGTGCGGAACCACTCCTGGCGGCGGTAGTCGGCGGACTGGACGAGCGCGGGGGACTGGGTCAGCTGCTCGCGCCCGTCGCCCTGCCACCAGGCCAGCGCGTACGACTCGTCGGCGAGCAGGCCGGGCGTGACGACGAAGCCGGCGCCCATCGTGTGCGGGTCGGCGAGCACCTCCAGCGCGAGCGGGCGGGCCGCGCGCAGCAGGACGTCGCTGCGCAGGGGCGCGTCGAACAGCGGCACGAGCCGCTCGCCGAGCGTGGTCAGCGTGCGGACGAGCGGGGAGAAGAACCCCTCGACGGCGCGGACGCAGTCGTCGGCGGTGGTCTGGGTGGGCGTGACGGGCATGGTCCTCACCGGATCCTCGAGTGCAGCTCGGCGAGCTCGCCGAGGGCCTGACGGACGCGAGTCCGCATCTGGTGGCGGGCCGCCGCCGCGTCGTGCGTCGCGACGGCGTCCAGGAGCGCGACCTGGTGGGCGCGCACGTCCCCACGGTGCCCCGGCTCGGAGAGCGGCAGGCGCAGCAGCACGCCGAACTCGGTCTCCGCGCGCATGACGTCGCGGGTCAGCCGGGCCGAGTGGGTCAGCGCGGCCAGGGCCAGGTGGAGCTCGGTGTCGGCGTGCCGGACGGTGCCGACCTCCTCGACGTCCTCGGGGAGCACGATCTCGCGCAGGTCCTCGGTCTCCTCGGGGTTCGCGCGCTCGGCGGCGAGCTCGGCGCAGCCGGCCAGGATCGTGGCGTAGTGGACGCCGCGGTCGGCCAGGTCGACGCGGGTCATGCGCGCGAGCCGCTCGTGCAGCCGGGCGTCGTCGCCGCCGTCGGGACGCGTGACGAACGAGCCGCCGCCGCGTCCCCGGACCGTCGTGACCAGCCCTTGCGCCCGCAGCGAGACGAGCGCCTCGCGGGCGGTGACCGTGGCGACGCCGAGCATCGAGGCCAGCTCGGGCTCGCTGGGCAGCCGCTCGCCGTCGACCAGCAGCCCGGCGTGGATCGCCTCGGCCAGGCGCTGCTCGACGCGCGTCGCGCGACCGACGTCGCCGAGCGGCGCGAACACGGCGGTGCGCGCTCGTGAGGACGGGCGGCGGACGGTCGCCATCAGGCTCCTGGGCTCGGGGAGATGTTTACGAGATCGTGACAGAAATGTATGGACATTTAATCTCTGGGTCCATAGGTTTTCTCCTCAGACCGTGACGCAGACCACTCCGAGGAGCACGATGAGCCAGCCCGGACCCACCCCCGCGATCCAGCTCGTGGGGCTGGAGAAGCACTTCGGCGACGTCCGCGCCGTCGACGGCGTCGACCTGGAGATCGCCGACGGTGAGTTCTTCTCCATGCTCGGCCCGTCCGGCTCGGGCAAGACGACGGTGCTGCGCCTGGTGGCCGGCTTCGAGCAGCCCACCGGCGGCCGGATCGTGCTGGGCGGCACCGACGTCACCGGCACGGCCCCGTTCGAGCGCGACGTCAACACGGTCTTCCAGGACTATGCGCTGTTCCCGCACATGAGCGTGCTCGAGAACGTGGCCTACGGGCTGCGCGTCCGCGGCGTCGGCAAGCGCGACCGCCTGGCCCGTGCCCGCGAGGCGCTGGCGACCGTCCGGCTCGAGCACGTCGCCGACCGCCGTCCGGCCCAGCTGTCCGGCGGGCAGCGCCAGCGCATCGCGCTCGCCCGCGCGATCGTCGTGCGGCCCAAGGTGCTGCTGCTCGACGAGCCGCTCGGCGCGCTCGACCTCAAGCTGCGCGAGCAGATGCAGGTCGAGCTCAAGGCTCTGCAGCGCGAGCTGGGCATCACCTTCGTGTTCGTGACCCACGACCAGGAGGAGGCGCTGACCCTCAGCGACCGCATCGCGGTCTTCAGCGAGGGGCGCATCGTCCAGCTGGGCACGCCGCAGGAGATCTACGAGTCCCCGCAGGACGAGTACGTGGCGACGTTCGTCGGCACGTCCAACCTGTTCGCGCCCGAGGACTCCCGTGCCGTGCTCGGCCGCGAGGGACGCTTCGCGCTGCGCCCGGAGAAGATCAGCCTCTCCGACGGCGACGTCCCGGACGGAGCGCTCAGCGCCCGCGGCGTCGTGGCGGAGACCATCTACCTCGGCACCGGGCGGCGCGTCGTCGTCGACCTGGAGACGGGGCCGCGGCTGGTGGTGCTCGAGCCGAGCACCGTCGAGACCGCGGTCGAGCGTGGCGACAAGGTCGTCGCCGCGTGGCGCCCGGACGACCTCGTGGCGCTGTCCTGAACACCCCATCCCACCCAAGAGAGAGGGGTCCAGCGATGACCCTCACCCGCAGAAACGGACGCCTGGGCGGACTCGCCCTGGCACTGACCTGCAGCCTCGCGCTCAGCGCGTGCGGCGGCGACTCGTCCGACGACGAGGCGGCCGGTCCGCTGAAGGAGCTGGGCAAGACCGAGGGCCAGGTCTCGATCCTGGCCTGGCCCGGCTACGTCGAGGACGGCAGCAACGACCCGAACGCCGACTGGGTCTCCAGCTTCGAGGAGAAGACCGGCTGCAAGGTCACGAGCAAGGTCTACGGCACGTCCGACGAGGCGTTCAACCTGGCCAAGAGCGGCGACTACGACGTCGTCGCGGCCTCGGGAGACCTGACGCTGCGCATGGTCGCGGCCAAGGCGGCGGCCGAGGTGAACACCGACCTGGTGCCCAACTACGAGAAGGTCTTCGACTTCCTCAAGGACCAGGAGTGGAACACCGTCGACGGCAAGAACTACGGCGTCCCGCACGGCTACGGCGCCAACCTGCTCATGTACAACAGCGACGTCGTGAAGCCGGCCCCCACCTCGTGGGACGTCGTGTTCGACAAGGCGTCCGAGCAGAAGGGCAAGGTCACGGCGTACGACTCGCCGATCTACATCGCCGACGCCGCCATGTACCTCATGGCGACCCAGCCCGACCTGGGCATCGAGAACCCGTACGCCCTCGACGAGGACCAGCTGGCCGCCGCGGTGGACCTGCTCAAGTCCCAGCGCGAGAACGTCGGCGAGTACTGGTCGGACTACCTCAAGGAGGCGCAGGCGTTCAAGACCGGCGACTCGGTGGTCGGCACGACCTGGCAGGTCATCGCCAACACGATCGACCAGGACAACGTCAAGGTCACCGTGCCCAAGGAGGGCGTCACCGGCTGGAACGACACCTGGATGATCGCGGCCAAGGCCAAGAACCCCAACTGCGCCTACGCGTGGCTGGACCACATCGAGGACCCCGAGATCAACGCGCAGGCGACGCAGTACTTCGGTGAGTCGCCCAACAGCCAGGAGGCGTGCGACTTCGCCGAGCCCGGCTTCTGCGAGTCCTACCACGCCGGCGACAAGGCCTATTCGGACAAGATCTGGTACTGGCGCACGCCGATCGAGGACTGCCTGGACGGTCGCACGGACGTGAAGTGCACCGACTACTCGGACTGGACCAAGGCCTGGACCGAGATCAAGGGCTGACGTGACCGCACCCAGCACGCCCGTGGTGGCCGCCCCCTCGGGGGCGGCCACCCGCCGGGCCTCCTCGTTCCTGGCGACGCGTCCGCGCGTCCGCCTCGGCCTGCTCCTGGCCGCGCCGCTGACCTGGCTCGTCCTGGTCTACGTCGTCGCGCTCGCCGCGCTGCTGGTGACGGCGCTGTGGTCGGTCGACAGCTTCACCGGCGAGCTCGACCGCAGCCTCACCTTCGACAACCTGCGCGAGATCACGACCGAGTCGCTGTACCGCACCGTCACCCTGCGCACGCTGGGCGTCGCGCTGCTGGTGACCCTCATCGACGTCGTCGTCGCGCTCCCCATCGCCTTCTACATGGCCAAGGTGGCGTCGCCGCGGGCCCGCCGCATGCTCGTCGTGGCCGTGCTGACCCCGCTGTGGGCCAGCTACCTGGTCAAGGCGTTCGCGTGGCGCTCGATGCTCAGCGAGGGCGGGCTGGTCGACTGGGTGCTCAACCCCTTCGGCGCGAGCACCCCCGGCTACGGCCTCACCGCCGTGGTGCTGACCCAGGCCTACATCTGGCTGCCGTACGTCATCCTGCCGATCTACGCCGGCATGGAGCGCGTCCCGGACTCGCTCATGGAGGCCGCGGGCGACCTCGGGGCGTCCTCGAGCCGGACGATCCGCACGGTCGTCATGCCCCTGGTGTGGCCGGCCGTGCTCGCCGGCTCGATCTTCAGCTTCTCGCTGACGCTCGGCGACTACATCACCGTCAACATCGTCGGCGGCGCGAACCAGATGCTCGGCAACCTCGTCTTCACCAACGTCGGCGCGGCCAACAACCTGCCGCTCGCCGCCGCGATCGCGCTCGTCCCGATCGTCATCATGCTCGGCTACCTGGCCGCGGTGCGCCGCACCGGCGCGCTGGACAACCTGTAGGAACGGGAGACCTCGTGACCCTCAGCCCGCTCACCCGGCGGCTCCTCGCCGCCGTCACCGGCCTGGTGCTGCTGGTGATGTACGCGCCGCTGCTCGTCGTCGTGGCGAACTCGTTCAACGCCGACCCGTCGATGACGTGGCCGCCGGACGACTTCACCACCGAGTGGTGGACCCGCGCGTTCCACAGCCAGGGCGCGCGCGACGCCGTCCTGACCAGTGTCCAGGTGGCCGTGGCCTCGACGGCGGTCGCGCTGGTGCTGGGCGTGCTCATCGCCTTCGCCCTGCAGCGGTTCAGCTTCTTCGGCAAGAACACGGTCAACCTGCTGGTGATCCTGCCGATCGCGCTGCCCGGCATCGTCACCGGCATCGCGCTGAACAACGCGTTCCGGGGCATCCTCGGCGTCCAGCTCGGCATCGCCACGGTGATCGTGGCGCACGCGACGTTCTGCATCGTCACGGTGTTCAACAACGTCATCGCCCGGCTGCGGCGCACGGGCGGCAACTTCGAGGAGGCCTCGGCCGACCTCGGCGCGGGTGTGTGGACGACGTTCCGGCTCGTCACGTTCCCGCAGCTGCGCTCGGCGCTGCTCGCCGGCGGCCTGCTGGCCTTCGCGCTGAGCTTCGACGAGATCATCGTGACGACGTTCACCGCCGGACCCGGCACGACGACGCTGCCGATCTGGATCCTCAACAACCTGTTCCGGCCCAACCAGGCGCCGGTCGTCGCGGTCGTCGCGGTGGTGCTGATCGTCGTGTCGATCGTGCCGATCTGGATCGCCCAGCGGATCGCGGGGGACACCGAGACGGTGCGCTGACGTCGGCCCGACCTGCGCAGGGGCGCCCGGCTCGTCGCCGGGCGCCCTTTCGTCGTCCTCAGGCGTAGCGCCGGGCGACCCAGGCCCGCAGGCGCGCGGCCAGGTCGGCGAGCAGGGCGGCACCGGGGTGCTCGGGCGACCAGGCGCCGTGCAGCTCGATGCTCACCGTGCGGCCCTCGGACGTGAGCGGCAGCGGCACCAGGTCGAACCGGGGGTCGTCGGTGACCAGCGCGACGCCGCGCCCACCGGCGGCCAGCGCCTGCGCGACGGTGCCGTTGCTCGCCTCGGTCAGCCGCAGGGGCGGCAGGCCGGCGGCGCTCACCGCCTCGTCGAGGGCGCGGCGGGCGCCGAACGGCTGGGGCAGGCCGATCAGGTCCCCGACCTCGTGCAGCTCGGCGAGGTCGACCTCGCGGCGTCCGGCCCAAGGATGGTCAGCGCGCACGTACGCGAGCACCGGCAGCACCGCCAGCGACGTCGCGGCGAGCGGCTCGTCCGGGGGATAGGGCGTGATGACCAGGTCGGCGCCGCGGGCCAGCGCCTCGGCGGCCGGCAGGTCGTCGGACGTCAGCACCGCCGGCACCGGGTCGGTGCGCTCGAGCGTGGCGATGAACGGCGACACCAGGTCGGTCAGGGTGGTGGCCGGCGCGGCGATGGTGACGGTCTCGAGCCGGCCCTGGGTGCGCAGCGCGGCCGCCCGGCGCAGGTCGTCCGCACGGCCCAGCACGTCGCGGGCGAGCGGGAGGAGGGCGCGTCCGCTGCTGGACAGCGTCAGGCGTCCGGCGGCCCGGTCGAACAGGTCCAGGCCCAGCTCGCGCTCGAGCTGGCGCAGCTGGCGCGACAGCGCCGGCTGGGTGACACGGACGGCGTCGGCGGCGGCCGAGACCGTCCCGGCGTCGGCGACGGCGACGAAGTACCGCAGGGTGCGCAGCTCCATGGACGTATCGTATGCCCCATCGGCATGTCGTCCATCGAGAAGAGGTATTGGACGGCATGGCTTCTCGAGGATGATCATGGCCGCATGAGCCACGAGATCCCGCAGTCGCGCCACGTCGTCCAGTTCCCCGGACCTCGCTCGGTCGAGCTGATGCAGCGCAAGCAGGCCGCCGTCGCCGCCGGCGTCGGCACGACCATGCCGGTCTTCGCCACGCGCGCCGGCGGAGGCATCGTCGAGGACGTCGACGGCAACCGCCTGATCGACCTCGGGTCGGGCATCGCCGTCACGACGGTCGGTGCCAGCAACCCGCGCGTCGCCGCCGCGGTGGCCGAGCAGGTGCAGGCGTTCACGCACACCTGCTTCATGATCACGCCGTACGAGGGCTACGTCGCCGTCGCCGAGGCGCTCGGGCGGCTCACGCCCGGCGACCACGACAAGCGCACGGCGCTGTTCAACTCCGGCGCCGAGGCGGTCGAGAACGCGGTCAAGATCGCCCGCTCGTACACCGGCAAGCAGGCCGTCGTCGTGTTCGACCACGCCTACCACGGCCGCACGAACCTGACGATGGCCATGACGGCGAAGAACATGCCCTACAAGCACGGCTTCGGCCCGTTCGCGTCCGAGGTCTACCGGGCACCGCTGTCCTACCCCTTCCGTGACTCCGGCGTCGACGGCGCTGCCGCCGCCCAGCGTGCGATCACGGTCATCGAGAAGCAGGTCGGGGCGGCCAACCTGGCCGCCGTCGTCATCGAGCCCATCCAGGGCGAGGGCGGCTTCATCGAGCCGGCGGACGGCTTCCTGCCCGCGCTGGCCGACTGGTGCCGCGCGAACGGCGTCGTGTTCGTCGCCGACGAGGTGCAGACCGGCTTCGCGCGCACCGGCGACCTGTTCGCCTGCGACCGCGAGGGCGTCGTGCCCGACCTGATCGTCACCGCCAAGGGCATCGCCGGTGGCCTGCCGCTGTCGGCGGTCACCGGTCGCGCCGAGATCATGGACGCCCCGCACGGCGGCGGCCTGGGCGGCACCTACGGCGGCAACCCGATCGCCTGCGCCGCCGCGCTCGCCGCCATCGAGACCATCGAGGCCGACGGCCTGGTCGAGCGCGCCCGCGAGATCGAGGCGCTGCTCAAGCGCCGTCTGGACGCGCTGCAGTCCGACGACGCGCGCGTCGGCGACGTGCGAGGCCGCGGCGCGATGATCGCCGTCGAGCTCGTCCAGCCCGGCACCACGGAGCCGGACGCGGCGCTGGCCTCGGCCGTCGCGGCGTACGCGCACCAGCGGGGTGTCATCGTCCTGACCTGCGGCACGTTCGGCAACGTCCTGCGCTTCCTGCCGCCGCTGACCATCAGCGACGAGCTGCTCGAGGACGCCTTCGACGTCGTCGCCGAGGCGTTCGCCTCCACGCGTGAGGCGGTGTCCGCATGAGCACCTCGTACCTGGACGCGCTGGACGCCGGCCGCGGCGTGCTGGTCGGCGGCGAGTGGCGTCGTGGCGGCGCCGGGCTGTTCGACGTCGAGGACCCCGCGACCCGGGAGGTCGTCGCCCACGTCGCCGACGGCGACCGGGCCGACGCGACCGCCGCGGTCGAGGCCGCGGACGCCGCGTTCGCGACCTGGCGCCACGTCGCGCCGCGCGAGCGCTCGGAGATCCTGCGCCGGGCGTTCGAGCTCATGCACCGCGACGTCGACGAGCTCGCCGCGCTGATCTGCGCCGAGAACGGCAAGTCGCTGACCGACGCGAAGGGCGAGGTCGTCTACGCGGCCGAGTTCTTCCGCTGGTTCGCCGAGGAGGCCGTGCGCCCGGGCGGCGACTACGGCTCGTCCCCGGCCGGCGGCACGCGCACCGTCGTGACCCACCGTCCGGTCGGCGTCGCCGCGCTCATCACGCCGTGGAACTTCCCGGCGGCGATGGCGACCCGCAAGATCGCTCCCGCGCTCGCCGCGGGCTGCACGGTCGTGCTCAAGCCCGCCGCCGAGACGCCGCTGACCGCCCTCGCGGTGGCCCGGCTGCTCGCCGAGGCCGGCGTGCCCGACGGCGTCGTCAACGTCGTCCCGTCCACGGACGCGGCCGGCGTGGCCGAGACCTGGCTGGCCGACAAGCGCGTGCGCAAGGTCAGCTTCACCGGCTCGACGCGGGTCGGCTCGATCCTGCTCAAGCAGGCCGCCGATCGTATCGTCAACGCGTCGATGGAGCTGGGCGGCAACGCCCCGTTCGTCGTCACCGAGGACGCGGACCTGGACGCCGCGGTGGCCGGCGCGATGATCGCCAAGTTCCGTGGCGGGGGACAGGCCTGCACCGCGGCCAACCGGTTCTTCGTCCACGCCGACGTCGCCGACGCGTTCGTGGCCCGCTTCGGCGCGGCCGTCGAGGCGCTCACGGTCGGCCCGTCGAGCACCGGCGCGGAGATCGGCCCGCTCATCTCGGGCAAGGCCGTCGCCGAGCTCGACCGCGTCGTCGCCGAGGCGGTCGAGGCCGGGGCCCGCGTGGCCCATCGCGCCGAGGTGCCCGAGACCAAGGGCTACTTCTACGCGCCGACGGTGCTCACGGACGTCCAGCCGGGCTCGGCGATCCTTGAGCACGAGCTGTTCGGCCCGGTGGCGCCGGTCGTCACGTGGCGCGACGACGCCGAGCTGATCGCCATGGTCAACGACTCCGAGATGGGGCTGGCGGCGTACGTCTTCGCCGGCGAGCTCCAGCGGGCGATGAAGCTGGGCGAGGCGATCGACGCCGGCATGGTCGGCGTGAACCGCGGCCTGGTCTCCGACCCGTCCGCGCCGTTCGGCGGCGTCAAGCAGAGCGGCCTCGGTCGTGAGGGCGCCCGCGAGGGCCTGGCCGAGTTCCAGGAGACGCAGTACCTCTCCGTCGCCTGGTAGGTCACCCTCGCGCGGCGCTGCCGCGAAGCGGACGCGAAAGCACCACGTTCCCTCGGGACGTGGTGCTTTCGCGTCCGCATCCCGCGGGACTGCTGATTGCTGTCCGGTCGTTGGACGAGGGCTGTCGGCCCCCGCCGGTTCGGGCGTAGTCTCATGATGTGAGTCAAGCATCTCAAAAGACGAGACGTACCGACTACATCCACGGTCACCACGCGTCGGTGCTCGCGTCGCACGGCGCGCGGACCGCCGAGAGCTCGTGCGCGTACCTGCTGCCGCACCTCCGCCCCGGCATGAGCGTGCTGGACGTCGGCTGCGGCCCGGGCTCGATCACCCTGGACCTCGCGGCCCTCGTCGCCCCCGGACGCGTCGTGGCGATCGAGAACGTGGACGCCCCGCTGCAGGCCGCACGCGAGGCCGCCTTCCGCCGCGACGACCGGCGCACGAGCTTCGAGCGCGCCGACGTCATGGCGCTGCCGTACCCCGACGACAGCTTCGACGTCGTCCACGCCCACCAGGTGCTGCAGCACCTCACCGACCCGGTCGGGGCGCTGCGCGAGATGCGCCGGGTCTGCCGGCCCGACGGTCTCGTGGCCGTCCGCGACGTCGACTTCGAGTCGATGACCTGGTGGCCCGCCTCGGACGCGCTGCAGCACTGGCGCGACACCTACCGCCGGCTCTCGCGCGAGAACGGTGCCGAGCCGGACGCCGGCCGCCGGCTGCGCCAGTGGGCGCGCGAGGCGGATCTGCAGGACGTCCGTCTGTCGACGTCCACGTGGACGTACGCCACCGACGAGCAGGCGCGCTGGTGGGGCGACAGCCAGGCCGAGCGCGTGCTGTCGTCCACCTTCGCGACGCAGGCCCGCGCCGACGGCATGGGCCAGGCTGAGCTGGACGAGATCGCCGACGCCTGGCGCACCTGGGGCCGCTCGGAGGACGCCTACTTCCACATGGTCCACGCCGAGGTCCTCGCCTCCGGCGCCTAGATCGCCCCCTCACCCGAGCCCGGCGTCCGCCGCGAAATGTGGAGAAAAGAACCTCGCGGCGCTCCAAGAAGGCCGACAGCTCCACACATCTCGCGGGAGCGCGGCTCGGGTGACGGAGGCCGGGCACCGCAACGACGAAGCCCGCCGCGAGTGACTCGCGGCGGGCTCTCGCATCGGGTGCCCCCGGCAGGATTCGAACCTGCGCTCCCGCCTCCGGAGGGCGGTGCTCTATCCCCTGAGCTACGGGGGCGGGCGACCCGGGTGGGATCGACGGAGCGAGCGTACCGCACCGATAGGTTGGTCCCGTGCCCACCGTCCTCGTCGTCGACGACACGCCCTCCATCCGGTTCCTGATCCGGACGAACCTGGAGCTGGCGGGCTTCGACGTGCGCGAGGCGGTCGACGGCCAGGCCGCCCTGGACGCCCTCGCCGGCGACGACCTGCCCGACGTCATCACGCTCGACGTGATGATGCCGCGGCGCGACGGCGTCTCCACCGTGAGCGCCATGCGGGCCGACCCGCGGCTGCGCCACCTGGGCGTCGTCATGGTCACCACGCAGGGCCACCCGGCCGACATCGCCAAGGCGCAGCGCGCCGGCGTCGACGCGTACGTCATCAAGCCGTTCGACCCCGACGAGCTCGTCGCGACCATCCAGCGCGTCCTGGACGAGGGAGGCCATCGCTAGACTCCTCGGGTGACCCCCGAGCAGCTCTCCCAGTCGATCGTCGCCGCCCTGACGTCCCTCGTGGACGACGGACGCCTGAGCCTCCCCGACGGGGTGCCCGCCACCGTCGTCGTCGAGCGGCCCAAGCAGCGCGAGCACGGCGACTACGCCACGAACATCGCGCTCCAGCTGGGCAAGAAGGCCGGCATGAACCCGCGCGAGCTGGCCCAGCTGCTGGCCGACGAGCTGGTCAAGGACGACGGCGTCAGCGCCGCCGAGATCGCCGGCCCGGGCTTCCTCAACCTGCGGGTCGCCGCGGGCGCCCAGGGCGCGCTGGCCGGCCAGGTGCTGGCCGTGGGCGCGCAGTACGGCCGCAGCCAGACCCTCGCCGGGCAGAAGGCGAACCTGGAGTTCATCTCGGCGAACCCCACCGGCCCGCTGCACCTGGGCCACACGCGCTGGGCTGCCGTCGGTGACGCCATCGGACGCGTGCTCGAGGCCGCCGGCGCCGGCGTCACCCGCGAGTTCTACATCAACGACCGCGGCAACCAGATGGACAAGTTCGGCGCCTCGCTCATGGCCCGCGCGCACGGCGAGCAGCCGCCCGAGGACGGCTACCAGGGCGCCTACGTGGCCGATCTCGCCGCGAAGGTCGTCGAGTCCCGTCCTGGCATCCTCGAGCTGCCCGACGACGAGCAGCTCGTCGCCTTCCGCGAGGGCGGCTACGCGCTGCAGCTGGCCGAGCACCAGTCCGAGCTGGCCGAGATGAACACGCACTTCGACGTGTGGTTCTCCGAGCGCTCGCTGCACGAGTCCGACGCCGTCGAGCGCGGCTTCGAGAAGCTCGAGGAGCAGGGCCGGCTGTTCGAGCTCGACGGCGCGCTGTGGATGCGCACGACCGACTTCGGCGACGACAAGGACCGCGTCCTGCGCCGCTCCAACGGCGAGCTGACCTACTTCGCGTCCGACACCGCCTACTACGTCGACAAGCGCGAGCGCGGCTTCGACCCGTGCATCTACCTGCTCGGCGCCGACCACCACGGCTACGTCGGACGCCTGTCGGCCATGGCCGCGTGCGTCGGCGACACCCCGGGCGAGCAGCTGCAGGTGCTCATCGGCCAGCTGGTGAAGATCCTCCAGGACGGCGAGGAGCTCAAGCTGTCCAAGCGTGCGGGCACGATCGTGTCGCTGCGCGAGCTGATCGACCTGATCGGCGTCGACCCGCTGCGCTACACGCTCATCCGCTACCCCTCGGACTCGCCGCTCACGCTGGACGTCGCCGAGATGACCCGGCAGAGCAACGACAACCCGGTCTACTACGTCCAGTACGCGCACGCGCGGCTCTCGTCGATCCTGCGCAACGCCGGCGACCTGGGCGTCACGGTCGACGCCGAGGGCTACGACCCGTCGCTCCTGGCCGAGGAGCGCGAGGGCCAGCTGCTGCGTGCGCTGGCCGAGCTGCCGCGCGTCGTGGCCCGGGCCGCCGAGCTGCGCGAGCCGCACCGCGTCGCGCGCTACCTCGAGGACACCGCGTCGACGTTCCACAAGTTCTACGACGTCTGCCGCGTCCTGCCGCAGGGCGACGAGGAGGTCACCGACCTGCACCGGGCCCGCCTGGTGCTCGTCGCCGCGACCCGTCAGGTCATCGCCAACGGCCTGGCCATCCTCGGCGTCTCGGCCCCGGAGCGCATGTGATGCGGGCCCACGAGGCCGGTGCCATCCACGGGCAGGCCGGCGACCGCGGGCCCGCGTGGCTGCGTCGCCCGGACGACCCGAACGAGCTGGTCGCGCACCTGTGGGCGGCCAACGTCTCCAAGACCGACGGTGTCCTCGAGGTCGCCGGCGTCACGGCTCCCGAGCTGGCCGCGGAGTTCGGCACGCCCACGTACGTCGTGGACGAGGACGACTTCCGCGCCCGTGCCCGGGCCTTCCGCGACGCGTTCAGCGGGGCCGACGTCTACTACGCCGGCAAGGCGTTCCTGTGCGTCGCCACGGCCCGCTGGATCGCCGAGGAGGGGCTCAACCTGGACGTCTGCACCGGCGGCGAGCTCGCCGTCGCGCTGCGGGCCGGGTTCCCGACCGAGCGCATCGGCCTGCACGGCAACAACAAGAGCGTCGCCGAGCTGCGTCGCGCGCTCGAGGTCGGCGTCGGGCGCATCATCGTCGACTCGTTCGAGGAGATCGATCGCCTGGCCGCGCTGACCGCCGAGCTGGGCGTCACCGCGCCGCTCATGGTGCGCGTGACCGCCGGCGTCGAGGCGCACACGCACGAGTACATCTCCACGTCGCACGAGGACCAGAAGTTCGGCTTCTCGATCACCGGCGGCGACGCGCTCGAGGCGGTGCGCCGCATCGTCGACCGTCCGGGCCTGGAGCTGCGCGGCCTGCACTCGCACATCGGCTCGCAGATCTTCGTCACCGACGGCTTCGAGGTCGCGGCCCGCCGCGTGCTGCGCCTGCAGGGCCAGATCGAGCGCGAGCTCGGCGCCGTGCTGCCCGAGCTCGACCTCGGCGGCGGATTCGGCATCGCCTACACGACCCAGGACGACCCGTCGACGCCCGACGACCTCGCCCGGCGCATGGTCAAGATCGTCCACGACGAGTGCGCCGCCGAGGGCATCGCCGTGCCCCACCTGTCGATCGAGCCCGGCCGCGCCATCGCCGGCCCGTCGACGTTCACGCTCTACGAGGTCGGCACGACCAAGCAGGTCGGTCTCGACGGCGGCGCCTCGCGCCGGTACGTCTCGGTCGACGGCGGCATGAGCGACAACATCCGCCCGGCCCTCTACGGCGCCGACTACTCCTGCACGCTCGCCTCGCGCACGTCCGAGGCGGCCTCGGTGCTCAGCCGCGTCGTCGGAAAGCACTGCGAGAGCGGCGACATCGTGGTCAAGGACGAGTTCATGCCCGCCGACGTCGAGGCGGGCGACCTGCTCGCCGTGCCCGGCACCGGCGCGTACTGCCGCTCGCTGGCCAACAACTACAACCACGTCCCGCGCGCCGCCGTCGTCGCCGTCCGCGAGGGCGAGGCCCGGCTGGTCCTGCGCCGCGAGGACGAGGACGACCTGCTGCGCCTCGACGTCGGCTGACGACCACCGCTCACCGTTCGGGGACGTCCTCGAGCGGGCGGAGCAGGCGGCGCGGCCCCGGGCCGTCCGTCGCGAGCTCGTCGTCGGCGTTGTAGAGCGCACAGCTGCGCAGCGACAGGCAACCGCACCCGATGCAGCCGTCCAGCGAGTCGCGCAGCCGGGTGAGCTGGTCGATGCGGGCGTCCAGGTCGTCGCGCCACGACCGTGACAGCCGGGCCCAGTCCGCCTTCGTCGGGCTGCGGTCGCCCGGCAGCGTCGCGAGCGCCTCCTTGATGCGGGCCAGCGAGATGCCCAGCTGCTGCGAGGCGCGGACGAACGCGAGCCGGCGCAGCACGTCGCGGTGGTACCGCCGCTGGTTCCCGGCCGTCCGCTCGCTGACCACCAGGCCCTCACGCTCGTAGAAGTGCAGGGCCGACACGCTCACGCCCGCCCGGGCCGACGTCTCGCCCGGGGTCAGCAGGTGCCGGCGGTGCTCGGCGTTCGACACGCGCTCCTCCTCGCCTTGACCTCAACCAAGGTTGAGGTTGTTCGCTGGCCTCAACCTACTCAAAGGAGCGCCATGCACGCCGTACGCCAGCACGTCCACGGGGGACCCGAGGTCCTCGTCCTGGAGGACGTGGCCGACCTTGAGCCCGGCCCGGACCAGGTGCGCGTCGCGGTCGCCGCCGCCGGCGTCCATCTGCTCGACGCCTCCATCAGGGCGGGGGAGTCGTTCGGCTCGCTGCCCGCCCCCGAGCTGCCGATGACGCCGGGGCGCGAGGTCGCCGGGACGGTCGACGCCGTGGGCCCGGGCGTGGACTCGACCTGGGTCGGACGCCGCGTCGTCGCCCACCTCGGCGCCGCGAGCGGTGGGTACGCAGAGCAGGCGCTCGTGGCCGTCACCTCCCTGCACCCGGTGCCCGACGGGCTCTCGGCCGAGCTCGCCGTCGCGGCGATAGGGACGGGGCGCACCGCCACCGGTCTGCTGGACGTGGCCGACGTGCGCCCGGGTGAGGTCGTGCTGGTGATGTCCGCAGCGGGCGGCCTCGGCGTGCTGCTCGTGCAAGGCGTCGCGAACGCGGGGGCGACCGCGGTCGGCCTCGCCGGAGGTCCGGTCAAGACCGAGGTGGCGCGCCGCGCCGGCGCGTCCGCCGTCGTCGACTACCTCGACGACGCGTGGCCCGACCAGGTGCGGGGCCTGGGGCTGGAGCCCACCCTCGTCCTGGACGCCGTGGGCGGACGCGCGGGGGAGCAGGCCTACGCCCTCCTCGTGCCGGGCGGGCGGCTCGTCCGGTACGGCTGGACGGCCGGCGACGCCCGCTACGACGATCCCGAGCGCGACGTGGTCGAGCCGCTCGGTCCGACGCTGCTCGCGCGCGGGCTCCGCACGCTCGAGTCCGAGGCGCTCGCCGCCGCGGCCGACGGCACGCGCGTCCCCGTGGTCGGGGGCCGGTTCGCGCTCGGGGACGCCGCCGAGGCCCACCGGGCGCTGACCGGTCGTCGGACGTTTGGCAAGGTCGTCCTGGTGACGAAGGGCGGCGAGGCGTGAGCACGGTGCAGCGCGAACGGCTCTGGACCGGTCCGCAGGGCGCCGTCGTCGCCGGCGTGTTCGCCACCGCCTTCCTCTTCGCCTTCGAGTCGTACGCCATCGCGACCGCGCTGCCGCTGGTGGCCGACGACCTCGACGGCTTGTCCCTCGTGGGCGTCTCGTTCGCGGTGATGCTCGCGGCGTCCGTGGTGACGATGACCGTGTCGGCGCCCTGGTGCGACCGCGAGGGACCCACCGTCCCGCTGCTGACGGGCGTCGCCGGGTTCGTCGTCGGCCTCGTCGTCTCCGGCACCGCGGTGTCGATGGAGCTGTTCGTCGTCGGGCGCGCGGTCCAGGGCCTCGGCTCGGGGCTCACCACCGTCGCGCTCTACGTCCTCGTGGGGCAGGCGTTCGACGAGCGCGTGCGGCCACGGGTCTTCGTCGTCCTCACCTCCGCGTGGGTGCTGCCGGCGCTGGTCGGCCCGCCGGTGGCGGGCTGGGTCGCCGAGACCGCCGGATGGCGCTGGGCGGTGCTCGGCGCGATCGTCCCGGCCGTGCTGGCTCCGGCCCTGCTCGCACCGGCGCTGGGCACGCCCGGCGCGCACGCGGACGTCCGGCTGCGCCCGCGTCGGCTGCTGCTGGCCACCGCCGCGGCGGTGTCGGTGCTCGTGGTGAGCGTCTCGGGGCAGCGTGGCTTCGCCCTGTGGTGGGTCGTGCTGGTCGCCGCCCTCGGGGTGGCCGTGCTCGTCGTGCCGCCGCTGCTCCCCGCGGGCACGTGGACCGGACGCCCGGGGCTGCCGACGGTCATCTCGACCCGTGGAGTCGTGTCGCTGGCCTTCTTCGGCATCGAGGCCTACCTGCCGCTCGCCCTCGTCGAGCACCGCGGCCTCACGCCGACCCAGGGCGGCATGTTCCTGACCGGGGGAGCGGTGCTGTGGTTCAGCGGCTCGTGGCTCGCGGCCAACGTCCCGGCCCTGGCCGACAAGCACCGTCGCGTGCGCCTGGGCGTCGGCCTGGTGACGCTCGGCAGCGTCGCCGGCGGGCTGGTGCTCGTCGAGGCGGTGCCGCTCGTCCTGCTCGTGCTGCTGTGGCCGCTGGCCGGGCTCGGCATGGGCATGGCGACGTCGACCCTGTCGGTGCTGCTGCTGGAGACCGCGCCGGCCGGTGAGCACGGTGCGGCGAGCGCCGCGATGCAGACCAACGACGCCGTCGTGCAGGCGATGGGACTGGCGCTGGGCAGCGCGGTGTTCGCCGCCCTGCTGACCCGGTCGAGCGAGACCGCCTTCGCCGCGGTGCTCGGTGCGTCCCCGGTGATCGGCCTGGCCGCCCTGTGGCTGAGCGGGCGCCTGCGCGAGCGGTGAGCGGGCCGGTCGTCTCGTCCTTCGCCGCCCCGGGCCCCGGGACGGCCCGCGGCCGATACCCTGGGCCCGTGACCAGCGACAAGCCCAGCCCCCGGCCGCTCAAGGTCGCCCTGCTCGGCTGCGGAGTCGTCGGCTCCGACGTCGCGCGGCTGCTGACCCAGGACGCCGACGAGCTCGCCCGCCGCATCGGCGCGCCCGTCGAGCTGGTCGGCATCGCCGTGCGCCGCCCGGGCCGCGAGCGCGAGCTCGACCTCCCCGCCGAGCTCTTCACGACCGACGCCAAGGCGCTCGTCTCGCGCGGCGACCTCGACGTCGTGGTCGAGGTCATCGGCGGCATCGAGCCGGCCCGCGACCTCATCCTCACCGCCCTCGAGCACGGCGCCTCGGTCGTCACCGCCAACAAGGCGCTGCTCGCCGAGGACGGCGCGACGCTCTACGAGGCGGCGGCCAAGGCCGAGCGCGACCTGTTCTACGAGGCCGCCGTCGCCGGCGCCATCCCGATCGTCCGCCCGCTGCGCGAGTCGCTCGCCGGCGACCGCGTCACCCGCGTGCTGGGCATCGTCAACGGCACCACCAACTTCATCCTGGACGCGATGACGTCCACCGGCGCCGACTTCGCCGAGGCGCTGGAGGAGGCGCAGGCCCTGGGCTACGCCGAGGCCGACCCGACCGCCGACGTCGAGGGCTTCGACGCCGCCGCGAAGGCCGCGATCCTGGCCAGCCTGGCCTTCCACACCCGCGTGACCATGGACGACGTCCACCGCGAGGGCATCAGCGACGTCACCGCTGCGCACGTCGCCTCGGCGGCCGAGCGCGGCTCGGTGGTCAAGCTGCTGGCCATCTGCGAGCAGCACGAGACGCCGGACGGTCCCGCGGTCTCGGCCCGCGTCCACCCGGCGATGATCCCCGACGACCACCCGCTGGCCAGCGTCCGCGGCGCGTTCAACGCGGTGTTCGTCGAGAGCGAGTCGGCCGGCCAGCTCATGTTCTACGGCCCCGGTGCCGGCGGCGCCCCCACCGCCTCGGCGGTGCTCGGCGACCTGGTCACCGTGGCGCGCAACCGGGTCGACGGCGTCTTCGGGCCCGGCGAGTCCAGCCACGCCCAGCTCGAGGTGCTCGGCATGGGCCGCACCCGCACGGCGTACCACATCTCGCTGGACGTGGCCGACCGTCCGGGTGTCCTGGCGGCGGTGGCGCAGGCCTTCGCCGAGCAGGAGGTCTCCATCCGCACCGTCCACCAGGAGGGCCACGGCGACGACGCGACGCTCGTGGTCGTCACCCACGTCGCCGACGACGCCGCGCTCTCGGCGACCGTGGCGCGGCTGCGCGACCTCGACATGGTCCGCGGCGTCTCGTCGGTCATGCGCGTCGAGGGAGGCCGCTGATGCCCGCACGTGCCCACCTGTGGCGAGGCGTGATCGAGGAGTACCGCGACTGGATGCCCGAGCGGGCCACGACGCACGTCGTCTCGCTGGGCGAGGGCGGCACGCCGCTCGTGCACAGCGCCTGGCTCTCCGGGCTCGTGGGCGGCGACGTCCACGTCAAGGTCGAGGGCGCCAACCCCACCGGCTCGTTCAAGGACCGCGGCATGACCGCGGCGATCTCCGCGGCCGTCGCCGAGGGCGCCAAGGCGGTCGTCTGCGCGTCCACCGGCAACACGTCTGCGTCGATGACCGCGTACGCCGCCAAGGCCGGGCTCACCCCGGTCGTGCTCGTGCCGCACGGCAAGATCGCCGCCGGCAAGATGGCGCAGGCCGTCATGCACGGCGCCGAGGTCATCCAGGTCCGCGGCGGCTTCGACGAGTGCCTGATGCTCTCGCGCGAGCTGGCCGACAAGTACCCGGTCGCGCTCGTGAACTCGGTCAACCCGGTGCGGCTCGAGGGCCAGAAGACCGCCGCCTTCGAGATCGTGGACGCGCTCGACCGCGCCCCCGACGTGCACGTGCTCCCGGTCGGCAACGCCGGCAACATCTCGGCCTACTGGCTGGGCTTCCAGGAGTACGCGCGCGAGGGCATGGCCCAGGGCACGCCCGCCCTGTGGGGCTTCCAGGCCGAGGGCGCGGCCCCGATCGTCCGCGGCGAGGTCGTCACCACGCCCGAGACCGTCGCCACCGCCATCCGCATCGGCAACCCGGCGTCCTGGCACCTGGCCACGGCCGCCCGTGACGATTCCGGCGGGCTCATCGACGCGGTCTCGGACGAGCAGATCCTGGCTGCGCAGCGCGCGCTGGCCTCCCACGACGGCATCTTCGTGGAGCCGGGCTCGGCGGCCAGCGTCGCCGGCCTGCTCAAGCTGGCCGAGGCCGGACGCGTCGAGCGCGGGCTGACGATCACCGTCACAGTCACCGGGCACGGGCTCAAGGACACCGACACCGCGCTGTCCGGCGTGGGCTCGATCGTCGACTCGGTGATCGACGCCGACGTCGACGAGGCTGCGGCCGCGGCCGGCCTGGCATGACCTTCGTCGACGGCCCGGTCAGCGTCCACACGCCGGCCAGCAGCGCCAACCTGGGCCCCGGCTTCGACGCCTTCGGGCTCGCGCTCACGCTGGGCGACACCCTGACGGCCGAGGTCACCGACGCGGGCCTGGACGTCCACGTCGAGGGTGAGGGCGCCACCGACGTGCCGCGCGACGAGTCGCACCTCGTGCTGCGCTCGATGCACGCCGCCTTCGACCTCATGGGCGTCAAGCCCGACGGCCTGCGCCTGTCGTGTCGGAACGTCGTGCCCCACGCGCGCGGGCTCGGCTCGTCCAGCGCGGCCATCGTCGGCGGCATCGCCCTGGCCCGCGCCCTGGTGCGCGACAGCGACGTGCTCATGGACGACCTCGCCGCGTTCCAGCTCGCCACCGACCTCGAGGGCCATCCCGACAACGTCGCCGCCGCCCAGTTCGGCGGCTTCACCATCGCGTGGCTGGACGGGTACGCCGCCTCGGTGCACCGGCTCGACGTGTCCGCCGAGGTCACCGTGCTGGTGCCGCCCGAGCCGGTGTCCACCGAGCTGGCCCGCGGCCTGCTGCCCAACACCGTCCCGCACCGCGACGCCGCGGCGAACGCCGGACGCGCCGCGCTGCTCGTGGCCGCGCTCACCGGAGCCCCCGGGCTCCTGCTGCCGGCCACCGAGGACCTGCTCCACCAGTCCTTCCGCGCCCCGGCGATGCCCGAGTCGCACAAGGTGATGCGGGCGCTGCGGGTCGAGGGCGTCCCGGCGGTCGTCTCCGGCGCCGGCCCCACCGTGCTGGCCTTCGGCCGGGGCGTGGCGGGCGTGGCCCCGGAGGGCTGGGCCGTGCACGAGGTCGAGGTCGCCGCCCGCGGCGTCCACCGCGTCGACACGCCCTGAGGGGTTGGGAACAAAGCCGCCACCCGTGGTGCTATGGTCGACGTAGTCGGAGTTCGAGAGTCCTTCTCCCCGACGGAGCAGTTCCCCCAGGCGCCTGTGCTCTTCTCGAGCCGGGCATACCTTCACACACCCGGGTCACCCGGGCGGAGGCCCTCGTGCCTCCCGAAAAGGAATCCACGTGACTGACACGATCGACACCACCCCCGAGGCTGCCGCCACCGACGCTCCCGCGGCCGAGAAGCCTCGCCGCACGACCGGCGGACTGGCCGGCAAGAAGATCGCCGAGCTGCAGGAGATCGCCTCCGGCCTCGGCGTCAGCGGTGCCGGGCTGCGCAAGAGCGCGCTCATCGACGCGATCAAGGCCGCCCAGGGCGGCGCCCCCGCTGCGAAGGCGGAGAAGACCGAGAAGCCGGCGAAGGTCGAGAAGCCCGCCGCCGCGGCCAAGGCCGACGACAAGCCCGCCGACGAGCGTCCGGCCCGCCAGGAGCGTCAGCGCGGCGACCGCGCCGCCCGCTCCGAGGGCGACAAGAACGAGCGTCCCGCCAAGAACGAGGGCGGCGACAAGGCCGAGCGCGCCGAGCGTCCCGCCCGGAACGAGGGCGGCGACAAGGCTGAGCGCGGCGACCGCGCCTCCCGCTCCGAGGGCGGCGACAAGAACGACGCGCAGGGCAAGAACGAGGGCCAGCGCGAGCGCAACCGCCAGGGCAACCGTGGCGGTGACGACGACAACCGTGGCGAGGGTCGCGGCGAGGGTCGCGAGCGCAACCGCCAGGGCGGACGCAACAACGACCGCGGCAACAACGACGGCGGCAACCGCGACCGCGGCCAGCGCGAGGACCGCGGCCCCCGCGACGACGACGACTTCGGTGGCGGCAACCGACGCGGCCGCAACCGCAACCGGAACCGCAACCGCAACCGCGACCGCGGCATGGAGGTCGAGCCGACCTACACCGAGGACGACGTCCTGGTGCCGGCGGCCGGCATCCTCGACATCCTCGACAACTACGCGTTCGTGCGCACCACGGGCTACCTGCCCAGCGAGAACGACGTCTACGTCTCGCTCTCCATGGCCCGCAAGTGGGGCCTGCGCAAGGGCGACGCGATCGTCGGCCAGGTGCGCCAGCCCCGCGAGGGCGAGCGCAAGGAGAAGTTCAACCCGATGGTCCGGATCGACTCGGTCAACGGGATGACGCTCGAGGAGTCCAAGAGCCGGGTCGAGTTCGGCAAGCTCACCCCGCTGTACCCCTCCGAGCGCCTGCGCCTGGAGCGCGACGGCAACCTCGCCGGCCGGGTCATCGACCTCGTGTCGCCGATCGGCAAGGGCCAGCGTGGCCTCATCGTGTCGCCCCCGAAGGCGGGCAAGACGATGATCATGCAGTCCATCGCCAACGCGATCACCGAGAACAACCCCGAGTGCCACCTGATGATCGTCCTGGTCGACGAGCGTCCCGAGGAGGTCACCGACTTCCAGCGCACGGTCAAGGGCGAGGTCATCTCCTCGACGTTCGACCGTCCGGCCTCGGACCACACCACGGTCGCCGAGCTGGCGATCGAGCGGGCCAAGCGCCTGGTCGAGCTGGGCCACGACGTCGTGGTGCTGCTCGACGGCATCACCCGTCTGGGCCGCGCCTACAACATCGCGGCGCCGGCCTCGGGCCGCATCATGTCCGGTGGTGTCGACTCCTCGGCGCTGTACCCGCCGAAGAAGTTCTTCGGCGCCGCGCGCAACATCGAGGACGGCGGCTCGCTGACCATCCTGGCCACCGCGCTGGTCGAGACCGGCTCGCGCATGGACGAGGTCATCTTCGAGGAGTTCAAGGGCACCGGAAACATGGAGCTGCGCCTGCGCCGCGACTTCGCGGACAAGCGCATCTTCCCGGCCATCGACGTCCTGGGCTCGAGCACCCGCCGCGAGGAGCTGCTCATGGCCAAGGACGAGCTCGCGATCGTCTGGAAGCTGCGCCGGGTCCTGTCGGGCCTGGAGGGCCAGGCCGGCCTGGAGCTGGTGCTCGACAAGCTCAAGAAGAGCGCGAGCAACGCCGAGTTCCTCATGCAGATCTCCAAGACGATGCCCGGCGAGCACGCCTGACGCACCGTCCGGCCACGAGCCCGTCCCACCTCGGTGGGGCGGGCTCGTCCGCGTCCAGGGGGCCGCGTGACCGGCCCCGCCCTACGCTGGCGCCGTGACCACTGCCCACGACTTCGACGCCACCGCGATCGACGGCCTGCAGCGTCAGCTGGCCGACTACCGCGGCAAGGTGATGCTCATCGTCAACACCGCCTCCCAGTGCGGGTTCACCCCGCAGTACAAGGGCCTGGAGGCGCTGTACCAGGAGTACGTCGACCGCGGTCTGGTCGTGCTCGGCTTCCCGTGCGACCAGTTCGGCGGCCAGGAGCCGGGGGAGGAGGCGGAGATCGCCGACTTCTGCGAGCGCAACTTCGGCGTGACCTTCCCGCTGTTCTCCAAGGTCGACGTCAACGGCAAGGACGCCCACCCGCTGTTCCAGTGGCTGAAGTCCGAGAAGTCCGGCCTGCTGGGCAGCGGCGCGATCAAGTGGAACTTCACCAAGTTCCTGGTCGACCCCGACGGGAAGGTCGTCAAGCGGTACGGCTCGACCACCAAGCCCGAGGACATCGCCGGCGACATCGAGAAGCTGCTGCCCGCGGAATAGATCCGCCCCCGATTTCCTTGTAGCGGGTACCACCTGGCAGTATTGATCCTCGGTTCTGGTTCACGAGACGCACTCCGCGCCCGACCCAGCGGCCGTGACGAGAGGACACCCATGAAGAGCGAGATCCACCCCACCTACGTGGAGACCCAGGTCACCTGCACCTGCGGCAACACGTTCACCACGCGCAGCACCAAGGACGACGGAACCATCCGCGCCGACGTGTGCTCGGCGTGCCACCCGTTCTACACCGGCAAGCAGAAGATCCTCGACACCGGCGGCCGCGTCGCCCGCTTCGAGAAGCGCTACGGCAAGCGCGAGGCCTAGCTGGTCCACGGCGCCGGTCCCACCTGTACGGGTGGGGCCGGCGCCGTCGTTCTACCCTCACCCCTCTTCGTCCGCAGGAGCCGAAATGTTCGAGGCCGTCGACTCGCTCGTCGCCGAGCACGCCGAGCTGGAGCACCGCATGGCCGACCCGGCCGTCCACGCCGACCAGGCGATGGCCAAGCGCCTGGGCCGGCGCTACGCCGAGCTGTCGGCGATCGTGCGCGCCTACCGCGAGTGGCAGCAGACCACCGAGGACCTCGAGGCGGCCCGCGAGCTCGACATGGCCGACGAGGCCGCCGAGCTCGAGCAGCGGCTCCCGGCCCTGTCCGAGCGGCTGCAGCACCTGCTCGTGCCGCGCGACCCGGCCGACTCCAAGGACGTCATCGTCGAGGTCAAGGGCGGCGAGGGCGGCGAGGAGTCGGCCCTGTTCGCCGGCGACCTGCTGCGCATGTACTCGCGCTTCGCCGAGCAGCAGGGCTGGACGACCGAGGTGCTGGACTCCACCGAGTCCGCGCTCGGCGGCTACAAGTCGGTCACCGTCGCGGTCAAGGCCAAGGGCACGCCGGACCCGGGGGAGGCCCCGTACGCGAAGCTCAAGTTCGAGGGCGGCGTGCACCGCGTGCAGCGCGTGCCGGTCACCGAGAGCCAGGGCCGCATCCACACGTCCGCGGCCGGCGTCCTGGTGCTGCCCGAGGCCGAGGACGTGGACGTCGAGATCCACGACAACGACCTGCGCATCGACGTCTACCGCTCGTCCGGTCCCGGCGGGCAGAGCGTCAACACGACCGACTCGGCCGTGCGCATCACCCACCTGCCGACGGGCATCGTGGCCAGCTGCCAGAACGAGAAGAGCCAGCTGCAGAACAAGGAGCAGGCCATGCGCATCCTGCGCGCCCGCCTGCTCGAGGCGGCGCAGGCGGCCGCGGACGCCGAGGCGTCCGACGCGCGCCGGTCGCAGGTGCGCACCGTCGACCGCTCCGAGCGCATCCGCACCTACAACTTCCCCGAGAACCGCATCAGCGACCACCGCACCGGCTTCAAGGCCTACAACCTCGACCAGGTGATGGACGGCGCGCTCGGCGACGTCATCACCTCGCTCGTCGAGGCCGACCTGGCCGAACGCCTGGCGTCGCTGGAGCCTCGCTCGTGAAGGGCGACCGCCTGCTCACCGAGGCGACGCAGACGCTCGCCGACGCCGACGTGCCCAGCCCGCGGGTCGACGCCGAGCTGCTGCTGGCGCACGTCACCGGGGTGCCGCGGGCCATGGTCGCGGGCAAGTTCATCGACGCGCGTCAGCGCGAGACGTACGCCGAGATGATCGCCGCCCGCGCCCGACGTGTCCCGCTGCAGCACATCACCGGCACCGCCGCGTTCCGCTACGTCGACCTCGAGGTCGGTCCGGGCGTGTTCGTGCCGCGGCCCGAGACCGAGGTCGTGGCCGGTTGGGCGATCGATCGCGCCAAGGCGGTCGAGGCCCCGGTCGTCGTCGACCTGTGCACCGGCTCCGGCGCGATTGCGCTGTCGGTCGTCCACGAGGTGCCCGGCGCCCGCGTGCACGCCGTGGAGCTGGACGAGAAGGCGCTGCAGTGGGCGCACCAGAACCTCGACGGCGCCGGCGTCGACCTGCGCGGCGGCGACATGGCCGACGCGTTCCCCGACCTCGACGGCACCGTCGACGTGGTCGTGTCGAACCCGCCGTACATCCCGCTCGAGGCGTGGGAGAGCGTCACCGCCGAGGTGCGCGACCACGACCCGTCGCTGGCCCTGTGGTCCGGCGACGACGGCCTGGACGCGATGCGGGTCCTGGAGCGCACGGCCCACCGCCTGCTCAAGCCCGGCGGCGTGGTGTGCGCCGAGCACGCCGACGCCCAGGGCGAGAGCGCGCCCGCGGTGTTCGTGGAGACCGGTCGCTGGGACGACGTCCGCGACCACCCCGACCTCACCGGCCGGGCCCGCTTCGTCACCGCCACGCGCCGCTGAGCCGCCGCCGGGTCCGCACAGCCCGCCGATAGGGTGGGCGGGTGCTGGAGGACCTGGTCATCGTCGCCGCGGCCTTCGGCTTCGGCGTCGGGTCGGCCATCCTGCCGATCTTCCTCAACGCCGAGGCGTACGTCATCGCCTCGTCCGCGTTCATGGACGACTCGATGCTCGTGGTGGCCATCGTGAGCCTCGTCGTGGGCACCGTCGCCGGCAAGGCGATCGTGTTCGAGGCCGCCCGGCAGGGCAAGCGGAAGCTCGACGAGCGCGGTGCGCCGAAGCCGCCCCGCAACCGCTTCACGGCCTCGATCCGCCGGGCGAGCGACTGGATGCTCGGCCTGCTGGACCGCAAGTGGGCCGGTGGCCTGACCGTCCTGGCGTCGTCGCTAGTGGGCGTCCCGCCGCTCGCGGTGGTCAGCATCCTGGCCGGGCTGTCCCGGCAGCCGCTGTGGCTGTTCCTCACCCTCGTGGGCGTCGGCCGGCTCGTCCAGTTCCTGGCCATCGCCTTCGTCTTCCACGCGGTGTTCTGAGCCCGCGCGGCCCGCGCCTAGGATGTGCGGGTGAAGTTCGACCTGGCTGACGAGACCGTCCACGAGCGCGCCCTGGACGTGGCGGCCCAGGCCGTGCGCGACGGCGAGCTCGTCGTCCTGCCCACCGACACCGTCTACGGCGTGGGGGCCGACGCGTTCTCGCCGGCCGCCGTGCAGCGCCTGCTGGACGCCAAGGGCCGCACCCGGCAGATGCCGCCGCCCGTGCTGATCGGGGCGGTCGGCACCCTGGACGCGCTCGCGATCGAGGTGCCGGGCTGGCTGCGGTCGATGATCGGCGAGCTGTGGCCCGGCCCGCTCACCGTCGTCCTGCGCCAGCAGCCGTCGCTGACCTGGGACCTGGGGGAGACCCGCCAGACCGTCGCGGTGCGCATGCCGGCCGACGAGCGCGCGCTCGACCTGCTGCGCCGCACGGGCCCGATGGCGGTCAGCAGCGCGAACCGCACCGGCATGGAGGCGGCCACCACGGCCGACGCTGCCCGCGACATGCTCGGCGACTCGGTGGCGGTCTACCTCGACGGCGGCCCGACCGGCGACAGCGTCCCGTCCACGATCCTGGACGCCACGGGCGCCACCGCCCGCGTCCTGCGCCAGGGCGCCCTGCCGCTCGAGCGCCTGCACGTCTTCAACAACACCATCGAGGCCGCCCCGGATGCGTGAGTACCTGGTCGTCTTCGGCATCGCCCTGGGAGCCACGTACCTCCTGGCGTCCATCGCCCGCATGCTCGCGGTGCGCTGGGGAGCGGTGGCGAAGGTGCGCGACCGGGACGTCCACCGCATCCCGACGCCGTACTTCGGCGGCCCGGCCATGCTGGGCGGGCTCGTGGCCGCCTACATGGTCGCCACCCAGCTGCCGTTCCTGGCCAAGGCGGCCGACTCGGCGGTCTTCGCCGACGCGCGCGCGGTCATCCTCGGCGGTGCCGTCATCTGCGCCGTCGGCGTCATCGACGACCTGTTCGAGCTCGACGCGCTGAGCAAGTTCGCCGGCCAGGTGTTCGCCTCGGTCGTCGTGATCGTCCAGGGCGTGCAGTTCGTCTATCTGCCGCTGTACGGCAACTACGTGGGGCTCGACCAGGTCCAGGCGGTGCTGCTGACAGTCCTGCTCGTCGTCGCCACCACCAACGCGGTCAACTTCGTCGACGGGCTGGACGGGCTGGCCGCCGGCATCGTGGCCATCGGCGCGATCGCCTTCTTCACCTACGCGTTCCTGCTGGCGGTCGAGAACGGCGAGACCCGGGCCATCGCCGGTGCGCTGCTCACCGCGTCCCTCGCCGGTGCGTGCCTCGGCGTGCTGCCGCACAACTTCTTCCCGGCCCGGATGTTCATCGGTGACTCCGGCTCGATGCTCATCGGCTTCGTGCTGGCCTGCTCGACCATCAGCCTCACCGGCCAGTTCCCGGCGACCAACCTCTCCGAGGGCGTCGGCGGGGGACAAGCCACCTTCCTGGCCGCGCTGCTGCCGATCTTCCTGCCGGTGATGGTGCTGCTGGTGCCGTTCGTCGACATGCTGCTCGCCGTCGTGCGCCGCACGCGCGCCGGACGCTCGCCGTTCAGCCCGGACAAGATGCACCTGCACCACCGCCTGCTCGAGATCGGTCACTCGCACCGCCGCGCCGTGCTGCTCATGTACATGGTCGCCGCGCTGGTGGCGTTCGGCAGCGTCGCGGTGAGCCTGTTCAGCGGCTGGCTGTCGTTCCTGACCGTCGGCGTGCTCGCCGTGCTGACGGCGGCCGCCGTGTTCGTCCTGCCCAAGATCGAGGAGCGCGTGTGGTCGTCCTGATCCAGCTGGCCGTCGCGGCGGTGTGCACCGGTGTCGCGGCGCTGCTGCGCGGCGAGGACGGCGCGCTCGGCGCGGCCGTCGGCGGCGCCGTGGCCATCGCCTTCTTCGCCTCGACGCAGGCGGTGCTCGGCCCCATGACGCGCATGGCGCCCGGCCTCAGCATGCTCGTGGCGGTCATGTTCTTCGCGACCAAGATGCTCGGCCTGCTGGCCGTCCTGGTCGTGCTGCTCGACCCCGACCTGCTCGGCGCGCACGTCGACGAGCCGTCGCTGGGGGTGTCCGTGCTGGCCGTCGCGCTGACCGTCACGGTCGCGAGAGTGGTGGCACATCGTAGGAATCGGCAACTGCTGTACGACCTGAGCGAAAGGCCGCGGTGAAAGCCTGATAACCTGCACGGGCAATGAGCGAGACCCCTCACTTCGACCCCTGGACGTCGTTCGCACGCATCCTGGCCGGGGTGATCCTCTACGGTGGCGCAGGCTTCCTGCTCGACCTGTGGTGGGGGACCGAGTTCATGGTGGGAGTGGGCATCGTGCTGGGCGCCGGTCTCGGCATCTACACGGTGGTCGCCTCGCTGCGCACCACATGACGCTGGCCGAACCTGGTTCGCCGCACGACGATCGACGACCGCGCCATTAGAAGGGTGATGGATTGACCACCGCACTGACGTTCGTGGCCGCCGAGGGCGAGGGCTTCACCGCCCCGGGACCCGGCAGCTTCGAGCTTCCGCCCGTCTTCGAGATCGGCTCCCTCGGCGTCACCAAGTCGATGCTGCTGATCATCCTCTCGGCGTTCATCGTCGTCGGCCTGAGCTGGTACGCCTCGCGCAAGGCCGCGGTCGTCCCCGGTCGCGCGCAGTTCGCCGGTGAGTACCTCTACGGGTTCATCCGCAACGGCGTCGCCCGCGACTCCATCGGGTCCGAGCACTTCATGAAGTTCGTGCCGTACCTGTTCAGCCTGTTCACCTTCATCCTGGTGAACAACTACTACGGCATCGTCCCGTTCCTGCAGTTCCCGAGCTTCTCGCGGATCAGCTACGTGTACGGACTCGCCGCCCTGACCTGGCTGATCTACAACGGCGTCGGCATCGCCAAGCACGGCTTCCTGGGCTACCTGAAGCTGCAGACGATCCCGAGCGGCATGAAGGGCCCGATCCTGGTCCTGCTGATCCCGCTCGAGTTCCTGTCGAACATCCTGGTCCGCCCGGCCACGCTGGCGCTGCGACTGTTCGCCAACCTCTTCGCCGGCCACCTGCTGCTGATCCTGTTCTCGCTCGGTGGCGCCTACCTCATCCTCGACTCCGGCAACGCGTGGTACGCGCCGGTCGGCGTCGTGTCCTTCCTGCTCGGCATCGCGGTCAGCTTCCTGGAGATGCTGGTCATGTTCCTGCAGGCCTACGTCTTCACCCTCCTCACTGCCATGTACATCGGCAGTGCGCTCGCCGACGAGCACTGAGCCCGTCGCCGAGCCACAACTTCATAGACCTGGTTCACGCATGACGACGCACAAGGCGTCACAACGGAAGGAGTTGCCGTGGAAGGCAGCCTGAACATGATCGGCTACGGCCTAGCTGCGGTTGGCCCCGGCATCGGCATCGGCCTGATCTTCGCCGCCTACATCAACGGCGTCGCCCGTCAGCCCGAGGCGCAGTCGCGCCTGCAGTCGATCGCGATCCTCGGCTTCGCCCTCGCCGAGGCCCTCGCGATCATCGGTATCGCGCTCGCGTTCGTCCTTTAACCAATCCGCGTCGAGACAGGAGTCCGCATGGACACGACTCTCCTGGCCGCAGAGGGAGAGCACTCTCCCCTCGCGGTGGAGTGGCCTGAGCTCATCCTCGGCCTGATCGTCTTCGGCATCGTCGTCGCGCTCGTCGCGAAGTTCGTCGTGCCGAACTTCGAGAAGGCGTACGCCGAGCGCACCGCCGCCATCGAAGGTGGCATCGAGGACGCTCAGCAGGCCCAGAAGGAAGCCCAGGCGGCGCTGGAGAAGTACAACGCCCAGCTCGCCGAGGCCCGCACCGAGGCTGCTCGCATCCGCGAGGAGGCCAAGGAGCAGGGCGCGCAGATCGTCACCGAGCTGCGCGAGCAGGCCAAGGCCGAGGCCGACCGCATCACCGCGGCCGCGCACGCGCAGGTCGAGGCCGAGCGGGCTCAGGTCCTGGCGCAGCTCAAGGCCGAGGTCGGCGACCTGGCCACGCAGCTGGCCGGCCGCATCGTCGGTGAGTCGCTCGAGGAGGAGGCCCGCCAGAAGCGGACCGTCGAGCGCTTCATCACCGAGCTCGAGGGGTCTGCCAACTGATGCGAGGCATCTCTGCGAAGACGCTCACGGACGTCCTGGCCGCGGTCGAGGCGTCCACGACCGGTGCGACCGTGGGGCAGGAGCTGTTCGGCGTCGTCTCGGCGCTGGACGGTGCTCCCGCCCTGCGGCGCGTCCTGTCGGACCCGTCCACGGAGGGCCCGGCTCGCGCCGGGCTCGCCGGGGACGTCTTCGGCGGCAAGGTGAGCGACCAGACGCTCGCGGTGGTCAAGACCGCCGCGGGCGGTCGCTGGTCCACCGGTCGTGACCTCGTCGACGGCCTGGAGATCGCCGGCGTCGCCGCGCTCGTCGTCGCCGCCGACGCGGCCGGTGAGCTCGACGCGGTCGAGACCGAGCTGTTCGAGCTCGGTCAGGCGGTCGACGCCGAGCACGAGCTGCGCGGCGTCATCAGCGACCGGGCCGTCCCGCACGCGGGCAAGGCGTCGCTGCTGACGTCGCTGTTCCAGGGCAAGGTCTCGGGCACGACGCTCGCGCTGGCCGTCCAGGCCGCCGCGACGCGCACGGGCTCGTTCGACCGGGTGCTGGAGACGTTCGGCGAGCAGGCCGCGGCGCGCCGCAGCCGGCTGCTGGCCGAGGTGCGCAGCGCCTACCCGCTCGACGCGGGCGAGCAGCAGCGCTTGGCCGCCGCACTAGCCTCGAAGTACGGGCACGACGTGCACCTGAACCTCGTGGTCGACCCGTCCGTGATCGGCGGCCTGTCCGTCTCGATCGGGGACGACGTCGTCGACGGCACCATGTCCAGCCGCCTGGAGACCGCACGCCGGCAGCTCGCAGGCTGAGCCCCCGCCGCACGCGCGGCACCGAAGCCCCGCCGCCCCGTGCGGCACAGACCCAAAGAAGGCAGGGACCACCATGACGGAGCTCTCGATCCGTCCGGACGAGATCCGTGACGCGCTGCAGAAGTTCGTCACCGACTACGCCCCGACGACGAGCAAGACCGAGGAGGTCGGCGTCGTCGCGCAGGCCGCCGACGGCATCGCCCGGGTCGAGGGTCTTCCCTCGGCGATGGCGAACGAGCTGCTGGAGTTCGAGGACGGCACGCTCGGCCTCGCGCTGAACCTCGACGTCCGCGAGATCGGCGTCGTCATCCTCGGCGACTTCGCCGGCATCGAGGAGGGCCAGACGGTCCGTCGCACGGGCGAGGTCCTCTCGGTCCCCGTCGGTGACGGCTACCTCGGCCGCGTCGTCGACCCGCTCGGCAAGCCGATCGACGGCCTGGGCGAGATCGCCACCGAGGGCCGCCGCGCGCTCGAGCTGCAGGCGCCCAACGTCGTCCAGCGCAAGAGCGTCCACGAGCCGCTCATGACCGGCATCAAGGCGATCGACTCGCTGACGCCGATCGGCCGTGGCCAGCGCCAGCTGATCATCGGCGACCGCCAGACCGGCAAGACCGCCATCGCGATCGACACGATCATCAACCAGAAGGCGTTCTGGGAGTCGGGCGACCCGACCAAGCAGGTCCGCTGCATCTACGTCGGCATCGGTCAGAAGGGCTCGACCATCGCCGGTGTGCGTGGCGCGCTCGAGGCCGCCGGCGCCCTGGAGTACACGACGATCGTCGCGGCCCCCGCGTCGGACTCGGCGGGCTTCAAGTACCTCGCCCCGTACACCGGCTCGGCCATCGGCCAGCACTGGATGTACCAGGGCAAGCACGTCCTGGTGATCTTCGACGACCTTTCGAAGCAGGCCGAGGCGTACCGCGCCGTGTCGCTGCTGCTGCGCCGCCCGCCGGGCCGCGAGGCGTACCCCGGCGACGTGTTCTACCTGCACTCGCGGCTGCTCGAGCGCTGCGCCAAGCTCTCCGACGAGCTGGGCGCCGGCTCGATGACCGGCCTGCCGATCATCGAGACGAAGGCCAACGACGTGTCGGCCTACATCCCGACGAACGTCATCTCGATCACCGACGGCCAGATCTTCCTGCAGTCGGACCTGTTCAACGCCAACCAGCGTCCCGCCGTGGACGTCGGCATCTCGGTGTCGCGCGTCGGTGGCGCGGCGATGACCAAGGCGATGAAGGCCGTCACCGGCTCGCTGAAGGTCGAGCTCGCCCAGTACCGCGCCATGGAGGCGTTCGCGATGTTCGCGTCCGACCTCGACGCCGCGTCGAAGGCGCAGCTGGCCCGCGGACAGCGCCTCATGGAGCTGTTCAAGCAGGACCAGTACCAGCCCTTCCCGATGGAGAACCAGGTCGTCTCGATCTGGGCCGCCACCACGGGCAAGCTGGACGCCGTCCCGGTCAGCGACGTCAGCCGCTTCGAGTCCGAGTTCCTGGACTACGTCAAGCGCAGCCACGCCGGCGTGCTGGACGCGATCCGCGAGTCGGGCAAGTTCGACGACGCCTCGGCCTCCGCGCTCGAGGGTGCCTACGACTCGTTCCTGGACCAGTTCCAGACGGGTGAGGGCGAGTCCATCAAGCCGGGCCGCGAGGACGTCGAGGCCCTGGGCGACGAGGACGTCGAGCAGGAGCAGATCGTCAAGCAGAAGCGGGGCTGACCATGGCCGTCTCCCTCCGTGAGTACCGCGCGAAGATCAAGTCGACGCAGTCGATGAAGAAGATCACGCGCGCCATGGAGCTGATCGCCGCCTCGCGCATCATCAAGGCGCAGCAGCAGGCGGCGGCCGCCGCTCCCTACGCGCGTGAGCTCACCCGGGCCGTCTCGGCGGTGGCGACGTTCTCGAACGTCGACCACCCGCTGACGACCGAGAAGCAGAACCCGACCCGGGCTGCGGTGCTGGTCATCACCAGCGACCGCGGCCTGGCCGGGGCCTACTCCTCGAACGTGCTGAAGGAGGTCGACCGTCTCGGCGAGAAGCTGCGCGCCGAGGGCAAGGAGGTCTCGTACTTCCTGTCCGGCCGCAAGGCGGAGACCTACTTCAACTTCCGCCAGCGCGAGTTCGTCCAGGCCTGGACCGGTCACACGGACAAGCCGTCGTTCGACGTCGCCCGCGAGATCGGCTCCACCCTGGTGGAGGCCTTCGACCCGGCCGACGAGTCGTCCGAGGGCCTGGCCGCGGACGAGCTGCACATCGTGTTCACGCGCTTCAAGTCGATGCTGACGCAGGTGCCCGAGGTCATCCGGCTGCTTCCGCTGGAGGTCGTCGAGGGCACGGAGGCTCCCGAGGCCGACGACCTGCTCCCGCTGTACGAGTTCGAGCCCTCGGCCCACGAGGTGCTGGACGCGCTGCTGCCCAAGTACGTCAACAGCCGGATCTACTTCTGCCTGCTGCAGGCAGCGGCGTCCGAGCTGGCCGCGCGTCAGAAGGCCATGAAGTCCGCGACCGACAACGCGCAGGACCTCATCGAGAAGTACACCCGTATCGCCAACCAGGCCCGTCAGGCTGGCATTACCCAAGAGATCAGCGAGATCGTCGGTGGCGTGGAAGCGCTCTCCGGCGCCGGTGCTGGGAACGAGTGAGAGAAGACATGACCGCTACCGTCGAAGAGAAGGCCACCCCCACCGGTGGTGCCACCGGGCGCGTCGCCCGTGTCATCGGCCCGGTGATCGACATCGAGTTCGCCAGCGACTCGATGCCCGACATCTACAACGCGCTCCACGTCGACACCGAGGTCGCCGGCATCAAGGAGACGCTCACGCTCGAGGTCGCGCAGCACATCGGTGACGGCATGGTCCGCGCCATCAGCCTGCGCCCGACCGACGGCGTCGTCCGCGGCTCGACCGTGACCGACCTCGGCGAGCCCATCATGGTGCCCGTCGGCGACGCCACGCTCGGCAAGGTGTTCAACACCACCGGCCAGGTCATGAACCTGCCCGAGGGCGAGACGTTCGAGGTCTCCGAGCGCTGGGGCATCCACCGCAAGGCGCCCGCGTTCGACCAGCTCGAGTCGAAGACGTCGATGTTCGAGACCGGCATCAAGGTCATCGACCTGCTGACCCCGTACGTGCAGGGCGGCAAGATCGGCCTGTTCGGCGGCGCCGGCGTCGGCAAGACCGTCCTCATCCAGGAGATGATCGCTCGCGTCGCGCGCAACCACGGCGGCGTCTCGGTGTTCGCCGGTGTCGGCGAGCGCACCCGTGAGGGCAACGACCTCATCGCCGAGATGGAGGAGGCGGGCGTCCTCGGACAGACCGCGCTCGTCTTCGGCCAGATGGACGAGCCGCCGGGAGCGCGTCTGCGCGTCGCCCTGTCGGCCCTGACGATGGCCGAGTACTTCCGCGACGTCCAGAAGCAGGACGTGCTGCTGTTCATCGACAACATCTTCCGGTTCACGCAGGCCGGCTCGGAGGTCTCGACGCTGCTGGGCCGCATGCCCTCGGCCGTGGGCTACCAGCCGACGCTGGCCGACGAGATGGGCGTCCTGCAGGAGCGCATCACGTCGACGCGTGGTCACTCGATCACCTCGATGCAGGCGATCTACGTGCCCGCCGACGACTACACCGACCCGGCCCCGGCCACGACGTTCGCCCACCTGGACGCCACGACCGAGCTGTCGCGCGAGATCGCCTCGCTCGGCATCTACCCGGCCGTCGACCCGCTGACGTCGACCTCGCGCATCCTCGACCCGCGGTACATCACCACGGAGCACTACGAGACCGCGAACCGCGTCAAGGGCATCCTGCAGCGCAACAAGGAGCTGCAGGACATCATCGCCATCCTCGGTGTGGACGAGCTCAGCGAGGAGGACAAGACGATCGTCTCGCGCGCTCGTCGCATCCAGCGCTTCCTCAGCCAGAACACGTACGTCGCCAAGCAGTTCACTGGCATCGAGGGCTCGACCGTCTCGCTCGACGAGTCCATCGACGCCTTCACCAAGATCTGTGACGGCGAGTACGACCACGTGGCCGAGCAGGCCTTCTTCATGTGCGGCGGCCTCGAGGACGTCGAGAAGAAGTGGGCCGAGATCCAGAAGAACTCCTGATGGCCGGCCCGCTGCACATCGAGCTGGTCGCCGCGGACCGCACGGTCTGGTCGGGCGAGGCCGCCGAGGTCATCGCCCGCACGGCCGACGGTGACATCGGCGTCCTGGCCGGCCACGCGCCGCTGCTCTCGCTGCTCGTGCCCGGCGTCGTGGTGATCACGCCCGAGCAGGGCGAGATCGTCCGCGCCGTCGTGGCCGACGGGTTCATCTCGGTCGCCGAGGACCGCGTGTCGATCCTCAGTGAGGACGTCCAGCTGGCTGACGAGGTCGAGACGGCGAACGTCCAGGCCGAGCTGGAGGCCGCTCGGGCCGCCGGCGACGTCGAGGGCGTCCGTCTGGCCGAGGCGAAGCTGCGCGTCACCGACAAGGTGCGCTGACCCAGCCGCGTCCCGCGGCTCGACGCCCAGGAAGGAGGAGACCATGCCCTGGTGGCAGTGGCTGGTCGACTCCGTCCTGGGCGTCGTGCTGTTGTCGGGCCTCCTGGTGCTGCTGCTCGTCATGCGCCGGCGCGGCCTGGCCAAGCCGAGCGGCACGTTCGACCTGAGCATCAACCGCCGTCCCGAGGCTGGTCCGCGCGGCTGGACGCTCGGGGTGGCCCGCTACACCGACGAGCACCTGGAGTGGTTCCGCACCTTCTCGCTGTCGCCACGACCGCGGTACCGGTTCGAGCGCGGTCAGCTCGAGGTCGGACGTCGCCGGCTGCCGGAGGGCCGCGAGGCCTACGCGGTGCACGCCGGGCACGTCGTGGTGCCGTGCGAGTCGCCCAACCGGGTGCAGCAGCTGGCGATGAGCCCGCGGGCCCTCACGGGGCTGCTCTCGTGGTTGGAGTCGTCGCCGCCCGGGCGTAGAGTCAACAACGTGGTGTGAACTTCTGCGTTTCGTTGACGGGAGGGCGCATGGCCCGTCACAATCAAGTCCACTGGTCCGAACTTACTAGCCCCCAGAGGTGTCCTGTGATCAAGCGTCTCGTGCTCGTCGCCGTTGCGGCGGTCTTCCCTGCCCTTGCCGTCGGCTCGATGACCGCGTCCGCTGACGCGCGTCCGATCGACTGGTACTCCAACACCAAGGCCCCGTCGGTCAAGGCCCCGGCCACCGCCGACTCCGGCACCATCACGATCCAGCGCGCGATCGACTGGTACTGAGCCTCCAGCGACACATGAGAAGGGCCGCCCCCTCGGGGGCGGCCCTTCGTCGTTGTCGCGGGGTCTAGCGCTCGCCGCCCGGCACCCACAGCACGTCGCCCTCGGCGCCGTTGGCGACCCGGGCGAGGATGAACAGCAGGTCGCTGAGCCGGTTCAGGTACTTGGCGGCCAGCACGTTCATGGTCTCGCCGTGCTGCTCGAACGCTGCCCAGGCCGAGCGCTCGGCGCGACGCACGACGGTGCGGGCGACGTGCAGCGCCGCGGCCGGGGGAGTGCCGCCGGGCAGGATGAACGAGCGCAGCTTCTCGACCCGCTCGTTGTACGCGTCGCACCACTGCTCGAGCCGCTCGACGTAGTCGGCCTCGACGCGCAGCTGCGGGTACGGCGGGTCGGCCACGACCGGCGTGCCGAGGTCGGCGCCGACGTCGAACAGGTCGTTCTGCACGTGCCGCAGCACCGCGACGACGTCGTCGTCCAGGCCGCCGAGGGCCAGGGCCAGACCGATCTGGCTGTTGGCCTCGTCGACGTCCGCGTAGGCCACCAGGCGCAGGTCGTTCTTGGTCGTCTTGCTCATGTCGGCGAGGTTCGTGGTGCCGTCGTCGCCGGTGCGGGTGTAGATGCGCGTGAGGTTGACCATCCGCCGAGTGTAGGTGGACGCCCTGGGGCGCCGGTGTGACCCGCACGACTCTCGGTGGCGGTTAACGCGGGGTAACCTGACGCGCATGACGGACAAGGTTCAGCCCGACCGCCCGTGGGTCATGCGCACCTACGCCGGGCACAGCTCGGCCGCGGAGTCGAACGCGCTCTACCGGCGCAACCTGGCGAAGGGCCAGACCGGGCTCTCGGTCGCCTTCGACCTGCCGACTCAGACCGGCTACGACCCCGACCACGAGCTGAGCCGTGGCGAGGTGGGCAAGGTCGGCGTGCCGATCCCGCACCTGGGCGCGATGCGCCGGCTGTTCCAGGACATCCCGCTGTCGGAGATGAACACGTCCATGACCATCAACGCGACGGCCATGTGGCTGCTCGCGATGTACCAGGTCGTGGCCGAGGAGCAGGGCGTCGACGCGGCGAAGCTGGCCGGCACGACGCAGAACGACATCATCAAGGAGTACCTGTCGCGCGGGACGTACGTCTTCCCGCCTGAGCACTCCCTGCGGCTGACCACCGACATGATCGCGTACACCGTCAACGAGATCCCCAAGTGGAACCCGCTCAACATCTGCAGCTACCACCTGCAGGAGGCCGGGGCGACGCCCACGCAGGAGCTGGCCTTCGCGCTGTCGACCGCCATCGCGGTGCTCGACGCGGTCAAGGAGTCCGGCCAGGTGCCGGAGGAGAAGTTCGGCCAGGTCGTCGGACGCATCTCGTTCTTCGTCAACGCCGGCGTCCGGTTCGTCGAGGAGATGTGCAAGATGCGCGCCTTCGGCCGGATGTGGGACGAGATCACCCGTGAGCGGTACGGCGTCGAGGACCCCAAGATGCGCCGCTTCCGCTACGGCGTGCAGGTCAACTCGCTGGGCCTGACCGAGGCGCAGCCCGAGAACAACGTCCAGCGCATCGTGCTGGAGATGCTCGGCGTCACGCTGAGCAAGGACGCCCGGGCGCGCGCCGTGCAGCTGCCGGCCTGGAACGAGGCGCTCGGCCTGCCGCGTCCGTGGGACCAGCAGTGGTCGCTGCGGCTGCAGCAGGTGCTGGCCTTCGAGTCCGACCTGCTCGAGCACGACGACCTGTTCGAGGGCTCGGTCGTGGTCGAGGCCAAGGTCGCCGAGCTCATCGAGGGCGCCACCGCCGAGATGGAGCGCATCGCCGAGATGGGCGGGGCGATCGCCGCCGTGGAGTCCGGCTACATGAAGCAGGCCCTGGTGGGCGCCCACGCCGAGCGGCGGGCGCGCATCGAGGCCGGCGAGATCACGGTCGTCGGCGTCAACAAGTACGTGGAGACCGAGCCGTCGCCGCTGACCGCCGACCTGGACGCGGCGATCATGGTCGCCGACCCGCAGGCGGAGGCCAACGCGAAGGCCGACGTGGAGCAGTGGCGGGCGCAGCGCGACGAGTCCGAGGTGCGCGCGGCGCTCGAGCGCGTCGCGGCCGAGGCCAAGACCGGCGCCAACCTCATGGAGGCGACGCTGGCCGCCGTGCGGGCCGGGGCCACGGTGGGCGAGTGGTCGCAGACCCTGCGCGACGTGTTCGGCGAGTACCGCGCGCCCACGGGCGTCACCGGCATCGTCGGCGTCCAGGACGCCGGCGAGGAGCTAGTGGCGCTGCGTGAGCGCGTCCGCGCCACGGGCGAGGAGCTCGGCGGCCGGCTGCGCTTCCTGGTCGGCAAGCCCGGCCTCGACGGGCACTCCAACGGCGCCGAGCAGATCGCCGTGCGGGCCCGCGACGCCGGGTTCGAGGTCGTCTACCAGGGCATCCGGCTCACGCCGTCGCAGATCGTCGCCGCCGCGGTCGACGAGGACGTCCACGCGGTGGGCCTGTCGATCCTGTCCGGCTCGCACATGGAGCTCGTGCCCCAGGTGCAGCAGGGCCTGCTGGACGCCGGCCTGGACGACGTGCCGCTCATCGTCGGCGGCATCATCCCCGACTCCGACGCCCGCCGGCTCGAGGCCGACGGCATCGCGGCGGTCTTCACGCCCAAGGACTTCGGCATGACCGAGATCATGGGCCGGATCGTCGACGAGATCCGCAAGGCCCACGACCTCGACTGACGTCTACTCCGCGGCCGCCTGGAGCATCCAGAGGTGGCCGTCGGGATCGGCCACGGTGGCGCAGTAGCCCCACGGCTGCTGCGCCGCGTCGGTGACGAGCGTGCCGCCGTGCACGACCGCTCGCTCGGCCAGCGCGTCCACCGCGGCGGCACCGTCCAGCGCGAGCCCGAGCACCGTCTCGCTCGTGCCCGGGGCCGCGACGGCACGGTCACCGAGCACCCAGCCGAACCCGTCGGTCGGCACCAGCATGAGCGTCACCCCGGCCCCGAGGACGTGCTGCAGGGGCTCGGGCAGGCCGTCGTCGGTGCGATCGCCGTCGACGAGGGGCAGGCCGAGCCCGGCGCCGTAGAAGGCGTGGGCGGCTAGGCGGTCGTGCACGGGGAGGCTGACGACGACGTCGGGCACGGCGGGCTCCTCTAGTTCAGGACGCGGAAGTCCGCCGGCAGGCCGCCGTCGGCGACCACGTCGCGGGTCAGGTCCTGCAGCGCCATGAGCGCGACGGACTGCGAGAACGGGCCGAACGAGACGCGCGCGACGCCGAGCTCGGCCATGCGCGCGAGCGGGACGCTGCCGGGCGCTCCGATGAGCGTCAGCTTCTGCGGCCCCCAGGCGTCGACGAAGGCCTCGATGTCGGACTCCGAGACCTTGCCGGGCACGAACACGACCGGTGCGCCGGCCTCGAGGAAGGCACGGCCCCGCTCGATCGCGTCGGCGAGGACGTCCGCGTGCGGCCGGTCGCCGGCGCGGACGAACGCGTCCGTGCGCGCGTTGAGCACGAACCGGATGCCGGCCTGCTCACCGGCGCGGACGACAGCCTCGACGGCCCTGACCGCCTCGGGCAGCGGCTTCATCTGGTCCTCGAGGTTGGCGCCGACGACGCCCACGGCGATGGCCTTGCGGGCCGTCTCGCCCGGGTCGCCGTAGCCGGCCTCGAGGTCGGCGGTGACCGGCAGGTGGGTGGCGGCGACGATGCGTCCGACCGCCTCGACCATGAGGTCGACGGGGATGTTCTCGCCGTCCTCGTAGCCGTAGGCGGCGGCGATCGAGTGGCTGGCGCTGGCCAGGGCCTCGACGCCGGGGACGTCGGTGACGACGCGGGCGCTGATCGCGTCCCAGACGTTGACCACCTTGAGCAGGGGAGCGGCGGTGTGCAGGTCGAGCAGGCGCTGGGCCTGGTCACGCAGTTCGGTCATGGGACGACCGTAGGGCGTCGCGGGCCGCGAAGGGGAGCCCATCCTTGCTTTGGACAGCCGTGCCTTGCTGGAACCGAGGGGTCGCGGACCCCTAGGCTCGGGGCACCGGAGCGGACGTGCTCAGGCGGCGCGCTTGGACGAGGACTTGGACGGGACGTCCTTGGTCTTGACCAGCTTGCGCTTCTTGACCGTGTAGCCCTCGGGCAGCGTGCCGTTCTTCAGCATCCGCAGCGGACAGCGCTTGCACTTGGGCTTGCTGTCGCAGCACTTCTTCTTCGGCTTGGGCGGCACCCCGTCACCCTAGCAAGGCAAGGCTTACTTCCGGCTCGACAGAAGGATGGCAACCATGGCCGCACCCCAGTTCGTGGAGAAGCTCAACGAGCAGATCGGCCACGAGTTCAGCGCGCACCAGCAGTACGTCGCGATCGCGACCTACTACGACGCGCTCACCATGCCCCAGATGGCGGCGCTGTTCTACGCGCAGGCGCTCGAGGAGCGCGACCACGCGATGATGATGGTGCAGTACCTGCTCGACCAGGACCAGGTGCCGCGCATCCCCGGCATCGCCGCGCCGCGCATCGAGTTCACCGACGTCGTGGACCCGGTGCAGACCGCGCTCGACCAGGAGAAGAAGGTCACCGAGCAGATCTTCGAGCTGACCCGCATCGCGCGCGAGAGCAACGACTTCGCCTCGGACCAGTTCATGCAGTGGTTCATCAAGGAGCAGGTCGAGGAGGTCGCCAAGATGAGCGACCTGCTGGCCGTCGTCACCCGCTCCCAGCACGACCTCGAGCGCATCGAGGACTGGGTCGCGCGCGAGGAGACCGGCGAGGGCGACGACCCGACGGCCCCGCCCGTCGCCGGTGCGTAGGTTCCTGCTCGTCCTGGCCGGGGTGCTGCTGGCGCTCGGCGTGGCCGGCGCGGTCGACCTGCTGCGGGGCGACGACGGTGACGATCCGCGGGGCTCGGGCCGCGCGGACGTCCGCCTCGCCGACCTCGAGGTCGTCCTCGACCCGGGCACCGGTGAGCCGCGCCGCGCCCCGCTCGCGTGCGCAGCGGCGAAGGACTCGGCGGCCTGCACCGCGATGGACGACCTGGACGCCGAGGCGCTTGCGCCGGTCTCGGCCGGGCGGGCGTGCTCGCAGCAGTTCGGCGGCCCCGAGACGGTGCGCGTCACCGGCACCCTGCGCGGTGAGCCGGTCGACGCGTCCTTCGACCGGACGAACGGCTGCGAGATCTCCCGCTACGAGAAGATCGAGCCGCTTCTCGCCGCGTCGGGAATTGCCTGAGCTCGGATGAATTGCCGCTGACTATTCGACATGGTCGTGAATAGTCCTTTCGTGCCGTGCGCAGAACTTCTTTCCTGTGCCATGATGAACCAGCCGGAACAATTCGATTCTTTCGACCAAGGTAGGTATTCGTGGCCAAGGTGACTCGCGTCCAGATCGTCGACGACGTCGACGGCACGGTGCTCGAAGACGGAGAAGGCCAGACCCTCGAGTTCTCGCTCGACGGCCAGGCCTACACGATCGACCTCAAGCCCGAGCACGCCCAGCAGCTGCGGGACGCGTTCGGCCCGTGGGTCGCGCACGCGACGCGCGTCTCGTCGTCGCGCCGCTCGTCCTCGTCCAACGGCGCCTCGCGCCGCTCGTCGGGCGCACGCTCGGCGTCGGGCATGACGCCCGAGGAGCTCAACGAGGTGCGTGAGTGGGCGCGCTCGAACGGCTACCAGGTGGCCGATCGTGGACGTATCAAGGCGTCGGTGCTCGAGGCTTTCGAAGCCGCGCACTGAGTGTCGTCTCGACATTCCTCGCGGGATGTCGAGAATGGGAACGGCCGGCGGTATTCACGGGGTATGAGCCCGTGAATGCCGCCGGCCTTTTCGTGCGTCGCGACCCGGAGAATGTCAGCGGCGCGGGAAGCGCTCCAGGTAGGCGAGCCACTCGTGACCCGCCGAGATGAGGACCGCCATGGTCAGGTGCAGCGTCACGGCGCGGCCGAGGTTCCACCGGACGTCGTCGTTGACGCCTGGCGGGAAGGACTCCGCCCGGAAGGTGATGGTGATCGTCACGATGTGGTGGGCGGGATCCCGGTCGACGACCTCGAGCGCGAGGTTGGGCTCGGTGAACTCCAGCGGCGGGACGTCCTCGTGCGCGGCACGCAGGAGCCACTGGCCGAGCTCCTCTGCCTCGTCCACCAGCAGGCAGGCGTCCCAGAAGTGCCAACGCAGGCCGTCGGCACGGACGTGACCGTGGATGACCAGCCAGTTGTCGTCCCACTCGTCGCCGGACGGCTCGGCCTGCTCGTACGAGACGGTCTTGAGATCGACGTAGCGATCGGGCCGCTCCTTCAGCCGCATCAGAACAGGCGCAGGCTCGGGTCGTCGATGCCGCGCAGCTCGTCGTAGTTCACGACGACGCACTGGATGCCGCGGTCCTGGGCGAGCGTGCGCGCCTGCGGCTTGATCTCCTGCGCGGCGAAGATGCCGCGCACGGGGGACAACAGCGGGTCGCGGTTCATCAGCTCCAGGTAGCGGGTGAGCTGCTCGACGCCGTCGATCTCGCCGCGGCGCTTGATCTCGACGGCGACCGACTTGCCGTCCGGGTCCTTGCACAGCAGGTCGACCGGGCCGATCGCCGTCATGTACTCGCGGCGCACCAGCGTCATGCCGTCACCGAGCGCGTGGGTGTGCTCGGCGAGCAGCTCCTGCAGGTGCTTCTCGACGCCGTCCTTGCGCAGACCCGGGTCGACGCCGAGGTCGTGGCTGGAGTCGTGCAGCACCTCCTCGATGAGGATGCGCAGCGTGTCGTCGCTCTTCTGGGCGCCGACGGTCCACTCGATCGTGCCGTCCTCGGTGACGCCCTCACGCAGCGTGCACGGCGGGCTCATCCAGTTCAGCGGCTTGTAGGAGCCGCCGTCGGAGTGGACCAGCACCGAGCCGTCGGCCTTGACCATGATGACGCGCGTGGCCATCGGCAGGTGGGCGGCCAGGCGTCCGGCGTAGTCGACCTGGCAGCGGGCGACGACGATCCTCACGAGATCTGGCGGACGAGCGTGCCGAAGCGGAACTCCAGGTCCTCGCCGACGATGCGGCCGGTCTGGTCGTTGCCGTCGGCGCCGGTCAGCGTCACGACGTCGCCCTCGACCGAGAACGAGCCGCTCGTGGTCTCGTTGCCGTCGACGTCGAGGGTGAACGTGCCGTCGTCCTGGAAGTGGAGCACCCACTCGTTCTTCTCGTCGGCCCAGTCGCCGACGAGGTCGGCGGCCACGCCGGTCGGCGCGTCGGGGGTCGGCGAGGCCGGGGTCGTCGGCTCCTCGGTCGTCGGCGCGGCCGACGTGGCGCTCTCGGTGGGCGTGGCGCTGGTCTCGGGGTCCGAGGGGGTCTCGGGCTCGTCGTCGGCGCAGGCCGACAGGGTCAGCGCGGCGGCGGCGAGGACGGTGGTCAGGGCGAGGCGGGTCTTCACGGCCCCCATCCTGCCAAAGGACGTCTGGCGGACTCGGCAGCCGGGGCCGGACCGCGGCCGCGCGTCTGTGACCTGTGTCTCGCCGCGCCGGTCCCGGCGCTCACTACCGTGGCCTTGGACTCGCCCTTACCAAGGAGTAACCATGGCCGACACCAGCCCGATCCTCGCCGACGACGAGCCCGGACGCATCGCGCGGACCCTGCTGCTGCCGTACCTGAACCACGCCGCCACGATGCTCGAGGAGGGCTACGCCTCGCGGGCCGACATCGACGCGGGCATGCGCTTCGGCTGCGGCTACCCGGTCGGTCCGCTGGCCCTGGTCGACGAGCTCGGCGCCCGGACGGTCGTCGACGGCCTCCAGGAGCTGCACGCGCGCACGAACGACCCGGTGCACGCGCCCGCGCCGCTGCTGGTCGGCCTGGCCGAGCGCGGCGAGACGCTGGCCGGCTCGGGCGCCGACGAGGCGGCCACGCCGCAGCTGCGCCACGAGATCAGGTCGGTGGGCGTGGTGGGCACCGGCACGATGGCGTCGGGCATCGTCGAAGTGTTCGCCAAGGCCGGGTACGACGTCGTGTACGTCGGCCGCAGCGAGGAGAAGACGGCCGGCGTCCTCGCGGCGGTCACCAAGAACCTGGACAAGGCGGTGGCCAAGGGCCGCCTGGACGAGGACGGCAAGGCCGAGGTGCTCGGCCGGCTGAGCGGGTCGTCCGAGCGCGAGGCGCTGGCCGGGGCCGACCTGGTCGTCGAGGCGATCGCCGAGGACCTGGACGTCAAGCTGCAGCTGTTCGCCGACCTCGACCGCATCTGCAAGCCGGGCGCGATCCTGGCCACGACGACGTCGTCGCTGTCGATCGCGCGGTGCGCCGAGGCCACGTCGCGGCCCGAGGACGTCATCGGCATGCACTTCTTCAACCCCGCGCCGCTCATGAAGCTGGTCGAGGTCGTCACGACCGAGAAGACCTCGGCGGACGTGGACGAGACGGTCCGGGCGCTGTGCCTCAACGTCGGCAAGCACCCCGTGTCGTGCGGAGACCGCGCCGGGTTCATCGTCAACGCGCTGCTGTTCCCCTACCTCAACGACGCCGTCCGCCTCGTGGACGCCGGCGAGGCCGAGATGGGCCAGGTCGACGAGGCCATGACCCGCGCGGGCCTGCCCATGGGCCCGTTCGTGCTGCTGGACGTGGTGGGCAACGACGTCTCGCTGGCCATCGAGAACTCGCTGGTCGAGGCGTTCGGTCACGACGGCTGGCAGCCGGCGGCCGGCCTGGTGAAGGCGGTCGAGGAGGGCCGCCTGGGCCGCAAGACCGGCGCGGGCTTCCACTCCTACTGAGCGGCCCCGCGGCGCGAGCGACCCGGAGGGAGAGGCGCTCGCGTCGCGGAGGCGGCGTCGTCCCGGTAGAAGGGACGCATGCGAGGAGTCGAGTGGTTGGGCGTCGTCCGGCACGGCGAGAGCACGGGCAACGTCGCGGCGCGCGACGCCGAGACCGGCGGGCTGGAGCGCATCGACGTCGCCGAGCGGGACGCGGACGTGCCGCTGTCGGAGACCGGGCGCGAGCAGGCGGAGGCGGTCGGACGCTGGATGGCCGGGCTGGACCCGGACCAGCGACCGACCGCCGTCGTCGTCTCCCCGTACCTGCGCGCGCGGCAGACCGCCGAGCTCGCGCTGGCCGGGCACGACGTGCCGGTGCGGGTCGACGAGCGCCTGCGCGACCGTGAGCTCGGCGTCCTGGACCTGCTGACCGCGCGGGGCGTGGAGTCGCTGCTGCCCGACGAGGCGGTGCGCCGGCGCCGGCTGGGCAAGTTCTACTACCGCCCGCCCGGCGGGGAGTCGTGGGTGGACGTCATCGCCCGGCTCCGCTCGCTGCTGCGCGACGTGGCCGACGACCATCCCGACGGACGCGTGCTGCTGTTCGCCCACGACGCGATCGTGTCGCTCGTCCGCTACGTCGTGGAGGGGCTCGAGGAGGAGGAGCTGATGACGTGGGCCCGCGGCACCGTCATCGCCAACTGCTCGATCAGCAGCTGGGTGCGCGGCGCGGACGGCGCGCTGGTGCCCGAGCGGCTCAACGACGTCCGCCACCTCGAGCGCGACCCGCACGCCGAGCCGACCGCCCAGGAGGACGTCGATGACCGACCGGCCTGAGACCACCACCGTCACCCCGCAGCTGCTGCGCGACTGGGCGCTGCCCGACCCCGACGGGGGCAAGGAGTCGCGCGGCACGGTGCTCGTCGTCGGCGGGTCCCGGTTCACGCCGGGCGCCGTGCTGCTGAGCGGCGTGGCCGCGCTGCGGGCCGGTGCCGGGCGCCTGCAGCTGGCCACGACCGAGGGCACCGCGACCGCGCTCAGCATCGCCGTGCCGGAGGCCGCGGTCATCGGCCTGCCGGAGACCAACGGCGGCTCCGTGCGCGGCGACGTGCCCGACAGCCTGCTGGAGATGGCGTCGGCGACCGACGTGCTCGTGGTCGGGCCCGGCCTGGACGACATCGACGAGACCGCCACCCTCATGCGCCGCGTGCTCGGTGCGGCGGGGGAGCGGACGCGGGTGGTCCTGGACGCCTACGCGCTCGGCGCGCTGAGCCACGACCGGTCGCTGGTCGAGGATGTCCGCGGCCGCACCGTGACCACGCCGAACATCGTCGAGGTGTCCCGCATGCTCGACCGCGAGGCGGGCGACGACCTGCGCGCCGCGGCGCTCGAGGCGGCCGACACCTACGGCGTGGTCGTGTCGGTGTACGGCCACGTCGCGTCGCCCGACGGGCGCACCTGGCGCGAGGAGAGCGCGGACGTCGGCCTGGGCACGTCCGGCAGCGGCGACGTCAGTGCCGGGGTGGTCGCCGGCCTGCTGGCCCGCGGCGCGGACCCGGAGCAGGCCGCCTGCTGGGGCGCCTACGTGCACGCGGTCTCCGGGCAGCGGCTCGTGCAGCGCTTCGGCCGGGTGGGGTTCCTGGCTCGCGAGCTGGTCGACGAGGTCGCCGCCACGATCGCCATGGTCTGACCCCCGTAGGCTGAGCCCATGCCGCGCCGCCGCCCGCCGTCGCGTCCCCGCCGGGACTTCGCGCCACCGCACGCGGACGTGCAGGAGCACCGCGCCGGCCAGGACTGGTACGTGCGCCGGCTGACCGGTGCCGCGGCCACCAAGACGTACACCTGTCCGGGCTGTCACCAGCCGATCCGACCGGCGACGCCGCACGTGCTCGTCTGGCCGGTCGTCAAGCCGCTGCTGGCCGACGAGGCGATCGACGCCCGCCGGCACTGGCACGCGGCCTGCTGGCAGCGCGCCGTCCACCTGTGACCCGAGAGGAACCATGGCGAACCTGATCACCGGCAGCTCCGTGCTGCCCGCCCGCCGCGAGCCGATCGAGCTCGACACCGCCGACGGTCAGCGGCTGGTGGGGGAGCTCGCGCTGCCGCTCGACCGCGACCCCGTGGCGACGATGATCTGCCTGCACCCGCTGCCGACCCACGGCGGCATGATGGACAGCCACGTCTTCCGCAAGGCGTCGTACCGGCTGCCCGCCCTCGCCGAGGTCGCGGTGCTGCGGTTCAACACGCGCGGCACGTCCAGCGTCCAGGGCACGAGCACCGGTGAGTTCGACGGAGGCGACGCCGAGCGCTTCGACGTGGCCGCCGCGATCGAGCGGGCCGAGTACGACGACCTGCCGAACATCTGGCTCGTCGGCTGGTCCTTCGGCACCGACCTGACGCTCATGCACGGGCTCGACCCGGCCGTGGCAGGCGCGATCCTGCTGTCGCCGCCGCTGCGCTACTCGCGGCCCGAGCACCTCGCCGCGTGGGCGGACGCGGGCAAGCCGCTCGTCGCGCTCGTGCCCGAGCACGACGACTACCTGCAGCCGGCCGAGGCGCGCGAGCGGTTCTCGGTCGTCCCGCAGGCCGAGGTCGTCGCGGTCGACGGCGCCAAGCACCTGTGGGTCGGGGACGCCGAGCGCGTCCTGGACGAGGTCGTGGCCCGGCTCAACCCGGCGGCCGCGCTGCCGCTGCCGCGCGAGTGGGACGGACCCATGGAGCGAGCGGACTCCACGGCGTACTCGGACCGCACGACCGCGGTGTTCAAGGACGTCCCGCGCCCGGAGTGACCCCGCCGCGACGACGACGAAGGCCCCCGGACGATCGTCCGGGGGCCTTCGTCGTGCGGGTGGCTCAGCGCTTGCGGCGCGTGGGCTTGTCGTCCTCGTCGTCGAGCTGCAGGGCGGGCTGGACGGCGGTGCGCTCGACCTCGTCCTCGTCGTCCTCGGCCAGGTCGGCGGCCGTCGGGACCGGGACGACCGTGGTGGCGTCGGGCGCGTCGGACTCGTCCGCGACCGGGACGGCGGTGGTCTCGTCGGCCTCGGGCTCGACGACCGGCTCGTCGACGATCGCGGGCTCGACGAACTCGGGCTCGGCGACCTCGTCGGCCACCGGCGGGGCGGTGGGCTCGTCGGTGATGGCCGCCTGGTCGGCGACGGCCGCCGCGGCGGCGGGGGCGAAGGACGCCACGACGTCGCGCAGCTGCGCCATCTGGGCCATGATGCCGTCGCGCTTGCGCTCGAGCTCGGTGACCTCGTCGCGCAGGCGGCGGGTGAGCCGCTGGGCGTCGGTGGTGGCGGTCGTCTGCAGGCTCTCGGCCTTGTCGCGGGCCCCGGCCAGGATGCGGTCGGCCTCGACCTGCGCCTCGTCCAGCAGAGCGGCAGCCTCGCCGCTGACCTGCTCGCGACGCTCGGCCGCGGTGGCCAGGATCGAGCGGGCGCGCTCCTCGGCGGCCGTGGCGCGAGCCTCGGCGTCGGCGACCAGCTTCTCGGTCTGCGCGGTGGCGGCGGCGTGGGCGTCGTTGGCCTCGCGGGCCAGGCGCTCCTTCTCGACGGCGAGCACGCGGCGGGCCTCGGCGACCTCGCGGTCGGCGGCGGCCTGGGCCTGCTCGACGTCGCGCTGGGCGCCCAGGCGCAGGTTGTCGGCCTCGGCCTGGGCGGCGAGCTTGACCTGCTCGGCCTCGCGGCGCGCGGAGGCGAGGATCTCGGCCGCGTCGGCCTCGGCCGCGGCCAGGACGGCCTGCGAGTCGGCTCGCAGCTTCTCGCGCTTGGCCTCGACGTCGGTGCGGGCCTCGGCGCGGAGGGTCTCGACCTCCTGCGTGGCGGTGGCGCGCAGGACGCTGGCCTCCTCGCGGGCGGTGGCCAGCACGTCCTCGGCGGCCTGGTCGGCGCGCTCGCGCACCGCCTTGGCCTCCTGCTCGGCCAGGTTCAGCAGCTGGGCGGCGTGACCGCCGAGCCCGGTGTAGGACGGGTGCTCGATCGACTCGAGCTTCTGCTCCAGGCCGGCCAGCTGCTCGCGCAGGCGGGTGTTCTCGCCGGCCAGCGCGGCGGCGTGCTGCTCGAGCCGCTCGAAGTCGGCCGCGCGCGAGCGCAGGAAGGTGTCGACCGCGTCCACGTCGTAGCCACCGCGACGGGTGGTCGGGAAGGCCGGGGTCGCGGAGCTCGACGACGGCGCGGAACGCGCGGCGGAGTCGAAGATGGACAGACCGGAGGACTCGGACATGGGGCACCTAACCATGAGATTCGGGGGCTGGGCCCAGCGTAGCGAACCGGGCCGCGGAGGCGGGGGAGCGAAACGGCCGACGCCGGCCGCGCCCCGAGAGGCACGGCCGGCGTCGGCGACCGATCAGATGCCGCGGAAGCGGTTGATCTCGTCCAGGTGCTTGGCGCGCTTGTCGTGGTCGCGCACGCCCAGGCCCTCCTCGGGGGCCAGGCACAGCACGCCGACCTTGCCCTGGTGCAGGTTCTTGTGGACGTCCAGCGCCGCCTGCCCGGTCTCGGCCATCGGGTAGACCTTCGAGACGGTCGGGTGGATGAGGCCCTTGTCGATGAGCCGGTTGGCCTCGTAGGCCTCGCGGTAGTTCGCGAAGTGCGAGCTCTTGATCTGCTTGAGGTTCATCCACAGGTAGCGGTTGTCGTACTGGTGCATGTAGCCCGACGTCGACGCGCAGGTGATGATCGTGCCGCCCTTGCGCGTGACGTAGACGCTCGCGCCGAAGGTCTCGCGGCCCGGGTGCTCGAAGACGATGTCGGGGTCCTCGCCGCCGGTGAGCTCGCGGATCTTCTTGCCGAAGCGCTTCCACTCCGACGGGTCCTGCTCGTGCTCGTCCTTCCAGAACCTGTAGCCCTCGGCCGAGCGGTCGATGATGTGCTCCGCGCCGAGCGAGCGCACGATCTCGGCCTTCTCGGGGCTGGAGACGACGCACACGGGGATCGCGCCGCCGTTGAGCGCCATCTGCGTGGCGTACGAGCCCAGGCCGCCCGAGGCGCCCCAGATCAGCACGACGTCGCCCTGCTTCATGTTGGCGCCGTTCTTGGAGACCAGCTGGCGGTAGGCGGTGGAGTTCACCAGGCCCGGGCTCGCCGCCTCCTCCCACGTGAGGTGGTCGGGCTTGGGCATGAGCTGGTTGGCCTTGACGATGGCCAGCTCGGCCAGGCCGCCGAAGTTCGTCTCGAAGCCCCAGATGCGCTGCTGCGGGTCCATCATCGTGTCGTCGTGGCCGTCGGGGCTCTCCAGCTCGACCGAGAGGCAGTGCGCGACGACCTCGGCGCCCGGCTTCCAGGCGTTGACGCCCGGGCCGGTGCGCAGCACGACGCCGGCCAGGTCGGAGCCGACCACGTGGTACGGCTGGTCGTGGCGGGCGGCGTACTCGTTGAGCCGGCCGTAGCGCTCGAGGAAGCCGAAGGTCGAGACCGGCTCGAAGATCGACGTCCACACGGTGTTGTAGTTGATCGCGCTGGCCATGACCGCCACGAGCGCCTCGCCCGGGGCGAGCTCGGGCACCGGGACGTCGTCCAGGTGCAGGCTCTTGCGCGGGTCCTTGTCGCGGCTGGCCAGGCCCTCGAACATGTCGACCTCGTCCTTGTGGACGGTGACGCCCTTGTAGGTCGCGGGGATCTCGAGCTGACCGAACTCCTCGGCGGGGGTGTCCCCGGCCAGGATGGCGTCAAGGATGTGCTTCATGCGGGCGTCCTCCAGGTCGGTGTGGTGCGGCGATGTTACTGATCATTAACCAGGTGCGCCACGGTCGCGCGTGGAGTGCGTCACACGCGTCCGCGAGCCGTGGCGCGCGGCGTCAGTGCGCGGACGCGGCCGGCTCAACGAGCTCGACCAGCACGCCGCCGGCGTCCTTGGGGTGGACGAAGTTGACCCGGCTGTCGGACGTGCCGCGGCGCGGCGCGTCGTAGAGCAGCCGGACGCCGCGCTCGCGCAGCGTCGCCGAGACCGCCTCGATGTCCGTGACGCGGTAGGCCAGCTGCTGCATGCCCGGGCCGTTGCGGTCGATGAACTTGGCGATGGTCGAGGAGTCGTCCAGCGGGGCGAGCAGCTGGATGCGGGTCTCGCCCGAGCCGACCGCCAGCATCGCCTCGCGGACGCCCTGCTCCTCGTTCACCTCCTCGTGCACGGACGTGATGCCGAAGACGCGCTCGTAGAAGGCGAGCGCCTCGTCGAGGTCGGCGACGGCGATGCCGACGTGGTCGATGGTCGTGAGCAGGTCGCTGGGCAGCATGCAGGCAGTGAAGCACGGGCGCGGGGGAGCGTCGTGTGACCTAGACGACAGGCTCGTCGGCGGTCCGGGAGGGGAGGATCGGAGCGCGGGTACGCTGGATCGAAGCGGCCCACCCGCCCACGAGACCAGGGAGCTTTTCATGACCGAGACCGTCATCGTCGCCGGAGCACGCACCCCGATCGGCAAGCTGCGCGGCAGCCTCAAGACCCTCTCGGGCAGCGACCTGGGTGGTGTCGCCATCGCCGGCGCGCTCGAGAAGGCCGGCGTCACGGGCGACCAGGTCGACTACGTGATCATGGGCCAGGTGCTGCAGGCCGGCGCCGGCCAGATCCCGGCCCGCCAGGCCGCGATCAAGGGCGGCATCCCCAAGGACGTCCCTGCCCTCACCATCAACAAGGTGTGCCTCTCGGGCGTGGACGCGATCGCGCTCGCCTCGCAGCTCATCAAGGCCGGCGAGTACGACGTCGTCGTCGCGGGCGGCCAGGAGTCGATGACCCAGGCGCCGCACATGCTGCTCGGCTCGCGCGAGGGCCTGGGCTACGGCAACGCGACGCTCACCGACCACATGGCCTACGACGGCCTGTGGGACGCGATCACCGACCAGGCCATGGGCGGCCTGACCGAGGACATCAACGCCGAGCAGCAGCAGTACACCCGCGAGCAGCAGGACGCCTTCGCGGCCCGCTCGCACCAGCTCGCCGCCGCCGCGCAGAAGAACGGCGTGTTCGACGACGAGATCGTCCCGGTCACCATCCCGCAGCGCAAGGGCGACCCGGTCGTCGTCACGTCCGACGAGGGCGTCCGCGGTGACACGTCGGTCGAGACCCTCGCCCGCCTGCGTCCGGCGTTCGCCAAGGACGGCACCATCACGGCCGGCTCGGCCAGCCAGATCTCCGACGGCGCCTGCGCCGTGGTCGTCATGAGCAAGGCCAAGGCCGAGGAGCTCGGCCTGGAGTGGCTCGCCGAGATCGGCGCCCACGGCGTCGTCGCCGGCCCCGACTCCAGCCTGCAGCTGCAGCCGGCCAACGCGATCAAGCTGGCCCTGCGCAAGGAGGGCATCAGCGCTGCCGACGTCGACCTGGTCGAGGTCAACGAGGCGTTCGCCGCCGTCGGGCTCGCCTCGACCGACGACCTGGGCATCGACCCCGAGATCGTCAACGTCAACGGCGGCGCCATCGCCGTCGGCCACCCGATCGGCATGAGCGGTGCGCGCATCACGCTCCACCTGGCGGTGGAGCTCAAGCGCCGTGGCGGTGGCGTCGGCGTGGCCGCGCTGTGCGGTGGCGGCGGCCAGGGCGACGCCCTCGTCGTCCGCGTGCCCAAGGCCTGATCCAGGGGTGCCGCGCCGCAGCCAGCCGGTCGCCGAGCTCGTCGAGCAGGCGCGCGCCGGCCAGAAGCGGGCGGTCGCCCGGCTGATCTCGCTCGTCGAGGACGCCTCGCCGCAGCTGCGCGAGGTCAGCGCCGCGCTCGCGCCGCACGCCGGTGGCGCCCACGTCGTGGGCATCACCGGGGCGCCGGGCGTCGGCAAGTCCACCACCACGTCGGCCCTCGTGACCGCCTTCCGGCGCACGGGGGCGCGCGTGGGCGTGCTCGCGATCGACCCGTCGTCGCCCTTCACCGGGGGTGCGCTGCTGGGCGACCGCGTCCGCATGGGCGACCACGCCACCGACGACGGCGTCTACATCCGCTCGATGGCCACGCGCGGCCACCTGGGTGGGCTGTCGTGGGCGACCCCGCAGGCCGTGCGGGTGCTGGACGCCGCCGGCTGCGACGTCGTGCTCGTCGAGACCGTCGGCGTGGGCCAGTCCGAGATCGACATCGTGTCGTCGGCCGACACGTCCGTGGTGCTCATGGCTCCGGGCATGGGCGACGGCATCCAGGCGGCCAAGGCCGGCATCCTGGAGATCGGTGACGTCTTCGTCGTCAACAAGGCCGACCGCGAGGGTGCCGCGACCACGCGGCGCGAGCTGCGGTCCATGCTCTCGCTGGGCCAGCGGCGGGACGAGTCGTGGAAGCCGCCCGTGCTCATGACCGTCGCGTCCGAGGGCGAGGGGGTCGACGAGGTGGTCGAGGCCGTGCGGGCCCACCACGCGTCCATGACCGAGTCCGGCGAGCTGGTGCGCCGGCGCACCGAGCGCGCCCGTCGCGAGGTCGAGGCGATCGCCCTCGTCGAGGTGCAGCGCCGGCTCGGCGCGGTAGGGGAGGACGACGCGCTGCGCCGCCTGGCCGACGACGTGGTGGCCGGACGCCGCGACCCCTACGCCGCCGCCGACGAGCTGGTCGCCGGCCTGTAGGTCCTTACCGTCCGCGCTGGGAGTGACGTTCTGCTCGCCCCGCGTGGCGTGTCGCGTACAGAACGTCACTCCCAGCGACGAGGCGCGGCTCCCTAGGATGGGGGCCATGAGCTTTTCGTGTCCCGGAGCGATCGACCTGTCGGCCCTCAAGCAGTCCGCCCCCGCGCCCACCGCGGCCGGTGCGGCCCCCGCGCCCGACGGGGCGAGCTTCGTCGTCGACGTCACCGAGCAGGACTTCCAGCAGGTGGCGCTCGAGGCGTCGCTGCGCCACGTCGTCGTGCTGAGCCTGTGGTCGCCGCGCTCGCCGCAGAGTGGTGAGTTCAACGCGCTGCTGGCGCGGGTCGCGAACTCCTTCGGCGGCCAGCTGCTGCTCGCGCAGGTCGACGTCGACGCCAGCCCGGCCATCGCGCAGGCTGTCGGCGCGCAGGGCGTCCCGTTCGTGCTCGGCCTGGTGGGCGGCCAGCCCGTCCCGCTGTTCCAGGGCGCCGCCGCCGAGGACGAGGTGCGCCGCCTGTTCGAGGAGCTCGTGCGCGTCGCCGCGCAGAACGGCGTCACCGGTCTGGCGGCCCCGCAGGGCGCCGCTCCGACCGACGCGCCCGAGGAGGACGAGCCGGCCGACCCCCGCTTCGCCGATGCCGACGCTCGGTTCGCCGAGGGCGACTTCGCCGGCGCGGTCACCGAGTACGAGAAGCTCGCTGCTCAGTACCCGGCCGACACCGAGGTCGTCGAGCGCCTGGCCGGGGCCCGGCTGCTGGCCCGCTGCGCCGGCGCCGACCTGCAGGCCGCCCGGGCCGCGGCGGCCGAGCGTCCCGACGACGTCGAGGCGCAGATGCTCGTCGCCGACCTGGACGTGTCCGGCGGCCACGTCGACGACGCCTTCGACCGGCTGATCGGGCTCGTGCGCCGCCTGCCCGCCGACGAGCGCGAGGCGGTGCGCCTGCGCCTGGTCGACCTGTTCACCGTCGTCGGCTCGTCCGACCCGCGGGTGTCGGCGGCCCGCCGCAAGCTCGCCACCGCGCTGTACTGACGCGAATCCCCGGCCGGCGGCCGGACCCCCGGTAGGGTCGCGGCGTCGGCGAACGGGGGTGTGATGCGCACGAGGCTGGGACTGGCGACGCTCGTCGTGGGCGTCCTGCTCGCCGTCCTCGGCGCCGTCGTGACGGCGCTGCTCGGGCCCGACGGACGCTTCGTCACCGGACCGCACGAGGTGCGCACCGACGCCCTCGTCGTCACGCGGCCCGCCGTGGTGGGCTGGCAGGGTATCGAGCTCGACGTGCTCGCCGAGCTGCCGGCCGAGAAGCCGGTCTTCGTCGGTCTCGGCAACGCCGTCGACGTCGAGGACTACGTCGGACGGACGAGGCGGCTCGTGGTCGACCACGTCGGACGCCCGTGGGACCCCACCTACGAGGAGGTCGCCGGGGAGGCGAACCTCGACGCGTCGCCGGTGTCGCTGGACTGGTGGCTGGCCAGCGAGGCCGGTCTCGGCGCGGCGCACCTGTCGACGACGCTGCCCGACGAGACCGTCGAGGTCGCGATCCTGCCCGTGGGCGAGGCCGACCTGACCGGCCTGCGGGTCAGCCTGGCCTACGGCGTCCCGCACGGCTTCGCGTGGAGCCTCGGCGTCCTGCTGCTCGGGCTGGGACTGGCGGTGCTCGGCGTCCTGCTGTGGCGCGGCGTCCCGCTGCGTCCCGAGCCCGCGCTGGTGTGGCTGGACGACGACGAGGACCTCGCCGACGACGACCGCCCGGCGCCCGTCGCGGCCGGGGACGCGGACACGGACGAGGACGTCGAGGAGGTCGTGTACGTGCTGGTCGACGAGGACGGCACCGAGCGCGAGATCAGCGCCGAGGAGGCCGCCGCGGCCGGCTACGAGGTCGTCGAGGAGGTCGTGGTCGAGGACGCGACCACGCCGGACGGGGACCGCCGGTGAGGCGCCCGCTGCTGGTGCTGCTCGCGGCCTCGCTGCTGCTGTCGGCGTGCACCGTCCCGCGGCCCAAGGGGGACCAGTCGGCCGAGAAGGTCGCGGCCACGCGGGTCGACGCGCGCCGGGCGCTGGCCCAGTACGAGGAGGTGCTCTCGGTCGCGGCCGAGGCGCTCGACCCCAAGCCGCTGGCCGCGGTCGAGGCCGGCTCGATGCTCGACATCGACACCGGCACGTTCGAGGTGGCACAGCAGCTGCAGCAGAAGGGCGAGCGGCGCAGCGACGGCCTGCGCATCCTCGATGTCCACGCGCCGATGCGCAGCGCCTACCCGCTGTGGTTCGTCATGCCGGTCGACGACCCCGGCCGCGACCGCGTCCGGGTGCAGGTGTGGCGGCGCGAGCGCGCGGCCGAGCCGTGGAAGCTCGTCGCGGCGCCCGAGACCGTGGGCGACGCGGAGCTGCCCGAGCCGGTCGAGGGGGAGCGCGGCACCGTCATGGTGGCGGGACGGGAGAAGCCGTCGGGCCTCGGCCTCTCGCCGCAGGAGGCCGCCGACACCTACGCCGCCGCGCTCGCCGGCCGGGACGCCCCGGAGGCGCAGCTGATCGTGCCGGACGCGTTCGTCGAGCAGATGTGGTCGACGGCGGAGGCGAACGCGCGGCTCGCCGGGGTGCGCTTCCGCCAGGAGTGGCGGGCCGAGAACGTCGACGTCGCGCTGCGCACCCGCGACGGGGGCTCGCTCGTGCTGGCCACGCTGAGCCGCCGCGACACCTACCGGGTGGCGGCCGGCCGCCAGGTCACGTGGCCGGGCGGGTCGCCGCAGCAGGCGTTCCTGGACGGCGGCGGCATCTCCAGCAGCGGCACCCTGCGCTACGCCCACCAGGTGCTGCTGCACGTGCCCGGCGACGGCTCGCCGGTGGTCGCGCTGGGCCAGCTCGGCGGCGTCACCGGCGCGGACGTCCGCTAGCTACTCGGCCGCCTTCGGGGCCTCGCGGTACGCCGGCAGGTCGCCCGCGCGCCACGCGCTGAGCAGCTCGTTCGTGGCGGATGTGCCGCGCTCGGCGACCGTGGCCTCGTCCGCCCAGTGCACGGCCTTGATCTCGGACGGCTGGAGCCGGAACGTCTCGACCAGCGCCGCGTCGGCGACGCCGAGGTCGAAGACGAAGACGCAGGCGTCGTCCCAGCCGCGCCAGGCCGGGAGCCAGTTGACGGTGACCAGGCCCTGCACCTCGACGGTGACGCCCAGCTCCTCCTGCAGCTCGCGGACCAGGCCCTCCGCCGGTGGCTCGAGCGGCTCGACGACGCCGCCGGGCAGGTCCCACTCGCGCTTGTAGGTGAGCTCGCACAGCAGGACGCGCCCGGTCTCGTCGCGCAGCAGACCCTGGGCGATGACCCGCTTGGTCGGCAGGCCGGCGTTCAGCATCGCGATGAAGCCGTCGCGGGTCGTGGGGGACGGGTCGCCGCTGACCCGGCCGAGGACGATGCGGTCGGCGGTGCCCTCGGGCCGGCGGCTGACGCCCTCGCGGCGCAGCCCGGCCAGCGTGGCGGCCCGCAGCGCGGTGCTGTCACCGTCGGCGACGTCGGCCTGCACGCGGTCCAGGCCGAGGCCGTCGAGCGCGTGGGCGACGGCGAGCCGAAGACCGCGCGCGGCCAGCGACGGATCGGACGCGTTCCAGCGCAGCGACCCCACGCCGGGGCCCTCGCGGAGCACCGCGACGGTGCCGACCCGCTGCCCCTCGACCTCGATCGCGAATCCCGTGACGTCGTCGTTGCCGGAGGTCGGGACGAGCCGGAGCTCGCCGTCGCGCAGGTCGTCGCTCATGCTCCCGACCCTAGCGAGTCTCAGCCGACCGGGCCCTCGCGAAGCGTCACGCTCGCCTGGTGGGACGCGCCGTCGGCGCCGGTCCAGCGCAGGCTCACGGCGTCGCCCGGATCGTGCGCGGCGACCGCGGTGGAGAGGGACTCGGCGTCGGTGACCGCCGTGCCGCCGAGGGCGGTGATCGTCGAGCCGGCCGACACCCCGGCGTCCTGCGCGGCCGACCCGTCGACCGTGCCGACGACGACCGGTCCGGTGCCGGTGTCCTGCAGCTGGACGCCCAGGAAGGCGTCCGCCCCGACGCTGACGCCCCCGGACTCGTCGCCGGCCAGCACCTGGTCCACGACCTCGAGCGCGGTGGCGATCGGCACGGCGTAGCCGGTGACGTCGGCGCTGCCGCTGGACGCCGCGGTGTCCATGCCGACGACCTCGCCGTCGTCGTCGTACAGCGGTCCGCCGGAGTCGCCGGCGACGATGTCGGCATCGACCTCGATGAGGCCCGAGAGCGTCGACGTGGTGCCGGTCGACTCATCGCCGACGTCGATGGTGCGGTCGGTGGCCGTGACCGTGCCCGGGGAGGCGGTCGCCTCGCCCGTGCCGCCGGCGTTGCCGACGCCCACCACCGCGTCGCCGGCCCGGACCGCCTCGGCGGTGTCGGTGGTGACGGTGTCGAGCCCGGAGGCGTCGTCCAGCCGGAGGACGGCCACGTCGGCCTCGTCGTCGTAGCCCAGCACGTCCGCCGCGTACGTCCTGCCGGTCGAGGCGATCTCGACGGATACCTCCGTGGCGCCCTCGACGACGTGGTGGTTGGTCAGCACCAGCCCGTCGGAGGTCAGCACCATGCCGGTGCCGGCCCCCTCGCCGGACGTGGTGGTCGAGGTGATGAGCGCGACGCCGGTCTGCTGCTCGGTGGTCGCCGCGGTCGACCCCGCACCGCTCGACGAGCGTCCGAACGTGCCGCCGGGCAGGTCGCCCGACGGGGTCCCGCCCTCGAGCCACCCCTCGGGCAGCAGGAAGGTGCTCGGCGACTGCTGGGTGGCGCTCGTCGACGTCGTGCCGCCGGCGGTCGCGTCCGAGCCGGACGCCCCGGCCGCGTAGCCGAGGCCGGCGGCGCCGAGCAGGGCCGAGGTCGCGAGCGCCGCGACGGCCAG
>NZ_HE978637.1:466376-701935 GCF_000312105.1 Aeromicrobium massiliense JC14
GCGAGCGCCGCGACGGCCAGCCGGCGGGGGGAGCGGCGCCGGGGCGCGGCGGGGGTGGGCGCGTCCGGCGCGACCGGCGGGATGTTGTCGGGGATGGGGGTCGTCTCGTCCATGCCCGCAGTCAACGGGTCTTCCCTGAGCGCCGGCTGTCCGCAGCCCAGGCTTCGGCTGGGACCTATGCAAAGAATCCTTTGCGGTCTACCGTGGAGCCATGACGCTCTCTCGCACCCAGGTGCAGGACCTGGACACGATGCGGGCCCTGGCCCACCCGCTCCGCATGCGACTCCTGGGGCTGCTGCGCGCCGACGGGCCGGCGACGGCCAGCGACCTCGGCCGCCGGGTGGGCGAGTCGAGCGGCTCGACGTCGTACCACCTGCGCCAGCTCGAGCGCTTCGGGTTCGTCGAGGACGCGCCCGACCAGCCGTCGCGCCGCTCGCGGGTCTGGCGCGCCGCGGCCGACGTCACGTCGTGGTCCGAGGAGCTGTTCGAGGGCGCGGGCGGCGACGAGGTCTTCGCCGCCGTGCGCGCGGGGCAGCTCGAGCACCTTCGGCGCAGCCTCGCGGCCTGGACGCGTCCCGAGCGCGGCATCGGCGCCAGCGACTACCTGCTGCGCCTGGACCCCGACGACCTCGACGCGCTGACCGCCGAGCTGCACGACGTCGTGGCCCGCTACGTCGGCCGCGACGGTGCGCGCGAGGTCGCGCTCCACGTGCTGGCGCTGCCCTACCCTCGGGAGGACGCATGAGCGTCCTGGCGCGGTTCCTCGTGCTCACCGCCCTGCGCTGGCTGCCGGTGGGGCTGATCATCCCCGTCGTGGTGCTGCTGCCGCTCGACCGCGGCCTGTCGCTGGCCGAGGTGGGTGCGGCGCTCTCCGCGCAGGGCGTCGTGGTGCTGCTGCTCGAGCTGCCCACCGGCGGGCTGGCCGACGCGTGGGGTCGCCGGCCCGTGCTCCTGCTCTCCTCGGTGCTGGCGCTGTCGTCCTACCTCACCGTGCTCGCCGCCCACCACGCCGCGACCCTCGCGGTGGCCTACGTCCTCATGGGCGCCTCGCGGGCCCTGGACAGCGGCCCGCTCAGCGCCTGGTTCGTCGACGAGTCCGGAGCGACGCCCACCGAGGTCGCGTCCGGCCTGGGCCGAGCCGGCGCCGTCGTCGGCACCTCCATCGCGGCCGGCTCGCTGCTCTCCGGGGCGCTCCTCGCGTGGCTGCCGGTGGACCACGCGACCGCGCTGGCCGTCCCGTACACGGTGGCCGTCGTGCTGGTCGTGGTGCAGGTCGTGGTGGTCCTGGTGCTGATGTCCGAGCATCGTGAGCACGTCGGCTCGCTCGCGGCCAGCGTCCGGGCCACGGGGCCGACGATCGTCTCGGCGCTCGGCCTGCTGCGCCGCTCTCGCGTGCTGGCCGCGCTCGTCGCGGTGGAGCTGTTCTGGGGCTTCGGGATGGCGGCGTTCGAGTCGCTCACCCCCGTGCGGCTGGGCGAGCTGCTCGGCGAGAGCGGTGACGCCGCGGCGGTGATGGGTCCGGTGAGCGCCGCCGCCTGGGGCGTCTCGGCGCTGGGCGCGGCCGTGGTCGGCCCGATGGTGCGGCGCTGGTCGGCGGTGTCGGTGTCCGTCGCGCTGCGGCTGGTGCAGGGCACGACGGTCGTCGTCATGGGCCTGGTCGGCGGGCCGGTGTGGCTGGTCGTGGCCTTCCTGTCGACCTACGCGGTGCACAGCGCGGCCGGCGTGGTCTACGAGTCGCTGCTCCACGAGCAGGCCGAGTCGGCCAACCGCGCGACGGTGCTCTCGCTGGCGTCCATGGCCATGCACCCCGGCGGCAGCCTCGGGGTGCTCGTGCTCGGCGTCGTCGCCGCCACGTGGGGGACCGGGGCCGCGTTCGTGGTCGCCGGCGTCGTCACCGCCGCGGCGGCTCCGCTGTTCCTCGTGCGGGAGCGTGGCGGGACCCCGCGTCCCGGCCGCGAAGGACGCCGAACCCTGGGTGCCGGGACGGTCCAGGAGCGATAGTGGTCGCCTGACAGGAGGCACGGATGACGATGGCGACGGCCGCGCGGGCGGCACGGGTGCCGGCCGGGACGCTCGGCGGGACGGTCGTGACGGCGGTCGTGCTGGCCGGTCTGGTCCTCGCGGCGATGAACGCCGGTCACCCGTCGCCGGCCTACGAGGTCCATCGTCCGTTCTTCTGGGCCGACGTCGTCCTCGCCGGCGTCTACGCCGCCCTCGGCGTCGTGGTCACCGTCCGCAGCGGGCACCCGGCGGGGCGCGTGCTGCTGGTCGTCGGGCTGGGCTTCGCGCTCGCCGGTCTGGCCATCCAGCACGCGGTTCTCGGCGTCCGGGTCGACGTGCCGGCGCACGGCGTCGGCGTCCACGCCATGCTCTGGACCTGGCTCGCCGGCGCGCTGGTCGGGCTGCTGGTGATGCCGTGGCTGCTGGTGCCCGGCCGGTGGGACGGCCTGCGCCGTGCCGGTCTGGTGACCGGCCTGCTGCTCGTCCTGGGCACGACCGGCGCTCGCACGCTCGTGCAGATGCCCGGAGCGCCGGACAACCCGCTGGGCGGGTCGGGACGCTCGGCGTGGGCGGCCGACGTCGACGCCTGGTGCGTGGGGGCCGCCGTCGTGCACGGCCTGCTGGGAGCGGCCTTCGTCGTCGCCCGCGCGCGGGCCCGCCCGCCGTGGGAGCGTCGTGCGCTGCGCTGGGCGGGCGCCGGTCTCGCCGCGACGGCCGCAGGCTACGCGGTGTTCGAGGCCGGGCTGGGGCGCGGCGGTGCCGTCCTGCTCGGCGGGGTGCTGCTGCTGGTGGTGGCCCAGATCGTCCTCGGCGCCGCCGTCCTCGTGCTGCTGGTGCGCGACACCACTCCTCGCATGGAGCTCGCGCTGTCGCGCACGGTGGTCGGCGGCCTGCTGACGGCGGGCACGGTGGTGCTCTACGTCGGTCTCGTGGCGGTGCTGGTGCGCGTGCTGCCGTGGGACGAGGGGGCGGCCTCCGTCGTCGCCGTGGCCGTGCTCGCCGCGGCGACCGCGCCGGCCCACGCGTGGGTCCGTGACCGGGTCGCGCGACTCGTGCACGGGTCGTCCGCCGACCCCGCCCGGCTGCTGCTCGACGTCCACCGGGCGCTCGTCGCGCCCCAGGTCGCGGGCAGCGTCCTGGACGACGTCGCCGGCGCGCTGCGGGCCGGCCTGCGGCTGCGGACGGTCACGGTCCGGGCGGACGACGGCACGGTGCAGGCCACAGCCGGCGCGCCCGACGGTGGGCCGGTGCTGACCCTGCCGCTCGTGAGCCGGGGCCGGCGCATCGGGACGCTGGAGGTGGCGGCTCCGCGAGGGGAGCGGCTGGACCCGCGCACCACCGGTCTGCTCGAGCGGCTCAGCGGGATGGTCGCCGTGACGCTCGCCCAGACACAGACCACGGCGCGGCTCGAGGCCCTGCGCGGACGCGTGCTGGACGCGCGCCAGACCGAGCGTCGCCAGCTGCGTCGCGAGCTGCACGACGGGCTGGGACCGTCGCTGGCCGGCGCCGGGCTGGCGCTGGGGGCCATCGCGAACGGGGCCGACCTGGGGCCCGAGCACGCCGAGCTGCTCGGCCGGGTGCAGCACGAGCTGGCCCGTCGCAGCGAGGACATGCGGCTCATCGCGCGCGCCGTCCTGCCGCCGGCGCTGGACGACGGGCGGCTGGCCGAGGCGCTGCACACGCTGTCGCGCACCTTCGAGGAGACCCGGCTGACCGTGGTCGTGGAGGCCGGCCCCGAGGTGGACCGCCTGGACCCGGACCGGCAGGTCGCCGCGTACCACGTCGCGGTCGAGGGCGTCTGGAACGCCTTCCGGCACGCGCACGCCGACCGCTGCCAGGTGCGCCTGCGCCGGCTGCCCGACGGCGCGGCCGAGCTGGTGGTCCGCGACGACGGGCACGGGATGCGTCCGGACGCCGAGCCCGGGCTCGGCCTGACCTCGATGCGTGAGCGCGCGCAGGAGGCCGGCGGCACGCTGTCGGTGGAGTCCGGTGGCACCGGCACGGTCGTGACGGCGGTGCTGCCATGACCCTGCGCGTCGTGGTCGTCGACGACCACCCGGTCTTCCGGCTCGGCATGGTGGCGCTGCTCCGCTCGCTGCCCTCCGTCGAGGTGGTCGGCGAGGCGTCCGGCGAGGCGGACGCCGTCGCCGTCTGCGAGCGCGAGCGTCCCGACGTCGTGGTCATGGACCTGGACCTCGGGCCCGGCGGGAGCGGGGTCGAGGCGACCCGCCGCATCGTCCGCGCCGAGGCCGGGGCGGTGCTCGTCATGACGATGCTGGGCGACGACGACTCGCTGTTCGCGTCCATCCGGGCCGGCGCCCGCGGGTACGTGCTCAAGGGGGCGCTCCCGCCGGACGTCGAGCGGGCGGTCCGGGCCGTGGCGGCCGGCGAGCTGCTGCTCGGCCCGGAGGTGGCCCACCGGGCCGCGACCTACCTCACCGGGGCCCGCACGCGCGGCGCCGTCCCGTTCCCCGAGCTGACCGACCGCGAGCGCGAGGTGCTGGACCTGGTGGCCCGCGGTCACGACAACCCCGCGATCGCGCGCCGGCTGGTGCTCAGCGCCAAGACGGTGCGCAACTACGTCTACGGGATCCTGGTCAAGCTCGACGTGCCCGATCGCTCGCAGCTCATCGTCCGGGCGCGCGAGGGCGGGCTGGGCGTCGACGTCCCGCCGTCCTAGGCGGTCCCGGACGTCCGGGACGCGACGCGCCCGCCAGGTCGGGCCGCGCCGCCCTGGGATCCGGGCCGCCGGGCCCGCGAGCCTCGTGACGGGACGCACCCCGGCGTCCCCTCACGAGAGGAAGCACCATGTCCGTCCGCCAGACCGACGAGCGTCTCGCCGACGCCCCCGCCCTCGACGCCGCCCCCCGGGCGTGGTGGCCGCTGATGGTCAGCCTGACCGGCCTGCTCACCACCGCCGCGCTGCTGCTGGAGAACCGGCCCGACGGCAGCGGCGACTTCGAATACCCGGTGACCGCGGAGGACGTCGTCGAGCTCGGGCACGTGGCGTTCCGGGTCAGCGGGCTGCTCGGCTACGTCGCGGCGCTGTCGATGCTGGTGCTGGCCGCCGTGTGGCACCAGCGCGTGGGCCGCCGCTTCCCGTGGTCGACCGGTGCGAGCGTCGTGACGTTCTCGCTCGTCGCCTCGGCGTCGCTCATGACGCTCGCCTACGGCTGGCGCGGTGCGCTGGGCAACTACCTTCCGACCGGTGCCGAGGGCGACACGTACGACACCGAGGGCCTCTACACCTACTTCGTCATGAACGACTTCAGCCCCTACATCGCCGGCGTGCCGCTGCTCGGCGCGGGCTTCGCGCTCGCCTGGATGGCGTTCGCCGATGGCCTGGTGTCCCGCCCGCTGGGTGCCGCGGCCGGACTGGTGACGGGCCTGCTCCTGCTGGCCGTCGCGGTGACCGGCGTGCCGGGGCTGCCTGCGGCCATGTCGGTGGCCATGGTCGTCGCCGGCGTGTGGCTCACCCTGGGGCGCAGCCGGCTCGCGCGCTGAGGCCACGCAGCACGACGCCCGCCCCGGACGGTCCGGGGCGGGCGTCGTGGTGTCGATCAGTAGTCGCGCGGGGGAGCGGTGCCGTCGCCCCGGCTGCGCTGCTGTCCCATGAGGAAGAAGGAGAACAGGAAGCCGAGCACGGCCACGCCCATGAGGATGTAGCCCACCATCGTCAGGTCGATGCCGCTCACCGCGTCCTGGACGGCGAACGCCAGGATCGCGCCGACGGCGAGGAGGAACAGGGATCCACCGATGTACATGAGTACGCCTTTCGTGCGGGTGCCCCGAACGGTAGGCCCGCCGGGGGTCCGCCGCACCTCGGCCGGCGTCGCCCGGCCGGTGTGACCCGTGCCTCGACCCCGTGTGACCCCGGCCTCCTATGCTCGCCAGGACGCCCGGCGACGGGACCGTGACGACGAGGGGAGAGGCCCGTGGGAGAGCTCGTGCGCCTGGAGGTGACCGACGGGGTCGGCACCATCCGGCTCGACCGGCCCAAGATGAACGCGCTGAACACCCAGGTCCAGGACGAGATCCTGGCCGTGGCGCAGGAGGCCGACCGGCGCGACGACGTCGCCGCGGTGGTCGTCTACGGCGGTGAGCGGGTGTTCGCCGCCGGCGCCGACATCAAGGAGATGGCCGCGATGCCGTACGCCGAGATGGCACGGCACGGCCACACGCTGCAGGCGTTCACCCGGGCGATCGCCGCGATCGGCAAGCCGACCGTCTCGGCCATCACCGGCTACGCGCTGGGTGGCGGGTGCGAGGTCGCGCTGGCCACCGACGTCCGCTTCTGCGCCGACGACGCGCGGCTCGGCCAGCCCGAGATCCTGCTCGGCATCATCCCCGGGGCGGGCGGCACGCAGCGCCTGGCCCGCCTGGTCGGCCCGTCGGTGGCCAAGGAGCTCATCTTCACCGGACGCCAGGTGAAGGCGGAGGAGGCGCTGGCCATCGGGCTGGTCGACCGGGTCTTCCCCGCGGCCGAGGTCTACGAGCGGGCCGTCGCGTGGGCCGCCCAGTTCGTCGGGGGCCCCGCGCTCGCGCTGCGGGCGGCCAAGGACGCGGTCGACCGCGGCCTCGAGGTCGACCTGCAGACCGGCCTGGAGATCGAGCGCCAGGCGTTCACCGCCCTGTTCGCCACCGACGACCAGCGCGCCGGCATGCAGTCGTTCATGGAGAACGGTCCCGGCAAGGCGACGTTCACCGGCCGGTGAGCGGCGGACCCCGGGAGGTGCTTCGATCGTCCTCCGGGGGCGGAACGAGGGAGGGAACGATGACCAGCGCCACGTCCGGCACGCCCGCCGACGGGGACGCCGACCGGCGCCCGCCGCTGCGCGACGTCGTCGCGAGCTGGCCGGTGACGGCCGGCGACGTCGTCGCCGAGACGGCCGCCGACGACCCCGCGCCCGCGCCGACGAGGGACGCGGCCGGGCCGGTCGCCGAGCGACGCCCGCGACGCTGGCGCCGCTCGGCGCGCACCCGGGTGCCCGCCCCGCCGTCGCCGCGACCACCGGCTCGCACGCGCGTGGTCCGGCTGGTCGCCGGCCTGGTCGCGGCGGCCGGGCTGCTCGTCTCGGTCGTGCTGGCGGCCGGGGCGCTCGCCGTCGCGGTCGGTGTCGACACCGGCAGCGGCTGGGGCGCCGAGCTGGCCGACGCGTGCGACGCCCTGGCCGGCTCGCTGCGCGGGCTGTTCGACTTCTCCGGCGAGGACGGCGAGGTGCGCGAGACGCTCGCCGCCTGGGGGCTGGGGTCCGTGCTCGCGCTGGTCGCGGGCCGCCTCGCGGCGTGGCTGGTCGCCCGCCTCGCCTAGCCCGCTCCCGCCGTCGCGCGGTGTGACCCAGGCCATTCCATGCCCGGTTTCCCGTCATGTCACGCGTCGGTAACATTCGCAACGGTGGACCGCGCGCGACCGCTGTCCTGCGGTACCCACCCCGACCGTCGCGGCGCCGCACCTGGCGCCGCGTCCCGTGATCACAGGAGGGTCTTCGTGACCAAGATCGTTGTCGCAGTGAAGTACGTACCCGACGCGACGGCCGACCGGAAGTTCGAGTCCGACGACACCGTCGACCGCGAGAACGTCGACGGCCTGCTGTCCGAGCTCGACGAGTACGCGGTCGAGCAGGCGCTGCAGATCGTCGAGGAGGGCGAGGGCGAGGTGACCGTGCTGACGGTCGGCCCCGACGACGCTGCCGACGCGGTCCGCAAGGCCCTGCAGATGGGTGCCGACGCCGGCGTCCACGTCAACGACGAGGCCATCGCCGGCTCCGACGCGATCGCGACGTCGCTCGTGCTCGCCAAGGCGATCGAGAAGCTCGAGTACGACCTCGTCATGTTCGGCATGGCCTCGACCGACGGCTCCATGGGCATCGTCCCGACGCTCGTCGCCGAGCGCCTGGGCCTGCCGGCCGTCACCTACGGCTCGGAGATCAGCGTCGACGGCTCGACCGTCACCATCCGTCGCGACGGCGACGCCGCCTCCGAGACGGTCACGGCCGAGGGCAAGGTCGTCGTGAGCGTCACCGACCAGACCGGTGAGCCGCGCTACCCGTCGTTCAAGGGCATCATGGCCGCGAAGAAGAAGCCGGTCGACGAGTGGAGCCTGGCCGACCTCGGTGTCGACGCCGCGCAGGTCGGCCTGGACGCGTCCGGCACGCAGGTCGAGTCGACCGCGCCTCGCCCGCCGCGCACGGCCGGCGAGATCGTCACCGACGAGGGCGACGGCGGCACCAAGCTGGCCGAGTTCCTCGCCTCCAAGAAGTTCATCTGAGAAGGAGCACCACCCATGACTGAAGTTCTGGTGGTCGTCGACCACGTCGACGGTGCCGTCACCAAGCCCACGCTGGAGCTCCTGACCCTCGCCGCGCGCCTGGGCGAGCCCTCCGCGGTCGTCTTCGGCGCCGGTGCCGACACGGCCAAGGAGAAGCTGGCCGAGTTCGGTGCCGCGAAGATCTACTCCTACGACGACGCGGTCTTCACCGACTACCTCGTCGCCCCCAAGGCCGAGGCCCTCGCGGCGCTCGTCGGCGAGGTCTCGCCGGCCGCCGTGCTGCTGCCCTCGAGCACCGAGGGCAAGGAGGTCGCCGCGCGCGTCGCGCTCAAGACCGAGTCGGGCATCATCACCGACGCGGTCGACGTCGAGGCCGGTCCGGTCACGACGCAGAGCGTGTTCGCCGGCAACTTCACCGTGACCGCGAAGGTCACCAAGGGCACGCCGGTCATCACGGTCAAGCCGAACTCGACCACCCCGCAGGCCGCCCCGGCCGCCGGCGAGGTCGTGGCCAAGACGGCCGAGATCTCCGACGCCGCCAAGTCGGCCAAGGTGACCGAGCGCAAGCCGCGCGAGAAGTCGGGCCGTCCCGAGCTCGCCGAGGCCGCGATCGTCGTCTCCGGCGGCCGTGGCACCGGCGGCGACTTCTCCGAGGTCGAGGCCCTGGCCGACGTCCTCGGTGCCGCCGTGGGCGCCTCGCGCGCCGCGGTCGACTCCGGCTGGTACCCGCACACCTTCCAGGTCGGCCAGACCGGCAAGACGGTGTCGCCGCAGCTGTACGTCGCCAACGGCATCTCCGGCGCGATCCAGCACCGGGCCGGCATGCAGACGTCCAAGACGATCGTCGCGGTCAACAAGGACGACGAGGCGCCGATCTTCGAGCTCGTCGACTTCGGCGTCGTGGGCGACCTCAAGACGGTCCTGCCGCAGGCGACCGAGGAGATCACCAAGCGCAAGGGCTGATCCCTTCCGCGCGCAGGGCCCCGGTGGAGCGATCCACCGGGGCCCTCGTGCGTCCTGGCCCGTCCGGGCCACGTCGTACCGTCCGGACGGTTTATTACAAATCAGTTGCATGGCCCGTCGCGGCTAGGAGAGCGCGCGGGCGGAGTGATAGTCATTAACGGATGCACGGCTGTGCAGCAACCTGAACACAGGAGGAAACATGCGACTCTCCCGGCGTACGCGCCTCGCGAGTGTGGCACTGGTGGCCGCGGCGAGCCTGACGCTCACCGCCTGCGGCGGTGACAGCGGCGACGACTCGTCGTCCAGCGACCAGGTCATCACCGTCGACGGCTCCGAGCCCCAGAACCCGCTGGTGCCGAGCTCGACGAACGAGACCGGTGGCGGCAACGTCATCGACGAGCTCTACGCGGGCCTGGTGGCCTACAAGGCCGACGGCTCCACCGTCAACGAGGTCGCAGACTCGATCGAGTCCGAGGACAACAAGACCTGGACCGTCAAGCTGAAGGACTGGGAGTTCAGCGACGGCTCGAAGGTCACGGCGGACTCGTTCGTCAAGGCCTGGAGCTACGGCGCGTTCATCGACAACGCCCAGCTCAACGCCTACTTCTACTACCCGATCGCGGGCACCAACGACGAGGGCAACTCCGAGACCCCCGAGCTCTCGGGCCTGAAGGTCGTGGACGACAAGACCTTCACCATCACGCTGAAGCAGGCCGAGGCCGACTTCCCGGCGCGCCTGGGCTACTCGGCGTTCTTCCCGCTGCCGGACGCCGCGTTCGGCTCCGACGGCAAGGTGACCAAGGAGTTCGGCGAGAACCCCATCACCAACGGCCCGTACAAGATGGACGGCGAGGGCGCCTGGGAGCACGACACCCAGATCCGCCTGGTCCCCAACGAGAACTACGACGGTGAGCGCAAGCCCGAGAACGGCGGCCTGACCTTCAAGTTCTACACCGACCTCGACGCCGCCTACACCGACGTGCAGGCCGGCAACCTCGACGTGCTCAAGTCCGTCCCGGACAGCGCGCTGACGACCTTCGAGTCCGACGAGAACGTCCAGGCGATCTCCGAGCCCGGCTCGGTCTTCCAGTCGTTCACGATCCCGCAGTCCATGCCGGGCTTCGGCTCCGACGAGGAGGGCAAGCTGCGTCGCCAGGCCATCTCCCTGGCCATCAACCGTGAGGAGATCACCGACAAGATCTTCAACGGCACGCGCACGCCGGCCAAGGACTTCAGCTCCCCGCTGATGCCGGGCTTCAACGAGAAGATCGAGGGCTCGGAGATCCTGTCCTTCGACCCGGCCAAGGCCAAGCAGCTCTGGGCCCAGGCCGACGAGATCAAGAAGTTCAGCGGCAAGTTCCAGATCGGCTACAACGGCGACGGCGGCCACCAGGCCTGGGTCGACGCGGTGTCGAACCAGCTGAAGAACAACCTGGGCATCCAGGCGTCGGGCAAGTCGTACCCGACCTTCGACGAGCTCCGCAAGGACGTCACCGACCGCACCATCCGCATCGCGTTCCGCACCGGTTGGCAGCCCGACTACCCGTCGATCTACAACTACCTCGCGCCGGTCTACGGCACGGGTGCCGGCTCGAACGACGGTGACTACTCCAACAAGCAGTTCGACGACCTGATCAACCAGGCCGCCGGCGCCCAGGACGAGGACGAGCGCTACAAGCTCTACTCGGACGCCCAGGCCGTGCTGATGCAGGACCTGCCGGCCATCCCGACCTGGTACACGAACATCGCCGCTGCTGCCGCCAAGGGCGTCAACAACGTCGAGTTCAACTGGCAGAACCTGCCCGAGTACCACAAGCTCACCAAGTAGTACCCGGTCACACCGCTCCCTAGGAGCATGCGCTGGGGGTAGCGACCTGTCGCTACCCCCAGCGTTCTATTGTGGACGCCGGCCCGCCCGATCGGCGCGGTGCGCCGTCCGCGGGTTCTCTCATCAGGAGGCAGCTGTGTGGTGGTACGTCGGAAAACGACTACTGCAGACGATCCCCGTCATCCTCGGGGCCACATTCATCATCTACGCCCTGGTCTTCCTTCGGCCGGGTGACCCGATCGCCGGCCTGTTCGGCGAGAAGCCGGTCAACGAGGGCGTGAAGGCGCAGATCGAGGCGCAGTACAACCTCGACAAGCCCTTCCTCGTCCAGTGGCTGCTCTTCCTCAAGGGCGCGGTCACCGGCGACTTCGGCAACTCCTACACCGGTCGTCCGGTCATGGAGCTCGTCCAGCAGGCGTTCCCGGTCACGATCACGCTGGCGCTCATGGCCCTGGCCATCGAGATGGTCCTCGGCATCGTGGCCGGCACCATCGCCGGCCTGCGCCGCGGCGGACTGTTCGACTCGACGATGCTGGTCACCTCGCTCGTCGTCATCGCCGTCCCGATCTTCGTCTTCGGCTTCGTCCTGCAGCTGATCTTCGGCGTGAAGCTGGGGTGGGTGTCACCGACGGTCGGGGGTGACTGGTCGGTGAGCAAGCTGATCTTGCCGGCCTTCGTCCTCGGTCTCGTCTCCTTCGCCTACGTGCTGCGCCTGACCCGCACGAGCGTCGCCGAGAACCTCTCCACCGACCACGTGCGCACCGCGCGGGCCAAGGGCCTGTCCGAGCGCCAGGTCGTGAAGAACCACGTGCTGCGCAACTCGCTCATCCCGGTCGTGACGTTCCTGGGCGTCGACCTGGGCGCGCTCATGGCCGGCGCCGTCGTGACCGAGAGCATCTTCAACATCCCCGGCGTCGGCAACCTCGCCTACAACGCGATCAAGCGCGGCGAGAACCCCACCGTCGTCTCGGTGGTCACGATCATGGTGCTCGTCTACGTGCTGGCGAGCCTGCTCGTGGACCTGCTGTACGCCTGGCTCGACCCGAGGATCCGTTATGCCTGAGATCGCCACCCGCCCCGGTCAGCAGCGCTTCGTCGCCCCCCTGGACGAGACGCCGCTGCAGGACGTCGACTCGGTCGACCTGTCCGCTGCTCCCGAGAGCCAGTGGAAGGAGGCCTGGAAGCGGATGCGCAAGAGCCCGCTGTTCTGGATCTCCGGCACGCTGCTGCTCGTCGTCGCGATCGTCGTGGCCTTCCCGGGCCTGTTCACGAACGCCGACCCGTCCTACGAGAACCTGTCCGACAGCCTCGCGCCGGCGCGCGAGGGCCACCCGCTGGGCTTCACCCAGCAGGGCGGCGACGTCTGGGCCCGCACGCTCTACGGGGCGCGCGCGTCGGTCGCCGTCGGTGTGTTCGCGACGCTGTTCGTCACCATCGTCGGCGTCATCACCGGCGCCATGGCCGGCTTCTTCGGCGGCTGGGTCGACTCGGTGATCTCGCGCCTGAGCGACATCTTCTTCTCGATCCCGCTGCTGCTCGCCGCGATCGTGGTCATCTCGATCATCAACAACGTCTGGCCCGAGCGGCAGTTCTGGGGCTCGGTGTTCGTGGTGGTCGGTGCGCTCGCGCTGTTCGCCTGGCCGCAGATCACCCGCCAGATGCGTGGCGCGGTCCTCACCGTCAAGAACCTGGAGTTCGTCGACGCGGCCACGGCCATCGGCGCCTCGCGCTGGAAGAACCTGGTGCGCCACATCGTCCCCAACGCGATGGCCCCGGTCATCGTCACCGCGACGATCACGCTCGGCGTGTTCATCGTGGCCGAGGCGACGCTGTCGTTCCTGGGCCTGGGCCTGCCGCGCTCGTCCGTCGTCTCGTGGGGCAACGACATCGCCGCGGCCCAGGTGCTCGTCCGCTCGGGCCAGCACCTCGAGGTGATGTTCGTGCCCGCGACCGCCCTGGCGATCACCGTCCTGGCCTTCATCCTGCTCGGCGACGCCGTGCGCGAGGCCTTTGACCCGAAGGCGAGGAAGAAGTGAGCACCCGCTCCCAGGCGCGCGCCGCCAAGAAGAACGTCCCGGCCCCGGGGTACGACCCCGCGGTCGACCCGCTGCTGGACATCCGCGACCTGCACGTCGGCTTCCGCACGTCCAAGACGGAGGTCGTCCCGGCCGTCCAGGGCGCCAGCCTGACCGTGTACCCCGGCCAGACCGTCGCGATCGTCGGCGAGTCCGGCTCGGGCAAGTCGACCACCGCGCACGCGGTCATCGACCTGCTGCCCGGCCGGGGCGAGGTCACCGGCGGCCAGATCCTGTTCGAGGGCCGTGACGTGTCCAAGGCCCGCAAGGACGACATCGTCGCGATGCGCGGCTCGTCCGTCGGCCTCGTGCCGCAGGACCCGATGAGCAACCTGAACCCGTTGTGGAAGGTCGGCTTCCAGATCAAGGAGGCGCTCGAGGCCAACGGCGTCGCCAAGGGCAAGGAGGCCGACCGCCGCGTCGTCGAGCTGCTCGAGGAGGCCGGTCTGCCGGACGCCGAGCGTCGGGCCCAGCAGTACCCGCACGAGTTCTCCGGCGGCATGCGCCAGCGCGCGCTCATCGCGATGGGCCTGGCCGCACGGCCGAAGCTGCTCATCGCCGACGAGCCGACGTCCGCCCTGGACGTGACGGTGCAGAAGCAGATCCTGGACCACCTGGAGATGCTGACCGGCGAGCTCGGCGTGGCCGTCCTGCTCATCACCCACGATCTGGGGCTGGCCGCCGAGCGCGCCGACCACCTCGTCGTCATGTACAAGGGCAAGATCGTGGAGTCGGGCCCGGCGCTGGAGATCCTCCAGCACCCCGAGCACCCCTACACGCAGCGCCTGGTGTCCAAGGCCCCGTCGCTCGCCTCGCAGCGCCTCTCGGCGCGCAAGGAGCGCGAGGAGGTCAAGGCCCACGCCGTCCAGACCGCCGGCGAGATCGCCGCCGAGCTGGAGCAGGCCGAGGAGGTCGTCGGCGACGTCACGCGCGACGACGTCATCACGGTGCAGAACCTCACCAAGGTGTTCAAGCTCCGCGGCAAGCGCCCTGGGCAGAAGATCGACTTCACCGCTGTCGACGACGTCTCGTTCAGCCTGCGCCGCGGCACGACCACGGCGATCGTGGGCGAGTCGGGCTCGGGCAAGTCGACCGTCGCGCGCATGGTGCTGGACCTGCTCGAGCCGACGTCCGGCACCGTGCTGTTCGACGGCGTCGACGTGCGGACGCTCAAGGGCAAGGAGCAGCTGCGGCTGCGCCGGCGGATGCAGCCGGTGTTCCAGAACCCGTACGCGTCGCTGGACCCGCTGTACTCGGTGTACCAGTCGATCGAGGAGCCGCTGAGCACCCACGGCATCGGCTCCAAGAAGGAGCGCGAGGCGCGCGTGCGCGACCTGCTCGACAAGGTCTCGCTGCCGACCTCGGTCATGCCGCGCTTCCCCTCGGAGCTGTCCGGCGGCCAGCGCCAGCGCGTCGCGATCGCGCGCGCCCTGGCGCTGCAGCCGGAGGTCGTCATCTGCGACGAGGCCGTCTCGGCCCTCGACGTCCTGGTGCAGGCCCAGATCCTGGAGCTGCTCAACGAGCTGCAGGCCGACCTGGGGCTGAGCTACCTGTTCATCACCCACGACCTGGCCGTCGTCCGGCAGATCGCCGACGACGTCATCGTCATGGAGAAGGGCAAGGCGGTCGAGCAGGCCTCGGTCGACGAGGTCTTCAGCAACCCCACGCAGGCGTACACGCGCAAGCTGCTCGACGCGATCCCCGGCGGGTCGATCGAGCTCGGTCGCTGACCGTCCGCTGACGCCCAGGCCCCCGCGACCGCACGGTCGCGGGGGCCTCGGCCGTCCGGACCCGGGGGAGTCCCAGGGCTGACCCTCCACCTGGGGTCGAGAGTTGACCCGGTTCGAACACGTGTTCGATACTGGACCCATGGTCGCGTCGGTGGTGGAGCAGCTGCAGGCGCGGGTCGACTCGATGCAGGGCCGCCCCGCGGCGCAGCCGGTCGCCACCCACCCGGCGCTGGCCGGTCTGCTCGGCCTGCGGGCCGGCGGCACGTACACGGTCGACTCGGCCACCCTCGTCGGACTGCTGCTGGCCGGCCCGTCCGGTGACGGGGCGTGGTGCGGCGTGGTCGGCTCGACCGAGCTGGGCCTGGAGGCCACGGCGGCGCTCGGCGTCGACCTGAGCCGGCTCGTGCTCGTCCCCGACCCGGCCGACGCGTGGCTCGAGGTCACCGCCGCCCTGGTCGACGCGCTCGGTGCCGTCGTCGTGCGTCCGCCGTCCGACGTCGCCGAGTCCGCCGCCGCCCGCCTGGTCGCCCGGCTGCGCAAGCGCGGCGGGGTCCTGGTGGTGTGGGGCGACTGGCCCCGGCCCGACGCCCGGCTGACCCTGTCCGACCCGGTCTGGGCCGGGCTCGAGCGCGGCCACGGCCACCTGCAGGGCCGCCAGGCCACCGTCGAGGTGCGGCGCGGCACCGGCCCGGCCCGGCGGCGCCGGCTGTGGCTGCCCGCCCCCGACGACCAGGGCGTCCGCGAGGTCGAGTCCGCGCCCACGCCGCTGCGGAGCGTCGGATGAGCGCCGCCACCGCCGCCGACCGGCGCCTGGTCGTGTGGTGCCCCGACTGGCCGGTGGTCGCCGCGCTCACCCGCCGGCCCACCGAGGCGCCCGTCGCCGTCATGTCCGGGCACCGGGTGCTGGCCTGCTCGCCGCAGGCCCGCGACGACGGGGTGCGGCGCGGCATGCGCCGGCGCGACGCCCAGGCCCGTTGCCCCGACCTCGTCCTGCTCGACCACGAGCCCGAGTCCGAGGCGCGTGCGTTCGAGGTCGTGCTCGGCGGCCTGGAGTCGATCGTGCCCGGCGTCGCCCCGCTGCGTCCGGGCCTGTGCGCCCTGCGTCCGCCCAGCCGCTGGTTCGGCGGCGAGGCCGAGGCGGCGGCCGTCATCGCCGAGCACCTCGTCGGCCTGGGCGTTTGGGACTCGCGGGCCGGGGTGGCCGACACGCTGTTCGCCGCCGAGCAGGCCGCGCGCCGGGCCCCGGCGCAGGACTGCGTCGTCGTGCCGCCGGGGGAGAGCGCGGCCTACCTGGCCACCCTGCCGGTCGAGGTGCTGGAGTCCGACGACCTGGTGAGCCTGCTGCGCCGCATGGGCCTGAGCACGCTGCGCGACTTCGGCGCGCTGCCGGCCGCCGACGTCCACACCCGCTTCGGGCGCGAGGGCGCCCTGCTGCACCGGCTCGCCCGCGGGCTCGAGGCCCGTCCGCTGGCCGCGCGGGCCGTCCCGCCCGAGCTGTCGGCCGAGCTGGCCTTCGAGCCGCCGCTCTCGCGCGTCGACCAGGTTGCGTTCAGCCTGCGCACCACCGCCGAGCGGTTCGTGGCCCGCCTGGCCGAGGCCGGTCTGGTGTGCACGCAGGTGCGCATCGAGGTCGACGCCGAGGGCGAGCTGGTCTCGGCCCGCAGCTGGTCGCACCCGCGCTGGTTCGCCAGCGGCGACGTCGTCGACCGGGTCCGCTGGCAGCTGCAGGCCGCCCGCGGCGTCGAGGCGCCCGTCGGTGCGGTGCGACTCGTCCCCGAGGGGCTGGAGTCGCTGGGCGACCACGCCGAGAGCCTGTTCGGCGGCGGTCCCGACGTCGCGGTCGAGCGGGCCGTCGCCCGCGTGCAGAGCATGGTCGGCCACGAGTCGGTGCTGGCCGTCGGCCTGCAGGGCGGACGCACGCCGGCCGCCCGCCAGCTGCTGACCCCGTGGGGCGACAAGCCGGTCGCGACCCGTGGCCCGGCGCTGCCCTGGCCCGGCAGCCTGCCCCCGCCGGCGCCGGCCACGGTGTTCGCCCGCCCGCAGGAGGCGCTCGTGGTGGGGGCCGAGGGCCAGGCGGTCGGCGTCACCGGACGCGGCACCGTCACCGGCGAGCCCGCGCTCTTCCGGGCAGAGCCGCACGCCGACTGGCAGCCCGTGGCGTCCTGGGCCGGGCCGTGGCCGGTCGACGAGCTGTGGTGGGACGAGGCGCACGCGCGGCGCATCGCCCGCTTCCAGGTCGTCGGCGTCGACGGCAGCGCCTGGCTCATGGTCGTCGAGAACGGCCAGTGGTGGACCGAGGCCCGCTATGACTGACCCCCACCGCTCGGCGTCGGTCACCGTCCCGCTGAGTGTGACGTTTCGGGGCTCGATCGGCCGTCCCGAGCCCCGGAACGTCACACTCAGCGTGAGGCCGGGGAGGGGTTGAGGTGCCGTACTTCAACCCCGACATCCCGTGGCGCGAGCTCGAGCGCGGGCTCTCCGGACGTCCGCCGGAGGCGCCCGAGCCCGACGGCGGCGACGCGCCCGGCTACTCGCGCAAGCGCCGCCCCGCCGTGCGCGACGACGTCCGCCGCCCCACGGGGCCGGTCGTGCCGTACGCCGAGCTGCACTGCCACAGCAGCTACAGCTTCCTCGACGGCGCCAGCGGCCCCGAGAAGCTCGTCGCCGAGGCGATCGGCCTGGGCCTGCACGCCCTGGCGATCACCGACCACGACGGCTTCCACGCCGCGCCGTACATGGCCGAGACCGCCCAGCTGCACGCCGAGCACGGGCTGCGCACGGTCTACGGAGCCGAGCTGTCGCTCGGGCTGACCGGCCCGCAGAACGGCGTGCCCGACCCCGAGGGCCAGCACCTGCTCGTCCTGGCCCGCGGTGTCGAGGGCTACCACCGGCTCGCCGCGGCCATGACCGAGGCGCACCTGGCCGGCGACGAGAAGGGGCACCCGCACTACGACCTCGACGACCTCGTCGACCGCGGGCGCGGGCACTGGGCGGTGCTCACCGGGTGCCGCAAGGGCGCGGTCCGCCAGTCGCTCGCCACCGGCGGCCGCGACGCCGCCCGCACCGCGCTGCACCGCCTGGTCGGGCAGTTCGGCGCCGACGCCGTGCACGTCGAGCTCACCGACCACGGCCGGCCCACCGACGACGCGACCAACGACGTCCTGGCCGAGCTGGCCGCCGAGCTGGGCCTGCCCACCGTCGCGACCAACAACGTCCACCACGCGACCCCGGCCGAGCGGCGCCTGGCGATGGCGATGGCGGCGGTCCGCGGGCGGCGCAGCCTGGCCGAGATGGACGGCTGGCTCGACGCGGCCGGTGGCGGCCACCTGCGCTCGGGCGCCGAGATGCTGGCCCGCATGCCGCGCCACCGCGACGCCGTCGCCCGCACCGTCCCGCTGGCCGACGAGCTCGCCTTCGACCTGCGCGCGGCCAGCCCGCAGCTGCCCCGGCACGGCATCCCCGAGGGCTGGACGGCCATGGGCTGGCTGCGCCACCTGGTCGCCGAGGGCATCGAGCTGCGCTACGCCCACGACCGCGAGCGGGCCACCGCGCGCATCGAGCGCGAGCTGGCGGTCATCGAGGAGAAGGACTTCCCGGGCTACTTCCTCATCGTCCACGACCTCGTCCAGCACGCCCGCGAGCAGGGCATCCTGTGCCAGGGCCGGGGCTCCTCGGCCAACTCCGCGGTCTGCTACGCCCTGGGCATCACCGCGGTCGACTCGGTGCACTACGGGCTGCCGTTCGAGCGCTTCCTGTCCGAGACCCGCGACGACGCCCCCGACATCGACGTCGACTTCGACTCCGACCGCCGCGAGGAGGTCATCCAGTGGGTCTACGAGCGCTACGGACGCCGCAACGCCGCGCAGGTCGCCAACGTCATCAGCTACCGGCCACGCTCGGCGGTGCGCGACGCGGCCAAGGCGCTGGGCCACTCGCCGGGCCAGCAGGACGCCTGGAGCAAGCAGGTCGACAGCTGGTCGCGCATCGACCCCGACGAGGGCCACGGCATCCCCGCCCCGGTGCTCGACCTGGCCGACCAGCTGCTCGGCCAGCCGCGCCACCTGGGCATCCACTCCGGCGGCATGGTGCTGACCCGCCAGCCGATCGGCGAGGTCGTCCCGATCGAGCGGGCCCGCATGCCCGGACGCACCGTGCTGCAGTGGGACAAGGACGCCTGCGCCTACATGGGCCTGGTCAAGTTCGACCTGCTCGGCCTGGGCATGCTCGGCGCGCTCGACCACACGATGCGGGTCGTGGCCGAGCACCTGGGGGAGGAGTGGACGCTCGCGACGCTGCCGCGCGACGAGGCGGCCACCTACGACATGCTCTGCCGGGCCGACTCGATCGGCGTCTTCCAGGTCGAGAGCCGGGCCCAGATCGGCACGCTGCCCCGGCTGCAGCCGCGCCGGTTCTACGACCTGGCCATCGAGATCGCGCTCATCCGCCCCGGGCCGATCCAGGGCGGCGCGGTGCACCCCTACATCCGCCGGGCCATGGGCCAGGAGCCGGTCGAGTACCCGCACCCGCTGACCGAGCCCGTGCTCGAGCGCACCCTGGGCGTGCCGCTGTTCCAGGAGCAGCTCATGCAGATGGCCGTGGCGATCGGCGACTGCACCCATGCCGAGGCCGACCTGCTGCGCCGCGCGATGGGCTCCAAGCGCGGTGTCGAGCGCATCAGCACGCTCAAGGACAAGCTGTACGCCGGCATGGCCGCGCACGACATCGTCGGCGACGAGGCCGACCACCTGTACCAGCGCATCGAGTCGTTCGCGAACTTCGGCTTCGCCGAGAGCCACGCGCTGAGCTTCGCCGTGCTGGTCTACGCCAGCTCGTGGCTCAAGCTGCACTACCCGGGGGCGTTCCTGGTCGGGCTGCTGCGCAACCAGCCGATGGGCTTCTACTCGCCGCAGTCGCTGGTCGCCGACGCCCGGCGGCACGGCGTGCGGGTGCTGCGGCCCGACGTCAACCGGTCGCGGGCCCAGGCCGACCTGGGGGCCGATCCCGACGGCGCGGCGGGCGGCCGCGACGCGTGCCTGGAGTTCCTCCAGCCCACTCCCGGGCCGTTCGTGCGCGGCACGCCCGACCCAACTCCCGAGCATCGGCGCGACGGGGCGTTCTGCGTCCGCATGGGCCTGGACGCGGTGCAGGGCGTCGGGCTGGACGCCGCGCGGCGGATCGTCGAGGCGCGCGGGGAGGAGCCGTTCACGTCCGTCCCCGACCTCGTGCGGCGCACCGGGCTGACCACGGCCCAGGTCGAGTCGCTGGCCACCGCGGGCGCGTTCGACAGCCTGGGCCTGAGCCGGCGCGAGGCGCTGTGGAACGCCGGCTACACCGACAGCCCCGACATGCTGCCGGGCACGGCCACCGTGGCCGAGGCCCCGATGCTGCCGGGCATGACCCCGGCCGAGCTGACCGTCGCCGACCTGTGGGCCACGCACGTCTCGCCCGACACCCACCCGATGGCCTACGTGCGCGAGCTGCTGACGTCCGAGGGGGTGCTGGCCGTCACCGCGCTGGCCGGGCACGAGCCGCGCCGCCGGGTGCACGTCGGCGGGCTCATCACCCACCGCCAGCGTCCGGCCACGGCCAGCGGGGTCACCTTCCTCAACCTCGAGGACGAGACCGGCATGCTCAACGTCGTCGTCACGCCGGACGTCTGGAAGCGCCACCAGCGGGTCGCGCGCACGGCCGCCGCGGTCGTCGTGCGCGGGATGCTCGAGGTCTCGCCCGAGGGCGTGGTCAACCTGGTCGCCGAGCGGCTCGTCCGGCTGGAGGAGCTCTACCCGGCCGCGGCCGCCGCGCTCCCCGCCAAGCACAAGGCCCGCGACTTCCGCTGACCCACCTCCCCGCTGGGAGTGACGTTGTGGAGGCGACACGCCGCGCATCGCCGCAACAACGTCACTCCCAGCGGGGACGACGCAGCGCGTCCGGGCGCGGACAAAGGGTTGACGTGACCAAAAGGGGGTCTTAGGGTCAAGCCAACCTGAAGGCAGGAGCGTGCGTTGGCGATCGACCTGGCGGTCTCGACCGTGAGCTTCGCGCTGCGCCCGAACCCCGCTACCGGACGCGCCACGCTGTGGCTGCCGCTCGTGCGCCGCATCCGCGAGCCGTACGAGGGACGCTGGGCGCTGCCGGGTGGTCCGCTGCGGCCCGACGAGGACCTGGCCACGAGCGCCCGCAGCACGCTGGCCCGCACCACCGGGCTGGCCCCGCGCTACCTCGAGCAGCTGTACTCCTTCGGCGCGGTCGACCGCTCCGCCGGACCGGACCGGGTCGTCTCGATCGTCTACTGGGCGCTCGTCCGGCCCTCGGAGGACGCCCGGGCCGTCGACGGCGAGAACGTCGAGTGGTTCGTGGCCGACGAGGTGCCGGGACCGCTCGCCTTCGACCACGACGCGATCGTCCGCTACGCCCTGGACCGGCTGCGGGCCAAGATCGTCTACTCGCCGATCGCGCACAACTTCCTGCCCGACACGTTCACCCTCGCCGAGCTGCGCGAGGTGCACGAGGCCGTGCTCGGCCGCGCGCTCGACCCGGCCAACTTCCGCCGCCAGGTGCTGGCCGGCCGCACGATCGAGCCGACCGGCACCAGCCTGCAGGGCACCAGCCACCGACCTCCGGCGCTGTACCGCGTCGCCACCCCCGACAGGAGCCAGGCATGACCACCTCCGTCCACGACGCCATCACCGCGGCGCCCACCGCCAGCTGCGACACCGACCTCGCGCAGGGGCCGTGGGTCTTCGACGCCGCGCCCGGCTACGGCCCCGGCGCGTCCGACCTCGACGTCCTGCCCACGCCGGTCACGCGCCCCGGCCAGCTGCCGGTCGCCTACCAGCGCATGGACGACGCCGAGCTGCACGCGCGCATCCGCCGGGCCAAGGACGCGCTGGGGGAGCGGCTGGTCGTCCTCGGCCACTTCTACCAGCGCGACGAGGTGGTGCAGCACGCCGACTTCGTGGGTGACTCGTTCCAGCTGGCCAACGCCGCGCTGACCCGCCCGCAGGCCGAGACGATCGTGTTCTGCGGCGTGCACTTCATGGCCGAGACCGCCGACGTGCTGGCCGGCCCCGGCCAGCGGGTGATCCTGCCCAACCTCGCCGCCGGCTGCTCGATGGCCGACATGGCCGACACCGAGTCGGTCGAGGCGGCGTGGGAGCAGCTCATGGAGGTCTACGCCGACGAGGACGACGACCTCGCGCCGGTGGTCCCGGTGACGTACATGAACTCCTCGGCGGCGCTCAAGGCCTTCTGCGGCCGCCACGGCGGCATCGTCTGCACCTCGTCCAACGCCGAGGTCGTGCTCGAGTGGGCCTTCGAGCGCGGCCGCCGGGTGCTGTTCTTCCCCGACCAGCACCTGGGCCGCAACACGGCGAAGGCGATGGGCGTCCCGCTGGAGCGGATGCCGATGTGGGACCCGCGCAAGCCGCTCGGCGGCCACGACGAGGCCACGCTGCGCGACGCCAAGGTGCTGCTGTGGCACGGCTTCTGCTCGGTGCACAAGCGCTTCACCGTCGACCAGATCGCCCGGGCCCGGGTCGAGCACCCCGGCGTGCAGGTGGTCGTCCACCCCGAGTGCCCGATGCCGGTCGTGGACGCCGCCGACGCCGCCGGCTCGACCGACCTCATCCGGCGCTTCGTCGAGGCCGCGGCGCCGGGCAGCACGATCGCCATCGGCACCGAGGTGAACCTGGTGAACCGGCTCGCCGCGCAGCACCCGGACAAGACGATCTTCTGCCTCGACCCGGTGATCTGCCCCTGCTCGACGATGTACCGCATCCACCCCGGCTACCTGGCGTGGGTTCTCGACGGGCTGCTCGAGGGCGAGGTGCGCAACGAGATCGTCGTCGACGAGGCGGTCGCCGCCGACGCCCGCGTCGCGCTGGAGCGGATGCTCGCCGCCCAGCCCCGGACGACCGCCCGGCCATGAGCACGGTCGTCGTCGTCGGCTCGGGCGTCGCAGGACTCACCGCGGCGCTCGAGGCGGACGCGCGCGGGCACCGGGTCACGCTGCTCACCAAGGCGTCCCTGGCCGACGGCAGCACCGCGCGTGCCCAGGGCGGCGTGGCCGTCGCGCTCGACGGGCCGGACGTCCGGAGGCACGTCGACGACACGGTCGCCGCGGGTGCCGGCCTCGTCGACCCCACCGCCGCTCACGCCGTGTGCGGCGGCGGCCCGGACGCGCTCGCCGCACTCGTGTGCCTCGGGGCGGGGTTCGACCGGACGTCCGACGGCTCGCTGGCCCGCGGGCTCGAGGCGGCCCACTCGGTCGAGCGCATCGTGCACGCCGGGGGAGACGCGACGGGGGCCGAGATCGCCCGGGCGCTCGTCGCCGCCGTGCGCGCGAGCACCGTCATGGTGCGCGAGGACGCGTTCGCGCTGGACGTCGTGGTCGAGCACGGCCGCGCCACCGGCGTCCGCCTGCTCGACGGCGAGGTCGTGCCGGCCGACGCGGTGGTGCTGGCCACCGGCGGCTCGGGCCAGCTCCTGGGCCGCACCACCAACCCGTCGGTCGCCACCGGCGACGGCGTCGCGATGGCGCTGCGGGCGGGCGCCCACGTGGCCGACCTCGAGCTCGTCCAGCTGCACCCGACCGTGCTGCCCGACGGCTTCCTGGTCTCCGAGGCCGTCCGCGGGGCCGGCGCCGTGCTGCGCGACGCGTCCGGCCACCGGTTCCTGCTCGACGTCGACCCGCGCGGCGAGCTGGCCCCCCGCGACGTGGTGGCCCGCGCCGTCGCCCGCCGAGCCCACGAGCAGGGACGTCCCGTGGTGCTTGACGCCACGGCCCTCGGTGCCGAGCAGCTCGCGGCGCGCTTCCCGACCATCGACGCGCACCTGCGCGAACTCGGCCTGGACTGGTCGCGCCAGCCGGTGCCGGTCACGCCCGCCGCCCACTACGCCATGGGCGGCGTCGTCGCCGGCGTCGACGGCCGCACGAGCCTGCCCGGCCTGCTCGCCATCGGCGAGTGCGCGTGCACCGGCCTGCACGGAGCGAACCGGCTGGCGTCCAACTCGCTGCTCGAGGGCGCCGTGCAGGGACGCGCCGCGGTGCGCGCGATCGAGGACGGCCCCCGCGCCCTCGCCCCGCGTCCGGGCTGGGGCGCGCCGGAGCCGGTCACCGTCGACGGCGGCACCGACGCCTTCACCCGCGCCGAGCTGCAGTCGCTGATGTGGGACGTCCTCGGCGTCGAGCGCACCGAGCCCGCGCTGACTCGTGCCGCCGCCCGGCTCGCCGCCTGGGCGCCGCCGGCCCCCACCGACCCCAAGTCCGCCGAGGACGCGAACCTGCTGGTCCTGGCCCGTGCCACCGTGGAGGCGGCGCGCCGGCGCACCGAGTCGCGCGGCGCCCACCAGCGGGCCGACCACCCCCGCACCGACCCCAGCCAGGCGCTCCACCGCGTCCTGCACCGAGAGGGAGCCTGATGCTCGACCGCCGCCAGATCGACGCCGTCGTCTCGATGGCCCTGGACGAGGACGCCCCGCACGGCGACCTCACCAGCCAGGTGCTCGTGCCCGCGGGCGTCACCGCCACCGCCGAGCTCGTCGCCCGGGAGTCCGGCGTCCTGGCCGGCATCGAGGTGTTCGCCGCCGCCATGACCGCGCTCGACGACCGGGTCGAGGTGGACGCGTTCCTGGAGGACGGCGAGACGTTCGCTCCCGGTGACGTCGTCGCCCGGGTGCACGGCCCGGCGCGGGCGCTGCTGCAGAGCGAGCGGGTCGCGCTGAACCTGGTGCAGCGCATGTGCGGCGTGGCCACCACGACCCGCGCGTACGTCCGCGCCGTCGAGGGCACCGGGGCGCGGGTGGTCGACACCCGCAAGACGACGCCCGGCCTGCGCGCGCTGGAGCGGCACGCCGTCCGCTGCGGTGGCGGGCACAACCACCGCTTCTCGCTGTCCGACGCGGTCATGGCCAAGGACAACCACCTCGCGGTCGTCGGCTCGATCGGCGAGGCCATCCGCCGGGCGCGCGCGGAGCTGCCGCACACGACGCACGTCGAGGTCGAGGTCGACCGGCTCGACCAGCTCGACGAGGTGCTGGACGCCGAGCCCGACACGATCATGCTCGACAACTTCTCGCTGGCCGACCTCGTGGCCGGCGTGCGCCGCATCGACGGCAAGGCGGTCGTCGAGGCGTCCGGCGGCATCACGCTCGAGACGATCGCCGGCGTCGCCGCCACGGGCGTGGACGTGATCAGCGTCGGGGCGCTGACCCACGGCGTCCGCTCGCTCGACCTCGGCCTGGACGTCGTGGTCGGGTCGTGACCGTCTACCTCGACGAGGCGGCCACCTCGCCCGTGCGGCGCGAGGTGGTCGAGGCCATGTGGCCGTACCTCACCGGGGTGTTCGGCAACCCGGCCAGCCACCACGAGGTCGGCGCGGCGGCCCGGGCCGGGCTCGACCAGGCCCGGCGCGAGGCCGCCGCGGTGCTGGGCGTCCGGCCCGGCGAGCTCACCTTCACGTCCGGCGGCACCGAGGGCGCCAACGCCGCGGTCAAGGGCCTGGCGCTCGCCGCCCCGCGCGGTCGCCACGTCGTGGTGTCGGCCGTCGAGCACCCCGCGGTGCTGGAGTCGGCGCGCTGGCTGGCCCGCTGGGGCTTCGACGTCGACGAGGTGGGCGTCGACGCCCACGGCACGGTGACGCCGGAGGCCCTGGATGCCGTCCTGCGCGACGACACCACCCTGGTCAGCGTCCAGCTGGCCAGCAACGAGGTCGGCACGGTGCAGCCGCTCGCCGCGCTCGCCGCGGTCGCCGCCCGGCGCGGCGTGCCGTTCCACACCGATGCGGTGCAGGCCGCGCCCTGGCTGGCGCTCGACCCGGCGGCGCTGGGCGTGCAGGCGCTGAGCATCTCCGGTCACAAGTTCGGCACGCCGAAGGGCTCGGGACTGCTGTGGGTCGACCGCCGCACGCCCTGCGAGCCGCTGCTCCACGGCGGAGGCCAGCAGGACGGCCGCCGCAGCGGCACCGAGGACGTCGCCGCGGCCGTCGGGCTGGCCGCGGCCCTGCGGCTCGCGGCGACCGACCGGGACGCCGAGGCGGCCCGCGTCGCGGCGCTGCGCGACGCGTTCGTCGCGCACGTGCTGGACGCCGTCCCGGGTGCGGCGCTCACCGGCCACCCCGTCGACCGGCTGCCCGGGCACTCCTCGTTCGTGCTGCCCGGCGTCAGCGGCGAGGCCGCCCTCGTCGGCCTGGAGGAGCGCGGCGTGGTCTGCTCGAGCGGCTCGGCGTGCGCCGCGGGCAGCGACGAGCCCAGCCACGTCCTCACCGCGATGGGCCTGCCGCGCGAGGTGGCGCAGACCGCCGTCCGGCTCACGTTCGGCCGCGGGGCAACCGCCGAGCAGCTCGAGCACGCCGCCACGACGCTCGCCGCCGTGGTGGGGCGGCTCCGCCCGGCGGCGGGATAGGGAGGCGGGACTACGCTGGGACGGTCATGACCCAGCAGCAGACCGTCTACCTCGACCACGCGGCGACCACGCCCATGGTCCCGGAGGCGATCGCCGTCATGACCGAGCAGCTCGCCCGCACCGGCAACGCGTCCTCGCTGCACGCCGCCGGCCGGGCCGCGCGGCGCACCGTGGAGGAGGCACGCGAGCTCCTCGCGTCCCACCTGGGGGCCCGGCCGAGCGAGGTCGTGTTCTGCTCGGGCGGCACCGAGGCGAACAACCTGGCGATCAAGGGGCTGTTCTGGGCCCGGCGCGCGACCGACCCCGCCCGCACCCGGGTGCTGTTCAGCGCGATTGAGCACCACGCCCTGCTCGACCCGGTCACCTGGCTGGCCAAGCACGAGGGCGCGACCGTCGAGACGACCCCGGTCGACAAGATCGGCCGCATCCGGCTGGACGCCCTGCGCCAGGCGGTCGAGACCGACCCCGGCAGCGTCGCCGCCATCACCACGATGTGGGCCAACAACGAGATGGGCACGGTGCAGCCCGTCCGCGAGGTGGTGGAGCTCGCCGCCGCCCACGGCATCCCCGTGCACAGCGACGCCGTGCAGGCCGCCGGCTACCTGCCGCTCGACTTCGGCGCCAGCGGGCTGGACGCCATGACGATCACCGCGCACAAGCTGGGTGGCCCGGTCGGTGTTGGCGCCCTGGTCATCCGCCGCGAGGTCGAGCCGGTTCCGTTGCTGCACGGCGGCGGCCAGGAGCGCGACCTGCGCTCGGGCACGATCGGCGTCGCGCTCATCGCCGCGTTCGCCAAGGCGGTCGAGGTGACGCTCGCCCGCCAGGCCGAGACCACCGCGCGCATCGAGGCGCTGCGGGCGCGGCTCGTCGCGGGCCTCACCCGCGTGGTGCCCGACGCGATCGTCAACGGCGACCCCGAGCCGGGTGCGGGCCACCGGCTGCCGAACATCGCCCACGTGACCTTCCCCGGCTGCGAGGGCGACGCCATGCTCATGCTGCTGGACGCCCAGGGCATCGAGTGCTCGACCGGCTCCGCGTGCGCCGCCGGCGTGCCGCAGCCCAGCCACGTCCTGCTGGCCATGGGCTACGACGAGCGCGCGGCCCGCGGGTCGCTGCGGTTCAGCCTCGGTCACACGTCCACCGAGGCGGACGTCGACCGGCTGCTGGCCGTGCTCCCGGCCGTCCACGAGCGCGCGCTGGCCGCAGGCATGGTGAGGCAGCGATGAGGGTCGTCGCCGCGATGTCCGGCGGCGTCGACAGCGCCGTGGCCGCCGCCCGCGCGCTCGACGCCGGGCACGACGTCACCGGCGTCCACCTGGCACTGAGCCGCAACCCGCGCTCGTACCGCTCCGGGGCGCGCGGGTGCTGCTCGATCGAGGACTCGAACGACGCCCGCCGGGCCGCGGACGCGCTGGGCATCCCGTTCTTCGTGTGGGACATGAGCGAGGAGTTCGCCGACGAGGTGGTCGACGACTTCGTCGCCGAGTACGCCGCCGGCCGCACCCCCAACCCGTGCCTGCGCTGCAACGAGAAGATCAAGTTCGCCGCCGTGCTGGACCGGGCGCTCGCGCTCGGCTTCGACGCCGTCGCCACCGGCCACTACGCCCAGCTGCGCACCGCCGCCGACGGCACGATCGAGATGCACCGGGCCACCGACCACGGCAAGGACCAGTCGTACGTCCTCGGCGTCCTCACCCAGGAGCAGCTGGCCCACTCGCTGTTCCCGCTCGGCGGCTCGGTCAAGACCGACGTCCGCGCCGAGGCCGCCGAGCGCGGCCTGCAGGTCGCCACCAAGCCCGACAGCCACGACATCTGCTTCGTGGCCGACGGCGACAACGCCGGTTGGCTGGCCGAGAAGCTCGGCCCGCGCCCCGGCAGCGTCGTCGACGAGCAGGGCACGGTGCTGCGCGAGCACGACGGCGCCTACGCGTTCACGATCGGGCAGCGCCGCGGGCTGCGGCTCGGCGTGCCCGCCGACGACGGCAAGCCGCGTTTCGTGCTCGACATCGAGCCGGTCTCCGGCACCGTCACCGTCGGCCCCCGCGAGCGCCTGCAGGTGGACGCGCTCGAGGGCATCCGCCCGCTGTGGTGCGGCACCGCTCCGGCCGGGACGCTCGAGTGCACCGTGCAGCTGCGCGCCCACGGCGACGAGCACCGGGCGAGCCTGACCGTCGACGGCGACCGCGTCCACGTGACGCTGCACGACCCGGCCTCGGGCATCGCGCCCGGCCAGGCGGTCGTGGTCTACGACGGCACCCGCGTCGTCGGCTCGGCCACGATCGCGCGCACGCACCGCCGCGAGCCGGTGGGCTAGCGTCCACCCCGCCCGTCCGGCGGTGAGGCAGCGTCCACGACGCGCCCGCCGGTGGACGCAGGCTCACCGCCCACCCCGCACGACCCAGGAGGACGCATGGCGCTCGCCACCGGCATCGGCTCGATGCCCGGCACCGACGTGGTCGACACCGTGCACACGGTGCTCGGCGAGGTCGGGGCGCTGCCCCACGTGCCCGAGCTGCCCGGGCGCGGTGCTCCCGCCGGCATGGTCGGCCGCTCGCTCTCGTTCCTCGTCGGCGTCGGCGCCGACCTGCAGCCCCAGGGCTGGCGGCTCACCGACCACGACGGCGTCGACCTGCGCCGCGCCCGCTCGCTGCTGGCCCGCGACCTGGACGCCGTCGAGGAGCTGGCCGGCGACCACCGCGGCCCGTTCAAGACCCAGGTGACCGGTCCGCTGACGCTCGCCGCGACCGTGGAGCGTCCGAAGGGCGACAAGCTGCTCGCCGACCACGGCGCCCGGCGCGAGCTGGCCGAGTCGATGGCCGAGGGTGTCGCCGAGCACGTCCGCGGCCTGCGCCGCCGCCTGCCGCACGCCGACCTCGTCGTCCAGGTCGACGAGCCCGCGCTCGTCGCGACGCTCGAGGCGAAGGTGCCGACCGCCAGCGGCTGGGGCACCCACCGCAAGGTCGACGCCCCCGAGGCCGACGCGCTGCTGCGCCGCTACGTCGACGCGATCACCGAGGCCGGAGGTCGTCCGGTCGTGCACACCTGCGCCCCCGACGTCCCGGTCGCGCTGCTGCGCGGGGCGGGCTTCGCCGCGATCACCTTCGAGCTCGCGCTGGCCCAGCCGCACGACGCGTGGGCCGAGGCGTTCGAGGCCGGGGTCGACCTGTGGCCCGGTGCGGTCCCGGCCGTCGAGCAGCCCGGCTCGGACGCGGTGCTCGGCCGCCGGCTCGAGACGTTCTTCGACCGGCTCGGCTTCGCCCGCGACGCCTACGACGAGCGGCTCGTCGTGACCCCGGCGTGCGGGCTCGCGGGCGTCTCGCCGACCGCCGCCCGCCGCGCGCTGGCCCTCGCCCGGACGCTCGCCGAGCCGTCCGCCGACGAGCGCTGACCCGCCCGGCGCGCGCCGCGCCGACGTCGGTGGCCGCCGATACGATCGCGCCATGGAGACCGACGAGCTGCGCCAGCGTCACAAGGAGCTGACCGAGGTCATCGAGGGCCATCGGGCCCGCTACTACGTCGACGACGCGCCCACGGTCTCCGACGCCGAGTACGACGCGCTCATGCGCGAGCTCGAGCAGCTCGAGGAGCAGCTGCCCGACCTGCGCACGCCCGACTCGCCCACGCAGTCCGTCGGCGGGTACGCCAGCTCGACGTTCGAGGCCTACGAGCACCGCGAGCGCATGCTCAGCCTCGACAACGCCTTCAGCGCCGACGAGCTGCGCGGCTGGCACGAGCGGCTGCTGCGCGACGGTGCCGCCGATGCCGCGTTCCTGTGCGAGCTCAAGGTCGACGGCCTCGCCATCTCGCTCACCTACGAGGACGGCGTGCTCACCCGCGGCGTCACCCGCGGCGACGGACGCGTGGGGGAGGACGTCACCAACAACGTCCGCACCATCACGGCGATCCCGCACCGGCTCACCGGCAGCGACGAGTTCCCGGTGCCGGCCTACGTCGAGGTGCGCGGCGAGGTCTACTTCCCGACCGCCGCGTTCGAGGCGTTCAACGAGGCGTGGGCCGAGTCGGGCAAGACCCCGTTCGCCAACCCGCGCAACGCCGCCGCCGGCTCGCTGCGCATGAAGGACGCGTCGGTCACGGCGAGCCGCCCGCTGTCGATGGTCTGCCACGGCCTCGGCTACCGCGAGGGCTTCACGCCGCAGCGGCAGAGCCAGGCCTACGACGCGCTCAAGGCCTGGGGCCTGCCGACGTCCGACCGGGCCCGCACCGTCGACACCATGGCCGAGGTCGAGGAGTTCATCGCCTACTACGGCGAGCACCGTCACGACGTCGAGCACGACATCGACGGCGTGGTGGTCAAGGTCGACCAGGTCGACCTGCAGCGCCGGCTCGGCTCCACCAGCCGCGCGCCGCGCTGGGCGATCGCCTGGAAGTTCCCGCCCGAGGAGGTCAACACCCGCCTGCTCGACATCCGGGTCAACGTCGGCCGCACCGGCCGCGTCACCCCGTACGGCGTCATGGAGCCGGTCAAGGTCGCGGGCTCCACGGTCGAGATGGCGACGCTGCACAACAAGCACGAGGTGGCGCGCAAGGACGTCCGCCCCGGCGACATGGTCGTGCTGCGCAAGGCCGGCGACGTCATCCCCGAGATCGTCGGGCCGGTGCTGCCGCTGCGCCCGGACGACGCCGAGCCGTGGGTCATGCCCGAGCAGTGCCCGTCCTGCGGCACCACGCTCGCGCCGGCCAAGGAGGGCGACGCCGACCTGCGCTGCCCCAACTCCGAGCACTGCCGCGGGCAGATCATCGAGCGGCTCGAGTACGTGGCCGGGCGCGGCGCGTTCGACATCGAGGCGCTGGGCTACGAAGGCGCGGTCGCGCTGCACGACAGCGGCGTGCTCGAGAACGAAGCCGGCCTGTTCGCGCTCACCGAGGACGACCTGCTCCGCACGAACCTCTACCGCACGAAGGCCGGGGCCCTGTCGGCCAACGGCCGCAAGCTGCTGGAGAACCTCGACAAGGCCAAGCAGCAGCCGCTGTGGCGCGTGATCGTGGCGCTGTCGATCCGGCACGTCGGCCCGACCGCCGCCCGGGCCCTGGCCACCCACTTCGGCGACCTGGCCGAGATCCGCGAGGCCGACGTCGACACGCTGGCCGCGGTCGACGGGGTGGGTCCGACCATCGCCCGCGCGGTGGTCGACTGGCTGCAGGTGCCCTGGCACGTCGCGATCCTCGACGCCTGGGCCGCGGCCGGCGTCCGCACCGCCGACGAGCGCGACGAGTCGATCGAGCGCACCCTCGCCGGGCTCACGATCGTCGTCACCGGGTCGCTGCAGCGCTACACGCGCGACTCGATCAAGGAGACGATCATCGCCCGCGGTGGCAAGGCGTCCGGCTCGGTCTCGAAGAAGACCGACTACGTGCTCGTCGGCGACGCGCCCGGCACCAAGGCCGAGAAGGCCGAGCAGCTCGGCGTCCCGATCCTCGACGAGGACGCCTTCGACGAGCTCGTCGCCCACGGCCCGCCGCCGGCCGAGGACGAGCCCGACGCCGGCGACGAGACCCCGGCTCCCTGACGCGAGCCCCCGCTCCCTGAGCCGACCCCGCTCCCTGACGCGAGCCCCCGTCGACGGCTGAGCCTGTCGAAGGGAGCTTCGACAGGCTCAGCCGTCGACGGGGGCTCCGACAGGCTCATCCACCGGTGCGCGCGTGTGAACGGCGGCGATCGGGGTACCTCGGCGGCGTGACGGAGCACGAGACGTACGACGTGGTGGTGGTCGGTGGCGGACCGGGAGGGCTGTCCGCGGCCCTCGTGCTCGGACGCGCGCGGCGCCGCGTGCTCGTGGTGGACGCCGGTGAGCCGCGCAACCGGTACGCGTCCCACGTGCACGGCTTCCTGACCCGCGACGGCGTGCCGCCGGGCGAGCTGCTCGAGCTGGCCCGCGACGAGGTGCGCGGCTACGGCGTCGAGGTGCGCACGGGCACCGTCGACGGGCTCGAGCGCGACGACGACGCGCTCGTCGTGCAGGTCGACGGCCAGGCCTGCGTCCGTGCGCGCCGCGTGATCGCCGCGATCGGCACCGACGACGAGCTGCCCGACGTCCCCGGCCTGGCCGACGGCTGGGGCCTGGACGTGCTGCACTGCCCGTACTGCCACGGACGGGAGGTCAGCGGCCGCCGCGTCGCCGTGCTCGCCACCCACCCGCACGCCGCCCACCAGGCCCGGCTCGTGCGCCAGTGGACCGACGACCTGGTGCTGCTGGTCAACGACGTCGCCGAGCTCGACGACGAGGCACGCGAGACCCTGGCCAGCCGCGACGTCCGGCTCGCCGAGGGCGCCCTGGAGCGGGTGGAGCGCGACGACGACGGGCCGCTGCGGCTGCACCTGGCGGGCGGCGACGTGGTCGAGGTCGACGCGCTGTTCACCGTCCCGGCCATGCGGCCCGCGCACTCGCTGCTGGAGAAGCTCGGCGTCTCGGTCGACCAGACCCCGATGGGCCCGGCGATCGGGACCGGCGACCACGGACGCACGAACGTCCCGGGGGTGTGGGCGGTCGGCAACGTCACCGACCCGACCGCCCAGGTGGTCACCGCCGCGAGCCACGGCGCGCTCGCCGGCATGGACGTCAACGCCGACCTGGTGGAGGAGGACTTCGCCCGCGGCTGAGCGGGGCCGACGCCGTCCGGGCGCCGGGGGAGCGACCATTAGGATGGACGCGCACCCCGCCCGCACCTGCGAAGGAACCGCATGTCCGAACCCCGGATCTCCCGCGACGACGTCGCGCACCTGGCCGGCCTGGCCCGCATCGACCTCAGCGAGGCCGAGCTCGACCGCCTGGGCGCCGAGCTCCCCTCGATCCTGGGCTACGTCGCCGAGGTGCAGGCCGTCGCCGGTGACGACGTGGAGGCGATGAGCCACCCGATCCCGGTGCGCAACGTCTTCCGCCCCGACGTGCCGACGCCGAGCCTCGCGCCGGCCGATGCGCTCGCCGGTGCGCCCGCCGCCGAGGACGACAAGTTCCTCGTGCCCCAGATCCTCGGGGAGGACTGATGACCGACCTCACGCGGCTCAGCGCCGCCGACCTCGCCGCGCGCCTCGCCTCCGGTGACGTGACCTCGGTCGAGGCCACGCAGGCCCACCTCGACCGCATCGCCGCGGTCGACGGCGCCGTGAACGCCTTCCTGCACGTCGACGCCGAGGGCGCGCTCGCCCAGGCCGCCGACGTCGACGCCCGCCGGGCCGCCGGCGAGACGCTCGGCGACCTCGCCGGCGTCCCGATCGCGGTCAAGGACGTCATCACCACCAAGGGCGTCCCCACGACGGCCGGCTCGAAGATCCTCGAGGGCTGGATCCCGCCCTACGACGCCACGGTCACCGAGCGGCTCAAGGCCGCCGGCCTGCCCATCCTGGGCAAGACCAACATGGACGAGTTCGCGATGGGCTCGTCCACCGAGCACTCGGCCTACGGCCCCACGCACAACCCGTGGGACCTCGACCGCATCCCGGGCGGCTCGGGCGGCGGCTCGGCCGCGGCCGTCGCCGCCTTCGAGGCGCCGCTGGCCGTCGGCACCGACACCGGCGGCTCGATCCGCCAGCCGGGCGCCGTCACCGGCACCGTCGGCGTCAAGCCGACCTATGGCGCGATCAGCCGCTACGGCCTCATCGCGATGGCCTCCAGCCTCGACCAGGCCGGCCCGGTCACCCGCACCGTGCTCGACGCGGCGCTGCTGCACGGCGTCATGGCCGGCCACGACCCGCGCGACTCCACCAGCATCAGCGGCGAGTACCCCGACGTCGTGGCCGCGGCCCGCCGCGCGGACGTCGACGGGCTGCGCATCGGCGTCGTCACCGAGCTCGGCGGCGAGGGCTTCCAGCCCGGCGTCCGCGCGCGGTTCGAGGAGTCCGTCGAGCTGCTGACCAAGGCCGGCGCCGACGTCGTCGAGGTCTCGCTGCCCAGCGTGAAGCAGGCGCTCGCCGCCTACTACCTGGTCATGCCGAGCGAGGCGTCCAGCAACCTGGCCCGTTTCGACGCCATGCGCTACGGCCTGCGGGTCACGCCCGACGGCGCCACGCCGAGCGCCGAGGCGGTCATGGCCGCCACGCGCGACGCCGGCTTCGGCGACGAGGTGAAGCGCCGCATCATCCTGGGCACGTACGCGCTGTCCAGCGGCTACTACGACGCCTACTACGGCTCGGCGCAGAAGGTCCGCACCCTGCTGGCGCAGGACTTCGCGGCCGCCTTCGCCCAGGTCGACGTGCTGGCGTCGCCCACCTCGCCGACCACGGCGTACAAGCTGGGCGAGAAGCTGGACGACCCGCTGGCCATGTACCTGGGCGACGTCGCCACGATCCCGGCCAACCTGGTTGGCATCCCCGGCATCTCGATCCCTAACGGCCTGGCCGACGAGGACGGCCTGCCGTCCGGGTTCCAGCTGCTGGCGCCGGCCCACGCCGACGACCGCCTGTACAACGCCGCCGCCGCGCTCGAGCGCCTGCTCGAGCAGCAGTGGGGCGGCCCCATCCTCACCAAGGCTCCCGAGCTGGAGGCGACCCGATGACCGAGACCCTCGTGCCCCTCGACGAGGCGCTCGACCGCTACGACCCGGTGATGGGCTTGGAGGTCCACGTCGAGCTGAACACCGCGACGAAGATGTTCTGCGGCTGCTCCACGACGTTCGGCGCGCCGCCGAACACGCAGGTCTGCCCGGTCTGCCTGGCCCTGCCCGGCGCGCTGCCGGTCGTGAACGAGAAGGCCGTCGAGTCGGCCATCCGCATCGGCCTGGCGCTCAACTGCGAGATCGCCGAGCTGTCGCGCTTCGCCCGGAAGAACTACTTCTACCCGGACATGCCGAAGAACTTCCAGACGTCGCAGTACGACGAGCCGATCGCGTTCGACGGCTACCTGGACGTCGAGGTCGACGGCGAGACGTACCGCATCGAGGTCGAGCGCGCGCACATGGAGGAGGACACCGGCAAGGCCACCCACGTGGGCGGCTCCACCGGACGCATCCACGGCGCCGACCACTCGCTGATCGACTACAACCGCGCCGGCATCCCGCTCATCGAGATCGTCACCCGCACCATCGAGGTGCCCGGCGACAAGGCGGCCGCCGTGGCCCGCGCGTACGTCTCGACCCTGCGCGACCTGGTCGGCGGACTCGGCGTCTCGGACGTCCGCATGGACCAGGGCTCGCTGCGCGCCGACGTCAACCTGTCGCTCAAGCCCAAGGGGTCGGACGTCCTGGGCACGCGCTCGGAGACCAAGAACGTCAACTCCTTCCGCTCGGTCGAGCGCGCCGTGAAGTTCGAGATCTCGCGCCACGCGGGCATCCTCGACGCCGGCGGCTCGGTGCTGCAGGAGACGCGTCACTTCCACGAGGACACCGGCACGACGTCGTCGGGCCGTGAGAAGTCCGACGCCGACGACTACCGCTACTTCCCCGAGCCCGACCTCGCGCCGGTCGCGCCGTCGCGCGAGTGGGTCGAGGAGCTGCGCACGACGCTGCCCGAGCCGCCGGCCGCGCGCCGCGCGCGCCTGCAGGCCGACTGGGGCTTCAGCGACCTCGACATGCGCGACACCGTGGGTGCCGGCGCGCTCGAGCTCGTGGTGGCCACGATCGAGGCGGGCACGACCCCGCAGGCGGCCAAGAAGTGGTGGCTCGGCGAGCTGGCGCGCCGCGCGAACGAGACCGGTGTCGACCTCGACGCCCTGCCCATCACGCCGCAGGTCGTGGCCCAGATCCAGGGCCTCATCGACGCCGGCCGCGTGAACGACAAGCTCGCGCGCCAGGTGTTCGACGGCGTGCTGGCGGGGGAGGGCACGCCCGACGAGGTCGTGGCCGGTCGCGGGCTCGAGGTCGTCTCGGACGAGGGGGCGCTCGGCGCGGCCGTCGACCAGGCGATCGCCGACAACCCGGACGTGGCGCAGAAGATCCGCGACGGCAAGGTCGCGGCGGCCGGGGCGCTCATCGGCGCCGTCATGAAGCAGATGCGGGGGCAGGCTGACGCGGCACGGGTGAGGGAGCTCGTGCTCGAGAAGCTCGGCTAGGCCGCCGTGCCCGGCTCGAGATCGGCCGCAGCGGTCGCCCCGGTCGTCCCCGTCACGCGGTGGCACGTCCTGGGTGCCCGCGCGTTCGCCGCCGTCGCGGTCGTCGTGCTCGTCGCCGGCGCGGTCAGCGACGGCCGGCTCGACACCGCACCGCGGGTCGTGCTGGCGGTGGCGGGCGTGGTGCTCGCGACGCTGGCGGTCTGGGCCGGGCTGCGCCGCCGGGGCCGCGACGGGTCCGAACGGTCGGTGCTGCTGTGGCCGGCCGCGGTGCTGGTGCTCATGGTCGTGCTGAACCTGGTCAGCCCGCTGACCGCCCACGAGCTGCCGGGCCTGTTCACGCTGGCGTTCCTGTTCGTGGGCCTGTCGCAGCGCCCGGGCACGGTGTGGTGGTGCCTGCCCGTCGCGCTCGTGCCCTACGTCTGGATCCTGCAGATCGACCTGGACGTGTCGCTCGTGCGCATCCCGGTCATCGTCGCGGTGTGGACGCTGGTGGCGGAGGTGCCCGCGCGCCTGCTCGGCCTGCTGAGGGTGCAGGCCGAGGAGCTGTCCCGCACGGCGTCCACCGACGCCCTGACCGGGCTGGCGAACCGCGCCGACCTCGACCGCACCCTGGCCGCCCTCGGCCCCCACGACGCCGTCGCGATCGTCGACCTGGACCACTTCAAGCGCTACAACGACACCTTCGGTCACCCGTCGGGCGACGTGCTGCTGCGCGACTTCGCCGACTGCCTGCGTGAGAGCGCGCGCTCGGGCGACCGGCTGTTCCGCTACGGCGGCGAGGAGTTCCTCCTGGTGCTGCCGCGCACCACGCCGGCGGCGGCTGCCGGGGTGCTGCGCCGCACCGCGGGTCGCTGGCAGCAGACGCGTCCGGAGGTGACGTTCAGCGCGGGCGTCGCGGCGGGCGCCGGCCGCGACCCGCTGGGCTCGGCGGACGCGCTGCTCTACCAAGCCAAGGAGCAGGGGCGGGATCGCGTCCTGGCGCAGCCGGACGCCGTGGATCCGGACGCTCCTGAGGCTTCCCTTCCCCAGGGGACCGGGTCCTAGCCTGGACGCACCCGTCCGAGGAGGTCGCCATGACCGCGACGTTGCCCGAGGTCCACCAGTGCGAGGTCGCTGGGTGCTCCTACAACCACGACACCGCCTGCCACGCCGGTGCGATCACCGTCGAGGCCGGCTCCGACGCCGCCTGCGGGACGTTCATCGCGCTCGACGTGCACGGCGGCCTGTCGAAGTCGATCGCCAAGGTCGGCGCCTGTCACCGCGCCGACTGCACCCACAACCACGAGCTGGAGTGCGGGGCCGAGTCGATCCGCGTGGGCCCGGGCGTCGACGCCGCCGACTGCCTCACCTACGCGCCGGCGTCCTGACCTAGCCGCGCACCCGCTGCTCGATCGCGTCGAGCAGCACGTCCTCGCCGCCGCCGCTCTGCGGCAGGAACAGGCTCGGCTCGGTCAGCTCGACCTCGAGTACGACCGGGCCGCCGTCCGGTGCCGTCACGAGGTCGATGCGCGCGTACAGCAGGTCCAGGTCCGGGCCGAACAGGCCGCGCAGCGCGTCGTGCGTCGACGCGGCCACCTCGAGCTGGGCCGCGGTCGGCGCCCGCGGCGTGATGTCGCCCCGGCTGTCGCGGTGGTCGTTGACGCCCTCGCCGCGCTCGAGCAGCGGCGCCTTGCGGATGGCGTGCGAGAAGTGGCCGCCGAGGAAGAGCATGGCGGTCTCGCCGTCGGTGTCGACCGACGGGACGTAGCGCTGGGTCATCGACGTGCGGCCGCGGGCGAGGAGCTCCTCGCTGTGCCGGTGGACGTCCGCCGGGTCGCTCCAGCGCGCGGTGTCGCGCGAGCCGGCCGAGATCGACGGCTTGACCACCCACTCGGCGTCCGGCTCGCCCTCGCCGGCCAGCGGGTCGCCGCTGCGGACGTCCCACTGGGTCTCGACGACCGGCACGCCGGCGGAGGCCAGCTCACGCAGGTAGGTCTTGTCGGTGTTCCACCGCAGCACCTCGACCGGGTTGGCCAGCCGGGGCACCGTGGCTGCCCAGGCGAGGAACTCCTCGCGCCGGACGGTGTAGTCCCAGCACGAGCGCACCACGACCACGTCGTAGCCCACCCAGTCGACGGCCGGGTCGTCCCACAGGACGGTCTCGACGGCCAGGCCGCGGCGCTCGGCGGCGGCGTGCAGCAGCGGCAGGTCCGGGTCGATGTCGCGGAACGGCAGGGCGGTGGCGAGCGCGATGGTCACGCCTGCACTCTAGGACGCCGTGGCCGCCGCCCATCGGCTAGGGGCTTATATCCGACGGAGTTAAGCGCTAGGCTTCATTCATGACGTCTTCAGTCGTGGCCTGCATCGTCGACCTCGTCGGCTCGCGCCGTCAGGGCGACCGAGGGGCCGTCCAGCGGGCGCTCGACGTGGCGCTCGCGCACGTCAACGAGGTGGCCCCGGGCCTCGAGCCGCTCGCCCCGACGGTGGGCGACGAGTGCCAGGGCGTCTTCCCCGACGTGGCCACGGCCCTGCGCGCGTCCCTGCTCCTGCGCCTCGCCCTGCCCGGGGAGCTGGACTGCCGCGTGGGCCTGGGTGCCGGGACGGTCGAGGACGTCGGTGCCGGGCCGTACGGTCGGCTGCAGGACGGCCCGGCGTGGTGGGCCGCCCGTGACGCCATCGTCGAGGCCAAGCGTCGCGAGTCGGGCCGGCACCGCTCGCTGCGCTCCTGGTACGCGGTGGGTGACGACGCGCACGACGCCCTGCCGGCCGACGTGGTCAACGCCTACCTGCTGTGCCGCGACCAGCTCGTCGCCGGGATGAACGATCGCGCACGCCGCATCCTCGCGGGCGTGCTGGAAGGACGGACCCAGGTGCAGATCGCCCAGGACGAGCAGGTGTCGCAGTCGGCCGTGTCCCAGTCGCTGCAGCGCTCCGGCGCGGTGGCCGTGGTCGGTGCGGCCGAGCTGCTGGAGGCGCGATGACCCTCCTGGCGCTCCTGCTCGCCGCGCTCGGAGCGGCCGACCTCGTCCGGCCGCGCGACCGCGACGCGACGCCGATCGCCGCCGTCCGCGCGGTGCTCGTCGCGGGTGCCGTCACGCTGGTGCTCACGACCGGTCTCGCGCTCGGCGCGCACGTGCTGTGGCTGGTGCCGCTGGCCATGGCCCTGACGGCGGCGTGGGTCCTCACCACCCCGGTCGCGTCCTGGGGCAGCGCCTACCCCTGGCCGCTGGTCGGGCTGCTGACCGCCGCCGCGGCCGCGCTGGCGGTCCCGTCGCCGGCGAGCGGCGACGGGTGGCTGCTGCGCTGGTACGACGGTCTCGACCTGCCGGCGCTCGCCGCCGTCGACGCCGCCCACGCGCTGCTCGGCGCTGCCGCACTGGTCCACCTCGTCGGCACGTCCAACGTGCTGGTGCGCATGGTGCTCACCGCCACCGGCGCCGAGGTCATCGCCCAGGAGCGCAGCCTCCAGGGCGGCCGCGTGCTCGGCCCGATCGAGCGCATCTTCCTGTTCGCGATGGCCCTGGCCGGCGAGTACGGCGCGCTCGCGGCGGTCGTCGCGGCCAAGGGCATCCTGCGCTTCCCCGAGATCTCCCGCGACGCTCCCGGGCACGCCGCCGAGTACGTGCTCGTCGGCAGCTTCGTCAGCTGGGCGTCCGCGCTCGTCCTGGTGCCCCTGTTCTGAACGGATGATCGCCGCGCCCCATGGCCTGAGCGCGTCCCAGCATGCCGACACCCCGCGTCCGGGCGTGTCGCCCCGCGTACGCTGTGACGCATGGCGCAGACCCCCGACAAGCCCCAGATCGACATCAAGCCGCGCAGCCGCACCGTCACCGACGGCATCGAGGCCACGGCCTCCCGCGGCATGCTGCGAGCCGTCGGCATGGGCGACGACGACTGGGAGAAGCCCCAGATCGGCGTCGCGTCCAGCTGGAACGAGATCACCCCCTGCAACCTGTCGCTCGACCGGCTCGCGAAGGCGTCGAAGGTCGGCGTCCACGCCGCCGGCGGCTACCCGTTGGAGTTCGGCACCATCTCCGTCTCCGACGGCATCTCGATGGGCCACGAGGGCATGCACTTCTCGCTGGTCAGCCGCGAGGTCATCGCCGACTCGGTCGAGACGGTCATGATGGCCGAGCGCCTGGACGGCTCGGTGCTGCTCGCCGGCTGCGACAAGAGCCTGCCCGGCATGCTCATGGCCGCGGCGCGCCTGGACCTGGCGAGCGTCTTCCTCTACGCCGGCTCGATCATGCCGGGCAAGGTCGACGGCGAGGACGTCACGCTCATCGACGGCTTCGAGGGCGTCGGCGCCTGCATGAAGGGCCTCATCACCCGCGAGCAGCTGGACAAGATCGAGCGCGCCATCTGCCCCGGCGAGGGCGCGTGCGGCGGCATGTACACCGCCAACACGATGGCGTCGGTCGCCGAGGCGATCGGCATGAGCCTGCCCGGCTCGGCCGCCCCGCCGGCGCCCGACCGCCGCCGCGACGGGTTCGCCGAGGCGTCCGGCCAGGCCGTCGTCAACCTGCTGCGCCAGGGCATCACCGCGCGCGACATCATGACGAAGAAGGCCTTCGAGAACGCCATCGCGATCGTCATGGCGCTGGGCGGCTCGACCAACGCCGTCCTGCACCTGCTGGCCATCGCCCGCGAGGCCGAGGTCGACCTGACGCTCGAGGACTTCACCCGCATCGGCGACAAGGTGCCGCACCTGGGCGACCTCAAGCCGTTCGGCAAGTACGTCATGTACGACGTCGACCGCGTCGGCGGCATCCCGGTCATCATGAAGGCGCTGCTGGACGCCGGCCTCATGCACGGCGACACCCTCACCGTCACCGGCAAGACGATGGAGGAGAACCTCGCCGACCTCGACGTGAAGCTCGACGGCGACGTCATCCGCCCGCTCGACCGTCCGATCCACCGCAACGGCGGCATCACGGTGCTGCGCGGCTCGCTCGCCCCCGGCGGCGCGGTCGTCAAGAGCGCCGGCTTCGACACCGACGTCTTCCGCGGCACCGCCCGCGTGTTCGACGGCGAGCGCGCGGCCATGGACGCGCTGGAGGACGGCACGATCGTCGCCGGCGACGTCGTGGTCATCCGCTACGAGGGTCCCAAGGGTGGCCCGGGCATGCGCGAGATGCTCAAGATCACCGGTGCCATCAAGGGCGCCGGCCTGGGCAAGGACGTCCTGCTGCTCACCGACGGACGCTTCTCCGGCGGCACGACCGGCCTGTGCGTCGGCCACGTCGCCCCCGAGGCGGTCGACGGCGGGCCCATCGCGTTCGTGCGCGACGGCGACCCGATCGTCCTGGACGTGGCCAACAAGCTGCTCGAGGTCGAGGTCGACGCGGACGAGCTCGAGGCGCGCAAGCAGGGCTGGGAGCCGCTGCCCCCGCGCTACACCAAGGGCGTCCTGGCCAAGTACCGCAAGCTCGTCGGCTCGGCGTCCGACGGCGCCGTCCTCGGCTGACGCGCGCCGTGGGGGAGACGCCGGCCTTCGCGACCCGCTGGGACCTGCTGCACGCGTGGGTGCTGATCGGCGTCGACCGCGCCTCAGGCGTCTTCTCGGGCAGCGAGCCCGAGCCGGGACGTCAGGCGGTCTGCGTCTGGGCGAGCCGGGACGCGATCACCGAGGCGCTCCACGTCGAGTCCTGGGACCCGCGCCGCATCCGCGTGCGTGACCTGGTCGCCATGCTGCCGGCCGGCATCGGCCTGCAGGTCGACCCCGGCCTCCCGTCCGGGATCACGCTGACCTCCGCCGAGGTCTCGGCGCTCCGCGAGCTCGTGTCGCCGTTCCCGCCGGGCGAGCCGGCCCTGCACGCGTGGGCCGGCCCGACCGGCGCGGTGCGCGACGCCCTCGTCGCCGCGGCGTCCGGGCGGGTCCGGGCGCTGCACGCGTTCGGCTACACGGTCGGCGACAGCCCGGTGCTCGGCTGCCTGGCCCACGACTTGGCTCCCGACGAGGCCGAGGCGGTCGACGCCGCGCTCGAGTCGGTGCTGGCGGCGGCTGCTGTCGACGCCGACGCCCTCGGGGTCGCGCGGGTCGACGTCGTGCGGCTCGGCGACGTGCCGGCGCCGCTGCGCGACGTGCTGGGGCGCGAGCACGTGCTGCTGCCCGAGCGTCCGCGACGGCGCTGGCGGCGCTAGCCGTCCCGGCGTGGACGGAGCACCGGGCTCGGCGTGGGAGAATGGGGCGACCCCCGCCCTCTCACCGTGCTGGACCCATGACTCTGACGAACGACGCCGCCGACCCGCAGGCGCAGATCGACCCCGCCGACCTCGAGACCGCGCTCCGCGTGCTTGCCACCGCCGGGGCCCTCGACCAGGACGACCCCGCCTACGTCGCGCTGCGGCGCGCCACCGGCGGGTTCTTCAAGGACGCCAAGCGCGAGCGGCGCAACCGCAAGCGTGAGCAGGTCCAGGCGGCCGACCGGGCCGTCGTCGAGAGCACGGCGACCGGCTCGGCCCAGCGCATCGACGACGAGACCGCCGGCATCCCGCTGACGTCGAGCGCCAAGGGCGCCGTCGCGGGTGAGCTGCTCGTGCCGCGCGGTTGCTACATGTGCAAGACCAAGTACACGACGGTCGACGCGTTCTACCACCAGCTGTGCCCCGAGTGCGCCGCGCTGAGCCACGCCAAGCGCGACGCGCGCACCGACCTGACCGGGCGCCGGGCGCTGCTCACCGGCGGCCGGGCCAAGATCGGCATGTACATCGCGCTGCGCCTGCTGCGCGACGGCGCGCACCTGACGATCACGACCCGCTTCCCGCGCGACGCGGTGCGCCGCTTCTCGAGCCTGCCCGACAGCGCCGACTGGCTGCACCGGCTCAAGGTGGTCGGCATCGACCTGCGCGACCCCGGCCAGGTGATCGCCCTGGCCGACGAGGTGGCGTCCGAGGGGCACCTCGACATCCTGGTCAACAACGCGGCCCAGACGGTGCGGCGCACGCCCGGGGCCTACGCCCCGCTCGCGGAGGCCGAGAACGCGGAGCTGCCGCCGGGACCGAAGCCCGAGCTGGTGACGTTCGGACACACCTCGGACCTGCACCCCGCCGCGCTCATGGGCTCGGTGGACGCCCACCCGGTGCTGGCCGGTGACGCGATCACCGCCGAGCGGCTCACCGAGGAGGCCATGACGGCGGGCTCGGCCGACCTCAGCCGCATCGACGCGGGCGGGCTCGTGCCGGACGTCGTCGACACCAACAGCTGGGTGCAGAACGTCGGTGAGGTCTCCGAGCTGGAGCTGCTCGAGGTGCAGCTGTGCAACCAGACCGCGCCGTTCATCCTCATCAGCCGGCTGCGCCCGGCCATGGCCGCGTCTCCGCACCGGCGCACGTACGTCGTCAACGTCTCGGCGATGGAGGGCCAGTTCGCCCGCCGCTACAAGGGCCCGGGCCACCCGCACACGAACATGAGCAAGGCGGCGCTGAACATGCTCACCCGCACGAGCGCCGGCGAGATGCTCGAGGCCGACGGCATCCTCATGACCGCCGTCGACACCGGCTGGATCACCGACGAGCGGCCGCACGTCACCAAGGTGCGGCTGGCCGAGGAGGGCTTCAAGGCCCCGCTCGACCTGGTCGACGGCGCCGCGCGCGTGTACGACCCGATCGTGCGCGGCGAGGCGGGGGAGGACGTGCACGGCGTCTTCCTCAAGGATTACGCACCGCACCCCTGGTGAGCGTCCACATGTCGGACATCTCGTCTCATTACTTGACCAAGTGACGCCGGAGGGGCGAAGATCGGTGACGTGAACGCCCACGTCCTCGTAGTACTTCGTTAGACGCGCCGGTCGGCTCGACCGTCGCGTCTCCCCTCAGCGCCCACGTCCGGGCCGGGGGCTTTTTTTATGCGAGGGTCCGGACACCACACCAACCGATAGGCACGCATCATGACCAAGCAGCTCGACGAGCAGATCACCGGGGCCCAGAGCCTGGTGCGCGCGCTCGAGCGTGCCGGGGTGGACACGATCTTCGGCATCCCCGGCGGCGCGATCCTCCCGGCGTACGACCCGCTGTTCGACTCCAGCATCCGCCACGTCCTGGTCCGGCACGAGCAGGGCGCGGGCCACGCCGCGCAGGGCTACGCCATGGTCACCGGGCGCGTCGGCGTCTGCATGGCCACCTCCGGCCCGGGCGCGACGAACCTGGTGACGGCGATCTCGGACGCCTACATGGACTCGGTCCCGATCGTCGCGATCACCGGCCAGGTGGCCAGCGGCTTCATCGGCACGGACGCGTTCCAGGAGGCCGACATCCGCGGCATCACGATGCCGATCACCAAGCACAGCTACCTGGTCACCGACCCGGCCGAGATCCCGCGCGTCATCGCCGAGGCGTTCCACATCGCCGGCACCGGGCGCCCCGGCCCCGTGCTCGTCGACATCTCCAAGGACGCGCTGCAGAGCCCGACCGGCTTCGAGTGGCCGACCGAGCTGGCGCTGCCCGGCTACCGGCCCACGACGAAGCCGCACGGCAAGCAGGTCCGCGAGGCCACCCGCCTGCTGCTCGAGGCCGAGCGTCCCGTGCTCTACGTCGGCGGCGGCGTCATCAAGGCCGAGGCGTCGGCCGAGCTCAAGGTGCTCGCCGAGATGGCGCAGATCCCCGTGGTCACGACGCTGACCGCGCGTGGCGCCTTCCCCGACTCGCACCCGCTGCACATGGGCATGCCCGGCATGCACGGCACGGTGGCCGCCGTCGGCGCGCTGCAGCGGGCCGACCTGATCGTGTCGCTGGGTGCCCGCTTCGACGACCGCGTGACCGGCAACCTGGACTCGTTCGCGCCCGACGCGAAGGTCGTCCACGCCGACATCGACCCGGCCGAGATCTCCAAGAACCGCATCGCGGACGTGCCCATCGTGGGCGACGCCCGCGAGGTCATCGCCGATCTCGTGGTCGCGCTGCAGAAGGCGGCGGAGGAGGACGACGAGCGGGGCGACTACGCCGCGTGGCGGGGCTTCCTGGCCGGGCTCAAGGAGCGCTACCCGCTCTCGTACGACCGTCCGGCCCAGGGCCTGGCGCCGCAGACCGTGATCGAGCGGATCAGCGCGATCGCCGGTCCGCAGGCCACGTACGTGGCGGGCGTCGGCCAGCACCAGATGTGGGCCACGAACTTCGTCGACTTCGAGCGTCCGCGCCAGTGGCTCAACTCCGCCGGCGCCGGCACCATGGGCTACGCCGTCCCGGCCGCCATGGGCGCCAAGGTCGCGCTGCCCGACGACGTCGTGTGGGCGATCGACGGCGACGGCTGCTTCCAGATGACCAACCAGGAGCTCGCGACCTGCGCGATCGAGAACATCCCGATCAAGGTCGCGGTCATCAACAACTCCTCGCTGGGCATGGTGCGCCAGTGGCAGACCCTGTTCTACGAGGGCCGCTACTCCAACACCGACCTGAACACCGGGCCCGAGTCGATCGGCGCGCGCCGCATCCCGGACTTCGTCAAGCTGGCGGACGCCTACGGCTGCGTGGGCCTGCGCTGCGACTCCGAGGCCGACCTGGACGCCACGATCGAGAAGGCGATGGCGATCAACGACCGCCCCGTCGTCATCGACTTCGTGGTCGAGCGCGACGCGATGGTCTGGCCGATGATCGCCGCCGGCACCAGCAACGACGACATCAAGATCGCGCGGGACCTCGCGCCCGAGTGGGAGGACGACGACCTGTGAGCGAGCGCAGCGAACGAACCACGACCGTCATCGGCGGACGTCCGTGCCGTGCGATCTTCACGGAGGGCCGCCGATGAGCAAGCAGCACACGCTGAGCGTGCTGGTCGAGAACACGCCCGGCGCCCTCGCCCGCGTCTCGAGCCTGTTCATGCGCCGCGGGTTCAACATCGACTCGCTGGCCGTCGGCCCGACCGAGATCCCGGAGATCTCGCGCATGACCATCGTGGTCAGCGTCGACGAGATCGCCCTGGAGCAGGTGACCAAGCAGCTCAACAAGCTGGTCCACGTGCTCAAGATCGTCGAGCTCGAGCCGTCGTCCGCGGTCGAGCGCGAGCTCGTCCTGATCAAGGTGAAGGCCGACGCGCAGACCCGCGGGCAGGTGCTGGAGACCGTCCAGCTCTTCCGCGCCAAGGCCGTCGACGTCGCCACCGACTCGATCACCATCGAGGCCACCGGCGACAGCGGCAAGATCGCTGCCATGCTGCGCGTCCTCGAGCCCTTCGGCATCCGCGAGATCGTCCAGTCCGGTCGCGTGGCGATCGGTCGCGGCTCGCGTTCCATCACCGACCGGACCCTGCGCGCCGTCCCCGGCACGCAGGCCGGCTAAGAACCCCCTACACACAAGGAGACACATCTCGTGGCCGAGCTCTACTACGACGACGACGCCGACCTCAGCATCATCCAGGGCAAGAACGTCGCGGTCATTGGCTACGGCAGCCAGGGCCACGCGCACGCGCTCAACCTGCGCGACTCGGGCGTCGACGTCCGCATCGGCCTCAAGGAGGGCTCCAAGAGCCGCGCCAAGGCCGAGGCCGAGGGCCTGTCGGTCCTGACCCCGCGCGAGGCCGCGGAGGAGGCCGACGTCGTCGTCATCCTGGCTCCCGACCAGGTCCAGCGGACGCTGTACGCCGAGGAGATCGCGCCGGCGCTCGCCGAGGGCGACACGCTCGTGTTCGGCCACGGCTTCAACATCCGCTACGGCTACATCGAGGCGCCCGAGGGCGTCGACGTCGTGCTCGTCGCGCCGAAGGCCCCCGGCCACACGGTGCGCCGCGAGTTCGTCGCCGGCCGCGGCATCCCGGACATCATCGCGGTCGAGAAGGACGCCTCGGGCCAGGCCTGGGACTTCGCGCTCTCGTACGCGAAGGCGATCGGCGGCACTCGCGCCGGCGTCATCAAGACGACGTTCACCGAGGAGACCGAGACCGACCTGTTCGGCGAGCAGGCCGTGCTGTGCGGCGGCATGTCGCACCTGGTGCAGGCGGGCTTCGAGACGCTGACCGAGGCCGGCTACCAGCCCGAGATCGCCTACTTCGAGGTGCTGCACGAGCTCAAGCTCATCGTCGACCTCATGTGGGAGGGCGGCATCGCCAAGCAGCGCTGGAGCATCTCCGACACCGCCGAGTACGGCGACTACGTGTCCGGCCCGCGCGTCATCGACGCGTCGGTCAAGGAGCGCATGAAGGAGGTCCTCGGCGACATCCAGAACGGCGCCTTCGCCGAGCGCTTCATCGCCGACCAGGACGCCGGAGCGCCGGAGTTCAAGCAGCTGCGCGAGAAGGAGGCCGGCCACCCGATCGAGGCGACCGGCAAGGAGCTGCGCGCCCACTTCGCGTGGCAGCAGACCGACGCGGACTACACGGAGGGCTCGGCCGAGCGCTGATCCTGCGGACGCGACGAGGGCCCGCCACCGGTGACGGTGGCGGGCCCTCGTGCGTGCGGTCGCTGCTACGGTGACGTCCGACTGGCCGGGGTGCCCCACCGACGGGGCTGAGATCACACCCGCACACCTGATTCGGTTCGTACCGACGGAGGGAGCCCGATGACTGTCACGTCCCCACCCGCCCTGCTCGACCGCCTGCGCGCGCAGGCGCCGCTCGTGCAGTGCCTGACCAACTACGTCTCGATGGACCTGGCGGCGAACCTGCTGAACGCCGCGGGCGCGTCGCCGGCGATGGTCCACGACGAGCGGGAGGCGGCCGAGATGGCCGGGCTCGCGTCCGCCGTCGTGGTCAACATCGGCACGCTCAGCCCGCCGTGGGTGACCGGCATGCACGCCGCGGCGTCGGTCGCCGCCGAGCGCGGCATCCCGTGGGTGCTCGACCCGGTCGCGGTCGGTGCCACCGCCTACCGGCGCGAGACCGCCGCCGCGCTCATGGAGCTGCGGCCGACCGTCGTGCGGGCGAACGCGAGCGAGGTCGTCGCGCTGGCGACGGCGACGGGAGCCGGCCGGGGCGTCGACGCGACGCACGAGTCGACGGCGGTCGTCGACGACGCCAAGGCGCTCGCGGCGTCCGCCGGGTCCGTCGTGGTCGTCAGCGGCGCGACCGACGTGGTGACCGACGGCGAGCGGGTGGTGCTCGTGCGGGGAGGGGACCCGCGGATGCCGATGATCTCGGCGCTGGGCTGCTCGGCCACGGCCCTGGTGGCCGCGTGCTGCGCGGTGGCCGACGACCCGGTCGAGGGCTCGGTCGCGGCCATGGCGATGCTGGCCGTCGCGGGGGAGCGGGCCGGTGCCCTGGCCGCGGGGCCGGGCACGTTGCGGGCGCACCTGCTCGACGAGCTGGCCGCGCTGGACTCCGGCCGGCTGGCCACGGCGGACGTCCGGTGAGCCTCGACGTCTCGCTGTACCTCGTGACCGAGCCGCGCGACGACCTGGACGCGGTGGTGGCCGCGGCGGTCGACGGCGGCGTGACGCTCGTCCAGGTGCGCGACAAGCACGCGTCCACCGAGCGTCTGGTCGCGGACGTGCGGCGGCTGCGCGAGCGCCTGGCCGGACGCGTCCCCGTCGTCGTGAACGACGACGTGGCCGCCGCCCGGCACGGCGACGGTGTCCACGTCGGCACCTCCGACACCACCCCGGCCCAGGCCCGTGCCGCACTCGGCCCGGACGCGATCGTCGGGTGGTCGCTGAACGAACTCGACCAGCTCGACGATGAGGAGCAGCTCGCCGCGTGCAGCTACGTCGCGGTGAGCCCGCTGTGGCCGACCGCGACGAAGCCGGACCACGAGACCCCGTGGGGCCTGGACGGGCTGCGCCGGGTGGTGGACCGGGTGGCGGGTCGGCTCCCGGTCGTCGTGATCGGCGGCATCGGGCCGGCGGAGGCGCACGAGGCCGTCCGCGCCGGGGCCGACGGTGTCGCGGTGGTCAGCGCCCTCACCCGGGCGGACTTCCCGGCGACGGCCGCGCGCGCCCTGGCCGAGGCCGTGGCCCGGGGGAGGGTCGACCGATGAGCGTCCCGGTCGTGCTCAGCATCGCCGGGTCGGACCCGTCCGGCGGTGCCGGGATCCAGGCCGACCTGAAGACGATGACCGTCCACGGCGTCTACGGGGCGGCAGTGCTGACCGCGCTGACGGCGCAGAACACCCACGGCGTCCAGGGCGTGCACCCGTTGCCCGCCGACTTCGTCGAGCAGCAGCTGGTCAGCGTCCTCGACGACCTCGACGTCGCCGCGGTCAAGATCGGCATGCTCGGCGAGCCCGAGGTGGCGGAGCGGGTCGCGCAGGTGCTCGCGGCCGCGCAGGTGCCGCACGTGGTGCTGGACCCGGTCATGGTCGCGACGTCCGGCCACCGGCTCGTGCCCGAGGAGACCGTGGCGGTCGTGCGCGATCGCCTCCTGCCGCTCGCCTCGGTCGTGACGCCCAACGTCCCCGAGACGGAGGTGCTGGGCAGGACGACCGTGCACGGCGTGGACGACCTTGAGCGGGCCGGTCAGCGGCTGCGCGCGCTGGGTGCCCGTGCCGCCCTCGTCAAGGGCGGGCACCTCGACGGCGACGAGAGCGTCGACGTGCTGGTGACCGCCGAGGGGACGACGTGGCACGCCGCACCGCGGGTGCGCACCCGCAACAGCCACGGCACCGGCTGCACCCTGTCGTCCGCGGTGGCCTGCCGGCTGGCGCTGGGCCACGGGCTCGACGACGCGGTGCGGCTGGCCAAGGCCTATCTCGGCCGGGCGCTGGCGTCCGGGGCCGAGCAGCACGTCGGGTCCGGCAACGGCCCCGTCGACCACCTGGTGACGCCGTGAGCACCGCGCAGCGGGCCTGGGAGTCGGTGGCGGAGCGGCACGCCGCGATCCTGGCCCACCCGTTCGTGACCGGGCTGCGCGACGCGACGCTGCCCGCGGAGGCGTTCGTCCGGTACCTGGTCGACGACGCCCACTACCTCGAGCGGTACGCCCGGGTGCTGGCGACGCTGGCGGCGCGGGCGCCGGACAGCGAGGGCGTCGCGCTGCTGGCGCGGTCGGCCGCCGGGGCGGTCGAGGCCGAGCGGGCGCTGCACACCGGCGAGCTGGCCGAGCGGGGCGTCGTGCTCGCGGGCACCGAGCCGTCGCTCACCTGCCGCGCCTACACCGGGTTCCTGGCCGAGGCCGCGGCCAGCGCGCCCTTCGCGGTCGGGCTGGCCGCCGTCCTGCCGTGCTTCCGGGTGTACGCGGAGGTCGGCCGGGCGGTCCACGCGGGCCGCGCAGCCGGGTCGCACCCCTACGCGGCGTGGATCGACACCTACGTCGACCCGGCCTTCGACGCCGCGGTGACCGACGTCGAGGCGTACCTCGACGCGGTCGCCCCCCAACCCGACCGGGCCGTGCTGGACGCGTACGCCACGGCGACCCGGTTCGAGTGGCTGTTCTGGGACGAGGCGTGGCGCGGAGGGCCCGCGGCCCGGGCCGCGGGCTAGAGGACCAGCCAGAGGCCGTAGGCGGTCGGGACGAGCGAGAGCGCGATCCAGACCGGCGACCACAGCCGGGCCCCGAGGATGAAGCGGCAGCCCGCGTACTGGATGAGCGCGACCACGCCGGACATCACCACCAGGCCGATCGCGTCGCCGTGCCGGCCTTGGCCGTCGACGATGTGGCCCACCACGATGAGCCCGATGACGCCGTGGATGGTGATGACGAAGAAGCCGATCGCGGCGACCCGGCGGCGGACCCGGTCCAGCGCCCTCATCTCGCGGTCGACGTCACGCGGCTGCGCGGTCGTGGGCTGGCGCTCGGTCATGCCTGGACCTCCGTGCAAGAAGAAGAACGGTACGTCGGCCCCGGCATGACGGTCTCGATGGTCGCTCGCGGGCGCTCGCTCATGCCTGGACCTCCGTGGGACGGGCGCGACCGGACAGGTCGCGCAGGATGCGATTGACCTCGGCGAGGTCGGCGACGTCCAGGCCGAACGTCTCGAGCATGCGCGGCGGCACCTCGAGCGCCCGCTCGCGCAGCGCGCGTCCGGCGTCGGTGAGGTGGACGAGCACCAGCCGCTCGTCGTGGGTGGCTCGGCGGCGCTCGACGTGACCGTCGCGCTCGAGCCGCTTGAGCAGCGGCGTGAGCGTGGCGGGCTCGAGGCTGAGCCGGGCGGCGAGCTGGCCGACGCTGACGCCGTCGTCCTCCCACAGCGCGAGCATCACCAGGTACTGCGGGTGGGTGAGGCCGAGCGGGGCGAGCACCGGCCGGTAGGACGCCACCACCTCGCGCGCGGCGACGGTGATGGCGAAGCACACCTGCTCGTCCAGCGACAGGGGATCGTTCGTGGTCACGTCGTTAGTGTACTAAGCACCGTGCGGCGTCAGGCGATCAGGTCGATCGGCGCCCGGCCGGCCGCCGCCGGGCGACCAGCCCGCGACGTCACCTCGTCCCACGCGTCGCGCAGCCGGCGCACCGCTTCGGTGATGACGGCCTCGCCCTGCGTGTAGGGCAGGCGCAGGCGGGTCTCGCCGCCCGCATGGGCGTGGAAGCGCGGTCCCGGGGTCAGCAGCAGCCCGTGCCGCTCGGCCGCCGCGACGAGCGGGGTGGAGACGCGCTCCGGCAGCTCGGCCCACACGTTCAGCCCGCCCGCGGGCGGTTCGGCGGCCAGCATCGGCAGCTGCACCGCGAGCTCGGCGAGCAGGTGGTCGCGGGCCGTCCGGGCGGTCTCGCGGCGGTGGTCGGCGTCGGCGCCGTCGCCCTGCAGCAGGTGGGCGAGCACCAGCTGCTCGAACGCCGACGACCCGAGGTCGAGGGTCATCCTCCGCTGCAGCACCGGGGTGACCAGGTGCCGTGGCAGCCGGGCCCAGCCGATGCGCAGGCCGCCCCAGAACTCCTTGGACGCCGAGCCGACGAGCACGGCGCGCGGGTCGTAGGTCGCGTACGACGGTGGCAGCTCGACCCGGTCCAGGTTCACCTCGCGCAGCGACTCGTCGACGACCGGCAGCACGCCGTGGCGGCGCAGCAGCCGCGCCCACGCCGCGCGGGTCGACTCGTCCATCACCGCGGCGGTCGGGTTGTGGAAGTCGGGGATGAAGTAGGCCGTCGCGTGCCGCCCGCTGCCGAGCAGGGCCGCGAGCGCCTGCACGTCCCACGGATGCTCGGTGACCGGCAGCGGGGCGAGGCGCCCGCCGCTGGCGACGATCGCGTCGTACGCGTGCGGGTACGAGAGCCCCTCGACGACGACGCGGTCGCCGGCCGAGACGAACGTCCGGAACGCGAGCGACAGCGCGCCCATGGCGCCGTTGGTGACGACGACCTGCTCGGGATCGGTGGGCAGTCCCTGCCGCCGGTAGCGCTCGGCGAGCGCCTCGCGCAGCACCGGCAGCCCGTCAGGCAGGTAGCCCGTGGTCGCCAGCAGCGCGGGCAGCTGCTCCTGGGCGGCGGCGAACGCACGCGCCAGCCCCGGTGGCCCCGCGGGTGCGGAGTAGGTGAGGGCGATCGTGCCGGGAGCGGACGGTGCGGTGATCAGCGAGCTGACGTGCGACTCGCTCGGCGGCACCTGGACGACGCTGCCCGAGCCGCGACGCGACCGCAGCACCCCGCGCTCGCGCAGCTCGGCGTAGACCCGCGCGGTCGTCGTCCGGCTGACGCCGAGCGCGACGGCGAGGTCGCGCTCGCTGGGCAGCCGGGCGCCGTCGGCCACGCGGCCGTCCACCACGAGTAGCCGGACGCGCTCGGCCAGGTCGGCGTAGGCGGGGGAGCGCAGCGGCTCCGAGCCGAGGAGCGCGGCGAGCCGGGAGGCGGGCACGAAGGACGTCATGGGTCCAGTCTGTCGGAATTGGCCATCGAGTCGAGGGCCAATTCGCGACATGGTGGCCTGCATGTTGCTCCTCCTGCTCCTCCTGCTCCTCGTGACCGTGGTCGCGGCCGTGCTGGCCGTGACCGTCCGGGCCGTGGCCGGCGACGGCTACGGGCACCGCGCCGCGCCGGCGCGGCTCCAGGACGAGAGGATCGTCCGGTGACCCTCCGTCTGCTCCGCCTCGTCGTCGGCCTGTGGCTCTATGGCGCCACCATGGCGCTGCTCGTCGAGGCCGGTCTCGGGCTCGACCCGTGGGACGTCCTGCACGAGGGCCTCGCCCACCGGCTGCCGCTCACCTTCGGCCAGGTCGTCATCGCCGTCGGTGTCGTCGTCATGCTCGCCTGGATCCCGCTGCGTCAGCGTGCGGGTCTCGGCACGATCCTCAACATCGCCCTCATCGGCATCGCCGCCGACGTGACCCTGGCGTGGCTGCCGACGCCGGACGTCCTCGCGGTGCAGGTGGCGATGCTGCTCGGCGGCGTCGTCGGCAACGCGCTCGCCGGGGCGCTCTACGTGGGGGCGAACCTCGGCACCGGCCCGCGGGACGGGCTGTGGGTGGGCATCTCGCGCCGCACCGGGCTCAGCGTGCGCCTGGTGCGCACGGGCCTGGAGGTGACGGTGCTGGTGATCGGGTTCGCGCTGGGCGGGACGGTCGGCGTCGGGACGGTCGTCTACGCGCTGGCCATCGGCCCGCTGGTGCAGCTGTTCCTGGGCCTGACGACGCGCTCAGCGCCGAGTGGCGATGAGCAGCGAGGCGTCGGGGTCGATGAGCATCTCGACGGCGGCGAAGCGCTCGTCGGTCAGCCACCGCTCGCGCACGGTGTCGACGCGTCCCTCGATGATCGGCGGCCAGAAGGCTGAGGGCACGAAGTCGTCCAGCACGACGATGCCGCCGGGCTCCATGAGGTCGGCGACCAGGTCGAGGTCGTTCATGACCTCGCGGATGTCGACGAACAGCAGCGCGAACGGCGCGTACTTCTCCAGCACCGACCAGTCGCCGGAGACGACCTCGACGTTGTCGGTCGCGGAGAAGATGTCCTGGACGTCCTCGGCCAGGGCCGGGTCGAGCTCCGCGGTCACCACGCGGGCGCCGGTGGCGGCACCGCTGGACAGCCAGGCCGAGCCCACGCCGCAGCCCGTGCCCAGCTCGGCGAGCGTGCCGGACTTCGCGGCCGCGAGCGTGGCCAGCAGGCGTCCGGTCTCGTGCCGCGTCGACGTGATGAAGCCGCGCTGGCGGGACAGGTCGAGGGTCGCGGACACCAGGTCGGGCAGCTCGGTCGGGGCACTCACCGGGCCAGTCTCACACGTCGGCCCGGGCGCGGGTCGGGGGGAGCGTGGAGTGAGACACGTCACGAGATGCTGCGCCCCGGCCCGTCCGCCGGGCTATGCTCGGCGCCATGCGGAAGCAGCGAGTAGTCGCCTGCCGCGGCAGGGCCTCCTAAAGGGCCACACCCTGCCGCGGTGCTCGTCGTTGGCTCGACCGCTCCGCCGCAGGCTCCGCCGCACCGCAACCCGGTCCGGCCGAACACCTCCTCGGTTTCACCAGAACCCCGGCACCCCGGCCCTGAGCGGTCGTCATCACGACGAGACCGCCGTCCCTGATCTGCCACTACCGAGGAGAACCACCATGAACCGTCCCGATCTCGAGTGGGGCCCCGCCCACCTGCGTGACGAGCGCGACGAGCTGCTCGCCGAGCGTCCCGACGACAACTGAGCCGACCATTCCGTGAGACGCCGGTTTCACATCCTGAGACCGGACGTCCTAGGATGACGCCATGACCCGCACCTACTCCCTGGCCGTCGTGCCCGGCGACGGCATCGGCCCCGAGGTCACCGCGCAGGCGCTGCGCGTCCTCGACGTGATCGCCCCGGCCCACGGACTCGCCTTCGACCGCACCGAGTACGACCTCGGCGCCCGCCGCTACCACGCCACCGGCGAGGTGCTGCCGGACTCGGTGCTGAACGAGGTCCGCGGCCACGACGCGATCCTGCTCGGCGCCGTCGGCGACCCGAGCGTGCCGTCGGGCGTCCTGGAGCGCGGCCTGCTGCTCAAGCTGCGCTTCGAGCTCGACCACTACGTCAACCTGCGCCCGAGCAAGCTGTACCCGGGCGTCGCCACCCCGCTGGCCGACCCGGGCGAGATCGACTTCGTCGTCGTCCGCGAGGGCACCGAGGGCCCGTACGTCGGCAACGGCGGCGCGATCCGCGTCGGCACGCCGGCCGAGGTGGCCACCGAGGTCAGCCTCAACACGGCGTTCGGCGTCGAGCGCGTGGTGCGCGACGCGTTCGCCCGCGCCCAGGCGCGTCCGCGGCGCACGCTGACGCTCGTGCACAAGAACAACGTGCTCGTGCACGCCGGCCACCTGTGGAGCCGCACCGTCGCGGCCGTGGGCGAGGAGTTCCCCGACGTCACCGTCGACTACCTGCACGTGGACGCCGCGACGATCTTCCTGGCCACCGACCCGGCGCGCTTCGACGTGATCGTCACCGACAACCTGTTCGGCGACATCCTCACCGACCTGGCCGCCGCCATCACCGGTGGCATCGGCCTGGCCGCGAGCGGCAACGTCAACCCCGACCGCACCGCGCCCAGCATGTTCGAGCCCGTGCACGGCTCGGCGCCCGACATCGCCGGCCAGTCGAAGGCCGACCCGACCGCGGCGATCCTGTCCGGCGCGCTGCTGCTGGACCACCTCGGCCACCCCGAGGCGGCCGCCGAGATCGAGCGCGCCGTCGAGGCCGACGTCGTCGCCCGCACGGACGCTGCCGGACCGCGCAGCACCGAGGAGGTGGGGGAGGCCATCGCGGCGCGCGTGGCCGAGGGCGTACCGGCGTCCTGACGCCGCCCCTCCATCCCCCGAACCCAAGGACGCACTACCGTGAACGCCATGTCCACCACCGGTCTTCCGGTCCGTTTCGAGCCCAACCCGCTCGCCCGGACCGAGCACGAACGCAGCACGATCCTCGCCGAGCCCGGCTTCGGCAAGCACTTCACCGACCACATGTTCCTGGCCGACTGGACGCCCGAGGAGGGCTGGCACGACGCCCGCGTCGTGCCGTACGGCCCGCTGCTCCTCGACCCCGCCTCGGCCGTCCTGCACTACGCGCAGGAGATCTTCGAGGGGCTCAAGGCGTACGCCCACGAGGACGGCTCGGTCTGGACGTTCCGGCCCGAGGAGAACGCCAAGCGCTTCCAGCGCTCGGCCGACCGGCTCGCGCTGCCCGAGCTGCCGGTCGAGTGGTTCGTCGGCTCGATCAAGGCGCTGGTCGAGGCCGACCGTGCCTGGGTGCCCACCGGTGGCGAGACCAGCCTGTACCTGCGCCCGTTCATGTTCGCCTCCGAGGCGTTCCTCGGCGTCCGGCCGTCGCTCAAGGTGACCTACTCGGTCATCGCGTCGCCGGCCGGCCCGTACTTCAGCGGCGGCGTGCACCCGGTCTCGATCTGGCTCTCGGAGAACTACACCCGCGCCGCGGTCGGCGGCACCGGCGCGGCCAAGTGCGGCGGCAACTACGCCGCCAGCCTCAAGCCGCAGATGGAGGGCGCGGCGCACGGCTGCGAGCAGGTGGTCTTCCTCGACCCGGTCGAGCGCACGTACGTCGAGGAGCTCGGCGGCATGAACGTGTACTTCGTCCAGGCCGACGGGTCGATCGTCACCCCCGAGACGAGCGGCACGATCCTGGAGGGCATCACCCGCGAGTCGCTCATGCAGCTCGCGCGCGACCGCGGCCACGAGGTCGTGGAGCGTCCCGTGAGCATCGACGAGTGGCGCCAGGGCGTGGCCGACGGCTCGATCACCGAGGTCTTCGCCTGCGGCACGGCGGCGGTCATCACGCCCATCGGCCGGCTCAAGTGGGACGGCGACGAGGTCGTGACCGGCGACGGCACGACCGGCAAGGTCACCTCCGACCTGCGCGCCGCGCTCGTCGACCTCCAGTACGGCCGGGCGACCGACACGCATGGTTGGATGCAGAGGATCGACGTCTAGCCTCCGGGCTGATCCTCGGGGGAGGCGTCGTCGCGACAACGACGTCGACCCCGGAGGTGACCCCTCCGGCTGAAGGGAGATCCCGCGATGGACTCGGCCGTCCGCCTCGAGCACGACCTGATCGGTGACCGGGAGGTCCCCGCCGGCGCGTACTGGGGGGTGCACACGCTCCGGGCGCTGGAGAACTTCCCGATCACCGGCATCCCGATCGGCATCAGCCCGTACCTGGTCGAGGCGCTCGCGGCGGTGAAGCAGGCGGCCGCGGAGACCAACCACGACCTGGGCCTGCTCGACGACCAGCGGCACGCCGCGATCGTCCAGGCGTGCGAGGAGATCCGCGCCGGGGAGCTGCGCGACGAGTTCGTCGTCGACGTCATCCAGGGCGGCGCGGGCACGTCCTCGAACATGAACGCCAACGAGGTCATCGCCAACCGGGCGCTGGAGATCCTCGGCCACCCGCGCGGGGCGTACGAGCACGTGCACCCCAACGAGCACGTCAACCTCAGTCAGTCGACCAACGACGTCTACCCGACGGCGGTCAAGATCGCCGTCATCATGGCGGCGCGGTCGCTGCTCGAGGCCATGGAGATCCTCCAGGACAGCTTCGCGCGCAAGGCCGACGAGTTCCACGACGTGCTCAAGATGGGCCGCACCCAGCTGCAGGACGCCGTCCCGATGACCCTCGGGCAGGAGTTCGGCGCCTTCGCGGTGATGATCGGCGAGGACCGCAGCCGCCTGCAGGAGGCGGTGATGATGCTGCACGAGATCAACCTCGGCGCCACGGCCATCGGCACGCAGCTCAACGCCCCGACCGGCTACGTGCCCACGGCGTGCGCGCACCTGGCCCGCATCACCGGCCTGCCGCTGGTCAGTGCCGTCGACCTCATCGAGGCCACGCAGGACTGCGGCGCGTTCGTGCACGTCAGCGGCGTGCTCAAGCGGGTCGCGGTCAAGCTCAGCAAGATCTGCAACGACCTGCGGCTTCTGTCGTCCGGCCCGCGCGCCGGGCTCAACGAGATCAACCTGCCCGCCGTCCAGGCGGGGTCGAGCATCATGCCGGGCAAGGTCAACCCGGTCATCCCCGAGGTCGTCAACCAGGTCGCGTTCCAGATCGTCGGGCACGACGTGACGGTCTCGATGGCCGCCGAGGCCGGGCAGCTGCAGCTGAACGCCTTCGAGCCGATCATCTGCTACTCGCTGTCGTCGGGCCTGTCGCGGCTGCGCGAGGCCGTGCTGGTGCTGGCCGAGCGCTGCGTCGACGGGATCACCGCCAACGCCGAGCTGCTCGCCCGCGAGGTGGCCGACTCGATCGGCCTGGTCACCGCGCTCAACCCCTACATCGGCTACGCGGCCGCGACCGAGGTCGCCAAGGAGGCGCTGCTCACCGGCCGCGGCGTCGCCGAGCTCGTGCTCGAGATGGGCCTCATGGACGCCGATCGCCTCGCCGAGGTGCTGCGTCCGGAGGTGCTGGCCAACCTGGCCCCGCGCGAGAGCGCGCGCAAGGGCTGAGCGGCTAGCCGAACAGCGCCGTCGCGGGGTCGTCCGCGAGCTCGACCACGAGCTCGTGGGCGTCCTCGGCGTAGTCGATCAGCAGCGCGACGCGTCGCTCGGACGTCGTGCTCGCGGCGTCGGGCTCGGCGTAGCCCTCGGCGATGTCGCGCAGGGTGACCGCCGCCGGGCCGACCGGGTCGTGCGCCGGCCACTCGGTGAGCAGCCGGCTGACCAGCCCCACCACCACGGCGTCGAACATCGGCCGGCGGGCGTCGTCGACCCCGACCAGGCGCAGCTCGGGCAGGCCGAAGGCCTCCAGCCCGTGCGTGGCCACGTCGTCCGGACGCGTGGGGTCGACGTCGAAGGCGAACCACTGGGTGACGGCGCCCGGCCGCGCCTGCGCCTGGACGACGCGCGGCACCTGCAGGTCGAGCACGAGGCCGTCGTGCGCCTCGGCCAGCGCCAGCGCCTCGGCCCGCAGGCGTCCGGTCTCGCGCCGGGCGTCGGTCGGGGAGTACGTGCCGCTGACCAGCATCCGCGCCGGCCGCGCCCGCAGCTGCTCGACGAGCGCCTCGGACGTGCCGCGCAGCCGCAGCAGCCCCTCGTCGGGCAGCGGCAGGTCGTCGACGCGGTCGAGCGGCCGCTCGGTCAGGACCACGTAGGCCGCGCGGACCCGTTCGGGGACGGGGACCGTCACGCGGTGGGGTCCTGGCCGACGCGCACGAGCTGCTTGCCCAGGTTGCGCCCGCGCAGCATGCCGGCGAACGCCTCGGGCGCGCTGGCCAGACCCTCGGCGACGTCCTCGCGGTAGCGGACGCTGCCGTCGCCGATCCACTGCGTCATGTCGCGGCGGAACGCCTCGGTGTGGGTCTTGACGAACTCGTCCTGGATGAATCCGCGCAGGGTCAGGCTGCGGGTCAGGACCGCATTCATGAGCGCCGGCGCACGGTCCGGGCCGTCGGGGCGCTCGGTCAGGTTGTACTGCGACACCAGGCCGCACACGGGCACGCGGGCGTAGGTGTTGAGCCGGCGCAGCACGGCGTCCCACACCGGGCCGCCGACGTTCTCGAAGTAGACGTCGATGCCGTCGGGCGTGGCGGCGGCGAGCTGGTCGCGGAAGTCGTCGGCGCGGTGGTCGATCGCCGCGTCGAAGCCGAGCTCGAGCAGGTGCTCGACCTTGCGCTGGCCGCCGGCGATGCCCACGGCGCGGGCGCCCTTGACCTTCGCGACCTGGCCGACGGCCGAGCCGACCGGTCCGGCGGCCGCGGCCACGACGACCGTCTCGCCCGGCTGCGGACGGCCGATCTCGAGCAGGCCGGCGTAGGCGGTGAAGCCAGGCATGCCGAGCACGCCAAGGGCGGTCGAGACCGGCGCGGTGGCCGGGTCGAGCCGGCGCGTGTGGCGCGCCGGCACCACGCCGTACTCGCTCCAGCCGGTGTAGGCCAGGACGACGTCGCCGACCTGGCGCGAGTCGTCGCTCGAGGCGACGACCTCGCACACCGTGCCGCCGACGACGACGTCGCCGACCTGCATCGGCGCGGCGTAGGACTTGGCGTCGCTCATGCGTCCGCGCACGTACGGGTCGAGCGAGAGGTAGATGGTGCGCAGCAGCACCTCGCCCTCGGCGGGCTCGGGCAGCGGGAGCGTCTGGGTCTCGAAGTCGTCGGCCACGGGCTCGCCGTGCGGGCGCCGGGCCAGGACGATGCGGTCGAAGGACGTGGGCAGGGTGGTGGCATCCATGGTGCCGCCGAGTCTAGACTCGGAGCCATGCAGCAGATCACGCTCATTATCGACGGGCGCGCCGGAGTCTGACCTCGACTCCAGCGCGCAGCCTCCCGCACCTCCGGGGGGCTTTTTTGTTGCACCGACCCGCGTACCCGGACGCGGGCAGACCCCCGAACGAGGACGACCAGTGACCAGCGACGACTTCCACGTCTACGACACGACGATGCGCGACGGCGCGCAGCAGGAGGGGCTCAACCTCTCGGTGCAGGACAAGCTGCACATCGCGCGCCACCTCGACGAGCTCGGCGTGGGCTTCATCGAGGGCGGCTGGCCCGGCTCGAACCCCAAGGACACCGAGTTCTTCGCCCTCGCGGCCAAGGAGCTCGACCTCAAGAACGCGACCCTCGCCGCGTTCGGTGCGACCCGGCGGGCGGGGGCCGTCGCGGCCGACGACGTGCTGGTCGGCGCGCTGCGCGACTCCGGCGCGCCCGTCGTGACGCTCGTGGCCAAGAGCCACGACCGGCACGTCACCGACGCGCTGCGCACCACGCTCGAGGAGAACCTTGCGATGATCCGCGACACCGTCGCGCATCTGCGCGGCGAGGGGCAGCGGGTCTTCGTCGACTGCGAGCACTTCTTCGACGGCTACCGGGCCAACCGCGACTACGCGCTGGAGGTCGTCCGCACCATCGGCGAGTCCGGCGCCGACGTCGCCGTCCTGTGCGACACCAACGGCGGCATGCTGCCGCACTGGGTGGGCGAGGTCGTCACCGACGTGCTGGACGCGACCGGCGTCCGGCTGGGCATCCACGCGCACAACGACACGGGCTGCGCCGTCGCCAACAGCATCGCCGCGGTGCAGGCCGGCGCCACCCACCTGCAGGGCTGCGTCAACGGGTACGGCGAGCGCACCGGCAACGCCGACCTGGTCGCGTCCGTCGCGAACCTCGAGCTCAAGCTCGGCATGGACGTCGTCCCGGCCGGGTCGCTGGCCGAGGCGACGCGCATCGCGCACGCGATCAGCGAGGTCACCAACTACCCGCCGGCCGCCCGCCAGCCGTACACCGGCGTCTCGGCGTTCGCGCACAAGGCGGGCCTGCACGCCAGCGCCATCCGGGTCGACCCCGACCTGTACCAGCACATCGACCCCGCGCTCGTCGGCAACGACATGCGGCTGCTCGTCTCGGAGATGGCCGGCCGCGCCACGATCGAGCTCAAGGGCAAGGAGCTGGGCTACGACCTGGCCGGTGACACCGAGCGGCTGACCCGGGTGACCGAGCGGGTCAAGACGCTCGAGCAGTCCGGCTACACGTTCGAGGCCGCCGACGCGTCCTTCGAGCTGCTGCTCGCGGAGGAGATGGAGGGCGTGCGCCCGTCCTACTTCGAGGTCGAGTCGTGGCGCGTCCTCACCGACAGCGCGGGCGCGGAGGCCACCGTCAAGCTCGTCGCCGGTGGCCAGCGCGTCGTGGTGGTGGGGGAGGGCAACGGCCCGGTCAACGCCCTCGACCACGCGATGCGCCAGATCATCGAGCAGGTGTACCCGCAGGTCGGGCGCTTCCACCTGATCGACTACCGGGTGCGCATCCTGGACTCCAGCCACGGCACGGACGCCGTCACGCGCGTGCTCATCGAGACCACCGACGGGCAGGACTCGTGGGTGACCGTCGGTGTCGGCGCGAACATGGTCGAGGCGTCCTGGCAGGCGCTCGTGGACGCGGTGACGTACGGCCTGCGCAAGCACGTCGCCTAGGCGACGGCGATCCCGCGTCCCTCTACGAGGCGGGGCGGTCCATGGGGACGTGGGGGATGCCGCCGTCGTCGTACTCGTCGCCGCTGACCGCGAAGCCGAAGCCGCCGTACCAGTGCTCGAGGTACTTCTGCGCGCCCAGGTGCAGCGGCCGGTCGCCCCAGCCGGCCAGCACCTCGCGCAGCAGCGTCCCGGACAGGCCCCGCCCCCGGACGTCCTTGCGCGTGCAGACGCGGCCGACCGCGACCGGGTCGACGTGCTCCAGCACGCGCAGGTAGCTGGTGAGCCCGGCGTCGTCGGACAGCCACAGGTGCGTCGTGGTGGGCAGCAGGTCGAACCCGTCGACGTCCACGTCGTCGACGTGCTGCTCGAAGGCGAACACCGCGTCGCGGAGACGCCACACCTCGTACACCTGGGCCGCGGACAGCCGGTCGCCGCGGACGATCTCGATGGCCATGGGGCAGACGCTATCCGGCGGGTGCCGTGGTGGGCCTGCGTGGGAGCATGGGTAGCGTGGGGGCGCGCGCCACGAGCGCGCACACGGCAGCCGCGCGCGACCGGCGCGCAGAGGAGGAGTGCTTGATGTCCAACCGCTTTGACGTCGTCGTGCTGGGCGCCGGACCCGGCGGGTACGTCGCCGCCATCCGTGCCGCGCAGCTGGGCAAGAGCGTCGCGATCATCGAGGAGAAGTACTGGGGCGGCGTGTGCCTCAACGTCGGCTGCATCCCCTCGAAGGCGCTGCTGCGCAACGCCGAGCTCGCGAACATCTACGCGCACGACGCGAAGAAGTTCGGCATCAGCGGCGAGGTCTCGTTCGACTACGGCGTGGCCCACAGCCGCTCGCGCGACGTGGCCAACGGCCGCGTCCAGGGCATCCACTACCTCACCAAGAAGAACAAGATCACCGAATTCGAGGGCCGCGGCACCTTCACCGGCCCGAACGCCATCGAGGTCACCCTGAGCAAGGGCGGCACCGAGACGATCGAGTTCGAGAACGTCATCATCGCGACCGGTTCGCGCGTGCGCATGCTGCCCGGCGTCGAGAAGAGCCAGAACGTCGTGACGTACGAGGAGCAGATCCTCGATGCGGACCTGCCCGGCTCGATGGTCATCGTCGGCGCCGGCGCGATCGGCATGGAGTTCGGCTACGTCCTCAACGCGTACGGCGTCGACGTGACGATCATCGAGTTCCTCGACCGCGCGCTCCCCAACGAGGACGCCGAGGTCTCCAAGGAGATCGCCAAGGCGTACAAGAAGCTCGGCATCAAGGTGCTCACCGGCACCGGCGTCAAGACGGTCACCGACAACGGCTCGGACGTCACGGTCACCTACGCGGCCAACAACGGGGGCGACGAGCAGTCGCTCACCGTCGACCGCGTCATGGTCTCGGTCGGCTTCGCGCCGAACGTCGAGGGCTTCGGCCTGGAGAAGACCGGCGTCGAGCTGACCGACCGCGGCGCGATCGCGATCGACGACCACATGCGCACCAACGTCGAGCACATCTACGCGATCGGCGACGTCACGTCCAAGCTGCAGCTGGCGCACGTCGCCGAGGCGCAGGGCGTCGTCGCGGCCGAGACGCTGGCCGGCGCCGAGACCATGACGCTCGGCGACTACCGCATGATGCCGCGCGCCACGTTCTGCTCGCCGCAGGTCGCCTCGTTCGGCCTCACCGAGCAGCAGGCCAAGGACGAGGGCTACGACGTCAAGGTCACCAAGTTTCCGTTCACCGCGAACGGCAAGGCCCACGGCCTCGGCGACGCGGTCGGCTTCGTCAAGATCATCGCCGACGCCAAGCACCTGGAGCTGCTCGGCGCCCACATGATCGGCCCGGACGTCTCGGAGCTGCTGCCCGAGATGACGCTGGCCCAGAAGTGGGACCTCGGCGCGCTCGAGCTGGCCCGCAACGTCCACACCCACCCGACGCTGAGCGAGGCCCTGCAGGAGGGCTTCCACGGCCTCGCGGGACACATGATCAACTTCTGATCCCCGTCACGAGGGCCCCGCGACCGACCCGGTCGCGGGGCCCTCGTGCGTCCGGCTCACACCCGGGCGAGGAGGGCGTCGACGTCGGCGAGCAGGCGCTCGCGCAGGACGTTGGCCCGCTCGCTGAAGCCGCGCTGCCGGCGGACGTACTCGGCCTTGCCCTCAGGGGTCTCGACCGGCAGCGGCTCGTAGCCGAACGCGGTGAGGTCGTAGGGGGAGGCCTCCATGTCGGTCGTCCGGATCTCGCGCGCCAGCTCGAAGCAGTCCAGCACGACGGTCGCCTCGACGAACGGCAGCAGCCGGTGGGCGACCTTGTACAGGTCCATGTTGGCGTGCAGGCAGCCCGGCTGCTCGTGCTCGAGCTGGTTCTCGCGCGTGAGCTGCACGGGGTTGCGCGGCGCCGCGGCGGAGGTGAAGAAGCGGAACGCGTCGGTGTGCGTGCAGGCGAGCTGGTGGGACTCCACGACGTCCGCCGTGCCGTCGGCGCCGAGTCGCAGCGGGTGCGGGTGCCGCGGGGCGTCGGTGCGGTAGACCATCGCCCACTCGTGCATCCCGAAGCAGCCGAAGCGTCCCGGACGTGACGCGGTGCGCGACAGCAGCTCGCGCGTCCAGGTGAGTCCGCGCAGGCGCTTGGCCAGGCGGGCCGGGTCAGCCGTGACGCGCCCGTCGCCGAGGTCGAGGTAGGCACCCAGCGCCGCATACTCCGCGGTGGCCGGCCCCTCAAGGACGACGTCGAGCCCCGGGTGCCAGCGGGCGAGCTTGGACGGCGCGAGGTCGTAGTAGTCGAACAGGAAGTCCTCGACCGGGTGCTTCTCGCCCCGGTCGCGCCGCTCGAGGTGGGGGAGCGTCCACCGCTCGGCCCGTTCGCGGTGCGCCTGCGCACGGGGCAGCCACACGTCCTGCGGCAGCACGGTCAGCGTCTCGGGCACGTGCTCCATGGTCCCACGTCCGGCGAGCCGCTCACCCACCCGCTGAGCGTGACGTTCTGTACGCGACACGCCGTGCGAGGCGTGCACAACGTCACTCCCAGCGCGAACCGGAACCGACGTCAGGCGCGGCAGGTGGAGCAGGTGCCGAAGATCTCCAGCGTGTGGGAGACGTCGGCGTAGCCGTGCGCGGCGGCGACCGAGTCGGCCCAGCGCTCGACGGTCGGGCCCTCGACCTCGACGGTGCGACCGCACTGGCGGCACACCAGGTGGTGGTGGTGCCCGGTGCTGCAGCGGCGGAACCGGGTCTCGCCGTCGTCGGCGCGCAGGGCGTCGAGCTCCTCGGCGTCCACGAGTGCCTGCAGCGTGCGGTAGACGGTCGACAGGCCGACCGACTCGCCGCGCTGCGACAGGACGTCGTGGATCTCGCGGGCGCTCGCGAAGCCGTCCAGGTCGTCCAGGATGGCGGTCACAGCGCGACGCTGGCGGGTGTTGCGGGGGATCTCAGGCATCGGCCACCTCCGGGGTGCGACGGCCCCGGACGAGCAGCACGCCGGTGCGCAGCAGCGCGGCGACGAGGAAGCTGGCCAGGGCGAGCAGGACGATCGTGGGTCCGGGCTGGGTGTCGACCTCGTAGCTGACGACGACGCCGGAGACGGCCGCGAGCAGGCCGAGGCCCATCGCGGCGACGTGGGTCGAGCGGAAGCTGCGGGTCAGCTGCTGGGCGGTCGCGACGGGCACGACCATGAGCGCGGAGACGAGCAGCAGGCCGACCGTGCGCATCGCGACCGTGATGGTCACGGCGGCCAGCACGGCGATGAGGATGCTGTAGAAGCGCACCGGCAGGCCGCTGACCCGGGCGTGCGCCTCGTCCTGGCAGACCGCGAACAGCTGCGGGCGCAGCCCCACGGCGAGCACCAGGACGACGACGCCGAGCGCGGCGACCAGCCACAGGTCGGACTCCGAGATCGTCACGATCGAGCCGAACAGGTAGGAGTTGAGCGCGGCGCCGCTCTCGCCGGCCAGGCCGGCGAGCAGCACGCCACCGGCGATGCCGCCGTAGAACAGCAGCGCCAGCACGACGTCGCCGGGCGTCTTGCTCCAGGCGCGCAGCGCCTCGACCAGGATCGCGCCCAGCACGGCCACGACCACGGCCGTGACGAGCGGGGCGACGTTGGTCAGCAGGCCGAGCGCGACGCCGGTCAGGGCGACGTGGCCGAGGCCGTCACCGAGCAGCGAGAGCCGCCGCTGCACCAGGTAGGTGCCGATGGCCGGCGCGGTGAGGCCGGTGAACAGCGCGGCGACGAGGGCCATGCGCATGAACGGGTAGTCGAGCAGCTCGAGCATCACCAGACCCCCTTCGTGGGCACGACGTCGGCCGGGTCGACCACCTTGGGGTGGGCGTGGTGCGCGTGGTCGTGGTGCATGTCGTCGCGGACGCCCCCGCAGGACCCGTCGTAGACGACGTGGCCGTCACGCAGGACGACGGCCCGGTCGACGTACGGCTCGACCGGGCCGAGGTCGTGGGCGACCAGCAGCACCGCGGTGCCGGACGCCGTGAGCTCGCCGACGAGCTCGGCGATCGCGGCGGTGTGGTGCCGGTCGACGCCTGCGGTGGGCTCGTCCATGACCAGCAGCTCGGGCTCGCCGGCCAGGGCGCGTGCGATGAGGACGCGCTGGTGCTGGCCGCCGGAGAGCTCGGCCACCGGACGCCGGCTGAGCTCGGCCATGCCGACCTGCTCGATGGCCCGCTGGGCCGCCGCGCGGTCGGTGCGTCCCGGACGGGTCATGAGCCGGCGCCGCGAGAGGCGTCCGCTCAGCACGACCTCGGTGACGGTGGCCGGGACGCCGGGCGCCGCGCCGGAGCGCTGCGGGACGTAGCCGAGGCGCGCGTGGTCGTGGAAGCGCGACAGCGGCGTGCCGAACAGCTCGACCGAGCCGCCGGAGGCGGGCAGCAGGCCGACCGCGGTCTTGACCAGGGTCGACTTGCCCGAGCCGTTCGCGCCCAGGAGCGCGACGAGCTCGCCGGAGCCGACCGTGAGGTCGACGCCGGCGAGCACCGGGCGGCCGTCGAGGCGGACGTCGAGCCCGCGGACGACGAGGGGTTCGGCAGTGGTCATGCGCACCCGTTGGCGGTGGCCAGTGCGTCGAGGTTGGCATCCATGATGGTCAGGTACGTCTCCTGGGAGGTCTCGTCCGACAGCCCCTCGAGCGGGTCGAGCACGGCCGTCTCGGCACCAGTCTGCCGTGCCACCGTCTCGGCCACGGCAGGGCTCACCAGTCGCTCGGTGAAGATCGTCGTCACGCCCTCCTCCTTGACCTCGTCGGAGATGGCCGCGAGCTGGGCCGCGCTCGGCTCGTTGGAGGGGTCGATGCCGGCGATCGAGATCTGCTCCAGGTCGTACTTGTGGGCCAGGTAGGCGAAGGCCGCGTGGCTGGTGACGATGGTGCGGCGCTCGCACTTCGCGAGGGTGGTGGTGAACCGCTGGTCGAGGTCGGTCAGCTGACCGGTGACGGCCTCGGCGTTGGCCGCGTACGCGTCGGCGTGGTCGGGATCGACCTCCGACAGGTGGTCGGCGACCGCCGCGACGACCTTCTCCATGTTGGTCGGGTCGAGCCACAGGTGCGGGTCGGTGTCGCCGTGGTCGTGGCCCTCGTGCCCCTCCTCGGCGTGGTCGTGGCCCTCTTCCTCCTCGTGGGCGTGCTCGTCGCCCTCCTCGGCGTGCGAGTGGGTGTGCGCACCCTCCGGGGCGTCGAGCATCTCGACGGTCTCGGCGACGTCCAGCGTCGTGCCCTCGTCGCGGCCGGCACGCTCGACGGCGTCGTCGACGGCGGCCTGGAACTGGCGCTGGTAGATCACCAGGTCCGCGTCCTGCACGGAGGCGACCTGCTTGGCCGTGAGCTCCAGGTCGTGGGCCTCGACGCCGGGGGAGGTGAGGCTGGAGACGTCCACCAGGTCGCCGCCGACCTGCTCGGCCGCCCAGGCGTACGGGTAGAAGGCCGCCACGACCTCGGGCTTGCCGCTGTCGGAGCCGGAGCCGCCGCACGCGGTCAGGACGAGGGCGAGGGCGGGCACGGCCAGGAGGGCGGAACGTCTCATGAGAACCATTCTCACTCGTTCTGGGAACGGTTGTCAAAAAGCCCGCGGGTGGCGCCGGTCACGCGGCGCTCCCCGGGTCCGCTCGCCGGGGCGTGCCGAGTATCGTGAGGCTTCCTCGGGCGCGGGACGTCACGACGTCCCGCCGGGCAGCCGCCCACCCGCCGACACCCAGCCGGAACGGAGCTCCACCCATGGCCTCGACCATCGACACCGTCATCTCCCTCGCGAAGCGACGCGGGTTCGTCTACCAGTGCGGCGAGATCTACGGCGGCACCAAGAGCGCCTGGGACTACGGGCCGCTGGGTGTCGAGCTCAAGGACAACATCAAGCGTCAGTGGTGGCGCACGATGGTCCAGAGCCGCGAGGACGTCGTGGGCCTGGACTCCTCGGTCATCCTGCCGACCGCCGTGTGGGAGGCCTCGGGCCACCTCGCCGCGTTCGTCGACCCGCTCGTCGAGTGCCTCAACTGCCACAAGCGCTACCGCCAGGACCACCTGCAGGAGGCCTACGCGGAGAAGAAGGGCATCGACGACCCCGACTCCGTCTCGATGGACCTCATCGTCTGCGCCGCCTGCGGCACCAAGGGCGCCTGGACCGAGCCGCGCATGTTCAACGGGCTGCTCAAGACCTTCCTCGGCCCGGTCGAGAGCGAGGAGGGCCTGCACTTCCTGCGTCCGGAGACCGCCCAGGGCATCTTCGTGAACTTCGCCCAGGTCATGACGTCCTCGCGCAAGAAGCCGCCGTTCGGCATCGGCCAGATCGGCAAGAGCTTCCGCAACGAGATCACGCCGGGCAACTTCATCTTCCGCACCCGTGAGTTCGAGCAGATGGAGATGGAGTTCTTCGTCGAGCCGGGCACCGACGAGGAGTGGCAGGAGTACTGGATGAAGGCCCGCATGGACTGGTACACAAACCTGGGCATCCAGGCCGACAACCTGCGCTTCTACGAGCACCCGGCCGAGAAGCTGTCGCACTACTCCAAGCGCACCGTCGACATCGAGTACCGCTTCCAGTTCGCCGGCTCGGAGTGGGGCGAGCTCGAGGGCATCGCGAACCGCACCGACTTCGACCTGAGCACGCACAGCAAGCACTCCGGCTCGGACCTGTCGTACTTCGACCAGGAGAAGAACGAGCGCTGGACGCCGTATGTCATCGAGCCCGCGGCCGGCGTGAACCGGTCGATGATGGCCTTCCTGGTCGACGCGTACGCCGAGGACGAGGCGCCGAACGCCAAGGGCGGCGTCGACAAGCGCACCGTGCTCAAGCTCGACCCGCGCCTGGCGCCGTACAAGGCCGCCGTGCTCCCGCTGTCGCGCAACGAGAAGCTCACGCCGGCCGCGAAGGACCTCGCCGCCGAGCTGCGCGGCCTGTGGAGCGTCGACTTCGACGACGCCGGCGCGATCGGCCGTCGCTACCGCCGCCAGGACGAGGTCGGCACCCCGTTCTGCATCACCGTCGACTTCGACACGCTGGACGACCAGGCGGTCACCATCCGCGAGCGCGACACGATGGTGCAGGAGCGCGTCGCCCTCTCGCAGGTGACCCAGTGGCTCGGCGCGCGCCTGGTCGGGTGCTGAGCAGCGGTCTTGCATACTGACGCCGTGACCACGAAGCTGCTGCGCCTGGCCGGCGCCGTCCTCGCCGGAACGCTCCTGCTGGGGGCGTGCACCGGCGACGACGAGCCCGCCGAGCCGACGGCGTCCGCCACGACGGCCGGCGTGCCGGAGGGCTTCGCCGTCCCGGACGGCGTCACGATCACCGAGCCCGGCACGACGCTCGCGCCGGGCACGGCGGCGGACGTCGTCTGGGAGCGACCCGAGGCCGATCCCACCGTGCTGAACGTGACCATCAACCGCGTTCGGACGGGCACGATCAAGGACCTGCGCTCGTTCTCGCTAGACGCCCAGACCAAGGCGTCGACGCCGTACTACGTCGACGTCACGGCGACCAACCGCGGGCCCGCGGCGCTGCAGAACGTCCAGGTGCCGCTGCTGGCGCGCGACTCGGGGAACGTGCTGACGCAGCCCAGCCGCATCGTCGGACAGGTGAAGCCGTGCCGCACGAACGCGCTCCCGGCGTCCCTGGCCGTGGGCCAGTCGGCCAAGGCGTGCCTGGTGTACCTGGTGCCGAAGGGCGCCACCCTGCAGTCGGTCGACCTGGTCACCGGCGCGCAGGCCGACGCCGTGCGCTGGCGTCCCGCCGCCTGACGGATTTCGGCCACCGGGCCTCGCCTGGGACAATGGGCGTCATGTCCAGCACGTCGACGCTCCCCGGTCCGCTGCGGCTCGGCGACCTCGAGGTGGAGGTCCCGGTCGTCCTCGCGCCGATGGCGGGGGTCACGAACGTCGCCTTCCGCCAGCTCTGCGCCGAGCAGGGCGCCGGGCTGTACGTGTGCGAGATGATCACGTCCCGCGGCCTGGTCGAGGGTGACCGCACGAGCCGCGCGATGCTCGGCTTCGCCGAGAACGAGAAGTTCCGCTCGGTGCAGCTGTACGGCACCGACCCGCTCTACATCGGCAAGGCCGTGGAGATCCTCTGCGCCGAGCACGGCGTCGACCACGTCGACCTGAACTTCGGCTGCCCCGTCCCCAAGATCACCCGCAAGGGCGGGGGAGCGGCGCTGCCCTGGAAGGACAAGCTGCTCGGCCAGATCCTCACCGCCGCCGTGTCCGCCGCCGCGCCCTACGGCGTCCCGGTGACGATGAAGACCCGCAAGGGTCTGGACGACGAGCACCTGACGTTCCTGGACGCCGGCCGCATCGCGCAGGACACCGGCACCGCCGCCATCGCCCTGCACGGGCGCACCGCGGTGCAGCACTACTCCGGCCACGCCGACTGGAGCGCGATCGCGGAGCTCAAGGCCGCCGTCGACATCCCGGTGCTCGGCAACGGCGACATCTGGGAGGCGTCCGACGCGATCCGTATGGTCGAGGAGACCGGCTGCGACGGCGTCGTCGTCGGGCGCGGCTGCCTCGGACGTCCGTGGCTGTTCCGCGACCTGGCCGCCTCGTTCGCCGGCGAGCAGGTGCGCGCGCTCCCCACGCTGGGCGAGGTCGCCGCCGTCATGCGCCGGCACGCCCAGCTGCTCGGCGACATCATGGGCGAGGAGCGCGGCTGCATCGAGTTCCGCAAGCACGTGGCCTGGTACCTCAAGGGCTTCCGCGCCGGCTCGGACGTGCGCACCCGCCTAGGCACGGTGTCGTCGTACGCCGCCCTCGACGCGCTGCTGGACGAGCTCGACCCGGACGAGGAGTTCCCGGTCGAGGTGCTCGGCACGCCGCGCGGCCGGCAGGGCTCGCCGCGCAAGGTGGTCGTCCCGGACGGCTGGATGGACAGCCGCGAGCTGCGCGGCGAGATCGCGCTCGAGTCCGCCGACGAGGCGTCGGGTGGCTGACGCCGCCGCCGGCTAGACCGGCGGACCGACCACGGGAGCGGGGCGGTCGAGCAGCGGACGCAGGCGCTCGAGCGCCGCGCGGACGTCGGAAGAGTCGAGGTTCTCGGCGTCGGCGAGCAGCGGCCCGGGCGGGGCGTGGACGACGAGCGTCGCCAGCCCGAGCCGGCGCTGCAGCGGTCCCTGGGTGAGGCCGGCCGACTGGATCTTGCGCACCGGTGCCACGTGCGTGACCAGCCGGAAGCGTCCACGCCGGGAGACCAGGACGTGGTCGTCCAGACCGAGCCAGCGGCGCTTCCACTGGAGCGGGTCGAGCGTGCGGGCCTTGCGCGTCGCGGACGTGCGGGGCACGGCCTCGACGTCGACGCCGCCGAGCATGCGCGTCACGAGCGCGAGGGCGTCCGCGCGGGACGCCACGGGGAGCAGCGTGGCGCGGTCCTCGAGCCCGTCGTCGCCGGCCGAGCCCGCCCCGTACCCGGCGACGTCGACCTCCAGGTGGGCCCAGCCGAGCCGGCGCCAGACCATCGGCTCGGCGACGATCAGCCCCTGCACGCGGTCGAGCGGCACGGTCTGCGAGACCCGCGAGAGCAGCCCGCGCTCGATGCGCAACGTGCGTCCGCGGCGCTCCAGCGTGAAGCCCCAGTTCTGCACGATGCGGGTCGTCAGCATCTGGCCGAGCCCCAGCACGACCGGCACGGCGAAGAACACGAACGCCCAGTCCTGCGCCAGGATGCCGCCGACCACGCCGACCGCGAACAGGACGACGGCCGCGAACGTCGTCAGGGCGACGTCCAGCCGGACCAGGGTGCCGAGCACGAGCTGCTTGAGCGGCACGACGATTCGGTCGGTCGCCTCAGCCAGTGCGGGAACGGCCTCGGCGGCGTCGGGGACGTCGGCATGATCGCTCGCGTCCGGCGTGGTGTGGTCCGCCGCGTCGGCGCCGCCGGCGCGCTCGAGCAGCCACGCCCGCATGTGCTGGGCCTCGTGCAGCGGCAGGTACTTCAGGCTCGTGGTCGAGTCCGCGCCGCCGGCGCTCTCGACGTCGAGCTGGGCCAGACCGAGGACGCGGGCCAGGAACGGCTCGGTGACGTCGACGGACTGGATGCGCTCGTACGGCACCCGACGCGACGTGTGCACGAGGATGCCGCTGGTCTGGCGCAGCTCGGTCGTGTCCAGGACGTACCGGGTGAACCACCATCCGGCGGCGGTACCGCCTCCCGCGAGCAGGCCCAGGCCGAGCACGCCGAGCACGGCGGCCCACCACGGCACGTGCCGCACCCACGACTCACCGGTCACGAGCCCGACGATCACGATGCCGGCGAGCCAACGCGCGGCGGTGACTCCCTCGGCGAGCGGGGTCAGCGGGTGGGTCCGGGTGCCCTCGCGCTCAGACACCGGCGCCCCGCTCGCGGACCCGCTCGGTGAGGACGCCGCGCAGCCGCGCCGCCTCGTCCGCCGGCAGGCCCGGCAGCTCGGCCGCGGTGCGCGGGCTGGCGGTGTGGACGGTGAGGGTCGCGATGCCCAGCCGGCGCTGCAGCGGCCCGGCCTCGACGTCGACGTACTGCAGCCGGCCGTAGGGGACGACGGTCATCGAGCGGAACATCACGCCCTCGGTCAGCAGGACCTCGTCGTCGGTCTCCAGGTAGCCGCGGCGGGCGCGACGGCGCTCGGCCAGCGACCAGTCGACGGCCAGGCCGACGAGCGCCACCACGGCGACGGCCCCGCCCAGGACGCGGGCCCAGACCGGCAGCGGGAGCACGGCGACGACGACGCCGGCGACGGCGAACGGAAGCCAGAAGGCCGCAGCCACGACGCGGTCGCGCGTCGCGAGGGCGGGGGAGACGCGCTGCCAGGCGTCCTGGGGCGCGGCGAAGAGGTCGGTCACGCGCTCGACCGTACCGGGCGCGAGCCCGACGCCGTCCAGGTTGACCCTCCGGGCCCTGCGGGGTGATACTGGCAGACGGAGATCGCGCGACCCGCGGCTCCGTCCCACCCCAGGATCCTGCGGAGAAACCACCCATGGCCAAGGCCCTGCTCGGCGCCGTCGGCGCCCCGGCGCACCACCAGTACGAGCTCGCGACCCTGCGTCGCCGCGTCGCCGACCTCCAGGCCGAGGTCGCCCGCCTGCAGTCCGAGAACGACGCGCTCAACGCCGCCCTCAGCGAGCGGGTCGACGCGCTCAACCCCGACGACCTGCTCGAGTCCGTCTCGCACTGACCTCGTCACCGGCCACGACGCGTGGCCGGACCTGCCACGCCCGTCGTTCCGGGGCCACTAGGGTGAACCCACCACCGCCTGGCAGGAGCGTCCGTTGTACTTGAAGAGCCTCACGATCCGTGGGTTCAAGTCGTTCGCGTCCTCGACGACCCTGCAGCTCGAGCCCGGCATCACGGCCGTGGTGGGCCCCAACGGCTCGGGCAAGTCCAACGTCGTCGACGCCCTCGCCTGGGTCATGGGCGAGCAGGGGGCCAAGAGCCTGCGCGGCGGCAAGATGGAGGACGTCATCTTCGCCGGCACGTCCGGGCGCCCGCCGCTGGGCCGCGCCGAGGTCGTGCTCACCATCGACAACACCGACGGCGCGCTGCCGATCGAGTACTCCGAGGTCACGATCTCGCGCACGCTGTTCCGCAACGGCGGCAGCGAGTACGCGATCAACGGCAGCTCGTGCCGTCTGCTGGACGTCCAGGAGCTGCTCAGCGACTCCGGCATCGGCCGCGAGATGCACGTCGTCGTCGGGCAGGGCCAGCTCGACAGCGTCCTGCGCGCCACGCCCGAGGAGCGCCGCGGCTTCGTCGAGGAGGCCGCGGGCGTCCTCAAGCACCGCAAGCGCAAGGAGAAGGCGCTGCGCAAGCTGGAGGCGACCCAGGGCAACCTGACCCGCCTGCAGGACCTGCTCACCGAGCTGCGCCGCCAGCTCAAGCCGCTGGGCCGCCAGGCCGAGGTGGCCCGTCGCGCCGTCGTCATCCAGGCCGACGTCCGCGACGCCCGCGCCCGTCTGCTCGCCGACGACCTGGCCACCGCGCTGGAGCAGCTGCAGACCGAGCTGGCCGACGAGACCGCGCTGCGCGAGCGGCGCAAGGCCGTCGAGGCGGCGATCTCGCAGGCGCGACAGTCCGAGTCCGAGGTCGAGGAGCGGCTCGCCGCCGACTCGCCGGCGCTCTCGGCCGCCCAGGAGACCTGGTACCAGCTGTCCGGCCTGCGCGAGCGCATCCGCGGCACGCTGAACCTGGCTCAGGAGCGCGTCCGCATGGCCACGTCGCAGGCCGAGGACCGGCCGCAGGGTCGCGACCCCGAGGACATCGAGGCCGACGCCGACGAGGTGCAGGCCCGCCTGGACGCGCTGCGCGAGGCGGTCGAGGCCGCGTCCGCCGAGCTCGAGACCGCCGTCTCCGCCCGGGGCGAAGCCGAGACGGCGTACTCGACCGAGGAGCGGCGCATCGCCGGCCTGCTGCGCGCCGCCGCCGACCGGCGCGAGGGCCTGGCCCGGCTGCACGGCCAGGTCAACGCCGCGCAGAGCCGGGTCGACGCGGCCGGTCAGGAGATCGAGCGGCTGGAGGCGGCCCGCGACGAGGCCGCTCAGCGCTCGCGCTCGGCCCAGCAGGAGTACACCGCGCTGGAGTCGACGATCGCCGGGCTGTTCGACGGCGAGGGCGGACTCGACCGCGAGCACGAGGAGGCCGAGACGGCCGCCACCGAGCTGGCCGCCCGGCTGGACGACGTCCGGGCCCGCATCGCCGAGGCCGAGCGCTCGCAGGCCGCACTCACCGCGCGCAAGGACGCGCTGGAGTCCGGCCTCGCCCGCAAGGACGGCGCCGGTGCGCTGCTGGCGGTCAGCGAGCAGGTCGACGGCCTGCTCGGCTCGGTCGCGGCGCTGCTGACGGTGCAGCCCGGGTACGAGAAGGCGGTCGCCGAGGCGCTCGGCACGGCGGCCGACGCGATCGCGGTCGAGGGCGTCGACGGCGCGCTCGGCGCCATGGCCCGGCTCAAGGACGAGGACCTCGGCCGCGCGGGCATGCTGCTCGCCGGCGGTCCGGTCGACGACGCGGCCTGGCCCGGCCTGCCCGACGGCGCGGTCTACGCGCTCGACGTCGTCGAGGCCCCCGAGACGCTGCGCGGCTCGCTGGCCCGGCTGCTGTTCAAGGTCGCCGTGGTCGACGACCTCGACGCCGCCCGCGCGCTCGTCCACGCCGAGGCCGACGTCACCGCCGTCACCCGCGAGGGCGACGTGCTCGGGGCCCACTTCGCGCACGGCGGCTCGGGCAAGCAGCAGAGCCTGCTCGAGGTGCAGGCCGCGATCGAGAAGACGTCCGGCGAGCTCACCGAGGTCACTGCGTCTCTGGAGCGGATGCGCTTCGAGCTCAGCAGCGTCCAGGCCGAGCACGCCGAGGCCGTCGACCGGGTCGAGGCCGCGCTGTCGCGCCTGCACGAGTCCGACGCCGAGGTCGCGGCCGTCGCGTCCAAGCTGGAGCAGCTCGGGGCGACGGTCACGGCGGCGAAGGCGGAGGCCGAGCGGCTCGAGGCCTCGCGCACGCGTGCCGCCGAGGCTCGCGAGAAGGACGAGACGTCGCTCGCCGAGCTGGCCGACCGGCTCGAGCAGGCCGAGTCGGCGCCCGAGGAGGAGCCCGACACCGCCGAGATGGAGCGGCTCGCCGAGCAGGCGTCCACCGCCCGCAAGGCCGAGATGGACGCCCGGCTCGCGCTGCGCACGAACGAGGAGCGGGCCACGTCGCTCGCCAGCCAGGTGACGAGCCTGCGCAAGGCCGCCCAGGCCGAGCGCGAGGCGCGGGCCAAGGCGGCCGAGCGACGCGAGCGGCTGCGCCGGGAGGCGGAGGCCGCCGGTGCCGTCGTCGCGGCGGGGGAGCCGGTGCTGGAGCGGCTGGGCACGTCGATCGACGCGGCGGCCGCCGTCCGGGCCGAGATCGAGGAGGGCCGCCGCGGGCGCGAGCACGAGCTGCGCGACGTCCGGGCCCGCCTGCGCGAGCTCAGCACCGAGCTGGAGACGCTCACGAACGCCGCCCACAAGGACGAGCTGGCCCGCGCCGAGAAGCGGCTGCGCATCGAGGCGCTCAGCCAGCGCGCGCAGGACGAGCTCGGCATCGAGCCCGAGACGCTGATCGCCGAGCTGGGCCCGGACGTCCCGGTGCCGGTGCTCGACGACCCGTCCACCTGGGCGCCGCCGGCCGACCCCGACGCCGAGCCGTCCGCGCCGGCGGACCCCGACGACCCGGAGTCCGAGCCGGCGCCGCGCACCGTGCCGTACGTGCGGGCCGAGCAGGAGAAGCGCCTGCGCCAGGCCGAGAAGAACCTCGCGATGCTGGGCAAGGTGAACCCGCTCGCGCTGGAGGAGTTCAGCGCGCTGGAGGAGCGGCACCAGTTCCTGTCCGACCAGCTCGACGACCTGCGCCGCACCCGCCAGGACCTCATGGAGATCGTCCAGGACGTCGACGTGAAGGTCGAGGAGGTCTTCACCGCCGCCTGGCATGACGTGGAGCGCGAGTTCACCCACGTGTTCAGCCGGCTGTTCCCCGGCGGCGAGGGACGCATCCTGCTGACCGACCCAGACAACATGCTCACCACCGGCATCGACGTCGAGGCGCGCCCGCCGGGCAAGAAGGTGAAGCGGCTCTCGCTGCTGTCGGGCGGCGAGCGCTCGCTCGTGGCCGTGGCGTTCCTGGTGGCGCTGTTCAAGGCGCGGCCGAGCCCGTTCTACATCCTCGACGAGGTCGAAGCGGCGCTCGACGACACCAACCTGGGCCGCCTGCTCGAGATCTACGAGGAGCTGCGCGAGAGCAGCCAGCTGATCGTCATCACGCACCAGAAGCGCACGATGGAGGTCGCGGACGCGCTCTACGGCGTCTCGATGCGCGGCGACGGCGTCTCGGCCGTCATCAGCCAGCGCCTGCGCGAGGAGGAGCCCGCATGAGCGAGCAGAGGACGACGGAGCGACGCCGGGGCGACTACCCGGTGCTGCGCACCATCACGACACGGTGGGAGGACGAGGACGTCTACGGCCACGTCAACAACGTCGTCTACTACTCCTACTTCGACACCGCCGTGAACGGCTACCTGATCGAGGCGACGGGCACCGACACGCGCGAGCTCGACGCGTACGGCGTCGTCGCCGAGACCGGCTGCCGCTACCTGCGCGAGCTGCGCTTCCCCGGCGACGTCCAGGCGGGCCTGGCAGTGACGAAGCTCGGACGTTCGAGCGTCGTCTACGAGATCGGCCTGTTCCAGGGCGACTCGGACGAGCCCGCCGCCGTGGGGAAGTTCGTCCACGTCTACGTCGCCGGCGCCGAGCGCACCGTGACGCCGGTCCCGGACGTCGTCCGCGCCGTGCTCGAGAAGCTGGCGGTCTCGCCAGATTCCTGAACAGGTTGCGGCAGGGCGACTAGTCTGCCGATATGCGAATTCCAGAGGAACTATTCCTGCTGACCCAGCAACGGCGGGTCATCCCATTCGTTGGTGCGGGACTTTCGGTCGCGGTCGGTCTTCCTGACTGGGAAACCATGCTGCGGAACGTGGCGGCTGAGATGGACAAGGACCTCCCAGAATTTGACTCGATCCTCGAGTTCGCGAATGATGATCTGCTTCAGGTCGCTGAGTACCTTTACCTCAAGTCAGATCGTCATATCGGCCCGATCCGTCACCTCTTGGAGCGCGGTCTCGCTGCGGACGTCGATCCAACCGTTTCCGGATCGCATGTGGAGTTGGTGAATTTGGGGGCGCCGCAGATATACACCACGAACTACGACGATATCCTCGAGCGCACCTACAAACAGCTAGGTGTTCCGGCGTCGTCGGTCGTTCTGCCCAAAGATGTGGCGCTGGCGGACACGACGAAGACTCAAATCGTCAAGTATCATGGCGACTTGAAGCACGAAGACTCACTGGTGCTGACTGAGTCCTCGTACTACAGAAGGCTCGATTTCGAGTCGCCGATGGACCTGAAATTTCGCTCGGATCTACTCGGGCGATCAGTGCTGTTTATGGGTTACAGTTTCCGAGATATCAATATCCGCGTAATCTGGTTCAAACTGCTCGAAATGATGAAGGATGTTCCAGAAGCCGATCGGACGCCTTCATATATCGTGCGAACGCAACCAAACCCGGTCCTCGAAGAGTTGTATCGCGCTGTGGGCTTGCGGACTATCGTGCTTTCTGATTCTACGGAGGAGCTCTCACCGGACGAGATCTCATCCCTGCATGGTGAGTTTCTTATGCGCCTAGTGGATGGGCCCTCGCCGGACGCCTCTCGCAACAAGCACTTTGTGTCCGCGGCTCGCTTGGACCGAATTGAGCGGTCGTTGGAGGAAATTGAAATTCGCCACGCGCGCGTCTTTCGCGCCCATGCTGGCCCTGGACGTCGCGCGCTCATCACTGATATGACCTCTCAGATCGAACTTGAGAACATTCCTGCGGGTCTGCTGCCACGTGCGCGAAAGACCTATCTCCGACTACTTGCTACTGGATACGTGGGGCTTGACCAGTGGGAGAAGGTCACAGGGATGCTGCAGCGTCTGGGTCCTGCGCGCGAAATCACAGAGTTCTTCGCATTCGCCGTTGCCAGCGGCGGCCAGCCAAAATATCGCGATGAGATGCTGAACAGTGGAGTGCACTGGCCTGCTGTGTGGTCGCGCAAAATCTCGGATTCTGCGGCGAAGGAGCTTGCGGAGCGCCTTCAGGAGGAGGTGGAATACAACCTCCGGGGATCTGCTGACGAAGACGTCGCCTATGCAGTAGACGTAGCCAAGCGAGTACTGAGTGGCGAGATTTACAACGGGACGCAGAAGGAAGCGGTTAGGGAATCGATCAATGATGCGTTGCAGGCGATTGTGAAAATTTACCCAGCGGTGGCCGACTATCATCCGAAGGAAGGCGCCCGGCCTGATCCGCAGCCGATTCTGGCTCAGGTTGAACGTCGCGTGAAAAGCGGTGACGTCCGAACGGTGAGGGGCAATGGCTCCACGCAGTTCCGGCTCGGCTAGGCGCGCTCCTCCTCGCGGAGGCGGGGAAGCGTGGCGTTCTTCGGTCGGATGCCCACCTTGTCGGCGTAGAACTCGCGGACGAGGTCCATGTCGGCCTTGACGTCGCCGGACGCCACGAAGCTCGGTCCGAAGCCCATCGTCTTCGTCTTGGGCTCGAAGAACGCGAGCGTCACGGGCAGACCGGTCTGCTGCGAGAGGCGGTAGAAGCCGGACTTCCAGTACTCGCCCTTGCTGCGGGTGCCCTCGGCGGCGAAGACGAGCCGGAAGTGCTCGCCCTCCTTGGCCTCGTCGACGAGCTCGGCGACGATCGTGCTCGCGTTCTCGCGGTCGATCGGGATGCCGCCGAACAGCCGCAGGATCGGCCCGAGCGGGAAGAAGAACAGCTGCTTCTTGACCAGCACCCGCGGGTGCTCGCCGCCGTGCCACATGACCAGCAGCATCGTGACGAAGTCCCAGTTGGACGTGTGCGGCGCACCCACGAGGATGCCGTTCGGCGGCACCTCGCCGACCATCTTGTAGCCCATGACACGAGTGACGGCTCTGGCGAATCGCTGACGCAGCATGGGGAGAGCGTAGAGGGGCAGGGCGGCGCGGTCGCGCGCAGGCGCGCGGGGGCCTTCGACAGGCTCGGGCAACGGTAGTCAGGCGGGTTCGAGGACGCGGGGTCGGTGCTTGACGTGGCGGGCGTGGCGGAGGGGTCGCTGCTGTGGATCGATGCGTGGTGGTGGGATGACTTCGACGACGCCGTCCTGACTCAACCGGGCGGTCCAATCGCTGTCGTGGAGCAGGTGGTGGTGGAAGAAGCAGAAGAGCGCGCCGTTGTCGATCGAGGTCTCGCCGCCGTGGCTGAACGGGACCAAGTGGTGGGCCTCGCACCAGCCCGGTGGCCGGTCGCAGCCCTTCCACGAGCAGCCCTTGTCGCGGGTGGCGAGGGCGATGCGCTGGTAGCGGTCGTGCAGTCGCTTGCTGGTTCCGAGGTCGAGCACCCGGGAGTCGCCGTCGAGCACCACCGGGATCAGGCTGGCGCTGCAAGCGAGCCGTCGGGCCTGCGATGCGCTCATGCTCGCGCCCGTGGAAAGCGTGGCCCGGGAGACCCGCTCGCGCAGGTCGTCGTAGTCGATGTTGATCGTCACCGTGGCGGCGACGCCGCCGGCCTGCGGGAACGCGTCCTGCGGGAGGTGCTCGACCAGCTCGCACAGGGCCAAGCCCATCCGGCGGGCGTGGTCGAGGCGGCCGATCTCGGCGTCGGAGTGGTCGCCGTCGACGTCGCGGAAGATCGCGCCATCGCGGCGGGGTGAGGCGAGCCCTTCGAGGACGGTCTTGAGCATGTCGGCCTGCACGTCCGGGAGCACGCCTCGGATGCTGCTGCGACCTCGTCCCATCCTGGTGATGGAGAGGTGGGTCTCGTCCCAGGCCTGCTTCTCCTGGCGCTCGAGCTGGGCGCCGATGATCTCGTCGGCCGAGTCGGGATCCACGACCTCGACGATCCGGTTCGCGAGCCGGCGCAGGTCGTCCGCCCCGAACTCGCGGGCGTGTTCGAGGAGGGTGGCTTCAGCGTCGTCGTGCTGCTCGTCCACGAACCACTCCGGCAGGGCGTCGAGCGCCTTGAGGATGATGTGCGCCTGCTCGGTCGTCAGCCGGCCGGTGGCCCACCGTTCGCGGGTGAGGGTGCCGCGCGTCGGGTCGAGCCGCGTGAGCGAGACGAGCTTCGACGCCTCGCGCTTCGACACGTTCGTGGTGTTGGCCAGCCAGACGGCGGGGGAGGTGCAGCCGTCCTCACGGGGGAGGCCACGATCCTCGGCGGCCGCGGTGAGCCGAACGGTCAGCGCCTGCAACGCGGCGGCTGCCCGGGCTGCGGCTTTGAGTTCGGCCCGGATCTCGCGGTCGGTCAGCGTCCACGGCTCGAGCGTGCTGGACTCCTCCAGCAGTGCCTGAACCTGGTCGCTGATCATCCGTAACCCCCGTGTCGAACGTTTGTTCTAGTCTACCTCGACGGGGTGACAGGAGCAACGCGATATCCCCGGAATTCCAGCCTTTCTCGACGCTTCGACAAGCTCAGCGAGCGGGCTCGGGCGAGTCGACGAACTCACTGCGCCGAGCGCCTGACTCCTACGTCATCAGCCCTCGGGCGACCACGCACCGAGGGCTCGACGAACCCACCCTGCCGAGCACCCAGCCGCGCCGTCATCAGCCCCTCGGGCGACCGTGCGGCGACGTGCGCCCGATAGGGTCGCCGAGCCTCACCCCCCAACCCCCTCGCAGGAGCCTTCATGACGCTGACCCGCTCGCACACCGACGTCCTCGCGCTGCCCGGCGCGATCGTGGTCGGGACGGACGGGTCGAGCGTGCGCAACCCCGGTCCGACCGGCTGGGCGTACGTCGCCGACGACGGCACCTCGGCGTGCGGGGGGCTGGTCGAGGGCACCAACAACATCGGCGAGCTGCTGGCGGTGGAGAACGCGCTGCGCGACTTCGCCGGACGTCCGCTCGTGCTGCAGGCCGACTCGGCGTACACGATCGGCTGCTCGACGACGTGGGCCGCGGGCTGGGCGCGCAACGGGTGGCGCAACTCCAAGAAGGAGGTCGTGGCCAACGTGGAGATCGTCCAGGCGATCTACGCGCTCATGCAGGAGCGCCGCGACAGCCGCACCCCGGTGTTCTTCCAGAAGGTCAAGGCGCACCTGACCGACCGCACGGTGTGGCCGCTCAACGTGGCCGCCGACGAGCTGGCCGGTCAGGCGTCGGCGCGGGCCGCCCGCGGCGACGTCGCCGAGCTGCGCACCGCCGCGCGCGCCTAGTCCTCCGACCGGTTCTGGGAGCGGGCGACAGGCTCAGGGACCGGACGGCAGGCTCGGGTCCCTTCGACAGGCTCAGGGACCGGAAGGCCTAGCGCTCGAGCAGGACGCTCCAGGCGTGCACCATCCACGGGATCGCGATCGCGACCGTGGGGACCACGACGACGGCGGCCGAGAACAGGTAGAGCGACGCGGCGGCGAGCCGGTTGCTCGGGTCGGGGTCGCGCAGGCGGTCCAGCCGGACGGCCGCGGCCGAGCCGAGACCGAGCGCACCGGCCGGCGTCGGTGCGTCGGCCAGGGTGACCAGCGCCTTCGCGACCGGCTTCACCCCGCCCACGCGGCGCGCGGCGTCGTCGGCGAGCAGCTCGACCATGACCTGGCTCTGGTGCAGCGGCGCGTCGGTGCGCAGGAACCGCGGGTAGGCGGCACGCAGGAACTCGAACCCCTCGAGCACCAGGTCGTGGCGGGAGCGGACGTGCGAGCGCTCGTGCTCCAGCACCGCCTGCAGGCCGTCGTCGTCGAGCAGGTCGATCGTGCCGCTGGAGACCACGACGCGGGCCTTCGTGCGGTCCGGCAGGCAGTAGGCGATCGGCGTCTCGTGGCGCAGCACGCGCAGCGCGGGCTCGGCGCCGTCGGGCTCGCCGAGCAGGTCGACGAGGTGGCGCTGGCGGCGACGGCGCTCGCCGGTGCGGCGCCACACCGTCCAGGCCGCCCACCAGAACCGGGCCCAGACGAGCACGCCGATGCCGAGCACGGCGACGTGCAGCGCGACGCGCCAGGGGGAGGGGTCGTCGACCGACACCAGCCACAGCGCGGTCGACAGGCCGGCGCCGGACGTCGCGAGGATGGCCGCCACGGCCAGCGACTGCCACATGACGATGCCCGCGCGGGGCGCGCGGAGCGGCCAGGTGCTGCGGGCGAGCAGGGCCGGGATGGGGAGCGCGAGCGCCAGCCCGAGCAGGCCCAGCCAGATCGGGGTCACCGGTCGTCCATCGCCAGGATCTCGTCGAGCGCGCTGCGCAGGGCGGCCGCCTCGGACGGGTCGACGGTGCGGGCGAAGTGGACGAGCGCCGCGGTGCGGTCGTCGCCGGCGCTGTCGAGCACGGCGTGCAGCAGCTCGGACGTCGCGGCGTCGCGGGAGACGGCCGGGCCGTAGCGGTAGGCGCGTCCGTCGCGCTCGCGCACGACCATGTCCTTCTTGTCCAGGCGGTCCAGCACGGTCATGACGGTCGTGTAGGCCAGGTCGCGCTCGTCGAGCTTCTCCTGCACCTCGCGCACCGTCATCGGTGCGGGCGCGTCCCAGAGCGCGTTCATGACCGAGCGCTCCAGCTCCCCGAGCCGCGGCATGTGACCATCCTCTCTACTACGTGAGGTAGTACTTCGTTGAGACCGTGCGCTCCAGCGTACTACGCTCCGTAGTAGTTACTACGACTCGTAGTAGTTCGGACCTTCCCTAGGACCTCGCATGGAAGCACTCGAGATCGCGCGGTGGCAGTTCGGCATCACCACCGTCTACCACTTCTTCTTCGTCCCGATCACGATCGGACTGTCGTTCCTGGTCGCCGGCCTGCAGACCGCGTGGTTCCGCACGCAGGACGAGAAGTACCTGCGGCTCACCAAGTTCTTCGGCAAGCTCTTCCTGATCAACTTCGCGATGGGCATCGTCACCGGCATCGTGCAGGAGTTCCAGTTCGGGATGAACTGGAGCGACTACTCCCGCTTCGTCGGCGACATCTTCGGCGCCCCGCTGGCCATCGAGGGCCTGCTCGCGTTCTTCCTGGAGTCGACCTTCCTGGGCCTGTGGATCTTCGGCTGGGAGAAGCTGCGGCCGGGCGTCCACCTCGCGACGATCTGGATCGCCGCGATCGGCACGGTGCTCAGTGCCTACTTCATCCTCGCCGCGAACTCGTTCATGCAGAACCCGGTCGGCTTCACCTTCAACGAGACGCTGAACCGCGCCGAGCTCACCGACTTCTGGGCGGTCATGACCAACCCGGTCGTCCTCGTGACCTTCCCGCACCAGATCACCGCCTGCTTCCTGGTCGGCGGCGGCTTCGTCGCCGGCGTCGCGCTGTGGCGGCTGGTGCGCCGCTCGGACGACGGCCACGCCGACACCTGGCGCACCGCGATGCGCCTGGGCGCCGTCACCCTCGTCATCTCCGGCCTCGGCGTCGCCATCACCGGCGACATGCAGTCGAAGGTGATGATGGACGTCCAGCCCATGAAGATGGCCGCCGCCGAGGGCCTGTACGAGGACGAGCAGCCGGCGTCCTTCTCGATCCTGACCGTCGGCACGCCCGACGGGAAGCACGAGCTGTGGTCGATCAAGGTGCCGCACCTGCTGTCGTACCTGGCCAACGGCGACTTCGACTCCGAGGTGCGCGGCATCAACAGCCTGCAGGCCGAGTACGAGGCGAAGTACGGCGAGGGCGTGAAGTACTCGCCGAACATCCCGGTCACCTACTGGGCGTTCCGCTGGATGATCGCCCTCGGCATGGCCGCGGCCGCCGCCGGCGCGTGGCTGCTGTGGGTCACGCGCAAGGGCCGCACGCTCACCCACCGGCGCTGGGCCTGGCTCGGCGTGGCGCTGCCGTTCCTGCCCCTGTTCGGCAACTCCTTCGGCTGGATCTTCACCGAGATGGGCCGCCAGCCGTGGTTGGTGTTCGGGATGCTGCCGACTGCGGCGGGCGTCTCGCCCGGGGTCAGCGCCGGCACCGTCCTGACGTCGCTCATCGGCTTCACCGCGCTGTACGGCGTGCTCGCGGTCATCGAGGTCAAGCTCCTGCTGGCCTACATCAACAAGGGCCTGCCGGACGAGGCCGCGCCCCGCCACCCCGACGACGTCGACGACGACACGCCCCTGGCGTTCGCGTACTGAGAGGCATCCTCATGGAGCTCACCACCGTCTGGTTCATCCTCATCGCCGTCCTGTGGGTCGGCTACCTCACCCTCGAGGGGTTCGACTTCGGGGTCGGCATGCTCATGGCCGTCATGGGCCGCAGCGAGACCGAGCGGCGCGTGCTGCTCAACACCATCGGCCCGGTCTGGGACGGCAACGAGGTCTGGCTCATCGTCGCCGGCGGAGCCACCTTCGCGGCGTTCCCCGAGTGGTACGCGACGTTGTTCAGCGGCTTCTACCTGCCGCTGTTCGCGATCCTCGTGGCGCTCATCGTGCGCGCCGTGGGCTTCGAGTACCGGCACAAGCGTGAGGGCGCCGCCTGGAAGAAGGGCTGGGACCGGGCGATCATGGTCGGCTCGTTCCTGCCCGCGTTCGTGTGGGGCGTGGCGCTGAGCAACATCGTGCGCGGCGTGCCGATCGACGCCGACAAGGAGTTCGTCGGCACCCTGCTCGACCTGCTCAACCCGTACGCGCTGCTCGGCGGCCTGGTGACGCTGTCGGTCTTCCTCGTGCACGGCGCGATGTTCGTGTCGCTCAAGACGGTCGGCGACATCCGCACCCGGGCGAACGCGCTCGCGGTCAAGGCCGGGCTCGGCGCGGCGCTGCTGGCCGTGGTCTTCATCTTCTGGACCGGCATGGACCAGGACCAGACGGCGGTGTGGGTGCTCGGCGCGCTGGCCGCCCTCGCCCTCGTCGGCGGCCTGCTCGCCGCGGTGGCGCAGCGTGACGGCTGGGCGTTCACCGGCACCTTCCTGGCGATCGCCCTGGTCACGGTGATGCTCTTCACCGGGCTGTTCCCCGACGTCATGCCCAGCTCGCTGGACCCGGCGTGGAACCTGACGGTCGAGAACGCGTCGTCGACGGACTACACGCTCACGATCATGACCTGGGTCGCCGGGCTGTTCACCCCGATCGTCCTGGGCTACCAGGCCTGGTCGTACTGGGTCTTCCGCAAGCGGATCGGGACGCACCACATCCCGACCGAGACCCTCGCCGCGTCCTGAGCGGGAAGGACCGACCGTGAAGCCGCTCGACCCCCGCCTGGTGCGCCGCTCGCGCGCGGTGCGCCGCTACCTCGCCGCGAGCATCGCGGTGGGCGTGGCGACCGCCGTGGTCGTCGTCGCGCAGGCCGCGCTGCTGGCCTGGCTGATCGCGCGGGGGTTCGAGGGACGCTCGGCCACCGCAGCGATGCTGACCGGCGTGGCGCTGTGCTTCACCGCCCGCGCCGGCCTGGCCTGGGTGCACGCGCTGCTGTCGGAGCGGGCGTCCGTCGCGGTCAAGAGCGGGCTGCGCGACGAGGTGACCGCGGCGGTGCTCGACCCGCGCCGGATCGGCGACCGGCCCGAGTCGGCGCGCGTGGTCAGCCTCCTGGGGCCGGGCCTGGACGCCCTGGACCCGTACTTCGGCAAGTTCCTGCCGCAGCTCGTGCTCACCGCGCTCGTCCCCGCCACCGTGGTGGTGGCGATCGCGACGACCGACCTGGTCGCCGCGTTCACCGTCGCGATCACGCTGCCGCTGGTCGTGATGTTCCTGGTGCTCGTGGGCAAGCTGACCCGCGACAAGGTCGACCGTCGCTACGAGGCGCTGCAGCGCCTGGGCGCCCACTTCGGCGACGTGCTCGATGGCCTGCGGGTGCTCAAGGTCCACGGACGCCGTCAGGACCGCGGCCTGCGCAAGGTCGGTGACCAGCACCGGCGCGAGTCGGTCAAGGCGCTGCGCATGGCCTTCCTGTCGTCGTTCACGCTCGAGCTGTTCTCGACCATCTGCGTCGCGCTGGTCGCCGTGAGCATCGGCCTGCGCGTCGTCGAGGGACACATGGCGCTCGGGCCGGGCCTGTTCGTCCTGCTCCTCGCGCCCGAGGCGTTCCTGCCGGTGAAGCAGATGGGCTCGCACTTCCACGCGAGCCAGGAGGGCGTGGCCGCCGCCGGCGACGCGCTCGACCTGCTCGACCACGAGCGCGCGGCAGGCACCGCCGCCGTCCCGTCCGTAGCGACCGCCCCCGTCGTCCTGGACGCGGTCGGCGTCACCCGCCCGGGCCGCGACGTGCCCGTGCTCGCGCCGGTCACCGCGACGATCGAGCCGGGCTCGTTCGTCGCGCTCACCGGCCCGTCCGGGTCGGGCAAGTCGACCCTGCTGGACGTCCTGCTCGGCTTCCTGCGCCCCACGACCGGCCGCGTGCTCGTCGGTGGCGTCGACCTGGCCACCGCCGATCCCGCCGCCTGGCGCCGCCAGGTCGCCTGGGTGCCGCAGGTGCCCGGGCTGCTGCGCGACACCGTCGCCGCGAACGTCCGCCTGGGTGCCCGCGACGCGTCCGACGACGAGGTCGCCCGGGCGCTGGTCGGCGCCGGCGCGCCCGACCTTCCGCTCGACCGCGTGCTCGAGGACCAGGGCCGCGACCTGTCGGCGGGGGAGCGGCGGCGCGTCGGCATCGCGCGCGCCCTGCTCGCCGTCCGCTGCGGCGAGGCGCGGCTCGTCCTCATGGACGAGCCGACGGCCGGGCTCGACGCGGCCGCGGAGGCCACGGTGCTGCGCAGCCTGCGCGACCTCGGCGCCACCGTGGTCGTGGTGGCCCACCACCGCGACGTGGTCGCGGCGGCCGACACGACGATCGCCGTCGGTGGACGGCAGGAGGTGACGGTCCGATGAGGAGGCGTCTCGCCCTCGGCACCCTGCTCGGCGCGCTGTCCCAGCTGGCCGCGATCGGCCTGCTGCTGGTCTCGGCCTGGCTCATCTCGCGCGCGGCCGAGCAGCCGCCGGTCATGTACCTGATGGTCGCCATCGTCGGCGTCCGGTTCTTCGGCATCGCCCGGGCGGCGCTGCGCTACGGCGAGCGGCTGCTGACCCACGACGCCGCCTTCGAGCTGGCCACCCGCCGACGCCTGGCGGTGTACGACGACCTCGAGCGGCTCGCGCCGGGCGGGCTCGGCGACACCCGCCGCGGCGACCTGGTCAGCCGGGTCGTCGCCGACGTGGAGTCCGGCCAGGACCGGCTGCTGCGCGTCCGCCTGCCGTGGACGATCACGACGGCCAGCGTGCTGGTGGTCGTCTCGCTGCTGGCCTTCCTGGACTGGCGGGCCGCGCTCGTCGTCCTGACGACGGCCGGCGCGACCGCTGCCGGTGTCCACCTGCTCACCCGGTGGGTCGAGTCGAGCCGCCAGGCGCAGGTCGCGCCGCTGCGTGGCGAGCTGGCCGCCGAGGCGTCCGAGCTCGTGCTCAACGCCCCCGACCTGGTCGCCTACGGCGCGGGGGAGCCGGTGCGCGAGCGTCTGCGTGGCGTCGACGCGCGGTTGGCCGCCGCCCAGAACCACCTGGCCTGGACGACCGGCCTGGGCAACGCGCTCGTGCTGGTCGCGACCGGCGTCGCCGTCGTGCTCAGCTCGGTCGTGGCCACCGACGGCAGCCTCGCCCCGGTGCTCGTCGCCGTCCTCGTGCTCGCCCACGTCGCGCTGGTCGACCCCTTCTCGGACGTCGTGGCTGCCGAGGGCTTGCGTGCGGTCACCGACGCCGCCGACCGCCGGCTGCGCGCGTTCCACGAGAAGCCCGCCCCGGTGCCGGACCCCGAGCACCCCGAGCGGCTCCCGGCCGGGCACGACCTGCGGGTGCGCGACCTGGCCGTCGGCTGGGGCGACACCCCCGTCGCGAGCGGCATCGACCTCGACCTGCCCGAGGGCGGGCTCGTCGCCGTCGCCGGACGCAGCGGCGGCGGCAAGAGCACGCTGGCGCTGACGCTGCTGCGCCTGCTGCCGGCCCGCGCCGGCACGGTCGAGCTCGGCGGCGTCGTCGTCGATCGTCTGCGCGGCGCGGACGTCCGCTCGGTCGTCGGCTACCTCGGCCAGGACGAGCACGTCTTCGACACGACGATCCGCGAGAACCTGCGCGTGGGCGACCCGGCCGCAGGCGACGCCCGGCTGTGGGAGGCGCTGGAGTCCGCCGGCCTGGCCGACTTCGTCGCGACCCTGCCCGACGGCCTCGACACCCGCACCGGCGAGCGCGGCGGACGCCTCTCGGGCGGCGAGCGCCAGCGTCTGGCCCTCGCGCGGCTGCTGCTCGGCGGGCACCGGGTGCTCGTGCTGGACGAGCCGACCGAGCACCTGGACGAGCAGACCGCCGACGCGCTCGTCGACGACCTGCTGGCCCTGCGTCCCGGACGCAGCCTGCTGCTCGTCTCCCACGACCCGCGGGTGCTGGCCCGCGCCGACGTCGTGGTGCACCTGGACGCGGTCGCGTCCGTCTAGACCACCGTCGCGGGACGGCACGGCCATGCCGTCCCGCGGCGGTCCCTCAGGAGAGAAGTCGCGCGACGCCCCAGCGCAGCCCGGCGGCGACGCCCAGCCCCAGGAACGTCCCGGTCACCACGTCGCTCGGCCAGTGCGCCCCCTGGTTGACCCGGACGTACGAGGCGGCCGCGGTCGCGGCGGCGAGCCCGCCGGCGACCGCGGGCGGGACGGCCGGCGCGACCAGGTAGGTGGCGGCCGCGGCGATCGCGGTGTGGCCGGACGGCTGCGACGGGCCCTCGACGGGTGCGTCGTCGCGGAGCGCGGTCGGCGTGACCATGAGCGGGCGGGGCCGGTCCCAGGCCTTCTTCGTCGCCACCTCCAGGCCCTTCACCAGCGGCAGTGCCGCCACGGCGGCCAGCGCGTCCGCCCGACGGCCCCGGGCGAGCAGCACGGCGCTCGCGACGGGCAGGGCCCAGGGCGTCCCCAGCTGCTGGGGGACGCGCAGCCAGGGTCCGTGGGGTCCGTCGTTGAGCGCCGTGAACAGGCGCCGCTCACGGGGGCCGGGCTCGCGGGCGAACCGGGCCGTCAGGACGCAGTACGCCGCCACGGAGACGACCGCCACGGCACCGTCGTGGTGGGATGCTCGACGCGTCATCGCTCCCGTCCTCCCGGCGGGCCACGCGGCCCGCGTGCCCGGCCGAGCCTAGGCACGCCGAGCGGTGGCGGCACGGCGGAGCGGGCGGGACGCGGGCCGACGCGCCCCGTCACCGGCCGCGGTCGCCCGAGCGGCTGCGCATAGGATCGCGGGGTGGACGTGACTCTCGAGATCCTCATCGTCGCCCTGGTCGCCCTCGTCGCCCTGGTGGGTGTCGGGGCCGGCCTGTTCGTCTCCCGCGGACGCAAGGAGCTGCCGCCGCCGGAGGTGCTCGACGAGATCACCACCGAGACGATCGAGCACCCCGAGCACCCCGAGCCGCACCTGGCCTCCGAGGACGAGGAGCCGCCGTTCGAGGAGGTGCCGGCCGACGAGAAGGCCGCGCCCACCACGACCATCGAGCGTCCCGAGGCGCCCGGGGGCCGGCTCGCCCGGCTGCGCGCTCGGCTGTCGCGCTCCAACTCGTCCCTGGGCAAGGGCCTGCTCGCGCTGATCGGTCGCGAGAAGCTCGACGACGACGTCTGGGAGGAGATCGAGGACACGCTGCTCGCCGCCGACGTCGGCGTCCAGCCGACCCAGGACCTGGTCGAGAGCCTGCGCACCCGCCTGCGCGTCGAGGGCGTCGCCGACCCCGAGCGCGCCCGCCAGGTGCTGCGCGACGAGCTCGTCGCCGCCGTCGGCCCTGAGCTCGACCGCACGCTGCACACCGTCGGCGACGACGGCAAGCCCGGCGTCGTGCTCGTCGTCGGCGTGAACGGCACCGGCAAGACCACCACCGTCGGCCGCCTGGCCCGCGTCCTGGTGGCCGAGGACCGCAGCGTCCTGCTCGGTGCCGCCGACACCTTTCGCGCCGCCGCCGCCGACCAGCTGCAGACCTGGGGCGAGCGCGTCGGCGTCCCGACCGTCCGCGGCCCCGAGGGCGGCGACCCGGCGAGCGTCGGCTTCGACGCGGTCAAGCAGGGCATCGCCGACGGCGTCGACGTCGTCCTGGTCGACACCGCCGGCCGCCTGCACACGAAGGCCGGCCTCATGGACGAGCTCGGCAAGGTCAAGCGGGTCATCGAGAAGCAGGCCCCGGTCACCGAGGTGCTGCTGGTCATCGACGCCACCACCGGCCAGAACGGCATGACCCAGGCCAAGATCTTCAGCGAGGTCGTCGACGTCTCGGGCGTCGTGCTGACCAAGCTCGACGGCACGGCCAAGGGCGGCATCGTCATCGGCGTGCAGCGCACGCTCGGCGTGCCGGTGAAGTTCGTCGGCCTCGGCGAGGGCGCCGACGACCTGGCGCCGTTCGACCCGGCCGAGTTCGTGGACGCGCTGCTGTCCTGACCCGGGCCGTGTAACGCGCTGTTCACACGCAGCGCGGTTTCGTGACCTGCGCGCAACGTGCGTGGCCGGGAACCGAAATCGGGGCCGACGAGTCTGTGACGCGGCGGGGACGTCCTCCCGCCCGACTCACACCTCGGAGGTCACATGGATACCGGCGACACCGCGTGGATCCTGGCCAGCTCGGCGCTGGTCCTGCTCATGACGCCAGGGCTGGCGTTCTTCTACGGCGGCATGGTGCGCGCGAAGAGCGTGCTCAACATGATGATGATGAGCTTCGCCGCGCTCGCGATCGTCCCGGTCCTGTGGGTGCTGTACGGCTACTCGCTGGCCTTCAGCCCCGGCGGCAGCGGTGTCCTGGGCGGCTTCGACCGCCTGGGCCTGTCGAACATCGCGGTCGACACCGCCTACGGCACCATCCCCGAGTACGTCTTCGCCGGCTTCCAGATGATGTTCGCCATCATCACCGTCGCGCTGATCAGCGGCGCGGTCGCCGACCGGACCAAGTTCGCCGGTTGGATCGTCTTCACCGTCGTGTGGGTCTCGGTCGTCTACTTCCCGGTCGCGCACTGGGTCTTCGACTTCGGCGACGACGGCGGCTGGATCGCCACGAAGCTGGAGGCGATCGACTTCGCCGGCGGCACCGCCGTCCACATCAACGCCGGCGCCGCGGGCCTCGCGCTCGTGCTCGTGCTGGGCAAGCGGGTCGGCTGGAAGCGCGACCCGATGCGCCCGCACAACCTGCCCTTCGTCCTGCTCGGCGCCGGCCTGCTGTGGTTCGGCTGGTTCGGCTTCAACGCCGGCTCCGCGGTCGGCGCCAACGGCCTGGCCGGCCTGGCCTTCGTCAACACCGCCGTGGCCACCGCCGCCGCGATCATCGGCTGGATCGCCGTCGAGCTCGTCCGTGAGGGCAAGGGCACCAGCCTCGGCGCCGCGTCCGGCGCGATCGCCGGCCTGGTCGCGATCACCCCGGCCGCCGGGGCCGCGTCGCCGCTCGGTTCGATCGCCATCGGCGCCGTCGCGGGCGTGCTGTGCGCCTTCGCCGTCGGTCTCAAGTACCGCCTCGGCTACGACGACTCGCTGGACGTCGTCGGCGTCCACCTCGTCGGCGGCCTGGTCGGTACCCTGCTGATCGGCCTGCTCGCCACCGAGGGAGCCGGGCTGGAGCAGCTGGGCAAGCAGACGCTCGCCGCGGTCGTCGTGCTCGCGTACTCCTTCGTCCTCACCTACGTGATCGGCCTGCTGATCGACCGCACGATCGGCTTCCGCCTGGACGAGGAGCTCGAGGTGACCGGCATCGACCAGGTCGAGCACCTGGAGAGCGCCTACGACTTCGCCGGTGGCGGCGGCGGTTCCATCCTCAAGACGGGAGCATGAGATGAAGCTCGTGACCGCGGTGATCAAGCCGCACAAGTGGGAAGAGGTCCGCGAGGCCCTCGCCGGGGCCGGCGTGGCGGGCATGACCGTCACCGAGGCCAGCGGCTACGGCCAGCAGAAGGGCCACACCGAGGTCTACCGCGGCGCCGAGTACGACGTGTCGCTCGTGCCCAAGATCCGGCTCGAGGTCGTCGTGGACGACGCCGACGCCGAGTCGGTCGTCTCGACGATCGCCGCCGCCGCGCAGACCGGCAAGATCGGCGACGGCAAGGTCTGGGTCGTCCCGGTGGACTCCGTGGTGCGCGTGCGCACCGGCGAGACGGACGAGGCGGCGCTCTGACCCAGCCCGACCTCGCGGCCCGTCGCGCGGAGCTCACCGCCCGCGCCGACGCGACCGTGCGCGACCTCGTGGCCGCGGCCCTGCCTGCTGACGTCGAGCAGGCGGGTCGCGGCCTCGCCGTCGTCGCGACCGGCGGCTACGGACGCCGCGAGCTGTCCGGCCGCAACGACCTCGACCTGCTCGTCCTGCACGACGACTCGTGGGGGAGCGACCAGGTCGCGACGCTCATGGAGGGGCTGACCGTCCCGCTGTGGGAGGCCGGCTGGAAGCCCGACGCCTCGGTGCGCACACCGGCCGAGACCCGCGAGCTCGCTGCGCGCGACTTCCGGGTCACGTTCGCGCTCATGGATGCCCGCCCGGTCGCCGGCGACGCCGCGCTGGTCGTGGAGGCGCGCTCGGCGGTGATGGCCGACTGGCGCCGCACCGCCCGTGCCCGGCTCCAGGACGTCCGCGCCGACCGCGACACCCGCATCCAGCGCTCGGGGTGGGTGGCGCACAGCGCCGTGCCCGACCTCAAGGCGTCCGCGGGCGGCCTGCGCGACGCGGTGCTGCTGCGGGCGGCGGTGGCCTCGTGGCTCGTCGACGTCCCGCTGCCCGAGGTCGAGCACCTCGCGCACGCGCTGCTGGACGTCCGCGACGCGCTGCACGACGTGACCGGACGGCACACCGAGAAGCTGCTGCCCGAGCTCGTCCCCGACGTCGCCCGGCTGCTCGGCCGCGACCCCGAGGAGCTCGACCTCGGCGTGCGCGCGGTGGGCCGCCGGCTCGACCACCTCGTGACCACGACCTGGCGGCGCTACGACGACGCGCTCGACACCGCCGGCCGCCGGCGCCGTGTGACGCCGCGCGGACCGGCCGTCACCCCACTGGCTGACGGGGTGGTTCTGCTCGGTGGCGAGGTCGTGCTGACCCGTGATGCCGACCCCGCGGGCGACCCGGAGGTGGCGCTGCGGCTGGCCGTGCAGGCGGCCCGCCGGGGCTACCCGATCGACGCCGGCAGCGCCGCCCGCCTGGCCCGCGAGCTCCCGGGGTGGCCGGGCGGCCCGTGGCCCGAGTCGTCGACGCGGCTCCTGCTCGACCTGCTCGCCAGTGGCGAGGGCCTGGTGCCGGTGTGGGACGAGCTCGACCACGCCGGGGTCGTCGACCACTGGCTCCCGGAGTGGGCGGCCGTCCGGTTGCGCGGCTCGAGCTCGCCGGTGCACACCTGGACCGTCGACCGGCACAGCGTCGAGGCGGTCGTGGTCGCGTCGAGCCTGCGGCGCGACGTCGCCCGCCCGGACCTGCTGCTCGTCGCCGCGCTGCTGCACGACGTCGGCAAGGGCCTGCCCGGCGACCACAGCGTCGTCGGCGCGCCGGTGGCCGAGCAGGTCGCCCGCCGTTGGGGTCTGTCCGAGCCGGACGCCGCCACCGTCGGGCTCCTCGTCCGTCACCACCTGCTGCTGCCCGGCCTGGCCGTGCGCCGTGACATCGAGGATCCGGCCACGGCCGCGGAGGTGGCCGCCGAGGTCGGCTCGGTCGAGGTGCTCGACCTGCTGGCCGCGCTCACCGAGGCCGACGCCCGCGCCACCGGGCCGAGCGCCTGGACGGCGTGGCGCGCCGGGCTCGTGCGCGGGCTGGTCGCCAAGACCCGGGCCGCGCTGCAGGCCGACGTGCCCGCGGACGCCGACGAGTACGCGGGCTGGCCCGCGGACGTCCCGGTGCCGTCCCTGGAGGCGCTGGACGCGGAGGACGCCGAGGTGCACGTCCAGGAGCGGGGCGCCGCCGGCGCGCTCGTCACCGTCGTGAGCCGCGACCGGCCCGGCCTCATGGCGCTCGTCGCCGGGGCCCTGGCCACCAGCGGCCTGCAGGTGCGCTCGGTGCGCCTGCACACCCAGGACGGGCTGGCCGCCTCGCTGTGGGAGGTCACCCGCGAGCAGGTCGAGGCCGTCCGCGTCGGCACCCGCGTGCGCCAGGCGCTGGCCGGCGGGCTCGACCTGGGTGCCCGGCTCGCCTGGGAGCCGTCGTCCGGCCCGGCGCCGCGGGTCGAGATCCTCGAGAGCCGGGCCTCGGCCACCCTCGTCGGGCTGCGGACGACCGACCGGCGGGGACTGGTCTGGGCCATCTGTCGCACGATCGCCGAGGCCGGGCACTCGATCCGCTCGGCGCACCTGACGACGTACGGGGACGAGGTGCGCGACGTGTTCTACGTCGTCACCGCCGACGGCGAGGCGCTCGACGCGGACGCCGCGGGGGCGCTGCGCGACCGGCTCGTGCAGGCCCTCCGTTAGGCTGGGACGGTTCCCGAAGCTCTCGACTCAAGGACGTCCCGCGCCCATGTTCGACTCCCTGCAAGACCGCCTGCAGTCCGCGTTCAAGAACCTGCGCGGCAAGGGTCGGCTCTCCGAGGCCGACATCGACGCCACCGCGCGCGAGATCCGCGTCGCGCTGCTCGACGCGGACGTGGCGCTGCCGGTCGTCAAGGAGTTCGTCGCGCACGTCAAGGAGCGCGCCCGTGGCTCCGAGGTGAGCCAGGCGCTCAACCCGGCCCAGCAGGTCATCAAGATCGTCAACGACGAGCTCGTCGCGACCCTTGGCGGCGAGACCCGCCGGGTCCGCTTCGCCAAGACCGCCCCGACCGTGATCATGCTCGCCGGCCTCCAGGGCGCCGGAAAGACGACGCTCGCCGGCAAGCTCGCCCGCTGGTTCAAGGACAACGGCCACTCGCCGATGCTCGTGGCCGCCGACCTCCAGCGTCCGAACGCCGTCACCCAGCTGCAGGTCGTCGGCGAGCAGGCCGGCGCCACCGTCTACGCGCCCGCTCCCGGCAACGGCGTCGGCGACCCGGTGCAGGTCGCGCGCGACTCGATCGTCGAGGCCCGCCGCACCCTGCACGACGTCGTCATCGTCGACACCGCCGGACGCCTGGGCATCGACGCCGAGCTCATGCAGCAGGCCGCCGACATCCGCGCCGCGGTGAACCCCGACGAGGTCCTGTTCGTCATCGACGCGATGATCGGCCAGGACGCCGTCGCCACGGCGCAGGCCTTCCTCGAGGGCGTCGACTTCACCGGTGTCGTCCTCACCAAGCTCGACGGCGACGCCCGCGGCGGTGCCGCGCTGTCGGTCCGCGCGCTCACCGGCCGGCCGATCATGTTCGCCTCCACCGGCGAGAAGCTGACCGACTTCGACGTCTTCCACCCCGACCGCATGGCCTCGCGCATCCTCGACATGGGCGACGTCATGACGCTCATCGAGCAGGCCGAGAAGGCCTTCGACGCCGAGCAGGCCGAGAAGGACGCGGCCAAGATCGTCCAGGGCTCGTTCACGCTCGACGACTTCCTCAAGCAGATGGAAGCCATGAGCAAGATGGGCTCGATGACGAAGCTGCTGGGCATGCTCCCCGGCATGGGCCAGTACAAGGAGCAGCTCGCCAACTTCGACGAGAGCCAGGTCGTGCGCATCAAGGCGGTCATCCAGTCGATGACCCCGGCCGAGCGCGACAACCCCAAGCTGATCGACGGCTCGCGCCGCCTGCGCATCTCCAAGGGCTCCGGCACCCAGGTCAAGGACGTCAACGAGCTCGTCGACCGCTTCTACGAGGCGCGCAAGATGATGCAGGCGATGGCCAAGGGCGGCGGCATGCCCGGGATGCCCGGCATGCCCGGCGCGGGGATGCCCGGCATGCCCGGCAAGCGTGCGGGCGCCAAGCAGAAGCCGCAGAACAAGGGCAAGAAGGGCAAGCGTGTGTCGGGCAACCCGGCCAAGCGCGCCGCCGCGTCGCAGGGCAAGCCCGAGCAGAAGCCCGACGGCGCCGCGGCGTTCGGCTTCGGCGCCCAGCCCGGCGCCGAGGACTTCGAGCTGCCCAAGGAGCTCAAGGACCTCCTGTAGGGCACGTCCGTGGACGTCGTCCTGCTCGGCAGCGGTGCGGCCGACGGCTGGCCCAACCCGTTCTGCGCGTGCGGCTCGTGCCGTGACGCGGCCGAGCGTGGCGTGGTCCGCGGGCAGTCGTCCGCGCTGGTCGACGGCACGCTGCTGCTCGACTGCGGGTCCGGCGTGCCGGCGCAGGCGGTCCGGCTCGGCCACTCGCTGGCCGGGGTGCGTCACGTCCTGGTGACCCACGCCCACGTCGACCACCTCGGTCCGCAGGCGCTGCTGTTCCGCTCGTGGGCGTCCGCCGGGCCGCTCGACGTCGTGGGCCCCGCCGCCGCGCTCGAGGAGTGCCGCGACTGGATCGGGCCGGACGACCCGGTGCGGCTCGTGCCGGTCGAGGCCGGTGACGAGCTGGCGGTGGGGGAGCACCTGGTGCGCGTCCTGCCCGCCGCCCACCGGGTGATGGCCGACGGCGACGCGGTGCTCTACGACGTCACCGCCCCCGACGGCGCCCGGCTGCTCTGGGCCTGCGACACCGGTCCGTGGCCGTCCGACTGGTACGTCGCGGTCGCCGAGGCCCGCTACGACCTCGTCCTGATCGAGCAGACCCACGGCCGGCGCACCGACCTCGGCGACGGCCACCTGCACCTGGGCACGTTCGGCGACGTCCTGGCCGGCCTGCGCGAGGCCGGGGCCGTGGACGAGCGGACGCGGGTGCGCGCCGTGCACCTGGGACACCACAACCCGCCCGAGCCCGAGCTGGTCGCCGCGCTGGTCGCGCTGGGCGCCGAGCCGGGACGCGACGGCGAGCGGCTCGCCGTGCCCCCGCGCGCCGCGGGGCACCGGCGCTAGTACGGTCGAGCGCATGGGGAACGCACCGCTCGTGGTCGTGATGGGCATCTCCGGCGTCGGGAAGTCCGCGGTGGGCCACGAGGTGGCCGACCGCCTGGACGTGCCCTACGCCGACGGCGACGACTACCACCCGCCGGCCAACATCGAGAAGATGTCCGCGGGCACCCCGCTGGACGACGACGACCGCTGGCCCTGGCTGCGTGCGGTGGGGCAGTGGCTCGCCGACCGCTCCGACACCGGCGGCGTCATCAGCTGCTCGGCGCTGAAGCGGGCCTACCGCGACGTGCTGCGCGACGCGGCCCCGGACGTGCTGTTCCTGCACCTCGTGGGCGACCACGACCTCATCGCCGATCGCATGTCGCACCGCGAGCACTTCATGCCGGTGTCGCTGCTGGAGTCCCAGGAGCGCACGCTCGAGCCGCTCGCCGACGACGAGCGCGGCTGGGTCTACGACATCACGCCGCCCCCGGACGAGATCGCCCGACACTTCCTCGCCGACGCCGGACTGGAGAACCCCGCATGACCGTGCCGACCCTGCTCCTGCCCGCCGCCACCGACGCGGTCGATCCCGTCGCCGGCGACGGCCAGCTCATCACCGCCGCCCTCGTGGGCATCGCGGTGCTCGTCCTGCTCATCACGGTGGTCAAGCTCCACCCGTTCCTGAGCCTCACGATCGGCTCGCTCGTCGTCGGCCTGGTCGCGACCATGCCGATGGTCGACACCGTCGCCGCCTTCACGAAGGGCTTCGGCGAGACGTCCGCCAACGTCGGCATCCTGGTCGCCCTCGGCGCCATGTTCGGCAAGCTGCTGGCCGACTCCGGGGGAGCGGACGCCGTCGTGGACGCCATCGTCGGTCGGTCGAGCCCCCGCGTGCTGCCGTGGGCGATGGCCGGCATCGGCGCGCTCATCGGCCTGCCGATGTTCTTCGAGATCGGCCTGGTCCTGCTGCTGCCGATCGTCTTCCTGGTCGCCAGGCGCTCGGAGCAGAACGTCGTCGCGCTCGGCATCCCGGCCCTGGCCGGCCTGTCGGCCATGCACGCGTTCGTGCCGCCGCACCCCGGTCCGCTGATCGCGATCGACGCGGTCGGCGCCGACCTGGGCACCACGCTCGGCCTGGGCATCCTCGTCGCGCTGCCGACGATCGTCGTCGCCGGTCCTCTGTTCGGCATGCTTGCGGCTCGCTGGGTCCGCATTCCCGCGCCCACGACGTTCGAGCGCACCAACGTGCCCGAGCACGGAGCCCGTCCGTCCTTCGGCGCCACCGTCGCGACCATCCTGCTGCCGATCGTGCTCATGATGGCCAAGGCCGTCGTGGACGTGCTCGAGGTGGACAACTGGGTGGGCACCGCGCTCGACTTCCTCGGCACCCCGATCATCGCGCTGCTCATCTCGGTGCTGGTGGCCATGGTCGTGTTCGGCCGCGGCGCGCGCATGAGCCGCGACGAGGTCATGAAGATCGTCGAGGGGTCGCTGCCCGGCGTCGCCGGCATCATCCTCATCGTCGGCGCCGGCGGCGGCTTCAAGGAGACGCTCATCGAGACCGGCATCGCGCAGGTCGTCGCCGACTGGGTCAGCGAGTCCGGCTTCTCCGTGCTGGTCGTCGCCTGGCTGGTCGCCGTCGGCATCCGCCTGGCCACGGGCTCGGCCACGGTCGCCACCGTCACGGCGGCGGGCATCATGGCCCCGATCGCCGAGGGACTGGGCTCGGTGGAGACCTCGCTGCTCGTGCTGGCCATCGGCGCCGGCTCGGTCTTCTTCTCGCACGTCAACGACGCGGGCTTCTGGCTGGTCAAGGAGTACTTCCGCATGGACGTCCCGCAGACCATCAAGACCTGGTCGCTCATGGAGACCGTCCTGTCGGTCACCGGCCTGGGCGTCGTGCTGCTCGCCGACCTCGTCGTCGGGCTGCTCTAGCCGCCCGCGCGGACGTCGCGGTAGACCACGCCTGCGGCGAGGCCGGACAGGCCGCGCCGGTCGCGGGTGCAGGGCACCGCGACGAACGCGACCAGGAGCGCCAGCTGGGTGAGCGCCGTCAGCGCCTCGCCGGTCGCCATCGGGACGCCGGGCGCGGTGGCGGCGGCGTGCAGCACCGCCAGCGTGCCGCTCGTGCCCAGGACGCGCCGCACCCGCCGCGACGGCCGCGGAGGTCCGTCCCAGGACGGGGCGAGCCACATCGCTCGCTGCCCCAGGGACGCACCCGAGCGGCTCAGCGCCGGCAGCAGGGCGACCACGAGGGCAGGCAGCACGGCCGTCGCCGTCCACTCCGGCCAGCCGGTCTCGAGCGGGACGTCCCGGCCCGCCGCCAGCCGGGCCAGGCGGTAGAGCACCACGAGCACCCCGCCGAGGAACGAGTACGCGGCCAGGTCCACGACCATGCCGCTCCACCGCCGCCACGTGGTGACCGGGCGGGCGAGGTCGCGCTCCCGCCGCAGCGCGCGGGCGTCAGGCATCCAGCCGAGCAGCAGCGGCGCGAGCGCCGCGCCGACCAGGGTGCCGGCCGTGTTGGTGAGCACGTCGTCGACGTCGCCCACGCGGTAGCTGCAGCCGACCAGCCCGAACCAGCCGGTGTACTGGGTCGTCTCGATCAGCAGCGACAGAAGGAACCCGCTGGCGGTGGCGCGCAGCAGGCTGAGGCCCGCGAAGCGCCGGGCCAGGACGCCCCACGGCACGAACAGCGCCACGTTCAGCACGACCTGCAGGACGACGGTCGAGGTCAACGTCGCGCGCGGCCCGAGCCCGGCGGTCTGCTCGCGGACGTCCGCCAGGCTGTGCAGCGGCACCAGCTCCGCACCCACCGCGTGCTCGGCGCACCACTGGGTCAGGTCGCCGCTGGGCAGGGGGAGCAGCGTGTAGGCCGCCAGGGTGAGCAGGTACACCACCAGCGCGGCCGACCCCAGCAGCCGCAGGAGCGACAGGCGTCCGTACCGGCGGACCTGGACGACCAGGATGGGTACCAGGAGCGCCAGGAAGGCCCCGGACCCGAGTACGACGCCGATCCAGGCGGGCCAGGTCCAGGCGTCGTCCACGCCGCGAGCGTAGGCGGGCCCGAGGCGCCGCGCGCGCCGGGTTGGAGACCGCCGGGCGTCTCTGGCAGAATGATCCCTTGTGTCCGCTGGGCACGGGACCCTCTCAGCCCGTGCTCGCCGGTCCCACGACCTTCCCCGGGTCCGCGTCCCCACACGGCACCGGCGGTCATCACACTCGAGCTCCAAGGAGACACCACAACCGTGGCAGTCAAGATTCGCCTCAAGCGCATGGGCAAGATCCGTGCTCCGTTCTACCGCATCGTCGTCGCCGACTCGCGCACCAAGCGCGACGGCCGCGTGATCGAGGAGATCGGTACGTACAACCCCAAGACCGAGCCCTCGACGATCTCGGTCGACTCCGAGCGCGCCAAGCACTGGCTCTCGGTCGGCGCGCAGCCCACCGAGGCCGTCGCCGCGATCCTCAAGATCACCGGCGACCTGGGCGACGGCAAGAGCACCCTCAAGACCCCCACGGCCAAGCGCGACAAGGCCGAGGCGTTCAACGAGGCGCTCAGCGAGATCCACGCCGAGCCGAAGGCCGAGGCCACCACGGCCAAGAAGCCGGCCAAGAAGAAGGCCGACGAGCCCAAGGCCGACGAGCCCAAGGCCGACGAGCCCAAGGCTGACGAGGCTCCCGCCGCCGAGACCCCGGCGGACGAGTCCTGACGATGGGCGCCCCGCTCGACGAGGTCATCGAGCACCTCGTGGCCGGCATCGTCGATCATCCCGACGACGTCGACGTGCGTGCGAAGTCGACCCAGCGCGGTGAGCTGTTCGAGGTCCGGGTCAACCCCGCCGACCTCGGCAAGGTGATCGGCCGTCAGGGCCGCACCGCCACCGCCATCCGCACGGTCGCGAGCGCGCTCGCCGGCCGCGGCGGTGCGCGTATCGACTTCGTCGACGTCGACCGCCGGAGGTAGCGACGTGCGTGTCGTGGTCGGCCGCATCGGCCGCGCCCATGGCATCCGTGGCGAGGTCAGCGTCGAGCCCCGCACCGACGAGCCCGAGCGCAGGTTTGCGCCGGGCTCGTCGGTCGTCTCGGGCTCGCGGACGCTGACGATCGTCACGGCTCGCCACCACTCGGGTCGTCTGCTCGTCCGGTTCACCGGCGTCGACGACCGCAACGCCGCCGAGGCGCTCCGCGGGCTCCTGCTCGAGGTCGACATCGACCCCGACGAGCTCCCCGACGACCCGGACGAGTTCTACGACCACCAGCTCGAGGGCCTCGAGGTCCGCAGCGCCGGCGAGGTCGTCGGCACCGTGACCCAGGTGGTCCACCTGCCTGCGCAGGACCTGCTGCTCGTGAAGCTCGAGGGACGCGAGGTCTACGTCCCGTTCGTGACCGAGATCGTGCCCGTCGTGGACGTCCGCGGCGGCTTCGTCGAGGTCGCCGACGTGCCGGGCCTGCTCGACCCCGACGGCGCCGACGTCGTCCCCACCGACGAGGGCTGACGTGCGCATCGACGTCGTCTCGATCTTCCCGGCCTACCTCGACGCGCTCGACCTCTCGCTGGCCGGCAAGGCGCGGGCCGCGGGCCTGCTGACCGTCCAGGCGCACGACCTGCGCGACTGGACCCGCGACCGGCACCGCACGGTCGACGACACCCCGTACGGCGGGGGAGCGGGCATGGTCATGAAGCCCGAGCCGTGGGGCGAGGCGCTCGACGCGACGATGACCGACGACGGCGTGCTCGTCGTGCCCACGCCGTCCGGTCAGCCGTTCACCCAGGCCGTCGCCCACGAGCTGGCTGCCGAGCAGCACCTCGTCTTCGCCTGCGGGCGCTACGAGGGCATCGACCAGCGCGTCCTCGACCACGCCGCGTCGCGCTGGCGCGTGCGCGAGCTCTCGCTCGGCGACTTCGTGCTCAACGGCGGCGAGGTCGCCGCGCTGGCCATCATCGAGGCCACCGTCCGGCTCGTGCCCGGCTTCATGGGCAACCCGCAGTCGCTCGCCGAGGAGTCCCACGGCGAGGACGGCTTGCTGGAGTACCCCGTCTACACCAAGCCCTCGTCGTGGCGTGAGCTCGACGTCCCGGACGTGCTGCTGTCGGGCAACCACGGCGCGATCGCCGCGTGGCGCCGCGAGCAGTCGCTCGAGCGCACCCGCACGCGCCGCCCCGACCTCCTCGCTCCCGAAACGGACTCGTAACACCGCTGCCGTTCATGTAACGACGCCGACACCGCACGGCAAACGCCTGCGAACAGGCAGGGACCACGCTGACGCCAGGTCCGCGGAGCAACGACGCACTCGTGGACGTCCCCTTGTTCACCAGTGAAGAGGTTTGAGATGGAAGCGGGAACTATCTGGCTGCTGCTCTGCGCAGCCCTGGTCTTGTTCATGACCCCCGGCCTGGCGTTCTTCTACGGCGGCCTGGTCAAGGCCAAGAGCGTCGTCTCGATGATGATGCTCAGCTTCGGCGCCATGGGCCTGGTCTTCGTCCTGTGGGTGCTCTACGGCTTCAACATGGGCTCCAACGGCAGCGACCTGATCGACGGCTGGCTGGCCAACCCGTTCTCGGACTTCGCGCTGTCGGACATGGCCAAGAACGACCCGGCCAGCCTGGCCGGCGTGGCGTTCGGCTCGACCTTCGCGGTCATCACCACCGCGCTGATCTCCGGCGCCGTGGCCGACCGGGCGCGGTTCCTGCCGTGGATGGTCTTCGCCGGCATCTGGGCGACGCTCGTCTACTTCCCCTCGCAGGGCTGGGTCTGGGGCTTCGACGACGAGGGCCTGACCGGCTGGATCGGCACCTTCACCGTCGGTGACGCGACCCCGATCGACTGGGCCGGCGGCACGGTCGTCCACATCAGCGCCGGCGCGGCGGCCCTGGCCCTCGCGCTCGTCCTGGGCAAGCGTGTCACGGGCTTCACCAAGGAGGACGCCGTCCCGCACAACGTCCCGCTCGTGCTCATCGGCGCCGCGATCCTGTGGTTCGGCTGGTTCGGCTTCAACACCGGTGCCGCGGTCGAGAACGGCCAGGGCGCGCTGATCTTCCTCAACACGATCGTCGCCCCGGCCGCCGGCCTGCTCGGCTTCGTGGTCATCGAGCACCTCAAGGAGGGCAAGGCCACCGCGGTCGGCGCCGCCTCGGGCGTCGTCGCCGGCCTCGTCGCCATCACCCCGGCCTGCGCCAACCTGACGCCGTTCTGGTCGATCGTCCTCGGCCTGCTCGCCGGCATCGCGTGCGCCTTCGCCATCGACCTCAAGTACAAGCTCGGCTACGACGACTCGCTCGACGTGGTCGGCCTGCACCTGGTCGCCGGCGTGCTGGGCTGCCTGTACCTGGGCTTCTTCGCCACCGACACCGGCCTGTTCGTCGGCGGCAACATCGACCAGCTGGTCGCGCAGGTCGTCCCCGTCGTGGTCGTCATGGCCTACTCGTTCGCGGTGGCCTTCGCCGTCGCGACCGTCCTGGACAAGACGATCGGCTTCCGCGTGAAGGAGGAGGACGAGGTCGCCGGCATCGACACCGCGCTGCACGGCGCGGGTTACGCCTTCGACTGACCGGCTCGCTGACGGGCCCCGCCGGACACGCTCCGGCGGGGCCCCGTCACGTCCGGCCCGACTTCTCCGGCCCGGACGCGCTGTGGCAGACTTGTCCCTCGGTGTCGCACCACGCTGCCGCAGGGGCACGGTGCATCACGACGCCACCTCAGACTCAGCACCACCGAACCCACCGTGGCCGACCTGCGGCTGCTGCGAGAGAAGAGAAGACATGACCAACGTCATCGACCAGGTTGCCGCTCAGTCGCTGCGCGACGACATCCCCGCGTTCCGCGCCGGCGACACCCTCAAGGTCCACGTCAAGGTCGTCGAGGGCAACCGCTCCCGCGTCCAGGTCTTCCAGGGCGTCTGCATCAAGGTGCAGGGCTCGGGCATCGGCCGCACCTTCACGGTCCGCAAGGTCAGCTTCGGCGTCGGTGTCGAGCGCACCTTCCCGCTGCACACCCCGGTCATCGAGAAGATCGAGATCGCGACCCGTGGCGACGTGCGTCGCGCCAAGCTGTACTACCTGCGCAACCTGCGCGGCAAGGCGGCCAAGATCAAGGAGAAGCGGGACGTCTGAGTCCCTCGTCCGACGAGGGGCTAGGCTCACCGCGTGACGCAGCAGGCCGACAAGAGGCACCTCCCCATCTGGCAGGAGACGATCCTGCTGGTGGTCACCGCGGTGGTCATCGCGGTCGTCGTCAAGACGTTCTTCCTCCAGGCGTTCTACATCCCGTCCGGCTCCATGGAGCCGACGATGGTCGAGAACGACCGCCTGCTCGTGCAGAAGGTCTCGTACTGGTCCGGTGACCCGGACCGCGGCGACATCGTGGTGTTCGATGACCCCGGGGGCTGGCTGGCCGAGGACGAGTCGCGTGCCGCGACGAACCCGGTCCAGAAGGCCCTCGAGGTCGTCGGCCTGTACCCGACCGGCGGGCACCTGATCAAGCGCGTCGTGGGCGTCGGCGGCGACACCGTCCGGTGCTGCACCGACGACGGACGCCTGACGGTGAACGGCACGCCGATCACCGAGGAGTACCCGCTCGACCCGTCGGTCACGGCCGACACCCCGTTCGAGGTGAAGGTGCCCCAGGGCTACCTGTGGGTGATGGGCGACAACCGCGACAACTCCGCCGACTCGCGCGCCCACATGGGCGAGCCCGGCGGCGGCTTCGTGCCCGTCTCCGACGTCGTCGGCAAGGCCTGGCTGCGCGTGTGGCCGTTCGACCGCGGCGGGTTCGTGGACGGCACCGACGCCTTCGACGACGTGGCGGAACCGAAGAAGTGACCGCCACGGTCGAGACGCCCCGGCGCGCGTCCCGTCCCCGCTCGGCGGCGCCGAGCCTGCGGGTCGAGCGCCGCATGCTGCGCGAGGGCGGCACGACCCTGGCCTGCTTCGACGAGGTGGGCCGCGGTGCCCTGTGCGGCCCGGTCACCATCGGCGCCGTGCTCATCACGGCCGAGACGCCCACGGCACCGCAGGGCGTCCGCGACAGCAAGCTGCTCACCGCCGACGCCCGTGAGCGCCTGGCGCCGCGCATCCGGCGCTGGGCCACCGCCCACGCCGTGGGCCACGCGTCGTCGGCCGAGATCGACGAGCACGGCATCATCGCCGGCCTCCGGCTCGCCGGGCACCGGGCGCTGGCCGGCCTCGGCGTCGTGCCGGACGCCGTCCTGCTCGACGGCAACCACGACTACCTCACGACGCCGGCCCAGACCGGACTGTTCGCCCCGCCGTTCGAGGTCGACCACGTCCCGCCGGTCACCACGATGATCAAGGCCGACATGCAGTGCGCCGCCGTGGCCGCCGCCAGCATCCTGGCCAAGACGGCCCGCGACGCGATCATGGTCGCGCTGGCCGACGACCACCCGCAGTACGGCTGGCACGAGAACAAGGGCTACTCCGCGCCCGGCCACGTCGCCGCGCTCGCCGAGCACGGCCCCAGCCCGCACCACCGCGTGTCGTGGCGCCTGCCCGGGCTCGGCGGCGCGCACGACGTGCCGCCCGAGGCTCTGCTCGACTGAGGCGTCCCGCCCGTACAGTTGTCGCCACCTGCCACCCGAAGGAGCGCTTGACGCATGAGTGCCGAGGACCTGGAGCGGTACGAGTCGGAGATGGAGCTCGCGCTCTACCGCGAGTACCGCGACGTCGTCGAGATCTTCAAGTACGTCGTCGAGACCGACCGGCGCTTCTACCTGTGCAACGCCGTCGACGTGAAGGTGCGCTCCGAGACCGGTGACGCGTACTTCGAGGTCACCATGAGCGACGCCTGGGTGTGGGACATCTACCGCCCCGCGCGGTTCGCCAAGAACGTCAAGGTGCTCACCTTCAAGGACGTCAACGTCGAGGAGCTGAGCAAGTCCGACTTCAAGGTCCCGACGACCTGACATGGACCTGCGCCCCACTCCCGAGCAGGAGTCCTTCCGCGACGTCACCCGTGCCTTCCTGGAGCGCGAGGTCGTCCCGTTCCGCCGCGACTGGGACCGGGCGGAGTCGATCGACACGTCGCTGATCGGACGGTTGGGGGAGCAGGGCTTCTTCGGCGTCACCATCCCCGAGGAGCTCGGCGGCGTCGGCTTCGACTACGTCACGTACGCGCTGATGATGGAGGAGCTCGGCCGCGCGGACTCGTCCGTGCGCGGCATCGTCTCGGTCTCGTCCGGGCTCGTCGGCAAGCCGGTCCTCGAGCATGGCACGCCCGAGCAGCAGGAGGAGTGGCTGCGCCCGATCGCCCGCGGCGAGAAGCTCGGCTGCTTCGGCCTCACCGAGCCCGGCACCGGCTCGGACGCCGGCAGCCTGACCACGCGGGCGGCGCGCGACGGCGACGACTACGTCATCGACGGCGCCAAGATCTTCATCACCAACGGCACGTGGGCAGACGTGTGCCTGGTCTTCGCCCGCACCGGCGGCCCCGGGCCGAAGGGCATCAGCGCCTTCCTCGTGCCCACCGACACGCCGGGGTTCGAGCGGCGCGAGATCAAGGGCAAGCTCGGCCTGCGCGGCCAGGCCACCGCCGAGCTGTCCTTCCAGGGCGTCCGGGTGCCGGCGTCGGCGCGGCTCGGCGAGGAGGGGCAGGGCTTCAAGATCGCCATGTCCACCCTCGACAAGGGGCGGCTCGGCATCGCCGCGTCCTGCGTGGGCATCGTCCAGGGCTGCCTCGAGGCGGTCGTGGAGTACACCACCCAGCGCGAGCAGTTCGGCCGTCCGATCGCCGGCTTCCAGCTCGTGCAGGAGATCATCGCCGACCTCAGCGTCGACGCCGACGCGGCCCGGCTGCTCGTGTGGCGCTGCGCCGACCTGGTCGACCGCGGCGAGCCGTTCGGCGTGGCCGCGTCCAAGGCCAAGTACTTCGCCAGCGAGGCGGCCGTCCGCGCGTCCAACCAGGCGATCCAGGCCTTCGGCGGCTACGGCTACGTCGACGAGTACCCGGTGCAGAAGTACCTGCGCGACGCGCGGGTGATGACGCTGTACGAGGGCACGAGCCAGGTGCAGAAGCTGCTCATCGGCCGCGCCGAGACCGGCATCAACGCCTTCACCTGATCGTCCACAGGGCCGCACGCCGGTCCGCCCGTCCACAGCCGAGGGTGACGGTGCCGCCCGGGGTCGGTGACCGCCACGAGCGTGGACGCCATGACCTACGCACGCAACAAGGCGCTCGGCGGGTACGGCGAGCGGGTGGCGGCCGACCACCTGGTGGCCCAGGGCATGGTGATCCTGGCCCGCAACTGGACCTGCCGGTACGGCGAGATCGATCTCGTCGCCCGTGACGGCTCGACGCTCGTCGTGTGCGAGGTCAAGACCCGCACGTCCGAGACCCACGGGTCGCCGTTCGAGGCCGTGTCGGCGGTGAAGGCCGCTCGGCTGCGCCGGCTCGCCTCGCACTGGCTGGAGGTGCACGACCTGCACCCGCCGGCCGTCCGCATCGACGTCGTCTCGGTGCGTCTGCCCCGCCGCGGCGCGCCGGTGGTCGAGCGCGTGACAGGAGTGGCCTGATGGCGTCCGCGACGCGGTCGGTCGCGCTCGACGGGCTGTCCGGCCGGCTGATCGAGGTCGAGGTCGACGTGAGCAGCGGGCTGCCGACCACGGTGGTCGTCGGCCTCGCCGACACCATGGTGAGCGAGGCCCGCGACCGGGTCCGCGCCGCGGTGGTCAACTCCGGCACGTCCTGGCCCGACCAGCGGGTGACGATCAACCTGGCGCCCAGCACGCTCCCCAAGACCGGCAGCCACTACGACCTGGCGATCGCGGTGGCCGTCCTCGGGGCCAAGGACGTGCTGCCGCTCGACGCGCTGCGTGACGCCGTGCTGCTCGGCGAGCTGGCCCTCGACGGACGCTTGCGCGCGGTGCGCGGCGTCCTGCCAGCGGCGCTCGCCGCGGCGGAGGCCGGGGCCGACCACGTGGTCGTGCCGGAGTCCAACGTCGCCGAGGCGTCGCTCGTGCCGGGACTGCGGGTCGTGGGCGTCCGCTCCCTGCGCCATCTCGTCGCGCTGCTGACCGGCGAGGACGAGCCCGACGACCCCCCGGTGCCGCCGCTCGAGCCGTCGCGCGAGACCCGGTGGGACGCGTGCGCGGGTCTCGACCTCGCCGACGTCGCCGGCCAGGACGAGTCGCGGCTGTCGGTGGTCGTGGCGGCTGCCGGCGGGCACCACCTGCTCATGACCGGCCCGCCGGGCATCGGCAAGACGATGCTCGCCCAGCGACTGCCCGGCCTGCTCCCGGACCTCGAGCGTGACCAGTCGCTGTCGGTCAGCGCCGTCCACTCGGTCGCCGGGGTGCTGTCGGCCGACGAGCCGCTGCTGGTGCGTCCGCCGTTCCTCGACCCGCACCACACGGCCAGCGCGGTGTCGATCGTCGGTGGGGGCACGCGCGGCGTCCGTCCGGGAGCGATGAGCCTGGCGCACCACGGGGTCCTGTTCATGGACGAGGCGCCGGAGTTCGCGTCCAACGTGCTCGACGCGCTGCGCCAGCCGCTCGAGTCCGGACGCGTCGTCGTCTCCCGGGCGGCCCAGACCGCCGTGTACCCGGCGCGGTTCCAGCTCGTCCTGGCCGCGAACCCGTGTCCGTGCGGCCGGGCGGGCAGCACGGTCGACCGGTGCGAGTGCACCCCGCTCATGCGCCGGCGCTACTCCGACCGCATCTCCGGCCCGATCCGCGACCGCATCGACATCCACCGCACGCTGGTGGCCCAGTCGCGGCCCGAGCTGGCGGGGGCCCTCGGCGACGCCCGCAGCACCCGCGAGGTCGCCGAGCGGGTGGCCGAGGCTCGCGTCCGGCAGCGCCGGCGGTACGCCGACACGCCGTGGCGCACGAACGCCGACGTCCCGGGTGCCGAGCTGCGCCGGCGGTGGCCGCTGGCCGACGACGGGCATGCACTGGTCGACGCCCAGCTGCGAGCCCAGCGGCTCAACGCCCGCTCCGCCGACCGGGTCCTGCGGCTGGCGTGGAGCGTGGCCGACCTCGTGGGCCACGACCGCCCCGGCGCGAGCGACGTCGAGGCCGCCCTGGCGCTGCGTGGCTCGTTGCCGTTGCCGGGCCACCTCCGCACCTTGGTGGCGAGCGCGTGAACCGGACCGTGAGCCGGGAGTCGGACGTCCGTCGCCGGCTGAGCCTGGTGGCCGAGCCGGGCGACCCGCGCCTGCGCGACCTGCTGCAGCAGCACGAGCCCGGCGCCGTGCTGGCCGCGGCCGGCGGACGCGGGGTGCTCGACGGGCGCCCGCTGCCCGCGGCCTGGCAGGAGCGCGCGGCCGGGGTCGACGACGCCGACGGCGCCGCCCTGGCCCGGGCGCGGACCTGCGGGCTGCGCTGGGTGGTTCCCGGTGACGACGAGTGGCCGGACGGGGTGGACGACCTCGACCACGTCGAGCCGCTCGGGGGCACCGCCGGTGCGCCGCTCGGGCTGTGGGTCCGAGGCGCGGTGAGGCTCGACGAGGTGCTGGGCGCCGCGGTCGCGATCGTGGGTGCTCGCGCGGCCACGACCTACGGGCTCGGCCTGGCCGGCGAGCTCGGTGCCGGGCTGGGCGACGCGGGGGCCACCGTCGTCAGCGGCGCGGCGTTCGGCATCGACGCCGCCGCGCACCGCGGGGCCCTGGCCGCGGGCGGCGCCACTGTCGCGGTGCTGGCCGGGGGAGCGGACCTGCCGTACCCGCGGGCCCACGCGTCGCTGCTCGACCTCGTCGCCGCCGGCGGCGCGGTGGTGAGCGAGCAGCCGCCGGGCCAGGTCGCGATCCGAGCGAGGTTCCTGACCCGCAACCGGCTCATCGCCGCCCTGGCCGGTGGCACCGTCGTGGTGGAGGCCGCCGCCCGGAGCGGCTCGTTGAACACGCTGCGCTGGGCCGACCGGCTCGGCCGCACGACGATGGGCACGCCGGGCCCGGTCACCTCGCAGATGTCCGAGGGCGTCCACCTCGCGCTGCGCTCCGGCGAGGCCGAGCTGGTCACGCGGGCCGAGGACGTCCTGGAGTCGCTCGGCGGCATCGGGGCCGAGCCTGCTCCCGACGTGGTGCGTCGGACCACCGCCTACGACCGGCTCGGGCCCGACGCGGCGCGGACGCTTGACGGCCTGCGCTGGAACGAGTCCCTGACGACCGAGCAGGTGGCCGGGCGGGTCGGCCTCGCGGCCGCCCAGGCACAGGAGCACCTGACCACGCTCGCCGACGCCGGCTACGCCGAGCGGCTCGGCGACGGTTGGACCCTCGTGCGGCGCGCCGACCTGGCCTGACCTCGGCGCGTCGCGGGGGAGCGGCGAGCCTGCGGGGCGAGACTGGGATGGTGACGGAGCCGCGCGACGCCTGGGACGAGGTGCTGGACGTCTACGCCCACCACCTGCGTCACGAACGCGGGCTGTCCGAGCACTCGGTCCGGGCCTACGTCACGGACCTGCAGGCGCTGGCCGAGAACGCCCGGCTGCTGCACGTCCTCGACCCCGCCCACCTCACCCTGCGCACGCTGCGCAGCCACCTGGCCAACCAGCAGACCCGCGGCCGCGCCCGCACCACGCTCGCGCGTCGGGCGACCTCGGCCCGTGTGTTCACCGCGTGGCTCGTGCGCACGGGGCGGGCGACCCAGGACGCGGGCGCGCTGCTCGCCAGCCCGCGTCCGCACCGGCCCCTGCCGCCGACGCTGCGCCGCGACGAGGTCGAGACGATGCTCGAGCGGGTCACGGACGGCCTGCCGGACGAGGGGCCGCTGGGCCTGCGCGACCTGGCGATCCTGGAGCTGCTGTACGCCACCGGCATCCGCGTGGCCGAGCTCGCCGGGCTGGACGTCGACGACGTCGACCGTGAGCGCCACGTCGTCCGGGTGCTGGGCAAGGGCAGCAAGGAGCGGGTCGTCCCGTTCGGCGGTCCGGCCGCCGACGCGGTCGAGGAGTGGGCCCGCCGCGGACGCCCCGCGCTGGCGACGGCCGCCTCCGGGCACGCGCTGTTCCTGGGTGCCCGTGGCGGACGCATCGACGTGCGGGCGGTGCGCCGGATCGTGCACGAGCGGCTCCGGCTCGTCGACGACGCGCCGGACCTTGGTCCGCACGGCCTGCGGCACAGCGCCGCCACGCACCTGCTCGAGGGCGGCGCGGACCTGCGCAGCGTCCAGGAGATGCTCGGCCACTCGTCCATGGCCACCACGCAGATCTACACCCACGTCAGCACCGACCGGCTGCGCCAGGCCTACCGCCAGGCGCACCCGCGCGCCTGACTCAGCCCAGCGGGTCCACGGGCGTGCCGCCCACCACGAGCATGAGGTGCAGGTGGCAGCCGGTCGACGAACCGGTCGACCCGACGCGGCCGACGACGTCGCCCGCCGCGACGCTCTGGCCGGGCCGGACGTCCATCGCCGACAGGTGGGCGTAGCCGGTCACCGCGTCCCCGTGCCCGACGTCGACCCGGTTGCCGTAGGCCCCGGCGAACGACGCCGACGAGACGGTGCCGGCCGCGGCCGCGCGCACCGGGGTGCCGCACGGGGCCGCGATGTCCGTGCCGTCGTGCAGCTTGCGCGCGCCGGTCACCGGATGGACCCGCATGCCGAACGCGGACGTGACCGGGCCGGCCACGGGCCGCTCCAGCTCGCCGGACCACTCGCCGGCCGGCGGCTGGGGGAGCGGGCCGTCCGGGTCGACCAGCCGGAAGCGGCCGGCGCCGAGAGCCGCCAGGGGATCGAGGTACTCGTCACCGGCCAGGCGGCCCAGGTGCAGGCAGGCCCTCGGCGCGCAATGGCTGTGCTCGACCACGAGCCGGCCGACCGGCTCGCCGGCACGGACGGCGTCGCCGACCCGGACCCCGGCCGTGACCGGCTGGTAGGTCGAGCGCTCGGCGCCGTGGTCGACCACCACCACGGGCACCCCGCCCACCTGGCCCGCGAACGTCACCCGCCCGGCCGCCACGGCGCGCACGGCCTCGCCGGCCTCCCCGCGCAGGTCGACGCCGCGGTTGCCCGCGCCGTACTCGCTCGCCGGCGGCTCGAAGCCGCGCTCCACCGCGGTGTCGGACAGCGGCCAGGTCCACCGGGGCGGAGCGGCGTGGGCCGGAGTCGCGGCGAGCAGCAGGAGGGCGGCGAGCAGGAGGCGGGCGAGGGTGCGCATGTCCCCAGCGAACGCCCGCGAGGGACGCGGCGCGACGCCCCACGCGCCGCCTGTGGACGTCGTCCGGGGACCCCGGCGGTGTGGACCGAGCCGATTTCCAGCACCGCGAGCCGGCGAGGTAGGATGTCCCCATCACCTCACCGGAGGTGAAATTCGCGCGCCTGCACCACCCTGCGAGGGGTGGACCGGGTCCTGGTCTCCTCGGAGCCCTTCCCGCTCGGCAGGCGCCAGGGTGTCGGCGGAGGTCGCCGGCACGTCAACCAGGACCGGCACGCGCGAGCGTGCCACAAGGAGGAACGGCCATGGCCGTCGTCACCATGCGTCAGCTGCTCGAGAGCGGCGTCCACTTCGGGCACCAGACCCGTCGCTGGAACCCCAAGATGAAGCGCTTCATCCTGACCGAGCGCAACGGCATCTACATCATCGACCTGCAGCAGTCGCTGGCCTACATCGACTCCGCGTTCGAGTACGTCAAGAACACCGTCGCCCGCGGCGGCACGATCCTGTTCGTCGGCACCAAGCGCCAAGCGCAGGAGCCGATCGAGGAGCAGGCCAAGCGCGTCGGCATGCCCTACGTGAACCAGCGCTGGCTGGGCGGCATGCTCACCAACTTCACCACGATGCACCAGCGCCTCCAGCGCATGAAGGAGCTCGAGGAGATCAACTTCGACGACGTGGCCGGCTCCGGTCGCACGAAGAAGGAGCTCCTGCAGATGCGTCGTGAGTACGACAAGCTCAACCGCACCCTCGGCGGCATCCGCGACATGGGCAAGACCCCGGCCGCGGTCTGGATCGTCGACACCAAGAAGGAGCGTCTGGCGGTCGACGAGGCCAAGAAGCTGGGCATCCCGGTCGTCGCGATCCTCGACACCAACTGCGACCCCGACGACGTCGACTACCCGATCCCGGGCAACGACGACGCGATCCGCTCGGTCGCCGTCCTGACCCGTGTCGTCGCCGACGCCGTCGCCGAGGGCCTCAAGGCCCGCAGCGGCGCGCAGGCCGCCACCGAGACGCCGGGCGCGGACGAGCCGCTGGCCGAGTGGGAGCAGGAGCTCCTGCAGACCGGTGCCGAGACTCCGGCCGCCGACGCCGCCGCCACGGAGGCTCCGGCCGCCACGACCGAGCCGACCGAGGCCCCCGCCTCGGAGACGGCCGAGGCTCCCGCCGAGACCACCGAGGCGCCCGTCGCCGAGGCTCCGGCCACCACCGAGAACGCCTGATCGGTCGGCTCCGGCCGACCACCCGACCACCGCGGACGGCGGTCGCCGAGCAGCGATGCTCGGCGGCCGCCACCACGACGTAAAGGACACCCCATGGCAATCACCGCCGCAGACGTGAAGAAGCTCCGCGACGCCACCGGCGCGGGCATGATGGACGCCAAGAAGGCCCTCACCGAGGCCGACGGCGACTTCGACAAGGCCGTCGAGATCCTGCGCATCTCGGGTGCCGCCAAGGCCGCCAAGCGCGGCGCCGAGCGCGAGGCCACCGCCGGTCTCGTCGCCAGCAACGGCAACGCCCTGGTCGAGCTCAACGCCGAGACCGACTTCGTCGCCAAGAACGACCAGTTCATCGCCCTGGCCGAGCAGCTCGCCGCCGCCGCCAACGAGAACAAGACCACCGACGCCGCCGCGCTCGCCGCGGTGACGCTCGAGGACGGCCGCACCGTAGCCGACACCGTGAGCCAGCTGGCCTCGGTCATCGGCGAGAAGATCGAGCTCGGCCGCGTGGCCTACCTCGACGGCGACGTCGCCGTGTACCTGCACCGTCGCGCCAGCGACCTGCCGCCGGCCGTCGGCGTCCTCGTCTCGTACGAGGGCCCGGACGAGGCTGCCGCCCGCGGCGCCGCGATGCAGATCGCCGCGATGCGTCCGCGCTTCCTCTCCCGTGAGGACGTCCCGGCCGAGACCGTCGCCAAGGAGCGCGAGATCGCCGAGGCCATCGCCCGCGAGGAGGGCAAGCCGGAGCAGGCGCTGCCCAAGATCGTCGAGGGGCGCGTCAACGGCTTCTTCAAGGAGGTCGCCCTCCTGGACCAGCCGTCGGTCACCGACAACAAGAAGACGGTCAAGGGCGTGCTCGACGAGGCCGGCGTGAAGGTCACCGGCTTCGCGCACATCGAGATCGGCGCCTGATCACCTACGATCGACAGCACGACGAGACGAGAGGGGCCGCAGTGGTCGACAGCTTCAACGAGGCCGACCCTGCGGCCCCTCCGTTCCGTCGGGTGCTGCTCAAGCTCTCCGGCGAGGTGTTCGGCGGCGGACGTCTGGGGCTCGACCCCGACGTCGTCAACGGCATCGCCCGCCAGATCGCCGACGCCGCCCGTGAGGGCGTGCAGGTCGCGATCGTCGTCGGCGGCGGCAACTTCTTCCGTGGCGCCGAGCTGAGCCAGCGCGGCATGGAGCGCTCGCGCGCCGACTACATCGGCATGCTGGGCACGGTCATGAACGCGCTCGCGCTGCAGGACTTCATCGAGAAGCAGGGCGTCGAGACCCGCGTGCAGACCGCCATCACCATGGGTCAGGTCGCCGAGCCGTACATCCCGCGCCGAGCCGTCCGCCACCTGGAGAAGGGCCGCGTCGTCATCTTCGGCGCCGGCGCCGGCATGCCGTACTTCTCCACCGACACCGTCTCGGCCCAGCGCGCGCTGGAGATCAAGGCCGACGCGGTGCTCATGAGCAAGAGCGGCGTCGACGGCGTCTACACCGCCGACCCGCGCAAGGACCCCACCGCGGTCAAGTACGACTCGGTGACCTTCGAGGACGCCCTGCGGCTCAACCTCAAGGTCGTCGACGCGGCCGCGTTCGCGCTGTGCATGGAGAACCACCTCCCGATGGTCGTGTTCGGCATGGAGGGCGAGGGCAACATCGCCCGTGGCCTGCGCGGTGAGAAGATCGGTACGCTCGTCCACTCGTCCTGAGCGGACGCAGCCACGCACCACCGGCCGACGCCTCGCGTCGGCCCTCGAGAGGCGCCGCCCGAGCGGCCCGTGAAGGAGCATGACGTGATCAACGAGACGCTGAACGAGACCGAGGCGAAGATGGCCAAGGCCGTCGAGCACTCCCGCGAGGAGTTCGCCGCGATCCGCACCGGTCGTGCGCACCCGGCGATGTTCTCGCAGATCACCGCCGACTACTACGGCACGCCGACCCCGCTGCAGCAGCTGGCCAGCTTCACGGTGCCCGAGCCCCGCGTCGTCATCATCAACCCGTACGACGCGGGCGCGAAGAACGCCATCGAGAAGGCGATCCGCGACTCCGACCTCGGCGTGAACCCCACCGACGACGGCAAGGTCATCCGGGTGTCGCTGCCCGAGCTGACCGAGGAGCGTCGCAAGGAGTACATCAAGCTGGCCAAGTCCAAGGCCGAGGAGGGCCGGGTCGCGGTGCGCAACCTGCGCCGCACGGCCAAGCAGGCCTTCGACAAGGCCGAGAAGGACTCCGAGATCGGCAAGGACGACAACACCGGTGCGGAGAAGAAGCTCGACGCGCTGACCAAGAAGTACGTCGACTCGATCGACGAGATGCTCAAGAAGAAGGAAGCGGAGCTCCTTGAGGTCTGAGCCGACCCCGGTGGACCCGAACGACCCCGAGCCGGCCGAGCCGGCGGAGGCGCTCAAGCAGAGCCGCGCCGGGCGCAACCTGCCCGCGGCCATCGCGGTCGGGGTCACCCTCGTCGCGCTGGTGATCTGCTCGCTGGTCTTCTGGAAGGCCGCGTTCGTCGGCGTCGTCGTGGTCGCGCTGACCATCGGCGTCGTCGAGCTGGCCCGGGCGCTGGGCACGGCGGGCATCCGCGTCCCGCTGGTCCCGATCGTCGTCGGCGGCGTCGCGATGAACGTCGGCGCCTACGCCGAGGGCGTCGACGTGGCGGCCATCGCCATGGCGCTCACGGTCATCGGCACCTTCGTGTGGCGGATGGCCGAGGGCGCCGACGGCTTCGTCCGCGACACGTCCGCCGGGCTGCTGTGCCTGTCGTACGTCTGGCTCATGGGCGTGTTCGTCCTGCTGATGCTGGCCGAGGACGACGGACCGTGGCGCATCGTCGCCTTCATCGCGGTCACCATCGCCTCCGACACCGGCGGCTACGCCGCGGGCGTCCTGGCCGGCAAGCACCCGATGGCCCCGTCGATCAGCCCGAAGAAGTCCTGGGAGGGCTTCGCCGGGTCGATGACCGCGGGCGTCCTGGTCGGCGTGCTCGTCGTGACCCTCGGCCTCGAGGGCGACTGGTGGGCCGGCGCGATCCTCGGTGTGGTCGGCGTCCTCGCCGCGACGCTGGGCGACCTGTCGGAGTCGCTCATCAAGCGCGACCTCGGCATCAAGGACATGAGCGACCTGCTGCCCGGCCACGGCGGCCTCATGGACCGGCTCGACTCGCTCATCGTGGTCGCGCCCATGGCGTGGCTCGTGCTGCACTACGCCGTCCCGGTGGCCTGACGTGACCCGCCGGGTCAAGCGCGTCGCGCTGGAGGTGCTGGGCTGGCTGCTCGTGCTGGTCGGCCTGGCCGCGCTGGTGCTGCCCGGCCCGGGCCTGCTGTGCCTGTTCGCCGGCCTCGTGGTGCTTTCGCAGCAGTACGAGTGGGCCGAGCGCCGGGTGGACCCGGTGGAGCGGGCCGCGCTGCAGGCCGCCTACGAGGGGGTCAGCACCGCGCCGCGCATCGCCATGTCCGTCGCCGGCGGTGCCGCGCTCGTCGCGCTCGGCGTGCTGTGGATGGTCAGCCCGGACGCACCGGGCTGGTGGCCGCTGCGCGACTCGTGGTGGCTCGTCGGCGGGTTCTGGACCGGCTTCTCGCTGGCCGTCTCGGGCGTCATCTCCTGGGGCCTGATCGTCTACAGCTACCGCCGCTTCCGGGTGCGCGGGGAGAAGCCCCCGGCCCGTCGCGGCTGACGATTCGGTCGATCCTTGCCCCGGGTGGGAGACTGGTTCGGTGAACGACACGCCCCGGACGCTCCCGCTCGTCCTCGAGCAGCCGCGTGGCCGCGCCAAGCCGCCGCGCCACCTCGCCGACCTCGCTCCCGAGGAGCGCAAGGAGGCCGCCGAGAAGCTCGGGCTCCCCGCCTTCCGGCTGAAGCAGGTCGCGAACCACTACTTCGCGCGGCTCGAGCGTGATCCCGAGGCGATGAGCGACCTGCCGGCCGCGATCCGCGCCGAGCTCGCCGAGGGCATGCTGCCGACGCTGCTGACCCCGGTGCGGGTCATGGAGGCCGACAAGGGCACCACCCGCAAGACCCTCTGGCGGCTGTTCGACAACGCGCTCGTCGAGTCCGTGCTCATGCGCTACTCCGACCGCGCCACGCTGTGCGTCTCGAGCCAGGCCGGCTGCGGCATGGCCTGCCCGTTCTGCGCCACCGGCCAGGGCGGCCTGCAGCGGAACATGAGCACCGGCGAGATCGTCGACCAGGTGGTCGACGGGGCCCGCGCCATGCGCGACGGCCTGGTCGCCGGTGGACCCGGACGCCTGTCGAACATCGTGTTCATGGGCATGGGCGAGCCGATGGCCAACTACAAGGCGGTCATCGGTGCCGTGCGCCGCATGGTCACGCCGGCGCCGGACGGACTGGGCATGAGCGCCCGCAACATCACCGTCAGCACCGTCGGCTTGGTGCCGCGGATCAAGCAGCTGGCCACCGAGGGCATCCCGGTGACGCTCGCGGTGTCGCTGCACGCGCCCGACGACGAGCTGCGCGACACCCTCGTGCCGATCAACACCCGCTACAAGGTCGACGAGGTCGTCGACGCCGCATGGGAGTACGCGCGCACCACGAAGCGCCGCGTCTCGATCGAGTACGCGATGATGCGCGACATCAACGACCAGGCCTGGCGCGCCGACCTGCTCGCCGACGTGCTGCAGAAGCGCGGCGACTGGAGCTGGGTGCACGTCAACCTGATCCCGCTCAACGAGATCCCCGACTCCCAGTTCACGCGCTCTCGCGACGAGGACATGGACGAGTTCGTGCGTCGTCTGGAACGTCGCGGCATCAGCACGACGATCCGCGACACCCGCGGCGACGAGATCGACGCCGCCTGCGGCCAGCTCGCCGCCTCCGAGGTCTGAGCTCCTCGGTCCGGGGAGTGGCGGACCGCACACGGGGGCCTGCCGGCGTCTGGGTACGGTGTGGCCAGACCCCCTGGCAAGAAGGAGAACCGTTGCTCGCCGTGACCCGTGAGGGACCCGTGGCCGTCCTGACGCTGCAGCGCCCCGAGAAGCGCAACGCGCTCGACCTCGAGCTGTGCCGCCAGCTGTACGTGGCCGTCGACGAGCAGGTCGAGGCCGGCGCCCGCGTGCTCGTGCTGACCGGCGAGGGCACCGCCTTCTGCGCGGGCGCCGACCTGGACGGTGTGCACGGCGACGAGTTCCTGCACGCGCTCTACGGCATGCTGCACCACCTGGCCGCGGTCGAGATCCCGGTGATCGCCGCCGTCAACGGCCCGGCCATCGGTGCCGGCACGCAGCTCGCCCTGGCCTGCGACCTGCGGGTCGTGGACGAGCGTGCGCGGTTCGCGGTGCCCACGGCGCTCAACGGCATGGCCGTGGACGCCTGGACCATCCGCACCCTGGAGAAGCTCGCCGGCACCGGACGCGCCCGCCGCATGATGCTGGCCGCCGCCACGATCGACCGCGACGAGGCCCTGGTCTGCGGGCTCGCGGACCGACCCGGGACGTTCGCGGACGCGCTCGCCTGGGCCCAGGAGATCGCGGCCATGGCGCCGATGACGCTGGCGTACAACAAGCTCGTGCTCAACGGCACGGCCGACGACGAGCCGGCCGTCGAGGCCGCCTTCGCGAGCGTGTGGCGCAGCGACGACGTGCAGGAGGCCTCGCGCGCCCGCGCCGAGAAGCGCCAGCCGGTCTTCGAGGGCCGATGAGCTCGCTCGCGTTCGAGGCGCTCGACCGGCACGTCGTCGGTGGCCGGGCCGACGACCTCGCCGTCGCCGGTGCCGCTCGTCCGGTCACGTACGCCCGCCTGCTGGAGACGTCCGCGGCGCTCGCCGGCGGTCTGCGCCTGCTGGGCGTGGAGCCCGGCGGCTCCGTCGACCTGCGGCTCGAGCCCGGTCTCGAGCAGGTCGTGGCCGTGCTCGCGGTCGTCCGCCTGCACCTCGAGGTCGAGGACGGCGCGGACCCGCGACTCGGTGGCGACCCGCTGCGCGTCCACCTGGGCGCGGACGAGTACGAGTGGGCCACTGTGCTGAAGGCCGGCGCCAACGACCCGGCCGGCTCGGCCGAGCGCGATCCGGAGGGCTACGCCGACCGCATGCGCACCCGGTTCGGGCACCTGCTCGACCCGCTGCTCGGTGGCGGCACCGTCACGCTGTGACCTTCGGAAGCCCCATGGGGACGTCCGATGTCGTCGTCCGCCGGGTCCGCGAGGACGACTGGTCGCGGCTGCGCGGCCTGCGGCTCGAGGCGCTGCGCGACCCGGTCGCCCACCTCGCGTTCCTGGAGGACGTCGACGAGGCGCTGGCCCGGCCCGACGGCTTCTGGCACGAGCGCACACGCTCGGCGTCGGCGGGCAGGTCCGTGTGCCAGGTCGTCGCCGTGGATGCGGGCGGCGAACCGGTCGGCACCGTGACCGCCCTGGTCGCCGAGCCTGGCGAGCCCGACTACCTCGGCGACGTGGGTCCCGAGCGCCGCGCGGCCGTCGTGGGCGTCTATGTGCGTCCGTCCCACCGCGGCGCAGGAGTCCTGGCGCGGCTGCTGGCCGCCGTGGAGGAGTGGCTCGTCGACGCGGATGTCCCGCGCGTGCGGCTGCACGTCCACGAGCAGAACGAGCGCGCCCGCCGGGCCTACCTGCGCTGCGGCTACACGGACGTGGGCGGTCTCGTCGAGGTCTCCGGCACGCCCCACCACGAGCTCGTGCGCGAGCTCAGCTGAGCGGGCTCAGCGCACGCCCCACGAGTACGTCTGCTTGGCCAGCTTCAGGTACACGAACGTCTCGGTCGAAGTGACCTTGTCCATCGCGGCGATGGTGTCGCCGACGAGCTCGAGCAGCGCGTCGTCGCTCTCGCAGACCACCTCGGCGAGGATGTCGAAGCGTCCGGTCGTCACCACGACGTAGTCGATCTCGGGGATCTTGGCGATCCGCTCGGCGACCTCCGTGATGTGCGAGGCGACCTTCACGCCGACCATGGCCTGCTTGGCGAAGCCGAGCTGAAGCGGATCGGTGACGGCCACGATCTGCATGACGCCGGACTCGGTGAGCCGCTGCACGCGCTGGCGCACCGCGGCCTCCGAGAGCCCGACCTCCTTGGCGATCGCCGCGTACGAGCGGCGTCCGTCCACCTGCAGCTTGGCGATGATCGCCTTCGAGACGTCGTCGAGCGGCGAGGTCACAGCAGCGTTCCGGCCTCGGTCAGGACGCTGCGCAGGATCTGCTCGATCTCGTCGAAGTGCGACTGGTCGCAGATCAGCGGGGGAGCGAGCTGGATGACCGGGTCGCCGCGGTCGTCGGCGCGGCAGTACAGGCCGGCGTCGTACAGCGCCTTGGACAGGAAGCCGCGGAGCAGGCGCTCGGACTCGTCCTCGTCGAACGTCTCGCGCGTCGCCTGGTCCTTGACCAGCTCGATGCCGTAGAAGTACCCGGCGCCGCGGACCTCACCGACGATCGGCAGGTCGAGCAGCTTCTGCAGGGTGCCGAAGAAGGCCGGCTCGTTCTCGCGGACACGCTCGTTGAGCTTCTCGCGCTCGAAGATGTCCAGGTTGGCCATCGCGACGGCGCACGAGACCGGGTGGCCGCCGAACGTGTAGCCGTGCAGGAAGCTGTTGTTGCCCTCCAGGAACGGCTCCATGACCTTCTCCGAGGCGATCATCGCGCCCAGCGGCGAGTAGCCGGAGGTCAGTCCCTTGGCGCAGGTGATCATGTCCGGCTCGTAGCCGAAGCGGGTCGCGCCGAACATCTCGCCGAGGCGGCCGAACGCGCAGATGACCTCGTCGGAGACGAGCAGGACGTCGTAGGTGTCGCAGATCTCGCGCACGCGCTGGAAGTACCCGGGCGGCGGCGGGAAGCAGCCACCGGCGTTCTGCACCGGCTCGAGGAAGACGGCCGCGACGGTCTCGGGTCCCTGGGCGAGGATCGCGTCCTCGATCTGGTCCGCGGCCCAGCGTCCGAACGCGACCGGGTCGACCATGCCGTCCTCGCCGTGCGGCAGGTACGCCGGGGCGCGGTAGGCGTTGGTGTTGGGCACGTGGACGGTCGAGGGCACGAGCGGCTCGAACGGCGCCTTCATGTCCGGGATGCCGGTGATGGAGAGCGCGCCCTGCGGCGTGCCGTGGTACGCCACCTGACGGCTGATCACCTTGTGCTTGAGCGGCTTGCCCTTGAGCTTGAAGTACTGCTTGGCCGCCTTCCAGGCGGTCTCGACCGCCTCGCCGCCACCCGTGGTGAAGAAGACGCGGTTGAGGTCGCCGGGGGCGTAGGACGCCACGCGCTCGGCCAGCTCGATGGCCTTCGGGTGGGCGAAGGTCCAGAGCGGGAAGAACGACAGGTCCTTGGCCTGGTCGTAGGCGGCCTTGGCGAGCTCCTCGCGGCCGTGGCCGGCCTGGACGACGAACAGTCCCGCGAGCCCGTCGAGGTAGCGACGGCCCTGCGCGTCCCAGATATAGGCGCCGTCGCCCTTGACGATCACCGGGATGTCGTGGTCGGCGCCGTACGACCCCTGGCGCGAGAAGTGCATCCAGAGGTGGTCCTTGCCGGCCCGCTGGAGGTGGTCGAGATCGAGGTCGCTCATGACAGGCAGTATCACGCGTCCAGCGGACCAGTCACAAGGGAATCCGTCGTGAAATGCGCGTGTAACGTCGAAATCAGTCGTCGTGACCGAGCCGCTAGAGGCCGCTCGTCACCGACTCGTCACCGGCTGGTCGTCGGACGGACCCCCGGGCGCGCGTGGCGGTGCTGGCGGTCGTGGGGGCGTCTCGGGCAGGGTGGAGCCCATGATCGCGGTCGAGCACCTCTCCAAGACGTACGGGTCGTACCAGGCCCTCCGTGACGTCTCCTTCGTCTGCCGCCCGGGCACCGTCACCGGGTTCCTGGGCCCCAACGGCGCCGGCAAGTCCACGGCGATGCGGATCATGACCGGCCTTACGCCGGCCTCGTCCGGCGTCGCCACGATCGGAGGCGTCGCCTACCGCGACATCCCGAACCCCGGCGTGCAGGTGGGCGTCCTGCTGGACGCGTCCGCCCAGCACGGCGGTCGCACGGGCCGCGAGGTGCTCACCATCGCCGCCCAGACCATGGGCCTGCCCAAGTCGCGCGTCGACGAGATGCTCGCCCTGGTCGGCCTCAACGCCAGCGAGTCCAAGCGTCGGGTCAAGAACTACTCGCTCGGCATGCGCCAGCGCCTCGGCCTGGCCCAGGTCATGCTCGGCGACCCGCAGGTGCTGATCCTCGACGAGCCGGCCAACGGCCTCGACCCGGCCGGCATCCACTGGATGCGCCAGCTGCTGCGGGCGTACGCCGACAAGGGCGGCACCGTGCTGCTGTCGTCACACCTGCTGCACGAGATCGAGGTCATCGCCGACGAGATCATCGTCATCGGTCACGGCCGCATCGTCGCGCAGGGCACGAAGGACGAGCTGCTCAAGGGCACCGGCACCTTCGTGCGCGCCCTCGACCCGTCGGCGCTGGTCAACGCCCTCGTCTCCGCCGGCATCGAGTCGCACGTCTCCGGGGCCGGCCTGGCCACCGACGCGACGCCCGAGCAGGTCGGACGCGCTGCGGCCGCCGCCGGCGTCGTGCTGCTGGAGCTGCGCGCGGCCGAGTCCGCGAACCTGGAGGAGATGTTCCTCCAGCTCACGTCCGACACGCAGCGCGACGCGCTGCCCACCGAAGGAGCCCGCGCATGAGCACCATCGACCTGCAGCGTCCGGCCGTCCCGCTCGGCCGCCTCGTCGCGGTGGAGCTGCGCAAGATGATCGACACCCGGGCCGGGTTCTGGCTCCTGGCGGTCATCGGGATCATCGACCTGCTCATCATGCTGGCGATGGTCCTGTGGGTGGAGAAGGACTTCCTGACGTTCTCCAACTTCCTGTCGGCGATGGCGCTGCCCATGAACCTGCTCCTGCCGGTGCTGGGCATCCTGTCCATCACCCAGGAGTGGGGCCAGCGCACCGCCCTGGTCAGCTTCACGCTGGTTCCCCGCCGCGCGCGCGTGGTCGTGTCGAAGCTGCTCGCGTCGGTCGTGCTGGCGCTGGCGTCGCTGGTCGTCGCCATGGTGCTGGCCGCGATCGGCGCGGTGCTCGGCGGCGGCAACAACGTGTGGGAGATGGAGACCCGCGACTTCGTGGCCTGGCCGATCCTGCAGGTCATCGGCCTGATCCACGGCTTCGCCTTCGGCATGCTGCTGCTCTCGTCGGCGCTCGCGATCGTCGTCTACGTCGTCTACCTGTTCCTGGTGCCGACGGTGTTCCAGGTGCTGTCGGGCGTCACCGACTGGGGCGGCGACGTCCAGCGCTGGCTCGACTTCGGGACGCTGCAGGGCCAGGTGTTCAACGACCCGCAGCCCGACAACATCTGGCTGCGGCTGCTGGTCTCGGGCCTGGTCTGGCTGGGCATCCCGTTCGCGGTCGGGCTGTGGCGGGTGCTGCGCAGCGAGGTGAAGTAACCGCCACAGGGTGGTGCGAGAGGATGGGCGACATGCGCAAGCGTGTCGCCCTTCTCGGTTCCACCGGCTCGATCGGTACCCAGGCCCTCGACGTGATCTCGGCCAACCCCGACCGGTTCGAGGTGGTGGCCCTCGCGGCCGGCGGCTCCGACCCGGCGCTGCTCGCGCGCCAGGCGCTGGACCACGAGGTGCCGCTCGTCGCCGTGGCCCGCACCACCGCGGTGCAGGACGTGCAGCTGGCGCTGTACGCGGATGCCCAGCGCCGCGGCTGGTCCGAGGGCGACGTCCGCCTGCCGCGCATCGTCGCCGGCCCGCAGGCGGCGGTCGAGGCCGTGCGAACCCCGGCGGACGTCGTGCTCAACGGCATGACCGGGGCCGTGGGCCTGCTGCCGACGCTCGCCGCGCTCGAGACCGGGGCGACGCTCGCGCTGGCCAACAAGGAGTCGCTGATCATCGGCGGCGAGCTGGTCACCGGTGCGGCGAAGCCCGGCCAGCTCGTGCCGGTCGACTCCGAGCACTCGGCGATCGCGCAGGCGCTGCGCGGTGAGCGCGTCGAGGACGTGAAGCGGCTGCTGGTCACCGCCAGCGGCGGTCCGTTCCGCGGACGCACGCGCGAGCAGCTCGTCGACGTCACGCCCGAGCAGGCCGCGGCGCACCCGACCTGGGACATGGGGCCGGTCATCACGATCAACTCCGCCACCCTGGTCAACAAGGGGCTCGAGGTCATCGAGGCGCACCTGCTGTTCGGCATCGGCTTCGACCGCATCGACGTCGTGGTGCACCCGTCGTCGATCGTCCACTCGATGGTCGAGTTCGTCGACGGCTCGACGATGGTGCAGGCCTCGCCGCCGGACATGCGGCTGCCGATCGCGCTGGGCCTGGCCTGGCCCGCGCGGCTGCCCGGCGCCGCGCGCGGCTGCGACTGGACGTCGCCAGCCGCCTGGGAGTTCTTCCCGCTCGACGACGCCGCCTTCCCGGCCGTGCGGCTCGCCCGCCGCGCGGGGGAGTTCGCGCGGACCGCCCCGGCGGTCTACAACGCGGCCAACGAGGTGTGCGTGGACGCGTTCGTGGCCGGCGACTTGGACTTCCTTGGCATCGTGGACACCGTGGGCGCCGTCCTCGACGACCACCTCACCGATCCCGACAGCGCCACGCGCGACCTGACGCTCGACTCCGTCCTGGAGGCCGACGCCTGGGCCCGCGGGCGCGCCCGAGTCCTTGTGGAGCAGCGTTGACCGCCCTCGTGTACGCCCTCGGCGTCCTGATCTTCGTGATCGGTGTCGCCGTCTCGATCGCGCTGCACGAGTGCGGCCACATGATCCCCGCGCGCCGCTTCGGCGTGAAGGTCACCCAGTTCTTCGTCGGCTTCGGCAGCACCGTGTGGTCGTTCCGCCGCGGCGAGACCGAGTACGGCCTCAAGGCCATCCCGCTCGGCGGCTACGTGAAGCTCGTCGGCATGCTCCCGCCCGGCAAGGGCGAGGACCCGCACGAGCTGCGCAGCACGAGCACCGGCCTGTTCAGCCAGCTCGCCGCCGACGCACGCGACGCCGAGCGCGAGCACATCGGCCCCGAGGACGAGGGCCGGCTGTTCTACACCCGCCCGTGGTGGCAGAAGGTCATCGTCATGGCCGGCGGCCCGGTGGTGAACCTGGCCATCGCGTTCGTGCTCTTCGCCATCGTGTTCATGGGCTTCGGGGCCAACGAGCCGACCACGACCGTCAACACCGTCTCGGCCTGCGCGATCCCCGACACCGAGGCCGGCCGCACGTGCACCTCCGCCGACCCGGAGACGCCGGCCAAGAAGGCCGGGCTGCAGCCCGGCGACGTCATCACCACGTTCGACGGCGAGCCGGTCGACGGCTGGGACGAGCTCAGCGAGCGCATCCGCGCCAACGGCTCGGGCGAGGCGACGATCGGCTACGAGCGTGACGGCCAGGCCCGCACGGTCGACATCGAGACGACGGTGCTCGCGCGGGCCGACCTGGACGACCCCGACAAGACTGTCGAGGTCGGCTTCCTGGGCGTCTCGCCGACGCTGGAGAAGGAGCGCCAGGGCCCGGTCTACGTGCTGGACGTCATGGGCGACTCGATCGCCGGCACCGTCCACGCGATCATCGACCTGCCGCAGCGGATGGTCGGCGTGGTGAAGGCCGCGCTGGGCGCCGAGCGCGAGGACGACGGCCCTGTGAGCGTCGTCGGCGCCGGGCGGGTGGCCGGCGAGCTGGTCACGTACGACGACCCTTCCTGGGCCGACCGCGCCGTGCGGCTCATGACGCTGCTCGCCTCGGTCAACCTGTTCCTGGGCATGTTCAACTTCGTGCCGCTGCTGCCGCTGGACGGCGGGCACATCGCCGGGGCGCTCTACGAGGCCGTCCGACGTGGGTTCGCCCGCCTGTTCCGCCGGCCCGACCCGGGGTACGTGGACGTCGCCAAGATGCTTCCCGTCGCCTACGCCGTGGGTGCGGTCCTTATGATCATGAGCGTGATCCTGATCTACGCCGACATCGTCAACCCGGTGAGCCTCACATGAGCGCCGTGAGCCTGGGCATGCCTGCCGCGCCGCCGCCGGTGCTGGCCCCGCGACGCCGTTCGCGCAAGATCAAGGTCGGGTCCGTCGACGTCGGCGGCGACGCCCCCGTGTCGGTGCAGTCGATGACCACGACGCTCACGTCCGACATCAACTCCACGCTGCAGCAGATCGCCGAGCTCACCGCCGCCGGCTGCGACATCGTGCGCGTCGCGTGCCCGAGCCAGGACGACGCGGACGCCCTGCCGGCCATCGCCCGCAAGTCGCAGATCCCCGTGATCGCCGACATCCACTTCCAGCCCAAGTACGTGTTCGCCGCGATCGACGCCGGCTGCGCCGCCGTCCGCGTGAACCCGGGCAACATCCGCAAGTTCGACGACCAGGTCGGCGCGATCGCCAAGGCGGCCAAGGACGCCGGCGTCTCGCTGCGCATCGGCGTCAACGCCGGATCGCTCGACAAGCGTCTGCTCGAGAAGTACGGCAAGGCGACGCCCGAGGCCCTCGTGGAGTCGGCCGTCTGGGAGGCGTCGCTGTTCGAGGAGCACGACTTCCACGACTTCAAGATCTCGGTCAAGCACAACGACCCGGTGATCATGGCGCAGGCCTACGAGATGCTCGCCGAGCGCGGCGACTGGCCGCTCCACCTCGGCGTGACCGAGGCCGGCCCGGCGTTCCAGGGCACGATCAAGTCGGCCACCGCCTTCGGCTACCTGCTCGGCAAGGGCATCGGCGACACCATCCGCGTGTCGCTGTCCGCCCCGCCGGTCGAGGAGGTCAAGGTCGGCATCCAGATCCTGCAGTCGCTCAACCTGCGCGAGCGCAAGCTCGAGATCGTCTCGTGCCCGTCGTGCGGTCGCGCCCAGGTGGACGTCTACACGCTCGCCGAGCAGGTGACCGCCGGCCTCGAGGGCATGGAGGTGCCGCTCCGCGTCGCCGTCATGGGTTGCGTCGTCAACGGCCCCGGCGAGGCGCGCGAGGCCGACCTCGGCGTCGCCTCGGGCAACGGCAAGGGCCAGATCTTCGTCAAGGGCGAGGTCATCAAGACCGTCCCCGAGAGCAAGATCGTCGAGACGCTCATCGAGGAGGCCATGCGCATCGCCGAGGGCATGGAGCCCGTCGACGGCGGCGCGCCCTCGGTCTCGGTCTCCTGACGCCGTCGCCGACGAGCGTGACGCCCCCGCGTCGATAGGCTGGCCGCCGAGGGAGGTGGGGACGGTGCTCGGGACGACGAACCTGCGTGTGCTGACGCCCGAGGAGATGCCCCTCGTGCGGTCGCTGACCGCCCTCGACCCCGCCGCCAACGTCTTCCTGCAGCACCGGCTCGACGTGACCGGCATGCGTCCGCGCTGGATGGGTGGGCGCATGTGGGGCTGGTTCCAGGACGAGCGCATCGTCTCGGCCTGCTACGTCGCCTCCAACGTCGTCCCGCTCAACGCCACGCCCGAGGCAGTGGCCGCCTTCGCCGAGCACGCCCTGCCGCCCGCGCCGCGGGCCGCGTCGATCGTGGGACCGCGCGAGACGGTCATGGACCTCTGGACCCGCATGACGCCGCTGTGGGGCCCGGCCCGCTCGGTGCGCGACGAGCAGCCGTTCCTGGTCATCGACCACGACGGGCTCGTGGCCCCCGATCCGCGCGTGCGCCGGGTGCTGCTGGACGAGGTCGACGTGCTCTACCCGGCGTCGGTGGCGATGTTCACCGAGGAGGTCGGCGTCGACCCCGAGGTCATGAGCGGCTCGGCCTACCGCGCCCGCGTCACGCAGCTCGTCGGGCAGGGCTGGTCGTTCGCGATCATCGAGGACGACACGGTGCTGTTCAAGGCCGAGGTCGGGGCCGCGGCCGGCGACGTCTGCCAGGTGCAGGGCGTCTACGTGCACCCGGACGTGCGCGGGCAGGGCCTCGCCGCGCCGGCGATGGCGGCGGTCGTCCAGCAGGTGCGCGCGACCATCGCCCCGGTCGTGACGCTGTACGTCAACGGCCACAACGTCCCGGCCCGCCGGACGTACGACCGGGTCGGGTTCCGCCAGCACACGACGTTCGCCACCATCCTGCTGTGACGCCGTAGGGTCGGGGCCATGCCCAAGTCCCTGGCCGGTCTCGCCACCCTGTTCACCGTCTCCGGAGTGCTCCACCTCGTGCGTCCGCAGGTCTTCGAGTCCATCGTCCCCAAGCAGCTGCCGCGCAAGCGCGAGCTCGTGCACGCGTCCGGCGTGGCCGAGCTGGCCTGCGCCGCGATGCTGGCCGCGCCGCGCACCCGCCGCGTGGGTGGCCTCGCGTCCGCCGCGCTGCTCGTCGCGGTCTTCCCGGCCAACGTGCAGATGGCCGTGAGCACCCGGCGCAGCCGCAGGGCGCCGGCCTGGTTCAAGGCCGGGACGATGCTGCGGTTGCCGCTGCAGTGGCCCATGATCCGCGTCGCGCTGCGCGCCGCCGGCCGGGCCTGACCGCGCGGCCGGGCGGCCGGTCGCCGCTCGGTAGGGTGCAGCCCATGCGCATGTCCCAGCTCTTCCTCCGCACCCTGCGTGACGACCCCGCCGACGCGGAGGTCCCTAGCCACAAGCTGCTCGTCCGCGCCGGCTTCGTCCGGCGCGTCGCTCCGGGCATCTACACGTGGCTGCCGCTGGGCCTGAAGGTGCTGGGCAAGGTCGAGAAGATCGTCCGCGAGGAGATGGACGCCATCGGCGCGCAGGAGGTGCGCTTCCCGGCGCTGCTGCCGCGCGAGCCCTATGAGGCGACCGACCGCTGGACCGAGTACGGCGACAACCTGTTCCGCCTGCACGACCGGCGCGGCGGCGACTACCTGCTCGGCCCCACGCACGAGGAGATGTTCACGCTCCTGGTGAAGGACCTGTACTCGTCCTACAAGGACCTGCCGCTGAGCCTGTACCAGGTGCAGACGAAGTACCGCGACGAGGCGCGTCCGCGCGCTGGCATCCTGCGCGGGCGCGAGTTCGTCATGAAGGACTCCTACTCCTTCGACGTCACCGACGAGGGCCTGGAGAAGAGCTACCAGGCGCACCGCGAGGCGTACGTCCGCATCTTCGACCGGCTCGGGCTCGAGTACGTCATCGTCCAGGCCGACTCCGGCGCGATGGGCGGCTCGGCCAGCGAGGAGTTCCTCGCCGTCGCCGAGACGGGCGAGGACACCTTCGTCCGCTCGCCGGGCGGCTACGCGGCCAACGTCGAGGCGGTCACCACCGTCGTGCCCGACGCGCTGCCCGTCGACGATGCTCCCGCGGCGCACGTCGAGGACACCCCCGACACCCCGACGATCCAGACCCTCGTCGACCACCTCAACGAGGCGTTCCCGCGCGACGACCGTCCCTGGACGGCCGCCGACACGCTCAAGAACGTCCTGGTGATGCTGCACCACCCCGACGGCACCCGCGAGCCGCTGGCCGTCGGCGTCCCCGGCGACCGCGAGGTCGACGCCAAGCGCCTCGAGACGCAGGTGTCCCCGGCCGAGGTCGAGCCGTTCGAGGAGAAGGACTTCGCGCAGCACCCCGCGCTGGTCAAGGGCTACATCGGCCCCGGCGTGCTCGGCACCGAGAACGCCTCGGGCATCCGGTACGTGGTCGATCCGCGCGTCGTCGACGGCACCCGCTGGGTGACCGGCGCGAACGAGCCGGGCAAGCACGTCATCGACCTCGTGGCCGGCCGTGACTTCACCGCCGACGGGACGATCGAGGCCGCCGAGGTGCGCGCCGGCGACCCCGCGCCCGACGGCTCGGGCCCGCTCGAGCTGGCTCGTGGCATCGAGATGGGCCACATCTTCCAGCTCGGCCGCAAGTACGCCGAGCGCCTCGGCCTGCAGGTGCTCGACGAGAACGGCAAGCTCGTCACGGTCACGATGGGGTCCTACGGCGTGGGTGTCTCCCGTGCGGTCGGCGCCATCATCGAGAACTCCTACGACGACGCCGGCATGATCTGGCCGCGCGAGGTCTCGCCGTTCGACGTCCACGTGGTCGTGGCCGGCAAGACGCCGGAGCTTTTCGAGGGCGGCGACCGCATCGTCGCCGAGCTCGAGTCGGCCGGCTTCGACGTGCTGCACGACGACCGCCCGAAGATGTCGCCCGGCGTGAAGTTCAAGGACGCCGAGCTCATCGGCGTCCCGACCATCGTCGTGGTGGGCAAGGGCCTGGCCGACGGCGTCGTCGAGGTCAAGGACCGCGCCACCGGCGAGCGCACCGACGTCCCGGTCGACCAGCTCGTCGCGCACCTGCGGGACTGACCGGGCGCGGTCAGCCCGCGTCGGGGCGGTCGAGCCCGGGGAACGGCCGGGGCTCGGCGTCCCACGCCACCGCGCGCAGCGCTGCCCGCTGCAGCAGCCGCACCGCGAGCCGCCGCTCGTCGCCGCTCGTGACCCGCACGAGCGCCGCGGCCGCCTCGGCGCAGTCGCGCTCGAGCTGCTGGGCCAGACGCCGCGCCGCGGCGAGGTCCGACGGCACGTCGAGCTCGTAGGACGCCGGGGGCGCGGGCGGCGTCGTGCCACGGGCGTCCAGCGCGGCCAGCAGGTCGTCGCGGTCGCGCCGCTGCGACGCGAACGAGTCGTCCGGGCGCGGGTCGTCGAGCCGGGCGCCGAGCACGCCGTACGTCCAGACCGCGCGCTGCGACTGCGCCAGGCTGGCCTCGAGGGCGTCGGTCGTGCTCACGCCAGGCTCCGGGCCTGGAGCAGGCCGGCCGAGGCCGACGCGAGCACCTGGGCGAGGTCGGGGGAGACGGCGCCCAGGCAGGCGGACTCCACCCGGTCCGCGGCGTCCTGCAGCGCGACCTGGAGCCGGGGCACGGGTGCGGTGGCGGCGGCGTCGGCCCCGCCCAGGGCGTCCAGCTGCTGGCGGACGAGGGCGGCCACGGCGGGGGAGTCCTGGGCCTCGGCCGCGGCCAGCACGCCGCTGAGGGTGGTGCGGACGGTGGCGAGCCGGCGCTCGTCGCCCCGATCGGGCTGGGGCACCGGCACCACGCCGGTGGCGCGCACCGCGTCGTCCAGGACGCCGGCCCGCTCGGCCGCGTAGACGGCACCGCCGGCGAGCACGAGGGCGCCCGTGCCGACGATCACCCCGCGACGTCCGATCACGGTGGCAGGCTACCGGCCCGGACCCGGTAGGCTGGTCCGGACCCGCAAGGGCCGCACACGGACCGACAAGTACATACGGAGGACGACCCCATGGCCGACACAGTCGAGAACCTCGTCGAGAGGTGCGTGGCCGACCTGGGCCTCGACCTCGAGGCGGTCGAGCTCGCTCCCGCCGGCAAGCAGCGCATCCTGCGCGTGGCCGTCGACACCGACGGCGGCATCACCATCGACCACGTCGCCGAGCTGACCCGCGCCCTGTCGCGCGAGCTCGACGAGTCCGACGTGATGGGCGACGGCGCCTACACGCTCGAGGTCACCTCGCGCGGCGTCGACCGTCCGCTGAGCCTGCCGCGCCACTGGCGCCGCAACGCCGGCCGCCTGGTCAAGGCCACCACGGCCGAGGGAACCAAGGTCGTCGGCCGCATCGGCGAGAGCGACGACGAGGGCGTGACCCTGGACGTCGGCGGCACCCCCACCCGCTACGCCTACGACGAGCTGACGAACCCGCTCGTCCAGGTCGAGCTGAACCGGAAGTAGGACCATGGACATCGACATCGCCGCGCTCCGCCTCCTCGAGCGCGAGAAGGACATCTCGTTCGACGTCGTCGTCGAGGCCATCGAGCAGGCCCTGCTCTCGGCGTACCACAAGACGAGCGACGCCCACTCCCACGCGCGCGTCGAGCTGGACCGCAAGAGCGGCCACGTGACCGTCTGGGCCAAGGAGCGCCTGGAGATCCCGCCGCCGGCCGAGGGCGAGGAGCGTCCCGCGCCCCGCTTCAGCGAGGAGTTCGACGACACGCCGAAGGACTTCGGCCGCTACGCGGCCACCGTCGCGCGCCAGCTGATCATGCAGCGGCTGCGCGACGCCGAGGACGAGCAGAAGTTCGGCGAGTTCTCCGGCAAGGTCGGCGACATCGTCTCCGGCGTCGTCCAGCAGGGCCGCGACCCGCAGGACGTCCTGATCAACCTGGGCCGGCTCGAGGCGCTCCTGCCGGCGACCGAGCGCGTCCCCGGCGAGACGTACAGCCACGGCGAGCGGGTCAAGGCGTACGTCTACTCGGTCGAGAAGGGCATGCGCGGCCCCCGCGTCCGCGTCTCGCGCACCCACCCCGGCCTGGTCAAGAAGCTGTTCGAGCTCGAGGTGCCCGAGATCGCCGACGGCACCGTCGAGATCGTCGAGATCGCCCGCGAGGCCGGCCACCGCAGCAAGATCGCCGTCCGCTCGCGCGCCCAGGGCGTCAATGCCAAGGGCGCCTGCATCGGCCCGATGGGCCAGCGTGTCCGCAACGTCATGAGCGAGCTGCACGGCGAGAAGATCGACATCGTCGACCACAGCGACGACCCGGCCGACTTCATCGCCCACGCGCTGTCGCCGTCGCAGGTGAAGAGCGTCACGCTCGTCGACCCCACGGCGAAGGCCGCGCGCGTCGTCGTGCCCGACTTCCAGCTGTCGCTCGCGATCGGCAAGGAGGGCCAGAACGCCCGGCTCGCCGCGCGTCTGACCGGGTGGCGCATCGACATCCGCTCCGACACCGACCCGCGCGGTGACCAACCGTCGGCGCCCGCCGGTGGCACCGCGTCCGGTCGTCCCGGCGCGCCCGGCGGCGCGTGACGACCAAGGAGCCGCTAGACTCGTCGTTGGTGATCCGCACGTGCATCGGCTGTCGAGAGCGAGCGGAGAAATCCACCCTGGTACGCGTCGTCGCGACGGGGGACTCGCCGGTGACGGTGGTCCTCGACCGCGACGGCCGACTTCCGGGCCGAGGGGCGCACCTGCACCCCGATCCCGGATGCCTGGAGCTGGCCCAGCGTCGCAAGGCGTTCGGCCGGGCCCTGCGTGTCGCCGGCACGCTCGACCTGACCTCGGTCGTCGAGCAGCTGGCACCCGGCGCAGGGCACGCACCACCCGCACGACCCACGTAAACCCGGCGGGGCCCACCCAGGGCCCCCGAGACGAAATCGGAGCACTCGCTCATGAGCACTCGATGAGTTCTTTCCGATGAGCCTGTACGACAACTAGTGGTCTGCGCCCTTCAGGGTGTGGGCCCCCTGAAGGAGAAGAGTGGCTGTCAGAGTCCACGAGCTCGCCCGCGAGTTCGGTGTTGAGAGCAAGGTCGTCCTGTCCACCCTCAAGGACATGGGCGAGTACGTGAAGTCCGCCTCGTCCACGATCGAGGCGCCGGTCGTCCGCCGCCTCACCGAGGAGCACGGCGACGCGCTGCGCGCCCAGGGCGCGAAGAAGGGCGGCGCCAAGAAGGCGGCCGCCAAGCCCGCCGACAAGGCGGCGCCCAAGCCCGGTCCCAAGGCTCCGGCTGCCGAGGCGCCCGCCGCCCCGGCTCCCGAGGCCCCCGCTGCCGAGGCACCGGCTGCTCCGGCCGCCGAGGCCCCCGCGGCTCCGGCCAAGCCGCGTGGTCCGGTCCCCGGTCCGGCCGCCCCGAACCCGGCTCCGGCTGCCCCGCCGGAGGCCCCCGAGTCGGCCGCGCCGAGCGCCCCGACCCCGCCGCGCACCCCCGGCCCGCGTCCTGCGGCTCCCGGCCCGCGCCCCGGTCCGGGTCGCCCCGGCGCCCGTCCGGGCAACAACCCGTTCTCGTCGAAGCAGGGCATGCAGCAGGAGCGCCCGCCGCGTCCGCCGGCCGCCCGTGAGGGTGGTCAGGGTGGTGGCGCCGCGGCGCCGCGCCCGGGCATGCCGCGTCCCAACCCGGCGATGATGCCCAAGCAGTCCGGTCTCCAGCGTCCCGGCCCGGCCGGTCGCGGCCCGGGTGGTCCCGGCGGTCGTCCCGGCCCCGGCGGCCGTGGTCCCGGTGGACCCGGTGGCCGTCCCGGCGGCGGCGCCGGCGGCGGTCGTCCCGGTGGTGGCGGCGGCGGCGGCTTCGCCGGTGCCGGTCGTCCCGGTGGCGGCGCGCCCGGTGGCTTCGCCGGTCGTCCCGGCGGCGGTGGCAACCGTCCCGGTGGACGTGGTGGCACGCAGGGCGCCTTCGGTCGCCCCGGCGGCCCGGCCCGTCGCGGACGCAAGAGCAAGCGCGCGAAGCGTCAAGAGTTCGACCAGATGCAGGCGCCCGCCATCGGCGGCGTCCGCGTCCGGAAGGGCAACGGCGAGATCGTGCGCATGGCGCGCGGCGCCTCGCTGACCGACTTCGCCGAGAAGATCGGCGTCGACGCGGCGTCCCTGGTCCAGGTGTTGTTCCACCTGGGCGAGATGGTCACCGCGACCCAGTCGGTCAACGACGAGACGCTGCAGATCCTCGGCGAGGAACTGAACTACGACGTCCAGGTCGTCTCGCCCGAGGACGAGGACCGCGAGCTGCTCGAGTCCTTCAGCCTCGGCTTCGGCGAGGACGAGGGCTCCGAGGAGGACCTCGAGGCGCGTCCGCCGGTCGTCACGGTCATGGGTCACGTCGACCACGGCAAGACCAAGCTGCTGGACGCGATCCGCAGCACGAACGTGGTCGCGAAGGAGGCCGGCGGCATCACCCAGGCCATCGGCGCCTACCAGGTCACGACCGAGGTCGACGGCAACGAGCGTCCGATCACGTTCATCGACACCCCCGGTCACGAGGCGTTCACCGCCATGCGTGCCCGTGGTGCCCAGTCCACCGACATCGCGGTGCTGGTGGTCGCGGCCGACGACGGCGTCATGCCGCAGACGGTCGAGGCGCTCAACCACGCCAAGGCCGCCGGTGTGCCGATCGTCGTCGCGGTCAACAAGATCGACAAGCCCGACGCCGACCCGACCAAGGCCCGCGGTCAGCTGACCGAGTACGGCCTGGTCCCCGAGGAGTACGGCGGCGACACGATGTTCGTCGACGTCTCGGCCCGCTCGGGCACGAACATCGAGGGACTGCTCGAGGCGATCATCCTGACCGCCGACGCGTCGCTGGACCTGCGGGCCAACCCGCACCAGCACGCCGAGGGCGTCGCCATCGAGGCGCACCTGGACCGCGGTCGCGGCCCGGTCGCCACGGTGCTGGTCCAGCGCGGCACGCTGCGCGTCGGTGACTCGCTCGTCGCCGGTCCGGCCTTCGGCCGCGTCCGCGCGATGCTCGACGAGCACGGAGCCAACATCGAGGAGGCGACCCCGTCGCGTCCTGCCCTGGTGCTCGGCCTGACGGCCGTGCCCGGTGCCGGTGACAACTTCATGGTGGTCGAGGACGACCGTCTGGCCCGTCAGATCGCCGAGAAGCGGGAGGCCCGCGAGCGCAACGCCACGCTGGCCAAGCGCAGCGGCCGTCGCACCCTCGAGGACTTCATGTCCTCGATGGAGAAGGGCGAGACCGACGAGTTGCTGCTCATCCTCAAGGGCGACAGCTCCGGTGCCGTCGAGGCGCTGGAGGACTCGCTGGCCCAGATCGACGTCGGCGAGGACGTCGCGCTGCGGGTCATCGACCGCGGTGTCGGTGCGATCACCGAGACCAACGTCGACCTGGCCGCCGCGTCGAACGCCGTCATCATCGGCTTCAACGTGCGACCGCAGGGCAAGGCCACCGAGCTGGCCGACCGCGAGGGCGTCGACATCCGCTACTACTCGATCATCTACCAGGCGATCGAGGAGATCGAGGCGGCGCTCAAGGGCATGCTCAAGCCCGAGTTCGAGGAGGCCCAGCTGGGCACGGCGGAGATCCGCGACATCTTCCGCTCGTCCAAGATCGGCAACATCGCCGGCTGCATGGTCCAGTCCGGCACGATCCGCCGCAACAGCAAGGCTCGCCTGCTGCGCGACGGAGCCGTGGTGGCCGACAACCTCGACCTCGCGAGCCTGCGCCGCGAGAAGGACGACGTCAGCGAGGTCCGCGAGGGCTTCGAGTGCGGCATCGTCCTGCGAGGCTTCAACGACATCAAGATCGGCGACGTCATCGAGACGTTCGAGATGCGCGAGAAGCCGCGCGACTGACCGTCGCACGACCATGTCGGCCCGGTCTTCCGCAGCTGCGGGAGGCCGGGCCGACGTCTCACCCTAGGAGGAGCAGTGCCCGGACCCCGCGTGAACAAGGTGGCCGACCGCATCAAGGTCGTCGTCGCCGAGATGCTGGAGCGCCGCATCAAGGACCCCCGCCTCGGCTTCGTGACCGTCACGGACGTCCGGCTGACCGGCGACGCCCAGCACGCGTCGGTGTTCTACACCGTCATGGGCGACCAGAAGGCGATCGACGGCACCGCGCAGGCGCTGGAGAGCGCCAAGGGCGTCATCCGCTCGGAGGTCGGCAAGCAGCTCGGCGTGCGGCACACGCCGTCGCTGGAGTTCCACCTCGACGCCGTGCCCGAGAACGCCAAGGCGATCGAGGAGCTGCTCGAGCGGGCGCGCCAGCGTGACGCCGAGGTGGCGGCGCGGGCCGCCGGGGCCGACTTCGCCGGCGACCCCGACCCGTACAAGAAGAAGGACGACGCGGACGACGAGGACGCGTGAGCGAGCCCCTCGCCGGCATCGTCGTCGTCGACAAGCCGGCCGGGTGGACGTCCCACGACGTCGTGGGACGCACCCGGCGGCTTGCCGGCACCCGCAAGGTCGGTCACGCCGGCACGCTGGACCCGATGGCGACCGGCGTGCTGGTGCTCGGCATCAACCGCGCCACCCGGCTGCTGGGTCACCTCATGACGACCGAGAAGGAGTACCTGGCCACGATCCGGCTCGGCCAGGCGACGATCACCGACGATGCCGAGGGCGAGGTGACGTCCACGACGCCGGCGGGCGACGTGGACGCGGCCGCGGTCGAGGCGGCGCTCGCGCCGCTGCGCGGCGAGATCATGCAGGTGCCCTCGTCGGTGTCGGCGATCAAGGTCGACGGCCAGCGTTCCTACGCCCGCGTCCGCGGGGGCGAGGACGTCCAGCTGGCCGCGCGCCCGGTCACGGTCTCCACGCTGGAGGTCACCGACCTGCGGCACGACGGCGACGTCACCGACGTCGACGTGCGGGTCGTCTGCTCCAGCGGCACCTACGTGCGTGCCCTCGCCCGCGACGCCGGCACCGCGCTGGGCGTCGGGGGACACCTGACGATGCTGCGGCGCACCCGGGTCGGCGGCTTCACGCTCGACCAGTCCCGCAGGCTCGAGCAGCTCGAGGAGTCGTTCGACGTCGTAGGCATGGACGACGTGGCGCGCCGCTCGTTCACGACCTGGACGGCCGACGAGCGCAGTGCGGCGGACGTCCGGTTTGGTCGCCGGCTCACCGCCACCGACCTGGGTGGCGACGGCGGCCCCGTGGCGGTGCTCGACCCCGACGGGCACTTCCTCGCGCTGTACGAGCAGGCGGGCGGCACGGCGCGTCCGGTGGCCGTGTTCGTCTGAGCCCCTAGGGTGATCGCCATGGCAGACCGCATGCGCCCGGGCCGGATCCTGCGACGCGCGCTCCTGACGCTGCTCGCCGCCCAGGCCACGGTCGTGGCCGCGCTCATGGGCACGACGAAGGTCCGCAAGATCCTGCGCGGCGACCACGCGGCCGAGTTCCCTGTCACCCCGCCGGTCCCGCTGCCGCTCGACGAGAACGTCGCCACGGTCTACACGTACGGCGAGGACCTGTTCGAGGACATGATCGCGGCGATCGAGAACGCCCAGCACCGCGTCCTGTTCGAGACCTACATCATCAAGGCCGACGCGACGGGCCGGCGGTTCAAGGCCGCGCTCGAGGCGGCGGCTGACCGCGGCGTCGAGGTGCGCGTCGTCTACGACGCGTTCGCCAACCTGGTGGTGCCGCCGAGCTTCCTGCGCTTCCGCCCGCCCGTGCAGGTGCTGCGCTACCCGGTCTTCGGGCCGGGCTGGCGTGTCTTCGACTTCCGCCGCTACGGCCGCGACCACCGCAAGATCCTCGTGGTGGACGACGTGGTCGGCTACGTCGGCGGCTACAACATCGGCTCGCTGTACGCCACGGAGTGGCGCGACACCCACGTGCGCATCACCGGCCCCGCCGTGTGGGACCTGGACAACGCGTTCGTCGACTTCTGGAACCTGCGCAGTCCCGACCGCATCGTCCGCGAGTCCGGCGCGTCGTGCTGGGGCGCGCACGTGCGGGCCCATCGCAACGTCCCGCGCGTGCTGCACTTCCCGATCCGGGGCATGTACCTGGAGGCCATCGACCGGGCCAGCGACCACGTCCACATCACCGCGGCGTACTTCATCCCCGACCACGACATCCTCCGTGGCCTGCTCGAGGCGGCCCGCCGCGGCGTGGACGTGCGCATCCTCGTGCCCGAGGTGTCCAACCACGTGCTGGCCGACTGGCTCTCGCGCGGGTTCTACTCCTCGCTGCTGGACGGCGGCGTGCGGATCTTCCTGTACCAGGACGCCATGGTGCACGCGAAGACCGCCACGATCGACGGCATCTGGTCGACCGTCGGCACGGCCAACATCGACCGGCTGAGCCTCACCGGCAACTACGAGATCAACCTCGAGATCCTCGACGCGGGGTTCGCCGGGCACCTGGAGACGGTGTTCGCCAACGACGTCGCCCACGCGCGCGAGCTCACCCGCGACGAGTGGTCGCGCCGCCCGTACATCGCCAAGGGCTGCGAGCTGCTGCTCGCCCCGCTGCGCCCGTTCCTCTGAGCGCGTCCTGCCGCGTCGGCGGCGGGTGGCTACAGTGTCCGGCGTGGCGATCTGGGCTGAGGTGGACGGAGCGACGGGCGTGCCGCGCACGCACGCGTGCGTGGTGACGATCGGCAACTTCGACGGCGTCCACCGCGGGCACCGGCTGGTGCTGGAGCACACCCGCGAGGACGCGCACCGACGCGGCATCGCCACGGTGGCCGTGACGTTCCACCCGCACCCGCTCGAGGTCATCGCCCCGGCCCACGCCCCCAAGCGGCTCACCTCGATCGAGCGCCGCATCGAGCTGCTGCGCGAGGCCGGCGCCGACGAGGTCTACGTGCTCGACTTCGACCGCGAGATGGCGTCGTGGAGCCCCGAGGAGTTCGTCACGCGCGTGGTCGTCGACCAGCTGCACGCCGCCAACGTCGTCGTCGGCGACAACTTCCGCTTCGGCCACAAGGCCCAGGGCGACGTGGCCTACCTGCGCGAGGCCGGGGAGCGGCTCGGCTTCGCCGTCGACGACCGCAGCCTGCTCGGCGACGGCGAGGCGTTCTCGTCCACCCGCGTGCGCGAGCTGGTGGCCGAGCGCCGTCTGGACGAGGCCGCCGAGGTGCTGGGCCGCCCGGTCGAGGTGACCGGCACGATCGTCGGCGGCGACCGCCGCGGGCGCGAGCTCGGCTTCCCGACCGCGAACGTGCCCGTCGACGAGGCCTACGCGGTGCCGCCGGACGGCGTGTACGCGGGCTGGCTCGTGCGGGCGTCGGGGGAGCGGCTGCCCGCCGCGATCTCGGTTGGCTCGAACCCCACGTTCGACGGCACCGAGCGCCGGGTCGAGTCGTACGTGCTCGACCGCGACGACCTCGACCTGTACGGCGAGCACGTGCGGGTCGAGCTGGTCGCCCCCGTGCGCGAGATGGAGCGCTTCGACGGGGTCGAGGCCCTGGTGGCGCGGATGCACGACGACGTCGCGCGCACCCGCGCCCTCCTGGCGCTCTAGGCGTCCTGGTCGACCGCGTCGGCGACGGCGTCGGCGACCGCTTCCATGCCCTCGGCGTTCGGGTGCAGCGTGATGCCGTCGCCGAGCGGGGCGGTGAGCCCGTTGGTCCACGGGTCCTCGCTGCACGCGTGATGGTCCTCGGACGCCGCGGTCATCGACACGTAGGTGACGCCGGCAGCCTGGGCCGCCTTGGCCAGCGCCGCGTCGATCTGCTTCTCGCCCTGGGCGACGCCGGACGTGTCGACGCCGCTGCCGCCGAGCAGCTCGCAGCTCTGGCCGTTGGCGGTCACGCGCAGGTAGCCGACCAGCAGCACCTCCGCGTCGGGCGCCTTCTCCTTGACCGCGTCCAGCACGGTGGTGACGCGCGTGGTCGTGGCGGCCAGCACCTTCGGCAGCTTGGTGCGCAGGTAGGCGCCGCAGGCGTCGCCGGGGGCGACGCACACGCTGGCCAGGCTGCTGAACAGCCCGTCGTCGTTGCCGCCGATGCCGACCGTCACCAGGGAGGTGCTCTCGTCGACGGCGTCGAGCTGGGCCGGCACGGGCTCGGTGCTGCCCGGGATCGGCACGGCCTGCAGGATGTTGTCCGACGTCGCGCCGCCGCAGCTGACGTCGGTGAAGGACGCGACGTCGAGCTCCTCGGCGAGCACGCTGGGGTAGTTGCGCGTCGACCGGCCGCACTGGCCGGAGTCGCCGTCGACCGGGTTGATCGAGGGTCCTGCGGTGTACGAGTCGCCCAGGGCGACGTAGCGCAGCGCGTCGGCGTCGGCGGACGCGGCGGACTGCTCGTCGGGGGCGTCGTCGTCGCCTCCGGAGCAGGCGGGCAGGACGAGCAGGGCGGCCGCGCACAGGGCGGCGCTGGTTCGGGATCGCAGACGCATGGGTCGCAGCGTAGGCGATGGGATTACCGCCGGGGATCACCGCGCTGGTAGGCTTGGGACGCCGTCAGAACGGCCACGGACAGAGAGTGCCCCGGTGAACCGGCCCGGGCGCGCCGTGCAACGAGACCCACAGGAGTCACATGTCGAAGAAGACTGCCGCCCCCACCGTCGTGGACATGTCCAAGGCGGACATCATCAAGGAGTACGCGACCGCGGAGGGCGACACCGGCTCCCCGGAGGTCCAGATCGCTCTGCTCACCGGTCGCATCGCGCACCTGACCGAGCACCTCAAGGAGCACAAGCACGACCACCACAGCCGTCGTGGCCTGCTGCTGCTCGTCGGTCAGCGTCGTCGCCTGCTCAACTACCTGCAGAACAACGACATCGAGCGCTACCGCTCGCTGATCGAGCGTCTCGGCCTGCGTCGCTGACGTGACAGGAGGCGGTCACCCCTCGGGTGGCCGCCTCTGCTGCACCTCCCACAACTGAACAAGCGCCAACACCACCGGACGAGGCCGCCAGGCACGACGAGCCCGGTCCTCGGTAGTGGCTCTCGGGACGCCGTCCCGCGGGCCTCGATCGAAGATCGGCACCACCAGCGCCGGCCGGCGTCCTCGTCCCGACGAGCGGGCATCGTGCCCGCGGAAGGGACTTCCATGTCCGAACCCACCGTCCACTCGGTCGAGACGACCATCGACAACGGCCGCTTCGGCACGCGCACCGTGCGCTTCGAGACCGGCCTCCTGGCCCGCCAGGCCGGCGGCGCCGTGTCCGCCTTCCTCGACGACGACACCATGCTGCTGTCGACGACCACCGCCAGCAAGCAGCCGAAGGATCACTTCGACTTCTTCCCGCTGACGGTCGACGTCGAGGAGCGCATGTACGCCGCGGGTCGCATCCCCGGCTCGTTCTTCCGTCGCGAGGGCCGTCCCAGCGAGGACGCCATCCTGACCTGCCGCCTGATCGACCGCCCGCTGCGCCCGACCTTCAAGAAGGGCCTGCGCAACGAGGTCCAGGTCGTCATCACGGTCATGGCCCTGAACCCCGACACGCCGTACGACGTCCTGGCGATCAACGCCGCGTCGGCGTCCACGCAGATCTCCGGCCTGCCGTTCTCGGGCCCGATCGGTGCCACGCGCATCGCGCTCATCGACGGCCAGTGGGTCGCGTTCCCCACCCACGCCCAGCTCGAGGACGCCGTCTTCGACATGGTCATCGCCGGCCGTGTCGCCGGTGACGACGTCGCCGTGATGATGGTCGAGGCCGAGTCCACCGAGAAGACCTGGGAGCTCGTCCAGGTCGGCGTCCAGGCGCCCACCGAGGAGGTCGTCGCCGAGGGCATGGAGGCGGCCAAGGCCGTCATCAAGCAGATGTGCGAGGCCCAGGCCGAGCTCGCCGCGTCCGCGGCCAAGCCGGTCCAGGACTTCCCGGTCTTCCTCGACTACGAGGACGACGCCTACGACGCGGTCAAGGAGATCGCGTCGGAGTCGATGAAGCAGGCGCTGACCATCGTCAGCAAGGCCGACCGCGAGGCCCGCGAGGCCGAGATCAAGGCCGACGTCGTCGACCAGCTCGGCGAGCGCTTCGCCGGCCGCGAGAAGGAGCTCGGCGCCGCGCTGCGCTCGCTGACCAAGGCCCTGGTGCGCGAGCGCGTCCTGCGCGACAAGGTGCGCATCGACGGTCGTGGCCTGGCCGACATCCGCGAGCTGTCGGCCGAGGTCGGCGTCATCCCGCGCGTCCACGGCTCGGCCCTGTTCCAGCGCGGCGAGACCCAGATCCTGGGCGTCACCACGCTGAACATGCTCGACCTGGAGCAGAAGCTCGACACGCTCTCGCCCGAGAAGACGCGTCGCTACATGCACAACTACAACTTCCCGCCGTTCTCCACCGGTGAGACCGGACGCGTGGGCTCGCCCAAGCGTCGCGAGATCGGCCACGGCGCGCTGGCCGGCCGGGCGCTCATGCCCGTCCTGCCCCCGCGCGAGGAGTTCCCCTACGCGATCCGTCAGGTCTCGGAGGCGCTGAGCTCGAACGGCTCGACGTCGATGGGCTCGGTCTGCGCCTCGACCCTCGGCCTGCTCAACGCCGGTGTGCCGCTGCGTGCGCCGGTCGCGGGCATCGCCATGGGCCTGATCTCGGGCGAGGTCGACGGCCAGACCCAGTACGTCACGCTGACCGACATCCTCGGCGCCGAGGACGCGTACGGCGACATGGACTTCAAGGTCGCCGGCACCCGGGAGTTCGTCACCGCGCTGCAGCTCGACACCAAGCTCGACGGCATCCCCGCCGACGTGCTGGGCGGCGCGCTGAAGCAGGCCCGCGAGGCCCGCTTCACGATCCTGGACGTCATGGCCGAGGCCATCGACGAGCCGGACGAGATGAGCCCCTTCGCCCCGCGGATCATCAGCATCAAGATCCCGGTCGACAAGATCGGCGAGGTCATCGGCCCGAAGGGCAAGATGATCAACCAGATCCAGGACGACACGGGCGCGAAGATCTCGCTCGAGGACGACGGCACCGTCTACATCGGCGCCGACAACGGCGACGCGGCCGACGCCGCCCGCGCGGCGATCAACGCGATCGCCAACCCGACGATGCCCGAGGTCGGCGAGCGCTACCTCGGCACCGTCGTCAAGACGGTCGACTTCGGCGCGTTCATCTCGCTGCTCCCGGGCAAGGACGGCCTGCTGCACATCAGCAAGCTGCGCGAGCTCAACGGCGGCCAGCGCGTGAACAACGTCGAGGACGTCCTGTCGGTCGGCCAGAAGATCCAGGTCGAGATCGCCGAGCTCGGCGACCGCGGCAAGCTGTCGCTGATCCCCGTGGTCGAGGGCAAGGCGGAGGCCTCCGAGGAGGCCCCCGCCGAGGAGCCGGCCACCGAGGCCTGATCCGCCACTCCTGACGCGCCGGCGTCCGGGCCACGTGCCCGGGCGTCGGCGCTGTCGTTCCCGAAACCGCCCCAGCGCCGGCGCGGTCGGCCAGGATGACGGCAGGTCCCCGAGAGCCGGGCCGGAGGGGGAGCTGTGGGAGCCGTCGGAGTCGTCCGAGCAGCGTTGGCGGTCGCCGTGTCCCTGGGCGTGGTGGCGTGCTCCGACGGCGGCTGGGAGCCGTCGGACGCGGTGACGCTCGAGGAGGCGTCGGCACCCGGCTACACCGAGGACGTCGTGGCGGCGGTGCTGGTGGCCCAGGCCCCGGACAAGTTCCAGGACACGGACGACGGCGCGATCGTGCTCGTGGCCTCGGACGGGAGCACCCGCGTCGTGGAGGCCGAGGGCGTCGGGAACGAGGGCGACCTGGCCATGAACGCCCACGGGCACGTCGCGTGGGCGGGGGTCTCCGGACTCCGGGTCGTGGCCGGGGAGCGAAGCGTGACCGGGCCGCCGTCGGAGCTGAGCATGGGGGCCGCAGTCGTGCCCGACGCGCAGGGCCGCTTCCACTGGCTCGACGGCGTGACCCGCTGGGTCACCCCGACCGGCGTGTCCGGCCGCCGCGCCTACCTGCTGGAGCTGGGCGCCGCCGACGGACCGGACGGCTCGCTGCTCGCGACGAAGCTCGGCTCCGGCACCGAACCGAGCCGGGTGGCCACCTGGGACCTCCGCCGGCACCACCGGAGCAGTCCGGCGCCGGAGTCCTGCGGGACCAGCGACCCGTTCGACCAGGGTGGCCGGCTGTGGTTCCTCGATCAGTGGTGCGACGGCGGCGCGACCGACCAGGTCCTGGCCCTGGCCTCCGTCGACCCGGTCCGCGGGACCTATCGCGCCGCGCCCCTGCGCGGCTACGGGATGCACGGTCACCGTTCGACGTCGGATGGAGGGCCCAGCCCGCTGGCCGACGCCGCCGAGCGCGGACACCTGCACGACGGGCGCCTGTACACCGTCGACCACCGCGGGGTCCTGGTCGCGGCCGACCTGCGGCGCGGACGACTGACCGATGTGGGGCGGCTGAGCGAGCGAGCACGCCGGGCCCGGGACGTCCGCGTCGCGTGGGCCGCTGGGCGGATGTCCGTGCTGGTCGTGGACGGGCGGGGCGACGACGCGGTGCTGGAGACGTACGACCTGGCGCACGGGACGCTGGAGCGGACCCTGGCGGTGCGGAAGCTGGCTGGGCTCGTGCCCGGCGACGGCTCACGTGTGGTGACGGGGTTCGCCGTCCGGTAGGGCTGTCGTCCCGAGCGGTCCGGTCCTCAGCGCTCGCGCCGCTGAGGTTCGTCGACCGGGTGCCCCTGACCCTCGGACCCGGGCAGGATCGGTCGCGGACGCGCCCGTTTGGGAACGCTCCCAAAAAGCCCTTGACGCTCGATGTGACGCGGGTCATACTCGTGGGAACGCTCCCACAGAGGGCCGTCCGGGCCGGCGGGGCAGTCAAGGAGGCATGACGTGAAGACCACACGACAGCTCGTCGGCGCCGCTGTGCTGACGCTCGTGACGGCTGCGGTCGCGGCCGGTTGCGGTGGCTCGAGCGGCGACGGCGACGACGTCACGCTCCGGGTGAACCTGTTCGGCAAGTTCGGCTACGAGAAGGCCTACGAGCAGTTCGAGAAGGACCACCCCGGCGTCAAGATCGTCGAGACCGCCGAGGGCGACCTGGGCAAGTACAACACCAAGCTCAGCCAGCAGATCGCCGCCAACGGCTCGGCCGGCGACGTGGTGGCGATCGAGGAGGGGCAGACGGTCTCGTTCCTGGCCGCCGCCGACAAGTTCGTCAACCTGCAGGACGCCGCCGGCGACACGAAGGACCAGTGGCTGCCCTGGGTGTGGGACAAGGCCACGACGGCCGACGGCAAGACCACGATCGGTCTCGGCACGGACGTCGGCGGCCTGGCCATGTGCTACCGCCGTGACCTGTTCGAGAAGGCGGGCCTCCCGACCGATCGCGCCGAGCTGGCCAAGATGTGGACCACCTGGGACGACTTCATCGAGGTCGGCAAGCAGTTCCAGTCCGGCATCAAGGACGACAAGGTCCACTTCATCGACGCCGCCACCAACAACTACAACTCGATCCTCATGCAGAGCGGCGACTACACCTACTTCGACCGCGACGACGAGCTCGTCGTGGAGGAGAACCCGGCCGTCAAGTCGTCGTGGGACACCGCGATGAAGATGATCGACGCCGACCTGAGCGCCAAGCTGGTCGCGTTCTCGGACGAGTGGAACGCCGGCTTCAAGAACGGCTCGTTCGCCACCGTGACGTGCCCGGCCTGGATGACGGCCTACATCACCGAGCAGGCGGGCGACGCGGGCAAGGGCCTGTGGGACATCGCCACCGTGCCCGGTGGTGGCGGCAACTGGGGCGGCTCGTGGCTGGGCGTGCCCAAGACCAGCAAGCACCAGAAGCTGGCCACCGAGCTCGTCGAGTACCTGAGCGGCGAGGAGGGCCAGATGATGGCCTACGAGTCGGCCGGACGCCTGCCGTCCCTGCCCGCGCTGTACGACGACCCGGCGCTGACCGAGGACACCAACGAGTACTTCAGCGACGCCCCCACCGGTCAGCTCTTCGTGGCCGGCGCGAGCAGCCTGCAGCCGGTGTACCTGGGCACCAAGAACGTCCCGGTGCGTGACGCGGTGGAGAACGCGATGCGCAGCGTGGAGAACGGCCAGCGATCGGCGAGCAAGGGCTGGTCGACCGCGGTCTCGGACGCCGAGAAGGCGGCCCGCTGATGTCGGACGTGCGCCGCGCCGATCGTGCCACCGCGGCACGGCGCACGTCCGCCACCGGCCCCGTGGTGCCCGCACCGACCCTCCAGGCGGTGCGGGCCCCACGCGGTTGGCGGAAGCGTGGCGGGGGCGGACGGCGGGGGACCGAGGCGCGTGTGGCGCCCTACCTGTTCGTCTCGCCGTTCTTCCTGATCTTCGCCGTCTTCGGCCTCTTCCCGCTGCTGTACACGGCCTGGGTGTCGATGCACGACTGGAGCCTGCTGTCGGGCAACGAGGGCTTCGTGGGCCTGGGTAACTACCGCGACCTGGCCACCGACTCGCAGTTCTGGCGGGCGCTGGTCAACACGATGGGCATCTTCGTCATCGCGACGATCCCGCAGCTGGTCCTGGCCACGCTGCTGGCCCAGGCGCTCAACCACGGGCTGCGGGCCCGGACGTTCTGGCGGATGAGCGTGCTCGTCCCCAACGTCACGTCGGTCGCGGCGGTCGGCATCATCTTCTCGCTGATCTTCGCCCGCGACTTCGGCATCGTGAACTGGATGCTGGACTCCGTCGGCATCGGCGCGATCGACTGGCAGGCGCACCGCTGGTCGTCCTGGCTGGCCATCTCGGTGATGGTCGACTGGCGCTGGACCGGCTACAACGCGCTCATCCTGCTCGCCGCCCTGCAGTCGGTGCCCAAGGAGCTGTACGAGGCCGCCCGCATCGACGGAGCCTCGGCCTGGCGGCAGTTCTGGAGCATCACCGTGCCGATGCTGCGTCCCACGCTCGTCTTCGTGACGATCGTGGCCACCATCGGCGGCGTCCAGTTGTTCACCGAGCCGCTGCTGTTCGGCTCCGGCGTCAACGCCATCGCCGGTGGCACCACCGGCCAGTACCAGACCGTCGCGATGTACCTGGTGCAGGAGGCCTTCACCGGCCAGCGCTTCGGCTACGCGGCGACGATCGCGTGGGTGCTGTTCCTGCTCATCGGCCTGGTGTCGGCCATCAACCTCCTGCTCCTGCGACGCATCCGATCGGCGGACTGACCATGCGACGTGCCCCAGTCACCCTCTACGTGGCGCTGGCCCTCACCGGGCTGCTCTCCATCGCGCCGCTGTACTTCATGCTGGTCATGGCCTCGCGCACGACCAGCGAGATCCTCAGCCTGCCGCCGCCGCTCATCCCCGGCGGGGAGCTGTTCGGCAACATCGAGCGGGTCTTCGCCAACGAGGACGTCATCTTCGGCCAGGCGCTGCTCAACAGCCTGATCGTCGCCGGCGTGACCACGGTGTCGGTGGTCGTGTGCTCGTCGCTGGCCGGCTTCGCGTTCGCGAAGCTGCAGTTCCGCGGCCGCAGCGCGCTGCTGCTGGTCGTCGTCGGCACGATGATGATCCCCGTGCAGCTGGGCCTGGTGCCGCTGTACATGCTCATGAACAAGCTCGGCCTCAACGGCCAGCTGTCGTCGGTGATCCTGCCGTTCCTGGTCACCGGGTTCGGCGTGTTCATGATGCGCCAGTACGCCAGCCAGGCGATCCCGGACGAGCTGATCGAGGCCGCGCGGCTGGACGGGGCGTCCACGTGGCGCATCTTCCGCAGCATCGTCTTCCCGGTGCTGCGACCGGCGGCCGCCGTCCTGGGCCTGCTGACGTTCATGGAGCGCTGGAACGACTTCCTGTGGCCCTACCTCGCGCTCGACGCCGAGCACCCCACCGTCCAGGTCGCGCTCTCGCGGCTGTCCGGCGGCTACTACACCGACCAGGCGCTGGTGATGGCCGGGACCCTCATGGGCACCCTGCCGCTCGTCGTGGTCTTCATCCTGTTCGGCCGCCAGATCATCGGCGGCATCATGGAAGGCGGTCTCAAGGCATGACGCTCGACCTGGCGGCACTGCGCCACGACTTCACCTGGGGCGTCGCGACGTCCTCGTACCAGATCGAGGGAGCCGTGGACGTCGACGGCCGCACCCCGTCGATCTGGGACGCCTTCTGCGCCACGCCCGGGCGCGTCCGTGACGGCGACACCGGCGAGCCCGGCTGCGACCACTACCGCCGCTGGGAGGACGACGTGGAGCTCATGACCGGGCTCGGCGTTGACGCCTACCGGCTCTCGCTGTCGTGGCCGCGGCTGCAGCCCGGCGGCAAGGGCCCGGCGAACCAGCTCGGCGTCGACTTCTACGACCGCCTGGTCGACCGGCTGCTGGAGCGCGGCATCACCCCGTGGATCACGCTGTACCACTGGGACCTGCCGCTGGAGCTCGAGCAGGGCGGTGGCTGGCCGGTGCGCGAAACCGCCGAGCGGTTCGCCGACATGACGACGCTGGCGGCGGAGGCGCTGGGGGACCGGGTCAAGCACTGGATCACGCTGAACGAGCCGTGGTGCTCGGCGTTCCTGGGCTACGGCAGCGGCGTGCACGCCCCGGGTCGCACCGACCCGGCCGACGCGCTGGCCGCCTCGCACCACCTGATGCTCGGCCACGGGATGGCCGTCGACCGGCTCCGGGCTGCTGTGCCGGACGCGCAGGTCGGCGTCACCGTCAACCTGTACCCGGTGAGCCCGGTCGACGACTCCGGCCGCCATGACGACGCCGTCCGGCGCGTCGACGGGCTCATGAACCGCTGGTTCCTCGACCCGATGCTGCGGGGGAGCTACCCGGCCGACGTGCTCGAGGACGTCCGCAGCGTCACCGACGCCTCGTTCGTGCAGGACGGCGACCTGGAGACCATGTCGCCGGCGCTGGACTTCCTCGGCGTCAACTACTACACGCGGCACGTGGTGGGGTCGACCCCGTGGCCGTCGGCCTCGTTCGCCCAGTTCCACAGCCGCGACGTGCCCAAGACGGCGCTCGGCTGGGACGTCGACCCGGCCGGCCTCACCGAGGTGCTGGAGCGGCTGCACCGCGAGTACCCGCGGCTGCCGCTGTACATCACCGAGAACGGGGCGGCGTTCGACGACGTCCTGGAGGGCGACGCCGTGCACGACGAGCGGCGCGTCGCCTTCCTGCGCGACCACCTGGGTGCCGTGACCGACGCGTGCCGGACCGGCGCCGACGTGCGCGGGTACTTCGCCTGGTCGCTCATGGACAACTTCGAGTGGGCCGAGGGGTACGCCTCGCGGTTCGGCATCGTCCACGTCGACTACGACACCCAGGAGCGGACGCTCAAGGACAGCGCGCACTGGTACAAAGACCTCATGAACGCCCACCGCGGACAGGCCGGCCGGTCCGGAGTCCCGCACGACGGGAGCCGCGCCGGGTGAGCGCCATGGGGCCGCCGACGCTGGAGCAGGTCGCCGCGCGGGCGGGAGTCGGACGCGGCACGGCGTCGCGCGTCATCAACGGCTCCTCCCAGGTGTCGCCGCGCACCCGGGAGGCGGTGCTGCAGGCCGTCGCCGACCTCGGCTACGTGCCCAACCAGGCGGCCCGCGCGCTGGTCACCCGGCGCACCGGCATGGTGGCCCTGGTCATCGCTGAGTCCGAGGAGCGGATCTTCGGCGAGCCGTTCTTCGCCGGCGTGGTGCGCGGCATCTCCGCCGAGCTGGCCGACGCCTCGCGCCAGCTGGTCCTGTCCCTCGTGCAGTCCGAGGAGCAGGCCGAGCGCCTGCATGGCTTCCTGTCGCCGGCTCACGTAGACGGCGTGCTGGCGCTGTCGATCCACGACGACGGCGCGCTGCCGGTCGACCTCAGCGCCCGCGGCATCCCGACCGTGCTCGGCGGCCGCTCCGAGCGCTGGCCCGAGGCGTCGTACGTCGACGTCGACAACCGGGCCGGCGCCCGCACCGCCGTGCAGCACCTGCTGCGACGCGGACGTCGCACGATCGCCACCGTCACCGGCCCGCAGGGCATGACCGCCGGACGTGACCGGCGCGACGGCTACGGCGACGCCCTGCGCGACGCCGGTCTCGCCGCCGACCCGGCGCTGGTGGCCGAGGGCGACTTCAGCGAGGCGTCCGGCCACGCCGCGACGCGGGCGCTGCTCGAGCGCTGCCCCGGACTGGACGCCGTCTTCGCGGCCAGCGACCTCATGGCGCTGGGCGCGATCCGCGCGCTGCGCGAGGCCGGCCGCTCCGTGCCCGGTGACGTCGCCGTGGTCGGCTTCGACGGCATCCCGCGGGGGGCCGCCCACGAGCCGCCGTTGACCACCGTCGTCCAGCCGCTCGACCGGCTCGGCCGCGAGATGGCGCGCATGGTGCTGCGCCACGTCGACGGCGCGCCCACGGGCCCCGAGCAGCTCGTGCTGCCGGTCGAGCTCACCGTCGGCGGCACCTCCTGAGCGACGCCCGGCCCGGCGACGGGGGAGCGCGTCGTTAGGCTGCTGGGGTGATCGAGCAGCTGCACCCCGCCCTCCGTCCGTCCTTCGAGGCCGTGCTCCAGCGCAACCCCGGGGAGCCCGAGTTCCACCAGGCCGTGCTGGAGGTGATGCTGAGCCTCGCGCCCATCGCCGACAGCCGGCCCGACTACACGCAGTGGTCGATCCTGTCGCGCATCTGCGAGCCGGAGCGGCAGATCATCTTCCGCGTCCCGTGGACCGACGACGACGGCGTCGTGCACATCAACCGCGGCTTCCGCGTCGAGTTCAACTCCGCGCTCGGCCCGTTCAAGGGCGGACTGAGGTTCCACCCGTCGGTCAACCTGAGCATCATCAAGTTCCTGGCCTTCGAGCAGGTGTTCAAGAACGCGCTGACCGGCATGCCCATCGGCGGCGGCAAGGGCGGCTCGGACTTCGACCCCAAGGGCCGCTCGGACGCCGAGATCATGCGCTTCTGCCAGTCCTTCATGACCGAGCTGTACCGGCACATCGGCGAGTACACCGACGTCCCGGCTGGTGACATCGGCGTCGGCGGCCGCGAGATCGGCTACCTGTTCGGCCAGTACAAGCGCATCACCAACCGCTACGAGTCCGGCGTGCTGACCGGCAAGGGCCTGTCCTGGGGCGGCTCGCAGGTGCGCACCGAGTCCACTGGCTACGGCACGGTGTTCTTCGCCGCCGAGATGCTGGCCGCCCGCGACGAGTCGCTCGAGGGCAAGCGCGTCGTCGTCTCCGGCTCGGGCAACGTCGCCACCTACGCCATCGAGAAGGCCCAGGCGCTCGGCGCCACCGTGGTGGCCTGCTCGGACTCGGCCGGCTACGTCGTCGACGAGGACGGCATCGACCTGGCGCTGCTGCGCGACGTCAAGGAGGTGCGCCGCGAGCGGCTCACCGCGTACGCGGACGAGCGTCCCTCGGCCACGCACGTCGCCGACGGCTCGATCTGGGACGTCCCGTGCGACGTGGCGCTGCCGTGCGCCACGCAGAACGAGCTGGAGGCCGAGCACGCCCGCGTGCTGGTGAAGAACGGCGCGCGTCTCGTCGCCGAGGGCGCCAACATGCCCTGCACGCCGGAGGCCGTGGCGGTGTTCCGCGACGCCGGCGTCGCGTTCGCTCCTGGCAAGGCGGCCAACGCGGGCGGCGTCGCCACCAGCGCGCTGGAGATGCAGCAGAACGCGAGCCGTGACTCGTGGGCGTTCGGCTACACCGAGGACCGGCTGCGCTCGATCATGCGCGACATCCACACGTCCTGCGTCGAGACGGCGGCCCGCTACGGCGAGCCGGGCAGCTACGTCATGGGTGCGAACCTGGCCGGCTACACCAAGGTGGCCGACGCGATGGTCGCCCAGGGCGTCATCTGAGCCGCCCGGAGGTCGATAGCATCGGCGCCATGACACGGGTCGCGGTGCTGGGAGCCAAGGGACGCATGGGCACGGAGGCGGTCAAGGCCGTCGGTGCCGCCGACGGCCTGGAGGTCGTCGCCGAGATCGGGTCGGGCGACCCGCTCGAGGCCATCGTCGAGGCCGGGGCCGAGGTCGCGGTCGAGCTGACCCGCCCGGACGTCGCCATGGAGCACGTCCGCTTCTGCGTCGAGCACGGCATCCACGTCGTCGTCGGCACGTCCGGCTTCGACGACGCCAAGGTGGCCCAGGTGCGCGAGCTGCTGGCCGACCACCCGGGCGTCGGTGTCGTGGTGGCGCCGAACTTCTCGATCGGCGCGGTGCTGATGATGCGCTTCGCCGCGATCGCCGCGCCGTTCTTCGAGTCCGTCGAGGTGGTCGAGATGCACCACCCGGACAAGGTGGACGCGCCGTCGGGCACCGCCGTCCGCACCGCCGAGCTCATCGCCGCCGCGCGGCGCGAGGCCGGCTCGGCGTCGCTGCCGGACGCGACCCGCACCGACCCGGACGGCTCGCGCGGCGCGACCGTCGACGGCATCCCGGTGCACGCCGTGCGCATGCGCGGCTTCACCGCCTCGCAGGAGGTGCTGCTCGGCGACCCGGGCGAGATCTTCTCCATCCGGCACGACTCCTCGCACCGGGAGTCGTTCATGCCCGGCGTGCTGGCCGCCGTCCGCGCCGTGCCGCAGCGTCCGGGCGTGACGGTCGGCCTGGACTCGATTCTCGGGCTGTAGCCGCTAGAACAGCAGGCGCACGACGGCCGCGACCAAGGCGGCGCCGACCACCACGGGCAGGAACGACATCCTCAGCGCGAGCATGCCGGCCGCCGCGAGCAGCGCGACCGCGCGCGCGTCCAGCACGAGGTCCGACCCGTCGGCCAGCACCTGCACCGCCACGAGCGCCCCGAGCAGGGCCACGGGGATGAGGTCGGAGACGCGCCGGGTGAACGGGTGGTCCAGGACGCGCTGCGGGACGGCCAGTCCGGCCAGCTTGAGGGCGTAGGTGCCGACGACGAGCACGCCGATCGCGAGCCAGAGCGTCACGCGGCCCGCTCCTTCTGCGTCAGCAGCCCGACGAGGACGGCCACCGCGCCGCCGGCGATGATCGGGACCCCGGCGGGGGAGAGCGGCACCAGGCCGGTGGCGACGGCGGCACCGACCAGCGCGACCGAGCGCGCGTGCCACGTGGTCAGGCGGGGCCACAGCAGCGCCAGGAACGCGGCACCCACCGCGGCGTCGAGCCCGTACGTGCGCGGGTCACCGATGGCCTCGCCGGCCAGGGCCCCGAGCAGCGTGAACAGGTTCCAGAGCACGAGGATGCCGACACCCGTCCACCAGAACGCCACGCGGGCTGACCGGGTGTCGTCCTGGCCGAGCGCCATCGCCGTGGACTCGTCGATCACCACGTGGGCCGCGGGCAGCCGGGCCGCGCCGCGCAGCCGCAGCAGGGGAGCGAGGCTGATGCCGTAGAACGTGTTGCGGGTGCCCAGGAGGAGCGCGGTCAGGGCACCGGCGAACGGGTTGCCACCGGACGCGACGACGCCGATGAACGCGAACTGCGACGCCCCGGTGAACACGAGCAACGACAGCAGGCAGGTCTGCAGCACGTCCAGGCCGGACGTGACGCCGATGGCACCGAACGAGATGCCGTAGGCGCCCGTCGGGACGGCGACGCCCAGCGAGTCGGCGATGATCCGGCGGTCGGTCGGCTCGGTCATGCCGTCACCGCCAGGGGAGGGCGCTCGCTCATGCCGTGAGCGCGGTGTGCAGCCGGACCTGGCGCAGTCGGGCGCCGCCGGGACCCTCGAGCTCGCGGAACGCGCCGTCGGCGGCCCAGCCGGCGCCGAGCGCGAACGCCCGGACGTCGTCGGCGGTCGACGGGATCCACCAGGTCGCGCGGGTGAAGCCGTCGGCGACGAGGGTGTCGGCCGCGGCCTGCAGCAGCCGCGAGCCGTGGCCGGCGCCGCGGTGCTCGGGCGACACGACGAGCTCGCCGAGCTCGCCGTCGGCGACCGGGTCGGCGTCCGCGTCCTGGGCCGGGTGGAGCAGGGCGTAGCCGCGCAGGTGGGGTCCCTCGGTCGCGACGAGCACGCGGGCGCGGGCGTCGGCCGGGCGGGCCAGCACCGACGCCCAGGGGCCGGCGAGGTCGTCGGCGGTCAACCCCACGAGCGCCGGCCCGAGCGTGTCGCCGTAGTCGTGGCGCCACGCGGCGAGCTGCAGCGCGCCCAGCACCGGGGCGTCGTCGGGCCAGGCCAGCCGGGCACCCAGGTCAGCGTCCACGGGCGCGAGTCTCCCACAGCCCGTCGGTCCGCTGTCGTAGCCTGGGCGCCATGCGCGCGTACCTCGACCTCGTCCAGCGGATCCTCGACGAGGGGGTCGAGAAGTCCGACCGCACGGGCACCGGCACGCGCAGCGTGTTCGGCCACCAGATGCGCTTCGACCTCACCGAGGGCTTCCCGCTGGTGACGACCAAGAAGATCTACACGCGCGCCGTGTTCGCCGAGCTGCTGTGGTTCATCGCCGGCGACACCAACAACAACACGCTGCGCGAGCAGAACGTCACGATCTGGGACGAGTGGGCCGACCCCGAGACCGGCGACCTCGGCCCGGTCTACGGGGCGCAGTGGCGCTCGTGGCCGACCCCCGACGGCGGCCACGTCGACCAGCTGGCGAAGGTGATCGCCGACCTGAAGGCCAACCCCGACTCGCGCCGGCACATCGTCAGCGCCTGGAACGTGGCCGAGCTCGACAAGATGGCCCTGGCCCCGTGCCACGCGTTCTTCCAGTTCTACGTGGTGCCGGCCGTCGACGGCGGACGTCCGCGGCTGTCGTGCCAGCTCTACCAGCGCAGCGCCGACGTCTTCCTCGGCGTGCCGTTCAACATCGCGTCCTACGCGCTGCTCACCCACATGGTGGCCCAGGTGTGCGGCTACGACGTGGGTGACTTCGTGCACACCTTCGGCGACGCCCACCTGTACCTCAACCACCTCGACCAGGCCCGCGAGCAGCTCACGCGCGACCCCCGTCCGCTGCCGACGCTGCACCTGGACCCGGCGGTCACCGACATCGACGGGTTCACGCTGGAGTCGATCACGCTGGAGGGCTACGACCCGCACCCGGCGATCAAGGCGCCGATCGCCGTATGACGGTCACGATCGTCGTCGCGGTCGGCCGCAACGGCGTCATCGGACGCGACGGCGGCATGCCGTGGCCGCGCACCGGCGACATGCGCCAGTTCAAGGAGCTGACCTGGGGCCACCCGGTCGTCATGGGCCGGGCCACGTTCGAGTCCATCGGCCGGCCGCTGCCCGGACGCACGTCGGTCGTGCTGACCCGGCGGTCCGACTGGCAGCCGGGTCACGACGACGTCGTCGTGACGCACGACCTGCGCGAGGCGCTCGCCGCGGCGTCCGCCCTCGACGACGAGGTGTTCCTGGTCGGCGGGGCCCAGGTGTACGCCGAGGCGCTCGAGGCCGGGCTGGTCGACCGCATGGTCGTGACCCACGTGCCGCTCGAGCCGGAGGGCGACGCCTCCCTGGCGCCGATCGACGCGGACGTGTGGCGCGAGGTCGGGCGCACGTCCCACACGGGCACGCCCGACTACGAGATCGCGACCTACGAGCGGCGCTAGCGCAGCCGGCCGGACGACCCGACCTGCCAGATCGCGACGCCGCGGACGCCCGCCGCCCGGGCGACCTGCTCGCGGGCCCGCAGCGACCGGCGGTCCGACCACCAGATCGTCCGTCCGCCGGGCAGCCGCGCGTGCCACTCGGCGTGCTTGCGGCTCCAGCGCGCGCGGTCGCCGGCGAGGCGACGGGCCTGCGGCACGGTGAGGGTCCCCGCTCCGCCGCCCCACTGGTAGCCGTAGGCGGCGACACCGAGGTCGACCTTGCGCCGCGGCACGCGGCTGACCAGGAAGCGCAGCTCGGAGCGCACCCACCGCACCGAGCCGATCGTGCCCGGTCCCGACCAGGTCGGGCCGTGCTGGTCGTAGGCCATGAGCACGACGCGGTCGAGGCTGCGGGCGAGCCGTCGCAGGTCGTAGCCGCGGGCGCGGTAGCCGGCGTCGTCCGAGGACGCCATGACGGCCATCGACAGCGAGGCGCGGCGGGGGAGCGCCTGGCGCAGCTCGCGGGTGAACGCGACGAGGCCGGCCGTGTCGCGGGGCGCCAGCGACTCCAGGTCGACCTGGACGCCGTCGAAGGCGCGGGCCCGGCGCACCAGGCTGCGGACGACCGCCGCCCGGTTGCTGCGCGACGACAGCATGCGGTATGCCAGTGCCTCGTCGAAGTCGCCGAGCGCGTCGGTGTAGTTGGAGACCAGCAGCACCGCCTTGCGGTCGTGGCGCTGCGCGGTGCGGCGCAGGGCGTGCGCCTCGCGGCTCACGGATGTCACGGCGCGGGGACCGTCGAGCACGACGCCGTCGACGCCGATGGTCCGCAGGTAGCGGCCGTCGCGCGTGACGTCGGCGGGACGGGTGTCGCCGGCCAGGGCGTACCCGGTGACGTCGAGCCGGCGGGACGCGCTGGCGTCCGCCGCGTACGCCGGTGCCAGGAGGGCGACGGAGACGAGCAGGGCGACGAGTCGGGGCGCGCGGGTCACGGGCCCAGTGAACACGAGCGCTGCCGTCCGCGTCCGCCCCACTCCCGGGACGTCGCGCAGGTCACCGTCGGTGCGGCTCAGGCGTCGCCGTCGTGGCTCTCCTGGGTGGTGCGCTCGGGACGCTCGGGCAGCTCCGCGTCGATGACCGGGATCTGCCCGGTCACCCGGGCCGCGCGGGCCTCGGCGTCGGCGTCGCCGGTGAACAGCCCCTGCGGCTCGCTCTCGTGCTGCGGGCCGCGCGGCGTGACGGACCGCTGCACGTTCTCGACCCGGAAGCGGGGCAGGCCGGCTCCGTGGTCGCCACCGATCCACTCGACCATCCGCTCACGGACGTGGCAGCGCAGGTCGAACAGGGTCGGTGCGTCCTGCGCGCTGACCAGGATGCGCACGCGCACCCATCCGTTGACGGCGTCGGTCACCTGCAGCACCTTCGTGCGTCCGTCCCACAGGTCGGTGTCGGCCAGGACGGTGTCGAGCTGGGCGCGCATCTCGTGCGGGGAGACGCCCCAGTCGAGGTCGAGCTCGACGGCGCCCAGCAGCTCGGAGTGCTTGCGGGTCCAGTTCTGGAACGGCGTGGTCGTGAAGTAGGTGGACGGGAGCACGAGCCGTCGGTCGTCCCACAGCCGGACGACGACGTAGGTCAGCGTGATCTCCTCGATCCAGCCCCACTCGTCCTCGACGATCACCGCGTCGTCGAGCCGGATGGAGTCGCTGAACGCGATCTGGATGCCGGCGATGACGTTGGCCAGGGTCGACTGGGCGGCGAGACCGGCGACGATGGACAGCACGCCGGCCGAGGCGAGCACGCTGGCTCCGATGGCGCGGACCCCGTCGAAGGTGAGCATGACCGCACCCAGGGCGACCACGACGACGGCGGCGACGGTGAGGCGACGCACCACCTGCATCTGGGTGCGGGCCCGCCGGGCGAGACGGTTGTCGGCCACGTCCACGTCGTACCGGTTCGCGCCGGAGTCCTCGATCAGCAGCAGCACGCTGGCGACCAGGCCGGCGACGGCGAGGATGGTGAGGATCTGCAGCGTGTGCCGGATCAGCTCGTCCCACCGGTACGTGTAGTCGATCTGCGGCATGGCCGTGCGCACCGCGATGGTCACCGCGATGACCAGGACGAGCAGCCGGAACCACAGCTTGGAGCGCCGCTCCAGCTGCCGGGCCACCTCCCACCGGCGTCCGCCCAGCTGCACCACCACCTTGGCGGCGACGATGACGATGCCCGCCACCAGCAGCGCGACGGCCAGTGCCCTGACGAAGTCCTCCCATGCGTCGGTCATGGTTCCCATCGTGGCAACCGGACGGTGAGACCTCGACTCGAGCGGACTAGAGCAGGATGCCGAGCTGCCGGCTCTGCGCCAGCAGGTTGCCGTCCTCGTCCCACAGCTCGCAGTCCTCCTCGTGGTAGCCGCCGGCGACGTGCCGGGTGCTCACGACGGTGGCGACCCACGGGGTGACCGGGACACGGTGCAGGTGCACGGTGAGCTGCACGGTCACCGACCCGCCCGGGCTGACCTCGAGCACCGGCGGCGGGCACGAGTCGACCAGGAAGGCCAGGGCGTACAGGTCGGGCACGCGCTCGCCGGCCATGCGCTGCCAGAGCCGGTAGGTGGGGTCGCCGGCTCCGCCCGCTCCCTGGTGCGGCATCCGGTACTCGACCCGGTGCATCAGGCCCGCGTCGGGACGGGCGTCCGCGAACGGGTCCAGGCAGTCCTCGGGACGGGGGAGGGCCGGCGGCGCGCCCAGCTCCAGCGAGGTGCCGACCCGGTCGCCGTAGCTGGCGGTCACGTGGGCAACGGTCCGGTCACCGCAGACGAGCTCGGCCGTCCCCGTGCTCAACCGCCGGCCCGCCTTCAACGCCGACGTGCGCAGCTGCGCCGGTCCCGGACGGGCCGGGCTCAGGTACGAGATCGCGGCGACGAGCGGCTGGTCCGAGCCCAGCTCCTCGCCCAGCCCGCGCAGCATCGTGGCGAGGACGTACCCGCCGTTGGGCGTCCCGACGGGCGTGTTCCAGCGGTCGGTCACGGTCAGGTCGCGCACGCCGTCGCCGCTCGGCACGGAGGCGGTGTCGGTGGGGTAGAGGTCCTCGGTCACGTGCGACATTGTGCAGCAGGTCACGCGGACGCCCGCGCGTGGCGACGCGACGCAGCCCGGACGGCCCGCAGACGGTAGCCTCGTGCCCATGACCTCGCCGTTCGCCACCGACGCCGCGCCGTTCGGGCGCGTGCTCACCGCCATGGTCACGCCCTTCACCGTCGACGGTGAGCTCGACCTGGCGGCGGCGCAGAAGGTGGCGACCCACCTGGTCGACCACGGCAACGACGGCCTCGTGGTCAGCGGCACGACGGGGGAGTCCCCGACCACGTCCGTCGACGAGGACGGACGCCTGCTGGCGGCCGTCGTCGAGGCGGTCGGCGACCGGGCCACGGTGGTCGCGGGCGTCGGCACCAACGACACCCGCCACTCGGTCGCGCTGGCCGAGCAGGCGGCGAAGGTCGGCGCCGACGGCATGCTCGTGGTCACCCCGTACTACTCCAAGCCCCCGCAGCGCGGCATCGTCGCCCACGTCGACGCCGTCGCGGCGGCCGGCGACGGGCTGCCGGTCATGCTCTACGACATCCCCGGACGCACCGCGACCACCATCGCGCCGGAGACGTACGTCGAGCTGCGCCGCAACCCGGCCGTCGTCGCGGTGAAGGACGCCGTCGGCGACCTCGACCGCGGGGCGCGGATCATGGCCGAGACCGGCATCGTCTACTACTCCGGCGACGACCAGCTGACCCTGGGCTGGCTGGCCTACGGCGCCGCCGGCACGGTGAGCGTGGTCGGCCACGCCGCCGGCGAGCAGTACGCCGAGATGGTCCGGGCGGTCGATGCCGGTGACCTGGCCTCGGCCCGTGCGGTGCACCAGCGGCTGTCCCCGCTGGTGACCGCGATGATGACTTACACGCAGGGCGCGATCACGGCGAAGGTCGCGCTGAACCTGCTCGGTGTGCTCGACCACACCACCATGCGCCTTCCCTTGCCCGACGCGAACGAGGAGGAGGTCGCCATCGTGCGTGCCGGCCTCGTCGCGTCCGGGCTGCTCGAGAGCTGAGGAGCTCGTCTTGACCCACCTGTACACCGATCTGACCACCCCGCCGCCGCTGCCGGAGGGCGCCCTGCGCGTCGTCCCGCTGGGCGGCCTGGGCGAGATTGGCCGCAACATGACCGTCTTCGAGTACGGCGGCAAGCTGCTGATCGTCGACTGCGGCGTCCTGTTCCCCGAGGAGCACCACCCGGGCGTCGACCTGATCCTGCCCGACTTCGCGCCGATCCGGCACCGGCTCGACGACGTCGTCGGCGTCGTCCTGACCCACGGCCACGAGGACCACATCGGCGGTGTCCCGTACCTGCTGCGCGAGCGCGGCGACATCCCGCTGGTCGGCTCCAAGCTGACGCTGGCGTTCGTCGACTCCAAGCTGCGCGAGCACCGGCTCAAGGACGTCCCGAAGCACGTGGTCGTCGCCGACGAGACGCTGTCGCTCGGCCCGTTCGACCTGGAGTTCGTCGCGGTCAACCACTCCATCCCCGACGCGCTCGCCGTGGCCATCACCACCGGTGCCGGCGTCGCGCTGCACACCGGCGACTTCAAGATGGACCAGCTGCCGCTCGACGGCCGCATCACCGACCTGCGGGCGTTCGCGCGGCTGGGCGAGCAGGGCGTCGACCTGTTCCTCACCGACTCGACCAACGCCGACGTGCCCGGCTTCACCACCGCCGAGCGCAACATCGGCCCGGCGATCGACGCCGTCTTCGCCAACAGCAAGAAGCGCATCATCGTCGCCTCCTTCGCCTCGCACGTGCACCGCGTGCAGCAGGTGCTCGACGCCGCCGCCAAGCACGGCCGCAAGGTCGCCTACGTCGGACGCTCGATGGTCCGCAACATGCAGATCGCCCGCGAGCTGGGCTACCTGCACGTCCCGGACGGCGTCGTGGTCGACAAGCTCGACGCGGCCCCGCCGGAGAAGATGGTGCTGATGAGCACCGGCTCGCAGGGCGAGCCGATGGCGGCCCTGTCGCGCATGGCCAACCGCAGCCACCAGCAGGTCAGCCTCGAGCCCGGCGACACGGTGCTGCTCGCGTCCTCGCTCATCCCGGGCAACGAGAACGCCGTCTACCGGGTGATCGACGGCCTGACGAAGCTCGGCGCGAACGTCGTGCACAAGGGCAACGCGCTCGTGCACGTCTCGGGCCACGCCTCGGCCGGCGAGCTGCTCTACTGCTACAACATCGTGCAGCCGTCGAACGTCATGCCGGTGCACGGCGAGATCCGCCACCTGCACGCCAACGCGAAGCTGGCCACGCAGACCGGCGTCCCCAACGTGGTCATGGCCGAGGACGGGTACGTCGTCGACCTGGTCGACGGCCACGCGTCCGTGGTCGGTGCGGTCGAGTGCGGCTACGTCTACGTCGACGGCTCGTCCGTGGGCGACCTGACCGAGACCGAGCTCAAGGACCGCCGCGTCCTGGGCGACGAGGGCTTCGTGTCGGTCGTCGTCGTGGTCGACTCCACGACCGGCAAGATCATCACCGGCCCCGAGATCCACGCCCGGGGCATGGCCGAGGACGACAGCGTCTTCGACGAGATCGCGCCGAAGCTGGTCGCCGCGCTGGAGCAGTCGATCGCCGACGGCGCCCGCGACGAGTACCAGCTCAAGCAGGTCCTGCGCCGCACGCTCGGCTCGTTCGTCGGCCGCAAGCTGCGTCGCCGCCCGATGATCCTGCCGATCGTCCTCGAGGCCTGACCCGGTGAACCGCCTGCCGCCGTGGGCGCGCCTCGTCGCGGCCACGGCGCTGGGCGGCGTCGTGGCCTGGGTGACGGTGCACCTGGTGTTCCGCGCCTCCGAGGGCACGTGGGCGCCGACCCGCTCGTGGGTCGTGTTCACGGTGTTCTTCGCGGTCTTCGGCCTCGTGCTGGCCGTCCTCGAGGAGCGCCGGCAGCGCCGGGAGCGTCACGGACGCTCCTGAGCGAACTGTTACGCGTCCGAAACCTCGGGTCGTCCCGCCGTTCACACGCGTTCCCTACCGTCGATCCCAAGATGGGGCCGGCACCAGGGTCGGTCCCGATGGATCGCAGCAGTCCCGGCCGGCGCCGGATCGGTGGGTCACGCACGCACCGTCCGGTCGCCGGCCGTGACCGTCCGCGGCCTGAGGGGGCGGTCGTGAGCGTGGAGGTGCTGCTCGCCTGCTCGCCGGCGCCGACGACCCCGGTCGAGCGCGCCGCGCTGGCCGGCCTGGCTAACGCGGTCCGGCGCGAGGAGCCCGGGCTGGACGTGCGTCAGGTGGTCGTCTCGGGTCCGCTCGCCGACTCCCTGCCCGTGCTGGACGTGCCCGCCGTGGCCGTCCCGATCGGCCTGTCGCCCCAGCGCGACGTCGTCCGGGCCCTCGCCTCGGCCCGGGCCCAGTCCCCGCGACTACGGCTCGCCGCACCGCTGGGCCCGGACTGGTCGCTCGCCGAGATCGGCGTCGAGCGGCTCATCGCGGCCGGAGCCCGCAAGGGCGACACCATCGTGCTGGGCGTCCCCGGCTCCACCGAGGGCCAGGAGCTGGCCGCGTTCGCCCGCGCTGCGCGCCTGCTCAGCGCCGTCTGGGGCGGCCGCGTCCACCTGGGCTCGCTCACCGGCAGCGACACGTCCCTGCCCGACGCGATCGACATCGCCCGCGCCTACGGGCGTCGCGTCGTCGTCTCGTCCTACCTGCTCAGCGGCGGGCCGCAGCTCGGCGCCCTGCGAGCCTGCGGCGCGGACCTCGTGACCGCGCCCTACCTCGACGGCGGTCCGCCCGACCCGCGGCTGGCCGGCCTGGTGCTGACCCGGTTCGAGCAGGCCCTGGGACGCTCGGCGCTGGCCAGCGACCCCGGCGCCTGAGGGCGGGACTCCCGAAGTCCCGGGCCTCGACGGGCGTGTACGGACGCCCAACTCTCGACTCTTGCTTTAGGCTTGCGCCCATGGCGACCCGTACGTCTTCCCCGCCGCGCAAGCGGCCGTCCGGCAGCCAGGCCCGCAAGCGACCCGCGAGCAAGAAGCCCGCGGCGCGCAAGCCGGCGGCGCGCAAGCCCGCCGCCGCGTCCGGTCCTGGCCCCCTCGTGCTTGCCCTGGGCGGCCTCGGCCGCCTCGTGCTCGCGTGCTGGACCGGCCTGGCCGCGCTCGTCGGCACCATCACCCGCAGCGTCGGCCGCAGCGCCCGCGACCTGGACCCCGAGCAGCGTCGTGACGGCATCGGCCTGGCGGTCCTCGCCCTGGCCATCGTCGTCGCCGCCTCCGTGTGGTGGCACATCCCCGGCTTCGTCGGCCGCGCCGTCCGTGGCGCCACGATGGGCAGTGTCGGCGTGCTCGCCTGGGCCGTCCCCGTCGCGCTCCTGGTGCTGGCCTGGCGCACCATGCGTCCCTCGCAGGAGGAGACGCCCGCCGGACGCACGCTGCTGGGCTGGTTCTGCCTGGTCGGCGGACTGCTCGGCCTCGTCCACCTGGCGCACGGCGTCCCGCGCCCGTCCGACCACGACGCCGAGGCGATGCGCGAGGCCGGCGGTGCGATCGGCTACCTGGTCTCCGCCGTGCTGGTCGACCTGCTCAAGTCCCCGTGGGTCGTGGCGCCCATCCTGGTGCTGCTCACCGCCTTCGGCGCCCTCACCGTGCTCAACACCCCGCTCTACGCCGTCCCGGCTCGCCTCGCCGCGGGCCGCGACCGGCTGCTCGGCCGCTCGGCCACGCCCGCCGCGGACGTCCCCGAGCCGGTCGCCGAGGAGAAGCCCGCCCGCAAGCGTCACCCGCGCACGCCGGCGCCGGTCGACGAGGTATACGAGAACCCGCTGGTGGAGGACCCCGACGACGTCGCGGCGGGCCAGAGCGTCGAGCCCGCCGCAGCGCTGGCCGACGTCGAGTCCGAGGTGCTGGTCACCGAGGAGCCGGCCAAGCCGGAGAAGCCGTTCGAGCCGATCCCGCCGCGCACCGAGCAGCTCGCGCTGTCCGGCGACATCGTCTACAACCTCCCCGAGCCGACCATGCTGCGCGAGGGCACCCCGCCCAAGGCGCGGTCGGCGGCGTCCGACGACGTCGTGAAGCGGCTCACCGAGGTGCTCGAGCAGTTCCAGATCGACGCCGCCGTCACCGGCTACACGCGCGGCCCGACGGTCACGCGCTACGAGGTCGAGCTCGGCCCGGCGGTCAAGGTCGAGAAGGTCACCGCGCTCACCAAGAACATCTCCTACGCCGTGGCCTCCAACGAGGTGCGCATCCTGTCGCCGATCCCGGGCAAGTCGGCCATCGGCGTCGAGATCCCGAACGTCGACAAGGAGATGGTGTCGCTCGGCGACGTGCTGCGCTCGGGCAAGGCCCGCGGCGACCACCACCCGATGATCGTCGGCCTCGGCAAGGACGTCGAGGGCGGCTTCGTCGTGGCGAACCTGGCGAAGATGCCCCACCTGCTGGTCGCGGGCGCGACCGGCTCGGGCAAGTCGTCGTTCGTGAACTCGATGATCAGCTCGATCCTCATGCGGGCCACGCCCGACGAGGTGCGCATGATCCTGGTCGACCCCAAGCGCGTGGAGCTCACCAGCTACGAGGGCATCCCGCACCTGATCACGCCGATCATCACGAACCCGAAGAAGGCGGCCGAGGCGCTGCAGTGGGTCGTGCGCGAGATGGACATGCGCTACGACGACCTGGCCAACTTCGGCTTCCGCCACATCGACGACTTCAACAAGGCGGTGCGCGCCGGTCAGGTCGAGCTGCCCCCGGGCAGCGAGCGCGAGCTGGCGCCGTACCCGTACCTGCTCGTCGTCGTCGACGAGCTCGCCGACCTCATGATGGTGGCCCCGCGCGACGTGGAGGACTCGATCGTCCGCATCACGCAGCTCGCCCGTGCCGCCGGCATCCACCTCGTGCTGGCCACCCAGCGCCCGTCGGTCGACGTCGTCACCGGCCTGATCAAGGCCAACGTGCCGAGCCGCCTGGCCTTCGCGACCAGCTCGCTGGCCGACAGCCGGGTCATCCTCGACCAGCCGGGCGCCGAGAAGCTGGTCGGCCAGGGCGATGGCCTGTTCCTGCCCATGGGCGCCAACAAGGCGATGCGCATGCAGGGCGCCTGGGTCGACGAGGCCGAGATCAAGGCCGTCGTCGCCCACGTCAAGGAGCAGCTGCAGCCCACGTACCGCGAGGACGTGACCGCCGCCAAGGAGTCCAAGCGCGAGCTGGACGACGACATCGGCGACGACATGGACCTCGTGCTGCAGGCCATCGAGCTCGTCGTCACGACGCAGTTCGGCTCGACGTCGATGCTGCAGCGCAAGCTCCGCGTCGGCTTCGCGAAGGCCGGCCGGCTCATGGACATCATGGAGAGCCGCGGTGTGGTCGGCCCGAGCGAGGGCTCCAAGGCGCGCGACGTCCTGGTCAAGCCCGACGACCTCGAGGACGTCCTCGCCTCGGTGCAGGTGGGATGAGCGTGACCTCGCTGCACGTCGTCGACGACCGCGGATCGGTCGACCCCGACCCGGCCTACGAGATCCATCGCCGTGGCCTGCTGTTCGTCACGCTCGGCGTGCTCTGCCTGGCGCTGGGCGCCGGCTTCGCGGTGCTGGCCCTCGAGGGCGAGGGGCCGCGTTGGTGGTACGGCGCCGCCGCGGCGCTCGTCGTCCTGGGCCTCGTGCACCTGGCGGCGACGGCGGACGCGCGCACACCGGTGCTGGTCGCCGACGACCTGGGCCTGCGGCTGCGGCAGCGCCGCTCGTGGGTCGGGCTGCCGTGGCGCGAGGTGGGCGACCTGCGCGTCGAGCCCCGTCACGGGCTGCTGCGCGACCCGCACGTCAAGGTCGTCACGCGTCAGGGGGAGCGGGTCTTCACCGTCCCGCTGGGGCTCGCGATGTCGTCCTCGCCGGCCGCCGCGCAGGACCGCCTGGCCCGCCTGCGCCGTACTGCCTCATACTGAGCGACGTGTCGTCCCCGCAGGAGAGCGCTCAGCAGCCGCCGAGCAACCTCAACATCGCCAACGCCCTGACCGTCGTACGGATTCTCGGCGTCCCCGTCTTCGGGTGGCTCCTGCTGGCCGACGGCGGCGAGTCGGTGGGCCTGCGGATCGCGGCCTGGGTCGTGTTCGTGCTCCTCATGATCACCGACAAGATCGACGGCGACCTGGCTCGCAGCCGCAACCTGGTCACCGACTTCGGCAAGCTGGCCGACCCGATCGCCGACAAGGCGCTCACCGGCATGGCGTTCATCGGCCTGGCGATCATCTTCGACAGCTGGCTGTTCTGGACCGTGACGATCCTCGTGCTCGTCCGCGAGTGGGGCATCACCGCGATGCGCTTCGCGGTCAAGAAGTACGGCGTCATGCCGGCCAGCCAGGGCGGCAAGCTCAAGACGATGCTGCAGGCGATCGCGCTCGGCGGCTACGTCCTGCCGCTCGAGCTGTGGGACAACCCCGCGGCCGACGTCCTGCGCTGGGCCACCCACCTCGTCATGGCGGCTGCGGTCGCCCAGACGCTCTGGACGGGTGCCGTGTACGTCCGCGACGCGATCACGCTGCGGCGCGAGGCCCGCGACCGCAGCGCCGGCTGACATGACGTCCGAGGTCGCCGAGCGCGTGGTGGCGCTGCTGCGGCAGCGCGGCGAGACCGTGGCCACCGCCGAGTCGCTGACCGGCGGACGCGTGTGCGCCGCCCTCGTCGACGTCCCGGGCGCGTCCACGGTCGTGCGCGGGGGAGTCGTGGCCTACGCGGCCGACCTGAAGGTCGGGCTGCTGGGCGTCCCGGCCGACCTGGTGGCCGAGCGAGGCACGGTCGACGCCGACGTGGCCGCCGCGATGGCCCAGGGCGTGCGCGACCGGCTCGGCGCGACCTGGGGCGTGTCGACCACGGGCGTGGCCGGCCCCGGCCCCAGCGAGGGCAAGCCGCAGGGCACGGTGCACGTCGCCGTCGCCGGGCCCGACGGCGTGAGCGGCGAGCTGCTCGCGCTGTCCGGCGACCGCGACGACGTCCGTTCCTCGACCGTCCTGGCGAGCCTGTCGTCCCTGGTCGCTAGGCTGGGGGAACATCTCGGCCCACGGACGGGTTGAACGAGACGATGACACCGGAGGTGCAGGCATGACGCTGATGCGACAGTTCGTCGGTGAGGTCCTGCGCGCCCGCCGGATCGCCCAGGGGCTGACCCTGCGCGACGTCTCGGCGAAGGCCCGGGTCAGCCTGGGCTACATCTCCGAGATCGAGCGCGGCCACAAGGAGCCGAGCTCGGAGCTGCTGGCCGCCCTCGCCGGCGCGCTCGACGTCCCGCTCTCCAAGGTGCTGGTCGACGTGAGCGCCCTGCTCGAGGTCGAGGAGGCCACCGAGCTGGCCAGCGTCTCGTCCATCGCCCCCGACGTCTCGATGTCCGCTGCTTGATGCGTCACAGCGAGTTCTGGGAGCGCATGGAGCTCCACCTGGGCGAGGCCTACGCGCACGTGTGGGCATCCACGCAGTCGCTCGGCGAGCTGGGCAGCCGCACTCCGATCGACGCCCTCGACGCCGGGGTCGACCCCAAGCAGGTGTGGCGCGCGGTGCACGCGAACCTGCAGCTCCCCGCGTCCGAGCGCTGACCTGGTCCACCCCGGCGTGTCGCACGTCGGTCGAACACGTGTTCGTGTAGCGTGAGGTCCACAGGTTGACGTCGGGAGGACGTCCTCCACAGACGGGTCGACGAGGCCCAGCATGTCAGTGGGTCCTCCTACCGTTGAAGACGCCTGGCCATCCGGCGCCTCGGTGCCCCTCGCAGAAACGGAAACGCCCCATGCCTCCCAAGACCTCCTCCCGCTCCGCCGTCAAGCCCGACGCGGACAAGGGCAAGGCGCTCGACAACGCGATCGCGCAGATCGACCGTTCCTACGGCAAGGGCGCCGTCATGCGCCTGGGTGACCAGGCCCGTGCCCCGATCGAGATCATCCCCACCGGCGCCACCTCGCTGGACGTGGCCCTCGGCATCGGCGGACTGCCGCGTGGCCGCATCGTCGAGATCTACGGCCCGGAGTCCTCGGGCAAGACGACGGTCGCCCTGCACGCGGTGGCCAACGCGCAGAAGGCCGGCGGCGTCGCCGCCTTCATCGACGCCGAGCACGCGCTCGACCCCGAGTACGCCCGCAAGCTGGGCGTCGACACCGACGCGCTGCTCGTGTCGCAGCCCGACAGCGGCGAGCAGGCGCTCGAGATCGCCGACATGCTGATCCGCTCCGGCGCGCTCGACATCATCGTCATCGACTCCGTCGCGGCGCTCGTGCCCCGCGCCGAGATCGACGGCGAGATGGGCGACAGCCACGTCGGCCTCCAGGCCCGGCTCATGAGCCAGGCGCTGCGCAAGATGACCGGCGCGATCAACGGCTCGGGCACCACGGCGATCTTCATCAACCAGCTGCGCGAGAAGATCGGCGTCATGTTCGGCAGCCCCGAGACCACCACCGGTGGCAAGGCGCTGAAGTTCTACGCCTCGATCCGGCTCGACGTGCGACGCATCGAGACGCTCAAGGACGGCACCGACATGGTCGGCAACCGCACCAAGGTCAAGATCGTCAAGAACAAGCTCGCGCCGCCGTTCAAGATCGCCGAGTTCGACATCATGTACGGCCAGGGCATCAGCCGCGAGGGCAGCCTGATCGACCTCGGTGTCGAGACGGGCATCGTCCGCAAGGCCGGCGCCTGGTACACCTACGACGGCGACCAGCTGGGCCAGGGCAAGGAGAACTCGCGCAACTTCCTGCGCGACAACCCCGACCTCGCCGAGGAGCTCGAGAAGCGCATCAAGGAGCACCTGGGTGTCGGGCCCAACGTGGCCGAGCCGGCCGACGAGGTCGCGGCGGGTGCCGTCGACGCGGCCGAGGCGGACGACGCCACCGCGTTCTGATGTCGCTCCCGCACGACCCGCAGCAGGACCTGCCGGAGGCGGACACCGAGTCGTTCGCCCGGCAGATCCTGCTGCAGCGGCTGACCGACCAGCCGCGCAGCCGCGCCGAGCTCGCCGAGTCGCTGGCCAAGAAGAACGTCCCGGCCGACGTGGCTCAGCGCCTGCTCGACCGGTTCGAGGAGGTCGGCCTGATCGACGACGCCGCCTTCGCCCGCATGTGGGTGGAGTCGCGGCAGCGGTCGAAGGGCCTCGGTCGGTCGGCCCTCGCGCGCGAGCTGCGCAAGAAGGGCATCGACGACGAGCTGGCCGGCGAGGCGCTCGAGCTGGTCGACACCGACACCGAGGTGCAGGCCGCGCACCGGCTCGTCCAGAAGAAGCTGCGCAGCATGCAGGGCCTGGACCAGACCGTGAAGACCCGTCGGCTGACCGGCATGCTCGCCCGCAAGGGCTACTCGCCCTCGGTGGCGTTCTCGGTCGTCCGCGAGGAGCTCGGGTCCGAGTTGGAGCCGCGGGAGTCCCTCTGAGTCGTTGACGGCGCCCCCGTCGGCTCCTACCGTCGAGGGGACGAGAGGCGGAAGGCCATGGCGGCTGTCGTGCTGGTCGGGACGCGCAAGGGACTGTTCGTGGGGCGGTCCGACGATCGTGAGCGCTGGGACTGGGACCCGCTCGCCTTCTCCATGGAGGAGGTCTACTCGGTCGGTGTGAGCCCGCACGGCTCGCCGCCTCGCCTGTTCGTCGGCACCACCAGCTGGCCCTTCGGGCCCCGCCTGATGCGGTCGGACGACCTGGGCGCGTCCTGGCAGGAGCCCAAGCGCGCGTTCGGCTTCCCGCCCGGTTCCGGTGCCATCGTCGAGCGCATCTGGCAGGTCCAGGCCTCGCCGGTCGACCCGGACGTCGTCTGGGCCGGCACCCAGCCCTCGGCCCTGTTCCGCTCCGGCGACGGCGGCGAGACGTTCGACCTGGTGCAGGCGCTGTGGGACCACCCGCACCGTGCCGACTGGGAGCCGGGCGCTGGTGGCCAAGCCATCCACACGATCCTGCCGCACCCCACGGACCCGGACGTCGTGACGGTGGCGATGTCGACCGGTGGCGTCTATCGCACCGAGGACGGCGGGGCGTCGTGGAACCCCCGCAACCACGGCATCGCGGTGCCGTTCATGCCGGGGGAGACGCCCGAGTACGGCCAGTGCGTGCACAAGGTGGCGGTCGACGCCGGCGGCCCCGACCGCATGTACGCCCAGAACCACGGCGGGGTGTACCGCACCGACGACGCCGGCCGGTCCTGGGCGCGCATCAGCGAACCGTTGCCGGCCGAGTTCGGGTTCCCGGTGCTCGCGCACCCACGGCGTCCCGGGACTGCGTACGTCTTCCCGCTGAGCGCGGACATCGAGCGCTTCCCGCCCGGCGCCAGGCCCAGCGTCTGGCGCACCGAGGACGCGGGCGACACCTGGCACGAGCTCCACGCCGGGCTGCCCGACGAGGCGTACACCGTGGTGCTGCGCGACGCGCTGTGCCACGACGGCGCCGACCCGCTGGGCCTGTACGTGGGCACGCGGCACGGGGCGGTGTGGTCGAGCACCGACGAGGGGGAGTCGTGGCACGAGATCCGGGCCAACCTGCCTGAGGTCGTGTGCGTCCGGGCCCTGACCTTCTGACACCACCCGCGGTTACCTACGGGTAACGTACGCGCCATGACCGCGACCTACGACATGTACCGGCGCATCACGGCGCTGCCGAAGGGCGACTGGCTCTTCTCGACGCTGTTCGGCCGCAAGGCGCCGTACTTCCGCACCATCAAGATGCGGGTGCGCTCGGTCGAGCCGCACCGCGCCGAGCTGATGCTGCCCAAGCGCAAGGCGGTGCACAACCACATCGGAACCGTGCACGCCATCGCCGTCTGCAACGGCCTGGAAGCCGCCATGGGTCTGCTGGCCGAGGCGACGGTACCGGACGACGCGCGCTGGCTGCCGAAGGGCATGGACGTCAGGTACCTGGCCAAGTCCACGACCGACCTGGTCTGCACGGCCACCACGACGCCCGAGGACTGGGCCCAGGCGCCCGACGTGCCGGTGACGGTGCGGGCGACCCGCGCCGACGGCACGGTCGTCGTCGAGGGCACGATCCACCTCTGGGTCACGCCGAAGTCCTGACCCCGGACGTACGAGGGCCCCGGCACCGATGGTGCCGGGGCCCTTCTGCGTCAGGGGTTCAGAGAGCGGTGCCGCTGTCGAGGCGACGGTTCTCCAGGTCCATGGCCGTGCGACCGGCGTCATTACCAGCCACCTTGGGGGAGCGGTTGATACGTCCCTCGACCCAGTTGCCGAACCAGCTCAGCAACAGGTTGAGGATGATGTAGATGACGGCGAGCACGAGGGCCGTCGCGAGGTAGTTGCCGAACGTCCGCCAGATCTCGCGACCGGCCACGGTGAGGCCGGACGCGGTGATGACGTAGCCCAGCGACGTGTCCTTGAGCGCGACGATGCACTGGCTGATGAGCGACGGGATCATGATCCGGATCGCCTGGGGCAGCTGGATGATCCGGGTGACCGCGGTCTTGCGCAGGCCCAGCGCGTAGCCGGCCTCCACCTGTCCGCTCGGGACGGCGTTGATGCCGGCCCGGAAGATCTCCGCCAGCACCGAGCCGTTGTACAGCACGAGGCCGGCGACCAGGGGCCAGATCGTGTAGAGCGGGTAGCCGGCCAGCGCCCAGATGAAGATGATCAGCAGCAGGAGCGGGACGGCACGGAAGAACTCGACGAACAGCCACGCCGGCCAGCGGACGATCCGGTGGTCGGACAGCTTGGCGACACCGAGGATCACGCCGAGCACGACGGCACCGGCGATGGCGAGTGCTGCCGAGATCACGGTCCACATCAGGCCCTCGAGGAGGACGTTGATGTAGACCGGGGTGACGAACGGCTCCCAGTTCTGGGCCGTGAAGAGGTCCTCGGTGTAGAGCTTCCAGATCGCGAGCCCGAACAGGACCACGAGGGCCACGACCGTCAGGCCGCCGATGACGCGGTGGCGTCGGCGAGCCTTCGGGCCCGGGACGTCGAACAGGACGCTGGTCATCGAGACACCACCTTCCAGCGACGCTCGATCAGGTAGGCGACCAACGAGATGACCTCCACGATGACGACGTAGCCGAGGCCGATGCCGAAGAAGATCCACCACCTGTCAGTGGCGTGGTCGTTCAGCAGGCCCCTCATCCGGAAGGTGGCCTCAGCGATGCCGAAGGCCCCCGCGAGGGAGGTGTTCTTCACCAGGGCGATGAGCACGCTGGCGACCGGCGGGACGATCAGGCGTCCGGCCTGGGGCAGCACGACCTGGGTCATGGTCATGCCGAACGGCATGCCGATGGCTCGAGCTGCCTCGGCCTGGCCGACCGGGACGCCGTTGATGCCCGAGCGCAGGGCCTCGGCGATGAACGTCGAGGTGTAGATGCCCATCGCGATGGTGATGAGCGGGAAGAACCCGGGGTTGATGCCGATGTCCGGCATGCCGTAGTACGCGATGATGATGAGGATCAGCAGCGGCGTGTTCCGGAACAGGGTGACGTAGACCGTTCCGAACCCACGCAGGATGCCGACCGGGCTGACGCGGGCGATCGCCACGAGCACGCCGATCACGAGCGCGTAGGCGCCCGAGACCACCGTGAGCTGCAACGTCTTCCAGAATCCGTCGAGGATCAGGCTGGCGTTGTCTACCAGGACGTCCATCTCATCCTTTCCATGGCGATCAGGCCCGCGTCAGCGGGTCGTGCGGAGCGTGCTCAGGCGCAGGCGTCGAGCTTCGGCGCCTCGGGCACCTCGTTGCCGGACTTGCCCAGGGTCGCGTCGAACGCGTCCTCCCAGGAGCCGTCCTCGAACGCCTTCGTCAGGGAGTCGTTGATGAAGGTGCACAGCTCGGGGGAGTCCTTGCTGTAGCCGATGCCGTAGCGCTCCTCGGAGAAGGGCTCGCCGACGACCTTGAGCGCGTCCGGGTCCTGGGCGGCGTAGCCGAGCAGGATCGAGCCGTCGGTCGTGACCGCGTCGACCGAACCGTTCTTGAGCTGCTCGACGCACTCGGAGTACGTGTCGAAGCCGGCCGGGGTGACGTCGTACTTCTCCTCGATCGTCTTGATCGGGGTGGAGCCGGTGACCGAGCAGACCTTCTGGCCCTTGAGGTCCTCGGGGCCCTTGATGTCGCTGTCGGCGGCGACGAGCAGCTGCTGGCCGGTGAGGTAGTACGGGCCGGCCTGGCCGACGACCTGACGACGCTCGTCGGTGATCGAGTAGGACGCCAGCACGAAGTCGACGGTGCCGTTCTGCAGGAAGGGCTCACGGTTGTCCGAGATGGTCTCGACCCACTCGATGTCCTTGGGCTCGAGGCCGAGCTGGCCGGCGAGGATCTTGCCCATCTCGGGGTCGAAGCCGGTCGGCTCGTCCGAGCCGGCGGCCTTGAAGCCGATGCCGGGCTGGTCGAACTTGACGCCGATCTTGACCTTGCCGGCCTCGGCGATCTCGGCCATGCGGGTGCCCGCGTCGAACTCGGGGCTGTCGACGACCTCGTAGTCGTTGTCGGCGGCCTCGGTCGTGTCGTCGCCGGCGTCGCCACAGGCGGCGAGCGTCAGCAGGGCAGCGGCGCCGAGCGCCGCGAAGCGGGTGCTGATCTTCATTGTTCCCCCAGGGGTTGAGTGGGTGGTCAGTGCTTGAGGATCTTGCCCAGGAAGTCCCGGGCGCGCTCCGACTGCGGGTGGTCGAAGAATTCCTGCGGCGTGTTCTGCTCGACGATGCGTCCGTCGGCCATGAACACGACGCGGTCGGCGGCGGTGCGGGCGAAGCCCATCTCGTGGGTGACCACGATCATCGTCATGCCGTCGCGGGCCAGCGCGGTCATCGTGTCGAGGACCTCGCTGATCATCTCGGGATCGAGGGCCGAGGTGGGCTCGTCGAAGAGCATCACCTTCGGCTGCATCGCCAGGGCGCGGGCGATGGCGACGCGCTGCTGCTGGCCGCCGGACAGCTGCGCGGGCAGCTTCTGGGCCTGCGAGTCGACGCCGACGCGCTTGAGTAGCTCCATCGCGCGGGCCTCGGCGTCGGCCTTCTTCTCGCCGCGGACCTTGATCGGGCCCAGCGTGACGTTCTCGAGGATCGTCTTGTGCGCGAAGAGGTTGAACGACTGGAAGACCATGCCGACGTCCGCGCGCAGCTGGGCGAGGGGCTTGCCCTCGGCCGGCAGCGGCTGGCCGTCGAGCGTGATCGTGCCCTCGTCGATCGTCTCGAGCCGGTTGATCGTGCGGCACAGGGTCGACTTGCCCGACCCGGAGGGGCCGATCACGACGACGACCTCGCCCTGGGCGACCTCAAGGTCGATGTCCTGGAGCACATGCAGGGAGCCGAAGTGCTTCTGGACGCCCTGCATGGCGACCATCGGGGTGGAAACCATGGCGCACAACCTATCGGTCCCACTGGTCGAGACGACAACCGGAACCGCGATCGTCACCAAGACGCAACGAAGCCGGCCGGACACGAGGTCCGACCGGCTCCGTGCCGAGCGTCGCCGCTACTCGCGGTAGCGCGGCTGGCTCTGCGGGTTCAGCTCGTCGAACTTCACCCGCTCCGCCCCGCGGATCCGGCGGTCGTCGACCTTGAACACGTCGAAGCCACGCTGGATCTCGTTGGAGTAGATGTAGCCGTTGTAGTAGTACGTCGACCACGGGCCGGCCGTGACCAGCTCGTTCGCGTCGTAGGGACCGCGGTCGTGCCAGGCGATCTCCTTCGGGTTGGCCGAGTCGGTGAAGTCGAACATCGACCAGCCGCCCTGGTACCAGGCCTGGACCATGATGTCCTTGCCCTTCACCGGGACCAGCGAGCCGTTGTGGGCGACGCAGTTCTCGGTGTTGGCCTGGGTGCGCGGGATCTTGTAGTAGCTCTTGAACTCAAGCTTCCCGCGGCGGGTGATGTCGTAGATGCCGTTGGCGCCCTTCTCCGGGCCGACCGTCGGGTTGCAGGTCGGCGCGCCGCCGCCACCGAGCTCGTCGGTGAAGACGACCTTGGTCGCGTCGTTGTTGAACGTCGCCGAGTGCCAGAACGCGAAGTTGTCGTCGCGCACGTCCTCGGTGACGACCGGCTTCTCGCGGTCGGAGATGTCGAGCAGGATGCCGTCACCCATGCAGGCGCCGGCCATGATGTCCTTGCTCGGGTAGGCCGTGAGGTCGTGGCAGCCCGACGTCGCGCGGGTGTAGCCGTTGCCCGGGTTGCCGCCGTCGGGGAAGAGCACCGGGACGTTCACCAGCGAGGCCTTCTCCGGCTTCTCGGTCGGGATCTTCACGACGCCGATCGAGTCCAGCGGAGGCTGGCAGTCCGGGTAGGTGGCGCTGGGCGAGTACGAGGACACGTAGACGTAGAGGTCCTCGCCCCGGTGTCCCTTGCCGCCCTTCTTGTCGTGGCCCCAGCCGCCCTTGCGGGCCTTGGGCGCCAGCGTGTGGGTGTGCGAGCCGCACGGCGTCTCGACCGCCGACACGTACTCCGGCACGCGCGGGTTGGAGATGTCGAAGACCTTGATGCCCTCCCACGAGTCCTTGATCGTGGCCGACTGCGCGGTGCTCTCGCACGAGTCGTCCGAGCGAGACGAGTCGGTGCTCAGCACCAGCAGGTCGCCGTAGACCGAGACGTCGTTCTGCGAGCCGGGGCAGACGACCTGCGACAGCACCTTCGGCTTGGCCGGGTTCTTGAGGTCGTAGACGGTGAAGCCGTTGTAGTTGCCCGCGTAGGCGTACCGGCCGCTGAACGCCAGGTCGCTGTTGAGCGCGTCCACGGTGGCGAACGAGCCCTGCTTGGGGATCGTCTTGAGCCGGCGGACGTTGCTGCTGGACTGCTCGTCCGCCTCGGCGTCGAGCTTCGTGCCGCGGTCGTTCATGCGGGCGATGTCGTTGCCGGGGACGCAGTTGCCGGCGCGCCGGTCGGCGTCCGACAGGGCCGGGAAGTCCTTGCAGGGATCCTCGGTCGTGCTGGTGTCGTCGGCCGCCGCGCCGATCGGTGCGAGCAGCGCCGTGGTGAGGGCGCCGGCTGCGGCCAGGGTGAGAAGAGCCGTTCCTGAGGCTCTGGAGCGCGAGATACGCATGTGTGGTTCCTTCCCCCGAAGTGTTCGTATCGTCGTCTCGCGGAACGGGCAGGCACAAGACCCTGGTGCAAAAAGTTTTGCGCCGTTAACCTCGGCGGGACGAAGCCGTCGGCCGGGGGGATGACGATGACGAGCAGGATCGGGGCCGCGCTGTGCGCGGTCGTGCTGCTGGGGACCGCTGCGTGCAGCGGCGACGACGACCGTCCGACGGTGGACGGCACGATCGTCCAGCCGGGCAAGCCGGGGGAGGACTCGCGGACGCTGGACGAGGCGCCCGAGGTCGAGCCCGCGGACGCCAACGACGCCGACATCGCCTTCGCCCAGATGATGGTGCCGCACCACGCCCAGGCGCTGGAGATGGCCGCGTTCGCGCCCCGCGCGGGAGGTGGCGAGGGCGTCCGGACGTTCGCCGAGCGCATCGCGGCGGCGCAGAAGCCCGAGATCGTGCTCATGTCGAGCTGGCTCACCAAGCGCGGTCAGGACGCCCCGACCGCCGAGCAGATCGACAAGGGCGAGCTCGGCCCGCTGTCGATGGACGCCCACGACCACCACGGCTCGCACGCGTCGATGGACGACATGCCCGGCATGGCGTCCGAGGCGGACCTCGAGCGGTTGTCGCAGGCGAAGGGCGAGGCGTTCGACAAGCTCTTCCTGGAGCTGATGATCATGCACCACCAGGGCGCCATGGAGATGGTCGACGAGGTGCTCGCCGAGGGCAGCGACCAGGAGCTCAACGAGCTCGCCGCCGGCATCGGCGCCGACCAGTCGGCCGAGACCGACCGCATGCGCCAGATGCTGGAGGCGATGTAGTCAGGCGCCCGACCGCGGATGCGGGGGACGCCGGATCGCGGACGTACGATGGTGCGGCCATGACGAAGACGTATGAGGTGCGCACCTACGGGTGCCAGATGAACGTGCACGACTCCGAGCGGCTCTCGGGCCTGCTGGAGACCGCCGGCTACGCGAAGGCCGCCGGCGACGCCGTGCCGGACCTCGTCGTGTTCAACACCTGCGCGGTGCGCGAGAACGCCGACAACAAGCTGTACGGCAACCTCGGCCACCTCGCGTCGGTCAAGGCCAAGAACCCGACCATGCAGATCGCGGTCGGCGGCTGCCTGGCGCAGAAGGACCGCGCCACGATCACCGAGCGCGCGCCCTACGTCGACGTCGTGTTCGGCACCCACAACATCGGCTCGCTGCCGGTGCTGCTGGACCGCGCCGCGATCGAGCGCGAGAGCCAGGTCGAGATCCTCGAGGCGCTCGAGGTCTTCCCGTCCACGCTGCCGACCAAGCGCGACTCGGTCTACTCCGCGTGGGTCTCGATCAGCGTCGGCTGCAACAACACCTGCACGTTCTGCATCGTCCCGGCGCTGCGCGGCAAGGAGAAGGACCGCCGCCCCGGCGACATCCTGGCCGAGGTGCAGGCGCTCGTGGACGACGGCGTCGTCGAGGTGACGCTGCTGGGCCAGAACGTCAACGCGTACGGCGTCGAGTTCGGCGACCGGCAGGCGTTCGCGAAGCTGCTGCGCGCGTGCGGCGACATCGAGGGCCTGGAGCGCGTCCGCTTCACCAGCCCGCACCCCAAGGACTTCACCGACGACGTCATCGCCGCCATGGCCGAGACGCCCAACGTCATGCCGCAGCTGCACATGCCGCTGCAGTCGGGCTCGGACCGCGTGCTCAAGGCGATGCGTCGCTCGTACCGCAAGGAGAAGTTCCTCGGCATCCTCGACCGGGTGCGCGAGGCGATGCCGCACGCGGCCATCACCACCGACATCATCGTCGGCTTCCCCGGCGAGACCGAGGAGGACTTCCTCGAGACGATGGACGTCGTGCGCCGCGCCCGGTTCAGCAGCGCGTTCACGTTCCAGTACTCCCAGCGCCCCGGCACGCCCGCCGCGACGATGGACGACCAGCTGCCCAAGGCGGTCGTCCAGGAGCGCTACGACCGGCTCATCGCCCTGGTCAACGAGGTCGCCTACGAGGAGAACAAGCGGCTCGAGGGCACGACGGTCGAGCTGCTCGTCGCCGACACCAGCGGCAAGAAGGACGGCGCCACGTCGCGGCTCACCGGGCGCGCCCGCGACAACCGGCTCGTCCACTTCGTCACCGGCGGCGCCGAGGTGCGTCCGGGCGACATGGTCGAGGTGACGATCACCAAGGGGGCGCCGCACCACCTGGTCAGCGACGTCCCGCCGGCCTCGATCCGTCGCACGCGTGCCGGCGACGCCTGGGAGGCCCGTCAGGGACGTACCGAGGTGCGCTCGGTCGGCCTGGGCATGCCGAGCATCGGGGCGCCCGCGCCGCTGCCGGCCGCCGACGTCCCCGCCTGCGCGCTCTGACGCGTCGCGGCGCGATTGCGCCGCGGTCGTCCGGGTACCGGGAGTGAGTCACCTGACTCGCTTCCGGAGGTCCCATGAGCAGCACCCAGCAGGACGCACCCCGCCTCGTCGCCGACCTGGTCGTGGAACGACTCCTGGCCTGGGACGTCCACCGGGTCTTTGGCTACTCCGGTGACGGCATCAACGGGCTCATGGGCGCGCTGCGCCGGGCCGGGGGAGACCCCGCGTTCGTGCAGGCGCGGCACGAGGAGAACGCCGCGCTCATGGCGGTGGGGCACGCGAAGTACACCGATGGCGTCGGCGTGGTGGTCAGCACCCAGGGGCCGGGGGCCGTCCACCTGCTCAACGGGCTGTACGACGCCAAGCTCGACCACCAGCCGGTCGTCGCGATCGTCGGGCAGCAGCCGACCACCGCCCTGGGCTCGGAGTACCAACAGGAGATTGACCTGACCGCGCTGTTCAAGGACGTCGCGGCCCAGTACGTGCAGGCCGTGCTGGCGCCGGAGCAGGCGGCGATGGTCGTCGACCGGGCGTTTCGCACTGCTTTGGCAACCCGGTCGCCCTGCGTCGTCGTCCTGCCGCACGACGTCCAGGTCGCCGAGGCGCCGGAGCAGCCGCCGCACGAGCACGGCGTCGTGCCGACGGTGCCGCAGTGGCGTCCGCCGCGGGTGCTCCCGGCCGCGGACGACCTCGCCGAGGCCGCCGCGGTGCTGAACGCGGGCGAGCGGGTCGCGCTGCTCGTCGGCCAGGGCGCGCGGGACGCCGGCGAGCAGGTGCGCGCGGTCGCCGAGCGGCTCGGCGCCGGCGTGACCACGAGCCTGCTGGGCAAGCCGTGGTGGGACGAGACACTGCCGACCAGCTGCGGCGTGATGGGGCACCTGGGCACCACGGCGTCCGGCTGGCTGCTCGACGAGTGCGACACCCTGCTGATGATCGGCACCAACGACCCGTGGACCGAGTTCTACCCGGCGCCCGGACAGGCCCGCGCCGTCCAGGTCGACCTCGACGGGCGCCACCTCGGCAACCGCTACCCGATCGAGGTGGGACTGGTCGGCGACGCCGCCAGGACGCTCGACGCACTGCTCCCGCTGCTGGACGAGCGCACCGACCACGCTTGGCGCGACCAGGTGGTGGAGCAGGTCGAGCGGTGGCACACGATCGCCGAGGAGCGAGCCCAGGGACCGGCTGATCCGCTGAGCCCCGAGCGGGTCGTGCGAGCGCTGTCGTCACGGCTCCCGGCGGACGCCCAGGTCAGCGTCGACGTCGGCTCGGTGACCTACTGGTACGCCCGGCACCTGACTCTGCCGCCGGGCGTGCAGGCGCACCTGTCGTCCACCCTCGCGTCCATGGGCTCGGGGCTGCCGTACGGGCTGGCGGCCAAGCTGCAGTGGCCCGGACGCCCGGTCGTCGCGCTCGTCGGCGACGGCGCCATGCAGATGAACGGTGTCGCCGAGCTGATCACCGTCGCCAGCCGCTGGCGCGACTGGGACGACCCGCGCTTCGTCGTGCTCGTCCTGCACAACGGCGACCTCGCCGAGGTGACCTGGGAGCAGCGAGAGACCGAGGGGGATCCCCGCTTCGACACGAGCCAGGCGCTGCCGCACTTCCCGTACGCGGGCTACGCGGACCTGCTGGGCCTGCGTGGCATCCGGGTCGAGCGTCCCGAGGACGTCGACGCCGCCTGGGACGACGCCCTGGCCGCCGACCGTCCGGTGGTCATCGAGGCGGTGGTCGACCCGGACGTCCCGCTGCTGCCGCCCTTCCCGGCCGGCGAGCAGATGCTGGAGAGCTACCACCGGGCGCTCGACCTCGAGGGCGACGACCACGCCCGGGCGCTGCTCGACGGCCAGGCCGAGCAGGAACAATGACCCTCGTGACCGACGAGGGATGGACCGGGGGAGCGCCCGGCTCGAGCGAGCGCGAGACCCAGCAGGTCGAGGGCACCGAGCTGCGCTTCATGTGGGACTACGGCGTCACCGTGCCGCTGTGGGACGCGACCGGCCTGCTGCCGGACGACCGGGAGTGGCTGGTTACCGCCCTCGGCCTGGACCGAAGCCTCGTCGACGAGCTGCAGGCGTGGGGCGAGGCGATGGAGCACCTGGACGCGAACCCCCGGCTCGGCACGCCCAAGGCCTACCGCGACCTCGACCGGCAGGCCAAGAAGCTGGTCGTCCGGCTGCAGGACGAGCTGGCCGGACGCTTCACCGTCACCTACGTGTCCTGGTAGACGTCCGGCAGGATGGCCCTCATGGGAATCGCGATCACCGGTGACACCGAGGCCGACCAGCTGCTGACCGACGACCCGTTCGCGCTGGTCATGGGCATGCTGCTGGACCAGCAGTTCCCGATGGAGCGCGCGTTCTCGGGCCCGGCGCGGCTGCGCGAGCGGTTCGGCAGCCTCGAGCCGGCCACCATCGCCGACGCGGACGCCGAGTCGTTCGCCGATCTGTGCGCCGAGCCGCCGGCCGTGCACCGCTACGCCCGCTCGATGGCCGGACGCATCCAGGCCCTGGCCCGCATCGTCGTCGACGAGCACGACGGCGACGTCACCCGGCTCTGGACCGAGGCGTCCAGCGGCAAGGACCTGCTCAAGCGCATCAAGGCGCTGCCCGGCTTCGGCGAGCAGAAGGCCAAGATCCTGCTCGCGCTGCTGGCCAAGCAGAAGGGCGTCCGGCCCGACGGCTGGGAGGAGGCCGCGGGCGACTACGCCCAGCCCGGCTACCGGTCCGTGGCCGACGTGGTCGACGCCGACTCGCTGCAGAAGGTGCGGGCCTACAAGAAGGAGAAGAAGGCGGCCGCGAAGTGACGGCTGCCGTCGCGGTGGTGCCCTCGGCGCCGCTGCCGGTGCTAACGAGGGCTAGTGCGCAGGAACCTTTGGGCGCGGTCCTGCAGGCGTTTGCTGGTTAACGGGTCCTTCGCCACCCGGTCGAGGAGGACGGCTCCGGTGCGCTGCTGCACGTACGCAAACTCTTCGCGAACGATCTGCAGCAGTTCCGTCAATCTCGACGGCTCTGGAAGTCCCTCAATCCGCGCGATGTCGCGAGATTTCGGGTGATCCTTACGAGTCGCCGCGACTGCGGCCAGCATAGCTAGGTGAAAGACGAAGTCCTCGTGCTCGCGCGGCGCAGACCGCTTCAGGAAGGCTTCGCAGTGGCGGACGAGTTCGATTGCGTACGAGTACAGCTGAATCGGGTGCTCTTCGTTGAAGACTAGTGGATAGATTTCATTATCGAAGATCCGCGACGAAGCACCGCGCGCCAAATGAGGAACCTGAACAAGGGTCGACATCACGGCTTGCCCCATTTGATCGATGCTTACGAGCTGCGTCAGCGCTATGGATCGATTGTGGTAGTAGTTCTTTCGGCGCTCGTAGAAAAGGCCGCGCTTTTGCAGATGCTCTTCGATCTGCCGCTGGACCTTGTCCGTCGCCCGCAGCGCGCTGGTGCCAAGAGCCGTTTGGCTGTTTGTGGCTTGGATGATGCTGTCACGAACGCGGTCGTCATCCGCTTGGATCACCTTCACCAACACGCTTCGGTTCTCTTGGAACGAAGCCGCAGTCCCGCGCTTGTAAATCTCGTGAGACGTCTGCAGGCCGTTCACGATCTGTGGCGATTCAAGCTTCAGCAATTTACTCGCTGGCTGCACCTTGTCGGCCACGATAGTGACTCCGTTGTTGAGCCACCAGAAGTCGACTTCTCTGTTTTCGTGTTCAAGGGTAGCTTGGATGCTCTTGTTTACGCCTGTGTCTCCCTCGTAGTCGCGCACGTTCGCTTCGAAGATCGAGGCGTCGAGCTTGCCAGTTGCGTCTGTGATAAATCGTTGATACTCGCTGAGTTTGACAACCCCGATATATCCGCCAGTCGTATCCGTGCTGATCGGATTCTCAGCCAGCGCCAACTCGCGGGATACGGGCGGACGATCTCTGGCCATGTCCGCGATATCCGCCGCGTCGAGGAAGTGGACCATGGGTTCGCAAGTCTTGAAGCAGGTCAGAAGGCAGTCACGCAGCAGGATTGCCTTCGATTCGACGTTCGCGTGAACCATTTCGGCTCGAAGTGCAGCAAACGAGCAGAATATCCGAAGTTTCGGCATTTCAAGCGAGCGGTACAACTTGAGGAAGCGGCGTGTGATCTCAAGCACCCGCGGGTTAAATCTATTAGCCAGTTCGTCCTCGTCGCGCCCAAAATCGAGCAGTTGAGGGATGTGAATGATCAACTTCTCGATGGCGGATTCTCCGAAGCCTTTGGAATCCTTGGTTTGCATAAAGATAAGGTCAACTTGCGCGTCGCGTCCCAGTGCGTGCAACTCGGCGTCATCTCGGACACAGAACCCGTTCACGAATATGTAGATGTTGTCGATTCCACCGTCGAGCGTCCCGTCCACGATTCCCGCGAGAAGGTCGTCGTGGGTCGGCCTGTAGGTCCGGAGATAGTGCTTCGCCACGAAATACGCCTCTTGTGTCGGCTTGTCTAGCGCGGACGTTTCCGATCGTGAGTTTTCGATCATGTCTGACAACAGAATTACGTCGTTGGCGCTCATTTTTCCCTCTCGTGGCGAACGAGATCCGACCATACGAGTCAACGTTGCGTCCGCGCGGCTTTTTGAAGAATCTGGTGCGGAATCGGAACAGAGGTAAGATGCCAACGTGACATGCCCCGTCGCGGTGGTGCCCTCGGCGCCGCTGCTGGTCCCCGGCCTCGGCGGGGGACAGGACCCGCTCGCCCCGCTGCGCGTCACCTGCCTGGACGTCGTCCGCTCCGTCGTGAAGGACGCCTCGCGGGTCGTCGTGCTGGCGTCCGAGGGGGACGACCGCGACGAGTCGGCCGGCGGAACGCTCGCCGCGTGGGGTGTGGACGTGCGGGCCGGGGGCGACGAGCTGGTGCTGCCGCTGGGCCACACGGTCGGTGCGTGGCTGCTGGACGCGACGGGCTGGACCGGGCCGCGCCGCTACACGTCCGCGGTGCCGGTGATCGAGGAGGGCGTGGCCCTGCTGGTCGTGGCCGACGGCACCGCCACCCGCGACATCACGTCGCCGGGCTACGAGGACGTCCGCGCGGTCCCGTACGACCACGGGCTCGCCGAGGCGCTGGCCTCGGGCGACGCCGCACGACTGGCCGGGCTGGACCTCGACGAGGCGGCCGAGCTGTGGTGCCACGGGGCACCGGCGCTGCAGCGTCTGGGGGAGGCCGCGTCCGGGCTCGAGGTCGAGGGCGAGCTGGTCGCGTACGAGGCGCCGTTCGGCGTCGGCTACCTCGTCGGCCGTTGGAGCGTCACCACGTCCTGAGACCGTCTCGGGTTCCTGCGCCGCCACGGCCCCAGGAGAACCGACAGATCCCCGGCACATTCGCCGGGGATCTGTCGGTTTACCCGGGGCCCCAGGTAAACCGAACCGTGCGTTGGGGCCCCTCAGCGCGGGGCGACGCGGCCGTCGGGGCCGTCGCCGCGGTGCTGCTGGCCGAGCTTGTCGACGCCGTCCTTGGCCTTGCCGGCGGCACCGGTGATGCGCGTGCCGTGCTTGCCCTTGGTGGCGCGGTCGGCCGCCTGGGCCGCCTTGTCGATCGCACCGTCGATCTTGTCGTTGTGCGTGGCGGCCGCCTCGGCCGCCTTCCGCTTGAGCTCCGGTGCGTGCCGAGCCAGCTTGCCGAACAGTCCCACGACGACCTCCGAGGGGGATGGGGCACGACCGGGCGCCGCGCCTCGTGCCGCCAACGTATCTGGGAGGATCCAGCCATGCCTCCCGTCGTCGCCGTCGTCGGCCCCACCGCCTCGGGGAAGTCGGACCTGGCGATCGACCTCGCGGTGCGGCTCGGCGGCGAGATCGTCAACGTCGACGCGTACCAGGTCTACCGCGGCATGGACGTCGGCACGGCCAAGACGCCGGTCGACGAGCGCCGCGGCGTCCCGCACCACCTGATCGACGTCATGGACGTCACCGAGACCGCCTCGGTCGCCGAGTTCCAGCACATGGCGCGCGCCGCCGTCGCCGACTGCCACGCCCGCGGCGTCGTGCCGGTGCTGGCCGGCGGATCAGCCCTGTACGTGCGCGCCGTGCTCGACCCGCTCGACTTCCCCGGCACCGATCCCGAGGTGCGGGCCCGCTGGGACGCCGTGCTCGAGACCCAGGGTCCCGAGCACCTGCACGCGCTGCTCGCCGAGCGCGACCCCGCGGCCGCGGCCCAGATCCTGCCCACCAACGGACGCCGCCTGGTCCGCGCGCTCGAGGTGGTCGAGATGACCGGCTCGTTCACCGCCACGATGCCCGGCCACCAGGCGGTCTACGACGACGTCGTCATGATCGGGCTCGAGGTGCCGCGCGACGTCCTGGATGTCCGCATCACCACGCGCGTCGACCGCATGTGGGAGGCCGGCCTGGTCGACGAGGTGCGCTCGCTGCTGCCCGCCGGGCTCGCCGGCTCGCCCACCGCCAGCCGGGCCCTGGGCTACCAGCAGGTGCTGGCGTTCCTCGCCGGCGACATCACCGAGGACGAGGCGCGCGAGCAGACCGTCACCGGCACGCGCAAGTTCGCCCGGCGTCAGGAGCGGTGGTTCCGCAAGGATCCGCGCATCGCCTGGCTGCCCCACGACGCCGTCGACCTCGGCGATCGTGCGGAACGGCTCGTAGACTGGAAGGCATGACCTTTTCCTGGGCCAAGGGCCACGGCACCGAGAACGACTTCGTGCTGCTGCCCGACGCCGACGGCCGCGTCCACGGCGACCTCGACCCCGCGTTCGTCGCGGCGCTCTGCGACCGCCGCCGGGGCCTGGGCGCCGACGGCGTGCTGCGCGTCGTCCGCACGTCCGCGGTCGGCGAGGCCGGCGACGGGCAGGGCGAGGCCGAGTGGTTCATGGACTACCGCAACGCCGACGGCTCGGTGAGCGAGATGTGCGGCAACGGCGTGCGCGTGTTCGCCCGCTATGTCGCCGACCACGAGCTCGTCGACACCGACCGGCCGCTCCCGATCGGCACCCGTGACGGCATCAAGACCGTGACCTTCGACGGCGACGCGATCAGCGTCGACATGGGCGTGCCCGAGCTCGGCGGCGTCTCCAAGGTGACCGTCGAGGGCCGGACGTTCGAGGCCGACGAGGTGCACACCGGCAACCCGCACGCCGTCGCCCAGGTCGCCAGCCTGGACGACGCGGGCACCCTGCTGGAGGAGCCCGGCTACGACCGCGCGGTCTACCCGCACGGCGTCAACATCGAGCTGGTCGCGCGCCGCGGCCCGCAGCACGTGGCGATGCGCGTGCACGAGCGCGGGTCGGGCGAGACCCGATCCTGTGGCACCGGGGCCTGCGCGGCCGCGGTCGCCAGCATGTCGGCCGACGGCGTCGCGCTGCCGGCCACCTACCGCGTCGACGTCCCCGGTGGACGTCTCGACGTGACCTGGACCCCCGAGGGCCGAGTCGTCCTGACCGGCCCCGCCGAGATCGTCGCCGAGGGCGAGATGGAGTGGTTGCGTGGCTGAGCACGACGAAGAGCTGGGTACCGAGGACCTGGAGCTGGAGGAGCGCAACTCCCTGCGCCGCGTGGGGGGCCTGCGCACCGAGCTCGAGGACATCACCGAGGTCGAGTACCGCCAGCTGCGCCTGGAGCGCGTCGTGCTCGTGGGCGTCTGGACCGAGGGCAGCGCCGAGGACGCCGAGAACTCGCTCGCCGAGCTGAAGCTGCTCGCCGAGACCGCGGGCTCGGAGGTGCTGGACGCGCTCATGCAGCGCCGCCAGAAGCCGGACGCCGCCACCTACATCGGCAGCGGCAAGGTCGAGGAGCTCAAGGCCGCGGTGCAGGCCACCGGCGCCGACACGATCATCTGCGACGGTGAGCTCGCGCCCAGCCAGATGCGCAACCTCGAGGACCGCACGAACGTCAAGGTCGTCGACCGGGTTGCGCTGATCCTGGACATCTTCGCCCAGCACGCGAAGAGCGCCGAGGGCAAGGCGCAGGTCGAGCTGGCCCAGCTGCAGTACCAGACCCAGCGCCTGCGCGGCTGGGGCGGCAACCTGTCGCGCCAGGCCGGTGGACGCGCCGCGGGCGGCGAGGGCATCGGTGGCCGTGGCCCCGGTGAGACGAAGCTCGAGACCGACCGTCGCCGCATCCAGGCCAAGATGGCCAAGCTGCGCCGCGAGCTCGAGGGCCTGCGCACCACCCGCGACACCAAGCGCGCCAACCGCAAGCGCAACTCCGTGCCGGCCGTCGTCATCGCCGGCTACACCAACGCCGGCAAGTCCAGCCTGCTGAACCGCCTGACCGGTGCGGGCGTGCTGGTCGAGGACGCGCTGTTCGCGACGCTCGACCCGACCACGCGGCGCAACCAGACGTCCGACGGCCGCATCTACACGCTGTCCGACACCGTCGGGTTCGTCCGGCACCTGCCGCACCAGCTCGTCGAGGCGTTCCGCTCGACGCTGGAGGAGGTCGCCGACGCCGACCTCGTGCTGCACGTCGTCGACGGCTCGCACCCCGACCCGGCCGGCCAGCTCGCCGCCGTCCGCTCCGTGTTCGCCGACGTCGACGCGCTGCAGGTGCCCGAGATCGTCGTCATCAACAAGGCCGACGCCGCCGACCCGTTGGTGATCAAGCGCATCCTGGCCACCGAGCCGCACGCGGTCGTCGTCAGCGCGCGCACCGGCGAGGGCATCGACGAGCTGCTGGCCGCGATCGAGGCCGACCTGCCCCGCCCGGCGCAGCACGTGGACGTGGTCCTGCCCTACGACCGGGGCGACCTGCTGGGCCGCATCCACACCGAGGGCGAGATCGAGGCGCTGGAGCACGAGGGCGACGGCACGCACGTCCAGGCCCGGGTCAACCCCGAGCTGGCGCACGCGCTGTCGGAGTACTCCCGCTAGTCCTGCGACGGTGTGGACCGGGCTCCCCGGCCCCCACCGTCCGGCGACTACGCTCGTCCCCGTGCCCACCCCCGACGTGAAGACCGTGCTGCAGGCTGCCGTCGACGCGGTCGGGGGAGCCGAGCGGCCCGGTCAGGTCGCGATGGCCGAGGCCGTCGCGCAGTCGCTGGGCGACGGCGAGCACCTGCTCGTGCAGGCTGGCACCGGCACCGGCAAGTCGCTCGGCTACCTCGTCCCGAGCCTGCTGCACGAGGGCCGCGTCGTCGTCGCCACCGCCACGCTCGCGCTGCAGCACCAGCTGGTCGAGCGCGACCTCCCGGCGCTGGCCGAGGCCGCCGCGTCGACGATGGAGACGGTGCCGCGCTACGCCGTGGTCAAGGGACGCTCGAACTACGCCTGCCTGCACCGCGTCCGCGAGGGCGCCCCGGACGACCAGGGCGTCCTGGTCGAGGTGCCCGAGGGCACGCTCGGCTCCGAGGTCGTGGCCCTGCGCGAGTGGGCCGAGGAGGAGTCGTCCAGCCGGGGCGTGGGTGACCGCGACGCCGCCCCGCGGCACTCCGAGCGCGCGTGGCGGGCGGTCAGCGTCAACCACCGTGAGTGCCTGGGCGCCAGCCGCTGCCCGTACGCCGAGGAGTGCTTCGCCGAGCGGGCCCGTGCCGAGGCCTGGAACGCCCACGTCGTCGTCACCAACCACGCGATGCTGGCCATCGACGCGGTCGACGGCGTGCCGATGCTGCCCGACCACGACGCGGTCGTGGTCGACGAGGCCCACGAGCTCGCCGCCCGGGTCACGCAGGCGTCGACCGCCGAGCTCGGGCCGGTGCTCGTCGAGCGCGCCGCCCGGCGGGCGCGCAACCACGTCGAGGGCAACGAGGCCGACGACCTCACCGAGGCCGCCGACGCCCTCTCCGAGGCGCTGGCGCACGTCGAGGCCGGACGCATCGACGCCACCCCCGAGCACCTGCAGATGGCGCTGGAGAACGTCCGCGACGCCGCCCGCGCGTGCCTGTCCGCTTTCCCGCGCGAGAAGCCGTCGGCCAAGGACGACGAGGTCGACCCGGGCAAGCAGCAGGCCCAGGCCCACGTCACCGAGGTGCGCCGCATCGCCGAGCGCATGACCGGCAAGGGCGACACCGAGGTGCTGTGGGTCAGCGACGGCCCCGGCCGCGGCGGGCCGCAGCTGCACGTCGCGCCGCTCGACGTCGCGTTCAGCCTGCGCGACAAGCTGTTCAGCGCCAAGACGGTCGTGCTGACCAGCGCGACGCTCACCGTCGGTGGCACGTTCGACTCCACCGCCCGGGGCCTGGGACTGGTGCCCGGCGACGAGGTGCTGCCGTGGCGCAGCCTCGACGTCGGCTCGCCGTTCGACTACGGCCGCCAGGGCGTGCTGTACGTCGCCAAGCACCTGCCCGTGCCCGGTCGCGACGGACTCGTGGACGCCCAGCTCGACGAGATCGCCGAGCTCGTGGAGGCGGCCGGCGGACGCACGCTCGGGCTGTTCTCGTCGCGGCGGGCCGCCGAGCGCGCGGCCGAGGCCACGCGTGAGCGGCTGCCCGACCTGGAGATCCTGTGCCAGGGCGACGCTCAGCTGAGCGACCTGCAGCGCCGGTTCGCCGAGGAGCCGTCCACCTGCCTGTTCGGCACCCTCAGCCTGTGGCAGGGCGTCGACCTGCCCGGCGACACGCTGCAGCTGGTGCTCATCGACCGCATCCCGTTCCCGCGGCCGGACGACCCGTTGATGAGCGCCCGGCAGCGCCTGGTCGAGAAGCGTGGTGGCAATGGCTTCATGTCGGTGGCCGCCACGCACGCCGGCCTGCTGCTCGCCCAGGGCGCCGGCCGGTTGATCCGCCGCTCCACCGACCGCGGTGTGGTGGCGATCCTCGACCCGCGCATCGCGACCGCCCGCTACGGCGGCTTCCTGGCGGCGTCGCTGCCGCCGATGTGGCGCACCACCGATCCGCAGGTCGTCCGCCAGTCGCTGCGCCGGCTCGACGCCGCCGCCACGGACGGGGCGGCGGCGCGCTGACTAGGCTGGCGGCATGACGTTCTTGGTGACGGGTGGTGCCGGGTACATCGGGTCGCACGTGGTGCGCGCGTTCACGGAGGCAGGGCTGGACGTCGTCGTCGTCGACGACCTGTCGAGCGGCCACCGCGAGTTCGTGCCGGACGACGTCCCGTTCGCCGAGACGTCGGTGCTCGACACCACGACGCTCGAGCGCTTCATGAAGGCCCACGACGTGCAGGGCGTCGTCCACCTGGCCGCGTTCAAGTACGCCGGCGTCTCGGTGGAGCGCCCGCTGCACACCTACGAGCAGAACGTGCAGGGCACCGCCAGCCTGCTGACCGCCATGGACGCGGCCGGGGTCGACCGCATCGTGTTCTCCTCCAGCGCCGCCGTCTACGGCACGCCCGACACCGACCTGGTCACCGAGCAGACCGCCACGACGCCGGAGTCGCCGTACGGCGAGTCCAAGCTGGTCGGGGAGTGGCTGCTGCGCGACGTCGGCCGCGCGTCGTCGCTGACCCACACCTCGCTGCGCTACTTCAACGTCGTGGGCTCGGCGACGCCGGACCTGTACGACAGCAGCCCGCACAACCTGTTCCCGCTCGTCGTGCGGGCCCTGCGGGAGGGACGTCGGCCGCGCATCTACGGCGACGACTACCCGACGCCGGACGGCACCTGCGTGCGCGACTACGTGCACGTGGCCGACCTCGCGGACGCCCACGTGGCTGCGGCCCGCCGGCTGGTGGCCGGCGAGCCGATCGAGCCCTTCTACAACCTCGGCAGCGGCGACGGTGTGTCGGTGCGGCAGATCATGAGCGCGTTCGCCGCGGTGACCGGCACGGACGTCGACGCCGAGGTGGTGCCGCGACGCCCGGGCGACCCGGCCCGCATCGTGGCGTCGGGCAAGCTGGCCGCGCGCGACCTCGGGTGGACGATGCGGCACACCCTGGAGCAGATGGTGGCCTCGGCCTGGGAGGCCGCGCGCGACTGAGCGGTCAGACCCGGCGCAGGACCGCGGTGACCTTGCCCAGGATCGTGGCGTGGGTGCCGTCGATGGGGGAGTAGTCGTCGTTGTGCGGCAGCAGCCAGACCTTGCCGTCCTTGCGCTGGAAGGTCTTCACCGTGGCCTCGCCGTCGAGCATCGCGGCGACGATCTCGCCGTTCTCGGCGACCGGCTGCTGGCGCACGACGACGTAGTCGCCGCTGCAGATGGCCGCGTCGATCATCGAGTCGCCCTGCACCTCGAGCAGGAAGAGCGTGCCGTCGCCGACGAGCGACTTGGGCAGCGGGAAGACGTCCTCGACGCGCTCCTCGGCCAGGATCGGGCCGCCGGCCGCGATCTTGCCGACCATCGGGACGTACGTGGCGTCGGGGCGCTCGTCGCGTGAGCCCGTCTCGTCGACGACGTGCTCGACGACGGCCGGCGCCGGCGTGGGGGCGGTCGGACGGACCGCGCCGCCGGGCGCGAACACCTCGAGGGCGCGGGGGCGGTTCGGGTCGCGCCGGATGTAGCCGAGCCGCTCGAGCGACTTGAGCTGGTGCGACACGGACGAGGTGCTGACCAGGCCGACCGCCGCGCCGATCTCGCGCATGCTCGGCGGGTAGCCGCGGTCGCTGATCTGCTCACGCAGGAACTCCAGGACGCGTCGCTGCCGCGGGGTCAGGCCGTGCTCGTCGGCGGGACCGTCGGGGAGCTCGCGGACGTCGGTGTCATCGCTCATGACAGGACGGTAGCGCGTTCGAACGGGTCAGATCAAACATATGTTCGACATGGCGCGGCGCGTGTCGCAGCGGATCCCGCACGGCACAGGCCCGGGATACCAGTCGTTTTCGAGCGTGGCCGACGTCACGTCGGAGAAAAGTCGAAAAGATGTTCGATTCGGACTGGTGCTTGTCGGTGGTCGTCTGTATTGTCAAACACGTGTTCGATCGAACGCCTGTTCGCACCCGAATGACATCCCGTACGCTCCGGCGTCCGGTCGGACGCACCAAGACAACCGACGCCGTCTCACTTCCCCCTCGGAGGCACTCATGAGCACCATCTCCCTGCACGCCCCGGCCGTCCGCTCGCACGCTCCCGTGCGGCTCACCACGCGCGGCAAGGTCGTGCTCCTCGTGGTCGCGCTCGTGGCGATGTTCGCCCTGGCCGTCGCGATGGGGTCGACCACCGCGGCCACGTCCGACGCCGGCGTGGCCGTCGAGACGACCGAGGTCACCGTCCAGCCGGGCGAGACGCTGTGGCAGATCGCCGGTGCGGCGAACCCCGACGGCGACCAGCGCGAGACGGTCGACCAGATCATGAAGCTCAACGCGCTCGAGTCGGCGTCCGGCCTGCAGATCGGCCACAAGCTGGCCGTGCCGGTCTACTCGGAGTAGTCCGACGAGCGGGGCCCCGTGCTGCTGGGAAGGCGGCGCGGGGCCCCTTCTGCGTTCAGGCGCGGGCCGCGCCGGTGAGGGACAGACCCTCGAGCGCGTAGAGCACGCTGCCGATCGACGACGAGCGGGCGCCCAGGGCGGCCCGCTCGACGCGTACCTGGGCGGCCACGGGGGCGAGGGCGTGGCGGCGCAGTCCGTCGCGCACGCCGTCGATGAGCGGGGCGCCGGCGTCGGACAGGTCGCCACCGATGACCAGCAGCTCGGGGCCCAGGACGTTCGCGAGCGCCGCGGCGGCTCGGCCCAGGTAGCGCCCGGCGTCCTCGATCAGGCGCTGCGCACCGGTGTCGCCGTTGTTGGCCAGGGCGACGAACTCGCGCACCGAGAGCTGGGCCCGGATCGGGGCGAACTGCGTGGTGAGCGCGGATCCGCCCACGTAGGCCTCCAGGCACCCGCGGCTGCCGCAGCGGCACAGCGGCCCGGTCTCGTCCATCGTCATGTGGCCGAGCTCGCCGGCGGTGCCGATGCCGCCGCGGTAGACACGTCCGTCCAGCACCAGGCCGCAGCCGACGCCGGAGGAGAGCTTGAGGTAGGCCATCGACGACGTGCCGCGCCCGGCGCCGAGCGCGTGCTCGGCGAGCGCGCCGAGGTTCGCGTCGTTGTCGGCGCGGGTCGGCACGCCGAACTCCTTCTCCGCGGCATCGGCGGCATGCACGCCGATCCAGCCGGGCAGGATCGATCCGGAGTCGATGACACCGTCGGCGCCCAGGGGAGCGGGCAGTCCGATGCCGACCGCGTGCAGCGAGCCGGCGTCGGCCTCGGCGGCGAGCAGGCGGTCGAGCATGCGGTGCGCGAGCGCGAGGCCGTCCTCGTGGGCGTGGTCGTTGTCGAGCGGCTCCTGGGCCGTGACGAGCACCCGTCCGCCCAGGTCGCCCAGGCTCACCTGGACGTGCGAGTGGCCGAAGTCGACGCCGCCGACCAGGCCCGCGCGGCGCGAGATGGCGACCGTCGCGCCGCGTCGTCCGGCTCCTCCGGTGGTCGTGAGCAGCCCGGCGGCGACGAGGTCCTTAACGATGCTGGAGACGGTCGCGGGGGCCAGGCCGGTGTCGCGGGCGATGTCGGCCTGGCTCAGCTCCTGGTGCTGGCGCAGGGCGTGGACGACACGCACCTGGTTCGCGGCACGGAGGCTGGCGGCGGTGCCCGGGGACGACATGAGCGTCACTGTGAGGCAAGCCACTCGTTGTCGTCAAGTGTCGAATGCAAGACTGGCGCGACCGGCGCTACTCTCTCGTTTTGTCTTCAAGTGTTGACGACAAAGCGTGTGACGTATGACACTGGCTCACGTCTCGCCCCGCGCGAGGTGGATCAGACCGTGACGGCAACCCCCGCCGTCCAAGACCTGGAGGAACGCGTGAACCGACTCACCCGCGCAGCCGTCATGGCTGTGGCAGCGAGCACCTCGCTCGCGGCGCTCGCCGCGTGCGGTGCGAACGACGAGGGCTCCGACGGTGGCGACAAGGGCAAGACGATCGCCCTGCTGCTGCCCGAGACCAAGACGACCCGTTACGAGGCCTTCGACCGCCCGCTGTTCGAGGCGAAGGTCAAGGACCTCTGCGACGACTGCGACGTCAAGTACCTCAACGCCGACCAGGACGCGTCCAAGCAGCAGGAGCAGGCCGAGTCCGCGCTGACCGACGGTGCCTCCGTGCTCGTCGTCGGCGCCGTCGACGGCAAGGCCGCCGAGGGCATCGTCAAGTCGGCCCAGTCCAGCGACGTTCCCGTCGTGGCCTACGACCGTCTCATCACCAACGCCGACTACTTCGTCTCGTTCAACAACGAGCGCGTCGGCGAGCTCCAGGGCGAGGCCCTGGTCGAGGCGACCGGCGGCAAGGGCGACATCCTCATGCTCAACGGCGCCCCGACCGACCCGAACGCCGGCGACTTCAAGAAGGGCGCCCACAGCGTCCTGGACGCCAGCGGCCTCAACATCGTCGCCGAGTACGACAACCCGGACTGGAGCCCCGAGAACGCCCAGGAGTTCACCAGCACGCAGCTGAGCAAGATCGACGCTGCCGACCTGGCGGGCGTCTACGCGGCCAACGACGGCCAGGCCGGCGGCGTGTTCGCCGCGCTGCGTGGCAACGGCGTCACCAAGATGCCCCCGATCGTCGGTCAGGACGCCGAGCTCGCGGCCATCCAGCGCATCGTCGCCGACCAGCAGTTCATGACGGTCTACAAGCCGATCAAGGCCGAGGCCGAGAAGGCCGCCGAGCTGGCGGTCAACCTGGTCGACGGCAAGGAGGCCAGCGACACCACGGACTTCCGTGGCGTGCCGTCCTACATCCTCGACCCGATCAAGGTCACCAAGGAGAACATCAACGACACCGTCGTCAAGGACGAGTTCTACAGCGTTCAGGACATCTGCACCGGCGAGTACGCGGACGCGTGCACGGCGGCCGGCCTGAGCTGATCCACGGACCTCGAGGGGGCCGCCCGCCCGGGCTGCCCCCTCGAGGCCTGCACAACCCCTCCCTCAAGCAGAAGGTCCTGCCCCATGACCACCACTTCAGCCCCGGTGCTGTCCCTCAAGGGCGTCGGCAAGCGGTTCGGCGCCGTCCAGGCGCTCGCGGACGTCGACTTCGACGTGCGTCCCGGTGAGGTCGTCGCCCTCGTGGGCGACAACGGCGCCGGCAAGTCCACCCTCGTCAAGATCATGTCGGGCGTGTACCAGCCCGACGAGGGCGAGATCGTCTTCGACGGCTCGCCGGTCTCGATCCCCGGCCCGAAGGCCGCCCAGCAGCTCGGCATCGCCACGGTCTTCCAGGACCTCGCCCTCGCCGACAACCTCGACGTCGTCGCCAACCTGTACCTCGGTCAGGAGGTGACGTCCGCCGGCACGCTCGACGAGGTCGAGATGGAGAAGAACAGCTGGGCGCTCCTGCGCCAGCTGTCGGCCAAGATCCCCTCGGTGCGCATCCCGATCGCGTCGCTGTCCGGCGGCCAGCGCCAGACCGTCGCCATCGCGCGCAGCCTGGTCGGCAACCCCAAGGTCGTCATGCTCGACGAGCCCACCGCCGCGCTGGGCGTCGCCCAGACCGCCGAGGTGCTCAACCTGGTCGAGCGCCTGCGTGAGAACGGCCTCGGCGTCGTCCTCATCACCCACAACATGGCCGACGTCCAGGCCGTGGCCGACCGCATCTACGTCCTGCGCCTGGGCCGCAACGGTGCCGAGTTCGCCATCGAGGACGTCACCACCGACAAGCTCGTGGCCGCCATCACCGGCGCCTCCGACAACGCCGTCTCGCAGCGCGCGAGCCGCACCGCCCCGAAGGGAGCCGAGGCATGAGCTTCGCCGACAAGACCGACGAGCGTCTGGTCGAGGACTCCTCGCCCAAGGCCATGCTCGAGGGGTTCGTGCGCCGCATGAAGTCCGGCGACCTCGGCATGGTGCCGGTGATCGTGGGCCTGCTGATCATCTGGGTCGTCTTCTACTCCCAGAACGAGCGCTTCCTGTCCTCGCGCAACCTGGTGGAGCTGCTGCTCTCGTCCTCGGCGATCGGCATGATCTCCGTCGGCGTCATCATGGTGCTGCTGCTCGGCGAGATCGACCTGTCGGTCGGCTCGGTCAGCGGCATGAGCGGCGCGATCATGGCCGTCCTGGTCGTCTACCACGACTGGTCGGTGCTGCCGGCCATCGGTGTGTCGCTGCTGGCCGGCCTGGCCATCGGTGCCGTGTACGGCCTGCTGTACACCCGGTTCGGGGTGCCGAGCTTCGTCATCACGCTCGCCGGACTGCTGGCCTTCCTGGGCCTGCAGCTCGTCGTGCTGGGCGACAACGGCACCGTGAACCTGCCCGGTGACTCGTGGCTGATCGAGTTCGCGAACTTCAAGTTCCTCTCGCCCCTGGCGTCCTACGTGCTCGCGGTGCTCGCCGGTGCGGCCTACTTCGTCGGCCGCCTGCTCACGATCCGCAAGCGTCGCGCGGCGAACCTGTCGGCGCCGTCGGTGCTGAGCGTCGCTATCCGCGCCGCGCTCATGGTCGCCGGCCTGGCGTACGTCGCGTACTACCTGAACCTGGACCGCGGCATCGGCTACATGCCGCTGCTGTGGATCCTCGTGATCGTGCTCATGGACCAGGTGATCCGCAAGACCCGCTTCGGCCGTCACGTGTTCGCCGTCGGTGGCAACGAGGAGGCGTCGCGCCGCTCGGGCATCCGCGTGGACCGCGTCTACGTCTCGGTGTTCGCGCTGTGCACGATGTTCGCGGCCTTCGGCGGCGTCCTGGCCGCGGCCCGGCTGCAGTCGGTCGCCCAGTCCAGCGGTGGTGGCGACACCAACCTGATGGCGATCGCCGCGGCGGTCATCGGCGGCGTCAGCCTGTTCGGCGGGCGCGGCTCGATGTACGCCGCCCTGTTCGGCATGCTCGTGCTCCAGTCGATCACGAGCGGCCTGAACCTGATCGGCGTCGACGCCGAGGTGCGCTACATGGTGACCGGCGGCGTCCTGCTGCTCGCGGTCACGATCGACTCGCTGTCGCGCCGCGCGCGCCGCAGCAGCGGACGCGGCTAGCCGCAGCCCGCACAGACCACGGCGGTGGTCGTCACCCGAGGGAGGGGACGGCCGCCGCCGTGCTTCACCCTTGTACCGCCGGGCTCCGCCCGGTCCATGCACGACGACGGCGGCCGCCCCCGAGGGGAGCGGCCGCCGTCGTCGTGCGGGGGAGGCGCCTCAGTCGGCGGCCTCGCTGGCGGCCACGGCCGCCTCGGTCTCGCCCTCGGCCGCCGCGGTCGAGAGCTGACCGCCGGCGTTCTCGAGGTGGGCGCGGACGAACCAGTGGAACAGCTCGAGCTGGCGGGCCTGGGCGATGATGAGGTCCTCGGTCATCGGGTCGATCTCCGAGACGGCCTCCTGCGCCTTGCGGTGGTCGCCGATGAGGCCCTGGTAGACCTCGTCGAGCGCGCCGAGGTGCTCGTTGGTGGTGCCGCGGCCGATCGAGTAGTCGTCCCACGTGCGTCCGTTGACGATGGCGCTCGGGGTGCCCTTCGGCGCGACGCCCAGCGTCGCGATGCGCTCGGCGGTCTCGTCGACCATCGCACGGACCTCGTCGACGTGCGGGTCGATCATCTCGTGCACGGCGATGAAGTGCGGGCCCACCACGTTCCAGTGGACGTGCTTGAGCGTCAGCTGCAGGTCGTTGAGCGCGTTGAGGCGCTCCTGGAGGATGCCGGCGACCTTCTGGCCCTCGGCCGTGGTCAGACCCGGGACGGTGTACTGGGGAGTGTCGGTAGCCATGCCTCCAACGTAGCCACGCGGGTGCGGCTCGCAACCCGAGTCAGGGGCCTCCGGGCGCCTGCACGCGGGTGAACGTGCCCTCTTGCTCGGCCTCCTCCGGGGTGACCGCCTTGCTCCACAACCAGCCCTGCGCCAGGCGGCAGCCGTGCTCGCGCAGCACCCGGGCGTGGTCCTCGGTCTCGACGCCCTCGGCGACCAGCGCGAGGTCGAGCGTGCGGGCCAGCTGCAGCACCGACGCGACGATGGCCAGCGAGTGCTGGTCGTCGGTCACGCCCGCCACGAAGCTGCGGTCGATCTTGAGCATCGTGACCGGCAGGTCGCGCAGGTAGGCCAGCGAGCTGTATCCGGTGCCGAAGTCGTCCACCGCGACCGGGAAGCAGTGCGTGCGGAGCCGGTCGAGCAGCCCGATGGCCACCTCGGGATCGGCCATGATCGCGCTCTCGGTGAGCTCGAGGACGACCTTGCGCGGGTCGAGGCCGTGGTGGGCGGTGCGCTCGATGATGTAGCGGTCGAGCGTCTCGTCGGCCAGGCTGCGGCCGGACAGGTTGACCGCCACGTAGGCGTCGTCGGGCAGCACGCCGCGCTCGCGCATCCGGGCGACGTCGCCCAGCGAGCGGTCGAGCGCCCAGCGGTCGAGCTCGGGGGCCAGGCCGAGCGACTCGGCCAGGTCGATGAACCGCTGGGCGGGCACCGGACCGTGCTCGGGGTGGTCCCAGCGTGACAGCGCCTCGACGCCCACGACGCGTCCGTCGGCCAGGTCGACAACGGGCTGGTACGCCATCTGCAGGCCGCCGTCCTGGAGCGCGGCCCGCAGGTCGGCGCCCAGGACGTAGCGCTCGCGGCTGCGGTGCTCGAGCTCGGCGTCGAACACCTGGACGCGTCCACGGCCGGCGGCCTTCGCCGCGTACATGGCGGTGTCGGCGTAGCGCAGCAGGTCGTCGGGGCTGGCCGCCGGCGACAGGGCGATGCCGATCGAGCCGCCGATGCCGATGTGGACGTCGCCGACGTCGAACGGCTCCTGCAGCGCCTCGAGCGCGCGGGTCGCCAGGGCGCGGGCGTGGGACTCGTTCGCGTCGTGCAGCAGGACCGCGAACTCGTCGCCGCCGAAGCGAGCCACCGTGTCGTGCGGCCCGGCGATGGACGCGAGCCGGTGGGCGACGGCGACCAGCACCTGGTCGCCGACACCGTGGCCGCGGGCGTCGTTGACGTCCTTGAACAGGTCGAGGTCGACGAACAGCAGGGCCACGTCGGCCTTCTCGTCGAGGGCGTCCTCGATCCGCTCCATGAGCAGCGAGCGGTTCGGCAGGCCGGTGAGCGCGTCGTGCAGCGCGGCGTGCCACAGCTCGCCCTCGATGCGCCGGGTCTCCGTGACGTCCGAGACCATGGCCAGCGAGCCCTCGCCGACCCCGTCGGCGTTCCGCATGGGGCTGGCGGCGATGCGCAGCCGGCGGACGCGACCGTCCGGGTGGCGGTAGGCGACCTCGTAGCGCTCGGAGCCGCGCACCTCGCGCTCGGTGAGGCGGGGGAGCGTGAGCCGGGCGATCTCCTCGTCCATGTAGTCCCACACGGGTGCGGCATAGAGCTGCTCGAGGGTGTAGCCGACGAGCGAGGCGAGTCGGGCGTTGGCGTAGAGGGTGCGGCCGTCCTGGGCGATGACCCAGATGCCCTCGTCGGCCAGGTCGGCGATCATGCGGTGGCGCGCCTCGCTCTCGGCGAGCGCCCGCGCCGACTCGACCTCGTCGGTGACGTCGCGCATGGTCGTGACCACGCCGCCGATCGGGGTGTCGCTGAGGTTGGTGGACGTCTGCTCGAGCCAGATCTGCTCGCCGCTCTCCAGGAAGGCGCGGAACCGGAAGGTCATCGCGACATCGGTGGTGGTGATGCGCTCCCACTGCTGGCGCACGAGCTCCGCGTCGTCGGGATGGGCGAAGGCGCCGATCTCGTCGATGACGCCGCTCTCGTGGTAGTTCGCCAGCCGCGGGCCGTTGGGGGAGGAGTAGAGGATCTCGCGGTTCGGGGTGACGACGGTGAGCAGCTCGTCGCTGCGGTCGGCGATGGTCTCGAACAGGCGCTGGGTCTCCTCGCGCCGGCGCTCGCTGGCGAACAGGGCTCGCTGGTCCTCCAGCACCGCCGCGTAGCCGATCAGCTCGCCGGCGGCGTTCTGCAGCGCCGTGCCGCTGACGAGCACGGGGACGGCGCTGCCGTCCTGGTGCCGGAAGACGCGGTACACCCGGTGCGTCGATCGTCCGGCGTCGGCCATGCTGGCCAGCTCGCGTCCGCCGGTGCCCGGGTCGGTCTCGTGCAGGAAGTCGTCGGGCCGCCGCCCCAGGAACTCCTCGCGCGAACGACCGAGCAGCGTGCAGTACGCGGCGTTGACGTCCTGGTAGCGGAACGACGGGTCGGTCACCGACTGAGGGATGTAGCTCTGCTCGAACCGGGCCCGGTACTGCGCCTCGTCCTCCGCCCGCCGGGCCTCCTCGGCCTTCTTGTCGTCGATGTCGACGGCGCTGCCCATGATGCCGGCCACCGAGGGCTCGTGGCGCAGGTCGGTGAGAGTCGCTCGCGTCCACACGGTCGCGCCGTCCGCGCGCAGCAACCGGATCTCGTAGACCAGCTGGCGCTCGCCCCGGCGGACCCGGTCGAAGGTCTCGCGGGCCAGCGGCACGTCGTCGGGGTGGACGAACGCCACGCCCGGCCGTCCGCGCACGTCGTCGACCTGCCAGCCGAACTTCGCCGCGAGGGCGGACGTCGCGAACATGACCCGGCCGTCGTCGTCCATCAACCACATGACGTCGGCGGAGTTGGCCGCCAGCACCTGCACGCGCCGGGCGAAGTCCTGCAGGTCGAAGTAGCGGCTCAGCGCCTCGGTCTCGTCGGCGAGCACGACCTGCAGCTCGTCGCCCTCGCCGGGCGTCCAGGCCATGACGACGTGCTGGAGCTCGCCGTCGTGGGGACGGCGCATCGTGAGCCGTGCGTAGCCGTGGCGCTCGGGGGAGGCCAGGATCGCGCGCAGCTCGGCCAGGTCGCGCTCGCCGGCGACGAAGTCGGTCAGCCGGTGCCCGACGACGTAGGTGGTGGGCACCTCCGTGGCCGCGGTGAAGGTGGGGCCGACGCGCAGGATGCGGCCGTCCGGGTCGAGCGTCAGCGACGTGAAGGGGGCGCGCTCGTGCTCCGGCAGGTGCTGCTCCGGCTCGTCCATGCGGTACCTCCCCCTCGGCACCTGCACAGGGTAAGCGAGCCCGGAGCGTGGCGCTCCCGATCGCCCGGATCGGCCGCCGCGCGGTGTGTCGAGCGGCACGCGGCGGACGGGCTGGGCCCGGGATTGCAGCCGGCTCGCAGCGGCGTCCGACGGGCTTGTCGGTGGGTCCTGCGAAGGTGCTTGCACGAGCCGGGACGAAGGCGTACGGTTCCCCTACATCTAGTAGTTACACGGGTGTAGTTCTCCACATCTAGTTCCACAGAAGTGGCGGCCTCGCCCACAGGAAGCGCCGTGTTCCACAGCGGGACACACAGCTTCGTCCACACCGCGACGACACCGAAGGAGCCCGCTCGTGCACTGTCCGTTCTGCCAGCACGACGACACCAAGGTGCTCGACAGCCGCATCGCGGACGAGGGTGCCTCGATCCGCCGCCGCCGCACCTGCGCGCGGTGCGAGAAGCGCTTCACCACGATCGAGCAGATGCAGCTCATGGTCGTGAAGCGCTCGGGCGCGACCGAGCCGTTCGTCCGCGAGAAGGCGGTCGCCGGCGTCGCGAAGGCCTGCAAGGGCCGTCCGGTCTCCGCCGACGACCTGGCCCGGCTCGGGCAGCAGGTCGAGAAGACCCTGCGCGCGTCCGGCTGCGCCGAGGTCCCTGCCCACGAGGTCGGCCTGGCCGTCCTCGAGCCGCTCAAGGCGCTCGACGAGGTCGCGTACCTGCGCTTCGCCAGCGTCTACAAGGCGTTCGACTCCGCCGACGACTTCGCCGCCGAGATCGCGACGCTCATGGCCGCCTCCGCCGACGGCGAGCTGGCCGAGACCTCCCGGGTCGAGCACGAAATCCCCTGACCCGCCAGGTTGTTGAACCTGTCGGGCCACGAACCATCCCAGCACCACCCCCACCCACCGCACCGCAGCACACGAGGAGCACTCCATGACGGAGACCGTCAGCGGCCAGACCGGCCCCCGCCGCGCCAAGGGGAAGGCCAAGGGCCTGACCATCGAGCGCGTCTACACCACCGAGGGCGTGCACCCGTACGACGCCGTCACCTGGGAGCGTCGTGACGTCGTCCAGACCAACTGGAAGACCGGCGAGAACGTCTTCGAGCAGCGCGGCGTGGAGTTCCCCGACTTCTGGAGCCTGAACGCCTCGACGATCGTCACCACCAAGTACTTCCGCGGTGCGGTCGGCTCGCCCGAGCGTGAGTCCAGCCTCAAGCAGCTGCTCGACCGCGTCGTGCTGACGTACGTCAAGGCCGGCAAGGACCACGGCTACTTCGCCTCCGACGAGGACGCCGAGGTCTTCGAGCACGAGCTGACGCACATGCTCCTGCACCAGGTCTTCAGCTTCAACAGCCCGGTGTGGTTCAACGTGGGCACCTCGAGCCCGCAGCAGGTCAGCGCCTGCTTCATCCTCGCGGTCGACGACTCGATGGACTCGATCCTGAACTGGTACCGCGAGGAGGGCCTGATCTTCAAGGGCGGCTCCGGTGCCGGCCTCAACCTCTCGCGCATCCGTTCGTCCAAGGAGCTGCTCCGCTCCTCGGGCGGCACCGCGTCGGGCCCGGTCTCCTTCATGCGCGGTGCGGACGCGTCGGCCGGCACGATCAAGTCCGGCGGCGCCACGCGTCGCGCGGCCAAGATGGTCGTCCTGGACGTCGACCACCCCGACATCGAGGAGTTCGTCGAGACCAAGGAGCGTGAGGAGGAGAAGATCCGAGTCCTGCGCGACGCCGGCTTCGACATGGACCTCGGTGGCTCCGACATCACCAGCGTCCAGTACCAGAACGCCAACAACTCGGTCCGCGTCAACGACGAGTTCATGCGCGCCGTCGAGGAGGGCACCGACTTCGGTCTGCGCGCCCGCACCAACGGCGAGGTCATCGAGAGCATCGACGCCCGCGACCTGTGGGGCAAGATCGCCAAGGCCGCCTGGGCCTGCGCCGACCCCGGCATCCAGTACGACTCGACGATCAACGACTGGCACACCACGCCCGAGGCCGGCCGCATCACCGCGTCCAACCCGTGCTCGGAGTACATGCACCTGGACAACTCCAGCTGCAACCTGGCCAGCCTCAACCTGCTCAAGTTCCTCGAGGACGACGGCAGCTTCGCGGTCGAGCGCTTCGTCAAGAGCGTCGAGATGATCATCACCGCGATGGACATCTCGATCTGCTTCGCCGACTTCCCGACCGAGGCGATCGGCGACACGACGCGTGCGTTCCGCCAGCTCGGCATCGGCTACGCCAACCTCGGCGCGCTGCTCATGGCGTCGGGCCTGGCCTACGACTCCGACGGTGGCCGCGCGCTGGCCGCGTCGATCACGTCGCTGATGACCGGCACCTCCTACCGCCGCTCGGCCGAGCTGGCCGGCGTCGTGGGTGCCTACGACGGCTACGCCCAGAACAAGGACGGCCACACCCGCGTCATGCGCAAGCACCTCGCGGCCAACGACGACGTCCGCACGATGCACGCGATGGACATCGCCGTGCACCGCGAGGCCACCAAGCAGTGGGCCGAGAACCTGAAGATCGGTGAGAAGGCCGGCTGGCGCAACAGCCAGGCGTCGGTGCTCGCGCCGACCGGCACCATCGGCTTCATGATGGACTGCGACACGACCGGCATCGAGCCGGACTTCTCGCTGGTCAAGTTCAAGAAGCTGGTCGGCGGCGGCTCCATGCAGGTCGTCAACCAGACCGTCCCGGCGGCGCTGAAGAAGCTCGGCTACACCAACGAGACGATCGAGGCGATCGTCGAGTACATCTCCGAGCACGGCCACGTCATCGACGCGCCCGGCCTCAAGACCGAGCACTACGAGGTCTTCGACTGCGCCGTCGGCGAGCGGGCCATCAAGCCCATGGGCCACGTGCGCATGATGGCCGCGGCCCAGCCGTTCCTGTCGGGCGCCATCTCCAAGACGGTCAACATGCCCGAGACCTCGACGGTCGACGAGATCGCCGACGTCTACTTCCAGGGCTGGAAGCTCGGCCTCAAGGCGCTCGCGGTCTACCGCGACAACTGCAAGGTCGGTCAGCCGCTCAGCGACGCCAAGGCCAAGAAGGCCGAGGCGCCCGCCGAGAAGACCGAGGTCAAGACGGTCGTCGTCGAGAAGCCGATCCGTCGTCGTCTGCCGAAGTCGCGCACGTCGATCACGACGTCGTTCTCGGTCGGCGGTGCCGAGGGCTACATGACCTCCGGCGCGCACGAGAACGGCGACCTGGGCGAGCTGTTCCTCAAGCTGGGCAAGCAGGGCTCGACCCTGGCCGGCGTGATGGACGCCTTCTCGATCGCGGTCTCGATCGGCCTGCAGTACGGCGTGCCGCTGGAGACCTACGTCCAGAAGTTCACGAACCTGAAGTTCGAGCCGGCCGGCCTGACCGACGACTCGGACATCCGCATGGCGCAGTCGATCATGGACTACGTCTTCCGCCGCCTGGCGCTGGACTACCTGGACTTCGACACCCGCTCGGCCCTGGGCATCCACTCGGCCGCCGAGCGTCAGCGCTACCTGGACACCGGCTCGCACCAGCCGGTCAGCAACGGCACGACGGCCGCCGAGCTCGTCGAGTCCGCGCCGACCGAGAAGGGCGCTCCGGTCGAGGCCAAGGCCGAGGCTCCGGAGACCCCGGCCGAGGTCGTCGCCGAGACGGCGAAGGTCGCCCCGGCGCAGGCCCACACGTCCGCGGAGCTGCTGGAGGTCATCACCGGTGCGGCGGTCGACAGCCCGCTGTGCATGACCTGCGGCACCAAGATGCGTCCGGCCGGCTCGTGCCACGTCTGCGAGGGCTGCGGCTCGACCAGCGGCTGCAGCTGACCTGAAGTCCTCAGGTGGACGAGCCCCGGCCCCGACTGGGGTCGGGGCTCGTCCACAGACACGTCTCGCACATCCCGTTCCCGTCAGCGTCGACGTCTAGGATTCGAACATGAGCTCGAAGTCTCCCGCCTTCACCTTTGTCGACCTCTTCGCCGGCATCGGCGGCTTCCACTACGCGCTGTCCGCCCTCGGAGGGGAGTGCGTGTACGCCTCCGAGATCGACGAGGCGGCGGCGAAGATCTACCAGCACAACTGGGAGATGGACGTGGCGGGGAATATTGTTCCCGAGACTGATCCGGTGGTAAGAGTGCCGGCTCATGACGTTCTTACCGCGGGTTTTCCATGCCAGCCCTTCTCCAAGTCGGGTTTGCAGCGCGGCATGGAAGAGGCGCGGGGTACCCTATTCTACAACATCTGCCGGATTCTTAAGGAGCGCCGGCCCTCCCTTGTGCTACTCGAGAATGTCCGTAACATCGCGGGCCCCCGTCATAGGCACGAGTGGGCGGTCATCGTTCGCAGCTTGCGTGAACTTGGATACCAGGTTTCTTCTACTCCGGCCGTGTTCTCCCCGCACCTGCTGCCCGCTTCCTTGGGGGGACGGCCACAGGTTCGGGAGCGCGTCTTTATCGCAGCGACCTACGTCGGCGACGACTCCGCTATGGACGAAGTCGAGCCGGTTGTCTGCAACCAGCCAGTGGGGGACTGGGACCCCCAGACCTGGGATCTGCGACGGTTCCTGCAGCCTGACGTCGAGATTGAAGGGCGCGTCAACTACGAACTCGGGGCCTCTGAAAAGCGGTGGGTGGAGGCGTGGGCTGAGTTCGTTCGTCGCTTGAGGCATGCTGGCGTTCGAAAACTGCCCGGATTCCCGATCTGGGTAGACGAATTCGTTCACGCTGATATTTTCGATTTGCCGGTTGGGTTGCCTGCATGGAAATCGAACTTCTTGCGCAAGAATTCCGAGTTCTACACTCAGCACCGCAAACTAATCGACGCCTGGCTCGCTGATTTTGACGGCCTTGATGGTTTCCCGCCGTCGCGACGGAAGTTTGAATGGCAAGCTCAGGATGCGCAATCGCTTGAGGAATGCATCCTCCATTTTCGGCCGTCGGGCATCCGAGTGAAAAAAGCGACCTACGTCCCTGCTCTCGTGGCTATGGGGCAAACTACCGTCCTGGGAAGTCCCCTTCGGCGGATCACGCCCGTAGAGGCTGCGCGAATGCAGGGCTTCCCCGACACGTTCGAGTTCCCAGGCCAGGTCGATCAGGCGACGTACAGGCAACTCGGGAACGCGGTGAACACCGGCGTCGTGTACCACGTCATGCGACAGCAGATGAAGCGAGCAGGCCAACGGTGGAGCAAGATTGTGTCTGACACTCCTCCTAGCGTCGACCAAGTCGACGTCCTTCCCCGTACTCGGCGAACTCGCCCCAACGCCCCCGAAACCTGCTGAATTTCAACACCCTAGACGGTCTATCCAGGTACGTTAGGCACCACCGACGGAGGAGTCTTGCAGTGAGTCACGAGTCCATCAGCATTCGCCCTGGTGTGGGGATGCTCAACTTGTTCCCTCACATGAAGTACCAACCGTGGTACGCGCTTGGCGAACTGGTCGACAACGCAATCCAGAGTTACGTAGCCAACCGCGACGCCCTCCGTGAAGTAGACGGCACCAACTACGTGCTGCGAATCGAGATCTCGATCGATAGGACTGACGGCGGTGCCATCACGGTACGAGATAACGCCGCCGGGATTGCAGCGGCCGAGTGGTCACGGGCGTTTCGCGTGGCAGAGCCGCCCTCCGACAGCAGCGGACTGTCGCAATTTGGCATCGGAATGAAAGCCGCCTGTTGTTGGTTCGCACGGAAGTGGTCAGTACGCTCCACTGCCCTCGGTGAGGAAAGTTCGCGAACGGTGCACTTTGACGTTCCTGCAATCGTGGAGGCGCGAGAGGAGTCTCTTTCGATCGACGAGGACTTCGAAGAATCCGCTGAGCATTTCACCGAGGTTCGCATGACGGGCCTACATCGTACCCCGCAGAAGCGCACCCTGGCAAAAATCCGCGAATATCTTGGCGGGATTTATCGTCAATTCCTCAGGAATGGTGACGTTATCATCACCGTCAACGACGAGGAAATTTCGTATGATGAGCCGGTCGTCTTGAATGCGCCGGACTGGCGCGATCCAGCTGGAGAAGCCGTCTATTGGCGCAAGGAGGTCAATATTCGGCTGGCGTCCGGCCGCCGCGTCACCGGCTTTGTCGCCATTCGTGAGCGAGGCGCTACGGCAAGCGCCGGGTTGGCGCTGTTCTATCGTCGCAAAGTGGTGATGGGAGCAGGCGATGAGACGTACCGACCAGCACAGATTTTCGGGGCCTCTAACGACTTTCGGTACCAGCGCGTCTTCGGCGAACTGCACATGGATGACTTTTCAGTCACTTACACTAAAGACGCTTTGGTGTGGTACGACGAAGAGGAAGAATTTCTCGACCTTCTTCGTAAGCATCTCGACGGTGAACCCTACCCGCTTCTCAGGCAAGCGAAGAACTACCGTACCCGTACATCCGCTCCCGCCCCCCGGGAAGTTGCTGCCGGTGTCCTGGACGAGATCGTTGACCGGCTACAAGTAGTTCAGAATCATCAAGTAGGAGATACGGACTCGTCCGCGCGTGGGGAACTGGACGGCTTTCCGCCGATCGCATCGAGTGACGGCGTCGAGACCGTGTCCGTCGACCGGGTTCTGACACTGGATGCTGGAGGCAGCGTTTGGCGCGTGTCATTCAAGTTGATTGATGACCCTGCGAACTCTCGGTGGCTGACCGTCGACGAGCGCGGGGGCCCTGATCCCGCTATCGAACTCAAAGTGAATCAGGCCCATCCCTTCATGCGTACTTACTGTGAGTTGCCTAGTGAAGGTCTGGAGCCCGTCTGGCGGATAGCAATTGCGCTTGGTCTTGGTCAGGCTCTAGCTCGGCAGGGTGGAGCAAAGATGCCGGGTCTCGTGACCGAACATACTAACGCCATTCTGCGGAACTATCTCTCGACTAAGGCATAGGAAGAGTTTCGATGACTGAACAGGAATATGCGACGGTCGCTGCAGGGCACGGACCTGTGGACCGCGATCCCCGTGCTGGTTGGAATCCGGTAGTTGGGTCCGAAACCTCCGCGCTCCTTGACCGCGCGCTCGCGGATGTCGAAAGTCACGGCGCTGTTCTCGCGAAAACGCGCAGTATCCTCGCGCGCTGCGTGCCTCCAAGTCCGAATGACCCGGATCCGCGAACGGGCCTCGTAATTGGTTACGTACAGAGCGGTAAAACGCTCTCCTTCACGGCATTGACGGCCATGGCGCGAGACAACGGACATCCGCTTGTGATCCTCCTTGCCGGCACCAAGACGGTTCTGCACGATCAAACTTCAGCTCGATTGAGATCGGACCTTCGGGCTTTGCGGCCGGGCGGCATGAGCCCTTGGCTGATGATGGCAAACCCCGATGATTCTGCCCAGACGGCGGCTGATCTTGCGGGTCGCATTAACGCGACCATGGACCCCGCGACGCCGAACGATTTCCGTCGCACGACTGTGATCACGGTTATGAAGAACAAGGCCCGAATTGAGGCGTTGCGCAGCTTGCTGAGTAAACTCGGGGGCTATGGCGTTGACATGCGGACACTCCCGGTGATTGTTATCGACGACGAGGCTGACCAGGCGGGTATGAATGCTGGTCGGAGCAAGAATGGCGTCAAGCAAGAGACCGCGACGTACGCATCTATTCTCGGTCTCCGAGATGTTATTCCGAACAGTTCATACGTCATGTACACCGCGACGCCTCAAGCCCCGCTGCTCATTAGTATCGCGGATGCTCTGTCGCCAGATTATGTAAACGTCCTGGATCCTGGACCGGGATACACCGGGGGAAAGTACTTCTTTGATGAGCGCCGCGCCGAGTTTGTCACTCGCATGGACGATGCGGAGGTTGCGCGAGCTCTAGATCCTGCAGGTCAAGAGCCGCCGGAAAGTCTCGAACTCGCGGTAGCCACGTTCTTCATCGCTAAGTCGATCGTGGGTGCTGACCGGATGATATCGATGCTGGTGCATCCGTCGCACAGTACTGATCTGCACACTGTTTATGGAGGATACGTCACCCGGCTCCTAGGGAACTGGCGTTCGCTGCTGTCAACGCCTGGACCCGATCGAGATGAGGTCATCGAGACGTATTTCAGACCTGCCTATGAAGGGGTCCTGAGGCGTACTGAGCGTGATGTCCCCGCGCTTGAAGAACTTCTGGTGTCCGTCCCACATTGGATCGGCGCAACGCAGATCAGGGTGATTAATGCGGATCCCACCAACACCGACGACCTTCAGTGGAACTCGGCGCCGGCTTGGGTCGTCATCGGCGGGAACAAGCTCGATCGTGGGTTCACGATCGAGGGTTTGGCTGTGACTTATATGCCGCGGGGCACCGGCGTAGGTAATGCTGACACAATTCAACAGCGTGCTCGATTCTTTGGTTACAAAGGCGCTTACGGTGACCTATGCCGCGCTTGGCTTCCTTTTAGGTTGGCAGAAGCGTATGAAACCTACGTCGACCATGAGGAGCATCTCCGTTCTGAGATGTCCAAAATCGAAGTGTCCGGTGAAGATCTGCAACGGTGGACTCGCAAGATGCTGCTGGATCCGGTGTTCAAGCCGACTCGCCGCGCGGTCATTGAGTTGCCAATCCTGCACAATCGTTTCAAAGGCAATAGTTGGACGGCCGTTGACCGTGTCGCGTTTATGGACGAGATGTCCGCGCAAGCAAATATGCTGGCAGTAGTGAATTTGAGATCGGAATTCGACGAAGCAGTTTTGTCGGATGTTCGTGATCCAAGGGCTAAGAAGCACGATCGGTTTAGCGTGCCGATGGCGCGCCTTCTCGCCATGCTGGTCGACTGGAAGGGCCGGTCGGAAGACGTCGTTACTGTCCAGCAGTTGTGTTTGGTGATGCAAGCGCATCTCGACAGCGAGCCCAGTCTCGACGCTGACGTGTACTTGATGGACTGTTTGGAGACCCGTCGGCGCGGCGTGTCGTCGGACAAGCGGACGGTAACCAATCTTCAACAGGGTGCAAACCCGCGCGGCGTGGCCCTCTATCCGGGCGACAAGACCTTCTACACCGACGGGCGGCTCTCGGTTCAGTTCCACGCCGTCCAGAATCGCGAGGACCAGGAGGGTCCTTGGTCCGCGGTGGGGATGAGTATTCGGGTTCCCAGTGAGCTTGCAGGCGCTGCGCTGTTTCAGTTTCCGGCAGACGAGGAGCAGGCCCCGTGACCACTGGTGCCGAGTTGCAGACTTTGCTCTCGACCGTCCAGGTTAGTGGCCTGCCAGGGTTTGACGTCTTGAACGTTCCTTCCGCTCCAGGCTTCAAGATCGGTCTGGACGCGGCTAGTTCGATCGTACTTCTCACACCTCCGGATCCCGCTCCGCAGCCACCGACGGAACTGCATCGCGTGTCGATGGATCCCCGCTTGACTCTCGAGGTCCGAGACGCTGTTGGTCGCGCCATGAGAGGCGAGTTTGGTCTGGTCCGTCTGCGCATGGGCGAGAACGAGTATCGCGCCGCGTTTCTCAACGTTATCGCGAACTTGATCGGGGTTATTGGGACGGATCCCGGACCGGGCGACGTGAGCGTCGCAATGAGACGGTTGGTTCGATTGTTCGAGCCGACTATGACCAGCCGCACGACTATCCTCGGTTTGTGGGGCGAACTCTTGGTGATCTCGCGGAGCGACGCCCCGGCAGACATGTTGGACGCGTGGCATTCGAGAGTAGATGCCCGTTTTGACTTTTCTGCGCAAGGAAGCCGCATCGAGGTGAAGACGACGACCCGCTCCGATCGTCGGCATAGTTTCTCCTTGGAGCAGCTCTTGCCGGTCGCGGGCAGTACGACGTGGGTTGTGTCGATCATGACAACACAGACGAATTCCGGAACGACATTGCAGGACCTGATCGACAAGTTGGAAACTCGGTTCGCAGAGCATCCGTCGCGCCAGATGCGCGTGCACGAAGTTGTAGCTGAGACTCTCGGCCCTGCCTGGGCCAGTTCAATGCGCACTGGCTTTGATGCCACGCAAGCGATCGAGTCGATGGCAGTTCTACAAGCGTCGACCATTCCGAGATTCCGCGGCGTGCCGGACGGGGTTTCGGACGTTCGATTTGTTGCAGACTGCTCGGCGGTTCTATCCGGATCGGCTCGTTCGGGCCTATCGGTCCACATTCGATAAGGTGCGTGTAGAGAACTCGCCTCCTCGGCGTCTCTCCGAAGAAATTCCGCGTCGGTGATTTCCAACAGTTCGAGATCGCACAGCAGCAGCGAACCGCAAGACCGCGGTCGTGGACTGGACGAAGTCCTTCCCGACGTGGGGCGGCAGCGATGACAACGAGAGGGACGACGTGACGGCGCGCCTGGGTCGTCCACCGTGTCTATCGCCAACTCCGCTCCGAACAAGTTCGCGACCGCCGGCACGACGACCGCTTCGGTCGTCACCGCGACTGGGAGTGCGCGCGGGTAGGAGCACTGCGGCGGTCACTCCGGGTCGTCGCCGCGTGCACGGCGGTCTGACGTTCACCGCCCGCCACAGGCGAACGATCCACTGCTGGGCGTTCGGCGCCACGTGCGCCTTCCACAGGTCCTTGAGGTCGTGGTTTTTGGTCGTGGTGCCGCCGCGCTCGACCTCGGCGAGGATCCCGCGCTCGTCGCCGAGGTCGAAGTAGAAGTCCGGCCGGGCCTGGGTGACGAACTCGTCCTCCGGGCGCAGCACGACCTCCTCGTCGAAGCCGAGCTCACCGAGCAGGATCGCCGAGACGAGTGTCTGGATTTCGCCACTCTTGGCGTTGTGCACGTGAGCGATCTCGATCTCGCGGGCGCTCAGACTGAGCCGGGCCTGCACGCGCTCGGCCATGCGGTCGACGAGCGCGAGATCGTGCTCGTCCTGGGCACTGAGGCGTGAACGGACGTGACGCGTGTAGTTGACCACCGCCGCAGCTTCCCAGAGCCTGGCGCCGCCGTGCGGTGATCGTCACGCCTTCGGCGTCCGGAAGCCGCGGGCGATCAGCCAGACGCCGAGCGAGAGCTCCCAGGCGGCGATCGGCAGCGCGCCGAGCCCGGCGAGCGCGCTGCGCATCTCGTAGACGCCGGTGAGCTGGGCGAGGTCCGAGGCGAGCAGCAGCGGAGCGCCGACCAGACCGATCGCCGGGATGACGCGCGGCACCAGGCCGGAGCGGTACAGGACGGTGCCGAGCGTGAGCGCGCACAGCGCCGGCATGAGGCTCTGCCCGAGCAGGAAGGTGGCGTCGTAGACCGAGAGCAGGACGGAGGCCGTGGCGTCGGCGTCGTCGAACCCGTCGCGACGCAGCGCCAGGAGGGCGAGCACCGATCCGACACCGACCAGGATGAGCGTGGCCTCGACCACCCGGGCGGCCAGGTATCCCACCGACAGCGACTCGCCGTGGCGCCGGATGACCGGCAGCAGGGCGATCGCCGTGCCGGCGCAGCTGATGGCGAGGACGACTTCCAGCGCCGCGCCCGCCGTCGGCGCGGCCGTCCCGCCGGTGCCGGCCAGGAAGCCGTCCTCGCGCAGCGGTGCGTAGAGCGAGAGCGTCGGGACCGACGCCAGGAAGGTCACCAGGTAGAGCACGCCGGCCCAGCGGGCCGTGGCCCGGGAGTCGGTCTTCCGTTCGGGGCGGGGGAGCAGCGTGGTCATCGGGCCTCCGTAGCGAGAGGTGTACGCCGTACACCGGGATGTCCCGAACGGTAGGTGTACGGTGTCCACCTGTCAAGGAACGAGGAGGTCGCATGCCGTCCCAGGACGCCCGTGCCCGCTTGAGCCGCGAACGCGTGCTGGCCGCCGCGGTGACGCTGGCCGACGAGATCGGGGTCGAGGCGCTCAGCATGCGCCGTCTCGCCCACGACCTGGGCGTCGTGCCCATGGCGCTCTACAAGCACGTCGCGAACAAGGACGACCTGCTTGACGGCATGGTCGACGTCGTCATCGCCGAGCTCACCGACCCGCCGCAGGACGCGGCGTGGCAGGACGCGGTGCGGCACCGCGTGCTGTCGGCGCGGCAGGCCGTCCAGCGCCACGCGTGGGCGCGACGAGCGATCGAGTCGCGCACCCGCCGGACGCCGACCGTCCTCGCGCACATGGACGCCGTGGCCGGCGGCTTTCTGGCCGGCGGGTGCTCCGCGGACCTGACCCACCACCTCATGCACGCGCTCGGTAACCGGATCTGGGGCTTCAGCCCCGAGCTCTTCGATGCTCCGGCGGATCCGGAAGCCGCCGCTCCGGACGCTGAGACGGCGGCGGCCGCGATGGCCGAGATGGGCCGGCGCTACCCGCACATCCTGGCCATCGCGACGGCCGCTACCGACGACGACCTCGGCCGGGTGGGCGAGGGGTGCGACGAGGGCTTCGAGTTCGCGTTCGCGCTCGACCTCCTGCTGGACGCCGCGGAACGGCTGCGCCGCAGCGGCTGGACACGGGGACCCGCGGCGGTCTCCACCGGTACCACCTAAGAACTCCCTCACCGGGGATTCATGTTGGCCTCATCACGGGCGGGCAAGGTCAGGGGGAGACCGACCCGTCGAGGAGGAGCTTTCATGAGCTGGACCGCACGAGGAGGCCTGGCGGCGCTCAGCACGGCCGCCGTCCTGGGTACCGCCGGCGTGACCGTCGCCGTCGCGAGCGAGAACGACGACGACCGCCGCATCGACACGTCACCCGTCACCGGCACGTCCGAGGTGGTCGACACCGACTCCGCCGGCGACCTGGGTCTGCAGATCAGCGGCGTGCTCGACGCGGCGCTCAACCGGACCAACCAGCTGACCAGCCGGTTCCAGACCGCGCAGCAGCGGATCGTCCTGGCCGAGCAGCAGGCCGCCCAGCAGGCGCGGGCCGCGCAGCAGGCCGCCGCCGAGCGGAAGGCCGAGACGGCGCAGGCCGCCGAGCGGAAGGCCGAGGCCGCCCAGCGCACGACGTCCTCGCCGATCCCGGTGGCCCGGGTGGGTGGCGACGACGAGGGCGACAAGGATGACGTCACGGCGAGTCCGGGCCGTCACCGCGGCGACGACCGCGACGCCCGCGAGAGGGCCCGCGACCGTCGAGGCGACGAGCGTCCCGGACGCCACCGCGGCTGGGAGCGCGAGCGCGGCTGGGAGCGTCACGGCGACGACGGGCCGGGCCGTCACCGCGGCCACGGCGGCCACGACGACGGCGACCGCGACGACGACTGACCACCGCACACGAACGGGGCCGGGACGATCACTCGTCCCGGCCCCGTCGTGCGTCCGTCGGATCAACGCATCGCGCGCACCAGCCGGCGGGCGATGTTCTCGCGCTGCCACCGGACGAACGTCTCGGTGAAGTGGTGGCTGTCGCGGTAGACGATCACGCTGCTCTTGGTGGCCTGGCAGCTGCGCGAGGAGCACAGCGAGCCGGTGATGCTGGCCAGCCGGCGCGACGGCACCAGCCCGCGCATGAGGCGCTGGCGCGCGGACGACGTCCAGAACCGCTGCGAGCTGAGTGCGTAGCCGCGGCTCTCGTTGCACCGGCTGGGGCGCGAGCTGTTGCGCTTGAGGCACGAGGGCACGTCGTGACCGAACTTCGGGGTGTCGTTGAGCAGCACGACCTTGGCCCCGCCGCGCTGCAGGTAGGAGATGCGCGAGCGCATGCCCTTGATGAACCGCGTGCGCCGCTCGGAGTCGGTGTTGTAGCGAGCCGTCCGGTACGCGTGGGTCTCGTAGAGGGCGGTCACGACGTAGTCGTAGCCGGCGCGCCGCACCTTGCGCATGACGTTGCGGTTCCAGTCGGCGCACTGCTGGCTCGCGCGGCCGTTGTAGCGGCCGAACGAGCACGCCGTCTTGGCGTACACGTCGACCGCCCAGCCGCGCGTGCGTCCGGCGTGGTCGAGCGCGGTGACGTACTGCTTGGTGACCGAGTCGCCGATGACCGCGACGCGGGTGGCGCTGCCACGGCGGCCGAACGTGCAGTGCGTCGGGCGGGAGCCGGACGTCTTGCTCTGGTAGCACGAGGCCATGTAGTCGGGTCGGACGTCGGACCCGGCCTTGGCGGGGCTGGGCCGTAGGGCGGCGGTGGCGGGAGGGGCGGCCAGCAGACCGGCCGCGAGCACCGCGACGAGGAGGATCGCGAGACGCTTCATGTGATCCACGCTACGGCGGGATCAGTCGACGCGGTACCCCGCGCCGCGCACCGTCGTGACGAAGTCCGAGCCCAGCTTCTTGCGCAGGTAGCCGACGTACACGTCGACGACGTTCGAGCCCGGGTCGAAGTCGTAGCCCCACACCTGCGACAGCAGCTGCTCGCGCGACAGCACCTGTCCGCGGTGACGCACGAGCACCTCGGCGAGGGTCATCTCGCGGGCCGACAGCTCGACGACCTTGTCGCCCAGGCTCGCCCGGTGGCGGCGCAGGTCGAGCGTGACGTCGCCGACCGTGAGCTCCAGGACGGCGGGCTCGCTCTGGTCGCGCAGCCGCAGCCGGACGCGGGCCAGCAGCTCGTCGAAGCGGAACGGCTTGGCCATGTAGTCGGCCGCACCGCCCTCGAGCGCGGCGACGGTCGTGGTCAGCGAGTCACGCGCGGTCAGGACGATGACGGGCAGCGCCGGGCACTCGGCCGACAGCCGCTCGAGCACGGCGAAGCCGTCCATGACGGGCAGGCCGATGTCGAGCACGACGAGGTCGGCCTCGCCGGCCAGCGCGTGGTCGAGGGCCGACTGGCCGTCGGCGACGACGGTGGGGGTGAACCCCTCCGCGCGCAGGCCCTTGGCGACGAACGAGGCGATGCGCTCCTCGTCCTCGGCGATCAGGATCCGGTTCACGAGGTCTCCTTCAGCGGAAGGCGCAACCGCACGGTCGCGCCGGTCTCGGTGTCGTCCAGCGCGACCGCGCCGTCGTGCGCCGTGGCGATCGCCTCCACGATGGACAGGCCCAGCCCCAGGCCGAAGCGGTCGTCGTCGTCAGCGCCGCGGCTGAAGCGCTCGAACAGCCGGTCGCGCAGCTGCGGCTCGACGCCGGGGCCGGTGTCGCGGACCCACAGCTCCAGGCGTCCGTCGACCACGGCCGACCCGACGCCGATCTCGTCGCCCGGCCCGGTGTGCCGCACGGCGTTGTCGGTCAGCTGCAGCAGGGCCTGGACGATGCGCTGCTCGTCCAGCAGCGCGGTGGTCTCGGCGACGGCGTCGACGACCCACTGCCGGTCGCCGAGGCCGCGGGCCCGGGCGACGACGCCGTGGGTGATGGCGGCGACGTCGGCCGGGTGCGGCTGGACGAAGTCGGTGCGCCGGGCCTTGGCGAGCAGCAGCAGGTCCTCGACGAGCCGGGTCATCCGGTCGACCTCGTCCAGCAGCAGGCGGCGGGTGTCGTCGACGTCCTGGGGATCGGTCGGGTCGAGCACCTCCAGGTGCCCGCGCAGCACGGTGAGCGGGGTGCGCAGCTCGTGCCCGGCGTCGTCCAGCAGCCGGCGCTGCGCGGTCAGGGCGGCGTCCAGCCGGTCGAGCATCGCGTTGAAAGTGCGCTGCAGGTCGGCCAGGTCGTCGTTGCCGGTGACGCGCATGCGGCGACCGACGTCACCCGCGCTGATCTGCAGGGCGGTGTCGCGCAGGTTGCGCACCGGACGCAGCAGGCTGCCGGCGATCCGGGACGACAGCGCAGCCACGACGAGGACGGCCAGCACGGCCAGCGCCGCGTAGTTGAGCACCAGGGCGCGCAGGCCCTCGCGGTCGGCGCTCAGGTTGTGCACCGCGACGAGCGCGGCGGTGGTGTCGTCGATGGACACGGGCTTCACCGCGACGCGGTACGTCTCGTCGCCCACCTCCAGGTCGCGGACGCCGCCGTCGTCGCGCATCGCGTCCACGAGCGGCCAGAAGCGGCCCGAGCGCTCGAGGTCGGGGTTCGAGTCGCCCTGCACGGCCCGCTCGCCGTTGCTGAAGACGGCGTAGAGGTCCTCGTTGTGCCCGGCGAGGCTCTGCTCCAGGAACGCGGCGACCAGGCGGTCGGAGCTGGCGTAGGGGCGTCCGGTGTCGAGGTCGTTCTCATCCCGCACCGTCTCGAGGTGGTCGAGCTGGTGGGACAGGCTCTCGTCCGCGTCCTCGTCGATGCGTCCGGACTCCACGCCGTACAGCGTCACGCCGACGCCGGCGAGCACGACGGCGGTCAGCGCGGCCACGGCGTAGGCGAGCCGCCGGCGGACCGGCAGCCCGCTGAGCCGCGTGAGGCGCCGCAACCGGGACGTGAGCGCGGAGCGACGGGAGGTGGCGCTCATCCGGTGACGTCGGCGACGGTCGCGTCGTAGGCCCGGACCAGGTCGTCCGCCGCGACGCGAGCCATCCAGCCGCGCTCGCCGACGCCCAGGCAGACGGTGCGCCCGGCCAGCGACGCGTCGCAGACGACGGGCCAGTCGCCCAGCGCACCCAGCGGGGTGATCGTGCCGCGGGCGTAGCCCGTGGCCGCCAGCGCGACCTCGGCGTCGGGCAGCTGCAGCCGGTTGGCGCCGAGCAGCGAACGGAGCTTCGGCCACGCGATCTGCCGGTCGCCGGGGACGAGCACCAGCACGAACGTGTCGTCGCTGCGTTTCACCACCAGCGTCTTCACGACGTCGCGCGGCGTGACGCCGAGCGCCTCGGCGGCCTGCTCGAGGGACTCGACCCGGGGGAGCGGGACGACCTCGACGTCCAGACCGCGGGATGCGGCGGCGTCGAGCGCACGCGCGCGTCCGGGCTGGTCCATGGGGACGAGACTATCGGCGCGCCGTCCCGGGCTCCCGTCCTGCTCCGGGCCGTGCATGAATCCCGCGTCCGTGGGTACGGCCCGGCCACCCCCGACGAGAGGACCGAGATGAGCAAGATCCTGAACGCCGCCGCCTTCGCCACCGGCTACGTGCTGGGCACGCGCGCCGGCCGCAGCCGCTACGAGCAGATCGTCCGCACCGCCCAGCGGGTGCGTGAGGACGCCCCGGACCTGGCGTCCCAGGTCGCCGAGCAGGCCAAGGGCGCCGCGGGAGCGACGTCGAGCGGCTCGAGCTCCAGCGGCTCCGGCTCCTCCGGCTCGGGCTCCTCGAGCTCGGGCTCGGACGGCTCGAGCGCCGAGGGGTCGGGCACGGACGCCGCAGCCTCCACGCCCATGTACTCCGCGCCGACCCCGGACGCGGGCCCCGCACCGGACGACGCGGACTCGGACGACGCCGACACGACCGCCGGCACCGCGGCACAGACCCCGATGTACTCGGCGCCGACGCCGGACAGCGGCACGGCGCCCGAGGGCGGTGCCCACGCCGCCGACCGTCCCGTCGACGCGCCGAGCAGCGGCACGGGTCCGGCCCCCGAGGGGCACACGGACGTCGAGGAGGAGGTCGTCTACAGCAGCGGACCCGACGTCGAGACGCCGATCGAGGAGCTGACCGAGGACGACCCGCGGTGAAGGCCGTCACCTTCGCCGAGTACGGCGGTCCCGAGAAGCTGACCTACGGCGAGGTGGACGACCCGAAGGTGGGTCCGGACTGGGTGCGCGTCGCCGTGCGGGCGACCTCGGTCAACCCGGTCGACTGGAAGGTCGCCTCCGGCGGCCTGGACTCGGCGCTGGACGTCGTCCTGCCCGCGATCCCGGGCTGGGACGTGGCCGGTGTCGTGACCGAGGTCGGCCCGGCGCATCGCGACCTGCGGGTCGGTGACGAGGTGTACGGCTACCTGCGCAAGGACGCCGTCCACGGCGGCACGTACGCCGAGCAGGTGGCGGCACCACGAGCCACGCTCGCGCTCAAGCCGTCGTCGCTGTCGTTCGAGGAGGCGGCCGCCGTCCCGCTGGCCGGGCTCACCGCCTTCCAGGCGCTGGAGGACGCGCTGCAGGTCGGTGCCGACGACGTCGTCCTCGTGCACGGCGCGTCCGGCGGCGTCGGTGTCTTCGCCGTGCAGATCGCCGCCGCTCGCGGGGCCCGGGTCATCGGGACGGCCTCGGAGGCGAACCACGACTTCGTGCGCGAGCTCGGCGGCGAGCCGGTCGCGTACGGTGACGGGCTCGTCGACCGGGTCCGCGCGCTGGCGCCCGACGGGGTCACCGCGGTGCTCGACACCCGCGGCGGCGACGCGCTCACGAGCGCCCCCGACGTGCTCGCCGACCAGCACCAGGGGCGCGTGGCGTCGATCGCCGACCCCGCGGTCGCGGAGCTCGGCGGCACCTACGTGTTCGTCCACCCGGACGTGGACGACCTCGCGGCGCTGGCCACCCTGGCCGACGCCGGCGACCTGCGGGTCCCGATCGCGTCCACGTACCCGCTCGAGCGGGTGGCCGACGCCTGGCGCGAGTCGATGGAGGGCCACGTCCGCGGCAAGATCGTGCTGATCGTGGGCTGACCGGACGCCCGACGGTTCAGGTCGGCCGAGCGGGGTACGGGCGGGTGGTACCGCACCTCGCGCAGGAAGGACGATCCATGACCGACGTCGCAGCCCAGCCGCCCGCCGAGGGCGACGACCGCCGGGTCCTCACGACCCGCCAGGGCCATCCGGTCCACGACAACCAGAACCAGCGCACGGTCGGGGCCCGCGGCCCCGCGACGCTGGAGAACTACCAGTTCCTGGAGAAGATCAGCCACTTCGACCGCGAGCGCATCCCCGAGCGGGTCGTGCACGCTCGCGGCTTCGTCGCGTACGGCTACTTCGAGGCCACCGGTCAGTGGGGCGACGAGCCGATCGCGCGCTACACCCGGGCCAAGCTGTTCCAGGAGGCCGGCAAGCGCACCGACGTCGCGATCCGGTTCTCCACCGTCATCGGCGGGCGCGACTCGTCCGAGGCGGCCCGTGACCCGCGCGGCTTCGCGGTGAAGTTCTACACCGAGGACGGCAACTGGGACCTCGTCGGCAACAACCTGGGCGTCTTCTTCATCCGTGACGCGATCAAGTTCCCCGACGTCATCCACGCGCTCAAGCCGGACCCGGTCACGTTCCGCCAGGAGCCGGCGCGCATCTTCGACTTCATGTCGCAGACGCCCGAGGCGATGCACATGCTGGTCAACCTGTTCAGCCCGCGCGGCATCCCGGCCAACTACCGGACGATGCAGGGCTTCGGCGTCAACACCTACAAGTGGGTGAACGCCGAGGGCGAGACGCACCTGGTGAAGTACCACTGGATCCCGACGATCGGGGTCAAGAGCCTCACCGAGGCCGACGCCGCCGCCATCCAGGCCGGCGACCTCGGCCACGCCAGCAAGGACCTCTATGACGCGATCGAGGCCGGCGACTTCCCCGAATGGGAGCTGCAGGTGCAGCTGATGAGCGACGAGGAGCACTCCGAGCTCGACTTCGACCCGCTCGACGACACCAAGGTGTGGCCCGAGAACGACTTCCCGCCGCAGGTCGTCGGGCGCATGGTGCTGGACCGCAACGTGCGCGACCACCACAACGAGAACGAGCAGATCTCGTTCGGCACCGGCGTGCTGGTCGACGGGCTGGACTTCTCCGACGACAAGATGCTGGTCGGACGCACGTTCTCCTACAGCGACACCCAGCGCTACCGGGTGGGGCCGAACTACCTGCAGCTGCCCGTGAACCAGGCCAAGAACGCCGAGGTCGCCACCAACCAGAGCGGCGGCCAGATGTCGTTCCACACCGACGACCGCGGCGAGAACCCGCACGTGAACTACGAGCCGTCGATCACCGGAGGCCTGCGCGAGGGCCAGGCGCCGACGCACGACGAGCAGGGGCCGGAGATCCACGGCCGCCTGACCCGCAAGCGCATCCCGCGCACGAACGACTACACGCAGGCCGGTCAGCGCTACCAGCTGATGGAGCAGTGGGAGAAGGACGACCTGGTGGCCAACCTCGTCGCCAACATCGGCGAGGCGGTCCGCGAGGTGCAGGAGCGCATGGTCTGGCACTTCCTGCTGTGCGACGACGAGCTGGGCACGCGTGTCGGCGACGGCCTGGGCATCAGCGCCGACGACGTCCGTGACCTGCCGCCGCTGCAGAGCCAGACGCTGGACGCCGACGAGCTCGAGCGGCTCAAGAACCTCGGGAGCAACGGGCCGCGGGACGTCCAGGGCCTGACGATGACCCACTGCGTGCCCAACGAGCACGTGGTCGTCGAGCGGTAGTCGAGTTCCGCGAAAACCACCCGCACAGGGGGCCTCCGGGGTGAGGATCGACGGGACCGTCTCGTCCCGCACTCACTCCGGAGGCCCTCGTGCGTCGTGTCCTGCTCGTCGCCCTGTCCACCGCGCTCGGCGCCGCCCTGGCGGTCGGCCCGGCCACCACGGCCGATGCCGGCGCGCGCGAGTTCAAGAACTGCGCGCAGATGAACAAGACCTACAAGCACGGGGTCGGGAAGCCCGGGGCGCGCGATCGCACGTCCGGCGAGCCCGTCACGAACTTCAAGCGCAGCAAGAAGATCTACCACGCCAACCGCAAGCGCGACCGCGACAAGGACGGCATCGCCTGCGAGAAGCGCTGAGCGGGCTCAGTCGCAGGTGTCGCAGGTGCCGCTGAGCGGCAGCTGGACGAAGCAGCGTCCGCACACAGGGGCCTGGCGCTGCGGCGCCGCCTTGGCCGCCGCGGCCTTCGCGTTCGCCCGCCGGCGGGCCTCCTGGGCCGTGAGCGACGGCGCGGCGTCCTCGGGCACGTCGGGCGCGTAGGCGCGGTAGCAGTCGAGCCGGTGCTCGGCGGCGCGCGCCTCGAGGTCGCTCACGTCGGTGGTGCCGTTGATGACCGCGGCCTTGGCGTAGGCCTCGCCGACCCGGCCGTCGTGGCGCACGGCCAGCGACGTCAGCGGCGGCTCGCCCGAGCGCTGCGCGTGCAGCGCGACGACGTCCAGGAGCGGCCCCATCCAGGCCGACGGACGGGCGGCGGCGCGCACGCCCGAGCGGGTCTGGACGAGCTCGGCGAGCTCGCTGTAGGTGATGGTCTGCTGGTAGGTCGAGGCGGTCGTCTTGAGGATCTCGTGGGCCACGGGGACCCAGTCCTTGAGCTGAGGGGGAAGGCCAGGCACGATCGACGATCCTAAGCAGGCGACCGGTGTGACGTGCACCCGGGTCGCGCTTGTCCGGACCGGACAGACTGGCGTCGTGAGAACGCCCTCGACCCTCCTCGCCGTCTGCCTCGTCGGTGCTCTGGCCGCGTGCTCCGAAGACCGCCAGCGGGTCGACGTCGAGGTGCCGCGGACCGTGTCCGCGCCGGTGCTCGACGGCGAGCCGGACCGGGTCTGGCTGCGCGACAGCGCTCGCCGCACGGGCATCCCGGCCCGGGTGCTGACCGCGTACGCGCGGGCCGCCGACCGCGTCGCGGCCGACGGGTGCGAGCTCGGCTGGAACACGCTGGCCGGCATCGGCCGGGTCGAGACCTCGCACGCCCGCTTCGGCGGCGCCGAGACCAGCGAGGCCGGCGACGTCCGCCCGCGCATCCTCGGCCCCCGCCTGGACGGCGGTCCCGGCATCCGCGCCATCGAGGACACCGACGGCGGCGAGCTCGACGGCGACACCACCTGGGACCGGGCGGTCGGGCCCATGCAGTTCATCCCGACCACGTGGGACCGCTGGGGTGCGGACGGCGACGGCGACGGCGTGCGCGACCCGCACTCGATCGACGACGCGACCTTGGCCGCGGCCCGCTACCTGTGCGACGCCGGCGACGACCTGGGCGACGACGCCGGCTGGGTCGACGCGGTGCTCACCTACAACAACAGCGGTGCCTACGCCCGCAAGGTCGCCGAGGCCGCCACCGAGTACGCCGGCTAGGGCGACCGCTCCCTGAGGGGGGCCACCGGTCCTGAGCCTGTCGAAGGGATCCTCTCGACAGGCTCGAGGACCGGGCCGGCCTACATGTGGCCGGTGTCGAGGAAGCGCTGGTGCCACGAGAGCGCCTCGCCCAGCAGGTGCGGCGTGTGCCGGGCGTCCGGGCGGGCCGCCTCGGCCCGCTCCAGGTAGTCGGTCAGCGCGTCGCGGAAGTCCGGGTGCGCGCAGTGCTCGATGATGCGCCGCGCACGCTTGCGCGGCGCCAGGCCACGCAGGTCGGCCAGGCCCTGGTCGGTCACGACCACGTGCACGTCGTGCTCGGTGTGGTCGACGTGGCTGACCATCGGCACGATCGCCGAGATGGCGCCGCGCTTGGCCGTCGACGGCGACAGGAAGAAGTTCAGGAAGGCGTTGCGCGCGAAGTCGCCCGACCCGCCGATGCCGTTCATGATCGAGCTGCCCATGACGTGCGTGGAGTTGACGTTGCCGTACAGGTCGGCCTCGATCATCCCGTTCATGGCGATGATCCCGAGCCGGCGGACGAGCTCGGGGTGGTTGGAGATCTCCTCGCTGCGCAGCAGGATGCGGCCCTTGTAGGCGTCGATGCCGTCCATGAACCGGCGGACCCCGGCGTCGGAGAGCCCGAACGACGTCGCCGACGCGGCGCGCAGGGTGCCGCTGTCGAGCAGGTCGAGCATCCCGTCCTGCAGCACCTCGGTGTACGCGACCAGGTCGGTGAAGTCGCTCGCGTCCAGCCCGGCGAGCACCGCGTTGGCCACGTTGCCGACACCGGACTGCAGCGGCAGCAGCTCGGCCGGCATGCGTCCGGCGGCGACCTCGTGGCGCAGGAAGTCGACCAGGTGCTCGGCGATGGCGCGCGACGCGTCGTCGGGCTCGCTGAAGGGGGAGTTGCGGTCGGGCGCGTTCGTCTCGACGACGGCGACGACGCGGTCGGGGTCGACCCGCAGGTACGGCTCGCCGATGCGCTGCATGGGCTCGGTGAGCTCGAGCGGGCGCCGGTGCGGCGGCAGGGCGGTGCCGTAGTAGACGTCGTGGAAGCCCTCGAGCTCGCGCGGCTGCCAGTGGTTCACCTCGAGGATGATCCGATCGGCCCGGTCGAGCCACGTCTTGTTGTTGCCCACCGAGCTCGACGGCACGAGCAGCCCGTCGGGCAGGATCGCCGTCACCTCGACCACGGCCACGTCGAGGTTGCCGTAGAAGCCGAACCACATGTGCTGCGCGCTGTGGCTCAGGTGGGCGTCGACGTAGTCGACCTCGCCGGCGTTGATGAGCGCCCGCAGCGTCGGGTCGGAATTGTAGGGCAGCCGGGTCGAGACGCCGTGCGCCTCGGCCAGCACGCCGTCGGCGTCGGGCGCCGTCGAGGCGCCGGTCCACAGCCCGATGCGGAAGTCCTCGCCGCGTCCGTGGGCCTGCGTCATCCGGGCAGCGAGCGCGGCCGGGAGCGCCTTGGGGTAGCCGGCGCCGGTGAAGCCGCTCATGCCGACGTTGTCTCCGTGGCGCACGAAGGTGGCGGCCTGCTCGGCGGTGGTGATGCGCTGCTGGAGCTGGGGGCTGAGGACGCGAGTCATGGTGCGTCCATCATGGCCCCGCGGGTCGCCGGTGGCCGGGCGGCCCGGCGGTTGAACGTTCAGGCCGCGAGCCGGGCCCGCACCTCGTCCAGCACGCGCGGCGGGAACTCGGCCGTGCGCCGGCAGCGCTCGACGAGGTAGACGATCTTGTTGAGCCGGCGCCCGGGCAGCTCGACGCCGCGCGCCTCCAGCGACGGGCGCAGCACGTTGCGGTCGAACGTGCCGTCGGACATCTCCGGCTCGCCGCGCCACGCGGCGAAGGCGGCCTTGAGGTCGGCGTGCCCGACGACGCCGTGCTCGGGCGACAGGGCGACTGCCAGCGCGGCGACGAGCCACGCGTCGTCGTGCTCGAGCGCCCCCACGCCCAGCTGCACGGTGCCCGAGCCGACCGCTGGCGCGTCGCGGTCGAGCTCGACCTCCAGGGCGAGGACGAGCGCCGGGACCCGCAGCTCGACGCGGGTGCCGGACGCGGTGAGCGACACGCGCTGCCCCGGTGCGGGGGTCGTCGGGCCGCCGCCGGGGGCGACGACCTCGACCACCGCGCCGTTGGCGCGCTGCCCGCGGTGCAGCACCGGGTGCCCGTCCGTCGCGCTCAGCACGAGCGCCGGGTCGCTGACGTAGGGGAGCCGGACGAACAGGTACACCGAGCCGTCGATGCGCTCGACCGTGAACGGCTGCTGCTCGGGCAGCGCCATGCGGCGCGCGACGACCAGCCGGCCGCCGGGCGCGAGCACCTCGGTGCCGCTCGGCCCGCCGTCGCGGGACCAGGTCACTCTCACCACCGTGGCTCCTCCTGGAACACGTTCCGCGCCGGCTCGACCTGCCCGGCGCAGGACGCCGACGATGATGCCATGCCCGGTTCCCTCTCCGCCGTCCTCTCGAACCTCTTGGTGCTCGCGCTGCTGGTCGCCGTCGTGTACCTGCTGCTCCGCGTGGGCCAGGCGGTCTTCCGCACCGACACCAAGCGAGCCGCCGCCGGCGAGGTCGCGGCCAAGCTCGTGACCCTGCCCGCCGGCTCGGACGGCGTGCTGCGCCGCCGCTTCGTGCGGGCGATCACCGGCCAGCACGTCGTCATGCCCAGCGGCGAGCGGCTGGCCTTCGGCTCGCTCGTCGTGCGGGTCGCGCCCGAGGACGTCGTGCGGCTCGACCCCGACGAGGACCTCGAGCGGCTCGGGGCGGACGCGGCCCGGCTGTACGCCGCGCACGCCGAGCGGCAGGACTGGAGCGTCCCGGCGGACGTCCGGGTGCAGGTCGAGGTCGACCCGTCGCTGCGCGCGGGCTGGATCCCGCCGGCGCGGGGTGGCGCGGCGGCCGCGTCCCGGGCCGCGGCGCCGGCCGGCTGGTCGGTGCTGCGGGCGTCGGGCGAGGACGAGGCCGGTCCCGAGCCGCGCCGGGTGCCCGTCGCCGAGCCCGCCACCACCCGGTTCCCCGCGCTCGTCCAGGACCTGCCCGACACCGGCACCATGCCGGTCGTGGCCATGACGGTCGGCTTGCGGCTGGAGCACGGCGACGACGCGGTGGAGCTGGTCGCGGGGGAGGAGCCGGTGCTGGGCCGGGTGAAGGCGAGCGCGCTGCGGCTCGGCCAGCCCGAGGTGTCGTACCGGCACGCCACGCTGCGCCACGCCCGCGGCGAGTGGCAGGTCAAGGACCTGGGCAGCACCAACGGCACGACGCTGGACGGCGAGCGGCTCGTCCCGGACGTCTGGACCACGCTGCGTCCCGGCGCCGCGCTGGCCCTCGCCGGCGTCGTGGTGACGGTCACGGCGCCGGCCCCGGGCACGGTCCCGGTCCGACGCGTGCCCACCGTGCGGTGACAATGGAGCCGGCGCCGTCGTCGAGCCCGGAAGGAGGCGCCCCCGTGGTCGACCCCTTCGTGAGCCCCGACCCCACGATCGACGTGGCGGTGGCCCGGTTCGAGCTCCTCGGGCGCATCGGTGCCGGCAACCACGGCGTCGTCTTCCGCGCCCGCGACCGGCACCTGGGCCGCGACGTCGCGGTGAAGCGGTTCTCGCACTTCCTGGCCGACGACCCGCGGGCGATGCGCCGCATCACCCGCGAGGTCGAGGCGCTCGCCCGGGTGTCCCACCCGCACGTCGTCACCGTGCACGACCTGGTGCACATGCCCGACGGGGACGGTGAGGTCACGCCGCACCTGGTCATGGAGCTGGTCGAGGGCACGTCGCTGAAGGAGCTGCTGCAGGCCCACGGCCCGAGCCTGCGCTCGACGGTCGCCGTGCGCGGCGTCCTCGACGGGCTCGCCGCCTGCCACCGGGCCGACATCCTGCACCTGGACATCAAGCCGGCCAACGTGCTGGTCACGCCCGAGGGTGGCGTGAAGATCGTCGACTTCGGCATCTCCCGCGCGGCGTCCGACACGACCGCGACGGTCGCCGGCACCCCGCACTACATGGCGCCCGAGCAGTACGACGGCCACGCGGACGAGCGCAGCGACGTGTACTCGGTGGGCTGCCTGCTGTTCGAGTGCCTGACCGGACGGCCGCCGTTCGAGGGATCGGTCGCCGAGCAGCTGATGGCGCACCGGCAGGCGCCCCGTCCCGACCCGCGCGCCCTGGCTCCGGGCGTCGGCAGCGACCTCGCCGCCGTGGTGGCCCGGGCCATGGCGGTCGACCCGGACGACCGGTTCCAGACCGTCGAGCACATGCGCGACGCGCTCGACGCGGTCGGCGACGGGCCGGCCGACGTCGCGGCCCGCACCGCCGCCGTGCCCACCTCGGTGCCGCGCCCGCTGGTCACCGACGCCGCCTGGGCCGGCGCCACCGGGCAGGAAGGGGTCGTCGGCTGGCCCGAGCGGCTGCGTCACTGGGCGGTCGGCGGCCTGCTGTGCCTCGGGCTGGCGCTGCTCGTGCCCTCGGTCGTCGCCGGGAGCCAGAGCCTGCTGCCCGCCGCGGACGTCGTGCGTGCCCAGCCGCTGGTGCCGACGCTGGACTGGGCGGCCGTCGCGATGCTGCTGGTGGTCGGCGGACTGCTGCTGCGCGCCCGGCCGCTGCTGGCGGCGCTGGACGGCCCGCCGCTCGGCTCGCCCGTGCCGCGCGGCGCGCTGAGCGGGTCGCACGCCCGCGCCCTGGCGCTCACCTGGGCCGCGGCGTGGCGGGGCAGCCTCGTCCTGCTGCTGCCCTGGTACGCGGCCGGCGTCGTCGCCCTGAGCGACTCGCTCGGCCTCGACTGGCCCGAGGGCGTGGACGCCTGGACGCGGCTGTGGGCCACGATGCCCGCGGTCTCGCTGGCCCTGGCCTGGTGGGGCGTCACCCGGCTGCGTCCCCGTCTCGGCGCGCTGATGGCGTCGGTGCTGCGGCTCACCGCCGCGCTGGCTGCGGCGGGCCTGTTCGTGGCCTACCCGTCGGCGCTGGGCTGATCAGCGCAGCAGGCGACGGGCACCGGCCGGCCACCACTGCCCCGCCGCGGGCTGGCCAGGACGGCAGGACCCGTCGGACTCGCCGGGGCTCTTGATCCACAGGTAGGCGTCCAGCGTGCCGCGTCGGTCGGCCCGGTTCACGATGCGGGGAGCACGGCCCAGTCGGGCGGTCGACGGGTTGCACCAGCCGTCGCTGACCCGGTGCCGGCCGCCGTTGCGCGACGTGTCGACGACGTACCGCGTGCCGGGGACGCCGCGGCGGGCCAGCTCGCGGACCACGGCGTCGCCGAACCGCTTCTCGCGCGAGGTGCGGTTGAAGTTGGAGACGTTGGTCGAGAAGCCACGGGCGTGCCGCACCCCGGCCGCCTTCAGGCGCGCGGCCATCGTGGCGGCGGGCATCCAGGTCGAGTGGCCGGCGTCCAGGTACACCCACGCGCCCGCACGGGAGAGGCGCTTGGTCGCGTACGTCATCAGCCCGGTGGTGGCCGACGTGTCGCAGGCGCCGAGGTTGGCCAGTGCGTCCGGCTCGAGCACGACCATCGCGCGGCTGCCGCGCAGGCCGCGGGCGACCTCGCGGACGAACGCGCGGTACTCGCGCGGGCGGTACCCGCCGGCCGAGTAGGAGCCGCAGTCGCGGTTGGTGATCGCGTACACGACCAGCACGGGGGTGCGTCGCTGGGCGCGCGCCTCGCGCACCGTCTGCGCCACCACGCGACGCACCTGCGTGCGTCCGGGGTAGGAGTCGGTGAGCCACACCGCCTGTGGCCTCGACCAGATGCGCCGGTAGCGCGGGTCGCGGTCGACCCGCTGCGCCGGCCACGACGGCACGAACAGACGCTGCGTCAGACGGGGATCCTTCGACGAGGACGACGCCGCGGCGGTGGCCGTCGCGGTCGGGCGCTCGACGGAGGCCGGCCCGGCCACGAGCGCCACGACCAGCGCTGCGGCGAGCACGAGCGCGGCGCGCAGCGATCGGGGGGAGGCAGGGGTCACGAGGTGCTCCGGCGGAGGGTCACGAGCTCGGCGAGCTCGGCGTCGGTCAGCTCGGTCAAGGCCCCCTCACCGGCGTTGACGACCGCGTCGGCGAGGGACCGCTTGGACGAGATGAGGTCGGCGATCGATTCTTCGACCGTCCCTTCGGCCACGAGCCGGTGGACCTGAACGACCCGGGTCTGCCCGATGCGATGGGCCCGGTCGGTCGCCTGGTCCTCGACCGCCGGGTTCCACCAGCGGTCGTAGTGGACGACGTGGTCGGCGCGGGTCAGGTTCAGGCCGGTGCCGGCCGCCTTGAGCGACAGCACGAACACCGGCACCTCACCGGCCTGGAACCGGCGCACCATCGACTCGCGGGTGCGCACCGGCGTGTGCCCGTGTAGGAAGAAGTGCGGGATCTTGCGCTCGTCCAGGTGACGGGCCAGCAGGTGCCCCATCTGGGTGTACTGCGTGAAGACGAGCACCGCGCCGTCCTCGGCCAGGATCTCGCCGAGCAGGTCGTCGAAGACGCCGAGCTTGCCCGAGCGTCCGCCGAGGCGGCCCTCCGTCTCGCGCAGGAACTGCGCCGGGTGGTTGCAGATCTGCTTGAGCTGGGTGAGCAGCCGGATGACCAGGCCGCGGCGCTGGATGCCCTGCGCGGCCTCGATCTGGGTCATCGTGTCGCGCACGACCGCCTCGTACAGGCCGACCTGCTCGCGTGTGAGGTTGACCTGGTGGTCGGTCTCGATCTTCGGCGGCAGCTCGGGGGCGATGCCCGGGTCGGACTTGCGCCGGCGCAGCACGAACGGGCGGATGAGCCGCGACAGGGTGGCGGCGCGCTCGCGGTCGCGACCGGACTCGATCGGCTGGCTCCAGGACGCGCGGAACTCCTCGTGCGTGCCGAGCAGGCCGGGCGTCGTCCAGTCCAGGATCGCCCACAGCTCGCCCAGCGAGTTCTCGACCGGCGTGCCGGTGAGCGCGAGGTTCGCGTCGGCCTCGAGCCGGCGCAGCGACTGCGCGGTGCGCGAGCGCGGGTTCTTGACGTGCTGGGCCTCGTCGGCCACGACCAGGCCCCAGGCGCGGTCGGCCAGGGTGTCGGCGTCGGTGCGCATCGTGCCGTAGGTGGTGACGACGAACCCGTTGCCCGCGCCGTGCAGCGACCGGTTCGGGCCGTGGTAGCGGACCACCGGCACGTCCGGGGCGAAGCGCTCGATCTCGCGCACCCAGTTGCCCAGCACGGACGCCGGGGCGACGACGAGCGTGGGGCGCTCGGACTGCCGGTGCAGGTGCAGCGCGATGAGCATGACCGTCTTGCCCAGGCCCATGTCGTCGGCCAGGACGCCGCCCAGGCCGAGCTCGACGAGCTGGCTCATCCAGCCGACGCCGGCCAGCTGGTAGTCGCGCAGGGTGCCCTCGAGGGACTCGGGCTGCTGGACGCCGGCGCCGCCGGCGCCGCGGGCCACCAGCCGCTCGCGCACCTCGTCGAGCCAGCCGACGGTGTGCACCTGCACGGTGCGTCCGTCGACCTCGATCTCGCCCGTGACCGCGGCGCGCAGCGCGTCGAACGGGCTCAGCTCCTGGCTGCGCCGCGCCAGCACGTCGCGCAGGTCGTTCTTGTCGACGAAGACCCAGCGGTTGCGCAGCCGCAGCAGGCCGTGCTGGGACTTGGCCAGCTGGTCGACCTCCTGCGCGGACAGCACGTCCGAGCCGAGGGCGACCTGCCAGTCGAAGCGGAACAGCTGGCCGGACGCGAACGCGGCCGGGCGGTCCGAGCGAGGGCCCTCGGCGCGCTGGACGAGCGCGGACGTGCCCAGCTCGCGCACGAGGTCGGCCGGCCACTGCACCTCGACGTGGTTCGCCATGAGCGCGGGGGCGAGCGTGGAGGAGCCCAGCGCGGCGACGTCGTCGGTGCCGACGGTGACGGCGCCGCGGGCGTGCGGGTCGCCCAGCCGGGAGGCCGGCTCCCAGCGCTCGGCGAGCCGGCCGAGCATCGCGGTCGCGGCCTGGCGGGCGTCCTCGTTGAACGTCGTCGAGGACGGGCCGAACAGCTCGGCGCCGTCGATCGCGGCGGTGCGGCCGGTGCGCGGCTGGGCCTTGATGCGGACGACGGCGACCTCGTGCTCGGTCGGCTCGTTGAGGAAGGTGATCGTCAGCGTGTAGCGGAACGTGCGCGGCTCGTCGGGGCGCGGCTCGGGTGAGCGGCCGCGCTGCGGCGTGCGGGCGACGTCGGGCGCGTCGGCGGCCAGCGCCTTGAGGAAGCCGGCGATCTTGGCCTGGCCGCGCGAGGCGTCCACGTCGATGTAGCGGGCGGCCTCGCGCAGCTCGTTGAGCTCGGACGCGTCGGGGGACTCCAGCGCGCCGCGGGCCATGATGCGCAGCGCGACGAGGGCCGGCGTGGCCCAGGCCCGCACCGTGTCGTCGGCGCTCAGCGCCCGGATGCCCTGGCTCAGCGGGCCGACCGCCTCGTTCGCCGTGGCCCGCTCATCGCCGCGCGGCGTGCGGAACACGAAGCGCGACTCCTCGGGGGCGTCGGCGAGCTCGAAGTCGACCGGGTAGCGCAGCAGCGAGCGCAGGTCGGGGCGGACGAAGACCATCCTTCTATTGTCGCCGGTCGCCCCTGACGTTCCCAAGCGGGTCCTGGGTGACGTTCGCGTCACCCGCCGTCCTGGACAGGTCACCGTCTCCGTGAGATAGTTGAAGCAACAACTATTGAGGAGTCGTCGTGCCGTACGCCCTGTCGGACCTGGAGAACCGCCTGGTGCCCAGCCCGCTCATGCCCACGCTGTTCGTCGGGCACGGCAACCCCATGCACGCGATCTCCGACAACGACTACACGCGCACCTGGACGCGGGTCGGGGAGGGGCTGCCCCAGGCGCAGGCCATCGTCGTGGTCAGCGCGCACTGGCTGACCCCCGGCGAGGTGCACATCACCGACGCGCCGCGCAACCCGATCATCTACGACTTCGGCGGCTTCCCCGACGAGCTCTACCGCGTGCAGTACGAGACGACCGGCGACCCCGACGTCGCGCGGCTGCTGGCCCGCCAGCTGGCCGAGTACGAGGCCGAGCTCGACAAGCAGTGGGGCCTGGACCACGGCACCTGGAGCGTCCTGAAGTTCCTGGCGCCCGCGCCGGAGGTGCCCGTGCTGCAGATCAGCATCGACTACGCGATGCCGCTGCCGCAGCTGTACGAGCTGTTCTCCCGGCTGCGCCGCCTGCGCCGGCGCGGGGTCGTCTTCATCGGCTCGGGCAACATCGTCCACGCCCTCGGGCGGGCGCGCTGGGAGCCGCAGGCCCCCGCCTACGACTGGGCGCTGCAGTTCGACGCCGACACCGCCGAGGCGATCGTCGAGCGGGACGTGGCCCGGCTGGTGGACCCGTACCGGTCGTGGGACGAGGCCCGGCTCGCGGTGCCGACCGACGACCACTACCGGCCGATGGTGGCGGCGCTGAGCCTGCTGGAGCCGCAGGAGCGGGTGGAGTTCTTCAACGACACGATGGACATGGGCTCGATCAGCATGCGGTCGTTCATCACCGTCGCCTGAGCGCAGCAGAAGGGGCCCGGTCCTGGTGGACCGGGCCCCTTCGCGCGTGGCGTCAGGACTGCGGGGCCGCCTGGGCCTGCTGCTCGGCGAGCTGGCGGCGGACGTCGTCCATGTCCAGGTCGCGCACCGCCTGCAGGAGCTGCTCGAGCGCCTGCCCGGGCATCGCGCCGGCCTGGTTGAACACCAGGATGCCGTCGCGGAAGGCCATGAGGGTCGGGATCGACGTGATCTGCGCGGCGGCGGCGAGCTCGCCCTGTGCCTCGGTGTCGATCTTGCCGAAGGTGACGTCCTGGTGCTGCTCGCTGGCGTTCTCGAACACCGGGCCGAACTGCTTGCACGGGCCGCACCACTCGGCCCACCAGTCGACGAGCGTGATGCCCTCGCCGGTGACGGTGGACTCGAAGTTGTCCTTGGTGAGCTCGACGGTAGCCATGGGTTGCCTCTCCTCGGGAGCATGCGTACCTGTGGTGCAACGCATGGCCCGGTCGGGCCATTCCCCGACGACTTCGTGACTCGTGCGTAACTTCGTGCCATCCGCCACGTTGGATGCAACATCAGTCCCGCGTGATGGGGCTCACACCAGGGGAGAATGCATGAAGCGAATGATGACCGTGCTGCTGGCGGCGGGCCTGTCCGCCAGCCTGGTCGGGGTCTCCGCGACGACGGCCGAGGCCGCCGACCCGGTGAAGATCCGCAAGTTCGGCAGCTACAGCGTGACGAAGGGCCACAAGACGACCATCAAGGCGAAGGTCGACGCCCGGGGCTACGTCCGGGTCGGCACGCCGGTGATGGACGTCTGGAACAGGAAGGGCAAGCGGATCGTCGTCAAGAAGCCGCGCGCCCGGCTGGGGGCCGGCACCTACAAGGTGCGCACGACGGTCAAGTACCGCACCTACACGGTCCGCAACAACTACGCCCAGCGCGTCGTGGCCCGCAAGGGCTCGGCCGTGAACGCCACCTGCACCGTCACCTCGGTCAGCCCGGTCGTCGGCACGATCGTCGGACCCGTGGACGACGCGCTCACCGAGATCCCCGTCCTGGGCGACCTGCTCGGCGTCGTGACCGGCCTGGTCGGCAACGTGCTGCAGGGCGTCATCAACGTCCACGACTACACCGCGACCTGCAAGGTCGCCGGCTCGAACGGCTTCCGCGTCACCGGCACGATCGCCGGCTCCGGCTCGGTCGACCGCTCGGTCGTCTCCTACCCCGGGTCGGAGAACCGCGACGTCACCGACCCGGGGGTCGTGAACTACGGTCCCGAGCAGCTCAAGGGCCGCAGCTTCGTGGCCGACGGCCTGACGCTCGCGGCGGACGCGAAGCAGACGTACGTCCGGTCCCGCACCACGACGTACTCGCCGCTCAAGAAGAAGACCCGCACCCAGACGGTGAAGATCCGCCGCCGCTAGCGGGCCGGCCGGCGGCGGGGCAGGATCGTGGGCATGGACCGACGACAGCTGCTCGGCTCGCTGGCCGCCGTGGGCGCCGCGGCGCTCGTCGGGTGCACGTCCGACGAGCCCGCGGCGCGCCGCACCACCTCCAGCCCCTCGCCGACACCCACCCCGAGCGCGGCACCGGCCTCGCCGTCCCCGACGGACGAGCGTCCGGTCCGTCCGCGCAAGGAGTCCGTGGTCGCCGAGGGGCTCGGTGTTCCCTGGGGCATCGCCTTCCTGCCGAGCGGGGACGCGCTGGTGTCGCTGCGCGACGAGGCCCGCATCGTGCTCGTGGGCCGCGACGGCGTGCGCACCGTGGGGGAGGTGCCCGGCGTCGTGCCGGCGGCCGGCATCGGCGAGGGCGGCCTGCTCGGCCTTGCGGTGCCGCCGGGTGACGACTCGGTGGTCTACGCCTTCCACACGTCCGAGTCCGACGACCGGGTCGTGCGGATGAGCTACTCCGGCGGCCGGCTCGGCCGACCCCAGCCGGTGCTCGCCGGCATCCCCACGTCCACGCACCACCACGGCGGCCGCCTGCTCTTCGACCCGCGTGGACGCCTGTTCGTCTCCACCGGCGACGCCGAGCAGCGCGAGCTGGCCCAGGACCGCGACTCGCTGGCCGGCAAGGTGCTGCGGATCGACCGGGACGGACGTCCGGTCGACGGCAACCCGTTCGGCAACCGCACCTGGACGTACGGCCACCGCAACGTCGAGGGGCTCGCCCTCGACGCGTCCGGGAGGCTGTGGGCCACCGAGTTCGGCGACAAGTCGGCCGACGAGCTCAACCTGCTGCAGCGCGGCGGCAACTACGGCTGGCCCGAGGTCGAGGGGGAGGGCGGCGGCGACGGTCTCGTCGACCCGAAGGTCATGTGGGGCACGAGCGAGTGCTCGCCCGCCGGCCTGGCGATCACCCGCTCGACCGCGTTCCTCGGGGCGCTGCAGGGACGCTGCCTGTTCTCGGTGCCGCTGCGCGGCGAGCGCGCCGGCGCGCCGCGCCGCCACCTGGACGACGGCGATCGCGTGCGCTCGGTGGCCGTCGCGCCCGACGGCGCGCTGTGGGTCACGACGAGCAACACCGACGGCCGGCGCGAGCCCGCGCAGGGCGACGACCGCATCTGGCGGGTGACGATCTGAGCGGCGCCGAGACTACCGCCGCGTAGGGGTGCCACCGGGCGAAACATGAGGCTAGCGTCAGGTTCAGCCCGTTCCCGTCCGACAGGAGGCCCCCGTGGACGACTCGACCTTCGACTACGACCGCGACGACGTCAGCACCATGGCGCACCGCTACCCGTCCCGCCCGCTGGCCCACGCCCAGGCGCACCCCGGCGACGTGCACTTCCTGGCCGGCGTGCCCGAGCCGCTGCGGCACACCTGGGACGAGGGCGGACACCTCTGAGCGTCCACGCGCCCGCGCGACGACGAAGGCCCCACCCGGCGTACCGGGTGGGGCCTTCGCGCGCGTCAGGTCAGAGCGGGCGGATGTTCGCCGCCTGCGGGCCCTTGGGGCCCTGCTCGACGTCGAACTCGACCTTCTGGGCCTCGTCCAGGGAGCGGTAGCCGCTGGTCTGGATGGCGCTGAAGTGGGCGAAGACGTCGGCGCTGCCGTCGTCCGGGGCGATGAACCCGAAGCCCTTGTCGGCGTTGAACCACTTGACGGTTCCGGTGGCCATGTCGATCTCTCCTCCGTTGCAAGAACGGTCCCAGACCTTCTGCGGACCGCGGTCGCGGTGGTGCACCCGAAACAACCAGGCACCCGGACGGGTCACGCAGCCACAGGTCGTACGCACAGCAACTGCGCAACACCCTAGGGCAGCGGGCGGCCGGCGCGCACGGGTTCGCCGGGCGCGTGTCGCCGGGCCGCCCTTCACCGAATCGCAATCGGACGAATAGTCCATCGTGTCTAGACGCAACTAGTCATTCCTTCCTAGGTTGTCCGAAGGCGTGCGCCGCCCCACCCGGACGACGCCCGCTGCGCGGACCACCCGGCCCGCACCATCACGACACACAGGGGGAACACAGTGAGACGTCTCACGACGGGCCTGATCGGGCTCGGACTGACGGCCTCGTTCGGAGTCGCGTACGGCGCGCCCGCACAGGCCGCCCCGGCGCCGCAGCAGCCGGCGGCCGAGAAGGCGCAGCGGGAGCACGACCTCCCGAACCCGCTCGAGGACAAGCGTCGCGCCCTGCGCGAGGAGGCACTCTCCTCGGTGCTGAGCGGTGACGCGACGACGGTGCAGAAGGACGGCAGCACCGTCGTCAAGCTCGGCAAGGCCTACGCGCCCGCCGACGCCGCCGCCCAGGGCAACGCCAAGGCCCGCACGAAGCTGCGCGCGCAGCAGGCCGCGCCCAAGCAGGTCGACCAGTACGTCGAGCTCGAGCAGGAGCGCGCCGACAAGGTCTTCGTGATCCTGGCCGAGTTCGGCGACGAGCGTCACCCCGACTTCCCCGACTCGGACTGGGCGTCCGCCGAGGACGCGGTGCAGCCGCAGCGCTTCGACGGCCCGCTGCACAACCAGATCCCCGAGCCCGACCGTCGCAAGGACAACACGACGATCTGGCAGAAGGACTTCTCCCAGCAGCACTACGACGACATGTACTTCGCCGACGGCAAGAAGGACGAGTCGCTCAAGACCTATTACGAGACCCAGTCGTCGGGCCGCTACACGGTCGACGGCGAGGTGTCGGACTGGGTCAAGGTGCGCTACAACCAGGCCCGCTACGGCCGCACCGACGAGGGCGCCTGGGACCTGGTCCGCGACGCGCTCGACCAGTGGGTCGCCGACCGCGAGGCCGCCGGCGCCACTCC
>NZ_HE978637.1:702533-1118791 GCF_000312105.1 Aeromicrobium massiliense JC14
ACCGGCATCTGGGTCGGCGACTACACGGTCCAGCCCGAGAACGGCGGCCTGTCGGTGTTCGCGCACGAGTACGGCCACGACCTCGGTCTGCCCGACGCGTACAGCACCTCCGGCGGCGACAACAACAACGAGTACTGGACGCTCATGGCCCAGAGCCGGCTCAACGGCCAGGGCGAGCCGCTCGGCACGCGCCCCGGTGACCTCGGTGCCTGGGAGAAGCTGCAGCTCGGCTGGCTCGACTACGAGGCCCTCTCGGCCACGCAGAAGAAGACGCTCGAGCTCGGCCCGCAGGAGTACAACACCGACAAGGCGCAGGGCGCCGTCGTGGTGCTGCCCAAGAAGTCGGTGACCCGGCAGAACGGGGCCCCGGCGTCGGGCAAGCTGCAGTTCCACTCCGGCTCCGGCGACGACCTGGCCAACTCGATGACCACCGAGGTCGACCTGACCGGCAAGACGAAGGCCGCCTTCCAGGGCAAGGTCCGGTACTCGATCGAGAAGGGCTACGACTTCGCGTACATCCAGGCGTCCACCGACGGTGGCGACACCTGGACGTCGCTGCCGGGCACCGTCGCCGGCAAGGCGTTCGCGCTCGACACGTCCAAGCGTCCGGCCATCGGCGGGGAGCAGAAGACGTGGGCCGACCTCGACGTCCCGCTCGACGCGTACGCGGGCCAGAAGATCCAGCTGCGCGCCTACTACAAGACCGACGGCGGCCTCGCCCTCGCCGGCCTGTACCTGGACGACCTGCGCATCGTCGCCGACGGCCAGCCGCTGCTGACCGACGGTGCCGAGGAGGGCAGCCCGGCCTGGACGTTCGACGGCTTCCAGATCATCGCCGAGACCACGACGACCCAGCACGACAACTTCTACGTCATGGGCAACCGGTCGCACGTCAGCTACGACAAGTACCTGGCGACGGGTCCGTACAACTTCGGCTGGCTGAACACGCGGCCGGACTGGGCCGAGCACTTCCGCTACGGCCAGGGCCTGCTGATCTCGTACTGGGACACGTCCCAGGCCGACAACAACACGATCGATCACCCCGGCCAGGGCCGGAACCTGCCGATCGACGCGCACCCGGCGCCGATCATCAACATCGCGGACGGCAAGCCGTGGCGGGCCCGCGTGGCGGTCTACGACGCGCCGTTCTCGCTGCAGAAGGCCGACTCGATGACGCTGCACACCAACGGGAAGGCGTCCTACATCCGGGCGCAGAACCCGCAGCCGACCTTCGACGACACCAAGAAGTACTGGTACGCCGAGACGCCGCAGCAGGGCGTCAAGCTGCCTGGCGTCGGGGTCAAGGTGAAGGTCCTGCAGCAGCAGGGCACCAGCCTGAAGATCAAGGTCAACTGACCAGCGCCTGACGCGCGAGGGCCCCGGGGAGCGATCCCCGGGGCCCTCGTCGCGTGCGGGGGACCTCAGCCGCGGGCGAGCTCCTCGCGGACGACGGCGACGAAGTGGTCGACGTCGGCCTCGGTGGTGTCCCAGGACGTCATCCAGCGGACCTCGCCGCGCGACCGGTCCCAGTCGTAGAAGCGCACCCGCTCGCGGATGCGGTCGGCCGCCTCGAGCGGCAGCGTCGCGAAGATCGCGTTCGCCGGGCTGTCCTGGGTGAACGCGAGGCCGGCCAGCGAGCCGTCGGCGACGCCGGCCTCGAGCGCCGAGCGCAGGCGTGCGGCCATCGCATTGGCGTGGGCCGCGCTGCGCAGCCCGAGGTCGTCCTCGAACAGCGCGAGCAGCTGCGCCGAGGCGAACCGCATCTTGCTGGTCAGCTGCATCGTGAGCTTGCGCAGGTAGGTCAGGCCGGTGGCGCGCTCGGGGGAGAGGACCACGACGGCCTCGACGCCGAGCAGGCCGTTCTTGGTGCCGCCGAGGCTGAGCACGTCGACGCCGGCGTCGGTGACGAAGGCGCGGAACGGGACGCCGAGCGCGGCGGCCGCGTTCCACAGCCGCGCGCCGTCCATGTGCACCGCCATGCCGCGCTCGTGGGCGAGGTCGGCGATCGCGCGCACCTCGGCGGGGGAGTACAGCGTGCCCATCTCGGTGGTCTGGGTGATGCTCACGGCCAGCGGCTGGGCGCGGTGCTCGTTGCCGTAGCCCCAGGCCTCGCGGTCGACCAGCTCGGGCGTGAGCTTCCCGTCCGGCGTGGGCACGGTGAGCAGCTTGAGGCCGGTCATGCGCTCGGGGGCGCCGGCCTCGTCGGTGTTGATGTGCGCGGTGCTCGCGGCGACGACGGCGCCCCAGCGGGGCAGGACGCTGGTCAGCGACACGACGTTCGCGCCGGTGCCGTTGAAGACCGGGAACGTCTCGGCCTGCTCGCCGAGGTGCTCGCGGACGACCTGCCGCAGGCGGGCGGTGTACGCGTCCTCGCCGTACGCGACCTGGTGGCCGCCGTTGGCGGTGGCCAGGGCGGCCAGCACCTCGGGGTGGACGCCGGCGTAGTTGTCGCTGGCGAAGCCGCGCCAGTCGGGGTCGTGGAGGGGGGTCGTGGTCACCCGCTCATCCTCCCAGCCACGCCCCGACCGGCCGGCGGGGGTCACACGCGGTCGTGCGCGTGGACGACCTGGTCGATGGCGCCCGGCGCGCCACCCATCTCGTCGGCGACCTCGCCGGCGACGGCGTCCGCGTCGGTGACCTGGTGCCCCTCCTCGTCCATGCCCGCGTCGGCCGCGTCGAGCGCCCGGCGGTTGGTGGCGAGCACGCCGACGGCGGCGAGCGCGGCCAGGGCGGCGATCGCGAACGGCACGTGCAGGTTCAGGTGCTCGACCAGCTTGCCCGCGGCGTAGGGCGCCAGGCCGCCGCCGATGAAGCGCACGAAGCCGTAGGCCGCGGACGCCACCGGACGCTCGACCGGCGCGACGATCATGACCGCCTGCGTGGTGAGCGTGTTGTTGATGCCGATGAAGACGCCCGACACGATGACGCAGGCGACCAGCACGGTGCGGTCCTCGGGGAACGCGGCGATGACGGCGAGCACGACCGCGAAGCCGGCCAGCGCGCCGTACAGCGAGCGGGCGGTGCCGAAGCGGCTCTGCAGGCGCGGCGCGCCGACCACCGAGAACAGGGCCACGAGGACGCCCCAGCCGAAGAAGACCCAGCCCAGCTGCATGGCCTCGAGGTCCATCGGGAACGGCGCGTAGCCGAGCATCGTGAAGAAGGCCCAGTTGTAGAGCAGGGCGGCGACGCTCATGAGCGCCAGGCCGCGGTGGCCGAGGGCGCGCAGCGGAGCGGCGGCGGACGTCGGGCGGGCGGGGCGCGGCGTGGACGGCAGCAGGACGGCCGTGGCGACGAGCGCCAGGGCCATGAGCACGGCGACGCCGTAGAACGGGCCGCGCCAGCTGATGTCGCCGAGGAGGCCGCCGACGAGCGGCCCGGCGGCGATGCCCAGGCCCAGGGCGGCCTCGTAGAGGATGATCGCGCCGGCGAACCCGCCGCGGGCGCTGGAGACGATCGCGGCCAGCGAGGTCGCGATGAACAGCGCGTTGCCCAGGCCCCAGCCGGCGCGGAACGCGACGATGCCGCCGATCGAGTCGGTCGAGCCGGCGAGCGCGGCGAACACCACGATGATCACCAGGCCGGTGAGCAGGGTGGCCTTGGCGCCGATGCGGCTGGAGATCGCGTTGGTCACCAGCATCATGAGCGCGGTGACGACCAGGTAGCTGGTGAACAGCAGGGTGACCTGGCTCGGTGTGGCGTCCAGCTCGGTGGCGAGCGCCGGCAGGATCGGGTCGACCAGGCCGATGCCCATGAACGAGATGACGCAGGCGAAGGCGACGGCGTAGACCGCCTTCGGCTGCTTGAACATGCTGACGGGCTCAGCGGTGTGCATGGTCCTCCGTGTCGGGGTAGGTGAGCAGGACGGGTGCGGCGGCGGCCAGGAGGTCGCGCTCGGCGGGGGAGAGCCGGTCGAGCCAGGCGCCCATGGCGGCGTCCTGCTCGGCCCGGCGCGTGCGGAGCGCCTCGCGGCCGGCGTCGGTGATCGAGATGAGGCTGACGCGCCCGTCGGCCGGGTCGTCCTCGCGGCGCACGAGGCCGGACGCCTCGAGCCGCTGCACCAGCCCGGTCATCGCCGGCTGGCTGACACCCTCCTGGTCGGCCAGCGCGGTGATCCGCCGTCCGCCGGAGCGCTCCAGGACGCCGAGGGTCGCCGCGGCGACCCGGCTCATGGACGTCGAGCGGGTGCTCCGCGCGACGTCCACCGCGAACGTGCGCAGCGCGCTCGCCAGTTCAAGTTGATTCACGCAACCATGTATATCAGGTGGTTATGCAAATCTCCAGACGAGGGCGCCCCGGCCCGCCGTGCGGACCGGGGCGCGTCGCGGTCTAGAGGTCGTAGTCGACGACGAGGGGGGCGTGGTCGGACCAGCGCTCGCCCCAGCTCGCCGCCCGATCGACCCACGCCTGGCGGGCCAGGGCGCCGAGCTCGGGCGTGGCCAGGTGGTAGTCGATGCGCCACCCGGTGTCGTTGTCGAACGCCTGCCCGCGCATGGACCACCAGGTGTACGGGCCGTCGACGTCGCCGCTGAGCTGGCGGTGGACGTCCACCCAGCCGAGCTCGCCCAGGAAGCGGTCGAAGTAGGCGCGCTCCTCGGGCAGGAAGCCGGCCTTCTTGAGGTTGCCCTTCCAGTTGCGGATGTCGCGCTCGGTGTGGCCGACGTTCAGGTCGCCCATGAGCAGCCCGTGGGTGCCCGTGGCGCGCAGGTCGCGCATGCGCTCGCTCATCGCGTCCAGGAAGCGGTACTTGTCGTCCTGGCGCGGGGTGCCGGCCTCGCCGGAGTGCACGTAGACCGACACGACGGTCAGCGCGCTGCCGTCGTCGAGCACGTAGTCGGCCTCGATCCAGCGGCCCGACGTGTCGAAGTAGTCGTCGCCGTTGCCGACCCGCACGTCCTTGGGCTCGAACCGGCTGAGGACGGCCACGCCGGCGCGTCCCTTGTCGGCCGCCTCGGTGTGCACGACGTGCAGGCCGGACTCGGCGGTGATCTCCCGGACGATGTCGTCGGGGGCCCGGACCTCCTGCAGCGCGACGACGTCGCAGCCGCGGTCGGCGAGCCAGGCGTCCATGCCCTTGCGGTAGGCGGCACGGATGCCGTTGACGTTGACGGTGGCGACGCGAAGCACAGGTCGACCTTATCGGCACGTCCTGCTGAACTGAGGGGCGCGGGATCGCTATGCTCCGGGTGTTCGAGCAACGGGAGGGTCGATGTCCGTGGAGGACAGCGCCGCCGACGAGCGACCCGACGAGGGCTCGTGGCGTGACGTCGTGGAGTCCATCTCCACCGGCGTGCTGGTCTGGGACCTGCGCGGGCGCATCCGCATGGCCAATCCCGAGGCCGGACGCCTCCTCGGGTGCGAGCCGCACGACCTGGTCGGCCTGGACGTGCGCGCCTTCGTGCCCGACACGTTCCACACCGAGACCACCGAGGCCCATCTCGCCCTGGCCGTCACGCGCGAGACGTTCGGCGTCGCCGAGGAGCTCGTGCTCAGCCGGCCCGACGGCACCACGCTGCACGTCGACGTGCGCCTGTCGCTGCTGCACGGTGACGACGAGCCGCTGGTGGTCGCCTCCGCGACCGACGCCCGCACCCGGGTGCCCACCGAGCAGGCCCGGCTCGACGCCGGCCGCCGCACGATCCTGGACAGCGTCCCGATCAGCATCGTGACCACCGACGCCGACGGCGTCATCGTGTCGGCCAACGCCGCCGCGGGCACGCTGCTGGGCGTCGACCCGGCCGAGCTGCTCGAGCGTGACCTGGCCGACCTGCACGACCCCGACGAGCTCTCCGCCGCCGGCCTCGACGTGCCCCAGGCGCGTCCCGAGGGCGACGACGCGCCGTCCTTCGCCGTGCTGCGCACGCTGGCCGACCTCGAGCCCGGCGCCCGCCGCGAGTGGACGTACGTGCGCCCCGACGGCGCCCGCGTCCCGGTCGCGGAGTTCCTCACCCCCATGGGCGGCGACGGCACGGCGAGCGGCTACCTGTTCGCCGCGTACGACAACAGCCAGCGGGTCGAGGCCTCGGCCGAGGCCGAGCGGCTCGCCCGCCACGACCAGCTGACCGGACTGCCGACGCGGGCGTTCCTGGTCTCGGTCATCGACGACATCCTGCTGCGCCGCCCGTCCGCGCCGCTGGCGCTCATGGTGCTCGACGTCGACCACTTCAAGACGGTCAACGACACGCTCGGCCACCACGTCGGCGACGCCGTGCTCCGCGCGGTCTCCGAGCGCATCCGCGAGGGTGCCGGCCCCGGCGCTGTCACCGCCCGCATCGGTGGCGACGCGTTCGCCACCGTCGTCGACGTGCTGGACGAGCCCGACGCCATGTCTCGCGCCCGGGTCATCCAGGAGCGCGTCGCCACGACCGACGTCGACAGCGACGACCTCGACCTGGTCGGCGTGAGCATCGGTGTCGCGCTCGCCGGGCGCGACGGTGCCGACGCCACCGAGCTGCTCAAGCGCGCCGACACCGCGATGTACCAGGCCAAGGTCGCCGGCCGGAACACCATCAAGGTGTTCGTGCCGTCGATGGACGCCGACCGCGAGAAGCTGCAGCTGGCCAGCGGCCTGCGCCGCGCGATCAACGAGTCCGAGGTGACGGTCTCCTATCAGCCGCTGGTCGACCTGCGCACCGGCAACGTCGCCGCGTTCGAGGCCCTCGCCCGCTGGACCAGCCCGCGCTTCGGCGTCGTCTCGCCCGGCCGGTTCATCCCGCTGGCCGAGGACCACGGCCTCATCTCCGACCTGGGCGAGAAGGTGCTGCGCACCGCCTGCGCCGAGGTGGCCGAGCTCTGCCGTCGCCTGGACCGGCCGGTCGGGCTGTCGGTGAACGTCTCGCCGCAGCAGTTCCGCGACCGCGACCTGCCCGGCCTGGTGCGCCAGATCGCCGAGCAGACCGGGTTCGACCCGACGATGCTCGAGCTGGAGATCACCGAGAACATCCTGGTCAGCGACCCGATGGAGGTCGTCGACGTCATGCGCGCGGTGCGCTCGCTCGGCGTCAAGATCGTCATCGACGACTTCGGCACCGGCTTCTCGAGCCTGGGCTACCTGACCCGGCTGCCGATCGACAAGATCAAGATCGACCGCTCGTTCGTCGCCAAGATGGACGACAACGAGCGCGACGCGAGCATCGTGGAGTCGATCATCCTGCTCGCCCACACGCTCGGCATGGCCGTCGTCGCCGAGGGCATCGAGACGCCCGGCCAGGAGCAGCACCTGCGCGGGCTCGGCTGCGACCAGGGCCAGGGCTTCCTCTACAGCGCCGCCGTGCCGATCGCCGCCGCGTCCGTGCTGGTCTGACCCGGCGGCGCCGTCCGCGACCTACAGGTCGCGGGCCAGCGCGCGTCCGGCCGCCCGGCCGGAGAACAGGCAGCCGCCCAGGAACGTGCCCTCGAGCGCGTTGTAGCCGTGCACGCCGCCGCCGCCGAACCCGGCGACCTCGCCCGCCGCGTACAGCCCGTCGAACGGGGTGCCGTCGGCGCGCAGCACGCGCGAGTCCAGGTCGGTCTGCAGGCCGCCGAGCGACTTGCGGGTCAGCACGTGCAGCCGGACGGCGACGAGCGGGCCGGCCTTGGGGTCGAGCAGCTCGTGCGGCGACGCGACGCGGATGAGCTTGTCGCCCAGGTAGCTGCGGGCCTGGCGCATGGCCGCGACCTGCAGGTCCTTGGTGAACGGGTTGCGCATCTCGCGGTCGCGCGCCTCGACGACGCCGCGCACCCGGGCGGCGTCCAGCAGCGGCTCCTTGGTGACGGCGTTCATCCCGTCGACGAGCTGCTCGAGGGTGTCGGCGACGACGAAGTCGGCACCACGCTCCTTGAACGCCTCGACCGGGCCGGGCGCGCCCTTGCCGAGCCGCTGGCGCAGCAGCTCCTTGACGCTGCGACCGGTGAGGTCGGGGTTCTGCTCGGAGCCCGACAGCGCGAACTCCTTCTCGATGATCTTCTGCGTCAACACGAACCAGCTGTGGTCGTGGCCGGTCTCGCGCAGGAGCTTGAGCGTGCCGAGGGTGTCGAAGCCGGGCAGGCCGGGCACGGGCAGGCGGTTGCCCTCGGCGTCCAGCCACAGCGACGACGGGCCGGGCAGGATGCGGATGCCGTGCATCGGCCAGACCGGGTCGTAGTTCTCGATGCCCTCGACGTAGGCCCAGAGCCGGTCGCGGTTGACGTGGTTCGCGCCCGCGGACTCGGCGATGCCCAGCATGCGGCCGTCGACGTGGGCCGGGACGCCCGACAGCATGTGCTCGGGCGGCGTGCCCAGGCGGTCGGGCCAGACCTCGCGGACGAGCTCGTGGTTGCCGCCGATGCCGCCGGAGGTCAGCACGACCGCCTGGGCCCGCAGCTCGAAGTCGCCGACGGCGTCGCGGTTGGTGGCCATGGCGCGGGCGGACGTGTCGGGGGCGAGGCGGGTGCCGCGGACGCCCGTGACGCGGCCGTCCTCGACCACGAGCTCGTCGACGCGGTGGCGGAAGGCGAAGGTCACCAGGCCGCGCGCGACGCCCTCGCGCACCACGCGCTCGAACGGCTCGACGATGCCCGGGCCGGTGCCCCAGGTGATGTGGAAGCGGGGGACGGAGTTGCCGTGCCCGCCGGCGAGGCCGCCGCCGCGCTCGGCCCAGCCGACGACCGGGAACAGCCGGTGGCCCTTCTCGTGCAGCCAGGCGCGCTTCTCGCCCGCGGCGAAGTGGACGTACGCCTCGGCCCAGCGACGGGCGTGGTCGTCCTCGGCGCGGTCGAACTGGGCGCTGCCGAGCCAGTCCTGCATCGCGAGGTCGACCGAGTCCTTGATGCGCAGCCGGCGCTGCTCGGGGGAGTCGACCAGGAAGAGCCCGCCGAACGACCACCAGGCCTGGCCGCCGAGGCCCTGCTCGCCCTCCTGGTCGACCAGGACGACCGAGCGGCCGGCCTCCACGAGCTCGGCAGTGGCGACGAGACCGGCGAGACCGGCCCCCACGACGACGACGTCAGCATCCATGCCGAGCATTGTGGCGCACGCCACCCCGGCAGCGGGCCGGTACCCGCAGATCGGTCACCCGGGCGCCGGTCGGGCGGCAGGGGTCCACCGCGACGCGAGTGGCCCTCCCGCCGGACCCCGGACGTCGGTAGCGTCCGGCGGGTGCGAGAAGCCCACGGCGAGACCTTCGACGGCGCCCCCGGATACCTGAACTCGGCCACCTACGGACTGGCCTCCCGCCGGCAGGGCGAGGTGCTGCGCGGCGCCCTGCGGGCCTGGGAGCTCGGCGAGATGGCGCCTCGCGACTTCGACGTGTCGGTCGCTGCCGCCCGTACCGCGTTCGCGTCGCTCGCCGGCGTGCCGGTGGCGGATGTCAGCATGGGCGGCAGCGTCTCGGGCCTGCTCGGGCTCGTCGCCGCCGGGGTGCCGGACGGCGCGCGCGTCGCGACCGTCGCCGGCGAGTTCACCAGCGTCACCGCTCCGTTCGACGCCCAGCGCGGCCGTGGCGTCACGGTGACGGCGCTCGCCCCGGGCGAGCTCGAGCGCCGCGCGGGGGAGTTCGACCTGGTCGCCGTGAGCCTCGTGCAGTCGGCCGACGGTGCTGTGCTCGACACCGTCGCGCTGCGCGCCAGCATCGCCGGACGCGGCACCCGGGTCGTCCTGGACGTCACGCAGGCGATGGGCTGGATGGCCCTGGACGCCGTCTGGGCGGACGTCGTGGTCGGCGGCAGCTACAAGTGGCTGCTCTCGCCGCGTGGCGCCGCGTGGATGGCCGTGCGTCCGGAGCTGGCGGCCACCCTCGTCCCGCACGCCGCCGGCTGGTACGCCTCGGAGCGTCCGTGGGCCAACACCTACGAGCTGCCGGCGCTGCTGGCCACCGACGGACGCCGGCTCGACACGTCGCCGTCGTGGTTCACGCTGCTCGGGGCCGGCGTGGCCATGCCCTGGCTGGCGTCGCTGGACATGACCGCCGTGCAGCGGCACTGCATCGGGCTGGCCGACCGCGTGCGCGACGCGGTGGGCCAGCCGCCCGCTCCGTCGGCGATCGTCGCGCTCGAGTCCGAGGGGGTCGAGCAGCGGCTGGCGGACGCGGGCCTGCGCGCGGCCGTGCGGGCCGGTCGCGTGCGCATCGGCTTCCACCTCTACAACGACGACACCGACGTCGACCGGCTGCTGGCCGTGCTGGGCGCCTAGGTCAGGCGAACGGCGGGCGGGCGTCCAGCCGCACGGACGCGCGTCCGGCGGCCCGCCACAGCCGGGCGGTGACGTCGCGGTCCTCGTCGGTGACCAGGTTGCCCATGACGCGCAGGGCGACGGTCATGAGCACCTTGGAGCGCATCCCGAGCGGGCCGAAGGTCGGCAGCACCCGGGGCACGGTCAGCAGGCCCGAGAGTCGGCGGGCGATGGAGAACGCCTCGCCGTAGTGCCGGCGCAGCAGCGCGGGCCAGGCGGCGGCCAGGTCGGCGCCGTCGGCCAGCTGCTCGGCCACGAGCCGGCCCGTCTCCAGGCCGTAGTCGATGCCCTCGCCGTTGAGCGGGTTGACGCAGGCGGCGGCGTCGCCGATCAGCGCCCAGTTCGGGCCGGCCACGCCGGAGACGGCACCGCCCATCGGCAGCAGCGCGGACGTGGGGGCGCGCAGCTCGTCGCCGAGCTCCCAGGTGTCGCGCTGCTGGTCGGCGTACAGGTTCATGAGCGGGCGCACGGCGAGGTCGGCCGGACGCTTGGAGGTGGCCAGCGCGCCGACGCCGAGGTTCACCTCGCCGTCGCCGAGCGGGAAGATCCAGCCGTAGCCGGGCAGGACGGTGCCGGTCTCGTCGCGCAGCTCCAGGTGCGAGGAGATCCAGGGGTCGTCGGTGCGCCCGGACTTCACGTACGAGCGTCCGGCCACCCCGTAGGCGGTGTCGCGGTGCCACTCGCGGCCCAGCACGCGGCCGATCGGCGAGCGGACGCCGTCGGCGACGACGAGCCGGTCGCAGCGCACGACGTGCGGCTCGGTGCCGCGGCCGAGGCTGAACACGACGCCGGTGACGCGGCCGGCGGCGTCGCGCTCGACGTCGGTCGCGCGGGCTCCGTCGAGCGGCGTGGCGCCGGCGGCCAGGGCGGTCTCGCGCAGGTGGGCGTCCAGCTCGGTGCGGGGGACCGCGGAGCCGTGGTCGGGCAGCGAGCCGCCGGGCCAGGGGAGCAGCAGCTCGTGCCCGAAGCCCGCCGCGCGCAGGCCGCGGTTGGTGCCGTGCGAGCGCGTCCAGGGTCCGAGGCCGAGCCGGTCGAGCTCGGCGATCGCCCGCGGCGTGAGGCCGTCGCCACAGGTCTTGTCGCGCGGGAAGACGGCCGCGTCGGCCAGCACCGTGGCCAGTCCGTGGCGCGCGGACCAGGCCGCCGCGGCGGACCCGGCGGGGCCGGCCCCGACCACGAGGACGTCGGTGCGGTCGGGCAGCGCGGCGGTCATGGTCGGATTCTCCCAGAGGGTCGGTCGGTGGTTGGATGAAGCCCGTGACAGCCCCCTCCACGCGCGTCCGTTACGCCGCGCGCACCCGCACCCACTTCGACGTGATCCTGGCGCTGTTCTGCGTCGTGCTCGTCGTCTCCAACATCGTCGCCACGAAGGGCATCGAGCTCGGCTCGGGCTCGTGGTCGCTCGGCTCGCTGCAGCTGTGGCCGGTGATCACCGACGGGGGCGCGTTCCTGTTCCCGCTGGCCTACGTGCTGGGCGACGTCATCAGCGAGGTGTACGGCTTCCGCGCCGCGCGCCGTGCGGTGATCGTCGGGTTCGGCGCCTCGATCGTCGCGGCGCTGACGTTCGTCGCGGTCGAGCACGCGCCGGCCGCGTCGTTCTACGAGAACCAGGGGGCGTTCGAGGCCGTGCTGGGCCAGGTGCCGCAGATCCTGCTGGCGTCCATGTCCGGCTACGTGGTGGGCCAGCTGCTGAACTCGTACGTGCTCGTGCGGATGAAGGAGCGCACCGCCGAGCGCGGGCTGGTGGCGCGCCTGGCGACGTCGACCGGCGTCGGCGAGGCCGCGGACACGCTCATCTTCTGCGCCATCGCCGCGTCGGCCATCGGCATCACGTCGATGGGCCAGTTCTGGAACTACGCGGTCGTCGGCTTCGTCTACAAGGTGCTCGTCGAGCTGGTCGTCATGCCGGTCACCGTCGTCGTGATCGCCTGGCTCAAGCAGCGCGAGCCCGGCTACTGGGACGACGCGCCCACCACCACCGACTGACACCCGCCAGCCCGGACGGCGGTGAGACAGCGTCCACCGGTGAGGGGCGGCGGTGGGTGAGCGTCCACCGTGGGCGTCCGGGTGGACGCCAGCTCACCGCCGGACGGAGGCCCGCTCAGGACGCGTAGTAGCGGGCGAGGACGTCGGCCTTGACGTCGGCGTACGTCCCGTCCTCGATCGAGGCGCGGATGTCGTCGACCAGCCGCACGGTGAATCGCTCGTTGTGGATCGAGGCGAGCGTGGCCGACAGGTACTCCTTGGCCTTGTACAGGTGGTGGAGGTAGGCCTTCGTGTAGTGCGTGCACGTGTAGCAGTCGCACGTCTCGTCGATCGGCGTGAAGTCGCGCTTGAACCGCGCCTGCAGCAGGTTGAACCGGCCGTCGCGGGTGTAGACGCGCGAGCGGCGGGCCTCGCGGGTGGGGGAGACGCAGTCGAAGGTGTCGATGCCGGCCTCGACCGCGGCGAAGAAGTCGTCCGGCTCGCCGATGCCCAGCAGGTGGCGCGGCTTGTCCTCCTCGAGCTCGGAGACCGCCCAGGACGTGATCTCGCCCAGCCGCTCCTTCTCGATCGCGCCGCCGATGCCGTAGCCGTCGAAGCCGAGCGGGCGCAGGTCGCGGGCGGCCTGGCGGCGCAGGTCCTCGTGCTGCGCGCCCTGCACGACGCCGAACAGCGCTTGGTACGGCTTGTCCGCCCGTTCCTGCGTGAGCCGCTCGTGCTCGCGGACGCAGCGCTCGGCCCAGCGCTGGGTGCGGGCCAGCGACTCGATCTGGTAGCCGCGGCTGTTCATCAGCGTGGTCAGCTCGTCGAAGGCGAAGATGACGTCGGCGCCGAGCTGGTGCTGGATGCCCATCGACACCTCGGGCGTGAACCGGTGCTTGCTGCCGTCGAGGTGGGAGCGGAACGTGACGCCGTCCTCGTCGACGTGGGCCAGGCGCTCCTTGCCCGGCGCGATGACGTCGTCCGCGGTCGCCGTCGTGGAGTCCATCGACAGCGTCTTCTGGAAGCCGGCGCCCAGGCTCAGCACCTGGAAGCCGCCGGAGTCGGTGAACGTCGGGCCGCGCCAGCCCATGAACGCGCCCAGGCCGCCGGCCTCGTCGACGACGTCCGCGCCCGGCTGCAGGTACAGGTGGTAGGCGTTGGCCAGCAGCGCCTGCGCGCCGAGCTCGGCCATGGCCTCGGGGAGCACCGCCTTGACCGTCGCCTTGGTGCCCACGGGGACGAACGCGGGGGTGCGCACGTCGCCGTGCGGGGTGGAGAGGACGCCGGTGCGTCCGAGGGTCCCGGGGAGCTGCTTGCCGACGGTGAACACGGCGCCATCCTCCCAGGCGGTCAGTCGAGCACCGGCAGCCAGGACGTGGCCAGCACGAGCGCACCTGCGGCGGCGGCCACGAGCAGCAGGTTCCACAGCGGGGCCGGGACGCGGGTGAGCCGGGCGAGCACGTCGGCGTCGGACGTCCGGGTGCGGCTGCGCCGCCGGTGCGGCCACAGCTCGACGGTGGTGCGCAGGCCGCCGAGCAGCAGGAACCAGGCGGCGCCGGCGGCCACGCCCTCCTGCACCGGGACCGAGCCCCAGCGCACGAGCGCGTAGACGCCGGCGCCGCACAGCGCCACGACGAGCAGCCCGAACAGGTTGCGCACCCACAGCAGGACCAGGGCCAGCACGACGACCGCGACGCCGAGCGACCAGCGGGTGCCGCCGACCGCCGCGAGCGCCGCCAGCAGCAGCCCCAGCAGGGGAGCGGCCAGGAAGCCCGCCGCGGCGGTCAGCACCATGCCCGGGCCGCGCGGACGTCCGACCGAGACCGTGAGGCCGGACGTGTCGCGGTGCAGCCGGATGCCCTGCAGCCGGCGTCCGGTGAGGAGCGCGGCCAGCGCGTGGCCGGCCTCGTGCACGAGCGTCACGACGTGGCGCGAGAACGTCCACGCCGGCGGGACGAGCACGAGGGCGGCGGCCACGGCAGCCGGCACCCAGGCCCAGGTCAGACCAGGCCCTTGTCGTCGACCAGGTCGACGCGGGTGGCGTCGCGCGCGTCGGCGCCCATGGCCGCGGCCATGCGGTGGAACATCGCGCCCTCGGCGTGGCGGCTCTGCCGGTCCAGGCTCAGGCCCAGCGCGGTGTGCGCCCACTGGCTGGTGGGCTCCAGCTCGACCAGGCGGCGGAACGCCTCCTCGGCCGGCACCAGCAGGGCGGCGGCGAAGCGCGCGCGTCCCATGAGCTCCCACGCGGCGGCGTTGCGCGGCTCGGCGTCGACCACCTTGGCGAGCACCCGGATCGCCTCGCGCGGCCAGCGCGAGTCGAGCAGCTCCTCACCGAGGCGGAACGCGTCGAAGACCTCCATGGCCTCGATCTGGGCGTCCGTGTAGCTCGGCTTCTGGTAGATGGTCATGTGCCAGTCCTTTCTCGTGCCCGCCACAACAGCGGTCGACTGGGATCCATTCCCAACAGCGTCCCACGTCCGCGGGCCGGCTCCGTGCGGCGCGCTCGCCGACGGGACGTGACGTACACGCCGGGTGAGGCTGCCGGATTCTGTCAGCCCCCGGACCTAGGCTCGCAGCATGCGATTCGTGGCGACCGCCGACTGGCAGATCGGCATGACCGCGCACTTCCTGGAGGCGGAGGCGCGGCCCCGCTTCGCGCAGGCGCGGCTCGACGCCGTCCGCGCCACCGGACGGGTCGCGGCCGAGCACGGGGCCGCCTTCGTCCTGGTCTGCGGCGACGTCTTCGAGTCCAACCAGCTCGACCGCCAGGTCGTCGGCCGCGCGTTCGACGCGCTGCGCGACGTCCCGGTCCCGGTCTGGCTGCTGCCGGGCAACCACGACCCGCTCGACGCCGCCTCGGTCTACCGCTCGCCGGAGTTCCTGGCCGGCTGCCCCGAGCACGTCCACGTCCTCGACCGCCCCGGCCTGCACGAGGTCGCGCCGGGCGCCGAGCTCGTCGCCGCCCCGTGGTACTCCAAGCGCCCGCTGAGCGACCTCGTGGCCGACGCCCTCGAGGGGCTCGAGCCGCCTGCCCCCGGCGTCGCGCGCGTGGTCGCCGGCCACGGCTCCGTGGTCGGCTTCGACCGCACGAACCCCTCGACGATCAGCGAGCCCGGGCTCACGGCCGCCCTCGACGCCGGCCTGGCCCACGTCGCCGTGCTGGGCGACCGGCACTCGACCACCCGGGTCACCGACCGCGTCTGGTACCCCGGAGCCCCCGAGGTGACGAGCCGGCTCGAGGACGACCCCGGCAACGTGCTGGTGGTCGACGTCGCCGACGACGGTGCGGTGTCGGTCGAGCCGGTCCGGGTCGGGTCGTGGCGGTTCGTCGCGCACCAGGCGCGGCTCGACTCCTCCGCCGACCTCGACGACCTCGAGCGCTGGCTGCGCGAGCAGCCGGCCAAGGAGCGCACCGCGGTGTGGCTCTCGCTCACGGGCACGCTGAGCGTCGCCGAGAAGGCCCGGCTCGACGCGCTCCTCGACGATGCCGGCTCGCTGTACGCGCTGCTCGACCTGTGGGCCAGGCACACCGACCTGGCGGTCCGCCCGGCCGACGGCGACATGGACGAGCTCGGGCTCACCGGGTTCGCCCGCGAGGCGGTCGACGAGCTCGTGGCCCGCTCGGCCGACGACCCGGCCGCGCAGGACGCGCTGAGCCTGCTGTACCGCCTGGCCTCGGCAGGTGCCCGATGAGGCTGCTGCGCATCCGGCTCAAGGACTTCCGCGGCGTCGAGGAGTCCGAGGTCCGGCTCGACGCGCCCGGCGTCACGGTCGTCGTGGGTCCGAACGAGGTCGGCAAGTCGTCCCTGGCGGAGGGGCTCAGGCTGGTGCGCCAGTACAAGAGCGCCTCCTCGCACCGCGACGTCAAGGCCGTGCAGCCCACCCACCGCGACGTCGGCCCCGAGGTCGAGATCGAGGTCGAGACCGGGCCGTACCACTTCGTCTACACCAAGCGGTGGTTGCGCAAGCACCGCACCGAGCTCACCGTGCTGGCCCCGCGTCGCCAGCAGCTGTCCGGCGACGAGGCGCACGACCGGGTCGAGGCGATGTTCGCCGAGACCCTGGACGCCACTCTGTGGGACGCGCTGCAGCAGGTGCAGGGCGACTCGCTGCACCAGCCGGCGCTGGGCCGGGCCACCCCGCTGCAGGCCGCCCTGTCCGGACGCGCCGGGGCCGACGACGGCTCGGTGCACGCCGCGCTCGTCGACCGCGCCGCGGCCGAGCGGGCGCTCTACCTGACCGCCACGGGCAAGCCCACCAAGGAGCTCGCCGATGCCGAGCAGCGTCGGGCCGACGCCGAGCACGAGCTGAGCCAGGCCCGCGAGGCGATGGCCCGGGTCGAGTCCGACCTCGAGGCGCACGCCCGCACCGTCTCGCGTCTGGCCGACCTCCAGCCGCGCGTCGCCGAGCGGGCCGAGGTGCTCGCCCAGGTCGAGCAGCGCCACCAGACCGTCGTCGGGCTGCGTCGTGAGCTCGAGCGGGCCGAGGCCGCCGTCCGCGAGGCCGAGCTGGTGGCCGCGGACGCCCGCCGCCGGGTCGAGGAACGGCAGGTCCTGGTCGCCGAGGTGGCCGAGCGTCAGCGCTCGCTCACCTCCCTCGACGTCGAGCACGAGCAGGTCGCGGCCCGGCTCGCCGAGACCGAGACGCTGCTAGCCCCGGCCGTCGAGCGCCGCGAGACCGCCCGGCAGGCTCACGGCGACGCGACCGCCGCCCTCGCCGCGGCCCGACGCCAGGTCGAGCAGGCCCGGGCGGGCGCCGAGCTCGCCTCGCTGCGCGACCGCGTGCAGCGGGCGCAGAAGGCCGCCGACGAGCTGCGGTCCGCGCACGAGGCGCAGGAGCGCAACGGGCTCGACGCGGCCGCGCTGCGCCGGGTCGAGCAGGCCCAGCTCGACGTCGACAGCGCCCTGGCTGCCGCCCGGGCCGGCGCCGCCCGCATCGTCGTCGAGCCCTTGGGCGACGCGGTCGTCCACCTCGACGGACGTCCCGTGGTGCGCGTCGTCGAGCACGAGGTCATCGCCGAGACCGAGGTCGACGTCCCCGACGTGGTCCGCGTCCGGGTGCTGCCCGACCGCAGTGCCGACGAGCAGGCCGAGCGGGTGGGCCGGGTCCGCGACGTCCTCGCGGCGCTGCTCGCCGCGCACGACGTGCCCGACCTGGTCGCGGCCCGCGAGAAGGCGGCCGAGCACGCCGACCTGGTCCGGGCGGCCGAGGCCGCCGCGGCGACCCGCGACCTGGTGCTGGCGGGGGAGAGCCTGGACCGGCTGACCGCCCGGCTCACCGTGCTCGAGGAGCGGGCCGAGGCCGCGCCGGCCGAGCCGCTCGAGGTCCTCGAGGACGCCCTCGACGCCGCCGACCGGGTCCTGCGCGAGACCGAGCGCGAGCGCGACGACGCCGGGGCCGACCACGACCGGCTGTCCGACCAGGTGGGTGCCCTGCGGGCCGACCACGCGCGGGCCGCCGCCCGCCGCGAGGCGGCGCACGCCGAGCTCGACCGGCTCCGCACCCGGCTGGAGGCCGACCGTGCCCAGCAGCTCGACGAAGCGCTGCAGGCCACCGCCGACGAGTCCGCGCACGCCGGCGACGCAGCACGCGCCGAGGTCGCGCGGCTGCGCGACGCCCTCGACGACCTGGGAGCCGAGCTGCTCGAGGTCGAGCTGGAGAACGCCCGCGGTGCGGTCGAGAACGCCGGTCGCGAGATCGCCGCCCTCGAGGCCGAGCGGGTGCGGCTGGAGTCGGTGCTCGACGACCGGGGACGCGACGGCCTCCAGGACCGGCTCGACCAGGCCCTGGCCGCCGTCCACGACGCCGAGCGCACGCACGAGTCCGTCCGGGCCCGGGCGGCCGCCGCCGACCTGCTGCACGAGGTGCTGCACCGCCACCAGCACGAGACCCGCGCGCGGTACGTCGACCCGTTCCGCCGCGAGGTCGAGACGCTCGGCCGCCCGGTGTTCGGACCCGACTTCGCGGTCGAGATCGCCGACGACCTCAGCGTCGAGAGCCGCACGCTCGACGGCGTCACGGTGCCGTTCGCCGGGCTGTCCGGCGGCGCCCGCGAGCAGCTCGCCCTGCTGACCCGGCTGGCCACCGCCCGCCTGGTCGACCCGGCCGACGGCGCGCCGGTCGTGCTCGACGACTCGCTGGGGTTCAGCGACCCTGATCGGCGCCGCCGCCTGGCCACGGTGCTGGCGCTGGCCGGCCGGCAGGCCCAGGTCGTCGTGCTGACCTGCGACCCGGACCGGTTCGCGCACCTGGGTCAGGCGCGTTTCGTCGCGCTCGACTGAGCAAAACGTCGCTCAAACGCGCGTTCCTGTACCGATTTCGTTGCGTTGTCGTTACATCGGCACTGAATCCATTGTCATTGCCCCCCTGGGAGCGGCACCATGATCTGGCCCGGACGACCCGTGTCCGGTTCAGGGAGGTGTTATGCCGCGTCAACCCACTCGCCGCACGGTGCTGAGAGGTCTCGGTGCCGGAGCCGTGCTCGCCGGCAGTGCCGGCGTCCTGCCGCTGTTCGGCACGCCGAGTCGTCAGCAGGACCCTGAGTCGTGCACGACCGACGACCGATCGGCCACCGAGAAGAGCCTGGTGATCTCCAACTGGCCCGAGTACATCGACACCGCCGAGGACGGCGGCACGACGACGCTCGAGGACTTCGAGAAGGCCACCGGCATCGACGTCCGCTACACCGCGGACGTCAACGACAACGTCGAGTTCTTCGCCAAGGTGGTCAACCAGCTGGGCGCCTGCCAGGAGACGAAGCGTGACATGTTCATGCTGACCGACTGGATGGCCGCCCGGATGATCAACATGGGCTGGATCCAGAAGCTGGACGCCGCCAAGGTGCCCAACCTGCACCAGAACCTCATCTCGTCGCTGCAGGGCGTCGACTGGGACCCCGAGCGCGAGTACTCCGCGCCGTGGCAGAGCGGCCTGGCCGGCATCGCCTACAACGCCGCCGAGGTGGGCGAGGTGCGCACCATGGACGAGCTGCTGACCCGGTCCGACCTCAAGGGGCGCGTCAGCCTGCTCACCGAGATGCGCGACACCATGGGCCTGCTGCTCCTGAGCGACGGCAACGACCCGGCCGACTTCGACGACGACGACTGGGCCGTCGCGATGGAGAAGCTGCGCAAGGCCCGCTCCGCCGGTCAGATCCGGGCCTTCACCGGCAACGAGTACATCCAGGACCTCAGCGCCGGCAACATCCTGGCCTGCGTCGCCTGGTCCGGTGACGTGCTGGCCGCGGGCGACGAGAACCTGAAGTTCATCACGCCCGAGGAGGGCTCGATGATCTGGTCGGACAACATGCTGATCCCGAACCTGGCCGGCCACCAGGACAACGCGCAGAAGTGGATCGACCACTACTACGACCCGGCCGTCGCGGCGAAGCTCGCGGCCTGGGTCAACTACATCTGTCCGGTCGAGGGAGCCCAGGCCGAGATGGAGAAGATCGACCCCGAGCTCGCCGAGAGCGAGCTCATCTTCCCCACGGAAGAGACCCTCGCCCAGACCCACGTCTTCCGTGGTCTCAAGGAGTACGAGGCCCGCGCCTACGAAGGAGAGTTCGCTGATGTCACAGGTGGATGAGGTGCTCGAGAAGCACCACGAGCGGGCACAGACCCGTGACCTCCGGCTCGAGGGCCTGACCAAGGAGTTCGCCTCGTTCACCGCGGTGAAGGCGCTGGACCTGGTGGTGCCGACCGGCACCTTCTTCGCCCTGCTCGGCCCGTCGGGCTGCGGCAAGACCACGACGCTGCGCATGGTCGCCGGTCTCGAGACGCCGACGAGCGGTCGCATCCTGCTCGGCGACGACGACGTCACCTACACCAAGCCCTACAAGCGCCCGGTCAACACGGTGTTCCAGAACTACGCGCTGTTCCCGCACCTGGACATCGCCGAGAACGTCGCCTTCGGGCTCAAGCGTCGCGGCATCAAGAACGTCAAGGGCGCGGTCGCCGAGATGCTCGAGCTGACCGAGCTGACCTCGCAGGCGAACAAGACGCCGGCGCAGCTCTCCGGCGGCCAGCAGCAGCGCGTCGCGCTGGCCCGGGCGCTGATCAACCGTCCCGAGGTGCTGCTGCTCGACGAGCCGCTCGGCGCCCTGGACCTCAAGCTGCGCCGCTCGATGCAGGTCGAGCTCAAGCGCATCCAGTCCGAGGTCGGCCTGACCTTCGTGCACGTCACGCACGACCAGGAGGAGGCCATGACCATGGCCGACGTGGTCGCGGTGATGAACGGCGGCGTCATCGAGCAGATGGGCCCGCCGGCCGAGCTGTACGACAACCCGCGCACGACGTTCGTGGCCAACTTCCTGGGCCAGTCGAACCTCATCGGCGGCGAGATCATCGGCGTCGACGGTGACGTGGTGAAGGCCGACATGCACGGCACGACCGTGTCGATCCCGCGCGAGCGGGCGCACGCGACGTCCGGACGCGGCTGGATCGGCGTGCGCCCCGAGAAGGTGCTCATCGCCCGTCACGGAGAGCCGATCGACGCCCCGGGCAACCACATCACCGGCGCCGTCGTCACCGACGCCTCGTTCATCGGCGTCAGCACGCAGTACCGCGTGCGCATGGCGTGGGGCCAGGAGATCACCGCCTTCGAGCAGAACACCGGTCTGCGCGAGGTGCTGACCCCCGGCACCCCCGTCGACGTCTCGTGGCGCCCGGAGTTCGCGTTCCTGCTGGACGCCAGCCAGGACGTCACGGCCGGTCTCGGGGAGGTCTGATGCGCGGACGGCTCACCGGCTACTGGCTGTTCGCGCCGGCGGCGTTGTGGCTGGCGCTGTTCTTCGCCATCCCGCTGTACTCGCTGCTCGCGACCAGCCTGTTCGACCCGGACGGCTCGGTGCTGACCGGCTACGAGGTCACGTTCGCCTGGAGCAACTTCCCGGACGCGATCACCGAGTACTGGCGTCCGCTGGTGCGCTCGCTGGTCTACGCCGGCATCGCCACCGGGTTCTGCCTGGTGCTCGGCTACGTGCTCGCCTACGCGATCGCGTTCAAGGCCGGCCGCTGGAAGAACTTCATGCTCGTGCTCGTCGTGGCCCCGTTCTTCACCAGCTTCCTGGTCCGCACGCTGTCGTGGAAGCTGATCCTGGGCGACGACGGCTGGATCGTGGACGCGCTGCAGACGGTGCACCTGCTCGGCGACGACGGACGACTGCTCGCCACCCCGGTGGCGGTCGTGGCCGGCCTGACGTACAACTTCCTGCCGTTCATGGTGCTGCCCCTCTACGCGGCCCTGGAGCGGCTCGACCCGCGCCTGATCGAGGCGGCCAGCGACCTGTACGCGTCGCCGGCCCGCGCGTTCTGGAAGGTGACCTGGCCGCTGTCGCGTCCGGGCGTCGTCGGCGGCGTGCTGCTGACCTTCATCCCGGCGGCCGGCGACTTCATCAACGCCGAGCTGCTGGGCAGCCCGAACGAGCGGATGGTCGGCAACGTCATCCAGAACCTGTTCACCACGACCGGCGACTACGCCGCGGCCGGTGCCCTCTCGGTGACGCTCATGCTGATCATCGTGGCCATGGTCGTCGCGTACGCCCGCACCTCGAGCACGGAGGACCTCGTATGAGCGAGCGGAGCGAGCGAACCATGCAGACGCTCACGGGCGGACGTCCGTACCGTGCTCTTCCCACGGAGGTGCGCCCATGAGCCCGCTGCAGCGCGTCGGCCGGTGGATCGGCGACCACGTGGTGCTGGCCCTCGGCGTCCTGGTGATCGTGTACCTGGTGGTGCCGATCGCGATCGTGGCCCTGATGAGCTTCAACGACTCCAGCGGCTCGCGGAACGTCTACAAGTTCCAGGAGTTCACGGTCTCCAACTGGGCGAACCCGTGCAAGCCCGAGGGGCTGTGCGACGCGGTGTCGACCAGCATCCAGATCGGCCTGCTGGCGACGCTCGTCGCGACGATCCTGGGCACGCTGGCCGCGTTCGCGCTGGCCCGGCACACGTTCCGCGGCCGGTCGTCGGCGAACATGCTGATCTTCCTGCCGATGGCCTCGCCGGAGATCGTCATGGGCTCGTCGCTGCTGGCGCTGTTCGTGGCCGGCGGGCTCGGCGGGCAGCTCGGGTTCTGGACGATCTTCGTCGCCCACGTCATGTTCTGCCTGTCGTTCGTGATCATCACGGTCAAGGCCCGGCTGTCCGGGCTGGACGACAACCTGGAGCAGGCGGCCATGGACCTGTACGCCACGGAGGCGCAGACGTTCTGGCGGGTCACCTTCCCGCTGGTGTTCCCCGGCATCCTGGCCGCGGCGCTGCTGAGCTTCTCGCTGTCGTTCGACGACTTCATCATCAGCAACCTGAACGCCGGGCAGACGGTCACGTTCCCGATGTTCGTGTGGGGTGCCGCCCAGCGCGGCGTCCCGATGCAGGTCAACGTCATCGGCACCGCGATGTTCGTCATCGCGCTCACGCTCGTGCTCGTCGGCGGCTGGAACCAGCGTCGCCGGGCCACGGCCAAGGCCGCCTAGCCCGACCAGCGGCACACGAAGGGCCCCGGACGTGACCTCGTCCGGGGCCCTTTGCTCGTGCGTTTGCGCCTCACCGGAGCAGGTCACCACGTCCTGTGGGTCCCGTCCGCCCGCTGAGTGTGACGTTCCGGGGCTCCTGACGGGCCCCGGAGCCCCGGAACGTCACACCCAGCGGGACGGTGCGCCCAGCAGGTGGGGGAGGGGTGTCCGGACGGCAGAAGGCCCCCGCACCCGAGTGGGTGCGGGGGCCTTCGTCGGGCGGGTCAGGCCTTGGCCAGCGTGCCCAGGTACAGCTCGATGACCTTGGGGTCGTTGAGCAGCGCGCGGCCGGACGCCGTGTGGGCGTCCTTGCCCTGGTCCAGCACGTAGCCGCGGTCGCAGATCTGCAGGCAGCGGCGGGCGTTCTGCTCCACCATGACGACCGAGACGCCGGCGGCGTTGATCTTCTTGGTCTGCAGGAACACCTCGTCCTGCAGCGCGGGGGACAGGCCGGCGGACGGCTCGTCCAGCAGCAGCACCGACGGGTCCATCATGAGCGCGCGGCCCATGGCGACCATCTGGCGCTCGCCACCGGAGAGCGAGCCGGCCCGCTGGTCCTTGCGCTCCAGCAGCCGCGGGAAGATGTCGGTGACGTACCCGAACCGCTCCTTGAACTTCTTGGGAGCCAGGTACATCCCCATCTCGAGGTTCTCGCCCACGGTCAGCGACGGGAAGACGTTGTTCGTCTGCGGGACGAACCCGATGCCCGCGGACACGAGCTGGTCGGCGCGCTTGCCGACGATGCTCTCGCCCTTGAGCGTCACGTCGCCCTCGCGCACCTGCACGAGGCCGAACAGCGACTTCAGGAACGTCGACTTGCCCGCGCCGTTCGGCCCGATGATGCCGATCAGCTCGCCCTCGTGGCAGTGCAGGCTCGCACCGTTGAGGATGTTGACGCCGGGCAGGTAGCCGGCGACCAGGTCGTCGGCCCGCAGGACCGCGCCCTCGGGGTTGGTGAAGTCGACCATCAGTGCTTCTCCTCGGTCTCGGCCGCGATCTCCTGCTCGGCCTCCGCCTCGATCTGCGCCTCCATGTCGAAGGTCAGCTCGGCGTCGTGGTGCGCGCCCAGGTAGGCGTCGATGACAGCAGGATCGCTCATGACGGCGTCCGGCGTGCCCTGGGAGACGATCTTGCCCTGCGCCATGACGACGACCCAGTCGCTGATGTCGCGGACCATGTCCATGTCGTGCTCGACGAACAGGACCGTGCGGCCCTCGTCGCGCAGCGACTTCACGTGGCCCAGCAGCGACTGCTTCAGCGCCGGGTTCACGCCGGCCATCGGCTCGTCGAGCATGATCAGCTCGGGGTCGACCATGAGCGCGCGCGCCATCTCCAGCAGCTTGCGCTGGCCGCCCGAGAGCGAGCCGGCGAAGTCGTCCTTCTTGGCGTCGAGCTTGAACCGGCGCAGCAGGTCCATCGCGCGCTCGGTGTTGGCGTCCTCCTGGCCCTGCCACAGGAAGCGCAGGACGCTCGGCAGGAACCGCTCGCCCTTCTGCCCGGTGGCGCCCAGGCGCATGTTCTCGATCACCGTGAGGCGCGAGAGCACCTTGGTGAGCTGGAACGTGCGGACCATGCCGCGGCGGGCCACCTTGTAGGGCGGCACGCCGGACAGGCTCTGGCCGTTGAACGTCCAGCTGCCCTCGTCGGGCTTGTCGAAGCCCGTGAGCAGGTTGAAGAACGTCGTCTTGCCGGCGCCGTTGGGACCGATGAGCGCGGTGATCTTGCCCCGCGGGATCTCGAAGTGGTCCACGTCGACGGCCTTGAGGCCGCCGAACGTCCGGGTCACGCCGTCGGCGACCAGGATGACGTCGCCGCCCTCGTGGGTCGTCTCGTGCTTCTCGTCCATGGTGTCAGCGCCCATCGATCGCCAGCTCCCGCCTGTCTCCGAGGATGCCTTGCGGCCGGTAGATCATGATCAGCATCAGGACCAGGCCCAGCACGATCAGGCGCATGAGGCTCGCCTGGTTGCTGTCCATGATTGCCGACGGGATCAAGGGGTCCTGCCCGCTCGTGGCCTTGCCGAAGAACAGGTCCAGGCCGTTGAGGAAGAACCAGAAGATCAGCGCACCGAGGACCGGGCCGAGCACGCGCGCCGCACCACCGATGAGGAGCACGGTGTAGGCGAAGAACGTCGTGTCGGTCGCGAAGTCGGACGGGGCCACGTTGCTGGTGGCCAGGCCGCTCATGATGCCGGCCATCGCACCGATGACGCCGCCGAGCACGAGCGCCTGCATCTTGTACGAGTAGACGTTCTTGCCGAGGCTGCGCACGGCGTCCTCGTCCTCGCGGATGCCCTTGAGCACGCGGCCCCACGGGCTGCGCATCAGCAGGTAGATGAACACGCACAGCAGGGCGACCAGCACCCAGCCGATCAGCATGATGAAGAAGTCGTACGACCGGAACTGGATGATGCCCAGGTCGACGCCTCCCTCGGGGATGGGGTTGATGTCGCGCAGCGCCTCGGTGAAGCCGAAGCGTCCGTCCTGGCCGCCGAACTGGTCGTTCAGGCTGGCGGCACCCAGGATCTGGCGCAGCGCCTCGGCGGCGGCGATCGTGGCGATCGCCAGGTAGTCCGCTCGCAGTCGTAGCGTCGGGACGCCCAGGATCAGGGCGAGCACGACGGCGGCCAGCAGGCCGACCAGGATGCTCAGCCAGAGGTTCTGGCCCCAGGTCTGGACGAGGGCGCCGACGGCGTAGCCGCCGACCATCATGAAGGCGGCCTGACCGAAGTTCAGCAGACCGGTGTAGCCGAAGTGGATGTTCAGGCCGATCGCGGCCAGGCAGTACACGACCGCCTGCGGGCCCACGGCCTGCTCGATCGCGTTGGTGAGGACTTCGAACCAGCTCATCAGTGTTCTCCTTTCCTCAGCCGACGCGCTCAGCCCGGCCCAGCAGGCCCTGGGGCCGCACGAGCAGGATCAGGATGAGGACGACGAGCGCGGTCACGTACTTGAGCTCGGGCGGCAGGACGATCGAGGACAGCTCGACCAGGAGCCCCACGATGAGGGCGCCGGCCATGGTGCCCCAGATCGTGCCCAGGCCGCCGAGGGTGACCGCGGCGAACGTGAGCAGCAGGATCTTGTTGCCCACCTGGTAGTCGAAGCCGTTCTGCAGGCCCCACATGATGCCGCCCATGCCGGCCAGCGCGGCGCCGGCGATCCAGACGGTCGTGATGACCCGGTTGACGTCGATGCCGGACGAGGCGGCGAGCGCCGGGTTGTCCGAGACGGCGCGGGTCGCCTTGCCCAGGCGGGTGCGGGTCACGGCCAGCGAGACCAGGACGAGCACGACCACGCAGATGACGGCGATGTAGAACGACTTGGGCGAGACGCCCACGCCGCCCAGGTCCCACAGCTTGCCCGAGGGCACCCCGCGGTACTGGTGGTTGTCGGCGCCGAAGAAGTACTGGTACACGTTCCGCAGGAAGATGCCCAGGCCGATGCTGACGATCATCATCGCGATGAGGCCGGTGCCGCGGCCGCGCAGCGGCTTCCAGAGCAGCCGGTCGTTGGCCAGGCCGAACACGCCGGCCAGCACCACCGCGAGGGCGGCGGCCAGGTAGAAGTTCCAGCCGAAGGCGTCCTGCAGCAGGTACGCGGCGAGCGCACCGAACGTGATCAGCTCGCCGTGGGCGAAGTTGGTCAGGCCGGTGGTGCCGAAGACCAGCGAGATGCCGAGCGCGGCGAGCGCCAGGAGCAGGCCCAGGAAGACGCCGTTGATGCTGTTCTGCACGATCTCCTGCAGCAGGCCGGGGCCCTGGTCGGCCTCCGGGCCGATGCCGTAGTTGACGGTGATGTCGGCGTTCGTCTTCACCATGACGGTGAAGGACGTCTTCTTGCCGTCGGTCAGGCTCGTGCCCTCGGGGAGGGACTCGGTGTCGAGCTTGACGGTGAGGTCCTGGCCGAGGAGGTCGTCCGGCGAGCCCGGCACCGGGATCGCGAAGGTTCCGTCGGGTCCGCTGACGCCGGTGGCGACCTCGGCCCCGTCGATCTCGACGCTGATCTTCACGTCGGGGACGGGCTCGGGGGGATCGGTACGGGTGTCGCTGAGAGTGCCCTTGATGTTGATCGCGTCGGATGCAGCCCCTGCGGGTGCGGCGAGTCCGACGACGACCAGGGCTCCCAGGACAACCGCGAGGACAGCTGCGGGTCGCAGTCGCACGCGTGGCTCCTAGTTCGTTCAGGCAGCAGGTCGTGCCGCTGAATGGTCCCTGGGAGCATAGACGCGCCGCAGGTCGCCGCACCCCCGGTTACGTCACATCCCGTGTAACAACTTGGTTGCAGTTCGACTAAGCCGCGTCCGGCCCGCGGGGGAGCGGCGGGGGCCCGCCCGGGCCGGTCTCCGCGGGCACCCCGACGGGTATGCTGTGCCAGCCTCCGCGGAGGCGTTCCGTCCCCCGCGGTACCCCCAGGAGGTCCTCCCCGTGCCGATGCGTCCCGGCGTCACCCTGCGTGAGGCGACCCTCGCCGACGCCGCCGACCTCGTGGCGCTGTGGTCGGAGTGCGCGTCCGCGAACCGCTCCGAGGGCATCGAGGCCGCGGCCTACTCCAACCTGTGGCGCGAGCCGTCGCTGGAAGAGGCCGAGGAGGCCCTGGGCATGACCCTGGCCCGCGAGGGCCGGCACATGATCGTGGCCATCGTCGACGACGAGCTCGTGGGCGTCCTCATGTTCCAGATCGGCACGATCACGCCGCTGAACCTCACCCGGACGCTCACGGTCCACGAGCTGCTCGTGTCGCCGCGCTTCCGCCGCCGCTCCGTCGCGATGACGCTGCTGTCGGCCGCCGAGCACGCCGGCGAGGAGCACGCGTGCGAGGTGGTCATCGCCGTGACGCCCGCCCACGCCCGCGAGCCCAACCGCTACCTGACCAAGCTCGGCTTCGCCCAGGTGGCGACCGTCCGGGCCATCCAGACCAGCGTGCTGCAGTCGCGCCTGAGCACCCGCACGGGCGCCTCGCGCGACACCGGACGCCTCATCGCGATGCGCCGCACGCTGCGCCGCCGCGAGCGCGAGGCGCACCGCTTCGCCGAGTGAGGGCTGTCGGCCGCGGCCGGTAGGGTCGGGGCCGTGACTCGCCTGCTGCTCATCGACGGACACTCGGTCGCCTACCGCGCCTTCTTCGCCCTCCCGGTCGAGAACTTCTCCACCAGCACCGGCCAGCACACGAACGCCGTGTTCGGCTTCACCTCGATGCTGATCAACGTCCTGCGCGACGAGCAGCCGACCCACGTCGCGGTCGCATTCGACGTCTCGCGCCAGACGTTCCGCGCCACCGAGTACGCCGAGTACAAGGCGAACCGCTCCAAGAGCCCCGACGAGTTCAAGGGCCAGGTCACCTTGATCAAGGAGGTGCTCGAGGCCCTGGGCATCCCGATGTTCGAGAAGGACGGCTTCGAGGCCGACGACATCATCGGCACGCTGGCCACCCAGGCGCAGGCGCAGGGCATGGAGGTGCTCATCTGCACCGGCGACCGCGACGCGCTGCAGCTGGTCACGCCGACCACGACCGTCCTCTACCCGCGCAAGGGCGTCTCCGACCTGGCGCGCATGACGCCCGATGCGGTGCTCGACAAGTACGGCGTCACGCCCGAGCACTACCCCGAGATCGCCGCCCTGGTCGGCGAGACGAGCGACAACCTGCCGGGCGTCCCCGGCGTCGGCCCCAAGACCGCGGCCAAGTGGATCAACCAGTACGGCACGCTCGAGGCGCTCGTGGCCGACGTCGACAAGGTGCCGGGCAAGGCCGGCCAGTCGCTGCGCGACCACCTCGACGACGTGCTGCGCAACCGGCGCATCAACGCGCTGGTGCGCGACCTCGACCTGCCGCTCGGCCCGGCCGACCTGGCGTTCAGCACCGCCTGGGACCGCGAGGCCATCCACCGGGTGTTCGACGCGCTCGAGTTCGCCGTGCTGCGCGAGCGGCTGTTCAGCTACCTCGGCGCCGCCGACGAGGAGGTCGAGGCCGGCACGGCGCTCGACCTCGACCTGACGCTCGTCCCGCACGACGGCCTGCGGGCCTGGCTCGACGCGCACGTCGGCACCGACCCGGTCGGGGTCGAGGTCGCGGGCGTGACGCGTCCGGTGGCCGCCCGCGCCGAGAGCCTCGCGATCGCCACCGCCGCCGGCGCGGCCGCCTGGCTCGACGTCGAGGCCCTGAGCGCCGACGACGACGCCGCCCTGGCCGCGTGGCTGGCCGACCCGGCCCGCCCCAAGGTGCTGCACGACGCGAAGGGCCAGGTGCACGCGCTGGCCGCCCAGGGCTGGACCCTGCGCGGGCTGGTCGCCGACACCGCGCTGGCCACCTACCTCGTGCGTCCCGACCAGCGCGCGTACGACCTGGCCGACCTCGCGGTCCGCTACCTGCACCGCGAGCTCACCGTCGCCGACGCGTCGGGCCAGCTGACCTTCGACGACGACACCGTCGGGGCCGACGGCGCCGTGCAGCGGGCCCGCGCGACGCTCGACCTGTGGGGCGCGCTCCAGCCCGAGCTCGAGGCGGAGGGCTCGCTGTCGCTGCTGCGCGACGTCGAGCTGCCGCTGCTCGACGTGCTGGCGGTCATGGAGCGCGACGGCATCGCGGTCGACTCCGACCACCTGGCCGCGCTGCACGCCGAGTTCAGCGAGCGCATGCAGGTCGCGGCCCAGGAGGCGTACGACGTCATCGGCCGCGAGGTGAACCTCGGCTCGCCCAAGCAGCTGCAGGTCGTGCTCTTCGAGGAGCTCGGCATGCCCAAGACCAAGAAGACCAAGACCGGCTACACGACCGACGCCGACGCGCTGCAGTCGCTGTTCGTCAAGACCGAGCACCCGTTCCTGGCCCACCTGCTCGACCACCGCGACGTCACCCGGCTGCGCCAGACCGTCGAGGGCCTGCAGAAGACCGTCGCCGACGACGGCCGCATCCACACGACCTACTACCAGACCATCGCGGCCACGGGCCGGCTCAGCTCGGCCGACCCGAACCTGCAGAACATCCCCGTCCGCACCGAGTCGGGCCGGCGCATCCGCGAGGCGTTCTGCGTCGGCGACGGCTACGAGACGCTGCTGACCGCCGACTACAGCCAGATCGAGATGCGCATCATGGCGCACCTGTCCGAGGACGCCGGGCTCATCTCGGCGTTCAACTCCGGCCAGGACTTCCACACCGTCATGGCCGCGAAGGTGTTCGAGCGCGACCCCGAGGCCATCGACGGCGGGCTGCGCGCGCGCATCAAGGCGATGAACTACGGTCTGGCGTACGGCCTGTCCTCGTACGGGCTCAGCCAGCAGCTCGGCATCACCACGGGCGAGGCGCAGGCGCTCATGGACGACTACTTCGAGACCTTCGGTGGCGTCCGCGACTACCTGCGCGGCCTGGTCGACGAGGCGCGCACGACCGGCTTCACCGCCACCATCCTGGGCCGGCGCCGCTACCTGCCCGACCTCATGAGCGACAACCGTCAGCGCCGCGAGATGGCCGAGCGCATGGCGCTGAACGCACCCATCCAGGGCTCGGCGGCCGACATCATCAAGGTCGCGATGCTCGGTGTGGCCTCGGCGCTGCGCGAGGGCGGCCTGCGCTCGCGCATGCTGCTGCAGGTGCACGACGAGCTGGTGCTCGAGGTCGCGGCCGGCGAGCTGGAGCAGGTCGAGGCGCTCGTGCGCGCGCAGATGGCGTCCGCGGCCGACCTGTCGGTGCCGCTCGACGTGTCGGTGGGCATCGGCCGCACCTGGCACGAGGCCGGCCACTAGCTCGATCGTCCGGGCCGCCCGCGCCGTCGGGTGGCGAGTCCGGGTCGGTCAGCCCAGGGCGGCGACGCCGGTCAGCGTCGCCTCGTCGAGCTCGCGGTCGGCCAGCGCGACCCGCACCAGCCCGTCCGGGCGCTCGCCGCGCAGCACCTCGCGCAGGCCGACCCGCCGGGCCACGGCGATGGACGCCGGGTTGGTCGTGAGCGCCCGCGCCACGACCGGGCGGTCGGCGTCGTGCTCGTGGGCCGCCTGCACCGCCGCCCCGGCCAGCTCGGTGGCCAGGCCGTGTCCCCACACCGCGGGGCTCAGCCGGTAGCCGAGGTTCCAGTGGAACGGGTCGCGCGGCGAGACGCCGCCGATGCCGACCACGGTGCCGGCGGGCACGTCGCCGACCGGCACGGCGATCCGCACCGTCCAGGAGTCCAGCCCGTGCACCCGCCAGCCGGCGGCGGCGTGGTCGATCATCTGCGCGGTCTGGTCGGGGTGCGTGTGCCGGCCCGACGGCAGGTGCGTCCAGGTGGCCGGGTCTGCGAAGACGGCGTGCACGGTGTCGACGTCACCGGCGGCCACCGGGGCGAGGGCGAGCCGGTCGGTCGTCGTCACCGAGCGGCCACGCTGCGGTCGTGCGCGCGGGACGCGCCCCACAGCGCGACGGCCAGCACGGCGGCGGTCGCCGTCACGAGGGTCACCAGACCGGTCAGGTGGACGTCGAGGGCGTACGCGCCGACGACGAGCACGACCACGGCGGCCCACACCATGACGGTGACGCCGTGGGCGTGGCGGGCCAGGGCGTCGAACAGCAGCAGGTGCACGACGGCGAGCACCGAGCCGGCGAGGGCGAACAGCCACAGCTGGTCCTGGATCTCGGCGTACTGGTCGCCGCCGACGAGGATCAGCGCCAAACCGGGCAGCAGCGCGGTGCCGGCGGTGGCCAGCGTGCCGAGGCCGGCGACCATCCCGACGGCCCGCAGCCGGGCGCGGGCGCCGCCACCCTCGGCCAGGTCGGCGAACACCACGACGCTCACGAACTGCGGGAAGAACACCGCCGCCTTGGCCAGGATCAGGCCGGACGCGTAGAGGCCGGCCTCGTGCTCGTCGAACCGGTTGCGGGCGATGAGCGAGTCCAGGTTGCTCAGCGCGAAGTACGCGGCCAGCGCCTGGGTGCCGAGGATCGCCTCGCGCAGCAGGATGCGGCGGGACACCCAGCCGCCGCGCCCGTGGGCGCGCAGCAGCGGAAGTCCGACGACGGCGGGCACGACCTGGCCGAGCAGGATGCCGCAGATCGCGCCGAGCGGGGTGGGGGAGATCAGCAGGCCGAGCCCACCGCCGAGGATCCGCCCGAAGCCGTTGGCCAGGTAGATCGCGGTCAGGGTGTGCCACGATCGGGTGCCCTGGGCGATGCCCATCTCGGCGCCCATGAACGCCAGCGGCACCATGATGAGCCCGCAGACCACGACGAGCCGGTGGTCGTCCAGACGCAGCAGCGGGGTCAGCACGAGGGACGACGCCGCGACCAGCGCAGCGACGCTCACACCGACCAGCAGGGTCACGCGGGCGACGGCGGCCACGACCTGGTCGCGGCGCTCGGGGGCCACGGCGAGCTGTCGCGCGGCGGTGGCCTGCAGGCCCAGCGACGCGACGCTGCCGACGAGCACGATGCCGAGCAGCGCGGTGAGCGCGCCGAACTCGCGGGGGAGCAGCATCCGGGCGGCCAGGACGGTGAGCCCGTACAGCAGCACGTTCATCACGACCATGCCCATGGCGACGAGGGCGCCGCCGGACACGGTGGTCTGGCGCTCGGCCGGTCTCGTCACCCCTGCACAATAGCCACGCCGGTCACCGTCCGTGGCAGGCCCTGGGAGGACAGATGCGAGACGTGCGACGGCTGCCGGCCGATCGCTGGCCCGACGTGGCCGCGGTCGTGCTGTCCCTGCTCGTCCTCGCACCCCTGCTGCGCCCGGGGTACGTGCTGTCCTACGACATGGTCTGGGTGCCCCAGCTCGAGCTGGGCCGACGGGACGTGTGGGGACTCGGCTCGGCGCTGCCGCGCGCGGTGCCGTCGGACGCGCTCGTGGCCCTCGCCGGGACGGTCCTGCCCCAGGGGGTCGTCCAGCGGCTCATGCTGCTGGGGGCGCTCGTGGCGGCCGGCACCGGCGCGTCCCGGCTCTGCCGCGTGCTGCCGCTCCCGGGCCGCCTCGTCGCCGTGACGCTGGCGGTCTGGAACCCGTTCGTCGCCGAGCGTCTCGCGCTGGGCTCCTGGCCCGTGCTCGTCGCCTACGCCGGCACGTTCTGGCTGCTCGCCGGGCTGCTCGGGGCACGCCGGGTGCCCGCCGTGCTGGGCCTGGCTGCGACCGCGATCTCGCCGGCGACGGGCGTCATGGGCCTGCTGGTCGTCGTCGCCTGTGCCCGCGGCGTGGCCGGACGCGTCCGGTGGCTGGCCCTCGGCCTCGCGCTCAACGCCCCGTGGCTCGTCACCGGGCTGCTGCGCGGTTCGGACGCCGTCGTCGACCCGTTGTCGGTCCGCCTGTTCGACGCCCAGCCCGAGCTCGGCCTCGGCCGGCTCGGCGCGGTGCTGTCGCTCGGCGGCATCTGGAACACCGAGGTCGTGCCGGTGTCGCGGACGCTGTTCTCGTCGGCCGTCCTGGTCGTCGCGCTGTGGCTGCTGGTGCTGGTGGGCCTGTGGGCGTGGCACCGCCGTGGTGGGGACGCCCTGCTGCCGCTGCTCGGTCTCGGCGTCGTGGGCGTGGTGGTCGCGCTCGCCGGCTCGGTGGCGCCGGACGCGCTGGGCTGGGTCGTGGCGCAGGTGCCCGGCGCCGGCCTGCTGCGCGACGGCACGCGCTGGCTGCTCCTCCTCGCGCCCGTGCAGGTGGTCGCCGCCGGCCACGGCGCGGCCTGGCTCGTCGAGCGCTGCCGGACGGTCGGGGCGCGCCGGCTGGCGACGGCCGGTCTCGTGCTCGTCCCGGTCGCCGCGCTGCCCGACCTCGCCTGGGGCGTCGGCGGCCAGCTGGAGGTGGCGCACTACCCGCAGGACTGGGCCGAGGCGCGCGACCGGGTCACGCAGTCCGGCACCGAGGGCGACGTCCTCGTGCTGCCCTTCTCGTCGTATCGGCAGCCGTCGTGGAACCACGACCGGCCGGTGCTCGACCCGCTCGGACGCTTCCTGGACCGCGACACGGTGGTGTCCGACGACCTCTACGTCTCCGGCCGCCGCATCGCCGGTGAGGACCCGCGGGCGGCCGAGGTCGGCGAGGTGCTCGACGGCGACTGGACGGCGAAGGACCTGGCCGAGCTCGGCATCGGCGTCGTCGTGGTCGACGGCTCCGCGCCCGGCGCCGCCGACCTGCCGTTCGAGCAGCTCGCGTCGCTGCGCCGGCTCGGCGGGGGAGACGTGAAGGTCTACGCCGTCGACGGGGCAGCGCGGCCAGGCGTCCCCTCGAGCTGGCGGGTGCTGGTGCCGCTGGCGTGGGTGACCGCGCTCGTGGGTCTCGTGCTGGCGCTCGCCGGCCCCGCGCTCAGACGGGCAGGCGGCGGAACACCGCGCGCGGCAGGTGACGCAGCCCGCTCATGACGCCGCGCATGGCGCCGGGCACCCACACCTGCTCGGTGCCGCCGGAGACCGCCTTGACGATCGCCTCGGCGACCGCCTCGGGCGTGGTCGCCAGCGGGGCGGCGTCCAGGCCCTCGGTCATCTTCGAGCGCACGAAGCCCGGACGGACGACGACGACACGTCCGCCGAGCGGCCGCAGGGCGTCGCCGAGCCCGGTGTAGAACGCGTCCATGCCGGCCTTGGTCGAGCCGTAGACGAAGTTCGAGCGGCGCGGACGCTCGCCGGCGACGCTCGACAGCGCGACGACGACGCCGTGGCCCTGGCGGCGCACCAGGTCGCCGAGGGCGACACCGACCGTGACGGCGCCGACGTAGTTGACCTCGGCGAGCGCACGGGCGGCCTCGAGGTCGGTCCAGGCCTCCTCCTGGTCGCCGAGCAGACCGAACGCCACGACCGCGACGTCGACGTCGCCGTCCTGCGCGGCGGCGTCGACGACCGACGCGTGCGAGGCGGTGTCGCGGGCGTCGAAGTCGAGCGCGCGCACGGTGCAGCCGGCCGCCTCGAGCCGCGCGACGGCGGCGTCGCGGTCGGCCGACGGGCGGGCCGCGAGCGCCACGCGCAGGCCCGGGCCGGCCGCGGCGTAGGCCTCGGCCGTGGCGAGCGCGATGTCGGAGGTGCCGCCCAGGAGCAGCAGGGACTGGGGACGGCCGAGGGCGTCGATCATGGTTCTCCTGTCAGAGGGCGAGTCGTCGGGCCAGGTCCGAGCGGAACCGGCGGTCCGGGTCGACCCGGTCGCGGACGGCCGCGAAGGCGTCCAGCCGTGGGTACATGCGGGCGATCGTCGCGGCGTCGGCGCGGGAGTCCTTGGCCAGGTACAGCCGCCCGCCGGCGTCCAGGACGACCGCGTCCAGGGCACGCAGCAGGGCGTCGAGGCCGGGCCGCACGGGCAGGTCGACCGCGAGCGTCCACCCCTCGGTGGGGAAGGAGAGCAGGCCGCGGTTGCCGGCCCCGAAGCGCTTGAGCACGTTGAGCGAGGAGACGTGGTCGGACTCGGCGATCATCTCCACCGCGGTGCGGAACGCCGCCTCCTCGCCGAACGGGACGACGAACTGGTACTGGCAGAAGCCGGCCGAGCCGTAGACGCGGTTCCAGTCGGCGACCACGTCGAGCGGGTGGAAGAACTGGGTCAGGTTCTGCAGCTCGCCGTGCCGGTGGCGCGGCGCCTTGGCGTACCAGAGCGCGTTGAAGGCCCGGGCGGTGAAGCGGTTCACGACGCCGTGGGGGAACGAGAACGGGACGGCGGCCAGGGTGCGGTCGGACATGCGCAACGCGTCGGCGCGGTCGCTCTCGGGCAGCGCAGCCCGCGGGGCCTGGTCGCCGCGGGTGACGACCGCCCGCCCCATGGACGCCCCGGTCGTGGCGGTGTCGAACCAGGCGACCGAGTACTCGTAGCGGCTGTCGCCCTCCGAGAGCGACACAAGTAGCCCGTCGAGGTTCGGGACGCGGTCGGTGTCGACCAGGAAGAACGACGACTCGACCCGCTTGAGGGCGACGGTCGCACGCAGCACGACGCCGGTGAGGCCCATGCCGCCGACGGTCGCCCAGAACAGCTCGGCCTCGGGGCCCTCGGGCGCGGCCGTGACGACGTCGCCGGAGGCCAGCAGCACGTCCATGCTCAGCACGTGGTCGCCGAAGCTGCCGCGCACGTGGTGGTTCTTGCCGTGCACGTCCGCGGCGATCGCGCCGCCGACGGTGACCTGGCGGGTGCCGGGGATGACCGGCAGCCACAGGCCGAAGGGCAGCACCGCGCGCATGAGGGCGTCGAGGCTGGCGCCGGACTCGACGGTGACCGTCGCCGTGGCGACGTCGAGGTCGAGGATGCGCGTCCAGCCGGTGAGGTCGAGCACGTCGCCACCGGCGTTCTGCGCGGCGTCGCCGTAGCTGCGGCCCAGGCCGCGCACGAGCACGCCGCGCCCGCCGGTCGCGGTGACGGACGCGCGCAGGTCGTCCAGGCCGGCCGGGCGGTGCACCTCGGCGGGCGTCGGGCTGGTGCGGCCCCAGCCGTGCAGCGTCTCGCGGCTCATCCGTAGACCCCCAGGGCGAAGACGACGACCCAGACGACGCCGACCACCTGCAGCACGCGGTCGCGGGCGACCGCGTCCTCAGGCTCACCGGCCAGGCCGCGGTCGACGTCGACCGCGTAGCGCAGGATGCCGACCACGAACGGGGCGATGGAGATGGCCTGCCAGTTCACGTGGCCGGTGGGCACCAGCTCGAACGCCCACAGGCTGTACGCGGTCACGGCGACCGCCGCGGCCAGGCTCCAGACGAAGCGCAGGTAGGAGTCGGAGTAGTCGTTGAGCGAGCGCCGGGTGCCGCCGGCGGCGCCGACGGTCATCAGCTCGGAGTAGCGCTTGCCGGCCACCATGAACAGCGAGCCGAACGCCGCGACCAGCAGGAACCACTGCGACAGCGGCACGTCCGCGGCGACGCCGCCGGCGATGGCGCGCAGCAGGAAGCCCGACGAGACGATGGCGATGTCGAGCACCGCGACGTGCTTGAGCCAGAACGCGTAGGCCAGCTGCAGCACGAGGTAGACGGCCACGGTGGCCAGCAGGTCGGGGTCGACCAGCGCGGCGAGCACGAGAGCGGCGAGGGCCAGGACGACGCCGGTGGACAGCGCGACCTGCGGGCGGACGCGGCCGGCGGCGACCGGTCGGTGCCGCTTCACCGGGTGCAGCCGGTCGGCCTCGCGGTCGAGGGTGTCGTTCACCAGGTAGATGGACGCCGACGCCATGACGAAGGCGACGAACGCGGCGACGACGGAGACGATGACGTCGGACTCCAGCAGCACGCCGGCCGACAAGGGGGCCACGAGCACCAGGGCGTTCTTGGACCACTGGCGCGGGCGGGCGGTGACGAGGAGGCCGCTCAGCTCTCCGGACCTGACCTCGGTACGCATGATGGGGGCCACACTACGGGCTGGTCCGGGGGCTCGTGACACGTCGGGGAACTTTCGTATTCGGGGACACGTCATGTGACGTGCGCTACTGTTACTCTTGCGTAGTTCTTGAGGAGGGACAAAGACGTGAATGGAATCCTGATCACCATCGGCTGTCTGCTCGGTGGCGGTGCGCTTGCCACCGCGACGGCTGTCGGCATCGTGCAGTCCCAGCAGTCGGCGGGCGAAGAGCCCATCAGCTCGACGAGCTCCGTGAACTACGGCTCGAACTAGCAGAGCTTCGCGCCTGGCGCGGCGACGAAGGGCCCGGAACCACCTGGTTCCGGGCCCTTCGTGCGTCCGGGGACGGTCGAGCCGGGTGGTGCAGGCGGCGCGGACGCGTCAGAGACCGAGCACGGCGGCGAACCCGGCCTGGGCCGCCGTCCAGGAGTAGCGCTCGGCCTTGCGGTGGGCGCCGGCGCCCAGGAACGCGCGCCACGACTCGTCGCGCAGCACCGCGGCCGTCTCGGCGGCCAGCTCGTCGACGCTGTCGACCAGCACGCCGGAGTCCTTGTGGTCGATGGACTCCGTCGGTCCGCCGGCCTCGCGGTAGGCGAGCGTGGGGGTGCCGTGCACGCCGGCCTCGCCGATGACGATGCCCCAGCCCTCCTTCAGCGAGGGCAGCAGCATGGCCCACGAGCGGGCGTAGACCTCGTGCTTGGTGCGCTCGTCGACGAAGCCGAGCAGGTGGACGCGGTCGCACAGACCGCGCTCGCGGGCGTACGTGGCGAGCTCCTCGTGCCACCAGCCGTCACCGACGACGTCGAGCTCGAGGTCGGGGAACTCGGCGGTGAGCCGGTCGACGACGTCGATCGCGTGCTCGACCTGCTTGTGCGGCACGAGCCGGCCGACGACGCAGAGCCGCGGCGTGGGGGAGCGCACGACGGCGACCGCGGGGGCGGGCTCGGTGCCGTTGTGCACGACGGCGATCCGCTCGCGGTCGACCCCGAGGCCGACCAGCTCGTCGCGGGACGCCTCGGAGACCGTCACGTACTGCGAGCGGCGGTACAGGAGCGGAGCGACGCGCGACTCGATGAACCAGCCGATGCGTCCGGTGAGCCCGGGGTAGACGACCGGCCACTGCTCGCGGTGCACGTGGTGCACGAGCACGGTGACCGGCTTGCGGGTGGCGAGCCGGGTGAAGAAGGGCAGGCCGTTCTGGACGTCCACGACGTGGTCGACCCGGCCGTACAGGCCGAGCAGCAGCCGGGCCAGGACGCGCACGTAGATGCTGAGCTTGGTGCCGCGGCGCACGAAGCGGACGCCGTCGACCAGCTCGTCGCGGGCCGCGCCGGGGTACGTGGCGCAGGCGATCGTCACCGTGTGGCCCCGCTGGACCAGGCCGCGGGCCATCGCCTCGACGTAGCGCTCGGAGCCGCCGCCCTCGGGGTTGCGGGTGTCGCGCCAGTTGGCGAACAGCACGTGCACGGGGGCCTCCGAGGCGGGCGTCGTGGCACAGATCACGCCACGGATGACAGTTCCACTGTAACAGTCTGTGTGTGGTGGGTCTCATGTATCGTTCCCGCGTGCCCGACGACTTCTCCCCGGACCTCGCCCGGTCCGTGAGGCTCTTCCGGGCCTTCCGCGTCGAGCAGACCGACCCGGCCCACTTCTACGGCACGCTCGCCGAGGACTCCGTCCGCCAGCTGTCGTCGTACGGCTCGCTCGAGGGCGCCCGCGTGCTCGACGTCGGTGGCGGGCCCGGCTACTTCGCCCGCGCGTTCCGCGCCGCCGGGGCGACCTACACGCCGCTGGACGCCGACCTCGGCGAGCTGTCGGCGGCCACCGAGCCGGAGCCGGGCACCGTGCTGGGCTCGGGCATGGAGCTGCCGTTCCGCGACGACAGCCTCGACGTCACCTACTCCTCCAACGTGCTCGAGCACGTCCCGCGGCCGTGGCAGATGGCCGACGAGATGGTCCGGGTGACCAAGCCCGGCGGCCTGGTCTTCATCTCCTACACGTTGTGGTTCGGCCCGTGGGGCGGCCACGAGACGGCGCCCTGGCACTTCCTCGGCGGCCGCTTCGCCGCGCGTCGCTACGAGCGCAAGCACGGCCACCCGCCCAAGAACGTCTACGGGGAGTCGCTGTTCGCGGTCACGGCGGCCGGTGGGCTGCGCTGGGCCCGGCAGCAGACCCAGGCCGACGTGCTCGGCGTCGTGCCGCGCTACCTGCCGCGCTGGTCGTGGTGGGTGCTGCGCGTGCCCGTCCTGCGTGAGCTCGTGACCTGGAACCTCGCCGTCGTCCTGAGGAAGCGATGAGGGTCACCGCATGGCGTCTGCGGCTGGCGGCGGTGAGCATGGTGCTCGCCGCCGTCGCGTTCGTGCAGGCCCCTCGGCTGCTCGTCGCCGACACCAAGGCCGACCTCGTCATCGACCCCGGCGGCTTCCTGGCCCGGGCGCTCAGCCTGTGGGACCCGGACGGCTCGCTCGGCCAGGTGCAGAACCAGGCGTACGGCTACCTGTTCCCGATGGGGCCGTTCTTCTGGCTGGCCGACCTGGTGCAGGTGCCCGGCTGGGTCGTCCAGCGGGCCTGGTGGTCGCTGCTGCTGGTCGTGGCGTTCCTCGGCGTGGTCAAGCTGGCCGGGGCGCTGGGCCTCGGCACGCCGTGGGCGCGCGTCCTCGGCGGCCTGGCGTTCGCGCTGTCGCCGCGCATCCTGACGCTGCTGGGCACCAGCTCGATCGAGGTCTGGCCGTCGGCCCTGGCTCCGTGGGTGCTGGTGCCGCTCGTGCTGGGCCTGCGCTCCCGCCGTCCGGCGTTCCACGCGGCGCTGGCCGCCCTCGCCGTGACCGCGGTCGGGGGCGTGAACGCCGTCGCCACGTTCGCGGTGATCCCGCTCGGGGCGCTGTGGCTGCTCATGGCGCCGCCGTCGCCGCAGCGCCGCTCGATGATGCGCTGGTGGCCGGCACTCGTCCTGCTCGGGACGCTGTGGTGGCTCGGCCCGCTGCTGCTGCTCGGTCGCTACAGCCCGCCGTTCCTGGACTTCATCGAGAGCGCGTCGACCACCACGGGCGTCGCGACCGCGTACGACGCGCTCCGCGGCACGACCAACTGGATCCCGTACCTGGACGGCAACCTGACCGCCGGGCACCAGCTGGTCAGCGAGCCGTACGTCATCGTCAGCTCGGTCGCCGTCGTCGCGCTGGGCTTCTACGGCCTGGCCCGGCGTGACAACCCGGCCGGACGCTTCCTGCTCGCCGGCGCCGTGCTCGGGCTCGCGCTCGTCACGCTCGGCCACGCCGGCACGAACCTGGCGTCGAGCGCCTGGCGCGAGCTGCTCGACGGCGCGCTGGCCCCGCTGCGCAACACGCACAAGTTCGACGTGCTGATCCGGCTTCCGCTGGTGCTGGGCCTGGTCCACGCCGCGACCGGGCTGGCCCGGGGCGTGACCGGCTCGGTCCGCACGCAGCGCACCGGGCGCGCCGCCGTCGCGCTGCTCACCGCCGCTGCCGTCGTCGGCGCCACGGTGCCGGCCTGGACCGCCGAGCTCCCGCGCCGGGGCACGTTCCAGGACGTCCCGCAGTACTGGGTGCAGGCCGCCGACTGGCTGGACGAGAACGCTGAGGGCCAGAACACCCTGGTGCTGCCGGGCTCGGCGTTCGGCGACTACCTGTGGGGAAGCCCGCGCGACGAGGTGCTGCAGGCGCTGGCGCGCACGCCGTGGACCGTCCGGAACGCGGTGCCGCTGACCCCGTCGGGCACGATCCGGACGCTCGACGGGTTCGAGCGGGCCTTCGCGTCCGGCCGGGGCAGCGCCGCCCTGCACGAGGCGCTCGTGCGCTCCGGCGTCCGGTACCTGCTCGTGCGCGAGGACCTGTCCGGCGCCGGCACGACCGACACCGAGCTGGTGCACTCCACGCTCGCGACGACGCCGGGCGTCTCGCCGGCCAAGGGCTTCGGGCCCCGGGTCGGCAACCCGCCGGCCCAGCGCACCGACGGCGGCGAGCTGGTGTTCGTCAACAGCGGCCGGCAGAGCCGCCACCGGGCGATCGAGGTGTTCGAGGTCGAGCGCGCCGACGCCACCGTCGTGCGGTCGCAGGACGCCGGCGCGACCTCGGTGCTCGCCGGGGCGGCGGACGCCGTCGTCGAGCCGTCGGCGGCGATCCGCGGCGACGACGACGTGCTGCTGGCCCAGGACGTGCCCGCGTCCCTGACCCCGGAGCACGTCGTGCTCACCGACACGCTGCGCCGGCGCGAGGCCGCGTTCGGGCGCGTCGTCAACAACCGCTCCGCGGCCCTCTCGGTGCAGGAGCGGTACCGGGTCGAGCGCCGCGTGCACGACTACGTCGTCGGCGGCGAGGCCCGCTGGTCGGCGGTGCCCGAGCTGCGCGGGGCGACGTCGTTGACCGCGTCGTCGTCGGCGTCGGACGTCACCCAGACCAGCATCCGCACCGACCGGTCGCCCTGGTCGGCGCTGGACGGCGACGACCGGACGCGCTGGACGGCGGGGGAGTCGGACCTGCGCCCCTGGATCGAGCTGCGCCTCGACGAGCCGGTCGACGTCACCGGCACCTCGGTGCAGCTCACCGAGGCGTTCTCCGACCGCGACGTCACGGTCACGACCGACGCCGGCTCGGCCGTCACGAGCGTCCCGGCCGGCGGCTCGGTGACGCTCGACGTGCCCGAGGGAGCCACGACCCGGCTGCGCCTGACCGCCGACAGCAACGCGTTCGACCCGTTCTCGATCGACACCCTCGAGGTGCCCGGCGTCGACGTCACCCGGCCGCTGCGGCTGCCCGCCCTCCCGCAGGAGTGGCCCGAGCCGGACGAGGTGCTGCTCACCACTGCGGCCCCGCCCAACGGCATGTGCCGCTCCGTCCCGGACGTCCGCGCGGCCGACGACGAGGACGACGAGGACGTGCGGGGGAGCCTCGTGGTGCGCTGCGACAGCGGCCCCGAGCGGCTCGGCGAGGACGGCCGCACCCTCGACCGGCTGGTGACGCTGCGCCGCGAGGCCGGCTACCTGCCCGCCCTCACGGTGCTGCCCGAGTCCGGCCGCGAGCTCAACGACGCGTTCGCCGGGGCGCTGGCCGTGCAGGTCAGCTCGACCGGCTCGGCCGCGCCGCGGGCCGGAGCGCTGGCGACGACCGACGGCGACATCGCCACCGGCTGGATCGCCCGGCTCTCGGACCGCTCGCCGCAGATCAGCCTGCGCCTGGACCGGACGCGCCGGGTCGACGCCCTGCGGCTCTACACCGACGACTCGCTGGCCGCCTCGGCCGTGCGCGAGGCCGACCTGACGTTCGACGACGGCACCACCCGCACCGTCCGCTTCGACAGCGGTGGGCTCGCCCGCTTCGACGCCGTGCGCACCGGCTCGATCACCGTCGACGTGACCCGCATCCGCGTCCGCTCGTCGCTCGGCTTCGACGGTCAGGGCAACGGCCTGCCGCTCGGGCTCAGCGAGGTCGCGGTCTCCGACGTCGACGCCGCCGCGGACGCCGACGAGCCCGTCCGCCTGCCCTGCGGCAGCGGTCCGCGCGTGACCGTCGACGGCCGCACCTACGACACGAGCGTGACCGCGACCCGCCAGGCGGTGCTGTCGCAGCAGCCCGTCGGCGCGACGCTGTGCGGCACCGACTCGTTCCTGCTGAGCCCCGGGGAGCACCAGGTGACGGTGCGGGGCTCGGACCTGTTCCGGCCCGCGTCGCTGCGGCTGCTGCGCAACCTGCCGCAGGGGGCCGGCGTCGTCGCCCTGGACGCCGAGCGGACGCCCCGATCGGTGCAGGCCGAGCCCGCCGAGTCGCCCGACGACCAGGTGGTGTCGTTGGCCCAGACCTGGAACCAGGGCTGGACGGCCGACGACGCCACCTCTGTCACGGTCTCGGGCTGGAAGCAGGGCTGGGTCCTGCCGGCGGGCACCGCGCTGGACGCTGGGTTCGGCGGGCAGCTGCCGTACTCGCTCGCCCTGGGCGTGGGCCTGCTCGCCCTGCTCGCGCTCCTCGGCCTGGCCGTCTGGCTGCGCCGGCGCCCGACCGGACCGCAGGTCGCGGCCGGCGTCCGTGAGCGCTCGGTGCGGGTGCCCCTCGGGGTGCTCGGCACCGCGGCCGCCTGCCTGCTCGTCGGCGGCTGGGTCGGCCTCGCGGCGGGCGTCGCCGGCGGCGTGGCCGGCTGGCTCGTCGCGCGGCGGTTCGATCCCGCGCCGGTCGCGGCGTTCCTGGTGCTGGTGGCCGGCCTGGCGTACGTCGTCCGGCCGTGGACGAGCCCGCAGGGCTGGGCGGGCGAGTGGAGCTGGCCTCAGTGGCTGGTGCTGGCGGCCTTCGGGGTCGTCGCGGCGTCCTTGCTGCGGCGCCCTGGTGCGCGGACGTCCTTGAGCCGCATCGCCGGACGCTCGACGACGCGGTAGGCGATCTCCGACAGCACCAGCGTGATCGCCACGGTGAGGCCGAGGAGGGCCCAGCCGTTGCCGGTGAACACGGGCGCGTCCAGCAGGTGCGCCGACAGGTGCAGCACGAGCAGGTGGAGGCAGAAGATGCTGTACGAGATCAGGCCGAGGTGGCGCAGCCACGGGTGGGCCAGCAGGTTCGAGTACGCGGTGCCGTGGTCGGGCCCGAGGGCGGACGGCAGCACGACCAGGCCGGCGATCGCCGCGTAGAGCAGGTTCTTGGTGACCGACTCGCCCCCGGTGGCCGGCAGTAGCGACGTGGGCCCGGCCACCGGCGTGCACGCGACCGCGAACAGCGCGGCCGCCATGGTCCAGCACGTGCCCGGCAGCCCGGCCAGCTCGCGCAGCGTCGAGAACGACGCCGGACGCCGCTGGTGCTCGAGCTGGACGACGGCCAGGGCCATGCCCACCGCGAACCACGACAGGTACGCCGGCAGCCACTGGTTCGCCCCCGCCCAGCGTCCGGCCAGCTCCATCGTCCACGCGACGTTGGCCACGACGAGCAGCCCGAGAGCCGCGAGCGCCCAGCGCGGGCTCCAGCCGCGGCGCCGGGCGACGAGCGCCGCCACCAGCATGCCGAGCGGCAGGACGGCGTAGAAGGCGACCTCGGTCGACAGGCTCCACAGGTGCGTGAGCCCGGCCGGCAGCCCGCCGTCGTGGTAGAGCTCGGTCAGGGTCAAGTTGCGCACCCACGGGCCCACGCCGAGCCCGCGGTTCTCCTCCAGCACGACGAGCGCGAGGACGGTGACGAGCACGGCGAGCGGCACGATGCGCAGCGCGCGCTTCCAGGCGTAGCGCCCGATGCGGGGGAGCGGGCGGCCGTCCTGCATGGCGCTCAGGAACGGGCGGCCGAGCAGGAAGCCGGACAGGACGAAGAAGAACGCGACGCCGATGTCGAGCCGGGCCGTGGCCGCGCCCAGGTAGCCCTTCGGGTACCAGCCGGCCCAGAACGAGACGTGCGTGACGACGACGGCCAGCGCGGCGAGCGCACGCAGCGAGTCCAGCCCGGGGAAGTAGCGCCGGGGCAGGTCGATCGGTGCGGCGGTCACTGCTCCTCCTCCGAGCCGGCCAGCGGGGTCAGGAAGCCGACGTTCATGTTGTCGACGCACAGCGTCGTGCCCTCGTCCGGCGTGATGGTCACCGAGTCGTAGGCACCCTGGGTGCGAACGTACGCCGTGTGCAGGCCGCGCTCCACCGGCACCTCGACCTCGGTGCGTCCGGCCGACACGGTCATGCGGCCGTCCTGGCCGGCGAGGTAGCTGATGGTCAGCCAGAAGTCGAAGTCGAGCACCGGCACGATCTCGATCTCGGTGGACTCGGTGATCGAGTAGCCGCACTGTCCGTCCGGGCCGGGCTTCGTGCGCGGCAGGTCGGCGATCGCGGCCGGGCGCAGGTGGCCCTCGGCGTCCAGCATCCGCAGGTCGGTGCCGGAGTCGACGACCCGGACCCGGTCGCCGAGCGGGCTCAGCAGGCGCGAGACGAGGTTGCCGGGGAACCCGGCGCCCCACAGCACCGTGTCGGGGACGGTCGTGTCGGGGATGTCGACCGGCTCCTCGGTGAGCGCCTCGGACGCGTTGGCGACCCACTGCTCCTGCGGCATCTGGACCGCGTCGTGCCATGGCCGCGCGTACGTCCAGGACGACCACAGCGAGCCGGCCAGGACGACCGCGAGCCCGGCGGCGACCCAGCGTCGTTCGACGTGCAGGTCGAGCACGACCGGGGTGCGGGGCTCGCTGGAGCCCACGGCGCCGCGCACCGGCAGCGTGGCCAGGCCGAGGCACAGCGCGACCACGCCGGACAGGTCGGCGAAGTAGCGCAGCTCGAGGGAGGCGGACGCGACGCCGAAGTCGCCGGCGCGACCGGCGCCCACGAGCACCGCCGAGGCGAGGGCGTAGACGGCCAGCACGAGCAGCGCGAACCAGGCCCGGCGGCGGCGCAGCACCACCACGAGTGCGAGCATGCCCAGCACCAGCCACGACAGAGCCACCAGGGACGTCGGGGTGTCGACGAACAGGCGGGGCCCGACCCCTCCGACCTGGTTCAGCGACGACCAGACCCAGGGCCCGCCCAGGATGGAGGGGGCCAGCGAGGTGGTCAGCGACAGGTCGACGGTCTCGGCCAGCACCTTCGGGTCGGGACGACCCGTGCCCGGCACGGTGGTGAGGTAGACCGCCAGGTAGCCGGCCGCGACGACGCCGTACGCCGTCCAGGCCTGCCAGTAGCCGACCAGCGCCCGCCACGGACGGCGCAGCAGGCCGCCCTCGGCGAAGTAGAGGACGGCGACGAGCACCAGCAGCACCGGGACCAGCAGTCCCTTGGTGTAGCTGCCCAGGGCCAGCGCGAACAACACCGTCGCCATGACCAGCGCCCAGCGCCTGCGCTCGCGCAGGTAGATGACGTGCGCGGCCAGGCAGGCGTAGAGCGCCGCCTGGTGCGGCAGCTGGTTGACCACGGCGGCCCACCACACGACGGTCGGGAACGACATCGGCAGGAACAGGAACGCGCCGAGCGGCACCAGGACGCCGGGACGGTCACCGAAGAACGTGCGCAGCATCCACCAGCAGGCCAGGCTCGCCAGCAGCTGCAGCACCAGGATCTCGACCGCTGCGGCTCCCCAGGAGAAGGCGCCGACGGACCCGACGAGCTTGGTCAGCCACAGGCCGAGCGGCATGAGGTGGATGTTGTGCGGCTCGAACAGCCACTCGGTCGTGGCCTCGCCCCGGGCGACCTTGCCCAGGAAGATGAAGTCGTCGGCGTAGAACCAGCTGCCGGCCACGGCCCACCCGCGCAGCACCAGCTGCGCGGCGATCATCGCCCAGGCGGCGAGAACCACGCGCTCGCCGGTCGACAGCGCGGCCCAGGTGCGGCGCAGGCGTCCGGTCAGGCGGCTCATCGGGCGTCCTCCACGGGCTCGACGTCGCCGACCCGGATGGTGTCGACGCACACGGCCGCGCCGGTCTCGGAGCGGATGGTCACCTCGGAGAAGGTGCCCTCGGTGGCCAGGAACATCGAGTGCAGCCCTTCTTCGACCGGCACGCGCACGCTGGTGTCGCCGGCGGTGACGACGACCGTGCCGTCCATGGACGACAGGTAGTCGACCTGCATCCAGAACGGGAGGTCGAGCACCGGCGACACGTCGATGGTCTCCTCGGGGTTGACCAGGTAGCCACAGCCCTCGACGGGTCCGGGTTCGGCCCGGCTGCCACCGGTGACCCGCGCGAGCTGGATGCGTCCGTCGTCGTCGATGATGCCGAGGTCGGTGCCGGCGCTGACCGCCTTCAGGCGCGGCGCCAGCGACGCCATCTTGTGCGAGGGCCGGTTGAACGGCGCGATGACGGGGTTGCCGATGACGGGTGGCAGGGGGACGTCGACGACCGACGTGCTGCGCTCGTCGCGCCGGTCGAGGTCGTCGAGCAGGTTGTTGACGAACGTGCGCTCCGGGAACGCGGTGCTGTCCCAGCGGTCGTGCCACGGCAGGGTGTACGCGACCGACGAGCCCACCGACCCGACGACGACCGCGCCGGCCAGCCCGACCAGGACCGGCCGAGGCAGGCGCAGACGGAGGTACGGATCCGCTCGAGGACCCGGCCGGTGCAGCGCGCCCCGGATCGGCATGATGACCGTGCCCAGCCCGAAGGCCAGCAGCGCGGCGACGTCGGAGAAGTAGCGCACCTCGCGGGCACTGACCTGGCTGCCGAACGTGCCAGCGCGTCCGGCGTAGACCAGCAGGGCCGAGACGAGCACGTAGGGCACGAGGATCCACGCAGCCCGGAGCGCATCGTGGCGACGGCCCCAGACGTAGAACACCATGGCGGCGAGGACGAGGGTCGCGACGAGCACGAGCAGGAGCGGCGCGTCGGTGAGCGACTGCGGCGCGCCCCCGACGACGAGGTCGGGGCTGCCGCGGTACACCTGGGGGACGCAGTCGGAGGCCGCGACGAAGGGGTCGATGCCGCCCGTCCACAACCGCCAGGACCAGGGGCCGCCGAGCACGCCCGTCACCACGGTGTCGAGCACCGACGTCGACATCGCCGAGGGCAGCTCGCAGCGCTGGCGCGGGGCCGCACCGGTCTGCACCGACCACCAGGCGACGGCGTAGCCGATCGTCACGGCCGCGTACATCAGCCAGGCCGGCCAGCTGGCGGCCAGCGTCCGCAGCCGGGTCCGCCACGGTCCGCGGGTGAACCACACGACGGAGATGCCGAGCAGGACCGGCACGATGAGCGCGGCCTTCAGGTAGCTGCCGACGCCCAGGACGACGAAGAGGGTCGCCACGATCGCCCATCGGACGCGTCCGGTGCGGGCGTACGTGACGTGCGCCGCGATCGCGCCGAACAGCGCGACGTGGTGGGGGAGCTGGTTGATAGCCACCGACCACCACACGCTGGAGGCGACCGTCATGGGCGTGACCAGGTAGAACGCCAGCGGCACGAGGATGCGCGCCCGGTTGCCGAAGACCACGCGCAGCATCCACCAGCAGGCGAGCGCCGCCAGCGCCTGGAGCACGATCATCTGGGTCGCGACGACCGGCCAGTCGAGCCCGGCCCACGCCACCGACTTGACCAGCAGGAACGACACCGGCATGAACAGGCTGAAGTGGCTGTGGAACAGCCAGCCGAAGTCGTCCATGCCGAGGGTGACCTGGCCGATGAAGATGTAGTCGTCCCACATGAACCACGAGCCGGCGGTCATCCACCCGCGGAAGAGCAGGTGAGCGGCGATGAGCGTCAGGGCGACGGCGGTGACGACGCGGCCGCGCGGCCACCGGCGCAGCGCGCCGTCGCGGACGCGCCCGGCGAGCCGGCGGACGGGGGCGTCAGTGACGGCGCTCACGAGGCGTCCTCCTCGGCGGTCAGGAAGCCGACTCGCACGGCGCTGACGCACAGCACCTGGCGGTCGGCCGGCCAGATCGTCAGGCTCTCGTAGCCCCCGGTGGTGCGGATGAGGGCTCGGTGGGTGCCGGCCTCAAGCTCCAGACCGAAGCGTTGGTCGCCGGCGACGACGGCGACGTCACCACCGACGAGCGTCGAGTAGTCGAGCTGCACCCAGAACGGGAAGTCCAGCACGGGCCCGACCTCGATGGTCAGCGGCTCGTCGCCCGAGGTCTCGTACGCGCACCGCTCCGGAGTCCGGGCACTGCGCGGCTCCTCGTCCACCCTCGCCGGCACCGGGTTGCCCTCAGAGTCGAGCAGCTGCAGGTCGACGCCTGCTCGGAGCACGTCATCCGCCGCGCCCACGGGAGCGAAGTAGTTCCGGACCAACGCGTTGTCACCGAAGATCGGCGCCATGATCGACTCCGGGACGACCTCGTCGGCCAGCGGCACGCTCGACTCGAGCGTCCGGAGCGCGTTCTCGTGGAACACGCGCTCGCGGAAGTCCGATCTCCACGGGTCGACGTAGCGGAGCGTGCTGACGGTGCTGCCGACGAGCGCCACGACGACGAGTCCGGCGATCACCGGGCGAGGCACCGCCCTGGTGAGGAGCGGCTGGGTCCGGCGTTCGGAGGACTCGACCGCGCCCGGCACGCGCAGCAGGAGTCCGCCGAGACCGAGGACGACGAACGGTGCAGCGTCGGACAGGTACTGCAGGTGGAGGCCGACCTCACGCGCGCCCATCAGGGCGATGACGTAGGAGCGCCCGGCGATGACCAGCGCCACGGACGCGAGCACGTACAAGGCCGGGATCCACAGCGCCCTCAGCGCGTGCCGGCGCGTGAGCCAGACGACGGCGACCACCGAGACGGTGACCAGGGTGCTGAGGACCACGACGGCGTGCGACGGATCGACGTACGAGATCGGACCCGCCGCGAACAGCTTCCAGGTCAGCGGGCCGCCGACCAGGCTGGGCACGAGCGTGTAGACGATGAAGGTGTACGCGAGCTCGGCGTTGTGTCCGCCCTGGCCGTTCAGGTTCTCGGCGACGCTCTGGTGCAGGTACACCCCCAGGAAGCTGACAGCGAGGACCCCGTACACGACCCAGGCGCGCCACCACGTCCGGAGTGCCCGCGCGATGCGTCGGCCCAGGGAGCCCGAGGTGAACCACAGCAGGGGCAGCGCCGCGAGCACGGGGAACACCAGTGCGGTCTTGGTGTACGCCAGGAGGCCGACGAGCAGGCCGGCGGTGGCCAACGCCAGCCAGCGGGCCTTGCGCGTGCGCAGGTACTGGACGTGGGCGCCGAGCGCGATGCACACGCCGATCTGGTGGGGGAGCTGGTTGATCGCCACCGCCCACCACATGATGGACGGCAACGTCAGCGGAGCGAAGAGGTAGACACCGAGCAGCCCGAGGACGGCCGGGCGGTTGCCGAACACCGTCCGCAGCATCCACCAGGCAGCAAGGGACGCGAGCGCCTGCAGCACGGCGATCTCGACGGTGACGGCGGCCCAGGAGAACGCCGGGGCGAACGACACGAGCTTGACCAGCACGAACGACAGCGGCATGAAGTGGCCCTGGTGGATCCTCAGGTACCAGTCCAGGTCGTCCTCGTCGCGGGCGATCGCGGACAGGAAGATGTAGTCGTCCACCAGGAAGTGGCTGCCGCTCACCGCCCAAGTGCGGAAGGCGACCTGCACGGCGATCAGCACGAGGGCGACGACGGTGATCGTGCCGGGTCGGCGGAGCCGCTCGCGCCACCCCTCAGGGCGGGCGGAAGGGGCGCGGCGGGCGCCCGGTCGCTCGTCAGTCACAAGCGCCGATGCTCTCACAGCTGTGTCGTGGACCACGCGGCAACGGCCGCATTCGTCCGGCTGGAAAAACCCTCACGCGCAAAGTTGTGTCAGACGCCACATTGCGACCTTACTCACTGGTACGGTCTGTCCGATCAGTTCTCTGGAGGGAGCCCTCGTGGGTAAGAAGCTCGGCACCGTCGCCATCGTTCTTGGCGCGTTCCTGTTGGTGCTTGCCGCACTGTCGAAGTTCTACATGTACGACCGCCTGGCGGTCGTGCCGCTCAACCAGGAGACCACGAGCATCTCCGCAACGGAGGAGGGCGCCGACGGCACCATCCTCGACATCCCCGGTGGCCTGGTCGAGAAGCAGACCCCGCTCAAGTCGACCCGCACCGTCCAGGGCGACGTCGAGATGAGCAAGGAGGCCAGCGACGAGCTCGACCGCGACATCGCGGTCTGGAAGACGTTCGTCTGCACCGACACCCCCGACTTCGACTGCGGATCGGGCGAGACCCCGCTGTCGAGCACCTACGACATCGTCGCCTTCGACCGGCACACCGGCGAGGCCGTGAGCTGGGACGGCACCCGCACCGAGAGCAACGGCACCACGGTCCGTGGCAGCTTCGAGGGCCAGTACTTCAAGTTCCCCTTCGACACCAAGAAGAAGGACTACAAGTTCTGGGACGGCACGATCAAGCAGGCCACGACGGCGAAGTTCCTCAAGGAGACCGAGCTCGAGGGCATGAAGGTCTACCAGTTCGAGCAGGTCATCGAGCCGACCAAGACCGGCACGATCGCCGTCCCGGGTGACCTCGCTGGCGTCCCGAACCCGACGGTCACCGCCGACCGCATCTACTCCAACACCCGTCTGCTGAACGTCGAGCCGACCACGGGCGTCATCATCCGCGGTGGCGAGACCCAGGACGGCTGGCTGGAGTACCAGGGCGAGCGCATCGCCACCACGACCGAGGCGTCGCTGCAGTACACCGACCAGAACGTCAAGGACACGGTCGAGGAGTACGAGAGCAAGGTGACCCTGCTGACCGCGATCCAGACCTGGATCCCGATCGGTGGCCTGATCCTCGGCCTCGTGCTGATCGGCCTGGGCGTGGTGCTCGTGCTGCGCAAGCGTTCGGAGGGCGGCGAGCGCCGCGCCACCGACGAGCGCGTCCGCACCACCGCCTGACGCTCCCGCCGTCGAACGGCCCCCGCACCCCCGTGGTGCGGGGGCCGTCGTCGTTACAGTGAGCGCCATGGTCCACGCCCCCGCCGCGGAGCTCTGCTCCTTCGTCGACGCCTCGCCGACCCCGTTCCACGTCTGCGCCACCGTGCTGGCCGAGCTGGAGGGTGCCGGCTACCGGCAGATCGACGAGCGCGACCCGTGGCCCACCGAGCCGGGCCGCTACGTGGTGGTGCGCGGCGGGTCGCTCATCGCCTTCTCGACCGTCGCGTCCACGTCGCCGGCCGACCCGTTCCGCGTCGTCGGCGGGCACACCGACAGCCCGAACCTGCGGCTCAAGCAGCACCACGACCGCCGGCCCGAGGGCCTCGGCGTCGTCGCGCTCGAGCCCTACGGCGGCGCGTGGACGCACTCGTGGATGGACCGCGACCTGGGCGTGGCCGGACGCCTGGCGCTGCGCGATGGCCGGGTCGAGCTCGTCCGCGTCGACGAGCCGGTGCTGCGCGTGCCCCAGCTGGCCATCCACCTGTCGGACGACCGCAAGGGCGTGCAGCCCGACCCGCAGCGTCACCTCGACGCGCTGTGGACCGTCTCGCCGCAGGGCGGCTTCCTGTCGTGGCTGGCCGGGCAGGCCGGGATCGACGCCGACGAGGTGCTCGGGTTCGACCTCATGGCCCACGACGTGACGCCGAGCCGGCTCGTCGGCGCGCGTCAGGACCTGGTCTCGGCGCCGCGGCTCGACAACCAGGGCACCTGCTTCGCCGGCACCCGCGCGCTGCTCGGCGCGCCCGACGTCGAGGGCGTCCGCCAGGTGCTGGCGCTGTTCGACCACGAGGAGGTCGGCAGCACGTCCGAGCGCGGCGCCTTCTCGGACTTCCTGACCGGCGTGCTCGAGCGCATCGTGCTCGCGGCCGGCGGCACCCGCGACGACGTCCACCGGGCGATCGCCGGCTCGGTGTGCGCGTCGGGCGACATGGCCCACGCCACGCACCCCAACCGGCCCGAGCGGCACGAGCCCCTGCACCACGTCGAGCTCGGCGGGGGACCGGTGCTCAAGGTCAACCAGAACCTGCGCTACGCCACCGACGCGGTGGGCAGCGCGGCCTTCGCCCGGGCCTGCGAGCAGGCGGGCGTCCCGCTGCAGCGGTACGTGCACCGCGCCGACCTGCCGTGCGGCTCGACCATCGGCCCGCTGAGCGCCTCGCGCACCGGCATGACGACCGTCGACGTCGGCGCCGCGCAGCTCGCCATGCACTCGGTGCGCGAGACGATGGCCGCCGCCGACGTGCCGCTCTACGCCGCCGCGCTGTCGGCGTTCCTCGCCCCGCAGGACTGACGGCGCGCCTGCATTGAGGTAACAGGGGCCTGTCGCGTAGGATTGGTGGGCGCCGTGTGCCTGCGTGCCCTCGAAGGGAGCAGGTCGCGCTCGTGCCCGTGTCGGGCGATTCTCTCGACAAGCTCACGAAAACAGGTCGCGACGCACCCGGTTCGACTACATCCATCCATCGGAGCATCTCCTATATGACGAGCAGCATCGCACCTTCTGCGGCCCCGCAGGTTGCGGTCAACGACATCGGCAACGAGGAAGACTTCCTCGCCGCCATCGACAAGACCATCAAGTACTTCAACGACGGCGACATCGTCGACGGCACGATCGTCAAGGTCGACCGTGACGAGGTCCTCCTCGACATCGGCTACAAGACCGAGGGCGTCATCCCCTCGCGCGAGCTGTCGATCAAGCACGACGTGGACCCCTCCGAGGTCGTCGCTGTCGGCGACTCCGTCGAGGCCCTCGTCCTCCAGAAGGAGGACAAGGAAGGCCGCCTGATCCTGTCCAAGAAGCGCGCGCAGTACGAGCGCGCCTGGGGCGACATCGAGAAGATCAAGGCGGAGGACGGCGTCGTCGAGGGCACCGTCATCGAGGTCGTCAAGGGCGGCCTCATCATGGACATCGGTCTTCGTGGCTTCCTGCCGGCCTCGCTCGTGGAGATGCGTCGCGTCCGCGACCTCGACCCGTACATCGGCCAGAAGCTCGAGGCGAAGATCATCGAGCTCGACAAGAACCGCAACAACGTGGTCCTGTCGCGCCGTGCCTGGCTCGAGCAGACCCAGTCGGCCGTCCGCCAGAACTTCCTGACCGAGCTCCAGAAGGGCCAGGTCCGCAAGGGCGTCATCTCCTCGATCGTCAACTTCGGTGCGTTCGTGGACCTCGGCGGCGTCGACGGACTCGTCCACGTCTCCGAGCTGTCCTGGAAGCACATCGACCACCCGAACGAGGTCGTGCAGGTCGGCGACGAGGTCACGGTCGAGGTGCTGGACGTCGACATGGACCGCGAGCGCGTCTCGCTGTCGCTGAAGGCGACCCAGGAGGATCCGTGGCAGCACTTCGCCCGGACCCACCAGATCGGTCAGATCGTGCCCGGCAAGGTCACCAAGCTCGTCCCGTTCGGTGCGTTCGTGCGCGTCGAGGACGGCATCGAGGGCCTCGTGCACATCTCCGAGCTGGCCGAGCGCCACGTCGAGATCCCCGAGCAGGTCGTGCAGATCAACGACAAGGTCATGGTCAAGATCATCGACATCGATCTTGAGCGTCGCCGCATCTCGCTGTCGCTGAAGCAGGCGAACGAGACCGAGGTCGCGCTGGACGACGACCAGTTCGATCCCACGCTGTACGGCATGACCTCCTCGTACGACGAGCAGGGCAACTACATGTACCCCGAGGGCTTCGATCCGGAGACCGGCGAGTGGCAGGAGGGCTTCGAGGAGGCCCGGGCCACCTGGGAGAAGCAGTACGCCGAGGCGCACGAGCGCTGGGAGGCGCACAAGCGTCAGATCGCGGACGCCGAGAAGGCGAACCGCGAGGCGGCCGAGACCAGCAACTACAGCTCCGAGCCGGCCGCGCCGGTCGAGGGCTCGCTGGCCTCGGACGAGGCGCTGCAGGCCCTGCGCGAGAAGCTGACCGGCGGCGAGTGATCGCCCCGGCCGCCTAGCGCAGCCGCACGTACGAAGCCCCCGACCGTTCGGTCGGGGGCTTCGTCGTGGTCGGGCCGGGGTCCGCCCTCACCGGGGCGGTCCCCAGGGGTCGAGGAGGTCGGCGTGGTGGCTGCGGGGGCCGGGGCGGGTGCCATACCCGTCGTGGTCGATCGCGATCGCGCTGAGGCCGATGATGACCAGCGCGGCGAGGAGGATGAGGAGGATCATGGCAGTAATTCTTCGCCCATCGAGATGCTGCCACCAGTGGCGGGATTGCCACGGTTCGTCGACATCCTGCCACCGATGTGCGACGCTGGTCACATGCGCAAGGTCGTCGTGATCGTCCAGGACCAGGTCGAGCCGTTCGGGCTCGGCTCGCTCGTCGAGGTGTGGGACGAGCCGTACCACCCCGAGGACGACAACCCGCAGTTCGACTTCAGCATCGCCACGCCCCGCCCCGGCGTCGTGAAGGGCCGCTCGGGCTTCGACCTCGTGGTCGAGAACGGCCTGGACGTCATCGAGGGCGCGGACCTGGTCGCGCTCGCGCCGCACCACGACTTCCTGAACCACGACCCCGCCGTGCTCGAGGCCGCCCGCAGCGCCTACGCGTCCGGCGCCATGATCTTCGGTCACTGCTCGGCGGCGTTCACGCTCGGCGCGGCGGGACTGCTCGACGGCCGCTGCTGCACCACGCACTGGCGGTACGGCGAGCGGCTCGCCGCCGCGTACCCCGAGACCGACGTGTGCACCGACGTGCTCTACGTCGAGGACGAGGGCGTGCTGACCGGCGCCGGTGCGGCGGCCGGCATCGACGCCTCGCTGCACCTCATGCGCCGCTGGTACGGGGCGCGCACCGCCGCCACCACCGCGCGACGCATCGTCGTCCCGCCGCACCGCGACGGCGGCCAGGCCCAGTTCGTGAAGGCGCCGGTGCGCCCCACGGCGGCCGAGACGCTGGCCCCGCTGCTGGAGTCGGTGCGCGAGCGGCTGGCCGAGCAGCTCACCGTCGACCAGATGGCCCGCGAGGCCCTCATGTCGCCGCGCACGTTCGCCCGGCGGTTCAAGGACGAGACCGGCACGACCCCGCTGCAGTGGCTCACGGGGGAGCGCATCGCCCTCGCGCAGGAGCTGCTGGAGCAGACCGCCGAGCCGGTCGAGTCCGTCGCCGCCCGGGTCGGCTTCGGCAACGCCGCGACGCTGCGGCACCACTTCGCTGCGGCGGTCGGGCTGTCGCCGCAGGCCTACCGCAAGCGGTTCAGCTGCGTGGACGAGGTGTGCGCCGACGGCGTCGTGGCGTGAGTCCGCTCACGACCCCCGCTCGGCGCCCGCACGGTTCGGGCGGACGCGTGATTTTCCGCGCCCGGTGTGCTTGACTCGGTCCGGTTCACCCCGTCCCCGACCGTCCTGCAGGTGATGCTTCCGTGGCTTCCCCCGGCCACCGTCGACGCCGCCGAGCCCCGCTCGGCGAGCGCGTGCTCCGCACGGCACTGCCCGGAGTGGGCGCCGCGGCCCTGGCGATGAGCGCCGTCGCCGTCGCGACCGCTCCCGACCGCGAGGCCGACGATCCGGCCCGGACCGCCGCCGCGTCGGTCGCCCGCACCATGGCTGACGCACCGCGCGTGGCCGCCACGACCGTCCCGCCGGTCTCCCGCAGTGCCGACGCGCGTCCGCCGCTCACCGAGAGCCGCACCGTGCAGGTGAAGGCCAAGCGGTTCGTCGTGACCGCGCTGGACGTCCGCATCGGCCCGTTCAAGGACGCCGCCGTCGTCGGCGAGGTGACGAAGGGCAAGACCGTCGCCATCACCGGACGGCGCGACGGCCGCTACGCCGAGGTCGTCTACCAGGGGCCCGCCGCTGGGTGCGCGTCGACTACCTGTCGACCAGCAAGCCGAAGCCGAAGCCGAAGGTGCAGCCGATCAGCACCGCGCCCTGCGCGACCGGCTCGGACGTCGAGCAGGGTCTCGCCCAGGCCACGATCGACGTGCACCGGGCCGTGTGCGCCCGGTATCCGCAGATCGAGGTCTACGGCGGCCTCCGCAGCGACGGGATGCACGGCCAGGGCCTCGCGCTCGACATCATGGTCAGCAGCGACCTGGGCACCGAGATCGCCGAGTGGCTGCAGGACCACGCCGCCGAGCTCGGCGTCACCGAGCTCATCTGGCGCCAGCGCATCTGGACGACCGAGCGGGCCGGCGACGGCTGGCGCTCGATGGAGGACCGCGGCTCGGCGACGGCCAACCACATGGACCACGTGCACGTCACCACAGGAGGCTGAGTGCGGCTCGGACTGACCGGCGGCATCGGCTCGGGCAAGAGCACCGCCAGTGCCCGGCTGCGCGAGCTCGGCGCCGTGGTGCTCGACTACGACCAGCTGGCCCGTAACGTCGTCGAGCCCGGCTCCGACGGACTGGCCGCGATCGCCGAGCGCTTCGGCGCCGGCGTGCTGCGCGCCGACGGGACGCTCGACCGGCCCGCGCTCGGGGCGATCGTGTTCGCCGACCCGGCCGCGCTCAAGGACCTCGAGAGCATCACGCACCCCGCGATCCGTGCGCTGGCCGCTCGGCGGGAGCACGAGGCCGGCCCAGACGCCGTGGTCGTCCACGACAACGCCCTGCTCGTCGACATGGGGGCCCACCGGGTCATGGACGCCGTCGTCGTGGTCGACGTGCCGGTCGAGACCCAGGTCGGGCGGTTGGTCGAGCACCGCGGGCTGACCGAGGCCGACGCCCGCGCCCGCATCGCCGCGCAGCTGGACCGCGAGGAGCGGCTCGCCGCGGCCGACCACGTGCTCGACAACACCGGCACGCCGGACGACCTCCGTGCCGCCGTCGACGCGCTGTGGGCGTCGCTCACCCACTCCTGACTCCTGCCCCGTCGGCGTCCGGGCCCGGACGCACCGGGGCCCCGCGACCGTCGGGGGAGTCGGTCAGCGGGGCCCTGATGGGTCTGTGCGTCAGGCAGCCAGGTCCGGGTCGGCGATGCGGCGCAGCGTCGCGAGCGACTCGCGCTCGAGCTGGCGCACCCGCTCGGCGGAGATGCCGTGGCGCTTGCCGATGTCGGCCAGCTTGTGCTGGCGTCCGTCGAGCAGGCCGTAGCGGGCCCGGATGATGTCGGCCTCGCGCGGAGCGAGGTGCTCCACGATGAGCGACGACAGGCGGTCGCTCGCCTCGACGTCCAGCACCTGGTTGTCGGGGCCGGGCGCGGTCTCGCGGGCGATCAGGTCGCCCAGCGAGGTGTCGCCGTCCTCGTCCACCGGGGTGTCGAGGCTGACGTGGTCGCGGCCCCAGGACAGCAGGTCGATCACGCGCTCGACGGTCATGCCGAGCTCCTGCGCGATCTCGGCCGGCTCGGGGTCGTAGCCCAGCTGGCGCTCGAGCGTGCGACGCGCGCCGGTGACCTGGTTGAGCTCCTCGACCACGTGCACGGGCAGCCGCACGACGCGGGCCTGCTGCGCGATGCCGCGGGTGATCGCCTGGCGCACCCACCACGTTGCGTACGTGGAGAACTTGAAGCCCTTCGCGTAGTCGAACTTCTCGACCGCGCGGATCAGGCCGGTGTTGCCCTCCTGGACCAGGTCCAGCATGGGCATCTGGGCGCGGCCGTACTTGCGCGCGATGGAGACGACCAGGCGCAGGTTGGCCTGCGTGAACTCCTCCTGGGCGCGCTCGCCCTCGGCCACCATCCACTCCAGCTCCTCGGCGGTGGCCGACTTCGGGGCGCCGCCCTTGCGGCGTCCGACGCGGCCCGTCTCGAGCAGGTGCTGCGCGAACAGACCGGCCTCGATCGCCTTGGCCAGCTCGACCTCGCGCGCTGCGTCCAGCAGCGGGGTGCGCGCGATCTCGGCCAGGTACATGCCGACGCTGTCCTTGCCCTCGACCTCAGTGCTCGTGCTCGCCATCAGTTCTTCACCACTCTCGTCCGGTTTGCTCCGTCCACGTACCCTCAACGGCCTCCCCGGGTGAATGATTCCGCTCTCAGGCGCTTCTTAGCCGTGGTGTGACGCGATCCGCTCCAGCTCGGCCCGCAGGAGCGTGCGCGCCCACGTGGTGTCCTCCGCCGGGTCCTGGTGCAGGAGGTGGAGCGCGAGGCCGTCCAGCAGGGCGTGCAGGCGGCGGGTCTCGTCGGGGTCCGGACGTCCGGAGAGGTGCTCGACGATCTGGGCGCACAGCCCGCCGAGGGCCTCGTGGGCCTCGTCGCGGATGGCCGCGAGCCGGGGGAGTGCCGGGGCCTCGGCGACCAGGGCGAGGTTGACCTCCATCTCGGTGCGTCGCTCGGCGTCCAGCGGCAGCAGCTCGTCCAGGACGCGCTGGGCGTGCCGCACGGTGTCGTCCTCGGCGGGCACGGCCGCGATCCGCTCGGTGGCCCGCCGCACGATCAGCTCGGTGGAGAACTCGAGCAGCTCGGCGCGGGTGGGGAAGACGTGGCGCAGGGAGCCGACCGCGACGCCGGCCTCCTGGGCGACCGTGCGCACCGACACCGCCCCGACGCCCTGCTCGCGCACGACCCTCCAGACCGCCCCGGCGAGCTCGGCGCGACGGGCTTCGTGGTCCATGCGAGGCGGCATGGCGGCAACCTAGCACGACTGTGCTACGTTCTGTCTGGCACGACCGTGCTACAAGACGCAGGAGGAGAGATGGACCTGATCCTGGCCGTGATCGTGGCCTGCGAGGTGGGCTTCTGGGTGCTGATCGGCGCCGGCCTGGTGGCCCGCTACCTCCTGCGGCGGCCGCGGCTCGGCCTGCTGCTGCTCGCGCTGACGCCGGTGGTCGACCTCGTGCTGCTGGGCGCGACGGTGCTGGACCTGCGGCACGGCGCGACGGCCGGCGTCGCGCACGGGCTGGCGGCGCTGTACCTGGGCTTCTCGCTGGCCTACGGCCACGCGATGATCCGCTGGGCCGACGTGCGGTTCGCCCAGCGGTTCGCCGGCGGACCGCCACCGGTCAAGCTCCATGGCGCGGCGTACGCGCGCAAGTGCTGGACCGACGTGCTGCGCACGGCGTCCGGCGCAGCCGTCGCCGCAGGACTCCTGCTGCTGCTCGAGCACCTCGTGGACGACGCGTCGCGCACCGAGGCCCTGCACGGCCTCTACCCCGTGCTGGGCGTCGTGCTGGTGGTCGAGCTGGTGTGGGCGGTCTCGTACACCCTGTGGCCGCGCCGGGAGCCGGCGCGGACCTGACCCTCAGGCGTCCTGGGTCGCGGTGTCGATGATCCAGGCCAGCTCCCAGGCGCGCTCGTGCCAGGAGGCGTACCGGCCGCTGACCCCGCCGTGGCCGGCGTTCATCTCGGTCTTGAGCAGGATCGGGCGCTCGGTGCGGGCCGTGGCGCGCAGCCGCGCGACCCACTTGGCCGGCTCGACGTAGAGCACGCGGGTGTCGTTGAGGCTCGTGACCGCGCAGATCGCCGGGTAGGCGTGCTCGCCGACGTTCTCGTACGGCGCGTACGACTTCATGTACGCGTACACGTCGGGGTCGTCCAGCGGGTTGCCCCACTCGTCCCACTCGATGACCGTCAGCGGCAGCGAGGGGTCGAGGATCGTCGTGAGGTTGTCGACGAACGGCACCTCGGCCAGGATGCCGCGGAACGCCTGCGGGGCGAGGTTCGCGACGGCGCCCATGAGCAGGCCGCCCGCGCTGCCGCCCTCGGCGACGAGCCGGTCGGCGCTCGTCCAGCCCTCGGCGACCAGGTGCTCGGCCGCGGCCACGAAGTCGGTGAACGTGTTGCGCTTGGTCAGCGTCTTGCCCTCGTCGTACCAGCGGCGGCCCATCTCGCCGCCGCCGCGCACGTGGGCCACGGCGAACACGAAGCCGCGGTCCAGCAGCGACAGCCGGCTGATCGAGAACGCCGGGTCGATGCTGATCTCGTACGAGCCGTAGCCGTAGAGCAGCGCGGGAGCCGTGCCGTCGCGCGGGGTGTCGCGGCGCGCGACGACCGAGACGGGCACCTGCGTGCCGTCCGGGGCCGTGGCCCAGGTGCGGTGCTGCTCGTACTGGCTCGCGTCGTAGCCGCCGCGGACGACGACCTGCTTGCGCAGGTGGCGCTCGCCGGTCTCGACGTCGTAGTCGTAGACCGACGGCGGGGTGACGAACGAGGCGTAGCCGACCCGGACCAGGCGCTGGTCCCACTCGGCGTTCGCGCCGACGCCGGTGCTCGACAGCTCCTCGCCGAAGTCGATCTCGGTGAGGGCGCCGAAGCCGTCGTCGCCCAGGCGCATGAGCGCCACCCGGGGCAGCGCGTCGCGGCGGTAGGAGACGAGCACCTGGCGCTTGAAGACGTCGACGTCCTCGAGCCGGACCTCGTCGCTGCCGGGGATGACGACCGTGCGGCGGTGCGGCGCGTCGACCGGGACGCTGACCAGCTCGAAGTCGGGGGCGCCGTCGTTGTGCAGGATCAGGAAGACGTCCTCGCCGCCGACCACGGCGTGCTCGAGCGAGTACTCGACGCCCTCGCGGCGCGGCCACACGACGCGCGGCTCGCCCTCGGGGTCGTCCGCGGGCAGCACCCGCACCTCGCTGGTGATCTTGGACGAGGCGGCCACGACGATCCACTGCTCGGAGTGGGTCATGCCGACACCGGCGAAGAACCGCTCGTCGGTCTCCTCGTGCACCAGGACGTCGGCGGCGTCCGACCCGAGCGCGTGGCGCCACACGCGGTGAGGACGCCAGGCGTCGTCGACGGTCGTGTAGAAGAGGTGGGTGCCCCGGCCGGACCAGGTGACGCCGGCGGAGGCGCCGGTGATCTCGTCGCCGAGGAGCTCGCCGGTGCGCAGGTCCTTCACGCGGATCGTGTAGCGCTCGTCGCCCTCGACGTCGACCGAGTACGCCAGCAGGTGGCCGTCGGGGGAGACGGTGAAGGCGCCGAGCGAGAAGAACTCGTGGCCCTCGGCCTCGACGTTGGAGTCGAGCAGCACCTGCTCGCCGTCGATCGGCTGCGTGGGGTCGAGCTCGGGCGGCGTCCAGTCGTCCGGGTCGGCCAGCGGGCAGCGGCAGCGCAGGGCGTACTCCTGGCCCTCGACGGTGCGCGAGTAGTACCACCAGCCGTCGTGGCGCGTGGGCACCGACAGGTCGGTCTCCTGCGTGCGTCCCTTGATCTCCTCGAAGATCGTCTGGCGCAGCTCGGCCAGGTGCTCGGTCTGCGCCTCGGTGTAGGCGTTCTCGGCCTGCAGGTAGGCCAGCGTGTCGGGGGAGTCCTTGTCGCGCAGCCACTCGTAGTCGTCGACGAACACGTCGCCGTGGTGCGTGCGGGTGGTGGGGACGACCTTCGCGAGGGGGGCTTCCGACGTCATGTGTGCAAGGTACCCGGGGCGTCCGGGCCGCGGTGCCCGGCGTGCAGGGCGGGGTCGTCGGCCCGGAAGGTGTGCACCGGTCCCGGCGGGGTGTGCCGGGTCTCGAAGCGCACCGTCACGCGTCCGAGCCCGGCGCCCCACACCCAGCCGTCGCCGTGCTCGTCGTGCGAGGCGTCCATGCCCGGGTACCAGCGCGGCACCTCGGGCTCGTACGCCTCGGGGACGTCCTCGTCGGGCTCCTCGGGAGCGCTCGCCCCGAACAGGTCGTCCTGCACCCAGTCGGCCAGCCCGCTGACGCCGACCCCGAGCAGCCGCAGGCCGCCGCCGAGGTCGGTCTGGGCGAGCAGCGCGCGGGCGGTGTCGGCGAGCAGCGCGGCGCTGTCGGTGGGGCCGGCGAGGGTGGTCGAGCGCGTGTGCGTCTCGAAGTCGTGGTGGCGCACCTTCAGCGTCACCGTGCGGCCAGACAGGCCGTGCGAGGCGAGCCGCGCGGCCACGCGCCGGGCCATGCGCTCGGCGACGAGCTCGAGCTGGGCACGGTCGGTGACGTCGGTGGCGAAGGTGTCCTCGACGCTCACCGACTTCGTCTCGCGCTCGGCGACCACCGGACGGTCGTCGTCGGCGCGGGCCAGCCGGTACAGGGAGGTGCCGGACGCGTTGCCGAGCAGCCGCGCCAGCTCGTCCGGCGACGGGCCGCGCAGCTCCTCGACCGTGGTGATGCCGACCCGGCGCAGGCGCTCGGCGGTGGCGGGCCCCACGCCCGGGATGGCCGTGACCTGCATCGGTCCGAGCAGCTCCTGCTCGCTGCCGGGCGCCACGACGAACGAGCCGGCGGGCTTCTCCAGCTCGCTGGCGATCTTGGCCATGAGCTTGCTGGACGCGACGCCGACCGAGGCGGTGAGCCCGCCGGTCAGCCGCTCGACGTCGGCGCGCAGGCGCTCGACCTGGTCACGCACCCGCGCCGGGTCGAAGTCGTCGCCCGCGGCCAGGTCGACGAACGCCTCGTCCAGCGACAGCGGCTCGACGAGCGGCGACTCCTCGCGCAGCCGGTCCATGACGATGCGGCTCGCCTCGCGGTAGGCGTCGAAGCGTCCGCCCAGGAACGCGGCGTGCGGGCAGCGGGCGCGCGCCTCGGTGGTGCGCATGGCGGAGCGGACCCCGTGGACCCGCGCCTCGTAGGACGCGGTCGAGACGACGCCGCGCGGGCCGATGCCGCCGACCACCACCGGCTTGCCACGCAGGGAGGGCTTGTCGCGCTGCTCGACCGAGGCGAAGAACGCGTCGAGGTCGAGGTGCATGATCGACGCCTCCGCCCGCATGGCGTCCATCCTGCCCGAGGCCCCGGACGTCCACAGACGCGCCGTGCGGGGCACCCGTCCACAGCGCCGCGGCAGGACGACCGGCGGCGTCGGCGCTCGCCCACAGCGTGGGGGCATGACCTCACGCCACGTCTGCCACGACGTCCCCGACATCCTCGACCTGCTGCCGGCGCTGTTCGGCTTCGTCCCGCATGAGTCGCTCGTCGCCGTCGCGACCCATGGCGAGCGCGTCCGGTTCGGCTTCCGGCTGCGGCTCGACCTGCCGGCGGCGCCCGACGTCGACGCGGCCGCCCGGGTCGTCGCGCACCACCTGCGTCAGGCGAGCCCCGACGGGCTGGTGCTCGTCACGGTCACCGACGGCGACGGCTACGTGGCCGACGCGCTGTGCGACGCCGTGGCCGACCTCCTCGAGCCGGTCCCGGTCGTCGTCGCCGCCCGCACCGACGGCTGCTCGCGGTACTGGCTGCCCGGTGGTCCGGACGAGGGCACGCCCTACGCGCCGGGCACGAGCCCGGCGACGGTGGCGGCCGTCCTCGACGGCCGCGAGATCCTGCCCTCGCGCGACGCGCTGGTCGCTCGGTACGCCGCGGCCACGGGGGAGCGGCGGGCCCGGGCCGAGGCCGCCACCGAGGCGGCGGTCGACGAGCTCGTCGCGGCGCGGCGCACCCCGGGCCCGCCGTCCCTGGCCGAGCGCGGCCGGCGAGCCCTCGACGAGGTGCGCGACGCCTTCCTGCGCACCGGCCGGGTGCCCGACGACGCGGCGCTGGTGCGGCTCGGCGTCTGGACGGCCGTCCCCGAGGTCCGCGACCACGCCTGGTGGGGACTGAGCCGCGACGAGGCGACGGTGCACCTGCGGCTCTGGACGGCGGCGGCTCCGCTGGCCGTCGCACCGTTCGACGCGCACGTGCTGGCCGTCGCGGGGTTCCTGGCCTGGCGCAGCGGCGACGGAGCGGCCGCCCTCGTGGCCACCGAGCGAGCACTGGCGGCGTCGCCGGTGCAGTCGCTCGCGCGCACCGTCCACGAGCTGCTCGTCGCCGGCGTGCCACCGAGCCGCTGGGACGACCTGCTGGCCGCCGACGGCGGCGGCGCTCGCACGGACGAGAACGGCTCCAGCCCCTAGGCTGAGCGGCATGGGACGCGACGTCGAGGACCGCGAGTTCACCCGCGAGGACCGCACCCGCTACCGCGCCAAGGTGCGCCGGTGCCTGGACGTGCTGGCCCGCATGCTCACCACCCACGACTTCTCGGTGAACGTGCCGCACATCGGCATCGAGATCGAGTTCAACCTGGTCGACGACGACGGACGTCCGGCGCTGCGCAACCAGGAGGCCCTCGACGCCATCGCCGACGAGGATTTCCAGACCGAGCTCGGGCTGTTCAACGTCGAGATCAACGTCCCGCCGCGGCCGCTGACCGGTGACGGCCTGGCCGTGCTCGAGGAGGACCTGCGCGGCGACCTCAACGGCGCCCAGGGCAAGGCGGCCACCATCGGCACGCACCTGCTGATGATCGGCATCCTGCCGACGCTCGACGAGTCGCACATGACCACCGAGGCCATCTCGCCGAACCCGCGCTACAAGCTGCTGTCCGACGAGATCCTCAAGGCGCGCGGCGAGGACATCGCCATCTCCATCGACGGCGTCGACCGGCTCGAGACGACGACCGACACGATCATGCCCGAGGCGGCCTGCACCAGCACCCAGCTGCACCTGCAGGTCGAGCCCGACGACTTCGCGCCCGCGTGGAACGCCTCGCAGGCGATCGCCGGCGTGCAGCTGGCGCTCGGCGCGAACTCGCCGCTGCTGCTGGGCCGTCAGCTGTGGCACGAGACCCGCATCGCGCTGTTCGACCAGTCCACCGACACCCGCAGCGACGAGCTGAAGGCCCAGGGCGTCCGCCCGCGGGTCTGGTTCGGCGAGAAGTGGATCACCTCCGTCTTCGACCTGTTCGAGGAGAACGTCAAGTACTTCCCGGCGCTGCTGCCGATCGTCGAGGACGAGGACCCGGTCGCCGAGGTCGAGGCCGGGCGCATCCCGTCGCTGGCCGAGCTCAACCTGCACAATGGCACCATCTACCGCTGGAACCGGCCGATCTACGACGTCTCGGACGGCTTCCCGCACCTGCGGGTCGAGAACCGCGTCCTGCCGGCCGGCCCGACCGTCGTCGACACGCTGGCCAACGCCGCCCTCTACTACGGCCTCGTGCGGGCGCTGGTGCGGGCCGAGCGTCCGCTGTGGTCGCAGCTGTCGTTCCAGGCGGCGCAGGAGAACTTCTACGCCGGCGCCCGCGAGGGCATCGACGCTCAGCTGTTCTGGCCGGGCCTGGGCACCGTGCCGGCCACCGAGCTGGTGCTGCGCCGTCTGCTGCCGATGGCCCACGACGGGCTGAGGGGTGCCGGCGTCGAGGACGCGCTCCGTGAGCGCCTGCTGGGCGTCGTCGAGCAGCGCTGCCTGACCGGCCGCAACGGGGCGACCTGGCTGATCGAGGAGTTCGGCCACCGTCGCAAGTCCGGCCAGGACCGCGCCGAGGCGCTGCGGGCGACGACGAAGGCCTACCAGGAGCGCATGCACGCGAACGAGCCCGTGCACTCCTGGGGCCACGACTGAGCGATCCGCCTGCCCTCGCAGGCATCCTCCGACCTGGCACATGAGAGTTTGCTGAGACGTGCCACACTGGTCTCGCTGAGGTTGACCGCAGGGCAGTTCGTTGCGCCCTCGATCCGATGAAGGGGTGCTGATGGCCGTCAAGAAGACTGTGTCTCCGGCGACCGCCGACACCTCGACCCCGTCCCCGTCGAAGCCCGCGACCCAAAAGAGCACCGTGACGAAGACTGCTGCCAAGACCACGTCCACCGCCGCCAAGAAGGCGCCCGCCAAGAAGGCCGCTGCGGCCAAGAAGGCGCCTGCGAAGAAGACGGCCGCCGCCAAGAAGGCGGCCGCGAAGGCCGACCAGGTCGACGTGTCCGGTGACGACACGTCCGCCGCGACGGTCCTCGTCGACGCGACCGGCAAGAAGGTGCTGCCCGACATCTCGGACACGGAGTTCGAGAAGGACCTGGCGACCGACCCGACGCTGAAGGAGGACGAGAAGTCCGGCTTCACGCTGTCGGCCGCCGACGAGTCCGACGAGCCCGTCCAGCAGGTCATGGTCGCCGGCGCCACCGCCGACCCGGTCAAGGACTACCTCAAGCAGATCGGCAAGGTCGCGCTGCTGACCGCCGCCGAGGAGGTCGAGCTGGCCAAGCGCATCGAGGCCGGCCTGTTCGCCGAGGAGAAGCTCGCCGCCGGCGGCCGGATCACGCCGAAGGTGCTCGAAGAGCTCGAGTGGATCGTTCAGGACGGTCGCCGGGCCAAGAACCACCTGCTCGAGGCCAACCTGCGTCTCGTCGTCTCGCTGGCCAAGCGCTACACCGGCCGCGGCATGCTCTTCCTGGACCTGATCCAGGAGGGCAACCTCGGTCTGATCCGCGCGGTCGAGAAGTTCGACTACACCAAGGGCTTCAAGTTCTCGACCTACGCGACGTGGTGGATCCGCCAGGCGATCACCCGTGCCATGGCCGACCAGGCCCGCACCATCCGCATCCCGGTGCACATGGTCGAGGTCATCAACAAGCTCGCCCGCGTCCAGCGCCAGATGCTGCAGGACCTGGGCCGCGAGCCCACCCCGGAGGAGCTCGCCAAGGAGCTCGACATGACCCCGGAGAAGGTCGTCGAGGTCCAGAAGTACGGGCGTGAGCCCATCTCGCTGCACACGCCGCTCGGCGAGGACGGCGACAGCGAGTTCGGCGACCTGATCGAGGACTCCGAGGCGATCGTCCCGGCCGACGCGGTCTCGTTCACGCTGCTGCAGGAGCAGCTGCACGCGGTGCTCGACACGCTCAGCGAGCGCGAGGCGGGCGTCGTCTCGATGCGCTTCGGCCTGACCGACGGCCAGCCCAAGACGCTCGACGAGATCGGCAAGGTCTACGGCGTGACGCGTGAGCGCATCCGTCAGATCGAGTCCAAGACGATGAGCAAGCTGCGTCACCCGTCGCGCTCGCAGGTGCTGCGCGACTACCTCGACTGAGTCGCACGCACGCACGAAGGGCCTCGGTTCCGCTCGGAACCGGGGCCCTTCGCCGTCTCGGGCGGCCGTCGTGCCCCCGGGCGCCTAGCCTGGACGGGGTGTCGAGCGAGGGGAGCGTCGTGGACCGCAGGAGCGTCACGCAGCAGGTGATGAAGTACGGGCCCCTGGCGGCCAAGCAGCTGCCTCGGCTGTGGCCGCTGCTGCTGGAGTCGCGCAACCGCGAGAGGGTCACCGGCATGCTCCGCGACCTGTCGGACAAGTCGCCGGCCAAGCGGCTGGACGCCCGGCTCGATCTCACCGCCGCGCTCGCCGAGCAGATCGGCCAGGAGGCGCGGACGCCGCAGGAACGGGAGCAGGCGGACGCGTGGCGCGACCGGGCCCGCAACCTGCAGCGTCGCGCGGAGGTGCCGGTGGGCGGCGTCCGGTCGCGGGCGGCGCACCGGCGCTCCGTGCGCGAGCAGCTCGCGGCCCTGCACGCCGAGATGGACGCGCACCTGGGCGGACCGGCCTAGCCCAGGCCTTGCCGTCGGTGGACGTCGGGCCTAGCGTCCGAGGATGGACCTGTACGCCGGACTGCCCGTGACCGAGGTTGACCGTGCCTCCGCCTGGTACGAACGGCTGCTCGGTGAGCCGGCCACCTTCGTGGCGTCGCCCCAGGAGTCGGTGTGGGACCTGGACGAGGGGCGGGCGGTGTTCGTCGAGCACGCGCCCGAGCACGCCGGCCACGCCCGCGTGATGCTGTTCGTCGACGACCTGGAGGCGCGCGTGGCCGAGGTGGCCGCCCGCGGACTCGAGCCGGTGTCGCGCGAGGAGTACGACAACGGCGTCCGCAAGGCCAACTACCTCGACCCCGACGGCAATCAGGTCAGCCTGGGCGGGCTGACGTCCGTGGATGCCGGGGGAGCGGAGTAACCGGGCGTGCCGCGGTCGGTGTGCGGGCGCAGCCGCTCGCCCCACGCGAACGTCGACTCGGGCAGGCGCTCGGCGAGCTGGTCGGCCAGCGTCTCGCGTGCCTCGACGGCGGTGACGTCGAACCCCGGCTGCCGGAGGTAGAAGCCGACGTCCCCCGGGTAGCCGACCGTGCCGTCGTCGCCGAGCCGCAGCTCCAGCAGCGTGTACAGGTCGTGCTGCTCGAGCCTGGGAAGCACCCGAGCCGCCTCCACCAGGTCGGAGGGCGCAAGCAGGCGGTGCAGGACGGGCGCAGCCACGTCGCACAGGCCCCAGGCGACGCTCCCGGGCTCGAACGCCGATGGCGCCTGGTCGTCGGTGTCGTAGCGGGGCGGCCCCGCCTCGACGTACGGACGCACACGCTCGCCCCAGGCGCAGTCGGTGCGACAGATCGCGTCGGTCAGCCCGGAGGCGAGGGCGTCCCGGGCCTCGGCGCCGCCGTCGCCGGGGTCGTGGTCGTCCACGCCGACGTGCAGCTCGCCCTCGTCGCCGAACGCGAACCGCGCGTCGACCCGTCCCCGCTTGGAGCGGACGGCCACCAGCCGCAACGGGTCGCCCGGCCGCACGACCTGCGCCACCACCGGCGCGACGACCTGGGTCAGCGCCCAGCGCACGGCTCCGTCAGTCATGCCCGCACCCTAGGGGCCGGGGACGCGCAAGGGCCCGGTTCCGAGTGGAACCGGGCCCTGCGGTGGAAGTCTGGTGTCGTCTACAGCACGTACGAGGCGATCAGCCGGCTCACGCCCTGGATGTCGCTCTGGCCCTTCACCTCGAAGCGCACCTTGCCCAGGCCGCTGAAGTACATCTCGAGCTCGGCGTCACGGTCGAACGAGCCGGCGGTCTCGATCGAGAAGGCCTGGATCTTGCTGTAGGGCAGCGACGTGAAGTCCCGCTTCTTGCCGGTGATGCCCTGGACGTTCACGGCGATGATCCGCTTCGTGGTGAAGGTGACGAAGTCCCGCGGTCCCTTGAACGCCAGCACGAGCTGCTCGTCCTGGAGCAGGATCTCGTGCACGGCGCCGGCGATCTCGTCCGGCGCGCAGGGGCTCAGCTTGAAGACGCTGTTGCTGTTGAAGTCGATCATCCCCGCACCCTAGGGGGCCGGGAACGCGCAAGGGCCCGGTTCCGAGTGAAACCGGGCCCTGCGGTGGAAGTCTGGTGTCGTCGTGCCTGCTCAGGCCTCGTCGCCGCTCGCGGCGGCCGGGGTCGCCACGAGGCGTCCGGTCTCGTCGTGGATGCGGCTCGAGACCTCGCGCAGCTTGTCCTCGTGCTCACGGGCGTGGTGCGCGCAGAACAGCAGCTCGCCGCCGCTGCCGAGCGTGACCCGCACGTAGGCCTGGGCGCCGCAACGGTCACACCGGTCGGTGGCGTTCAGCGTGGGCTCTGCGAGTGTCTCCACAGTGACCTTCTCTCCTGGTCGTCGGGTCCGTGCGTTGTCGCTCTGGTCAACATCCAACCACGAAGGGCTATTCCGGGGCGGTCGAGGTGACCTGTGTCCCACGATCCTTGCCGATCGGCCCAAACCCACGCACCTTGAGGCGTGTCCGGCACGGATTCATCAGGGCTCGGTCGTTATCGTGGAGCAGTCAATCTCCCCGGCGCCGCAGGGCGCCACGCATCGAGGCAGGCCGCACCATCGAGAGCACGTACGACGCCCGCAACCTCCTGGTCCTGGAAGGACTCGAGGCGGTCCGCAAGCGACCCGGCATGTACATCGGGTCGACCGACACGCGCGGTCTCATGCACTGCCTGTGGGAGATCATCGACAACGCGGTCGACGAGGCCCTCGGCGGCTACTGCGAGCACATCGACATCCTGCTCCACGCCGACGGCTCGGTGGAGGTGCGTGACGACGGACGCGGCGTCCCGGTCGACGTCGAGCCCAAGACCGGCCTGACCGGCGTCGAGGTCGTCTTCACCAAGCTGCACGCCGGCGGCAAGTTCGGCGGCGGCTCCTACAACGCCACTGGCGGCCTGCACGGCGTCGGCGCCTCGGTCGTCAACGCGCTGTCGCAGCGGCTCGACGTCGAGGTCGACAAGGGCGGCGCCACGTGGGCCATGTCGTTCCGCCGCGGCGTCCCCGGCGTCTTCGACGGCGACGGCCCGGACGCGCCGTTCACGCCGACCAACGAGCTGCGCAAGGTCGGCAAGGTCAAGAAGACCGTCACCGGCACCCGCGTGCGCTACTGGTCGGACCCGCAGATCTTCATCAAGGACGCGGCCTTCAGCTACGACAACCTGGTCTCGCGCGCGCGGCAGACGACGTTCCTGGTGCCCGGCCTGGAGATCGTCATCCGCGACGAGCGCGCCGGCGAGCTGCACGAGGAGAAGTTCCGCCACGAGGGCGGCATCTCGGAGTTCTGCGACTTCCTGGCCGCCGACGAGCCGGTCACCGACGTGCTGCGCCTGCAGGGCGAGGGCACGTTCACCGAGACCGTGCCGGTTCTCGACGAGGCCGGCCACATGACTCCGCAGGACGTCGAGCGCGAGCTGGGTGTCGACATCGCCGTGCGCTGGGGCACCGGCTACGAGAACGACGTGCGCTCGTTCGTGAACATCATCGCCACGCCCAAGGGCGGCACCCACGTGCAGGGCTTCGAGCGGGCGCTGACCAAGACGTTCAACGAGGTGCTGCGCGCCAGCCGGGTGCTCAAGGCCAACGACGCCGACGTGACGAAGGACGACGTGCTCGAGGGCCTCACCGCCGTCGTGACCGTCCGCCTGGCCGAGCCGCAGTTCGAGGGCCAGACCAAGGAGGTGCTGGGCACCCCCGCGGTCACGCGCATCGTCAACAAGGTCGTCGCCGCCGAGCTGAAGACCTTCCTGACGTCCACCAAGGTCGCGCACAAGGCCAAGGCGCGCCTGGTGATGGACAAGGTGGCCTCGGCGGCCCGCACCCGCCTGATGGCGCGCCAGCAGCGCGACACCCAGCGGCGCAAGAACGCGCTGGAGTCCAGCGCGCTGCCGGCCAAGCTCGCCGACTGCCGCGCCACCGACGCCGAGCGCACCGAGCTGTTCATCGTCGAGGGCGACTCCGCGCTGGGCACCGCGAAGGCGGCGCGCGACTCGGAGTTCCAGGCGCTGCTGCCGATCCGCGGCAAGATCCTCAACGTCCAGAAGGCGTCGATCGGCGACATGCTCAAGAACGCCGAGTGCTCCTCGATCATCCAGGTCGTCGGCGCCGGCTCCGGGCGCACGTTCGACCTGGACGCCGCCCGGTACGGCCGGGTCATCTTCATGGCCGACGCCGACTCCGACGGCGCGCACATCCGCTGCCTGCTGGCCACGCTGTTCTTCCGCTACATGCGCCCGCTCGTCGAGGCCGGCCGGGTGTACTCGGCGGTGCCGCCGCTGCACCGCATCGAGCTGGTCAACCCCAAGAAGGGCCAGGACAAGTACGTCTACACGTACTCCGACCCCGAGCTGCAGCGCACGCTCGCGTCGCTGGCCAAGAAGGGCGTCCGCTGGAAGGACCCGGTGCAGCGCTACAAGGGCCTGGGCGAGATGGATGCCCACCAGCTGGCCGAGACCACGATGGAGCCGCAGCACCGCACGCTGCGCCGTCTGACCATGGACGACGCGGAGGAGGCCAGCTCGGTCTTCGAGCTGCTCATGGGCAACGAGGTTGCCCCGCGCAAGCAGTTCATCGTCGCCAACGGCGGCAACATCAGCGACGACGACCTGGACTTCTGACGCCGGCGCGCACCGGAGGGTGCGCGCCTTGCCGGGGCCGTGTTTACTCGGCCTCGCCGGGGGTCACGTTCCCCGGCCCGCCGTCGGGCGTCCCGGCGCCGCCGAGAGGGAGAGAACCCTGCACGCAGCCGAAGACCTCGTGGTCCTGCTCGACGCCGAGCACCGGCCGTCGGGCACCGCGCCGCGCCGCGAGGTGCACACCACCCGCACCCCGCTCCATCTCGCCTTCTCCTGCTACCTGCTGGACGAGGCCGGACGCGTGCTGCTCACCCGCCGGGCGACCTCGAAGCAAACCTTCGCGGGCGTGTGGACGAACTCCTTCTGCGGACACCCTCGTCCGCACGAGCCGATGGAGGACGCCGTGCACCGCTACGCCACCCGCGAGCTCGGCACGACGCTGCGCGACCTGCGCTGCGTGCTGCCGACGTTCCGCTACCGCGCCGTCGACGCGTCCGGGATCGTGGAGAACGAGGTGTGCCCGGTCTTCGTGGCCACCTGCGACGGCCCGCTGCGGCCGAACCCGGACGAGGTCGACGCCCTGCGCTGGGTGACCGACACCGAGCTGCGCGACGCGGTGGCGGCCGCCCCGTGGGCGCTCAGCCCGTGGATGGTGGAGCAGATGGCCGAGCTCGAGTCGTCCGGTGCGTGGGGGCGGGTGGCTTCGTGATGTTGCTCGACCGCCGAGGATCCGCCCGGCCGTGCCCGGCCGACCAGTACGACGCGCTCGCCACGTCGACCGCGCGGCTGGTGATCCGCCGCTACTCCACGTCGTTCGGCCTGGCCGCGCGCCTGCTGGACGAGCCGGTGCGCACCCACGTCCGCAACGTCTACGCGCTGGTCCGGGTGGCCGACGAGATCGTCGACGCGCCGCGGCCGGGGGAGGGCGATGAGGCTCGCCGCACGCTGCTGGACGCGCTGGAGACCGAGACGCTGGCCGCGATGACCAGCGGCCACAGCGCCAACCTGGTCGTGCACGCGTTCGCCCGCACGGCCGTCGCGCGCGGCATCGAGCCGGCGCTCGTCACCCCGTTCTTCGCCTCCATGCGCACCGACCTGGACGTCCTGGAGCACGACCAGGAGAGCCTGGACGCGTACGTGTACGGCTCGGCCGAGGTCGTCGGGCTCATGTGCCTGCGCGTGTTCCTGCGCGACGAGACCGACCCGCAGGGCGCCTACGCGGCCCTGCACCCGGGCGCGTGCCGCCTCGGCGCGGCGTTCCAGAAGCTGAACTTCCTGCGCGACCTGGCCGCCGACCACGAGGAGCTCGGCCGGCGCTACTTCCCGGGCATCGACCCGGCCGCGCTCACCACCGCCCAGCGCGACGCCGTGCTCGACGACATCGAGGCCGACCTGCAGGTGGCGGCCGCGGCGATCGAGCAGCTGCCGCCAAGCAGCCGCCGCGCCGTCCGGGTCGCGCACACGCTGTTCGCCGAGCTGGCCCGGCGCCTGCGGCGCACGCCGGCCGAGCAGATCCGCACCGAGCGCGTCCGCGTGCCCAACACGGTCAAGTCGCGCCTGGTGGCGCGCGAGCTGCTGCGAGGACGCTCGTGAGCGCCCGCGAGCCCGGCCGCGCCGTCGTCGTCGGCGGCGGCGTCGCGGGCCTGGCCACGGCGGCGCTGCTGGCCCGCGACGGCTGGTCGGTGGACCTGGTGGAGAAGCAGCCCGCCCTCGGCGGCCGCGCCGGCACGTGGGAGCAGGACGGCTTCCGGTTCGACACCGGACCGTCCTGGTACCTCATGCCCGAGGTGTTCGAGCACTTCTTCGCGCTCATGGGCACCAGCGCCGACGCCGAGCTCGACCTCGTGCGGCTCGACCCCGCGTACCGGGTCTTCTTCGAGCAGCACGACGAGCCGCTCGAGATGACCGGCGACCGCACGGCGAACGTCGCCGCCTTCGAGGCGGTGGAGCCCGGGGCCGGGCCGGCGCTGGAGCGTTACCTGGACTCCGCGCGCGACGTCTACGACCTGGCGGTGCAGCGGTTCCTGTACGGCACGTTCGCCTCGCGGACGTCGATCGTGCGTCCCGACGTGCTCCGCCGCGGCCCGCGTCTGGCCCGCCTGCTCACCCAGTCGCTGGAGTCGTTCGTGGCCCGCCGGTTCACCGACCCGCGGCTTCGCCAGGTGCTGGGCTACCCGGCGGTCTTCCTCGGCACCTCGCCCGAGCGCGCGCCCAGCCTCTACCACCTGATGAGCTGGCTCGACCTCGACGACGGCGTCTACTACCCGCAGGGCGGCTTCGGCACGTTCGTGGACGCGCTGGTGCGCGTCGCCGAGCGGGCCGGGGTCCGGCTGCACACGTCGACCCCCGCGACCGCCGTGGAGGTCGAGCGCGACGGACGCCCGCGGGTCCGCGGCATCCGCGTCCGGACGCCCGGGGGAGCCGACACGCTCGTCGAGGCCGACCTCGTCGTCGGCGCGGCCGACCTGCACCACGTCGAGACGCAGCTCGTGCCGGCCGACCTGCGCACGTACGACGAGGACTACTGGGCCCGGCGCGACCCCGGGCCCGGTGCGGTGCTCGCGTGCCTGGGCGTGCGCGGCGAGCTGCCGCAGCTCGCGCACCACACGCTGTTCTTCACCGAGGACTGGCGGTCGAACTTCGACGCCATCTTCGAGACGCCGAGCCGCGTGCCCGACCCGGCCTCGCTGTACGTGTGCCGCCCGTCGGCGACCGACCCGAGCGTCGCGCCGGTCGGCCACGAGAACCTGTTCGTGCTGGTGCCGGTGCCGGCCGACCCGGGCCTGGGCCGCGGCGGTCTCGACGGCGCCGGCGACGCGGTCGTCGAGAAGGCGGTCGACGCCGCCATCGCGACCATCGCCGACAAGGCGGGCGTGCCCGACCTCGCCGAGCGCGTCGTGGTGCGCCGCAGCATCGCGCCGGGCGACTTCGCCGCCGACCTGAACGCGTGGTCCGGCGGCGCCCTCGGCCCTGCGCACGTGCTGCGGCAGAGCGCGTTCTTCCGGGCCGGCAACGCGTCGCGGACGATCGACGGACTCGTGTACGCCGGCAACGGCACGATTCCCGGCATCGGCCTGCCGATGTGCCTGATCAGCGCCGAGCTCGCGCTCAAGCGCGTCCGCGGCGACCGCACGACCACCCCGCTGCCCGTGGGTGACCGCCCGTGAGCGAGCGCAGCGAGCGAGCCATGAGCCTCGTCACGGGCGGGCCTACGTACCGTTCCTTCTCCACGGAGGACCGCCGGTGAGCGCGCTGTACCTGCTGGCGATCGTCGGGTCCACGGTCTGCATGGGCCTGGTCGACCGGCGCTGGCGGCTGTTCCTGTTCGACCGTCCGCGCCGGGCCGCCGGCGTCGTGGCGGCCGGCGTCGCGTTCTTCCTCGCGTGGGACGTCGTGGCGATCTCGCTGGGCATCTACGAGCGGGGCGACTCGCCGGCGATGACCGGGCTCGAGGTGGCCGACGAGCTGCCGGTCGAGGAGATCTTCTTCGTGCTGTTCTTCTGCTACCTGACGATGGTGCTCCACCGCCTGCTGCTGCGGGTCGTGCTGCCGGCGCTCGACGCCCGTCCGGTCGGTGGGAGGAGCGGCCGATGACCTACGCGACCCTCGCGGTGCCCTTCGTGGGCCTGGCCGCCGCGCTGCTCGCCGTCGCCGCGGCCGTGCGGCGTCCGGGACGCCGGTGGTGGACGGCCACGGGCCTGACGCTGCTCTCGCTGCTGGTGCTCACGGCGGTCTTCGACAACGTGATGATCGCCGCCGACCTGTTCCGGTACGACGACGCGATCACGTCCGGGCTGCGGGTCGGCCTCGCGCCGCTGGAGGACTTCGCGTGGCCGCTGGCCGCGGGCCTCGGCCTGCCCGCGGTGGCGCTGCTCGTGGGACGCGACGAGGTGCCGGCATGAGCGCGGTGTCGCACGGCGGCGCGCCGGCGCGGCACCCGCTGCGCCAGGTGCTGGGGTCGTCCCGGCCGCTCAGCTGGGTCAACACGGCCTACCCGTTCGGGGCCGCGTACCTGCTGGCCGGCGGCGGTGTCGACCTGGCCTTCGTCGTCGGCGTCCTGTACTTCCTGGTGCCGTACAACCTGCTGATGTACGGCGTGAACGACGTCTTCGACTACGAGTCCGACGTGCGCAACCCGCGCAAGGGCGGCGTCGAGGGCGTCGTGCTCGACCGCCGTGTGCACCGCACGACGATCGTCGCCGCGGTGACCAGCAACGTGCCGTTCCTGGTCGCGCTGCTCGTGCTCGGCGACCTGCGATCGGCGCTCGTGCTGGCGGTCAGCGTGTTCGCGGTGGTCGCCTACTCGGCGCCGGGCCTGCGGTTCAAGGAACGGCCGTTCCTGGACTCGGTCACGTCCAGCACGCACTTCGTCAGCCCGGCCGTGGTCGGCCTGGCGCTGGCCGGTGCGTCGCTCACCGACAACGCCGCGGCCCTCGTCGGCTTCTTCCTGTGGGGCATGGGCTCGCACGCGTTCGGAGCGGTGCAGGACGTCGAGGCCGACCGGGCCGGCGGCATCGGGTCGATCGGCACCGTCCTCGGAGCCGCACCCACCACGTGGTTCGCGCTCGGCTGCTACGTGGTGGGCGGCCTGGTGCTGCTCACGCTGCCGTGGCCCTACACCCTGGCGGCCGCCCTCGCCGTGCCGTACGTGCTCAACGTGCTGCCGTTCCTGCGGCTGCGCGACGCCGACTGCGAGCGGGCGAACGCCGGCTGGCGGCGCTTCCTGTGGCTGAACTACCTGACCGGCTTCCTGCTCACGCAGCTGCTGATCTGGCCGCACGTCTCCTGGTGACGACCGGGGGAGGGCGGACGGTCACGGTTCTGCCGATTCCGGTCGCCTCCTCGGTCGCCGAGGGGTAGCGTCGACGTCACCCGGGCCGGGCCCAGACCCCGCCGACGACCTGGTCTCTCGGTCGTCGACATGGTCTGGATGCGCGATGAACTGGTCGTACCACGTCCTGCTCCCCGGTGAGCCCCGCAGCGCGGGCCACGCACGGGTGTTCGCCCACGGCGTGCTGGAGGACCACGAGCTGAGCCGCCTGCGCGGCGACGTGTCGCTGGTCGTCGGCGAGCTCGCCGCCAACGCCGCGGTCCACGCGCGGACGCCGTTCGTCGTGACCGTGTCCGGGCACAGCACGGCGTTGTTCGTCCGCGTGCGCGACCTGGCCCCGTCCGCGCCCGTGCTGCGCCAGCTCGTCGGCCGCGCGGACGACGACCCGGCCCTCGGTGGACGCGGCCTCATGCTGGTCGAGGCGGTCAGCACGGCGTGGGGCGTCGATCCGGGCCCGGGTGGAGGCAAGTCCGTGTGGGCCATGTTCGACCTCGACTGAACCTCAGCCCTCAGACGCCGCGGTGCAGCCGGTCGCGCCAGCGCAGCCACGGCGGGCTCGTGCGCCAGTTCAGCTCCAGCGTGGTCCGCGCCCGTCCGAAGCGTCGTCGCATCTGGGCACCGCCCCGCACCGACCGCGCCGAGACCCCCACCACGACCGGCACGAGCCGGATGCGGCGAGCCGGGCCCAGGGCGAAGGCGAGGTCCATGTCGTCGTGCACGTCCGCGTCGCGGTGCACGGACGCGGCGACGGCAGTCCAGGACGTGCGGCGCAGCGCCATGTTCGAGCCCCACAGCACGGTGTGGCCCAGCGCGAGGTGCGAGGTCACGTAGTACGCGCCGAGGTAGACGACGGTGAGCATGACCCGCAGGCCGCGCGGTCCGTCGCGGAAGACGCCCAGCCCGGTCACCGCGTCCAGGCGCGGGTCGCGCTCGAGCGGGGCGACGAGCCGTTCCAGCCAGCGCCGGTCCGGCAGGCTGTCGGCGTCGCAGCGGACGATCACGTCCCCGGTCGCCGCGTCGTAGCCGGTCGCGGCCGCCCGCGGGATGCCTCGACGTGGCTCGGTGACGACCCGGGCGCCGTGGGCTCGGGCGACGGCGGCTGAGGCGTCCGTCGAGCCGTTGTCGACCACGACGACCTGGTCCGGCGGCCGGGTCTGCCGTCCGACCCGCTCGAGGCAGTGGGCGAGGGCGGTGGCGTCGTCGAGCACCGGCACGACGACGGTCACGCGGGCGCGGACGGACGTCACCGCGCTGCGTCCGTCGGCCGGAGGCGACAGAGGACGACGGCCGCGACGAGGGCGCCCAGGCCGCCGGCCAGCAGGTCGCCGGCGGTGTCGCTCGCGCCGATCTGGATGCGGTCGTCGAGGTAGGTGTGACCGAGCCACTCGCCGAGCTCCCAGACGGCGGCCAGCACCAGCCCGAGCGCGGTGGTCAGCGCGGCCGAGCCGGCCCCGGATCGCGCCGCGGAGGGCTCGGGCAGCAGGCGGACGCGCGCGAGCGTCAGGTGGGCGACGGCGGCGATCAGCCCGGTGGCGATCGCGTGGACGACGAGGTCGAGCCAGTCGACGGCCAGGTACCAGTCGAGCTGGGCGGCCCAGGCCGCCAGCAGGATCGTCGCGCAGAACGGCATGTCCAGGGCCGTGGGCAGGCCCAGCGCCCGCGGCAGCATGGTGCCGCCGAGCACGAGCAGGAACAGTGCCACGCCGACGAACCCGTACAGCGGCGCGGCCACCACCACGCTGGCCAGCGCCGCCGCGCGCAGCAGGTCGCCCGCCACCCACGTCGGGGCGGCGGGCGACCGGTGGTCGGCGGGCTCGGCGGCCCGGCTCAGAGGCGTCGCAGGCACTGTTCCATCTGCTCCGCGGCGTCGTCGCCGAGCTTCTTCAGGCCCAACGGCAGCAGCGGCTCGACCAGCTTGGCCGCCCCCTGCGGGTGGAACTCCGCGACGTAGCGCACCGTCGTCCGCGGGCCGTCCTGCTCGATCGTGATGGTGTCGTGCAGCTTCACCGAGCCGGCGTCGCCGTCGAGCTCGAGTCGGTGCGGCGCCTCGTGGACGACGACCGTGTAGGTCACCTCGGTCTCCTTCCCCAGCAGTTTGGAGACGTTCCGGTAGACCGTGCCCACCCCGCCGTCGCCGGAGACCCGCTCGGTCGACTGCGTCGGCGGGTCCCACTGCTCGGTCGTGGTGAAGTCGGACAGGAAGTCCCACACCGCCTGCTGGTCGGCGTCGACGGTGATGGTGCGGTCGATGTCAGGCACGGTCGGCTCCGGAGGGGTCGGGGAACGGTCGTCGGCGTCGTACCCGCGGGCACGGGCCGTGAACCGTCCCTACTCCTGGACCGGCTCGAGCAGGCCGGAGTCGACGTCGTAGACGAAGCCGCCGACCTTGGCGCGGTCGCCGATCAGCGGGTGGCTGCGCACGCGGTGCAGGTCGTGGCGGATGGTCTGCTGCTGGTCGGTGATCGCGCCGAGCGTCATCCAGGAGGCATCGAGCCCGGCGCTCTGCGTGATCGCCTCGTGCAGCTCGTGCTCGGGCTTGGAGGCCATCGCGCAGCGAGTGTGCTCGACGACCAGGATGCGCTCGACGCCGAGCAGGTGGACGCCCAGCACCAGGGCGACGAGCGCCTGGTCGGTGACGCGTCCGCCGGGGTTGCGCAGGATCTTGGCGTCGCCCGGCTGGAGCCCGATCATGCCCAGCGGGTCGATGCGCGAGTCCATGCAGGTCACCATGGCGACGCCGGCGCGGGCGACGCCGTCGAAGCCGGCGAGGTCGAAGCGGGACGCGAAGTCCGCATTGGCGTTCAGGAGGTCGTCGAAGTCACCCATGACGGCGAGCGTATCGAGACTCATGCCCGGCGTCGCGGCAGCACCCAGAGAGCGAGAACCGCCGCCACGAGGGCGCACACGGCGGCCCCCACGAACACCGCGTGGAGCTGGCTGATGCCCGCGTCGACGACGGCCTCGCGGTACGCCTTGCAGGCTGCCGCCCTGCCCCCACAGAGCTGCTCGGCCGGCGGGATGTCCGCGGCGGCGTCGTGGAACGCGCGCAGGCCGATCGTGGTCAGCACCGAGATGCCCACGAGCATGCCGACCATCCGGGAGACCACCAGGAGCCCGCTGGCCACGCCGTGGACGTCGTCGGGCGTGTGGGCGAGCAGCGCGGCGTTCACGGGCGCGAGGGCCAGGCCGAAGCCGAGACCGGCCACGACGAGCGAGAGCGTCTCGTACGGCGACTCGAGCGCGGCGCGGTCCCACGTCGCCATGTGCGCGAACGAGCCGGCGGTGAGAAGGAGCGCGACCGCGGTGAGCGGCGCCGGGGCGACGCGGCGCAGCAGCCAGCCGCCCAGCACGGCGCCGATCGGCAGCGCGACCAGGAACCGCACCAGGACGAACGCGGCCGCGACCTGGTCGTCGCGGTAGATCGTCAGCCGGGCGAAGAACGGGATGTCGACGAGCGCGGCGATGAGCGCGGCCCCGACGAAGAACGACACGAGCACGGCGCCCCACGCCGCGCGGTCGGCGAGGGTGCCTGGCGGGACGAGCGGGAACGCGGCGCGCCGCTGCCGGACGGCGAAGCCGGCGAAGCAGACGACGGCCAGCGGCAGCAGCCACCAGGCGGCGTCGCTGATCGCGGCCGACTCCGGCTCGGCCGAGGCGAACGAGACGATGACCGCGCCGAGCCCGCCGCACAGCAGCACGGCGCCCGGCACGTCCGTGCGGCGCAGCACGTCGCCCCACCCGCGCCACTGCACGAGCGGACGCCGCGAGGTGGCTGTGCGCAGCAGGAGCAGAACGACCAGCGCGTACAGGGCGAGCGCGAGCGGGGTCAGCCAGCGGGAGTCGCCCGCGACGGGCAGGAAGGCGCGCCCGACGGTGACGCCCTCGAGCAGTCGCTGCGGTCGCGTCATGACGAGCACCAGGGCGACCACTCCGCCGAGCAGCAGCCCGGCACCGAGCACGTCGGGCCAGGGGCGCCGGGCGTCCGTCCGGCTCGGTGCGGACGCGCGGGTCCGCGCGCCCAGCTGCAGCAGCCCGGCGGCGAGCAGGAGGCCGACGGCGGTGTTGAGCCAGAAGATGGCCCGCCAGTCGGCGACGGCCAGCACGACGGCGCCGAGCAGCGGGCCGAGCACGCTGCCGAGCTCCTGCACGGCGCCGACGACGCCGAGCGGCAGGCCGCGCCGCTCGGCCGGCCACAGGTCGGCGACGAGGGCGAGCGTCGGCGGCACGAGCCCGCCGCCGCCCACGCCCTGCAGGAAGCGCCCGGCGACGATCGACTCCAGGTCGTACGCCGCAGCGGTCACGACCGAGCCGAGCGCGAAGACGAACAGGGTGCCGACCAGCACGGGCAGGCGTCCGCGCAGGTCGCTGATCCGGCCCACGAGCGGCAGCACGCCGACGTAGCCGAGCAGGAAGCCCGACACGATCGGGGCGGCGCGCTGCAGCTCGTCCACGCCGAGGCCGGAGGCGCTCATCATGTCCGGCAGGGCCAGCACGACGACGTAGGTGTCGGCGGCGGCGAAGCAGACGGCCGCGGCGGCCAGGGCCAGCAGGGCGTAGGACGCCCGGCTCACGGTCGCGGGCATGTCAGGGCTTGGTGATCTGGACCGGCTCGTCGGAGGTGCTGACCTTCAGCGTGTACGTGACGTCGGAGTCGTCGTAGAAGGGGCCCTTCACGGTGGCGTCGCGGAGCACGTCGTCGTCGTCCAGACGCCACTCGACGTCGAAGCTGCCGTCGACGTCGGCCGACGGGATGAGGGCCTGGACGTCGCCACCCTCGAGCGTGCCGGTGATCGTGCTCAGCACGTCGGACCCGTCGCGCTTCTCGCCGCCGTCCTCGAGGTCCTCGGTGGCGGGCAGCAGGCCCGAGACGCCCTTGCCGGCGACGAACAGGGACGCCGGGTCCGGCGCCTTGAGCGTGGCCGGGTCGATGGTCAGGAAGGCGGGGGAGAAGCCGGTCTTGGCCCACACCGACCCGCCGGTCGCGATCACGTCCGCGTCCAGGCTGGCGCCGCCCGTGACGACGGTGACGGTGCCCTGGAAGGCCGGGGAGTGGTTGCCCGTGCCCTCGGCCGAGAGCAGGCCCGTGACGCCGTTGGGCAGCTCCTTGGTCGCCAGCGACAGCTCGATCGTCTCGGCGGCGTCCAGCGTCTTCTGCGCCGAGGCCAGGCGGGCGGCCAGGGCGTCGGTGTCGGTCTCGTCGCCACCCCCGTCGTCGCCACCGGTGCAGGCGGTCAGCGTGAGCGTCAGGGTGGCCGCGAGAGCGGCGACTCGGGTCATCACGTGGTCAGTCTGACACGACGCGCGTCGTCAGCAGGGCCGATGCGGGCGCCGAGACGGCGAGCACCGGCTGGGCGAGCGGGACGCCCGACCCGTCGCGGCGCTCGGTGGGCTCGGGCAGGTCGACGGCGGTGCCCGACGAGGCGCACGCCTGCGCGGGCGCCTGACCGGCCCAGGCCAGGACGAGCGCGTCCTCGCCCTTGAGCAGCCGGTGGCAGCGGACGCCGCCGGTGGCGCGTCCCTTCGCCGGGTACAGCGCCAGCGGCGTGACCTTGGCCGAGCCGGTCTGCGTGCCGGGCAGCGCGTCGCTGGACCCCGAGATGGTCACGACCTGGGCGGAGTCGACGTCGGCGACCGCCCCGAACGAGACGACGTGCGCCCCGGCCGCGAGCTTGATGCCGGCCACGCCGCCGCCGGAGCGGCCCTGCGGACGCACCAGGGACGCCGAGAAGCGCAGCAGCTGGGTGTCGCTGGTGACGAAGACGAGCTCCTCCTCGCCGGTGACGAGCGGGACGGCGCCGACGAGCGAGTCGCCGTCCTCGAGCCGGATGACCTCCCAGCTGTCGCGGCCGAGCTGCTCGGGACGCACGCGCTTGACGACGCCCTGCTTGGTGCCGAGCGCCAGGCCGGGCACGTCGTCCTCGAACGTCATGAGGGCGAGCGGCTGACCCTCGACCGCCGGCAGGTCGCGCACGGGCACGCCGCCCTGCAGGTTCGGGGCCGACGCGGTGCCGGGCAGCGCCGGGAGCTCGAGCACGCTCAGGCGGTGGACGCGGCCGTCGGTCGTGACGACGCCGACCTCGCCGCGCGCGGTGCTGCGCACGGCCGCGACGATCGTGTCGTGCTTGGTGCGCCGGCCCTCGGCGCTCAGCGGGGAGTCGTCGTTGGTGCGGGCCATGAGCCCGGTGGCCGACAGCAGCACCCAGCACGGGTCGTCGGGCACCTCGGCCGAGGCGGTCGCCGTGACCGTCTGGCCGGCCGACTCCAGCAGCACCGTGCGGCGGGCGTCGCCGAAGCGGGTGGCCACGTCGGCCAGCTCGCCGCCCACGACGGCGCGCAGCATGGCGTCGTCGGCCAGGATCGCGTCCAGCTCGGCGATGCGCCGGGTCAGCTCGTCGCGCTCCTTCTCCAGCTCCATGCGGGCCAGGCGGGTCAGGCTGCCGAGCGTCCGGTCGAGGATGTGGTTGGCCTGGATCTCGGACAGGTCGAACACGTCGATCAGCCGCTGGCGCGCCTGCTCGCGGTTCTCGCTGGAGCGGATGAGCTGGATGACCTCGTCGATGTCGAGGATCGCGACGAGCAGGCCCTCGACCTTGTGCAGCTGGTCGGCGGCCTTGGTGCGGCGGAACTGGCTGCGCCGGCGCACCACGGTGTAGCGGTGCTGGAGGAAGACCTCGAGCATCTGCTTGAGCGTCAGGGTGCGCGGCTGGCCGTCGACGAGCGCGACGGCGTTGATGCTGAACGACGTCTCCAGCGGGGTGTGCTTGTAGAGCTGCTCGAGCAGCACCTCGGGCACGAAGCCGTTCTTGACCTCGATGACCAGGTGCAGGCCCTTGTGCCGGTCCGAGAGGTTCTTCAGGTCCGAGATGCCCTGGATCTTCTTGGCCTGGACGAGCTTCTTGATCGCCTCGACGACCTTCTCCGGGCCGACGTTGTAGGGCAGCTCGGTGACGACGATGCCCTTCTTGCGCGGCGTGACGTTCTCGATGCGGGCGGTGGCGCGCATCTTGAAGCTGCCGTTGCCGGTGGCGTAGGCGTCGCGGACGCCGTCCAGCCCGACGATCTTGCCGCCGCTGGGCAGGTCGGGGCCGGGGATGAAGCGCATGAGGTCGTCGAGCTCGGCCTCGGGGTGGTCGATCAGGTGGCGCAGGGCACCGACGACCTCGACCACGTTGTGCGGCGCGATGTTGGTCGCCATGCCGACCGCGATGCCGGACGCGCCGTTGACCAGCAGTGCGGGCAGCGCGGCCGGCAGCACGACCGGCTCGGTCTCGCGGCCGTCGTAGTTGGGCCGGAAGTCGACGGTGTCCTCGTCCAGCGACGCGGTCATCGCCTCGGCCGCCTCGGCCATGCGGCACTCGGTGTAGCGCATCGCGGCCGGGCCGTCGTCGAGGTCGCCGAAGTTGCCGTGGCCGTCGATGAACGGCACGCGCAGCGCCCACGACTGGGCCTGGCGCACCAGTGCGTCGTAGATCGCGGTGTCGCCGTGCGGGTGCAGGCGTCCCATCACCTCGCCGACGACGCGGGCGCTCTTGACGTGCCCGCGGTCGTGGCGCAGGTTCTGCTCGTCCATCGTGTAGAGGATGCGGCGCTGCACGGGCTTGAGGCCGTCGCGCGCGTCGGGGAGAGCCCGGGCGTAGATGACCGAGTACGCGTACTCCAGGAAGCTCGAGCGCATCTCCTCCGACACGTCCGTGTCGACGATGTGCTCCTCGAACTCCTCGACGGGCGCGGTGGTCCTGGCCATCGGATCGGATCTCCTCGGGGGACGGGGACGGGACGTCCCATTGTCGCCGCCCCCGCCGCGCGGACGGACACCGCCACGCCGGGTGCGCGCCCGGTGCCGCCCGGGACGGTAGGTTGAGGGCGTGACGAGCACGCCGCCATGGGTCGAGCACTGGGAGGCGGACGTCCTGCTCAAGGACGGGCGCGTCGCCCAGATCCGCGCCATCCAGCCCGAGGACGCCGACGACTTCGTCGCGTTCTACTCCCGGGTCTCCGACGAGTCCAAGTACCTGCGCTTCTTCGCGCCCTACCCGACGCTGTCGCAGCGCGACATCACGCGCTTCACCACCGTCGACCACGACCGCCGCGTGGCGTTCGTCGTGACGGTGCAGGACCACATCATCGCCGTGGGCCGCTACGACGCGGTCGACGACGACGAGGCCGAGGTCGCCTTCCTGGTCGAGGACGCCCACCAGGGCCGCGGCATCTCCCAGCTGCTGCTCGAGCACCTGGCGCAGGCCGGTCGCGAGCGCGGCATCCGCCAGTTCGTCGCCGAGGTGCTGCCGTCCAACGTCCGGATGCTGCAGGTCTTCCGCGAGATGGGCTACACCGTCTCCGGCGAGCTGGCCGAGGGCGTGCAGCGGCTGACCTTCCCGCTCGACCCCACCGAGACCGCGCTGGGCGTCATGCGCGCCCGCGAGCAGCGGGCCGAGGCCGCGTCGATCTCGCGCATCTTCGGCGCCCGCAGCGTCGCGGTCGTCGGCGCCAGCCGGCGGCAGGACTCGATTGGCCAGGCGATGGTGCGCAACCTCGTGCTGGGCGACTACTCCGGCTCGGTCTACGCGGTGAACTCCGCGGCCGAGGCCGTCTCGGGCCTGCCCGCGTACAAGACGGTCAGCGACATCCCGCACGACGTCGACCTGGCCATCGTCGCCGTGCCGGCCGAGTCGGTCGCCGACGTCGTGCTGGACTGCGCGGCCAAGGGCGTCCACGGCCTGGTCGTCATCTCGGCCGGCTTCGCCGAGGAGGGCGCCGAGGGGCGTCAACGTCAGCGCCGCCTGCTCGGCCTGAGCCGCTCGTACGGCCTGCGCCTGGTCGGGCCCAACTGCCTGGGCATCATCAACACCGCCTCGGACGTCCGGCTGAACGCGTCGCTGTCGCCGACCATGCCGCCTCCGGGCCGCGTCGGGTTCTTCTGCCAGTCCGGCGCGCTGGGCACCGCGATCCTGGAGTCCGTCTCCCGCCGCGGCCTGGGCCTGTCGACGTTCGTCTCGGCGGGCAACCGCGCCGACGTCTCGGGCAACGACCTGCTGCAGTACTGGCAGGAGGACTCGGCCACCGAGGTCGTCCTGCTGTACCTGGAGTCCATCGGCAACCCGCGCAAGTTCTCGCGCCTGGCCCGCCGGCTCTCGCGTGAGAAGCCGATCGTGGCGGTGAAGTCCGGACGCACCACGCAGGGCGTCCCGGTCGGCCACGCGGTCAAGCGCACCGCCGCGCCGCAGTGGGCCGTCGACGCGATGTTCCGCCAGGCCGGCGTCATCCAGGTCGACACGCTCGAGGAGATGTTCGACGTCGCGCAGATCCTGGCCCACCAGCCGCTGCCCAGCGGCAACCGCGTGGCCGTGGTCGGCAACTCCGACGCCATGGGGCTGCTCGTCGCTGACGCGGCGACCGCGTCCGGCCTGCGGGTCGGCCAGCCGGTCGCGCTGGGCGCCGGCGCCGGGCCCGAGGACTTCGAGATCGCGATCGAGAAGGCGCTGGCCAACCCCGACGTCGACGCGCTCGTCGTCGTCTACATCCCGCCGCTGAACCAGAGCGGCGAGGAGGTCGCCCAGGTGCTGGCCGCGGTCGGCGAGCAGTCCGACAAGCCGATCGTGTCCTCGTTCCTTGCCAGCGAGGGCGTGCCCGAGCTGCTGCGCGTCCCCGACCTGGAGGGCGCGGCCGGACGCGGCTCGGTGCCGTCCTACTCCGCGCCGGAGGCCGCCGTCCGCGCGCTGGCCCGGGTCGTCAACTACGCCGAGTGGGCCGCGCGCGAGCACGGCGAGTTCCGCTCCGGCCACGAGTTCCGCTCCGGCGACGCCCGGGCCCTCGTCGAGGACGTCCTCAAGGCGGCCCCGCGCGGCGCGATCCTCTCCACCGACCAGGTCCACGACCTGCTCGCCTGCTACGGCATCGACATGTGGACGTGGATCAACGTCCACGACGAGGCCGAGGCCGTCGCGGCGGGGGAGTCGCTGGGCTGGAACGTCGTCCTCAAGGCCGGCAGCGAGCACCTGCGTGCGCGGCCCGACCTCGCTCACGTCTGGCGCGGCATCACCGACGCCGACGACATGCGCAAGGCGTGGCGCGAGATGAACACCTGGGTCGGTATGCGCCGCGACACCCAGTTCTTCGTCCAGAAGCAGGCGCCCGACGGCGTCGCGGTGTCGTTCAGCGCCACCGAGGACCCGCTGTTCGGCCCGCTCGTCTCGTTCGGCCTGGCCGGCGCGCCGAGCGAGCTGCTCGGCGACCGCGCCTACGGCATCCCGCCGCTCACCGACGTCGACGCCGAGGAGATGATCTCCGGCCTGCGCTCCGCCCCGCTGCTCTACGGCTACCGCGGGGCCGAGCCGGTCGACGTCAACGCGCTGGAGGACATCATCCTGCGGCTCGCCGCGCTCCAGGACGACCTGCCCGAGGTGAGCGAGCTCGACGTCGAGCCGGTGCACGTGAGCGCCGACGGCAGCTGGGTGCTCTCGGCCCGGGCGAAGGTCACGCCGTCGGAGGACCGACGCGGCGAGTGGTACGTGCGCCGCCTCAGCCAGCCAGCCGGCGTGGGCGATACGCTGTCGGGGTGACCGGCCCCCAGAACGACGCGCTCTTCGCCGCGGTCTCGCAGAGCGGCTACCACCCCGAGGTGGTGGCCGCCGGCCTGCGTGACGCGCTCGCCGACGAGGACGTCCTCGCCTACGTGCTGCACCACGAGCCGACCTTCGACCGCGACGAGGTGCGCCGCCACCTCACGGCGCTGGCCCTCACGCCGTCGCGGCTCGTCCTCGTGCACACCGACGAGCACCCGGCGGACACCCTGCTGCCCAAGCCGTACACGTCCACCACGAGCGAGGCGGTGCCGCTCAGCGCGGTGACGTCGGTCGTCGTCACCCGCATGGTGCCGGAGGGCTCTCGCGGGGTCGTCGAGGCCGTGCTGACGATCGGCTGGGGCGCGGTGTCGCGGGTCGAGCTCGAGCCCGCCCAGTGCGAGGACCCCGAGTGCGACGCCGACCACGGCTACTCCGGCACGCTGTCCAGCGACGACTTCTCGCTGCGGCTCAGCGCGGTCGCCGAGGGCGGCACCGCCGTCGAGCAGCTGCTGGAGCTCGCCCGCCGGCTCTCGGAGGCCACGTCCCGCACGGCCCTCCCGCGGTGAGCGCCCGCGGCGGGGACGCGCCGCTGCTGCCCTCCTACGGCGGACGCTCCCTCGACATGGTGCTGCCGGCGATCGCGCACCGGCTCGGCCTGCCCGGGTACTCCGACCCGTTCGACCTGCCCGAGACGCCGCGCTACCTGGTCATCCTGGTCGACGGTCTGGGCGCCGACCTGCTGGCCGAGCACGCCGACCTGGCCCCGTTCCTGTCCCGGCTGGCCACACGCGAGCCGATCACCTGCGGCGTGCCGTCCACGACCGCGACCAGCCTGACGTCGCTGGGCACCGGACTGGCCCCGGGCCGCCACGGCGTCACCGGCTTCACCTCGCGCATCCCGGGCACGAACCGCCGGCTCAACTCGCTGACCTGGGACGACCGGATCGACCCGCTGGAGTGGCAGCCGCACCCGACGATGCTGCGCCGCATCCACGACGCCGGGGTGCCGGTCACGGTCGTCAACCAGGCCCGCTTCGCCGGCAGCGGTCTCACCGCGGTCAGCCAGCACGGCGTGCCGTTCGCCGGCATCGACAACCAGTGGGAGCAGCTGGACGTCTGCCTGGACGCGCTCGAGGCCACCGAGCGCGCGGTCGTCTACACCTACGAGCCGCGCCTGGACCACGTCGGTCACCGTCAGGGCTGCCACTCGCAGGACTGGCGCGACACCCTCGTCGCCGTCGACGGCGACGTCCGCCAGCTGCACGAGGAGCTGCCCGCCGGCACGACGCTCGTCGTCACCGCCGACCACGGCATGATCGACCTGCCCGCCGACGGCCGGTTCGACGTCGCCGAGCACCCGCGCCTGCTGGACGACGTCGAGGTGCTGGCCGGCGAGGCCCGGCTGCGCCACCTGCACGTGCGCCCCGGCGCCATGCACGACGTCGCGCGCCGCTGGCGCGACGCCGTGGGCGACCGTGCGCTCGTCCGCACCCGCGACGACGGGCTCGAGGACTGGTTCGGGCCGCTCGACGACACCGTGGCCGAGCGGGTCGGCGACGTGGTCGTCGCCGCGCTCGGCGACTTCGGGGTCTTCGCCACCCTCGACTTCCCCTCCGAGATCGGCATGGTCGGCTTCCACGGCTCGATCACCGGTCCGGAGATGCGCATCCCGCTGCTCGTGGCGACGTCCTGACCCCGGCGGCCCCCTGGCAGAATGGCCGGGTGGCTGAGCTTCGGGCGTTCGTGGGCGTGATGGACAGCGGCAAGAGCACCCTGGCGCTCCAGATGGACCACAACCACCGGGCCCGCGGGCGCGAGGGACGTGTGTTCAGCTCGCGCGACCGAGCCGGTGAGGCCGTCCTCTCCAGCCGGCTGGGCCTGTCCGTCCCGGCGATCGAGGTGAACGAGACCTTCGGCTTCTGGACCTACGTGGTCGACGAGCTGACCCGCGGGGGCCGCGTCGACTACCTCGTGTGCGACGAGGCGCAGTTCTACACCCGCACCCAGATCGACGACCTGGCCAAGATCGTCGACGAGCTGGAGGTCGACGTGTTCGCCTTCGGCATCCTCACCGACTTCCGCACCGAGCTGTTCGAGGGCTCGCGCCGGCTCATGGAGCTGGCCGACCGGGTGCACACGCTGCAGGTCGAGGCGCTGTGCTGGTGCGGCCGCCGGGCGACGCACAACGCCCGCACCGAGGACGGCGTCATGGTGACCGAGGGCGACGTCATCGTCGTCGGCGACGTCGACGACCCCGACCGGCCCAAGCCGACCGTCGGCTACGAGGTGCTGTGCCGCCGGCACCACCGCCGCCGGATGACCGCCGCGACCGCGAAGGCGTCCGCGCTGTCGCCCGACGTCCTCCCCTTCGGCTAGAGCCTCACCCCGGCTCGGCGCTGCCGAGATGTGTGAACAAAAGGACCACTTTCACGCAGAAGGTGGTCCTTTTCTCCACACATCGCGGCGGAGCCGCGTGGCGGTGAGTCTCAGTCGGCGGAGGAGCCGAACATGATCTCGTCCCAGCTGGGGACGCGACGACGCTCGTGACGCTTCTTGCGCGGGCCGTCGTCGGGCAGGTCGTCGGGGACGGCCATCGCGGGACGCTGCTCCTCGGGCTGCGGCTCGGGCTGAGGAGCCGGCTCGTCGTGCTCGGCCGCCGGGGCGGTCTCCGGCTCCGGGTCGGTGGGCAGCGCGAACTGCTCCTCGGCCATGGCCATCTGCTCCATGGCCCGGCGGTCGCGCGCGGCCTTGAGCGAGGAGACGCCGACCGGGTGCAGGTCGACCTCGGCCTCGACGACGACCTCGACGACCGTGGGCTCCTGCGAGGTCGCGGGGGCGTCGCGCAGCGCGTCGGCGATCGCCATCTCGTGCGAGACCGGGGGAGCGAGGTCGCCCACGAGGTCGTGCGCGACCTGGTCGGCGGGCAGGACGTAGCGGCCCTGGACGTCGTAGGTGAAGGTGGCGGGCTCGGTGGCGCCCTCGGGCAGGACGGTCAGCGTCCAGCGACCGTCCTCGCGGCGCCACGAGTCCCAGGCGGCCGCCTCGGCGGAGCCGCCGCGGGCCTGCACCTGCTCGTCGACGAGGCTGCCGAGCACGACGTTGGCCCCGCCCACGTGGCGACGGCGGACGACGGTCTTGCGGGCCTGCTCGACCATGAACTCGCGCTCGGCGAGCACGGGGATGGCGTAGGCCATGACGCGCTCGACGTCCACGCCGGCGGCGTCGGCCACCGCCTCGGGCGTCTCGCCGCGCCGGACACGGGTCTGGATCTCGCGCGGTGACATGTCCATCGTGGTCTCCGATCGACCGGGTCGCGGCCGCGGGGCTCGGCTGAGCTGCGCGACCTGGGACAGCGTGCGGTGGTCGGCCCGCAGGGCGAGCTGCTCCCCGGAGGACGGGTCGCGGGCGACGAGGAACTGCTGGTCGTCGCTGAGTCCGACGAGCTCGAGCTCGCGCATCGTCCACCTCCTCCTCGCCGACCACCGGATGGTGCGTCAGCGACCATCCTAGGGACGCCGGGCCGTGGATCCGGGAGACGCGCCGAGAGCCGCCGCGCGTCGTTCCCGCGTGACGGCGCCACCGCGTCCTACGGTGGCCCGATGCCCCTGGAGCTCTTCTCGCTGGTCGTCGACGACTACGACGACGCGATCGCCTTCTTCACCACCACGCTGGGCTTCGACTTGGTCGAGGACGCGCCCTCCCAGACGTCCGACGGACGCCCCAAGCGCTGGGTCGTCGTGCGTCCGGGCGACGGCGGCCCCGGCCTGGTGCTGGCCCGGGCCGACGGCACCGAGCAGGAGGCCGTCGTGGGTCGTCAGTTCGCCGGACGCGTGGGGCTGTTCCTGCGCGTGGCCGACCTGGACGCGACGCTGGAGCGTCTGGCCGAGGCCGGCTGCGAGCTCGTCCGCCCGGTGCGGGCCGAGGCCTACGGACGCGTGTGCGTCTTCCGCGACCCGTGGGGCAACCTCTGGGACCTGCTGGGCGACGCCGCCTAGGCCGTCCGGCCGTCGCCGGCCAGCACTCGCGCCATGGCCGGGTCGGGGTTGCCGAACCGGTGGGCGGTGATCGAGATCGCCTGCTCGCGCAGGAACGGCAGCAGCTCGACCCGGCCGGCGGGCGTCACCTCGTCGGCGTAGGCCGCGACGTCGGGGTCGCCGTCGAGGGCCACCGCCAGGTCGTGCGCGGACGAACCGACCAGCCGGACGCGCTCGGGCCGCTCGTCCGCGACCCGGCGCAGCCAAGCGGCGTGGTCCTCGACGTGCACGTCGGCGTGCAGCGCGGCGGGGACGTCGACGGCGCTGCTGACCCGGACCAGCGCCCCGGCGCGGCGGGCGGCCAGCAGCACGCGGGCCAGCTGGACCGGCGTGCCCTGCTCGCCCAGGCGCACGGTGACCGGCACCGGCAGGTGGCGCAGCAGGTTGCGCTCCACGCCGAGCGCGGAGACGTCGCGGTGGCCGCCGAGCTCGGCCTCCCAGGCGTGCTGGTCGCTCGCGGCGGCGCCGCGCAGCCACGCCGCGTCCGGCTCGTCCAGCCCGTCCACGGCCGCCTCGAGCAGCGCCGTGACCGGCTCGGACAGGGTCACCGACGCCGGGTCCAGCTCGAGCGGGGCCGGCGACCACGAGCCGAGGTGGAACAGGTGGCTCGGCCCGCCGGCCTTGCTCGTGGCGCCCACGGTGGAGCGCTTCCAGCCGCCGAACGGCTGACGGCGCACGACGGCGCCGGTGATGCCCCGGTTCACGTAGAGGTTGCCGGCCTCGACCCGGTCGGCCCAGCGCTCGACCTCGCGCGCGTCCAGCGAGTGCAGGCCGGCGGTCAGGCCGTAGTCGGTGGCGTTCTGCCAGGCGATCGCCTCGTCCAGGTCGCGCGCGGCCATGAGCCCCAGCACCGGCCCGAAGTACTCGGTGCGGTGGAACTCGCTGCCCGGTCGCACGCCGATCCGGACGCCGGGCGACCAGAGGCGGCCGGTGTCGTCCAGCGGGCGCGGCTCGACCAGCCACTCCTCGCCCTCGCCGAGCTCGGTCAGGCCCTTCGCCAGCTTGCCGCGGGGCGGCTCCACGACCGGGCCCATGACCGAGGTCGGGTCGGTCGGCCAGCCCACCGGCAGCGAGGTGACGTGGTCGACCAGCTGGCGGCGGAAGCGCTCGGACGTCGCGACCGAGCCGACCAGGATGCCCAGGCTGGCCGCCGAGCACTTCTGCCCGGCGTGCCCGAAGGCGCTGCGGACCAGGTCGGCGACGGCGAGGTCGAGGTCGGCGCTGGGCGTGACGACGACGGCGTTCTTGCCGCTGGTCTCGGCCAGCAGCGGCAGGTCCGGGCGCCAGGAGCGGAACAGGCGCGCCGTCTCCCACGCGCCGGTCAGCACGACGCGGTCGACGAGGTGGTGCGCGACGAGGTCACGGCCCAGCTCGGCCTCGCCGACCTCGAGGAAGGTCAGCGCGTCCTGCGGGACGCCGGCGTCCCACAGCGCCTCCACCATGACGGCGGCGCAGCGGCGCGACTGCGGCGCGGGCTTGATGACCACCGCGCTGCCGGCGGCGAGCGCGGCGAGCACCGACCCGGCCGGGATGGCGACCGGGAAGTTCCACGGCGGCGTGACCAGCGTGAGGATCGCGGCGGAGAAGGTCGCGCCGTCCACGGCGTCGAGCCGCAGCGCCTGGTCGGCGTAGTAGCGCGCGAAGTCGACCGCCTCGCTCACCTCGACGTCCGCCTCGGCGAGGGTCTTGCCGGTCTCGGACGCCATGACCGCGACGAGGTCGCCGCGGCGTGAGGCCAGGCTCGCGGCGGCGTCACGCAGCACCGAGGCCCGCTCGGCCGACGGCCGGGCGCCCCACAGGACGCCGCCCTGGCGCGAGCGCACGAGGACGTCCTCGAGCGCGTCCCGCTCGGTGACCGTGTGGGCGGCGACGGTCGGCGAGCCGAGGTCGCACGAGGCGGCGCGGTCGAGGATGCCCGCGGCCCAGGCGCGGTTGGCCGCGACGGCCGGGTCGGTGTCGGGGGTGTTCTCGAAGCCGGGACGGAAGACGGGCCGCTCGTGGCGGCGGTCCTGCACCCGGTGCGGCGCCGGGACGTGGCCGTCGGGCTCGGCGTCGAGCGCCGCCAGCGAGGCCAGGAAGCGGTCGCGCTCGCGGGCGAACAGCTCCTCGGACGTGTGCAGGTCGAACGCGGCGGACATGAAGTTGTCCGGGCTCGCGTTCTCCTCCAGCCGGCGGACGAGGTAGGAGATGGCGACGTCGAACTCCTCCGGCCGCACGACCGGCGTGTAGAGCAGCAGCGGACCGACGTCGCGGCGCACGGCCCCGGTGGGACCGCTGGCCATGCCGAGCAGCATCTCGACGTCGACGGCGTCGCGGACGCCGCGCTCGCCGGCGAGCAGCCAGGCGTGGGCGACGTCGAACAGGTTCTGCCCGGCCACGCCGAGCCGGACCGCGTCCACACGATCGGGCGTCATGGCCCAGCGGAGCACTCGCTTGTAGCTCGTGTCGGTCTCGCGCTTGGTGGCCCAGGTCGCGAGCGGCCAGCCGTGCACGGTCGCGTCGACGGTCTCCATCGCCAGGTTCGCGCCCTTGACGACCCGCACCTTGATGGGCGCGCCGCCGGCGGCCCGGCGCTCGGCCGCCCACGCCTGCAGCCGCTGCATGGCCGCGAGCGCGTCCGGCAGGTACGCCTGCAGGACGACGCCCGCCTCGAGCCGCGGGAAGCCGTCCAGGATGGTGGTGAACACCGCGAGCGTCAGGTCGAGGTCGCGGTACTCCTCCATGTCGAGGTTGATGAACGTCGGCTCGCCCTGCGAGGCCGCCTCGTACAGCGGGCGCAGCCGCTCGACGACGCGCGCGACGGTCTGGTCGAAGGCCCACATCGACAGGTTGCTGGCGACGGCGCTGACCTTGATCGAGACGTAGTCGACGTCCGGGCGCTCGAGCATCGCGCGGGTGCCGTCGAGCCGGCGCTGCGCCTCCTGCTCGCCGAGCACGGCCTCGCCCAGCAGGTTCAGGTTGAGCCGGTCGCCACCGGCTCGCAGGCGCGTCACCGCCTTGCCGAGCGGCTCCGGCCTCGCGTCGACCACCAGGTGGCCGACGAGGCGGCGCAGCGTCCAGCGGGCGAGGCCCACCACGACGCCGGGCAGGACGAACGAGACGACGGCGCCGACCAGGAGCAGCGCCTTCTGGTACCAGGGCAGGAACGCCGGCACGCGCCGGGCGAGCCGGCGCAGGTGGCGCGCGGCGACCTTCGAGTCCTCGGGCCGCACGACGCGGTCGATGAACCCGAGCGTGAACTCCAGGCCGTGCGGGTCCTTGAGCAGGGCGGCGAGCCGCCGGGCCGAGCGGTCCGGCGGGGCGTCGGCGGACGCCTCCAGCCAGGACCGCACGAGCTCGACGGAGGCGGCTCCCAGGTCGTGGGGTCCGGCCGTCTCCTGCGTCTGCGGTGGGTGGTTCGCGGGGCGCGTGTCGTCGGTCATCCCGGCCAGCGTACGGCGGGCCGCCGGTGGCGCGAGCCGGGGCCGGACGGCCCTCCGCGGCCGGCGGGGAGGACCCCGGCGCGGCGCGCTCAGCCCTGCGGCGAGACGTCCGGCAGCCGGTCGGTCCGCCTCGCCGGCTCCTTGGCCAGCCAGGCCAGCGCGGCGGTGACGACGGCGGCGCCGAGCGGCACGACGAAGCCGGTGGCGGCCGTGTGCGCGTCGACGACCCGGCCCGACAGCGCGGCCCCCAGCGCGGTGCCCGCGGCCATGCCGGTCATCGTCCAGGTGATGCCCTCGGTGAGCCGCGTCGGCGCGACGTGACGCTCGACGAGGCTCACGGCGGCGATGAGCGTGGGGGAGACCATGAGGCCGAGCAGCAGCATCGCCACCGACAGGGCCACGACGCCGGGGGAGAACAGGGCGGGAACGACGAGCAGGGCCATCAGCACGGTGGTGACGCGCAGGCGGCGCAGCGGGTCGGCGGCGTTGAGGAAGGCGCCGACCGCGAGCCCGGCCAGCAGGCTGCCGCCGGAGAAGACGGCGAGCACGACGCCGGCGGCACCCGGCTGGCCGGCCTCGTCGGTGAACGCGACCACGACGACCTCGATGGCACCGAACACGACGCCGATGCCGGCCGCCGCGGCGACCATCGGGCCGAGCAGCGCCCAGCCCATCGGGGCGCGGGCCGTGCCGGCGACGTGCGGGGCCGGCGGCGGCGCCGTGCCGTGCTGGGCGGCGAGCGCCCAGCTGCCGACGAGCGCGGCCACGACGGGCAGGGCCAGGCCCGCGGTCTCGTGCACCTGCAGGGTCAGGACGGTGACGAGCACCGGGCCGGCGATGAACACCACCTCGTCCACGACGGCCTCCAGGGCGAAGGCGGTGTCGAGCCCCGGACGTCCACGCAGGGCGTGCGTCCAGCGGGCCCGCACCATGGCCCCGGCCTGCGGGGCGCCGGTGCCGGCGACGGCCGCGGTGACGTAGTACGTCCACTCCGGTGCGCCGGACTCGACGACGACGAGGAACGCGACCATGCCGGACGAGAACAGCAGGCTCGCCGCGCGGAGCACGGGGGCCTGGCCGAGCCGGTCGGCGAGCCGCGCGATCGCCGGTCCGGCCACCCCGGACGTGACCACGTACGCGGCCGAGACCGCGCCAGCGGTGCCGTACGAGCCGGTGCGCAGCTCGACCAGCAGGACGATGCCCAGGCCCGCCATCGAGGCGGGCAGCCGGGCGAGCGCGCCGGCGAGGCAGAACGCGGCGGATCCCGGCGTGGCCAGCACCTGGCGGTACGCGCTCAGCATCGGATCTCCTGTCGTCGGCGACAGGGTAGCCAGCGCGCCGCGCCCAGCCCCCGGTGGGAGGATGAGGCCATGGATCCCCGACCGTACGACGCGCTCTTCCTGGTCTCCTTCGGCGGACCGGAGAAGACCGAGGACGTCGTGCCGTTCCTGCAGAACGTCACGACCGGCAAGAACATCCCCGTCGAGCGTCTGGAGGAGGTGGGCGAGCACTACTACTCCTTCGGCGGCAAGTCCCCGATCAACGACCAGAACCGGGCGCTGCTGGCTGCGCTCCGCGAGGACTTCGCGGCCAACGGCCTCGACCTGCCGGTCTACTGGGGCAACCGCAACTGGGACCCGTACTTCCGCGAGGCCGTCGAGCAGATGAAGGCCGACGGCGTCCAGCGCGCGATCTGCTTCGTCACCAGCGCCTACTCCTCCTACTCCGGCTGCCGGCAGTACCGCGAGAACCTGTTCGAGGCGTCCGCGGGCACCGGCGTCGAGCTCGACCGCCTGCGCCACGGCTTCAACCACCCGGGCTTCGTCGGCCCGTTCGCCGAGGCGCTGGAGGAGGCGCTCGCCAGCGCCCCTGAGGGCACGCACGTGGTGTTCGTGACCCACTCGATCCCCGACACCATGGACGCGGCCAGCGGTGGCCCCGGCGAGCACGCCTACGTCCGCCAGCACCTGTCGGTCGCCGAGGAGGTGGCCAAGCGCGCCGGTGCCGGCAGCTGGGACCTCGCCTTCTGCTCGCGCTCGGGCCCGCCGACCATGCCGTGGCTCGAGCCGGACGTCAACGACCGGCTGCGCGAGCTGAGCACCGAGGGCGTCGAGTCCGTCGTCGTCGTCCCGATCGGCTTCGTCTCGGACCACATGGAGGTCGTCTTCGACCTCGACACCGAGGCCGCGGCCACCGCCGAGGAGCTCGGCCTTCGCTACGTCCGGGTCGCCACTCCGGGCACGCACCCCGACTTCGTCGCGATGGTGCGCGAGCTCGTGCTGGAGCGTGCGGCGGTCGAGCGCGGCGAGGACGTCGAGCGTCCGGCCGTCGGCGCGCTGCCGCCGTGCTGGGACGTGTGCGCGGTCGACTGCTGCGCGAACCCGCGGGCGGACCTGCCGACGATCTCGTGACCGCCGAGCCGCTCGACCTGCTCGACCTCGCCGCCCGGGCGGCCCGCGAGGCGGCGGCGTACGTCCGCGCCGAGCGTCCGGCCGGACGGGTCGAGGTCGCCGCGACCAAGTCCAGCGACACCGACCCGGTGACCCGGATCGACCGTGGCGCCGAGCGGGTCGTCGTCGACCGGCTGCTCGCCGAGCGCCCCGACGACGGCGTGCTGGGGGAGGAGGGCGGCGTACGCGAGGGCACGTCCGGCGTCCGCTGGGTCATCGACCCGATCGACGGCACGGTCAACTTCGTCTACGGCATCGACCGCTACGCCGTGAGCGTGGCGGCCGAGCTCGACGGCGAGGTCGTGGCCGGGGCCGTCGTCGACGTCGTGCACGGCACCGCCTGGCTGGCCGCCCGGGGTCACGGCGCCGTCCGCGAGCACGGGGACGTCCGTGAGCCGCTGCACCTGCCCGGGCCGCCGCCGCTGGCCTCGGCGCTCGTCGGCACGGGCTTCTCCTACGACGCCGAGCGCCGGGCGCGGCAGGGGGCCGCGGTCGCCGCGCTGCTGCCGCAGGTGCGCGACGTGCGCCGGCTCGGGGCGGCCTCGCTCGACCTGTGCTCGGTGGCCGACGGCACCCTCGACGCGTACGTCGAGGAGGGCCTGCAGCCGTGGGACCACGCCGCGGCGGGACTCGTCGTCACCGAGGCCGGCGGCGTGCTCGGCGGGCGCGACGGACGTCCTGGTGAGAGTCTCGTCACGGCCGCACATCCGGCGCTCGCGGAGGAATTTTCCGCGGTCGTCCGGGCTTGTGGCTTCTGACGACGCGGGGGTTGCGACGGTGTGCAACAATCGCCCGCGTTGAGCCGAACAGGAGGAATGCATGGCGACTGATTACGACGCGCCTCGCAAGACTGACGAAGAGCAGTCCGAGGACAGCATCGAGGAGCTGAAGGCACGTCGCCACGAGAAGAACTCGGGCAAGGTCGACGAGGACGAGGTCGAGGCCGCGGAGTCGTTCGAGCTGCCCGGTGCGGACCTGTCCCACGAAGAGCTGTCGGTGCAGGTGGTCCCCAAGCAGTCCGACGAGTTCACGTGCGGCTCCTGCTTCCTGGTGCACCACCGCAGCCAGCTCGCCGAGGAGCGCAACGGCGTGATGGTCTGCCGCGACTGCGCGTACTGATCCAGACTTCTTCTCGGGAGCGAAAGCAAGGCCTCGGTGACCTGACGGTCGCCGAGGCCTTTCTGTGTCCGCAGGCGGGCTACTTGCCCGGACGCACGCGCTTCATGCCCGGCGGCAGGTCGCCGGTGGACCTCACCCAGTAGGTGGCCGCGGCGCGGCGGGTGCCCATGCGGACGAGCTCGACGAGCGCGCCGCCGACGACCGCCCACACGACGGCCTCCCGGGTCGCGACCTCCGGGCTGCGGGAGTTGGTCGGGGCCGGCTTGCCGGTGACGACGCGCCAGGCGCCGGTCGACAGCCGGCGGGCGAGCAGGGCGCCGAGCACCACGCTGCCGCGGTCCATGAGCTTCCAGGTGCTGCGGGCCGAGCGGGACGGCTTGCGCGGCGCGGTCGCCGTCTCCAGGGTGGGCTCAGCCTTCTTCGTGCGTCGTGCCACGGGGGTCCTCTCCACGGGGGTCCGGACCAGTGTGCCCGAGGTCGAGCGCCTCGGCGAGCGCGGCGGGACGGTCGCTGGACACGAGCCAGTACGGCGCCGGGTCGGCGGGGTCGCTCACCTCGACCCGGACGCCGACGCGGGCCCACGGCCGGGTGAACAGGGCCGCGCGGTGGTCGGCTCGCGGTCCGTGCAGGTCGCGGTACCCGGCAGCGTCCAGGGTGGTCGTCGTGCCTCGGTCGGCGGGCCCCAGCACGGCCCGGCCGACGTGCAGCGTGCCGTCGGCGTCGACGGCGATGCGCAGGGTCCAGCGCGAGACGGCGAGCACCGCCAGCCCCCCGACGACGACGAGGCCGACCAGGCCGGCCTCCGGCGTGACCGCGACCCACAGGATCCAGCCCATGACCACGCCGGCCGCGACGGCCAGCGCCCACCAGGCGGACGACGGCCGCAGACGCTCCTCGTACCTCATGGGCTCACTGTGCCCGAACGGGCAAGCCCGCCGGGGCGGCGGGGTCGCCGGTAGGGTCGCGGCCATGGTGCAGGTGCTCATCTCCCGGCTCGACCCGGACGTCCCCCTCCCGTCGTACGCGCACCCCGGCGACGCCGGCGCCGACCTGGTCACCACCGAGGACGTCGAGCTGGCACCGGGGGAGCGCCGTCTCGTCCCCACCGGCGTCGCGATCGCGCTGCCCGAGGGCTACGCCGCGTTCGTCCACCCGCGGTCGGGCCTGGCCGCCCGCCACGGGCTGTCGATCGTCAACGCGCCCGGCACCGTCGACGCCGGCTACCGCGGCGAGATCAAGGTCTGCCTGGTGAACCTGGACCCCACGACGCCCATCCGGCTGTCGCGGCTCGACCGGGTCGCCCAGCTCGTCGTCCAGCGGGTCGAGCTGGCCGCGTTCGCCGAGGTGGACGAGCTGCCGCAGTCCGTCCGCGGCGAGGGCGGCTACGGCTCGACCGGCGGCTTCGCGGTCTGAGCGCGTGACCGGTCCGCGTCGCCCCGACGTCACCGCCCTCGAGCTGGTCGGCGGCGTCGAGAAGCGCACCCTGCTGCTCGCCGACCCCGACCCGCGCTGGACTGACGTGTACGCCGTGCACGCGCAGCGGATCCGCACCGCCCTCGGTGCCGTCGCGGTGCAGGTCGAGCACATCGGCTCCACCGCGGTCCCCGGCCTGGCGGCGAAGTCGATCGTGGACGTCCTCGTGACGGTCGACGACGTCACCGCGGAGGAGGACTACCTCGACCCGCTGCTGGACGCCGGCTACGAGCTCCGGGTGCGCGAGCCGGGGCACCGCCTCGTCCGGACGCCGGCGCGCGACGTCCACGTCCACGTGCTCGCGGTGGGCGACCCGGCCGCGGACGACTACCTGCTGCTCCGCGACCAGCTGCGCGCCGACGCCGGGGACCGCGACCTGTACGAGCGCACCAAGCGGGCGCTGCTCGAGCGCGAGTGGGCGGACATGAACGCGTACGCCGAGGCCAAGACCGAGGTCGTCGAGACCATCAAGGCCCGGGCCCGGGCGACGCGCGAGCAGCGACCCTGACCACCACCGGACGCGCCTACACTGGACGCATGGGACGCCTCTTCTCGCGCGGCAGCACGCCGCGCCGTGACGTGCTGGACCGCCAGGAGCACGACGAGCTGCAGCAGGACGTCGAGCGCGCGGGCTGCCGGGCCATCGCCGCCCAGGGCGAGCGCTGCTCGGTGGACGTCCACGGCGTGCTGCGCTCGGTGACCCTCGAGCCGGTCGGCGGCGCCCCCGCCCTGCAGGCCGAGCTGTACGACGGCACCGAGGCGCTGACCCTCGTCTTCCTGGGCCGGCGCCGCATCGCCGGCATCGAGCCGGGCCGCCAGCTGACCGCGCACGGCCGGGTCGGCCGCCGCGACGGCCAGCGCATCATCTTCAACCCCCGCTACGAGCTGTCCGCGTGAGCGAGCGCAGCGAGCGAGCCATCAGCATCGTCGCGGGCGGACGTCCGTACCGTGCTCTTCCCTCGGAGGTCCGCCCGTGAGCGAGCGCAGCGAGCGAGCCATCAGCATCGTCGCGGGCGGACGTCCGTACCGTGCTCTTCCCTCGGAGGTCCGCCCGTGAGCGAGCGCAGCGAGCGAGCCATCAGCATCGTCGCGGGCGGACGTCCGTACCGTGCTCTTCCCTCGGAGGTCCGCCCGTGAGCGAGCGCAGCGAGCGCACCGCCGACGTCCAGACCGTCGAGCAGCTGGTCCGCCAGCAGCTGGCCGCGGCGCTCGGCGGCGGCCGGGGCATCCTCGAGGCGGCCGTCCCGACCGTCTCGTTCACCATCTCCTGGCTGCTGACCCACGACCTGCGCACGTCGCTGGGCGTGAGCATCGGCCTGGCCGTGCTGCTCATCGTGGTGCGGCTCGTGCAGCGCTCGTCGACGCAGTTCGTGATCAACGCGTTCGTCGGCATCGCGATCGCCGCGGTGTTCGCCTCGCGCACCGGCGAGGCGAAGGACGTCTTCCTGCCAGGCATCCTCTACAACGGCGCGTACGCGGTTGGGCTGGTGCTGTCGATCCTCGTCGGCTGGCCGCTCGTGGGCTTCCTGGTCGGCGCGGTCACCAACGACCCCACCGGCTGGCGCCGCGACCGCGCGATGGTGCGGCTCTGCGCGCGGCTGACCTGGCTCCTGGCGCTGCCGTGCATCGTCCGCGTCGCGGTGCAGTACCCGCTCTACCTGGGCGACCACGTCGGGCTGCTCGGCACGAGCAAGGTCGTGCTCGGCTGGCCGCTGCAGGTCGCCGCGCTGCTCGCGATGGCCGCCCTGCTCGGCCGCAACGCCACCCCGCTCGAGCGGCGCCCGGCCGCCGAGGCCTGAGCCTCAGCCCTTGGGGGCGAGCAGCTCGCCGATCGCGTGCTCGGCCGACTCCGGGCAGACGAACAGCAGCTCGTCGCCGGCCTCCAGCGACCGGTCCGCCTCGGGCGTGTTGATGCCCTGGTCGCGCAGGATGGCGACCAGCACGACGTCCAGCGGCCACGGCACGTCGCCGACCCGCTGGCCGACGAACGGGGAGTCCTCGGGCATCGTCAGCTCGACCAGGTTGGTGGAGTTGTGCCGGAAGGTGAACAGCCGCACGAGGTCGCCGACCGTCACCGCCTCCTCGACCAGGGCCGACATGAGCCGCGGCGTGGAGACCGCGACGTCGACGCCCCAGGACTCGTCGAACAGCCACTCGTTGCTCGGGTGGTTCACGCGGGCGACGGTGCGCGGCACGGTGAACTCGGTCTTGGCCAGCAGCGAGATGACCAGGTTGGCCTTGTCGTCGCCGGTGGCGGCGATCATGACGTCGCAGGTCTGCAGCTGGGCCTCGGTGAGCGAGGAGAACTCGCAGGCGTCGGCCAGCAGCCACTGGGCGTCGGGCACGACGTCGCTGCGGATGGACGTGGCCTGCTTGTCGATGAGCAGCACGGTGTGCCCGTTGTCGAGCAGCTCCTGCGCGACCGAGCGGCCGACGGCGCCGGCTCCGGCGATGGCGACCCTCATGCGTCCTCCTTCGGACCGCGGTCGAGCACGGCGTGCGCGGCCTCGGCGTCGACCTCGCGCACGAAGATGCTGAGGTAGTCGCCCTCCTGGACGACGGTGTCGGGCGTGGCGATGATGCCGGTGCCCAGGCGCAGCAGGTAGGCGACGCGGACGGACGCGGCCTGCTCGAGGTCGGAGACCCGGTGGCCGACCCAGCCGAACGGGGCGTAGACGTGGTCCAGGCGCACCTCGCCGGACGGGTCGCGCCAGATCGGCTCGCTGCCGGCCGGCACCAGGCGGCGCAGCACCTGGTCGGCGGCCCACGGCACGGTGGCGATCGTGGGGATGCCCAGGCGCTCGTAGACCTCGGCGCGGCCCGGGTCGTAGATGCGGGCGACGACGTTCGGCACCTGGAACTGCTCGCGCGCGACACGCGCGGCGATGATGTTCGAGTTGTCGCCGCTGGAGACCGCCGCGAAGGCGTCGGCCTGCTCGATGCCGGCGCGCTTGAGCACGCCGCGGTCGAACCCGACGCCGGTCACGGTGCGGCCGGCGAAGCCGGGGCCGAGCCGGCGGAACGCGTCCGGGTTGGAGTCGATGACGGCCGTGGTGTGGCCGCGGTCCTCCAGGCTCTGGGTGAGCGTCGAGCCGACGCGTCCGCAGCCCATGATCACGATGTGCACGCAGCGACGCTACACCGCGCCGCCCCGCTCGTCGCTCGGTCCGGGGCCCGTGGCCCTACCATCGTCCGGTGGGTGTTTCCGGGACCGTGAAGCGGACGCTCGTCGGCCGCAAGCTCCGCAGCTCGCAGCTCGGCGAGACGCTGCTCCCCAAGAGGCTGGCGCTGCCGATCTTCGCCAGCGACGCGTTGTCGTCCGTGGCGTACGCGCCCGACGAGATCTTCCTGACGCTGTCGATGGCCGGGCTGAGCGCCTACGCCTTCAGCTGGCCGATCGGCGTGGCCGTCGCGGTGGTGATGCTGACGGTCGTCGCGTCGTACCGGCAGAACGTCCACGCGTACCCCAGCGGCGGCGGCGACTACGAGGTCGCGACGGTCAACCTGGGCCCGACCGCCGGCCTGTCGGTGGGCAGCGCGCTGCTCGTCGACTACGTGCTCACGGTGGCGGTGTCGATCTCCTCGGGCGTGCAGAACGCCACGGCGGCGCTGCCGTTCATGGAGGGGCACGAGGCGCTGGCCGCGAGCGTGCTGGTGCTCGTGCTCATGGCCATCAACCTGCGCGGCACGAAGGAGTCCGGTCGCGCGTTCGCCGTGCCCACCTACCTGTTCATGGTCGCGATCATCGGCATGGGCCTGGTCGGCTACTTCCGCTATCTCACCGGCACGCTGCCCGAGGTCGAGAGCGCGCAGTTCGAGATGGTGCCCGAGGCGCCGTACGAGGGCGCGGTGTCGATGCTCGCAATGGTCTTTCTGCTGGCGCGGGCGTTCTCGTCCGGCTGCGCCGCGCTCACCGGCGTCGAGGCGATCAGCAACGGCGTGCCCGCGTTCCGCAAGCCCAAGAGCCGCAACGCCGCCACGACGCTGCTCATGCTCGGCACCATCGCCATCACGATGCTGCTCAGCGTCATCGTCCTGGCCCAGCTGATGGGCCTGCGGTACGTCGAGGACCCGGCGCACCAGCTGCTGCTGGACGGCAAGCCGGTCGGCGACGGCTACGTGCAGGACACGGTGCTGGGCCAGCTGGCCGGCGCGCTGTACGCCGACCTGCCGCCGCTGTTCTACTTCACGATCGCCTGCACCGGCCTGATCCTGGTGCTCGCGGCCAACACCGCCTTCAACGGCTTCCCGGTGCTCGGCTCGATCCTGGCGCGCGACGGCTTCCTGCCCCGCCAGCTCGACACCCGCGGCGACCGGCTCGCGTTCAGCAACGGCATCGTGCTGCTGGCGGTGGCCGCGATCGTCCTCATCATCGCCTTCGACGCCGAGGTGACCCGGCTCATCCAGCTGTACATCGTCGGCGTCTTCGTCTCGTTCACGGTGAGCCAGCTGGGCATGATCCGGCACTGGACGCGGCTGCTGGGCACCGAGACCGACCCGGCCGAGCGTCGGCGCATGATGCGCTCGCGCACGGTCAACGGCTTCGGCCTGGCCATGACCGGCGTCGTGCTCGTCATCGTGCTGATCACCAAGTTCCTGGCCGGCGCCTGGATCGCGATCGCCGCGATGGTGGTCATCTTCGCGGTCATGCGCGGCATCCGCCGGCACTACGACCTGGTCAACGACGAGCTCGCGATCGGCGACGAGGACGTGTCGCTGCCCTCGCGCGTGCACGGCATCGTGCTGGTGAGCCGGCTGCACAAGCCGACCATGCGCGCCCTCGCCTACGCCAAGGTGTCGCGGCCCAGCACGCTCGAGGCGGTCACCGTCCAGCTGGACCCCGACCGCACGCGCGAGCTGCTCGCCGAGTGGGACGCCCGCGACATCAAGGTGCCGCTCACCGTCCTCGACTCGCCGTACCGCGAGCTGGTGCGCCCGGTCGTCCGCTACGTCAAGGAGCGGCGCAAGGCCAGCCCGCGCGACGTCGTGACGGTCTACATCCCCGAGTACGTCGTCGGCCACTGGTGGGAGCAGCTGCTGCACAACCAGACCGCGCTGCGGCTGAAGGGACGCCTGCTGTTCATGCCGGGCGTCATGGTGACGAGCGTGGCCTACCAGCTGCGCTCGGCGAAGGACCGTCGCCCGCCGACGGCCGGCTCCGCGCCGGGGGACGTGCGTCGTGGCTATGTCGGTGAGTGAGGGCCTGGACGTCGGTGACGAGGTCGTCGTCGACGTCGGCCCGGTGGCCCACGGCGGGCACTGTGTGGCTCGGCACGAGGGCCAGGTGCTGTTCGTGCGGCACACGATCCCGGGGGAGCGGGTGACTGCGCGCGTGACCGAGCGGCAGCGCAGCTTCGTGCGCGCCGACGCGGTGGAGGTCCACACGGCCTCGCCCGCGCGGGTGACCCCGCCGTGCCCCTACGCGCGTCCGGGCCTGTGCGGCGGCTGCGACTTCCAGCACGTCGACCCGGCCGAGCAGCGCCGGATGCTCGGCGACGTCGTGTCCGAGCAGCTGCGCCGCCTGGCCGGCCTCGACCGCGAGGTCGTCGTCGAGGAGGTGGAGCCCGTCCTGGGCTGGCGCACACGCATGACCTTCGTGCCCGGTCCGACCGGTCATTTGGGGCTGCGCAAGCACCGCTCGCACGAGGTCGTCGAGGTCGAGCGGTGCTGGATCGCCCACCCCGGGCTGCCCGACGTCCTGGCCCACGACGACTGGGAGTCGCCCAGCGTCGAGGCGGTCGTGTCGTCGACCGGCGACACGCTGGTGGTCGCCGACGGCCCCGTGCCCGACGGGCTGGAGACCGGTGGCGTCGTCAGCCTGAACGGCCGGCGCCGCGAGGGGCGCGGCGGGGTGACCGAGGAGGTCGGGCCGCACCGATTCCGGGTGACCGGGTCGGGCTTCTGGCAGGTGCACCCGGAGTCGGCGCGCACGCTCACCGATGCCGTGATGGAGGCGGGGGACGTGCGTCCGGGCGACGCGGTGGCCGACCTGTACGCGGGCGTGGGCCTGTTCACCGCTCCGCTGGCCGAGGCGACGGGTCCGTCCGGCTCGGTCGTGTCGGTCGAGGCCGACCACGGCGGCACCCGCGACGCCCGGCGCAACCTGCACGGCTTCGAGCACGTCCGCCTCGTCGACGCGACGGTCGAGGCCGCCCTGCGCCGCCGGCTGGTGGGCGAGCGGCTCGACGTCGTCGTGCTCGATCCGCCGCGCACCGGAGCCAAGAAGGCGGTCGCCGGCATCGTCGCGCTCGAGCCGCGCACGATCGTCTACGTCGCCTGCGATCCCGCGGCGCTGGCCCGCGACCTGGCCTCGTTCGCCGCCCGCGGCTACGAGCTCGACGGGCTGCGTGCCTTCGACCTGTTCCCGCAGACGCACCACGTCGAGTGCGTCGCCGTGCTGCGCCGGACCGCGTCCGCGCCGGACTGACGCTCGACGCCGGCGTCGCGCGGCGGGCTCAGCCCGCGGTCGTCACCGTCACGGTCACCGTGCCGTCCATGGCCGCGACGGCCGCGGCGACGCCGTCGCCCAGCCGGCCCAGCACCACGATCCCGGCGAAGTACGACTGGTCGCCGTAGTAGAGGACCAGGTCGTGGCCCGGCGCGTAGTAGCCGAGGTCGCCCACGTCCGGGTCGGCCCCGTCCGGCTGCCCCTCGAGCGAGAGCGGCGACGGCAGCGCGCCGGTCTTCTCGACCGATCCGTGGTCGCGCATCTCGAGGGTGACGGGCAGCTGGGCGACGAGGTCGCGTGCCGCGGCACTGTCGTCGAGCTCGGCGGTGAAGGTGTCGTCGCCGATGCGGAGCTCGAGGTCCATGGCTTCCTCCTGCTGGGGGTCGGTCGGGGCGGACGAGCCTGGGTCACCGGCCGGCGGGCTCGGGGACGGGGACGTCGGTGACGACGCGGAGGGGACCGAGCCGTCGCCCGCACCGTCGCCGGACCCGCAGGCTCCGAGCGTCACCAGCACGGCCAGGGCCAGCGCGGCCCAGGCCCGGTCGTGGGCACGCATGGTCATCGCAGCTCCTTCCGGCCGGTCTCGTCCGCTCAGCCAAGCAGGCACCGCCGCCGCTGAACAGGTCGAGCCGAAGGGGGTGCTCGCAGGACCCCCGTCCGGGCGACCGCGCGTCGGCTTGTGGGCGTCGGTGCCGGCACGCCACAGTGACGGCCATGACCTACGCCGACGCGTCCGTGTGCCCGGACTGCCGGTCGACGCTCGGGGGAGCGGTCCGCTGCCCGGCCTGCGGGCTCGACCTGACCACCCGGCCCGCCCGCGAGCTGTGGCAGACCCTGCGGCGGGCCGACCAGCAGCTCGCCGAGGCGCGGCTCGCGTCCCGGACCGGCGCGTCGCCGGCTCCCGCGGTGGCCGTCCCGCCGCCTGCTGCCGCCGTCCCCGAGGTTCAGCCGGCGGCGGGGCCGTACCCGGGCTACCCGGCGTACCGCGGCGACGCCCGGCCTCCGTTGGTGCCGACCGGGCTAGGGCCGCTCGCCGCACCGCGGGCCCCGAGCCCGGGCGCGTCGGTGGGCTCGATCCTGCTCGGCCTCGGCGCGCTGATGCTGCTCGTCGCCGGCGTGATCTTCGTGTCGTTCGCCTGGGCCGTCGTCGGTGTCGCGGGCCGGGTCGTCATCATGCTCGTGCTCACGGCGCTCGCGACCGCACTCGCGGTGGTGCTGACCCGGCGTCGTCTGCGGGCGTCCGCCGAGACCGCCTGGGTGCTCGTGCTGGGCCTGGTGACGATCGACTGGTTCGCCGCCTACGGGCTCGACCTCGCGGGCCTCCGCGATGCGCCCGTCGAGGCCGTCACGACCGTCTGGTCGCTCGCGCTCCTGGCGCTGGGCCTGGCCGCCGGACGGTGGAGCGTGGGACGGCTCCACGGACGTCTGCGTGCCCCCGGCCTGGTCGGTGCCGGGTCGACGGGCGTGGCCGCGCTCGTGCTGCTCGTCGTCCTCGCCGCCGACCACGGCTGGTCGGTCTCGTGGGCGGTCGCGGTGGCCGCGCTGCTGCCCGCCCTGGCCGCGGGCGCCGCCCACCTGGCCGGGGACACCTGGGCCCGTCTGGTCGGCCTCGCGGGCGTCGGGGCCGGCGCGTTCGTCTTCGTCCTGGCCGCGCTGGCCGAGCTGGTGGACGACCCGTCCGGTGTGGTGTCCGGGCTGACCGGCCTTCCGCTCCTGGTGGTGGCCGTCCTGCTCCTGGCCGCCGCCCAGGCCGTGCCGGCCCGCCGGGCCTGGCTCGCGTGCGCCGGCGCGCTCACCCTCCTCGTCCTGGTGCTGGTGCCGCTCCAGGACGCCGACCCGCTGCGCGCCTCGCTGCTCACGGCGTCCGGGCTCGCCGTCGTGCTGGCGGCCGTGCCGGTGAGCGACGGTGGCTGGTCCCGGGGCCTTCGGGCCGCGGCGCTGCCGCTGGTCGCCCTGCTCGGGCTGGCCCTGCTGAGCTGGTGGGCGGAGATCCTGGCCGCGCCGCGGGGCCTGGACGCGGCCGGTCTCGGGACCGTGCCGGCCGACGACGGTGCCGGCCGGGTGCTCGACGCGTACGTCTCGACGCCGTGGTGGGTCGTGCTGCCCGTCGGCGCCGCCCTGGCCGGCACGGTGCTGCTCGCCCGCCGGTCGCTGCCGGACCTGCCCCGGCCGCTGCACCGCTGGTCGGCGTGGCTGCCGTTCGCGTCCGCGGTGCTGCTCGCGCTCACCGCCGGGCCCGCCGTCCAGGCCGCCGAGCTGCCGCTGGCGCTGGTGGCCGGCGTGACCGTCCTGGGCTTCGCCCTGACGACGCTGGTCGGCCGGAGCCTCCCGTGGCCGGCCTCGGTCGCCGCCGTCGTGGCGTCCGCCGCGGCGGCGCTGCTGGTGGCCGACTCGCTGGAGGCGTCGTTCCTGCTCGTCTGCCTCGTCGCGGTCTGCCTGGGCGTCGTCGCCCTGCTGGACGACCGCGACCGGGTGCTCGCACCGGCCGCCGGGCTCTCGACGCTGGCCGCGGGGACCGCCGTCGTGCTGGCCGTCCGGCTGGTCACCGAGCAGGACCGGGCCTGGACGCTCGCCGCCGTCCTCGCCGGGGCGGTCGTGCTCGGCGCGGCCCTGCTCGCCACCGGCCTGCTGCGGACCGCCGTCCAGGCCGCGGCCGTGCCGCTCGTCCTCGTGGGCCTCGCCGCGGCACCGACCACCGGATGGGCCGCGCTGCTGTGGTGCCTGCTCGGCGTCGCGCTGGTGCTGGTCTCGTGGCGGGTCGAGCGGGGGCCGTGGTGGCGGCTGGCCGGTGCGGTCGCGCTCGGCATCTCCTACGTCCTTCGCCTGGTGGCGAGCGACGTGGAGGTCGTGGAGGCCTACACCGCCCCGTTCGCGGCGGTGCTGCTCGTCGCCGGCGTCCTGGCGATGCGCCGTCGTCCCGCGCTGCACTCGGAGGCGGCGCTGTCGGCCGGCCTGACGCTCGCGCTGCTGCCGACGCTGCCGTACGTCCTGGTCGACGCGGCGTCCTGGCGCGGCCTGCTGCTGGGCCTGGTCGCCCTCGGTGCCCTGGTCGCCGGCCTCGCCCTGCACTGGCGCGCGCCGCTCGTCGCCGGGGCCGTTGTGCTGGCCCTGGTCGCGCTCGCCAGCCTGGGGCCGTACGCGCTGGTGCTGCCCCGCTGGCTGCTGCTCGGCGTCCTCGGCGCCCTGCTGCTGGCCGCCGGCGTGGCCTGGGAGTCCGCCGTCCGGGCCGGCCGCGCCGTGGCCGGACGACTCGCCGCCATGCGGTGACGGCGCGTTGCTTGCCCCGGGTCGGGCGAGGCGGGACAGTGAGGACATGAGCACCGAGGCCGAGGCCCCGACCACGCTGACCGAGAAGCGGCAGGACGCCTTCTTCAACGACGCGCTCCTGTTCAGCGCCGCGTTCACCGGCGCCGTCGTCGTGTACGCCGCGCTCCTCGTCGTCGGCCGCCTGCTCGGCCTCGAGGACGTCGAGCTGTCGTGGAGCGACGGCCTGCCCGACCACCTGCTCGTCGCCGGACTCGTCGCCGGCGAGCTGTTCCTGCTGTGGAACAACGGCCTGCGAGCCGGACGCCGCGGGCACAGCATCGGCATGCACCGGGTCGGCGTGCGCGTGGTCGACCGCGAGAGCGGGGCCCTGCTCGGCGCCGGCCGTGGGCTGGTCCGCGGCCTGGTGCAGGTCGTGCTGCTCGACCTGCTGCTGACCGCGCTGCCGTTCGGCCTGCCCACCGTGCTGCGCACCGCGACGCCCGACGCCTGGCACGTCGGCATCCTGGCCTACGTCGTCCTGGCCGTCGCCGTGGTGCTGCTGGTCGTGCCATCGCTGCCGAACCCCGCCGACCTGCTCGCCCGCAGCCGGGTCGTCAAGGCGACGGGGGAGGACGCTCTCCTGACTCCCAAGCGGCGCACCGTCGTCACCGTCCTGGAGGTCGCGGGCGTCGTCGGCCTGGTCGCCGTGGCCGCGAGCTACGTGTGGTTCGTGTGGCCCGTGCTGCACGCCCCCAGCCTGTGGTGACCGTGTCGCTGCGCTCGCGCTGACCGAATCCTTGATATCGTGTATCTTGATATCAAGATACTTACGGTTAGGCAGACCTGAGCACGCGTCGCATGATGGACCGTGGGCAGGATGGGACCGACCAGCGCCATCGAAGGAGAACACCATGGCAGTCGACAGCTTCCACGCCAAGGAGTCGCTGAAGGTTGGTGAGCAGAGCTACCAGTACTTCCGCCTGGACGCCGTCCAGGGCGACGGGCTGGACGTGGCCACGCTTCCCTACAGCCTGAAGGTGCTCCTCGAGGCGCTGCTGCGCACCGAGGACGGTGCCGACATCACGAAGGCCGACATCGAGGCCCTCGCCGGCTGGGACGCCGAGGCGGACCCCAGCAAGGAGATCCAGTTCACGCCCGCGCGCGTGATCATGCAGGACTTCACCGGCGTCCCGTGCGTCGTCGACCTCGCCACCATGCGTGAGGCGATGGCCGACCTCGGCGGCGACCCGTCCAAGATCAACCCGCTCGCGCCGGCCGAGATGGTCATCGACCACTCGGTCATCGCCGACGTCTTCGGCACGCCGGACGCGTTCGAGCGCAACGTCGAGATCGAGTACCAGCGCAACGGCGAGCGCTACAAGTTCCTGCGCTGGGGCCAGGGCGCGTTCGACGACTTCAAGGTCGTCCCGCCGGGCACCGGCATCGTCCACCAGGTCAACATCGAGAAGCTGGCCCGTGTCGTGTTCACCCGCGACACCGACGGCGAGCTCGTGGCCTACCCCGACTCCTGCGTCGGCACCGACTCGCACACGACCATGGTCAACGGCCTGGGCGTCGTGGGCTGGGGCGTCGGCGGCATCGAGGCCGAGGCCGCGATGCTCGGCCAGCCGATCAGCATGCTGATCCCGCGCGTCGTCGGCTTCAAGCTGTCCGGCGAGCTGCCCGAGGGCGCCACCGCGACCGACCTCGTCCTGACGATCACCGAGCAGCTGCGCAAGCACGGCGTCGTCGGCAAGTTCGTCGAGTTCTACGGCCCCGGCGTCTCGGCCGTCCCGCTGGCCAACCGCGCCACGATCGGCAACATGAGCCCCGAGTACGGCTCGACCGTCGCGATCTTCCCGATCGACGACGAGACGACCAAGTACATGCGTCTCACCGGCCGCGACGAGGAGCAGATCGCGCTCACCGAGGCCTACGCCAAGGCCCAGGGCCTGTGGCACGACCCGTCCGCCGAGCCGCGCTACTCCGAGTACCTCGAGCTCGACCTCGGCGAGGTCGTCCCCTCGATCGCCGGCCCGAAGCGCCCGCAGGACCGCGTCGTGCTGGCCGAGGCCAAGCAGGGCTTCCGCGGCGCGCTGGCCGACTACGCCAGCTACGACGAGGTCGACGCCACGGGCGAGCGCAAGCCCGGCGTCCCGCCGGCGGCCACGCCGGAGTCCGGCTACGACGAGGCCGTCGCCGAGTCCTTCCCGGCCTCGGACGCCCCGTCCAGCCACGACGACGGCAAGAGCGCGCCCAAGGACTACGCGTCCTGCGCTCCGTCCGACGGCGGACGCCCGAGCAACCCCGCCATGGTGACGCTCGAGGACGGCACGCAGTTCGAGCTCGACCACGGTGCGGTCACGATCGCGGCCATCACGTCGTGCACGAACACGTCCAACCCGTCGGTCATGATCGGCGCGGCGCTGCTGGCCAAGAAGGCCGTCGAGAAGGGCCTCGTGCGCAAGCCGTGGGTCAAGACGACGCTGGCCCCCGGCTCGAAGGTCGTCTCGGACTACTACGAGCGCGCCGGCCTCACGCCCTACCTGGACAAGCTCGGCTTCAACCTGGTCGGCTACGGCTGCACCACCTGCATCGGCAACTCCGGCCCGCTCATCCCCGAGGTCAGCGCCGCGGTCAACGAGAACGACCTCGCGGTCGTCTCGGTGCTCTCGGGCAACCGCAACTTCGAGGGCCGGATCAACCCCGACATCAAGATGAACTACCTGGCGTCGCCGCCGCTGGTCGTCGCGTACGCCCTGGCCGGCACGATGGACATGGACATCACCACCGAGCCGCTGGGCAACGACACCGAGGGCAACCCGGTGTACCTCAAGGACATCTGGCCCGCCCCGGCCGAGGTCGAGGACGTCATCCAGCAGGCGATCTCCTCGGACACGTTCAGCCGCGAGTACGCCGACGTCTTCGCCGGTGACGAGCGCTGGCAGAACCTGCCGACGCCCGACGGCGACACCTTCGAGTGGGACGCGGACTCCACCTACGTCCGCAAGGCGCCCTACTTCGACGGCATGCAGCTCGAGCCCAGCCCGGTCGAGGACGTCTCCGGCGCCCGCGTCCTGCTCAAGCTCGGCGACTCGGTCACGACCGACCACATCTCGCCGGCCGGTGCGATCAAGAAGGACAGCCCCGCGGGCAAGTACCTGATGGAGAACGGCGTCGAGCCGCGCGACTTCAACTCGCTGGGGTCGCGTCGCGGCAACCACGAGGTCATGATCCGCGGCACGTTCGCCAACATCCGCCTGCGCAACCAGATCGCGCCCGGCACCGAGGGTGGCTTCACCCGCGACTTCACCGCCGGTGGTGAGGTCACGAGCGTCTTCGAGGCCTCGCAGAACTACCAGGCCGCCGGCACCCCGCTGGTCGTCCTGGCCGGCAAGGAGTACGGCTCGGGCTCGTCGCGCGACTGGGCGGCCAAGGGCACGGCGCTGCTGGGGGTCAAGGTCGTCATCGCCGAGAGCTACGAGCGCATCCACCGCTCGAACCTCATCGGCATGGGCGTCCTGCCGCTGCAGTTCCCCGAGGGCCAGAACGCCGAGAGCCTCGGCCTGACCGGCGAGGAGACCTTCGAGGTCACCGGCGTCACCGAGCTCAACGAGGGCCGCACGCCCAAGACCGTCAAGGTCAAGGCCGGCGACGTGGAGTTCGACGCGGTCGTCCGCATCGACACCCCCGGTGAGGCGAACTACTACCGCAACGGCGGCATCATGCCGTACGTGCTGCGCAGCCTCCTCTGAGCTGAGCAGTCGCCCACGCGCTGAGGGTGACGTTCCGTACGCGACACGCCGATGCCGCCGTACGGGACGTCACCCTCAGCGCTTTCCGGGGAGAGTGAGAGCGTGACGATCCACACCGACCACCCGTTCGTGCCCGGCGAGGGCGACCGCGACCCGCTGCGCCGCCTGCGCGGCCGGCTGGCGGCCCCCGTGACGGTGTGGACGACCGGCGCGGGACGTGACCGGGCGGGCCTGACGATCTCGTCGCTGCTCGTCGCCGACGGCGACCCGGCGCGCGTCCTGGGCCTCGTCGACGAGGACTCCGAGCTGGCCGACGTGCTCGACGACAGCGGGCTCGTCACGGTCAACGTGCTGGGGGAGCGGCACCGCTTCCTGGCCGACGTCTTCGCCGGCCTCGCTCCCGCCCCGGGCGGCCCGTTCACGCAGGGCGAGTGGGCCGACGGCGAGCACGGGCCCCGGCTCGTGGACGCCGTCGGGCACCTCGGCGTGCGGCTCGACCCGGCCCCGCGGCGGCACGCCGGCTGGGCCCTGCTGGTCGAGGGGACGGTCGAGCACGTGGCCGTGGGGGAGGGCGACCCGCTCGTCCACCTGCGTGGCCGGTACCGGACATAGGCGACCGGGCCGCCAGCCGACCCGTCGGTAGACTGGCCCAATGTCGTCGGGCAACGTGGGAGAAGGAGATCGGATGGGCGTCCTGGACCGCTTGACGGGCCCCGCCGACCTCGCCGGGCTGACCGACGCCGAGCTGACCGAGCTCGCCGCGGAGGTGCGCGAGCGGCTGCTCGTCTCGGTCGCGCGCAGCGGCGGGCACCTCGGCCCGAACCTCGGGGTGGTCGAGCTGACCATCGCCATGCACCGGGTCTTCGACTCCCCGCGCGACCGGATGATCTGGGACACCGGCCACCAGTCGTACGTCCACAAGATGCTCACCGGCCGCGCCGAGGGCTTCGAGCGACTGCGCCAGGAGGACGGCCTGTCGGGCTACCCCTCGCAGGCCGAGTCCGAGCACGACTGGGTCGAGAACTCCCACGCGTCCACCAGCCTGTCGTACGCCGACGGCATGGCCCGCGCCAACCAGCTGCGAGGCAGCGACGACCACGTCGTCGCGGTGATCGGCGACGGCGCGCTCACCGGTGGCATGGCCTGGGAGGCGCTCAACAACATCGCCGCCGACCAGACCCGCCGGCTGGTCGTCGTGGTCAACGACAACGGCCGCTCGTACACCCCGACCGTCGGCGGCCTGGCCAACAAGCTGGCCCAGATCCGCACCAACCCGCGCTACGAGCCCACGCTGCGCGCGGTCAAGGAGCGGCTGAGCCGCGGCGGCACGGTCGGCAGCGCCGCCTACGAGGCGCTCCACGCCATGAAGAAGGGCGTCAAGGACGCCTTCGCGCCGCAGGGCCTGTTCGAGGACCTCGGGCTCAAGTACCTCGGCCCGGTCGACGGGCACGACCGGGCCGCCCTCGAGCAGGCGCTGACGCTGGCGCGCAACTTCGGCGGCCCCGTGCTCGTCCACGTCATCACCACCAAGGGCCAGGGCTACGACATCGCCGTGGCCAACGAGAACGACCAGATGCACCAGTCCGGCCCGTTCGACCGGCTCACCGGCGACGCGACCACGGTCGCCCCGGTCGGCTGGACGTCGGTCTTCCGCGACGAGGTCGTGCGCATCGCCGACGAGCGCGACGACGTCGTCGGCATCACCGCGGCCATGCTCTACCCGGTCGGCCTGGACGCCTTCGCCGACAAGTTCCCCGACCGCGTGTTCGACGTCGGCATCGCCGAGCAGCACGCGGTCACCAGCGCCGCAGGCATGGCCATGGCCGGGCTGCACCCGGTGGTCGCGGTCTACGCGACCTTCCTGAACCGCGCGTTCGACCAGGTGCTGCTCGACGTCGCGCTGCACCGCTGCGGCGTCACCTTCGTGCTCGACCGCGCCGGCGTCACCGGTGACGACGGCGCCAGTCACAACGGCATGTGGGACATGTCGTTGTTCCAGCTCGTCCCGCGCCTGCAGATGGCCGCCCCGCGTGACGGCGCCCGCCTGCGCGAGCTGCTGCGCGAGGCCGTGGCCGTCGACGACGCGCCCACGATCGTCCGCTTCGCCAAGGGCGCCGTGCCCGACGACCTGCCCGCGATCGACCGGGTCGGCCGCACCGACGTGCTCAGCCGCGACGACGACGCCGAGGTGCTGCTGGTGGCCGTCGGCTCGTTCGCGCACGCCGGCGAGAAGGCCGCCGCGCTGCTGCGCGAGCAGGGCGTGCGGGTCACCGTCGTCGACCCGCGCTGGGTCAAGCCGGTCGACCAGTCGATCCTCGACCTCGCCGCGCAGCACGAGCTCGTCGTCACGTTCGAGGACAACGGACGCGTCGGGGGCGTCGGCGCCTCGATCACCGCCGCGCTGCAGGATGCCGGCATCGCGACCCCGGTCGCCGTGCACGCTGTCGCCCAGGAGTTCCTCGACCACGCCAAGCGCGACGTCGTGCTCGGCCGCCTGGGCCTCACGCCCGACGCGGTCGCGTCCGACACCCTGCGCCGGCTCGGCCGGAATACCTCCGGGTCCTGAGGCATTGACGATGAAGTGGTTCCGTGAGAAGCGACGCCCCGAGCGTCCGTACACCGAGCGTCCGGTCCTGATCCATGCCCTCGACGGCTTCCTGGGGGCGGGGTCCGCGTCCCGGCTCGCCGCGCAGGCGCTGTCCAGCGGCGAGGGGCAGGTGCTGCACAGCTTCGACGTCGACGAGTTCTACGACTACCGCGCCCGTCGCCCGCTGATGGCGTTCAAGGCCGACCACTACGCCGAGTACGACGAGCCCCGGCTCGACGTCGTGCTCGAGCACGACGTCAACGGTCACCCCTACCTGCTGCTGGCCGGCCCCGAGCCGGACTTCCACTGGGAGGCGTTCATCGAGGAGCTGGCCGACGTGGTCGACCGCTGGGACGTGTCGCTGACCCTCGGCCTGGGTGCGGTGCCGATGGGCGTCCCGCACACCCGCCCCCTGGTGCTCACCTCGCACGGCACCAAGCCGTCGCTGGTCGACCGCAAGAACCTGTGGCAGGGCACCGTCAACGTGCCGTCGTCCGCCGCGTCGCTGCTGGAGCTGCGCTTCGGCGAGCGCGGGCTCGACGCCGCCGGCTACGTCGTCCACGTGCCGCACTACCTGGCCCAGATCGAGTACCCGACCGCCGCCATCGCCCTGCTCGACGCGCTCGAGGCCCGCACCGGGCTCACCGTCGACCTGGACGACCTGCGCCGCCAGCAGTCCGAGACGCTCGTCGAGATCCAGAAGCAGATCGACGAGCAGGACGGCGGCGCGCTGCTGAGCGGGCTGGAGCAGCAGTACGACGCGTTCACCCGCGGTGCCGCCGACTCGCTGCTCGCGCACGACGAGGAGCTGCCGACCGGCGAGGAGCTGGCCGACCAGTTCGAGCAGTTCCTGGCCAAGATCCGCAAGGAGGACCAGGAATGAGCTCCGGAGTCGACGACCTGCTGCGCCTGCTCGACCTGGAGCCGCTGGAGGTCGGGCTGTTCCGCGGCTTCCCGCCGGCCAACCCGAGCCGTCCGGACCGCGTCTACGGCGGTCACGTCGCCGCCCAGGCGATGGCCGCGGCCCAGCTGACGGTGCCCGAGGACTGCCTCGTGCACTCCTTCCACGCCTACTTCATCCTGGCCGGCGACGCCACGGTGCCGGTGGTCTACGACGTCGAGAACGTCCGCGACGGCCGCACCTTCCGCACGCGGCGCGTGGCCGCCCGCCAGCACGGCGCGATCATCTTCTACATGACCGCCTCGTTCCAGAAGGACGAGCCGGGCCTGGACCACCACGACGCGATGCCGCCGGTCATGGCGCCCGAGGACGCGACGCCGCTGGCCGACATCGTCAAGCTGCTCGACCCCGAGCAGGGCGAGCAGTGGAAGTCCCAGTGGGGCGCGATCGACCTGCGCTACGTCGGCGACGACCGTCCGGCCGACGACCCCATGCGCGAGCGCGAGCCGGCCGTCCAGCGGTTCTGGTTCCGCACCGCGTCGCCGCTGCCGTCCGACGACCCGCGCCTGCACGTCAACGCACTCACCTACATGAGCGACCTGACGCTGCTCGGTGCCTCGCTGGTGCCGCACGGCAAGGTCATCGGCGACCCGAGCATCATGCCGGCCTCGCTCGACCACACGCTGTGGTTCCACCGCCGCTTCCGGGCCGACGAGTGGCTGCTGTACGACCAGCACTCGCCGTCCGCGTCCGGCGCCCGTGGCCTGTCGACGGCCCGCATCTTCGACCAGCAGGGACGCCTCGTCGCCAGCGCGGCGCAGGAGGGGCTCATCCGCCCCATCACCCCGCGCTCCTGAGCCGCCCGCTCGGGCCCCTGAGCCCCTACCGGCCCCTGGCCCCCGACCGGCCCCTGAGCCGGCCGCCCGCCTCCTGAGCCCGCCGCCCGCCTTCTGAGCCTGTCGAAGGGGCTCCGACCGGCTCAGCCAGCGGTGGACCGGCTCAGTCGAGCGGCGTGACGCGCCCGACGAGGTGCGTGACCGGCTTCCGCTCGCCGCGGACGCCGAAGTCGATCGTGCCGCCCTCGCCGGGGGCCGAGCCCAGCACCACCGTGGTCGGCAGCAGCACGGGCTTGCGAAACTCGACGTCGACCCGGAACGCCCCGGGCAGCCGGTTCTCCAGCGCCGCCAGGCAGCGGGCCTTCGTCCACATGCCGTGCGCGATGTTGCTCGGGAAGCCGAACGCCTTGGCCGTCCACGGGTGCAGGTGGATGGGGTTGCGGTCGCCCGACACCGCCGCGTAGCGACGGCCCAGGCCGCCGTCGAGCCGCCACTGCACGACCCCGGGGGGCGGCTCGACGCCCTCGAGCGGGGCCGCCTCCTCCGGGCCGCGTCCGGCGCCGCGCGCGAACAGCGTCGTGGTCTCCTCCCACACCGTCTCGCCGCGGGTGCGGGCGACCGTCACGAGGTCGACGAGACGTCCCTTGGGGTGCGGGCGCAGCCCCTCGGCGTGCACCGCCACCGACAGCGGCTCGGTGACGCCGATCGGCCGGTGCTGGACGATCGTGTTCCGCAGGTGCACCAGCCCCATCGGCGCGAACGGGAACCGGGTGTCGGTCATGAGCGCCAGGTGCAGCGCGAAGGCGTGCATGTGCGGATAGGTCGCCGGCAGGGTGTCGCGCAGCCCGAACCCGCACACCTCGCGGTACGCCCGCAGGTGCGCCGGGTCGGCCGAGACGTTCTTGCGCTCCAGCACGACGTCCGGCACGCCGTCGGAGGCGTGCTTGACGCCCGGCAGGGAGCCGACGCCCGGCAGGGCGGGCAGGACCGCCCGGCCGTACAGCGGCAGGGTCGCCGGGGGCTTCTCGTACAGCCGGCGCGTCACGTCAGGCGCCCAGCAGGCTCTGGCCGCACACCCGCACGACGTTGCCGGACACCGCGGACGAGCCCGGGTGCGCGATCCAGGCGACCGTCTCGGCCACGTCGATCGGCAGGCCGCCCTGCGACATCGAGCTCAGCCGGCGGCCGGCCTCGCGGATGCCCAGCGGCATCGTCTTGACCATGTCGGTCTCGATGAAGCCCGGGGCGACGGCGTTCACGGTGACGCCCTGCTCGGCGAGCCGCGGCGCGAGGTCCTGCACGAGGCCGATGACGCCGGCCTTGGCGGCGCCGTAGTTCGTCTGGCCGGAGTTGCCCGCGATGCCGGCGATGGACGAGACGCCCAGCACGCGGCCGCCGGGCCGGATAAGCCCCTGCGAGACCAGCTCCTCGGTGATGCGCTGCGGGGCGCCGACGCTGATGTCGACGACCAGTGCGAAGCTCTCCGGCTTCATGTTCTTGAGCCGCTTGTCGCGGGTGATGCCGGCGTTGTGCACCACGACGTCCACGCCACCGTGGTGCTCCTTCAGGTACGCCGCGATGCGCTGCGGCGCGTCCGTGACGGTGATGTCGAGCGCGAGCCAGCCGCCCTCGAGCTCGTCGGCGAGCTTCTTGAGGTCGTCGGCCATGGCCGGGACGTCGAGGCCGACGACGGTCGCACCGTCGCGGTGCAGCGTCCGGGCCATCGCGGCGCCGAGCCCGCGGGACGCGCCGGTCACGAGCGCGACCTTGCCGGCCAGCGGACGCTCCGGGTCGGTGACCGGGTCGGCCGCCGTCAGCGTCGTGGTGCCGAGCCGGACGACCTGGCCCGAGACGAACGCCGAGCGCGGCGAGAGCAGGAAGCCGACGGTCGAGGCGAAGGAGTCCTCGGTGCCGTCGCCGACGTAGACCAGGTTGACCGCGCCGCCGTTGCCGATCTCCTTGCCGAGCGAGCGGGTAAACCCCTCCAGGGCGCGCTGGGCGATCGCGGCACCGGTGCTGCCGGCCTGCTCGGGCAGGCGGCCCACCACCACGACGTGGGCGCTGGACGACACGCTGCGCAGCACCGGGGTGAAGAAGCGCTGCAGCTCGACCAGCCCCTCGGGCGAGTCGATGCCGGTGGCGTCGAACAGCAGCCCCTTGTAGCGCTCGCCCTCGGCGAACGAGCCCGTGGCGGTGACGCCGAGCGTGGTCAGCGCGGCGCCGACCCGGTCGCCCAGGACGCTGCCCGGGGCGGCGCCGACCAGGACCGTCCCCTTGACCGTGGGATCGCCGGGGCTCCAGCGGTCCAGGTACGGCGGGTTCGGCAGGCCGAGGTTCTTGACCAGCAGCTTGCCGACGGGGGAGTGGGCCAAGGCCTGGTAACGGTCGCTCATTCGACGGGTTCCTTCATCTCGCATACCATCGGTATCTGGATCTGGTCCGGAACGATAGCCTCATGCCACGGCGTCGTCCACACCGCGAGTGTGCCGTGACCGTCCGGACCGCACGACCCGAGTCGACCCAGCAGGAGAGAACATGGCCGCCAAGAACGCCCCGCAGTCCTCCACCGCGTCCGCGCTCGCGCCCTCGGTGCGCCGCGTCGCCGTCGTCGGCGGCAACCGCATCCCGTTCGCCCGCTCGAACACCGCGTACACCGAGGCGTCCAACCAGGACATGCTGACCGCGGCGATCGACGGGCTGGCGCACCGCTACGGGCTCGAGGGGGAGCGGGTCGGCCAGGTCGTGGCCGGCGCGGTGCTCAAGCACTCGCGCGACTTCAACCTGGCGCGCGAGTCGGTGCTCGGCTCGGTGCTCTCGGCCGACACTCCCGCGCACGACGTGCAGCAGGCCTGCGACACCGGCATCCGCGCGATCATCGACGTCGCCGACAAGATCGCGCTGGGCAAGATCGAGTCCGGCATCGGCGGCGGCACCGACACCACCTCCGACGCCCCGCTGGCCGTCGGCGAGCGCCTGCGCAAGCACCTGCTCGCCGCCAACCGGGCCAAGGACGTCAAGGGCCGGCTCAAGGCGCTCGTGAAGATCCGCCCGCAGGACCTCGCGCCGTCGATCCCGCAGAACTCCGAGCCCCGCACCGGCCTGTCCATGGGCGAGAGCCAGGCGCTGACCACCGTCGAGTGGCAGATCGGCCGCGAGGAGCAGGACGAGCTGGCCGTCGCCTCCCACCACCACTTGGCCCAGTCGTACGACGAGGGCTGGCAGGACGACCTGGTCACGCCGTTCCAGGGGCTCGAGCGCGACAACAACCTGCGTCCGGACTCGTCGGTGGAGAAGCTGGCCAAGCTCAAGCCGGTGTTCGGCAAGGGCGAGGCGGCCACGATGACCGCCGCGAACTCCACGCCGCTCACCGACGGCGCGTCCGTCGTGCTGCTGGCCAGCGACGAGGAGGCCGAGCGACGCGGCTGGACGCCGCTCGCGTACCTGGTCGACTACGAGACCGCCGCGGTCGACTACGTCGGCGGCCACGAGGGCCTGCTCATGGCTCCGGCCTACGCCGTCCCGCGCATGCTCGAGCGCCAGGGCCTGACGCTGCAGGACTTCGACTTCTACGAGATCCACGAGGCGTTCGCCTCGCAGGTGCTCAGCACGCTCAAGGCGTGGGAGGACCCGATCTTCTGCAAGGAGCGCCTCGGCCTCGACGCGCCGCTCGGCTCGATCGACCGCACCGGGCTGAACGTCAAGGGCTCGTCGCTCGCCGCCGGGCACCCGTTCGCCGCGACCGGCGGACGCATCGTCGCCAACCTGGCCAAGCTGCTGCACGAGAAGGGCTCGGGCCGCGGCCTGATCTCCATCTGCGCGGCCGGCGGGCAGGGCGTCGTGGCCATCCTGGAGGCCTGACGGCCGGGCCGGGTGGCCCGACGACGGGTGCCTGTCGGAGGGGGACCGTAGGCTCGGTGGCATGAGGCCTCGTTCCCAGCTCAAGCGCCAGGTCGCGCCGTTCAAGGTCGTCTCGGACTTCCAGCCCGGGGGCGACCAGCCCACCGCCATCGCGGCCCTCGAGCAGCGGATCAAGAACGGCGAGCAGGACGTCGTCCTCATGGGTGCCACCGGCACCGGCAAGACGGCGACCGTCGCCTGGATGACCGAGAAGCTGCAGCGGCCGGTGCTCGTCCTGCAGCCCAACAAGACCCTCGCGGCGCAGTTCGCCAACGAGCTGCGCGAGCTGTTCCCCGACAACGCGGTCGAGTACTTCGTCTCGTACTACGACTACTACCAGCCCGAGGCGTACGTCCCGCAGACCGACACCTACATCGAGAAGGACTCCTCGATCAACGAGGAGGTCGAGCGGCTGCGCCACTCGGCCACGTGGTCGCTGCTGACCCGCCGCGACGTCATCGTGGTGGCCACCGTGTCGTGCATCTACGGCCTCGGCTCGGCCGAGGAGTACACGAACCGCATGCTCGGGTTCAAGGTCGGCGAGGAGTACCCCCGCGAGGAGCTGCTGCGCACCCTGGTCGAGGCGCAGTACGTCCGCAACGACGTCACCGCGACCCGCGGCACCTTCCGGGTGCGTGGCGACACCGTCGAGATCTTCCCGGTGTACCAGGAGATGGCCGTCCGCATCGAGTTCTTCGGCGACGAGATCGAGCGGCTCATGACGCTGCACCCGCTCACCGGTGAGGTGCTCAGCGACGACCAGGAGCTCTACGTCGGGGCCGCCACCCACTACGCGGTGGGCAGCGACATCATGGAGCGCGCGATGAAGGGCATCGAGCTCGAGCTGGCCGACCGGCTCGCCGAGCTCGAGCGCGACGGCAAGCTCCTGGAGGCCCAGCGGCTGCGCATGCGCACCACGTACGACCTGGAGATGATGCAGCAGATCGGCACCTGCTCGGGCATCGAGAACTACTCCCGGCACATGGACGGACGTCCGCCGGGCTCGGCCCCGAACTGCCTGCTCGACTACTTCCCCGACGACTTCGTGCTCGTGGTCGACGAGTCGCACGTGACGATCCCGCAGATCGGCGCGATGTACGAGGGCGACATGTCGCGCAAGCGCACCCTGGTCGAGCACGGCTTCCGGCTGCCCAGCGCGATGGACAACCGCCCGCTCAAGTGGGGCGAGTTCCTCGAGCGCATCGGCCAGACCGTCTACCTGTCGGCCACCCCCGGCAACTACGAGATGGAGAAGTCCGGCGGCGACGTCGTCGAGCAGATCATCCGACCCACCGGACTTGTCGACCCGGAGGTCGTGGTGAAGCCGACGAAGGGTCAGATCGACGACCTGATCAGCGAGATCCGCGGCCGGGTCGAGAAGAACGAGCGCGTCCTGGTCACCACGCTGACCAAGAAGATGTCCGAGGACCTCACCGACTACCTGCTCGAGGCCGGCCTGCGCACCCGCTACCTGCACAGCGAGGTCGACACGCTGCGCCGGGTCGAGCTGCTGCGCGAGCTGCGCATGGGCGAGTACGACGTCCTGGTCGGCATCAACCTGCTGCGCGAGGGCCTCGACCTGCCCGAGGTGAGCCTGGTGGCCATCCTCGACGCCGACAAAGAGGGCTTCCTGCGCTCCAACCGGTCGCTCATCCAGACGATCGGCCGCGCGGCGCGCAACGTGTCGGGCCAGGTGATCATGTACGCCGACACGATCACGGCGTCGATGGCCGACGCGATCGAGGAGACCAACCGCCGGCGCGAGAAGCAGCAGGCCTACAACCGCGCGCACGGGGTCGACCCTCAGCCGCTCCGCAAGAAGATCGGTGACATCACCGACATGCTCGCGCGCGAGGACGCCGACACGTCCGCGCTGCTCGCCGCCACGGGCGACAAGCGGCGCAAGGGCGCCCCGGTGCCGCTGGGCCAGCACACCAAGTCGCTGGCCGACCGCCCGGCCGGCGAGCTGGCCCAGCTCATCGAGTCGCTCAACGACCAGATGCACGCCGCGGCGGCCGACCTGCAGTTCGAGGTCGCGGCCCGCCTGCGCGACGAGGTCCACGAGCTCAAGAAGGAGCTGCGGGGCATGATCGACGCCGGCGTGTGAGCCACCCGGAGCCGTCCGATCGCGTGCGACGTGGGCGCGCCTGACAGAATGTCCCGCGGAGGGGAGTATTCCTTCGCCGCAGTGTCGTCATCACGGGAGCCGTCCAGTGCTCCCCGGTGCTGCGGGTCACCGATCCCGGTGGCGGAAGAGACCTCCGGACGCCTGTAGACGACCGGAGGATCAGTGGACGTTTCCACTCTGGAATGGACGATCACCATCGCGGTGACCGTCGCTGTGTTGTTGTTCGACGTGGTGGTCATCGCGCGGAACCCGCACGAGCCGACGCTCAAGGAGTGCGCCACCGCGCTGTCGGTGTACGTCGGCCTGGCCATCGCCTTCGGCATCTGGACCTGGACGTACCACGGTCACGACTACGGCGTGCAGTTCTTCGCCGGCTGGTTGACCGAATACAGCCTGTCCGTCGACAACCTGTTCATCTTCATCATCATCATGGCCAGCTTCTCGGTGCCGCGTAAGTACCAGCAGGAAGCGCTGATGGTCGGCATCATCCTGGCCCTCATCTTCCGCGGCATCTTCATCGCGCTGGGCGCCGCCGCGATCAACAACTTCTCGTGGGTGTTCTACATCTTCGGCGCCTTCCTGGTGTTCACCGCGTACAAGCTGGTGGGCAACCACGACGACGACACCGACGGCGACAACGCGGTCGTGAAGTTCGCCCGCAAGCGCCTGCCGATGACCGACCGCTGGGACGGCCTCAAGCTCAGCGTCCGCGAGAACGGCAAGCGGCTCTACACGCCGATGCTGCTGGTGATCATCTCGCTCGGCACGACCGACCTGCTGTTCGCGCTGGACTCGATCCCGGCCATCTACGGCCTCACCCAGGAGCCGTACCTGGTCTTCACGGCCAACGTGTTCGCCCTCATGGGCCTGCGCCAGCTGTACTTCCTGCTCGGCGACCTGGTGAACCGTCTGGTCTACCTGTCGTACGGCCTGGCGTTCATCCTGGCCTTCATCGGCGTGAAGCTCGTCCTGCACGCGCTGCACGAGAACGAGCTGCCGTTCATCAACGGCGGCGAGCACGTGAAGGTGCCCGAGATCCCGACGCTGCTGAGCCTCGGCGTCATCATCGTGACCCTCGTGGTCACGGCGGTGCTGAGCCTCATGAAGACGCGCAAGCAGGACCGCGCGCAGTCCTGAGCCGCACGCGCGTCGGCCCCGGTCCCACGCAGGGACCGGGGCCGACGGGCGTCCTCAGTCGATCTGGTGCGGCGGGATGTCCTCGGGGTCGCGCAGCTCCATCCGCTCGCCCTGGCGCCGTCGGTGGAGGTAGACCGGCACCGACAGCAGCAGGCCGAGGAGCAGCAGCAGGCCCGCCACCTCGTACTGCTGTCCGTCGCGACCCGACAGCGGCGTCACGAGGTACAGGCAGCTGGCCGCCCCCAGCAGCGCCACGGGCACCCGGGTGCGGAAGTGGTCGCGATCGACCGGGTCGCGACGCAGCACCAGCACGGCGATGTTGACGACCGCGAAGACCGCGAGCAGCAGCAGCGACGTCGTGCCTCCGAGCACCGCCACGGCGTCGTCGCTGGCGTACGAGACGTACGCGATGAGCGCGAACGACAGCAGCGTGGTGAACGCGATCGCGGTGTACGGGGTGCGGCGCTTGCTGACCTTGCCGAGCGAGCGCGGCAGCACGTCCTGCCGCGCCATGCCGTAGAGCAGCCGGCTGGCCATCATCATGTTGATGAGCGCGGAGTTGGCGACCGCGAACATCGAGATGAACGGCAGGACGTCGTCGACCGGGAAGTCCGGCGCCCCGCGCTCGACGACGAGCACGAGCGGGGTGTCGGTGGCGGCCAGCTCGCCGACCGGCACGATCGCGACCGCGCAGATCGCCACGAGCGCGTAGATGAGCCCGGCGATGCCCAGGCCGGTCAGCATCATCCGCGGGAAGATGCGGTGCGGGTCCTTGCACTCCTCGGCCATGTTGACCGAGTCCTCGAAGCCGACCATCGCGAAGAAGGCCAGCGACGTCGCGGTCGTGACGGACAGGAAGACGTTCTTGTCGTCCGGGGTGTCGAAGGCGACCACGCGGCCCCAGTCGGCGTCGCCGCCGGCGACGACCCACAGGCCGACCACGATGACCAGCGCGAGGCCGGACAGCTCGACCAGGGTGAGCACGACGTTCGCCTTGACGCTCTCGCTGACGCCGCGCAGGTTGACCGCGGCGACCAGCGCCATGAAGCCCAGGGCCACGAGCAGGATGCCGGTGTCGCCGGCCTCCCAACCGATGCCGACGGCCAGGTTCGACGCGAACGCGCGTGCCGCGGTGGAGGCCGAAGTAATCCCGCTGCTCATGACCGCGAACGCGATCATGAAGGTGACCAGGTGGATGCCGAACGCCTTGTGCACGTACAGCGCGGCGCCGGCGGCCTGCGGGTACTTCGTGACCAGCTCCAGGTAGGAGAACGCGGTCAGCAGGGCCACGGCGAACGCCACCATGAACGGCAGCCACGCGGCTCCGCCGACCTCGGCCGCGACCTGTCCGGTCAGGGCGTAGACGCCGGTGCCGAGGATGTCGCCGATGATGAACAGCAGCAGCAGGCCCGGTCCCATCACCCGCTTGAGCTCGTGCTGGTCGGCGCCCTGCGCGGGTGCCTCGTCGTGGACCGCCATGTCGCTCGCCTCCGGTGGATGGGGCTGAAAGTTGCGTCCAGACTCGTGCTGATGTCCGTCCCGCGCAAGAGCGCGTAGTAGTTTCAAGCCCGTGGTCACCTCGTCGTCCTGGATCAAGCGGCTCGTCGCGCGCCTCCTCGTGCGCCGGATCCAGAAGAAGGGCATCGACCTCTCGAGCATCACCGTGATCCCCGAGCAGACCCGCATCCCGCTGGAGCGCGACGGCACCGATCCCAAGCCGCAGATCGCCCAGTGGCGCGAGGCCGGTCCGCTCAAGGTGCTCGAGATGCCGTTCGACTTCACGCTCTACCTGGTCACCGGGCACGACGAGGCGCGTGCCGTGCTGACCGACACCACGAGCTACAGCAACGACATCCGGCACCTGCTGCTCGGCGACGGCCCGGCGACCAAGGACGACATCGGCGGCCTGGGCTTCACCGACCCGCCGCTGCACACCCGGCTGCGCAAGCTCGTGACCCCGGAGTTCACGATGCGCCGCCTGGCCCGGCTCGAGCCGCTCATCGAGCGCATCGTGGACGACGCCCTGGACGCGATGGAGGAGGTCGGCCCGACCGCCGACCTCGCTTCGCAGGTCGCGTTCCCGGTGCCGTTCCAGACCGTCTGCGACCTGCTCGGCCTGGCCTACGACGACCGCGACGTGTTCATGAAGCTGGCCACGACTCGGTTCGACGCCACCGGCGGCGCCGCGGCCGCGTTCGGCGCCGTGTCTGCCCAGCGCGAGTTCCTGTTCGAGGCGGTCGCCCGCCAGCGGCTCGAGCCGGGTCCGGGCCTCATCGGCCAGATCCTCGAGCGCGAGGGCGACGCCATCTCCGACGCCGACCTGGCGGGGCTGGCCGACGGCATCTTCACCGGCGGCTTCGAGACCACCGCGGGCATGATCAGCCTGGGCACGATGGTGCTCCTGCGCGACCCGGCGTACGCGGCGCTCGTCCGCGACGGGAGCCGTGAGGACGTCGACCGCGTCGTCGACGAGCTGCTGCGCTACCTGTCCGTCGTCCAGGTCGCCTTCCCGCGCTTCGCCAAGCAGGACATGGACCTGTTCGGCCAGCCGATCAAGGCCGGCGACGTCGTCATCGCCTCGCTGAGCGGCGCGAACCGCGACCCGGCGTCCGCTGGGCCCGCCCCGGAGGAGTTCGACCCGTTCCGTGTCCCGGCCAGCGGGCACCTGGCCTTCGGCCACGGTCTGCACCGCTGCATCGGGGCCGAGCTGGCCCGCATGGAGCTGCGCATCCTGTTCCCGAAGCTGCTCCGCCGCTTCCCCGACCTGGCACTGTCCGTGCCGGAGTCGCAGATGAGCTTCCGGCAGATGTCGTTCGTCTACGGCGTCGACGAGCTGCCGGTGCACCTGGGCGTCCCGGCCCGCACGCCGGTCACGTGAGCGCCGCGACGACCGACGTCCGCGCGGTCGAGCGCTGGTTCGAGGCCCAGGGCCTGCCCTACTTCGTCGGCGACCACGCCGACCGGGTCGAGTCGTGGCTGTCGAGCCGGCGCATCCTGGCGTCGCTCGTCCTGGTGCTGGCCGTGTCGGTGGGGGCGGGCTGGCTGGTCGGCCACCGCGCCGGCACCGAGTGGGGCACCACCGTCGGTGTGCTGCTCTTCCTCGTGCTGCTCGGCGGCTACGCGGGCGGGCTGCTGCGCATGACGACGATGATTCGTTGGGCGGTGCGCCGCACGTTCGGCTCGCTCGGGCTGATGGTGCCGCTGCTGACCCGGGCCCTGCCGCTGCTGCTGCTCGCGGTCACCTTCCTGTTCGTGAACGCCGAGGTCTGGCAGGTCGCTGCGCTGATGCCCCGCCCGCGGCTGTGGCTGGCGGTGCTCGCGTTCGCGGCCGTCGCGGTGCTGTTCCTGCTCGTACGGCTGCCCGAGGAGGTGCGTGGCGTCGAGCGGGACGCGTCGGGGGAGCGGCTCGTCGAGCTGTGTGCGGGCACGCCCGCCGCGGCGCTCGCCGGGCCCGGCGCGACGTCCGCCGGTCTGCCCCGGTTCGCGCGCGTGAACCTCGTGCTGGTGCTGCTGTTCAACCAGGCGGTCCAGGTGCTGCTCCTCGCCGTGCTGCTGCTGGGCTTCTTCGTCGCGTTCGGGCTGCTCGCGATCCCCGACGCGACCGTCGAGTCCTGGACGGGCGCGCCGGTCACCGACCTGCCGTCGCTCGGTGCGAGCGTGCCGGTCAGCAACGAGCTGTTCCAGGTGTCGGTCTTCCTGGCCGCGTTCGCCGGGCTCTACTTCACGGTCTACGCGGTCACGGACGCGACGTACCGCGAGCAGTTCTTCTCCTCGGTCTCCGAGGAGCTCGAGCGGGCCGTCGCCGTCCACGCCGTCTACGCCGCCGCCCGTCAGGACGCCACCACCGCCGAGCGGTGAGTGGCGGTCACCTTCGGGTGCCTGAAGTGACCAGGACTCACCGGCCGGGGTGGGTGGCGACGACCACGGTGGCGTCGCGCTCCTCGTCGTGCACGACCGCGGGCACCAGGCCGGCACGCTCCAGCAGCGACGCGGTTCCGGGCGCCTGGGCCACGCTGGTCTCGACGACCACGACGCCGTCAAGGGAGAGCCACCCGGACACCTCGGCCGCCACCCGGCGGTGGACGTCCAGGCCGTCCGTCCCGCCGTCGAGCGCCACGAGCGGCTCGTGGTCGCGGGCCTCGGGTGGCATGAGCGCCACCGCGCTGGTCGGGACGTAGGGGGCGTTGACCGCCAGCACGTCCACCCGGCCGCGCAGGGACGGGGGGAGCGCGGCGAAGAGGTCGCCCTCGTGGACATCGGCCCCGAGCGGCTCGAGGTTGCGCCGGGCACAGGCGACCGCGGCCGGCTCGACGTCCGCCGCGTGCACCTGGGCGCCGGGCACGTGCGTGGCGACGACCAGGCCGACGGCCCCGGTGCCGCAGCACAGGTCGACCACCGTCGATCCCGAGCGCGTCCGGTCGAGGGCCTGCTCGGCGAGCAGCTCGGTGCGGCGACGCGGCACGAAGACGGCGGGGGAGACGAGCACGCGGAGCCCGCAGAACGAGGCCCAGCCCACCACGGCCTCCAGCGGCTCACCGGCCACGCGACGGACGACCATCCGATCGAGCTCGGCGTCGTCCGCGGCGGACTCGCGCAGCACGAGCGCCTCGTCCTCGGCGAAGACGCAGCCCGCGGTCCGGAGCCGCTCCGCCAGCGCATCGCTCACGCGAGAACCGTACGGCGACCCGGTGGCGGGCCTAGCGTGTGCCCGTGATCGAGCACGCCGAGCGAGCGAAGACGCTGCCGCCGCCCCCGCACGTGGTCTGGGCCGACCTCGTGGACCCGCGGACGGAGGGGCCGCGGCCGTGGATGGTGCTCGAGGCCGGTGAGACGACGCCGCGGGTGCTCGAGTCGGTGGCTCCGACCCTGGTGGTCTGGTCGTCGCTGTGGCCCGACCGACCCGACGACCAGGTGCGGCTGGAGCTCTCGCGGGCCGGTGCGCAGACGCGGCTGCGCGTCGTTCTTCTCTCGCCGGAGCCGCCGGACGGGCCGATCTCGTCGGCGATGGCCCACCGGGTGTCGCAGCTGCTGTTCAACGACCTGCGCCTCACCTACGGCGGCTGAGGACGCGTGCCCCCGGTGGGGCGGTGAGCCTGCGTCCACGGCGAGGCGCCCGGTGGACGCAGGCTCACCGCCGCGCGCCGTCGGTGGACGCCAGGTCACCGCCGACCCGGCGGGTGGCTCACCAGCCGCGCTCCCGCCACTCGGGCAGGTGCGGACGCTCGGCGCCGAGCGTCGAGTCGTCCCCGTGGCCGGGGTAGAACCAGGTGGCGTCGTCGAAACGTCCGAAGAGCTTGGTCTCGACGTCGTCGACGAGGCGAGCGAAGTCGTCCTTCGACCAGGTCTTGCCGACCCCGCCGGGGAACAGCGAGTCGCCAGTGAACAGGTGCGTGCTGCCGTCGGAGCCGCGGTGGACGAGCACGATCGAGCCCGGCGTGTGGCCGACGACCTGGATCACCTCGAGCCCGATCTCGCCGAAGCGCAGCGTGTCGCCGTCGGCCAGCCGGACGTCGGTCGGCACGGGGATGCCGTCGGCGTCGTCCGCGCCGGCGAACGTGCGCGCGACGGTCTCCTTCACGACCTCGTCGAGCGCGGCCCAGTGATCGGGGTGGCGGTGGGTGGTGACGATCCCGTCGAGCGCCTCGGTGCTGCCGACCAGCTCCATCAGCTTCATGGGCTCGGCGGCCGCGTCGACCAGCAGCCGCTTGCCGGTGGACCGGCACTCGAGCAGGTAGGCGTTGTTGCTCATCTCGCCGACGGCGAGCTTGGTGATCGTGAGGTCGGCGAGCTCGCGCACGTCCGCGGGACCCCCGACGCTGACCTGTCCGGTGTACGTCATGGCCCGACGATAGGCCAGGGACGGTGAGTCCGGTCACCTCGCGACCGGCGTCGGGATGTTCTTGTCGGTGGGCGTCGTTAGGCTCGGTGATGTCCCACACCACCTCTGACCTCAGGAGCCGCGTGAACGACCGCCTCGTCATCGAGGGCGCCCGCGAGCACAACCTCAAGAACGTCTCGCTGGACCTGCCGCGCGACTCCCTCATCGTCTTCACCGGCCTGTCCGGCTCGGGCAAGTCGTCGCTGGCCTTCGACACGATCTTCGCCGAGGGGCAGCGCCGCTACGTCGAGTCGCTCTCGGCGTACGCGCGCCAGTTCCTGGGCCAGATGGACAAGCCGGACGTCGACTTCATCGAGGGCCTGTCGCCCGCGGTGTCGATCGACCAGAAGTCGACCTCGCGCAACCCGCGCTCGACCGTCGGCACGATCACCGAGGTCCACGACTACCTGCGCCTGCTGTTCGCCCGCGCGGGCCGCGCCCACTGCCCCGAGTGCGGCGAGCGCATCTCCAAGCAGACGCCCCAGCAGATCGTCGACCGCGTCATGACGATGGACGAGGGCACCCGCTTCCAGGTGCTCGCGCCGGTCATCCGCGGTCGCAAGGGCGAGTACCTCGAGCTGTTCCGCTCGCTGCAGCAGCAGGGCTTCAGCCGCGTCGTGGTCGACGGCGAGACCCACATGCTCGCCGACGAGCCGCCGAAGCTGGCCAAGACGAAGAAGCACACCATCGACGTCGTGGTCGACCGGCTGCAGGTCAAGCCGACCCAGAAGCAGCGGCTCACCGACTCCGTCGAGACCGCGCTGGGCCTGGCCGACGGCCTGGTGCTCATCGAGGTCGTCGACCTGCCGGCCGACGACCCGCAGCGCGTGCGCCGGTTCAGCGAGAAGCTGGCCTGCCCCAACGACCACCCGCTCGCCGTCGACGAGCTCGAGCCGCGCTCGTTCTCGTTCAACGCGCCGTTCGGCGCCTGCCCGGTCTGTCACGGCCTGGGCACGCGGCTCGAGGTCGACCCCGAGCTGGTCGTCCCCGACCCCGGCAAGACGCTCGCCGAGGGCGCGCTGGCGCCGTGGAGCAACACCCAGTCCAGCGACTACTTCGGCCGCATCCTGCAGGCGCTGGGCGAGGAGCTGGGCTTCGACCTCGACACCCCGTTCGAGCGGCTGGCCAAGGACGTCCAGAAGGCGCTCCTGCACGGGCACCCGACCAAGGTGCACGTCCGCTACCGCAACCGGTACGGCCGCGAGCGCTCGTACTACACGTCCTTCGAGGGCGCGATCGGCTACATCGAGCGCCGCCACGAGGAGACCGAGTCCGAGGCGAGCAAGGAGCGCTACGAGGGCTTCATGCGCGAGGTCGCCTGCCCGACCTGCCAGGGCACCCGGCTCAAGCCGGTCATCCTCGCGGTGACGGTCGAGAACCCCGAGCTGGGCGAGAAGAACATCGCCGAGGTCTCGAACCTGTCGATCCGTGAGGCGTCGGAGTACCTGGCCGGCCTGGAGATGACCTCCCGCGAGAAGCAGATCGCCGCGCAGGTGCTCAAGGAGATCAACGCCCGGCTGCGGTTCCTGCTCGACGTCGGCCTCGACTACCTGTCGCTCGACCGTGCCGCCGGCACGCTGTCCGGCGGCGAGGCCCAGCGCATCCGCCTGGCCACGCAGATCGGCGCCGGCCTGGTCGGAGTGCTCTACGTGCTCGACGAGCCGTCCATCGGCCTGCACCAGCGCGACAACGAGCGACTGATCGAGACCCTCGTCCGGCTGAAGAACCTGGGCAACACGCTCATCGTCGTCGAGCACGACGAGGACACCATCCGCGCCGCCGACTGGGCGGTCGACATCGGCCCCGGGGCCGGCGAGCGCGGCGGCAACGTCATCGTGTCCGGCCCGGTCGACGAGCTGCTGTCCAGCGACGACTCGATCACCGGCAAGTACCTGTCCGGACGGCTCGAGATCCCCGTGCCCGACAAGCGGCGCCCGGCCCAGAAGGGCCGCGAGCTCGTCGTGCGCGGCGCGCGCGAGAACAACCTGCGCAACGTCGACGTGAAGTTCCCGCTCGGCCAGCTGGTCGCCGTCACCGGCGTCTCCGGCTCGGGCAAGTCGACGCTGGTCAACGACATCCTCTACACGTCGCTGGCCCGCTCGATCTACAAGGCGCGGGCCATCCCCGGCCGGCACCGCACGATCGAGGGCACCGACCAGCTCGACAAGATCATCCACGTCGACCAGTCGCCGATCGGCCGCACGCCGCGCTCGAACCCGGCCACCTACACCGGCGTGTTCGACCACGTCCGCAAGCTGTTCGCGCAGACGCCCGAGGCGAAGATGCGCGGCTACCAGCAGGGCCGGTTCTCGTTCAACATCAAGGGCGGACGCTGCGAGGGCTGCTCGGGCGACGGCACGATCAAGATCGAGATGAACTTCCTGCCCGACGTGTACGTGCCGTGCGAGGTCTGCGGCGGGGCGCGCTACAACCGCGAGACGCTCGAGGTCCGCTACAAGGGCAAGACGATCGCCGAGGTCCTCGACATGCCGATCGAGGAGGCCGCGGAGTTCTTCGAGCCGATCACGGTCATCCACCGTCACCTCAAGACGCTCGTCGAGGTCGGCCTGGGCTACGTCCGGCTGGGCCAGCCGGCCACGACGCTGTCCGGCGGCGAGGCGCAGCGGGTCAAGCTGGCCACCGAGCTCCAGCGCCGCAGCACCGGCCGCACGATGTACGTGCTCGACGAGCCGACCACCGGCCTGCACTTCGAGGACATCCGCAAGCTGCTCGAGGTGCTGCACCGCCTGGTCGACCAGGGCAACTCGATCATCGTGATCGAGCACAACCTGGACGTCATCAAGACGGCCGACCACATCATCGACATGGGTCCGGAGGGTGGCAGCGGCGGCGGCCAGGTCGTCGTCACCGGCACGCCGGAGAAGGTGGCAGCCTCGCCGGACAGCCACACCGGACGCTTCCTCGCGCCGCTGCTCGAGCGCGGTCGCGTCCCGGTCGGCTGATGGCCGACCCGGCGACCTACCGGCCCCGGCCGGGGGAGATCCCGACCGACCCCGGCGTCTACCGCTTCCGCGACGCCGAGGGCCGGGTCATCTACGTCGGCAAGGCCAAGTCGCTGCGCCAGCGGCTGAACTCGTACTTCGCCGACCTGGCGGGCCTGCACGAGCGCACCCGGCGCATGGTGACGACCGCGGCCGGCGTCGACTGGACGGTCGTCGGCACCGAGGTCGAGGCGCTCGCGCTCGAGTACACCTGGATCAAGGAGTTCGACCCGCGGTTCAACGTGAAGTACCGCGACGACAAGTCCTACCCGTGGCTCGCGGTCACCGTCGGCGAGGAGTACCCGCGCGTGCAGGTCATGCGCGGCGCCCAGCGCAAGGGCGTGCGCTACTTCGGGCCCTACGGCCACGCCTGGGCGATCCGCGACACCGTCGACACGCTGCTGCGCGTCTTCCCGATGCGCTCCTGCTCGGGCGGCGTGTTCCGCCGGGCCCGTGCCATCGGACGTCCGTGCCTGCTCGGCGACATCGGCAAGTGCGCCGCCCCGTGCGTCGGCCGGGTCGACGCCGACGAGCACCGCGACATCGTCGAGGACTTCATGTCCTTCATGGGCGGCCAGACCGCGGGGTTCACCCGCGAGCTGGAGCGCAAGATGCGCGACGCCGCCGGCAAGCAGGAGTACGAGCTCGCGGCCAAGTACCGCGACGACCTCGGCGCCCTCAACCGCGTCCTGGAGAAGCAGACCGTCGTGCTGGGTGACGGCACCGACGCCGACGTGCTCGGCTTCGAGCTCGACCCGCTCGAGGTCGCCGTGCAGATCTTCAACGTCCGCGGCGGACGCATCCGCGGCCAGCGCGGCTGGGTCGCCGACCGGGCCGACGACGCGCCGCTGCCCGAGCTCGTCGAGCGGGCCGTCATGGCGCTCTACCAGGACGCCGCGCCCGCCGGCATCCCGCGCGAGGTGCTCGTCCCGGCCGTGCCGGCCGACGTCGAGGCTCTGGAGTCGCTGCTCGCCGAGCTGCGCGGCGGCCCGGTCACGCTGCGCGTGCCGCAGCGCGGCGACAAGAAGCGGCTGCTCGAGACCGTGGGCCAGAACGCCAAGCAGGTCATGGCCCGGCACAAGCTCAAGCGCGCCGGCGACCTGACCGCCCGCAGCCAGGCGCTGGAGGAGATCCAGGAGACGCTCGGCCTGCCGACCGCGCCGCTGCGCATCGAGTGCTACGACATCTCGAACCTCCAGGGCACCGAGATCGTCGCGTCCATGGTCGTCTTCGAGGACGGCCTGCCGCGCAAGTCCGAGTACCGCCGGTTCACGATCCGGCACGAGGGCCAGAGCGACGTCGCCGCGATGCACGAGGTCATCACCCGGCGGTTCGAGCGGCTGCTCAAGGCCCGGGCCGAGGGGGCGGACGCCTCCGGCATCGACCCCGAGACCGGCAAGCCGAAGAAGTTCGCCTACGCCCCGGCGCTCGTCGTCGTCGACGGCGGCCCGCCTCAGGTCGCCGCCGCACAGCAGGCCATGGACGAGCTGGGCATCTCCGACGTCGCCCTGTGCGGCCTGGCCAAGCGGCTGGAGGAGGTCTGGGTCCCCGACGACGAGGACCCGGTCATCATGCCGCGCACCAGCGAGGGGCTGTACCTGCTGCAGCGCGTCCGCGACGAGGCCCACCGCTTCGCCATCACGCACCACCGTCAGCGGCGCAGCAGGTCGATGGTGGTGAGCGAGCTCGACGCCGTCCCCGGCCTCGGCCCGACGCGCATCAAGGCGCTGCGGAAGACGTTCGGCTCGGTCAAGGCGATGCGCCAGGCGTCCGTCGACGAGCTCGCCGCGGTGCCCGGCATCGGCCCGGCGACCGCCGCGGCGATCCATGCCGCCCTGAACGACGGCGACGCCCAGGCGGCGTCCGGTACGGTCGCGGTCAACACCGCCACCGGCGAGATCCTGGAGGACTAGATGGCCCGGCTCGACGAGCTCGTGCTGGTGACCGGCATGACCGGCGCCGGGCGCGGCACCGCGGCGAAGACGCTCGAGAAGCTCGGCTACTACGTGGTCGACAACCTGCCCGCCGCCCTGCTGCCCGACGTCGTGCGCACCGCCCGCGACCTCGACGGCTTCGTGGGTCTCGCCGTCGTCGTCGACGCCCGGTCGGGCCCGTTCTTCGGTGAGCTGTTCGAGGCGGTCGAGTCGGTGCGCGACTCCGGCGTCACCCCGCTGGTGCTCTACCTCGAGGCCGCCGACGAGGTGCTGGTGCGCCGGCAGGAGGCCGCCCGCCGTCCGCACCCGCTCAGCCGCGAGGGACGCCTCATGGACGGCTTCGCCCGCGAGCGCGAGCTGCTGCGCTCCTGGCGCGGCCGCGCGAACGTCGTCATCGACACCACGAACCTCAACACCCACCAGCTGGCCTCGCGGGTGCGGGCCGCCTTCCACGACCCGGAGTCCGGCGGCCTGCGCGCGTCGGTCGTCTCGTTCGGCTTCAAGTACGGCCTGCCGATCGACGCCGACATGGTCGCCGACATGCGCTTCCTGCCCAACCCGTTCTGGGTCGACGACCTGCGACCGCTGAGCGGCCTGGACGACCCGGTCCGCGAGTACGTCCGGTCCCAGCCGCGGGCCGAGGAGTTCCTGGAGCGCTACGAGGAGCTGGTCGCGTTCCTGACCGACGGCTTCCTCAAGGAGGACAAGCACTTCCTCACCATCGCGATCGGCTGCACCGGCGGACGCCACCGCAGCGTCGCCATGGCCGAGGCGTTCGCCGACCGGCTGCGCCGGCACAACGTCCCCACGCTCGTCGTCCACCGCGACCTGGGACGCGAGTGAGCGCCACCCGCCGGCTGCCGCCGCAGCGGGCCCGTCGCGTCGTCGCCCTGGGCGGCGGCCACGGCCTGGCCGCGAGCCTGTCCGCGCTGCGCCTGCTGCCCACCGACCTGACCGGCGTCGTCACCGTCGCCGACAACGGCGGCTCGTCCGGCCGGCTCCGCGACGAGCTCGGCATCCTGCCGCCCGGCGACCTGCGCATGGCCCTGGCCGCCCTGTGCGGCGACGACCAGTGGGGACGCACCTGGGCCGACGTCCTGCAGCACCGGTTCCGGACGGAGGGCGAGCTGCACGGGCACGCCGTCGGCAACCTGCTCATCGCCGCCGTGTGGGAGCGGCTGGGCGACCACGTCGCGGGGCTCGACCTCGTCGGCCGCCTGCTGGGCGCCCAGGGCCGCGTCCTGCCCATGACGTCGGTGCCGATCGAGATCACCGCCGAGGTCGTCATGCACGACCAGCCCGGCGAGCTCACCACGATCCGTGGGCAGGTCGAGGTCGCGTCCACCGACGGCGACGTCGTGTCGGTCTCGCTCGAGCCGTCCGACCCGCCGGCGTGCCCGGAGGCGGTCGAGGCGATCCTCGCCGCCGACGACGTGGTCATCGGGCCCGGCTCGTGGTTCACCAGCGTCATCCCGAACCTGCTCGTCCCGGAGCTGCGCGACGCCCTCGTGCGCACGAGCGCGAAGCGCGTGCTGGTGCTCAACCTGGCCAACCAGCCGGGGGAGACCGACGGCTTCACCGCCGAGACGCACCTGGAGGTGCTCGCGGCGCACGCGCCCGAGCTCGACATCGACGTCGTGCTGGCCGACGACCGGGTCGTTGACGAGACCGGTAGTCTCGACGCGATGGTGAAGGGCCTCGGCGGCCGCCTCGTGCGCACGCCGGTGGCGACCTCGCCGCAGTCCGACCAGCACGACTCGCTGCGCCTTGCGGCAGCGTTCCGGCGGATCTTCGACGAGCTGGACGACAGGGGTCGCGGGGCGACCGGAAGGTGGTAGCCGCATGGCGATGACCGCACAGGTGAAGTCCGAGCTCGCGAGCACGAACGTCACGAAGGCCTGCTGCCGCAAGGCGGAGGTCTCCTCGATGCTCCGCTTCGCCGGCGGGCTGCACCTCTCGGCCGGACGCATCGTCGTCGAGGCCGAGCTCGACACCGGTGCGGCCGCGCGGCGCCTGCGCAAGGACATCGCCGAGGTCTACGGCCACGACAGCGAGATCGCGATGCTCCGCGGCGGCTCGAGCCTGCGCAAGAGCGCCCACTACCTGGTGCGGGTCAGCCGCGACGGCGAGGCGCTCGCCCGCCAGACCGGCCTCATCGACGGCCGCGGACGTCCCGTGCGGGGCCTGCCCCCGCAGGTCGTCTCCGGGGCCACCTGCGACGCCGTGGCGGCCTGGCGCGGCACGTTCCTGGCCCGCGGCTCGCTCACCGAGCCCGGCCGCTCGTCGGCGCTCGAGGTCACCTGCCCCGGCTCCGAGGCCGCCCTCGCCCTGGTCGGCGCGGCCCGCCGCCTCGGCATCGGCGCCAAGGCGCGCGAGGTGCGCGGCGTCGACCGCGTCGTCATCCGCGACGGCGAGGCCATCGGCGCGCTGCTGACCCGGCTGGGTGCGCACGAGACGCTGCTGGCCTGGGAGGAGCGCCGCATGCGCCGCGAGGTGCGCGCCACGGCCAACCGGCTGGCCAACTTCGACGACGCCAACCTGCGCCGCTCGGCCCGGGCGGCCGTGGCCGCCGGCGCGCGCGCCCAGCGTGCGCTGGAGATCCTCGGCGAGGAGGTGCCCGACCACCTCAAGATGGCCGGCGAGCTGCGCGTCGAGCACCGCCAGGCGAGCCTGGAGGAGCTGGGCCGCCTGCACGAGCCCGTGCTGACCAAGGACGCCATCGCCGGACGCATCCGGCGCCTGCTCGCGATGGCCGACAAGCGGGCCGAGGAGCTTGGCATCCCTGACACCGAGGCGGGCCTGTCCGAGGACGTCCTGGACGACGAGTGAGGGATACCCGCGCGTAACCTGGGTCACCCGCGGAGCGGTGGGCCGACTCGATAGGCTGGGCTCGGACCTACCCATCATCGAGACCAGGAGCGAACCTCGTGACCGTACGCGTGGGCATCAACGGATTTGGCCGCATCGGCCGCAACTTCTTCCGCGCGGTTCGCGCGTCCGGCGAGGACATCCAGGTCGTCGCCGTCAACGACCTCACCGACAACAAGACGCTGGCGACGCTGCTCAAGTACGACTCGATCCTGGGCCGCCTCGACGCCGACGTCACCTTCGACGAGTCGGCCATCTACGTCGGCGACCAGAAGATCGCCGCCTTCGAGGAGCGCGACCCCGCGAAGCTCGACTGGGCCTCGGTCGGCGTCGACGTCGTCGTGGAGTCCACCGGCTTCTTCACCGACGCCACCAAGGCGAAGGCGCACGTCGACGGCGGCGCCAAGAAGGTCATCATCTCGGCGCCCGCGTCGAACGAGGACATCACCATCGTCATGGGCGTCAACCACGACCTGTACGACGGCGACAAGCACACCGTCATCTCGAACGCCTCGTGCACCACGAACTGCCTCGCCCCGATGGCCAAGGCGCTCAACGACGCGCTGGGCATCGAGAAGGGCCTGATGACCACGATCCACGCGTACACGCAGGACCAGAACCTGCAGGACGCGCCGCACAAGGACCTGCGTCGCGCCCGCGCCGCCGCGCTCAACATCGTCCCCACCTCGACCGGTGCGGCCAAGGCGGTCAGCCTGGTCCTGCCCGAGCTCAAGGGCAAGCTCGACGGCTACGCGCTCCGCGTCCCGGTGCCGACCGGCTCGGCCACCGACCTCAGCTTCGAGGCCTCGCGCGAGACCACCGTCGAGGAGGTCAACGCGATCATGAAGGCGGCGGCCGAGGGCCCGCTCAAGGGCTTCCTGACCTACACCGAGGACCCGATCGTCTCCTCGGACATCGTCACCGACCCGTCGTCGTGCACCTTCGACTCGGGCCTGACGAAGGTCATCGGCAACCAGGTCAAGGTCGTCGGCTGGTACGACAACGAGTGGGGCTACTCCAACCGTCTCGTCGACCTGGTCAAGCACGTCGGCGCGTCGCTCTGACCGTGCAGACCATCGACGACCTCGGCGACCTGCGCGGCAAGCGCGTCCTGGTCCGCAGCGACCTGAACGTGCCGCTCGACGGCACGACGATCACCGACGACGGTCGCGTCCGCGCGAGCGTCCCGACGATCCAGCGGCTCGCGGACGCGGGTGCGCGCGTGCTCGTCACGGCGCACCTCGGCCGTCCCGACGGCACGCCCAACCCGACGTACTCGCTGGCCCCGGTGGCCGAGCGGCTCGCTGAGCTGCTCGGCCGTCCGGTGCTCTTCGCGAACGACACCGTGGGTGCCGAGGCGCAGCGCATCAGCGCGGCGCTGGAGGACGGCGACGTCGCGGTGCTCGAGAACGTCCGGTTCAACCCGGGCGAGACGAGCAAGGACGACGCCGTCCGCGGCGCGTTCGCCGACGAGCTGGCCGCCCTGGCCGACGTGTTCGTGTCCGACGGCTTCGGCGTCGTGCACCGCAAGCAGGCCAGCGTCTACGACGTCGCCACGCGTCTGCCGGCCGCAGTCGGCGGGCTCGTGCAGGCCGAGGTCGAGGTGCTGAAGCGGCTCACCGAGACGCCCGAGCGCCCGTACGTGGTCGTGCTGGGCGGCTCGAAGGTGTCCGACAAGCTCGGCGTCATCGACAACCTGCTCGACAAGGCCGACGCGCTGCTGATCGGCGGCGGCATGCTGTTCACCTTCCTCAAGGCCCAGGGCCACGAGGTCGGCACGTCGCTGCTCGAGGCCGACCAGCTCGACACCGCCCGCTCGTACCTGGAGCGCGCCGCCGCGCAGGGCGTGGAGCTGCTGCTGCCGACCGACGTGGTCGTCGCGCCGGAGTTCAAGGACGCCGGCGCCGAGACGGTCGCGGCCGACGCGATCCCGGCCGACCGCATGGGCCTGGACATCGGCCCCGACTCGGCGGACGCGTTCGCCGAGCGCATCCGCGGTGCGCGCACGGTCTTCTGGAACGGCCCCATGGGTGTGTTCGAGATGGCGTCGTTCGCCGAGGGCACCCGCACGGTCGCGCAGGCGCTCACCGAGGTCGACGGCCTGTCGGTCGTCGGCGGTGGCGACTCCGCCGCCGCGGTGCGCCAGCTCGGCTTCGAGGACGCGCAGTTCGGTCACATCTCCACCGGTGGCGGTGCGAGCCTGGAGTACCTCGAGGGCAAGACGCTCCCGGGCCTGGACGTCCTGGAGGAGCAGTCGTGAGCACCCGTACCCCGCTGATGGCCGGCAACTGGAAGAGCAACCTCAACCACCAGGAAGCGGTGGTGCTCGTCCAGAAGCTCGCGTGGACGCTGCAGGACAAGAAGCACGACTTCGACAAGGCCGAGGTCGTCGTGGTCCCGCCGTTCACCGATCTGCGCAGCGTCCAGACGCTCGTGGACGGCGACCGGCTGAAGATCCGCTACGGCGCGCAGGACGTGTCGGCGCACGACGGCGGCGCGCACACCGGCGAGATCTCCGCCGCGATGCTGGCCAAGCTCGGCTGCTCCTACGTCGTCGTGGGCCACTCCGAGCGCCGCCAGGACCACGCCGAGACCGACGAGGTCGTGGCCACCAAGGCGCGCAAGGCGCTGGCGGCGGGCATGACCCCGATCGTGTGCGTCGGCGAGGGCCTGGAGGTCCGTCAGGCCGGCGAGCACGTCGCCCACACCCTGGCCCAGGTCGACGGCTCGCTCGCCGGGTTCTCGCCCGAGGAGGTCGCCGGGCTGGTCGTCGCGTACGAGCCGGTCTGGGCGATCGGCACCGGCGAGGTGGCCACCCCCGAGGACGCCCAGGAGGTGTGCTCGGCGATCCGTCAGCGTGTCGCGGAGACCTGCTCGTCGGACGCGGCCGCGTCGTTGCGTATCCTTTACGGCGGATCGGTCAAGGCGGCGAACGTCGCGTCGATCATGGCCCAGCCCGACGTGGACGGGGCCCTGGTCGGCGGTGCGAGCCTCGAGGCCGAGGAGTTCGCCGGGATCGCCCGGTTCTACGCCCTGCCGAGCATCGGCTAACGTCCGCAAGGACATCCAGAAAGGTCCGACGTGGTTCTCTTCTTCTCGGTCGTGCTCGCCATCAGCAGCCTGCTGATGATCGTGCTCGTCCTCATGCACAAGGGTCGCGGTGGCGGCCTGTCGGACATGTTCGGTGGTGGCGTCTCCAGCTCCCTGGGCGGTTCGTCCGTCGCCGAGCGCAACCTCGACCGCATCACCGTCGGCTTCGCGGTCATCTGGGCCGTGTGCGTCGTCGCCCTCGGGCTGCTCCTGAAGGTGGCCAACTGATGGCCGCCGGAGCGATCCGGGGCAGCCGCATCGGCTCGGGCCCCATGGGCGAGGCGGAGCGTGGCGAGGCCGCGCCCCGCAAGGCCGTGACGTACTTCTGCCACAACGACCACCGCACGGTGCTGCAGTTCGCCATCGAGGCGGAGGTGCCGGACGAGTGGGACTGCCCGCGCTGCGGCCTGCCGGCCAGCGTCGACGCCGCGAACCGGCCCGACGCGCCCAAGACCGAGCCGTACAAGACGCACCTGGCCTACGTGAAGGAGCGTCGCTCCGAGACGGAGGCCACCGAGATCCTCGACGAGGCGCTGCAGCTGCTCCGCAGCCGCCGCAAGTCCGGCGAGGTCATCTTCTGATCCGCTGACGCGGACGCACGAAGGCCCGGCACCCCACGAGGGGTGCCGGGCCTTCGTCGTGCGTCGTGGGCCGGTCAGGCGGGGAGCTGCGACGCGGCGTCCGTGTCGAGGAACCAGCGGGTCTCCTGCGTGCCGTGCACCCCGGTGGCGGGCACCTCGGTGACCGGCTCGCCGGCCGCGGCCCGGGCGACGGCCTCGGCCTTGCCCTCGCCGCTCACGACCAGCCACGTGCGGCGCGTGTGGTTGAGCACCGGGAAGGTGAGCGTCAGCCGGTTCGGCGGCGGCTTGGGGGAGTCCTCGACGTCGACGACCGGCCGCACCGTCTCGTGCAGCTGGGCGAACCCGGGGAACAGCGAGGCGACGTGCCCGTCGGGCCCGACGCCGAGCAGCACGACGTCGAACGGGTCGGTCGGCAGCACCGCGGCGTACGCGTCGGCCGCCTCCGCCGCGGACAGCCCGCCGTCGGTCGACGGGAACGCGTGGATGCGCTCCTCGGGCACGTCGAGGCGGTCCAGGAAGCTCTCGCGGGCCTGGCGCTCGTTGCGATCCTCGGAGTCGCCGGCGACGAACCGCTCGTCGCCCCAGTACCAGTCGACGTCGGACCAGTCGGCCGCGTCCGGGTCCATGCGCTCGAACGCGCGCGTCGCGATGGTGCCGCCGGTGAGGACGACCGACGGCGTCCGGCCCTCGGCCTGGGCCTCGCGCACGACGTCGGCCAGGGCCGCGTTGAGCGCGTCGACGAGCGCGTCGGGACCGTCGTGGACGTCGTGGTTCATCGGGTGCCCTTCTCCAGCATGTGCTTGACGGTGGACTCGTAGACGTCGTCGGCGTCCAGGCGGCGCAGGTCCTCGGCCAGGAGCTCGGGGACGGTGCGGGTCACGAGCGGTACCTGCCGCTCGGACGCGCCGGGCACCGAGAACGTCGTGGTGTCGGCCTCGCGGGTGATGAGCACGTCGCCGGCGTCGGTGTGCAGCTTCACCTGGCTGACGTGGGGGTAGGAGCCCTCGGTCAGCGAGACGTCGATGCGCAGCCGGTCCTCCAGCCAGGCGGCCAGCAGGACGGCGGCCGGGTTGCCGGGGCCGGCGACCAGCTCGGCCGAGCGCACCTTCGACCGGGTCTGGTCGAGGGCGGCGGCCAGCAGCCCGCGCATCGGCGTGAGCCGGGTCCAGGCCAGGTCGGTGTCGCCCGGCTCGTAGCGGCGGGCCACGGCGCGGAGCGCGTGCACCGGCTTGCTGCTCGCCTCGGAGTCGGTCAGCCGGCGCTGGGCCAGGCGTCCGATCGGGTCCTCGGCCGGGTCGGCGGGGGCCTCGCCGGGCCACCACACGACCACGGGGGAGTCGGGCAGCAGCAGCGGCAGCACGACGGACTCGGCGTGCTTGACCAGCTGCCCGGACATCCGCAGCAGCACGGACTCGCCGGACGTCTCCTGCCCGACCCGCACCTTCGCGTGCAGCGTCGCGGCACCGCGGCCGGAGCCGCGGATCACGCCGATGACCCGGGCCGGGTGCTCCTTGGCCAGGTCGGTGGCGTCGCGCAGGGCGTCGGCGACGCCGTCCTCGTCGGTGATGACGACGAACGTCAGCACCATGTCCATCGCCGGGCTGCCCGAAGCCATCCGGGCCTTGACCATCGCCCGGGCGATCTCCGAGGCGTTGGTGTCGTTGAGCTCGATCTGCATCAGCGCGTCACTCTCGTCTCACGGACGGCGCCAGCGACGACCGTCGCGGGCGAGCATCTTGTCGGCGGACTCCGGGCCCCACGTGCCGGCCGGATAGGTGTCGATCCGCTTCTGCCGGGCCCAGTGCTCGATGATCGGGTCCAGGATGCGCCAGGACAGCTCGACCTCCTCGTGCTGGGGGAACAGCGGCGGGTCGCCGAGCAGGACGTCCAGGATCAGCCGCTCGTAGGCCTCCGGGCTCGACTGCACGAACGTGCCGCCGTAGGCGAAGTCCATGTTGACGTCGCGGATCTCCATCGTGGTGCCGGGCACCTTGGCGCCGAAGCGCAGCGTGACGCCCTCGTCGGGCTGGATGCGCATGACGAGCGCGTTCTGGCCCAGCTCCTCGACCTCGAGCTTGCTGAACGGCAGGTGCGGGGCCTGCTTGAACACGACGGCCACCTCGGTGACGCGCCGGCCCAGGCGCTTGCCCGCCCGCAGGTAGAACGGGACGCCGGCCCAGCGGCGGGTGCCGATGTCGACCCGGATGGCCGCGTAGGTCTCGGTGAGCGAGTCCGGCGGGATGCCCTCCTCGCCCAGGTAGCCGTCGACCTCGACGCCCCCGGCCCAGCCCTCGACGTACTGCGCGCGGGCCGTGTGCAGGTCCAGGCGCTGCGGGGGACGGGCGTTGGCCAGGATCTTCTGCTTCTCGATGCGCAGGCTGCCCGCGTCGAAGGAGACCGGCTCCTCCATCGCGATGAGCGCCATGAGCTGCAGCAGGTGGTTCTGGATGACGTCGCGGGCAGCACCGATGCCGTCGTAGTAGCCGGCGCGGGTGCCGATGCCGATGTCCTCGGCCATCGTGATCTGGACGTGGTCGACGTAGTGGTTGTTCCAGATCGGCTCGAACATCCCGTTGGCGAAGCGGAAGGCCAGGATGTTCTGGACCGTCTCCTTGCCCAGGTAGTGGTCGATGCGGAAGACGCTCTCGCGCGGGAAGACCTCGGCGACGGCGGCGTTGAGCTTCTGCGCCGACTGCAGGTCGTGCCCGAACGGCTTCTCGACCACGACGCGGCGCCAGGAGCCCTCGTCGTCGGGGTCGGCCAGGCCGTGCTGCTTGAGCTTGCTGACCACGACGTCGAAGAACGCCGGCGGGATCGACAGGTAGAAGGCGTGGTTGCCGCCCGTGCCCTGCTGCTGGTCCAGCTCCTTCATCGTCGACGCGAGGTTCAGCCAGGCCGCGTCGTCGTCGAAGGTGCCCGGGACGAACCGCAGGCCGCCGGCCAGCTGGTCCCAGACCGAGTCGCGCCACTGGGTGCGCGCCCCCGCCTTGGCCGCCGCCTTCGTGCGCTCGGCGAACTCCTCGATGTCGAAGTCGTGCCGGGCGAAGCCGATGAGCGAGAAGCTCGGCGGCAGCAGGCCGCGGTTGGCCAGGTCGTAGATCGCCGGTATCAGCTTGCGCTGGGCCAGGTCGCCGGTGACGCCGAAGATGACCAGCCCGCACGGCCCGGCGATGCGGGGCAGGCGGCGGTCGTTCGGGTCGCGCAGCGGGTTGGAGTACTGGGTGCTCATCCGAGCGCCTCCCGCAGGCGGGCCAGGCCCGCGTCGACGTCGTGCAGGTGCAGGCTCAGCACCGGGCGTCCCTTGTCGCGCAGCACCTTGGCGTCGCCCGCAGCCTGGGAGCCGATGAACGAGCCGAAGCTGAAGTCGCGTCCGGGGACGTCCAGGTCGCGCAGCGGCTCGCCGGTGACCTGCAGGTAGACGCCGGTGGCCGGTCCGCCCTTGTGGTACTGGCCGGTCGAGTGCAGGAACCGGGGTCCCCAGCCGAAGGTGACCGGACGACCGAGCCGCGCGGCCAGCGTCTCGCGCACCTGCGCGAAGTCCGCGTGCGCCTGACGGTCCAGGTAGACCTGCACGGCCAGGTAGCCGTGCTCGCGGTCGATCGAGCCCAGCAGGGTGGCCAGCGCCTCGGCGAGCGTGCTCGCGTCGGTGCCGTACAGGTCGATGCCGGCGTCTGTGGCGTCGGGCGCGGCCTGCTCGCCGCCGCCGCCCAGCAGGTCGCGGGCGGCCTGCTTGGCGCTCTCGACGTCGGGCTGGTCGAACGGGTTGATGCCGAGGAGGCGTCCGGCGTGGGCCGTGGCGTGCTCCCACAGCAGCATGAGCGCGCCGAGGTCGCCCTCGACGCCCGCGCCGAAGCCGGACGTGGACTCCGGCGCCGTGTCGGCCCCGATCGTCACCAGGACGGCGTCGGCGGTGCTGGGGGAGAAGCCCGGGGCGTCCTCGCCCGGCACGACGACGGGCAGCACGCCCTTGCCGTCCTTGCCGGTGGACTCGGCCACGAGCTGCTCGATCCAGTCGCCCAGGCCGTGGCCGGTGCGGTCGGCCAGGACCAGCTTGTCGGCGCCGGCCCGGTTGGCCAGGCCGAGTAGCCCGCCCAGGACAAGCGCCGGGTTGGCGGTGCCGTCGGCGGCGAGCTCGGTGGCGACCGTGGCCGCCTGCTCGAGCAGGTCGCCGATCGGCGCGCCGGCCAGGCCGCTCGGCACGAGGCCGAAGGCGGTCAGCGCGGAGTAGCGGCCGCCGACGTGCGGGTCGGCGCTGAACAGCCGGTAGCCCGCTTCGCGGGCGGCCTGCTCCAGCGGCGAGCCGGGATCGGTGACGACCACGATGCGCTCGGCCGGGTCGATGCCGGCATCACGGAACGCCTGCTCGTAGGCGCGGCGCTGGCTGTCGGTCTCGACGGTGCCGCCGGACTTGCTGGAGACGACGACGACCGTGCGGTCGAGGTCGGTCTCCAGCGCGTCGCGGACCATGTCGGGCTGCGAGGAGTCGAGGACGACGAGCGGGACGCCCGCGGCCCGGCAGATGACCTCCGGGGCCAGCGAGGAGCCGCCCATGCCGCAGAGCACGACGCGGTCGACGCCGCGCTCGGCCAGGTCGGCCCGCAGCTGCTCGATCTCGGCGACGAGCGGACGGGAGGACTCGTGGAGGCCGACCCACGACAGGCGGATCGAGGCCTCCTCGACGGCCGCCGGGCCCCACAGCGTGGGGTCCTGCGCGGTCAGCCGGGACGCGACGGCGTCGTCGACCTGGTGGGCGACGACCTCGTCGAGCGCGGCGTGGTCAGGGACGTTGACGTGGACCGCGACCATCGATCAGGCCTTGTCGAGCTCGCCCTGGACGGTCTCCAGGAGCTCGGCCCAGGAGGCGTCGAACTTCTGCAGGCCCTCGGCCTCGAGCTGCTGGACGACCTCGTCGTACGAGATGCCCTGCTCCTCGAGCTGCGCGAACAGCTTCCGGGCGTCGTCGTAGGTGCCTCGCACCGTGTCGCCGGTGACCTCGCCGTGGTCGGCGAAGGCCTGCAGCGTCTTCTCCGGCATCGTGTTGACGGTGCCGTCGACGACGAGCTCGGACACGTACAGCGTGTCGGGCAGGGCCGGGTCCTTGACGCCGGTCGAGGCCCACAGCGGACGCTGGACGTTCGCGCCCTGCGCCTTCAGCGCCGCGAAGCGCTCGCTGCCGAAGACCTCCTCGTACGCCTCGTAGGCCAGGCGGGCGTTGGCCAGCGCGGCCTTGCCGCGCAGCGGGCTGTCGTCGCCCAGGCGCTTGTCGACCTCGGAGTCGACGCGGCTGACGAAGAACGACGCCACCGAGTGGATCTGCGACAGGTCGCGGCCCTCGGCGACGGCCTGCTCGAGGCCGTACAGGTAGGCGTCCATCACTCCGCGGTAGCGCTCGAGCGAGAAGATCAGCGTGACGTTGACGCTGATGCCGGCCGCGATCGTCGCGGCGATCGCCGGCAGGCCCTCCTCGGTGGCGGGGATCTTGATCAGCAGGTTGGGCCGGTCGACCTTCTCCCACAGCTTCTTGGCCATCGCGACCGTCGCGTCGGCGTCGCGGGCGAGACCCGGCTCGACCTCGATCGAGACGCGGCCGTCGACGCCGCCGGTGGCGTCGTAGACCGGCCGCATGATGTCGCAGGCCTGCTGGACGTCCAGCGTGGTGATCTCGAAGACCGCGGTGTCGACGTCGGCGCCGGCGGCCTTGAGCTCACGGACCTGCGGGTTGTACTTCTCGCCCTTGGAGAGCGCGGAGGCGAAGATCGTCGGGTTCGTCGTGACGCCGACGACCGACCACTCCTTCACGAGCTCGGTGAGGTTGCCGGTCTCGATGCGCTCGCGCGACAGGTCGTCGAGCCAGATCGACACTCCCGCGTCGGACAGGGCCTGGAGGCGTGCATTCATGCTGTTCTCCTTCGGGTGCGGGACGATCAGGCGCCGGTGGCCGCGTTCTGCTGCGGTCCCTCGGGAGCGTCCGGGTTGTCACCCGGGCCCACGGGGCCGGCAGGACGCGCGTGGAACGGGGCGAGGGGCTCGCCCGCCGCAGCGGCGATCGAGTCCTTGGCCGCGGCCACGACGGCGTCGGTCGTGATGTGGAAGTTCTCGTACAGCGTCTTGTAGTCGGCCGAGGCGCCGAAGTGCTCGAGGCTGACGATGCGGCCGGCGTCGCCGACCACGTCGCGCCAGCCCAGGGCCACGCCGGCCTCGACGCTGACCCGGGCGCGCAGCGACGGCGGGAACACGCTGTCGCGGTACGCCTCGTCCTGCTGCTCGAACCACTCGCGCGAGGGCATCGAGACGACGCGGGCGGCGATGCCCTCCGCGGCGAGAGCCGTGCGGGCCTCGACCGCCAGCTGCACCTCCGAGCCGGTCGCGACCAGGATCACGTCGGGCGTGCCCTCGGTGTCGACCAGGACGTAGGCGCCCTTGGCGGTCAGGTCGGCCGATCCCCACTGGGTGCCGTCGGCGTCGGTGCCGCGCGGGAAGGTCGGCAGGTTCTGCCGGCTCAGGGCGAGCGCCGCGGGACGGTCGTTGAGTCCGAGCAGCGTGCGCCAGGCGGCCACGGTCTCGTTGGCGTCCGCCGGGCGGATGACGTCGAGGCCGGGGATGGCGCGCAGCGCGGCGAGGTGCTCGACCGGCTGGTGGGTCGGGCCGTCCTCACCCAGGCCGATCGAGTCGTGCGTCCAGACGTACGTGACGGGCAGCTCCTGCAGCGCCGCGAGGCGCACCGCGCCGCGCATGTAGTCGCTGAAGACCAGGAACGTGCCGCCGTACGGGCGGGTGGGCCCGTGCAGCGCGATGCCGTTCATGATCGAGCCCATCGCGTGCTCGCGGATGCCGAAGTGCAGCACCCGGCCGTACCAGTCGCCGCTGAACTTCGCGGTCGAGCGCTGCGGCGGCAGGAACGACGGCTCACCCTTCGGCGTGGTGTTGTTCGAGCCCGCGAGGTCGGCCGAGCCGCCCCACAGCTCGGGCAGCACCGGCGCGATGGCGGTGAGCACGTCGCCGGACGCCACACGGGTCGCGACGCCCTTGGCGTCGGCCTCGTAGGTCGGCAGCGCGTCCTCCCAGCCGTCGGGGAGCTTGCGGTCGGCGAGGCGGTCGTAGAGCGCGGCGGCCTCGGCGTTGCCGGTGCGCCACGCGTCGAGGTGCTTGGTCCACTCGGCCTGAAGCTGCTGGCCGCGCTCGCGGGCCTGCTGCGTGTGGGCGATGACCTCGTCGCTGACCGCGAAGGTCTCGTCGGGGTCGAAGCCGAGCAGCTCCTTGGTGGCGCGGATCTCGTCGTCGCCGAGGGCCGAGCCGTGCGAGGCGCCGGTGTTCTGCGCGTTCGGGGCCGGCCAGGCGATGATCGTGCGCAGGACGATGAACGACGGCTTGTCGGTGACCTGCTTGGCGGCCTGGACCGCGTCCCACAAAGCCTGGACGTCCTCGTGGTAGCCGGTGCCGCCCTGGGTCCAGTCGACCGTCTGCACGTGCCAGCCGTACGCGGCGTAACGGGCGCCGACGTCCTCACTGAACGCGACGTCGGTGTCGTCCTCGATCGAGATGCGGTTGTCGTCGTAGATCACCGTCAGGTTGCCGAGCTGCTGGTGGCCGGCGAGCGACGACGCCTCGGCCGAGACGCCCTCCTGCAGGTCGCCGTCGGAGGCGATGACGTAGACGTCGTGGTCGAACGGGCTGGTGCCGGCCGCGGCGGTCGGGTCGTACAGACCGCGCTCGCGACGGGCCGCCATGGCCATGCCGACGGCGTTCGCGATGCCCTGGCCCAGCGGGCCGGTGGTGACCTCGACGCCGGGGGTGTGGCGGTACTCGGGGTGACCCGGCGTCTGGCTGCCCCACGTGCGCAGCGACTTGAGGTCGTCGAGCGTCATCGGGTAGCCGGCCAGGTACAGCTGGATGTACTGGGTGAGGCTGCTGTGGCCGCACGAGAGCACGAAGCGGTCGCGGCCGGCCCACTGCGGATCGGCGGGGCTGTGCCGCATGACCTTCTGGTAGAGCAGGTAGGCCGCCGGGGCGAGGCTCATCGCCGTGCCCGGGTGTCCGTTGCCTGCCTTCTGGACCGCGTCCGCGGCCAGCAGCCTGATGGTGTCGACCGCCTTGGCGTCGACCTCGTTCCACTCCAGAGCCGTCGTGGTCACCGTGTGGATTCCTCCTGTGAAAGGGGTGTGAAGGGGGTCCCGCGTGCCTACGTCGTCCACACTATCGCCCGGCGCGTAGACTGCTCACCGTGACCGACGTTCGAACCGACGATGCTCCTGACGTCGACGTGACGACGTCGCACGCTCCCGCTGCCGGCCCCCTGGAGGTCGTCCAGGCCTACGTGGCGCTGACCAAGCCGCGCATCATCGAGCTGCTGCTGCTGACCACCATCCCGGTCATGTTCGTCGCCGCCGAGGGCGTCCCGTCGCTCGGCCTGGTGATCGCCACGTTCGTCGGCGGCACGCTGTCGGCCGGCAGCGCCAACGCGCTGAACTGCGTCTACGACGCCGACATGGACGCCAAGATGCGCCGCACGCGGCGTCGTCCGCTGGCCCGCCACCAGGTCTCGCCGCGCGCGGCCCTGGTGTTCGGCCTGGTGCTCGGCGTGGTCTCGACCGTCATGCTCGGCCTGCTCGTCAACTGGCTCTCGGCGGCGCTCGCGCTCACCGCGAACCTGTTCTACGTGCTCGTCTACACGATGGTGCTCAAGCGCCGCACGTGGCAGAACGTCATCTGGGGCGGTGCGGCCGGATGCTTCCCGGCGCTCATCGGCTGGTCGGCCGTCACCGGCGACCTGGCCTGGACGCCGGTCGTCATGTTCATGGTCGTGTTCTTCTGGACGCCGCCGCACACCTGGGCGCTGGGCATGCGCTACCGCGAGGACTACGCCGCCGGCGGCGTGCCGATGCTGCCGGTCATCGCGTCGTCCGACACGGTCTCCAAGCAGATCGTCATGTACACCTGGCTGACCGTCGCGACCTCGCTGCTGCTGTGGCCGGTCGCCGGCACCGGCTGGTTCTACCCGGCCGCGGCGATCTCGCTCGGCATCGTGTTCCTGGTCGAGGCGTACGACCTGCGCTCGCGGGCCCGCGACACCGAGGAGCTGTCGGTCATCAAGCCGATGCGCCTGTTCCACTTCTCGAACGCCTACCTCGCGCTGCTGTTCGTGGCCGCCGCGGCCGACCCCTTCCTGCGGTGATCCCCGCCGACTGGACGCCGCACCGGCGTCCCGGCGACCGTAAGCTCATCGGCTGGTTGGCGCCCGACGGCGACGACGTCGTCCCCATGTCGCTGCTCGGCGTGCCGCTGGGCGAGCCGACGGACTGGATCTCGGCCGAGCAGGTCCTCGAGGACGCCGGGCTGCGCTGGCTGGCCGAGCCGCTGTGGCTGCGCGAGGACGACGGCACCCGGCGCTGCGTCGTCGTGCTGGAGATCGATGCCGAGCGGGTCGTGCTGGGCGACGCCGACAGCGCCCTGGTCGTCGGTCGTCCGGCCGAGCTCTCGGCCCGCACGGTCGTCGGGCTGCCCACCGACCGGCTGACGCCCGCCCGATAGGTTCGCGTCCGTGCAGAAGCGGATCGTGGGTGCCCTCGGCGTCGTCGTGCTGGCCTGGGCCTCGTGGTGGGGCTGGATGGGCTGGGACACCGAGTACCAGCTGGACCCGGCGACCGGGAACGAGAGCGGCCCGTACGAGACCTGGCAGGTCGTGGGGTCGGCGCTGTGCGTCGTGCTGCTCGTGGCCGTCGCCACCCTCGTCCGGGGTCGGCGCACCGCGATCGTGGCCACCACGCTGGGCTACACGCTCGGCTGGTGCGTGACGTCGCTGCCCGAGGACGAGTCCGGCCTCGCGCTCGTCGGCGCGTTCATGGTGCTCGTCGGCGTCGGCGCGGGGTCCGCCGTCGTGGCCTGGCTGGCCGACCGCCTGCTGCATCGGCGTCCCGCCCGCGCCTGAGCCGGCCCGTCGCTACGGTGGCCGCGGCCCGTCCGCGCGTCCCGAGGAGACCCATGTCCGTCGACCCCACCGGTGCCGACCTGAAGCGCTTCCTGGCCGAAGACCCCGGCGGTCCGGTCGTGATGCTGAACCTGCTGCGATTCGCCGACGGCGGACGGGCGTCCTATGGCGCGTACTCGGGGGCGATCGGCCCGTTCCTGCGCTCGGTGGGCGCCCGCGTCGTGTACGCGGGGGACACCTCGACCGCCCTGGTGGCGCCCGACGGCCACGAGTGGGACGCCGTGCTGCTGGTGGAGTACCCCAGCCGGGAAGCGTTCTCGCGGATGGTGGCCGACCCGGACTACCAGCGGATCACCGAGCAGCGCACGGCCGCGCTGTCGCACGCCGTGCTGCAGGCCACGACGCCCTGGGCCTGAGTCAGCCGACGCGGACCGGCGTGCCCACGCGCGAGCGGACGTTCACGAGCTGCCAGGCGGCCAGCGACATGAGGATCGTGGCGCCGACCATGTGCAGCGCCACCAGCACGACCGGCACGTCGTTGACGTACTGCACGTAGCCGATGACGCCCTGGGCGAGCTCGGCGACGAGCAGCCAGGCCGTGGCGAGGAACGCGGTGCGCGGGCCCTTGCGCAGGGCGACGAGCCCGGCCAGCGTGAGCGCGACCAGCACGACGACGGCGTACCCGTGCACGGTGCTCCAGACGTCCGGACGCAGCCCGTTGCGCGGCGCGTCGAGGTCGCCGGCGTGCGGACCGCTGCCGGTGACGATCGTGCCGAGGTAGACCACGACCCACATGGCCGCGAACGTCGCACGCACCAGCCACAGGCGTCCGGCGTCGACCGGCGCGGGCTCGACGCCGCGGACCAGGCGCAGCAGCCACGCCGACAGGCAGATGAGCACCATCGACAGCAGGAAGTGCAGCGACACGACCCACGGGTTCAGGTCGGTGAGCACGGTGATGCCGCCGACGACGCCCTGGGCCGGGATGCCGATGGCGATGGCGACGGTCAGCGCCGAGGCACGCACCGGGGCGTCCGCCCAGCGCCGCACCGCGAACCACGTCGCGATCGCGATGGCGACCAGGACGTAGGTGAGCATCCGGTTGCCGAACTCGATGACGCCGTGGGCGCCGAGCGCCCCGTGCGGGACGAACGACTGGTCCGTGCAGCGCGGCCAGGTCGGGCAGCCCAGGCCGGACGCGGTGAGCCGCACCAGGCCGCCGGTGACGACGATGACGCAGTTCGCGACGAGCGAGGCCCAGGCCCAGCCGACGACGAACCCACGGGTCGGATGACGGAAACGGTCGAGCACGGTCACTCCCAGCGGAAGGTGCGGGCGGTGGCGGCGGCCGCGACGGCGGACCAGATCACGAGGACGAGGACGGGCAGCAGACCGGGCGCGCCGGACGCGAACGCGTCGCGCAGGCCCTGGCCGAGGGCGCCGGAGGGCAGCAGCTCCAGCACCGCACGGGCGCCGTCGGGGTAGCGCTCGAGCGGCACCAGGATGCCGCCGCCGACGAGCAGCAGGACGTACACGAGGTTGGCGACCGCGAGCGTGGCCTCGGCCCGCAGCGAGCCGGCGATCAGCAGGCCCAGCGCGCCGAACGCGGTGGTGCCGAGCACGAGGAGCACGCCGGCCCACAGCCAGCCGGTCACGCCGCCGTCGGGCTGCCAGCCGAGCGCGAACGCGACCGCGGCGAGCACGGCGACCTGCACGACCTCGACCACGACGACGGCCAGCGTCTTGCCGGCCAGCAGGCCCCAGCGGGGGAGCGGCGAGGCACCGAGCCGCTTGAGCACGCCGTAGCGGCGCTCGAAGCCGGTGGCGATGGCCAGCGAGGTGAACGACGCGGACAGCACGGCGAGGGCCAGCACGCCGGGTGCGAGGACGTCGATGGGGCGTCCCTCGCCGAGGTCAACGATGCTGCCGGCCTTCGTGCCCGCCACGAGCAGCAGGAGCGGGACGACGAGCGTGATGCCGAGCTGCTCGCCGTTGCGGGCCAGGAGGCGCAGCTCCATCGACGCGTGGGCGCGGAGCATCGCCCCGGTCGGCGCGGCACCGGGACGCGGGCTGAGGTCGAGGTTGGTCATCGCAGGCTCCGGCCGGTGAGGTCGAGGAACCGGTCCTCGAGGGTCTGGCGCTCGACCAGGACCGACTGGACGAGGACGCCCTGGCGGGCGCACCAAGCGGTGACGGCGGCGACGAGCGCCGGGTCGACGTCGCCCGCGACGACGTACGAGCCCGGCTCGGTCTCCTCGACCTTCGCCTCGTGCCCGAGCGCGTCCATGAGGTCGGCGACGTCGAGGCCGGGGGCGGCGGTGAAGCGCACGGTGTTGCGCGCCCCCTCGGCGGTGAGGGCCGCGGGGGAGCCGGACGCGATGACCCGGCCGGCGTCGACGACGTGCACCACGTCGGACAGCGCCTCGGCCTCGTCCATGTAGTGGGTGGTGAGCACGACGGTCACGCCCGCGTCGCGCAGCTCGGCGACGAGGTCCCACGTGGCCCGCCGGGCCTGCGGGTCGAGGCCGGCGGTCGGCTCGTCGAGGAACACGAGCTCGGGACGGCCGACGACGGCCATGGCCAGGCCGAGCCGCTGCTGCTGCCCGCCGGACAGCCGCCGGAAGGGAGTGCGGGCCGAGCGCTCCAGGCCGAGCCGCTCGATGAGGGCATCGGGGTCGAGCGGGTGCGCGTGCAGCGACGCGATGTGGCGCAGCATCTCCGGGGGACGGACGCCGGACCAGGCGCCGCCGCTCTGCAGCATGACGCCGACGCGCGGTCGCAGCTCGCGGGCGTCGGACACGGGATCGAGGCCGAGCACACGGACGCTGCCCTCCTGCGGAGAGCGGTAGCCCTCGCAGGTCTCGATCGTGGTGGTCTTGCCGGCGCCGTTCGGGCCGAGGATGGCGGTGACGGTGCCCCGCTCCACGGTCAGGTCGAGCCCGTCCGCGGCGACGGTCGAGCCGTACCGCATGACGAGTCCACGGACGTCCACGACCGGTGCTTGCACCCGGCCAGTCTAGGCGGCTCGCCCCGTCGTCCCGGTGCCGGGCTCTTGCCGGTGGGCCGGGCCACGTGTGACCGTGGCGACCGTGCTGAGGCTCGGAGCGGTGGTGCTGAACGTGAGCGACGGCGGGCGCGCCGCCGCCTTCTGGACGCAGGCGCTCGGGCACGCGCCGATCGCCGAGAACCCGGCGTTCCTGGTGCCCACCCGGCCGCAGGAGGCCCGGCTGCACCTGGACGAGAGCGACCGGACGCACCTGGACCTGTGGGTCGACTCCGCCGCCGAGCAGCGGGCCGAGGTGGAGCGGCTGGTCGGCCTCGGCGCCCGGAGGGTCGAGTGGGAGTACCCGGACGACGCCGACTTCGTCGTCCTGGCCGACCCCGACGGCAACCTGTTCTGCGTCGTCGACGCGAGCCGCTAGCTCACGCCAGGAAGCCGCGCACGGTCTCGAGCGTGTCGGCCTCGGCCGCCGTCTTGTCGTCGCGGTAGCGGACGACGCGGGCGAACCGCAGGGCCAGGCCGCCGGGGTAGCGGGTGGACCGCTGGACGCCGTCGAAGGCGATCTCGACGACCTGCTCGGGCCGCACGGTGACGGTGTAGCCGTCGTCGTCCGTGGCCAGCTCGCGGAACCGCTCGGTCTGCCACGCGAGGGTCTCGTCGGTCATGCCCTTGAACGTCTTGCCGAGCATGACGAACCCGTCGCCGTCGCGGGCGCCGAGGTGGATGTTCGACAGCAGTCCGCTGCGGCGGCCGCTGCCGCGCTCGACCCCGAGCACGACCAGGTCGAGCGTGTGGACCGGCTTGACCTTCACCCAGCCCGACCCGCGGCGCCCGGCCTCGTACGGCGCGTCCGGGTCCTTGACCACGACGCCCTCGTGCCCGGCGGCGACCAGGGTGCGGAAGAACGTCTCGGCCTGGCCCGGGTCGCTGGTCACGACCCGCGGCACCTGGGCCGTGGCCGGCAGCGTGGCGCGCAGCCGGTCGAGCCGCTCGCTCAGCGGCCGGTCGAGCAGGTCCTCGCCGTCCAGGTGCAGGACGTCGAAGAAGTACGTCGTCAGCGGCGTGCGGGTGCGCAGCGTCTCGACGTCCGTGCGGCTGGCGGTGCGGGCGCCGGTCTCCTGGAACGGACGCGGGCTGCCGTCGTCGCGCAGGGCGATCGCCTCGCCGTCGAGCACCGCGGTGGTGACGTCGAGCGCCGCGACGGTCTCGACCACCTCCGGCACCCGGCTGGTCACGTCGTCCAGGCTGCGCGTGTAGACGCGGACGTCGTCGCCGACCCGGTGCACCTGGACGCGGATGCCGTCGAGCTTGGCGTCCACCACCACGTCGCGGCCCTCCGGGACCGCCTTGGCCACCGCCGCGGGGACGTCCGTGGCGCTGGCCGCGAGCATCGGCAGGACCGGGCGGCCCGGCTCGAGCGCGAACGCCTCGAGCGACTCGGTGCCGCCGGTCATGGCGGCATGGGCCACGGACGTCAGTCCGCCGCCGAGCATCGCCGCCCGTCGCACCAGGGGGGCCGGTACTTCCGCCGCCTCGGCGACGGCGTCGAGCACCAGGCTCTCGAGGGCACCCTGGCGCAGCTCGCCGGTCAGCAGGCCGACCAGCCACGTCTGCTCCTCCGGCGTCGCCCGGCCGAACAGGTCGTCGACCAGGGCCCGGCGGCGCTCTCGCGACCCACCACCGGCGACGGCGGCGAGCTCGTCCAGCCGGGTGACGACGTCGTCGACGGTGAGGGTGGGCTCGAGGGCCGGGTCGGGGAGCGAGGTGAGGCCGCGCCACCCGACGCCGGTGCGTCGCTGGGTCGCGCTGCCGGCCAGGTAGGACGCGACGGTTGCGACGTCGTCGGCGGACGCCTCGGCCAGCACGGCGGCCAGCAGCGTGCGTTTGGCGACCCGCGAGCGCGTGGCGGCCACGGCGGTGGAGGTCTGGACCAGTCGGGCGAGCAGCACGCACCCATCGTGGCCTGCCGCGGGTCCGCGGCAACCCGGGCGCGCGACGTCCCCGCGCCGTACTGTCTGGCCATGGACCTGCCCGTCATGCCGCCCGTCCGTCCGATGCTCGCCAAGTCGGTGAAGGGAGTCCCCGCCGCCGACTCGGTCGAGGGCGGTCTGCTCTACGAGCCGAAGTGGGACGGGTTCCGCTGCCTGGTCTTCCGTGACGGCGACGAGGTCGAGCTGATGAGCCGTTCGACCAAGCCGTTGACTCGGTACTTCCCGGACGTCGTCACAGCGGTCAAGGCGCAGCTGCCCGAGCGGTGCGTCGTGGATGGCGAGATCGTGGCGATCGTGGGGGACCGGCTCGACTTCGACACGCTGAGCCAGCGCATCCACCCGGCGGCCTCGCGGGTGACGATGCTGGCCGAGCAGACGCCCGCGTCGCTGGTCGTGTTCGACCTGCTCGCCCTCGGCGACGAGGCGCTCGATGCGGTGCCGTTCGTCGAGCGACGGGCCCGGCTCGAGGACGCGCTCGCGGACGTCGAGGCGCCGGTGCACCTGACGCGCACGACGACCGACGCGACCGTCGCTGAGGACTGGTTCGGCCAGTTCGAGGGCGCCGGCCTGGACGGGGTCGTGGCCAAGCCGCTGGCCCGCGGCTACGAGCAGAACGCCCGTGTGATGCTCAAGGTCAAGCACGCGCGGACGGCGGACGTCGTCCTGGCGGGCTACCGGCTGCACAAGACGTCCACGGAGGAGCGTCCGCTGCTCGGCTCGATGTTGCTGGGCCTCTACGACGACGAAGGCACTTTGCAGCACGTCGGCGTCTGCGGCTCGTTCACCGAGGCCCGTCGCGCCGAGCTGCACGACGAGCTGCAGGAGCTGCGCATCGGCCTGGACGAGCACCCGTGGGCCCGCTGGCAGTCGGCCGAGGCGCAGGCGTCCGGACGGCTTCCTGGCGGCCAGAGCCGGTGGAGCGGCGGCAAGGACCTGTCGTTCGTCCCGCTCGCGCCGACGCGCGTGCTGGAGGTCGGCTACGAGCACATGGAGGGCGACCGCTTCCGGCACCTGGCGCAGTTCAAGCGTTGGCGTCCGGACCGTGAGCCCACTTCGTGCACCTACGAGCAGCTCGAGGAGGTCGTCTCGTACGACCTCGCCGACGTGCTGTCAGGGGCCTAGCCGCTCAGGTGGGTTCGAGCACGCGGGGTCGCAGCCGGACGTGTCTGGCGTGGCGCAGGGGTCTGCGTTGCGGGTCGATCCGTGGTGGTGGGATGACCTCGACGACGCCGTCTTCACTCAATCTGGCGGACCAGTCGGTGTCGTGGAGCAGGTGGTGGTGGAAGAAGCAGAACAGGGCGCCGTTGTCGATGCTCGTGTCGCCGCCGTGGCTCCATGGTGTGAGGTGGTGGGCCTCGCACCATCCGGGTGGGCGGTCGCAGCCCTTCCAGGAGCAGCCGCCGTCGCGGGTGGCGAGGGCGATGCGCTGGTAGCGGTCGTGGAGACGTTTGCTCGTTCCGAGGTCGAGCACTCGAGAGTCGCCGTCGAGCACGACGGGGATCAGGTTGGCGCTGCAGGCGAGCCGTCGCGCTTGCGATGCGCTCATGTCGCTCCCGGTCGAGAGGGTCGCCCGGGAGACCCGCTCGCGCAGGTCGTCGTAGTCCAGGTTGATCGTCACGGTCGCGGCGACACCGCCGGCCTGCGGGAAGCACTCCGTCGGGAGGTGCTCGACCAGCTCGCAGAGCGCCAGACCCATCCGGCGGGCGTGGTCGAGCCTTCCGATCTCGGCGTCGGAGTGCTCCCCGTCGACGTCGCGGAAGACCGCACCCTCACGCCGCGGTGAGGCCAGGCCCTCCAGCACCGTCTTGAGCATGTCGGCCTGCACGTCCGGCAGCACCCCGCGGATGCTGCTGCGACCACGACCCATCCTCGTGATGGACAGGTGGGTCTCGTCCCACGCCTGCTTCTCCTGCCGCTCCAGCTGCGCCCCGATGATCTCGTCAGGACTGTCCGGGTCGACGACCTCCACGATGCGGTTCGCCAGGCGGCGCAGGTCGTCCGCCCCGAACTCTGATGCGTGCAGCAGGAGGGTGGCTTCGGCGTCGTCGTGCTGCTCGTCCACGAACCACTCGGGCAGGGCATCGAGCGCCTTGAGGATGATGTGGGCCTGCTCGGTCGTCAGCCGGCCGGTGCCCCACCGCTCGCGCGTGATGGTGCCGCGCGTCGGGTCGAAGCGGGTCAGCGAGACGAGCTTCGACGCCTCCCGCTTCGAGACGTTCGTGGTGCTGGCCAGCCAGACCGTGGGGGAGGTGCAGCCGTCCTCACGCGGGAGGGCCAGGTCTTCGGCGGCCGCGGCCAGCTTCACGGTGAGCGACTGCAGCGCGGCGACCGCCTCGGCCGCGGCCCGCAGTTCCGAACGGATCTGATCGCCGGTCAGGCGCCACGGCTCGAGCGTGCTGGACTCCTCCAGCAGTGCCTGAACTTGGTCGCTGATCATCCGAGACCCCCGGGTCGAACGTTTGTTCTAGTCTACCGTGCGGCGGTGACAGGAACAACGCAGAATCCCCAGGATCGCGGCATTTTTCTCGCTTCGACAAGCTCAGCGAGCGGGGTACGGGCGAGCCGACGAGCTGACCGATCTGTGCACCCAGCTCCGGCGTCATCAGCCCCTAAGGCGACCACGCGAGAAGGCGCTTCGACAGGCTCAGCGAGCAGGTCGAGCGAGCCGCCGAGCTGGCCGCGCCAAGGGCCCGGCTCCGTCGTCCTCGAGCTTCAGCTGTCCTCGCCGAGGCGGCGCAGCTGCTCGAGCAGCACCTGCGTCGAGGCGGCCTCGGCGCGGTCGCGGACGTCGGACACGAGGTCGCGCGGCAGGTCGTTCATCGAGCGCACCTCGGCGTGGAGCATCTCCATCGTCGAGTCCAGCGTCGCGGCGGTCTCGGCCGCCTCCTTGAGGCCGCCGAGCAGGTTCTCGGGCACCGCGTCGCGGTACTTGTAGTAGATCTTGTGCTCGAGGCTGGCCCAGAAGTCCATGGCGATGGTGCGCAGCTGCACCTCGACCGTCACCGGCACGACGCCGTCGGACAGGAACACCGGCACCTCGACGAGCACGTGCAGGCTCCGGTAGCCGTTCGGCTTGGGCTGGGCGATGTAGTCGCGGACGTCCACGATCCGCACGTCGTCCTGGGACGTGAGCATGTCGAACACGTGGTAGACGTCCGAGACGAAGCTGCAGGTGACGCGCACGCCGGCGATGTCGGTGATGTGCTCGCGCAGCGCCTCGAAGGTGATCGGGCAGCTCTTGCGCTGGGCCTTCTCGAGCAGGCTCTCGGGCGACTTCAGCCGTGACGCCAGGTGCTCGATCGGGTTGTAGTCGTGCAGGTGGGCGAACTCGTCGCGCAGGATGTTCAGCTTGGTGACGACCTGCTCCATGCCGAACTTGTAGCGCATCATGAAGCGGGTGAACTCCTGGCGCATCTCGCGCAGGTTCTCGGCGTCGACCCGGTCGGCGAGCGAGCCGTCCAGCACCTCGGCGGGCAGCTCGAGGTTCGGGTCGATCGATGCATCTGATGCCACACGGACACCGTACGCGACGGCCGGGGACGCGGCCCGGCGCTCTTCCGGTGACCGGTCGGACGACCGGCGAGACCGGCGCGACGCGGCTCCGATGCCCGCTGCGAGCGCGGGACCGAGGCGCGAACAGGGGCTCGGACGCTCGAAAGCCCCCGGCACAGTGCGTGACGTGCGCCGAGGGCCTTCTGCTGAGTGTTGCGTGGTGCTGCTCCCAGGGTAGGCCCGGACGGCCGGGTCCGCACCCCGAGAACTCCTGCTTTTCCGGGGTCGAGGCCCCTACCGTGGTGCCCATGATCGGACGACTGGCGTGGGTCACCGCGCGCGAGGCCCGGGGGCACGACGAGGACGAGACGGTCGCGCTGGACGCCCTGGAGCGCACCGGCGTCGTCGTGGAGGTCGTCGACTGGGACGACGCGTCGGTGGACTGGGCCGGCTTCGACCGGGTGGTGCTGCGGTCGCCCTGGGACTACCCGGCGCGCCTCGTGGACTTCCTCGCCTGGCTGGACGCCACCGCGGCGGTGACCGAGGTGGTCAACGAACCCAGCACGGTGCGCTGGAGCATCGACAAGCGCTACCTGGCCGAGCTCGAGGACGCCGGGGTGCCCATCACCGACACCGTGTTCGTCGCGCCGGGGGAGTCCGTCGCGTTCCCCGAGGGCGACTTCGTCGTGAAGCCCGCCGTCGGCGCCGGCAGCAAGGACGCCGCCTCGTACGGCCCCGAGCAGCACGACGTCGCGCGCGACCACGTCGACCGCCTGCACGCGGCCGGCCAGGTCGTGCTCGTCCAGCCCTACGTCGCCTCGGTCGCGACCGACGGCGAGTGGGCCCTGGTCTACCTGGACGGCCGGTTCAGCCACGCCGCCAGCAAGCGGGTCGCCCTGCCGCGGGCCGGGCTCGTGGAGGACCTGTTCGCCGCCGAGACCAACGCGCCGCACGAGGCCACGGCCGAGCAGCGAGCCGTGGCGGACGCCGCGATGGACCACGTCCGCGCGCGTCTCGGCACCCCGGCCTACGCGCGCATCGACCTCGTGCGCCACGACGACGGCGGGCACCGCGTGCTGGAGGTCGAGCTCGTCGAGCCGTCGCTGTTCCTGCCCTACGCGGACCCGTCCGCGGCGGACCGGCTCGCCGAGGTGCTGACCGCCTGACCTCGAGCCCATCGTTCGAACGGATGTTCTATCGTTCGTCCGTGGGAGCGAATCCGGGCAGGCGGGACGCGTGGCCGCGGCCGCGGCGCGCTCGCTTCGTCTGGGTCCGGGCGGTCGGCAAGCAGCACCCGCGACCCGGGCTCATCGTCGCGTGGCGCCGCCACGGCACGTCCTGGGAGGCGCTGGTCACCTATCTGGACGACAGCAAGCGCGACCCGCAGCTCGTCCAGCGCTGGGTCGACGCCCGGCAGATGTCACCGGTGTGGGCGGACCCCAACGACACCGGCTGGTGACCTTGCCGACACTCGTCGCCCGCTCGGACGATCGTTGCCAACAACACCGGTCGATTCACCTAGGGTCCGCGACCGGGGCGCCGATCAGACGGCCATGCCCCACCTGGATGCCACGTCGATGCGCCTGGAGCTCGGCGTCGTCCTGGTGACCACGCTCGTGCTCTTCTACGGCGTCACCTACCGCACCACCCGCTCGCGCTACGTGGGCCTGTGGTGCCTGGCGCTGCTCGCCATCGCCGCCGGGACCATCGCGTACCTGGGCGACGGCACGGCGGTCCAGTGGTGGGCCAACCCGCTCGGCAGCGCGCTCTACGCCCTCGGCGCCTGGCTCATCTGGCGGGCCGCGCGGACGCTCGACGGACGCCATCGCTGGCCGCGCTGGCTCGTGCTGGTCGTGCCGGGCATGGTGCTGCTCTCCGCGCTGGCCGACTCGCCGGCGACGAACTCGTGGGCGGGCGCCTGGGCGCTGTTCCCGGCGGTCAGCGTGCTCATCGCCCTGGCGTCGTGGGTCATGTGGTCGACGCGGCGCACGCACGTCGGCACGCTGCGCCGCGCGACGTCGGCGACGGGCTACGTCGTCTCGGTCTACTACGCGGGACGGTTCGTCACGTTCATGCTCTTCGGACCGGACAGCCCGTGGTTCTTCGACGTGTTCGGCACGTCCATGACGACGATCGTGATGACGTTCCTGCTCGTCGGGGCGACGTTCAGCATGACCGCCCTGAGCTACGAGCAGGAGACCGCCGACCTGCGCCGGCGTGCGTCGTTCGACGGGCTCACCGGCCTGCTCAACCGGACGACCTTCCTGGAGCGGGCCGAGCTCCTGCGCCGCGACGCCGGGCGCCGCGACGTCCCCTGCGTCCTGGCGATGGCCGACCTGGACCACTTCAAGCAGGTCAACGACACCTACGGTCACGAGGCCGGCGACCGCCTGCTCGTCGGGTTCGCCGAGGCCTGCCGGTCGACGGTGCGGTCGATGGACCTCGTCGGTCGGTTCGGCGGCGAGGAGTTCGTCGTCATGCTCGCCGGTGCGACGCCCGACGGCGCCCGGCTCGTGTGCGAGGAGATCGCCCACCGCCTGCGGGCGGTGCAGGAGGCGGCGGGGACACCCACGGCGACGATCAGCTTCGGCCTGGTCGACGTGCGGTCGCGGGTCCCGCTCTCCGAGCTGCTCGTCGAGGCGGACCAGGCGCTCTACCGTGCCAAGGCCGAGGGCCGCGACCGCGTGGTCGTCGCCGGCGCCGCCGCCTGACCTACTCCTTGCGCTCGCGCGAGGGCTGGACGCGCTTCGGCTCGCCGGGCATCTTCGGGTAGTCCGGGGGATACGGCAGGTCGCCGTGGCCCTCCTCCTCGTCGCGCGCGTGCCACTCGAGCAACGTCTCGAGCGAGTGCGCGACGTCGTCGATCTCGGCGTGCGCGTCGCCCAGCTCGTCCAGGCGCTGCGGCACGGTGTGCAGGTTGAGCGTGCGCGGGTCGTCGACGGCGTCCAGCTCGTCCCAGGTCAGCGGCGTCGACACCGGGGCGCCCGGCTTGGCGCGCAGGCTGTAGGCGCTGGCGATCGTCCGGTCGCGCGCGTTCTGGTTGTAGTCGACGAAGATCGAGCCCTCCGGACGCTCCTCCTTCCACCAGTTCACCGTCACGCCCTCGGTCCGCCGCCCGAGCTCGCGGCCGAAGGCGATCGCGGCGTGGCGCAGGTCGGTGAACGTCCAGCGCGGCTCGACCCGTACGTAGATGTGCACCCCGCGGTTGCCGCTCGTCTTGGGGAAGCCCCGGATGCCGATCTCCTCCAGCAGCGCGCGGGCCGTGCGGGCGACCCGGCGGGCGTCGGCGAAGGTGGCGCCGGGCTGCGGGTCCAGGTCGATGCGCAGCTCGTCGGGGTGCTCGACGTCGGCGCGGCGCACCGGCCACGGGTGGAAGGTCAGCGTGCCCATGTGCGCGGCCCAGGCGACGACGGCCACCTCGGTCGGGCAGATCTCGTCGGCGACCCGCCCGGACGGGAACTGGATGCGGGCGGACTCCAGGTACTCGGGAGCGCCCTGCGGGACGCGCTTCTGGTAGAACGCGTCGCCGTGCCCGTCGGCGCGCGTGGCCATCACCATGTCCTCGCGGAAGCCCTTCGGCCAGCGCTCGAGCGTGGTCGGACGCTCGCGCAGGGCGCGCATGATGCCGTCCTCGACCGCGACGTAGTACTCGGCCACCATCAGCTTCGTGACCTCGGCCGACCACGGGGTCGCCTCGTAGATCACCCGGTCGGGGCTGGAGATCCGCACCGTGCGTCCGCCGGCCTCGATCTCGGTCGCGCTGCTCGCCATGGCGTCACCCTAGGGGCGCGCGGGGGCCTGCGGCAGGACGAGCGAGCCGCGTGACCCAGGCCACTGAGGGTCACCTTCGTTGAACGCGGGGAATCATTAACGTCACACTGCTGTTGTGAAAAGCATGCGCACTGTCGAGAAGTCGTCGTCCGACGACGCCCCGACGCGTTCGCGTGTGGCCCAGAGCATCCTCGAGCACGGGCCCTCCACCGCGGTCGCGCTGGCCGAGCGTCTGTCGTTGACGCCTGCCGCCGTGCGACGCCACCTCGACCAGCTGGTCGCCGAGGGGCACGTCGCGGCGTCCGAGCAGCGTCTCAACGCGCCGCGCGGTCGTGGACGTCCGGCCAAGGTGTTCGCCCTGACCGACGCGGGCCGTGACCAGTTCGAGCACGCCTACGACGACCTCGCCGCCGAGGCGCTGCGCTTCCTGCGCCGCACCGGGGGAGACGCCGCCGTCGGCGCGTTCGCCCGGCACCGGCTCGCCGAGATCGAGGACGAGCTGCGCGCCGCGGTCGAGGCCGCCAAGCCCGACGAGCGCGCCCGCGTGCTCGCCGAGGCGCTGACCGGCGACGGCTTCGCGGCGTCGGTCATTTCGACCGACCGCGGCGAGCAGATGTGCCAGCACCACTGCCCGGTCGCGCACGTCGCGGGGGAGTTCCCCGAGCTGTGCGAGGCCGAGGCCGAGATGTTCTCCCGGGTGCTCGGCACCCACGTCCAGAGGCTGGCGACGATCGCCCACGGCGACGGCGTCTGCACCACGTTCCTTCCCCGTACCACCGTCCAGGCAGAGAGGCGCCACGCATGACCATCTCGCAGGAGACCAACACCATCGAGGAGCTCAACCCCGGGCTCAAGGACGTCGGCCGCTACGAGTTCGGCTGGGCCGACGCCGACGTCGCCGGCGCGAACGTGCAGCGCGGCCTCAACGAGGACGTCGTGCGCAACATCTCGGGCCTGAAGGACGAGCCGCAGTGGATGCTCGACCTGCGCCTGAAGGGCCTCAAGCTCTTCGGCCGCAAGCCGATGCCCGCGTGGGGCGCCGACCTGAGCGGCATCGACTTCGACAACATCAAGTACTTCGTGCGGTCCACCGAGAAGCAGGCCGCCACCTGGGACGACCTGCCCGAGGACATCAAGAACACGTACGACAAGCTCGGCATCCCGGAGGCGGAGAAGCAGCGCCTCGTCTCGGGCGTCGCGGCCCAGTACGAGTCCGAGGTCGTCTACCACTCCATCCGCGAGGACCTCGAGGCCCAGGGCGTGCTGTTCCTGGACACCGACACCGCGCTCAAGGAGCACCCGGAGATCTTCCAGGAGTACTTCGGCACGGTCATCCCGGTCGGCGACAACAAGTTCGCCGCGCTGAACACGGCCGTGTGGTCCGGCGGCTCGTTCATCTACGTGCCCAAGGGCGTCCACGTCGACATCCCGCTGCAGGCCTACTTCCGCATCAACACCGAGAACATGGGCCAGTTCGAGCGGACGCTGATCATCGCCGACGAGGACTCCTACGTCCACTACGTCGAGGGCTGCACGGCGCCGATCTACTCCTCGGACTCGCTGCACTCGGCGGTCGTGGAGATCATCGTGAAGAAGGGCGCCCGCGTCCGCTACACGACGATCCAGAACTGGTCGAACAACGTGTACAACCTGGTCACCAAGCGCGCCGTCTGCGAGGAGGGCGCGACCATGGAGTGGGTCGACGGCAACATCGGCTCCAAGGTCACCATGAAGTACCCGGCCGTCTACCTCATGGGCGAGCACGCCAAGGGCGAGACGCTGTCCATCGCCTTCGCCGGCGAGGGCCAGCACCAGGACGCCGGCGCCAAGATGGTGCACGCCGCCCCGAACACGTCCAGCTCGATCCTGAGCAAGTCGGTCGCCCGCGGCGGCGGACGCACGTCCTACCGCGGCCTGCTGCAGGTGCTCGAGGGCGCCGAGGGCTCGGCCAGCACGGTCAAGTGCGACGCGCTCCTGGTCGACCAGATCAGCCGCTCGGACACCTACCCGTACGTCGACGTCCGCGAGGACGACGTGACGCTGGGCCACGAGGCCACGGTCTCCAAGGTCAGCGACGACCAGCTCTTCTACTTCATGTCGCGAGGCATGGAGGAGGACGAGGCCATGGCCATGATCGTGCGCGGCTTCGTCGAGCCGATCGCCCGCGAGCTGCCGATGGAGTACGCCCTCGAGCTCAACCGCCTCATCGAGCTGCAGATGGAGGGCGCGGTCGGCTGACGCCGGTCCGTCCCCGTCCCGCCCGTTCACACAGGAAGACATCAGTGGAGAACCTCAGCAACGTCCTGGAGCTCGAGCCCGTCGAGTCCCACCTGCACCCCGAGGGGTCGTTCGACCTCGCCGACCACGCGGTCCCCACCGGCCTCGAGGAGATCTGGCGCTTCACGCCGCTCAAGCGGCTGCGTGACGTGCACGGCGAGGCCCCGCTCGACGCGGGTCACCTCAGCGCGCAGGTCACCGGCCCCGACGCCGTGACGGTCGAGCTCGTCCCGGCCGCGGAGTCGGCGCGCGGCGCGTCGGGCTACGTCCCGACCGACCGCGTGTCGGCCCGCGCCTGGGCGGCCGCGTCGCAGGTGCGCGAGGTGACGGTGCCCGCCGACACGATCGTCGACGAGCCGGTCACCATCGCGCTGACCGGCCAGGGCGTCGACGCCGCGGGCGCCGGTCACCTGCTCGTGCGCGCCGGACGCTTCAGCAAGGCCGTCGTCGTCGTGACCTACGAGGGCTCGGCCACCTGGACCGAGAACATCGAGGTCGTCCTCGAGGACGGTGCCGACCTGACGTTCGTCACCATCCAGGACTGGGCCGACGACGCGGTCCACGTCGCCACGCAGCACGCCCGCGTGGGCCGCGACGCGCACCTCAAGCACGTCGCGGTCTCGCTCGGCGGTGACGTGGTGCGCGCCAGCACCTCGGCCGACTACCTGGGCACCGGCGGCAGCGTCGACCTGCTCGGCATCTACTTCGCCGACGCCGGCCAGCACATCGAGCACCGCCTGTTCGCCGACCACACGGCGCCCAAGACGCGCAGCAACGTCGAGTACAAGGGCGCGCTGCAGGGCGACGGGGCGCACACGGTCTGGATCGGCAACGTGCTGATCCGCAAGGTCGCCGAGGGCATCGACACGTTCGAACAGAACGACAACCTGGTGCTCACCGACGGCGCGAAGGCCGACTCGGTGCCGAACCTGGAGATCGAGACCGGCGACATCGCCGGCGCCGGTCACGCGTCGACGACCGGCCGCTTCGACGACCAGCACCTGTTCTACCTGATGAGCCGCGGCATCCCCGAGGACGACGCCCGTCGCCTCGTCGTGCACGGCTTCTTCAACGACGTCATCCGCCGCATCGGCGTGCCGGACCTCGAGCAGCGGCTCGTCGCCGCGGTCGAGCGCGAGCTCGCCGCGTACGTCGGAGGCGTCGCGTGACCTTCGTCGAGGCGGCGAAGCTCGGCGACGTCGTCAAGGGCAAGGCCCTGGGCCTGGTCATCGACGAGGTCGACGTGGCCCTCGTCCGCGACGGCGACAACGTCTACGCGATCTCCGACTGGTGCTCGCACGCGCAGGTGCCGCTGTCCGACGGCGACGTCGAGGGCTGCGAGATCGAGTGCTACCTGCACGGCTCGCGCTTCGACGTCCGCACCGGCGAGGCGCTGAACCTGCCCGCCACCGAACCCGTACCGACCTACCCCACGAAGATCGAGGGAGACACCGTCTGGGTGGATCTCTCCGCGAACAGGAGCTGAACGCACATGGCCACCCTTGAGATCAAGGACCTGCACGTCTCGGTCGAGACCGAGGACGGCGCGAAGGAGATCCTGCGCGGCGTCGACCTCACCGTCCGCTCGGGCGAGATCCACGCGATCATGGGCCCGAACGGCTCGGGCAAGTCGACCCTGGCGTACACGATCGCCGGTCACCCGAAGTACACCGTCACCCAGGGCGAGGTCCTGCTCGACGGCGAGAACATCCTGGAGATGAGCGTCGACGAGCGCGCCCGCGCGGGCCTGTTCCTGGCGATGCAGTACCCGGTCGAGATCCCGGGCGTCTCCGTGGCGAACTTCCTGCGCACGGCCAAGACGGCCATCGACGGCGAGTCGCCGAAGCTGCGCACCTGGGTCAAGGACGTCAACGAGGCGCTCGAGCGCATGGACCTGGACGCGTCGTTCTCGCAGCGCAGCGTCAACGAGGGCTTCTCCGGCGGCGAGAAGAAGCGCCACGAGATGGCCCAGCTCGACCTGCTCGACCCGAAGTTCGCGCTGCTGGACGAGACCGACTCCGGCCTGGACATCGACGCCCTGCGCGTCGTCTCCGACGGCGTCAACCGCTACCACGGTCGTGGCGACCGCGGCGTCCTGCTGATCACGCACTACACGCGCATCCTGCAGTACATCAAGCCCGACTACGTGCACGTCTTCGTCGCCGGCAAGGTCGCCGAGAGCGGCGGCCGCGACCTGGCCGACCAGCTCGAGGCCAACGGCTACGACAAGTACGTGAAGGCTGCGGCGGCGACGCGATGACGACCGCCGAGGCGACCGGCTACGACGTCGAGCGGGTGCGCCAGGACTTCCCCGTCCTGGCGCGCCGGCTCGCCGGCGACCTGCCGCTGGTCTACCTCGACAGCGCGAACACCTCGCAGAAGCCGGCGAGCGTGATCGCCGCGGTCGAGGAGCACTACCGGCTGCACAACGCGAACGTGGCCCGGGCCATGCACCAGATCGGCGCCGAGGCGACCGAGGCGTTCGAGGGAGCGCGCGACAAGGTCGCCGGCTTCATCGGCGCGCCGAGCCGCGACGAGGTCGTGTTCACCAAGAACGCGTCCGAGGCGCTCAACCTGGTCGCCCGTGTGCTCGGCGACGCCGGACGCGTGGGGCGGGGCGACGAGATCGTCATCACCCAGCTGGAGCACCACTCCAACATCGTCCCGTGGCAGCAGGTCTGCCAGCGCACGGGCGCGACGCTCCGCTGGTTCGGGCTGACCCCCGAGGGCCGGCTCGACCTGTCCGACATCGACACGCTCATCACCGAGCGCACCAAGGTCGTGTCGGTCGCGTGGGTCTCGAACATGCTCGGCTCGGTCAGCCCGCTGACCACGATCATCGCCAAGGCCCGCTCCGTCGGTGCCCTCGTGGTGGTCGACGCCTCGCAGGCCGTGCCGCAGCTGCCGGTCGACGTGAGCACGCTGGGCGCCGACTTCGTCGCGTTCACCGGGCACAAGATGCTCGGCCCGACCGGCATCGGCGTGCTGTGGGGACGCTACGACCTGCTCGCCGAGCTGCCGCCCTTCATGGGTGGCGGCGAGATGATCGAGACGGTCACGATGGAGCGCACGACGTACGCCCCGCCGCCGGCCCGGTTCGAGGCCGGCACCCCGCCGATCGCGCAGGCCGTGGGCCTGGGCGCCGCGGTGGACTACCTGACCGCGCTCGGCATGGAGAACGTCGCGGCGCACGAGCACGCGATCACGGCCTACGCGCTGGATCGCCTGCAGGAGATCGACGGGCTGCGCATCGTCGGCCCGACCGAGGCCGTCGACCGCGGGGGAGCGATCAGCTTCGCGCTCGAGGGCGTCCACCCGCACGACGTGGCCCAGCTGCTCGACAGCCGGGGCATCGCGGTGCGGGCGGGCAACCACTGCGCCAAGCCGGCGCACGCCTGCTTCGGCGTGCAGTCGACGTCGCGGGCGTCGTTCTACCTGTACACGACCGAGCAGGAGGTCGACGCCCTCGTGGACGGCCTGCTGCACACCCAGAAGTACTTCGGAGCGTGACCATGGACGTCGACGCGCTGTACCAGGAGATCATCCTGGACCACTACAAGAAGCCGCACGGCGCGGGCCTGCGGGAGGACTTCGACACCGAGGTCCACCACGTGAACCCGACCTGCGGCGACGAGATCACCCTGCGGGTCCACCTGGACGGCGACACCGTCACCGACGTGTCGTACGCCGCCCAGGGCTGCTCGATCAGCCAGGCGTCCGCCTCGGTGCTCAACGACCTGGTCGTCGGGCACAGCGTCGAGGAGGGCATGGCCGTGCTGGGCTCGTTCGCCGAGCTCATGCAGGGCAAGGGCAAGGTCGAGCCCGACGAGGACGTGCTGGAGGACGGCGTCGCGTTCGCCGGCGTCGCCCAGTTCCCGGCTCGCGTGAAGTGCGCCCTCCTGGCCTGGATGGCCTGGAAGGACGCCGTCGCGCAGGCCGTCACCGACAAGGAGGACCACCAGTGACCGAGCCCATGACCGACCACACCGACCTGCCGGACGTCGCCACGGCGCCCGCGGGCGCCACGACGTCCGAGGACGTCACCGAGGCGATGAAGGACGTCGTCGACCCCGAGCTCGGCATCAACGTCGTCGACCTCGGCCTGGTCTACGGCGTCGACGTCGACGAGCACAGCAACGCGGTGCTCTCCATGACGCTGACGTCCGCGGCCTGCCCGCTGACCGACGTCATCGAGGACCAGACGCGCTCGGCGCTCGACGGCATCGTCAACGACTTCCGGATCGAGTGGGTCTGGATGCCGCCGTGGGGCCCGGACAAGATCACCGACGACGGCCGCGAGATGCTGCGCGCCCTCGGCTTCAACGTCTGAGCCACCGCTCGACCTGCGACCTCCTCCGGCCCCGCCGGGGGAGGTCGCGGCGCGTGAGGTCCGACACCCCGGGTTCCTGGGGCTTCGACTCCGCGGCCTCCGCCCCTAGACTGGTGCGGTGGACATCATCCGGCTGGAGTGACGTGCGGGCCCCTGCCCGCTCTTTCGTCCTCGCCATCCACGCTCACTGAAGGTTCCTCATGCTCACCGTCTCCGGAGTGGAGCTGCGCTTCGGCGCGCGCGTCCTCATGTCCGACGTCTCGTTCCGTGTCGACAAGGGCGACAAGGTCGGCCTCGTCGGCCGCAACGGCGCCGGCAAGACCACGCTGACCCGCATGCTGTCCGGCGACGGCCAGCCCGCCGCCGGCACGATCACCAGCACCGGCAAGATCGGCTACCTGCCGCAGGACCCCAAGTCCGGCGACCTGTCGACCACCGCCCGCGACCGCATCCTCGGCGCCCGCGGCCTGGACGACGCGCTCGTGCGCATGCGCAAGGCCGAGATCGACATGGGCTCGCCCGATCCGGAGATCGCCGAGAAGGCGATGCGCTCGTACGCCAACGCCGAGGGCGAGTTCTCCGCCGGTGGTGGCTACAGCGCCGAGGCCGAGGCGGTCACCATCGCCACCAGCCTGGGCCTGCCCGACCGCATCATGGAGCAGCCGCTCTCGACGCTGTCCGGCGGTCAGCGCCGCCGCATCGAGCTGGCGCGCATCCTGTTCTCCGACGCCGACACGCTGCTGCTCGACGAGCCCACCAACCACCTGGACGCGGACTCGATCAGCTGGCTGCGCGGCTTCCTCAAGAACTTCGCCGGCGGGCTCATCATCATCAGCCACGACGTCGACCTGATCGAGGAGACCGTCACGAAGGTCCTGTACCTGGACGCGAACCGGGCGACGATCGACATCTACAACATGGGCTGGAAGTCCTACCTCAAGCAGCGCCAGGCCGACGAGCAGCGTCGCCGCCGGGAGCGCGAGATCGCCACCAAGACCGCCGAGCGGCTCACCGCGCAGGGCAACAAGATGCGGGCCAAGGCGAGCAAGGCGTCGGCTGCCCAGCAGATGCTGCGCCGCGCCGAGCAGCTCATGTCCGGGCTCGAGGACGAGCGCCAGAGCGACAAGGTCGCCCACATCACCTTCCCCAAGCCGGCCCCGTGCGGCAAGACGCCGCTCATGGCCGAGGGCCTGTCGAAGTCGTACGGCGCGCTGGAGATCTTCGCCGGCGTCGACCTGGCCATCGACCGGGGGAGCCGGGTCGTCATCCTGGGCCTCAACGGCGCGGGCAAGACGACCCTGCTGCGGATGCTGGCCGGCACGCTGACCCCCGACACCGGCGAGGTCATCCCCGGTCACGGGCTGAAGATCGGCTACTTCGCGCAGGAGCACGAGACGCTCGACACGAGCCGCACCGTGCTGCAGAACATGCAGGCGAGCGCCCCGCAGCTGACCGACACCGAGGCGCGCAGCGTGCTGGGCTCGTTCCTGTTCAGCGGCGACGACACGTCCAAGCCCGCCGGCGTGCTGTCGGGCGGCGAGAAGACGCGTCTGGCCCTGGCCAGCCTGATCGTCTCCAGCGCCAACGTGCTGCTGCTCGACGAGCCCACCAACAACCTGGACCCGGCCTCGCGCGAGGAGGTGCTGCGCGCCATCCGCACCTACGAGGGCGCGATCGTGCTCGTCTCGCACGACGAGGGCGCCGTGCGGGCCCTGGAGCCCGACCGGGTGCTGCTGCTGCCCGACGGCGACGAGGACCTGTGGAGCGACTCCTACGCCGAGCTGGTCTCGCTGGCCTGACGCTCGTCCGTGCCCGCGGCGGACGCCTCGTCCGCCCGGGCCGCACGGCGCTGGCGCAGCTCCAGGACCGACTGGCGGCCGAAGTACACGGCGCCGACGAGTCCGAGCACCCCGAAGAACCACCACTGCCAGGCGTAGAAGAAGTTCTGCGCCGACGACTCCTCGGGCGCCGGCTCGTGGGCGAGCGACTCGGCCGGGGCCGGGTCCTCCTCCTGCAGCTCGACGAAGCCGGGGTAGAGCGTGTAGCCCGTGTGGTCGGCCAGCACCTCGCTGGAGATCGCCCGGACCTGGTCGTCCTGCACGGCGATCGCGCTGCCGTCGGCGCCGGTGTCGGGCCGCAGCCAGGCGGTGATCGTCACCTCGCCCGCCGGCGGGTCGGGGATGTCGATGCTCTCGACGTCGTTGTTGGGCACCTGCACCCAGCCGCGGTTCACCAGCACGGCGGTGCCGTCGTCGGTGACCAGGGGCGTGACGACGTCGACACCCGGCTGCTTGTCGCGGGTCGTGAAGCGCACGGTGACCTGCTGGGACGTGTCGTACGTGCCCGAGACGGTGACCGGACGCCACTCCTCGTCCTTCGCGACCGCGTCGCCCGGGCGCACGAGGGAGTCGAGCGGCACGGGCGGCTCGTCCAGGTAGCGCTGGATGCGGGCGGAGTCGGCGTCGATGCGGTCGTGCTTGTCCCACTGCCACTGGCCCAGGGCCCAGCAGGCCCAGGCCAGGAACGCCACGACGACGACCGCGAACGTCCAGCGGAGGAGGGTGCGCACCACGTCCTCGACGATAGGCCGTCGCGGCAAGTCGTCCGCGCGCGGGGCGGTGCTCGTCAGGTGGGCGACGTAGGGTGAGGGCATGGAGCTCGGGGACCGGCACGGACGCGTCGCGACGGACCTGCGCGTCTCGCTCACCGACCGGTGCAACCTGCGCTGCCAGTACTGCATGCCGGCCGAGGGCCTGGACTGGATGCCGGCCGAGGAGACGCTGACCGACGACGAGCTCAACCGGCTCATCGCGATCGCCGTGACCCGCCTGGGCGTCACCGACGTCCGGTTCACCGGTGGCGAGCCGCTGCTGCGCCGCGGGCTGCCGGCCATCGTCGCGGCCACCAAGGCACTGCCGGGCTCGCCGCGCACGGCGATCACCACCAACGCGCTCGGGCTCAAGCACACCGCGGCCGCGCTGGCCGCCGCCGGCCTCGACCGGGTCAACGTCAGCCTCGACACCACCGACCCCGAGACGTTCGAGCGCATCACGCGCCGTCCCCGCCTGCACGACGTCCTCGACGGGCTCGCCGCGGCCCAGGCCGCCGGCATGCGTCCGGTGAAGGTCAACGCCGTGCTGCTGCGCGGCATCAACGACCACGAGGCGCCCGACCTGCTGCGCTGGTGCATGAAGCACGAGTACGAGCTGCGGTTCATCGAGCAGATGCCGCTGGACGCCCAGCACGGCTGGGACCGCGCCAGCATGGTCACCGCCGACGAGACGCTGGCCCTGCTCGGCGAGAGCTTCCGGCTGACCCCGCTCGACGGACGCGGCTCGGCGCCGGCCGAGAAGTTCCTGGTCGACGACGGGCCGCACACGGTCGGCATCATCGGGTCGGTCACGCGCCCGTTCTGCGGCGACTGCAACCGGGTGCGGCTCACCGCCGACGGACAGGTGCGCAACTGTCTGTTCGCGCGCGAGGAGTCCGACCTGCGGGCCGCCCTGCGCTCCGGCGCCAGCGACGACGAGCTGGCCCAGCGCTGGGTCGCGGCGATGGCCACCAAGCGTCCGGGCCACGGCATCGACGACCCGGCGTTCCTGCAGCCGACCCGGCCGATGTCGGCCATCGGCGGCTAGCGGCCCCGGGCCTGCGCGGTCTACAGGTGCTTGACCACCTTCGCGGGCACACCCGCCACGACGACGCGGTCGGGCACGTCGCGGGTGACGACCGCTCCGGCGGCCACCACCGAGTCCTCGCCGACCGAGACGCCCTGCAGCACCGTCGCGCCGCGCCGATCCAGACCCCGCGGCCGATCTCGATCCGGGCGACGACGACCCCGGACCGGCGTTCCGCCGGGTCGACCGGGTGCCCGCCACTGAGGATCTGGACGTTCGGGCCGACCAGGACGTCGTCGCCGATCACCACGCCGCCCAGGTCGTCGATCGTGCAGCCGTGGTTGATGAACACGCGTTCGCCGAGCGTCAGCGACCGGCCGTGGTCGCACCAGAACGGCGGAGCCAGGCGCAGGGTCGCGTGGACGGGTGTCCCGGTCAGGTCCGCGACCGCCGCTCGGATCGCGTCTTGGTCGGCGTAGGGCAGCCGGTTCAGCCGCTCGCACGCGGCGAACGCGCGCTCGACCCCGGCGACCATCGCCGCGGACTCGTCCGTCCCGGGGAGGATGCGGCGGCTCTCGAACACGACCTCAACCTAGTCGCGTCGGCCGACCGTCCGGGTCCGGCGACCGCCGGCTAGCGGGCCTCGGCCTGCGCGGCGGGCACGGTCTCGCGCCAGAACCCGCGGGCGTCCAGGAACTGCTGCAGCGACTCGGTGTGCTCGGGGCACGCCATCCAGACCTTGCGCCGGTCGGGCGTGTGGATCTTCGGGTTGTTCCACTGCAGGCCGGACGTCGCCTCCGCGGCGCAGCCCTTCGCCGAGCAGGTCAGCGGCTCAGCCACGCGGACCCTCGATCGACGGCCGGTCCTCGGGACCGAACGGGCTCGGCCCGGCGCCCTTGCGCCGCACGCCGGCGTTGGCCATGACGACGGCCACGTAGGGGAGCACGATCGCGGCGGCCATGAGCAGCAGCGCGACCACGAGCCAGTGCAGCCAGGTCGCGGCGAGCACGGCGAGGACGAAGCACACCGACCGGATGCCCATGGACAACGCGTAGCGCTTCATGCGCCCGTCGAGCTCCTCGGTGTGAGGCACGCTCGCGGAGGTGATGGACGGGACCTCGGCGTCGCGGCGACCTCTGCTGCGTTCCATGCTGCCAGCCTACGCCGGACCTCCGCACGGCATGATGGACGCATGAGCGACCGCACCTACCGAGTCACCGAGATCGTCGGCACGTCCCCCGAGGGCGTCACCGAGGCCGTGCAGAACGGCATCAAGCGCGCCGGACAGACGCTGCGCCACCTGGACTGGTTCGAGGTCGTCGGCATCCGCGGACAGATCGTCGACACCGAGGTCTCGCACTACCAGGTCACGATGAAGCTGGGCTTCCGGCTCGAGGACGACGAGTAGCCGCTACTCGGTCGTCGCGAACCGGCGCAGCAGCGCGGCCGTCGTCGCCAGCACGGTGATGGCCGCGCCGTAGACGTACGTCGTCGTCTCCAGGCCCAGGTGGGGCACGGCAAAGCCGGCGGCGACCGCGGGCAGTCCGAACGCGACGTAGCTGAACACGAACACGGCGGCGAACAGCTCGCCGCGCTCGGCCGGGCCGACCGTCGGTGTCACCGAGCGCATCACGCCCATGAACGCCGTGCCGAAGCCGGTCGCGGCCACGGCGACCGCGGCGACGAACCAGCCCAGGGCGTCCGTCGCCAGCGCACCCAGGGTCAGCGCCGTGCCGACGGCCAGGGCGCTCGTGCCGTAGAGGGTGAGGGCTCGCGGGCTCAGCGAGCGCATGAGGAAGGCGGCCAGGGCGCCGCCGCCGGTGAGCACGCTGACGACCAGGCCCTGCGCCAGGTGGCTCTCACCGCCGAGCTGCCCGATGAGCGGCGCGCCCAGCGAGAGGTACAGGCCTCCGGTCGCCCAGCCGGCGACGATCGCCGGCGTGCTGCGCAGGAACGCCGAGCGGGCCGCGGGCGGGACGCCCACGCGCGGGCGCAGCGAGTGCAGCAGCCCGTCGTGCCCCGGGGACGTCTCGGGCAGGGCCCAGACCGCCAAAGCGACGACGACGTAGACGCCGGTGAGCACGCCGAACACGACCGGCTCGGGTGAGTCCGACACGTCCAGGACCCAGCCGCTCGCGGCGGCACCGATCGCCATGCCGGCGAGCGGGAGCACGGCGTTGGCGACCGCGGCGCTGCCCGGCCGCGACGGCGGCTCCAGGTCCACGACGGCGGCGGTCAGCGCCGACAGCAGCAGGCCGGCGGCGAGACCCTGGACGACGCGCGCGGCCAGGAGTGACTCGACCGAGCCGGCGTGCCAGAACACGACCATGCTCACCGCGAGCACGGCGAACCCGGCCGAGAGGACCGGACGGCGCCCGACGTGGTCCGACAGCGACCCGGTGACGAGCAGCGCCACCAGCAGCGCGAAGGCGTACACGGCGAAGATCGACGTCGAGGCCAGCGCGGAGAAGCCGATCTCGGCCTGCAGCACGGGGTAGAACGGCGACGGGGCGCTGGCCGCGCCCATCATCGCCACGGCGGACGCCAGGGCCAGCGCGAACGCGGCGGAGCCCCCGGCCCGGAGGGAGCGGGTCGGGCGTGGGGGAGCGGTCGCGGACACGGCGGGCCAATCGTTCGAAGGAAGTAGAACGGGTCAGACGATAGACCGCCGCGACCCGATCGTTCAAGTATGATCGAACCATGCCCGGACCGAGCGTGCTCACCCATCCCGACGTGCGGGACGTCCCCGTCACCGAGGTGCTGTTCGCGCTGAGCGACCCGGCGCGGCTCGCGATCGTCCGCGAGCTGGCCGACGGGCCGCTCGACATGGCCGACTGCACCGCGGTGCCCGACATGCCCAAGTCGACCCGCTCCCACCTCATGAAGGTGCTGCGCGAGGCCGGCGTCATCCGCAACGACCCGGTCGGCCGCAACCGCCGCATCAGCCTGCGCCGCGAGGAGCTCGACACCGCGTACCCCGGCCTGCTGGACGCGGTGCTGGCCGCCGCCCCGGACTGACCCGACCGACCGGGCAAGAACGGTCAAGCGCGCGGGGCGCCGCGACGGCCAGACTGGTCGCATGACCGGACGGGACCGCCTGCGCGAGCTGCTGGACGCCGTGCTCGACGAGGACAACCGCAGCCTCGACGACATGGCCCAGGACGCCTACGCCTCGCCGTTCCACCTCTCGCGCACCCTGTCGCGCGCCGCAGGTGAGGCGCCGGTGGCGATGCGTCGCCGGGTGATGCTCGAGCGGGCCGCGTGGCGGCTGCGGAGCGGCACGAGCGTGACCGACGCCGCCTGGGAGGCCGGGTACGAGTCCGTCGAGGGCTTCGGCCGGGCCTTCGCCCGCGCGTTCGGGCACCCGCCGAGCCAGCTGCCCGACGGCGGCGAGCCGTGGCTGCCCGCCCCGAACGGCATCCACTTCCACCCGCCCACCTCGTTGTGGGTCCGCAGCACGGAGCACGCCATGAACCCGCTCACCGAGCAGCTCGTCCGTCACGACCTCGACGACGCTCGGCACCTGCTCGAGGTCGCCAAGCGCCTGGACGACGACGTCCTGCGCCGGCCCTGGGCGCCCGGGCTGACCGTGCTGACCTGGGACGGGCCGGAGGAGTCCGTCCTCGCCGTCCTCGACCGGCTGGTGCGGACGCTGGAGATCTGGCTGGCCTCGATCCAGGGGCTCGACCTCCCGCCGGAGCACGAGGCGGCGGACGTCGCCGAGCTGCTGGAGCGGCACGAGTCCGCCGCCGCGCGCTGGCTGGCCGTGGTGCGCGACCTCGACCGGCGCGGGGCCTGGGACGACCGGCTCGTGGACGCGCTCTGCGACCCGCCGGAGAGCTTCGTGCTCAGCAGCGTCGTGGCCCACGTGCTCACCTACTCCGCGCACCGCCGCCAGCTCGTGCGGCACATGCTGCGCGCCGCCGGGGTCGAGGTCGACCACGGCGACCCCATCGAGTGGCTGCGCAGCCGGCGCGCCGCGGACCCGGAGGACGACGCATGACCACCACGTTCCACACCGCCACCACGCTCGACGGCTTCCTGGCCGACCCGGACGACTCGCTGGACTGGCTGCTGCGCCAGCAGCAGGGCGCGGAGGGCGAGGACGAGTTCGCCGCGTTCATGGCCGGGGTCGGCGCCATCCTCATGGGCTCCACGACGTACGAGTGGGTGGTGCGTCATCTGGACGAGGCGGGTGGCGGGGAGTGGCCGTACCGCGTCCCGAGCTGGGTCATGACGACCCGCGATCTCGAGCCCGTGCCCGGCGCCGACGTGCGGTTCGCCTCCGGGGACGTCCGGGCCGTGCACGAGCAGATGGCCGAGGCGGCCGGCGACCGGGACCTGTGGGTGGTCGGCGGGGGAGACCTGGCCGGCCAGCTGGCCGAGGCCGGGCTGCTCGACGAGGTGGTCGTGTCCGTGGCGCCCGTCGTGCTGGGGGCCGGACGTCCGCTGCTGCCGCGCCGGCTCGACCTCGAGCTCGTGGAGACGCACCGCGCCGGCGCCTTCGTGGTGTCGCGGTACCGCGTGGCCGGGCCGCTGCTCGAGGACCGCTAGCCGCAGAGCACGTCCTGGCCGCGGCCCCGCTCTCGATCCTGCTCTGTCCGCTCCCTGAGCCTGTCGAAGGGAGGCCTCGACAGGCTGCGTGCGGCTCAGCCGGCGGGGGTGGCGTCGGCGGCGTCGGCCGCCTCGACCTCCTCGCGCGTGATGCCCATGAGGTACACGATCGCGTCGAGGTAGGGGACGTTCACGCTGGTGCGGGCCTGGTCGCGGACCACGGGCTTGGCGTTGAACGCGATGCCCAGGCCGGCGGCCGCGAGCATGTCCAGGTCGTTGGCGCCGTCGCCGATCGCGACGGTGTTCTTGACCGGGATGCGGGCCTGCTCGGCGAAGTCGCGCAGCGCCGCCGCCTTGCCCGGCCGGTCGACGATGCGGCCCACGACGCGTCCGGTCAGGCGTCCGTCGGCGACCTCGAGCTCGTTGGCGGCGAAGTAGTCGATCTCCAGCTCGCCGGCGATCTGCTCGATGACCTGGGTGAAGCCGCCGCTGACGAGGGCGAACCGGTAGCCCAGGCGCTTGAGCGTGCGGATCATCGTGCGGGCGCCGGGCGCGTACTGCAGGTTCGCGTAGACCTCGTCGAGCGCCGAGACGGGCACGCCCTCCAGCCGGGCGACGCGCTCGCGCAGCGACTCGGCGAAGTCCAGCTCGCCGCGCATCGCGCGCTCGGTGACCTCGGCGACCTGCTCCTCGCAGCCGGCGTGGGCGGCGAGCATCTCGATGACCTCGCCCTGGATGAGCGTGGAGTCGACGTCCATGACGACCAGGCGCTGCGCGTGGCGGCGGATGCCGTTCTCCTGCACCGCGACGTCGACGCCGTTCTCGTGCGCGACGGCGCCGAGGTCGGACTGCAGCCGGTCGGGGTCGACGCCGGAGACCTCCATGCGGATCGCCGTGACCGGGTACCGGCCCATGCGGACGATGCGGTCGATGTTGCCGCCGCCGGCCTTGATGCCGGCGGTGATCGCGGCCATCGCACCGGGACGCAGGGGAGCGCCGAGCACGACGACCTGCGCCCGCCCCACGCGGCGCGGACGGTTGTCGCCGCTGCCGTGCTCGACCTCGACGTGCAGGCCGAAGCCGTCGCCGACCCGGCGGAGCGTGCGCTCCAGCGCGTCCGGGTCGTCCGGCGCGGTCATCAGGACGCTCAGCACCAGGCGTCCGCGGACGACCAGCTGCTCGACGTCGACGACCTCCACGTCGAAGCCCGACAGGGCGTCGAACAGGCGGGTGGAGACGCCGCTCTGGTCCGGACCGGTGAGGGTCACCAGGACGGTCGGCGCGGTCAGGTGCACGGCGGGCACGTGGTCGGTCATCGGGGTCGAGGCTACCGTCCGCGCCGTGGGCGGCTCCGATAGGTTGTTGGTCACACGGACGAGGTCGTCGGGAGGGAGCCTGCATGGAGCCGGTCGTGAAGCTGTCCGCAGTGTCGGTGGTGCGTTCGGGGACCACGCTGCTCGACGGGATCGACTGGGAGGTCATGCCGGACCAGCGTTGGGTCGTGCTCGGTCCCAACGGCGCCGGCAAGAGCACGCTGCTCCAGGTCGTGGGCGCCCAGATGCACCCCACCAGCGGCACCGCCCAGGTGCTCGGCGAGACCCTCGGCCAGGTCGACGTCTTCGACCTGCGCACCCGCATCGGCCACACCGCCGTCACCATCGCCGACCGGCTGCCGCGTGACGAGGCCGTCGAGAACGTCGTCCTGTCCGCCGCCTACGCCGTCACCGGTCGCTGGCGCGAGAAGTACGACGACGAGGACTACCGGCGCTGCCAGCAGATCCTCGGCGAGATGGGCGTCCAGCACCTGGCCCGCCGCACGTTCGGCACGCTGAGCGAGGGCGAGCGCAAGCGCGTCCTCATCGCCCGTGCGCTCATGACCGACCCCGAGCTGCTCCTGCTCGACGAGCCCGGCGCGGGCCTGGACCTCGGCGCCCGCGAGGACCTGCTGCTGAGCCTCACGGTGCTCGCCACGTCCCCGCAGGCGCCAGCGACGATCATGGTGTCCCACCACGTCGAGGAGATCCCGGTCGGCTTCACCCACGTGCTCATGCTCCGCGAGGGCAAGGTCGTGGCCGCGGGGCCGATCGACGACGTGCTCAGCACCGACAACCTGGGCGCCACCTTCGGCATGCGGCTGCACATCTTCGTGGACGACGGCCGCTACATGGCCCGCCGTTCCACGTACGGCACGCGCCGCGCGCTGTAGCGTGCCGGCCACCACGACGAGAGGCGCCGCATGACCGAGCTGATCCAGGACAACCCCTGGGTGGCCTGGGCCGCCCTGGCCGTGGTCCTGGCCGTCGCCGAGGTGCTCGGCCTGGACCTGGTGCTGCTCATGCTTGCGGTGGGGGCCGGCGTCGCGGCCGTCGCCAGCGTGATCGGTGCCCCGTTCTGGCTGTGCATGGCGGTGTTCATCATCGTGTCCGCCGCCCTGCTCGTCCTGGCGCGCCCGCCCATCGTCGCGCGCCTGCACGCCGGACCCACCGTGCGCAGCGGAACCTCCGGCCTCGTGGGTCACCGCGCGATCGCCCTCACGGTCGTCGACGAGCGCGACGGCCGGGTCCGCCTGGCCGGCGAGGAGTGGTCGGCCCGCACCGCCGACCGCGGCACCGTCATCGACCCCGACGCCGACGTGCTCGTCGTCGCCATCGACGGCGCGACCGCCGTCGTGACCCCCGATCCCGACCCACGAAAGGGGCCGTGATGCTCGGCTCAGCCGTGACCGTGGCCATCGTCCTGCTCGCCGTCCTCGTGGTGGTGGTCCTGACGATGACCGTCAAGATCGTCCCGCAGGCCCGCGCGGGCATCGTCGAGCGCTTCGGCAAGTACCGCACGACCCTGTCGGCCGGCCTGAACATCGTCGTGCCGTTCATCGACAAGGTGCGCTACAAGATCGACCTGCGCGAACAGGTCGTCTCGTTCCCGCCGCAGCCCGTGATCACCGAGGACAACCTCGTCGTCTCGATCGACACGGTCATCTACTTCCAGGTGACGGACGCCGTCGCTGCGACCTACGAGATCGCCAACTACATCCAGGCCATCGAGCAGCTCACCATGACCACGCTGCGCAACATCATCGGTGGCATGACCCTGGAGCACGCGCTCACCAGCCGCGACCAGATCAACTCCGGCCTGCGCGGCGAGCTCGACGGCGCCACGGGCCGCTGGGGCATCCGCGTGAACCGGGTCGAGCTCAAGGGCATCGACCCGCCGCCGTCGATCATCGACGCCATGGAGCAGCAGATGCGCGCCGAGCGGAACAAGCGCGCCGCGATCCTCACCGCGGAGGGCGACCGCCAGTCGGCCATCCTCACCGCGGAGGGCGAGAAGCAGTCGTCCATCCTCACGGCCGAGGGCGACCGCCAGGCCGCGATCCTGCGCGCCCAGGCCGACCGCCAGGCGGCCATCCTGCGCGCCCAGGGCGAGGCCCAGGCCATCGAGGCGGTCTTCCAGGCCATCCACGACGGCAACCCCGACCAAAAGCTGCTCTCATACCAGTACCTGCAGATGCTGCCGAAGATCGCCGAGGGCGAGGGCAGCACGGTGTGGGTCATCCCGGCCGAGCTGACCGAGGCGCTGGGCACCATCGGCGGCGCGATCGGCAAGATCCCGGTCGACGGCGGCGGCAGCAAGAAGCGCGTCGACCTCGACGAGCCGGTCGTGGACGAGAGCTCGTCGCAGACGTCCGCGGCGGTCGAGGAGGCGCTCGAGGCGGCCAAGGAGGCCGAGGCGCCCGGCCTGGGCAGCCCCGAGAAGTAGCTCCCCGCGCCTCGGCGCCGCCGAGAAGTGTGAAGAAAAGGACCCCGTCCGGGCTGGACGGGGTCCTTTTCTTCACGAATCGCGGCAGCGCCGCGGACGGGTGAGGCTCAGTGCTGGTAGGTGCCGTGCAGGATCGCGCGGCCGAGCGTCTTGAACGCCAGGTTGAAGCCGACGACGGCGGGGGAGACGGACGCGTCGACGCCCAGCGTCTCCTCGCCCACGGCGTGGACGACGAAGAAGTAGCGGTGCGGCTGGTCGCCCTGCGGCGGTGCGGCGCCGGTGAAGTCGAGCGTCCCCGCGTCGTTGCGGACGTGGAAGGCGCCGTCGGGCAGCGTGTCGTCCGAGGCGCCGGCACCGGTGTCCAGGCTCGTGACGGACGCCGGCAGGTCGACGACGATCCAGTGCCAGAAGCCCGAGACGGTCGGCGCGTCGGGGTCGAAGCAGGTCACGACGTACGACTTCGTGCCCTCGGGGGCGCCGGACCAGGACAGCTGGGGCGAGGTGTTGCCCAGGGCGCCCACCTGGTCGTCCTTGAGCGGCTGGCCGTCGGTGACGTCGTCGCTGGTGACGGTGAAGCTCGCGACGGCGGGCAGGAGCGGGTACGGGTCCGGGGTGACGGGTCGGTCGAGGCTCATGCTCCGTACGCTAACGGCGTGGCTGCGATCGTGACACTGGACGACCCGACCGACCCGCGGCTGCGCGACTACACCGACCTGCGCGACGTGCACCTGCGCAAGCTGCTGGAGTCCGAGCGCGGGATCTTCCTGGCCGAGGGCGAGAAGGTCGTCCGCCGGGCGCTGGAGTCCGGGCACGAGGCCCGCTCGTTCCTCATGGCGCCGCGGTGGCTCGAGCCGCTCGCCGACCTGCTCGAGGCCAGCGACGCGACCTGCTTCGTCCTGCCGGACACGGCGATCGAGCAGCTGACCGGCTTCCACGTGCACCGCGGCGCGCTCGCCGCGCTGGAGCGCCAGCCGCTGCCGACGCCGCAGGAGGTGCTGCGCGACGCCCGCCGCGTCGTCGTGCTGGAGGACCTGGCCGACCACACCAACGTCGGCGCGGCCTTCCGCAACGTCGCCGCGTTCGGCTTCGACGCCGTGCTGCTCTCGCCGCGCTGCGCCGACCCGCTGTACCGCCGGGCGGTCAAGGTGGCGATGGGGACGGTGTTCTCGCTGCCCTACGCCCGCATCGACGACTGGTACGCCGCGCCGGACATGCTCCGCGAGGCCGGCTTCACGACCTACGCGATGACGCTGGCCGACGACGCGGTCGCGCTCGACGAGGTGCCGTTGGCCGAGCGCATGGCGCTCGTGTTCGGCTCGGAGGGGCACGGCCTCACGCACCGCTGGGAGTCGGCGGCCGACCACCGGGTGACGATCCCGATGGCGCCGCAGATCGACTCGCTCAACATCGCCGCGTCCGTCGCGGTGGCCTGCTGGCAGATGCGTCCGCGCTGACGGTCGCGGCACCCGGTCCCTGAGCCCGTCGAAGGGCCTCGACGGGCTCAGCCAGCGGGGACGGGCCTCGACAGGCTCAGCCGGCGGGGACGGCGGGCCGGGTCAGTCCTCGTCGGTGGCGGGGGAGACCGGCCAGTCGTCGGGGTAGAGCTCGGCGACCTGCTCGTGCTGCTTGTAGAGCTTCTTGCGCAGCCGGTTGGGGACGCGGTCGCCGAACACGGTGCCGTGCAGGTGGTCGGTCTCGTGCTGCAGGCAGCGGGCCAGGACGCCGGTGCCCTCGAACGCGACCGCGTCGCCGTTCTCGTCGGTGCCGGTGACCCAGGCGCGGTCCGGACGCGCGCACTCGACGAACGCGCCGGGCAGCGACAGGCAGCCCTCGTCGTCCGGGTCGAGCTGGCGGTCGACGCCCTCGGGCAGCGTGAGGATCGGGTTGCACACGACGCCGGTGACCCGCTCGTGGTCGGCATCGGGGCAGTCGAAGACGAACACCTTGAGGTCGCGCCCGACCTGGTTGGCCGCGAGGCCGACGCCGTTGGCGGCGTACATCGTGGCGGTCATGTCGGCGACCAGCGTCCGGAGCTCGTCGTCGTACACCGTCACGTCCCGCAGCTCGTGGTGCATGACGGGGGTGCCCCACCGGGTGATGGGCAGGATCTTGCCCCCCTCGGGCAACGGACGGGACTGGCTCGACACGCTTCACTCCTAGTTCGTCGACAGCAGGTGCGAGCCTAGCGAAACGCGTCCGGCCGGTCGCCCTGGACCGGGTGACCCCGGTTCGGATACTCTCGGTATCTGACGTTGTCCACCGCGACAGGAGCACCCATGCCCGTGCGCACCGACCCGATGGCCGCCGGCCTGGCCGTCCTCAACCGGCTGGCCGGATCGCCGCTGCTCGACCGGCTCAACCTGCGCCGTCCGGCCGAGCGGTCGGTCTACCACGGAGCCCGGGTGGGCTTCACCGCCGCGACGCGGGCGGGCCGTGCGTTCGCCCGCCGGGGCGGCTCCGGGCAGCCGGTCCGGCCGGCGACGGCACGCTCGACCGGCGTCTTCGACCTCACCCCGACGGACGACCAGGACATGATCGTCGGCGTCGTGCGCGAGCTCGCCGCCGAGCTGCTGCGCCCGGCCGCCGAGTCCGCGGAGGCGGCGAACGCCACCTCGCCCGAGGTGCTCGCCCAGGCGAACGAGCTCGGCCTGAGCCAGCTCGGGGTGCCGGAGTCGCTCGGCGGCCTGGCCGAGGAGCGTTCGGCGGTCACCGCCGCGCTCGTGGCCGAGGCGCTCGCGCACGGAGACATGGGCCAGGCCGTCGCGTGCCTGTCGCCGGCGGCGGTGTCGACGGCGCTGACGCTCTACGGCACGGACGTCCAGCAGCAGACCTACCTGCCTGCGTTCGTCGGCGACGACGTCCCCGCCGCCGCGCTCGCGGTCACCGAGCCGCAGCCGCTGTTCGACCCGACCGCGCCCGCCACGACCGCGGTGCGCACCGCCGACGGGTTCCGCCTCGACGGCGTGAAGTCGGCCGTCGTCCGGGGCACCGACGCCGAGCTGTTCGTGGTCGCTGCCGACCTCGAGGGCGAGGGGCCGCGGCTGTTCGTCGTCGAGTCCGGCGCCGAGGGCCTGGGCGTCGCGCCCGACCCCGGCATGGGCCTGCGTGCAGCCGCGCTGAGCCGGCTCACGCTCGACGGCGTCGCCGTCGGGCCGGACGCGCTGCTGGGCGACGGCGACGACTACCGCGACGCCCTGCGCCGGGCGCGTGTCGCGTGGGCGGCCCTGGCCGTCGGCACCGGCCAGGCCGTCCTCGACTACGTCAAGCAGTACGTGCTGGAGCGGCAGGCGTTCGGCGAGCCGATCGCCCACCGCCAGGCGGTCGCGTTCATGGTCGCCGACATCGCCATCGAGCTGGAGGGGATGCGCCTGGCCGTCCGCCGGGCCGCGTCCCGGGCCGACCAGGGACTGGACCTGGCCCGCGAGGCGGGCATCGCGCACAGCCTGGCCGCCCGGCACGGCATGCGGATCGGCACCGACGGCGTCCAGCTGCTCGGTGGGCACGGCTTCGTCAAGGAGCACCCGGTGGAGCGGTGGTACCGCGACCTGCGGGCCGTCGGCGTCATGGAAGGAGCACTCCTCGTCTGAGGGGGACCGCGATGATCAACCTGGAGACCCCCGCCCGCCTGCGCGGCTTCGTGAAGCAGGCCCACGACGTGGCCGACCAGTTCCTGCGCGCCAACTCGCGCAAGTACGACCTGGCCGAGCACAGCTACCCGGTCGAGCTCGACCTGCTCGCCTCCCTCGTCGACGGCATGAACGACTCGGGCAACGGCCACGGCGCGGGTGCCGGCGGCGTGCGCCGCAGCGAGGCCGGCGACGAGGGCGTCCGCAACGGCACCCACATGGCGTCGGTGCTGTCGGTCATCGAGATGTGCTGGGGCGACGTCGGGCTGCTGCTGTCGATGCCCCGCCAGGGCCTGGGCAACTCGGCCATCGCCTCCGTCGCCACCGACGAGCAGCTGGAGCGGTTCAAGGGCACCTGGGCGGCCATGGCGATCACCGAGCCGGGCGTCGGCTCGGACTCGGCCCAGATCACCACCACTGCGGTGAAGGACGGCGACCACTACGTCCTCAACGGCGAGAAGATCTTCGTGACGTCGGGGGAGCGGGCCGACTCCGTCGTGGTGTGGGCGACCCTCGACCGGGCCAAGGGGCGCGCGGCGATCAAGTCGTTCGTCGTGCCCAAGTCGCTGCCCGGCATCCGGGTCGAGCGCCTGGAGCACAAGCTCGGCATCCGGGCCTCCGACACCGCCGTCATTGTGCTGGACGACTGCCGGGTGCCGGCCGAGAACCTGCTCGGCAGCCCGGACGTCGACACCTCCCAGGGCTTCGCCGGCGCGATGGCGACGTTCGACAACACGCGTCCGCTCGTCGCCGGCATGGCCGTCGGCTGCGCCCGCGCCGCGCTCGAGCGCACCCGCGAGCTGCTCGAGGAGGCCGGCGAGACGCTCGACCCCGACCGCGCGCCGGGCCGGCAGAGCCACGCGGTCGCCACCTACCTGGACCTCGAGGCGGACTGGGAGGCGGCCTACCTGCTCACCCTCCAGGCCGCGTGGATGGCCGACAACGGACGACCCAACTCGATGCAGGCGTCGATGGCCAAGGCGAAGGCCGGCCGCTCCGGCAACGCGATCACGCTGCGCTGCGTCGAGCTGCTCGGCACGGTCGGCTACGGCGAGGGCGAGCTGCTGGAGAAGTGGGCCCGCGACAGCAAGATCCTGGACATCTTCGAGGGCACGCAGCAGATCCAGCAGCTCATCGTGGCGCGGCGCCTGCTCGGCCTGGGGTCGGCACAGCTTCGCTGAGCCGTGAGGTGGGGCACGCCCGGTACGATGACGCCGTGCCTCACCAGATGCCGGACGACTTCGACGTCGACGTGCAGTTCACCCGGTTCTTCCGCCGCGCCCGCGTCCGCACCATGGGGCTGCTGTCCAGCATCAACCCCGGTCTCGACTACGGCTCGTACCTCGTCCTCGTGGCCATCCACGACGCGCCCGACGGCATCCGTGCCTCCGAGCTCGCCGAGACGTTCGACGTCCACAAGTCGACGATCAGTCGCGCCGTGTCGTCGCTCGAGCGGCTCGGCCTGGTCGAGCGCGAGCCCGACCCCGAGGACGGCCGCGCCCAGCTGCTCACCGTGCCCGCCGACGCCGCCGTGCGGCTCAAGGACTTCCGCCGCGACGTGCACCAGTGGTTCGCCGGCCTGCTCGAGGGCTGGACGGCCGAGGAGCGCACCACGCTGGCCCGCCTGGTCAAGCGCCTCAACGAGACGCCCGACCCGGCCTGACCCGGCTCAGAGCGTCAGCAGCGACTTGATCGCGGTGCGCTCGTCCATGGCCCGGTAGGCGTCGGCCACCTGCTCCAGCGGCAGGCTCAGGTCGAAGACCCGTCCGGGCTGGATGCGTCCCTCCCACACGTCGGGCAGCAGCTCGTCGAGGTACGCGCGCACCGGCGCGACGCCGCCGTTGAGGCCCACGTTGCGGCCGAACATCGTCGGCACGTCCAGCGTCACGCCGTGGGGTACGCCGACGTAGCCGACCATGCCGCCGGGACGGGCGCTGCGCAGCGCCTGGTCCATCGACGCACCGGTGCCGACGCACTCGAGCACGCAGTCGGCGCCCAGTCCGTCGAAGATCACCTTCACCGCCTGTGCGCCCTCCTTGCCGCGGGTCTCCACGACGTCGTCGGCGCCGAACGCACGGGCGAGCTCCTGGCGGTCGGCGTGCCGCGACATCGCCACCACGCGAGAGGCGCCCAGTCGCTTGGCGGCGAGCACCGCGCTCAGGCCGACGGCTCCGTCGCCGACGACCGCGACGGTGCTGCCCTCGGTGACGCCCGCGCTGACCGCGGCGTGGTGCCCGGTCGGGAAGACGTCGCTCAGGGTGAGCAGGTGCGGGACGAGCTCGGGGTCGGGCATGCCCGGCGTGGCGACGAGCGTTCCGTCGGCCAGCGGCACGCGCACGAGCTCACCCTGCAGCCCGTCGACGAAGTGCCCGTCGCGGTCGTCGCCGCCCCAGAACCCGCCGTGCCGGCACGAGGTCTGCACGCCGACCCGGCACGCCGGGCAGGTGTTGTCGCTGTAGGCGAACGGGGCGATGACGAAGTCACCGGGCTTCACCGTGCTCACGTCGCTGCCGACCTGCTCGACGACGCCGACCATCTCGTGGCCGATGCGCTTGGGCTCGGTGACGTCGTTGACGCCGCGGTAGCTCCACAGGTCCGAGCCGCACACGCAGGCCGCGACGACGCGGACGACGGCGTCGGAGTCGAGGACCAGCTGCGGGTCGGGCACGGTGTCGAGGCGGACGTCGAACGGGGCGTGGAGGACGGTGGCGCGCATGTCGCCATCGTGCCAGGACGTCGCCCGGCCGGCCGCCCGGGCCTGTGCGAGGATCGGGACCATGAGTGAGAAGCCTGAAGTCGACTTCATCCCCGGACCCCCGCCCACCGAGCTGACGGTCACCGACCTGGTCGTCGGCGACGGTCCCGAGGCCATCGAGGGTGGCGTCGTGGACGTCCACTACGTCGGCGTCGAGTTCGAGACCGGCGAGCAGTTCGACTCGTCCTGGGACCGCGGCCAGTCCGCGCGCTTCCCGCTGCCGCAGCTGATCGCCGCCTGGCAGCAGGGCATCCCGGGCATGAAGGTCGGCGGCCGCCGCCAGATCGTCGCCCCGCCGGAGCTGGCCTACGGCACCGGCCGCGGCCACCACCTGTCGGGCAAGACGCTCGTCTTCGTCATCGACCTGCTCGGCGTCGGCTGAGCACGCACCGACCCACACCGCGAAGGCGGGCCCAGGATCATCCTGGGCCCGCCCTCGTGCGTCTGGCGGTGCTCAGCGCGACTCGATGGCGTCCAGCAGCTTGGTCATGCGCTTGAGCGAGATCGGGTGCGCGGTGCGCAGGTCCTGGGCCCACAGACCGATCCGCAGCTCCTCCAGCGCCCAGCGCGCGTGCCGCACGTCCGGCTCCTGGCGCTGCCACGGCCGCAGCCGGTCGCTGATCGCGTAGAAGCGGGCCTCGAGGTCCTGCACGTCGGGCAGGTGCGGGTGCGTGCCGGCGGTGAGCAGGCGACGCATCGCCTCCAGGTAGAGCGGCATCCGGCGCACGTGGGTGAGGCCGGCGTCCCGGACGAAGCCCGGGTACAGGAGCCACGACAGCTGCACCTTCGCGTCCTCGGCCGCGTCGGAGGTGCCGGTCACGGGCACCACGTCGCCCAGCTTCTGCAGCGTCTGGACGACGCCGCGCAGCACCTGCTCGGCGACGTCGAACACGTCCGCCCGCACCTGCTCGCGCAGCAGCTCGAACTCCGCCTCGTCCCACGCCGGGCCGCCGTGGCGGACCACGAGCTCGTCCAGCGCGGCCAGGAAGCAGTCCTCGATCACCGCCGCCGCGTCGGCGTAGGGCCCGGTCGAGAGCAGCAGCTTGGTGCGCACGTCCAGCGTGCGGCCCAGCTGAGGCACCGGGGTCGCCACGACGTACGAGAGCAGCCGGGCCTGCGCCTTGACCATGGCGGCACGCTGCTCGCCCTCGGTCTCGAGCACGCGCAGCGCGACGCCGGCCTGCGCGCCCTCGTCGACCAGCGCCGGGTAGCCGGTGACCTGTCCCGCGGTGATGGCGCGCTCGATGGTGCCGACGTCCCAGCGGGTGATGCCGGTGCGCTCCTCGGCCTTGGCGGTCTCGGTCAGGTCGGCGCGCAGGTGGTCGCGCAGACGCACGCGCAGCTCGTCGAGCGAGTCGCCGCGGGCCAGCTCGTCGCCGTCCTCGACCACGCGGTACGTCATGCGCAGGTGGGGCGGCAGCGACGACCAGTCGAAGTCGGACGGCTCGACGACCACGCCGGTCTGGAGCCGGACCTGTCGCGCCAGCGCGGTGCCCAGGTCGCCGTCGGCCGGGTCGAGCGCGGGCGCCAGCGTCGCGGCGTGCTGCGGCGCGGGCACGAGCTGGCGGCGCAACTGCTTGGGCAGGCTGCGGATGAGCGCCGCGACCAGCTCGGTGCGCTGGCCCGGGACGCCCCACGCGAACTCGCCCTCCGAGACCTGCAGCAGCCGCTCCAGCGGGATGTCGACCGTCACGCCGTCCTCGACGACGCCGGGCTCGAAGCGGTAGGTCAGGGGGTAGGCCGCGCCGTCGGAGAACCACTCGGTCGGGTAGAGCTCGTCGACGTCCACGTCGACGTCGTCGGCCAGCAGCATGGACGGGTCGAACGTGAGCAGCTCGGGCTGCTCGAGCTTGGCCTTCTTCCACCAGGCGTCGAAGTGGCGGGCCGAGACGACGTCGGCCGGCACACGCTCGTCGTAGAAGGCGAACAGCGTCTCGTCGTCCACGCGCAGGCCGCGGCGGCGCAGCCGGTCCTCCAGCTCGCCGACCTCGTCGAGGAACGCGCGGTTGCGCTCGAAGAACCGGTGGTGCGTGCGCCACTCGCCCTGCACGAGCGCGTGCCGGATGAACAGCTCGCGCGAGACGACCGGGTCGACCTTGCCGTACTGCACGAGCCGGTCGGCCACGAGCGGGACGCCGTAGAGCGACACCCGCTCGCGGGCCATCACCGCGCCGCGCTTGGTCGACCAGTGCGGCTCGCTGTAGCTGCGCTTGACCAGGTGCTCGCCGGCCTTCTCGGCCCACTCGGGCTGGATCTTGGCCACGTCGCGGGCCCACAGCCGGCTCGTCTCGACCAGCTCGCCGGCCATGACGAGCCGCGGCGGCTTCTTGGCCAGGCCCGAGCCCGGGAAGATGGCGAACTTCGCGTTGCGTGCGCCGAGGTACTCGCGGGTGTCGCCCTCGCGCAGGCCCACGTGCGACAGCAGGCCGTGCAGCAGGGCCTGGTGGACGGCGTCGGGGTCGGCGCCGTTGCGACCCGGCTTCATGCCGAGCTCCTTGACCGTGCGGCGCAGCTGGGAGTGCACGTCGTGCCACTCGCGGATGCGCAGGTAGTGCAGGAACTCGTCGCGGCACATGCGCCGGAAGGCCGAGTGGCTCATGAGGTCGCGCTGCTCGCGCAGGTACGTCCAGAGGGTCAGGTACGACAGGAAGTCCGAGTCGGGCTCGCGGAAGCGCGAGTGCTTCTCGTCGGCCGCCTGCTGGTGCTCGAGCGGACGCTCACGCGGGTCCTGGATGCTCAACGCCGACACGATGACCAGGACGTCGGCCAGGCAGCCGAGCCGGTCGGCGGCCAGCACCATGCGGGCCATGCGCGGGTCGAGCGGCAGGCGGGCGAGCGTGCGGCCCAGCCTCGTCAGCCGCGGGGTGCCGTCGCGGCCGTGGACGATCGCGCCGAGCTCGGTGAGCAGCACGACGCCGTCGCCCACCGCCCGCGAGTCCGGCTTGTCCAGGAACGGGAAGGACTTGACGTCGCCGAGCTCGAGGTCGGCCATCTGCAGCAGCACCGACGCCAGGTTGGTGCGCTGGATCTCGGGGTCGGTGAACTCCGGACGGCTCTCGTAGTCCTCCTCGGAGTACAGCCGGATGCAGATGCCCTCCGCGACACGGCCGCAGCGGCCGGCGCGCTGCCGGGCGGACGCCTGCGAGACCGGCTCGATCGGCAGGCGCTGCACCTTGAGCCGCTGGCTGTAGCGCGAGACGCGGGCGAATCCGGGGTCGACGACGTAGCGGATGCCCGGCACGGTCAGCGACGTCTCGGCCACGTTGGTGGCCAGCACGATGCGCCGGCCCCCGCTCGGCGCGGCGAAGATCTTCTGCTGGTCCTGCGTCGACAGGCGTCCGTACAGCGGCAGGATCTCGGTGCGCGGCCACTTCTTGCCCTGCAGGTGCTCGGCGGTGTCGCGGATCTCGCGCTCGCCGGACAGGAAGACGAGCACGTCGCCCTCGCGCGGCAGCTCGGTGATCGCGTCGGCGATGGCCTGGAGCGGGTCGCCGTCCTCGCGCTCGACGAACGGGCGGTAGCGCATCTCGATCGGGAACGTGCGGCCGCTGACCTCGATGATCGGCGCTCCGCCGAACATCTCGGCGAACCGCTCGACCGCGATGGTGGCCGAGGTGATGACGACCTTGAGGTCAGGACGCCGGGGGAGCAGCTGGACCAGGTAGCCCAGCAGGAAGTCGATCGCCAGGCTCCGCTCGTGGGCCTCGTCGATGATGATCGTGTCGTAGCGGCTCAGCTCGCGGTCGTGGCTGAGCTCGGCCAGCAGCAGGCCGTCGGTGAGCAGCGTGATCGCGTCGCCGCGCTGGTCGTCGAAGCGCACCGCGTAGCCGACCTCGGTGCCGAGCTCGACGCCGCACTCGTCGGCGATGCGCTTGGCGACCGAGCGGGCGGCGATGCGCCGCGGCTGGGTGTGCGCGATCGCGCGGCGGCCGAGCTCGTAGGCGATCTTCGGCAGCTGCGTGGTCTTGCCCGAGCCGGTCTCGCCGGCCACCACCACGACCTGGTGGTCGCGCAGCGCCGCCGCGATCTCGTCGTGGCGGTCGGTGATCGGGAGCGCGGGGTCGTACTCGATCCGCATCGTGCTCTCCGTCGTGCTCATCAGCGCAGTCCCAAGGTGTCGGCCAGCAGGGCGTACCCGACGAACGCGACGACGTCCAGGATCGTGTGGGCGACGATCAACGGCCACAGCCGTCCGGTCCGCAGGTAGAACCATCCCAGCAGAAGCCCCATCGCGACGTTCCCCAGCCCCTGCCCCACGCCCTGGTAGAGGTGGTACGAGCCGCGCAGCAGGGCGGCGACGACGACGATCGCGACCGGGCCCCGGCGCAGCTGGCGCAGGCGGGTGAACAGGTACCCGACGACCACGACCTCCTCGAGGACCGCGTTCTGCACGGCCGACAGGACGAGGACGGGCACGGTCCACCAGTGCGCCGACAGGTCGCTGGCCACGACGTCCGCGGTGACGCCCAGCGCGCGTCCGGCGAAGTAGACGCCGAGACCGGGGATGCCGATGACCGCCGCCAGCAGTGCGCCCCAGGCGACGTCGTGGCCGGGACGGTCGCCGAGCAGCCCGAGCCGTTCACGGACGCGGGGGAGCGTCGGGTCCCAGCGCCGGTCGGCCGAGAGCAGGTACAGCGCCAAGGCGACGGGGACGAGGGCGAACCCGATGCTGAGCAGGTTCAGCACCAGGTCGAGCCACGCGTTCGTGTCGCGGGTGGGATTGAGCGTGGCGGTCGAGCCGCCGACGCCCGCGTCCGACAGCGCCTTGCGCAGCAGGCTGACCACGGCGTAGACCGCGGACTGGCCCAGGGACAGGCCCAGGACGATCCAGACCTCCGCCCGCAGCGCTCGGCGCGGGACGGTGGTCACAGCGAGTTCGTCGCGAAGGTGTCGCACGCCCCGATGGTGCCCGACTCGTACCCGGCGATGAACCACCGCTGGCGCTGCTCGCTCGAGCCGTGCGTCCAGGAGTCCTGGTTCACCGAGCCGCCGCCGAGCTCGGACTGGATGTGGTCGTCGCCCACGGCGGCCGCGGCCGACAGGGCCGAGTCGATGTCGCGCCGGGTGAGCGGCTCGATGAGCGTCACCCCCTGGTCGTCCTGCGTGGACGCCGCGTGGTCGGCCCAGACCCCGGCGAGGCAGTCGGCCATGAGCTCGATGCGTACGCCGTTGCTCGTGGCGCCGGTGCGGCCGTCCTGGTACTTGCTGAGGATGCCCAGGACGTTCTCGACGTGGTGGCCGTACTCGTGCGCGACCACGTACATCTGGGCGAGGGTGCCGCCGTCGGCCCCGTAGGTGCTCGACAGCTGGTCGAAGAACGACGCGTCGATGTAGACCCGCTCGTCGGTCGGGCAGTAGAACGGCCCGGTCTGGTTGGACGCCGTGCCGCACGGCGACTGGGTCGCACCGGAGTAGATGACGGTGCGGGCGTCGCGGTACTGACGTCCGACGTCGGCCGGGAGCGCGTCGCGCCAGTAGTCCTGGACGCTGTTGACGGTGCCGACGATGCGGCAGTCGTCGTACTGGTTGGCGTCGGCGCCGGTCTTGCAGTGGGAGAAGTCGCCGCTGCTGCTGGAGACGGTGCTCGTCTCGAACGGGTTCGTCGAGCCGCCGCCGGTGAGGCCGGACAGGTCGACGCCGAGGAACGCGCCGATCAGCAGGATGACGACGCCACCGATGCCGCCGCCGATGAGGGCGCCACCGCGTCCGCCGCCGCCGCTGACCTGGCTGGTGTCGAGTCCCGCATCGTCGTTGAAGCTCACCCCTCGGATCGTAGTGAGCCGAGCCCATCCCGGCCCGCCGAGCGCCGCCCACCCCGCAGGCCGGGTGCCGCGCCGGTGACCCTGCGTCCACGGCCCTGCGCTGGACGCAGGGTCACCGCCCGGGCGGACCGGCGGACGCCAGGTCATCGCTCGGCCGTAGGGATCGGGTGTGACGCTTTCGACGGGCTGGGGTGGTGGGGTGCGCCCTACGGTGGCCCGGTGACGTCCTTCGCCGTGCCGGCCGCGATGTCGGCCTCCGACCAGAACCGCCGCCGTGGGCTGCGCCGCATGCGCATCGTGGCCACCGGCCTGCTGCTGCTCGCCGCCGTCGTCTACGTCGCCACCCACGGCCAGGACGGTTGGCAGGGATACGTGAACGCGGCCGCGGAGGCGGCCATGGTCGGCGCCGTGGCCGACTGGTTCGCGGTCACCGCGCTGTTCCGTCACCCGCTCGGTGTGCCGGTGCCGCACACGGCGATCATCCCGCGCAAGAAGCAGATGCTCGGCGAGAGCCTGCAGGAGTTCGTCACCGACAACTTCCTGCACGAGGACGTCGTCCGCGCCCGCCTGGCCGATGCCCGGGTCAGCGAGCGCGTCGGCGCCTGGCTCAGCGAGCCCGAGCACGCGCACCGACTCGTCCAGATCGGGTCACGGGTCACGGCCGACGCGCTGGCCAGGGTCAAGCCCGACGACGTCAAGGCCGTCGTCGACGCCGCGATCGTGCCGCGGCTGCGCGAGGAGGAGCTCGGTCCGGTGGCCGGCCAGCTGCTCGAGTCCGTGCTGGCCGACGACGCCCACCGCGGCCTGGTCGACCTCGCGCTCGCCGAGCTGGAGCGCTGGCTCGTCGACCACGCCGGCGACGTCGCGGCGATCATCGAGCAGCGGGCCCCCGCCTGGACGCCCCAGTGGCTCGACCGGCGCGTCGCCGGCTGGGCGCAGGACCAGGCCCTGGAGTGGGTGCGCGACATCGTCCGCGACCCGCAGCACCGCGTGCGCCGGGCGCTGGACGGCTACCTGGCGACGCTCGCCGACGACCTGCAGCACGACCCGGCCACCCGCGAGCGGGCCGAGCGGCTCAAGGCCCGCGTGCTCGACCAGCCGCAGGTCACCGTCACCGCCGTCCGGCTGTGGGACGCCCTGCGCCGGGCCCTGGTCGAGGCGCTCGAGCAGCCGGACGGCCCGCTGCGCGCCCGGGCGGTCGCCGAGCTCACCGCGCTGGGGGAGCGGCTCAGCACCGACGCGGCCTTCGCCCAGCGGGCCGACGACCTGCTCGCCGACGGCGCCGCCTACGTCGTGGACCGCTACGGGCACGAGCTCGCCTCGGTCATCTCGGCGACGGTCGACCGCTGGGACGGGAAGGAGACGGCCGAGCGCATCGAGCTGCACGTCGGTCGCGACCTGCAGTTCATCCGGATCAACGGCACGGTGGTGGGCGGGCTCGTCGGTCTGCTCATCCACGCGATCGGGTCGACGTTCTGATCGTCCCCACCTGTGGACGGACCTGTGGGTGGAGCGTGCACAACCGGGTCCTGCCTGTGGGCGGCGAGCGCCAGCCTGTGGGCGTCCGGTGGACCGGCGTCCGGTCTCCGCCTTTCTTCGGCAAACTGCTTGCGCCGGAGGGTGCCCGGCCCCTAGAAAGGAACCACGCTCCGGTCCGCCGGAGCGCGTAGGCAGCGGGGACATCGCATCCCAGTCGCCACGGTTTTGCCCCCTGACGCGCGCCGCCGGTGATGCGGACGGTCGGGACCGATGACAGCCGCTGCCGGATCCGGGCGAGAGACATCACGCTCGCTCGTGACGGGGCCCCGAGAGCTCATACCTCCCGGGGCCCCTCCGTCGTCCTGGGGACGCGTGAGGGGGACCCGGGTTTGGGAGCCCCGAGCGAGGTTTGGTAGTCTTCGGGAGTTGTCACAGCGGGTTCGCAAGAGCCCGAGTCCGGGTGGCGGAATAGGTAGACGCGCTAGCTTGAGGTGCTAGTGCCCGTATAGGGCATGGGGGTTCAAGTCCCCCCTCGGACACAGCAGAGCAGGTCCCCGATCATCGGGGGCCTGCTCTTTTCTTTCCCCGCGAGGGGCCTCAGCCGCGCGACGCCAGCAGGCCCGCCACCATGGCCCGCAGGCCCACGGCGAAGGCGGCGTCCGCGCTGCGCTTCCCGGTCGCCCGCTGCGCGCCTACCGCGTCCTCGAACTGCGGCAGGGTGCCGGCGTGCTCGCCGGGGTCGAAGATGTCCGCCGGCGCCGTCGCGTCGAGCGCGGAGCCGAAGACGAAGGACTCCAGCGCGACGATGGCGGGAACGATCGCCTCCCGCGGCCACCCGGCCCGGACGAACCCGGCGGTGACCGACTCGTACATCTCGAGCAGACGTCGTGAGCTCGAGACCGGCATGACCGCGATGAGCGGGATCAGCGGCGCGTGGTCGGCGAACACGTCGCGGTAGGTCTGAGCCCAGCGCACGAGCGCCTCGTCGAGCGGACGGGTGGCGAACAGCGAGTGGTCCACGCCGTCCATCACCAGCTCCTGGATCCACTGCAGCAGCTCCTGCTTGGAGCCGACGTGGTTGTAGAGCGCGGACGGGGCGACGTCCAGCGCCCTCGCGACCGCCGACATGGTGAGGCCGGCGTACCCGTGGGCCGACACGACGTCCAGCGCGGCCCGCGCGATGAGCCGGCGGTCGAGCACGCCGGACGCCGGCCGTCCGGCTCGACGCCGACGTGCCGGAGCCGGACCGGTGGTGGGCTGGCTCACGGTCGCCTCCTGACGGGGATGTGCGTGATGCGGGACACGTCGGCTACTATCGCAGGCGCAGTTAAATGAATCCAGTTCATTTAGATCCTCCCAGGAAGAAGGCATCATGCGATTCCTCGAGCGCGACGTCGTCGTGGTCGGCGCCGGCCCGTCCGGTCTCACCGCGGCCCATGAGCTGCGCAAGGCGGGACGGACGGTGGCGGTGCTCGAGGCCCGCGACCGCGTCGGCGGCCGGACGTGGACCGAGCGGATGGACGGCGCGACGATCGAGATCGGCGGCCAGTGGGTCTCGCCGGACCAGACCGCGCTGTACTCGCTGATCGACGAGCTCGGCCTGGAGACGTTCGAGCGCTACCGCGAGGGCGCGTCGGTCTACGTCGCCGCGGACGGCACCCGCACGGTCTTCACCGGGGACGACTTCCCGCTGGCCGACCCGACGGTCGCGCAGATGCGGTCCCTCGTCGCGGCGATCGACGCCGTCGTCGCCGAGGTCGACCCCGACGCGCCCTGGGACCACCCCCGCGCCGAGGAGCTCGACCGCATCTCCTTCCACGACTGGCTGCGGACGCTCTCGCCCGACGAGGAGGCGTGCGCCAACGTCGCGCCGTTCATCGCCGGCGGCATGCTGACCAAGCCGGCCTACGCCTTCTCGGCGCTGCAGGCGCTGCTCATGGCGGCGTCCGCCGGGTCGTTCTCGAACCTCGTGGACGAGGACTTCATCCTCGACCGCCGTGTGGTCGGCACGATGCAGGGCGTGTCCCTGGCGCTGGCCGAGCGCCTGGGCGACGACGTCCACCTCGCGAACCCCGTGCTGCGGCTCGAGTGGTCCGAGGACGGCGTCGTGGCGCACGGCGCGGACGTGACGGTGAAGGCTCGCAAGGTCGTGCTCGCGGTGCCGCCGAACCTGTACTCGCGCATCTCCTACGACCCGCCGCTGCCTCGCCGCCAGCACGTGACGCACCAGCACCAGTCGATGGGCCTGGTCATCAAGATCCACGCCGTCTACGACCGCCCGTTCTGGCGCGAGCAGGGCCTGTCGGGCACGGGCTTCGCCCCGGCCGGCGTGGTGAGCGAGGTCTACGACAACACCTACGTCGGCGAGTCCACCGGCACGCTCGTCGGGTTCATCTCCGACCTGCGCGCCGACGAGATGTTCGCGCTGGCGCCCGAGGACCGCAAGGCCGCCGTGCTGCGGAGCGTCGCCTCGTTCCTGGGTGACGAGGCCCTCGACCCGGTCGTCTACTACGAGTCCGACTTCGCCTCCGAGGAGTGGACGCGCGGCGCCTACGCCACCAGCTACGACCTGGGCGGGCTCCACCGGTTCGGTCCCGACCAGCACCAGAACGTCGGTCCGATCTACTTCTCCTCGTCCGACCTGGCCGGCGAGGGGTACCAGCACGTCGACGGCGCCGTCCGCATGGGCCGGCGCACCGCGGCGCGCATCGTCGCGGCGCTGGACGGCACCACGCCCGACCCGGACCTCGACGGCGCCACCTCGCCGTTCGGTGCCCTCACCTCGAAGGGGGCCTGACCATGCGTTGGCTCGTCGGGTACACCGCGGACGACCGCGGCGCCGAGGCGATCGCCCTGGCCTGCGCGCTCGGCGGACCCGGCGCCCACCTGGACCTGGCCATCGTGCTGCCCGAGCACACTCCGTTCTCGGCCGTCTACCCCGGCAGCGACCACGGGTACTCCTCCGTGCTGGCCGACCAGGTCGACGCCTGGGCCGAGGAGGCGCTGGCCCTGGTGCCCGAGGGGTTCAGCGCCCGGGTCATGGCCCGCGCGGTCTCCTCGCCGGCCGAGGGACTCGTCGCGATGGCCCAGGAGACCGGCGCGCAGGCGATCGTCCTCGGCGGACGCAAGCGTCACGTCGCCGGGTTCTTCGCGCCCGGTGCCGTCGCCAGCGCCCTGCTGCACTCCTCGCCGATCCCCGTCGCCATGGGCTCCCCGGAGGCGGTCGCCTCGTTGGAGCAGGCCCAGGGACGGCTGGAGCGGTACACCGTCCTGGTCGGGAACCGGCCCGGCCACAAGGCGCTGCTGCGCTTCGCCGCCGAGTCGGCCGCTGCCCAGGGACTTCCCCTGCGCATCGTCTCCCTGCTGGCCCAGGACGAGCTGCCGGACGGTTCCGCGACCGTCGCGGAGCTCGTGGCCGCCGAGCGGGCCCGGGTCGCCGAGCTCGTCGCGGAGCTCGGGATCGACGCCGAGGTCACCGTGGCGTCCGGCAGCAGCATCGACGACGCCGTCGCCGAGCTGACCTGGAAGCCCGGGGAGATCGCCGTCGTCGGGTCCAGCCGGCTGGCGCGCAAGCGTCGTCTGTTCCTCGGCGCCACCGCCCAGCGGGTGCTGCGCACCCTGCCGGTCCCGCTGATGGTCGTCCCCAAGAGCTACAAGACCCCCACCTCGTCGTAGCAGCACCCACCCCAGGGCGCCGTCGACGTACGACGCCTCGGAGCGAAGGATCACCGACATGAGTCGTGCAGACAGCACCCTCGAGCCCGCCCCGCCGTCCGAGACCGGCCTGAGCAGCAAGGGCCTCAGCACCGGCACCGTCGGCGTGCTCGGCGCGGTCGTCATCGGCATCTCGTGCATCGCGCCGGCGTACACCCTGACCGCGGCCCTCGGCCCGACGGTGGCCGAGGTCGGGACCCAGCTGCCCGCCGTCTTCATCGCCGGGTTCCTGCCGATGCTGCTGGTCGCACTGGGCTACCGCGAGCTCAACCGTGCGATGCCCGACTCGGGCACGTCGTTCACCTGGGCCACGCGCGCGTTCGGGCCGTGGATCGGCTGGATGGGCGGCTGGGGCCTGATCGCCGCCACGATCATCGTGCTGTCGAACCTGGCGGCGGTGGCGGTGGACTTCTTCTACATCATGCTCGGGCAGGTCACGGGGAACGACGACCTCGCCGACCTGACCACGAACCTGTGGATCAACATCCCGACCACGCTCGTGTTCATCGCCGCCGCCTGCTGGATCTCCTACCGCGGCATGGAGGCGACCAAGGCGTTCCAGTACGTCCTGGTGACGTTCCAGGTGGTGGTGCTCACCTGGTTCGCCGTGTCGGCGTTCGTCCACGTGAACAACGGCACGGCCTTCGACGCCACGCCGGTCTCCCTGGAGTGGTTCGACCCGACGGCGATCGAGTCGTTCGGCGCCTTCGCCGCCGGCGTCTCGCTGTCGATCTTTATCTTCTGGGGCTGGGACGTGACGCTCACGATGAACGAGGAGACCACGGACCCCGAGAAGGTCCCGGGCCGCGCCGCGACCCTGACGGTGCTGGTCATCATGGCGATCTACATGCTGTGCTCGGTGGCGGTCATCGCCTACGCGGGCATCGGCACGACGGGTCTGGGCGCGGGGAACCCCGACAACCAGGAGTCGATGTTCGCCGTCCTGGCCGAGCCGATCATGGGGCCGTTCGCGATCCTCATGTCGCTCGCGATCCTGTCGTCGTCGGCCGCGTCGCTGCAGTCGACCCTCGTCTCGCCGGCCCGCACGATGCTGGCCATGAGCCACTACAAGGCGCTGCCGTCCGGCCTGTCCCGCATCTCGCCGCGCTTCATGTCGCCGTCGGTCGCGACGATCACCGCCGGCGCGACGGCGGGCGGGTTCTACGTCATCACCCGCCTGCTCAGCGAGAACGCGCTGTGGGACACGATCACCGCGCTGGGCCTGATGATCTGCTTCTACTACGGCGTGACCGCGCTGGCGTGCGTCTGGTACTTCCGTCGCGAGGCGTTCTCCTCGGCGCGCAGCTTCGCCTTCAAGCTGCTCGCGCCGCTGCTCGGCGGCCTCATCCTCCTGGTGATGTTCGTCAGCACTGCCCGCGACTCGATGGACCCCGGGTACGGCTCGGGCTCGAGCGTCCTCGGCATCGGCACGGTCTTCGTCCTCGGCGCTGCAGTGCTGCTGCTGGGGGTCGTGATCATGGTCGTGATGCGCGTCCTCCAGCCCGGGTTCTTCCGCGGCGAGACCATCAAGCGACTGCGCTAGCCGGACGGCCGAGCCCGCCCGGGCACGGACGGCGCGAGCCCCGGACCCCTCGTGGGGGCCGGGGCTCCGTCGTTCGACCCGGACGTGCCTAGCCCGTCCGGGTGGTTCCGTGCCAAACCGGTCCGCCACCGGTGCCGACCTGGCACGCTGGCCGTACTCTCCGGGGAGGTCGAGCGTGGAAGCACTGGACATCGCGTCGCTGCGCATCAGCCTGGGCGTGGTCGTCCTGGCCGCCCTGGTGCTGTTCTACGTCGTCACCTACCGGGTGACGCGCGCCGCCTACGCCGCCCTGTGGTGCCTGGCGCTGCTGTCCATCGTGCTGGGCACGACGCTCCTCCTGGGCGTCGGAACGTCCGCCCAGGCGCTGGTGCTGCCGCCGGCGAACGCGCTGCTGCTCGGCGGCGCGATCGCGCTGTACGCCGGCGTCCGCCTCGTCGACGGCCTCACGGCGTCCTGGACCCTGGTGGTCCCGCCCGTGCTCGTCGCCGCCGTGACCGCCGCGGACGAGCCCGGAACGAAGGTCTGGGCGGGGGACTGGCTCTACCTCCCGCTGCTCGGCCTCGCCACCGGCGCGACCGCCGTGCACCTGTGGACCACCACCGGCCCCCGTGCGGGCCTGCGCCGGGCGCTCGCCTGCGCGATCGCCGTGGAGTCCGCGTTCTACCTCGTCCGTACGGTCTCGTTCCTGACGATGGGCCCGCAGGACGAGCGGTACGAGGTCCTGTTCGGTCCGGTGCCCGCCACGCTGGTCAACCTGGCCGTGCTCGTCGGCGGCGTGCTCGGCATGACCGCCCTGTCGACCGAGCAGCAGGTGCGCGAGCTACGCAGCCAGGCCACGCGCGACGGCCTGACCCAGCTGCTCAACCGCGCCGAGTTCGACCGTCGTGCGTCGATCGCCGTCGAGCGCATGCGCCGCGGCGGCATGCCCGGCACCCTCGTCATCGCCGACCTCGACCACTTCAAGGCGGTCAACGACACCTGGGGCCACGAGGAGGGTAACCGGGTGTTGTGCGCGTTCGCCGACGCCTGCCGCTCCGTGGTGCGGGCCTCCGACCTGGTGGCGCGGATCGGCGGCGAGGAGTTCGTCCTGCTGCTGCCCGGCTCGTCGCCGAAGGACGCCGAGCGCGTCGTCCGTGAGCTGCGGGCGCGGTTGTGCGCCCTGCCGATGCCCGACCCGGCCCTGCAGGTGACTGCGAGCTACGGCGTCGTGTCGACCACCGCCCACCGCGGGCTCCCGGCCGTGGTCGCCGCGGCCGACGCCGCGCTGTACCGGGCGAAGCGGGCCGGCCGCGACCGGCTCGGTCACGCCGACGCCGCCGATCGCACCCCCGGCGAGCTCGTCGAGCTGGCTTAGGCCACCTGCTCGCGCGAGCGGCGACGCAGCCCGGGCAGCAGCCGCAGGCGCGGCACCTCGGCCGACTCGGCCGCCACGGTGTCGAGCACGGCGGCAGCAGCCTCGTGCCCGGCCTCGACGAGCGCGTCGGTCTGGGTGAAGTCGGTCATCGGCACGTCCAGCTCGGGGAAGGTGAGCTGCACGACGCGGGTCTGCGGGCCCAGGTCGACGACGGGTCGCAGGCGCATCGACGCGCCCAGCGACATGATCAGCACGTCGATCGGGTTGCGCGGCGCCCGCGCCCGCACCGGCGGGCTGACGTTGAGCACGTAGACGGTCGTGGGCTCCAGGTCGACGGCACCGGCGAGCGGCACGTTGTCGGTGATGCCGCCGTCGACATGGATGGACTCCTCGCCGGTCAGCGGGCTGCTGAGCCGTACGGGCGGGAACACCGCCGGCAGGGCGGTGGACGCCAGCAGGACGTCCCGCAGCGCGCCGGAGTCGTGGTACGACGGCAGGCCCGAGCCGAGCTCGGAGGTCACGATGCGCACGGGGGTGGGCAGGTCCTCGACCCGCTCGAACGGCACCCAGTCGTCGATCAGGCCGGCCAGGTTCGCGTTGTCGTACAGGTACGGCCGCCGGCGCATCAGGTGACGTACGCGGGTGAGGGTGCCGCCGGGGAAGATCGTGCCGCCGCTGAGCCCGCGCCATCCCTCGTGCAGCTCGTCGACCCGGGCCGGCGTCGGGTCGCAGGACACGAAGGCGGCGTTGAGCGCGCCCACGGACGTGCCGACCAGGTGGTCGGGGACGATGTCGCGCTCGAGCAGGGCCCGCAGCATGCCGATCTGCGCGGCGCCGCGCGAGGCCCCGCCCGACAGCACCATCACGGTCCGGCCCTGCTCCGTCATGCGACCTCCTCGTCCGGGGACGGCGTCTTCCCTCGTGACTCGCAGTTCTACACCGAAGATGTCACGTTCACATGTCGAGCACGGCCCGCCGGGTTACGGGCGGGTGACAGGTCGGTGGGGCGGACGGGTTCGGCGCAGGTCGTCCGAGCCGGATCCCGCGACTCGCCACGAGGGACGGGCGGACCGTGCCATGATGCTGGCGCCGGCCGGGGACCACGGAGGATCCATGACGCTCGAGCTCGACCCCGCGACGCTGCGCGTGGCGCTGTGCCTCGTCCTGGTCACGACCCTGCTGCTCTTCTACGCGGTCACCTACCGGATCACCCGGGCGGCCTTCGTCGGGCACTGGTGCCTGGCCCTGCTGAGCATCGGCGGCGGGACGCTGCTGTACGTGCTCAACGGCACCCAGGCCCAGCGCTGGGCCAACCCGCTCGGCAACGCGGTGGTGGTGCTGGGCGTGACCTTCGCCGTCTCGGGAGCGCGCTCCCTGCGTGGCCTGCGCACACCGTCGTGGTTCCTGGCCGTCCCCCCGGTGGCGGCCCTGGCCGCGTCCTGGTGGGACGACGCGGAGACGAACGTGTGGTCCGGCGCGGAGGTCGTGCTCGGGCTCGTCGGCGTCCTGTCGTGGATCGCGGCCGCGACGCTGTGGACCGACCGCCGCGGTGACGTCGCCCGGCTGCAGCGCGTGGTCGGTGCGGCCGGCGCCCTGTTCGGCACCTACTACCTCCTCCGCCTGGTGTTCTTCGTGCTTCTCGGCCCGGACGACGCGTTCTTCCGGCGCACGTTCGGCGCCGTGCCCACGACGCTCGCGATCCTCGTCCTGCTCATCGCGATCACCTTCACCGTCGCCGCGCTGCACACCGAGCAGCAGACGATGGACCTGCAGGTGCGGGCCAGCCGGGACGGGCTGACCGGCCTGCTCAACCGGCAGGAGTTCCTGCGCCTGGCCGAGGTCGAGGCGCGGCTGCTGGCCCGGGCGCGTCGGCCCGCGGCCGTCGTCCTGGTCGACATCGACCACTTCAAGCAGGTGAACGACCAGCACGGGCACGACGCCGGCGACCAGGTGCTGCGCTCGTTCGCCACGAGCAGCCGGCAGGCCCTGCGCTCGACCGACCTGCTCGGGAGGTACGGCGGCGAGGAGTTCGTGTTCCTGCTGCCGGGCGCCAGCACCGCGGAGGCCGAGCACGTCATGCAGGACGTGCGCCTGCACGTCACGGGAGCGGGACACGACGGGCCGCCGGTGACCGCCAGCTTCGGCGTGGCGCCGCTGGAGCCGGGGGAGAGAGTCGAGGAGGCCATCGCCGCGGCCGACGCGGCGCTCTACCGCGCGAAGGCGCAGGGACGCGACCGGGTGGTCGTCGCGGAGGGCTGACCGGGCGCGATCAGCCGAGCGCCAGCTCGGCCTCGAGGTCCTCGAGCTCGTCCAGCAGGGCGCGCAGCTCGGCGCTCCCGGGGTGCTCGGCGGTGCGGAGGTCAGCCACGAGGGACAGCACCTCGTCGCGTCGCCAGCGGGCCTCGGCCGCGGCCAGGGGATCGATCGTCACACCCTCCATCGTCGGCCTGCGGACCAAGCAGATGAGGGATTTTCGGCCCCGGCGAGTCTGTGACGTCGATCGTCACAGCGCCGACGGGCTCAGCGACCCCGACGCCAGGCGCCGGTCGACCACAGCGCCCACAGGACGAGCAGGGGTTGGAACAGCAGCCGGACGCCGCGCTTGGCGTCCGAGTCCAGGCCGAAGGCGTCGGTGTGGGTGGCGTACTGGGAGATGTTGCCGGGGAAGATCGCGACGAAGAACGCCGCGAGCAGCCAGCCGACGGCGACCTTGCGGCGCCCGAGCAGCAGGGCCGCGCCACCGAGCGTGATCTCCACGACGCCGGAGACGACCACGACGGTGTCCTCGTCGAGCGGCGTCCAGCCCGGCACCTGCGCGCGGAACTCGTCGCGCGCGAACGTCAGGTGCGAGACGCCGGCGAGGACGAGGAACGAGCCCAGCGCGAGCCGGCCGATCGTCTGCGGGGCGGTCGTGCGCGGGTTCTCGTCGAGCGGCGTGAGCGGCATGGGCCGAGTCTGTCAGCGTCGGGGCCGCCCGGCACGCCGGCGCGTCGCGGCACCCGCGACAATGGGACGATGCGCCTCGTCGACCTGCTGCCCACCGGCACCACCACCGACGAGGACGTCGTCTACGACGCGTTCACGCAGTGGGTCGAGAAGCGCGGGCTCACGCTGTACCCGCACCAGGACGAGGCCGTGCTGGAGTGCCTGTCCGGCGCCAACGTCGTCCTGGCCACGCCCACCGGCTCGGGCAAGAGCCTGGTCGCCACCGGCGCGATGGCGGCCGCGCTCGCGCGCGGGGAGTGCAGCGTCTACACCGCCCCGATCAAGGCGCTGGTCAGCGAGAAGTTCTTCGACCTGTGCGAGGTGTTCGGCGCCGAGAACGTCGGCATGATCACCGGCGACGCCGCGGTCAACGCCGACGCCCCGATCATCGCCGCGACCGCCGAGGTGCTCGCCAACATGGCCCTGCGCGAGGGCGAGCAGACCGACGTCGGGCTGGTCGTGATGGACGAGTTCCACTACTACGCCGACCCCGACCGGGGCTGGGCGTGGCAGGTGCCGCTGCTGGAGCTGCCGCGGGCCCAGTTCCTGCTCATGTCGGCGACGCTGGGCGACACGACCCGGCTGCAGGAGCGACTCGCCGAGCGCACCGGACGTCCGACGGTCGCCGTCACCACCGCCGAGCGTCCGGTGCCGCTGGTCAGCGAGTACGTCATGTCGCCGGTGCAGGAGACGCTGGAGAACCTGGTCGAGACCCACCAGACGCCGGTCTACGTCGTCCACTTCACCCAGGCCTCGGCGCTGGAGCGCGCGCAGGCGCTCACCAGCGTCAAGGTGGCCACGCGCGAGGAGCGTGACGCGATCGCCGAGCAGATCGGCGACTTCCGCTTCACCTCCGCGTTCGGCAAGACCCTGTCGCGCCTGGTGCGCATGGGCATCGGCGTGCACCACGCGGGCATGCTGCCGCGCTACCGCCGGCTCGTCGAGACGCTCACCCAGGCCGGCCTGCTCAAGGTCGTCTGCGGCACCGACACCCTCGGCGTGGGCATCAACGTGCCGATCCGCACCGTGCTGTTCAGCGGGCTGAGCAAGTACGACGGCACCCGCCAGCGCCAGCTGCAGGTACGTGAGTTCCAGCAGATCGCCGGCCGGGCCGGGCGCGCCGGGTTCGACACCGTCGGGCACGTCGTGGTGCTCGCCCCCGAGCACGAGATCGAGAACGCCAAGGCGCTGGCCAAGGCCGGTGACGACCCCAAGAAGCGCCGCAAGGTCGTGCGCAAGAAGGCCCCCGAGGGCTTCGTGTCCTGGAACGAGACGACCTTCGAGAAGCTGGTGCACGGCACGCCCGAGCCGCTCGTCTCGCGCATGCGGGTCAGCCACGCGATGGTGCTCGACGTCGTGAGCCGTCCGGGCGACGCCCGGGCGTCCCTGGAGCGCATGCTGCGCGAGAGCGACGAGACGCCCGAGCGCCAGGACGCGCTGCTGGCCCAGGTCGACGAGATCCTCGACGCGCTGCTGACCGGCGGCGTCGTCGAGCGGATCGACCCGCCGGACGACGAGGGACGCACCCTGCGGCTCACCGTGGACCTGCAGGCCAACTTCGCGCTGAACCAGCCGCTGAGCCCGTTCGCCGTGGCCACCCTGGAGCTGCTCGACCCCGAGTCCGAGACCTTCGCGCTGGACGTCGTCTCGGTGCTGGAGGCCACCCTCGACGACCCGCGACCGATCATCTCCGCGCAGCGCTTCCGGGCCCGCGGCGAGGCGGTGGCCGAGATGAAGGCCGAGGGCATGGAGTACGAGGAGCGCATGGACGCCCTCGAGGACGTCGAGCACCCGCAGCCGCTGCGCGACCTGCTCGAGGCCGCGTACGAGACCTACCGCGCCGGCCACCCGTGGGTCGCCGACCACCAGCTGCGGCCCAAGTCGGTCGTGCGCGAGATGTGGGAGCGGGCGATGACCTTCTCCGAGCTCGTCTCCGAGTACGGGCTGGCGCGCTCGGAGGGCATGGTGCTGCGCTACCTGTCCGACGTCTACAAGACGCTCGTGCGCACCGTGCCCGAGCGCGTCCGCACCGAGGAGCTGGGCGACCTCACCGAGTGGCTCGGCGAGCTGGTCCGCCAGACCGACTCGAGCCTGCTGGACGAGTGGGAGCAGCTCGTCCACCCCGGCGAGGACGTGGCCGAGGTGCGGCCGCAGGCCGACGGCAGCGCTCCGCCGCGCCCGGTCACCGGCAACGCGCGAGCGTTCCGCGTGCTGGTGCGCAACGCCCTCTTCCGCCGGGTCGAGCTCGCCGCGCTCGGTCGCTGGGACGCGCTCGGTGACCTCGACGCCGAGGCGGGCTGGACCGCCGACGCCTGGCGTGAGGCGGTCGACGAGTACCTGGACGAGTACGAGTCGATCGGCACCGGTCCCGCGGCCCGAGGTCCGCAGCTGTTCATGGTCGCCGAGGAGGGCGACACCTGGCGCGTGCGCCAGACCTTCGACGACCCCGCGGGCGACCGCGACTGGGGCATCAGCGCCGAGGTCGACCTGCCGGCGTCCGACGCCGCGGGGGAGGCCGTCGTGCGGGTGCTGGACGTCGGCCCGGCCTGACCGCGCTCGAGGTGTGAGCCCCGCGGCCCCCGCCTAGCGTGGGGCCATGATGCGTTTCGGGTACACCCTCATGACCGAGCAGGCCCCGCCGCAGCGGCTCGTCCAGCACGCCGTCACCGCCGAGCAGGCCGGCTTCGACTTCGCCGTGAGCAGCGACCACTTCTTCCCGTGGGTCGACGAGCAGGGCCACAGCCCCAACGCCTGGGTGCTGCTCGGCGCCGTCGCCCAGGCGACCAGCACGCTCCCGCTGATGACCTACGTGACCGCGCCGATCATGCGCTACCACCCGGCGGTGGTCGCCCAGCAGGCCGCGACCCTGGGCATCCTCAGCGAGGGACGCTTCACGCTCGGGCTGGGCGCCGGCGAGAACCTCAACGAGCACGTCGTGGGCCGCGGCTGGCCGCCGGTCAACGTGCGGCACGAGATGTTCTCCGAGGCGCTCGACATCATCAACGCGCTCTTCGACGGCGGCTACGTGTCGTACCAGGGCAAGCACCTGAGCGTGGACTCGGCGAAGCTCTGGGACCTGCCCGAGCAGCGCGTCCCGATCGGCGTCGCGGTCAGCGGCGAGCAGTCGATCAGGGTCGGTGCTCCGCGGGCGGACGTCATGATCTCCACCGAGCCCGACCCGTCGCTCGCGCCGCTGTGGGACGAGCACGCGCGCGGTGGAGCGGGCGGGCGCAAGGTCGCGCAGCTGCCGATCGCGTGGGGCGCGGACGCCGAGGCCGCGAAGCAGCGGGCGCACGAGCAGTTCCGCTGGTTCGCCGGCGGCTGGAAGGTCAACGCCGAGCTTCCCGGGCCGGCCGGCTTCGCCGGGGCGACCCAGTTCGTCCGTCCCGAGGACGTGGCGGACCAGATCCCGTGCGGTGACGACGTCGACGCGGTCGTGGAGGCCGTGCGGCCGTTCGCCGAGGCCGGCTACACCGACCTGGCCCTGGTGCAGATCGGCGACGAGGCGCAGGAGGAGCTGTTCGACACCGGCGTGGCCCGCCTGCTGCCCGCCCTGCGCGAGGCGTTCGACGACTGAGCTAGGCCGAGGGCTCGCCGGCCGGCTCGACCAGGTCGGCGAGCTCGGGGTGCTCGTCGAGGTAGTGCCGCACGTACGAGCAGGTCGGGCGCACCCGGCGACCCGACGCGCGGACGTCCTGCAGCGCGGCACCGACCAGCTCGGCCGCCATGCCCTGCCCGGAGAACGCGTCGTCCACGACGGTGTGGTCCATGACCACGACGTCGCCCTCGACCCGGGCCTGGGTGAACCCGGCCTGCTCGCCGTCGACGTGGATCACGTAGCGCTGGCCGGTCTCGTCGTGCTCGATGGAGGTGCTCATGCGCCCACTGAACCTCAGGCCGGGGCCAGGCGCACGCGGCGGCCGGTGATGGCGGTCGAGCGCAGACGCACGAGCGTGGTGCGCTCGCCGGCGGCCCACGGCCGCAGGCCGCGGTCGCGCAGGGTGGCGGCGAGCTCGTCGTCGTGGACGACCTCGGCACGTCCGCGCAGCAGGATGCTCCAGCCGCTCTGGAAGGTGTCGTCGTGGTGGTCGACCTGGAACAGCACCTCGTCGGCGTCGGCGGACCGCGCGAGCAGGCCGTCGGCGAGCGTCAGCCAGAAGACGTCGCCGTCGAGCTCGCGGTAGTTCACCGGCACCAGCTGCAGCGCGCCGTCGTGGTCGACGAAGGCGATGCGCCCGACGACCCCGGCGCCCAGCAGCCGCCGGGCCTCGTCGGGGTCGAGGACGGTGGGTCCGTGCTCGCTCATGTCGCTCCTTCGTCGTCGGGGTCGAGGCCCAGCCGGGCCTGCTCGTGGCGGACCTCGGCCCGGGTGAGCGCGGCGTCGGCGGACTCCTGGGCCGTGACGGCCGTCTCGAGCTCCGCGCTGGCGTGCGCCAGGCGCTCGGTGAGGTCCTCGACGTCGCGCTGGGCCTGGGCCAGGCGCAACGAGGTCTCGTCGTAGGCGGTGCGGCTGATGGCCAGCTCCTGTTCGGCCGCGGCCAGCTCGCGCAGGGCGGCGGCTCGACGCCGCAGGGCCTCGCGCTCGGCGCGGTCGTCGGCCGGCTCGGCCGAGCGTCGGGAGGCACCGACCCGGGGCAGCTCGAGGGCGTCGGGCACGGCGACCGACTCGCGGACGTCGAGCGGCTCGAGCCCGGTGGCGACCAGGGGACGGACGAGCAGGCCCGAACGGGCCGCGACGGCGGCGCCCTCGTCGGACACCACGGCGCGCAGCGTGGCGTCGAGCTCGCGCAGGGCCACTGCGCCGATGCGCTGGCCGAGGACGCGTCCACGGCCGGTCGCGACCTGGACCGCCTCGGACATCAGGGTGCGGCGGCGGGCGTCGAGCGTCCGCCGGGCGGCGCGGTCGGTGCCGGCGCCGTCGCGCAGCTGCTCGCCGATGTCGGCCAGCTCCTCCAGCAGCGCCGGGCCGCCCTCGCCGAGCAGGTCGACGAGCCAGGCGGCCACGGAGGGCTTGGGCAGCCGCTTGACGGCGTCGGCGAGCTCCTTGTCGACCTCGCGCGCGGCCTTCACGGCGTCGTCGCGCGCGGCGGTGAAGTCGCTGAGCGGGGCGCGGTACAGCTCGCGCGCCACCTCGGCGACCTGCGCGGACGTCGTCATGGCGCCACCGTAGAGCACCGGGCCCGCGCCGACGACCTCACCGGACGGCGGCGCAGCGCAGGCACAGGGACGCCGTGGGGCGCGCGGCGAGCCGCTCGGCCGGGATCGGCTCGCCGCACCGCTCGCACGTGCCGTACGTGCCCTCGTCGAGCCGGCGGAGCGCGGCGCGGGCCTCGTCGGCGCGCCGGCGAGCCTGCTGGGCGAGCGCCTCGACCTGGGCGCGCTCGAAGGCGATGGTGGCGCCCTCGGGGTCGTGCTCGTCGTCGGCGTTGGAGCCCTCGGACGCGCTCACGATCGCCGCGTGGTCGTCGTCGAGCGCCGCGAGCCGGCCGAGGGCAGCGGCCAGCTCCGCGTCGAGCCGCTGCCGGACGTCGGGCACGGGCGTGGCTAGCGTCGCGGGGACTCGTCGTTGCCGGTCGTGATCACGAGCAGGCCGGCAGCGACGACGATAGCCAGCACCACGCCGGTGACGACACCGGTGCGGAGGCTGCCGAACAGGGCCGACAGCAGCAGGCAGAGGGCGACCGCGGAGGTCGCGAACGCCATGAGGAGAGGGTCTTTCGTGGGGCGGGGAAGGGTGGGGAAGCTCACCGGTCAAGGATAGGTCGGATCCCCCGGAATCTCGCATTCGTGCCCGGGTGTGTCAGGCCGGCAGCAGCCGCGTCACGAAGCGGCTGAGCTGCTCGACGTTGCAGCACTCGTGCATCGGCACCACGTCCGCGTACTCCAGGGCCACGGAGTCGCCCAGTCCCCAGCGTCCGGCGGCCTCCGGGTTGAGCCAGAAGGTGCGCCGCGAGCGCTGCGCGACCCGGTGCAGGGCCTCCAGGTTGGGGTCGAGGTTGTTGTTGCGGGCGTCGCCCAGCACGAGCACGGCGGTGCGCGGCCCGACGGCGTCCAGGTGGTCGGCCACGAAGTCGGCGAACGCCTCGCCGTAGTCGCTGCTGGTGTGCCACTTGGTGACCCGGGCCTCGGCCCGGATGCGGTCGGTGAGGTCGTCGCCGCCGTCCTTCACGAGGTCCGTGACCTCGGCCATGGCGTTGACGAAGGCGAACACGCGGATCTTGCTGAACTGGTCGCTGAGCGCCTGCACCAGGAGCATCGTGAACTCCGAGAAGCCCGCGACCGAGCCGGACACGTCGCACAGCAGCACGAGCTCGGGCCGCGTCGGGCGCGGACGCTGCCAGGCCGGCTTGACCGGCACCCCGCCGGTGGAGGCGGCCCGGCGCAGCGTCCGGCGGACGTCGATGCGTCCGCGCCGGGCGGCCCGGCGGCGCGAGGCCAGGCGGGTGGCGAGCTTGCGCGATAGCGGACGCACCGTGAGCCGCAGGCGGCGCAGCTGCTCGTGGTTGGCCGCCAGGAAGTCGACCTGGTCGCTGCTGCGGGTCACGGCGTGCTTGGCGACCACCGAGCGCCCTCGCACCTCGGCGGTGCGGCGCCGGGCCTCGGCCTGCACCCGGCCACGGAACAGCTCGACCGCCTCGCGCACCTCGGGCCGGTCGAGCCGCGACGTGAAGCCGGAGGTGGACGCCTGGCCGGTGCCCGCGCCGGCCGACGCGCCGCCGGAGCCGCGCAGCTGCAGCGCGCGGGCGACCAGCGTCTGCGGGGCCAGTCGGTCGAGCGTCTGGTACGCCGACCAGCCGCCGCTGCCCTCGTCGCCGACGCCACCGAGCAGGTCGACGGCGACCTGGGCCATGCGGTTCAGCGCCGCGTCGTCGCCGGCGGCCAGCGCCTCGGCCAGGCGGTCACGCAACCCGGCCAGGTCCAGCCCCTCCTCCTGGGCGTCGCGCACGGCCTCACCGGCCCCGACGCCGGCGGGGAAGTACAGGTCGAAGACCGTGTCGAACACGTCGCGCTGGCCGCCGCGGCGCACGAGCGCGGCGGCGAGTCCCTCGCGCAGCAGCCCGCGGTCGTGCATCCCGAGCACGCGGACGACCGCGGCGGCGTCGACGGTCTCGCTGGGACCGGCCGGCACGCCCTTCGCCCGCAGCGCCTCGACGAAGGCGACGAGCCGCTGGGGGACCGTCTCGGCGTCCGGCAGCGTGCTCATGACGGCGCGAGCACCGCGTCGAGGTCGAGCTTCGCGGCCGCGCGGTCGATGTCGTCGGTGTGCTTGAGCACGACGTTCAACGTCTGCCGGACGACGTCGGCGTCCAGACTGGTCGTGCCCAGCGTCAGCAGCGTCCGCGCCCAGTCGACGGACTCCGAGACCGACGGCGCCTTGCGCAGCGGCATGGCCCGCAGCGCGTCGACGACTCGCACCAGCGACGTCACCAGCACGTCGTCCAGCTCGGGCACCCGCAGCCGCACGATCCGCTCCTCGAGCTCGGCGTCGGGGAAGCCGACGTGCAGGAACAGGCAGCGGCGGCGCAGCGCCTCGCTCAGCTCGCGCGTGGCGTTGGAGGTCAGCACGACAAACGGGCGGCGCGCGGCGGTGATCGTGCCGAGCTCGGGCACGGTCACCTGGAAGTCGCCGAGCACCTCCAGCAGCAGGCCCTCGATCTCGACGTCCGCCTTGTCCGTCTCGTCGACCAGCAGGACGGTCGGCTCGGTCTGCCGGATCGCGGTCAGCAGCGGCCGGGGGAGCAGGAACTCCTCGCTGAACACGTCGGTGCGGGTGTCCTCCCACGACTCGTCGCGGGCCGCGGTGATGCGCAGCAGCTGCTTGGCGTGGTTCCACTCGTACAGCGCCCGGGCCTCGTCGACGCCCTCGTAGCACTGCAGCCGCACCAGCGACGCGTCCGCAGCCCGGGCCACAGCGCGGGCCAGCTCGGTCTTGCCGGTGCCGGCCGGTCCCTCGACCAGCAGCGGCTTGCCCAGCTCGCTGGCCAGGTAGACGGTCGTCGCGATCGCGTCGGACGCGAGGTAGTCGGCGTCCGCCAGCTGCTGCTTGACGTCCTCGACGGACGTGAACGGCATCGTGCCCATGGGGGTCCTCTCGTCGGGCGGGAGCGCCGCCACGTTCCTACCATCGTGACGTGGCGCTCATCCAGGTGGACCGTGACCCCGACCTCACTCCCGAGCAGGTCTGGGAGCGGGTCACCGACTGGCGACGGCACGGCGACGTCGTCCCGCTGACCCGCGTGACGGTCGACGGCGACCGGTTCACCGCGCGCACGGCCCTGGGGCCGCTCGGCTTCGACGACGTCATGGAGGTCGTCTCGTGGGACCCGCCGCGGCGGTGCCGCATCGAGAAGCGCGGCCGGCTCGTGCGCGGCTGGGCCGAGATCGACGTCCGCCCGCGTGCCGACGGGGGAGCGCACCTGACCTGGCGCGAGGACGTCCACGTGCGCGGCGTCCCGCGGTTCCTGGCGCCGCTCGAGGCGTCCGCCGGGCGGCTGCTGTTCACCCGCACCGTCGACGCGCTGCTCGCCGGCTGAGCCGTCGGCGCGCGCGTCCGCGGCCGGTGCCTAGGGTGGGGGCATGGCGCACGCACCGGAGTCCGAGACGGTCCAGATCGTCCGTGACCTGATCCGCATCGACACCTCCAACTACGGCGACTCGTCCGGTCCGGGCGAGCGCAAGGCGGCCGAGCTCGTCGCGGCGCTGCTCGACGAGGTGGGCATCGAGTCGACCATCGTGGAGTCCGAGACCGGCCGCGCGACGCTCGTCGCCCGCTGGGGCAACCAGGACAGCCCGCGGCCCGGCCTGCTGATCCACGGCCACCTGGACGTCGTGCCGGCGCAGGCCTCCGACTGGACGGTCGACCCGTTCGCCGCCGAGATCGTCGACGACCACCTGTACGGCCGCGGCGCGGTCGACATGAAGGACTTCGACGGCATGCTGCTGTCGGTCGTCCGCGCCCGCCAGCGCGACGGCCGCATCCCCGACCGCCCCATCACGCTCGTCTTCACCGCCGACGAGGAGGCCGGTGGCGTGCTCGGCAGCCGCTGGCTGGTCGAGAACCACCCCCAGCTGCTCGAGGGCTGCACCGAGGCGGTCGGCGAGGTCGGCGGCTTCTCCACCGAGGTCGGCGGCAAGCGGCTGTACCTGCTGGAGACCGGCGAGAAGGGCATCGCCTGGATGCGCCTGACCGCCAAGGGCACCGCCGGCCACGGCTCCATGCAGCAGCACGACAACCCGATCACCCACCTGTCCGAGGCGCTGGCCCGGCTGGGGACGCACGCGTGGCCGGCCGAGCCGGGGCCGTCCATGCAGCACCTGATGGCGACCATCCGCGAGCTGACCGGGGAGACGTCCACCGACCCCGACGAGGTGCTGCGCCACGTGGGCCCGGCCATCCGCATGGTCGGCTCGGGCATCCGCAACTCGACCAACGCGACCATGCTGGCTGCCGGCTACAAGCACAACGTGGTGCCCGGCGAGGCCACCGCCTACGTCGACGGCCGCTACCTGCCCGGCCACCAGGACACATTCGTCCCGGCGGTGAAGGAGCTGCTGGGCGACCGCGTCACCGTCGACCTGCACCACACCGACGACGCGCTGGAGTACCCGTTCGGTGGCGACCTGGTGGACGCGATGACCGTCTCGCTGCTGCGCCACGACCCCGAGGCGCACGTCGCGCCGTTCCTCATGAGCGGCGGCACCGACGCCAAGGCGTGGGACCGGCTCGGCATCACGTCCTACGGCTTCGTGCCGCTGGCCCTGCCGGCCGACCTGGACTTCACCGCGCTGTTCCACGGTGTGGACGAGCGGGTGCCGGTGGCCAGCCTCGAGCACGGCTCCCGGGTCTTCGACACCTTCCTCGACCTGGTCTGAGCCCTCACGTCCTCGCTGGGAGTGACGTTCTGCACGCCTCGACCGGCGTGTCGCGTGCAGAACGTCACGCTCAGCGCGCAGGTGCCAGCCTCAGAGGGTGGCGCGCATCCGGATGATCTTGCGGCGCAGCACGACGGTGCGCTTGCCGGTGCGGTCCTTGCGCAGCCGGGCGAGCTCCCAGCCCTGGTACTCGGCGTAGTCGGTCAGCAGCTTGCGCACGGCGTTGCGCGACTCGCTCCGGTCGATGGTGAGGTTCCGGAACTCGTACTCCACTAGCGCGCTCCTTCGGAGACGTCGTCCAGGGCCTGGACGATCTCGACGGGCAGCTCCACGTGCTCGGAGGCGAGCGCGTGCTCGAGCTGGTCGGTGGTGCGGGCGCCCAGCAGCGCGGTGCCCACCTGCGGGCGGTCGCGCAGCCAGGCGAGGGCGACGTGCGTGGGGGAGACGTCCAGCCCCTCGGCGGCGCGGGCCACGGCCTCGACGATGCGCGACCGGGCCGGCGTCAGGTAGGCGCCGACGAACGACTCCCACTCCGGGTGCGCGGCGCGCGAGTCGCCGGGGACGCCACCGCGGTACTTGCCGGTGAGCACGCCGCGCCCGAGCGGCGACCAGGCCAGCAGGCCCAGGCCGTGGGCGGCCGCGGCGGGCACGAGGTCGGTCTCGACGGTGCGGCGCAGCAGCGAGTACTCGACCTGCGTCGCGGCCAGGTGGACGCCCGCCGGCCGCGCGGCGAGCCAGCCCGCGGCCCAGGACGTCTGCCAGGCGCTGAAGTTCGAGACGCCGACGTAGCGGGCACGGCCGGTCTCGACGGCGTGCTCGAGCGCGGCGAACGTCTCCTCGGCGGGGGTGGCGTCGTCCCAGACGTGGACGAGCCACAGGTCGAGGTGGTCGGTGCCGAGGGCGGCGAGCGTGCGGTCGAGCTGGGTCAGCAGGTGCCCGCGGGACGTGTCGCGGACGACGTCCTCGCCGCGGCGGCGCAGGCCGGACTTGCTCACCAGCTCGAGGTCGTCGCGGCAGCCGAGCTTGTCGACGAGCTCGCCGAGGAGTCCCTCGGCCCGCCCGTCGCCGTAGAGCGCGGCGGTGTCGACGAGCGACCCGCCGGCGTCCAGGAAGGCCGTCAGCTGCTCGCCCGCGGTCGCCGCGTCGACGCCACGGCCCCACTGCATCGTGCCCAGGCCGAGGCGCGAGACCTCCAGCCCGGTGCGTCCGAGACGACGTCGCTCCATGCGGCCAGGCTAGTGGGCCGCTCGCGACGGCGTCGGTAGGCTCGCGCCGTGGATCTGTTCAAGGCCGTGGTTCTCGGCGTCCTCCAAGGCCTGACGGAGTTCCTCCCGATCTCCAGCAGCGCCCACCTCGCGATCTTCCCCAAGTTCTTCGGCTGGGAGGACCCCGGCGCGGCCTTCACCGCCGTGGTCCAGATCGGCACCGAGCTCGCCGTCGTCCTGTACTTCTGGCGCGACATCTGGACGATCGCGACCGGCTGGCTACGGGGTCTCGTCAAGCCCGAGGCGCGCGAGGCGCTCGAGTGGCGGATGGGCTGGTTCGTGATCGTCGGCTCGGTGCCGATCGTCATCCTCGGCCTGCTCCTGCAGGACCTGATCGACAGCGAGTTCCGCAACCTGTGGGTCATCGGCACCACCCTGATCGTCCTGGGCGTCGTGCTGGGCATCGCCGAGCGCGTGGGGCGCAAGACCCGGCCGATCGAGTCGCTCACCTGGGGCCACGCGGTGCTGTTCGGCCTGGCCCAGGCCGCGGCGCTCGTGCCGGGCGTCTCCCGTTCCGGCGCGACCATCTCGATGGGCCTGTTCCTGGGGTACGAGCGCGCGGCGGCCACCCGCTACGCCTTCCTGCTCGCCATCCCCGCCGTCGTCGGCGCCGGCCTGTTCAGCCTCAAGGACATCCCCGGCGGCGAGAACGAGTACGGCACGGTGCCGACGCTGGTGGGCACGGTCGTGTCGTTCGTCATCGGTCTGGCGGTGATCCACTGGCTGCTCCGGTACGTCAGCACCCGCTCGTACGCGCCGTTCGTGGCCTACCGCATCGCGCTGGGCAGCTTGGTGCTGATCCTGGCCGGCGCGGGCGTCATCACCGCCGGCGTCGCCTGAGCCGTCCGCTCACCCCGCCGCATGGCGGTGAGTGCGCAAGCCTTCCGCCCGTTCAGCGGTGAGCTCGCAACCGAATGGGGTACCAGTTCGGTTGCCGGCTCACCGCTCAGGCTGGGGACGGTCTACAGCCAGCCGGAGCGCTTGAAGCGCCAGTAGATGTAGCCGCAGACGACGCCCATGAACGCCAGGCACACCGGGTAGCCGTAGGTCCAGGTCAGCTCGGGCATGTGCTCGAAGTTCATGCCGTAGACGCCCGCGATGGCCGTCGGGACGGCGAAGATCGTGGCGCCCGCGGTGAGCTTCCGCATGTCCTCGTTCTGCTGGACGCTCAGCTGGGCCAGGTGGGCGTTGAGCGCGTTGTCGAGCAGGTGGTCGATGTTGTCGATGGTGTCGGCGGCCCGGTTGAGGTGGTCCGAGACGTCGCGGAAGTACGGCCGGCTCGGCTCGGGCATCGCGCTGGTCGCGAACCGGTGCAGCGGCTCGCGCAGCGGCAGGACGGCCCGGCGCAGCTCGAGCGTCTCGCGCTTGAGCCGGTAGATCCGGGACGAGTCCGACGTCCGCTCGCGCGAGAACACCGACGTCTCGACCTCCTGCACGTCCGCCTCCAGCTCGGCGGCGACGGCCTCGTACTGGTCGACGACGTGGTCCAGCACGGCGTACAGCGCGGCGACCGGGCCGTGCTCGAGCTCGTGGTCGGCCCGCTCGGCGTCGCGCCGTGCCGCCTTCAGGTCCGCGCCCTTCCCGTGCCGGACGGTCAGCAGGTAGTGCTCGCCCAGGAACGCGTTGATCTCCTGCGTGCGCACGTCGTCGTCGCGGTACGTGACGGTCTTGACGCTCGCGAACAGGTGGTCGGAGTAGCGCTCGACCTTCGGCCGCTGGTGGGCCTCGATCGCGTCCTCGACGGCCAGCGGGTGCAGCTGCAGGGGCCCGGCGACCGCGTCCAGCTCCTGGCGCGTGGGCTCGTGCATGCCGATCCACAGGAAGTCGCAGGCGTCGTCCAGCTCGGCCAGCGCCGCCTTGAGCGAGACCGGGTCGGTGTCGACCTCGTGCCGCTCGCCGTGCCGGTAGACCGCGCAGTCGATGATCATGGGAGCCATTGTCGCGGGCCCGGTCACGCGCGGCGCGGTGACGGGGCCGTGCGGCTCGGGCGGCTCCCGATAGGCTCGGTGCATGCGTTCGTGGTCGGCACCTGACATCCCCTCGCTCGACGCTCTCGGACTGGGCCGCGGCCCGGCCCCGCAGGTGCACGACACCGCGGCCGGTGCGGCGCGCGAGCTCGACCCCGAGGGCACCGCCCGCATGTACGTCTGCGGCATCACCCCCTACGACGCGACCCACCTGGGCCACGCGTCCACCTACCTGGCCTTCGACCTGCTGCAGCGCGTGTGGCGCGACCGCGGCCTCGACGTCACCTACGTGCAGAACGTGACCGACGTCGACGACCCGCTGCTCGAGCGCGCGGACGCCACCGGCGAGGACTGGGTCGCGCTGGCCGAGCGCGAGACCGAGCTGTTCCGCACCGACATGACGGCGCTGCGCATCATCCCGCCGCAGCACTACATGGGCGCGGTCGAGGCGATCGACCTCGTCGTGGCCCTGATCGGACGTCTGGAGGAGGCCGGCGCGGTCTACCGCGTCGACGACGACCTGTACTTCGACGTCCACGCCGACCCCGCCTTCGGTGGCGTGTCGCACCTGGACGCCGCGGTGATGGCGACGGTGTTCGCCGAGCGCGGCGGCGACCCCGAGCGTGAGGGCAAGAAGGACCCGCTGGACTGCCTGCTGTGGCTCGCCGAGCGACCGGGCGAGCCGTCGTGGGACAGCCCGTTCGGCAAGGGCCGCCCCGGCTGGCACGTCGAGTGCTCGGCGATGGCGCTGCACCACCTGGGCACCGGCTTCGACGTCCAGGGCGGCGGCTCGGACCTGGTCTTCCCGCACCACGAGATGTCGGCCTCCGAGGCGCAGGTCGCCACCGGCGAGCCGTTCGCGAAGGCGTACGTGCACGCCGGCATGGTCGCGCTCGACGGCGAGAAGATGAGCAAGTCCAAGGGCAACCTCGAGCTCGTCTCGCGCCTGCGCGAGGCCGGGCACGACCCGATGGCCATCCGCCTGGCGCTGCTCGGCCACCACTACCGCAGCGACTGGGAGTGGTTCGCGGGCGACCTCGAGGCCGCCGAGCAGCGGCTCGCGCGCTGGCGGGCCGCCGTGGAGCGTCCGGCCGGGGCCGACGCCGGCTCGCTGGTCGCCGACGTCCGCGACGCGATGTCGTCCGACCTGGACGCGCCGCGTGCGCTCACGATCATCGACGAGTGGGCCGCGACCGAGGGCACGGACGAGTCCGCGCCGGCCACCGTGCGGGCCGTGGTGGACGCCCTGCTGGGCGTCGCGCTCTAGCTACTCGCCGGTGCCCCGGCGACGCAGGTAGCGCTCGAACTCGCGCGCGATCGCATCGCCGGACGCCTCGGGCAGCTCGCTCTCGTCGCGCTCGCTCTCGAGCGCCTGCACGTACTCGGCGACGTCGGGATCGTTGTCGAGCAGCTCGTCGGCGCCGCGCTGCCACGCGTCGGCCATCTCGGGCAGCACGCCTTGGGGGAGCGGCACCTGCATGACGTCCTCGAGCCGGTGCAGCAGCGCCAGCGTCGCCTTCGGGCACGGCGGCTCGGCCAGGTAGTGCGGCACCGCCGCCCACAGCGAGACGACGCCCATGCCCTGCTCGGCGGCGGAGTCGGCCACGACGGAGTTGATGCCGACGGGCCCGGTGTACGTCGACTCGGTCAGCGACAGCCGGTCGGTCATGACCGGGTCCGTGCTCTGCCCCTGCACCGGCACGGGCCGGGTGTGCGGGCTGTCGGCGAGCAGGGCGCCGAGCAGCACGACGTCGGTCGCTCCGGCGAGGCTGGCCAGACCGGTGAGGGTCGAGGCGAACAGCCGCCAGCGGTAGTTGGGCTCCAGGCCGCGCACGAGCAGCACGTCGCGGTCCCAGCCGGGCGGGGAGGCGTAGTAGATGGCGCTGGTCTGCCACTGGATCACGCGGTTGCCGTCGTCGTCGCGCACCATGTGCGGACGGCTCACCTGGAAGTCGTAGAAGTCCTCCGGGTCCATCTCCACCAGCGGCTTGGCGTCCCACTCGTCGATCAGGTGGTCGACGACGCCCGACGCGGCGTCGGCCGCGTCGTTCCAGCCCTCGAAGGAGGCGATGAGCCAGGGCCGGCGGAGCTCGGGGATCTCAGGTTCCACATGTCCACCCTACGGGCCGGACGCGATGCGGCGCGCCGACGCGCAGGGGGACGGACGTGGTCAGGGCCTCGGTGCCTCGGTGCGGGACAGCGGACGCGTCGCCGGGCCCTCCAGCACGCTGCCGTCGGCCGCGAAGCGCGAGCCGTGCAGCGGGCAGTCCCAGCTCTTCTCGGCGTCGTTCCAGCGCAGCACGCCGCCGAGGTGGGTGCACACGCCGCTGACCGCGCAGGTGCGTCCGTCGACGGTCGACACCGCGACCGGCTTGACGCCGCGGCGCCCCACGACGCCCTCGCCCTCCGCCGGCGCGCGGGCGGGCAGCGGGGCCAGCTCGGCGCGGACGTAGCCCTTGGCCAGCTCGAGCCCGACCTTGGCGTTCGTCAGGGCCGACTTCGCCGCGCCGCTCAGCGTGGGCATGCTGGCGCGCATGGGGCGGGCCCACTCGGGGTCGTTGCCCAGGATCCAGGACGAGATCGCCCGGGCCGCGGCCACGCCCTGCGACATGCCCCACTTGTCGTAGCCGGTGGCCACGAAGATGCGTCCGCCGGAGCCGGGCAGCTCGCCCACGTACGGGATGTGGTCGGCGGGGGAGTAGTCCTGGGCCGACCAGGCGTGCGTCTCGACGGCGCCGGGGAAGTTCCGCTGCGTCCAGGCGCGGAGCTCGTCCAGGTGCTTGGCCGGGCTCGGGTCGCGGCCCACGTCGTGGCCGGAGCCGCCGACCATGAGCAGCGTGCCGTCGGCCCGCGGGACGTCACGGATCGAGCGGCTGGGCTGCCCGGCCGACAGGTACATGCCCTCGGGCGCGGGGACGCCGGAGAAGGTCAAGGCGTACGACCGCTTCGGGTCCAGGCGCGCGAAGTGCAGGCCACGATCGAGGAACGGCGTTCCGGTGGCGACGACGAGGTGCCGCCCCACGACCGTGCGGCCGTCCGTGACCTGCGCCCTGACCTCGTCGCCGTGGACGCGCACCTTCGTCACGCGCGTGCCGTGCACGATCGTGCCGCCGTGAGCCTCGAGGCCGCGGGCGAGCGCCGTGACGAGCTGGCCGGCCTCGACCTGGCCCTGGCCGGGCAGGAGCGTGGCGCCGAACAGCTCGAACGGGACGTCCAGCCGGTCGTGCCAGCGGACGTCCAGGCCCAGCGACGACGCAGCCTCGTGCTCGCGCCGGACGGTCGAGACCTGCTGCGGCGACGAGGCGTACGTGACGGCGGGCCGGATCTGGGCGTCGACACCGTGGTCCTCGCAGAAGCGCAGCAGCCACTGCTGGCCCTCGCGGTTGGCCTCGACGTAGTCTCGCGCCACGGCCGGGCCGCGGCGGCTGAGCACCTGCGACAGCTTGGTGCCCTGCAGCAGCGACACCTTGGCCGTCGTGTTGCCGGTGGTCACGGCGCCGGGCGTGCGGGCCTCGACGACGCAGACGCTCTCACCGGCCCGGGCGAGCAGCAGCGCGGTCGCGAGCCCGGTGAGCCCGGCGCCGACGACGACGTGGTCGTAGCGGGCGCCGTCCTCGAGCGGGGCGGAAGGGTCGTGCGGCAGGTCAGCGTTCCAGACCGAGGTCATCGGGTCTCCGTTCAGGGTCGGTCGCGCTCGGGAAGCACCTTGTGGGTGCCGTCGCACCAGGGCTGGAGCGCGGACTTGCCGCAGCGGCACACCGCGCTCACCGGACGTCGGGTCTCGTGCAGGTTGCCGTCGGCGTCCTCGACGACGTGCTTGCCGCGCAGCAGCATGGGGCCGCCCGGGCACATGACGACCGTGGGCGTCGGTGCCTGTGCCGGCTCACGCATCGTTCGCGCCCCACCGGGTCAGCGCCGCCTCGGCGAAGCGGTCCTCCAGGTCCAGGCAGGTGAACGCGCCCAGGACGACGTCCTGCACCAGCGACGGGTCCTCGGCGACGACCGCACCGGCGATCGTGCGGACGGCGAGCTGCTCGTGGACGGCGTCGGCCTCGACGTGCTCGTCGTAGTAGGCCGACATCTCCGCCGGGAAGCCGAGCCGGTTCAACCCGCGGGACATGCGCCGCGACGGGCCGGAGCTGGTCGCCTCGAAGGCCGCCAGGTGGCCGAGCGACGCGGCGCGCAGCCGGCGGTGCAGGCCGAACAGGCTCATCGCGTTGTTCTCCTCCAGCACCTCCACCGGGGCCTCGTCGATGTAGGCGCCGTAGTCGGGTCGCAGGCCGCTGGCCGCCAGCCCCTGCGCGAACAGGTGGGCGTGGAGCAGCTGCGGATCGCCGTTGCCGAACTCGTCGTACTGCAGCTCCATCAGTGCGGCCTTGGGGCCGGGCGAGAGCCGGGGGACGACCCAGGCCTGCGGGTCGCTCTCCTTGAGGTGGTAGATCGAGCGCCAGCGCAGCAGGTCCATGACCTGCTCGTGCGTCGCGTCGCGCTGCACGAAGCGCGCGACCGACGGGCCGTCGTGGTCCTCGATGAACGAGAACAGACCGGCGGCGAAGTCGTCGCCGAGGTCGACCTCGGGGCAGCGGTCGCGCAGCGTCGCCTCGAGCTCGGCCTCCAGGCCGGCACGGACGGCGAGCAGGTCGGGGTGCCACTCGAGGGCGTCGTCGACGTCCTCGAAGCCGCGGTAGTGCAGCTCGTACAGGGACCAGAGCGTGACCTGGGCGTCCTCGTGACCGTCGTGGGCGACGTCGCGGAGGGCAGGGGAGACCTGCCCGGACGTGAGCGCGGAGAGCACCTGCTCGCTGAGCGAGCCACGGGCCTTCGGGGCTAGCAAGCGGCACCTGCCGGGGGAAGCGGGTTCGTCATGGCGACCTCCATCGTTCGACTGCTCCCACTCTGCCCAACCGGGCGTGGGTCCGCTCGTCGAGACGGACGTGAGGAGCGCCGCTCCCCGCTCGGGGTGCGAGGCCGTCCGGCGGAGGTCAGTCCTCCGGCTCGTAGCCGAGGTTCGGCGCCAGCCAGCGCTCGGCCTCGGCCATCGTCCAGCCCTTGCGGGCGGCGTAGTCCTCGACCTGGTCCTGACCCACTCGACCCAGCACGAAGTACTGCGACTGCGGGTGCGAGAAGTACAGGCCGCTGACCGACGCGCCCGGCCACATGGCCATCGAGTCGGTGAGCTGGATGCCGGTCGCCCGCTCGACGTCGAGCAGCTCCCAGATGGTGCGCTTCTCGGTGTGCTCGGGGCAGGCGGGGTAGCCCGGGGCCGGGCGGATGCCGCGGTACTTCTCGGCGATGAGCTCCTCGTTGCCGAGCTGCTCGTCGGGCACGTACGCCCACAGCTCGGTGCGGACGATCTCGTGCAGCCGCTCGGCGAAGGCCTCGGCCAGGCGGTCGGCCAGGGACTCGAGCAGGATCGCGCTGTAGTCGTCCAGCTCGGCCTTGAACGCGGCGATGCGCTCGGTGCTGCCGAGCCCCGCGGTGACGGCGAACGCACCGACGTGGTCGGCCAGGCCGGTCTCGTGCGGCGCGACGAAGTCGGCCAGGCTGCGCCGCGGCGCCCCCTCGCGTCCCTCGGTCTGCTGGCGCAGCTGGTGCAGCACGGCGCGCACCTGCGTGCGCGAGTCGTCGGCGTAGACCGCGACGTCCTCCCCGCCCACCCGGTCGGCGGGGAACAGGCCCACGACGCCGTTGGCGGTCAACCACTTCTCGGCGACGACCTTGTCGAGCATCTGCTGGGCGTCCTCGTACAGCTTGCGCGCGGCCTCGCCGGACGCCGGGTTGTTGAGGATGTCGGGGAAGCGGCCGCGCATCTCCCAGGCGTTGAAGAACGGCTGCCAGTCGATGTACGGGCGCAGGTCGTCGAGCGGGTGCTCGTGCAGGTGCCTCACGTACAGACCGGTCTCGGCGCCGCAGTGCTCGCACGTCGTGACCGGCTGGTCGAGCATCGGCGGCCGCGGCGGCTCGTAGCCGGACCAGTCGATGGGCGTGGCCTTCGCACGGGCCTGCTCCAGCGGCAGCAGCCGCCGCTTGTCCTGGCGGCCGGCGTGCCGCTCGCGCAGCTGGACGTAGTCGGCCTCGACCTCGGCCAGCAGCGCGTCGCGGCGGGTCTCGGACATGAGCGCCGAGACGACCGGCACCGAGCGGGACGCGTCCTTCACCCAGACGACCGGGCCGTGGTACTTCTGGTCGACCTTGACCGCGGTGTGGGCGCGCGAGGTGGTCGCACCGCCGATGAGCAGCGGCAGGTCCAGGCCCTGGCGCTCCATCTCCGCGGCGAACGACACCATCTCGTCCAGCGACGGGGTGATGAGGCCCGACAGGCCGATGACGTCGGCGTCGTGCTCCTTCGCCGCGTCGAGGATCTTCTGCGCGGGCACCATGACGCCCAGGTCGATGACCTCGTAGTTGTTGCACTGCAGCACGACGCCGACGATGTTCTTGCCGATGTCGTGCACGTCGCCCTTGACCGTCGCCAGCACGACGGTGCCGGCGGTGTCGCGCGTGCTCGTGCCCTGCTTCTCGGCCTCGATGAACGGGATCAGGTAGGCCACGGCCTTCTTCATGACCCGCGCGGACTTCACGACCTGGGGGAGGAACATCTTGCCCGAGCCGAACAGGTCGCCGACGACGCCCATGCCGTCCATGAGCGGGCCCTCGATGACCTCGATCGGACGCGCACCACGGGCGGCCAGGTCGGCGCGCAGCTCCTCGGTGTCGGCCTCCACGTGGTCGTCGATGCCCTTCACCAGCGCGTGGGTGATGCGTTCGGCCACGGGCAGCGAGCGCCACTGCTCGACGGCGGCCTCCTCGACCGTGCCGTCGCCCGCGTGCTCGGCCGCGATCTCCAGCAGGCGCTCGGCGGCGTCCGGGCGTCGGTTGAGGACGACGTCCTCGATGCGGTCGCGCAGCTCTGGGTCGACGTCGTCGTAGACGACCAGGGCGCCGGCGTTGACGATGCCCATGGTGAGGCCCGCCTCGACGGCGTGGAACAGGAAGACGGCGTGGATGGCCTCGCGCACCGCGTTGTTGCCGCGGAAGGAGAACGAGACGTTCGAGATGCCGCCCGACGTGCGCGCGTGCGGCAGGTTCTCGTGGATCCAGCGCACGCCCTCGATGAAGTCTTGGCCGTAGGTGGCGTGCTCCTCGATGCCGGTGGCCACGGCGAAGACGTTGGGGTCGAACACGATGTCCTCGGGCGGGAACCCGACCTGCTCGACCAGGATGCGGTAGGCGCGGCCGCAGATCTCCTGCCGGCGCTCGAGCGAGTCGGCCTGGCCGTCCTCGTCGAAGGCCATGACCACCGCGGCGGCGCCGTACTTGCGGCACAGCCGGGCGTGCGCGACGAACGCCTCCTCGCCCTCCTTGAGCGAGATCGAGTTCACGATGCTCTTGCCCTGGACGTTCTTGAGCCCGGCCTCGATGACCTCCCACTTGGAGGAGTCGATCATCACCGGCACGCGGCAGACGTCGGGCTCGGAGCCGACCAGGCGCAGGAAGTGCACCATCGCCTCGACGCCGTCGATCATGCCCTCGTCCATGTTGACGTCGATGACCTGCGCGCCGTTCTCGACCTGCTGGCGGGCCACCTGGAGCGCGGTCGTGTAGTCGCCCTCCTTGATGAGCCGGCGGAATCGGGCCGAGCCGGTGATGTTCGTGCGCTCGCCGACGTTGACGAACAGAGAGTCGTCGTCGATGGTGACCGGCTCCAGCCCGGACAGGCGCAGCGCGGGCGGCAAGACCCGCGGCACGCGCGGGGTCGCACCGGCGACGTCGCGGGCCATCGCGGCGACGTGGTCGGGCGTGGTGCCGCAGCAGCCGCCGACCAGGTTGACCAGCCCGCTCTCGGCGAACTCCTTGACCGTGCCGGCGGTGTCGTCGGGGGCCTCGTCGTACTCGCCGAACGCGTTGGGCAGGCCGGCGTTGGGGTACGCGTGCACGAAGCAGTCGGCGATGCGGGCCAGCTCGGCGACGTACGGCCGCAGCTCCTTGCCGCCGAGGCTGCAGTTGAGCCCGACCATGAGCGGACGGGCGTGGCGCACCGAGTTCCAGAACGCCTCGGTGGTCTGCCCGGTCAGGGTGCGGCCGGACGCGTCGGTGATCGTGCCCGAGATGACGACCGGCCAGCGCCGGCCGTGCTCCTCGAACAACGTCTCGGCCGCGAAGATGGCCGCCTTGGCGTTCAGCGTGTCGAAGATGGTCTCGATGAGCAGCAGGTCGGCACCGCCGTCGACCAGGCCCCGGGCCTGCTCGAGGTAGGCCTCGACCATCGTGTCGAAGTCGATGTTGCGTGCCGCCGGGTCGTTGACGTCCGGCGAGATCGAGCCGGTGCGGTTGAGCGGCCCGATCGCGCCGGCCACCCAACGCGGACGCTCGTCGGTGGCGACGGCGTCGGCCGCCTCGCGGGCCAGCCGGGCCGAGGCGACGTTGAGCTCGTAGGCCAGCTCCTGCATGCCGTAGTCGGCCAGCGACACCCGCTGGGCGTTGAACGTGTTGGTCTCGACGACGTCCGCGCCGGCCTCGAGGTACTCGCGGTGGATCTCGCGGATGACGTCGGGCTGCGTGAGGCTCAGCAGGTCGTTGTTGCCGCGCACGTCGCTGGGCCAGTCGGCGAACCGCTCGCCGCGGTAGTCGGCCTCCTCGAGCCGGCGACGCTGGATCATCGTGCCCATGGCGCCGTCCAGCACGAGCACGCGCGCGTGCAGGGCCGAGGTCAGCGCGTCAGTCGCGTCGGGGCGGTGAGCAGCAGGGAGGTTCAAGGAGGGTCCTCGCAGTCGTGGGGCAGTGCCACGGTACTCGCGGAGGGCGACTTCGCACGGGACCGTCTCGGGGCGTGGTCTCACGTGTCGGTCAGGTGTCTCGCCAGACGGACTCGGCGAGGCGTGCCCGTCGCCGGTGCCCGGCGGCGCCTCCGTAGGGTTGTCGGCATGACCGCGCTCGCTGCCGTCCTGTGGGACATGGACGGGACCCTCGTCGACACCGAGCCGCTGTGGATGGCGGCGGAGGGGCGCATCGCCGCCGAGCACGGGAAGGTCTGGACCGAGCAGGACGGGCTGGACCTCGTCGGCAGCGCGCTCGAGGTCAGCGGCGAGATCATCCGCACGAAGCTGGACCTGCCACTGACGTCGGCCGAGATCGTCGACCGCCTCGTCACCGAGGTCGCGGCCGGGCTCGCCGGCGGTGACGCCTCCTGGCGCCCCGGAGCGGTCGAGCTGGTCAAGGCGCTGGACGCCGAGGGCGTGCCGCAGGCGCTCGTGACGATGTCGTACGTGCCCCTGGCCAAGGTCGTGGCCGACCAGCTGCCGTTCGCGGCGGTGGTGACCGGTGACGCGGTGACCCACGGCAAGCCGCACCCCGAGCCGTACGAGACCGCCGCCCGGATGCTCGGCGTCGACCCGGCCGCCTGCGTGGCGGTCGAGGACTCCTCGACCGGTGCGACGTCGGCCAACGCCGCGGGCTGCCACGTGCTGGCGGTGCCGAACATGGTCGCCGTGCCGCAGGCCGCGCAGCGGACCCACCGGACGACGCTGGCCGGGATGACCCCGGACGACCTGCGCGCCCTGCTGGCCTGAGCCCCCTTCGACAAGCTCAGGGAGCGGGGCACCGCTCGCTGCGACGAGCCCCGCCGGCTGAGCCTGTCGAAGCCGCGAACGGCGGCGCCGCTCAGGACGCGGTGGCGGCGGGCAGCTCGTGGCCCGGGTACGGCGGCGGCGTGCCGCCCCAGGCCGGGCAGAGCGCCTGGAACGAGCACCAGCCGCACAGCGGCCCCTTGCGCGGCAGGAACTCGCCGGTGCGCGTGGCCGTCTCGATCGCGGACCACAGCGCCTTGACCCGTCGCTCGGTGGCGAGCAGGTCGGCCTCCTCGGGCACGTAGTGCAGGAAGGTGCCGTCGCCCAGGTACATCAGCTGGAGCAGCGACGGCATCACGCCGCGCGTGCGCCACACGACGAGCGCGTAGAACCGCATCTGGAACATGGCCTTGTCGGCGAAGCGCTCGTTCGGCGCCTTGCCGGTCTTGTAGTCGACGACGCGGATGCGTCCGTCGGGCGCCACGTCGAGCCGGTCGACGATGCCGCGCAGGCGCAGGCCGCCGTCGAGGACGTGCTCGACCTTGATCTCGCGCTCGGCCGGCTCGACCCACTGCGGGTCCTCCATGCGGAAGTAGCTGGCCAGCAGCTGCTCGCACTCGGCCAGCCAGGCGGCCTCGTGCTCGGCGTCGGCGTCGAACAGCGAGCCGCAGCGCTCGTCCTCGTCGGACAGGGCGGCCCAGCTGCCGGGCAGCAGGCCGCGAGCGGCGTCGAGCGTGCGCTGCGGCGCCTCGGCGTCGAACAGCTTCTCGAGCACCGCGTGCACGAGCGTGCCGCGCACCGCGACGGGGTCGAGCGGCTCGGGCACCTTGTCGATGACCCGCAGCCGGTACTTGAGCGGGCACGCGGTGAAGTCGGAGGCCCGGCTGGGCGACAGCGACCCCACGACGGCGGGCTCGGAGGTCTCGCTCGGCACGGTCTCGGTCATGGCCCCGAGCCTAGTGGCGGGCACCGACAGTCCCCGGACGCGCGGCGGGCGCGCCGCGCGGGGGCGCGACCTCTACGTTTGGTCGCGTGAGCACGAGACTGCCCGGTGGGCTCAGGCTGGGCCGCGTCGCGGGCGTCGACGTGCTGGTGCGCCCGTCGCTGCTCGTCATGGCGGTCGTGCTCGTCGCGCTGTTCGCCCCGCAGTTCGAGCTCGTCGGCTACTCGTCGCCGGTGCTCGCGGCGCTCGTCCTCGTGGTCGTCCTCTACGTGTCGGTGTTCCTGCACGAGTGCGCGCACCTGGTCGCGGCCCGGCTCTACCGGATGCCGGTCTCGTCGATCACGCTCCACCTGCTCGGCGGCGAGACGGTCATCGAGGGGGAGAGCCGCACCCCCGCGCAGGAGCTGTGGACGTCCGTCGTCGGTCCGCTCACCTCGCTCGCCCTCGGCGGTCTGTCCCTCGTGGCGGCACCGCACACACCACCCGCGGTCGAGGGCATCCTGCTGGCCAGCGCCTACGTCAACATCGTCGTCGGCGCGGTCAACCTCGTCCCGGGCCTTCCGCTCGACGGCGGCCACGTGCTCCGCGCGGTGCTCTGGGGCCTGCTGCGCGACCAGTCGCTGGCGACGGTCGTGGCCGCGCGCTGCGGGCAGGTCTTCGCGGTCGGTGCGCTGGCCCTGCCGTTCGTCCTCGCCCGCACGCGCGGCACGGACGTCCAGCCGTTCGACGTCGTGCTGGCGGCACTCATCGCGTGGTTCCTGTGGTCCGGCGCCGTCCAGAGCCTGCAGGCGACCCGCTGGGCCGCGGCGCTGGACGTCATCGTCGCCCGCGACCTGGCCGTCGCCGAGCCACCGCCCGAGGGCGCGCCCCCGCTGCCGGTCGACCTGCGCGGCGTGGCGCTGCTCCGGTCGGTGGCGATGAACCCGGCGCCGGTCTACGCGCTCGTCGACGAGGGCGGGCGCCCGGTGGGGTCGCTGCGCGCCGCCGACGTCGACGCCGCGTACCGGCGCGCCACCGCCTGACCCTGTCGTCCCGGGCGCGCCTGCGGCTGGGAGGATTCACCCATGAGCCAGGACCCCACCACCGACGCCGCCCAGCCCGCCGAGCCCACCTGGTCCGGGGTGCGCCGCGGACCGATGGCCGAGGGCGACTGGGTGCGGCTCGTGGACGCCAAGGGCCGCAAGCACAACATCCAGCTGGTGGCCGGCAAGGAGTTCTCGACCAAGAAGGGTCAGATCAAGCACGACGACCTGATCGGACGTCCCGAGGGCGTGATCGTGCGGTCCTCGCTCGACGGTGAGTACCAGGTCTTCCGGCCGCTGCTGAGCGAGTACGTCGTCTCGATGCCGCGCGGCGCCGCGATCATCTACCCCAAGGACGCTGCCCAGATCCTGGTGCAGACCGACATCTTCCCCGGCGCGCACGTGGTCGAGGCGGGTGCCGGCTCGGGCTCGCTGACCTCGTACCTGCTGCGCGCGATCGGCCCCACGGGCCGGCTCTCGTCGTACGAGATCCGTGAGGAGTTCGCCGAGACCGCGCGCAAGAACGTCCACCAGCTGCTGGGCGAGCACCCGGCCTGGAACCTGACCGTCGGCGACCTGCGCGAGACCTGCACCGACACCGACGTCGACCGCTTCATCCTCGACATGGTCGACCCGTGGACGTGCGTCGAGCTCGTCGCCGACCGGCTCACGCCCGGCGGCATCGTGTGCGCCTACGTGGCGACGACGACGCAGATGTCGCTGTTCGTCGAGACCGTCCGGGCGCACGGCGGGTTCACCGAGCCGCACGCGTTCGAGACGCTGACCCGCGACTGGCACCTCGAGGGCCTGGCCGTGCGTCCCGCACACGGCGCCGGCGCCCACACGGCGTACCTGGTGACGGCCCGCCGGATGGCTCCGGGGGAGCGGTCGCTGGGCAAGACCCGTCGCCCGGCGCCCGGTGCGTACGGCCCCGACTACAAGGGTCCGCGTCCCGAAGGCGTCTGACCGTCGGATGACGACCGAGGCCTAGCGTCGCGTCTCGTACCTGCGAGCGACGACGCCGGAGCCGACCTCCTCGGTGCCGGTCAGCACGAGGTCGAGCGGCGCGGTCAGCCCGTCGAGCAGCCGCGGCCCCTGTCCGTAGACCCGCGGGTGGACCACGAGCTCGTACTCATCGATCAGTCCGAGCTCGGCCAGGGCGCGTGGCAGCTGGACGCCGCCGGTGCGCACGCGGTCGTGCTCGGCCTTGATGGTCGTCACCGCGGTGGCGAGGTCGCCCCGCACCAGGTCGGCGTTCCAGTCGACGCTCTCCAGCGTGCTGGACACGACGTACTTGCGGGACGCGTCCATGACCCGGGCGAACGGCTGCGTCCACTCCGGCATCGCGTCGGACGCCGGAGGCCGCCATGCGTCCTCCATCATCTGGTAGGTCACGCGCCCGAAGACCAGGGCGTCGGCCGAGGCGAGCCCGTCCATGGCGTGCCGGTGCAGCGCCTCGTCGGCGAGCGCGGAGCGGTGGTCGACGCAGCCGTCGAGGGTGACGTTGATCGAGTAGAGGAGACGTCCCATGGCAGGACGCTAGCCCCGTGCGGGTGCGTCAGGCGGGTTCTAGCGCGCGTGGTCGGTGGTGGACGTGGCGGGCGTGACGCAAGGGTCGCTGCTGGGGGTCGATGCGTGGTGGTGGGATGACTTCGACGACGCCGTCCTGGCTCAATCTGGCTTGCCAGTCGGTGTCGTGGAGCAGGTGGTGGTGGAAGAAGCAGAACAGGGCGCCGTTGTCGATGCTCGTGTCGCCGCCGTGGCTCCATGGTGTGAGGTGGTGGGCCTCGCACCATCCGGGTGGGCGGTCGCAGCCCTTCCAGGAGCAGCCCTTGTCGCGGGTGGCGAGGGCGATGCGCTGGTAGCGGTCGTGGAGACGCTTGCTGGTGCCGAGGTCGAGGACCCGGGAGTCGCCGTCGAGCACGACGGGGATCAGGTTGGCGCTGCAGGCGAGCCGTCGCGCTTGCGATGCGCTCACGTCGCTCCCGGTCGAGAGGGTCGCCCGGGAGACCCGCTCACGCAGGTCGTCGTAGTCCAGGTTGATCGTCACGGTCGCGGCGACACCACCGGCCTGCGGGAACGCGTCTTGCGGGAGGTGCTCGACGAGCTCGCACAGGGCCAAGCCCGTGCGGCGGGCGTGGTCGAGCCGTCCGATCTCGGCGTCGGAGTGCTCGCCGTCGACGTCGCGGAAGATCGCCCCGTCACGCCGCGGTGAGGCGAGTCCTTCGAGGACGGTCTTGAGCATGTCGGCCTGCACGTCCGGCAGCACCCCGCGGATGCTGCTGCGACCACGACCCATCCTCGTGATGGACAGGTGGGTCTCGTCCCACGCCTGCTTCTCCTGCCGCTCCAGCTGAGCCCCGATGATCTCGTCCGCGGAGTCCGGGTCCACGACCTCCACGATCCGGTTCGCCAGCCGGCGCAGGTCGTCCGCCCCGAACTCTGATGCGTGCTCGAGCAGCGTGGCTTCGGCGTCGTCGTGCTGCTCGTCCACGAACCACTCCGGCAGCTGGTCGAGGGCCTTCAAGATGATGTGGGCCTGCTCGGTCGTGAGCCGGCCGGACGCCCATCGCTCGCGGGTGATGGTGCCGCGCGTCGGGTCGAGGCGGGCCAGGGAGACGAGCTTGGAGGCCTCCCGCTTCGAGACGTTGGTCGTGCTGGCCAGCCAGACGGTGGGGGAGGTGCAGCCATCCTCACGGGGAAGGTCGAGGCCTTCGGCGGCAGCCGTCAGCTTCACGGTGAGGGCCTGCAACCCGGCCACCGCCTCAGCCGCGGCTCGCAGCTCCGAACGGATCTGATCGCCGGTCAGGCGCCACGGCTCGAGCACGCTGGACTCCTCCAGCAGTGCCTGAACCTGGTCGCTGATCATCCGAGACCCCCGTGTCGAACGTTTGTTCTAGTCTACCTCGGAGGGGCGACAGGAACAATGGGAAATCCCCAGCAGCTCAGCACTTTTCCCGCACCGACAAGCCCAGCGAACGGGGCCGACGAACCGCAGCGCTGAGCACCCAACGACCTCGTCATCAGCCCGTAGGTCGCCCACACGAGAAAGAGCTTCGACAAGCTCAGCGAACGGGGCGAGGGCGAGCCGACAACCCGCCCCGCCAAGCACCCAACAGCGTCATCATCGGCCGCTTAGGCGACCACGCACCCGGGCCTCCTGCCGACAGCCCCGAGGAGCAAGCCGACCACCCGCCACGCCGCAACCCAGCCGCAACGTCCGTGCAACGCGCTTGCTGGCCCGATCCTTGTAGGGTCGATCGCAAGAGCCCAGGAGGTGCACCATGAGCGACCACCAGCAGCCCTCTGTCCACGCCCTCGAGCAGGAAGCGGCCCAGCTCCGCGCCGAGGTCGAGCACCTGCGCCGGCGGGTCTCGCACGAGTCCGGCACCGACACCCGGCTCGCCGAGCTCGAGCACCGGCTGTCGACCACCGCCGCGCAGAACGAGCGGCTCGGCGCCACCCTCCGCGAGGCGCGCGACCAGATCATCGCGCTCAAGGAGGAGGTCGACCGCCTCGCCCAGCCGCCCACGGGCTTCGGCACCTTCCTGCAGGGCAACGACGACGAGACCGTCGACGTCTTCACCGGCGGCCGCAAGCTCCGGGTCAACGTGAGCCCCGCCGTCGACCGCGAGGGCCTGCGCAAGGGCCAGGAGCTCATCCTCAACGAGGCGATGAACGTCGTGGCCGCGCTCGACTTCGAGCAGACCGGCGACGTCGTCATGCTCAAGGAGCTGCTGGCCGACGGCGAGCGCGCCCTCGTGCTCGGCAACGCCGACGAGGAGCGCATCGTCCGGCTCGCCGACTCGCTGCGCGGCACCAAGATCCGCGCCGGCGACTCGCTGCTGCTCGACGCCCGCTCCGGCTACGTCTACGAGCGCATCCCCAAGAGCGAGGTCGAGGAGCTCGTGCTGGAGGAGGTGCCCGACGTCGACTACGAGTCGATCGGCGGCCTTCGCGGCCAGATCGACTCCATCAAGGACGCCGTCGAGCTGCCCTACCTGCACCCGGACGTCTTCATCGAGCACGAGCTCAAGCCGCCGAAGGGCGTCCTGCTCTACGGCCCGCCCGGCTGCGGCAAGACGATGATCGCCAAGGCGGTCGCCGCGTCGCTGGCCAAGAAGGTCTCCGAGCGCACGGGGGAGGAGGGGCGTTCCTACTTCCTCAACATCAAGGGCCCCGAGCTGCTCAACAAGTACGTCGGCGAGACCGAGCGGCACATCCGGCTGGTCTTCCAGCGAGCGCGCGAGAAGGCGAGCGAGGGCACGCCGGTCATCGTGTTCTTCGACGAGATGGACTCGCTGTTCCGCACGCGCGGCTCGGGCGTCAGCTCGGACGTGGAGAACACGATCGTGCCGCAGCTGCTGAGCGAGATCGACGGCGTCGAGGGCCTGGAGAACGTGCTGGTCATCGGCGCATCCAACCGCGAGGACATGATCGACCCGGCCATCCTGCGTCCCGGCCGGCTGGACGTGAAGATCAAGATCGAGCGCCCGGACGCCGAGTCCGCCCGCGACATCTTCAGCAAGTACCTGCGCACGTCGCTGCCGCTGCACGCCGACGACCTGGCCGAGTGGGGCGGCGACCGCGAGGGCTGCGTGAACGCGATGATCCAGCGGGTCGTCGAGCACATGTACGCCGAGACCGAGGCGAACCAGTTCCTGGAGGTGACCTACGCCAACGGCGACAAGGAGGTCATGTACTTCAAGGACTTCAACTCCGGCGCGATGATCCAGAACATCGTCGACCGGGCCAAGAAGATGGCGATCAAGGACCTGCTGGACCACGGCAGCAAGGGCCTGCGCGTGCAGCACCTCCTGCAGGCGTGCGTCGACGAGTTCAAGGAGAACGAGGACCTGCCGAACACCACGAACCCGGACGACTGGGCCCGCATCTCGGGCAAGAAGGGCGAGCGGATCGTCTTCATCCGCACGCTCATCTCGGGCAAGGGCGGCAACGAGCCCGGACGCTCGATCGACACCGTCGCGAACACGGGGCAGTACCTCTGAGCACCATCACGTTGCGCGTCGGCGCCTACGACGACCCGGAGGTCGTGGCCATGACGCAGGAGGTCCAGGCCGAGTACGCCGTGCTGTACGGCGGTGACGGCGACACCGCACCGATCGCCGCGGACGAGTTCGTCGCGCCGAACGGGCACTTCATCGTCGCCGAGGTCGACGGCGAGGCGGCCGCCATGGGTGGTTGGCGTCGTGGCGGCCCCGAGCCGGGCGACGCCGAGGTCAAGCGGATGTTCGTCCGCGCCCGCTTCCGCCGCCAGGGCCTGTCGCGGCTCGTGCTGGCCGAGGTCGAGCGCACGGCCGCCGAGGCCGGCGTCCGGCGTCTCGTCCTGGAGACCGGGCTCAAGCAGCCCGAGGCGATCGCGCTGTACCGGGCCAGCGGCTACGAGGACGTCCCGCCGTTCGGCTACTACGCCGAGTCGCCGTCGAGCGTCCCGCTCGGCAAGTCGCTGGTCTGACCCTCCGAAACCTGAACGCGTTCAAGTCTGGTGCGCTACGGTCTAGTTGAACACGTTCAACTGAGAGGTGGCCGGCATGGCACGGACCGGGGTGGAGACCCGCGCGTTGCTCGTCGAGACGGCGCTGCGCCTGTTCCGCGAGCAGGGGTTCGACGGCACGACGATGCGAGGCATCGCGCGGGACGCCGGGGTCTCTCTCGGCAACGCGTACCACTACTTCGCGGGCAAGGACGAGCTCGTCCAAGAGCTCTACCGCGTCGTGCAGGTCGAGCACCGCGACCTCGTGCTGCCGAGGCTGGACCCCGGCGCGCCGCTCGCCGAGAACCTGCGCACCACGCTGCACGCCGGGATCGACGTCATGGCCCCGTACCACGCGTTCGGCCAGGCGTTCGTGCGTGTCGCCCTGCCGACGACGTCGGCCGCCAGCCCGTTCTCGCCGGAGTCGTCGGGCCCGCGCGAGATGGCCGTCGACCTGATGCGGATCGTCGTCGAGACCTCGGGCACCCGCGTCCCCGCTCGACTCAAGGAGCGTCTGCCGCACCTGCTGTGGCTGGCCTACCTCGGCGTGACGCTGCACTGGGTCACCGACGGCTCGCCCGACCAGCGCCGCACCCGGCGGCTCGTCGACGGCCTGGCGCCGGTCGTCGGACGAGCCCTGACCCTCTCCCGGCTTCCGGTCGCCCGGGGCCTGGTCGACGACGTCCTCACCCTCGCCACCGGTCTCGACGAGGCCGACCGTCCCACCCAGGAGCACGCATGACCCGCACCGTCGTCATCGCCGGAGCGTCCGGCTTCCTCGGCCGCCACCTGCGCACCGGCTACGAGCAGGCGGGCGTCCGCGTGCTGACCGTCGGACGGGGCGGCACGGCGGACGCCGACTGGTCCGACGAGACCCGCCTGCCCACCGTGCTCGACGGGGCCGACCTGCTGGTCAACCTGGCCGGCCGCTCGGTCAGCTGCCGCTACACGAAGCGGACCGCCGACGAGATCTTCTCCTCTCGCGTGCAGACCACGGCGGCGCTCGGACGCGCCCTCGCCGCCTGCGACGCGCCGCCCGAGCTGTGGGTCAACGCCAGCACCGGCACCATCTACCGCGACGCCCGCGACCGTCCGATGGACGAGCTCACGGGCGAGATCGGGACGGGGTTCTCGGTCTCCGTGGCGCAGGCGTGGGAGCGGACGTTCTTCGACTCACCGGCGCCGGTGCGCAAGGTGGCCCTGCGGATGTCGATCATCCTGGGCGCCGGCGGGGGAGCGGTGAACCCGCTGATCAACCTGGCCCGGGTCGGGCTGGGCGGCCGCATGGGTGACGGCGGGCAGGTGTTCAGCTGGGCGCACGCGGACGACGTGGCCGGTGCCATCGAGCACGTCGCCGCGCACCCGGAGATCTCCGGGCCGGTGAACGTCGCGACCGACGACCACGTCACGAACGCCGAGCTCATGGCCCGGGTGCGTGCGGCGGTCGGACGCCGCGTCGGCGTGCCCACCCCGGCCTGGCTGCTCGAGCTGGGTGCGCGCGTCATCCGCACGGAGCCCGAGCTCGTGCTGAAGAGCCGCTGGGTCGACCCGCGGGTCCTGCGCGAGAGCGGCTACACGTTCCGGTTCCCGGCGCTCGCCGGTGCTCTCGAGGACGTGGTGGACCACTCGCCGCGCGGTCTGCTGCCCGTGCAGCTGGGGTAGTCGCCCCTAGGGTGGAGCCATGAGCGCACGAGCCATGGGGACGGAGGCCTGACCGTGAGCGTCCGACGGGTGCAGGGCAGCGAGGTGGAGTACGGCATCGCCGTGCAGGGACAGCCGCGCGCCAACCCGATGGTCAGCTCGACCCACCTGGTCAACGCCTACGCGGCCGCGCACGGCCTGACCCGCCGCGCCCGCTGGGACTTCGAGGAGGAGAGCCCGCTGCGCGACGCGCGGGGGTTCGACCTCACGCGTGACGCGGCCGACCCGTCGCAGCTCACCGACGAGGACCTCGGCCTCGCGAACATCATCCTGACCAACGGGGCCCGGCTGTACGTCGACCACGCGCACCCGGAGTACTCCAGCCCCGAGTGCACGAACCCGCGCGACGTCGCCCTGTGGGAGAAGGCCGGCGAGCTGGTCATGGGCCGCGGCGCCGACCTCGCCGGTCAGGTGCCGGGTCAGCCGTCGCTGCTGCTCTACAAGAACAACATCGACAACAAGGGCGCCTCGTACGGCTCGCACGAGAACTACCTGATGGACCGTCAGGTGCCGTTCGACCGCATCGTCGCCCAGCTGACGCCGTTCTTCGTCTCGCGCCTGGTCGTCATCGGCGCCGGACGGGTCGGGCGCAAGCAGGACGGCAGCGAGAGCGGCTTCCAGATCAGCCAGCGCGCGGACTACTTCGAGGTCAACGTCGGCCTCGAGACGACACTCAAGCGGCCGATCATCAACACCCGCGACGAGCCGCACGCCGACGCCAAGAAGTACCGCCGGCTGCACGTGATCATCGGCGACGCGAACCTCAGCGAGACCGCCATCTACCTCAAGCACGGCACCACGTCGCTCGTGCTGGCCATGATCGAGGCGGGCTTCCTGGCCGACGTGCCGGTGCTGGCGAAGCCGATCAAGGCGCTGCACGCCATCTCGTACGACCCGACGCTGCGCACGGCGGTGCCGCTGGAGGACGGACGCACGGTCACCGCCCTGCAGCTGCAGCGCTGGTACCTGGAGCAGGCGCAGAAGTTCGTCGCCGCCGAGGGCGGCGACGAGATGACCGACGACGTGCTGCGCCGCTGGGACGACGTGCTGACCCGGCTCGAGCGCGACCCGATGGAGTGCCGCAGCGAGCTGGACTGGGTGGCCAAGCTGTCGCTGCTGGAGCGCTACCGCGAGCGCGACGGCCTGGACTGGGACCACGCCAAGCTGCACCTGGTCGACCTGCAGTACCACGACCTCCGCCCGGCGAAGGGGCTGTTCCACCAGCTCGTGCGCACCGGCCGGATGCAGCGACTGTTCACCGACGCCGAGGTGCGGGCCGCGGTCGAGCACCCGCCCGAGGACACCCGCGCCTACTTCCGCGGTCGCTGCCTGGCCAAGTTCTCGCGCGACGTGGCCGCCGCGTCGTGGGACTCGGTGGTCTTCGACCTGCCCGGCCACGACTCGCTGCAGCGGGTGCCCACCATGGAGCCGTTGCGCGGCACCCGCGAGCACGTGGGGCAGCTGCTGGACGATTGCGACACCGCGAGCGAGCTGGTGCGCACCCTCACCGGCCGCTGAGCCGGAGCGTTCGACCTGGTGATCGACTAGCCGACGAACAGGCAGAACGGGTGGCCGGCCGGGTCGGCGTACACGTACAGCGCCTCGTCGGGGTCGTCGGACTCGTCCAGCAGCAGCCGCGCGCCCAGGCCGAGGATGCGCTCGTGCTCGGCCCGCATCGACTCCTGGTCGGGCACCGTGAGGTCGAGGTGCAGCTGCTGGGGGACGCCGTCCTCGGGCCAGGTCGACTCCGGCAGGCTCGGTACCTGCTGGAAGCAGACCTGCACGCCGCCGCCGGGCGGGACGAGCGAGAGCCATCCGTCGTCGGGGTCGGGCGTCTCGTCGCCGTCGCGGTACTCGTAGCCGAGCAGCTCGCGGTAGAACTCGGCGAGCGCGCGGGTGTCGGTCGTGTCGAGCACCACCTGGCGCAGGGACGCTCGTGTGTGCTGGGTCATGGGACCACCTCCGACCCCGAGCGTCGCACGACGCGCCGACACCGGCACGCGATCCACCGAGCGCGCCTCCGCCTGCGTACTAGGGTGGCGGCATGGCCGAGCAGCAGCACCGGAGCACCCGCAAGAACAACGAGGACGAGGTCCAGACCGACGTCCCCGAGGTCGACGCCGAGCGCCGCGAGAAGCTCGACGACGACGTGGACGCGATCCTCGACGAGATCGACGACGTGCTGGAGGAGAACGCCGAGGAGTTCGTACGCAGCTTCGTCCAGAAGGGTGGCGAGTAGATGCTGCCGGAGGAGTACCGCGCCGTCGGTGGTTCCTCGTTCGCAGACTTCCTCGCCTCCCGGGCGCCGGACATGCTGCCGGGCGCCCGCTACAACGGCACGACCGAGCTCGAGGGCGTCACCCACGGCACGACGATCGTGGCCGCCACGTTCGACGGCGGCGTCGTCATGGCCGGTGACCGGCGCGCCACGATGGGCAACGTCATCGCCCAGCGCGACATCCAGAAGGTCTTCCCGACCGACGAGTACTCCTGCGTCGGCATCGCCGGCACCGCCGGCATCGCCGTGGAGATGACCCGGCTGTTCCAGGTCGAGCTCGAGCACTACGAGAAGATCGAGGGCGCCACGCTGTCCACGGACGGCAAGGCGAACCGGCTGGCCGCGCTCATCCGCGGCAACCTCGGCATGGCGATGCAGGGCCTCGCGGTCGTGCCGCTGTTCGCCGGCTACGACCTCGACGCCGGGGTGGGGCGCATCTTCGCCTTCGACGTCACGGGCAACAAGAACGAGGAGCGCACCTTCCACTCGGTGGGCTCGGGCTCGACGTTCGCCCGCGGGTCGCTCAAGAAGCTCTACCGCGCCGGCATGAGCGAGTCCGACGCGGTCACCGCCGTCGTGCAGGCGCTCTACGACGCCGCCGACGACGACACCGCCACCGGCGGTCCCGACCTCGCCCGCCGCATCTTCCCGCTCGTCTCGGTCATCACCGCCGACGGCTACCGGGCCTGGACCGAGGAGCAGACCGCCGCGGTCGCCGACCAGGTCATCTCCGCCCGGATGCACGCGCCGGACGGCCCGCACGCCCCGCTGACATGACGGCCGCTCGACCAGGAGACTCCCATGACCGCACCTTTCTACGTCTCGCCCGAGCAGCTCATGAAGGACCGGGCGGACTTCGCCCGCAAGGGCATCTCGCGCGGCCGCAGCGTCGTCGTCGTGCAGTTCACCGACGGCATCCTGCTGGTGGCCGAGAACCCGTCCAAGGCGCTGCACAAGATCAGCGAGATCTACGACCACATCGGCTTCGCCGCCGTGGGCCGCTACAACGAGTTCGAGAACCTGCGCATCGCCGGCATCCGGCTCGCGGACGTCCGCGGCTACTCCTACGACCGGCGCGACGTCACGGGTCGCAGCCTGGCCAACGCGTACGCCCAGACGCTCGGCACGATCTTCTCCTCCGGGGCCGAGAAGCCGTACGAGGTCGAGCTGTTCGTGGCCGAGGTCGGGCACGCGCCCGAGGACGACCAGGTGTACCGGCTGACCTACGACGGCTCGGTCGCCGACGTCCAGGGCTACGGCGTGATGGGCGGGCAGAACGAGCTCGTCGAGACCTACCTGCAGGAGCACTACGCGCCCGGGCTCGACCTGGCCGGCGCGATGCGCCTGGCCGCGTCCGCGCTGGGCGCCGACAGCACTCCGGCGCGCACCGTCACCGCGGAGTCGCTGGAGGTCGCCGTGCTCGACCGCACCCGCACCCAGCCGCGCAAGTTCAAGCGGCTCGCCGACGTCCAGGTGGCCACCGCGCTGCAGGGCTGAGCGCGCCCCGCCGTGAGATCACCTGGCGCGACCTGGTCCGCGGACTAGGGTTCCTACATGGACCGGCGGATCTTCGGGATCGAGAACGAGTACGGCGTCACGTGCTCGTTCAAGGGCCAGCGCCGACTGTCGCCCGACGAGGTGGCGCGCTACCTGTTCCGGCGGGTCGTCTCGTGGGGACGCAGCAGCAACGTGTTCCTCAAGAACGGCGCCCGCCTCTACCTGGACGTCGGCAGCCACCCCGAGTACGCGACGCCCGAGTGCGACGACATCGTCGACCTGGTCACCCACGACCGGGCCGGCGAGCGCATCCTCGAGGGCCTCATGCTCGACGCGCAGAACCGGCTCGCCGAGGACGGCGTCGAGGGCGACATCTACCTGTTCAAGAACAACACCGACTCGGCCGGCAACTCCTACGGCTGCCACGAGAACTACCTCGTCGGCCGCCAGGGCGAGTTCAGCCGGCTGGCCGACGTGCTCATCCCGTTCCTCGTCTCGCGCCAGATCATCGTCGGCGCCGGCAAGGTGCAGCAGACGCCCCGGGGCACGGTCTTCTCGGTGAGCCAGCGGGCCGAGCACATCTGGGAGGGCGTCTCCAGCGCCACGACCCGCTCGCGCCCGATCATCAACACCCGCGACGAGCCGCACGCGGACGCCGAGCGCTACCGCCGCCTGCACGTCATCGTCGGCGACTCGAACATGAGCGAGACCACGACGATGCTCAAGGTCGCGTCCACCGACCTCGTGCTGCGGATGATCGAGGCCGGCGTGCCCATGCGCGACATGACGCTGGAGAACCCGATCCGGGCCATCCGCGAGATCTCCCACGACATGACCGGACGCCGCAAGGTGCAGCTGGCCAACGGCCGCGAGCTGTCGGCGCTGGAGATCCAGGCCGAGTACTTCTCGAAGGCGGCCGACTTCGTCGACCGCACCGGCCTGACGTCGCCCACGCTGCTGCGGGCGCTCGACCTGTGGGAGCGCACGCTCAAGGCGGTCGAGTCCGAGGACCTCTCCCTGGTCGAGCGCGAGATCGACTGGGTGATCAAGTACAAGCTGCTCGAGCGCTACCGCACCACGCACGACCTGGCCTGGTCCGACGCCCGCATCGCCCAGCTCGACCTGGCCTACCACGACATCCGCCGTGATCGCGGCCTGTTCCACCTGCTCGAGCGCCGCGGGTCGGTCGCCCGCGTGTCGCGCGACCTCGACGTCTTCACGGCCAAGAGCGTCCCGCCGCAGACGACCCGCGCCCGGCTGCGCGGGGAGTTCATCAAGCGTGCGCAGGAGCGCCGGCGCGACTTCACGGTCGACTGGGTGCACCTCAAGCTCAACGACCAGGCCCAGCGCACGGTGCTGTGCAAGGACCCGTTCCGGGCCCACGACGAGCGCGTCCAGAAGCTCATCGACGGCATGTGACGGGCTGCCGGAGACACACAGCCGCCTGTCAGCATCCTCTTGGTCTCCGTCGCTAGGGTGGGGGAGGTTTTCCCGTCCTCCAGGAGGTACTTCGTGCGCCGTCTTCTCGCTGTGGCCCTCGGGTCGATGCTCGTCCTGTCCGGCTGTGGTGGCGGTGACGACGCCGGCTCCAAGGCGCTGTCCGACGTGAAGGTGACCGGCACCGCCGACAAGGAGCCGAAGGTCGACCTGGAGAAGGGCCTCGAGGTCGACAAGACGTCCACGAAGGTCATCGAGGAGGGCGACGGCGAGGAGCTGAAGGAGGGCGACGTCGTCAAGCTCAGCTACGTCGCCTACAACGGCCGCACGGCCAAGGAGGTCGACAACTCCTGGAAGGCCGACCAGCGCCTGGTCGCCACCCTCAAGGAGGGCGCGATCCTGCCCGGCTTCGTCAAGGGCCTGACCGGCCAGAAGGTCGGCAGCCGCGTGCTCGTCGGCATCGCTCCGAAGGACGGCTTCGGCCAGGACAACACCCAGATCGACGTCAAGAAGGACGACTCGATGGTGTTCGTCTTCGACGTGGTCGCCAAGCTGCCCACCGAGGCGACGGGCGCCGAGCAGAAGGTCCCCGCCACCGTCCCGGCCGTGCAGCTGGACGACCAGGGCCACCCGAAGGGCTTCAAGGCGAGCAAGCAGACGCCCAAGAAGGTCTCGAAGCAGGCCGCGTACGTCGCGATCAAGGGCGACGGCCCCAAGGTCGAGAAGCAGCAGGCCATCACGATCAACTACACCGGCCAGGTCTACCCGCAGGGCGCCGTGTTCGACGAGTCCTGGTCGAAGGGCCAGCCGTTCACGAGCACCATCGGCACCGGCCAGCTCATCCCGTGCTGGGACCAGCTGATCGGCCAGACCGTCGGCAGCCGCGTGCTGCTGGTGTGCCCCGCCGACACCGCGTACGGCGACCAGGGCCAGGGCGACATCAAGCCCGGCGACACGCTGCTGTTCGCAGTGGACGTGCTGGACGCCGACTGACATCCTGCGGACATGGTGGCGCGCAAGACCGAGCGGTTGATGAACCTGGTCATCGCGCTCCTCGTCTCACGGCAGTTCCTCACGAAGGACCGCATCCGTCAGGTGGTCGAGGGGTACCGCGACCAGTCCGACGAGGCGTTCGACCGGATGTTCGAGCGTGACAAGGACGAGCTGCGCGAGATCGGGATCGTCATCGAGACCGGGTCGCACGACAAGCTGTTCGACGACGAGATCGGCTACCGCATCAGCCGCGGTGACTTCGAGCTCGGCGACATCGACCTCACGCCCGAGGAGGCCGCCGTCGTCGGCCTGGCCGGACGTGTGTGGGAGCACGCGGGTCTGGCGGGGGAGTCGGGCCAGGCGCTGGTGAAGCTCAAGGCCGCCGGCATCGAGGTCGACGACCGGGTGCTGTCCATGGTCGAGCCGCGGCTGTCGGCCAACGAGCCGTCCTTCGACGCCGTCTGGGACGCCGCCACCCGTCGCGTGCCGATCTCGTTCAGCTACGCGCGTCCGGGACGTGAGCCGTCCGTGCGGCACGTGCAGCCGTGGGGCGTCCTGTCCTGGCACGGGCGCTGGTACCTGGCCGGCTTCGACGTCGACCGCGACGCGCCGCGGGTGTTCCGCCTGACCCGGGTCATCGGCGACGTCACCCGCACCGGCGCAGCCGGTTCGTACGAGGTGCCGGCCGATCTCGACCTCAAGGCGCTCGCGCACGAGCTGTTCCCCGCCCCGGCGGTGGAGCCGGCCCGGCTGCGCGTGCGGCGGGGCCGGGGCAACTCGCTGCGCCGTACCGCGCACAGCACCGTCCCGGTCGACGACGAGTGGGACGAGGTGCTGGTCGCCTACGCCTCCCCGTGGGAGCTGGCCTCGGAGGCCGCGTCCTTCGGGCCCGACGTCGTCGTGCTCGAGCCGGCCGACGTCCGCGAGCAGACCGTGGCGCGCCTGCGCGCCGCCGCCCAGGAGGCCGTCCGATGACTGGCGGTTCGTCGCGCGACCAGCTGGCGCGCATGCTGACGCTCGTGCCGTACCTGCACGGGCGCGACGGCATCCCGGTCAAGCAGGTCGCCCACGACTTCGGCGTGAGCACCAAGCAGATCGTCAAGGACCTCAACGTGCTGTGGTTCTGCGGCCTGCCGCAGGCGATGCCCGGCGAGATGATCGACGTCGACATGGACGCGCTCGAGCTGGACGGCATCGTGCGCATCGACAACGCCGACTACCTCGACCGGCCCCTGCGCCTGGACCGCGGCGAGGCCGCCGCCCTCATCGTCGCCCTGCGCACCCTGCGGGCGTCCTCGACGCAGGCCCAGTCCGACGTCATCGACGGCGTGCTGGCCAAGCTCGAGGCGCTCGTCGGCGAGCTGGCGACGTCGCCGGCGCACGTGCACGTCGAGGAGGCCGACCCGGTCGTGCAGGACACGCTGACGCGCGCCCTGGCCGAGCGCGAGTGCGTCCGCATCACCTACGCCACGCCGGCGCGCGACGAGGTCACCGAGCGCACCATCGAGCCGCTGCGGCTGTTCGCCGCCCAGGGCCGCCGCTTCGTCGAGGCCTGGTGCCAGCGGGTCGACGACCTGCGCACCTTCCGCCTGGACCGCATCGAGACCGCGGAGCCGACCGGCGAGCACTACGAGCCCCGCCAGGTCGCCCCGGAGGCGATGTCCGAGGGCACGTTCCGGGTGGGGGAGGAGACGCCGTCCGCGGTGCTCGACCTGAGCCCCGACGCGCACTGGCTGACCGAGTACTACGACGTCGAGCGGCTCGGCGAGCTCGAGCCCGACGTCGTCCGCATCCGCCTGCACGGCAGCACGATGGAGTGGCTGCGCCGCCTCGTGCTGCGCAACGGCGGCGCCGTGCGCGTGGTCGAGCCGGCCGAGCTGGCCGCCGAGGTCACCACCACCGCCGCCCGTGCACTCGCGGCGTACGATGAACAGACGTCCCCCCACGAGGAGTCCTGACATGCCCAGCCTTGGCCCCACCGAAGTCCTGCTCATCCTGGCGGTGGTCGTGCTGCTGTTCGGCGCGAAGAAGCTGCCTGAGCTCGCCCGTGGCTCCGGCCGCGCCCTGCGCATCTTCAAGTCCGAGGTGCGGGGGCTCGAGGAGGACGACAAGCGTCACGACGAGGCCACCCGCCACGAGGCCATCGACCCGCTCGAGGTCGACAAGAAGACCGACCGCCCGTAGGTGGCGCTGTTCAAGCGTCGCCCGGCCCCCGCGCCGGGCGGCACCATGACGCTCGTCGAGCACCTGGCCGAGCTACGCAATCGGCTGTTCAAGGCCGTGCTCGCCATCGCGATCGGCAGCGTGGTGGGCTGGTTCCTCTACCCGCAGGTGCTCGACCTGCTCACCGGTCCCTACGAGACCGGCATCGCGCCGCTGCTGGAGGAGCGCGGCCTCGACGCTTCCATCGTCATCACCGGTGTCGGCGGCGCGCTGCAGTTCCAGCTGAAGATCTCGTTCATCGTCGGGCTCATCCTGTCCAGCCCCGTCTGGTTCTGGCAGATCTGGGCCTTCGTGCTGCCCGCCATGCACAAGCACGAGAAGAAGTGGGCCGTGCTGCTCACCGGCACCGGCGTGCCGCTGTTCCTGGCCGGCGCGGCTCTGGGCTACCTCGTGCTGCCCAAGGGCATCGAGGTGCTGCTCGGCTTCGTGCCCGAGGGCTGGGAGTCGCTGCTGACCGGCGCGGAGTACCTCGACTTCGTCACCCGGATGCTGCTGGTGTTCGGCCTCGCCGCCGAGATCCCGCTCGTCGTCATCCTGCTCAACCGCATCGGGGCGGTCAGCCACCGGGCCCTGGTGCGGGCGCGGCCGTGGATCGTCATCGCGATCTTCGTCTTCTCCGCGATCGCGACGCCGACGACCGACCCGCTGACGATGCTCTTCCTCGCAACTCCGATGACCGCCCTGTACTTCATCGCCGAGGTCATCACGCTGTTCACCGACCAGCGCCGCGCGACCGCGCAGCCGGACTGGTCCGACGACGAGGCCTCGCCGCTCTAGGGTGAGCGCCATGCGTCTCGCCGTCGTCGTCAACCCGCTCTCCGGTCGCCAGCAGGGTGACCGTGTCGCCGGTGAGGCGGCCGCCCTCCTGGGCCGGGCCGGGCACACCGTCGTGGTCGTCCCCGGCCAGACCGCTCGCGAGCGCAGCGCGGCGCTGCGGCTCGAGCTCGAGTCCGGACTCGTCGACGGCGTGGTCGTGGTCGGCGGCGACGGGGCCCTGCACGGCGTGCTGGACGTGCTGATCGACTCCGACGTGCCGGTCGGGCTCGTGCCGGCCGGCACCGGCAACGACGTCGCCCGCACCCTGGACCTGCCGCTGCGCTCGGTGCTCGCGGCCGTCGACGTCGTCCACGCCGGACGCACCCGCGAGATCGACCTCATGGACGTCGACGGCACGCCGGTCGCGTCCGTCCTGGCGTCGGGCTTCGACTCCAAGGTCAACGAGCGCGCGAACGCCCTGCGCTGGCCGCACGGACGTCTGCGCTACCTGCGGGCCGTGGCCCAGGAGCTGCGCGTGTTCGAGCCGCTGCCGTTCGACCTCGTGCTGGACGGCGTCCCGCTGAGCACCGAGGCCATGCTGGTCGCCGTCGGCAACGGCGAGTCGTTCGGCGGCGGGCTGCGCATCTGCGCCGGCGCCGAGCCCGACGACGGCCTGCTGGACGTGGTCGTCATCAAGCCGGTCTCCAAGGCCGAGCTGCTCAAGGTCTTCCCGCAGCTGCCGGCCGGCCGCCACGTCGACCACCCGGCGTTCGAGCGGCACCGCGTGCGCAGCGCGCGGCTGTCGTCGCCGGGCGTCGTGGCGTACGGCGACGGCGAGCGGCTCGGCCCGCTGCCGTGCACCGCGACCGTCCGCCCCGGCGCGCTGCGCGTCTTCGTTCCGTGACCTCACGGCGCGCTCACTAGGCTGGAGCCATGAGCACGACGAGGAGTCCCGCCGAGGCCTACGCCCAGGCGAAGCGGGACCGCCAGCACCCCCATCTCGCCGACTTCCGGGGGGCCTACCCGTTCGGGCTCGACCCGTTCCAGGAGGAGGCCTGCCGGCACGTCGAGGACGGCCACGGCGTGCTGGTCGCAGCCCCCACCGGCGCGGGCAAGACCGTCGTCGGCGAGTTCGCGGTGCACCTGGCCCTCGCGCGGGGCCAGAAGGCGTTCTACACGACGCCGATCAAGGCGCTGTCGAACCAGAAGTTCCACGACCTGGTCGAGCGGCACGGCGCCGAGAACGTCGGGCTGCTCACCGGCGACAACTCGATCAACGGCGAGGCGCCGATCGTCGTCATGACGACCGAGGTGCTGCGCAACATGCTGTACGCGGGCAGCCGCACGCTCGTCGGCCTGGCGTTCGTCGTCATGGACGAGGTGCACTACCTGGCCGACCGGTTCCGCGGTGCGGTGTGGGAGGAGGTCATCATCAACCTCCCCGAGTCCGTCTCGGTCATCGCGCTGTCGGCCACCGTCTCCAACGCCGAGGAGTTCGGCGACTGGCTCACGGAGGTGCGTGGCTCCAACGTCACCGTCATGGAGGAGCGCCGGCCCGTCCCGCTGCACCAGCACGTGCTCGTAGGCCGCCGCATGTTCCCGCTGTTCGAGGACGACGGCATGACCGTCAACAAGGCGTTGGAGCGGGTCGCGCGCGAAGACTGGCAGCTCTCGCGCATCCCGCGCGACCGGCGCCCGGGCAAGGGCGGCAAGCGGCCGCACGCCAAGCGCTTCCACACGCCCAGCCGTCCCGACCTGGTGGCCAAGCTCGATTCCGAGGGCCTGCTGCCGGCCATCGTGTTCATCTTCAGCCGGGCCGGCTGCGACGCCGCCGTGCGGCAGTGCGCCGACGCCCGGCTGACGCTGACCACGCCAGAGGAGCGCGAGGAGATCCGCGGCTACGTCGACGCCGCCGTCTCCGAGCTCTCCGACGACGACCTGCACGTGCTGGGCTACCACGACTTCGCCGAGTCGCTCGTGCGCGGCGTCGCCGCCCACCACGCCGGCGTCCTGCCGACGTTCAAGGAGTGCGTCGAGAAGCTGTTCAGCCGCGGCCTGGTCAAGGTCGTGTTCGCCACCGAGACGCTCGCGCTGGGCATCAACATGCCGGCCCGCTCGGTCGTGCTGGAGAAGCTGACCAAGTGGAACGGCGAGACCCACGCCGACGTCACGCCGGGGGAGTACACCCAGCTGACCGGACGCGCCGGACGCCGCGGCATCGATGTCGAGGGCCACGGGGTGGTGCTGTTCCAGCCCGGGCTCGACCCGCGCCAGGTCGCCGGCCTCGCCTCGACCCGCACCTATCCGCTCAAGTCGAGCTTCAAGCCGTCCTACAACATGGCGGTCAACCTGGTGCACCAGGTCGGACGCTCCTCGGCGCGCGAGCTGCTGGAGCAGTCGTTCGCCCAGTTCCAGGCCGACCGCTCCGTCGTCGGGCTCGCCCGGCAGATCCACCAGGCCGAGGAGGCGCTCGAGGGCTACGCCGAGGCGGCGACCTGCCACCTGGGCGACTTCATGGAGTACCAGTCCATCCGGCGCGAGATCAGCGATCTGGAGGCTCAGGGCGCCCGGCGGCGCAAGGCTCAGGTGCGCGAGCAGGTCGTCGACTCGCTGCTGGCGCTCAAGGTCGGCGACGTCATCGACGTCCCGGCCGGCAAGTTCTCCGGGCTCGCCGTCGTGCTCGACCCGGCCAGCCAGGCCGACCGCGACGGGCCCCGCCCGCTCGTGCTCACCGAGTCGCGGCACGCCCGCCGGCTGGGCACGATCGACTTCCCCGTGCCGGCCGAGCCGTTGCTGCGCATGCGCGTGCCGCGCCAGTTCAACGCGCGCAACGCCCAGGCCCGCCGCGACCTGGCGAACACGCTGCGTCTGCAGGCCGAGAAGGCCGACTACCAGCGCACCCGGCAGCGTCCGCGTCCCGCGCGCGACGGGCACGACGACCCGCAGATCGCCGAGCTGCGCCGCCGGATGAAGGACCACCCCTGCCACCAGTGCCCCGACCGGGAGTCGCACGCGCGCTGGGCCGAGCGGCACCTCAAGCTCGACCGCGACACGTCCAATCAGCGCCGTCGCATCGAGCAGCGCACCAACACCGTCGCGCGCGAGTTCGACCGCGTGTGCGAGGTGCTGGAGACCCTGGGCTACCTCGACGGCGACACCGTCACCGACGAGGGCCAGCGGCTGCAGCGGCTCTACAGCGAGTCCGACCTGCTCATCAGCGAGTGCCTGCGCCAGGGGCTGTGGAACGGTCTGGGCCCGGCCGAGCTGGCCGCGGTGCTCAGCGGGCTGACGTTCAGCAGCCGGGCGAACGAGGACACCCCAGCTCCGCGGTTCCCGAGCGAGTCGCTGCGCGAGGTCGCGGTCGACATGGACCGGCTGGCCGGCGAGCTGGCCATGGTCGAGCGCGAGCACCGGCTGCGCTTCCTGCGTCCGCCGGACTTCGGCTTCGCGCACACCGCGTACCGGTGGGCGTCCGGGGCCGAGCTCGACGAGGTGCTCTACGAGGCCGACGTGGCGCCGGGCGACTTCGTCCGGGCGATCAAGCAGCTGATCGACCTGACCGCCCAGGTGGCCGACGCCGCCGGATCGGGCGACCTGCGGAGGACGGCGCGCGAGGCCGTCTCGCTGATGCGCCACGGCGTCGTCGACACCGCCTGAACATCCCGTCGCCCCGCTCGTGGGGTCACCGTCGCGCTGAGTGTGACGTTCCGGGGGTGGATCGGGCGTCCTGACCCCCGAGACGTCACGCTCAGCGGGAACCGGGGCTCAGTCGTCGGTGGGGTGGCCGAGCGCGGTGAGGACGCGCTGGGCCGATCCGCCCAGGTTCCAGCGCTCGGCGAATGCGGCGAACCCGTCCAGGTCCGGCGGGGCCATCGCCGGCTGCGGCAGGTTCGGCAGGTCCGGCTTGACCGTCACGACCTCGACGGCCGCGGTGATGTAGGCCAGCGAGTCGCGCAGGCTCTGGCGCACGCGCGGCTTCAGCGTGGACGCGTCGTCGTGGGCCGCCTGCGCGATCGCGAGCACGTCCGGGTAGGTGTCCAGCAGCGCGGCGGCGGTCTTCTCGCCGATGCCCGCCACGCCCGGCAGGCCGTCGGACGCGTCGCCGCGCATGACGGCGTAGTCGACGTACTGGTCGGCCTCTATGCCGTACTTGTCGCGCACCCACGCCTCGTCCACCACGTCGTGCTGGCGGACCCCGCGGGCGGTGTAGAGCACCCGGACCGGCTTGGCGTCGTCGACGAGCTGGAACAGGTCGCGGTCGCCGGTGACCACGTCGACCGGGCCGTCCCACGACACCGCGTAGGTGCCCAGGACGTCGTCGGCCTCGGCGTCGGGCGCGCCGACCACCGGGATGCCGAGCCGGCCGAGCGCCTCGCGGATGAGCGGCACCTGCGGGGCGAGGCCCTCCGGCGACTCCTCGGCCTGCTCCGAGGCCGGCGCCTGCGGGTCGGCGAGCCGGTGCGTCTTGTAGGTGGGCAGCAGGTCGACCCGCCACTGCGGACGCCACGCGTCGTCCCAGCACGCCACGACGACGTCGGGGGAGTGCGCCTCGGTCAGCGTCGCGACGAAGTCGAGCAGCCCGCGGACGGCGTTGACCGGCGTCCCGTCGGGTGCCTTGAGCGAGTCCGGGACGCCGTAGAAGGCGCGGAAGTACAGGCTCGCGGTGTCGAGGGCGAGGAGGCGGGGGCGCGACGGCATGGCCGTGAGTCTAGTGACGAGCGCGGCCGTAGGGTGGCGGCGTGACTTCTCGACTCGACCGTGCCCAGGCCCTCGCGCAGCGCGAGGGCGTCGACGCCCTCCTGGTGACTCCCGGAGCGGACCTGCGCTACCTCACCGGGTACGCCGCGAAGCCGCTCGAGCGCCTGACCTGCCTGGTCGTGCGCGCGTCCGGCGACCCCGTGCTGGTCGTGCCGCGGCTGGAGAAGCAGGCGGCGCTGGACTCCGGCACGTCCGTCGAGCTGGCCACCTGGGACGAGTCCGACGACCCGTTCGCGCTGGTCGCCTCGATCGTCGGCGACCAGGCGAGCACGGTGGCGCTGGACGACCAGATGTGGGCCTCGCGGGTCTTCGCCCTGGGCGAGGCGCTGCCGGTCACCGACCAGGTGCTGGCCGGGCCGCTGCTCACCGAGCTGCGCATGCGCAAGGACGCCGCCGAGGTCGCCGCGCTGCGCGCCGCCGGCGAGGCGATCGATCGCGTCCACGCCCGCATGGGCGAGTTCCTGCGCGTCGGCCGCACCGAGCGCGAGGTCGGCGCCGACATCGCCCGGGCCATCCTCGAGGAGGGGCACGAGACGGTCGACTTCGTCATCGTCGGCTCCGGCCCGAACGGTGCCTCACCGCACCACGAGGTCTCCGACCGGGTCATCGGCGCCGGTGAGCCCGTCGTCGTCGACCTGGGCGGCACGACCCCCGAGGGCTACTGCTCGGACTCCACGCGCAACTACGTCGCCGGGGGCGAGCCGCCGGCCGACTACCTGGCCAAGTACGAGGTGCTGCTGGCCGCGCAGGCCGCGCAGCGCGAGCACGCCCGTGCCGGGGTCAGCGCCGAGTCGGTGGACGCGGTCGGCCGCGACCTCATGACCGAGGCCGGCATCGGCGAGCTGTTCCTGCACCGCACGGGGCACGGCATCGGCCAGGAGACCCACGAGGAGCCGTACATCATCGCCGGCAACGACCTCGCCCTCGAGCCGGGCATGGCGTTCTCGATCGAGCCGGGCTTCTACGTCGAGGGCTCCTACGGCGCCCGCATCGAGGACATCGCCGTCATCGGCGAGGACGGCGCGCTCGAGGTGCTGAACGTCCGCCCGCGCGAGCTCGTCCGGCTTCCCTGACCAAAGGTCCCGGCGTCGGCAAACCGCTTGACAGGGCCGCCCGCCGGGCGGAAGAGTCGTCCCGTCCACCAACCGCCGCTGGGCCGTCCGCGCCCTGTCTCGACGTAGCCTCCCGGTCTCCCGCCAAGCCCGGGGACTGCGTCCGACAGGCCCCGCCGGGCGCCACGCGGTGGACGACGTCAAGGGTCCCGGCTCCAGTAGACAACGGCACCGCGCGGGCCTCCAGCTCGTTCGGTGTCGGTCCGAAGGGGCCGGGCTCTTGGCGTGGACGATCCCTGTACGGTAACCGCGTGCGAACGACCGTGGCCCTGGTGGCGAGTGCCGCCGCCGGCGTCGTGTCCGCGCTGGCCTTCGACCCGCTCGCCGTGCCGTACGCGATGGTGGTCGGCGTGGCCGTCCTGCTGGTCGTCGTCCACCACCTGCAGCCGCGCCGCGCGCGGGTCACCCTCGCCGCCGGCGCCCTCTACGGGCTCGCCTTCATGGCCGTCCTCATCTGGTGGATGCGTGCGGTCAGCGACGGCGCGTACGTCGCGCTCGTCCTGGCCCAGGTGCCCTTCCTCGCGCTCGCCGCGCTCGGCCTGCGCCGGTCGATGCGCCTGCGCTGGTGGCCGGTCTGGGCCACGGGCGTGTGGGTGGGCGTCGAGATGCTGCGCGGCCGCGTGCCGTTCAGCGGCTTCCCGTGGGGGCGGCTCGGCCACACCGCCATCGACACCCCGTTCGAGTCCAGCGTCCGCTACGTCGGGGTCCCGGGCACGAGCGCGATCCTGTTCGCGATCGCGGCCGGCATCGCGTCGCTGGTCATCGCGTTCAGCGTCCGCCGCGCCCTCGGGGTGGTGGCCGGGGTCGTCGCGGCCACCGTCGTGTGCGCGCTGCTGCCGACCGGCGTGGCCGGGCCCGGCGGCACCCGGCAGTTCTCGCTCGTCCAGGGCGACGTGCCGGGCGTGTTCCTGACCTGGCCGCGCGGCGAGATCTTCGGCCTCCACGTGGCCGAGACCCGCCGCCTGGCCGACGACGTGCGGGCGGGCCGCGTGCCGCAGCCGGACGTCGTGCTGTGGCCCGAGAACGCCACCGACATCGATCCGCTGAAGGACGCGAACGCCGCCGCGGTGCTCGACGACCTCGTGGCCGACCTGGGTGCCCCGCTGCTCGTCGGCGGGATCCTCGACGGTCCCACCGACACCACGGCCCTCAACGCCGGTCTGGTCTGGACCGCGGACGGTCCCGGCGAGAAGTACGTGAAGCGGCGGCCGGTGCCGTACGGCGAGTACGTGCCGTTCCGCCAGCAGCTCGGCTCGATCGTGCCGCGGATCGACCGCGACATCCCGCGCGACTTCGTGGCCGGCGAGGACCCCGGTGCGCTCACGATCGGCGGCACCGAGGTCGGCGACACCATCTGCTGGGACATCGCCTACGACGACGTGGTGCGCGACGACGTCGAGGGCGGTGCCGAGGTGATGGTCGTGCAGACGTCCAACGCCGCGTTCACCGGCACCGCGCAGCCCGACCAGCAGTTCAAGATCTCGCGGCTGCGCGCCATCGAGACCGGACGCTGGGTGCTCGTGCCCTCGACCAACGGCGTGAGCGGCGTGGTGGACGCCGACGGCGACGTCGTGGAGGTGGCGCCGCGTCAGCAGCCGGCCACGCTGAGCGCGTCCGTGCCGCTGGCCACTGAGCAGACCCTCGGCGTGCGCTGGGGCCGCGAGATCGGCTGGCTGCTCGTCGCGATCGGCCTGGTCGGGTTCGTCGGCCGGGCGCCGCGCCGCCGCTGACAGGCCCCTGGACGCACGAAGACCCCGGCCGGTGGCCGGGGTCTCGCGCACGGTCGGCGTCGCCGGGGGAGAGCTGACGCCGCCGCGCTCTAGGCGGGCTTCTTCTTGGTGCCGCGGTGCAGGTGCGGCGGGCCGATCTCGCCGGCGCGCAGCATCTCCAGCCGCTCGGTCAGGATCTCCTCGAGCTCGTCGACGGATCGACGCTCGAGCAGCATGTCCCAGTGGGTGCGGACGGCCTTCTCGTCCTTCGCCTCGGGCTCTCCGGCGTCCTTGCGACGGGCCACGACCCCGGTCTTGGGGTCCTCCCACTCGTCGGGAACCTCGGCCTCGACCGACATCGTGACGGCGAACGTGCTGCCGTCCGGCAGGACGTACTCGATCTGCTGCCGGGGCGCCATCTCGACGCCGCGCTCGTCCTCGAAGCTCTGGGTTCCGAGACGCGCTCCCCGTAGTGCGCGCTCTGCCATGAGTCATCCACTCCTTCGTCCGTTACGAATGTATGAACGTCCGAGGGCCTCGCGAGATTCCCCGAAGGGGGTGAAGGTGTCCCCGAGATTTCACAGTACGGCAGGCTCGGCGTTGCCCGCCTCCCGAACTCCGCGACGCGGATCGACCTTGAGCAGCAGCGCGCCGCCGATGACGAAGAACACGATGAGCGCCAGGATCGCCGGGCGGTAGGAGCCGGTCACCTGGTGCACGACGGCGAACACGAGGGTGCCGAACCAGCTCGTGCCGCGCTCGCACGCCTGGTACAGGCTGAAGTACTCCGCCTCGCGCCCGGCCGGGATGAGCTGGCTGAAGAACGAGCGCGACAGGGCCTGCGTGCCGCCCATGACCAGGCCGATGCCGGCGGCCATCACCAGGAACGGGACGATCTGGCCCGCGGGCAGGACGTAGCCCGCACAGACGATGAGGATCCACACGGCCAGGCCACCCAGGATCGTCCGGCGGGCCCCGATGCGCTCGGCGACCCGGCCGAACAGCAGCGCCCCGCCGAAGGCGACGAACTGCACGAGCAGGATCGTGGCCATGAGGACGTTCGTGTCGAAGCCGAGCTCCTTCTCGCCGTAGACCGACGAGGCCGAGATGACCGTCTGGATGCCGTCGTTGAAGAACAGGTACGCGGCCAGGAACAGCATCGTCTGCGGGTACGCGCGCAGGCCGCGCAGCGTCGTCCAGAGCTGCACGAAGCTGCCCCGCACCGTGACGGTGCCGGCCTCGGGGTGGACGACCGCTCGCGGCGGGTGGTCCTTGAGGCCGCGGAACGGGATGATCGTGAACCCGGCCCACCAGATCGCGGCGCTCAGCATGGAGACGCGGACGGCCTCCTGGGTGGTCATGCCCAGGGCGTCGTGCATCGTGACGACGGCCAGGTTGATCGCCAGCAGGATCGCGCCGCCCAGGTAGCCCAACGCCCAGCCGCGGGACGAGATGCGGTCCCGGTCGTCCGGCGGCGTGATGTCGACGAGGATCGCGTCGTAGACCACGATCGAGGACGCGAAGCACAGGTTGGCGCCGATCAGCAGCAGGGCCCCCAGCTCCCAGCTCGAGCCGGTCACCAGGAACATCGCGGCGGCGAACACGCTGCCGGTCCAGCCGATGCCGGCGAGCAGCTTGCGCTTGGACGCCGTGCGGTCGGCCAGGACGCCGACGATCGGCAGCAGGATCGCCGACAGCAGCGTCGTGAAGGTGATGACGTAGAAGACCAGCGAGCCGGCCGACAGGCTCAGGAAGCCCAGCACGTCGACGTCCTCGCGGCAGGGCCGGTCCGACGTGCCGGCGTACCCGCAGGCCGCCTGCTCGGCGACGCTCGTGAGGTACGGCGAGAACAGCACGGTGGCCGTCGTCGTCCAGTAGCCGCTGTTGGCCCAGTCGTAGAAGAACCACGCCCGCTGCTCGCGGGTGATCGTCGGCTTGGGGGACAGGGTGGTCATGCGGCGTCCTTCCACTGGCCCCGCTCGAGCAGGACGTCCTTGAGCAGGTCGGGGCGGTCGGTCACGATCCCGTCGACCCCGAGGTCGAGCAGCGCGTGCATCTCGTCCGGGTCGTCGATCGTCCAGACGTGGACGACGCAGCCGGCGGCGTGCGCCCGCTCCACGAACCGACGGCCGACGAGGGTGAGCGGGCCGCGCGTGCGCGGCACCTGCAGGCAGCGCGCGCCGCGGCGGACGCCCCGCTCGCGCCAGCCGCGGGTCGGCGCGAGCACGAACGCGGCCACCTCGCGGCTGGCGAACGACGTGAGCGCCTGCGGCCGGGCCGTCCGGACCCGCTGGATGCGCTCGACCGAGAACGACCCCAGGCACACGCGGTCGTACGCGTGCAGCCGGTCCAGCAGCGCCAGCGCGGGGTCGACGACGTCGTCGGACTTCAGGTCGATGTTGAACCGTGCCTGCGGGAACGCCGCGAGCGCGTCCTCGAGCCGGACGAAGGGCTCGTGGTCGCCGACGCGCAGCTCCCGCAGCTCGGCCTCCAGCATGGACGCGATGGGGCGCTCGGCGCCGGCCAGGCGCAGCAGGTCGGCGTCGTGGCACAGGTACACGACGCCGTCCTGGGTGGCTCGGACGTCGGTCTCCAGGTACCGGTAGCCGAGGTCGACGGCGCGCTGCAGCGCGGCGAGGGTGTTCTCCAGCCCCTCGTTGCCGGCCATCGAGGCGCCGCCGCGGTGCGCGAAGGCGATCGGTCCGTCGACGTCGAGGTAGGGGTGGACGCGGGGGAGTGTCACGCAGGTCACGCTAGGGCACGGTCCGGGCCGCGTGCCCCGCGCCACGCCTAGGCTCGGGCCCATGGCGCTCATCCACGACGCGACGCTGACCCCGGGCAAGCTCGACCTGCTGGCGGCCTGGCTGCCCGGCCGTCCCTGGTGGCGGGGTGACGCCACCGCTCTGCACAAGGTCGCGACCTTCCGGTTCGACGACCCCGACGGCGAGGTGGGCATGGAGACGTTCCTCCTCCGCGGCGGCGACGGACCGCTCGTCCAGGTGCCGCTGACCTACCGCGGCGCGCCGCTCGAGGGCGCCGAGGAGTGGCTGGTCGGCACGATGCAGCACTCGGTGCTGGGCGAGCGGTGGGTCTACGACGCGTGCGCCGACCCGGTCCACCTGCAGGTGCTGGTCTCGACGATCGTCACGGCGGGCCGCGAGGCCGACCAGGAGCTCGCGACGCCGGACGGCACGCGTCCGCTCACCGACTCAGCGACCGTCCGCGGCGACGGCGCCCCGGACCTGACGGTGCCGCCCACCACCCGGACCGAGCCGCGGGACTCCGACGACGCCACGACCGTGGCCCTCGGCGACCTCGTGCTCCGGGTGCAGCGCCGCCCCGCGACGTCCGAGGACGTCGCCGGGGCGGGGCTGTGGCTGCGCCGCGACGAGGGCGACGAGCTGCTGCTCGCCAGCCTCGCCTAGCGGCTCAGATGTCGCGGAAGGTCTCGATGCTGGCGCCGAGCGCGTTGAGCCGCTCCGCCAGGTCCTCGTAGCCGCGGTTGATCACGTACACGCTGCGCAGCACCGAGGTGCCCTTGGCCGCGAGCATCGCGATGAGGATGACGACCGCCGGACGCAGCGCGGGTGGGCAGACCAGCTCGGCGCCGCTCCAGTGGGTCGGGCCCTCGATGAGGACGCGGTGCGGGTCGAGCAGCTTCACCTGGGCGCCGAGCTTGTTGAGCTCGGTCAGGTAGATGGCGCGGTTCTCGTAGACCCAGTCGTGCAGCAGGGTCTGGCCCTCCGCCGTCGCGGCGATGACCGCGAAGAACGGCAGGTTGTCGATGTTCAGGCCCGGGAACGGCATCGGGTGAATCTTGTCGATCGGCGCCTTGAGCGTCGACGGGTAGGTCGTGATGTCGACCAGGCGCGTGCGCTCGTTCTCGGCGGCGTACTCGGGGGAGCGGTCGTACTGGAAGCCCATCTCCTCGAGCAGCGCGAGCTCGATCTCCATGAACTCGATCGGCACGCGGCGCACGGTGATGCTCGACTTGGTGACGATCGCAGCCGCGATGAGGCTCATGGCCTCGATCGGGTCCTCGCTCGGCGCGTAGTCGACGTCGACGTTGATCCGCGGCTTGCCCGTGACGCGCAGCGTCGTGGTGCCGATGCCCTCGATCTGGACGCCGAGCTTCGTCAGGAAGAAGCACAGGTCCTGGACCATGTAGTTGGGGCTCGCGTTGCGGATGACGGTGGTGCCGTCGTAGCGGGCCGCGGCCAGCAGCGCGTTCTCGGTGACCGTGTCGCCGCGCTCGGTGAGCACGATCGGACGCTCGGGACCGACGCCCTGCGCGGTCGAGGCGTGGTAGCTGCCCTCGGTGGCGACGACCTTGAGGCCGAACGGGCGCAGCGCGGTCATGTGCGGCTCGACGGTGCGGGTGCCGAGGTCGCAGCCGCCGGCGTAGGGCAGCTCGAAGTCGTCGTAGCGCTGCATCAGCGGGCCGAGGAACATGATGATGCTGCGGGTGCGGCGAGCGGCGTTCTCGTCCATGGCGGCGAGGTCGAGCCGCTCGGGCGCGACCAGCTCGAGGTCGTTCTGGTCGTTCATCCAGCGGGTCTTGACGCCGATCGACTCCAGCACCTCGAGCAGGCGGTTGACCTCCTCGATGCGGGCGACCTTGCGCAGGACCGTGCGGCCCTCGTTCAGCAGCGCGGCGCACAGCAGCGCGACGCCGGCGTTTTTGCTGGACTTGACGTCGATGGCGCCCGAGAGGGTCGTGCCGCCGGCCACGCGCAGGTGGCTGGGACCGGAGGTGCCGACGCTGACCAGCTCGGAGTCGAGCGCGGCGCCGATGCGGGCGAGCATGTCCAGGGTCAGGTTCTGCTGACCCTTCTCGATGCGGTTGATGGCGCTCTGGCTGGTCTTCAGCTCGGCGGCGAGCTGAGCCTGGGTGAGGCCGCTGTGCTGGCGGGCGTCGCGGATGAGCGAGCCGATCCTCATGAGATAATCGTTGTCCCCGGAGTTATCCATGGCCACCACCGTATCTCAGTCATGAGATAAGTCCAGCCACCGCGCTGTCTGGCGCGTCACACCTCGGTGGACTCGTCCGGACCGAGCCGGCGGGCGTCCGCCACCCCGCCCAGGTTAGCGGTGTGACCCCAGTAGATGTCGTACGCCGCCGGGGCGATCGTCGCGTCGTGCACCGGCAGGAAGACGCGCGGCGACACGCGCTGCAGGAAGTCGATCGTCTCGGCCACCTTCGTCCACGGCGCGCTCAGCGGCAGCGCGAGCACGTCGACGCCGTCGGGCGCGACCGCGTAGGAGTCGCCCGGGTGGAGCAGCGTCGGCTCGCCGGGGGAGGACACCAGGACGCCGACGTTGCCGACGCGGGGGAGCTGCGGGGCGATGACCGCGTGCTGCTCGCCGACACCGGTCAGCGTCACGTCCTTCACGGTCACGGAACGGCCGTCGGCCGTGGGCGACCACGCGTCGCCGAGCGCCTGCTGCGTCTGCGGCTCGGCCAGGAGCACGGCGTCGGGGTTCAGCGCGAGCAGCCCGGGCAGCCGGTCGTGGTCGACGTGGTCGGGGTGCTGGTGGGTGACGACGACGGCGTCCAGACCAGTCAGGGCGAACGCGGCGTCCGGGCTGAAGACGCCGGGATCGACGAGCACACGGGCCTCGCCGGTCTCGACCAGCAGACAGGCATGACCGTGACGGGTGAGACGCATGCGGCCATCATGCCCCGGCCGTCCACGCCCGGCACCCGCACGCGCGTCCGGCCCCGGGCGGACCCGGGGCCGGACGATCGGTGGTGCGTGCGGTCAGCGCCGCGGGCCGTGCTCGGCCGAGCGCCACGTGCGGTCGTGGTGCTTCTTCGTGCCGTGGTGACCGCGCGGGCGGTCGTCGCGGCTGAAGCCGTCACGCGACGTCAGCAGCGTGCCGGTGGCGAAGGCCGCGGCGTCCCCGAGCTCGGACAGCGCCCGGTTGCTCAGGTTCGACAGGTCGTCGCACGCGGCGTGGTAGCAGGAGTCGTACGCCTCGCCGGCCGTGCCGCCGTAGACCGCCGCCTGCTCGGGCGTCTTCACGCCCTCGGCACCGCTGAACAGGCCGCCCGCCGGGATGCCGGCCGCGATGAACGGGCCGTAGTCGGACCGCCCGTCGAAGTCGGTCGGCTCGGACGCCAGGCCACGCCGGTCGAAGTAGTCGGTGAAGACCTCCTCGATCTGCGCCGAGCCCTCCGGTCCGGCCTCGCCGCCCTCCGACCCGTCGCCGTCGTAGACGAAGCGGACGTAGTTGGGCGAGCCCAGCATGTCGAAGTTGAGGTTGGCGTGGATGGACGCCAGCTCGTCCGGGCTCAGCGACGCCACGTAGTGCTCCGAGCCGAGCAGGCCGGCCTCCTCAGCGCCCCAGAAGGCGAACCGCACCGGGCGGCGCAGGTCGCGGAAGCCCTGGTCGGACAGCTCCTCGGCGATCTCGAGCACCGTGCCCGAGCCGGAGCCGTTGTCGTTGATGCCCGGGCCCTCGGTGACGCTGTCCAGGTGGGCGCCCACGACGACGACCTCGTCCTCGGCGAGACGCGGCTTCTTGCCCTTGCCCTGGGACTTGCCGTGACCCTGGTGACGGGCCGGCAGGTCCGCGATGATGTTCTCGGTCTCGCGCTCGAGGTCGGTCTCGGTCTGCGTCGTCACGCGCACCTGGGCGCCGGCGGTCTGCGCCAGGGCCGAGCCGTCGGCGAACGACAGCCCGACGACGGGCACCGTCACCGGGGCGCCGAGCGTGCCGGTCGTCAGGTCGGTGCGTCCGGGCTGGCCCTCGTTGAAGATGATCACCGCGTCGTAGCCCGCGGCCACGGCGTTCGCGACCTTGACCGCGAAGTCGCACGACCCGCGCTGCACGAGCGCGACCGTCGGGGCGGCGGGGGCCGGCGTGAAGTCGGCGGCCTCGCAGCCGGACGTGCTGCTGGGCTCCGGGGTCGGCGGGAGCGTCAGGTCGACCGGCACGACGGCGCCGGCGACGTCGCCGCTGCCGGAGTAGGTGAACGACCCGGTCTCGTAGTCGACCGATCCGGGGGCCGTCTGCGCGAGCGTCGGCGGCGCGACGTCGCGCCAGAACGGGAAGGTGAAGGTCTGACGGGTGACCTCGTAGCCGGCCCGCTCGAGCCGGTTGGCCACGTAGTCGGCGGAGGCGTCGTACCCCGGCAGGCCGGACGCGCGGTTGCCCTCGTTGCGGTCGGCGATGCGCTGGAAGGCGCGAGCGTGCTTGAGCACCCCGTCGACGGTGACCGCGCGGGCGAGCCTGGTGCCCAGCTCGCGGTCCTGATGGCCCTTGCCGCCGTGGGCGAGGGCGGGTGTGCCGGCCGACAACGCGGCCATGACTGCCACGGTCGTGGCTACGGCGATGGATCGTCGCATGTGGATCCCCCCTGGATCTCGACTGTCCTGGCAACGTAAGCCCGGTCACACCGGGGAGTCACGGAACGGATGCAGCGCGCAACGAGAGCCCGCCGAACCCGCAACGGTCCGCAAACGCCGAGCGGGTCTGTCGGCGGGGCGACGGACCGGGCGCGAGGGGCCGTCCGGACCGCAGCGGCTAGCCTGCTGGTCGCACCCGACGACGTCCTGGAGGAAGCCCGTGACCACGCCCGACGGACCCCGCGCCGAGCACCTGGAGCGTCCGCACTCGGTGCACGGGCTGCGGCTGCTGCGACGCGAGCAGGTGACGCCGCGGATGGTCCGGCTCGTGCTGGGCGGCGACGAGGTGGCGGCGCTGGAGCCGCGCACGCCGGACGAGCACGTCAAGATCATCTTCCCCGACGCGGACGGCGGCGTGCGGCTGCCGACGGTGGGGGAGAAGGGGCTGGACTGGCCGCGGCCGTTCCCGGAGACGCGCGAGTACACGATCCGCCGGATCGACCACGCGGCCGGCGAGGTCTGGATCGACTTCGTGGTGCACGAGGGCGGCCTCGCCTCGGACTGGGCCCAGCGGGTCGAGCCCGGCACCGACGTGTGGATCACCGGGCCGCGGCCGACCTACCTGCTGCCGGACGCGTTCGGTCACCACGTGCTGCTCGCCGACCACACGGCGCTGCCGGCGGTGGCCCGCTGGCTGGAGGAGCTCGGACCCACGACGTCCGCCCAGGTGGCGGTCGCGGTGCCCGGCGCGGCCGACGAGCAGCCGCTGGCCGTGGGGGAGCGGGTCGACCTCACCTGGTTCCACGAGGACGACCCGAACTACGACCTCGGCACCCTGGGCCGGCACCTGGAGTCGCTGGCCCTGCCGGCGGACGTGCCCACGTACCTGTGGGCCGCGGGGGAGGCCAGCGTGCTCAAGCCGGTGCGCGTCTGGGCGCGGAAGCGCGGGTTCGCGCGGGGGACGTGCGACATCGCCGGCTACTGGCGCCGGCCGCGCGGCTAGGCCTCGTGGCCGAGCACCGGCACGCCGGCGTCGACCAGCGGCAGCAGGCCGAGCCGGTCGAGGTCGGCGTCGGTGAAGCCGTGGCGCGAGCGCAGGATCGCCTCGGCCCGGCCCGCGGCAGTGCTCAGGAGACCGACGGCGGTCGGCGCCCACGGCGCGGACGGGTGGGCGGCGTACAGCTCGTCGACCTCGCGCCGCGCGGACACGAGGTCCTGCGCGACGTGGACGACGTCGGGATCGCCGGGCTCGAGCTGCAGCAGGTTGTCGACGAGCATGGAGGACCAGCGGACCGTGTTGCGCGCGCGGCGCTCGTCCACCTCGTCCATGTCGCTCGTCCGTTCCGCTCGGGACACCTGCTGGTCGCGGTGCCGTCATGTCGACCTTACCGGCCCGGTCCGACGTCGACGCCGGCTCCGCGTTCCTGAGACGATCGGACGTCCGGGAGCGGACCTGAGCCGTGGGACCGTCCCGTTCACGCCCGAGGTGTCACCCGGGCCTGGCAGGATGCGTGCGACGTCCGCTCCCGAGAGGCAGCCCATGACCCAGACCGCCGACCCGTCCGCGCCGCACGCCGCCGACACCCACGACCTGATCCGGGTGCGCGGGGCGCGGGTCAACAACCTGCGCGACGTCAGCCTCGACCTGCCCAAGCGGCGGCTGACCGTGTTCACCGGGGTCTCCGGCTCGGGCAAGAGCTCGCTGGTGTTCGGCACCGTGGCGGCGGAGTCCCAGCGGCTCATCAACGAGACGTACAGCGCGTTCGTGCAGGGCTTCATGCCCACGCTCGCCCGGCCCGAGGTCGACCTGCTCGAGGGGCTGACCACGGCGATTATCGTCGACCAGGAGCGCATGGGCGCCAACCCGCGCTCGACCGTCGGCACCGCCACCGACGCCAACGCGATGATGCGCATCCTGTTCAGCCGGCTCGGCGACCCGCAGATCGGCTCGCCGAACGCGTACTCGTTCAACGTCCCGTCGGTGCGTGCCAGCGGCGCGATCACCATCGAGAAGGGCGGTCGCACGAAGGCCGAGAAGGCGACGTTCCACCGGCTGGGCGGCATGTGCCCGCGCTGCGAAGGGACCGGCCACGTCCAGGACTTCGACCTCACGGCCCTCTTCGACGCCTCCAAGTCGCTGAACGAGGGCGCGATCACCGTGCCCGGCTACAGCATGGACGGCTGGTACGGACGCATCTACCGCGGCTGCGGCTGGTTCGACCCCGACAAGCCGGTCGGGGAGTACAGCGCCACCGAGCTGGACGACCTGCTGCACCGCGAGGCCACCAAGATCAAGGTCGACGGCATCAACGTCACGTACCTGGGTCTGGTGCCGCAGATCCGCAAGTCCTTCCTGTCCAAGGACGTGGAGGCGATGCAGCCGCACGTGCGCCGCTTCGTGGATCGCGCGATCACGTTCACCACGTGCCCCGACTGCCAGGGCACCCGGCTCAGCCCGGAGGCGCTCTCGTCGCGCATCCGCGGGCGGAACATCGCCGACCTGTGCGCCATGCAGATCACCGACCTCGCCGCCTGGGTGCGTGAGCTGGACGAGCCGTCCGTCGGACCGCTGCTGGCCGGGCTGAGCCACCTGCTCGACTCGTTCGTCGAGATCGGTCTGGGCTACCTGTCGCTCGACCGGCCGGCCGGCACGCTGTCGGGCGGCGAGGCCCAGCGCACCAAGATGATCCGCCACCTCGGCTCGTCGCTCACCGACGTCACCTACGTCTTCGACGAGCCGACGGTGGGCCTGCACCCGCACGACATCGACCGCATGAATGCCCTGTTGCGCCAGCTGCGCGACAAGGGCAACACGGTGCTGGTCGTCGAGCACAAGCCGGAGACCATCGCGATCGCCGACCACGTCGTCGACCTGGGTCCCTCGGCCGGCTCGGGCGGGGGAGAGATCTGCTTCCAGGGCACGGTCGACGAGCTGCGCAAGGCCGACACCGTCACCGGCCGGCACCTGGACGACCGGGCGCGGCTCAAGGACGAGGTGCGCACGCCCACCGGCGTCCTCGAGGTGCGCGGCGCCTCGGCCAACAACCTGCGCGACGTCGACGTCGACGTGCCGCTCGGCGTGCTCGTCGTGGTGACCGGTGTGGCCGGCTCGGGCAAGAGCTCGCTCGTCCACGGCTCGATCGCGTCCCGCGACGACGTCGTCGCCGTCGACCAGGGGGCGATCAAGGGGTCCCGGCGCAGCAACCCGGCGACCTACTCGGGCCTGCTCGAGCCGGTGCGCAAGGCGTTCGCGAAGGCGAACGGCGTCAAGCCGGGCCTGTTCAGCGCCAACTCCGAGGGCGCGTGCCCGGTCTGCAACGGGGCCGGCGTTGTCTACACCGACCTGGCGATGATGGCCGGTGTCGCCGCCCCCTGCGAGGAGTGCGAGGGCCGCCGGTTCCAGGCCTCGGTGCTCGAGCTCCGCCTGGGCGGTCGCAACATCGCCGAGGTGCTCGCCATGCCGGTGGACGAGGCGGCGGCGTTCTTCGCCGAGGGTGAGGCCCGCGTGCCGGCCGCCGCGAAGATCCTCGACCGCCTCGCGGGGGTCGGCCTGGGGTACGTGACGCTGGGCCAGCCGCTGACGACGCTGTCCGGTGGCGAGCGTCAACGGCTCAAGCTCGCGGTGCAGATGGGCGAGGGCAGCGGCGTGCTGGTGCTGGACGAGCCGACCACCGGACTGCACCTGGCCGACGTCGAGCAGCTGCTCGGCCTGCTCGACCGCCTCGTGGACGGCGGCACGTCGGTGATCGTCGTCGAGCACCACCAGGCGGTCATGGCGCACGCCGACTGGATCATCGACCTCGGGCCGGGCGCCGGCCACGACGGCGGGCACGTCGTGTTCGAGGGCAAGCCTGCCGACCTCGTGGCCCAGCGCTCGACGCTGACCGGTCAGCACCTCGCCGCCTACGTCGAGGCCTGAGACCGTCACACGTCCGTCAGGAGCGGCACAGCACCGCGATCGCCTCACTTGTCCAGTTGTCCGATAATGCACATTATGTCAACTCGCGTACCTATTCAGGACGACGTGCGCTCCTCCGCGACTGGACGGGTCCCTCGTGGGTACGCCGTCGGCATGGCGCGACGGATCAGTGCAGCGACGGCGGCGACCGGCTCGTGGACCGACCCGGACGGCTTCCGCAGCCCGGCCGGCGAGGTGCACGCCTGGCTGTCCGGGACGAACCAGACGCTGTGCGGCGTCCCGCTGGCCCGGGCCCAGCTGACGCGGCTCGCCGGCGTCCCGTTCGAGGAGGCGCAACCGGCCACCGGCAACGCGGCGGATCGCGTGACATCGGTGTGCCCGCGGTGCCTGTCCGCCACCGGGCACCGTCGCGGTGAGCGCCGCTGGCAGCGCGTGAACCCCCGGCCATGATCCCCGGCACTTGCTCATAGTGCATCAGAGTGCACTATGATGCACTCATGGACTCCTCCGCCACCGAGCTCGCCCGTCTGATCGGCGACCGCGTCCGCGATGCCCGCGCTGCGCAGGGCTGGACGCTGGACCGGCTCGCCGAGATGACCGGCCTGAGCCGACGCGCCCTGGTCAACGTCGAGCAGGGCGCCACGAACCCGAGCGTCGCCACGCTGCTCGCGCTCAGCGACGCGCTCGGCATCGGACTCCCCTCGCTCGTCGAGCCGCCGCACCGCACCGGCCCGCAGGTGACACGCGCCGGTGAGGGCGCGACCCTGTGGACCGGTGAGCACGGCGGCCGCGGCGTCCTGGTGGCCGGCACCGAGCCACCGGACGTCCTGGAGCTGTGGGACTGGACGCTGGGACCCGGTGACGAGCACACGAGCGAGCCGCACACGCGCGGCACCACCGAGCTGGTGCACGTCCTGGAGGGCGAGGTCGAGATCCGCGTCGGCGACGAGCGGACGGTCCTGGCCACCGGGGACGCCATGAGCTTCCGCAGCGACGTGGAGCACGCCTACGCCCACCGCGGCGACGGACCGGCCCGGTTCGCGCTGACCGTCATGGAGCCCGGCGTCGGCTCCCGTCCGGGAAGCAGGGACCCCCGTGGCTGACCTGCGTCGCACTCCCCTGGCGGTCCCGCCGTGGTCGATGGCCCTGCTGGCGATGTTCTCCGTGCAGCTCGGCTCCGCGCTGTCCGTCGGGCTGATCGACGACGTCGGTCCCGCCGGGACCGCCTGGCTGCGCCTGACCATGGGCGCGCTGGTGTTCGTGGTGCTGGTGCGTCCGTCGGTCCGGACGCTGCGCCGCGCCGACGTGCCCGTCGTGCTGGCGCTCGGCGTCGCCACCGGCCTCATGACCCTGTCGTTCCTGGCCGCGCTCGACCGGATCGACCTGGGCACCGCCGTGGCGATCGAGTTCCTCGGACCGCTCACCGTCGCGGCCGTGCGCAGCGGCACCCGCCGCGGACTGGCCCTCCCCCTGCTCGCACTGGCCGGCGTCGTCCTGCTCACCGAGCCCTGGCACGGCGACGTCGACCCGGTCGGCGTCGGGTTCGCCGCCCTGGGCGCGGTCGGCTGGGCCAGCTACATCCTGCTGACGCAGCACGTCGGTGACCGCTTCAACGGCGTCGACGGGCTCGCGTTCACCATCCCGGTCGCCGCGCTGACCGCCGCGGTCGTCGGCGTCCCGCAGGCCGCGGGCCACCTCTCCCCCGGCATCCTCGCGACCGCGCTGGGCCTGGCCCTGCTGCTGCCGTGCCTGCCGTTCGCGCTGGAGATGCTCGCCCTGCGGCGGATGACGCCGCTCGCCTTCGGCACCCTCATGGCCCTCGAGCCGGCCATCGGCGCCCTGCTCGGGCTCGTCGTGCTCGGCCAGCAGCCCGGACCGCTGCAGGTGCTCGGCGTCGCGCTCGTGGTCACCGCCGGGGCGGCGGCCCAGCGCGGCGGCCTGCGCGAGCCCGTGACACCGGACCAGGACGTCCTGACCTGACCTCTCCCCTAGCCTCGGCGTGACCCGACCACAGGAGGACGTCGTGACCACCTTCCGCGAGGCCGTCGAGGCCCACGACATGGACGCCGTCGACCGGCTGCTCGCCGACGACGTCGTGTTCCGCAGCCCGGTGGCCCACACGCCGTATCCCGGCAAGCCGATCACGAGCGCGATCCTGCACGCGGTCGTCGAGGTGTTCGAGGACTTCCGCTACGTCCGCCAGCTCCAGGACGGCCAGGAGCACGCCTACGTCTTCGAGGCGACGGTGGACGGTCTGCAGCTGACCGGCTGCGACTTCCTCACGCTGGACTCCGAGGGACGCATCACCGACCTCATGGTGATGGTGCGGCCGCTGAAGGCCGCCCAGGCGCTGGCCGGCCGGATGGCCGAGCGCTACCCGTCGATCGTCGCCGACGCGCAGTCCCGCGCCTGAGCGGCCCGGCTCAGGCGTAGAGGCCCTTGGCGTACTGCTCGGGGTCGTAGTAGCGGTCGAGCTCGTCGAGCGTCTGGCCGGTCGGCTCCAGCTGCGAGGCCAGCACCGCGCGGCGGGGCACGTGGGCCTCGGGGTCCCAGGTCTCCGGCTCCCACAGGCGTGAGCGCATGAACGCCTTCGCGCAGTGGAAGAAGACCTCCTCGACGTCGACGACCATCGCCAGCACCGGCCGGCTCCCCCGCACGTGCATCTCGTCGAGGAAGGGCGCGTCGCTGACCAGCCGCGCCCGCCCGTTGACCCGCAGCGTGTCGCCGCGGCCCGGGATGACGAAGAGCAGCCCGACGCGCGGGTCCTGCAGCACGTTCCGGTAGCCGTCGGCCCGTCGGTTGCCGGGCCGCTCCGCGAGCGCGATCGTCCGGTCGTCGAGCACGTGCACCAGGCGTCCGGCCGGGTCGCCCTTCGGCGAGGCGTCGCCACCGTCCTCACCACAGGTCGCCAGGACGCAGAACGGTGTCGCCGCCAGCCACGCCCGGACGGCGTCGGTCAGCCGGGTGCGGACCTTGCCGCGGGCGCGGGCCGCCGGCTCCCCCAGCAGCGCGGTCAGCGCCTCGTCGGAGTCCACCGTCGTCCAGCCGCGCTCGTCCGTTCCCATGGCCGCAGGCTACGCCGGGACGGTCGTGGCAGATGCACGCTCCGATGTCCTCAGGTCCGGTCCCGGCCTGCCGATGGTCGGGCATCGTCCTGCACGGATGCGGGACGCTCGTGACCCAGGAGCTCGTATGTCACACCGCAGGACGCACTCGTTGCTCGTCGCCGCCCTGATCAGCACCGCGGTGCTGGCAGCCGGCGCCACCACCGTCGACGGACCCGCGGCCGTGGCCGCCTCCGCGACGTGCACCCGCCCCCTCCTCGACGAGGCCCAGCCCGCCCAGGACGCGCTGCCCGAGGTGCCGGACGCCACCGTCGCCGACCTCAACAAGATCCCCGTCCGCACGCTGCAGCACGAGGCGGCCGAGGACGACGCCCTCTGGCTCGACGAGTGCGGACGCCTGTTCGTCGTCGACGAGCTGCCCACCGAGGCCGTCGTCACCGCCCCCACCACGCCGGTGGCCAACGCCAGCGTGAAGCCGGCGGACGCGTTCTCGCTGCACTCGCGCAAGGGCGCCTCGAAGGTCATCTACCTCGACTTCCGTGGCCGCACGCTCAGCGGCACGGCGTGGAACACCTCGCGCGGACGCACCTCGATCCCGCTGGGCGCCTACGACACGAACGGCGTCCCGGGCACCTTCACCGACGCCGAGCGCGCGGCCGTCGCCGCCGTCTGGGAGTCGGTCGCGGCCGACTACGCCGCCTGGGACGTCGACGTGACGACCCAGGACCCGGGCACCGCCGCGCTGTCGCGCACGGCCGGCACGGACACCAAGTACGGCATCCGCGTGGTCGTGACCAGCAAGAGCAGCGGCATGCAGGCCGAGTGCGGATGCGGCGGCATCGCCTACGTCAACGTGTTCGAGCACGTCGGCGTGCAGTACCAGCCCGCCCTGGTGTTCGCCGAGGCGCTCGGCTCGGCCAAGGCGATCGCCGAGGCCGCCTCGCACGAGGCCGGGCACAACTTCGGCCTGTTCCACGACGGCGACGCCAACGCCGGCTACCACACCGGCACCGACCCCTGGGCGCCGATCATGGGCGTCGGCTACTACCAGCCGGTGTCGCAGTGGAGCCGTGGCGAGTACGCCACCGCCACGAACCAGCAGGACGACACCGCGATCATCGGCCGCCAGCTCGGCGTCGCCGCCGACGACCACCCGGGCACCACCGACCCGGCCGCGGCCACGCGGCTGGGCACCAGCCTCACCGGGCTGGTCACCGGCCCGGACGACGCCGACAGCTTCGTCGTCTCGTCCGCGACCCCGATGGACGTCTTCGCCGAGCCGCTCACCGCGTGGAGCAACCTCGACGTCGAGCTGACGGTGACCGACGCGTCCGGCTCGACGGTGCAGGTCGTGAACCCCGGCACCTCGCGCGTCCACGCCGCGCTCGCCCAGGGTCTCGGCGCGACCGCGACCCTGCCGGCCGGCACCCACGTCGTGACCGTCCGCGGTGCGGACGGGCCCGGCTACTCCTCGTACGGCTCGACCGGCGCCTACCGCGTCCGGCTGCGCGGCGAGCCGACCGGCCAGCCGCTCACGACGGCGACGACCGTCCCGTCGGGCGTGGTGGGCCAGGCGGTGTCGCAGCCGGTCGTCACGGGCGGCACTCCCCCCTACACCTGGACCGGCGTCCCGAAGGTCGCGTGGCTGACGTTCGGCGCCGACGGGCGCCTCACCGGCACGCCGACCGCGGCGATGCGGGCGGCCGCCGTCACCCCGACGGTGACCGACGCCGACGGACGCACCGCGACGTTCCCCGGCTGGCGCACGTTCCTGGTGCAGACGCCGCTGACCATCCCCGTCCAGGTCCCGGCCAAGGGGACGACGGGCCGGTCGTACTCGACGACGCTGCGCGCGAGCGGTGCCGTGGCGCCGTACACCTGGACGGCGTCCGGGCTGCCCGACGGGCTCGTCCTCAAGGGCGCGCTCGTGACCGGCGTCCCGCAGCGCTCGGGCACCTACCCGGTCGAGGTCACCGTCCGCAGCGGTCTGCAGACACGCACGAGCACCCTCACGCTCACGATCGTGGACCCGGCGGTGACGCTGCGCACGCCGTCCCCGACAGCCGGCAAGGTAGGCACGGCCTACCGGTTCGCGCTCCTCGCCGCGGGCGGCAGCGGCAGCTACACCTGGACCGCGACCGGCGTCCCGGCCGGGCTGACCCTGTCCTCGGACGGCGTGCTGAGCGGCACCCCGGTCGCGGCGGGAACGGCGCGCATCGCGGTCCGCGTGGTCAGTGGCACGGCGACGTACGCCACGACGCTGAGCCTGGTGGTGCGGCCCTAGGCGGCCTCGAGGGAGCCGGCGAGGTCGTCCACGGCGCGGGCGACCACGTCCGGCTCCCACAGGTGGTGCAGGTGGGTACCGGCCAGGCGGCGCACCGGCCAGCCCTGGACCTCGGCCCAGCCCGCCTCGTCCTCGTACGCCTGGCTCATGACGAGGTAGGCGTTGCGACGCCGGCTCCACGCCCGCGGCGCCACCGCGACGCTGTCGAGGTAGCCGAGCGGCACGCGCGGGCAGGCGGCGTCGAGCTCGTCGAGCAGCCGGGCCGGCACCACCCGCCGGACGGCGTCGCGGCCCCACCACCGGGTCCACGGCGGCAGGCAGCCCTCGTCGTCCAGGGGCAGGGAACCGAGCCAGGTGCGCAGGTCGGGTGGCGCGAGACGGGTGAGGCCGTCCGCCGGCGGAAGCGCGGCGTCCACGAGCACCAGCGCGGCGTCCGAGCGGGCCGCGGCCCGGACCGCCGGGGCCAGGTAGCCGGCGTTGCTGTGGGCGACGACGAGGCTGGCGTCCCGCGCCTCGCGGGCCCAGCGCGAGGTCATCTGCCAGCCCGAACGGGGGCCCGAGCCGTCGGCCAGCCGCACGTCGCGACCACGACGCCGCATCGCCTCCGCCAGCGGCTCGTAGGCGAGGGCCGGGAGCAGAGGGCTCGGCAGCAGCAGCACCGTCACCGCGCCACCGTACGCCCGGCCCGGACGCGCCGCCCGCCGATCGACGCCCCTGTCCCGCACCACCGGCGAGGGCCTAGGCTCCTCGGCGTCCCGCTGAAGGAGAACCCCGTGTCCGTCGTCGCCACCGTCCTCGTCGCCCTCGTGGCGCTGATCCACGTCTACATCGTGGTGCTCGAGATGGTCCTGTGGACCACGCCCCGCGGACGCGCCGCGTTCGGCCTGGAGGAGCAGTTCGCGATCGACACGCGGGCGCTCGCCGCCAACCAGGGGCTCTACAACGGCTTCCTCGCCGCCGGCCTCGCGTACGGCCTGCTGCGTGACGACGTCGAGATCCAGGCGCTTTTCCTGGTCTTCGTGCTGGTCGCCGGCCTGTTCGGGGCGGCCACGGCGAGCCGGCGCATCCTCGTCGTCCAGGCGCTGCCCGCCGCGCTGGCCCTCGGAGCCCTGGCCCTCGCCTGAGCCGCCGCGCCCGGGTGCGCGCCTCGTCCGCCTGGCTACCGTGGACGATGCAGGAGGTGGCATGTCCGAGCGAGACCGACGGCTCCACGAGTACCGCCTGCGCCTGGAGCAGGAGGCGCAGGGCGACGACGAGCGGCAGCAGGAGCAGGACGACGACGAGAAGCGCCGGTCGCTGCGGGCCCAGCACCGCGGACGCTGGGTCGAGGCCCAGGTGCAGGCGGCGATCGACCGCGGCGAGTTCGACGACCTCGAGTACGCGGGCAAGCCCATCCCCGCCCTGCAGCAGCCGTACGACCCGGACTGGTGGCTCAAGCGGCTCGCCGAGCGTGAGGACGTCAGCGGCGCGATGCCGCCCGCGCTCGGGCTGCGCAAGGAGGACGCCGACCTCGAGGCCGCGCTCGACGCCCTGACCACCGAGCAGGCCGTCCGCGCCCACCTGGACGACTTCAACGCGCGCGTCCGCGACGCCCGCCGCCAGCTGCTGGGCGGGCCCCCGGTCGTCACGCCGCTGCGCGACGTCGACGCCGAGCTGACCGCCTGGCACGAGCGCCGCGCCGCCCGGCGCCGGGCCCGCGAGGCCGTGGTCACCCCGCCTCCCCCGCCCCGCCGCCGCTGGTGGCGACGTTGACGGCCGTGTCGGGCCCGCGTGTCAGGCTGGAGGCATGAGCGCTGACGTCGACGCGGTGGTGGAGCTCGGCTTCGGCGTCGACCTGTGGCGCACGCTGGCGCCGCTGCGCCGCGGCCCGGGCGACCCGACCATGCGCCGCGAGGGTGACGTCGTGTGGCGCACCAGCCGCATGCCGTCGGGCACCGTGACCTACGCGCTCGTCCAGCTCGACCCCCGCCGTGTGCGGGTGCGGGCGTGGGGCGCCGGCGCGGCCGAGCTGCTCGACGGCGTCCCCGACCTGCTCGGCGCCCGCGACGACCCGGCCGGCTTCGACCCGATCCACCCGCTGCTGGCCGACGCCCACCGACGCTTTCCCGGCCTGCGCGTGCCGGCCACGCACCGGGTCATGGAGTCGCTGGTGCCGGCGATCATCGAGCAGAAGGTCGTGGGGCTCGACGCGTTCGCGTCCTTCCGCCGCCTGGTGACGCGGCTCGGCGATCCCGCCCCCGGCCCCTCTCCCCAGGGCATGCGCGTCTTCCCGACCGCCGAGACCTGGGCGTCGATCCCGTCCTGGGACTACCACCGCGCCGGCATCGGCCCCGAGCGTGCCCGCACCCTGCAGGCCGCGGCCCGGCTGGCGCCCAGCATCGAGCGGCTCGGCACCGACGACCCGGCGAGGCTGTACGCCGGGCTGCGCAGCATCCGCGGCATCGGCGTATGGACGATCGCCGAGGTCGGCCAGCGGGCGCTGGGCGACCCCGACGCCGTCTCGATCGGCGACTACCACCTGCCCGCCGTCGTCGGCGTGCCGCTGACCGGCCGCCCGCTGCCCGAGGACGAGGTCGAGCAGTTCCTCGAACCCTGGCGGCCGCACCGGTGGCGGGTCTTCCGGCTGCTCGGGCTCAGCCCGATCGCCCGGGCCCCGCGTCGCGGACCCCGCATGTCGCGCATCGACTACCGGGCGCTGTGATGGTCGACCCCGGGGCCGGACTGCTCGCCGACGTCTACGAGCGCGTCGGCCAGGTGGTGCGTCGCCCCGAGACGTGGGCGCGTCCCACCCGGACGGAGTGGACCGTCCACGAGCTGCTCGCCCACCTGCTGCTGGACGCCCGCCGGGCGCTGGTCACCCTGAACACCCCGGCGGACGCGCTGCCCGACACCGACCGGGTGACGTACTGGCGCGGCTTCCGCCCGCAGGACACCGACGGGGCGTCGGCCCACGTCGCGTTCGTCCGCGCGACGGCCGCCGCGTACCCCGACCCGTCCACGCTGGTCGACGAATGGGACGAGACGTCCCGGGCCGCCGCGCACGCCTGCCGCGTCGCCGAGCCCGACGTGGTCGCGACCCAGGGGCACGCGCTCACCACGGCCGACTTCGTGCACACGCTGGTGCTCGAGGCGACCGTCCACCTGCTCGACCTGACCGTCGCCGTGCCCGACGCGCCGGCGCCGCCGGACGCCGCGCTCGGCCAGGTGCGCGCTGTGCTTGAGGCGCTCGCCCGCGGCCCGCTCCCCGCCCGGTGGGACGACCTCACCGCCGTCCTCAAAGGCACCGGACGCGCCCCGCTGGACGAGGCCGACCGCGCCTGGCTCGGCCCGCGCGCCGAGCTGTTCCCGCTGCTCGGCTGACCCTGGTTGCCCACCGCACCCGCTCGAACGGTGCACGAGGACGCGGCACGCACGCTGGATAGAGTCGGGCCATGAGCGCAGACAGCCACCTGATCCTGGTCGGACACGACGGTTCGTCGTTCGCCGACGACGCCCTCACCTGGGCCCTCGACCTGGCGCGCCGCTCCGGTGCCTCGGTCAAGGTCCTGCGGTCCTGGACGATGGCCACCGCGCCGCGCCCGGACACCTGGGAGCGTGGCTACGTGCCGCCGCTCTCGGACTTCGGCGACGCGGTGCGCAAGGCGCTCGAGTCGGACACGGCGGCGCTCCGGGCGCGCTTCGACGACGTGCCGGTCGAGCTGGACGCGCCGCACGGCTCGGCCGCCAACACGCTCATCGACGCCTCGTCGAGCGCCAACCTGCTCGTGGTCGGCCCGCGCGGCCTCGGCGGCTTCAAGGGGCTCGTGCTCGGCTCGGTCAGCGAGCAGTGCGTGCGCCACTCGCAGTGCCCGGTCGTGGTCGTCCGCGGCCAGATCGACGTCGCCGGCGCCGAGCGCCAGATGCACCTCGACAGCACGTTCGAGGACTGAGCTACAGCTCCTTGGCGTAGCAGAGCGACCACGCCGAGCCGACGTACGGGCCGAACGGCTCGATCGCGTTGTAGCCCGACGACTCGTAGAGGCCGACCGCCTCGTGCTGGCGGGTGCCCGTCTCCAGCACGAGGCGCGTCCAGCCGAGGTCGCGCGCCTTCTGCTCGAGGGCGGCCAGGACGACCCGCGACGCCCCGCGGCCGCGATGGGCCGGGTCGACGAACATCCGCTTGAGCTCGCCGTGCTCGGCGTCGATCGTCCGCAGCGCACCGCAGGCCACCGGCTCGCCGGCGTCGTCCTGCGCCACCACGAAGACGGTCACGTCCGCCGCGGTCGGCGGCGTGCTCGGGTCGCTGTCGTCGGTGCCGTAGCGCTCGGCCATCTCGACGCGCTGCGCAGCACGCAGTCGCTCTCCGGCCGGGTCGTCCCAGGGACGTTCGTGCACGATCACCCGACGATCGTGCCAGGGCAGCTCACTCGAAGCGGGACGGGTCCCCCGCGCCGACGCGGACGACTTGCGGCGCGTCCTCGGACAGGTCGACCACCGTGGTCGGCTCGCCGACGACCTCGTCGCCCGGGTCGACGATCGCGTCGACCTGGTTGTCCAGCGCCTCCTGGATCTCCCACGCGGTCGTCATCGCCGTGGTCTCGCCGGGCAGGATGAGCGTGGTCGACAGGATCGGCTCGCCGAGCTCCGCCAGCAGGGCGGTGACGATCGGGTAGTCGGGGATGCGCACGCCCACGGTCTTCTTCTTGGGGTGCAGCAGCCGGCGCGGCACCTCGCGGGTGGCCGGCAGGATGAACGTGTACGGCCCGGGCGTCGCCGCCTTCACCGCGCGGAAGATCGAGTTGTCGACGTGCACGAACTGCCCGAGCTGGGCGAAGTCGCGGCACACCAGCGTGAAGTGGTGCTTGTCGTCGAGCTTGCGGATCTCACGGATGCGGTCGATCGCGTCCTTGTCGCCGAGCTGGGCGCCGAGGGCGTAGCCGGAGTCCGTCGGGTAGGCGATGAGCCCACCGTCGCGCAGGATGCCCACCGCCTGGTCGACCGTTCGCTGCTGCGGGTTCACGGGATGGATGTCCAGGTAGCGGGCCATGCCCCGAGCGTACGGTCACGCGTCCCGTCCCGACACCCGTCACGGGGCCGCGTCCGCCATGCGGATGTCCTCCGGAACCCCTCGGAACCGACCCTAGGCTTGACGCAGCCGTCCGGAAGGGGGTCGACCATGACCAGCACGTTCGCCGAGCAGCGTGAGCGCCAGCGCGCCCACGACGACGCCCGCGCCGCGCACCACGACGCCCGCGACCTGTCGCCGCGCCGCGACAACGCCACCCTGCGCGCGATCGCCGAGGAGGCGTCGCAGCGGCTCGCCGACGCGACCACCGACGAGGTGCTCGCCTGGGTCGCCGAGGAGTTCGGCTACCGCACCGCCGTGGCCTGCTCGATGCAGGACGCCGTCCTCCCCCACGTCGTCGCCCGGCACCTGCCCTGGGTCGACACGCTCTTCCTGGAGACCGGCTACCACTTCGCCGAGACGTCCGGCACGCGCGACGCGGTCGAGTCGGCCATGGAGCTGACGATCGTCGACGTGATGCCCCGCCAGACGGTCGCCGAGCAGGACGCCGAGCACGGCCCGCGCCTGTACGAGCGCGACCCCGGCCTGTGCTGCGCGCTGCGCAAGGTCGAGCCCCTGACGCGGACGCTGGCCGAGTACGAGGTGTGGATCACCGGCGTGCGGCGCGACGAGGGCCCGACCCGGGCCGACACGCCGCTGGTGACCTGGGACGAGAAGAACCACCTCGTGAAGATCAACCCGCTCGCGGGGTGGACGTTCGACGAGCTGCTCGCCTACGCCGGCGAGCACGACGTGATCCTCAACCCGCTCATGGCCGACGGCTACCCGTCGATCGGCTGCGCCCCCTGCACGCGTCGCGTCGCGCCTGGCGAGGACCCGCGCGCCGGACGCTGGGCGGGCTTCGCCAAGACCGAGTGCGGCCTGCACACCTGACGAGAGAGCCGATGACCGACACCGACACGCGTCGCCTGACCCAGCTGCAGTGGCTGGAGTCCGAGGCGATCCACATCATCCGCGAGGTGGGCGCCGAGTTCGAGCGTCCCGTCCTGCTGTTCAGCGGCGGCAAGGACTCCGTGGTCATGCTGCACCTGGCCGTCAAGGCGTTCTGGCCCGCGCCGGTGCCGTTCGGCGTGCTGCACGTCGACACCGGGCACAACTTCCCCGAGGTGCTCGCGTTCCGCGACGCGACGGTCGAGCGTCTGGGCATCCGCCTGGAGGTCGCCAGCGTCCAGGACTACATCGACGACGGACGCCTGCGCGAGCGCGCCGACGGCACCCGCAACCCGCTGCAGACCCAGCCGCTGCTGGACGCCATCGCCGGCCACCGCTTCGACGCCGTCTTCGGCGGCGGCCGCCGCGACGAGGAGAAGGCGCGGGCCAAGGAGAGGGTGTTCAGCCTGCGCGACGAGTTCGGCCAGTGGGACCCGCGCAACCAGCGGCCCGAGCTGTGGAACCTCTACAACGGCCGCCACCGCCCCGGCGAGCACGTGCGCGTCTTCCCGCTGAGCAACTGGACCGAGCTGGACGTCTGGCAGTACATCGCGCAGGAGAAGATCGACCTGCCGAGCCTCTACTACGCCCACGAGCGCGACCTGTTCGAGCGCGACGGCATGCTGCTGGCCGTCGGCGAGCACTCCCAGCCGCGCGACGGCGAGCCGGTCGAGCGCCGCCAGGTGCGCTACCGCACTGTCGGTGACATGTCGTGCACCGGCGCCGTCGAGAGCGACGCGGTCACCGTGGCCGACGTCGTCACCGAGGTCGCGGCCACCCGGGTCACCGAGCGCGGCGCGACCCGCGCCGACGACCGGATGTCCGAGGCCGCCATGGAGGACCGCAAGAAGGAGGGCTACTTCTGATGAGCACGCTCCTGCGCCTGGCCACGGCCGGCTCGGTGGACGACGGCAAGTCCACGCTGGTCGGACGCCTGCTGTTCGACTCCAAGTCGGTCCTGGCCGACCAGTTCGACTCGATCGAGCGCGTCAGCCGCGACCGCGGCCTCGCGACCGCCGACCTCGCGCTGCTCACCGACGGGCTGCGGTCCGAGCGCGAACAGGGCATCACGATCGACGTCGCCTACCGCTACTTCGCCACCGCGAACCGCTCGTTCATCCTGGCCGACTGCCCCGGCCACGTGCAGTACACCCGCAACACCGTCACCGGCGCGAGCACGGCCGACGTCGTCGTGCTGCTGGTGGACGTGCGCCACGGCGTGCAGGAGCAGACCCGGCGCCACCTGGCCGTCGCGTCGCTGCTGCGGGTGCCACACGTCGTCGTCGTGGTCAACAAGATCGACCTCGTCGACTTCGACGGCGACGTCTACGCCGCGGTCTCCCAGCAGGTGGGGCAGACGGCACGCGGCCTCGGCCTGGCCGACGTGACCACGGTGCCGGTCTCGGCGCTCGAGGGCGACAACGTCGTCACCGCGTCCGAGCGCACGCCCTGGTACGACGGGCCGACGCTGCTGGAGCTGCTCGAGACCCTCTCCCCCGTCGGCGACCCGGACGTCGAGCCGCTGCGGTTCCCCGTGCAGCTCGTCATCCGCCCGCAGAGCGCCGCCGACGACCGGTTCCGCGACTACCGCGGCTACGCCGGCCAGGTCGCGTCCGGCACCGTGCGAGTGGGCGACCCGGTCACGGCGCTGCCGAGCGGACGCACGTCCACCGTGGTCGGCATCGACACCGCCGACGGCGAGCTGACCGAGGCGTTCGCGCCGCAGTCGGTCACGCTGCGCCTGGCCGACGACATCGACCTCGCCCGCGGCGACCTGCTCGCCGGGTCCGACGACGTTCCGGTCGCGACCCAGGACGTCGAGGGCACGCTCGCCTGGCTGTCCGACGCCCCGCTGCACCCCGGCGCCCGCGTGCTCGTCAAGCACGGCACCCGCACCGTCCAGGCGATCGTCCGCACCATCGACGGCGTGCTCGACCTGGACGCCGCGGCGCTGGTGCCGGCCGCGACGCTCGGCCTCAACGACATCGGGCACGTGACCCTGCGCCTGGCCCAGGCGGTGCCGGCCGAGCAGTACACCCGCTCGCGCAGCACCGGCGCGTTCCTGGTCGTCGACCCGCAGGAGGGCCACACGCTCGCCGCCGGCATGGTCGGCGACGCGCTGCTCGCGCACGCGGCCCCCGTCGGCTGATGGACCACCCGCCGCTGCCGCTGAGCCTGCGCCTGGCCGGCCGCAAGGTCGTCGTCGTCGGCGGCGGGCACGTCGCCACCCGGCGGGCGGCCAGCTACGTCGACGCCGGCGCCCTCGTCACGGTCGTGTCGCCCGAGCTCTCGGAGTCGCTGCGCGCGAGCGTCGAGCGCGGCGACGTGACGTGGGTCGAGCGCACCTACCGCACCGGTGACCTCGACGGGGCGTGGCTCGTGCAGACCGCCACCGCCGAGCCGGGCGTGGACGACCGTGTGGCCGCCGACGCCGAGGACGCGCGCGTCTGGTGCCTCAAGGGCGGCGACCCGGCCGGTGCGTCCGCCTGGACGCCCGCCGTGTCGCGGGTCGACGACGTCGTCGTCGCGGTGAGCGGCGGCGGCGACGCCCGCCGGGCCGCCGTGCTGCGCGACGCGATCGCCACCGCCCTCGAGGCCGGCGAGCTGCCGCTGCGCCACCGCACCCACCACCCCGGTGGTCGCGTCGCGCTGGTCGGTGGCGGTCCTGGCGACCCCGGCCTGCTGACCGCCCGCGGCCGGCGGCTGCTGGCCGAGGCGGACGTCGTCGTGGTCGACCGGCTCGCCCCGCACACCGTGCTCGACGAGCTCGATCCCGACGTCGAGGTCATCGACGTCGGCAAGAAGCCCGACCACCACCCGGTGCCGCAGGAGCAGATCAACGCGCTGCTCGTCGACCGGGCGCGGGCCGGCAAGGTCGTGGTGCGGCTCAAGGGCGGCGACCCCTACGTCTTCGGCCGCGGCGGTGAGGAGCGCGAGGCCTGCGAGGCGGCGGGCGTCCCGGTGGAGGTCGTGCCCGGGGTGACGAGCGCGATCGCCGTGTGCGCGGCCGCGGGCATCCCGGTCACGCACCGTGGCGTCGCCAACGGCTTCAGCGTCCTGACCGGCCACGAGGAGCTCGACACGCTGCCCGTCGAGCCTTCGCACACCGTCGTGCTGCTCATGGGCGTGCGCCGGCTGCGCGAGAGCGCCGCGGCCCTGGTGGCCGCCGGACGCTCGCCGCAGACGCCGGTCGCAGTCGTCGAGCGCGGCACCACGCCACAGCAGCGGGTCACCGTGGGCACCCTGGAGACGATCGCGGACGAGGCCGTGCGGGTCGGCTGTCGGGCACCGGCGATCACCGTGCTCGGCGACGTCGTGCGGCTCGCCCACGCCTGGCCCGACGCCCCCTGAGGCCGGCGACCGTCCCCTGAGCCTGTCGAAGGGTCCTCTCGACAAGCTCGAGGAACGGATCCTGGGCTCCCTGAGCGCGTCGACCGGTCCCCGACCGTCCCCGATCCCTGAGCCGGTCGACGGGTCGCGCTACTCCCAGCCGTCGACGGGCAGCTGCGGCGAGAGCCAGCGGACGAACGCCTTGCGGCCCTGGCGCATCACCTGGGCGTGCGCGGCGACGAACGCCGGCCGGGCGACGGGACCGACGACGCGCATCCACCGGCGCGTGGTCTCGACCTCCCAGTCGACCTCGATCGCGCTGCACGGCCCGTCGGGGCGGATGCGCACGATCCCCTGGCCCTGGAGGTCGCCGGACGCCCGCACCGTCACCCGGTCGGGACGCTGCACCTGCACGTCGTCGAGGACGAAGCGCAGCACGTAGCCCAGGCGGCTGCTGGTCACCACGTGGATGCCGTCGGCGTCACGGCCCTCCACGGTGACGGCGCTCCACCACGCGAACGGGTCGTCGGAGGCGAGCAGCGACTCCACGACGTCCCAGGCGTGGTCGACGTCGGCGGGCAGGCGCCAGCGCGAGTGCAGCTGGTACCGGGCGATGCCCTCGGACATGCGTGCCTCCCCGTGCGTGTGGCGGTGCGGCAGGACGCTCCTACCGGCGTGCGGTGTGCCGCAGCCACCACAGCCCGACGAGGGGCAGCAGCAGCGGCACGTACCCGTAGCCTGCACCGAACCCGGACCACACGGAGTCGTCGGGGAACAGCTCGGCGTCCGCGAGCGACAGGACGCCGACGGTCAGCACGCCGACGAGCTCGAAGCCGATGGTGACCAGGGCGAGGCGCCGGTTCGACCGCGCGAGCGCCACGGTGGCCAGCACGTAGACGACGCCGGCGACCGCGGAGAGCAGGTACGCGACCGGCGCGGCGTCGAAGTCGGTGGCCAGCTGGAAGGCCGAGCGCGCCGTCGCGGCCAGCGCGAAGACCGCGTAGACGGCCACCAGCATCCGGCCGAACCCGTGCGAGGTCTCGTGGGCGGTGGTCGGCTCAGACATAGCTGCCCGTCCAGATGTCGACGACGCGCACCATGAGCACCGCCACGGTCAGCATCGCCACGACGAGCACGCCGGTGCCCCACCGGGACTTCTCGGCGATCGCCCACACGAGCGCGACGGGCACGGCCAGCACGGCGGCCAGGAAGTAGGAGACGAACAGGACGCCGTCGACGTCGCGGCTCGTGCCGGCCAGGGCGACGCAGCCCGCCACGAACCCGCCGACCAGCAGGAGCTCGAGCACGGCGGTGGCGTAGAAGAACGGGTTGTCGACCTGGCGGTCGCGCACCATGAGCACCACGGCCCACGCCCCCACCAGCAGCGCGCCCACCGCCAGCGCGTACCCGACGACCTCGTTCACCTGTGCTCCGCTCCTCGTCCTGACCGCCGACCAGTCTCCCACGCACCTCTCGGCCGGGCGGCGGCCAGGGTGGGACGCTGACAGTGATGCTGTCATGATGGTCCGCATGTCCGACCCGATCGTGCTGATCTGCCCTGCCATGGCCGTGCCGGCGGCGTTCTACCGTCCGCTCGTCGCCGCGTTCGCCGAGCGGGGCTGGGAGGCTGAGGCTCTGCCCCGCCGTGGCTTCGTCAAGGGCGAGCCGGTGGCCTCGCGGACGAACGACTGGTCGTACGCGGACGAGACGGCCGACGTCGCGCGGGCGGTCGAGCGCGTCCGGGCCGAGCGCCCGGACCGGCCCGTCGTGCTGCTCGGGCACAGCCTCGGCGGCCACCTGGCCGTGGCCAACCAGCTCACCGGCACCCCGGCGGACGGCCTGGTGCTGGTCGGCGCCGGCGCCCCGTACTTCCGGCTGTACCCGCACGGCGGCGCGCACATCCTGCTGCTCAACGCGCTCGTGCGGGCGAGCAACGCCGTGCGCGGGTTCGTCGCTCCCCCGCTGTTCGGCGCGCCCGGCGCCCGCACCCTCATGGCCGAGTGGTCGCGCTTCTCGATGCGCGGCACCCCGCCGTGGGGTCCGGGGCGGGTCAGCCAGCCCACGCTCGCGGTGCACCTGCAGCGCGACCACTACGCCGTCTCGGCCGCGACCAAGTGGTTCGGCGAGCGGTTCGTCGAGCCCCAGGCGATGGAGCGCTGGGTCTACACGCAGGACGCGGCGCCCGAGGGCGCCACGACCGACCACCTGCACTGGGTGCGCAGCCCGGCGCCGGTGGTCGAGCGCGTCCTCACCTGGTGGAAGGACCGGTAGCCCTCACGCGTCGGCGAACGCCTCCAGCGGCGGGCAGGCGCAGACCAGGTTGCGGTCGCCGTAGGCCTGGTCGATGCGCGCGACCGGCGGCCAGTACTTGTCGTCGGTGCTGCCCGAGGGGAACACACCGGTGGCCACCGAGTAGGCGTGCGACCACTCCAGCAGCTCGCGCGCGGTGTGCGGGGCGTTGGCCAGGGGGTTGTCACCCTCGGGGTACTCCCCCGCCGCGACGGCGTCGATCTCGCTGCGGATGGCCAGCATGGCGTCGACGAAGCGGTCCAGCTCGGCCAGGTCCTCGGACTCGGTCGGCTCGACCATGAGCGTGCCCGCCACCGGGAAGCTCATCGTCGGGGCGTGGAAGCCGTAGTCGATGAGCCGCTTGGCGACGTCGTCGACGCTCGTGCCGGACGCCTTGCTCAACGGGCGGACGTCCAGGATGCACTCGTGCGCGACGAGGCCGTGCTCGCCGGCGTAGAGCACCTCGAACGCGCCCTTCAGCCGCGCCGCGACGTAGTTCGCGCTCAGCACCGCCACGGACGTGGCCCGGGTGAGGCCCTCGGCACCCATCATCTGCACGTACGCGTACGGGATGGGCAGGATGCCGGCCGAGCCGAACGGCGCCGCGCTGATCGCGCCGACGCCCTCGCGGCGGGCCGGGTCCGGGTGCAGCGGGTGCGTGGGCAGGAACGGGCGCAGGTGCTCGGCCACCGCGACCGGGCCGACGCCCGGGCCGCCGCCGCCGTGCGGGATGCAGAAGGTCTTGTGCAGGTTCAGGTGCGAGACGTCGCCGCCGAACTCGCCGGGCAGCGCGTGGCCGACCAGCGCGTTGAGGTTGGCGCCGTCGACGTACACCTGGCCACCGTGCTCGTGCACGACGTCGCACAGCTCGGTGATGCCGTGCTCGTACACGCCGTGGGTCGACGGGTAGGTGACCATGATGGCCGCGAGGTCGTCGGCGTGCTTCTCGCACTGGGCGCGCAGGTCGTCCAGGTCGACCTCGCCCCGCTCGGTCGACTTCACGACGACCACCCGCATGCCAGCCATGACGGCCGACGCGGCGTTGGTGCCGTGCGCCGAGCTGGGGATCAGGCAGACCGTGCGGCCCTCGTCGTCGCGGCTGCGGTGGTAGGCGCGGATGGCCAGCAGCCCGGCGAGCTCGCCCTGCGAGCCGGCGTTGGGCTGGATCGAGACAGCCGCGTAGCCGGTGACGTTCGCGAGCCACTGCTCGAGCGTCCCGACCAGCTCGATCATGCCGGCGGCGTCCTCGGCCGGCACGAACGGGTGCAGGTCGGCGAAGCCGGGGTAGCTGATCGGCTCCATCTCGGCGGCGGCGTTGAGCTTCATCGTGCACGAGCCGAGCGGGATCATGCCGCGGTCGAGCGCGTAGTCGCGGTCGCTGAGCTTCTTCAGGTAGCGCAGCAGCTGGGTCTCGCTGCGGTGCTGCGAGAACACCGGGTGGGTGAGGATCTCGTCGCCGCGCAGCAGGTCCTCGGGCAGCGCCCGGACGCCCTCGGGGGCGGACGCGTCGACGCCGAACGCCTCGAGCACCGCCTCGACGTGCGCGGCGGTCGTGACCTCCGACGTCGTGACGCCGACGGTGTCGGCGTCGACCCGGCGCAGGTGGATGCCGGCCAGGCGCGCGCGGGCCACGACGTCGTCGGCCCGGCCCGGCACCCGGGCCGTGACGGTGTCGAAGAACTGCTCGTGCAGGACGTCGACGTCCCCGGCGCGCAGGCCGGCGGCCAGCGACGTCGCGCGGTCGTGGACGCGCTGGGCGATCTCACGCAGGCCCTCGGCACCGTGGTGCACCGCGTACATCGAGGCGGCGACGGCCAGCAGCACCTGCGCGGTGCAGATGTTCGACGTGGCCTTCTCGCGCCGGATGTGCTGCTCGCGGGTCTGCAGGGCCAGGCGGTAGGCCGGACGTCCCTGGGCGTCCACCGAGACGCCGACCAGGCGGCCCGGCAGGTGCCGCTCCAGGCCCTCGCGCACGGCCATGTAGCCCGCGTGCGGGCCGCCGTAGAACATCGGGACGCCGAAGCGCTGGGTCGAGCCGACCGCGACGTCGGCCCCGAGCTCGCCGGGCGAGGTGAGCAGGACGAGCGCGAGCGGGTCGGCGACGACGACCGCGAGGCCACCGGCGGCGTGGGTCGCCTCGACCACGGCGCGCGGGTCGGTCACGGCGCCGTCGCTGCGCGGGTAGGCGATGATCGTGCCGCTGCAGTCGTCGACCGGCAGGCCGTCGCGCAGGTCGGCCTCGACGAGCTCGATGCCCAGCGCCTCGGCCCGGGTCTGCACCACGGCCAACGTCTGCGGGTGCAGGCCGGTGTCGACGACCACGGGTGCGGTGTCGCGACCACGCACGGCGCGGCGCACCAGCGTCATCGCCTCGGCCGCCGCCGTGCCCTCGTCGAGCAGCGACGAGTTGGCCGTCGGCAGGCCGGTCAGGTCGCCCACCATCGTCTGGAAGTTGAGCAGCGCCTCGAGCCGGCCCTGGCTGATCTCGGGCTGGTACGGCGTGTACGCCGTGTACCAGGACGGGTCCTCGAGCACGTTGCGGCGGATGACGGCCGGCGTCGTGGTCGGGTGGTAGCCGAGGCCGATCATGGCGACGCCCGGGTTGTTGCGGGCGGCCAGGTCGCGCAGGCCGGCCAGCGCGGCGGCCTCGTCGACGGCGTCCGGCAGGCCCATCGAGGCGGCGGTGCGGATGCCCTCGGGCACGGCGGCGGCCATGAGCGCGTCGAGCGTGGGGTAGCCGACGGCGGCGAGCATCTCGTCCTGCTCGGCGGCGGTCGGGCCGATGTGGCGGGCGGCGAAGGTCACGGACGTGCTCCTGAGGGTCGGGGCCGGAACGCCCTCCCCTCCTGTCGCCGCGCGCGGTTCCAGGACTGCCTGTCACGCGGGGTCCGGGTGCCTGAGAGTTCCGGGAGGAATTGCCCCTTCGGCGCCGCCTGAGCGGTCTCTCCCCTGCGTGGTGATCAGCGCGGCCAGCCTAGCAACACCGGGCCGAGACGTCCGTCACGCGGCCGCGGTACGGACGCGCGTCGCTGGGTACGTCCTGTCCGACCCCGAGGAGGAACCATGACCGACCACGACCGCCCCTTCGCCCTGGTGACCGGCGCCTCGTCCGGCATCGGCCTGGAGCTGGCCCGCGTCATCAAGGCCAACGGCTTCGACCTGGTCGTCGTCGCCGAGGAGCCGCGCATCCACGACGTCGCGGCCGAGCTCGGCGACGGCGCGCAGGCGTTCGTCACCGACCTGGCGACGCGTCAGGGCAACGAGGACCTCGTGGCGTGGCTGGACGCGCTGCGCCGGCCGCTCGGGGTCGCAGCGCTCAACGCGGGGATCGGCGTGGGCGGTCCGTTCGTCGAGACGTCGCTGGACGCCGACCTGCGCCTGGTGGGGCTCAACGTCGCGTCCACCGTGCACCTGGCCAAGGCGGTGTCACGCTCGATGGTGGCCAACCGCGGCGGCCGGATCCTGTTCACGTCGTCGATCGCCTCGCAGATGCCCGGGCCCTACAACGCGACGTACGCCGCTTCCAAGGCGTTCGTGCAGTCGTTGAGCGAGGCCCTGCGGGTGGAGCTGGCCGAGCACGGGGTGAGCGTGACGGCGCTGCTGCCCGGGCCGACCGACACGGAGTTCTTTGAGCGCGCCGGGCTGGAGGGCACGCGCGTCGACCAGGGGACGAAGGACGACCCGGCCATGGTGGCGCGGGCCGGCTTCGAGGCACTGATGGCCGGCAAGCACGAGGTGGTCACCGGCACGCGCAACAAGCTGCAGCGCCAAGCGGTGAAGGTGGCGCCGGACCCGGTGAAGGCCCGGCTGCACGGCCACCTGAACGAGCGGAAGGACTAGCCGATCTGACGAGCCCGGCGGCGTGCCGCGAGCTCGTCGCTGGCGTGCTGCTCGGCCGAGACCGCACGCTCGCTGGGCAGCTCGTGGAGCGAGCCTTCGATCTCCTTCCAGACACCGCCGATGGCGATGCCGAAGACGCCCTGGCCGCCGCGCAGCAGGTCGATGACCTCGTCGGCCGAGCGGCACTCGTAGACGCTGGCGCCGTCGCTCATGAGCGTGACCTGGGTGAGGTCGTCGGTGCCCCGCTCACGCAGGTGGTCGATCGCGGTGCGGATCTGCTGCAGCGAGACGCCCGCCTCGAGCAGCCGCTTGATGATCTTGAGCAGCAGGATGTCCTTGAAGGAGTACAGCCGCTGCGTGCCCGAGCCCGTCGCCGAGCGGACCGAGGGCTCGACGAGCCCGGTGCGCGCCCAGTAGTCGAGCTGGCGGTAGGTGATGCCGGCGGCGTTGCACGCGGTCGGTCCACGGAACCCGGTGTCGTCGGGGACGGGAGCGAGGTCGTCGTCGAACAGCAGGCCCTGGTCGCCGGCCTGGGCCGCGACCTGCGCGGTGTCGTCCTGCGGGACGTCGTCGTGGGGCGTGATCATCGATGGGACCTTCCGGGTGCGGTCTAGGGGGAAGCGTACCGCGACGAATCCCACGCGTGTAGTCATCGCCAGCAGGTCTCAAGGTAAAGGTGAGGGTTACCCCGGTCAACGACCGACACCCGGCGCGGCGCGTCGGCCTTTCCCCGGCCCCTCTCACCCCCCGGTGGACGGCGTCCCCACGACGTCCAGCAGGTGGTGCTCGCGCACCGTGTCGAGGTCGAGCGTGCGGTAGCCCGCCCGGTCGAAGAGCACCACCACCCGGTCGGCCTCGTACTGCACGGCCTGACCCGTGCCCCACTCCTCGTGCTCGACCCGGGTGCCGATCGGGTAGGGCCGCGTGACGGCCGGCTCGGACGTGCCGGCGTCGCACGAGTCGCAGCGTCCGCAGGGCTCGGGGTGCGACTCCCCCAGCAGCTCGAGCACGAGCCGGCGGCGGCAGTCGGTCGTCTCGGCGTAGCGGCGGACGAGGTCGACACCCGTCTCCTGACGGACGCGGACGCGCTCGACCCAGTCCACCGCGGCGGCGACGCGCTGCTCACGTCCCGGCCCGGGCCGCAGCCGGGCACCCGGACCCGACTCGCGCACCGCGCCGGTCCGCACCAGCACGTTGAGCGCGCGCCGGCTCCGCGCCGGCGACAACCCCGCGGCCCGGGCGACGGCGGCCGGGCGCAACGGCTCCGAGGCGTCGCCGAGCGCGTCCACGACGGCCCGCAGGTCGTTCTCGGAGGCGCCGGCCGACGCGGCGAAGAAGCGGCGCAGCCCGTAGCCGTCGGGCCGCGAGAGCAGCACCGCGCTGGCGAGCTCGCCGTCGCGCCCGGCGCGCCCGGCCTCCTGCCAGTACTCGTCGAGGGTGTCCGGCGGGTCGGCGTGGACCACCAGCCGGACGTCGGGCTGGTCGACGCCCAGCCCGAAGGCGGACGTCGCCACGACGGTGCGCAACGTCCCGGCACGGAAGCCGACGTGCACACGGTCGCGCTCGGCCCGCTTCATCGCGCCGTGGTAGGCCACGGCCTCGACGCCGGCCTCGGCCAGCTGCGCGGCGAGCTCCTCGGCCCGCCGCCGGGTGGCGACGTACACGAGCCGCGAGCCGCCGGACGCGTCCTCGTCCAGCAGCTCCTGCACGCGGGCGGCGACGGCGTCCTCGTCGCGGACGACGTGGGCCGACAGGTGGATCTCGGGGCGGTCCGCCGCACCGACCACGGTGCGCACGTCGCGCATGCCCAGGTTGCGGGCGATGAGCCGGCGCAGCTCGGGCGGCGCGGTCGCGGTGAGCGCGAGCACCCGCGGCCGACCGAGCGCCTCCACGACGGGGCCGAGGGCCAGGTAGTCGGGCCGGAAGTCGACGCCCCATGCCGAGACGCAGTGCGCCTCGTCCACGACGAAGAGCACCGGACGGGCCTCGGCGAGCGCGGCGACCACGTCGTCGTCGGCCAGCTGCTCGGGCGCGAGCAGGACGACGTCCAGCTCGCCGGCCGCGGCCTGCTCCAGCACCCGGCGGCGGCGGGCGGCCGTGCGGCTGCTGTTGCAGGTCTCGGCGCGCAGGCCGGCCTCGTGGAGCGCGGCGACCTGGTCGGCCTGCAGCGCGATCGTCGGTGACACGACGACGGTGAGCCCGCCGAGCAGGCGCCCGGCCACGACGTACACGAAGGTCTTGCCGGAGCCGGTGGCCAGCACCGCGATGGTGTCGGCCTGCAGCACCGCCTCGATGGCCTCGCGCTGCTCGGGCCGCAAGGACGTGCCCTCGGGCAGGACGTCGGCGGCGGCGGTCTCGACGGGGTCGTTCCGGGACAAGCGGGGGCTCCTTCGCTGGGGGCGGCGGAGCACTGGTACCCCGTCGGCTGGAGCCGAATCCCCTAGCGGTCGAAGTCCTCGGGCTCGATCTCGTCGAGGAACTCGCGGAACTTCTCGATCTCCTCGTCCTCGTCCTGGGACGTGGAGATGGACGCGGCGTCGAGGACGTCCTCGGCGCACACGATGCGGGTGCCCGAGCGCAGCGCCAGGGCGATCGAGTCGGACGGCCGGGCGCTGACCTGCACGCCGGAGGCGAACACCAGCTCGGCGTAGAAGACGTTGTCGCGCACGTCGACGATGCGCACCTCGGTCAGCTCGTCGCCGAGCGCCTCGACCAGCGTGGCCATCAGCTCGTGGGTGAGCGGGCGCGGCGACTCGGTGCCCTGGTGGGCGTACGCGATGGCGGTGGCCTCGACCGCGCCGATCCAGATCGGCAGGTAGCGGCTGCCCTCGGCCTCGCGGAGCAGGACGAGCGGCTGGCTGGAGGGCATCTCGACCCGGACGCCGACGACCTCGACCTCGCGCATGGGACTCAGCCCAGCCCGTCCTGGAGCATCACGGTGTGCAGGCGCACCGCGAGCGCGGCCAGCTCGGCCACCGCCTGCGCGGCCTGCGCGGGATCCTCGGAGCGGCGTCGCGGCTCGACGACCTGGTCGAACAGGCCGATCTCGCGGTCGACCGCCTGGCGGAAGATGCGCAGGTGCCGCGGCTCGACGCCGAGCGCGGTGAACTCGGCCACCAGCGCGGCGACCTGCAGCGCGTGGCCGTCGTAGTAGGCGCGGTTGGTGCGACGCACCAGGCCGAACTGCTCGGCGGCGTCCAGCATCTCCTCGGAGATGCGGGCCGAGGCCAGCAGCTCCTCGCGCGACAGCCGCACCTGGCTGCGCCGGCCCGAGAACGTCTCGGCGCTGGGCAGGCCGTCGTCGGCCAGCTTCAGGTGCGGGACGGCGACCGTCTCGCCCAGCTCGGTGGGCGGGACCACGCCGTGGTCCATGTCGTCCAGCACCTGGCGGATGTGGCTGAGCGGCCAGAAGTCGTCGCGCTGCTTGCGCAGCACGAAGCGGAGCCGCTCGACGTCGCCGTAGGTGAACTTGCGGTACCCGGACGGCGTGCGCTCGGGCTCGATCAGTCCCTGGGACTCCAGGTAGCGGATCTTGGTGATCGTCAGGTCCGGGAACTCCGGCAGGAGCTCGTCCAGGACCTTGCCGATCCCGAGCCGCGGGAGCTCGGCGAACGTCTCGGTCACACCGAGGCTCCCCCGACCGACGCGACGTAGATCAGGCGGTACTTGCCGATCTGCACCTCGTCGCCGTTGCTCAGCGCGATGTCACCGTCGATGCGGTCACGGTTGACGTAGGTGCCGTTGAGGCTGCCCAGGTCGCTGACCTGGTAGCCGCCGTCGACCTGGGCGAACGTCGCGTGCCGGCGCGACACGGTGATGTCGTCCAGGAAGATGTCGCTGTCGGGGTGACGGCCCACCGTGACCGTCTCGCTGTCGAGCAGGAACCGGGCACCGGCTCCCGGTCCGCGCTGCACGAGCAGCAGCGCGCTGCCCTCCGGCAGGCCCTCGACCGCGGCGACGTCGTCGGTCGACATCTCCTCGGTGTCGACCTCGATGCCGCGCACCGAGATGGTCGACGTCTTCTCGACGTCGCTCTCCTCGGCCCCGGGGTTCTCGACCGGTCCGTCCGTGTCCGAGGACATCGCTCGCCTCCTGAAGCTTGCCGTCAAGGGAAGGGTGAGTGTTGAGCTCCAACCTACCAGTGACGGTCCGGCCGGCGCTGCCCGTTGGTGCTACGCGCGGGTGAGGGCCACGTAGGCCTCGGCCTCGAGGAGGCCGGCGCGGGGATCGTCGTCGCTGGCGCGGATCTTGACCAGCCAGCCCTCGCCGTACGGATCGGAGTTCACGACCTCCGGGCCGCCCTCGAGGGCGTCGTTGCGGGCGATGACCTCGCCCGAGACGGGGGCGTAGATGTCGCTGACCGACTTGGTGGACTCCAGCTCGCCCACGACCGCTCCGGCCTCGACGGTGTCGCCCACGGCCGGCAGGTCGATGTAGACGATGTCGCCGAGCGCGTCCTGCGCGTAGTCGGTGATGCCGACGACGGCCACGTCGTCGTCCAGGCGCACCCACTCGTGCTCCTCGGTGTAGTACAGGTCTTCGGGGGTCACGCAGCGCTCCTGGTCGGGGGGTGGGGGGTCATGAGCTGGGTTGAGCGTACTCGGGGTCCTGGGTGTCGGCCAGGGCCGTGATGGTCACCGTGTCGCGGGTGTCGATGTCGAGCGTCCCGCCGCTGTTCTCGACCCGGTCGAGCAGGCCGCCGCGGATGCGCATCGCCTCGGCGAGCGTGTCGGGATCGCCGATCGCCTCGATGACGAACGGACGCGTGACGGTGCGTCCGCCGACCCGCACCTCGTCGCCCTCGTCGACGAAGTAGGTCTGGGCCACCACACGGGCGGTGCCGTTGACGACGATGGCCTCGGCGCCGGCGTCGCGCAGCTCCTCGACGGCGTCCAGCAGGACGGCCGCGTTCACGTCGTCCTGGGGGTCGGTGATGGTGAGCTCGACGCCCGGCCCGCGGGCGCCGAGGGTGCCGGCCAGGATGCCCAGCTGGCTGGCCCGCTTGTCGGCCTGGCGCTGCGCCGCCTGCGACTGCTGCGAGGAGCTGGCCAGCTCGTCGCGGGTGCGGGTCAGCTCGTCGACCTGCTGGGACGCGCGCTCGTTGGCCGCGTCCAGGCTGCGCAGCAGCTCGACCAGCTCGGTCTGGCGCAGCGTCGAGTACGCCTCGGAGTCGTTGCCGCGCACCTGCACCGTGACCGCGAAGGCCAGGCCGCCCAGCAGGACGGCCACGATCAGCTGCGGCACGATCGCGCGCCGGCGCGGCTCAGGCATGGAAGATCCGGCGGCGGATGGCCGCCATGTTGGCGAAGATGCGGATGCCCAGCACCACCACGACCGCGGTCGAGAGCTGCGACCCGACGCCCAGCTGGTCGCCGACAAAGACGATGAGCGCCGCGATGACGACGTTGGAGATGAACGAGACGACGAAGACGCGCTCGTCGAAGCGCCGCTCCCCCAGCGCGCGACCAGCGCCGATGACCGCGTCGAGCGCCGCGACGATGGCGATCGGGAGGTAGGGCTGCAGCCCGAGCGGCACGGTGGGCTGCAGCCACAGGCCGAGCCCCACGCCGACGACGAGTCCGATGACCGGGATCACTTCTTCGCTCCCTCCCACACCTTCGCGTGGCGGACGCGGGCGCGCTCGCCGGGGACGGCCGCGAGCTCCAGCTCGTCGGCCCGCTGCATGTCGAACTTGAGGCCGACCTCGTCCTGGCGGATGCGCCAGTACTCGCCGAACGGTCCCTCGGTGAAGCCGTCGGCCAGCGCCTCGCTGTCGCCGATCGCCTCGATCCGGTACGGCGGGTTGATGGCCGAGTAGTTCACCGTGATGGCACCGCCGGCCTCGTGGATGGCGGACAGCGTGCCGATGCGGCGTCCGTCGACCGAGACCGCCTCGGCACCGGCGCCCCACAGGCCGTTCACGAGCAGGCGCAGGTCGCGGTCGGTGACCCGGACGGCGTCGGAGGCGTCGTCGACCCGCACGACCACGCCGGGTCCGCTCACGGGCACGTCGGCGGCCAGCACCTGGCGGGCCGAGTAGTCCGGGTCCTCGTCGCCCGCGGCGGCCTGCAGCGCGGCGACCTCGGAGCGCAGCGTCCGCTGTGTGTCCTGGACGCGCTCGAGCGTCTCCTGGCGGGCGCGGATGTCGGAGACGAGCGTCTCGCGGGCCACCTGGCGGTCGAGCGACTCGTCGCGGGTCTGCACGATCGCGATGGTGACCATGACGCCGAACACGATGAGCACCGACGCGGCGATCCAGCCGCGCGAGCGCGCGTAGCGGCCGGGGCGGACCTCGTAGTAGTCGTCGTCGAGCGCGTTCGCGGCGATGGTGTCCAGGACGCTGGGCTCGAACGTGCCCGACGGGGTGCGGACGGGCGTCATGACGCCGCCCGGGTCACCCGCGGCATGGTCGAGAGGAGACGCTGGACCTGGAAGGCGTACAGGATGCCCGCCCACCAGTACAGGCCGACGCCCCAGATGGTGAAGGCCCAGCCGAAGACGTTGGCCAGGTCGGCGACCGTGCCCGACCCGTCACCGAGCAGCAGCAGCGGGAAGGCGTACAGCAGCGCGGCGGTGGCGGCCTTGCCCAGGAAGTGGACCGGCAGCGAGCTGTAGCCGCGGGTGCGCAGGAACGGCACGAGGCCGAACAGGAAGACGTCGCGCAGCGGCAGCAGCACGGCCAGCCACCACGGGATGATGTCGCGCAGGCTCAGCCCGACGACGACGGCGAGGATGTAGAGCCGGTCGGCGACCGGGTCGAGGATCGCGCCGATCTTCGACATCTGGCCCAGGTCGCGGGCGAGCTTGCCGTCGAGGTAGTCGGTGATGCCCGACGCCATGAGCACCAGCAGGGCGATCTCGTCCAGCTCGGGGCCCAGCACGAGCCACAGGAAGACCGGCACGAGGAGCAGACGCAGGAAGCTCAGTGCGTTCGGGATCGTGAGGATCCGGTCGTCCGCCACCGCGCCTCCTTGGCACTCCTGCGGGCCGGGCGGCCCGCGCGTCAGAGGACAGACTAGGTCATGGCCCCACACGACCCGCGTGGTCGGCCCCGACCCCCGCGCGAGTCGGTCGCACGTCCGCCTGGCAGGACCACCCTTGCGCCCGCGCGGGCGCCTGACAGGATGGGGTCACCACCCGACAACAGAACATGAGCCGGGCCACGAGCCCGGTGCCCTGAGGAGGATCCGTGGCTGACTACACCCTGCCCGAGCTGCCGTACGACTACGGCGCGCTCGACCCGTTCATCTCCGGCAAGATCATGGAGCTGCACCACTCGAAGCACCACAACACGTACGTCACCGGCCTGAACACGGCGATCGAGAAGCTCGAGGAGGCGCGCGCCACCGAGAGCTTCGGCGCGATCGCCGGCATCGAGAAGAACCTCTCGTTCAACCTCGGTGGCCACATCAACCACTCGATCTTCTGGAAGAACCTCTCCCCGGACGGCGGCGACAAGCCGACCGGCGAGCTGGCGTCGGCGATCGACGAGCACTTCGGCTCGTTCGACAAGTTCCGCGCCCACTTCGAGCAGGTCGCGCTGACCATCCAGGGCTCGGGCTGGGCCATCCTGGCCTGGGACTCGCTGGGCCAGAAGCTGCTCGTCGTGCAGCTGTACGACCAGCAGTCCAACATCCCGGCGACGCTGATCCCGATCGCGCAGCTGGACATGTGGGAGCACGCCTTCTACCTGGACTACCTCAACGTCAAGGCGGACTACGTCAAGGCGTGGTGGAACATCGTCAACTGGGCCGACGCCCAGGAGCGCTTCACCGCGGCGACCAGCGGCGGCCAGATCATCTTCTGATCGTCCGACGCACGACGGCCGGCATCCCTCGCGGGGCGCCGGCCGTCGCACGTCCCGGGGGCTTCGACGCGCTCAGCGCTGGATGCGGCGCTCGTGCGGCAGCTGGGCGAGCCAGGCGTTGTACTGCTCGAGCTCGGCGTCGCCGTCGCTGTCGGCCTTGCGGTCCTTGCGCCGCGCCTCGCGCTGGTCCGAGCGCACCCACTGCACGAGCAGCGCGCCCATCACCAGGATGAGCGGCACCTCCCCCAGCGCCCAGGCGACGCTGCCGCCGATGTACTGGTCGCGCAGCAGGTCGGTGGCGAAGGGCCGGTCGAGGTCGAGCCAGTACTGGTCGGCGATCACCTGGCTGGCCGACATGACCGCCACCGAGAAGAAGGCGTGGAACGGGATGGTGAACAGCAGCATCGCGAACCGCAGCGGCGGCGCGAGCTGCCGCGGGCTCGGGTCGACGCCGATGAGGACGTAATAGAACAACGACCCGGCGAGCAGGAAGTGGACGTCCATCAGCGCGTGGCCCAGGTGCCAGCGCATGAGCGCCTCGAACAGCGGCGTGAAGTACAGCCCGTAGAGGCTGCCGACGAAGATGACCGCCGCCACGACCGGGTGGGTCAGGAGGCGCGCGAGCCGCGAGTGCAGCAGCCAGAGCAGCAGCTGCCGCGGGCCGACCTCGCCGGGCTGGCGCGGACCGGGCAGCGTGCGCAGGGCGAGCGTGACCGGGGCGCCCAGCACCAGGAAGATCGGTGCCACCATCGACAGCAGCATGTGCGCGATCATGTGCGCGCTGAACATCACGTGCGAGTACTCGGCCAGGCCGCCGAGCGTCGCCCAGCCGACCACGACCATGCCCAGCACCCACGAGATCGTCCGGCCGACCGGCCAGCGGTCGCCGCGGCGGCGCAGCTTCACGACGCCGTAGAGGTACAGCGCCATCCCCAGCGTCAGCACGGTCAGGCCGAACCCGCTGGCCGCGTGACCGAGCAGCAGCCGCGCGAGCGTGGGGTCGGCGGGCATGGGGCCGCCGATGAGGGTCTCGGCCGCGCTCAGCACGTCCTCGCCGACGGGCGTCGGGGTGCGCGACAGGGCGACGGCGAGACCGATGGTGCCGGCCATGACCAGCAGCTCGCCGGCAGCCAGCCGCAGGAACGAGCCGCCCTTCTCGGCGATGCGGCGGCGGTGCAGCCAGCCGAGGGCACCCAGGACGACGAGCGCGGCCGTCTTGGTCAGCAGGAGCCGGCCGTAGCCGGTGGAGAACAGGTCCGCGAACGAGTCCACCCGGGTCGAGGCGTTCACGACGCCGGACAGCCCGACGATGACGAGCGACCACGTCGCAAGCGGGGAGAACCGGACGATCGCCGGCTCCAGCCGCTTGCTGCCGCGCAGCGCGACCCAGCCGAGGGCGGCGAGGCCGCCGACCCACAGGGTCGCGCCGACCAGGTGGAGCAGCAGGCTGATGGTCGCCAGGTCGTGCCCGCCGGCGGACGCCGAGTGCCCGGTCAGCGCGACCGGGGCCAGGCTGGCCAGGGCCAGGCCGAGCGCCAGGGCGAGGGCGCGGACGCCGACCGTCCAGCGCAGGACGACGGCCAGGACGAGCGCCATCACGGCCTGCAGCAGCATGCCGCGGCCGAGCTCGCTGTCGGCGAACGAGACGACGTAGCCGGGGCGCAGGCCGGACAGCGGCTGGGCGAAGGTGTCGGCCGCCGTGAGCACGTACAGCGCCAGGCTGGTGACGGCCCAGGCGAGCGCCGCACGGCGGGACCAGGCGACCGCGTCGACCGCGAGCCCCTCGACCCGCGGACCACGCCCGGGCAGCAGGAAGACGGCGAGCACGAGGAAGCCGACCACCGCGACCGCGAGGACGTCCGACAGCAGCTTGGCCACCGGCACCCCCCAGCCGACCACGAGGCCCGGGTCGGGGATGCCCGGCGGTGCCTCCTCGGGGGCGCCGCCGCCCAGGCTCAGGAAGGCGACGACGGCGCCGAGCGCGACCACGAAGGCCACGGCGGCGAACCGCACGGTGCCGACCCGTGAGTCGGTGGCGCGGGGGGTGTCGGTGGCGGTGCTCATCGGGTGGACCTCCGGCGGAGCGGCACGAGCAGCAGGACGAGGGCGACGACGACGGCGGCGCCCGCCCACCACACGTGCTCGCGATGACGGTGAAGGAACGACTCCTCGCTCGCGTCGGCGCTCGTCGCCACGGGGTCGACGGTGTCGCCGGTCGTGGTGGTGAACACGACGGTGCCCTTGACCGGGTGGCCGTCGGCCGAGACGACCCGGTACGACATCTCGTGGACGCCGCGCAGGCCGGAGGGCTCGACCGAGGCCGTGACCGTGTGGTCGACCGCCTTCACGCCGGACAGCTCGAGCTGCTGCCCGTCCGGCGCGGTGATCGCGACGTAGGCGGGGTTGCCGATGTTCTCGTTGAACGTCAGCGTGACCTGCTCGGGCACCGCCGCGACGGTCGTGCCGTCGGCCGGGTCGGTCGACAGGAGCGAGGCGTGCGCGGAGGCCGGCCCCGCCCCCACCACGGCGAGCACCGCGGTGAGGGCGAGGGCCAGGCCGAGCCGGACGGGCTCAGGAGTCGGTACGCGCACGACGTCGATTCTCCCGCAGCGCCAAAGCCACGCCGCCGACGCCCACGAGGACGCCGAGCCCGCCGAGGACGCGGGCGAGGGTGTCGGTGCCGTCGTCGGACGACGCGGACGCCTCGTCCTGCTCGTCGGCGGCCGGGGCACCGTGACCGCCGTGGCCGTCGGCCGACGCCGCGGCGAGCTCGAGGGTGGGGGCCGGCTTCTCGGGCTCCTCGTCGCCGGTCGCGACCTGCGACCAGTCGGCCACCTCGCCGTCGGCGTACTCCTGCTTGGTCGGCAGGACGAGGGTGTCGGTCTCGGGCAGCGGGCCGCCGGAGAGCTGGAACTCGTCGAACTCGCCGACACCGATGCCGCCGGCCGTGGCCGTGTAGACGACCGAGCCGACGACCTCGGTGACGGTCAGGTCACCGACCTCGACCGGCTCGTCGAGCTTCGTCATGACGACCTTGGCGTCCCAGCCCGGCTTGGGCTGGGTGCGGATCGAGGTGACCGGCGTGTCGGTCGGGAAGGTGACGGTCAGCCGCGTGGTGGCGGCGGTGTCGGACTCGTTCGGCACGCGCAGCACGAGCTTGCCGTAGCCGCCTTGGGCGGCGTCGGGCGACGAGACCGTCACGTGGGCGGACGCGGTGGACGGGACGAGCACGGCGGCGGTGCCGAGGACGGCAGCGGCCAGCCGCGCACGGGTGGTGCGCTTCATGGGGTTCCTTCGATGGGTGCGGTTCGGGTCGGTCAGCAGGGACCGGCCGGAGGACCACGAAGGACCCGGGGCGTGCGGCGGACGGCCAGCACCGGGCGCGGGTGCGCGTCGATGGCGGCCAGCCGCGCGGTGGCGGGCAGCGGGTGGACGTCCGACAGCAGCCGGACGACGCCGAGGCCGAGCAGCTCGACGAGCCGCCAGCAGGCGGCCTCGCCCCGGGTGAGCACGACGGCGCTGACCGCCGTCGCCACCACGTGGCCGGCGACCATGGCCGTTCCGCCGACCTCCATCGAGCCGCCGGAGGTGTGGACGACGGCCTGCGCAAGCAGCAGCAGGCCAGTCATCTGGCCACCGGTGAGCCGGCGTCCGCCGAGCGCGTACGCGACGGCGACGACCCCGGCCAGGACGACGGCCACGGACGCCGCCGACGCGGCACCGCCCATCGTCACGTGGACCCCGGTGGCGGTCACCACGCACACGACGGCCGCCGCGACGGCTCGCACGAGCCGCAGCAGGCGCGCGGTCGGCACGCTGACGCCGGGAAGGTCCACGGCCCGAGCATAGGCGCCGGCACCGGCGCGCCGGCACGGTGTCCGGGGGCCTGGACTTGTGCGGGCGAGTCCGCGACCGTGGGGGCATGACGACCTCAGCCGCGTACATCACCCTGGACGAGCAGTGGGGTGCCCACAACTACCACCCGCTCCCCGTCGTCGTGGCCCGCGCCGAGGGCGCGCACGTCACCGACGTCGAGGGCCGCCGCTACCTGGACTTCCTGTCCGGCTACTCGGCGCTGAACTTCGGCCACCGGCATCCGGCGCTCGTCGCCGCGGCGCACGAGCAGCTGGACCGGCTGACGCTGACGTCCCGGGCCTTCCACAACGACCAGTTCGGCGCGTTCTGCCGCGACCTGGCCGAGCTCACCGGCACCGACATGGTGCTGACGATGAACACCGGCGCCGAGGCCGTGGAGTCGGCGATCAAGGTGGCCCGCAAGTGGGCCTACGAGGTCAAGGGCGTCGCGTTCGACAGCGCCGAGATCATCGTGGCGACCAACAACTTCCACGGCCGCACCACCACGATCGTCTCCTTCTCCGACGACCCGATCGCCCACGACAACTACGGGCCGTTCACGCCGGGCTTCGTCATGGTGCCGTTCGGCGACGCGCAGGCCGTGCGGGACGCCATCGGGCCCAACACGGCGGCGGTGCTCATGGAGCCGATCCAGGGCGAGGCGGGCGTCGTGGTGCCGCCCGAGGGCTTCTGGGCCGACCTGCGGGCCGCGTGCGACGAGAACGACGTCCTGCTCATCGCCGACGAGGTGCAGTCCGGGCTCGCGCGCACCGGTGAGCTCCTCGCGCTGGACCACGAGGGCGTCCGCGCCGATCTCTACACGCTGGGCAAGGCGCTCGGCGGTGGCATCGTGCCGGTCTCGGCGGTCGTGGGACGCGGTGACGTGCTCGGCGTGCTCAAGCCGGGACAGCACGGGTCCACCTTCGGCGGCAACCCGCTGGCCTGCGCGGTGGGCAGCGCCGTGGTCGAGCTGCTGCGCACCGGCGAGTTCCAGGAGCGCTCGCGCAAGCTCGGCGAGCACCTGCACCGCCGGCTCGGCGACATGGTCGGGCACGGGGTGGCCGAGGTGCGCGGCCGCGGGCTGTGGGCCGGCGTCGACATCGAGCCGACGCACAAGACCGGCCGCGAGGTGTCCATGGCACTGCGCGACGAGGGCGTGCTGTGCAAGGAGACGCACCTGCGCACGCTGCGCGTCGCTCCCCCGCTGGTCATCACCGAGGACGAGCTCGACCAGGCCCTGGACGCCCTGGAGCGGGCCCTGGACGCCTGAGGGTCAGGCGAAGTAGGTCGCGCCCCCGGGCGGCGGCGGGGACGGCTCGGCGTCCGCGTCGGTGAAGGGCGTGCCCTTGCCGACCCGGTCGTCGACCGCGTGACCCTCGAGCACGCGGTACGGAAGCGGCGACCCGGCCGCGCGCCGCTGGAGCGCCGCGACGGGCAGCGGAGCGGGCGACGCGACGGCGAGCACGTTGCCGAAGCGACGCCCGGCGAGCGTGCCGGGCTCGGCGGACAGCAGCACGTCACCGACCTCGGCCCGCAGGCCGGCGACGACCCGGCGGGTGTAGCCGAACGGCGCCCGGTCGGCCAGGTTCAGCGCCACGAGGCCGCCGGCGCGCAGCACGCGGCGCACGTCCGCCAGCGCCTCCCGGGTGGTGAGCTCGGCGGGCACGCGGGCGGCGGCGAAGGCGTCGACCACGACGACGTCGACCGAGTCGTCGGGGAACGCGGTCAGCCCGGAGCGTCCGTCAATGCCGCGCACCTTGATGCCGCTGCGCCGGGGCAGCGGAAGGTGCTCGCGGACGAACGTGGTGAGCGACTCGTCGGGCTCGAGCACGACCTGCGACGAACGCGGACGGGTGGTGGCGAGGTAGCGGGCGAGCGTCATGCCCGCTCCCCCGACGTGCACGACCCGCAGCGGCTCGCCGGCCGGCTCGATCGCGTCGAGCACGTCCCCGATGCGGCGCACGTAGTCGAAGGCGAGGTACGTGGGGTCGTCGAGGTCGACGTGGGACTGGTCGGCGCCCCCGACGCGGAGCACGTAGGCCGACGGCCGGGCTCCGTCGGGCACGAGCTCGCGGTCGTCGGTCACCGCTGCATCGTACGGACTTCCCGAAAGTGGTTTAGCAGGCAACCATCCCGGGTAGTCTGCCCCGCATGACGCAGACCCCGTGGTTGACCCCCGACGAGTTGCGCTCGTGGGTGCGGCTCATCGCGGTCGTCGAGATGCTCCCGGGCGCGCTGGACTCCCAGCTGCAGCGCGACGCCCAGCTGAGCCACTTCGAGTACTTCACGCTGGCGATGCTGTCGGACGCCCCCGACCGCACCCTGCGCATGACCGAGCTGGCCTCGCAGACGAACGCCAGCCTCCCCCGCCTGTCGCACGTGGTGAAGCGGCTCGTCGCCCGCGGCTACGTCAGCCGCTGCCAGGCCGAGGACGACCGCCGGGCCATCGAGGCGACCCTGACCGACGAGGGCCTGGCCAAGCTCCAGGAGTCGGCCCCCGGCCACGTCCGCCGCGTGCGCGAGCTGGTGCTCGACGCCCTCACGCCCGAGCAGCTGTCGGTGCTGGGCGAGGCGAGCGCGGCGATCCTGGCGCGGCTGGACCCGCAGGGCCGGATGAACGCGAGCGTCCTGGACAACCTGGACCGCTAGGCGTCCTCAGACCGGCTCGAGCACGCGGGGTCGCAGCCGGACGTGGCGGGCGTGGCGGAGTGGCCGCTGCTGGGGGTCGATCCTCGGCGGTGGGATGACCTCGACGACGCCGTCGTGGCTCAATCTGGCTGACCAGTCGGAGTCGTGGAGCAGGTGGTGGTGGAAGAAGCAGAACAGGGCGCCGTTGTCGATGCTCGTGTCGCCGCCCTTGCTCCAGGGTCGGAGGTGGTGGGCTTCGCACCAGCCGGGTGGGCGGTCGCAGCCCTTCCAGGAGCAGCCGCGGTCGCGCTTCGCGAGGGCGATGCGCTGGTGGCGGTCGTGGAGCCGGACACTACGACCGAGGTCGAGCGGGACGCTGTCGCCGCCGAGCACGACCGGAATGAGACCGGCGTTGCAGGCCAGGCGTCGGGCCTGGGAGGCGCTGAGCCCGGTGTCGGTGGAGAGCATCGCCCGGCCGAGGTCGCGGACCAGGTCGTCGTGCTTCATTGACACCGTCACGGTGGCCGCGACGCCGCCGGCTTGCGGGAACGCGTCCTGGGGCAGGTGCTCGACCAGCTCGCACAGCGCGAGCCCCATCCGGCGGGCGTGGTCGAGGCGACCGACCTCCTGGTCGGAGTGGTCGCCGTCGACGTCGCGGAAGACCGCACCCTCACGCCGCGGTGAGGCCAGGCCCTCCAGCACCGTCTTGAGCATGTCGGCCTGCACGTCCGGCAGCACCCCGCGGATGCTGCTGCGACCACGACCCATCCTCGTGATGGACAGGTGGGTCTCGTCCCACGCCTGCTTCTCCTGCCGCTCCAGCTGAGCCCCGATGATCTCGTCCGCACTATCCGGGTCCACGACCTCCACGATGCGGTTCGCCAGCCGGCGCAGGTCGTCCGCCCCGAACTCCGTCGCGTGCTTTAGCAGTGTGGCCTCGGCGTCGTCGTGCTGCTCGTCCACGAACCACTCCGGCAGCTGATCGAGCGCCTTCAGGATGATCTCGGCCTGCGCCGTCGCCAGGTCGCCAGACGCCCAGGCCTCACGGGTCGCGGTGCCGCGGGTGTCGTCGAGACGCGAGAGCGAGACGATCTTCGATGCCTCGCGCCGGGCGATACCGGTCTCGTTCGCCAGCCATGCGGCGGTCGACGCCGCGCCGTCCTCACGCGGGATCGTCCGGTCCTCGACCGCCCCGGCGAACCGCACGGCGGTCTCGGTCAGGCTCGCGATCGTCCGATGGATCTCGGTGCTCACGGCGCGCAGCTCGGCGTCCGTCAACGACCACTCCTCGAGAGAGCGCAGGTCGTCCCGCAGCCTCTCCAGCTGGTCGATGATCATCCGGGACCCCCGTGTCGAACGTTTGTTCTAGTCTACCTCGACTGGGTGACAGGAACAACGCGATATCCCCGGAATCGCAGAGTTTTCTCGCTTCGACAAGCTCAGCGAGCGAGGCTCGGGCAAGTCGACGAGGCCACCCCGCGATGCACCCACCTCCGTCGTCATCAGCCCTCGGGCGACCGAGCAGCAAGTCGCTTCGACAAGCTCAGCGAGCGAGGCCCGGGTGAGTCGACGAACGAACCGCAGCAGGCACCCAACCGTCTCGTCATCAGCCCCTCGGGTGACCCATTACGCAGGGCTCCTTTCGACAAGCTCAAGGAGCGGGGCGCCCTCAAGGAGCGGGGTGACCACCGGCCGCCAGGAGCGGGAGCAGGACCTCACGGCTCAGGGGCGCGAGGTCGACGTCGCCCGGGGCCACCGGGTCGATCCAGCGCGCCTCCTCGATCTCGGCGGCGACGACGTGCTCGTCGTGCAGGTCGGCGCGCCAGACGCGGGCGTGAACGCGGTGCCCCGGCTCGTTGGCGGCCTCCTCGTCGAACTCCCCCACCCAGGTGAAGGCGCTCTCCGGCAGGCGCAGGCCGAGCTCCTCGTCGAGCTCGCGGCGCAGCGCCTCGAGCCCCGTCTCCCCCGGCTCCGGCTTGCCGCCGGGCTGCATGAACGCGGTCGTGCCGCGTTTGCGCACCATGAGCGCGCGTCCGTCCGCCCCCACGACGAGGCAGGCGACGACGTCGATGACCGGCACCGGTCAGCCCTCCAGGGCCGCGACGACCTCGGCCACGCTGCGCGCGCCACCGGCGACCGACCAGGTGCGTCCACCGACCTCGACCTGGCGGGTCGTGCCGCCGGCCCCGGCGACGATCGCCGCGCCGGGCAGCCAGTCCCAGGCCGGGGTGGTGTGCTGGAACCAGCAGCCCAGCCGGCCGGTGGCGACGCCCACGAGGTCCATCGACCCTGACCCGAGCATGCGGATGGTGGCTGGACGCGACACGGCGCGCGTCCACGGGTCGTGCACGGACGGCTCGGCGAAGAACCCCGGGTGCAGGTACGTGCCGGCACTGACGAGCCCGAGCGGGTCGTCGTGCACGGGCCCGACCGGCTCGCCGTCGCGGGTGGTGGGCAGGCCTGGGCCACCCACGACCACGCTGCCGGTCGCGTGGTGCGCCACCGCGCCCAGCACCAGCTCGTCGCCGGCGACGAGCGCGAGCGCCGAGCACCAGTAGTCCGAGCCGGAGGCGAAGTTGTAGGTGCCGTCGACGGGGTCGATCACCCAGCGCCGGCCCGAGCGCGACTCGACCGAGGCGCCCTCCTCGCCCAGCACGCCGTCGTCGGGCCGCTCGCGCAGCAGCGTGCCGAGCACGAGCTCCTCGGCGGCGTGGTCGGCGTCGGTCACGACGTCCGAGACGGACGTCTTGCGGGACACGGTGAGGGCGTCGCCAGCCCGCATGCGCGCCGCGAGGGCGGCGGCCTGCGTGACCAGCTCCGCGGCGAGGCGGGCGTCGTCGTCGGTCGGCACGGGGCCGACGCTAGCCCACCGCGGTCGAACGCGCGGAACCGTCATCGCGGCCCTACTGTCGACCGGGTGGGCAGGGTCATCAACGGTAGGTACGAGCTCGGCGAACGCCTCGGGGCGGGCGGCATGGGCTCGGTGCTGCGCGCCCACGACCGCAAGCTCGACCGGGCCGTCGCGGTCAAGCTCGTGCACGTCGAGCAGGCCCAGGACGAGGTGGGCCGCGCCCGGCTGAAGGCCGAGGCCCGCCTGGCCGGCGGGGTGCACCACCCCGGCGTCGCCGAGATCTTCGACTACGACGAGGACGACGAGACCGGGGCCCCGTTCCTGGTGATGCGCCTGGTCGAGGGCGAGACGCTGTCGCAGGTGCTGCGCCAGGAGCGCACCCTCACGCCCGCCCGCACGATGAGCATGGTCGCCGACGTGGCCGAGGCGCTGGCCGCCGCGCACGCGCTGGGCGTCGTTCACCGCGACGTGAAGCCCTCGAACATCCTGCTGACCGAGCAGCGCGCCGTGCTGGTCGACTTCGGCATCGCGCGCTCGCCCGAGAGCGAGCCGCTCACGTCGACCGGCACCCTGCTGGGCACGGTCGACTACCTGAGCCCCGAGCAGGCGCTGGGCCGCAGCGCCGCTCCCCCGTCGGACGTCTACGCGCTCGGCGTCGTCGCCCACCACTGCCTCACCGGCGCACCGCCGTTCCGCCGCGAGACCGCCGTCGCCACGGCCATCGCGCACGCCAAGGACCAGTTGCCGCCGCTGGGCCACGACGTGCCGGACCCGGTCCGCGCGCTGGTCGCCAGCATGACGGCCAAGCAGCCGGACGACCGGCCCACCGCCGAGCAAGCCGCCCGCACGGCCGCGGCGCTGGCCGAGGGGCACAGCCACGACGCTGCTCCCGCCCCGCGCGACGTCGGCGCACCCGCGCTGGAGGACCTGCCGACCGCGGTGACCCGGGTGCGTCCCCGACGCCGGGCGATGGCCGTGGGCGCCGGCGCCGCGCTCGTCGTGGCGCTGCTGGCCGGACGCGAGCTCCTGTCGGCCGAGCGCGAGGTGCCCGACGTCGTTGGCATGTCCGTGGCGGCCGCCACCTCCGTGCTCCGCGAGGACGGCTTCGAGGTCGAGCGTCGCGACGTCGACGACCCCAGAGCCCCCATGGGCCAGGTCGTCGACCAGACCCCCGACGCGTCCGACAAGGGCGACGACGACACGGTCGAGCTGTCGGTCGCGTCCGGCATGGTCGTGCTCGACGGACGGTCCCTGGTCGGGTCCAGCTACGGGCGGGCCGCCCGCCGCCTGGAGTCGCTCGGGCTGGTCCCCGTCCGGCACGAGCACGAGAACCGCGCCCGGGCCGGCGAGGTGCTCAGCGTCGAGCGGGACGGGCGGGTCGCGCTCGGCAGCACCGTCCCGGTCGTCGTGGCCGTCACCCCCGCCGCGGCCGATCGTCCGGCGACGGTGAGCGCACCGACGAAGGCCCGCACGCCCGCGCCGGCCCCACGCCCGGTGACGACGAAGGGCAAGGGTGCGCTCAAGGGCAAGGGCCACCCGAAGGGCAAGGACAAGGGAAAGGGCAACGGCCGCGGTTGAGCCGCGACCGTCGCTCGACGAGCCGGAGCCCGCAGGCCCCGTCCGACCTCTACCCGTGGGCGCCGTGCCGTCCGCGCACCCGCACCACGGTCCGGCCGGGGTGCGCCTCCTGCCACCGGGTCGCGGCGCAGGCGAGCAGGAACAACGAGCCGGGGACGCCCCACGGTCCGGCCGCCAGGACGACGACGGCGAGCACCGTGCACGCGACCGCGCTGATCATCGCGCTGCTCATGACAGCGCGTCCTTCGCCTTGTCGATGAGGCCCTTCGTCTCCTGCAGCGGGTTGGTGCCGTAGAGCCGCGGGTCGCCGGGTGCCAGCTCGGGCCACTCGCCCGTGGCCTGGATGAGCGCGGTGCGGAAGTCGCCGCGCCCGTCGGGCGCCGGGCCGGACGCCCACGAGCCCTCGGTCGCCGCCTCCCCGTCCGAGGCCTGGATGAAGGTGTGGCTGAACTCGTCGAACTCCTCCTCGAGCGGGAACGCCTCGGGCGTCGGCATGCCGTCCAGGCCGTCGGCCTTGAGCTCCTCGATGGCCGAGAGCCACTGCATCTGGTGCATGTGGTCGCGGGTGACCAGGAAGCGGATCAGCTCCTTGACGCCCCGGTCGTCGGTCATGTGGAACAGCCGCGCGACCTGCAGGCGTCCCTGCATCTCGGCGGTGACGTTGAGCGTGAAGTCGGCCATGAGGTTGCCGCTCGCGGTCACGAACGCACCGCTCCACGGCACGCCGTTGCTGTCGTGCGGGTACGCGCTGCCGCCGTTGACGATCGTGTGCTGCGGGTTCTGCGCCCCGAACTCGCTGGCCTGGGTCGAGCCGGTCGTGTCATCGGCGGACATCGGGGCGGGCTTGTCGAGCAGCTGGTCGATCATCTGCACGAGCATCTCGACGTGGCTGAGCTCCTCGGTGCCGATCGCCATGAGCATGTCCTTGTACTTGCCGGGCAGGCGCGTGTTCCAGCCCTGGTAGAGGTACTGCAGGGCGACGGTCATCTCGCCCCACTTGCCGCCCAGGACCTCCTGGAGCTTCATGGCGAACGCGGGGTCCGGGGCGTCCGGCTTGGACGTGAACTGCAGGGCCTTCTGGTGCGTGAACATCGATGCCTCCTGGCGCGGTAGCCGGTGTCGGATGCCGGGCGGGTGCCCCCGTCCCGGCCGCCTGTCACACCCGGATGCCGCGGTCGTCCGGCACGTGCACGACGCCCGCCGCACCACCGTGAAAGCCCTCAGTACCCGGACGCCGGACTCCCGTAACGCCTTCGCGCGACCCGTCCCACGATCAGGAATCCGGCGTGCGGCCCGGACCGGTCCGGCTTCCGATGAGAAAGGACATGTCTCGACCCCGGGGGGAGAACGTCGATGTCCCATCGACAGACGGCGGCAGACCGCACCAGCCAGCACGACGTCCACCAGATGCTCGGCACCGCGCGCGCCGGCACGGCCGAGCGGCTGGCCGCCGAGAACGAGGTGGTGCGCCGACATCTGCGTCTCGCTGCGGCGCTCGCCCGTCGCTACCACGGCCGGGGCGTCGACGACGAGGACCTCGTCCAGGTCGCGTCTCTCGCGCTCGTCGCCGCGGCCCGCCGCTACGACGAGACGCGCGGCGACTTCGCGTCGTTCGCCACCGCCACCGTGCTGGGCGAGCTGAAGAAGCACTTCCGCGACCTGGGCTGGACGGTGCGCCCGCCGCGACGCATCCAGACGCTGCAGGCCACGATCGCGGCGGTGGACGCGCGGGCGTGGGACGAGACCGGCACCGGCCGGGCCGCCGAGCTGGCCGCCCGCCTGGGGCAGCCGGTGGCCGACGTGCTGGAGGCGTTGCAGGCACGCGGCTGCTTCCACGCGGACTCGCTGGACGCGACCGAGGGCGAGCCGTCGCTGGGCGGCGTGGACGACCGGTTCGAGCAGGTCGACGAGTGGGTGTCGGTCACGCGGCTGTGCCGCTCGCTGACCGACGCCGACCGGGCCCTGCTGCGCATGCGGTTCTTCGAGGACCTGAGCCAGCGCGAGATCGCCCGCCGGCTGGACCGCAACCCCATGTGGGTGTCCCGTCACCTGGCCGCGCTGCTCGGCCGGCTGCGCACCGAGGCCGTCGTCGGGGAGGCCGCGTGACGGCCCAGGAGGTGCTGCCGGGCGTCCACCGCATCGCCCACGCGGCCACGTGCTGCTACCTGGTGGCCCGCGGCGACACCCTCGTGCTCGTGGACGCCTGCCTGCCCCGCACCCGGCCACGGATCGAGGCCGCCCTGCGCAGCCTCGGCGCGTCGTGGCGTGACGTGGACGCCGTGGTGCTCACCCACGGCCACTTCGACCACCTGGGCGACCTGGGCGACGTCCAGCGCGAGCACGACGTCCCCGTGCTCGCCGCCCTGGGCGACCACCGGATCACCGCGCACCCCTACCGCTACCGGCCGGGAGTGAACCGGCTGCGGTTCATCGCCACCCACCCGGGGGGCTGGCCGTACCAGGCGCAGATGATCGCCAACGGCGCGCTCAAGGTGCCCGGCGTTCCGCACGTCGAGGCGCTTCCGGAAGGCCCGCTGGCGGTCATGCCCGAGCTCAGCGTGCTGCCCACGCCGGGCCACACGGACGGGCACGTCGCGCTCCACCTGGAGTCCCGCTCCGCGGTGCTCACCGGCGATGCCCTCGTGACCCTCGACCCGTACACCGGACGGCGGGGCCCACGGGTCGTCGCCCGTCCCGGCACCCGTCGTCCGTCCCAGGCGCGTCAGTCGCTCGCCGTCATCGCCGCGACGGAGGCGGACGTCGTCCTGCCCGGGCACGGCGAGGTCTGGACGCAGGGCGCCCGCCGCGCCGCCGAGCTCGCCCAGGCCGAGCCCATCGGCTGAGCCCGTCCGGTTTCCCCCGCTCGGGAGCGGGGTACCCGCCGGTCACCTGACACCTGGAGGAGAGGAAGCACCGTGCGCGTCATCGACAGCCGGACCCACACCATCATCGGCCTGCTGGTCGGCGTCGTCCTGATCGTCGCCCCGTGGCTGCTGACGTTCGCCGACGAGAGCGACGCCGCGACCTGGTCGGCGGTGGGCGTGGGCATCTTCATCGTGCTCAACGAGCTGATCACCACGAGCCCGGCCAGCCCGGTCAAGCTCGTGCCCATGAGCGCCCACCTGATCCTGGACATGGTCACCGGCGTCTTCCTGGCGCTCACGCCGTGGTTCTTCGGCTTCGCCGACGAGGACTGGTTCGTCTGGGTGCCGCACGTCGTCGTCGGCGTGCTGATCGTCGGCTACGCGGTCATGACGCGGGCCGACGAGCCGGCGATCCGCGGACCGCGCACCCCGGCCTGACCGGGCCGGACCGCCTCACCGCCGTCACCGGCGTCCGTCCCGCCAGCGGGGCGGACGCCGGTGGTGTGCCGGGGACCCCGGTGCGCCAGACTGGAGGTTCCACGACCGAGGAGCACTCTTCATGACCGAGCCGGGAGACACCCGCGTCGCCGTCTACATCGACTTCGACAACATCGTCATCTCGCGCTACGACCAGGTCCACGGACGTCACCAGTGGTCGCGCGACAAGAACAAGGGCTTCGACTCCGCCGCCCGCGAGGCCGATCCCGTCGTCGCCGACAAGCTGCGCCGCGCCACCGTGGACGTCGGCGCGATCATCGACTTCGCGTCGTCCTTCGGCACGCTCGTGCTGACCCGGGCCTACGCCGACTGGTCCGCGCCGGTCAACGCCGACTACCGCCACCAGCTGGTCAGCCGCGCCGTCGACCTCGTGCAGCTGTTCCCCGCCGCCGCGTACGGCAAGAACGGCGCCGACATCCGCCTGGCCGTCGACGCCGTCGAGGACATGTTCCGCCTGCCGGACCTCACCCACGTCGTGATCGTGGCCGGCGACTCGGACTACATCGCGCTCGCCCAGCGCTGCAAGCGCCTGGGCCGCTACGTGGTCGGCGTCGGCGTCGCCGGCTCGACGAGCAAGTCGTTGGCCGCGGCCTGCGACGAGCTGGTCACCTACGACGCGCTGCCCGGCGTCACCCCGCCCGAGGAGGCGGCCGAGCCCGAGACGCGCGAGCCGCGCAGCCGCAGCAGCAAGGGGGCGAACCCCGCTGTCCAGGACGTCCCCGACGCGTCCGCGGCCGACGACGCCGACACCGAGGACGCCACCGGCGAGGGCGACACCCAGGAGACGGCGACCCGGCTGCTCGAGCGCGCCCTGCGGCTCGGGCACGAGAAGGACGACGCCGAGTGGCTGCACGCCTCGCAGGTCAAGACGCAGATGAAGCGCATGGACCCGTCGTTCAGCGAGAAGGCGCTCGGCTACCGGTCGTTCTCGGACTTCATCAAGTCGCGCGAGCAGGTCGCCGACATCGACGAGTCCAGCACGGCCCGCCTGGTGCGGCTCGTCCCGTCGCTGGCCGACACGCGCCGGGTCCTCTTCGCCGCTCCCCCGACGTCCTGAGCCCGTCATGACCAAGGGCATCGAGCGGCTCACCGACGACGCGCATGCGTTCCTGGCCGAGTACCACCTGGCGACGCTGACCACGCTGCGCCAGGACGGACGTCCGCACGTCGTGCCGGTCGGGTTCACCTATGCCGACGGGATCGTCCGCGTCATCACGAGCGGCACGAGCCAGAAGGCGCTCAACGTGGCCCGCGCCGGCCACGCCACCGTGTGCCAGGTCGACCGGGCGCGTTGGCTGACGCTCGGCGGGCCGGCGCGCGTGCTCGACGACCCGGAGTCCGTCGCCGACGCCGAGGCCCGCTACGCCGAGCGCTACCGCCCGCCGCGGGTGAACCCGCAGCGCGTGGTGCTCGAGGTGACCGTCACCGACGTGATGGGCCAGGCGGGCCTGCTGCACCCGCGTCGCTGAGCGACGCCACCGCGGCCCGCACCGCGGCCGCGTCGAGCACGCCGTCGCCCGCCGTGGCGGTGACGTGCACCCCCGCCGGGGTCGGCACGAAGCACACGGTGACCGCCTCGGGTCCCGCCGGCCGCCCGGCGACCACGAACGCGGCCTCGCCCCTGTCGCGCCACGGCAGGCCGGACAGGTCGAGCCGGCCCTGGTGGCTCAGGGTGACGTCCGCCCTCGGCGGCTGGCCGGCCGTCGCCGGTGCCCGCCCGGGACCACGCACGAGGTTGCGAGCGGTCAGCGCGGCGAGCAGCACCAGCGGCGTCCCGTCCGTCGCAGCTCGTGACACGGAGGCGCCGAGGGCGACCGGGTCGGTGGGGTCGACGTCGAGGTACGGCCCGGTGGCGAAGTTGCCCGCGACCCGGCCCTCGCCCGGCAGGTAGCGGCGGCCGTCCATCATCACGCGCACGCCCGGCCCGAGCGGAAGCCGCTCGGCGAGCGCCGCCGCGGTGCGGGCCATGAGCACCGAGGCGGCCGACGTGCCCGGCGCGTGCTCGTCGCGCCACGCCCGCATCACATCGAGGGTGGCCGCGGGGACGACCGCCGACGCCACCCGGACCGAGCCCAGGTCGGCGGGCCGGTGCGGACGCTCGTCCGGCGGGCCCAGGGGCACCGCGCCGCGGACCGCTCGCGCGGCTCGTCGGGGCCGGGCGGCCAGGGCGAGACCCGCCCGCAGCAGCGGGAAGCGGAGGGACGGCGCGTCCGGCGGCGGGACGTCGTCGCCGAGCAGCCAGCGGAACCAGCCGTTCGCGGTGGCGCCGTCGGCCAGCACGTGCGCGACGTCCATGCCGGCCGCGTTCGGCGCCAGCACGAGCCGGAGCGGGAGCTCCTCGCGCGGGTCGGCGACGAGCCGCGCGGTCAGGGCGTCGGCGTCCAGGTCGTCCGGAACCTCGACCACGAGCTCGCGCAGGTGGGCCTCGAGGTCACCGGCAGGGACGAGACGGTGTCCGTCGAGCCGGCCCAGCACCGGATGGTCCGGCGAGCGCAGCGCGAGCGTCCGCAACCGGTCGCGCACCTCGGCGGCGTCGGGCACGTGGAGCGGCCCGGCGGCGCGCGCGGTGCGGAACCGCTCCCAGGTGCGGTCGCGCACCGGCACGCGGGTCACCATCCGGCCGCCTCGGCCATCCGGTCGGCCTGCTCGGGGAACGGCTCGCCTGCGGGCGGCTGCCCGTCCTCGCAGGAGCCGTCGGACTCCCCCGGCGGCTTGACCCACAGGAAGGCGTCGACGAGCTCCCGCGGCGCGGACTCGGGCCGCTCGCCCAGGGCGGCGCCCTCCGGGTTGCACCACGTGTCCTGCGGCCCGTCGCCGTTGCGCCCGGTGTCGACGACGAACGGCTTCCAGCCGACGGTCGGGCTGATCTCGCGGCCGTAGTCGACCTCGTCGTCGGTGCGGCCGAAGCCGGAGACGTTGACCGAGAAGCCGCGAGCCGCGGCGACGCCGGCGTCGGCGAGCCGCTCGGCCATGACGTCCGGCTCCACCCAGTCGCTGTGGCCGGCGTCGAGGTAGACGGCGGTCGACGGGACCCGCGAGAACGCGGACGTCGCCGAACGCAGCAGCTCGAGCCGCTCCTGCCGGCGTGCCTCGGGCAGGCGGCCCAGGAACGCCAGTGCGTCGGGCTCGAGCACGACGGCGACACCCGGGCCGTCCTGGGGTCGTCCGTCACGCAGACCGTCGGCGACCGCGCGCGTCCAGGCGGCGTACTGCTCGCCGGACTCGGCGCCGCCGCCGGACTCGCCGCCGCAGTCGCGCAGCGGGACGCCGTAGACGACGAGCGTCGCCACGCCGCCGTCAGCCGCGGCGTCGCGCACGGTGCGGGCGACGTCCCGGCGGACCTCCTCGGCGGGCTGCGCGGGGTCCGTCAGCCAGACGCCGTGCGGCTGCTCCAGCACGCGCTGCACCCGGTCGCGGTCGACCTCCGCCTCCTCGGCCACGGGCGGGGCCGGAGGGCCCCACGGCTCGGCGTCGTCGAACGGCGAGTCCGGCGACGCCGGGCTCAGGTCGTCCTCGAACGACGCCGGTGCGTCCATCTCCTGGGCGGCGTCGACGCACTCGGCGTCGGGCGTGCGGGTGGCACTGGGCCCGGGCGCGCCGGTGTCGTAGCCCGATCCGCTGCACGCCCCCAGCAGGAGCAGGGCGGCGACGGCCGGAGCGACCAGGTCGCTGACGCGGCTCACGGGGCCGGCACCAGGCGGCCCACGACGTCGTCGTCGTGCGGACGCCCGTCGGCGGACTGCCAGCGCGACTCGCCCGGCGCGACGGCGGAGGCGCGACGCTCCAAGAACCGCGGGCGCAGTGCCCACGAGATGCCGGTGCCGATGACGAGCACGTGGAGCAGGCAGAACGCGACGTTGTTGAGCATGCCGGCGTCGCGGCTCTGAACCAGGCCCCAGCCGGCCGTGCCGAGCAACGCCAGGCACAGAACCAGCCCGGGCCACACCGAGAGCGGCTGCCACAGGCCGGCGCCGTCCTTGGGCGTGACGACGAAGCGTCCCTTGCGCCGGGTGAGGACCTGCAGCGACGCCACCACGTGGATCCAGCAGGACGCCGACGCGAGCGCGAACGCCGAGAAGGCGTAGGTGCCGGCCCCGCCCACCGCGACCGTGGCGATGGACAGCACGAAGTACGGCGCGAAGTGCAGCAGGAACGAGTCCGCGCTGGCGGCGGCGACAGCCTGCTCGCCGGTGAGGATGCGGACGATCGGCAGGGACACGTAGACCAGCACGGTCCAGCCGCTGAGGAAGTACATGCTCGACAGCACGTACTGCAGGCGCGTGCGCCACGGCAGCCGCGCGGTCAGGCCGCGGCCGAGCGCCGACAGGCACCCGCGGGCCCAGCGCAGCTGCTGGCCGACGTACGCCGACATGTCCTCGGGGCCCAGGCCCTGCACGAGCACCTCGGCGACGTACTCCGAGCGCCAGCCGCGCTGGTGCAGCCGCAGCGACAGCTCGAAGTCCTCGGTGATCGAGTCCTGCGGGAAGCCGCCGACGTCGTCGAGCGCGGCGCGGCGGAACAGCACGTTCGTGCCGCAGCAGAACATCGCGCCGAGGTCGGCCTTGCCGCGGGCGATCGAGCCGAAGAACAGCGCCTGCTGCGACCAGGCGGCCGCCGCGACCGGGTTGCGGTCGGCGTTGGCGTAGTACTGCGGCGTCTGGACGAACGCGACCTTCTCGTCGGCCAGGTGGCCCATGGTGCGGCGCAGCAGCTCGGGGTGCGGCACGTGGTCGCAGTCCAGGACGAGCACCAGCTCGCCGTCGACCTGGCCCAGGGCGTGGTTGATGTTGCCCGCCTTGGCGCCGGAATGGTCGTCGCGCGTCACGTAGCCGACGCCGTGCCGGGCGGCGAGCGCCGCCATCTCGGGGTCGTCGCCGTCGTCGAGCAGGTGCACCCGCACGTCGGCGCCGCGCAGGGCGGTGGCCGCGGCGACGACCGGCTCGACCACCGAGACCGGCTCGTCGTAGCGCGGCACCAGCACGTCCACGGTCGTCCAGTGCGGCGGAGGCACGGGACGACGTCGCGGCCGGTCGTGCAGGAGCGTCCACCAGAACCCGAGGGCCTGGACGACGTTGAACACCTCGGCGACGACCAGCAGGCCGTACAGCCAGGGGTTGCCGATGCGCCCGGGCACGAGCAGCCAGGAGAAGTACCAGGCCGACGCGGTCAGGGCGAGCGCGACGAGCAGCTGCACGCGGCGCCGGTTCGGCGGGTGGAGGACCGCGGCCGTGGTGGCGGCGGTCGGAGCGGGCGCGTGGGTCACTGCGCGACCTCCTTGTCGTGGGTCAGCTGCCAGACGGTCACGTTGGCCACCTTGTGGGTGTCGGTGCGGGTCCAGCCCTGCTGCTCGAGCTGGGCGAGGGTCTGCCCCACCTGGCCCGAGGTGCCCTGCTCGTCCAGGAAGCTGGCGAACACGAAGATCGAGTCGTCCGGGCCGAGCGTCCGGGGCAGGCCGAGGCCGGGGGTGCCGGGCTGCAGGCTGGCGGTGGACTCGGCGCGGATGCCCGCGGAGTAGTAGGCGAGCTCGTCCTCCAGGAACGCGGGCGCGTAGAGCATGAGGTCGCCCGGCTCGGCGGTGCGCTCGACCCACGACACGGCGCCGCGGAAGTCGTAGGTGCGCGGGTTGGACTGGTTGACCTGCTGGTCGGCCAGGCCGGCCAGCAGCGACACCACGACGACGCCGGGCAGCACGAGCCGGCTCACCGGGCCGCGGGCCCAGGTCGCGACGAGCCGCGAGACGAGCAGCAGGAGCACCGGCACCGTGCTGGTGAAGTAGCGCAGCTCGAACAGCTGGCGGCGCTCGAAGCCGATGCCGAACAGCACGACGACCGGCAGCACGGCGGCGGCGACGAGCACGCCGACCGGGATCGAGCGGCCCCGGCCGAGGGCGGCCAGGCAGAGCAGGAGCAGCACCGGCCACAGCGCGCTGGCCTGCACCATCAGCTCGTCGGCGTGGTAGCCCCACAGCGACCAGATGGTGTTCGCGAGCACGGCGTAGACGTCGGGGCTGTCGCCGACGACCTCGGAGGCGCCGACGCCGGTCTGGCCGGGCGTCGTCGACGAGGCCGACAGGACGCTGCGCGCCTGGGCGAGCAGGAACGGCACCAGCGGGGCGAACAGCGCCAGCGACGCCAGGACCGACACGATCCAGCGCGGGGCGAGGCGGCGCAGGTCGGCCCGGCACAGGCAGCCCAGGAACAGGACGTGCTGCACGATCACGGGCAGCACCGCGAACCACTGCAGGTAGACGAGCGCGGTGCTCGACAGCACGAAGACCATCCAGTCGCGCCAGCGGCCGCGCCCGCCGTCGCGGGCGTCGCGCAGGATGCGCACCTGCATCCACAGCGCGACAGTCGTGGCCAGCATCCACAGCGAGTACATGCGGGCTTCCTGGGCGTACCAGACCGCGACCGGGGCGACGGCCACGACGAGCGCGGCGACGATGCCGGTCCGGCGGTCCCACAGGTCGCGGCCCATCGCCCAGAACACGGCGATCAGCGCGACGCCGGCGATCAGGCTGGGCAGCCGGACGACGAGCTCGGACGTGCTGCCGGTGGCCTGGACGACCGCCCACAGGATCAGGTTGAACCCGGGCGGGTGGACGTCGTTCTCGCGCAGGTCGACCAGCATCGTGCCGAGCGGCTGCTGGACCTGGCGGATCGAGATGGCCTCGTCCAGCCAGATGGAGCGCGTGACCATGAGCCGCAGGGCCGTGCCCACGACCAGGGCGACGAGCAGCGGCCAGCCGTCGCGCAGCAGAGCACCCCACGAGCGGCGGGGGTGCCGGTGCGCGGCCGGCGCGTCGCGGCCGGAGTCGGCATCGGCGGGGGCATCGGCGACCGCGGCCCGCGGCGGCGTGACCACGGTCGGGACCGACCGGGCAACGACCGGCGTGCGCGCCGGCGCGAGCAGGGTCGCCGCGGCGCAGGTGACCAGGAACAGGGCGGCAGCGGCCGCCGTGGCGCCCACGACGTCCGCGACGTCGTCCGCTCGGAGCAGCAGCGTCAGCTGGACGACGACGGCCAGGCCGGCCAGGACGGCGGCGACCGGGCTGCGACCGGTCATGCACAGCCGGGCGGCCAGCACCTTGGCCACGCCGAGCGCGGCCATGGCGCCGACGTAGCCGGTCGCGTACGGGCCGACCTCGGCGTACCGCTCCCCCAGCACCTGCGCGAACAGCGAGGCGGGCACGAGGGCGACGGCCGCGACGAGGCCGAGCGAGACCGCGGTGGCGGCGCCGAGCGCCACGGCCAGCGAGCCGCGCGAGGACTCGTCGCCGCCGCTGGGCATGAGCACCATCGGGATCGTGGCGGTGGCGAAGTACGCGGCTCCGCCGATCGTGGCGACGGCCGCGACGAAGCCGGCCTCGTCGCCGGCGAGCAACCGGTTCGCGACGACGACGTCCTGCGCCGCCATCACGGCGACGAGCAGGAACGCGATCGTCACCGCGGCGGACGTGCGCCCGTGGGCGGCGCGCACCGTCGCGGCGTCCCCGCCTCGCCCAGCGAGCAGGGCGACGAGCAGCGACAGGTAGCCCGCGGCGACGACGCCGGCGGCCGCGCCGGCCGGCCCGATCACGGGCGCCAGCGCCAGGCCGACCGCGCCGCGGACGAGCGGCTCGGTGACCAGCGCGGCGGCCGTGCCACCGGCGCGGCCGAGGCCGTAGAGGCGTCCGCGGGCGAGGGCCAGGAGCGTGGCGGACGGCGCCGACCAGGCCAGCAGGAGCACCAGCACCGGGGACAGGCCGAGCGCGTCCGACAGCAGCGGCGTGGCCAGGACGCCGGCCACGGTGACGGCCAGTCCGGCCATGGCGGCGCGGTCGCGCAGCCGTCCGTGCAGGTCGGGGTCGAGCGCCGTGGCGGCGGTGACGCTGGACGCGACCGTGTGCAGCAGCACGTAGCCGGCCAGGAAGGCGGTGAGCTCGGCGTACTCGCCGGGAAGCAGGACGCGGGCCAGCAGCACGCTGACCACGAGGTTGCCGGCACCGGCGGCGAGCTGGCCCAGCAGCGCCACGGACTGGCGCCGGGTCGCGGTGCGGACGCCCGAGGGTGCCGGGGCGTGGGTCCGGGAACGGACCCGGGACGAGGTGACGGTGGTCATCGCGTCACCCCCGGAGGGCGCAGGCCGCTCGGCGCGGACCGGCCGTCCTCGCCGGGACGCGGAGCCGGTCCGGCGGCGCCGGACGCCGTGGGGTGCGTGGCCGCGTCGCCCTCGCTGACCAGCAGGGTCAGCAGGTCCAGCACGTCGCCGGCGGCGGCCACGTGACGACGGGCGGCCGAGTGCACCGAGCCGGCCCGGCCGGCTGCCGTCTCGACGGCGAGCTCGACGCCGCCGGGCAGGTCGTCGGTGCCACCGACGAGTGGCACCTCGAGCTCTCTGGCCGCGGCGCGACCGCGGGCGTCGGCAGCCCAGCCCAGCACCGGCACGCCGGCCGCGGCGGCGGCCATGAGCGTGCGCGGGTCGCCGCACAGCGCGAAGCTGCTGCGGCCGAGCTCGTCACGACGGGCCCGGAGCGTCGGGGCCGCGGGCTCGACCGTCGCCGCCGCCCCGGCGGCGGTCAGCGCGGTGGCGAGGCTGTCGGCGGCGTCCAGGTCGTCGCCGGCGCTCTCGCCCCGGCGGCGGGCCTGCACGACGACGTCGCCGGCGGACGGACGCTGGGCGCGCACGGCGTCCAGCACCGGCACGAGCAGCGCCGTCAGGGCGTCGGCTCCCCCGGCGGCGGCCAGCGCGTCGGCGCCCAGCGGCACGCGGACGGGCCCGCCGGGCGCCGCCGGCGGCGGGGGCGCCTGCAGGTCGAGCCAGGCGAGGTCGGGTCCGACACGGAACGGCGGCGGCACGCCGACCGAAGCGACGTGCGCGGCGGAGGCGTCGGAGTCCAGCACCGTGAGGGCGCTGCCCAGGACGGTCTGGCGCACCAGGCGTCCGCCGCGGCCGGTCGTCTCGCCGGCGCCGACGCCGACGAGGGCGACACGCTTGCCGGCGAGCCGGTAGGCGGTGGCGACCGAGTAGATCGCGGACAGGCCGAGGGTCTCGGTGCCGGCGTCGGCCTGGAGCGGACGGCCGCCCAGCACGACGAGGGTGTCGACGGTGGTCATCAGGCGCAGCAACGAGGCCGACGTCGCCGGGACGACGGGGAGGTCGGTGGCGCGGGACGTCCGCTCCGGGTCGGCGGTCGCGGCGACGACGTTCGCGGGGAACAGCGCCTGCGCGACCGCGCCCAGGGCGGCGTCGTCGGCGACGTCGCGGTGGCGGGTGGTCTGCAGCACGAGCACGCTCATCGGGTCCTCCCCTCGTAGACAGCCAGGTGGCGGCGGGCGACGGCCGGCCACGTGCGGTCGGCGGCCATGGACCCGACCTCGGCCCGGACGGCGGCGAGCGCCTGCGGGCTGGCGGCCAGGGTGCGGAGCCGGTCGGCCCACGCGGCCGGCCCGTCGGCGACTGTCAGCTCGGGGCTGGCGCCCACGACCTCGCCGAGGCGGCGCGACAGCAGCACCGGGGTGCGGTGGGCCAGCGCGAGGGCGAGCGGCCCGCTGGACGCGTGCGGCTCGGGGTAGCACTGCAGAGCGACGTCCGCGGCGCGGAACCAGTCGGCGACCTGCTCGTCCGGCACGTAGCCGGTGAAGCTGCTCGTGCCGCCCCAACGGCGCTTGAGCCGGTCGGCGTAGTCGTCGCCCTGGGCGGCGAGCCGCGGGTGCGGGCCGCCGGCCACCACGACGTGCACGGGCGCGCCGGCCAGCTCGCCGGCCTCGAGGGCGGTCTCCAGGCCCTTGTACGGCGCGACGAAGCCGAAGCACAGGGCCACGAAGTCGTCGGCGGGCACGCCGAGCCGGCGCCGCACGTCCGAGGGCGTCTCGGGCGTCTCGGCCGGCACCTCGATGCCGTGCGGCACCACCACGGCGCCGCGCACGACCTCGCGGAAGGACGGCTCGTGGACGAGCACGGTGTCCGCGAGCCGCGGCAGGACGCGCTGGACGCCGGCGATGGCGGCCCGCGCGGCGACCGGCGGCACGGCGACCCGGTGCATGGCGGTGTAGTCGGACGTGACGGCGGACGGGCGCACGACCTGGTGCATCGTGATCGTGGTCGGCGGGCCGGACGCCTTGTTGCGCGCCAGCGCCGCCATGGTGGCGGGCAGGCCGGAGGCGCCGGAGTACAGGAACAACTCGTGCTGCAGGTGCACGTGGCGCGGCTCGGTCGCCCGGGCGGCGGCGAGCGCCTGCGGCACGGCGCGGGCGTGGCCGGTGCGGAAGGCGCGCCGCACCTCGACCGGGCCGTCGTGGCCGACCGCGGGCTCGCCGGCGACCTCGGGGGCGACGACGCAGACGCGGGCGCCCGCGTCGCTCAGGGCGTGGGCCAGGTTGGCGGTGTACGAGGCCACGCCGCTCTCGCCGTCGTGGCGGTTGCCGAGGCGCGGGTACGGGCTGATCAGGGTGACGTCAGGACGCATGGACGGTTCCCTCCTGGGCGGCCGGCGCGGGGCCGGCGGGCGACGGGGCGGGGTCGTGCGGAGGCGGGTCGAGGACGCCGCGGGCGGGCATCCGCACCGGGACGATGCGGTGGTGCAGCCAGAGCCGGCCGAGCGAGGCGGCCATGCGCGCGGTGTCGCGCAGCACCTGGACGCGCGAGCCCTCGCGGTCGATCCAGACGGTCGGCGCCTCGGCCACGGTGAGACCGAGCGCCCGGGCGGTGACCAGCATGTCGACGTCGAAGACGAAGTCGCGCGAGCTGACCAGCGGCATGATGCGCTCGGCCGCCTGGTGGGTGATGACCTTCGCGCCGCACTGGGTGTCGTGGAACGGCAGGCCGAACACGGTGCGCACGGCCCGGGCGAACCCGGCGCTCGCGACCCGCCGGGCCAGCGACCGGGGCTTGGGCAGCACCGACGCGGGGTGCCACCGCGACGCGATGGCCAGGTCGGCGCCGGTGACGCGGAGCGTCTCGGCGAGCAGCTCGACCTCGGCCGGCGGGGTGGAGCAGTCGGCGTCGACGAACGCGATGACGTCCGCGTCGCTGCGCCGGAACGCCTCGTTGATCACCCCGCCCTTGCCGAGGCGGGGGTACTCGACGGCGCGGACCCGGTGGTCGCGCAGCGCGTGCTGGTCGACCACCAGCCGGGTCTGGTCGGTGCAGTCGTCCAGCGCGACGGTGATGCGCAGGTCGTCGCCGATCAGGTCGTTGCTGTAGGCGCCGAGCGTGCGGCCGATGCGGTGCTGCTCGTTGTGCGCGGGGATGACGATCTCGAGGGTCATGGGTCGCTCCTGGAGGGACACGGGCGTGCGTGTACGCGTCTCGGGACGTGAGGGGACGGGCGGCTGGTCGGTGCGGACGCGGCGTACGGTCCGCCGGGACGCGAGGCGTCTCGGGACGGGTCGTCGGTGACCCTGCTCCTGCTTCGTTCAGCTCGGCCGGTTCGGGGGCGGCAGCGTGTGCCTGCCCGGCTCTTCATCCAGACTGCGCGGCATCGCCGGGAGTCACAACCTCAACACGCCGGTCGGTGACGAAGGTCACCGCCAGGTGGCCGGAAACCCCGGGATTCCGGGGCGGAATGAGAATGCTCTCATGGTGCCGGCCGGGTCCGGCACCCCTGCGGAGCTACTCGCGCGGGCGCAGCCGGACGTGCGGCAGCGCGGGCGCGGGCAGCGGCGCGCCGCCGTGACCGGGCACGGTGCCGAAGCGGGCGACGCCGACCGGGTCGCCGGCGATCGCCGCCTGCCACTGGTCGCGGGCCTCGACGACCTCCTCGTGCGTGCGGCCGACGAAGTTCCACCACATGAGCACCTGCTCGCCGAACGGCTCCCCGCCGATCAGCACGGCGCGGACGTCTCGCTCGCCGGCGCGCAGCTCGAGGACGTCGCGGCCGGGGCCGGTGTACGCCAGCCAGGCCGGCTCGACCGGCTGCCCGGCGACGGTCAGGTCGCCGGCGTCCAGGAGCACGCCGTGCTCGAACGCCGGGTCGACCGGGAGCCGCACGGTGGTGCCGGCGGGCACGTCGACCTGCGCGGCCACGAGCGGCGAGTAGGCGCGAGCCGGTGACGTGGCGCCGGCCAGCGAGCCCAGGAACACCTGCACGCGGGCGCCGTCGACGTCGACGACCGGCGGGTCGGCGACGTGCTCGAACGCCTGCGCACCGTGGCGGGCGTCCTCGGGCAGGGCGGTCCACAGCTGGTAGCCGTGCAGCACGCCCTGCTGCGGGAACCGCGCGAGCGTGCCCTCCTCGGAGTGACTGATGCCGTGCCCGGACGTCATGAGGCTCAGCTGGCCCGGCTCGACTGTCTGCACGGACCCGAGGGCGTCCTGGTGCAGCACCCGGCCCTCGAACAGCCAGGTGACCGTCTGCAGGCCGATGTGCGGGTGCGGCGGGACGTCCATGCCGCCGGTCTGCGCGATGTCGTCGGGACCGTAGTGGTCGGCGAAGCAGAACGGGCCGACCAGCGAGCGTCCGCGGGAGGGAAGCGTGCGGCGCACCGTCATGGCTCGTGGACCGCCCAGGGGCACGTCGCGCGGCGGCACCAGCTCGACGCCGGCGGGCGCGGGCTCGGCCGTGCAGCGCTGCTCGTCGGGCCGCGGGTCAAGGTTCGTCATGGGGCCTCCCTCGCGGTCAACCTATCCGGCCCGGGCACGCCGGGTGGCCGGCGGGCCAGCACGTCGAGCAGGGTGCGCAGGGCCGTGGCGCCGACGCCCGGGCACTCGCTCTCGCGCGGCCCCGCCACGTCCAGGGCCACGTCGCCGGGCAGGGCCTCCAGCCACGTGCGCACGGCCCGGCCGTCGCGCGGGTCGGCGACGAGCACCGGGCGGCCGAGCAGGCCCGCCTCGACGAGCGTCAGGTCGGTGCCCGGCGAGGCGACGTGGGCGGGCCGCAGCACCAGCACGGCGTCGCTGTCGCGCACGTTCAGCCGGGTGCGGACGGCCGGGTCGGCCGTGTCGGTCTCGCGCAGCCGCGGGAACCGCAGCCGGACCCCGGGCGGCTCCGGCGCGTCCTCGGCCCGGCCGCCGCGGGGGCACCAGCCGGCGTACGACAGGCCGAGCCGGACGGCGGCCTCCAGGCCGGCCCGGTCGACGCCGGTCTGTCCCCCGGACACGACGCGCACGACGCTCATCGCCCCAGGGTCGCAGCCGTCAGGGCTGCTCGCCGCCGAGGTGGCCGGACAGCCGGGCGTGCCGCTGGGCGCTGGGGCCGCTCAGGCCGACGATGCGCACCTGCTTGCCCTTGCGGCCGTACTTGGTCTCGACCGCGTCGAGCGCCGCGACCGTCGAGGCGTCCCACACCTGGGCGCCGGACAGGTCGACGACGACGCGGTCGGGGTCGTGGGCGTAGTCGAACTGGGCGTAGAGGTCGTTGCTCGACGCGAAGAACAGCTGCCCCGTGACCCGGTAGATCGCGGTCTCCCCCTCGGCCCCGTGGACGAGCGAGCGGTCGACCTGGGTCACGTGGGCGACGCGGCGCGCGAACAGGGTCATGGCCACCAGCACGCCGACGGCCACGCCGATCGCGAGGTTGTGGGTGGCCACGACGACCGCCACGGTCACGAGCATGACGAGGGTCTCCGACCAGGGCATGCGGCGCAGCGTCGCCGGCCGGACGCTGTGCCAGTCGAACGTCCCGACCGAGACCATGATCATCACCGCGACGAGGGCCGCCATCGGGATCGCCGCCACCACGTCGCCGAGGCCCACGACGAGCACGAGCAGGAAGGCGCCGGCCAGGAACGTCGACACCCGCGAGCGGGCGCCGGACGCCTTCACGTTGATCATCGTCTGGCCGATCATGGCGCAGCCGCCCATGCCGCCGAAGAAGCCGGTGACGATGTTCGCGCCGCCCTGGCCCCACGCCTCGCGAGTTTTGTCCGAGCCGGTGTCGGTCACGTCGTCGACGAGCTTGGCGGTCAGCAGCGACTCCAGCAGGCCGACGAGCGCGAGGCCCAGCGCGTAGGGCGCGATCACCCGCAGCGTCTCCAGGGTGAACGGCACGTCGGGCACGAGCAGCGACGGCAGGCTGTCGGGCAGGGCGCCCTCGTCGCCGACATCGGGCACGTCACGGCCCCACACCAGCACGACGACGGTGATGACGATGATCGCCACCAGCGGGGCGGGCACGACCGACGTGACGCGGGGCAGCGTCGCGATCATGGCGATGCCGGCCAGCACCAGCGGGTACACGACCCACGGCACGTCCACCAGGTGCGGCAGCTGGGCGAGGAAGATGAGGATGGCCAGCGCGTTGACGAAGCCGACCATGACCGAGCGCGGGATGAACCGCATGAGCCGGGCGACGCCGAGCAGCGCGAGCACGACCTGGATGACGCCGCCGAGGATCACCGCGGCGATGAGGTGGTCGAGCCCGTGGCTGTCCACGAGCGGCGCGACGACCAGCGCGACGGCACCTGTGGCGGCCGAGATCATCGCCGGGCGGCCGCCGAGGAAGGCGATCGTCACCGCCATGGTGAACGAGGCGAACAGGCCGACCTGCGGGTCGACGCCGGCGATGATCGAGAACGAGATCGCCTCGGGGATCAGAGCCAGCGCGACGACGAGTCCGGCGAGCACCTCGGTGCGCAGCAGGCTCGGCGAGCGCAGGACGTCGCGGACGCGCGGAGAGGCGTCGGCGGGCAGCGTCATGGGGCTCCGTTCGGGGTCCGGGCGCGCGGGGGCACGCCGGGGAGGCGGTGGCAGGATGGGGGCGCCGCGTCGCGGCACCGACCGATCGTAACCTCACGCAACGTGAGAGTCCGACCCGCGCGAGCGTGAGAGGGGACAACGTGGCCGACGCCCTGCTGCGCATCGGCGAGGTCGCCGCCCGCACGGAGCTCTCGTTGCGCTCGCTGCGGCACTGGGAGGAGGTCGGCCTGCTGCGTCCGTCCGGCCGCACCGAGGGCGGCTTCCGGCTCTACACCGAGGACGACGTCGAGCGGATCCTCGTGGTGCGCCGCATGAAGCCGCTCGGCTACACGCTCGAGGAGATGTCGGTCGTCATGCGTGACATCGAGGCGCTCGGGGCCGGCGTCGGGGGCGACGAGCGCGCGGCCGCGCTGGCCCGGCTGGACGCCCTGCGCGCCGACGCCGCCGACCGAAGGGCCCGGCTCGAGCGCCAGCTCGGCATGGCCGACGAGTTCCTGTCGATCCTGGACGCGCAGCCGAGCGGCTAGGCCTGCGCCCCGAGCGGCAGCGAGCGGACGCTCTCGAACCGGCGCACGGTGCCGTCCACCGGGTCGGTGAACGCCAGCGACGCCGCGAGCAGCTGCAGCGGCTCGGTGAAGTCGTCGACCTCGACGTCGCGCACCTGCGGGTACAGCGGGTCGCCCACGATCGGGACGCCCAGGCCCCACAGGTGCATCCGGAGCTGGTGGGTGCGTCCGGTGCGCGGGCTCAGCCGGTAGACCGCCAGGTCGCCACGGCGTTCCTCCAGCTCGACCAGGGTCTCGGCGTTCGGCGGCGGACCGGGCACGACCTCGGCCTGCCACGTGCCGCGGCGCTTCACCAGGTGGTCGCGCACGGTCGTGGGCAGCACCAGCTCGTCCCGGTACGGGGCCAGCGCCCGGTACGTCTTGCCCACGCGTCCGTCCTGGAACATCGACTGGTACGGGCCGCGCCAGCGCCGCTCGGTGGCGAGCATGAGCAGGCCGGACGTGACCCGGTCCAGGCGGTGCAGCGGCGAGAGCTCGGGCAGGCCGAGCTCCTCGCGCATCCGCACGACGACGCTCTCGCGCACGTGCCGCCCGCGCGGGATCGACGACAGGAACGGCGGCTTGTCGACGACCACCAGCCGCTCGTCGCGGTGCACGACGTGGATCGTGCCGGGCACGGGCGGCTCGTCGCGCAGGTCGCGGTGGAACCACACGAAGGTGTGCGGCGCGTAGGGGTCGCCGTCGGCCAGCGGACGTCCGTCGGCCAGGACGAACCGCCCGGCGGCGAGCATCTCGCCGACCGCGACGCCGTCGGGCAGCTTGTCGCGCAGCCAGGCGCCCATCGTCGGCCACGGCCGCGGGTCGGCCGGGTCACGGTCGGGCGTGCGCACCCACGCGGGACCCAGCCCGTGACGGGTGGGCAGCGGCGGACGAGGGGGCACCGGGTGATCGTAGGCGGTCCACGCCACCCACCGGCGGGCCGTGGCCCCGGCAGGGCGCACACTTCGTGCATGAACGCTCTCCCCCGGAGCCTTCGGTGATCGTCCCCGTGCGCGAGGGCGTCTTCTTCACCACGCCTCCGGCCCTGCCGAAGGGACGCCACGGGCTGTCCCACCGCGAGGTGCTGACGCGCCAGCGCGAGCGGCTGATGATCGCCGCCACCGAGCTCATGGCCGCCGACGGCTACCGCAGCCTGGGCGTGCGCGACGTGTCGACCCGGGCCCACGTCTCCCAGCCGTCCTTCTACGAGTGCTTCACCGACAAGGACGCGTGCATCTTCGCCGCGTACGACCGGTTCCTCACCGTCCTGGCCGAGCGGATGCTGTCGTCGGTCGACACGCCGGCCACCACGCCGTGGGACGAGGTGGTGTCGCGGGTCGTCCTCGCCTTCGCCGGCACGCTGGAGGCCGACCCCGTCGTCGGGCGGGCCTTCATGCTCGAGCTCGAGGGACTCGGGCGGCCGGCCCGCGAGCGGCGTCGCTCGGCCATCCACGCCATCGCGCTGCTGCTCAAGACCGAGCGCGACCGGTACTGGCCCGGCGCGGCCGGCGTGCCGCTGTCGGCCTACGCCGCGGGCGTCTACGCCATGCGTCAGCTGACCGCCGACCAGCTCGACGAGCCCGGGGCGGACCCGCCCGTGCGCGGCGTGGCGACCGAGCTCGTGCCCACCATCGCGACCATGCTGCGCCCGGAGGTCGTCGGCTAGCCGGCGGTCAGGTGAGGATCGGCGGCACGACGACCGGACCGGCCTCGGGCGGGCGCGGCTCGTCCTGCGGGTGCAGGCGGACGGCCACGAGGGCGACGTCGTCCTCGGGTCGCTCCCCCAGCATCCGGGTCAGCAGCGCGTCGCACAGCGTCTCCAGGTCGGCACCGGACGCCTCGAGGTCGCTCAGCTCGGCCGCGAGCCGGGCGACGCCCTCCTCGAGCGGCTGGTCCCGCCGCTCGACCAGCCCGTCGGTGTAGAGCAGCACCGTCGACCCGCGCTGGAGCTCGGCCACCGACTCGTGCCGGTCGGCGTCCGACGACAGCCCGAGCAGCAGGTCGGGTCGGTCGGCCTGCAGCACGTCGACCCGCACCCCGTCGTCGGCACCCGGGCAGGCGACCAGCGGCGGCGGGTGCCCGGCGTTCGACCAGCGCAGCCGGGTGACGCCGTCCTGGCGGTCCTCGGGCGACTGCTCCAGGCGGGCGGCCACGACGGTGGCGGTGGTGTCGATGAGCAGCGTGGCGATCGCCTCGTCCAGCCGGGTGAGCGACTCGGCCGGCCCGGCGTTGGTGGTGACGGCGATGCCGCGCAGGATGCTGCGCAGCTGGCCCATCGCCGCGGCGGCGGCCGTGTCGTGGCCGACGACGTCGCCGATGACGATCATCGTCGCCCCGCCGGGCTGCAGGAAGGCGTCGTACCAGTCGCCGCCGACCCGCGCGGTCTCGGCGGCCGGCACGTAGCGGACGGCCACCTGCAGGTGGTCGGGCTCGGGCGGCGCGGTCATCATGCTGCGCTGCAGGGTCTCGGCGAGGTCGCGCTGCTCGGCGTACAGGCGCGAGTTGTCCAGCGCCAGGCCGGCCCGTGCGGCCGCCTCCTCGAGCGTGGCGACCTCCTCGGCCGAGAAGGCGGGACGGCCGGCGTCGCGGAAGACGGTGAGGACGCCGGACGTCCGCCCGCGTCCGTTGAGCGGCACGACCACCGCGCTCTGCGGAGCCAGCTCGCGCAGCACGTCGGTCGCCTCACCCGGCGCGAGCACGGCCGCCACCCGGTCCACCGCGTCGTGGTCGACGACCGTGGTCGTCCCGTCGGAGATCGCGCGGCGGACGAAGGAGGACTCCAGCAGCGCGTCGAGGCGGAGCAGCGCGTAGCGCTCGACCAGCGGACGGAAGGCCTCGTCGGCGTGCCACCAGCCGACGTCGCGCAGGCCGCGCCGCCAGGGGCCGCTCGGCGCCGAGGCGTCCTCGGCCAGGGTGACGACGCACCAGTCGCCGAGCGTCGGCACGACGAGCCGGGCCAGGCGGTTGCCGGCGTGCTCGGGGTCGAGCGTGCCGGACAGCGCGTCGGTGACCTCGCGGAGCAGCTCGGCACGCTGCGCGGCCCGGGCCATCGTCTGCTGCGCCTCGCGCCGCTGGGTGACGTCGAGGAAGTACACGGCCAGGCCGTCCTCGACGGGCCACGCCCGCACCTCGTACCAGCCGTCCAGCGGCGGCGGGTAGTACGCGTCGAACGAGACGGGCGTGCTCATCGCGACCGCGTCGCGGTACGACCGCTCGAAGACGGTGCCGACGGTCGCCGGGAACAACTCCCACACGACCTCGCCGATGATCGGCCGGCCGATCGCGCCGAGCAGCTCGGCGGCCCGGGCGTTGACGTACGTGAACCGCCACTGCGCGTCCAGGTGGTAGTAGGCGGCCGGCATGGCCTCCAGCACCCGGCTGACCGAGGCCTCCTCCTCACGGGCGGCGGTGACGTCGCTGGCGACGCCCAGGACGCGGACCGCCGTGCCCTCGGCGCCGGGCAGCGCGCTGCCGCGGGCCGAGACCCAGCGCAGCCCGCCGTCGGGCAGCACGACGCGGTACTCGGCCTCGTACCGGCCGCACGTGGCGATCGCCGCGGACAGCGCCCGGCCCACGCGGGCGCGGTCGTCGGGGTGGACGCACGCGTTGAACGCCTCGATGGTGCCGCCGAACTGGTCGGCGGACAGGCCGAACAGGGTGAGCAGGCGCTCGTCCCAGCGCAGCTCGCCGGTGACCAGGTCCCAGTCGAACGCGCCCACGCCGCCGGCGTCGATCGCCATCTGCCAGACCAGGCGCTCGGAGTCGTGCTCGAGCTCCAGCGCCGCCAGCTCCAGCTGGGCCACGACGGGCGCGGCGAGCACCTCGAGCAGGCGGACGTCGTCGTCGCTCCAGACCCGTGGCTCGGGGCCGTGGACGCAGAGCGCGCCGACCACGTGGCCGTGCGCCACCAGCGGCACACCGAGGTAGGAGCCGACGTCGCCGCCGACGACCGGCGGCAGGTGGGCGACCCGCGGGTCGGCGGCACCGTCGTCGACCCGCACGGGCACGGCGGCGTCGACGGTGACGGTGCACAGCGACTCGGCCGACGCGGACTCGGTGCCGACGAGCGCGGACGCCGCTCCGGTGGCGCCGACGACGGTCTGGACGTCGGAGATGATCGAGACCTGGGCCGACGGGGCGCCCAGCAGGGCGGCGACGTGCTCGGCCAGCCGGTCCAGCTCGGGCAGCGACCCGGCGCGGGCCAGGCGGCGCGCGTGCGCCAGGCGCCCGGCCACGTCCTGCGACGTGCTCACCGGCGTACCTCGGTCGTCCACGGGCACCTCTCGTCGGGGTGACGATCCGGCGGACCGTGCGGGCTCCATGATCCCATGGCGCGGCAGTGCGCCGTGACCGAACCCGGCGACTACTCCGCGACCGTGCGGTCGCGTCCGCTGCGCTTCGCGCGGTACAGGCTCTCGTCGGCGCGACGCAGCAGCTCGTGGGCGTCGACGTGCACGTCGCGGGCGGTCGCGACGCCGATGCTGACGGTGATCCGCCGGTCGATCAGGTCGCTCCAGTCGTGGTCGCGGACGCCGAGCCGGACGCGCTCGCAGGCCTTGAACGCCTGGGCCTCGTCGCACTCGGGCAGCACGACCACGAACTCCTCGCCGCCCAGCCGGACGACGGTCGCGGCGGCCGACACCGTGTCCTCGAGCCGGCGGGCGAGCTGGCGCAGCACCTGGTCGCCGACCAGGTGCGAGGTGGAGTCGTTGACCGCCTTGAAGTGGTCGACGTCGATGACCGCCAGCGACAGCACGAGTCCCTCGGTGCGGGCGCGCGACTCCAGCGCGGTCAGCTGCGCCTCGAGGAACCGGCGGTTGTACAGGCCGGTCAGGGCGTCGCGCAACGCCATGTCGCGGAACTGCTCGGCCTCGCGGCGTCCCTCGCGCACCTCGAACACCAGCTGGGTGAGCTCGGCCTGGCGCTCGCGGTCGTCGTCGCGCTGGGCCTCGGCCTCCTCGTCGTAGCGCAGCATCTCGTGGAACGCGGCCTCGTAGTCGCCGCGGCCGGCGTGCAGCAGCGCGCGCTCACGACGGGCACGGACCCCGATCGAGCCGAGGCCACCACGGCTCTCGCACACCTTCATGCAGCGCTCGACCGTCTCGGCCGCCCGGTCCAGCGCGCCGGAGAGCCGCTGCACGCGCACGAGCGTCAGCAGCACCTCGGGCAGCAGGTCGGCCTCGTCCTCGTCGGGGATGCCGCCGTTCACGAGCGGGAGCAGGAGCGACTCGGCCTGGTCGTAGTCGCCGCGCAGCGTCGCGACGGCGGCGACGGTGTCGATGTCGCCCGGGCGCAGCGGGATGCCCGTGGAGTCCGACAGCTCCTGCAGCCGCTCGACGAGGTGGGTGGCCTTCTCGACCTCGCCGCGCTGGTAGGCGCCGTAGGCCATGTTGTTGAGCACCGAACGGGCCATCTGGTGGTTGCCGTGGGTGGTCGCGATGTCGAGCGCCTCGTTGTGGTGGCGCGTCGCGTCGTTGCTGATCGCCGTCTCCAGCGTCATCGCCAGCACCACCAGGTGGGCGCCACGGAGCAGCGGCGGGACGTCCTCGGGCAGGTACTCGACGCTCAGCACGCCGTGGCGGCGCGCCTCGGTCATGTCGCCGACGTAGAAGTGCTGGTAGGCGAGCAGCAGGTGGCTGCGGGCGAGCACGTGGGCCTGGCCGTTGTCGGCGGCCCAGCGGTTCACCTGGTCCAGGACGGGGGCGGCGCTGGCGAGGTCGCCCGCGCGCATGCTGGCGTCGGCGATGACGAGCCGGGCGCGGGCCTCGAGGTCGTCGCGCCCCAGCAGCAGAGCCTGCTCCTGGACCTCCGCGGCGACGAGCGGATCCTCCGACGTGCGGTCGATCTCCATGCCCAGGAGGACGTCGTCGAGCGCGGCCGCATCCGGCACCGGCGTGTCACGCGTCGACGTCATGGGGACATTGTCGGGCATGGCAACGAAAAAAACCGCGACTCGCGCATGATCCGTGCCACGCGTCTGCGAGTCGGTCTCCCGGGGGCCGACCCCGTACCCTTGCGCCGACGTCCGTCCACCCGCAGATCCCCCGGGAGCCCCCTCATGATGCGTCGCGCCGCGCTCGCCGTGCCGGCCCTCGCCCTCGCCGTCCTGGCCGGCTGCTCCGGCGGCACGGACGGCGGCCTCACGCCGGCAGCCACCACCACGCCGGCGCCGTCCGCCCCGACCGCGACGCTGCCCACGCCCGCGCCGACCCCCACCGGTGACGAGACCGGCGGGGCCGACGAGGACCAGGACACCGACGACGGCTCGGTCGACGTGCGCATCCAGAACGAGCGGAAGTTCGGCGACGACCCGGTGGTGGCTCAGTTCCGGCTGCTGACCTCGGCGATCTACCGCAGCATCAACGGCGGCGAGCTCGTGCCCGAGCTGGACGAGCTGGGCAGCGAGCAGGTGCGCGACTTCGTCTCCCGCACCGCGTCCGTCGCGTGGGAGCGCGGCTGGCAGGTTCCGACCGACCCGCTGTTCCGCGTCGCCGTCTCCGACGGCACCCAGCTGAAGGTGTGCGTCCGCGGCGACACCCAGCAGTTCCTGGACGGATCCGGGCAGCCGGTCAACGACAGCGACCGCACCTGGTACCGCATCGTGCTGACCGCCGAGGGCGCCCCGGACGCGGTCCGGTTCACGTCGTACGAGCCCGAGGGCACCTGCCGCGCGTCCTGACGCCGCTCACAGCATGCGGCTGAGGTGGCCGTGGCGGCGCACCACGGTGTGCCACAGCACCAGCCCCACGTGGGTCGCCACGACGACGCCGAGCACCACCTGGGTGCCGACGTGGAGCACCAGGAACGACTCACCGGCCAGCGCGAGCAGCAGCCCGCTCGCCGGCACGACGAGCAGCAGCGCGAGCATCGCCTTCTCCATCAGGCCCTCGAGCCGTCGTTGCCCGGGGCCGAGGTGCTCGGCCCACGGCGGCAGCGCGACGACGCGCCGACGCACGAGCCGGACGACGCCCAGCAGGAAGATGCCCAGGCCGAGCAGCACGTGCACCTCGACGCCGCTGACGCCGTCGTCCAGCACGGACCCGGACGCGACGTCGCGCAGCTCCTGCGAGCCCGCCTCGTCGTCGAGCCGGTCGGCCGCGTCCTCGCGCCGCTCGATCTCGGCCTCGAACCGCTCCTCGGCGGCCTCCCCCTGCTGCTCGGCCGCCTCCTCGCCCCGGTCCTCGGCCCGGTCGACGGCCTGCTCGGCGCGGTCGACGGCGGTGCCGGTGTCCATGGTGAGCCCGACGACCAGCTGGGTCAGCAGCGCCACGACCGTCAGCCAGTGCAGCACCTTGGCCGTCGTGCCGTAGCCCTGCGGCGCGTGCGGTGCGGACATGCGCCGCAGGCTAGCCCGGTGGTAGGGGCGACGGGCGCCGTACGGCGCTCAGCCGGCCGTGACCAGGCGGACGACCGCCACGGTGCCGACGACGACGATGAGCGTCCGCAGCGCAGGGGCCGGGAGGCGGCGGCCGATCCGCGCGCCGACCAGGCCGCCGAGCGTGGCGCCCACGGCGACGAGCAGCACCACGTGCCAGTCGATGCGGTCCCACGCGACGAGCATGAAGGTGACCGCGGCGACCGCGTTCACGACCGTGGTGAGCACGTTCTTGACCCCCACGACGGACTGAAGCGCGATGCTCGTCATGACCGTCATCAGGCCCATGACCAGGATGCCCTGGGCGGCGCCGAAGTAGCCGCCGTAGACGCCGAGCAGGCCGATGCCGACCGCGAGGGCGGCGGTGCGGGCGGGCGTCATCGCGACGTCGTGGCCACCGCGACGGCGGGCGGCGCGACGCTGCACCGCGGGTCCGGCCACGACCATGACCAGGCCCACGACGATGAGCACCGGCACGATCGCCCGGAACGCGGACGACGGCAGCACGAGCAGCAGCACCGCACCGGCGACGCCGCCGGCCAGGGAGGCCGGAAGCAGGCGGCGCAGCAGCGGCCCCTGGCCGACGAGCTCGCGGCGGTAGCCGAACGAGCCGGTCAGTCCGCCGCCGACCAGGCCGATGTTGTTCGAGACGTTGGCGACGACGGGCGGGTAGCCGAGCAGCAGCAGCGTCGGGAAGGTCACGAGCGTCCCCGAGCCCACGACGACGTTGATCGTCCCGGCCCAGAACCCCGCGGCGAGGATGGCGACGGTCTCCAGCACGGGGGCCTCAGGCGCCGAGCAGCAGCACGAGCACGGCCACCGCGACGGCGACCACCAGCACGCCGGCCGCGACGGCCGGCCCGGCCGACGACGAGGCCGCGGCGGCGGTGCCGACGCGCAGCTCGGCGGCGGTGCGCCGGTAGCGCAGCGTGCCGTAGCCGACCCCGAGCGCGCCCACCACGACGAGCAGGCCACCGGCCACGAGGCTGGCGGTCGTCACCTCGCCGGCGTCGCCGAACCGCGCCACGGCCAGGCCGACGACCATCACGTTCGCGCCCGTGCGCAGCCAGGCCAGCTGGGTGCGCTCGTTGGCCAGGTGGTCGCGGGGTCCGCCGATGCTCTCGCCCATGACGGCATCCTGCCCCAGACGCGAGCAGCCACCTGCCAGGGGCTTACCCCGCAGGTGGCTGCTCTCCACGCTCGCCGGTCCGTCAGCCGCCTCTCGGCGAGTGGCCGCTCGTGGCGGCGGGTGGTGAGGCCCGGGGGCATGAGTCGGACCGGCACCCTGCACAACGGGGTGGGCCCGGGGATTGTTCCGGCGCGGGCAACATCCTCGTCATGCGGACGTCCTACGCTGCCGGGGTGAGCGACGTCCTCGATCCCCACCCCCGCCTCGCACTGCTGCACCTGCGCACGAGCCGGCGGCACGCGCCGTGGTTCCAGGAGAAGCTGGACGTGCTGAACGACGCCACCGTGCGGGTGGCCGAGCGGCTCGGCTGGCGGGTCGAGCCGGTCGCCTCGGCCGAGGCAGGCGTCGAGGCGACGCTGGCCACGGTCGACCGCGCCGACGCGGTCGTGCTCATGGGCGGCGAGGACGTCGACCCGCGCACCTACGGCGGTCCGCTCGACTACCCGGGCAGCGGCATGCACGAGCCGCTCGCCGACGAGGCGCACCTGGCCGCCGTGCGGCGCTGCGTCGAGGCCGGCACCCCGCTGCTCGGCCTGTGCCGCGGGCTCCAGCTGGTCAACGTCGCGCTCGGCGGCACGCTCGTGGCGCACCTGCCCACCGTGTCCGGGCACCGTCACCCCGACGACTTCGTGCGCAACCGCGTGCGGCTCGTGGGCACGGCGCTCGAGGGTGACGTCGACGCCGAGCAGGACGTCCGCTGCACGCACCACCAGGCGGTCGACCGGCTGGGTGACGGCCTGGTCGTGGCGGCGCTGGCCGGGGACGGGGTCGTCGAGGCCGCCGTCCACGAGACGGCGCCGGTCACCGGCGTCCAGTGGCATCCCGAGCACCCCGACACTGCCGACGACCAGCTCGCCGCCCTGCTCGAGCGGCTGCGTCGCCAGGCGGCGGAGGCGACGACGCTGTCGGTGGCGGGCTGAGGCCCGTCGGTCAGGCGCGGCGCAGCAGGTAGGTGTCCATCACCCAGCCGCGCGCCTGCTTGGCCGCCGTGCGACGCGCCTGGATGTCGCCGGCGACCTCGTCCAGCCGGCCGGCGACCAGCTGCTCGTCGGACGAGCCGAGGTTCGCGCCCCACCACACGCGCCAGGCCGAGGGATCGGGCAGGCGCAGGCAGGCGAGCCCGCCGTCGAGCATCACGACGAGGTTGTCGCCGTGATCGGCGTCCTGCAGCAGCCGGCGTCCGGTCGTGATGGTGATCGGCCCGCCGATCGTGTTGAGCACGAGCCGGTGCCGGGCGGCGAGCAGCTGGACGCTGCTGAGCCCCGGCACGACCTCGACCTCGACCGGCACGACGCCGCGGGCCTCGATGCGCTCGGCCAGGCGTATCGCCGAGTCGTACAGGGCCGGGTCGCCCCACACGAGCACGGCCGCGTCGCCGTCGTGCTCCAGGAGCGCCCGCTCCCAGGCCTCGGCCCGCGCCTCGTGCCAGTCGCGCACCGCCCCGGCGTAGTCGGCCGGGTCGTCGCGGTCGCGCTCGGGATCGGGCACCGCGACCAGGTGCCACTCCCCCGTGACGTGCCGGTCGCAGATCGCCTCGCGCATCACGACGAGGTCGGCGGTGCCGGGGTGGTCGCCGGTCTTGTCGGCGACCAGGAGGAAGTCGACCTCGTTCAGCACCCGGGCGGCCTGGGCGGTCACCAGCTCGGGGTCGCCCGGCCCGAGCCCGACGAGCGCCAGCCTGCGCCGGGCGCTGCGCTCGCTCTCGCTCACTGGTCGTCCTCGAGGTCGCCCTCGACCTCCAGGTAGACGCGCGCCATCTCGGCCATGACCTCGGGGTCGGGCTCGGCCCACAGCCCGCGGTCGGCCGCCTCGTTGAGCCGCTCGACGATGCCGCGCAGCGCCCACGGGTTGGACGTCCGCATGAACTCCTGGGTCTCGGCGTCGAGCACGTACTCCTTGGCCAGCGACTCGTACATCCAGTCGTGCACGACGCCGGCCGTGGCGTCGAAGCCGAACAGGTAGTCGACCGTCGCGGCCAGCTCGAACGCGCCCTTGTAGCCGTGGCGGCGCATCGCGCCGATCCAGCGCGGGTTGACCACGCGCGAGCGGAAGACGCGGTTCGTCTCCTCCTGCAGCGTGCGCGTGCGGACCGCGTCAGGCGAGGTGGAGTCGCCGACGTACGCCTTCGGGTCCTCGCCGGTCAGCGCGCGGACCGTCGCGACCATGCCGCCGTGGTACTGGAAGTAGTCGTCGGAGTCGGCGATGTCGTGCTCGCGGGTGTCGATGTTCTTGGTCGCCACCTTGATGCGCCGGTACGACGTCCGCATGTCGTCGGCGGCCGGCACGCCCGCGAGGTCGCGCCCGTAGGCGAAGCCGCCCCAGGCGGTGTAGACCTCGGCCAGGTCGGCGTCGTCGCGCCAGGTGCCCGACTCCATGACCTGCAGGATGCCGGCGCCGTACGAGCCCGGCGCCGAGCCGAAGATGCGGGTGCGCGCGCGGCGCTCGTCCCCGTGCTCGGCCAGGTCGGCCTGCGTGTGGGCCCGGACGAAGTTCCGGTCGGCCGGCTCGTCGAGCGCCGCCACGAGCTGCACCGCGTCGTCGAGCATCGCCACGACGTGCGGGAACGCGTCACGGAAGAAGCCCGAGATGCGCACCGTGACGTCGATGCGGGGACGGCCGAGCTCCTCCAGCGGGACGACCTCGAGGTCGCTCACGCGGCGCGAGGCCTCGTCCCAGACCGGCCGGACGCCGAGCAGCGCGAGCACCTCGGCGATGTCGTCGCCGCTCGTGCGCATCGCCGACGTGCCCCAGACCGACAGGCCCACCGACGCGGGGTACTCGCCGGTCTCCTCCAGGTAGCGCTCGAGCAGCGACTCGGCCATCGCCTGGCCGGTGCCCCAGGCGAGGCGCGACGGCACGGCCCGCGGGTCGACCGTGTAGAAGTTGCGGCCGGTCGGCAGCACGTTGACCAGCCCGCGCAGCGGAGAGCCCGACGGCCCGGCCGGCACGTAGCCGCCGTCGAGCGCGTGGAGCACGGCGTCGAGCTCGTCGACGGTGCCGGCCAGGCGCGGCACGACCTCGGTGGCGGCGAACCGCAGCACGCGCTGGACCTCCGGGTCGTCGTGCAGCCCGGTCGCGGCCTCCGGGTCCCAGCCCGCGGCCTCCATGGCCTCCACGAGCGAGCGCGCCCGCTCCTCGACCGCGTCCACGGCCGAGGTCGCCTCGCCGCCCTTGAGGCCGAGCGCCGCACGCAGGCCCGGGACCGCTCCGGCCTCGCCGCCCCACACCTGCTGGGCGCGCAGGATCGCGAGCACCAGGTCGACGCGCACCGACCCCTCCGGCGCCTGCCCGAGCACGTGCAGGCCGTCGCGGATCTGCACGTCCTTGATCTCGCAGAGCCAGCCGTCGACGTGCATGATGAAGTCGTCGAACGCCTCGTCGTCCGGCTGGCTCTCCAGGCCCAGGTCGCGGTGCATCTCGGCCGAGCGCATGAGGGTCCAGATCTCGCCACGGATCGCCGGCAGCTTGGCCGGGTCCATCGCCGCGATGTTGCCGTACTCGTCGAGCAGCTGCTCCAGGCGCGCGATGTCGCCGTACGTCTCGGCCCGCGCCATCGGCGGGATGAGGTGGTCGACGATCACGGCGTGGGCGCGGCGCTTCGCCTGCGCCCCCTCGCCCGGGTCGTTGACGAGGAACGGGTAGATCAGCGGCAGGTCGGCGATCGCGGCGTCGGTCGCGCACGACGCCGACAGGGCCGCGTTCTTGCCCGGCAACCACTCCATCGAGCCGTGCTTGCCCAGGTGGACGACGGCGTGGGCGCCGAACCCGTGCCGCACCCAGCGGTAGGCGGCCAGGTAGTGGTGCGAGGGCGCCATGTCCGGGTCGTGGTAGATCGCGACCGGGTTCTCGCCGAAGCCGCGCGGCGGCTGGATGAGGATCACCACGTTGCCGGCCTGCAGCGTCGCCAGGACGATCTCCCCGCGGTCGTTCACGAAGAGCGTGCCGGGGGCCGCGCCCCACGCCTCGACGATCTCGTCGCGCAGGTCCTGCGGCAGGTCGGCGGTCCAGGCCGCGTACTCCTCGGGCGTGATGCGCACGTGCGAGTCGGTGAGCTGGGCGTTGGTGAGCCACTCCTCGTCCTGGCCACCGGCCGCGATGAGCGTGTGGATGAGCAGGTCACCCGCGGCGGTGTCGTCGTCCATGGCCAGGATGCGCGTGACCTCGTTGTTCCCGCCGAGGTCGTACCCGGCGGCGGCCATGCGGCGCAGCATGCGGACCGCGGAGACCGGGGTGTCCAGGCCGACGGCGTTGCCGACGCGGCTGTGCTTGGTCGGGTAGGCCGACAGCATGAGGGCGACACGGCGGTCGGCCGCCGGCACGTGCCGCAGCCGCGCGTGGTGCACCGCGATGCGGGCGACGCGGTCGCAGCGCTCGGCGTCGGCGACGTAGTGCGGCAGGCCGTCCTCGTCGACCTCCTTGAACGAGAACGGCGCGGTGATGATGCGGCCGTCGAACTCGGGGATGGCGATCTGGTTGGCCGAGTCGAGCGGCGTGACGCCGTCGTCGTTGGCCAGCCACTCCTCGCGGCTCGACGTCAGGCACAGCCCCTGCAGGATCGGGATGTCGAGCGCCGCCATGCGCGCGACGTCCCAGGCCGCGTCGTCGCCGCCGGCCGAGGCGCCCGCGGGGGTGGCGCCGCCGGCTGCCAGGACCGTCACGACGAGGGCGTCGAGCGACCCCAGCGCGTCGTAGAGGTCGTCCGGGGCGGAGCGCAGCGAGCTGGAGAAGACGGGCCGGCCGACCGCCTCGCCGGTCGCGTCGATCGCGTCGGCCAGCGCGTGGGCGAAGTCCTCGTTGCCGGCCGTGTGGTGCGCGCGGTAGAACAGCACGCCGACCTGCGGGAGCCCGGCCGCCGCGTCGGCGACCTCGGGCCGGTCGAGCCAGCCCCAGGCCGGCACGGTCAGCGGCGGCTCGAAGCCGTCGCCGGTCAGCAGCACGGTGTCGGAGCAGAACGCGTGCAGCTGACGGAGGTTCTCGGGGCCGCCCTCGACGAGGTAGCGGTGGGCCTCGGCCGCGACGCCGACCGGCACGGTCGACATCTCCATGAGCTCGGCGTTCGGCGTCAGCTCGCCGCCCAGCACGATCATCGGCTTGCCGGTCGCGCGGATGCGCTCGAAGCCGCCGCACAGGTCGTCCGGCGATCCCAGGAGCCGGCAGATCACCAGGTCGGACGCCTCGATGACCTCGGCCATCGACTGGTGGCCCTCGACCTGGCGCGACGGGTTGGCCCAGACGTAGTCGGCACCGCTGGCGCGGGCCGAGAGCAGGTCGGTGTCCGAGGTGGACAGCAGGGCGATGCGGGTCATGCTTCTCCTTCGATGGAGGCGGTCTCGGTCTCGAGGCGCAGGTCGGCCAGCGGCCGTCCGGCGACGAGGTGCTCGCGGACGAGCCGGTCGGTGTCGTCGGGGGTCAGGGGCCCGTACCAGGCGCCGTCGGGGTGGACGACGGCCACGGGCCCGTGGTTGCACGGGAACAGGCAGCCGGTCTGGGCCATGAGGACGTCGTCGTCGGTCAGGCCCTGCTCGACGAGCGCCCCGACCAGCGAGCGGTACGTCGCGTCCGAGCCCCGGGCGCTGCAGCGCGGTCCGCGGCACAGCAGCAGGTGGTGGCGGTGGGCGGGCGGGCGCTCCCACGCCGTGGACGACAGCGCCGCCTCGCGGCCCGTGATCGTCCGCGCGCCGAAGTGGATCGTCGGCGGGTCGACCTGCTGGCGGTGCCAGTGCCCCGCGACCCGGCCGACCCAGGAACGGGCGTAGGTGAGGTCGTCGGTGCTGACCGGCTCCAGCCGCACGGCCGCGACGTCGTCGGCGTGCAGCTCGTCGAGCAGGCGGGTGAGGCTCGGCTCCCCGCCCTGCAGGAAGGCCAGGCGCGCACCCGCGGCCTCGGCGGCCCGGGCCAGCACGCCGACCCGCGCGGCGTCCGGCAGCGCCGTCGCCACGTGCACGAGGACGGTCTCGTCCTGCTCGCTCACGGGTGCCACACCACCGTCAGGCGCTCGGCGACGGCGTGCCGCTCGACCTCGGCGCGGACGCCGTAGACCCGCTCGACAAGCGGGCTGCTCAGCACCTCGGCGACGGGGCCGGACGCGACCACGCGTCCGCCGGCGAGCACCACGAGCCGGTCGCAGTAGGCGGCGGCGAGGTCGAGGTCGTGCAAGGCCGCGACGGTCGTGACACCGAGCCGCCGGACGGTGCGCAGCAGGTCGATCTGGTGGCCGAGGTCGAGGTGGTTGGTGGGCTCGTCGAGCATCAGCACGGACGGCTGCTGGGCCAGCGACCGGGCGAGCTGGACGCGCTGCCGCTCCCCGCCCGACAGCGTCTGCCAGCGCCGGTCGGCGAGGTGGGCGACGTGCGCCGCGACCATCGCCTGCTCGACGACACCGGTGGCCGGGTCGGCCGATCCGGGCCAGCGGCCGCGGTGCGGGATGCGGCCGAGATCGACGACCTGGCGGGCGGTGAGGTCGAGCGACGTGGTCGCCTGCTGCTCCAGCAGGGCGACGAGCCGGGCGCGCTCGCGCGTGGGGACGTCCGAGGCCTCCCGCTCCCCCAGCCGCACGTGGCCGGAGGTCGGCCGGGCCAGGCCGGCGAGCAGCGTCAGCAGGCTGGTCTTGCCCGAGCCGTTGGGCCCGATGAGTCCCGTGACCGAGCCGGCCGGGACGGACGCGGTGACGCGGTCGAGCACGCGGGCGCCGCGGCGGACCCACGAGACGTCCTGCACCTCGAGCCTCATGCGCTCCTCCCCTCGCGGCGAAGCAGCCAGGCGAACACGGGGGCGCCGACGGCGGCGGTGACGACGCCGACCGGCACCTCCTGCTCGGGGACGACGGTGCGCGCCAGGGTGTCGGCCAGGACGAGCAGCAGCGCACCGGCCAGGGCACTGAGCGGCAGCAGGCGGCGGTGCAGCGGCCCGCAGGCGAGCCGGACGAGGTGGGGCACGACGAGGCCGACGAAGCCGATCGCGCCGGTGAACGAGACGAGACCGGCCGTGACGAGGGCGGTGGCGACCATGAGCGTCCACCGCGTCGCCTGGACGCTCACGCCGAGCGAGCCGGCCGAGACCTCGCCGAACGCGAACGCGTCCAGCGCCGACGTGTAGGCCATGACGAGCGCGAAGGTCAGCAGCACCAGCACGACGAGCGTGACGGCGCCGCTCCAGCGCACCCCGGCCAGCGACCCGAGCGTCCAGCTGAGCACGCGCCGCGCGGCATCACGGTCGCCGCTGAGCAGCACGACGAACGACGTGTAGGCCGCGCACACCTGACCGATCGCGACGCCGGCCAGCACGACCCGGGTGGGCGGCAGGGCGCCGGTTCGCCCGGCGGCGAGGACCAGCACGAGCGCGAGCGCGGCGAGCGCGCCCGCGAAGGCACCGACCCCCACGAGGGCCGTGCCCACGAGGCCGGCGAACGAGACCCCCAGCACGATGACGCTGACCGCGCCGACGGCCGCGCCGTTGGAGATGCCGAGGAGGTACGGGTCGGCCAGGTCGTTGCGCGTGAGCGACTGCAGCACCGCGCCGCACAGCGCGAGACCGGCGCCGGTGGCCGCGGCGCCCAGCACCCGGGGCAGCCGCAGCTCCCACACGATGCGGTCGTCGAGCACCGACACGTCCAGGCCGCCGGCCCCGAGCCGCCGGGCGACGACCTCCAGGACAGTGCCGGCCGGCAGGTGCACCGAGCCGACCATGAGCGCGAGCGTCATCGCCACGACCAGCAGGGCCGCCATGACGACGACCCCGCCGGCGTACCGGACGCGCCACGGCGCGCGACGCTCCCTGCGCTGCAGCATCAGGACCCGGCGAGCTCTCGCAGCTGGTCGGACACCTTCTGCGCGCCGTCGACGAGCCGCACGCCGGGCGTGGACTCGGAGTACGCGACGGTCACGATGCGGTCCTCGCGGACGGCGCGGAGCTTGCGCAGCACCGGGTCACGGCGCAGGTGCGCGCGCTTCTCGGCCGCGGTCGACCACGAGGCGTCGGCGAGCACGATGACGTCCGGGTCGGCCTTGACGACCTGCTCCCACGAGACCTCGGCCCACCCGCCGTCGAGCCCGGCGAAGACGTTGGTGGCCCCGACGGCGTCCAGCACGACCTGGGGCCCGCCCTCCCCGGCGCCGGCGTACGCGGTCTTGTCGCCCGAGTCGTACCAGAACACGTCCAGGCCGCGCCCGGCCGCGGTCTCGGCCAGCTCGTCGACGACGGCCTGCTGCTCGGCCTCGACCTCGTCGGCCCGCTCGGGGACGCCGAACGCGGTCGCCACGGCGTGCACCTCGTCCCACACCGACGCGAAGCCGACCTCGGCCTTGTCGCCGGCGTCGGGGCAGCCGAACGGCGACAGGTACGTGCCGACGCCGAGCTCGGCGAGCTCGGCCTGCCTGCCGGCCGCGTCGGCCTCGAACGCGCTGGCGTAGGAGCCGTAGACGAAGTCGGGCTCCTCGGCCAGCACGGTCTCGTGGGAGGGATACTCGGCGGCGAGCACGTCGACGCTGTCGTACGCCTTCGCGAAGCGCGGCGCGACGGCGTCGTCGAGGTAGGCGGTGCCGGCGAGCCGGTCCTCCAGCCCGAGCGCGAGCGCGACCTCGGTGGCGCCCTGGTTCATGGTGATGGCCGCCTTCGGCGGCGCGTCGAGGGTGCTGGTGTGGCCGCAGCTGGTGACGTCGACCGGGAAGCCGGACGACGCCGGCTCGGCGTCGGCCGCGTCGGTGGGCGCGCCCGCGCAGGCGGACAGCAGCATGGCGGCCGCGAGGGCCAGGGCCGGGAGAGCACGACGGGACACGAGGGTCGCTTTCGTCCGGAGGCCTGTGCGCGAGGCCTGGTTGGCGGGTGACGCAGACGGGTGTCTGCGGCCAGCAGGTCTTCGGACTCGGGATCATCCGGACGGAGCGCCTTCCCGGACTCTCGTCCAGTGGCTTCGTTGCTCCGCCCGTCACCCTCACCGCTGCGCGTCAGTCCCGGACTCTCACCGGGTTCCCTGGCTCATCGCTGAGTTTGACTGGCAGGAGGAACCTAGCAGGCGCGACCGCCCCGCGGGAACCTCGTCGGAACCTCGTCAGCCCGGCAGCGGTCCGCCCGGCTCCGCCATCGCCAGGAGCACGGTGCGCGCGTGGGCGAGCCGCTCGGGGCTCAGCGTCGGGTCCCACGGAGCGGCCCCGGCGAGCCCCTCGGCCGCGGCACGACTGAGCGGCCGGGCCCTGGCACGATGACCGCGTGACCGAACGGACCCGCCGCGACCTGTGCCCCGGCCTCCTGCGCCCTTGGATCGCCGACGACGGCGCCCTGGTGCGCGTCCGCGTGCCGGGCGGGATGCTGCCGACGCCGGCGCTCGCGGGGCTGCTCGAGGTCGCCGACGCGCACGGCGACGGGGCGGTGCACCTCACCAGCCGGGCCAACCTGCAGGTGCGCGGCATCCCGCACGACGACGGCTGCCTGTCCGACGCCGTCGTGGACGCGGTGATGGCCACCGGGCTCATGCCGTCCGTCTCGCACGAGCGGGTCCGTAACGTCATGGCCTCGCCGCTCACCGGCCGGGCCGGTGGGCGCGCCGACCTGCGCCCCGTCGTGCGCGAGCTGGACGCCCTGGTGTGCGCCGACCCCACGCTCGCCGCGCTGGCCGGGCGCTTCCTGTTCGTGCTCGACGACGGCCGCGGCGACGTGGCCGGCCGTGACCTCGACCTCGGGCTCGTCGCGCTGTCCGCCGACGTCGTCCAGCTGCGGGCCGGGGCGTCGGCGTGGGGCCGGGTCGTCCCGGTCGCGGACGCCGCGACGGCGCTCGCGTCCCTCGCCGTCCGGTTCGTGCGGGCGGCCGGCGCGCAGCCGACGTCCCCGTGGCACGTCGACGAGCTCCCGGGCGCCGGCACGGCGGTGCTGGACGAGGTCGACGAGCGGCGACCGCAGACCCGGGTGGTGTCGGACCCGCCGCCGCTTGGCAGGATCCCCCAGGACGACGGCCGGCTCGCGCTGCACCTGGCGGTGCCCGACGGCCGTCTCGACCGGCGCCTGCTCGACGAGGTCCTCGCGCTGGGCGCCCCGGACGTCGTCGTGACGCCGTGGCGCACCCTGATCGTCCCCGACCTGGAGAACGCATGACGACCGCCCCGCCGACCCGCCGCTACGACTACGAGACCGACGGGGCGCAGATCTACGTCGACTCCTTCGCGACGATCCGCGCCGAGGCCGACCTGTCGCGCGTCCCGGCCGACGCCGAGAAGGTGGCGGTGCGGATGATCCACGCCTGCGGCCAGACCGACCTGACCCGCGACCTGGTGATCCACCCCGGGCTCGTCGCAGCGGCCCGCACCGCGCTGGAGGCCGGCGCCCCGATCATCACCGACGCGCACATGGTGGCCTCGGGCGTCACCCGCGCCCGGCTCCCCCGCGAGAACGACGTCGAGTGCTTCCTGCGCGACCCGCGCGTGCCGGACCTGGCCCGCGCGTGGTCGACCACCCGTTCGGCCGCCGCCGTGTCGCTGTGGGCCGATCGCATGGAGGGCGCCGTCGTGGCCTTCGGCAACGCCCCGACCGCGCTGTTCCACCTGCTCGAGATGCTCCGCGACGGCGCTCCGCGTCCGGCGGCGATCATCGGCACGCCGGTCGGCTTCATCGGCGCCGCCGAGTCCAAGCAGGCCCTGATCGACCTGGCCTCGGACGAGCCCGGCCTGGACGTGCCGTACCTCGTGGTCACCGGCCGCCGCGGCGGCTCGGCCATGGCCGCGTCCGCGCTCAACGCCCTCGCCCAGGAGCGCGAGTGAGCGGGCGGCTGTTCGGCGTCGGCGTCGGCCCCGGCGACCCCGAGCTCATCACCCTCAAGGCCGCCCGGCTCATCGGCGCCGCGGACGTCGTGGTCTACCACTCCGGCGTCGGCAAGCAGTCGAACGCGCGCCGCATCGCGTCCGGGCTGATCCCCGATGGCGTCGTCGAGGAGGAGCTCGTCTACCCGGTCACGACCCAGACGTCCGACCACCCGGGCGGCTACGCCGGCGCGATGGCCGACTTCTACGCCGAGTGCGCCGACCGGCTGCGCGTCCACCTGGCCGCCGGCCGCGACGTCGTCGTGCTGGCCGAGGGCGACCCGATGCTCTACGGCTCGTTCATGTACCTGCACGACCGGCTCAGCGACGACTTCGAGACGCAGGTCGTGGCTGGCGTCCCGGCGTTCGCCGCCGCCACCGCGACGACGGCGCTGCCGCTGGTGCGCCAGACCGACGTGCTGGCGGTGCTGCCCGGCACGCTGCCCGAGCCCGAGCTCGCGCGCCGCCTGGCCGACACCGACGGCGCCGTCATCATGAAGCTCGGCCGCACGTTCGCGAAGGTGCGCTCCGCGCTCGAGCAGGCGGGACGCGTCGAGGGCTCCTGGTACGTCGAGCGCGCCTCGATGGACGCCGAGCGGGTGCTGCCCGTGGCCGACGTGGACCCCGAGACCGTCCCGTACTTCTCGATCGTGCTGGTGCCGGGCGACACCCGTCCGGGCGTGAAGCGGTACGAGGAGCCGGCTCCCGCGGCCGTCGAGCCGGCGTCCGACGCCGAGGTCGTCGTCGTGGGCCTCGGTCCGGGCCCCGATCGCTGGCTCTCCCCCGAGGCGTCCCAGGTGCTCGCCGAGGTCGGCCACGTCATCGGGTACGGGCCGTACGTCGAGCGGGTCCCGCAGCGTCCGGGCCTCGTGCGTCACGCGTCGGGCAACACCGTCGAGGTCGACCGCGCCCGCGAGGCGCTCGAGCTCGCGCTGGCCGGCGAGCGCGTCGCCGTGGTCTCCGGCGGCGACGCGGGCATCTTCGGCATGGCGTCGGCCGTGTTCGAGGCGGCCGAGGACGAGCGCTACGCCGGGGTCGCGGTGCGGGTGGTGCCCGGCATCTCGGCCGTGCAGGCCGTCGCCGCCAAGGCCGGCGCCCCGATCGGCGCCGACTTCGCGGTGATGAGCCTGTCGGACCGGCTCAAGCCGTGGGACGTGGTGGTCAAGCGGCTGCGCGCGATCGCGGAGGCGGACCTCGTGCTCGCGCTCTACAACCCGCGCTCGCGCTCACGCACCGAGCAGGTGGCGCAGGCGCAGGCGGTGCTGCTGGAGCACAAGGCGCCCGAGACGGTCGTGGTCGTGGGCCGCGACGTCGGCCGCGCCGAGGAGAGCCTCACCGTGACGACGCTCGGCGAGCTCGACCCGGAGACCGTCGACATGAAGTGCCTGCTGCTCATCGGCGCGTCGTCCACCCGGGTCACGCCGGCCGGCCGCGTCTGGAGCCCCCGCTTCGTCGAGCAGGCCTGAGCCGTGGACCGGGTCCGGCTCGCCGTCGTCGCGTTCGCGCTGCTGCTGATGGCGCGCTCGGCCGTCGCCCCGCTCGAGGTCGTCGCGCTCGACACCGTGCTGCTCGTCCTGGGACTCGTCGCCGCCGCCGTGGTCCCGTGGACGTGCGTCGCGAACCACCGCAGGCACCCGATCGCGTCCAACCGGACGGCCGCGGCCGTGGCCGCCGCCGGGTTCGTCGTGCTGGTCGGGTACCTGGCCGTCTCCACGGGCGAGGACGGAACGTCGGTCGGCTCGGGTCTGGCAGCGCTCGTCGCGCTCGTCGGACTCCTCGTCGGCGCCGTCACGACCAGCCGGCACGCGGCGGAGCGGACCTCGCCCCGTCGCTGAGCGGCCTCCCCGTCCCCGAGCGGTGAGCTGGCAACCTCATCACGGGTCGATCCGGTTGCTCACTCACCGCTCCCGAGGGGCGTCAGTCCGAGCGGTGACCTGGCAACCTCATCACCGGTCGATTCCGTTGCTCACCCACCGCTCCCGAGGGGCGCCAACCCGAGCGGTGAGCTGGCAACTTCATCACAGGTCGATCCGGTTGCTCACCCACCGCTCCCGAGGGGCGTCAGTCCGAGCGGTGACCTGGCAACCTCACCACGGGCCGATTCAGTTGCTCACTCACCGCTCCCGAGGGGCGCCAACCCGAGCGGTGAGCTGGCAACCTCATCACGGGTCGATCCGGTTGCTCACCCACCGCTCCCGAGGGGCGTCGGCGGGCTAGCCCCTCGCGCGGCGCTCGCGGCTGGCGGCGTAGAGGAACGACTCACCGCCGCGGACGTCCGGGGCCAGGGCCGGGCCGACGAGGATGACCGCGGCCTGGCGCAGACCCGCCTCCTCGACCTGGTCGGCGATGTCGCCGAGCGTGCCCCGCAGCACGAGCTCCTCGGGCTGCGTGGCCCGTGAGACGACCGCCACCGGGCACGCCTCGCCGTAGTGCTCGGCCAGCTCGGCGGCGAGCTCGCGCGTGCGGGTGATGCCCAGGTGCATGGCCAGCGTCGCGCCGGTCGCCGCGAACGCCGCGAGCTTCTCCCCCTCGGGCATCGCCGTCGAGCGCGCCTGGGTGCGGGTGAGGACGACCGACTGGGCCAGCTCGGGCACGGTCAGCTCGGCGCCGAGGATCGCCGCGGCCGCCGCATAGGCCGGCACGCCGGGGGTGACGTCCCACGGCACCTGGGCGGCGTCGAGCCGGCGGGCCTGCTCGTGCACGGCCGAGTACAGCGACGGGTCGCCCGAGCACAGCCGGACGACGTCGCGTCCCTCGGCGTGGGCGTCGACCAGGTGGGCGGTGATCTCGTCCAGGTCCAGGTGCTGGGTGTCGACCAGCCGGGCGTCGTCACGGCAGTGGCCCAGCACCTCGGCGTCCAGGTACGTGCCGGCGTACAGGACGACGTCCGCGGCCTGCAGCAGGCGCACGGCGCGCAGGGTCAGCAGGTCGGCGGCGCCGGGGCCGGCCCCCACGAAGTGGACGGTCATGACTCTCCCTTGGTGACGGACCACTGGCTCACGGCCCGGGCCGGCGTCCAGCCGGTGAAGCCGCCGAGCGGCTCGGCGCGCTCGACGGACAGGCGGACGAGCTCGCCGCCGTGGCGACGGTAGCGGTCGAGCAGCACGGCCTCGGTCTCGGCCGTCACGCCGTGCACGACGAGCCGGCCGCCCGGTCCGAGCGCGTCCCAGCAGGCGTCCAGCACGCCGGGCGCGGTCGCTCCCCCGCCGACGAACACCGCGTCCGGACGCTCGAGACCGGCCAGCGCGTCCGGGGCGGTGCCCTCGACGACGACGAGCCCGGGCACGCCGTGCTTCTCGGCGTTGGCGCGCACGAGGGCGAGCCGGTCGGGGCGCGGCTCGACCGCGATCGCGCGGGCGGTGGGCCAGGCACGCATCCACTCCACACCGACCGAGCCGCTACCCGCTCCGACGTCCCACAGCAGCTGACCAGGCGCGGGCGCGAGCCGGGCGAGGGCGCTGGCGCGCAGGTCGCGCTTGGTGATCTGGCCGGCGTGCTCGAAGGCGTCGTCGGGCAGCACGCCGCCGGACGTCCAGCCGGGCCCGGCACCGTGCACCTCGACCGCGAGCACGTTCAGCCGCGGCACCTCCGGGACGTCCCACCCCGCGGCCGTGCCCGATGTGCGCGACTCGGCCGCGGACCCGAGGTCGCCGAGCACGGTCAGCCGGCTGTCGCCCCAGCCGAGGCCGTCGAGCAGCGCGGCGACGAGGGCCGGCGTCGTCTCGTCGCTGGAGAGCACGAGCAGGCGGCGGCCGGCGGCCAGGGCGGGCACGACCAGCCGGACCTCGCGCCCGACCAGCGAGACGACGGTCGCACTCTCGGCCGGCCAACCCATCCGCGCCCGGGCCAGCGCCACCGACGACACGGCCGGCACGATCGTGACCCGCCCCGGGCCGAGGACGTCCAGCAGCGTGGTGCCGATGCCCGAGACGAGCGGGTCGCCCGAGGCCAGCACCACGACGGGAGCCTGGGCGTCGGCGAGCAGACCGGCAAGGTTCTCGCGCAGCGGCGACGGCCACGGAACCCGCTCCTGGCCGACCACCGGGGGCACGTCGGCGAGGTGCCGGGCGCCGCCCAGCAGCGTCCCGGCGCCGCGCACGAGCCCACGGGACGCCTCGGGGAGTCCGGCCCAGCCGTCGGCGCCGACGCCGACGACGGTCACGTGCGCATCCATGGTCGTGCACCCTAGCCGCGCCGGTCCGGCCCGCGGACCCCCTGTCCCGCACGGCCCCGTGGCGTCTAGGGTGTGCGTCGAAGGAACGAGGTGCCCCACGGCCGACGGCCACGGGGAGAATCTGGGAAGCCGGTGAGAGTCCGGCACAGGCCCGCTGCGGTGACTCAGGCACGACCTGGGAAGTCCGAAGACCGGCCTCGGTCCGACCCGCGACGCAACCGCGTCGCGGACCGTCGTGGCAATCGAGCGGGAGCCTCACATGCCAGCGCAGTACCCCTTCTGTGCCGTCGTCGGCGCCGACGACATGACCCTCGCCCTCACCCTGGTCGCGATCGACCCGCTCATCGGCGGCGTCCTGGTCCGCGGGGAGAAGGGCACCGCCAAGACCACCACCGTCCGCGGCCTCGCCGAGGTGCTGCCGCCGGTGCGGACGTTCGAGGGCGACCGGTTCTCGGCCGACCCCGACGACCCTGCCGCCGTCTCCCCCGACGGACCGTTCGCCGCGGGCACGCCCGTGGCCGAGCGGCCCGTGCGGCTCGTCGAGCTCCCGGTCGGCGCCAGTGACGACCGCGTGACCGGGTCGCTGCGCCTGGACTCCGCCCTGCGCGAGGGCAAGGTCGAGCTCGAGCCCGGCCTGCTCGCCCGCGCCCACCGCGGCCTGCTCTACGTCGACGAGGTCAACCTGCTGCACGACCACCTCGTCGACCTGCTGCTGGACGCCGCCGCCACCGGCCGGGTGAGCATCGAGCGCGACGGCCTGTCGATGGAGCACGCCTCGCGGTTCGTGCTCATCGGCACCATGAACCCCGAGGAGGGCGAGCTGCGCCCGCAGCTGCTCGACCGCTTCGGCCTCACCGTCGAGGTCGCCGCGCCGCGGGACCCGGCGCTGCGCGTCGAGGTGGTGCGCCGCCGGCTCGCGTTCGACGCCGACCCCGAGGGCTTCGCCGGCCGCTGGGCCGCCGAGCAGGACGCGTTGCGCGACCGCCTCGCGGCCGCCCAGCAGCTGGTGGCCGAGGTGGACCTCGACGACGAGACGCTCATGACCATCGCCGAGATCTGCGCCGCGTTCGACGTCGACGGCCTGCGGGCCGACCTCGTGACCGCCCGCGCTGCCGCGGCCCACGCCGCCTGGCAGGGCCGCACCCACGTCACCCGCGAGGACGTCCGCGTGGCCGCCCGGCTGGCGCTGCCGCACCGGCGCCGGCGCAACCCGTTCGACGAGCCGGGGCTGGACGAGCAGCAGCTCGACGACCTGCTCGGCGACGACGAGCCGGACCCGGGCCCCGAGCCCGACGGCGACGGACCCGACGACGGCGGTCCTGGCGACGGCAGCCCCGAGGACGGGCCCCAGGACGGACCGGCCGACGACGCGTCCGACCAGGCCCCGCAGCCGCCGCAGCCCCAGCAGACCGACGAGCAGGGCGAGAGGCAGCCCGCCGGCGCCGGCACGGTCGCCGCGGCCGGCGCGCCCGGTCGCGCCCGGCTGCTCGTCGTCCGCGGTACCGGCGAGGGCCAGGCCGGACGCCGCTCCCGGGCCCGCACCCCGCAGGGCCGCGTGGTCGGCGTGCAGCGCGACCGCACCGCCCCCGGGCGCCTGCACCTGAGCGGCACCATCGCCGCCGCCGCGCCGCACCAGCAGGATCGCGGTGGGCTGACCGACGGCCGCGGCGTCGTGCTCGCCCCGTCCGACCTGCGCCGGGCCGAGACGGTCGGGCAGGAGTCCAACCTCGTCCTGCTGTGCGTCGACGCGTCCGGCTCGATGGCCGCGCGCCGCCGCATGGAGCAGGTGAAGACCGCCGTGCTGTCGCTGCTGCTGGACGCCTACCGCCGCCGCGACAAGGTAGCCCTGGTGACCTTCCGCCAGCACGCCGCGGACGTCACGCTCCCCCCGACCGGCTCGGTCGACGTCGCCTCACGCCGCCTGGCCGACCTGCCGGCCGGCGGCCGCACCCCGCTCGCCGAGGGCCTGGAGCGGTGCGCCGACGTGCTGCGCCGCGAGGCCCTGCGCGACCCGTCCCGGCGTCCGCTGCTCGTCGTCGTCACCGACGGCCGCGCCACCTCGGGCGCCGACGCGCTGGGCCGGGCCCACCGCGCCGCCGGGCACCTGGCCGCCACCGGCGTGCAGAGCATCGTCGTCGACTGCGAGACCGGACGCTTCCGGCTCGGCCTCGCCGGTCAGCTCGCCCAGCACCTCGGGGCCGAGCACGTCCCGCTCGGCGAGGTCACCGCCGACGGGCTGACCGGCGTCGTGCACGCCGCCACCGCGCCGCGCGAGGGGGTGGCCTGATGCCGCAGGGCAAGCCGCTGGTCGTCCCCGACGACGGGCTCACCACGCGCCAGCGCCGCAACCGGCCGCTGCTGATGGTCCACACCGGCGACGGCAAGGGGAAGTCGACCGCCGCGTTCGGGCTCGCGATGCGCGCCTGGAACCAGGGCTGGGACATCGGCGTCTTCCAGTTCGTGAAGTCGGCCAAGTGGCGCATCGGTGAGCAGACCGTGCTCGAGCGCCTGGCCCGTCTGCACGACGAGACCGGCGAGGGCGGGCCCGTCGAGTGGCACAAGATGGGCTCGGGCTGGTCGTGGAGCCGCAAGGAGGGCTCCGAGGCCGACCACGCCGCGGACGCCGCCGAGGGCTGGGCCGAGGTCAAGCGCCGCATCCAGGCCGAGCGCCACCGGCTCTACGTCCTGGACGAGTTCACCTACCCGATGCAGTGGGGCTGGGTCGACGTCGACGACGTCGTCGACACCCTCGCGAACCGGCCCGGCACGCAGCACGTCGTGGTCACCGGCCGCCGCGCCGACCCGCGCCTGCTCGAGGTCGCCGACCTGGTCACCGAGATGCAGCACGTCAAGCACCCCATGGACGTGGGCCAGAAGGGCCAGCGAGGCATCGAGTGGTGACGTTGCCGCGCGTCCTCGTGGCGGCGCCCGCGTCCGGGCACGGCAAGACGACCGTGGCCACCGGCCTCATGGCCGCGCTCGCCGCTCGCGGGCACGTGGTGTCGGGGCACAAGGTCGGCCCCGACTACATCGACCCGGGCTACCACGCGCTGGCCACCGGCCGGCCCGGCCGCAACCTCGACCCGCACCTCACCGACCCTGCACTCATGGTGCCGCTGCTCCTGCACGGGGCCCAGGGCGCCGACGTGGCCGTCGTCGAGGGCGTCATGGGTCTGTTCGACGGCCAGATCGGCGGCGACGGGTTCGCGTCCAGCGCGCACGTCGCGACGCTCACCCGCACCCCGGTCGTGCTCGTCGTCGACGTCTCGCACGCCTCGCGCAGCGTCGGCGCCGTCGTCCACGGCATGGCCACGTTCGAGCCGGGCGTCACCGTCGCCGGCGTCATCCTCAACAAGGCCGGCTCGCCGCGTCACGCCGCCGAGGCGCGCGCCGCGGTCGAGCGCACCGGCGTCCCGGTGCTCGGCGTGCTGCAGCGCGACCACGGCGTGAGCGCTCCCTCGCGCCACCTCGGCCTGGTCCCGGCCGAGGAGCGCGACGAGGCCGCCGGCTCCTTGGACCGGCTGGCCGCGCAGGTCGCCGAGCACGTCGACCTGGATGCCGTGCTCGAGATCGCGCGCAGCGCCGCTCCCCTGGACGAGCCCGCCTGGGACCCGGCCGACCACGTGCGTCCGGCCGGTCCCGACGCGCCGGTGGTGGCCGTGGCCGCCGGCCGCGCGTTCACCTTCCGCTACGCCGAGACCACCGAGCTGCTCGAGGCGGCCGGCTGCACCGTCGTGCCGTTCGACCCGGCCCGTGACCGGCACCTGCCCGCCGGCACCCGAGGCCTGTACCTCGGTGGCGGGTTCCCCGAGGTGCACGCCGCCGCGCTCAGCGCCAACACCAGCCTGCGTGCCGACCTGCGCCAGGCGGTGCTCGACGGCGTCCCGACCGTCGCCGAGTGCGCCGGCCTGCTGTACCTGTGCCGCACGGTCGACGGGCACCCCATGATCGGCGCGCTCGACGCGGACGCGGTGATGACGCCGCGGCTCACGCTGTCGTACCGCACCCCGCGCCTGGGCACCGACCAGCTGCTCGGACCGGCCGGCACCACCGCCACCGCGCACGAGTTCCACCGCACGACGGTCACGCCGGTGCACGGCGACCGGCCGGCGTGGTCGCTGGACGCCGGCGACGTCGGGTTCGCCGGCCCGACCCTCAGCGCGTCCTACCTGCACCTGCACTGGGCCGGCCACCCGCACCTGGCCCAGTCTTTCGCCGACGCCGTGCACGGCTCGACGGCGACCGCCCGCCCGGCCGCGCCCGTCGCCGCCACCTCGTCACCGGTCACCGGGTCCACGACGCTGGCCGACCCGCTGCGGCACCACGGCGACGTCGAGGCCACCGAGGGGCTGCTCGACCTGGCCGTCAACGTCAGCCGGCTCCCCCGCCCCGAGTGGCTGGAGCAGGCGCTGCGCGACGGCACCGCCGCCTCGACCGCCTACCCCGACGCGTCCGCCGCCCACGCCGCCGTCGCCCGGCGCCACGGGCGCGACGCCGACGAGGTGCTGGTCACCGCCGGTGCGGCCGAGGCGTTCTTCCTGCTCGCCCGGGCCCGGCACTGGCGGCGTCCCGTCGTGGTGCACCCACAGTTCACCGAGCCGGACGTCGCCCTGCGCGCCGCCGGCCACCGGCCCGCGCACGTGCTGTGCCATGCCGAGGACGACTTCGCGCTCGATCCGGCCCTGGTGCCCGACGACGCCGACCTCGTCGTCGTGGGCAACCCGACCAACCCGACCGGACGCCTGCACCCGGCCGCGACCCTGCGCGCCCTGTGCCGGCCCGGACGCGTCGTCGTGGTCGACGAGGCGTTCATGGACCACGTGCCGGGCGAGCGCCAGACGCTCACGGCGCACCGGCTCCCCGGACTCGTCGTCGTCCGCAGCCTGACCAAGCTCTGGTCGATGCCCGGCGTCCGCGCCGGCTACGTCGTCGGGGACCCGGCCGTCGTGGCCGACCTGCGCGCGCAGCAGCCGCCGTGGTCGGTCGGCACCGCCGCGCTCCACGCCGTCGTCGCCACGAGCGGGCCGCAGGCGCTGGCCGAGTCCGACCACCGGGCCCGGCTGTCCGTCCGGCACCGCAAGGTCCTGGTCGACGGCCTGGCCGAGCTCGGCGTCGAGGTCGTGCCGTCCGAGGCGCCGTTCGTGCTCGCCCGGCTCGGCAGCGGTGGGCACGCCCGCCTGCGCGCGGCCGGGGTCGCGGTGCGCCGCGCCGACACCTTCCCCGGGCTGGACGACACCTGGGCCCGCCTGGCCGTCCGCGAGCCCGCCGCCACCCGTCACCTGCTCACCACGTTGGGAGTCGAAGCCGCATGGAGCTGAACGTCGCCGGGCGCTCCGTCCTCGTCCTGGACGGTGGTGAGCCCGCCGTCGCGACCGTCGCCGCGCTGCTGCGCGACGGGGCGAAGGTCACCGTGGCCGCGCCCGCGGTCTGCACCGCCATCCAGGACCTGGCCGAGCGCGGCCGCCTGGACTGGACCACCGGACCGGCCGACGAGGCGGCGCACGACGTCGTCCTGCGCGCCGTCGCCCGCGAGGAGCCGCGACCGGCGAGCCCGTCCGCGGGCGGACGCGTGACGCTCGTCGGCGCCGGCCCCGGCGATCCCGGTCTGGTCACCGTGGCCGGACGCGCCGCCATCGAGACCGCCGACGTGATCGTCGCCGACCGGCTCGCGCCCTGGGAGTCGGTCGCCTGGGCCCGCCCCGACGTCGAGGTCGTCGACGTCTCCAAGATCCCGTTCGGCCGCTCGACCCCGCAGGAGGAGATCAACCGCGTCCTGGTCGAGCACGCGAGCGCCGGCAAGCACGTCGTGCGGCTCAAGGGCGGCGACTCGTTCGTGTTCGGGCGCGGGTTCGAGGAGGTCCAGGCCTGCGCGGCCGCGGGCGTCCCGACCACGGTCGTGCCCGGCGTGACGTCCAGCGTCGCCGGCCCGGAGCTGGCCGGCATCCCGGTCACGCACCGCGGCCTCGTGCAGGGCTTCACGGTCGTGTCCGGGCACGTGCCGCCGGGCCACCCCGAGTCGACGCTCGACTACGCCGCCCTCGCCCGCTCCGGCACGACGCTGGTCGTGCTCATGGGCGTCCGGACGCTCCCCGCCATCGTGGCCGCCCTCGTCGACGGCGGCCTGGCCGCCGACACCCCGTGCGCGCTGGTCGCGGACGCCAGCCTGGCCAGCCAGCGCGTCGTCCGCAGCACGCTCGCCGACGCCGTCGCCGACGCCACGGCGGCCGGGGTCGGGGCGCCCGCCGTCGCCGTCATCGGCCACGTCGCCGCGCTCGAGCCGTGATCTGCTGGCTGCGCCACGGCGAGTCCACCTGGAACGCCGCCGGCCGGATGCAGCACCGCGACCCCACGCCGCCGCTGACCGAGCTCGGCCGGCTGCAGTCGCGCTCCGCCGCCGAGCACCTGCGCGGCACGGCCTTCGACGCGCTGCTCTCCTCCCCCGCCGTCCGGGCGCGGCAGACCGCCGGGATCGTCGCCGACGCGCTCGGGCTGGAGGTGCGGGTGGACGACCGCCTGGTCGAGCGCGACCACGACGAGACCGTCGCGGAGGTGCGCGGCCGTGTCCGGGCGGTGCTGGCCGACCACCCCGGCGAGCTGCTCGTCGTCAGCCACGGCGACACCATCGCGGTGGCCGTCGAGCTGCTCACCGGACGCCCCTGCGAGCTGCCCGGCAACGCCCAGGCGATCGTGACCTCGGACACCCTCGAGGCGCGCTCCTGACCTGCTAGCCTCGTGCCACCTCAGCCGAAGGAAGCCGGTGTGAATCCGGCGCAGTCGCGCTACTGTGACGCCCCTCCCGGGGCGGAGCCAGACCCGACGGCCGAGGCGAACATCCATCGATGGGACGCAGAATCCCCTAGGAGTGTCAGATGCCTCAGGCAACCACGGCCGTCCCGGCCGCCCTTCCCCAGATCCCCGTCGCGGCGCTCGCGCCCTGGGCGGTCTTCTTCGCCCTGCTCACGACCGTCGTGCTGTTCTTCGTCGGCGCCGAGCAGGGTGCGTTCTCGGTCTTCGAGGGCACCGCGATCCACGAGTGGGTCCACGACGCCCGCCACGTCATGGGCTACCCCTGCCACTGACGCGCCCGCGCGCCGTCCGCGCCCGGCTCCGTCCGGACGCCCTCCCGGGCCCTCGGCCCGGGTCCCTCACTCCCACCACCCCGGAGGCCTCGTGCTGCCCGGGTGACCGAACGGACCCCTCATGACCCCACGCACCTTCCTCGTCCACGGCCTGCTCGCCGGTCTGGTCGCCGGCCTCGCCGCCTTCCTCGTCGCCTACGTCGTCGCCGAGCCGCAGGTCGACGCGGCGATCGCGCTGGAGGAGGCGGGCTCGGCCGAGCCCGCCGAGCACAGCCACGCCGAGGGCACCGCCGCCCACGCCCACGAGCACGACCACGGCGAGGAGGCCGGCCACTCGCACGGCGAGGGCGCCGAGGTCTCGCGCTCGACCCAGTCCACGTGGGGCCTGGCGACGGGCACGCTCCTGCTCGGCTCCGTGCTCGGCGGCGGCACCGCCCTCGGCGCGGCGTTCGCGCTCGGCCGGCTGGGCGGGCTCGGCGCCCGGGCCTCGACCGCGGTCGTCGCCCTGGCCGGCTTCGTCGCCACGTCCCTCGTGCCGTTCCTCAAGTACCCGCCCACCCCGCCCGCCGTGGGCGACGGCGAGACGATCGGCGAGCGCACCGCGCTCTACTTCGGCTTCTGGGCGATCAGCCTGGTCGCCGGGGTGGCCGCGGTCGTCCTGGGCCGCCGGCTGCTCGAGCCGTTCGGTGGTCTCGGCGCGGTGGTCGCCGCGACGGCGGCCTACCTGGTCGTGGTGGTCGGGATCGGCACGGCGCTTCCCACCGTCAACGAGCTCGGCGACTTCCCGGCCGACGTGCTCTGGTACTTCCGCCGCGAGTCGCTGCTCACGGTCGCGGCGCTGTGGGCCGTCCTCGGCGTCGTCCTCACCGCGCTGGTCGGACGCGACGCGGACCGCGTCGTCGTTGCCCAGCAGCGTCGCGAGGCGGCCGCCGCCCTGTGAGCAGGTCCCTGGCCGCCGGGCTGGCGCTCGGCTTCGCGCTCGACCGCGTCCTCGGCGACCCGGCCCGGTTCCACCCGGTCGCCGGGCTGGGCCGCTGGGCCGCCGCCGTCGAGCGCCGCACCTACGGCGACCGCCGCGCCGCCGGCGTGCTGCACCACGCCGCCGTCGTGGTCCCGCTCGTCGGGGGCGCGGTGCTCGCGGAGCGCGCCTGCCGCCGGCCCTGGCAGCACGCCGCGCTCACCGCGGTGGTCACCTGGTCCGTCGTGGGCGGACGCTCACTGGTGCGTGAGGGCACGACGATCGCCGGCCAGCTCGAGCGTGGCGACCTGCCCGCCGCCCGCCAGCAGGTCACCCACCTGGTCGGTCGCGACCCCAGCCGATTGGACGCCGACGGCGTGAGCCGGGCGGCGGTGGAGTCGATGGCCGAGAACACGTCCGACGCCGTCGTGGCCCCCCTGCTGTGGGGCGCGGCCCTCGGCGTGCCCGGCCTGGTGGGCTACCGGGCGGTGAACACGCTCGACGCGATGGTCGGGCACCGCAGCGAGCGCTACGAGCGGTTCGGGTGGGCCAGCGCCCGGGTCGACGACGTGGCCAACCTGGTGCCGTCGCGGGTGTCCGCCGCCCTCGCCTCCGCGCTCGCGCCGTCCGTCGGCGGCGGACCGGCGGACGCGCTTCGGGCCTGGCGCCGCGACGCCCGTCGCCATCCCAGCCCCAACGCCGGACCGGTCGAGGCCTCGTTCGCGGGCGCGCTCGGCGTCACGCTCGGCGGCGTCAACGACTACGCCGGACGCGTGGAGCACCGGGCCGCGATGGGCGACGGACCCGCCCCCCGCGTGACCGACCTGCCGCGCGCCACCCGGCTCGCGACGGGCGTCGCGTGGGCCGCGGCCGGGCTCAGCGTCCTGGCTGCGCTCGCACCCAGGCGCGGGCGGCGCTCGCGTCGGTCACGACGCTGACGCCTGCGGGCGCCCCGGCCCGCCGGACGACCACGACCGGCACGCCGAGCTCCGCGGCGACGTCGAGCTTCGCCTCGGTGTGCTCGCCGCCGGAGTCCTTGGTGACCAGCACGTCGGTGCCGCGCATCGCGTCCCGCTCGTGGTCGCGCGTGTAGGGGCCACGGCTCTGCACCAGCGTCCAGGCGGACGGCAGCTCGATCTCGGGCGGATCCACGACCCGCACGACGCAGCCGTGGTCGCGCAGCGGCTCGACGAACCGCGCCAGCGACTGACGCCCGACGGTCAGGAAGGGGCGCTCCCCCAGCTCCGCCGCCACCTGCGCGGCCTCGTCGTGGTCGTCGACCCAGTGCCAGGTGCCGGCGTCCGGCCGTACCGACCAGCCCGGACGCTCCAGGCGCAGCAGCGGCACGCCGGCCTGCGGGCACGCCGCGGCGGCGTTGGCGCTGATGCGCTCCGCGAACGGGTGCGTGGCGTCGACGACGACGTCGACGACGTGCTCGCGCAGGTGCGCCGCCAGGCCTTCGACGCCGCCGAACCCGCCGACCCGCACGTCGCCCACTGGCAGCCGGGGCCGGGCCACGCGTCCGGCCAGCGACGTGGTGACGTCGTCGCCGTCGTCGACCAGGAGCTCGGCCAGGGCGCGTGCCTCGCGCGTGCCGCCCAGCAGCAGGACCCTCACGCGTGCGGACCGATCACCGGCACCGACGGGGCGCCACCCTCGGCCAGCGCGAGCAGCGCGTCGACGTCCAGGTGCTTCTCGGCCAGGTCGCCGAGCAGGTCCAGCCGCGCCTCGCGGGCGGCGGCGAAGCTGACACCGGACGCCTCGAACGAGCCGCCCCGGGCGCGGGCCGCCAGGTCGAGCACGGCGGTGCGCAGGGCGTCGGCCTCCAGGCTGCCGTGCCACATCGTGCCCAGCACCGCGCCGTCCTGCGCGCCGCCGAGGAACTCGGTCGCGCCGTCCTCGCGCGTGATGCGGCCGTGGTGGATCTCGTAGCCGGACGCCGGGGCGCCGAGGGCCTCGCCGTGCGGCAGCCGCAGGGTCTTCTCGGCGGCGAACGTCGTCTCGACCGGCAGCAGGCCGAGACCCGCCACGCTCGTGGGCGACCCGGACTCGACGCCCTCGGGGTCGTGCACGGCGCGGCCGAGCATCTGGAACCCGCCGCAGATGCCGAGCACGGCGCGACCGGCCTCGGCGTGCCGGACGATCGCCCGGTCCAGGCCGCGTGCGCGGAGCCAGGCCAGGTCCGACACCGTCGCGCGGGTGCCGGGCACGACCACGAGGTCGGCGTCGGCGACGTCGTGCGGGGCGGCGGTGAAGACGACGTCGACGTCCGGCTCGAGCCCGAGCGCGTCCACGTCGGTGAAGTTGCTGATGCGCGGCAGCCGCACGACGACGACGCGCAGCGCCCCCTCGGCGCCCGCCCGCCGGCCCTCGAGGTCCAGGGCGTCCTCGGAGTCCAGCCAGACGTCCGGGCTCCACGGCAGGGTGCCCAGCACGGGACGTCCGGCCAGCCGCTCGAGGCTGCGCAGCCCCGGTGCGAGCAGGGTCTCGTCGCCGCGGAACTTGTTGACGACGAAGCCGGCCACGAGCCGCTGGTCGGCCGGTTCCAGGAGCGCCACCGTGCCGTAGAGGGCGGCGAAGACTCCCCCGCGGTCGATGTCGCCGACCACGACGACGGGCATGTCGGCGTGCCGGGCCAGGCCCATGTTGACGTAGTCGCCGGCGCGCAGGTTGATCTCGGCGGGGCTGCCCGCGCCCTCGGCCACGACCAGGTCGTAGCGCGATGCGAGGTCGTCGTACGCGGCGTACGCGGCCTCGGCCAGGTGCGTCCGGCCCCCGATGAACTCGGCGCTGCTGATCTCGCCGGCCGGGCGACCCATCACCACGACGTGGCTGCGCCGGTCTCCCCCGGGCTTGAGCAGCACGGGGTTCATCGCCGCCTCGGGCTCGGCACCCGCGGCGAGCGCCTGGACCCACTGCGCCCGGCCGATCTCGGCCCCGTCGGCGCACACCATCGAGTTGTTCGACATGTTCTGCGACTTGAACGGCGCGACCCGCACGCCGCGCCGGGCGAACGCGCGGCACAGCGCCGTCGTCACCAGGCTCTTGCCGGCGTCGGAGGTCGTGCCGGCGACCATGAGCCGGGCCTGTCTGTCCACCGCTCCAGTATCCCGGCCACCGCTCCCGCGCGGGCCGTCGCCTCGCCGGAAGCGCGGACGGCACCGACCGGCCCGTTCTAGGATCCGGCCATGACCACGCCAACGGCACCGTCCCAGACGACCAGCAGCGGGGCGCCGGTCGCCATCATCGTCACGGCCGCCGTCGCGATCCACCTGCACTGCTGTCCGTCCTGAGCACCGTGCTCGCGTGGCTCGTCCTCGCCTTCGCCCTTCCGGAGGGCTGGGGTCCGGTCCTCGTGAGCCAGGACGACCTCGTCGCCACGCCGCGGGAATGGGCCTTGCGCAGCGTGCTCGTGGCCGCGTGCGTCGCAGCGGTGCTCGTCGCCGTCCACCGCCGCGGGCGGGAGACCACGCCGTCCGTCCGGGCCGCGCTGGCCGTCTCCGTCGTCAGCCTCGCGGTCGGACTCTCTGAGTGGCGCATCGACCTGGGCCAGCTCACCAGCTGGACTTGATGATGCCCGGCAGCTCGCCGCGGTGCGCCATCTGACGGAAGCGGATGCGCGACGTGCCGGTCAGCCGGACGAACCCGCGCGGGCGTCCGTCGACCTGGTCGCGGTTGCGCAGCCGCACCGGGGACGCGTCGCGCGGCAGGCGCGACAGGGCCCGCACCGCGGCCGTCTGCTCGGGCGATCCGGGCAGGGCGAGGCGCACCTGCTCCTTGAGCGCGGCACGACGGTCGGCGTAGCGGGCGACCACCTCGCGGCGGCGTCGGTCGGCGGCGATCTTGCTCTGCTTGGCCATCAGCGCTCCTCCTTGAACGTCACGTGCCGGCGCACGCGGGGGTCGTACTTGGTCAGCTCGAGCCGGTCGGGGTCGTTGCGCCGGTTCTTCCGTGTGACGTACGTGTAGCCCGTCCCGGCGGTGGACCGGAGCTTCACGATGGGCCGGACGTCGCTGCTGCGGCTCGCCATCACAGGCTCCCGTCGCGACGGACGATGTCGGCCACGACGGCGTCGATGCCGCGCTGGTCGATCGTCTTGATCCCGCGGGCGCTGACCCGCAGCGTGACGTGCCGGCAAAGCGTGGGCACCCAGTACCGCTTGCGCTGGACGTTGACGTCGAAACGGCGCTTGGTCCGACGGTGCGAGTGCGAGACGTGGTGACCGAACCCCGGACGGGCGCCGGTCACCTGGCACGTGCGTGACATGGCTTCCTCCTACGAGTACTATTGAGAATGATTCTCAGTCTCACACACGGAAGGAGCAGCATGCGCCGCGGCATCCACCCGCCCTACGCCCCGGTGGTCTTCCGGGACCGCTCGACCGGCGACCTGACGCTGACCCGCTCGACCATGACGAGCGACCGCACGATCGAGCTCGACGGCACCACCTACCCCGTCGTCGACGTGGACGTCTCGACCGCCAGCCACCCGTTCTGGACCGGTCGCGGACGCGTCGTCGACAGCGAGGGACGCGTCGAGCGCTTCCGCCGTCGCTACGGCAGCCGCGCATGAGGACGCCCGTCGTCCTGCTGACCGGCACCGATCGCGACGCCCTGGCCACGACGATGGTCGGCCTGCTGTTCGACCTGCCCGGAGCCGTCGCCGTGCGCCACCACATCGACGTGGACGCCGGCGTCCTGCGACGCGTCGTGAGCGACATGAGCGGGGTGCTCGAGCAGCACGAGGTGCACCTGGAGCACGCCTGCGTCAGCTGCGCCCTGCGCGAGGACGTCCTGCCGACGCTCGAGCGCCTGGCCACGGACGGGCGCTGGTCGACGATCGTCGCCCACCTGCCCGTCGGGGCGGAGGCCGACCAGGTCTGCCACGTCCTGGCCCTCGACACCCGCCTCGCCCGGCGCCTGCGGGTCGCGTCCGTGGTGGCCGCGCTCCCCGGACGCGGGATCGAGCACGACCTGCTCGGTGACGACCTGCTGGCCGAACGCGGCACGCACTGCGGTCCCGACGACCGACGCGGTGTGGCCGAGGTGACCTGCGCGATGGTCGAGCACGCCGACGTCACGGTCGCGGTCGGCGAGGCGGAAGACGCCGGGCTCGACCTGCTGGCCGCGCTCGCCCGCCCCGGCGCGAGCGTGGTCGCCGGCACCGAGCACCTCGACGCCACGGCACTCACCGGCCACGCCCACGACTACGGCCGCACCGAGGCCTGGACGGGCACCGTCCTGGAGTGCGAGCTGCCGAGCCTGCGGTCGCCCCACGTGTGGCGCCTCGACCTGCGATCGGACCGCCCGTTCGACCCCGCCCGGCTGCTGGACGACCTGGAGAGCCTCGGCTCCGGCCCGTTCCGTGCGCGCGGCTGCTTCTGGCTGCCGACCCGTCCCGACCGCGCCCTCGTGTGGGACGGCGCGGGCGGCCAGCTCAGCATCGGCGACGGCGAGTCCTGGGGCCCGCGACCGCCACGCACCCGGCTCGTCCTGACCGGGACCGGCGACGTCCCGGCCGGGCTCGAGGAGGCGTTCCACGCGCTGCTCGTCGCGCCGGACGCGGCCCCGGACGACTGGCGCACGACCCACGACGGGTTCGAGCCCTGGCTGGGAAGCATCTCGGCCTGATCGCTGTTCACTACCCCGCAGGAGGACCCATGGCAGTACCGAAGCGCCGCACGTCGCGCAGCAACACCCGTCACCGGCGGTCCCAGTGGAAGGCGTCCGCGCCCGCCCTGGTGTCCGTGACGGTCGACGGCCGCGAGCACCGCGTCCCCCGACGCCTCGTCGCCGCCGTCCACGCAGGGCTGGTCGATCCCACGACCGGCCGGAACAGGAGGAACGCATGAAGGTCAGGAACTCGCTGCGCTCGCTGAAGAACCAGCCGGGCTCGCAGGTCGTGCGTCGCCACGGACGCACCTACGTGATCAACAAGCAGAACCCGCGCCTCAAGGCCCGCCAGGGCTGACCGCGCGCGACGGCCCCCGACCTGCACGCAGGTCGGGGGCCGTCGTCCGTCCGGTCACCGTCAGGACGACTCGCCGGCGCGCCGCGCGCGACTCTGCGCCCGGCGCCGCATGCGTCCGGTGAGCAGGCTGCCCGCCGTCGCCACGAAGACGATGTCGACGACCATCTGCACGAGCACCAGCACCCGTGCCGTCTGGCCGGCCGCGTGCACGTCGCCGTAGCCGATGGTGAGCATCGTCGAGCAGGTGAAGTAGAGCGCGTCCACCCGGGTGTCGAGGCCGGCGACCTCGCCGGGCCGGTGCACCTCCAGGGCGTAGAAGCCGAGCGCGAACGTCACGACCACGAGCACCAGCGACGCGACGAGCCCGTCGACGCGTCGGTCCTGGTCCTCGGCCGTGAGTCGCAGCTGCCACAGCAGCACCGTGATCGCGGCGCCGAGGAGCACCGCGGTGGCCAGGCCGCGGACGAGGGTCGTGCCGGTGGTCTCGGAGCGGACCGGCACCACGAGGAACAGGACGAGGAGCAGGACGCTGACCGAGCCCAGCCGCAGGACGCGGGACACCACCGTGGCCTAGCCGTCCGGGATGGAGACGACCTCGACGACGTCGATGCCGACCGTGGTGAGCAGGTTGAGAACGCCTTGCAGCTCCTGCTGGTCGGCCATGTCGCCGGTCAACGTCGTCGAGGCCTGGTGGCGCCGGACGACCAGCTGCGGGAACGCGGTCAGCAGCTCCTCGGACAGCTCGCCGTCCACGCGGATCAGCATCTTCGCCATCGTCCCGCCCGCCCCTCGTCGTCGCGGCCGAACCCGCGACCTGCGGCGACGGTACGCCGGAGCCGTGCCGGCGACCTCACCGGAATCGGGCGAGGACCCGCGGTGGGCCACGGGACGACGATCGCCGCAGACCACCGACCGAAGGGATCCCCCGTGAGCGAGCTCGTGCTGGTCGTCCTCGGGGCCGTGCTGTGCTTCGCCGGCGCGGCCTCCGTCCGGCTCGGCGTGCTGGTGGCCGGGTTCGCGGCGGGCTGGTTGCTGGCCGAGGTCTTCGACGCCTCGCTCGGCACGACCCTGCTGGTCGCGCTCTGCGGCGCGGGGCTGGCGTTCGTCAGCACGTGGCTCGTCGCCACCGTCATGTTCCTCGTCGGCGGCGGGTGCGTCGGCGCCATCGTCGGGGCGAAGCTGTTCGTCCTGGCCGACTCCGGGGCCGGGCAGGGCGACGCCGACTGGCTGCTCGCGACGGTCTTCGTGCCGACGGTCGCCGTCCTCGGTGCCCTGCTGGCGAACCGGTTCCGGCTCCGGTTCCTGCGGTGGGGCACGGCACTGGCCGGCTCCGCGCTCGTGCTGTCGGGCGTCGGCCGCCTGGGCGACGACAGCGTCGGCCTGCTCTGGCGCCCGGAGTCCGGGCCCGAGGCCGCGCTGTTCGCGGTCGCCTGGGCGGTGCTGGCCCTGGCCGGTCACCGCGTGCAGTCCCGCGCGTCCGGGCAGCCGGACGCCGAGGACGCCCGCCGCTGACGACCGGCGTTCACCCCCGCCGGGTGAGGACGCGGGCCGTTCGCGGGGCTGGACTGGCACCACCACCACCGATCGCGACGTCGTCCGCGCCGCCGCGCACACCCAAGGAGCAGCGATGGCACAGGCCACCCTCACCGTCTGGAAGTTCGACTCGCCACACGGTGCCGAAGAAGCCGCACGGACCCTCCAGCAGCTCGCGCGCGAGAACGTCATCACCGTGCTGGACTCGGCGACCGTGTCGTGGGAGGAGGGCAAGAAGAAGCCCAAGACGCACCAGGGCGCCCCGACCACCGGCGTCGGCGCCCTCGGCGGCGCCTTCTGGGGGATGCTGTTCGGCCTCATCTTCTTCGTGCCGCTGCTCGGGGCCGCGGTCGGCGCCGCCACGGGCGCGCTCGCCGGGTCGTTGACCGACGTCGGCATCGACGACGGGTTCATCAACCGGGTCCGCGACCAGGTCACGCCGGGCACGTCCGCGCTGTTCGTCATGACGTCCGACGCGGTCATCGACCGGGTCAAGGACGCCTTCGCCAGCCACCAGCCGTCCGACCTGATCTTCACCAACCTGTCGACGGAGCAGGAGCAGGCCCTGCGTCAGGTGTTCGCCGAGGCGTGAGGCACGCAGTCGCTCGCCGGCCGGACGCGCGCGCCCGGCCGGCGCTGCGGCCGCCGACGCACGGCCCTCCAGGAGGAGACCCGATGATCACCAGACCGAGGCCCAGCGACGCCGACGAGCCGACCGGCGTCATCGCCTTCAGCGGGCTCATGCTGGCCGCCGCCGGCATCCTGCAGGTGCTCCAGGGCGTCGCGGCGATCGCCCAGGACCAGGTCCTGGCGTCCGGCCCGAAGCAGAGCCTCCAGATGGACGTGACGACCTGGGGCTGGGTGCACGTGGGTCTGGGCGCCCTCGCGGTCCTCGTGGCGGTCGGCATCCTGCTGAACCAGGCCGGAGCGGCCGGCGCCGGCATCCTGGTCGCGGCCGCGGGGTGCGTCGTCAACTTCCTGTTCCTGCCCTACTACCCCTGGTGGGCGCTGACGCTCATCGTCACGAACCTGCTCGTCGTGTGGGCCCTGAGCCTGCAGCTGGACCCCGTGCACCGGTGAGTCCGACCAGTTCTCGGATCATCCGCTGCGGATGAGCTCCATCGGCCCCTGGAGGGCCTACGGTGAAGGAAGGGCGGCCGAGGTCGCCCCCTGACGCCGTGGGCGCACCTCGAGGACGGCCCGCGGCACGGACCCGGGGGAGGCTGGGGCCAATGTCGGAGCTGCACGACGACCGCGAGCGTGGGGACGGTGTTCCCCCGCCCGGCGGCGCCCCGCCGCGACTGCCGCACAACTACGTCCTGCGCCACACCCTGTTCGAGCACCTGGACGCGTCCGCGTCCTCGCCGCTGACCCTGCTGGTCGCGCCGGCCGGCACGGGCAAGACCCTGGGCGTCGGGGGGTGGGCCCGCCTGCGGCACCGCGAGCCCGTCGTCTGGGTCCAGGCCGACGCCCGTTGGGACGCCGAGCGCCTGGCCCAGCAGCTCGACCTCGCCGTCGCCCCGTCCGCTTCAACCCCCGGCGTGGTTGTGGTCGACGACGCGCACCTCCTGCCGCCCGCTGCCGTGCGGTTGCTGGAGCACCGCTTGTCGACCGACCCGGACTCGATGCGGGTGCTCCTCCTGAGCCGGTGGGACCTGCCCGTCAGCCGCTTGGTCCCCGAGCTGCTCGGGCACCTGACCGTGCTCCGCGGCGACGTGCTGCGGCTGACCGACGACGAGACCGCCGAGATGGTCGCGTCGCACGCGCGGACCCGGGACCCGGAGGTCGTCGCCGCCATCAGCGGCCAGGCCCAGGGCTGGTGCGCCGCGGTCGTCCTGCTCTCGCGCGCCGTGGCCGCCGCCGCCGATCCCGTGGCCGCGGCCCGGCGCTACGCGGCGGACGCCACCGGCGTCGCCGGGCAGGCCACCAGCGAGGTCTTCGCCTCCCTCCCCCGGCGCCAGCGCCACCTGCTGCTGACGGTGGCGTCCGATCAGGTCGTGACGCCAGCGACCGCCGTCCACCTCTCCGGCGACCAGGACGCGGGCGAGGTGCTGACCGACCTGCAGTCCACCGGGCTGCTCGTCACGCGGCTGGACGGCGCATCGGTCGAGGGACCGCTCGCCGACGAGCCGGACGCCCGGTTCCGCATCCACCCGCTGCTCGTGGAGGTCGTCCGCCGCCGGCTCGTCAGCGGAGGCGTGGACGTCGTGCTGGCTCGGTCCACCGTCGCACGGGCCGTGGAGCTGGACGTCGCCCGCGGTGCGACCGGCCTGGCGTTCGAGCGGCTCGTGGGCGTCCACGAGCTCGAGCTCGCCGCGGGCATGCTGGCCGGCGAGGGGCTGACGCTGCTCATGCGCGGCCAGGGCAGCCTCGTCGCCCGGTTCGCCCGGGACCACCCGGACGTCGTCGAGGCCGAGCCGGCCGCGTGGCTCACCGTCGCGCTGGAGCGGTGGGTGGCCGGGGACACCGCGGCCGCCCGGTGCTGGAGCGAGCGGCTCCGCGCCCACGTGGCCGCACCGACCCGGCTGGCGCGGTCGGGCCGGACCGTCGAGGCGTTCACCGGGCTCGTGCTGGGCCGGCTGGGCGTGCTCCCGCTGGCGGACGCCGTCCGGGACGCCCAGGAGCTCGCCGACGAGCTGTCGGCCGGCTCGACCAGCCCGGTGGGCGACAGTGCGGTGCTCCCCCAGCTGCTCACCGAGCTGGGCATCGCGCAGAACTGGACCGGCGACCTGACGCCGGCGGCCCGGAACCTGACGTCGGCCGCGGAGCTCGGACGCTCCCGCGAGCTGCCTGCCCTGACCCTGGCCGCGTCCACCCACCTGGCGCTCACCGAGTACATGCTCGGACGGGAGCGGACCAGTCGCGAGGTCGCGGAGCAGGCCTGCGTCGTCCTCGCGGACACGCCGGACTGGCGACCGCGCTACGCCCGGACCCGGGCCGCGCTGGCCCTCGCGCTGTCCGGCATGCCCGGGCTGCCGCTCCCGGCGGTCGTGCTGGAGACCGATGGCATGCAGGTCCATCCCGGCGACCACACGACCCGGTTCTGGCGGCGTGTGCTGGAGGCCCGGGTCGCGCTGCGCGGCGGGTCCCTGCACCAGGCCGAGCAGGTCATGGCCATGCCGCTCGACGTGCCCGGCAGCGCGGACGGGCTCCCCGACCACCTGCGCGTGGCGCTCCTGGTCGAGCGGGGGCTCCTGGCGTACCTGGCCGGCGACCGCGACCGGGTGCGAGTCGCCGAGCAGGCACTGGCGACCGTGACGGCGCCCGGTGAGGTCGCGCTGCTCCTCGGCCTGCAGGCCGACCTCGTCGGCGACGTCCACGCCGCCTGCCAGCTGCTGGACGAGGCCAGCCGCACGGCCCGGTTCGCCCAGCCCGCGACCCGGGAGCTCGCGCTGACGACGCGGGCCCAGCTGCTCGACGTCCTCGGCGACCGGGCGGCGGCGCTGGACGACCTGCGGGCCGCCGTCCGCGGCACGTCCGTCCGCGACAACGTGGTGCCGTTCCTGGGCTGGTCGCGGCACGGCACTCCCCTGTCGCTGCTGCTCGAGGCGCTCGCCGAGCAGGACCAGCCCGACGCGGCATCGTGGCTGGCGCAGGTCGTCGACGCGCGCCGCGGGCACGCCGACGTCGTCGGGCGCTACGGCTTCTCGATGGCCACGGCGGCCGAGCGCGACCGGGTCGAGGAGCCGGTCTCCCGGCTCGAGCTGAGCGCCCGCGAGCGCGACGTGCTCGCCGACCTCGCCCGTGGCTCCACCTACGCCGACATCGCCGCGAACCTCGTCGTGTCCGAGAACACCGTCAAGACCCACGTCTCCAACCTGTACGCGAAGCTCGCGGTGTCACGCCGCAGCGAGGCGCTCGCCGTCGCCCGGACCCACCGGCTGATCTGAGCGCCGTCGTCTGATTCGGGTGAGGCCCGCCGGGCCGGGACGGACCTACGCTCGCGACGCACGCACGTCCACCGCCACGGACCGGAGGACCCATGACCGCACCGACCGGAGCACGTGACCGGGCGCCCGACTCGGGCATGGCCTGGGAGACGGCCGCGTTCGCGGGCTTCCTGCTCGCGACCGTCGGCATCATGCAGGCGCTCGAGGGGATCGCCGCGCTGGTCGGCGACGACGTCTTCACCGGGCGACCGCGCTACTTCGCCGAGCTCGACCTCGACACCTGGGGCTGGGTCCACCTGGGCCTGGGCGTGGTCGCCACGGTGATCGGCGGCGCCCTCCTCATGGGCGCGCCCTGGGCCCGCTTCGCCGCCCTGCCCGTGGCGTTCCTCGCGGTCGTGGCCAGCTTCCTGTTCATGCCGTACTACCCGTTCTGGGCCTTGGTCGTCATCGCCTTCAACGCCCTCGTGATGTGGTCGCTGTGCCGGCTGATCGCGACCCAGTGAGCGAGGGGTTCCCGGCGGGCGAGGAGCTGGCGGCGCTCAGCGCGAGCTCACTCACCGTGTGGCACTACGACTCCGTCCTCGGTGCCGCCGCCGGAGAGCTGCGGCTCCGGGACCTGCAGCAGCGCGAGGCCGTGACGGTCGTGGACGCCGTCTCCGTCACCTGGGTGCACGGCGCCCACGCCCCGCGCATCGGCCACCTGCGTCACCGGTCGTCGTCCGGCGACCGATCGGTGCTGGCCGGCCTGCTGGCGCTCGTGGTGCCCGACCCGGCGCCCGCCGACGACCCGCGCGACGTGCTGGGCACGCTCGCCCGCCGCCTGGAGGGCACGGGGATCGAGCGTGACTTCCTCCAGGACATCCGCAGCCGCCTCGAGCCGGGGACGTCCGCCCTCACGGTGCTGGCCACCGACGCCGACATCGACGAGGTGCGCGGGGTCGTGGAGCGGGGCCGCGCCCGTGGCGACGTCCGGCTCATGCACGCGATGCTGCGCACCGGCGCGGCCGAACGGCTCGCTGCGGCCGTCCACGAGCTGCAGGACCGCGGCTAGGCGGGGCCGAACAAGGATTCGCCCGAAGCGGGTGAGACGCACCCGGGACGGCGAACGATATCCAGGGAGGAACCGACCGAGCAGGAGGCCCGTCATGGATTTCTGGGACGTGATCTGGTTCATCGTCGTCAGCTTCGCCTTCATCGCGTACCTGATGGTGATGTTCAGCATCCTCACCGACGTGTTCCGCGACGCGGACCTGTCCGGTGCGCTCAAGGCGGTGTGGGTCGTCTGCCTGATCTTCCTGCCCTTCGTGACCGCGCTGGTCTACCTCATCGCCCGCGGCCGCGGCATGGCCGAGCGCCAGATGAGCGCGGCCGTGCGCCACCGCGAGGCCCAGGACGCCTACATCCGGTCCGTCGCCACGCCGTCCCCGCCCGACCAGATCGCCCAGGCGAAGTCGCTGCTCGACTCCGGCACGATCACCGGCTCCGAGTACGAGGCGTTGAAGGCGAAGGCACTGGCGTGAGCGACCGCGCGGCGTCCGGCGGCCCGTCGGGTCCGCCGCGGCGCGAGAGCCGCATGACGACGTCCCGGGCCCGGGCGCTCAGCCGGGTCGGGGGCGTCGTCCTGCTCGTCACCGCGCTGCTGGCCGTGCTGCAGGGCATCACCGCGCTGGGCCAGGACGAGCCGCTGTCCGACGACGTCGACTACTCCTACGCGCTCGACCTGACGGCGTGGGGCTGGATCCACCTCGTCGTGGGCGTGCTCGCGGCCGTCGTCGCGGTCGGCGTGCTCACCGGCGCGACGTGGGGCCTCGTCACCGGCCTGATCGTGGCCGGCTCCTCGATGCTGGCCAACTTCGCCTTCCTCCCGGTCTATCCGCTGTGGGCGATCGTCGTCATCGGCTTCGACGTCCTGGTCGTGTGGGCGCTGTGCGAGCTGCTCCGCGACGCCGAGGGCGAGCTCTCGTCCGTCGCGGACGACGCGGACCGAGCCCGTGCCGGTGATGCTGGAGCCCACGTCCGGCGTCCGTCCTCGTCGCACGAGAGTGCGCCGAGGTGAGGTGGAGGGGCGCCGCCCCGTCAGGAAGGACCGCCGATGCCTGACACCCCTCCCGGCTCCGCCGTGCCTCCGAGGGCGCAGCGCTCCCCCCGGGCGTCGGACGTGCTCTGGGGCGCGGGCGCCCTCAGCCTGACCGCGCTCGGCCTCGCCGCCCGGGTCGGACGCCGTGCGGCCCGCCCCGCCGTCCGGGTCGTGCTCGACCCTCCCCTGGTGCCCTTCCGGCTCGGACCGGTCCTGCTCGCCGCCGTCGAGCGCCACGGCCGGGCCGAGCGGGCCGAGGCGCGACGGGCCGCGGACCGCCTGCTGGTCGCCGTGGTGCCGGCGGTCGTCGACCACCTCGGCCGCCTGCTGCCCGTCACGGACCTCGTGCGGCGGAACCTGGACCTGCAGGCCCTGGTCGCCGACGTCGACGTCGACGCCGTGCTGCGTGACCTGGACCTGACCGCACTGGTCTCGGAGCACGTCGACCTCGACGCGGTCGCCGCCACCCTCGACGTCGAGGCCCTGCTCGGGCGCCTGGACCTGACCGCGCTGGTCGCCAAGCACGTCGACCTCGACGCTCTCGCCGCCACCCTCGACGTCGACGCGCTGCTCCGGCGGCTCGACCTCACCGCCCTCGTCACCGAGCACGTCGACCTCGACGCCGTGGCCGCGACGCTCGACCTCGACGCGCTCGTCGCCCGGGTCCAGCTCGACGTGCTGGCGAGGGACGTGATCGCGGCCGTCGACCTGCCCGAGATCATCCGGGAGTCGAGCGGCTCGCTGGCCGCCGAGACCGTGCGCAGCGTCCGGATGCAGGGCATCAGCGCGGACAGCGCGGTCGACCGGTTCGTCGAGCGGCTGCGGCGACGGTCGGCAACCGGCCGCCAGCCCCGGGACGCCCCGGCATGAGCGTCCCGCACCCACCCGGCCACGTCTCGGCGGTGCCCGCCGAGGCCCGCCAGCACCAGGGCGGCCCCGCGGGCATCGTCAGCCGGCTGCTGGCCGCGTGCGTCGACCTCGCCGTCGTGCTGCTCGTGCTTGTGACGGAGTACCTGGCGTGGACGGCCGCACGGTTCGTGCTGGACTCCGAGGGCTTCCGCGCACCCCGCCCGTCGTCGGGGCTCGTGGCCGGCACCTACCTGGTCGTGGCCGTCGTGGTGCTCGCCCTGCCCTGGTGGGCACGAGGGCGCTCCTACGGCCAGCACGTCATGGGGCTGCGGGTGACCAGGCTCGACGGCCGGCCCCTGGGCTCGGTGCGCGCGATGCTGCGGGCCGTCGCGTGCGTGCTCGTGCCGGTCGGGCTGCTCTGGGTGGTCGTGAGCCGGCGTGACGCCGCGCTGCACGACGTGGTGCTGCGCACGAGCGTCCAGTACGACTGGGCGACCTGGCGCTGATTGCCGGTTGGCCGTTAGCGACCGGACGGCTGCCGGACGGTGAACAGCAGCGCTCCCAGGGCCACGACGACCAGCAGGGCGAGGCCGAATCCGTAGTCGTCCAGCCAGACCCCGTACGTCGCCCCCATCACGAGCGGCGGGAAGAACCCGCCGAGACCGCCGGCCGCGCCGACCAGTCCGGTGACCGTGCCGACCTTCTCCGGCGGCGACTGCACCGCCACCCACGCGAAGACGCCACCAGTGCCGAGCCCCAGGAACAGCGCGAGCAGGACGAATGCGACGCCCGCCGGCACCTCGACCGGCGGCTCGAGCGCCACGACCACCGCCAGCGCCGCGGTGCCGGCCAGCGACGCCATGACCACGGTGCGCGGGCCGACCTTGTCGGCCAGGATGCCGCCGATCGGACGGGCGACGACCGCGGCGATCGCGAACCCGGCGGTACGCGTGCCGGCCTGCTTCAGGTCGAAGTCGTACACGTCGGTGAGGTACGTCGGCAGGTAGGTGGAGAAGGCCACGAACCCGCCGAAGGTGACCGCGTACAGGAACGACATCCGCCACGTCACCGGCAGGCGCAGGCCCAGCGCGAGCTTCGGCAGCACGGGGTTGTGGTTCGCCTGCCACCGGGGCGAGTCGCGCATGGCCGTCCAGCACAGCACCGCGGTGAGCACGAGCGCCACGGCGACCAGCACGTGGGTGGCCGTGTAGCCGAACCACTCGACCATGCGCGGCGTGAAGAACGCCGACAACGCCGTGCCGCCCATGCCGGCGCCGAAGACGCCGGTCGCGAAGCCGCGGCGCGGCGCCTCGTACCAGGCGTTGACGAACGGGACGCCGACCGCGAAGGTCGTGCCGGCCACGCCGAGGAAGAACCCGAAGACGAGCAGCAGGCCGTACGAGCCGCGCTCGCCGGCCAGCGCCACGAGCAGCACGAACGGCGCGGACGCGGCCAGGAGCACGGGGAACATGAGTCGTCCGCCGAACCGGTCGGTCAACGCCCCGGCCAGGATCCGGCCGAGCGAGCCGACCAGCACCGGGATCGCGACGAGCAACGACTTCTGCGAGCTCGTGAGTTCCAGCTCGGTGGCGTAGCGGACGCCCAGCGGGCCCACCACGTTCCAGGCCCAGAAGCTCACCGCGAAGGCGAACGTCGCGAGCGCCAGGTTGCGGCCCTGGCCGCGCAGGTCGGCGGTGGTCTCGGTGGTGCGCGTGCTCGTCATCGGGGCTCCTGGCTCAGCGTCGGGACCGGTCGCTGGTGCCGACCGCGCTCCAGCCCCGGCGGGGCGGACGGGCCGAGGCCAGGTCGTCCCGGCTGCGGTAGACGATGTAGGGACGGAACAGGTAGTGCAGCGGCGCGGTGAAGGCGTGGACGAGCCGGGTGAACGGCCAGATCGTGAACAGCACCATGGCCATCAGCACGTGCACGTGGAACTGCACCGGCGCGGCCGCCATGGCGTCGACGTCGGGCTGGAGCGTGAACAGCGACCGGAACCACGGCGAGACCGTCTGGCGGTAGTCGTGCGCCTCGTGCCCGGCCCCCACGGCCTTGAGCGTGGTCCAGAGCCCGAGCGCGATGGTCGTGACCAGCACGGCGTACATGAGCTTGTCGTTGCGCGTCGTGGCCATGAAGACCGGCCCGGTCGTGCGCCGCCGGTAGACCAGGATCAGCAGCCCGCCGAGCGTGAACAGCCCGGCGACGCCGCCGAGCACCAGGGCGTTGACGTGGTACATCTCCTGGCTCACCCCGATCGCGTCGGTCCACGACTCGGGGATCACCAGCCCGATGACGTGCCCGATCAGCACGACGAGGATGCCGATGTGGAAGACCGGCGAGCCGATGCGCAGCAGCCGCGACTCGTAGAGCTGGGACGAGCGGGTCGTCCAGCCGAACTTGTCGTAGCGGTAGCGCCACCAGGTGCCGCCGACGAGCACCGCGAGCATCACGTACGGCAGGACGCCCCACAGCACGGTGCTCATCCCCGGGTCCCATCCAGCACCGGCAGCAGCCGGGGGTCGTAGGGCTCGAGACCGACCGCCTCGAGGGCGGGCGGCCCGGCCAGCGCCATCGCGCCGCGCCGGTCGGTGGGCGACTCCCCCGGCAGCGTCGCGCAGACCGCGGCGAGCGCGCCGGCGTAGGGCGTGCCGTGGTCGAGCAGCGCCAGCCGCAGCAGCTCCAGGGCGGGTCGGAAGTCCAGCAGCAGCTCGCTGCCGGCCGCGAGGTCGGCGACGGCCGCGAACTCCAGCACCATCGACAGGTGGTCGGGCAGCTCCCCGCCGGTGTCGACCAGGAACCCGCTGGCCCGGTACGCGGACTTGAAGCGGCCGAGCACCTCGCCGCGGCGGCGGGTGTCGCCGTCGGTCCAGTAGCTCAGGTGCAGCGCGTGCTTGCGGTTCAGGTCGAACAGGTCGACGTACGCCGTCTGCAGGACGTCCAGCGGCGTGGCGTCCAGGTGGTCGACCAGTCCGGAGAGACCCGGGTGGACGCCCGGGTGCTCGGCCAGGGCGGCCCGCAGGACCGGCACCTGGCCGACCAGCGCCTCGTCCGGGTAGCCCAGCGTCCAGGACGCCACCTGGTACGTGACCCGCGTGGCGGTCTCGTCGCGGCGCCGCCTCACGACGCGTCCTTCCCCGGGCTGGGCGGGAACATGCCGTCCGGCCGTCCGTTGCCGTCCCAGTTGAGCAGGTTCACCCGTCCGCGCATCGACCCCTGCGAGGCCGGCTCGTCGGCGGTCTGGCGGTCGCGCAGAGCGTGGAACGTCTCGACCGCCACGGGCACCGGGCTCCCGCTCGCCTCGCCGAACGGGCCCGAGTCGTACATGCCGGGGCCCTCGTCGAAGTCCAGCGAGCACCCCATCTCCTCCAGCCGGTGGGCGTCCTCCACGTGGGCGGTGGGGATGACGTAGCGCTCCTCGTACTTGGCGATCGCCATCAGCCGGTACATCTCGTACAGCTCCTCCTCGCCCATGCCGACCGACGCCGGGATGGACGCGTCGGGCTCCCGGCCCAGCGAGACGCCCCGCATGTACGCACGCATCGCCGCGAGCTTGCGCAGCACGCCCGTGACGACCTCGGTGTCGCCGGCGGTGAACAGCTCGGCCAGGTACTCCACCGGGATGCGCAGCGCCTCGATCGCCCCGAACAGCGTGCCGGCGTCCTCGGCGTCGTGCCCCTGGGACGACAGCAGGTCGACGACCGGCGACAGCGGCGGGACGTACCAGACCATCGGCATCGTCCGGTACTCCGGATGCAGCGGCAGCGCGACCCGGTAGGTCTTGGCCAGCGCGTACACCGGCGACCGGCGGGCGGCGTCCAGCCAGTCGTCGGGGATGCCGCTGCGTCGCGCCTCGGCGACGACCCCCGGGTCGTGCGGGTCGAGCATGAGGTCCAGCTGGGCCTCGTAGAGCTCCTGCGGGTCCTCGACCGAGGCCGCGGCGCTCACGGCGTCGGCGTCGTACAGGAACAGGCCGAGGTAGCGCAGCCGCCCCACGCACGTCTCCGAGCAGACCGTGGGCAGGCCGACCTCGACGCGTGGGTAGCAGAACGTGCACTTCTCGGCCTTGCCCGAGCGGTGGTTGAAGTAGATCTTCTTGTACGGGCACCCGGTGATGCACTGGCGCCAGCCGCGGCACCGGTCCTGGTCGACGAGCACGATGCCGTCCTCGGCACGCTTGTAGATCGCGCCGGACGGGCACGACGCCATGCACGAGGGGTTCAGGCAGTGCTCGCAGATGCGCGGGAGGTAGAACATGAACGTCTGCTCGAGCTCGAGCCGGACCTTGTCCTCGGACTCCCGGCGCAGCTTCTCGACCACCGGGTCGAGGTCGAGCATCTCGCTGGAGCCGCCGAGGTTGTCGTCCCAGTTGGCCGACCAGGTGATCTTGGTGTCCTCGCCGGTGATCAGCGACTTGGGCCGGGCGACCGGGAAGTCGTCGCCGAGCGGCGCCTCGACCAGCGTCTGGTAGTCGTACGTCCACGGCTCGTAGTAGTCGCCGAGCTCGGGCTGGACGGGGCTGGCGAAGATGCCGAACAGCTTCTTGACCCGGCCGCCGGCCTTGAGCTTGAGCTTGCCGTTCCGGCCCAGCTCCCAGCCGCCGCGCCAGCGCTCCTGGTCCTCGTAGCGCCGCGGGTAGCCCTGGCCGGGCCGCGTCTCGACGTTGTTGAACCACACGTACTCGGTGCCGGCGCGGTTGGTCCACGCCTGCTTGCAGGTCACCGAGCAGGTGTGGCACCCGATGCACTTGTCGAGGTTCATCACCATGCCCATCTGGGCCATCACGCGCATCAGTACTCGACCTCCTGGGACCGCTTCCGGACCGTCGTCACCATGTCGCGCTGGTTGCCGGTGGGACCGAGGTAGTTGAACGTGTACGACAGCTGCGCGTAGCCGCCGATCAGGTGCGTCGGCTTGACCAGCAGCCGGGTGACCGAGTTGTGGATGCCGCCGCGGCGCCCCGTGGCCTCGGACTTCGGGACGTCGATCGTCCGCTCCTGGGCGTGGTAGACGTACACGACGCCGGCCGGCATGCGGTGGCTGACGATGGCCCGCGCGACGAGCACGCCGTTGGCGTTCACGCACTCGACCCACTCGTTGTCGTGCACGTCGATGCTCTCGGCGTCCTGCGGGCTCATCCAGACGGTCGGGCCGCCGCGCGAGAGCGACAGCATGAGCAGGTTGTCCTGGTACTCGGAGTGGATCGACCACTTCGAGTGCGGGGTCAGGTAGCGGACGGTGACGGTGGCGCCGTCAGGCCCCAGCCGCGGCTCGCCGAACAGCCGGTGCATGTCCAGCGGCGGCCGGTACGTCGGCAGCGACTCGCCCAGGTCGGACATCCAGTCGTGGTCGAGGTAGAAGTGCATGCGTCCGGTGAGCGTGTGGAACGGCTTGAGCCGCTCGACGTTCACCGTGAAGGGCGCGTACCGGCGTCCGCCCGTCTCCGACCCCGACCACTCCGGGCTGGTGATGACCGGCACGGGTTGCTTCTGGGTGTCGGCGAAGGTGATGCGCCGCTCCTCGGACCCCTCGGCCAGGTCGGCGAGCGGCTTGCCCACGCGTTCCTCGAGCGTCCGGAAGCCCTGCACCGCGAGCTCGCCGTTGGTCGTGCCCGAGAAGGACAGGATCGCCTCGGCCAGCTTGGTGTCGGTGTCGATCGCCGGACGCCCGTCGCCGGCCCCGCCGAGCATGACGCCGTTCTTGCGCGCCAGCCGCTCGACCTCCTCGCCCAGCCGGTAGGTGACGTTCTTGACCGTGAAGCCGAGCCGGTCGGCCAACGGACCGACGGTCGCGAGCTTGTCGGCGATGGCGGTGTAGTCGCGCTCGACCACGGTGAACACCGGCATGTCGCGGCCGGGACGTCCGGGCCGGTCGGCGTCGCGCCAGTCGACGACGCGTCCCCCGGGCTGGGCGGTCTCGCCGGGGGTGTCGTGCTGCAGCGGGACGCTCACCAGGTCCTTGCGGACGCCCAGGTGGGTCCTGGCCATCTGCGAGAACCGCTGGGCGAGCAGGTGGAAGGTGTCGAAGTCGCTCTTGGCCTGCCACGGCGGGTCGATCGCCGGCGTGAAGGCGTGCACGAACGGGTGCATGTCGGTGGACGACAGGTCGTGCTTCTCGTACCAGGTGGCGGCCGGCAGCACGACGTCCGAGAGCAGCGTCGTGGACGTCATGCGGAAGTCGGCCGAGACGAGCAGGTCGAGCTTGCCCTCGGGTGCTTCGTCATGCCAGGCCACCTCGCTCGGACGCGGCACGTCCGGCGCCTCGCCTCCCTCGCCGTCGACGCCGCGGACGTTGGAGTGCGTGCCGAGCAGGTGCTTGAGGAAGTACTCGTTGCCCTTCGCCGAGGAGCCGAGCAGGTTCGAGCGCCACAGCACCAGCGTGCGCGGCCAGTTCTGCGGCGCGTCCACGTCCTCGATTGCTGGCGTGAGGTCGCGCCGGTGCAGCGCCTCGGCCACGTAGGTGGCGGCGTCCTGCGCAAGTCCCTCGGCGACGGCCGCCTCGGCGTCGTCGGCGACCTGCAGCGGGTTCGTGCCGAACTGCGGGTAGAACGGCATCCAGCCGAGCCGGGCGGACTGGGCGATCGCGTCGGCGGTGTGCTTGCCGCGCAGGTGCCCCTCGGCCAGCGGCGAGGCCAGCGAGTCGGCCGAGTAGCCGTCCTGGCGCCACTGGCCGGTGTGCATGTACCAGTACGAGGTGCCGGTCATGGTGCGCGGTGGACGCGACCAGTCCAGCGCGTTGGCCAGCGAGATCCACCCCGTGACCGGACGGCACTTCTCCTGGCCGACGTAGTGCGCCCAGCCACCGCCGTTGCGGCCCATGCACCCGGTGAGGATGAGCAGCGCCAGCATCGCGCGGTAGGTCGCGTCGCCGTGGAACCACTGGCAGACGCCCGCGCCCATGATGATCATCGACCGGCCGCCGGACTCCTCGGCGTTCTGGGCGAGCTCGCGGGCGACCCGCAGGCACTGCTCGGCCGGGACGCTGGTGATCTCGGCCTGCCAGGCCGGCGTGTAGGGCGTGCTCGCGTCGTCGTACCCGGTCGGCCACTCCCCCGGCAGCGGCTGCCCGGCCACGTCCCGCACGACGCCGTACTGGGCGAGCATGAGGTCCAGCGACGTGGTCACCAGGTGCCCGCCGACGCGCGTCGCGGGCACGCCGCGACGCAGCACCGACCCCTCGCCGTCGGGGGCGACGAACGCGGGCAGCAGCACCTCGGCCGGCTCCAACGCGACCGTTCCGTCTCCGTCGGCCACCGACAGGAGCGGCTCGGCCCCCTCGAGGTCGAGGTTCCAGCGGCCCTTGCCGGACTCGGCGTAGCGGAAGCCCAGCGACCCGTTCGGCACCACGGCCTCGCCGGACGTGGCGTCGAGCACGACCGTCTTCCAGGCGTCCTCCTCCGCGGCGGCGCCCAGGTCGGCGGCGGTGAGGAACTTGCCCGGCACCAGCCCGCCGTCGGCGTGCTCCTCGAGCCGCACCAGGAACGGCAGGTCGGTGTACTGGCGGACGTAGTCGGCGAAGAACGGCGTGCGGCCCTGCGCGTAGTGCTCGGTGAGGATGACGTGGCCCATCGCCATGGCGAGCGCACCGTCGGTGCCGGCCTGCGCGGGCATCCACTCGTCGGCGAACTTCGTGTTGTCCGCGTAGTCGGGGCTGACGGTCACGACCTTCGTGCCCCGGTAGCGCACCTCTGCCATCCAGTGCGCGTCCGGCGTGCGGGTCACCGGCACGTTCGAGCCCCACATCATCAGGTAGGTGGCGTCCCACCAGTCGCCGGACTCCGGCACGTCCGTCTGGTCGCCGAACACCTGCGGGCTGGCCACGGGCAGGTCGGCGTACCAGTCGTAGAACGAGGTCATGACGCCGCCGATGAGCTGCATGAACCGCGTGCCGACGCAGTGCGACACCATCGACATGGCCGGGATCGGCGAGAAGCCGGCGCAGCGGTCGGGCCCGTAGGTCTTGATCGTGTGGACGTGGGCGGCCGCGGCGATCTCGACCGCCTCCTCCCAGCTGGCCCGCACGAGTCCGCCCTTGCCGCGCGCCCGCTGGTAGCGGCGGCGACGCTCGGGGTCGCCGGTCACGTCGGCCCACGCGAGCACCGGGTCGCCCAGCCGGGCCTTGGCCTCGCGGTACATCTCCAGCAGCACGCCGCGCACGTACGGGTAGCGCACCCGCGTCGGCGAGTAGGTGTACCAGGAGAAGGCAGCCCCGCGGGGGCAGCCGCGGGGCTCGTACTCGGGCCGGTCGGGACCGACCGACGGGTAGTCCGTCTGCTGGGTCTCCCAGGTGATGATCCCGTCCTTGACGTAGACCTTCCAGGAGCACGATCCCGTGCAGTTCACGCCGTGCGTCGACCGCACGACCTTGTCGTGGCTCCAGCGGTCCCGGTAGAAGACGTCGCCTGCGCGACCGCCCTCCCGGAAGACCGCTCTGCCGTCGTCCGTCTCGTCCCAGCGCGTGAAGAACCGTCCTGCGTCCAGCAGCGCCTGGCTCGCCGGGCCATCAGTGGCCCGGCCTCTCCCCCGTGAGGCCATGCTCGGGACGCTACGTCCGGGGGTGGGGCACGGGCAACGGCCGCCAGGTGAACCTCAGGCGACGCGTCGGACGCGGTCATGCCCGCTCCGGCGGGTCGACGCGGACGACGGGTGCCTCAGTGGACGGCGAACGTGGCCCAGACCGTCTTCGCTCCCGGCGCCGCGGTCCGCACGCCCCACGCGTCGCTGAACGCATCGACCAGCACCAGGCCCCGGCCGCCGGGGGCGTCCGCTCCCCGGTCGACGGTCGGGCGGACGGGTTCCGGGGAGCGGTCCTGGACGTGCAGGTGCAGGACCCCGCCGCCGTAGGCGAGCCGGACGGAGCAGGCGGTGCGCGCGTGGACGACGGCGTTGGTGGCGAGCTCGCTCACGACCAGCTCGACGTCGTCGCACCGGCTGGCCAGGCCGTTCTCGTGCAGGTGGGCCCGGACGAACGAACGGGCCAGCGCGGGACTGGACTCCGCGCACGGCAGCAACAGCTGCCGCCACCACGTCGACGTCGATCCCATGACCTTCTCGCACGCTCGGAACGGATCCAAGGCGGGAAGCGGGGGCTGGGCCACCACCGGGTTCGGTTCGACCGTACCTCCGCGCCGGGCGACGCGCACCCCCTTCGGACCCGCCGGACGGGGGCGCCCGGCGCTATGCTCGGAGCCTGGCCCGAGCGCGTGGGGCGAAGCGCTCGCGACACAGATGGGGCACCACTGATGATCGAACGTGACGACGAGCTGACCGCGGCGGCGCACGCCCGCGTGCGGGTGCTGCTCGCCGCCTGCGCCCAGTCCGTGGGCGTCGACGGAGCCGGGTTCTCGCTCGCCCGCGCCGGCACCATGGAGCCGGTGATGGGCACCGACGACGTCGCGGAGGCGATCGAGCGCACCCAGTTCACCACCGGCGAGGGTCCGTGCCTGGACGCGTCGCGCTCGGTCTCGCCGGTGCTCGTGGCCGACCTCCAGCACCCGGGCGACGGGCACTCCCTGCGCTGGCCCGCGTTCGCGAACGAGGCCCGGGAGCTCGGCGTGCGCGCCATCTTCGCGCTGCCCCTGCGCGTCGGCGACACCGCCATCGGCGCGGCGGACCTGTACCGGCGCGATCCGGGACCGCTGGCCGGGCAGGCCTTGGCGCGGGCCCTGACCGTGGCCAACGCCGTCACGCTGACCCTGCTGGACGGTGGTCGCACCGACGCCACCTTCGGCGACGAGGCGCCCCTGATGAACCTGGACGCGCACCGCGCCGCCGGGATGATCATGGTGCAGCTGGGCGTGAGCATCGACCAGGCGCTCGTCCGGCTGCGGTCCACGGCCTACGCCGACGGGGTGCCCGTCGAGCAGCTGGCCAAGGACGTGATCGACGGACGTCGGCGCTTCGAGGAGGACGAGCGATGAGCGGCGACATCCCCGATCAGGGCACGGGCACGCGCGAGGAGCGGCTCGCCCGCACGTTCGTGAGCCTGGCCGACACCCTCGTGGCCGACTACGACGTCGTGGAGCTGCTCGACCGGCTCGTCCATGCCTGCGTCGACCTGCTCGGCGCCAGCCAGGCCGGCCTGCTGCTGCGCGACCAGCGTGGCGACCTGCACGTGATGGCGTCCTCGGACGAGGCGACCCGCATCGTCGAGGTGTTCCAGCTGCAGGGCACCGAGGGCGGTCCGTGCAGCGACGCCGCTCGCGACGGCGTCACGGTCGACGTCGACGACCTCGGACGCGAGAAGCGCTGGCCCGGCTTCGTCGCCACCGCCCTGTCGGAGGGCTTCCGGTCCGTGCACGCGGTGCCGATGCAGCTGCGCGACGAGACGATCGGCGCGCTCGGCCTGTTCGGCAGCGAGGGCGTGTCGATGTCGGAGGCCGACCGCCGGCTGGCCCGCGCCCTGGCCGACTTCGCCACCATCGGCATCCTCCAGCAGCGGACGCTGCACCGCTCGTCCCTGGTGACCGAGCAGCTGCAGGCCGCCCTGACCACGCGCGTGGTCATCGAGCAGGCCAAGGGCATGCTCGCCGAGCACGGCCGGGTGGGCATGGAGGAGGCGTTCGCCACGCTGCGCGGCTACGCCCGCCGCCACCAGGTGAAGCTCAGCGTGGTGGCCTCCGCGCTCGTGACCCGCGAGCTCGACCTCGACCGGGTCGGCAGCACCGGTCGCTGACGCCGGTCAGTCGTCCAGCACGGTCTGCGGCACGAGCGCGTCCTCGGCACCGGTGCGCCAGGCCACCAGCAGGACGGTCGCGTCGTCGCCGAGCACGGTCCCCGCGTCGTCCAGCAAGGTGCGCCGGAACCGCCGGAGGATCTCCGGGGCGCCGGCCCGGGACGCGGACTCCCGCTCGACGAACTCGACCAGCCCTTCGACGTCCAGGAACGAGCCGTCCGGGCGGCGGGCCTCGACCACGCCGTCGGTGTAGAGCACGACGACGTCACCGGGCTCGAGCTGCTCACGTCCGACCTGCACGTCGCCGAACGGACCGGGGGCGCCGAACGGCGTGGCCGGCTCGACCTCGAGCTGCTTGACCACGCGCCCGTCCCGGAGCACGAGCGGTGCCGGGTGCCCGGCGTCCACCCACTCCAGCACCCCCGTGGCGGGGTCGAGCCGGGCGAGGATGCCGGTGACGAAGCGGTCGGCGCCGAACTCGGCCGCCACGGCCTCGTCGACCATGACGTAGGCCTTCGCCAGGCCGGCACCGGACCGCCGGGCATGACGGCCCGCCGCCAGGACGAAGGTGCTCAGGCGGGCGGCGACGAGTCCGTGGCCGAGCCCGTCGAAGATGGCCAGGTGGACGCCGTCCTCGTTCACGGCGTAGTCGTACGCGTCCCCGCCGTTCTCGTAGGCCGGCTCGAGCATCGCCGCGATGACGAGCCCCTCGTTCGCGTACGTCATCGGCGGCAGCGCCGACCACAGCAGCTCGGCGCCAAGGTCCATGGGGCGGCTGCGCTGGACGAGCTCGAGGTCGTCGCCGTAGGCCCGCTTCGAGACCAGGGCCAGCGCGACCGCGTGACCGAGGCGCTCCAGCACCCGCAGCCGCTGCTCAGAGTCGGCGCCGGCCGTCGGCGAGGCGGCCTGGGGCAGGTCCAGCTCGACCACGCCGAGCCGGTCGGTGCCGTCGACCACGGGCACGAGCACCCGCACGCGTCCCGGGGCCGAGTCCGTCGTGAGGATCGTGGACGTGGTGAAGGCCCGGCCGGCCAGGCTCCCGTCGAGGCTCAGCGGAGCCGGCGTGCGGAACCCTGCCACCGGGAGCGGGACGAGCTCGGTCTGCTCCCGATTCACCCAGTACAGGACCACCTCGCCGGCGCCGAGCGCGGACTGCGCCTCCTCGACCACGAGCCGGGCGACGTCCGCCGGTCGCGACAGGTGCGTCCGCCGCAGGATGCCGTCGAAGAGGTCCGCCTCCGTGCGCCGCCAGTCGTCGACCATCGGCCCACCATGCCAGGACGCGCGCCCGTCCGCTCGTCCTGCAGCAGCTTCTCGACGTCCATCTGCCAGCCAGTGACCGACGCGCCGGCCAGCCCGTGGCACCGCTGCCCGCCACCTCACCCCTGGTGGGTGAGGCCGGCAGGCGGGACGAGCGGCGACGCTGAGGGGACCGACCGGAGGAGCAGCGATGGCAGACGCCGTGCCCGCGCGCGAGGCGACCTCGCGACGACGGCACCGGCTCGACGTCGCCGCCGGGCTGGCGTTCGTCGTGGGTGGCTCGCTGTTCGCGCTCGGCGCCGCGCTGGCCCAGCAGGGCTCCGTCGCGCTCGTGGTGGTGAACGTGACCTACCTGGTCGGGGGCTGCTTCTTCACGCTCGGCGGCGTGCTGTCCGTCATGGCCGCCGGGGGCCACGGTCCAGACCGGGCCTGGCGCGGCGCCGTCGTGCTGCTCGTCGGCACGCTCCTGTTCGGCGTCAGCCTGGTGGCGGCGTTCGCCGAGGGCCTGACCCCGCGCCAGTCGGACGGCTGGATCTGGCTGCCCGACATCAGCGGCTGCGTGTGCTTCCTGGTCTCCGGCCACCTCGCGCTGCTGGACGTGCGCGAGCCCGGCCAACTCGTTCCCGACCGGACGCCCGACTGGTGGGTCGCGACGGTCAACCAGGCCGGCTCAATCCTGTTCTTCCTCGCCGGGCTCGCCGCCTTCACGCGTCCGGCCACCGACGAGGTCGTCAACGAGGGCCTCGTCAACGGCGGCACCTTCGCCGGTGCGGCGTGCTTCGTCGCCGCCGGCTTCCTGCAGTCCTCCATCCCGACACGAACGGTGGGTCCAGCGACATGACCGAGCTCAGAGAACCCGGGGCCGAGGCCCTGTACGGCAACCGATTCCTCACCGAGAGGGTCCCCTCGACGTCGTTCCCGCAGGCGGGGATGCCGCCCGTGGACGCGATGCGCCTGCTCGGTGAGGACCTCAACCTCGAGGGCGACCCGCAGCGCAACCTGGCCACGTTCGTCACGACGTGGATGGAGCCCGAGGCGCAGCGGATCATCGCCGAGAACCTGCACCGCAACTTCATCGACCACGCCGAGTACCCGATCTCGGCCGAGATCGAGCAGCGCTGCGTCCGGATGCTCGCGGACCTGTTCCACGCGCCCGGCGAGACCACCGGCTGCCGCACCCAGGGCTCGTCCGAGGCGATCATGCTCGGCGCGCTATCGCTGAAGTGGAAGTGGAAGGAGCGCCGGGCCGCCGCCCACGCTCCGGCCACCGCGCCGAACCTGGTGTTCGGCGCGGACGTGCACGTCGTGTGGGAGAAGTTCTGCCGCTACTTCGACGTCGAGCCGCGGATCGTCCCGCTGGAGCCGGGCAAGTACACGATCGGGCCCGACGACGTCGCCCCGCACGTGGACGAGAACACGATCGGCGTGGTCGGCGTCCTGGGCACGACGTTCACCGGGCACATGGACGACATCGTCGGGATCAACCACCTGCTGCTCGAGCTCAAGCGCGAGCGCGGCCTGGACGTCCCGATCCACGTCGACGCGGCCAGCGGCGGGTTCGTCTGGCCGTTCCTGTACCCCGACTCCCCCTGGGACTTCCGCCTGGAGCAGGTGCGCTCGATCAACGTCTCGGGCCACAAGTACGGGCTCGTGTACCCGGGGATCGGCTGGCTGGTGTTCCGCGAGACCGCTGACCTGGCCGAGGACCTCGTCTTCTACGAGAACTACCTGGGGAAGACCGATGCCACCTTCACGCTCAACTTCTCCACCGGCGCGGCGATGGTGCTCGCCCAGTACTACAACTTCGTCCGCCTGGGCCGCGAGGGCTACACGTACGTGATGCGGCAGATGCAGCAGAACGCACAGGTGCTGGCCAAGAACCTGGAGGCGAGCGGCCGCTTCGAGGTGATCGGCGCCGGCCAGGAGCAGCTGCCGCTGGTGGCGTTCCGGCTGCGCGGCCGGCACACGTCCTACGACGAGTCCGACGTCGCCTGGCAGCTGTCGGCCGAGCGCGGCTGGATGGTGCCGGCGTACACGCTGCCGCCCAACGCCCAGTCCGAGAAGATCATGCGGGCGCTGGTCAAGGAGACGATGAGCCGCGAGCAGGTCGAGCGCCTGACCCGCGACATCGCCGAGGCCTGCGAGACCCTCGACGAGAAGGGCGGCACGCACGACGTCGAGCGCGAGCAGACGAAGACCGGCACCGGCTACTGACCGCTTCCCCGGCGCCGCCCACGTCGCTCAGGCGACCACGGCCCCGACGCCGAGCACGACGACGACCAGCGCGGCCAGCGCCGTGAGCAGCGGCCAGACCCAGCGCAGGTAGGTGCCGTAGGGCACGCGCGCGATCGCCAAGCCGCCCATCACCACCGCCGACGTGGGGATGAACAGGTTCATCAGCCCGGACGCGCTCTGGAACGCCGTCACGACGAGGTCGGCCTCGACGCCGACGAACGCGGCGAGCGGAGCCATGATGGGCATCGCCACCGTCGCCAGGCCCGACGACGACGGGATCAGCAGCGACAGCGGCAGGAACAGCAGGAAGACCACGATGGCGAACCCGACCGGACCGACGCCGTCGACCGCCTGCTCGGCCCAGTGCAGGACCGTGTCGGTGACGCCGCCGTTGTTCATGACCACCGTGATGCCGCGCGCGATGCCGATGATCAGGGCGACGCCCAGCAGGTCGCGGGCGCCGTTGACGAAGGAGTCGGTGAGCCGACTCTCCCCCATCCGGGCGACGACACCGATGAGGATCGAGAACAGGACGAACAGCGCGGTCATCTCCGGGAACCACCACCACAGCGTCGGCAGTCCGATGCCCATGTCCTCCCACGGGATGACGCCGTACATCATGGTCAGGAACGCCAGGCCGAACAGGCCGAGCACGACCTTCTGGCGGCCGGTCATGACGGCGTCGGCGTCGTCCTGCCGGACGCTGAAGTGCGCCTCGTTGTCCGCTCTCATGGCGTGGACCGCGGACCGCGTGGGGTCGTGCTTGACCTTCTCGGCGTACCGCATGACGAAGAAGATCCCGAGCCCGAGCCCGACGACGAGGATGATCAGGCGGGACACCAGTCCGTCGCTGATCGAGACCCCGGCGAAGCCGGACGCGATGCCGGTGGCGAACGGGTTGATCGTCGAGCCGAGCGTGCCGATCCCGCAGCCGAGCAGCACCACGGCCGCACCGGTCAGCGCGTCGTACCCGGCCGCGATCATCACCGAGATGACCAGGACGTAGAACGCGAGGCTTTCCTCGGCCATGCCGTAGGTCGAGCCGCCCAGCGCGAAGACGCACATGAGGATCGGGATCATCCAGCGCTCACGTCCTCGCAGCGCCGACACGAGCCGGCCGATGCCGGCCTGGATCGCGCCGGTCTGCATGGTGACGCCGAGGAAGCCGCCGATGACGATGATGAACAGGGCGACGTCGATCGCGCCGAACAGCACGCCCTCGTTGTAGTAGCTGATCGTCCCCTCGGCGTCCTCGATGCCGTAGAGGCCGTTGATCGGGGCGGTCAGCGAGTCCACGACGATCCGGGCGGAGTCGCCGTCGACCTCCTGGTAGGAGCCCGGGACGGGCGCCCCGTCGGCGTCCAGCTCGTACTCTCCCGCCGGGATGATCCAGGTCGCGATCGCCATGAGGACGATCAGCGCGAACAGGATCGTGTACGCCGAGGGGAGGGTGAAGCGGCGCCGCCGTCGGGCCGGTGCCTCGGTTGACGTGTCGCTCATGACTCTGCCTCCACGGTCGGGTCGTGCTCGTCGTCCCGCGCCGGCTGGGCGGGGGTCTCCTCGTCGGCCCAGGGCTCGGCCGTCCCCGGGACCTTGAACCCGAGGTAGCCGTAGACGACGTCGAGCACGGGGCTGAGCAGGTTGAAGAAGCAGTACGGCAGGTAGGCACCGGTCGCGACGCCCAGGACGCCGGACACGTAGGCGCCGCAGGTGTTCCAGGGCACCAGGACGGACGTGACCGTGCCCGAGTCCTCCACGACCCGGGACAGGACCTGCGGCGCGAGCCGGCGGCGCGAGAACTCGCGCCGGAACATGCGGGCCGGCAGCACCACGGCCACGTACTGGTCACCGGCGATGACGTTCAGGCCGACGCCGCTGCCGGTGACCGCCAGCAGGAGCGACCCGCGCGTCGGCGCGATGCTCACCACCGGTCGCAGCAGCCGCTGCAGGAACCCGGCGTGCTCCATGACGGCGGCGAACGACAGCGCCCCCAGCACCAGCCAGATCGTCGGCAGCAGGCTGGCCATGCCACCGCGGGTGAACAGGTCGTCGACGGCCTCCACGCCGGAGTTGCTGACGAACCCGGTGGCCATGGCGCCGAAGACCGCCTCGATGCCGGTGGCCACCGTGCCGAGGTCCGGGTCGTCGACGAACGCCTCCACCGCGTCCGGCTGCAGGAACGGCGCCAGGATCCCGGCGAACAACGAGGAGCCCAGGATGGACAGGAACGGCGGGAACCGCAGCACCGCGAACACGACGAGCAGGAGCAGCGGCAGCAGGCACCACGGCGAGATCCGGTAGGCGTCGCCGAGCACCGCCCGGGCGTCATCGGTGCTGATCACGGCCTCCGGCTCGGCGTTCAGCCCCAGCAGCAGGAACAGCACCAGGCTGATGCCCAGCGCCGGACCAGCGGTCCAGAACATGTTGCGCACGTGCTCGCCGACGCCGAGCTCACCGCCGACGAGCTTCGGCACGAGGATCGTGGTCTCCGACAGCGGCGTCATCTTGTCGCCGAAGTAGGCGCCGCAGATGACGGCGCCGGCGGCGATCTCCTCGGACATGCCCATGACGCGGGCCATGCCGACGAACGCCACGCCGAGCGTCCCTGCCGTGGTCCAGGAGCTGCCCGTGACCAGCCCCACCAGGGCGCACACGACCGCCGTCGCGAGGTAGAACCACGAGGGGCTGACCAGGGCGATGCCGTAGTCGACGATCGTCGGGATGGTGCCGGCCATGTTCCAGGTGCCGATCAAGGCGCCCACGGCCAGCAGGATGAAGATGGCACCGACGGCCGACGTCACGCCGCCCACGGCCGCGTCCGCCACCCCGGCCACCGTGTAGCCGTTCTTGAAGGCGACCAGGCTGGCGAAGGCCGCGCTGAGCAGCAGGGCGACCTGCAGCGGACCGTTCGTGGCGTCGATGCCGAACAGCACGATGGTGGTCGCCAGCAGGGCGATCAGCACCAATACCGGCGCGAGGGCGTCCAGCAGCGTCGCCTCGCGGACCGTCCGCGCGGTCCTGCCCTGTGCGCCGGCCATGGCGGACCCGACCTCAGCCGCTCACGGGCGCGGTCTGGGCCACTGCGCCGACGTCGTCGCCCCGGCGGTGGTCGTCCCCGCGCGCGACGGCGACGAGGCTGATCACGAGGACCAGCACCAGGACGCCGACGATCCAGCGCCACATCTCGCTCATCGCCGCCTCCTCACACCGGGTCGCGCACGAGCGGGCAGGTCATGCAGTGCCCGCCGCCGCGGCCCTTCCCCAGCTCGAAGCCCTCGATCGTGATCACCTCGACGCCGGCCTGGCGCATCTTCTCGATCGTGTAGGTGTTGCGCTCGTAGGCGACGACCACGCCGGGCTCCAGCGCGACGACGTTGTTGCCGTCGTCCCACTGCTCGCGGGCCTGCTGGTACTCGTCGCCGCCGGTCTCGACCACCTGCAGCTTCGGGACGCCCATCGCGTCGGCGACGGCGGTCAGGAAGTCCGGCTCCTCGGTGACGTGGAACAGGTTGCCTCCCGTGCCCGGGCGCAGGCTGATGGCGCGGACGTTCCCCATGACGGTCGGGTAGACGGTGACCTTGTCGCGGTCGAGCATCGTGAACACGGTGTCGAGGTGCATGTGGGCCCGGTCGCGGGTCATGACCACGGCGATGACCCGCTCGGCCTGGCCCTTCTCGAACAGCGCGGCGGCGATCTGCTCGATCATCCGCGCCTGGCTGCGCTCGCTCAGGCCGATCAGCACCGTGCCGTTGCCGATCGGCTGCACGTCGCCGCCCTCGAGCGACGAGCGGCCGAAGTCGTGGGCCTGGAACCGGCCGTCGTCGCCCTGCGGCGGGTACCAGAACTCGAAGTCGGCCTCGGCGAACATCGGGTGGTACTTGTAGATCATCGTGACGTTGTAGGCCTCGAGCCGGCGTGCCGGCCAGAACATCGGGTTGATCGAGACGCCGCCGTAGATCCAGCACGAGGAGTCGCGCGTGAACAGCGTGTTGGGCAGGGGCGGGAGCACGAACCGGCTCTCGTCGTCGAGCGCGGCGGCCGGCAGCGACGAGCTGCGGTACCGGCCGATGTCCAGGCCGGCCTCGGCCACGGTGAGCCCGCCGATCAGGTGGGTGGCGAGGTCCTCGGGCTTCATCGCCGCGAGCATCGCCCGTACCTCCTCGACGAGCGACAGGCCGACCGTGTACTCCGAGGCGGCGAGCTCGATCAGCCGCTGACGGCCCTCGGTGCTCGCGGCCAGCGACTCCGCGAGCAGGTCCTGCAGCAGGAACACCTCGACCCCGCGACCACGCATCTCGGCCACGAACCGGTCGTGCTCGGTCTGGGCCCGCTCGACCCACAGCACGTCGTCGAACAGCAGGTCGTCGTGGTTGGACGGCGTCAGGCGCTGCAGGCTGAGCTCCGGCCGGTGGACCATCACCTGCCGCAGCCTGCCGACCTCTGAGTGCACTCCGAACTTCGTCATCGCTCCTCCTCGGTGTCCTGCGACGGTCAGCCCGCCACGACCTGTGTCCCGGCGCTGCCGGCGACGATCTGCTCGATCAGACCCAGTCCGCCGATGGCGGCGCGCCGGCCGGTGGCCTCGACGAAGCCCGCCGCGGCGTCGACCTTCGGCCCCATCGAGCCGGCCGGAAGCTCCATCGCCCGCAGCTCGGCAGGCGTGGCACGGGTGACGAGCTGCTGGTCGGCGGTCCCCCATCCGGTGAACACGCCCTCGACGTCGGTCGCCATGACGAACAGGTCGGCGTCGATCTCCCGGGCGAGCAGCTCGGTGGCCAGGTCCTTGTCGATGACGGCCTCGACCCCGCTGAGCACCGGTCCGGTCTCGGTCTGCGTGACGACCGTGGGGATGCCGCCCCCGCCGGCGCAGATGACCACCACGTCGAGGTCGATCAACGCGCGGATGGCGTCCAGCTCGAAGATGCGCTGCGGCCGCGGAGAGGGGACGACCCGTCGCCACGCCTGGCCGTCCTGGCGGAACGGCCAGCCCTTCTCGCTGGTCAGCCGGCGGGCCTGCTCCTCGGTGTAGCCGGGGCCGACGAACTTCGTCGGGTGCTGGAAGGCGGGGTCGTCCGGGTCCACCCCGACCATCGTCATGACGGTGGCGAACCGCTCGGTCGGGGAGCTGTTGCGGAGCTCCTGCTCCAGGATGTACGCGATCATGCCTTGGGTCTCGGCGCCCAGGACGTCCAGCGTCGACGGCTCGGCCTCGGTGTACGCGGCCGCCTGCAGCGCGAGCAGACCGACCTGCGGACCGTTGCCGTGCGACAGCACCAGCTCGTGGTCGGCGGCGACCTTGGCCAGGGCGGGGGCGGCGCGACGCACGTTCCGACGCTGGGTCTCGGTCGTCATCGGCTCACCCCGCTGCAGCAGGGCGTTGCCTCCGAGCGCGACGACGACTCGCATGACGGGCTCCTCAGGATCCGAGGGTGGCGACCATGACGGCCTTGATGGTGTGCAGGCGGTTCTCCGCCTGCTCGAAGACGATCGAGCTCTCGGACTCGAACACGTCGTCGGTGACCTCCAGGCCCTCCATGCCGTAGGTCTGGAAGATCTCCTCGCCGACCTTGGTGTCGCGGTTGTGGAACGCCGGCAGGCAGTGCATGAACTTCACCTGCGGGTTGCCGGTGCCGGCCACGACGTCGGCGTTGACCTGGTACGGCGTCAGCAGCCGGATGCGCTCGGCCCAGACGCTCTTGTCCTCCCCCATCGAGACCCACACGTCCGTGTAGAGGAAGTCCACGCCCGACGTGCCCTCGGCGACGTCCGCGGTGAGGGTGAGCCGGGCGCCGGTGTGGTCGGCGATCTCACGGCAGGTCTTGACCAGGTCGTCGGCCGGCCAGAGGTTCTCGGGCGCGCACAGCCGGACGTCCATCCCGAGCTTGCAGGCGCCGACCATGAGCGAGTTGCCCATGTTGTTGCGCGCGTCCCCCAGGTAGCAGAAGGAGATCTCCTCGAGCGGCTTGTGGCTGTGCTCGGTCATGGTGAGCATGTCGGCGAGGATCTGCGTGGGGTGGAACTCGTCGGTCAGGCCGTTCCAGACCGGCACCCCGGCGTGCTCGGCGAGGATCTCGACGTTGCGCTGGGCGGAGCCGCGGTACTCGATCCCGTCGAACGTGCGCCCCAGCACCCGGGCGGTGTCCTTCATCGACTCCTTGTGGCCGATCTGGGAACCGCTGGGCTCGAGGTAGGTGACGGAGGCGCCCTGGTCCTTCGCGGCCACCTCGAACGCCGTGCGGGTGCGGGTCGAGGTCTTCTCGAAGATCAGCGCGATGTCCTTGCCGGCCAGCCGGTGCTGCTCGTAGCCGCCGTACTTGGCCGCCTTGAGCTCCGCCGACATGCGCAGCAGGAATCGCAGCTCGGCGGGGGTGAAGTCGAGCTCCTTGAGGAAGCTGCGGTTGCGAAGGTTGAAGGGCATGGCGTTCTCCTGGGGTGTCAGGTCGTCGCCGGCCTGGAGCCGGTGGCGGGGGCGGTTCGTCCGCGGGGCGTCGACGGTCCGCGCCGGGCGTGGAGCACGAGCTTGATGACCTCGTCGACGACGAGCAGGCTCGCGGCGAGGCCGAGGCAGATCGCCCACTGGCCGCCGGTGAGCTCGGTGGTGTCGAGCACCCGCTGGAGCAGGTCGATCGTCGTCACCGCCACGATGGCCAGGACCGCGATGCCGTACCGGCGCAGCTGCGCGGAGCCCGGCACGGCGTCCCGGTCGAAGATCGTGTGGACGGGGTCGCGGGCGAGCAGCCCGGCGACGACGTGGAAGACCGAAAGCGTCGTCAGCAGCATGGTCGAGGCGACGAGGGCCCCGTCGAGGTCGTCCCCGATCTGGTAGGCGACGAGCGACCCGACGGTCATGATCGCGCCCTGCACGCACAGCCGGATCCAGCTGGTGCGCGAGAGCACCGGTGCGCCGACCGGACGCGGAGGCTTCGCCATGAGGCCTTTGGTGGGGCGGTCGAACCCGAGCGCGATGGCGATCGGGATGTCGATGACCATGTTCAGCCACAGGATCTGCAGCGGGTTGAGCGGGACGCCGTCGGCGATCGACAGCGCGCCCGCGGCCAGGAAGATCGCGATGTACGCGACCAGGGTCGACATCTGGAAGCGCAGGTACTTCACCAGGTTGTCGTAGAGCGTGCGCCCGTACTCGACCGCGCCGACGATCGTGGCGAAGTTGTCGTCGGTCAGGATCATGACCGCGGCCTCCTTGGAGACCTCGGTGCCGGTGATGCCCATCGCGACGCCGATGTCGGCCGCCTTGAGCGCCGGCGCGTCGTTCACCCCGTCCCCGGTCATCGAGACGACGTTGCCCGACTGCTTCAGCATCTGGACCAGACGGATCTTGTCCTGCGGCGCGACCCGTGCGACCACGCCGATGTTCGGCAGGTCGCGGAGCAGCTCGTCGTCGCTCATCGCGGCGAACTCGGCGCCGGTGAGGGCGCGCCCCTCGATCCCGAGCTCGGCGGCGATCGCCGCGGCGGTGGTGGCGTGGTCACCGGTGATCATCCGCACCTGGATCCCGGCGGCGTGGCACTCGGCGATCGCGGCCTTCGCCTCGGCCCGCGGAGGATCGACGATGCCGACCATCGCGAGCAGCACCAGGTCGTCGACCAGCCCGATGAGCGCCGCGTCGCCGGCCGTGCGTGCCTGCTCGAACGTGGCCGGGTCGAGCTCGCGCTGGGCGACCACCATGACGCGCTCACCGTGGTTGGCCATGCGGTCGTTGGCCTCGAGCGCCGCGGCGCGCTGCTCGGTCGTGATGGGCGCGGGGCTCCCGCCGGGCGTGAGATGGCTGACGCCGCGGTCGATGAGCACGTCCGGCGCGCCCTTGACGTAGCAACGGACGACCGGGCGGCCGTCGGCACCGGTCATCTCGTGGAAGGTGGCCATGAACTTGTACTCGGAGTCGAACGGCACCTCGGCGACCCGCGGGTACTGGGCCCGCGTCGTGGCGAGGTCCAGGCCGCCCTTGCCGGCCAGGACGATCAGCGCTCCCTCGGTCGGATCGCCGATGAGGTTCTCGCCGTCGAGCACCGCGTCGGCACACAGCGCCATCGGCAGCAGGTACGGGTCGAGATCGAGGCGCGCACCGCCGACGTGCCTGATCTCGCCCTCCAGGCCATAGCCCTCCCCCGAGACGGTGAAGGTGTGGTGCCCGGGGATGACGATCTCGCGCGCGGTCATCTTGTTGAGCGTGAGCGTCCCGGTCTTGTCCGAGCAGATCGCGGACGTCGCGCCGAGCGTCTCGACGGCGGGCAGCCGCTTGACGATCGCGTTGCGCCGGGCGATCTCGCGCGTCCCCATCGAGAGCAGCGCGGTGACCACGGCCGGCAGCCCGGTCGGGATCGCCGCCACGGCCAGCGCCACGCCGGTGATGAACAGCGTGTCGAACGACTCGCCGCGCGCCAGCCCGAGCATCACCACGACGACGAGGGCGACGCCGGCGATCGTCGCGATGATCTTCGACAGTCCGTCGAGCTGCTTCTGCAGCGGCGTCTTGTCGGCCTCGGTGCTGGCCAGCAGGTCGGCGATGTGCCCGATCTCGGTGTCCATGCCGGTGGCGGTGACGACGTACTCGCCCCGCCCGCGGGTCACCGAGGTGTTCATGAAGACCATGCAGGTGCGGTCGCCCAGCGGCACGTCCGTGCCCGGCACGGCGTCGACGGACTTGCCCACCGGGAGGCTCTCGCCGGTCAGCGCCGCCTCCTCGATCTCGAGCGTCGCGGCCACCAGCACCCGTCCGTCGGCCGGGACGCGGTTGCCCGCCTCGACCAGCACGACGTCGCCGGGCACCAGCTGGCCGGCGTCGATCTCGATGGCCTCGCCGTCGCGCCGCACTCGGGCGATGGTCTTCATCATCTTGGACAGCGCCTTGACGCTCTCCTCGGCCTTCGACTCCTGCCGCAGGCCGATGACGGCGTTGAAGAGCGTCAGTCCGAACAGCACGGCGGACGTCCCGACCTCACCGGTGACCACGAGGTTCACGGCGGCGGCGACCAGCAGGATGACCTGCATGAAGTCGCGGTACTGACGCAGGAAGGCCTGGACCGGTGACTCCTTCTTGGCCGCGGTCAGCTGGTTCGGGCCGTGCGACGCCAGCAGGGAGGCGGCCTGGTCGGAGCCCAGGCCCCGGGCCGGGTCGACGCCGTACGACTCCGCCACGGCACCGGCCTCGGTGGCCGCCACGGGCAGTTCATCGCGGACGTGCGTCTGCGTCATCCACCCATCGTCGAGATCCGGACGGTGCCGAGCATCGCCTGGAAAGGGTGACGACGCCGGGCGATCAGCGTGTCAGGACGCGTCCTGCGTCGAGCGCTCCAGGGCGCGGCGCAGGTACGGCGCGGTGATGCTGTCCGGGTCGTCGAGCAGGTCGGCCGGCGTCGCCGTCGCGACGACGGTGCCGCCGCGGTCGCCGCCGCCGGGGCCGAGCTCGATCACCCAGTCGGCGGCCGCGATCACCTGCATGTCGTGCTCGACCACGACGACGGTGTCGCCGGCCTCGGTCAGCCGGGTCAGCACGCGCACCAGGTCGCGGACGTTCACCGGGTGCAGGCCGCCGGTGGGCTCGTCCAGGACGAAGACGGTGTCGCCGCGGCGCGGACGCTGCAGCTCGGTGGCCAGCTTGATCCGCTGGGCCTCGCCGCCGGACAGCTCGGTGGCCGGCTGGCCCAGGGTCAGGTAGCCCAGGCCGACGTCCAGCAGCGTGGTCAGCGAGCGGTGGACGGCCGGCACGTCGGCGAAGAAGTCCGCCGCCTCCTGCACCGTCATCGCGAGCACCTGGCCGATGTCGTGGTCGCGGTAGCGCACCTCGAGCGTCTCGGGGTTGTAGCGCGAGCCGTGGCACGTGGGGCAGGTCGAGTAGCTGGTCGGCAGGAAGACCAGCTCGATGGCGATGAAGCCCTCGCCCTCGCACGTCGGGCAGCGTCCGGCCTCGACGTTGAACGAGAACCGTCCGGCCGACCAGCCGCGCTCCTTGGCCGCGTCGGTGGCGGCGAACAGGCGCCGCACGGCGTCGAACAGTCCGGTGTAGGTGGCGAGGTTCGAGCGCGGCGAGCGTCCGATCGGACGCTGGTCGATCTGCACCAGGCGCGGGGCGCCGGTGTCGTCGGCCGGCGTCGTGAGGCGCTCGGCGATGGCCGTGAGCAGCGACGACTTGCCCGCCCCGGAGACGCCGGTGATCGCGGTCGTCACGCCGATCGGCACGCGGACGCTGACGTCCTGCAGGTTGTGCAGCGACAGGTGGTCGAGCTCGTGCCAGCCGCGCGGCTCGCGGGCCTGCAGGCTCGGCGCCTCCTGGCGGCCGAACATGAACTCGGCGGTGGCGGAGTCCGCGACGTCGGCGAGCGCCTCCGGCGGACCGCTGTGCACGACGTGGCCGCCGAGCACGCCTGCGCTCGGGCCCACGTCGACGACCCAGTCGGCGTTGCGGGCGATCGAGAGGTCGTGCTCGACGACGAACAGCGAGTTGCCGGTCGCGACGAGCTCGCGCAGGGCGGCGTACAGCGCCTCGGAGTCGGCCGGGTGCAGGCCGGCCGACGGCTCGTCCAGCACGTAGAGGACGCCGAACAGGCCCGAGCGCAGCTGCCCGGCGAGGCGGACGCGCTGCAGCTCGCCGGCCGACAGCGCCGTGCTGGGCCGGTTCATCGACAGGTAGCCCAGGCCGAGCGCGATGATCGCCTCGACCCGGGCGCCGAAGTCCTTGACCAGCGAGCGGGCGGCGGTGGACGCGGCGGCGCCATGCCGGTCGGTGCCGCGGGCCTGCTCGGCGAGCCCCTCGTCCAGCAGGCCACAGACCTGCGAGAGCGGCATGGCGGTCATGTCGGCGATGTCGATGCCGGCGAACGTCACGGCCAGCGCCTCGGGCTTGAGCCGCTTGCCGTGGCACGTCGGGCACGGCCCCTCGGCCAGGAACTGCTCGAGCTTGGCCCGCTCGGTGTCGGACTTGGTCTTGGCCAGGTTGCGCATGAGGTACTTCTCGGCCGACTGCCAGGTGCCGTGGTAGCTGCTCTCCTGGCCCTGCTTGTTGCCCTGCAGGAGCATCCGCGGCTCCTCGTCGGTGAACAGCATCCAGTCGCGCTGCTCCTGCGGGAGGGTGCGCCACGGCGCGAACCGGTCGATGCCGAGCTTGGTGACCATGCGGCGCACGTTGAGCCCGACCCAGGCGCGGGACGCCCACACGCCGATCGCACCGTCCTCGATCGACAGGTCCGGGTCGGGCACGAGCAGCGCCTCGCTCGTGCGGCGTGAGACTCCGCTGCCGTGGCAGGTCGGGCACGCACCGACGGCGGTGTTGGGTGAGAACGCGGACGCCGGCAGGTGCGCGGCGCCCTCGGGGTAGGTGCCGGCGCGGCTGTAGAGCAGGCGCAGGACGTCCGAGAGCGAGCTCAGCGTGCCGAGCGTCGACCGCGAGCTGGACGCGCCACGCGACTGCTGCAGCGCGACGGCTGGCGGCATCCCCTCGATCGTGTCGACCTCCGGCGCCCCGACCTGCGACATCAGCCGGCGTGCGTACGGAGCGACGGACTCGAAGTAGCGCCGCTGCGACTCGGCGAACACCGTCCCGAACGCCAGCGACGACTTGCCCGAGCCGGACACCCCGGTGAACGCGACCAGGCAGTCACGCGGAAGGTCGACGTCCACGTCCCGCAGGTTGTGCTCCCGCGCACCCCGGACCTTGATCCACCCGGACGACCCCTTCGGCAGGTCGGTTCCATGCAGGTCGGGCGCGTGGTCGGGCATGCCGCCAACGTAGTGCCGGCCGCCGACGCCCGCTCCGCGGAGGTGGCGCACGCGGACCCACCACGTCGGAGATTCATCGGCCGGTTGGTGGGCACAGTCCAGCGGTGCAGACCTTCCTCCCCTACGCCGACTTCGACCGCTCGGCCCGCGCGTTGGACGACAAGCGGCTCGGGAAGCAGCGGGTGGAGACCGTCCAGGTCGTCCGCGCGCTGACCCGGACCGACTACGGGTGGAAGAACCACCCGGCCGTCCTCATGTGGAAGGGGTTCGAGGAGGCCCTCGGCCGGTACGGACTCACCTGTTGCGCCGCCTGGACGGACCTCGGGTTCGCCGACACCTGCGCCGCCACGATCGTCACGGACCTGCGGACGTACGGCATCGACACCGTCCGGACCCAGCCCGACCTCGCGGACGCGGGCGCGCTGCCTCCCTGGCTCGGGGACGAGGCGCTGCACCGCAGCCACCGGTCCGCGCTGGTCCGCAAGGACCCCGAGCACTACCGGCCACTGTTCCCGGACGTCCCGGACGACCTGGACTACGTCTGGCCGGTCCGGTCAGCGTCGGTCGTGGCCGCCGAGCGCCGCAAGGCCGAGCGCGCCGAGCGCCGGCGGCTCCGGGCCGAGGGCGACTAGGCAGAGGGACAACGGCGTTCAGCCGCAGCGGCTCCCGGGCGGCGCCCGGACCTTTGGTGGAGTCGCAGCGACGGTTCGATTTCGTCGCGCCGCACATCGGGTGGATTTCACGCTGACGCACGCCAGCGACGACCTCCCAAGCCAGAGACGCCGGTAAATGGTCTCAGGCAATCATGTGGCGAGTCGACGTCCAGTTGCGCAGGCCTAAAGGCGGGCATCGAGTACCACACAATGGCCGTGCGACCCTAAACATCCCGTTCCGAATCACTATCCTGCTCAAGGGCCGCCAACTCTCCTGGCACCTCGAAGACGTTGCGAAGCAAGGCAGTAGTGAAACGCAATGCCTGCCGCACTTCCTCTTCCGTCAACTCCGTGTCGGTGAAGTGAGCGCCTTGGTTGCCCACTGCACGCACATGATGCAGCACGGCGCCGAAGGACCTGGTCACGAGACCTTGCTCGATCATCGTTTCGATGCTCCTAACGAGGACACGCTCACGGATCTCGAAGTGTGCGGCGGCTCCTTCCAGGGTGCGTCGTAGCTGAACCGCAGCCGCGTCTGGCACACCGGCTTCCAGCACCCTTACAGCATCCAGGTAAAACCGAGCGATCTTCTCAGGCACATGCCGCACCTGGAGAGCGTCCCGACTGTCCTCGGGGATGGTCCGATACAGAGTCGGATCGTTGACGCCGCCGTGTCGGAGCGCGACGGCGCCCCCGCATCGAGGACATGCGACGAACGACCAGTAGAGAGGAGTGCTGGATGCTCTCTGCGCCGGAGTGTTGACGGCCAGCGGCGCCATCTGCGTGTTCCTGGTACCGCAATGCGGACAGTCGCGGAACAACCACGCCTCAAGAAACGACATGCAGCGAAGGTTAGGCGAACACCGCCCGTGGCCGGGACCTTTTCGGTTTACCAGCGCAGACTCAGGATCTCCCGAACCTCATGGGTGGCCCGTTGGTGGTTAGGTCGCGCGCCGACTCGAGCACCCACCAACGACGAAGGGCCTCTCACCGGTGGTGAGAGACCCTTCCGTTGTCGGGCTGACAGGATTTGAACCTGCGACCCCTTGACCCCCAGTCAAGTGCGCTACCAAGCTGCGCTACAGCCCGTGACAACGTCCAGAAGCCTACCGCACGCCCCCGGACGTCCTCGACGCGGGATGCCCTACCGCTTGCGGCTCTCCCGCGGACGCTGCTGGATGTGGATCGGCGAGCCGACGAAGCCGAACTCCTCGCGCAGGCGACGCTCCACGAAGCGCAGGTACGACGCCTCCAGCTTGCCGCGCGTGAACAGCACGAACGTCGGCGGCGCGGTCGACGCCTGCGTGCCGTAGATGATCTTCGCCTGCTTGCCGCCGCGGATCGGGTGCGGGTGCTCGGCGACCAGGCGGCCCAGGAACGCGTTCAGCTGGCCGGTCGGCACGCGCGTCTCCCAGCCCTCCAGCGCCGCGTCGAGCGCGCGGACGAGGCGGTCGACGTGCCAGCCGGTGCGGGCCGCGACGTTGATGCGCGGCGCCCACGGCACCTGCACGAGGTCGCGCTCGATCTCGCGGTCCAGGTAGTAGCGGCGCTCCTCGTCGACCAGGTCCCACTTGTTGAACGCCAGCACCAGCGCGCGTCCGGCCTCGCGGATCGTGTTGATGATGCGCAGGTCCTGCTCGGCCAGCGGCTCGCTCGCGTCCACGACCATGACCGCCACCTCGGCGCGGTCGATCGCGGTGTTGGTGCGCAGGCTCGCGTAGTACTCGTGGCCCGACGCCTCCTTGACCCGGCGGCGCACGCCGGCGGTGTCGATGAAGTGCCACTCGCGGCCACCGAGCTCGACGATCTCGTCGACCGGGTCGACGGTGGTGCCGGCGACGTCGGAGACGACGACGCGGTTCTCCCCCGCCAGCTTGTTCAGCAGGCTGGACTTGCCGACGTTCGGCTTGCCGACGATCGCGACACGGCGCGGGCCCTCGACCTTGTCGAAGTCCTCCGGCGGCGCGTCGGGCAGCGCGTCGAGCACGGCGTCGAGCAGGTCGCCCGAGCCGCGGCCGTGCAACGCCGACACCGGGTACGGCTGGCCGAGGCCGAGCGCCCACAGCGAGGACGACTCGTTCTCGGCCCGCTGGTCGTCCACCTTGTTGGCGGCGAGCAGCACGGGCTTCTTGGCCGCGCGCAGGATGCGGACGACGGCCTCGTCGGCGTCGGTGATGCCGACGTTCGCGTCGACGACGAACAGCACGGCGTCCGCGGCGGCGATGGCCAGCTCGGCCTGGGCGGCGATCAGCTCGGCCATGCCCTGGGCGTCGGGGTCCCAGCCGCCGGTGTCGACGACGGTGAACTCGCGTCCGTTCCAGGTCGCCTCGTAGGCCACCCGGTCACGGGTCACGCCGGGGACGTCCTCGACGACCGCCTCGCGCCGGCCGATGATGCGGTTGACCAGCGTGGACTTGCCGACGTTCGGCCGACCGATGACGGCGAGAACGGGCAGTTGGTCATACATGGGTGTCTCCTGGGGGCAGAGGTCCGGGCAGCGCGACCTCGCTGACCTCTGCGGACTTCTCGACGTGTACGCGCAGCTCCTGCTGGAGCCGCCCCGCAAGCGTACGCACCTCACCCCGAGCGCGCGGCCACGGGCGTCGCTCGACGGTGAACGGCGCGCCGTAGAACAGCTCGATGCGGGCGCCCTTCTCCGGCTTCGAGTCACCGGCCTGGCCCTCGAGCCGGGTGCCGAACAGCGCGACCGGGACGACCGGGGCACCGGTCACCAGCGCCAGGTACGCCATGCCGTCCTTGACGTGCGCGACGTCGCCGGCACCGCGCGTGCCCTCGGGGAACAGCGCCACCGCGTGCTGCGCCTCCAGCGCCGCGACCGCCTTGCGCACGGCGGCGGCGTCGTTCTCGTCGCGCCGGACGCTGATCTGCCCGGCCATGCGCAGCAGCGCGCCGCTGCGGCCCTCGAACTGCTCGGCCTTGACCAGCGCGTGCGCCGGACGCGGCGTGCAGGCGATGAGCAGCGGACCGTCCAGCCAGCCGGAGTGGTTCGCCGCGAAGATCACCGGACCGTCGGCCGGCACGTGCTCGGTGCCGTGCTGGTGCAGGTCGTAGCGCGAGCCCAGCCAGCGTCCGACCGTCGCGCGCAGCAGCTTCAGCCCGGCGTGGCCGGGCGCTTGGTACGTCTCCCCCGTGGCCGTCATCACGGCACCATGGCGACGACGCGGTCGACGACCTCGTCGAGGGTCAGGAACGTGCTGTCGACCTCGACCGCGCCGTCGGCCCGCACCAGCGGGGACGTCTCGCGGCTGGAGTCGATGCGGTCACGGGCCAGCAGCGACGCCTTCGTCGCCTCGGCGTCGGCGTGCCCCTCCTCGGCGGCCCGGCGAGCGGCGCGCGCGGCCGGGTCGGCGACGAGGTACACCTTCACCTGCGCGTCCGGCGCCACGGTGGACGCGATGTCGCGCCCCTCCACGACGATGCCCTCGGACGCGGCGATGATGCTGCGCTGCAGCCCGACCATGCGGGTGCGGACGTCGGCAACGGTGGCCACCGGGCTCACCGCGGCGTTGACCGCGTCGGAGCGGATCGGCTCGCTGACGTCCACGCCGTCGACGGAGATCGCCGGCTTGAGCGGGTCGGTGCCCGGCTCGATGCTGATCGTCGCCGCGACACGGGCCACGGCTGCGGGGTCGTGCGGGTCGGCCCCGGCCTCGAGCACCGCCCACGTCACGGCGCGGTACATCGCACCGGTGTCGAGGTAGTCCAGCCCGAGCCGCGCCGCCACGGCGCGCGACGTGCTGGACTTGCCGGACCCGGAGGGTCCGTCGAGGGCGATCACCAAGGTCATGCAGCAGCTTCCTATCGGTAGGCGGTCCAGCCGCGCTCGGAGAGCGCAGCGACCAGGACGTCGCCGAGGCCCGGCGCCACCGCGATCTCGGCGAGGCCCACGGGCCGTCCGAGGTCGTGGTCGAGCCGGAGGTCCTCGATGTTGACCCCTGATTGTCCCGTATCGGTCATGAGTCGCGACAGCTCGCCGGGCCGGTCGGCGACCTGCACCCGCACCACGTCCAGACGCGACGGCGCGTCGCCGTGCTTGCCCGGGATGAGCCGGGTGCCCTGCCGGCCGGACTCCAGCACGTCGCTCAGGGTCTCGCCGTCGGCGGCGTCCAGGGCCTTGATCACGCGGTCGAGGTCGACGCGGACGTCCTCGAGCACGGCCCGCACGTCGCGCGCGTTGTGGCTCAGGATGTCGATCCACAGCCGCATGTCGCTGCCCGCGATGCGGGTGACGTCGCGCAGGCCGGGACCCGACAGCGCGAGGTGGTTGTCGGGCGCGTGGTTCAGCCGGGCGGCGGTGAGGGTCGACATCACCTGCGGCACGTGCGAGACGACGGCGACGGCACGGTCGTGGGCCGAGGCTTCCATGATGATCGGCACCGCGCCGAGGTTGAGGGCGAGGTCGACCACGGCGTCGAGCGCCTGGGGCAGCGTCTGCGTGGTCGGTGTGACCGCCCACGGCCGGCCCTCGAACAGCTGGGCCGAGGCTGCGGTGGGGCCGCTGCGCTCGCTGCCGGCCATGGGGTGGCCGCCCGCGTAGCGCTCAGCGCCGGGCACGTCGGCCAGCGTCTGCTGCAGGAGCGACTTCACGCTCGTGACGTCGGTGACCAGCGCCTCGGGCCAGCGAGCCAGGGCGTCGATGACGACGCCGGGCGCGACCGCCGGCGGCACCGCGACCACGACGAGCGCCGGCACGACCGAGTCGTCCAGCGGCACGCCGGCACCGAGCGAGACGGCCTGCTCCAGGTGCGTCGCGGACGCGTCCTCCAGGACGACCTGGACGTCGCGGCCACGCAGGGCCAGCGCCACCGAGGTGCCGATGAGCCCGCACCCCACCACGAGGACCGGCTCGGGGATCGCTTGGCTCACCGGCGAGCCTCCGTCAGAAGAGCACCGTACGGACGCGCGCCGGTGAGGAGCCCGATGGTTCTCTCGCTGCGCTCGCTCACAGACCCACGCTATCGAAGAGCTGCCCGCGCTCCTCGTCGGTCAGGTCGCGCGTCGCGCCCGGCCGCAGCTGTCCCAGGCGCACCGGCCCGAAGGCGGTGCGGGTGAGCTCGCGCACCGGGTGGCCGACGGCGTCCAGCATCCGCCGGACGATCCGGTTGCGGCCGATGTGCACGTCGAGCTCGACCAGCGTGCGGTCGTCCTGGCGGTCGCGGACGGTGAAGCGGTCGGCCTTCGCCGGACCGTCCTCGAGCTCGATGCCGTCGACGAGCCGGCGCCCGGCGGCGTCCTTCATGCGTCCCTCGACCAGGGCCACGTACGTCTTGGTCACCTCGAACGACGGGTGGGCCAGGCGGTGCGCGGCCTCGCCGTCGTTGGTCAGCAGCAGCAGGCCGGACGTGTCGGTGTCGAGCCGGCCGACGTGGAACAGGCGCTCCTCGCGGCCCTTCAGCAGGCCGGTCAGGTCGGGGCGGCCGTGCTCGTCGGCCATCGTCGTCACGACGCCGCGCGGCTTGTTCATCACCAGGTACGTGTGCTCGGTGGGCGGCAGCAGCCGCTTGCCGTCGACCCGCACGATCGCGGTGGCCGGGTCGATGCGCGTGCCCATGAGCGTGACGATCTCGCCGTCGACCTCGACGCGGCCCTCGAGCATGAGCTCCTCGCACTTGCGCCGGCTCGCGACCCCGGACTGCGCCAGGTACTTCTGCAGCCGGACGCCCGTGGGCTCGTTCTCCTCGGTCACTGCTTCTCCCCCTCGGCGGCTTCGTCCAGGCCGGTGGCCGGCTCGGCGGGGGTCGCCGGCGCGGCGGGCGCGGCCATGGCGCTCAGCTCGTCCTCCATGTCGTCCATCTCGGGCAGGTACGGCGCCAGCTCGGGCAGCTCGTCGAGGCTGTCCAGTCCCATGCGCTCCAGGAAGTACGCCGACGTGCCGTACAGCACCGCGCCGGTCTCGGGGTCGTGGCCGACCTCCTCGACGAAGCCGCGGGTCACCAGGGTGCGCATGACGCCGTCGACGTTGACGCCGCGGATCGCCGAGACCCGCGAGCGGCTGACCGGCTGGCGGTAGGCCACGACGGCCATCGTCTCCAGCGCGGCCTGTGTGAGGCGGGCCTGCTGGCCGTCCAGCACGAACCGCTCGACGGCCGGTGCGAAGGCCTCGCGGGTGTAGAACCGCCAGCCGCCGGCGACGCGGCGCAGCTCGAAGCCGCGGCCCTGCTCGTCGTACTCGGCGGCGAGGCGGGCGAGCGCCTGCTCGACGTCCTTCGGCGGGTGGCCGACGGCCTGGGCCAGCGTCAGGTGGTCCAGCGCCTGGTCGGCGACCATGAGCACCGCCTCCAGGGCGGGCTCCAGGTCGAGCAGCCCGAGCTCGAGCTCGTCGGTGCCCTGCAGCGGCAGGGTCGCCTCGGCCGGCGGGGCCACGGTGTCGGGGGTGGGGTCGCTCATCGCTCTTCTCCGGTCGGGGCGCCGTCGGCGTCCTCGGGCAGCGGGTACGTGTCGCCGGGCTCCACCTCGGAGCCGGCCGGGACGTCGAACTCGTCGCCGACGTCGATGTCGCCCTCGTCCGAGCCGGTCCAGCGCAGGTGCAGGTCGCCCAGCGGCGTCGCCTGGTCGAACGACAGCGCGCCCTCGCGGAACAGCTCCAGGACGGCCAGGAAGCGCGCCACCCGCGTCAGCACGTCCGGCGCGTCGGCGACGAGCGCCCGGAACGTCGTCTGCTGCTCACGGCGCAGCCGGTCGACGAGCAGGTGGGCCTGCTCGCGGACGCTCACGCTCGGCGCGTGCAGGTGGGCCAGCGAGATGACCGGCGCCTGCTTGGGCTCCATGGCCCGCGCCGCGAGCCGGGCCAGGTCGTCCGGGCCGACGGTCAGCAGCACCTCGGGCAGCAGCGACGCGAACCGCGGCTCCAGGCCGACCGAGCGCGGGTAGCGGCGGCCCTGCGTGGCCAGCCGCTCGGCCATGACGCCGGCGACCTGCTTGAACGCGCGGTACTGCATGAGGCGGGCGAAGAGCAGGTCGCGCGCCTCGAGCAGCGCGAGGTCCTCCTCGTCGTCCACGTCGCCCTGCGGCAGCAGCCGCGCGGCCTTGAGGTCGAGCAGCGTGGCGGCGACGACGAGGAACTGGGTCGTCTCCTCCAGGTCGCCGTCCATCTGCTTGATGTAGGTGATGAACTCGCTCGTCACCGTGGCCAGCGACACCTCGGTGATGTCGAGCTTGTGCCGCGAGATGAGCTGCAGCAGCAGGTCGAAGGGTCCCTCGAACGAGTCCAGGACGACCGAGAACCCGGTGGCGGGCGCGGTCTCGTCGGCACCGGGCGCCTGCGTCGCGGGCCCGGCGGGGCTCATCGCTCGTCCAGCTCTCGGGCGACGTCGCTGGCCAGGCCGCGGGCGTCCAGGTCACGCAGCGCGACGGCGAGCGCGGCCCGCACGAGCCGGCCGCGGTCGACGGTGCGGCCCAGCTCCGAGCGCAGCCGCAGGCGCGCCTGCTCCACCTCCAGCAGCTCCGCGGAGGTGACGTAGACGGTCATCTTCTCGTCGTGCTTGACCCGGCCGCTGGTGCGCGCCGGCGTGGCCGGCTCCGGGGCGGGTGCGGGCTCGGCCGGTGCGTCCTCACGTGGCTTGGGCGTCGTCGGGCGGAAGAGCTCGTCGGCACCCGGCATGCTCACGCGGCGGGGCACCGGGCCAGCACCTCCCGGGCGAGCTGGCGGTAGGCGTCGGCGCCGGGCGACTTGGACGCGTACTCGGTGATCGGCTCGCCGGCGACGGTGGAGTCGGAGAACTTCACGGTGCGGCGGATGACGGTGTGGAAGACCGAGTCGCCCCAGCCCTGGACGAGCGTCTGCAGCACCTCGCGGCCGTGCAGCGTGCGGCCGTCGTACATCGTGCCGAGCAGGCCGATGATCTCCAGGTCCGGGTTGGTGCGCTCGCGGACCTTCTCGATCGTCTCCTTGAGCAGCGCCACGCCACGCAGCGCGAAGTACTCGCACTCCAGCGGGATGATGACGCCGTCGGACGCGGTCAGGGCGTTCACGGTCAGCAGGCCGAGCGACGGCTGGCAGTCGATGAGGATGACGTCGTACTCGTCGCGGGCGTCGCGCAGCACGCGCAGCAGCGCCTGCTCGCGGCCGACCTCGCTGACCAGGCGCATCTCGGCGGCCGACAGGTCGATGTTGGCCGGCACCAGGTCGAGGTTCGGCACGGTCGTCTTGAGCCGGACGTCCTCGAGCTTCACGTCGCGGTCCATGAGCGCGTGGTAGATGCTCAGGTCCAGCTCGTGGGCGTTGAAGCCCAGGCCGACGGTCATCGAGCCCTGCGGGTCGAAGTCGACCAGCAGCACCTTGCGTCCGTCCTCGACCAGCGCGGCACCCAGGTTGATGGTCGTCGTCGTCTTGCCGACGCCACCCTTCTGGTTGCACATCGCGATGATCGTCGCCTTGCCCGGCGTCGGAGGCGAGGGCTCCGGGAACGACGGCAGCGGCCGCCCGGTGGGTCCCAGCTCCTGAGTCATGCACGTCCTTCGGGTCGCGGGCGGAGGTTTCGCGTCACTCTACAACTCAGCGTCGCGCCCTTGGGTGAGCCGTCGCGTAAACCTCGCGGAGCCGGTCGACGGTCACCAAGGTGTAGATCTGCGTGGTCGTCACCGAGGCGTGCCCGAGCAGGTCCTGCACGACGCGGACGTCCGCTCCCCCGTCCAGCAGGTGGGTGGCGAACGAGTGGCGCAGCGTGTGCGGCGACACCTCGGCAGTGACGCCGGCGGCGCGCGCGGCGCGGCTCAGCACCGCCCATGCGCTCTGCCGCGACAGGCGACCGCCGCGCGCGTTGAGGAACACCGCCGGGGTGTGGGCACCGGCCCGCACCAGCGCCGGACGCGACGCGGTCAGGTAGTCGCCGAGCGCCGTGAGGGCGTACGAGCCGAGCGGGACGATGCGCTGCTTGCCGCCCTTGCCGCGCAGCAGCACCGAGCCGTCCTCGAGGTCGAGGTCGTCGACGTCGAGCCCGACCGCCTCGGAGATGCGCGCCCCCGTGCCGTAGAGCACCTCGAGCAGGGCACGGTCGCGCGCCGCGAGCACGGTGCCGGGAGCACCGGCCGCCTCGAGGATCGCCTCGACGTCCGACAGCGGCAGCGCCTTGGGCAGCCGCTTGATCGGCGCGGGCGGCTTGACCGCAGCGGTGACGTCGACGGGCACGACGCCCTCGCGCAGCAGGAACTTGTGGAACCCGCGGACGCCGACGATCGTCCGTGCGGTGCTCGCGGGGCCCAGGGCGGCGTGGTCCTCGTCGCCGGTGCGCAGGGCGGCCAGGAAGCCCAGCACGTGCGCCTCGGTGATGTCGGTGGGGTCGTCGACACCCTGGGCGTCCAGGTGGCCGGTGTACCGGCTCAGGTCACGCCGGTAGGAGGCGATCGTGTTGGCGGCGAGGCCGCGCTCCACCGACAGGTGGCTCAGGTAGTCCGCGACCGCGCGGGCCAGCGTGCTCACCGACGGTCCGTGCGCCCCAGGCCGCGCGCGTGCGCGGCCAGCACCCCCGCCACCGTCATCGAGTCACCGATGCGGCCGTCCAGGACGGCCTCGACGGCCTGCTCCAGCGGCACCCACAGCTGACGGATCTCGGCCTCCTCGGCCTCGCGCTCGAACCGGTCGGCCTCGGCGACGGGGGTGAGCCCGGTGGCGACGAAGACCTCCCAGCGCTCGCTGGAGTAGCCGGGCGTGGCGTACGGCGCGACCAGGCTCTCCCAGTGCTGGGCGAGCAGGTCGGCCTCCTCGTTCAGCTCGCGCCGGGCCGCGTCGACCGACGCCTCCCCGTCCACGTCCAGCGTGCCGGCGGGCAGCTCGAGCAGGCGTCCCTGCACCGCGTGCCGGTACTGCTCGACGAGCAGCACGCGGCCGTCGTCGTCGAGCGCCAGCACGCCGACGGCACCGTGCGGACGCACGACGGCCCGGGTGACCTCGTCGCCGTCGGGCGTCCGGACGGTGTCCAGGTGCAGCGACAGGTAGCCGCTCTCGTAGGCCGTCTCACTGGCGACCACCGGCCAGGACGCGGGCCGGTCGCGCAGCGTGTCGCCGTCGACGAGCTCGCCGGGCAGCGACGGGTGGGCGGTCATGCCTCGACGACGGTGTCGGCCTCGACCGGCAGCAGCAGCTCGCGCTGACGGGCGACGGCGGCACCGACCAGGCCGGCGAACAGCGGGTGCGGACGCGTCGGGCGCGAGCGCAGCTCGGGGTGGGCCTGCGTGGCGACGTAGTACGGGTGCACCTCGCGCGGCAGCTCGACGAACTCGACCAGGCCGAGCTCGGGGTTCACGCCGCTGAACACCAGACCGGCCTTCTCCAGCTGGTCGCGGTAGGCGTTGTTCACCTCGAAGCGGTGGCGGTGACGCTCCTCGATGTGGTCGGCGCCGTAGGCCTCGGCCACGATGCTGCCGGGCGTCAGGTCGGCCGGGTACAGGCCCAGGCGCATCGTGCCGCCCAGGTCGCCGGCGCCGTCGACGATGCTCTTCTGCTCGGCCATCGTGGCGATGACCGGCGAGGTCGTGGCGCCGTCGAACTCGGTCGAGCTGGCATCGGCGATGCCGGCCTCGACGCGGGCGTACTCGATGACCATGCACTGCAGGCCCAGGCACAGGCCGAGCGTCGGGATGCCGTTCTTGCGGGCGTAGGTGAGGGCGCCGATCTTGCCCTCGATGCCGCGGATGCCGAAGCCGCCGGGCACGCAGACCGCGTCCACGTCGCCCAGGTGCTGGGCGGCGCCGGCCGGGGTGGCGCACTCGTCGGAGGGCACCCAGCGCAGGTTCACGCGGGCCTCGTGGGCGAAGCCGCCGGCACGCAGCGCCTCGGAGACCGACAGGTAGGCGTCGGGCAGGTCGATGTACTTGCCGACGAGCGCGACCGTGACCTCCTCGGCCGGCTGGTGCACGCGGCGCAGCAGCTCGTCCCACTGCTTCCAGTCGACGTCGCGGAAGGGCAGGTCGAGGCGGCGGACGACGTAGGCGTCCAGGCCCTCGGCGTGCAGCACCTTCGGGATGTCGTAGATCGACGGCGCGTCGGCGCAGGTGATGACCGCCTCGGAGTCGACGTCGCACATGAGCGCGATCTTGTCCTTGACGCCGGGGGTCAGCGCGCGGTCCGAGCGGCACACGATGGCGTCGGGCTGGATGCCGATCGAGCGCAGCGCGGCCACCGAGTGCTGGGTGGGCTTGGTCTTGAGCTCCTTGGACGGGCCGATGTACGGCACCAGGGAGACGTGGATGAAGAACGCGTTGCCGCGGCCGACGTCGTGACGCACCTGGCGCGCGGACTCCAGGAACGGCTGGCTCTCGATGTCGCCGACCGTGCCGCCGATCTCGTGGATGACCACGTCGACGTCCGGGCCGCCCATGGCGAGCATCCGGTCCTTGATCTCGTTCGTGATGTGCGGGATGACCTGCACGGTGTCGCCCAGGTAGTCGCCGCGGCGCTCGCGGGCGATCACGTCGGAGTAGACCTGGCCGGTGGTGACGTTGGCGCGTCCGACGAGGTCCTCGTCCAGGAACCGCTCGTAGTGACCGATGTCCAGGTCGGTCTCGGCGCCGTCGTTGGTGACGAACACCTCTCCGTGCTGGAACGGGTTCATCGTGCCCGGGTCGACGTTCAGGTACGGGTCGAGCTTCTGCATCGTGACCCGCAGCCCGCGCGACTTCAGCAGCCGGCCGAGGCTGGAGGCGGTCAGGCCCTTGCCGAGGGACGAGGCAACGCCGCCCGTGACGAAGACGTGCTTGGTGGGCGTGTTGGTTGCCAAGGTGACTCCCGTGGTCGTGATGAGCGGATGATCAGGGCTCGTCGCGGGCTCACGCCTGCGTCTCCTCCACGGGACTCCAGCCTATCAACACCCCGGCCGTCGCCGGAAGCGACACGCTCAGGGACGCACCGCCGAGGCGTCGTCGCCCGTGCCGTAGCTGCCGGTGCGGCCCTCGAGCTCGCCGGCGGCCACCTCGACCGTGACGTACGCGCCGGCGGTGGCGTCGAGACCGTCGAACGTCGAGACCCCCTCGGCCTTGCCGGCGCGCCGCAGCTCGTGCAGCAGTCCCCCGTCGAAGCCGGCCGCCTCGGGAGCGGCCAGGACGACGCCCTTCGCGGCGGTGTCCCAGGCCTCGAGCAGCCCGCCGAGCACCTCGGCCCGGCCGCTCTCGTCGGCGTCCCGCTGCGGCCCGCCGACCAGGATGACGAGGTCGGCCCGGGTCTCGGGCTCCTGCACCTGGTCGACCAGTCCGGCGGTGGTGATGACGGTGCGGATCGTGCTCGCGGGCGCGTCGGCGGCGCCGGTGCCGGCGTAGGCGCGGGCCAGCACGGCGCCGACGCGCGTGTAGACCTCGTCGGACGCCGGGACGTCCTTGACGTCCTTGGCCGCCTCCTCGGCGACGCTCTCGGCGTACTGCCGCTCGGCGGGGTCGAGCAGCCGCTCGGTGAAGCCGATGCTGCCGGCGAAGGTGGCGCCGGCCGCGCGGAGCGCGTCGGCGAGCCGGTCGGTGTCGCCCTTGGCGGCACCGGGCAGGGTGACGACGAGCGCCGAGCGGCCCTCGAGCGTCCCGGCCACGAGCTTGGTGCCCGCCTCGCCGACGAACGCCGACTCGACGGGGTCGGTGTCGGGAGCGGGCTTGTCCTTCGTGTCGGTCTGGGACGCCGGACGGACGGTGTCGACCTCGTCCAGCGGGCCGACGCCGAGCGCGATGCCGGCACCCAGGCCGACCGCGGCGAGGGACCCGCCCACGACGGCGGTGCGCAGGCGGCTCATGCGAACCACCCCCGCACGTCGTCGGCGCGCGCCCCGATCCAGTCACCGAGGGCCTCGTACCAGTCCTGTCCGACCGGGGTGGTCGCGATGGCCGCCGCGACGGCGACGACCGCGACGACGACCAGGAGCACCAGCGGCCACGAGCTCACGCGCTGGCGGTAGAAGGCGCCGAGCGCCTTGGCGTCCACGACGCGCGAGCCGGCGCGGACGCGCGAGAGCAGCGTCGTGGCGGCCTCGCTGGGGCCGGGCTCGAGGACGGCGCGCAGGTCGGGCGCGGCCCCGGCGACGACGACGAGGCTCGCCTCGTTGGTGTCGGCCAGCAGGATCGCGAGGTCCTCGCTGGAGCCGACGCCGGGGAACAGGGTCGCGTCGACCGCGAGCCGCTCGAGCCGGTCCAGCGGCGGCAGCGCCGCGGTGGACGTGGTGACCACGACCTCCTGGGCCGAGGTCAGCGCGCGGTCGGACAGCTCGTCGAGCGGGCCGACGACGACCTCGGGCGTGTGCCCGGCCTCGAGCAGGGCGTCCGCACCGGCACCGGCGCCGACGAGCACCGGGCGGTAGGAACGGATGTAGCGGCGCAGCCCGTCCAGGTCGTCGGACCAGTCGTGCGCGCGGCTCACCACGAGGTACGGGCGGCCGCGGCGCGACAGGTCCAGGTACGGGATCGCGGAGCCGTCGAGCAGCAGCTCGTGCTCGCGCTGCAGGTGGTCGGCGGCGTTGGCCGAGAGCGCCGAGAGCTGGGTGCGCAGCGCCTGCTCGGCCGCGCCGTGGCGCTCGCGCAGGTCCTCGACGTGGAGCACCGTGCCGGAGGCGACCTGCTTGCTGCCCTTGTGCACGACGCCGTCGACGACGCGCACGGTGTCGCCGTTCTTGAGGTTCCAGCCGTCGGGTCCGACCGCGTCGACCAGCACGACGCCGGCGCGGGCCAGGACGAGTGGGCCGTTGTTCGGCAGGTGCTCGGAGACCGAGGGCGCCACGTTCACGACGACGGCGACACCGCGGTCGACGAGGTCCTCCGCGCGGCGGCGGTCCAGGTCGGGGTGCTCGATGACGACGACGTCGCCGGGACCCACCTTGTCGCTGAGCACACGGTGGTCGCGCTCGAGCCGGACCGTGCCGGTGACACCGCGGTCGGCCTCGGACGGCTCGGGCTCACGCACCCTCGGCGGGGTCGACGCGATGGTCGGCGTGGGACGGGCCGCCTCGGCCGTGGGGACGTCGCCGACCGTCTCGTCGGTGGCGGCGTCGGCCGGGGAAGCAGGCTCGTCGCGGGTCTCGTCGGCAGTCACGGTGAGGTCGTCGTCGGCCGTGGCCGGGACGTCGTCGGACTTGCGGTGGCGGATCTTCATCCCCGCCATCGTCGCACGCAGACCCCGTGATCCCGGGGCTTGCGCCGGGCGTGTCCGCTACTCGCGCGCCAGGTCGAGCAGCTCGCGGGCGTGCGCCTGGGCCGCGGCCGAGTCGTCCTGCCCGGCGAGCATCCGCGCCAGCTCGTCGACCCGCTGGTCGCCCTGCAGCACCACGACCGCGCTGCGGGTGACGACGCCGTCGTCGTCCTTCTGCACGTGGAAGTGGTGGTCGGCGAACGCCGCCACCTGCGGCAGGTGGGTCACGGCCAGCACCTGCGAGCGGCGGGCGAGCCGGGCCAGCCGGCGACCGACCTCGACCGCGGCGCGTCCGCCGATGCCGGCGTCGACCTCGTCGAAGACCAGCGTGGGCACGTCGCGGGCGTCGACCAGCACGACCTCCAGCGCGAGCATGAGCCGCGAGAGCTCGCCGCCGCTGGCGCCGCGGTGGAGCGGACGGGGCTCGGCACCGTTGTTGGCGGCGAACAGCATCTCGACCTGGTCGGCGCCGGTGGTGCCGAGCCGCCCGTCCGCGCGCGGGCGCACCTGCACCGTCAGGCGGGCGTGCGGCATGGCCAGCGCGGACAGCTCGTCCTGCACGCGCGCGGCCAGCTCGACGCCGGCCTGCTCGCGCACGGCGGTCATGCGGGCGGCGAGCTCGCGCGCCTGCTTCTCCAGCTCGCGCTGCTCGGTCTCGAGCCGGCCGACGACGCGCTCGTCGTCGAGCTCCTCGACGGCGGCGGCGGACTCCTCGCGCCAGGCCAGCACGTCGGCGAGCGTGGGGCCGTACTTGCGCAGCAGGGCGATGATCGCGGCGCGTCGCTCCTGCACCGTGGCCAGCCGGGCCGGGTCCATCTCGACCGACGAGGCGTACGAGCTCAGCTCGAGCCCGAGGTCGTCGAGCTCGATGGCCACCTCGCGCAGCCGTCCGGTGAGCGCGTCGAGCGCCGGGTCCTGGCCGGACGCCTCGTCGAGCGCCGCCTGGGCCCCGGCGACGAACGCCCGGGCTCCCCCATCCGGCTCGCCGACGAGCCCCTCGTGCGCGGTGAGCGCCGCGCGCACGAGCGACTCGGCGTGCGCCAGCCGGTTCTCCTCGGCCTGGAGCTGCTCGTCCTCGTCGGCCTGCGGCTCGACGGCGTCGATCTCGGCCAGGCCGAACCGGCGCAGGTCGAGCTCACGCGCCCGAGCCTGGGCGTCCTCGCGGATGCGGGTGAGCCGCTGGCTGACCTCGAGCAGACGGGCGTGCACCGGGCGGTACTCGTCCAGCAGCGTGCTCAGCGGTGCGCCGGCGAAGCCGTCGAGCGCGGCGCGCTGCTCGGCCGCCTGGAGAAGCCGGTGCTGGTCGGACTGGCCGTGGACGGCGACGAGCTCGTCGGTGACGGTGGTCAGCAGCGCGGCCGGGGCGGCCGCTCCCCCGACGTAGGCACGCGAGCGGCCCTGGGCCGAGAGCACGCGACCGAGCACGATCGTGCCGTCGTCGACTGACCCGCCGGCCTCCTCGACCTGCTCGCCGAGAGCGGACCCGTCCGGCAGCTCGACGGTGGCCTCGACGCGGGCCTGGCCGCTGCCGTGGCGCACGAGACCGGAGTCGGCCCGGGCACCACGGAGCAGGCCGAGCGCCGTGACGACCATGGTCTTGCCGGCACCGGTCTCACCGGTGATGACGGTGAAGCCCTCGCCCAGCTCGAGCTCAGCCTCGTCGATGACGCCGAGCGACGACAGGCGGATGTGCTGCCACATCAGTCACTCCCTCCCCGGCGCTGCTCTGCCGCACCGCGCCAGCCGGCGACCGGCAGGTCGAACTTGCGGACCAGCCGCTCGGCGAAGCTGGCGTGCCGCAGCCGGGCCAGGCGCACGGGCTGGCTCCCGCGGCGCACCACGACCCGCGCTCCCGGCGGGAGCTCGGCCGCGCGCCGGCCGTCGCACCAGAGCACGCCGGTGGCTGCGGTGCCGACGATCTCGATCGCGAGCACCGAGTCCGGCGAGACGACGAGCGGGCGGGCGAACAGCGCGTGCGCGCTGATCGGCACCATGAGCAGCGCCTCGACCTGCGGCCACACCACCGGGCCGCCGGCGCTGAAGTTGTAGGCGGTCGAGCCGGTGGGCGTCGCGCAGACGACGCCGTCGCACCCCCACCGCGAGACCGGCTGGTCGTCGATCGCGACCACCAGCTCGAGCATGCGCTCGCGCGAGGCCTTCTCGACCGTCGCCTCGTTGAGCGCCCAGTTGCGGGCCACGACCTGGCCGTCGACCTCCACCTCGACCTCGACGGTCAGACGCTCCTCGACCGCGTAGTCACGGGCGATGACGCGCTGCGTCACCGCGTGCACCTCCTCGACGTCGGCCTCGGCCAGGAACCCGACGTGGCCGAGGTTCACGCCCAGCACCGGGGTGCCGACGCCGTGGCACAGCTCGGCGGCACGCAGGATCGTGCCGTCGCCGCCCAGGACGACGGCCAGCTCGCAGCCCTCGGCCGCCTCGTGCCCCTCGGGCACGACGACGGCCTTGGGGATGTCCAGGTCGCGGGCGTCCGGCTCGACGAGACGGACGGTGATGCCGGCCTCGCACAGGTCGGCGGCGAAGTCGCTGGCCACGCGACGCGCGTCCTCGCGCCCGGCGTGCACCACCAGCAGGATGCTGCGGTCGGTCATGCGCGCTCCTTCAGCGGGCCGTCGGCGACGACGCGCTCGGCCTGCTCGTAGGTGGGCCGGCCCGCGTCGGTGCGCAGCCAGCAGAAGTACTCGACGTTGCCCGCGGGGCCGGGCAGCGGGCTCGGCGCCAGGTGACGCGTGCCCCAACCCAGCTCGAAGGCGGACTCGCACACCCGCTGGACGGCCTGGGCGTGCAGCACGGGGTCGCGCACGACGCCCTTCTTGCCCAGGTTCTCCTTGCCCACCTCGAACTGCGGCTTGATCATCAGCACCACGTCGCCCTCGGGACGACAGCACCGTGTGAGGGCCGGCATGACGATGGTGAGCGAGATGAACGACAGGTCCGAGACCACCAGGTCGACCTGGCCGCCCAGCACGTCGGGCTCCAGCGTGCGGACGTTGGTGCGGTCGTGCACGTGGACGCGCGGGTCGTTCTGCAGCGCCCAGACCAGCTGGCCGTAGCCGACGTCGACGGCGTGCACCGACTCCACGCCCTTGCTCAGCAGCACGTCGGTGAACCCACCGGTGGACGCACCGGCGTCCAGCGCGCGGCACCCGGACACGTCGAGGCCCAGCGGCTCGAACACCTCGAGCGCGCCGAGCAGCTTGTAGGCACCGCGCGACGCCCAGCTCGGGCCGGTGTCCTCGCGGACGACGATCGCCTGGTCGGTGGTGACGCCGGTGGCCGGCTTCGTGGCGACCGCTCCCCCGACGCTCACCAGCCCCTGCTCGACCAGCGTGCTGGCGTGCTCGCGGGAGCGGGCCAGCCCACGCCGCACCAGCTCGGCGTCCAGCCGCAGCCGGCGGCTCACGCGCGGGCTCCGGGAAGACGGACGCTCATGCGTCGTGCGCGCCGGCCAGGACCTCGCGCATGGCGTGGTGGATCTCGTCGAAGATCGGCGGGTGCTGGTCGACCGGACGCTCGTCGAGCGCGTCCAGGCCACGCACGGCGGCGTCCAGGCGCGCGAGCCCGGTCTCGTGGTCAGCACTCATGGCGCCATCATCCCATCGAGGCGCACGCGTCGACCGGAACCGTCGCGACACGCCCAAGCCAGGGCCACCGCGGCGCGCAGCCGGTGCAGCTCGTCGTCGCCACGCACCTGCACCCGGTCGCCGTCGAGCCGCGCCTCGGCCGAGCCGCAGCGAGCCAGGTCGCCGTCGATCGTCACCTCGGGGTGCGGGACGAGCAGCCCGCGCAGGTCGGGCGCGACGAACGACGGCCGCAGGACACCCTCGGCATCGGCGAGCATCTGCGGGTCGCTGAGCCCGGTGAGGACGGCCAGGCTCGGCACGCCCACGTTGGCCGCGCCGAGGATGTCGGTGTCGAGCCGGTCGCCGACCATGAGCGGCGTCGAGCCCTCGCACCGCGCGATGGTCGAGCGCAGCAACGGCGGCTCGGGCTTGCCCGCCACGGTCGGGTCGACGCCGGTGACGGTGCTGACCAGGCCGACGAGCGACCCGTTGCCCGGCGCCACGCCCCGAGCGGTCGGGACGGTGAGGTCGAGGTTGCTCGCGTAGAACCGGGCGCCGGCGGTGACCGCGTACGTGGCCTCGGCCAGGTCGCGCCAGGCGACGTCGGGATGGAAGCCCTGGACGACCGCGACGGGGTCGTCGTCGGCCGAACGCACCGCCTGCAGGCCCGCCTCGGCGAGCGGCTCGAGGAGGCCCGGTCCGCCGACGACGAGCACGCGGGCACCGTGCGGCAGGTCGGCGGCCATGAGGTCGACGACGGCCTGGGCGGCGGTCACGACGTCGGCCGGTCCCACCTCGGGCACGCCGAGGTCGGTCAGGTGCTCCGCGGCGGTCGCTGCGGTGCGCGACGCGTTGTTCGTGACGTAGGCCAGCCGGGTGCCTCCGGAGCGAGCCTGCTCGAGCGCCGCGACGGCATGAGGGACAGGTTCGGCCCCGCGGTAGACCACGCCGTCGAGGTCGAGCATCACGAGGTCGTGCTGCTCGACGAGCGGCACCGGGCAGCTGGACAACGTCACGCGCTCGATCGTACCGACGGGTCGGCGACCGGCTCGACGAGCGCCGCATCGACGCTGACCCAGCTCGCCGGGGCGCCGCCCGACCGGCTGAACCGGCGGCGCAGCTCGCCGCTGACGCGCAGGGTGGCTCCGGGCTCCAGCTTCAGGACGCGGCGGCGGAGCTTCGCCGGCCAGACGCTGCACTCGAACGTGTCGACGGTCTGCTTGGAGCGCCGTCGAGCTGCGGAAGAACGCGGCACGACGAGCCGGAACGAGACCAGCTCGTCCCCGCTCGGGAGCGTGAGGGCGGAGGGTGCCGCACTGAGGCGGCCGACGAGAGTGACGGTGTTGGTGTCCATGCCGTCACCCTCGTCGGCCGGGCCGACGGCTCCTTCGCCGCCGCCGATCGCCTGTGGACGGACCGGTCAGTCGTCCTTGTCGGTGGACAACGCGGCCAGACGCTCCTCGGCGTCGGTCTCCTTGTTGCCGTCGACCGCGACCGTGCGGTGGAACCACTCGATGGCGTCCTCGGTGCGGCCCAGCGCCAGCAGGGTGTCGGCGTAGGCGTACCGCAGGCGCGCCACCCAGGTCGACCGCGAGCGGCTGCTGAGCGGCTCGACCTCGAGCACGCGCAGCGCGGCCTCCGGCTGTCCCATGTCGCGACGGGCACCGGCCACGACGATCGCGAGCTCAACCGAGCCCGCCTCGTCCAGCTGCTTGCGGACCTCGGGCGCGTCCATCTTGACCGCCTTCTCCGGGCGGCCGAGGGCGCGCTCGCAGTCGGCCATCATCGGCGTGTAGTACAGCTGGCCGTTCATGCGCTTCGCGGCACGGAACTCGCCGAGCGCCTCGGAGAACTTGCCGGCGGCGTAGGCGACCTCGCCCACGGCCTCACGCACGAGAGCCACACGCTGCGCGCGAGCCCGCGCGGCCAGCGCGTGCTGATAGGCCGTCTCCGGGTCCTCGTCGACCAGCAGTCCGGCCATCACCAGGTGACGGGCGACGCGGTCGGCGAGCTTCTCGGGCAGTCCCTGGAGCGCACGCATCGCGTGCTTGTCCAGCTCGGCCGCGGTGACGTCCTCGGGGATCGGCGGGCCGTCGTACACCTTCTGGTCGGTGCTGCGGTCCTCGCGGTCGCGACCGCGGTCGGGGCGGCCACCGCGCTGCGGCGGACGTCCGTCGCGCGACGCGGGTCCTCCACGACGGTCGTCACGACGGTCGTCGCGGCCACGTCCCGATCCGCCGGAGCCGCCACGGCCCGCGGGAGCGCCGTCGCGACGAGGCTTGCCGTCACCCGAACGGCCTCCGCCGGCGGGACGTCCGCCACTGCTGGGGCGGCCGCCGCTCGGCTTGCCGCCGCCCGATCCGGGCTTGCCGCCACCGGGCTTGCCGTTGCGGCGCGGTCCGCCCGAGCTGCCACCGCGAGGGGTGCGTCCGTCAGCCATGAGTCAGGTCCTTCGTTCTCGAGTTCGTGAAGTTCAGCGTAAATGGCTGCGAGGCCGCCCCCTGGTGTGGGGGCGGCCTCGCGCTCTAAAGGTTGTCCGGCGACGTCCTACTCTCCCACCCCCTCCCGGGGGCAGTACCATCGGCGCTGAGAGGCTTAACTTCCGGGTTCGGAATGTTACCGGGTGTTTCCCTCTCGCCATGGTCGCCGAAACTCTATGGAGATATCAAAACCAGTCACCATCCCACACCGGCCCCAGGGGGGGGCG
>NZ_HE978638.1:0-239815 GCF_000312105.1 Aeromicrobium massiliense JC14
CCCTGTGTGTGGGATGGTGACTGGTTTTGATATCTCCATAGAGTTTCGGCGACCATGGCGAGAGGGAAACACCCGGTAACATTCCGAACCCGGAAGTTAAGCCTCTCAGCGCCGATGGTACTGCCCCCGGGAGGGGGTGGGAGAGTAGGACGTCGCCGGACAACCTTTAGAGCGCGAGGCCGCCCCCACACCAGGGGGACGGCCTCGCAGCCATTTCTGGACCTCTCGAGGTCCAGGCCTCGAGGAGGGGCCCATCCTGAGCGATCAGGACGGGCCCCTCCTCGTCGTTCGGCCAGACGTACGTCCCACGACATCCACAGATCGCAGCCGAGGGGTTGCCTCTCGACTGGCGTTCCGGTGACCATCTGAGGACAGGTGCCGTTCGGGGGAAGGCATGACATGGCTGAGCGGGCGTCCGCGGCGTTGGTCGACAAGGTGCGCCTCGCCGTGCGCGCACAGCGCATCGATCCGGTCGCCGAGTCCCACGAGGTGCAGCGCATCGCTCGCGAGGTGGTGCGTGAGCACGAGCAGCGCAGCCTGACCGGCTCGGTCTCGGCGCTCGCGGAGCCCGAGCTCGAGGTCGAGCGGCTCGTGGCGGACGTCAGTGGTCTGGGCCCGTTGCAGCCGCTGCTGGACGACCCGTCGGTCGAGGAGATCTGGATCAACGACCCGGCTCGCGTGTTCGTCGCGCGAGGCGGCAAGCACGAGCTGACGAGCATCATGCTGACGACCGAGCAGGTCCGTGAGCTGGTCGAGCGGATGCTGTCGACGTCCGGGCGGCGCCTTGACCTGTCCACGCCGTTCGTCGACGCGATGCTCCCGGGCGGACACCGGCTCCACGTCGTCCTCGAGGGCATCAGTCGCGGGTTCGCCGCCGTGAACATCCGCAAGTTCGTGGCGGCCGCTCACACGCTCGACGACCTCGTCTCTCTCGGCACCCTCGACCAGCACGCAGCGGACTTCCTCGGGGCGAGCGTGCGGGCCGGCCTCAACATCGTGGTGTCCGGCGGCACGCAGGCCGGCAAGACCACCCTGCTGAACTGCCTGGCGTCGTCCATCCCCGGCAGTCAGCGACTCATCTCGGTCGAGGAGGTCTACGAGCTGCAGTGCCGGGTGCCCGACTGGGTCAGCCTGCAGACCCGCCAGGCCGGGCTCGAGGGCACGGGCGAGGTGACGCTGCGCGACCTGGTGAAGGAGGCCCTGCGCATGCGCCCGAGCCGACTGATCATCGGCGAGGTGCGTTCCGCCGAGTGCCTGGACCTGCTGCTCGCTCTCAACGCCGGCCTCCCCGGCATGGCCTCGATCCACGCGAGCTCGGCCCGCCAGGCGCTGGTCAAGCTGTGCACGCTGCCGCTGCTGGCCGGCGAGAACATCGGCAGCCGGTTCGTCGTGCCCACGGTCGCCAGCTCGGTCGACCTGGTGGTGCACACCGGCCTGGACCACGACGGGCGCCGTGGGGTCCGCGAGATCGTGGCCGTCACCGGGCGGGTCGAGAACGACACCATCGAGACCGAGCCGGTGTTCGTTCGTCGCGGTGCCCACCTCGAGCGAGCCGGTGGGGTGCCGGCCCGGCGCGACGCCTTCGCCCAGGTCGGCATCGACCTCGACGAGCTGCTGGGGACGGACGCATGGGCAGCCTCGTAGGACTCGCGCTGGGTACCGGTCTCGCCCTTGTCTGGTGGACGTGGGTCGACCCGTCCTGGCGACCGGCCGCGCGCACGGAACGACCGCGCACCTCTCTCCTGGTGCGCGCCGGCATCCCGGACGTCCGTCTGCGGAGCCTGGTCGGGCTGTGCGGAGGCACGTTCGTGCTGGTCTTCCTGGTGGTGGCCGGCATCTCCGGTGTCGCGGTCGTCGGGCTCGCCCTGGCGGTCATGGCCGCGGTGCTCCCCGTCGGCGTGCTGCGAGCCCGGGCGGCGCGACGCACCCGCGAGCTGGCCGCCCTGTGGCCCGACGCTGTCGACAATCTCGCGTCCGCCGTGCGGGCGGGACTATCCCTCCCCGAGGCGCTGCAGCAGCTGGGGGAGCGAGGGCCCGAGGGTCTGCGCGAGCCGTTCGTCGCCTTCGGGCGCGACTACCAGGCGACCGGACGTTTCCACGACAGCCTCGACCGGCTCAAGGACCGCCTGGCGGACCCGGTCGGCGACCGCGTCGTGGAGGCGCTCCGGATCGCGCGGGACGTCGGCGGCGGCGACCTCGGACGGATGCTCCGCTCGCTCTCGGGCTTCCTGCGCGAGGATCTGCGCACCCGCCGTGAGCTGGAGTCGCGACAGTCCTGGACCGTGACCGGCGCAAAGCTCGCCGTCGCAGCACCGTGGATCGTCCTGCTGCTGATGAGCTTCCAGCGCGACGTCGTCGCTCGTTTCGCTGACGGTGCGGGTCCCTTGGTCCTGGGCGTCGGTGCGATCGCGTGCCTGGTGGCCTACCGGCTCATGCTGCTCATCGGACGGCTCCCGGTCGAGCGGAGGATCCTGGCATGACCCCGCTGCTCGGTGGCGCGCTGGGCGCGGCCCTCGCCTGCGGCGTGCTGCTTCTCGCCACGACGTGGGCCGGCGGACGCCGTCCGGCTCTCTACGACCGCGTCGCGCCGTACGTGCGCGACGTCCGGCCGGACGCGTACACCGTCGGCCGACGCGGGACCTGGGGCGGGCTGCTCGCGCCGGCGCTCGCCTGGGCCGGCGATCGGCTCGGCCGGCTGCTCGGCGGGACGTCGAGCGTCGAGCAGCGGCTGGCCCGCCTGGGCAGTGGCCAGACGGTTGCCGGCTTCCGGGTGCAGCAGGTGCTGTGGGGCGTGGCCGGCTTCGCGCTCTGCGCGAGCGTCTCGTTGTGGTGGCTCGTCGGCGCCGGGGCACCGTCACCGGCCCTCCTGGTGCTGTGTCTGGTGGGTGCCACCGTCGGCGTGCTCGCGCGCGACAACGCCCTGACCGCCCAGGTGAACCGACGCGAGCAGCGCATGCGCGAGGAGCTCCCGACAGTCGCCGACCTGCTCGCCCTCGCGGTGGCCGCGGGCGAGGGGCCCACCGCGGGGCTCGAGCGCGTCGTCAAGGTCAGCCACGGCGAGCTCTCGCGGGAGCTGGCCCGCGTGCTGGCCGACATCCGCACCGGGACGACCATGACGCGGGCGCTCGACGAGCTGGCGGCTCGCACCGGGCTGGCGTCGTTGGCTCGCTTCGCCGAGGGCCTGGCCGTCGCGGTCGATCGCGGCACGCCGCTCGTGGACGTGCTGCACGCTCAGGCGGCCGACGTCCGCGAGTCGGGCCGGCGCGAGCTCATGGAGCTCGGTGGGCGGCGCGAGGTGGCCATGATGCTGCCGGTCGTCTTCCTGATCCTGCCGGTCACCGTCGTCTTCGCCTTCTACCCGGGCCTCATCGGGCTGAGCCTCACGTCCGGGACCTGACCAACCGCAAGGGGGAACTGATGAACCGACTGCTGAGCCGGCCGTGGCGCCGGCGTGACGAACGAGGCGACGTGCCGGGCTGGGTGATGGTCACCGTGATGACCGCCGGTCTGGTCGCCGCGCTGACCGCCATCGCGGGCCCGCAGCTGCGCAACATGCTCACCACGGCGCTGTCGTCCGTCGGCGGGTGACGTGCGCCGGGCCCGGGACGAGCGCGGTTCGGCCGTGGTCGACTTCGTGCTCGTCATGCTCGTCCTGGTGCCGCTGGTCCTGGGCGTCATGCAGGTCGCGCTCGTGCTGCACGTGCGCAACACCCTGGAGGCCGCCGCGACGGAGGGCGCCCGGGTCTCCGCCGGCCTGGGGGCGACGCCCGGTGACGGCAGCGAGCGCGCACGTCAGATGATCCGCACCTCGATCGCCGACCGTTTCGCCCGGGACGTCACCGCGTCCCGCACCAGCATCGGTGGCCTGCCGGGCACGGTCGTGCGTGCCCGGGCGTCGGTGCCGCCGCTCGGGCTGTGGGGGCCGGGCGTCGCCGTGGAGGTCGAGGGACGCGCGCTCGCGGAGGTCGAGCCGTGAGCCGTGGCGAGCGGGGCAGCGCGACCATCGAGATGGTCTGGCTGGTGCTGCTGCTCGTCGTGCCGCTGGTCTACCTGCTGCTCTCGGTGCTGGAGGTGCAGCGCGCCGCCTACGCGACGTCCGCCGCGAGCGCCGCGGCGGCGAAGGCGTACGTCCGCGCGCCCGACGTCGCCACGGCGCAGGCCCGGGCACGCCTCGCCGCGGTGGCCACCCTGGAGGGGCGCGGCGTGATGGGGGCGCGGGTGGACGTCGTGTGCCGTCCGAGCCCGGCCGACTGTCTCAAGCCCGGCTCCTCGGTGCGGGTCACGGTGTCCGGCTCGCAACGGCTCCCGTTCGTGCCGGACGTGCTCGGCGGGCCGATCGCGTCGGTCGCCGTCGACAGCGCGCACACCGAGCCCTACGGCTCGTACCGCGCGGAGGCGCCGCGATGAGGCGCGACGACGGGTACGCGAGCGTCATGATCGTCGGGTTCTTCCTCGTGGTCGCGCTCCTGAGCGTCGTCGTGGTCAACGCCACCGACGCCTACCTGGCCCGCCAGGACCTCGGCCACCTCGCCGACGGTGCCGCTCTCGCCGCGGCCGACGGGTTGCGCGAGCAGACGGTCTACACCCAGGGACTCGGGCAGGACGCGCCGCTCGACCCGGTGCAGGCGCGTCGGCTGGTCGCCGAGCACGTGTCGGGCCAGGGGGTGACGGGTATGGAGGTGGTGACCACCGAGGACGGCGTCCAGGTGCGGCTCACCCGGCCCGAGCCGCTCGCGTTCACCGTCCCGGGGATGCCGCGGGTCGCGACCGTCCGTGCCGACGCGCACGCGTCGTTGCGTCTCGACTGAGACCGGGGCCGACCCGGCGCCGTAGTCCGACAGTTGTAGCGTAAATCGTGTACGACCCAGTCCGGGCCGTGGAAGAGAGGTCACCATGAAAGCCGTCGTGTTCGACGCGTACAAGACGTTCCCGCGCCTGCGCGAGATCGACAAGCCCACTCCCGGTCCCGGTGAGGTGCTGCTCAAGGTCGCTGGTGCCGGGGCCTGCCACTCCGACGTCGCGGTGTTCCGCGACTTCGACGCCGACTTCGGCCCCGCCCAGCTGAAGCCGTCGTTCGTCCTCGGCCACGAGAGCTCCGGCTGGGTGGAAGAGGTCGGCGAGGGCGTCACCGGCATCGAGGTCGGCGACGCCTACCTCGTCTACGGCCCCACCGGCTGCGGCCACTGCCGCGCCTGCTCGCGCGGGCAGGACACCTACTGCGAGAACGCCGCCACCATGCCGTACCTGGCCACCGGCCTCGGCCGCGACGGTGGCATGGCCGAGTACGTCGCCGTGCCGGCTCGCAACCTCGTCCCGCTCGGTGACGCCGACCCGGTCGCCGCCGCGCCGCTCTCGGACGCCGGCCTCACGCCCTACCACGCGATCAAGCTCGCCCTGCCCACGCTGGCCGGAGGCGGCAAGCACGCCCTCGTCATCGGCCTGGGCGGGCTCGGCCAGATCGCCGTGCAGATCCTCACTGCGCTCACCGGCGCCACGGTCATCGCCACCGACACCCGCGAGGACGCCATGCAGCGCGCCGCCGCCAACGGCGCCGTCACCGTCGCCGGTGGGGAGGGCCAGGCCGACCGCATCCGCGAGGCCACCGGCGGCAAGGGGGTCGACGCCGTCTTCGACTTCGTCGGCGTCGACCCCACCATCGCGCTCGCCATGTCGGTCGTCGCGCTGCGCGGCCGCGTGACGGTCGTCGGCATCGGCAACGGCACCTTCGCGTGGAACTTCTACGGCGCCCCCTACGAGGTCGAGCTCACCAGCACCTACTGGGGCACGATCGAGGAGCTCCACGAGGTCGTCGACCTGTACCGGGCCGGCCAGATCACGCCCGAGGTCGAGATCTTCTCGATCGACGACGCGCTCGAGGCGTACCGCAAGCTCGAGGCCGGCGAGCTCGCCGGCCGTGCCGTGGTCGCGCCGCACGGCGCCTGACGAGCGACGCTCGGCGGCTAGGGCGTCACGCCCATGCCGGCGAGCAGGCGTCCGGCGAGCTCCTCGTCGCCCTCCACCGTGCGGGCGGCGTCGAGCCCGACCGGACGCCGTCCGCCGGCCGCGAGGATGAACGCCTCGCGGTCGAGCACGAGCGCCGCGCCCGCGTGGTCGGACGCGCCGGGCGTCACCGCGCCGCGTCCGTCGTCACGCACCGCGACGGTCACCGGCTCGTGCCCCTCGACCTGCAGCGCGACCGACGTGCCGGGCGCCTCCTTGAGCCGCTTCGCGAGCACGTAGCCGAGGCTCTCGGTCAGGTAGTCGACGACGTGGGCAGCGGCGGGGGAGTCCAGGCCGCCGGGACGCCCGACAGCCCGACGGACGTCCTGCTCGTGCATCCACACGTCCAGCGGCCGGTTGCGCAGCAGCGTGCGGGTCGACCAGCCGATCGCGCCGAACAGCCCGATCGCCGGGGCGTCCGGATCCATCGGCGGCTCGGCGGCCAGGTGCTCGCGACGCTTCGCCGCGCTCGTGCGGATCTCGTCGACCAGCTCGGCGCCGGTGCGGTCGGTACGCGCCAGCACGCCGGCCTCGGTGAACATGCCCATGTCGCTGCGCACGTGGCCGGGACGCTCGAAGGTCACGTCCTCGTGCCGGCCGCCCGCGGTGAGGTGCTCCAGGTGCGCGGTGTGTGCGGCCACGGCGTGCACGTCCCAGCCGGGCAGGTCGGTGGCGAGGTGCCACTCGTCGTCCGACAGGCCGTCGAGCACGTCGGCGAAGGCGTTCACCGCCTGCCACCAGACGTCGATCTCGTGCTGCAGGGGAGAGGTGTCCGTCATGGGCGTCACCGTAGGGGAGGCGAGGTCCGCGTCCGGGATGAGAGCCGCGTCCGACCTGGCTAGGGTCATCAGCATGCTGGGGGTTCGCGCCACAGGCGCCGTGTTGATGTCCGTGCTGCTGCTCACCGCCTGCTCGGGTGGTGACGACGAGCCGAAGGCCACGCCGACCACGTCTAGCCCGTCCGCCTCGCCGTCGGCGACGCCGTCCTCGAGCGCCACCCCGTCCACGTCGTCCGACGTCCCGGCCAGCTGCGCCGAGCTCGGGCTCGACGCGGGCGCGCGCGTCCCGGGTCGGGGCCTCGGCACGTGCCTGGACGACGCGCTGAAGCAGGCCGGCTCGGGCGTCGAGCAGGTCGTCGGCGAGGACGTCAGCGCCACCATCCGCTTCACCTGGGCCGACGAGGTCTCCTACGCCGGCGAGGTGCAGAGCTCCGACGGCCCGGTCGGCCTCGTCGTCGTGCCGCCGACCACGTGGGTCGACCTCGGCGACGCCTGGGCGAAGTCGGACCCGTCCGGGGACGAGAACGAGGTGCTCGCGGCCGACATCGGCGGCCTCGTCGCCCCGGTCGCCGACCCGAGCACCGTCGTCGACCTGGTCGGCGGCTCGAAGCAGTGGACGGTCGGACGCCGCACCGACAAGCTCGACCAGCCGGACGGCACCACGGTCACGGTCTGGGCCCTGGAGTCCGCCCCGTTCACCGCGGACGGCTCGCAGGTGCGGGACGCCGTGCTGTGGCTGGACGACGACACGCTCGCCCCGGCCGGCATGAAGGCCACCATCACCGCGGACGGCACCACGACGACGGTCACCCGCTACTTCAGCCAGCTCGGCGAGGCGCAGAAGATCACCCCGCCGCAGTGACCGGCAGCGCCCGCGGTCGGCGCGGCTAGGGTGCGAGCATGCGCCGTACCGCCGCCGTCCTGGCTCTCGCCCTGCTGACCCTCGCCGGGTGCACGGGCGGCGAGGACGACGAGCCGGTCACGCTCACCGCCCAGCGTGACGGTGCCTACGCGCAGCCCGCGTCGTGCACCGGTCTCGGCGTCGAGGCGGGCGCCCGGGTGAAGGGCGCCGACCTGGCCACCTGCGTCGACGAGTCGCTCGAGGCCCACGTGACCGGGCGGCAGACGCTGTCGGCCGGGCAGGACGGTGGCGTCGTGAACGTGACCTACAGCCTCGGTGACCCGAAGGGCTACGAGTCCGGCGGATCGCAGGACTTCGTGGTCATCGGTGACCAGGCCTGGCTGCGCGTCGAGGGCGGCTGGGTCGAGAGCGACCCCGACGGCGAGAAGGACCAGCAGCTCGCCGCGCAGCTCGCCGCCGGGCTCACCGGCGACTTCGTGGTGCGGACCGACTCGATGGCCGACTCGGGCACCTGGCGGGTCGGGCGCCCGCGGACGATCGAGCTGCGCCAGGGCGGCACGGTCGAGGACGCCTGGCCGGTCAGCGTCTCCGCGCCCTACGCGGCCGGCGAGACCACGCGCGTGACGCGGCACGTGGTCTGGCTCGACCGCACGCTCAGTCCGGTCAAGGTCGAGCTCGACGCCACCGTGGACGGCTCGGCGGCCCAGAGCGTCGCCGAGATGTACGACCTCGGCGAGAAGATCACCATCACCTCCCCGCAGTGACGGACCTGCGTCCGGGCGACGCGGGCGGGTGCGGGACCATGGGAGTCATGGACGAGCCCCGCGAGGACCGCGCCGAGCGGCCCGGCAGCCGCTCCGGCGGCCTGCTGCGCAACGTGCTGCTGCTCGTGCTGTTCACCTCGTCCGGCCGCGTGCTCTCGCTGCTGCCGCTGGACGCCTTCGCCGACACGCCCACGGCGCGTCTGCTGACCGCCGGTGACACGATCGCCGCCGCGACGTGGCTGGGTCTCGGCCTGCTCGCCGCTGCCCTGGCCGTGTGGGCCGTGCAGCGGGCACGCGACGACGCCTAGCCGGGCAGCCCCAGCTGCTCGCGCAGGCGGGCGCACCAGCGCGGCTCCTCGCCGTAGCGCTGGAACGGGACCAGCCGGCCGTGCCGGCTGTCGTCGAGCAGCGTCTCGAACCGGCTCTCGCGCGTCGCCTCGCGCTTGGCCGAGACCACCCAGTGCGCGCACACCTTGCGGTACGTCGCCGTGGCCCCGTGCCACCAGGCCGAGGCGACCGGGTCGGCCTGGAGCCGGGCCAGCATCTCGGCGGGAAGCTCGTCGTCGTTCTCGTGCGAGTAGACGCCGGTGCGATCGGCCGAGCGCCGCTCGAACGCGGCGAGCCCGGCCGGCGTCATGCGTCCCTCGGCCACGAGCCGCTCGACGTGGGCCACGTTGACCGCGCTCCAGGTACTGGCGCTCTTGCGCGGGGTCCAGCGCTGGCGGCGGACGTCGTCGTCGATGCGCTGGGCGACGCTGTCGATCCAGCCGAAGCACAGTGCCTCGGGCACGGCGTCCTCCCAGGTGAGCCCGCGGTCGGGGACGTGCTTCTTGCGCAGGCCCATCCACAGCTCGGTGGCGGTGCCGTGGTTCGCCTCGAGCCAGGCGCGGAACTCGGCGGCGTCGCGGAAGAACACGCACGGACGCTCGTCGGTGCCGCCTGGGGTGCCGATGCTCATGGCGCCAGCCTGCCACCGACGGGGGACAGGCGGCGCGACCGTGAGCGCCGACGCCCCAGGCTGTAGCCTCGGACCGTGGCGACAGTGGATTTCGGTGAGCAGCTCAAGGCCCTCGACCAGACGATGACGTCGATCGAGAAGGTGCTGGACCTTCCCAAGATCCAGGCCGAGATCGACGAGCTCCAGGAGCAGGTCGGCGCGCCCGACCTGTGGGACGACCAGGCCAACGCCCAGCGCGTGACCGGACGCCTCTCGGTGCTGCAGGCCGAGGTCGAGCGTGTCTCGGGCCTGCGCCAGCGCATCGACGACGTCGGGGTGCTCGTCGAGCTGGCCCAGGACGAGGGCGACCCCGACTCGCTCGCCGAGGCCGAGGCGGAGATCACCCGCCTGCACAAGGCGGTCGAGGCCCTCGAGGTCCGCACGCTGCTGTCGGGCGAGTACGACGAGCGCGAGGCCATCGTCACGATCCGCTCGGGCGCCGGCGGTGACGACGCCACCGACTTCACCGAGATGCTGCAGCGCATGTACCAGCGCTGGGCCGAGCGTCACAAGTACCCGCTGGAGGTCTACGACACCTCCTACGCCGAGGGCGCCGGCATCAAGTCGGTCACCTTCGCGGTCAAGGCGCCCTACGCGTACGGCACCCTGTCGGTCGAGTCCGGCACCCACCGCCTCGTGCGCATCTCGCCGTTCGACAACCAGGGCCGGCGCCAGACGTCCTTCGCGGCGGTCGAGGTCGTGCCGGTGCTCGAGCAGACCGACGAGGTCGACATCCCCGAGGACGAGATCCGCGTGGACGTCTACCGCTCGTCCGGCCCGGGTGGCCAGAGCGTCAACACGACCGACTCGGCCGTGCGCCTGACCCACATCCCGACCGGCACGGTCGTCAGCTGCCAGAACGAGAAGAGCCAGCTGCAGAACAAGGCCTCGGCCATGGTCATCCTCAAGGCCAAGCTGCTCGCTCTGAAGAAGGCCGAGGAGCGGGCCCAGCTCGACGAGCTGCGCGGCGACGTGCAGGCGTCCTGGGGCGACCAGATGCGCAACTACGTGCTCAACCCGTACCAGCTGGTCAAGGACCTGCGCACCGAGCATGAGACCGGCAACACGCAGGCCGTGCTCGACGGCGAGATCGACGACTTCATCGAGGCCGGCATCCGCTGGCGTCGCAGCTCGTCGGCCGCCGCCTGAGCCCGGCCGCCGCCTGAGTCCGCCCGGGTCCGGCGAGCCTGCCTTGAAGCCCTCGGCCGGGTCCATACACTCGACCGAGTGATTCGCTTCGACAAGGTCTCCTTGACCTACCCCGGGCAGAAGCGGCCGGCCCTCGACTCCGTCGACCTCGAGGTCGCGAAGGACGAGTTCGTCTTCCTCGTCGGTGCTTCCGGCTCGGGCAAGTCCAGCTTCCTGCGTCTGGTCCTGCGTGAGGCTCGCCCCTCGCGCGGACGCGTCTTCGTCGCGGGCAAGGAGATCAACAAGCTGTCGAGCTGGAAGGTGCCCAAGCTGCGCCGCCAGGTGGGCACGGTGTTCCAGGACTTCCGCCTGCTGCCGAACAAGACGGTGCACGACAACGTGGCGTTCGCGCTGCGCGTGATCGGCAAGCCGCGCTCGGAGATCAACGCGGTCGTGCCCGAGACGCTCGAGCTGGTCGGCCTGGAGAACAAGGGCCACCGGTTCCCCGACGAGCTGTCCGGCGGCGAGCAGCAGCGCGTCGCGATCGCCCGCGCGTTCGTCAACCGGCCGATGATCCTCATCGCCGACGAGCCGACCGGCAACCTCGACCCCGCGACGTCCGTCGGCATCATGAAGCTGCTGGACCGGATCAACCGCGCCGGCACCACGGTCGTCATGGCCACCCACGACTCCTCGATCGTCGACCAGATGCGCAAGCGGGTCATCCAGCTCGAGAACGGGCAGGTCGTCCGCGACGAGTCCCGCGGCAACTACGGCTACCAGGGGTGATCCGATGAGTGTCCGCACCGCCCTGTCCGACCTGGGTGTCAGCCTCTCGCGCAACAAGTCCATGACGATCTCGCTCGTCGTCACCATGACCGTCTCGCTGCTGCTGGCCGCCCTCGGCCTGCTCATGCAGTCCCAGGCCGACCGCACCGAGCGCTACTACGGCGACCGCCTGCAGGTGCAGGTCAACCTGTGCACCGAGCTCTCGCCGAGCGCGAACTGCGTCGACGGCGCCGCCTCCGACGCCGACCGCGAGGCCGTCGAGGCCGTGCTCGACCAGAACCCCGAGGTCAAGACCTTCGAGATCCGCACGCCTGAGCAGAACTTCGAGAAGGCGAAGGCCGTCTACAACCAGAACGCGACGGGCCGCAAGACGCTCGACTCGCTGACGGTCGAGGCGTTCCCGCAGTCCTACAACGTCACGCTCGTCGACCGCGACGACTCCGACGGCCTGCAGAGCGAGCTCTCGGGCATGAAGGGCGTCGACAGCGTCAGCTCGCTCAAGCAGCTGCTCGGCCCGCTGTTCGAGCTGCTCGACAAGATGCGCTGGGCCGCCCTCGGCACGTCGCTCGTGCTGATCGTCGCCGCCGTGCTGCAGGTCTCGAACACCATCCGGATGACCGCCTACGCCCGGCGCCGCGAGATCGGCATCATGCGCCTGGTGGGTGCGTCCAGCTGGCACATCCAGCTGCCGTTCCTGCTGGAGTCGCTGGTCGCCGCGCTCGCGTCGGCGGCGCTGGCCTGCGCCGGCCTGGCCGCGTTCATGAAGTTCGTGGTCTACGGCTACCTGCGCGACAACCTCGGCACGATCACCACGTGGGTGAGCTGGTCGGAGTCGGCGGTCGTGATGGGCTGGACGGTCGTCCTCGCGCTCGTGCTGGCGCTCGTCCCGACGCTCGTGATGACGCGCAAGTACCTCGACGTCTGACGTCCGCCCGATCTGCGTCGCAGGCTCAGGTTCGGCGACGCGCGGCCGATGCATGAAGCAGTAGTTGAGACTTTTGCGTTATGGTCGGTTCGGTCACAGCAGTCACGTGCGCCCCAGACGGCCGTTCGCGGTCCCTTCCCCCTGAGGTGGGTACATGGTCAAGCTCGCAGTCGGGCGTCGGCGTGCCGCCGTCTCGGCACTCCTGGCGCTCGCGCTGGGCATCGGTGCGATGGCACCGTCCGTCGCCGACGACAAGTCCGACCTCAAGGAGCGCAAGCGCGAGGTCAACGGCAAGATCGAGGACGCCCAGCAGAGCTACGACGAGTCGTCGAAGGCCTACGCCGCTGCGGCCAAGAAGCTGAAGGCCGCGCAGGCCGTGCTCGACAAGGCGCAGGCCCGGCTGAGCGAGACCCGGGCCCAGCTCGCCGAGGCGCAGCGCCGTGACGCCGAGATGCAGCGCAAGCTCGAGCAGACCCAGGCCCGTCTCGAGGCCGCCGAGCGCAGCCTGGAGAAGTCCGAGAAGGAGCTGGCCAAGGCCGAGGTCGGCATCCAGCAGTTCGCGATCGAGACGCTGCAGCAGGGTGACCCGAGCCTGCGCGCGGTGAGCGGTCTGCTGCAGGGCAAGAGCACCTCGGAGTTCTCCGAGCAGATGAGCATCAACAGCTCCATCGCCGACGCCCAGGCAGCCGAGCTGCAGCGCCTGGACGCCCGCAAGGTGATGCTGCAGATCGAGCGCGACGCGGTCGAGAAGCTGCGCGACCAGGTCAAGAAGCAGCGTGAGCAGGCCGCGGCCAACCTCGTCCGCATGCGCGAGCTCGAGGCCGACGCCGAGGTGCAGGCGACCAAGGTGGCCAGCCTGGTCAGCGAGCGCGAGGTGGCCCGCAAGGCCGCCGCCAAGATCCAGGCCGCCGACGCCGCCAAGGTCGCGGCGCTCGAGGCCGAGCGCTCGCGCGTCCAGGCCCGGCTCCAGGCCATCGTCCGGCGCGAGCTGGCCGAGGCGCGCCGTCGCGCCGCCGCCAACAAGGGCGGCAACGGCGACAGCGGCGACTCCAGCGACAGCGGCTCGACCAGCCTCATGCACCCGGTCAGCGGTCCGATCACCAGCCGCTACGGCATGCGCCTGCACCCCGTCACCGGCATCTACAAGCTGCACGACGGCACCGACTTCGGCGTCGGCTGCGGCACGCCGATCCGCGCCGCGGCGTCCGGGCGCATCATCGAGCAGTACTACAACGCCGGCTACGGCAACCGCGTGATCATCAACCACGGGGTCATGCGCGGCAAGAGCGTCATCACGACCTACAACCACCTGTCGGCGTACCGCCGCTCGTCCGGACAGCGCGTGAGCCGCGGCGACGTCATCGGCTACGTCGGCTCCACCGGGTACTCGACCGGCTGCCACCTGCACTTCATGGTGCTCGTGAACGGCTCGACGACCAACCCGATGAACTGGCTGTAGCGGCGGCCGTCGCGCCGGGGTGACTAGACTGGTCCCGTGCCCAAGGAGATCGGTCAGAAGATGATCGCCCAGAACAAGAAGGCGCGTCACGACTACCTCATCGAGGACACGGTCGAGGCGGGCCTCGTCCTCATGGGCACCGAGGTGAAGTCCTTGCGCGAGGGACGGGCCTCGCTCGTCGACGGCTTCGCCGAGATCGACAACCACGGCGAGGCGTGGCTGCTGCAGGTGCACATCCCGCAGTACCTGAACGGCACGTGGACCAACCACGAGACCCGTCGCCGGCGCAAGCTGCTGCTGCACAAGCGCGAGATCGCCAAGCTCGAGCAGCGCGTCGAGACCAAGGGCATGTCGCTCATCCCGCTCGCGCTGTACTTCAAGGACGGCCGCGCCAAGGTCGAGCTGGCCCTGGCCCGCGGCAAGAAGTCCTACGACAAGCGGCACGCGATCGCCGAGCGTCAGGCCACCCGCGACGCCGAGCGCGAGGTCGGACGCCGGCTCAAGGGCCTGTGACCCTGCGCGACGAGGACGTCCCCGGACTCGTCCACGACCTCGGCCTGCCGGGACTGTTCGACGTCCACGTGCACTTCATGCCGCCGAGGATCCTGCAGGCGGTCTGGGCCTACTTCGACGCCGCCGGTCCCAAGCTGGGCCGGCCGTGGCCGATCACCTACCGCGGTACCGACGACGAGCGCGTCGCGCAGCTGCGGGCGCTGGGCGTCTCGCGGTTCTCGGCGCTGTCGTACGCGCACAAGCCGGGCGTCGCGGAGTTCATGAACGACTGGGGCCGCGACTTCGCCGCCGACAAGCCCGACTGCCTGTGGTCGGGCACGTTCTTCCCCGAGCCGTCGGCCGCCGAGTACGTGCCGCGGCTGGTCGAGGACGGTGTCGAGGTGTTCAAGGCCCATGTGCAGGTGGGCGAGTTCGACCCGCGCGACCCGCTGCTCGACCCGGTGTGGGAGACCCTGCAGGCGTCCGGCACCCCGGTCGTGCTCCACGCCGGGTCCGGCCCGATGCCCGGCGAGCACACCGGCCCGCAGCAGGTCGCGGACGTGCTGCGCCGCTACCCGGACCTGACGCTGGTGATCGCGCACCTTGGCATGCCCGAGTCGCACGAGTTCCTGGCGATGGCCGCGGACCACCCGAACGTCCACCTCGACACCACGATGGTGTGGGTCGACTTCTTCGGCACCCCGCACGACCCGACGCTGCTGCCCAAGGTGGTCGAGCTGCAGGACCGGATCCTGCTCGGCACGGACTTCCCGAACATCCCCTACCCGTACGCCCACCAGGTGGAGTCGCTCGTCGGGCTCGACCTCGGACGCGACTGGCTGCGCGACGTGCTGTGGCACAACGGGGCCCGGTTGTTCGGGCTCGAGGGCCCGGCCGGGGAATGAGTGGGAGCCGGACGCTGTTGGAACCGGTACAGTAGGACAGCCGGGCGACCGGCATTGACAACACCACAAGGGGCTGAACGGTTTCGACTTTGGTCGTACGGTTCAGGAGAAGCGGGTAGAGGACCCATGGTCATCTCTTTAACGATCCATGGAAACTCACAAGTGCCGAGAACAAGCGCACTGACTTCGCCCTCGCTGCCTGACAGCGACTGGTGAAGGGCGGACCTGGAGTGTTCCCGATCCAGATCATCCGTCTCATCTAGGGGACTTGCTGGTCACGCCGTGCCACGGGGCGTGACCGGGACTTCTTCGTGGCTGAGCCTGTCGGTGACGCGTTCGTCCGAGCGCCGGGGCTGAGAAAAGCGACAGACGGACTGCACCCGGAGAAGTCCTGATCCTGCGTCAGAGGACCCGGGTTCGATTCCCGGCAGCTCCACGCGCCAGAAGGGCCACCTCGTCCGCGAGGTGGCCCTTCGTCGTTTCCGGACGTCCTACTCGGCCGCGGACGCCTGGAGGCGCAGGCCGGCGAGCAGGAGGTCGAGGCCCGCGGCGAACAGCTCCTCGTCGCGGTGCTGCTCGAACTCCTCGGTGACCTCGGCCAGGAACGGATGGGTCTGGGGGTCGACCGCCCGCCACGTGTCACGGAGCCGGGCCAGGAACGCCTCGCGCTCGTCCTCGGGCATCTCCTCGAGGGTCGCGGGCCCGTTGTCGAGCTCGGCCGAGACGCCGACGACGTAGCCGATCACCGCGGACACCGCGTGGAACCGCTGCCGGGTGCTGAGCGGGAGGCGCTGCAGCTGACGCCCGATGCGGTCGTACAGCGCCATGCCGTGCGGCTGGAACCCGAAGTCCTGCATGAGGTGCGTGCCGAGCCAGCGTCGCTGCGCGATGGCGGTGTAGACGGCCATGGCCAGGGTGCGGATGTTGTCGATGGGGTCGGCGTCGTCGCGCAGCGTGGTGGCCGCCGAGACCTCGCCGAGGACGTGGTCGGCCGCCCGGCCCACCAGCTCGTCCTTGCTGCTGACGTACCAGTAGATGCTGCCGACCCCGCCGCCGAGCCGAGCAGCCAGGGCGCGGAAGGTCAGCGCGTCGGGTCCGGCCTCGTCCAGCAGGGCGATGGCACCATGCACGACGCCGTCGAGCGAGTGCTGCGCCCGCCGGCGCGAGCCGGCGGCGCGGCTGGTGGGGGACGAGTCGGGCGTCGGCATGGGGTCATTCAAGCACGGTCTTGCCGACGACCGAACATCGTTCTATCATCGAACTGCGTTCGATAACCGAACGCTGTTCGAGATTGGAGGACGTCATGTCCGCTCCCACCCTCCAGGCCCGCACCGGGCCGACCACCCTGCGTCAGGCCTGGCTGCCGCTCACGGCCCTGGCCCTCGCCTTCTTCGTCGAGATGGTCGACAACACCGTCCTGACCATCGCCCTGCCGACCATCGCCCGGGACCTCGACGCGGGCCCGCTGGCCCTGCAGTGGGTGACCGGCGTGTACGCCCTGACCTTCGGCGGGCTGCTGCTCACGGCCGGGACGATCGCCGACCGCTTCGGGCGGCGGCGCGTCCTGCTCACCGGCATCGCGGCGTTCGGCGTCGTCAGCGCGTTCGCCATCGTCGTGGAGAGCGCCGGCCAGCTCATCGCGCTGCGGGCCGCCCTCGGCGTCGCCGCGGCCGCGATGGCTCCGGTGACGATGTCCCTGGTCTTCCGCCTGTTCGACTCCGAGGCCCTGCGCATGCGCGCGATCTCGGTCATGGTCGTCGTCGGCATGACCGGGTTCGCGCTGGGACCGATCCTGGCCGGCACCGCCCTGACCCACCTGAGCTGGCACTGGCTGCTGCTGGTCAACGTGCCCATCGCGCTCGTGGCCTGGATCGGGGTGCGGGTCGGCATCGCCGCCGACCGCTCCGAGGACCTGCACGGCGCGCCGCTGGACGTCCCCGCCGCGGTGCTGACGATGGCCGCGCTGGGGCTCGGCGCGTACGTCCTGACGTCGGGCGTCGAGCGGGGCTGGACCTCGCCGGTCACGCTGGCGACGGGCCTGGGCGCGGTCGCCGCGGCCGGTCTCTTCGTCGTCCGGGAACGGCGCGCGGTGTTCCCGATGCTCGACCTGGCGCTCCTGCGCACTCCCGCGCTGCGCGGCGCCGTGCTGGCCCAGCTCGGCAGCAGCGTGGCGATGATGGTCTCGATGTTCGCCCTGACGCTGCACTTCCAGGACGCGTACGGGTGGAGCCCGGTCCGGGCCGGCTTCGCGATCCTGCCGGTCGTGGCCACCATGCTCGCCGCCACCCCTCTGGCCGAGCTCGCCGCCGGACGGCTCGGGCACCGGGTCGGCTGCCTGCTCGCGTCCGGGGTCATGACGGTGGCGATGCTGGGCCTGGCCCTCGCCATCCCGCACGGGTACGTGCCGATCATGGCCGCGATGGTCGTCCTCATCGCCGGGATGCGGGTCATCATGACGGTCTGCGCGATCGCGCTCGTCGACGCGATGCCGGAGAACCGGACGAGCGTGGGCACGGCACTGAACGACACCGCGCAGGAGGTCGGCACCAGCGTCGGCGCCGCGCTGGTCGGCACGGCGCTGGCGGCTGCGGTCGGCTCGACGCCCGCGGGGTCGTGGACCGCGGCGACGGTCGATGCGTTCGTCCGAGGCGAGCAGGTCGCGTTCGTGCTCGCCGCCGTCCTGGTGGGTCTCGTGGCCGGGTACGGCTCGAGCCGGTTGACCGACTCGCGCCGCACCGAGGAGCACTGACCGGGTCGTCCGGCGCTCGGGTCGCGGCCGGGCCCGGAACGGCTAGCGTCGAGCAGGCCGGGTGGTCTCCCGGCCGAGCACCGACGAGGGAGGAGCCTCCATGCAGCAGCGACGCATCGGCGACAGGCAGGTCAGCGCGATCGGACTGGGTGGCATGCCCATGTCGGTCGAGGGGCGCCCCGACCGCGAGCGGTCGATCGCGACCATCCACGCCGCGCTGGACGCCGGGGTGACGCTCATCGACACCGCCGACGCGTACCACCAGGGTGCCGAGGCGGTCGGGCACGACGAGACCGGGCACAACGAGACGTTGATCGCCGAGGCGCTGCGCTCGTGGGGCGGCGACACGAGCGACGTCCTCGTGGCCACGAAGGGCGGTCACCTGCGCCAGCCGGACGGCACGTGGACGCTTGACGGACGTCCCGAGCACATCAAGGCGGCCGCGAAGGCGTCCGCCGAGCGGCTCGGGGTGGACGCCATCGACCTGTACCAGTACCACCGGCCCGATCCGGAGGTCCCGTACGAGGAGACGCTGGGCGCGTTCGCCGAGCTGCTGGAGGAGGGCGTCATCCGGGCGGCGGGCATCTCGAACGCCGACCCCGAGCAGATCCAGCTGGCCCACCGGGTGCTGGGTGACGGGCTCGTGGCGGTGCAGAACCAGTTCTCGCCGGCCTTCCGGTCGAGCCTGCCCGAGCTCGAGCTGTGCGCCGAGCTGGGCCTGGCCTTCCTGCCCTGGAGCCCGCTCGGCGGCATGAAGCAGGCGGCCGAGCTCTCCGAGCGCCACGCCGCGTTCGGCCGCGTCGCCGAGGAGCACGGCGTGAGCCCCTACCAGGTGACGCTGGCCTGGGAGCTCGCGCTGTCGCCCACGGTCGTCCCGATCCCCGGCGCGTCCCGGCCTCAGAGCATCGTCGACTCGGCCAAGGCCGTGCACCTGGAGCTGACGCCCGAGCAGGTCGCCGAGCTCACCGCTTCCGGCGACTGAGGCTCAGCGTGCGTCGTCGGTCGGCGGACGCTGGACCAGGACGCCGAACCAGCCCAGCCCCTCGTAGGTCTCGTACCCGGGGGTGCGGGCATACCCCACGACGTCGCCGTTCGGCCGGGTGAACGAGCCGGCCGCCTCGCCGCCGGTGACGGCCAGGTCGATGCGTTCGGCCAGGACCCCCGCGCCGTCGGACGCGGCCAGGACCCGGTGCCCGGCGTCGACCAGCAGGACGCGGGTGCGGGAGCGGTCCTCCGGGGACAGCCGCACCCCGGTGACGATGGCGTGGGCCTGCGGAGCGAAGTCGAAGAAGACGCCCAGCACACCGATCGGCTCGCCGTGCTCGGCCCCGCCGGCGCGCACAGCGGTCGCGTAGGTGGCCACCGTCGCCCCGCCGAGCTCCGGGTTGGTGCTGACGTCGTCGACGGCGTACTCCGACCCGGTCGCGGTGGTCAGGGCCTTGCGGAACCAGGACGCGCTCGAGACGTCCGAGCCCAGCACGGTGCCGAACCGCTCGGGACGTCCCTGGGCCACGACGCGTCCGTGGACGTCGGCGACCCAGAGGTCGAGGTAGACGGTGTACGACGACAGGATCACCGACAGGCGGCCGGACGCGGTCGCGGCGGCGCGGGCCCGGACGTCCGCCGCGGCATGGAGGTCGTCCGTCACGGCGCACGCGTCCACGACGGCGGGGTCGGTGGCCCACCAGCGGACGTCGCACGACCGCTCGTAGAGGTTGCGATCGATCAGCTCGACGGCGTTGAGCGCCAGGTCGGTCAGCCGGGCGCCGCGCACCTGCTCCACGAGCGAGGTGCCGAGCGTGGACAGCTGGTCGAGCAGCGGCGCGAGCTGCTCGTCGAGCTCGGCGGAGAGGGCGCCCACCGTGTCGGCCACGCCCGCGACCTCCTTGGCCACCACGCCGAAGCCGGCCCCGGACGGCCCCGCGTTGGCCGCCTCGATCGCCGCGTTGACCGCCAGGATCTTCGTGGCGCGGGCGACGCCGGCGATGCGCTGGACGCGCTCACGGGTCAGCGTGGACACCTCGTCGGCGATCCGGACGACGCGCTCGGGCATGGCTCTCCTCTCGGCCGCGCGCCACGTCCGGCGTGCTGGTCGCCGACGGCATCGGCCGACGGCGACTGCGCGTGAGGACCGCCGTGAAAACGTTGTGTTACGTCTGCGCTAGACCCGCTCGTACAGGGCAAGGAAGGCCGCCGCCACGCCGGCGGCCGTGACCAGGCCGGTGGCGAACGTCGTGGCCGAGCGGTGCCACCACGTGACCGTCAGCCACACGAGCACCCCCGCACCGACCTGGCCCCACCAGTACTCGGGGGCGGTGGTGTCGCCGATGACCGTGAGGCCGTAGACGCCCTCGCCGACCAGCACGCCGGCGAGCGCTCCGGCGCCCAGTCCGCCCTGCGTGGCGGTGCCGTACCGCGACCACCATGCGGCGAGGCCGAGCAACGGCCCGGCCACCAGCCCGGCGGCGCCCCAGAACGTCACCAGCCAGGACGACGCAGGGAAGCCGCGGAGCTCGGAGGCGACGACGTAGCCGGCGAGCAGGGCCCACAGCGAGAAGGCACCGCCGACGAGCGCGACCCCGAGGCGCGGGGCGCGCAGGGCGAGGAGGAAGGCGACCAGCGACCAGGAGCCGCTGGAGTTCGCGAACGAGCGGACCTCGTCGGGCAGCAGCTCCTGACCGAACGACGTCAGGACGCCCAGGGCGAACCCCGTGACGAGGACGACGGACAGGGACCGGACAGCGAGACGCACGCCGCGACGGTAGTGCACCCCGTCGTCGGCGCGGCACCCGGTTGACCGGGCCCGGCACGGGGCACTGTGTGCAGCAGGCAACGAGAGGACGAGGATGCCGGTCTGGCTGGAGGCGGGACTGTGGGGCCTGCTCGCGGGTGGGGCACTGGTGATCGGCGCGGCCGTCGCCTGGTTCGTGCCCGTGCCGCAGCGGGTCGTCGCGTCGGTGATGGCGTTCGGCTCGGGCGTGCTGATCTCGGCGCTGTCGTTCGACCTGGTGGACGAGGCCGAGGCGACCGGCGGGCTGGTGCCGACGCTCCTCGGGTTCGGGGCGGGCGCGATCGTCTACGTGGTTGCGAACGTCGCCCTCGCCCGTCGCGGCGCCGCGCACCGCAAGCGCTCGCAGGCGCAGCAGCCGTCCGAGGACGAGCAGGAGGGCAGCGGCGCGGCCATCGCCATCGGCGCGCTCCTGGACGGGGTGCCGGAGTCGGTCGTGCTGGGCGTGTCCCTGCTTGGCGGCGGGGGAGTGGGCGTGTCCGTGCTCGCCGCGGTCTTCATCTCCAACCTGCCGGAGGGCCTGTCCAGCGCGTCCGGCATGAAGGCGAACGGACGCAGTGCGCGGTACGTCTTCGGCGTGTGGGGCGCCATCGCGCTGGCCGGCGGGGTGGCGGGCCTCCTCGGCGCGTTGCTGCTGGACGGGGCGCCGGGGGAGACGATCGCGGTCATCACCGCCGTGGCGGCCGGCGCCATCCTGGCGATGGTGGCCGACACGATGATCCCCGAGGCGTTCGAGCGGGCCCACCTGTACGCCGGCCTGATCACCGCCGCCGGGTTCATGACCGCGTTCGCCATCGGGCGCGCCTAGACGCGACGACGCCCCGGCACCGTCGGGGTGCCGGGGCGTCGTGAGCAGGACTAGCTGAACAGTCGCGTGATCGGGTTGATCGCGAAGTACACGACGAACAGCGCCGCGACGACCCACATGAGCGGGTGCACCTCGCGCAGCTTGCCGAGCGCGACCTTGATGATCACGTAGGCCAGGAAGCCCGCGCCGATGCCCACCGAGATGGAGTAGGTGAAGGGCATGAGCGCGATCGTCAGGAACGCCGGGATCGCGATCTCGACGTCCTTCCAGTCGATGCCGCCGACCTGCTGCATCATCAGGAAGCCGACCAGCACGAGCGCCGGGACCGCCGCCTCGCTGGGGATGATGTTGACGAGCGGGGCCAGGAACATCGACGCCAGGAACAGCAGGCCGGTGACGACGGTGGCGAGGCCGGTGCGCGCGCCCTCGCCCACCCCGGACGCGGACTCGATGTAGGACGTGTTGGACGAGACGCCCGCGGCACCGCCGGCGGCGGCGGCGACCGAGTCGACCACGAGGATGCGGCGGGTGTTCGGCGGCGTGCCGTCGGCCTGCAGCAGGTTGGCCTCGGCGCCGATCGCGGTCATCGTGCCCATGGTGTCGAAGAAGTCGGCGAGCATGAGCGTGAAGATCAGCAGCAGGGCCGTGACGACGCCGGCCGACTCGAACGAGCCGAGCAGGTTGAACTCGCCGAGGGTGCCGAAGTCGGGCAGGTCGACGACCTTGTCCGGCCAGGACGGCACGTTGAGCGCCCAGCCCTTGGCCGAGTCGGCCGACGAGCCGGCGTCAGCGAGCGTCTCCACGACGATGGCCAGGACGGTCGTGCCGATGATCGAGATGAGGATCGCGCCGCGAACCTTGCGGACCCACAGGACGATGACCGCGATGAGGCCGATCGCGAAGACGAGCACGGGCCAGCCGGACAGCTGGCCGGTGGCGCCGAGCTGCACCGGCACGGTGGTCTGCGCGGCGTCCGGGATGCGGCGCACCCAGCCGGCGTCCACGAAGCCGATGAGCGCGATGAACAGGCCGATGCCCACGCTGATCGCGACCTTCAGCTGCGCGGGCACGGCGTGGAAAACCGCCTCGCGGAACCCGGTGAGCACGAGGACGAGGATGACCAGGCCCTCGATCACGACCAGGCCCATCGCGTCGGCCCAGGTCATCTGCGACGCCACGGCCACGGCCAGGAAGGCGTTGAGACCCAGGCCGGTGGCGATGGCCATCGGGTAGTTGGCCACGACGCCCATGAGGATGCTCATGACGCCGGCCACCAGGGACGTGCCGGCGGCGATGGCCGCCAGGTTGGGCTCGGCGCCGCCGCCGAGGAACTGGCCGTCGGTGTCGGTCGCGTAGCCGAGGATCAGCGGGTTCAGCACGATGATGTAGGCCATCGTGAAGAAGGTGACGAATCCGCCGCGCACCTCGGTGCCGATGGTGGACCCGCGCTGGGAGATCTTGAAGAAGCGATCGAGCGGCCCGGCCGTCGCGCTGTCAGGTGTGCTCACGGGGCACAAGTCTGTCAGAGCCCGGCCGGGGCGCGGACGTGATCTTCGTCAGAACGGCAGGCGGCGCAGCGCGACGGCGGTGCGGTCGTCGCCCTGGGTGGGGTCGGTGCCGCGCACGAGCCGGCCGACCCACGCCTCGAGGTCGTCGTCCGGGCCGGTGCCCGCGAGCCCGGCGAGCTGGGCGATGGACGCGTCGATGTCCGCGTCGCGGTTCTCCACCACGCCGTCGCTGTAGAGCAGCAGCGTGTCGCCCGGCTCGAGCGTCAGCGGCGCGCTCAGGCCGCCGACGACGCCGACGCCGAGCAGCGGGCGCTTGGCCACGTCGAGCACCTGCGTGCGTCCGCCGCTGACGAGCAGGGCCGGCGGGTGGCCGGCGCTCGCGACCTCCGTGCGTCCGGACTGGGGGTCGATGGCCACCACGAGCACCGTCGCGGTGTGGCCGTCGAGCAGCCGGACGACGAGGTTGTCGAGCCGGTCCAGGCAGTGGCCGAGCGGGTGGCCCTCCAGCAGGTAGGCGCGCAGCGCGGTGCGGGCCTGCACCATCGCCGCAGCCGCCTTGACGCCGTGGCCCGCGACGTCGCCGGCCACGACGGCGACCCGGCCGTCGGGCAGCTCGAGCGCGTCCCACCAGTCGCCGCCGATCTGGCTGCCTGGCGCCGAGAGGTACAGGGCGCTGAGCTCGATGCCGTCGAAGCGGGGCACCTCGTAGGGCACGACGCTGCGCTGCAGCGACTCCGCGACGCTCACCTGCTCCTGGGTGCGCTGCACCAGCACGTTGGTGATGTGCGCGCGCATCTCGCCGGCGGTCTGTGCGTGCCAGGACTCCCACGGCCGGCTGCGTCCGCTGACGACCTGCTGCCACTTCTCGAACGACTTGCGCGGGCTGAGCCGGACGTCCGGGCCCTCGGCGGCGGCGATCGCCTTGTTCGTGGGGTCGCCGCCCCAGTCGACGACCTGGCGGCGCTCGGGACGCACGAGCAGCATCCAGCGGCCCGTGCCGTTGCCGATGCGCAGCGCGCCGGAGACGAGCGCGCTGTGCTCGGCCAGGGTCGGGTCGAGCTCGGCGACCTGCTGCGTCGTGACGACGCCGTCCTCGTGGCCCGCGGCCAGGGCGTCGGCGATGCGGGTGACGACCGAGTCCGGCGGCAGGTCGCCGACGCGGATGAGCTCGCCGTCGACCCACATCGCGGCGCCCGTCGCCTCGAACAGGGTGAGCAGCGAGGGGTGCGCCATGAGCGCCTGGTGCGGCGTGCGCGGGTCGGAGGCGACCGACGACACGATCTCGGACAGGACCGAGCGGGCGGCCAGGGCCGCGGCGCGCTGGTCGGAGCGCTCGCGGTCGGCGATGAGCGACGACGCGGTCTGGCCCAGGAACTCGGCGGCCGAGCGGGCGTCCAGCGACGGCTGGTGCGGGCCGCTGTAGTGGTGGCAGGCGATGAGGCCCCACAGGACGCCCTCGATGACGATCGAGACCGACATCGACGCGGTGACGCCCATGTTGGTCAGGTACTCGATGTGGATCGGCGAGACGCTGCGCAGCACCGAGTGCGACAGGTCGAGCGGACGTCCGGTGCCCGGGTCGCGCACCGGGTGCAGCGGCACCGGGCGGTAGCCGATGTCGGCGATGAGGCGCGTCCAGTTGGCCGTGTAGAGCCGCCGGGCCTGGGCCGGGATGTCGGAGGCCGGGTAGTGCAGGCCCTTGAACGAGTTGAGCCGGTCGAGCTTCTCCTCGGCGACGACCTCGCCGTTCCACTGCTCGTCGAAGCGGTAGACCATGACCCGGTCGAAGCCGGTGAGCGACCGGATCTCGACGGCGAGGCGGCCGGTGAGGTCCTCGACCGACGCGGCGGCGGTCAGGCGGGTGACGGCCGAGCGCGTCGAGCGGTAGGAGACGTGCTGGCTGCTGGACGAGGCGACGGGCTCGACCTCGACGACGAGGTGGTCGCCGGACCGGTGGGTCAGGACGTCGGCGAGGCGCTGGTGGAGGTCGCCCCGCCCGGTGTCGAGGACGACGCGGGCCGGCTCGCCGGGCTCGGCGCGCTCGACCAGGTCGGCCACGGCCTGGGCGGCGCTCGGGCCCAGGGCCTCGGCGACCGGGCGGCCGATCAGCTCGGGGGCCGGCACGCCGAGGTGGCGGTCGGTGTTGGCGGACGCCGCGGCGACGCGCATCTCGTCGTCCAGCGCGAGCAGCACGCCGTGCGGCTGGATCGCGCCCGGGATGTGGATGGGCTCGCGGTCGCAGGTGGTGAGGTCGGGCGTCTGGTACGCCGGCGTGTGCGCCTCGCGGTCCGGGACGAGTGCCGGATCGGTGTCGGTCATGCGGGGAGGGCCTCGGTCAGGGGCATCGCGGTGCCACGGGACGAGGGGCGCATGGGGCTCCTTGCGACAGACCGGCACGACACGTTCCCCGACAACCTATCCCACGGGGGACAAACCGGCCCCGATCTCGATCCGTGGCTATGTGACATCGGGAGTGTTACATTGCTGCCATGACTGAGCACCTGGACGTCGTCGTGATCGGGGCGGGCCTCTCCGGCATCGACGGGGCGTACCGCATCCTCGAGGCCAACCCGGGCGTCACGTACGCCGTGCTGGAGGGACGTGACTCCCTCGGCGGCACCTGGGACCTGTTCCGGTACCCGGGCGTCCGCTCGGACTCGGACATGTTCACCCTCGCGTACCCGTTCCGGCCGTGGACGGGGGAGAAGTCGCTGTCCGACGGGGCCTCGATCCGCGAGTACATCCGGCAGACGGCCGAGGAGAACGGCATCGCCGACCACATCCGCTACGGGCACCGGGTCACCGGCCTGAGCTGGTCGTCGGCCGACGCGCGCTGGACGGTCACCGCGACCACCGCTGACGGCCCGGTCACGCTGACCGCGTCGATGATCTTCGCCGGCACCGGCTACTACCGCTACGGCGAGGCGTTCGTCCCGGACTTCCCGGGCATGCAGGACTACCGGGGCGAGGTCGTGGTGCCGCAGTTCTGGCCCGAGGACCTCGACTACGCGGGCAAGAAGGTGCTCGTCATCGGCAGCGGCGCCACGGCCGTGACCCTCGTGCCCTCGATGGCCGGCACCGCCGAGCACGTCACCATGCTGCAGCGCTCGCCGTCGTACGTCATGGCGCTGCCGGGGCGCGACAAGGTGGCGGACGCGCTGCGCGGGCGGCTCCCGGCCGGGCTCGCCCACCGGGCGGCCCGCGTCTACAAGGCGGTGACGACGCTGGGCTTCTACCTGTTCTGCCGCGCCTTCCCCAAGGCGTCCCGCCGCATCCTGCAGAAGCTCGCGGCCCGCCAGCTGCCCGAGGGCTACCCGGTCGACGTGCACTTCGCCCCGCGGTACGACCCCTGGGACCAGCGCCTGTGCCTGGTGCCCGACGGCGACTTCTTCGGCGCGCTGCGCCGCGGCGAGGCGTCGATCGTCACCGACCAGGTCGAGCGATTCACCGAGAAGGGCGTCCGGCTCTGCTCCGGCGACGAGATCGAGGCGGACGTCGTCGTGAGCGCCACCGGTCTCCAGGTCGCGGCGTTCGACGGCGTCGAGATCGACGTCGACGGTGAGCCCGTCGCGCTGGGCGACAAGGTGCTGTACCGCGGCGCCATGCTCGAGGGCGTGCCGAACCTGGTCTACGCGCTCGGCTACTCCAACGCGTCGTGGACGCTGCGCGCCGACCTCACTGCCGTCTTCGCCGGACGCTTCCTGCGCCACCTGCGCGAGAGGGGCTACGAGTACGGCACGCCGCGACCCAGCACGGACGTCGGCGAGCTGCGTCCGCCGATGGAGCTGAAGTCGAACTACCTCGCCCGCGCCAACGACCGCCTGCCCAAGCAGGGCAGCCGCGCGCCGTGGCTGGTGCGGCAGAACTGGGTGCTCGACTCACGCGACGCGAAGCGGCTCAGCCTGGACGAGGAGATCGAGTACAGCGTCCGCAAGCCGGTCGGCGTGGCCTGAGCCGACCCGCCGCCGCGAGCCCGTGACCGACCCGGTCGCGGGCTCGCGGCGTCTCAGGTCTGGCAGCGCGGGCACCAGTAGGTGTCGCGCTCGGTGAGCGGGGTGTCGCCCAGCGAGCCCTTGCGGATACGGGTGCCGCAGCGCCGGCACGGCTTGCCCTCGCGGCCGTAGACCCAGCGCTCCTCACCGGGGCGGGTGCTGCCGGTGAAGGCCCGCTCGATGCGCGCCTTGTTGAGGTCGAGCAGCCGGTGCCCGCGCGAGACGACGCGGCGCAGGTCGCCCACCTCGCCGACGGGACGGGTGGGCAGCTGGCCGTGCAGGAAGCAGATCTCGTTGACGTACTCGTTGCCGAAGCCGGCCAGGTTGCGCTGGTCGAGCAGGGCCAGGAAGACCGGGCGCTCCGGGTCGGAGCCGACGCGGCGGACCGCCTCGTCGAGGTCCCAGTCGGGACCGAGCAGGTCGGGACCGAGGTAGGCGAGGGCGTCGGCCTCGGCGTCGCGCTCGAGCACCTCCAGCACGCCGAGCGAGAACCCGACCGCCTGCCACTCGGCGTTGGCCAGCACGGCCCGCGCCGAGTGCGCCGGCCGGCGCCAGCGGGTGTCGAGCCGGTAGACGTGCCAGGCGCCCTCCATCTTCAGGTGCGAGTGGATCGATACCTCCGGCGTGCGCACCACCAGGTGCTTGCCGCGGCTGACCGCGCTCTCGACCACCTGGCCGGTGAGGTCGAGGGTGGCGAACGCCGGGACGCGGAAGTCGCTGACCGTCAGGGGCCGGCCCGCCAGCGCCTCGTGCAGGCGGTGCGCGGTGCGCCAGACGGTGTCGCCCTCAGGCACGCAGCCGCACCCCCTTCGGGGCTCGCTCGAACCCGGCCTCGACCAGCGCCTCGCCGAACGGCGTGGACGTGGTGGGCCCGCCGTCGACCGTCTCGACCGACAGCCGCTCGACCCGGCGTCCGCGCACGGCCGACGCGAGCGCCGCCGCCGCGGAAGCGAGCCGCGTGGCGTCGTCGGTGAACGTCAGCACGGTGCGTCCGCCCCGTTCCAGGTAGGCCACGAGGTGCCCGTCGTGCAGCGCGACGAGCGCACCGGACTTGCGGCCCGGACGGTGCTTGGACTCGGCGTCGGGCCGCTCGGGCCAGCCCAGCGCGGCGCCGTACGGGTTGGCCGGGTCGGTGGCGGCGAGCACCACGGCCGCGTCGGCGGTGGGGGCGTCGTCGTCGCGGTCGTGCGAGCGCAGCCGGTCGATCGTCGCCGAGGCGGCGAACTGCGCCGCGCCGAGCGACTCGACGAAGTAGCCGCGCAGCGCGCGTCCGCCCTGCTCGAGCTCGCGCAGCACGCGGTAGACGCCGGCGAACCCGCCGGGCACCTGCTCGGCCTGCACCGAGCCGCGGGTGACGACGCCGTAGCGGTCGAGCAGCACCTCGGCGCGGGCGAGGGCGGCCTGGGTGGGGTCGAGCCCGGCGTCGGGCAGCACGTACCAACGGCCGCTCACCGTGGGCAGGCCGGCGCGCGCGACCCGGGCCGGGCGGGCGGGGCGTCCGCGGTGGAGCCGCGAGCGCGGCGGCTGGCGGGTGGTGCGGTGGGCGCCGCGGCCGCCGACGTAGGTGCGCAGCGGCGCCAGGGTGTCGTTGCTGACCCGGCCGGCCCACACGAGCTCCCACAGCGCGTCCTCGACCTGCGCGTCGGTGACGGGGTCGTCGCTCAGCACCGTGACGGCGTCGGCCAGCCTGCGGAAGAAGTGGCCGCCGCCGTCGCCGAGCGCCTCGAGGACGTGCTGCTGCAGCGCGTCGGGCTCGTGCGCCGACTCGTGCGGGAGGACGAGGTCGGCCGGGTGGAGGCGGACCCACCCGTCGCGACCGGGCAGGGTGCCGGCCCCGCTCCAGACGACCTCGCCACCGGCGGTGAGCTCGTCGAGCATCGCGGGGGAGTAGTCGGCCACCCGGCTGGGCAGCACGAGTGACTCCCAGGCCGACGCCGGCAGGGGCAGTCCGGCGAGCTGGTCGACGACCGTCATGACGCCGTCGACCCCGCGCAGCGACCGGTCGGCCGACTGCCACGAGACCAGGAACCGGGCGTACGTGGCGGTGTCGACCGGCTCGACCTGCTGGCGGGCGGCGGCCAGGGAGCGCGAGCGCAGCCGGCGCAGCACGTCGGGCGAGACCCACTCGGTGCCGGTGGACGCGGGCCGGAACTCGCCCTCGACCAGGCGTCCGTCGCGGGCCAGCCGGCGCAGCTGGTCGCGGGCCACGGCCTCGCCGAGCCCGAGCCGCGCGGCGACGTCGCGCGCGGTGAACGGGCCGTGGGTACGGGCGTACTGGCCGAGCAGGTCGCCGAGCGGGTCGTCGGCCGGGTCGAGGAACGCCTCGGGCACGCCGACCGGCACGGCGACGCCGAGGCCGTCACGCAGGCGCCCGACCTCCTCGACGGTCGCCCAGCGCTGCTCGCCGGCCACGGACAGCTCGACGACCCGCCGGGCGGTGGCCAGCTCGCCGAGCCACGCGCGGGCTGCGTTGGGGTCGCGCTCGACGGTGCGCTCGGTGACCTCGTCGGCGGTCAGCGGCCCGAGCAGGCGCAGCAGGTCGGCGACGCCCTCGGCGTCCTTGGCCCGGCGCTCGTCGGTGAGCCGCTGCAGCTCGGCCTCGGTCTGGCGCAGCGCCTCGGGGTCGAGCAGCTCGCGCAGGTCGGCCCGGCCCAGCAGCTCCGACAGCAGCGCCGGGTCGAGCGACAGCGCGGACGCCCGTCGCTCGGCCAACGGGGTGTCGCCCTCGTAGAGGAAGGACGCCACGTAGCCGAACAGCAGCGTGTGCGCGAACGGGGACGCCTTCTCCGTGGTGACCTCGGCGATCTCGACCTGGCGCGACGCGATGCGGCGGGCCAGCGCGTCGAGGGCGGGCAGGTCGTAGACGTCCTGCAGGCACTCGCGCGCGGTCTCGAGCAGGATCGGGAAGGTCGGGAACTTGCGGGCCACGTCGAGCAGCTGGGCCGAGCGCTGGCGCTGCTGCCACAGGGGTGACCGCTTGCCCGGGTTGCGCCGCGGCAGCAGCAGGGCGCGGGCCGCGCACTCGCGGAAGCGGGCTGCGAACAGGGCCGACCCGCCCACCTCGTCGGTGACCAGACGGTCGAGCTCGTCAGCATCGAACACGAACAGGTCGGCGCCGGGCGGCTCGGACTCGGTGTCGGGGATGCGCGCCACGATGCCGTCGTCGGAGGCCACCACGGAGCCGTCGATGCCGTGCCGCTCGAGGATGCGGGCGGCCACGGCCAGCGCCCACGGCGCGTGCACCCGGCGTCCGTACGGCGAGTGCAGGACGACGCGCCAGTCGCCCAGCTCGTCGCGGAAGCGCTCGACGACGAGCCGGCGGTCGGTGGGCAGGACGCCGGTGGCGCCGCGCTGCTCCTCCAGGAAGGCCAGCAGGTTGTCGACCGAGAACCGGTCGAGCCCGGCGGCCTCGCCGCGGGCGCGGGCCTGCTTGGTGGTGCCCGACGTGATCTCGCGGACGAACGAGCCCATCGCCTCGCCGAGCTCGGCCGGACGTCCCTCGTTGTCGCCGTGCCAGAAGGGCGGCTTGCCCGGCTGGCCGGGCGCGGGGGTGACGACGACCCGGTCGTGGGTGATCTCCTGGATGCGCCAGCTCGTGGCGCCGAGCGCGAAGACGTCGTTGACGCGTGACTCGTAGACCATCTCCTCGTCGAGCTCGCCGACCTTGCGCGGTCCGCGGGACTGCTCCTCGCCCTCGGGCAGCGTGACGGTGAACAGCCCGCGGTCGGGGATCGTGCCGCCGCTGGTGACCGCGAGCCGCTGCGCACCGGGGCGGCCGGTGAGCGTCGCGCCGTCGCGGTCCCAGACCACGCGCGGGCGCAGCTCGGCGAACTCGTCGGACGGGTAGCGGCCGCTGAGCAGGTCGAGGGTGGCCTCGTACGCGGAGCGGGGGAGCGTGGCGAACGGCGCGCTGCGCCGGACGGTCGCGAACCACTCCTCGGCGTCCAGCGGCTCCAGCGCGCAGGCGGCGACGGTCTGCTGGGCCAGGATGTCGAGCGGGTTGGCCGGCACCGAGATGGCCTCGAGCAGCCCGGCCTGCATGCGCTCGGCGGTGACGGCCGCGCCGAGCAGCTCGTGCCGGGTGCGCGGGTAGACCAGGCCGCGCGAGACCTCGCCGACTTGGTGCCCGGCGCGACCGACGCGCTGCAGCCCGCTCGCCACCGACGGCGGCGAGGCGACCTGCACGACGAGGTCGACCGCGCCCATGTCGATGCCGAGCTCCAGGCTGGACGTGGCCACCACACAGCGCAGCCGCCCGGTCTTGAGGTCGTCCTCGATGATCGCCCGCTGCTCCTTGCTGACCGAGCCGTGGTGCGCGCGGGCGACCAGCGTCTCGTCGGCCCCCTCGCCCTGCCGCTCGGCGTAGAGCTCGTTGAGCCGCGCGGTGAGCCGCTCGGCCAGGCCGCGGGAGTTGACGAACACGATGGTCGAGCGCTGGCCGAGCACCTGGTCGAGCACGTGCTCCTCGACGTGCGGCCAGATGCTGCCGGCCGGCTGGTCGTCGTCGAGCGCCCGGGCGCCGCTGCCCTCCTCGCGCTTCGGGGCGGGGATCGAGGTCATGTCCTCGACCGGCACGACGACGCCCAGCTCGAGCCGCGACGGCGACTCGGGCGCGACGACGCGTACCGGCGCGCGTCCGCCCAGGAACCGCGCCACCTCGTCGTGCGGTCGGACGGTGGCGCTCAGGCCAATGCGCTGGGCCGGACGGCCGAGCAGGTCGTCGAGCCGCTCCAGCGACAGGGCCAGGTGGGCGCCGCGCTTGGTGCCGGCGACGGCGTGGATCTCGTCGACGATGACGGTGTCGACGTCGCGCAGCGTCTCGCGGGCCGCGGACGTCAGCATGAGGTACAGCGACTCCGGCGTGGTGATGAGCACGTCCGGCGGGCTGGTGACGAGCTTGCGTCGCTCGGCCTGCGGGGTGTCGCCGGAGCGGATGCCCACCGTCACCGGGTGCAGCTCCTCGCCGCGGCGCAGCGCGGTCTGGGTGATGCCGACCAGCGGCGAGCGCAGGTTGCGCTCGACGTCGACGGCGAGCGCCTTGAGCGGGGAGACGTAGAGGACGCGGGTGCCGGTGCGCTCGGCGTCGAGCGGCCGGCGCATCAGCCGGTCGATGGACGACAGGAACGCGGCGAGCGTCTTGCCCGACCCGGTGGGCGCCACCACGAGCAGGTGGTCGCCGCGCGCGGCACCGTCCCACGCGCCGAGCTGGGCGGGCGTGGGCGCGGTGAAGGTGCGCTCGAACCACTCGCGGGTGGCCGGCGCGAAGCCCGCCATCGGCCCGGGCGTCGCGTGTCCGTCCGGCCCGGCCTCGGTGCTCGTTCCTCGCTCGCTCATGTGGCCTTCATGGTGGCAGGACGCACCGACACCGCACGACGAGCCGGGTGCCGTGCCCGGGATCCGTGGCTTGTTCGTGCATGCTTGGGCACCATGACGTCACGCACCACCCTGCTCTCCGCCCTGCTCGTCGCCGGCCTCGCGCTCCCGGCCTGCTCGACCGACGAGAAGCCCGGCTCGAAGCCCAGCCCGGACGCCGACGAGCGCGGTGGCGCCACCCTCGTCGCCCGGTCCCCGCTGACGGGCCTGGAGCTGAAGGGCGGCCTGCCCAAGAACCCGCCGTTCGTCGTGAAGATCGAGAACTCCAGCAGCGGCGAGCCGCAGTACGGCGTCCACCACGCCGACCTCGTCGTCGAGGAGATGGTCGAGGGCGGCATCACCCGCCTGGCCGCGATCTACCACGGCAAGGTGCCGTCCAAGATCGGTCACGTCCGTTCCCTGCGCGGCACCGACGCCGGCATCGCCGCGCCGGTCGAGGGCCAGGTCGTGGCCTCCGGCGGCGCGCAGAAGGCGTACGCCGTGCTCGACCGCGCCGACGTGAAGGTCTGGTCCGAGGACAACGGCGCCCCCGGCTTCACCCGTGACCCCGCCAAGCGGGCGCCGTACGACCGGCTGATGGACCTGCGCCAGGTCGCCGCGAAGGCCGGCGAGGACGAGGTCGCGCGCGACTACCTGCCGTGGACGGCGAAGGGCGCGAAGCCCGTCCCCGCGGCCAAGACCGCCTCGCGGGCGAGCGTCCGCTTCTCCAGCAGCCACACCACCGAGTGGGCCCGCAAGGGCGGCACGTGGACCCGGCAGAACGGTCACGCCGCGTCGGGCCAGGAGTTCCGGGCCACGTCGATCCTCGTGCTGTCGGCGGACGTGAAGGACGCCGGCTACCGCGACCCGGGCGGCAACCCGGTGCCGGAGACGGTGTTCAAGGGCCAGGGCCGCGCGACGCTGCTGCGCGCCGACGGCGGCGTCGTCGAGGGCACGTGGAGCAAGCGGACGCTGGGCTCGACGATCTCGCTGAAGACCGCGGACGGCAAGGGCTTCACGGTCGACCCGGGCCGCACCTGGATCGAGCTGGTGCCGAAGTCGACCGGGTCGGTCACGACCCGCTGACCGGCTCCTCCGGCGTCCCGTAGCCGAGCTCGGCGAGCTTCTCGCCGAGCTCGTGCTCGATCGCCTGGCCGAGCTGGCGGCGGAAGATGCCGAGCGTCACCTGGCTGGCCACGGGGATGAGCCGCTCGACGACGGCCACGACGTCGGGCCACTGACCCTCGGGCATGCCGGCGTCGAGGAACGGCTGGACGATCTCGTCGACCGTGCTGGCCACGAACGCGTCGGCGATGCGGCTCAGCGACTCGCGCATGAGCGGGAACAGCGCCATGACGGTGGTCGTCGACAGGCCCAGCGCGACGGCCGCGGCCCCGGCCCGGACGACGGTGGGCGACACCAGACGGACCGTGTTCTCGTCGACGTGCTCCGCCAGCCCGTACTCGACCAGCGCGTCGATGAGGGCGTCGTCGCGGCCGACGCCGGCGAGCGCCGCCAGGGCGTCGCGCGACATCTCCTCGGGCTCCTCCTCGCGTCCGGGGGAGTCGAGCACCTGGAGCAGGTCGAGCGCGTGCGAGCTGGCCGTCGACGGGTTCGAGAGCATCGCCTTCTCCACCGCCGCGAGCGTGTAGCCGCGGTCGAGGAGCTCGCGCACGAGGCGCAGCTTCTGCAGGTGGACCTGGTTGTAGTAGCCGGTGCGGCCCTCCAGGCGGGGCGGCGGGATCAGCCCACGACCCGAGTACGCCCGGACGTTACGCACGGTCATCTCGGCGCGCTGGGCCAGCTCGTCGATCGTGAACTCCTCGGACGCGGGCGCTCCGTGCGACATGTGGGCATCATAGGGGCATGGACTCGATGCGCGGACGCCTCCTGGTGGCGACCCCCTCGGTGGAGAGCGGGCCGTTCCGCCGCAGCGTCGTCTTCCTGCTCGACCACGACGAGGACGGCGCCCTGGGCGTCATCGTCAACCATCCGACGCACGCCGACGTCGACGACGTCCTGCCCTCGTGGTCGGCGCTCGTGGGGGCTCCGGACTGCCTGTTCGAGGGCGGTCCGGTGTCGATGGACTCCGCGCTCGCCGTCGCCGTCGTGCCCGCCGGCTCCAGCCCGGCCGGCTTCCGGCCGATGACCGGACGGTTCGGCCTGGTCGACCTCGACGGCCCGGTGCCGGACGCGACCGAGCTGCTCGGCATGCGGGTCTTCGCCGGGTACGCCGGCTGGAGCGCCGGCCAGCTCGAGGACGAGATCGCCGAGGGCTCGTGGCTGGTCACCGAGGCCCGCGACGAGGACGTCCTCACGCCCCAGCCGGAGAACCTGTGGCGCAGCGTGCTGCGCCGCCAGGAGGGCGACGCGCGCTTCCTGGCCACGTTCCCCGACGACCCCACCGAGAACTGACCCGGCTCGCTCGCGCGCTTCGGTCGGGCGGGGTCGGCGGGTTAGACTCCCGGACGTGACGATCTTCGGCGGCGGCGGCGGCGGCACCCAGACGGTCCATGACGAGCGCACCGACCTGCGTCCCGGCGACGGTGACCACGAGCGGTTCTCGCACTACGTGCCCAAGGGTGAGCTCACCGAGGCCATGGTCATGGGCACGCCGGTGGTGGCGCTGTGCGGCAAGGTGTGGGTCCCCAGCCGCGCTCCCGAGAAGTTCCCGGTGTGCCCCGAGTGCAAGGAAATCTGGCAGTCCCTGAACGACGACGCTCCCCAGGGTGAGTAGCGCCGGGCTCCGCGCCTGGCAGGCCGCCGCCTTCGAGAAGTACCAGCGCACGCAGCCGCGCGACTTCCTCGCGGTGGCGACGCCCGGCGCCGGCAAGACGACCTTCGCGCTGACCCTCGCGGCCGACCTGCTCGCCCGCGGCGTCGTGGAGCGCGTCGTGGTCGTCGCGCCGACCGACCACCTGAAGACGCAGTGGGCCAACGCCGCCCACCGCTTCGGCATCCGGCTCGACCCCTCGCTGGGCGGACGCGGCGTGCTCGGCAAGGAGTTCAACGGCTTCGCCGTCACCTACGCCGGGCTGGCCGCGAACCCCAACGGCTTCCGCGTGCGCATGGAGCGGGCACGGACCGTGGTCATCCTGGACGAGGTGCACCACGCCGGTGACGCGCTGGCCTGGGGCGACGCGGTCGGCGAGGCGTGCGACCCGGCGGTGCGGCGCATCTGCCTGACCGGCACCCCGTTCCGCTCCGACGAGAACCCGATCCCGTTCGTCACCTACGCGCCGCAGGACGACGGCTCGGTCGCGAGCGTCGCCGACTACTCCTACGGCTACGGCGACGCGCTGCGCGACGGCGTCGTCCGTCCCGTGCTGTTCATGGCGTACGCCGGCGAGATGCACTGGCGCACGCGCGCCGGCGACGAGATCTCGGCCAACCTCGGCGAGCCGATGACCCGCGACCTCGCGGCCCAGGCGCTGCGCACCGCGCTCGACCCCAAGGGCGCCTGGATGCCGGCCGTCCTGGACGGCGCGAACCGCCGCCTGGACGAGGTGCGCCGGCACGTGCCGGACGCCGGCGGGCTCGTCATCGCCTCGGACCAGGAGTCCGCGCGCGCCTACGCCAAGCTGCTCAAGGAGATCACCGGCGAGCTGCCCACGATCGTCCTGTCCGACGAGGCCGGCGCGAGCGAGCGCATCGCCGAGTTCGCCGACAGCGACAAGCGCTGGATGGTCGCGGTGCGCATGGTCTCCGAGGGCGTCGACATCCCGCGGCTGGCCGTCGGCGTCTACGCCACGGCCACCTCGACCCCGCTGTTCTTCGCCCAGGCCGTCGGCCGCTTCGTGCGCGCCCGCCGGCGCGGCGAGACCGCGTCCATCTTCGTGCCGAGCGTGCCGCTGCTGCTGTCGTACGCCGGCGGCATGGAGCAGGAGCGCGACCACGTCATCGGACGTCCGGTCAAGGACGAGGACGACCTGTTCGCCGCCGAGGCCGAGATGCTGGCCAAGGCCGAGCAGGACACCAAGGCGTCCGGCGAGCTCGAGCTCGGCACGTTCGCCGCGCTGGGCAGCGACGCCTCGTTCGACCGCGTGCTGTTCGACGGCGGCGAGTACGGCCACGACACGTTCGTCCAGCCCGGCAGCGAGGAGGAGCTGGACTTCATCGGGATCCCCGGCCTGCTCGAGCCCGACCAGGTCGCCGAGCTGCTCAAGTCCGCGCGGTCCAAGCGTGCCCAGCAGAAGAAGGCCGCCGGCGTGGCCGCGCCCGACCCCGAGGCCGACCGCATGGCCGCCCACGAGGAGACCAGCGCGCTGCGCCGCGAGCTGCACGCCCTGGTCGGGGCGTGGCACCACCGCACCGGCGAGCCGCACGGCGTCACCCACAACCGGCTGCGCTCGGCCTGTGGCGGCCCGCCCGCCGCGCAGGCGTCGGTCAAGCAGCTCAAGGAGCGCATCGACACGCTGCGCACCTGGGCGCTCAAGGCGTCGGGCTAGTCCCGTGGACGACGTGGAGCTGGCCATGTTCCCGCTGGGCTCGGTGCTGCTGCCCGGCGCGAACCTGCCGCTGCGCGTCTTCGAGCCGCGCTACCGCCAGATGATGGACGACCTCATGGCGTCCGACCGGCCCGAGCTCGGCGTCGTGCTGATCGAGCGGGGCCACGAGGTCGGCGGCGGCGACATCCGCTTCGGCACGGGGACGCTGGCGCGCATCGACCACGTCGAGGCGATCGACGACGGCGTTGCGATGCTGGTCACCGGCACGCGGCGGCTGGACGTCGTGGAGTGGCTCCCCGACGACCCGTACCCGCGGGCGCGCGTCCGGCTGCGGCCCGAGCTGGTGTGGGACGAGCGCTGGCGCCGGTCCCTGCAGGACGCCGAGCTGGCGGTGCGCGGGTGCGTCGCCCGGCTCGCCACCCTCGTCGAGCTGCCGTGGTCGCCGGACGTCGAGCTGTCGCCGGACCCGGTCACCGCGCTGTGGCAGCTGGCCGCCATCCTGCCGATCGGCGACCTGGACCGGCTGGCGCTGCTGGAGGTCGCGACGCCCGACGCGCTGGCCGCCGAGCTGGTCGCCCGGGCCGCCGACGCCGAGGAGCTCATGCGGGCGCGCTTCGGGCGCTGACACCCGGGTCGGGCACCCTGGGGTCCCATGAGCATGCCCTGGCAGACCCGTCTGTTCGCCGCCGTCCTCGGACGGCTCTCGTCGCCGCAGGAGGCGGTCGACGACGACGCCATGATCCGCACGCGCGCCCGGCGCACCCGCCAGCTGACGATGCGCGGCGCCCAGGTGATCTTCGGCCGGCCGGCCACGGACGTGGACGTGCGCGAGCTCGAGGTCGAGCTGGCCGGTGGCTTCGTCTCCACGGTGCTCGTCCACACGCCGCGCGGCAGCGCCGGCGCGCCCCGCCCGGTGGTGCTGAACCTGCACGGCGGCGGCTGGTGCCAGGGCGAGCCGCGCCAGTCCGCCTGGGTGGCCAGCCACGTCGCGTCGCGCACCGGAGCGGTCGTCGTCTCGCCGAGCTACCGGCTCGCGCCCGAGCACCGCTACCCGGCGGCGTCCGACGACGCGGTCGCCGCGCTGGAGTGGCTGCTGGCCCACGCGTCCGAGCTGGGGGGCGACCCCGCACGCGTCGCGGTCATGGGCGACAGCGCGGGCGGCAACCTCGCCGCGGTCTGCGCGCTGCACGCCCGCGACACCGGCGTCGAGCTGCGCGGGCAGGTGCTCATCTACCCCGCCGTCGAGATCTACGAGCGCTACCCGTCCGAGGACGCCAACGCCCACGCGCCCGTGCTCACCAGCCGCAGCATGCGCACGTTCAGCCGCACGTACCTGGGCGACGCCTACGGGATCGAGGACTGGCAGGCCTCGCCGATCCGTGCCGCGTCCCACACCGGCCTGTGCCCGGCGCTCATCCTCACCGCCGGGCACGACCCGCTGCGCGACCACGGCGAGAAGTACCGCGAGGTGCTGGAGGCCGCGGGCGTGAAGGTGCAGGTGGTCGACTACCCCGAGGCCATCCACGGCTTCATCAGCCTGCCCGGCGTCGTCCCGGCCTCGAAGGACGCTCTGGACGAGATCGTCGCGTTCCTGGGCGTGGTGCTGTGAGACCGCCGGGCCTGCCCGGCAAGCGCCGCTGGCAGCGCCGGCTCGCGTCGCTCGACCCCGAGACCGACTTCGAGGAGATGGCGCGCATCCAGGCGACGCTGGAGTTCCCCTGGGACGTCACCCAGGCGCTCAGCTTCGCGCTCTTCCGGACGTACGCGGTGCCGTCGATCGGACGCCTGCTTCACGAGACCGGACAGTTCACCACCGCGACCCAGAAGCGTCACGACGACACCGTGCTCATCCTCGAGGCGATCAACGTCGACGGCATGGAGTCGGCCTCCGGACGCTCGGCGATCCGCCGGATGAACCAGATGCACGGCCGGTACGGCATCTCGAACGACGACATGCGGTACGTGCTGGCGACGTTCGTCGTCACGCCGGTGCGCTGGATCGAGCGCTACGGCTGGCGCCGCGGCACGGAGGCCGAGCGCACCGCGACCGTCCGCTACTACCAGCGGCTCGGGCGGCTCATGGGCATCCAGGACGTGCCGGCCGACTACGACGCGTTCGCCACGTTCATGGACGACTACGAGGCGGCCCACTTCGCGTACGACTGGCGCTCGCGGGAGGTCGCCGACGCCACGCTGGAGCTGCTGACTACCTTCTACCCGCGTCCGGCGAAGCGGCTCGTGCGGGCGTTCTCGATCGCGCTGCTCGACCCGCCGCTGCGCGACGCGTTCGGCTACCCGCACCCGCCGGCCTGGTTCGAGCACGCCTCGCACGGGGCGGTGCGGCTGCGCGGACGCGTGGTGGCGCTGCTCCCGGCCCGCCGCACGCCGCAGCTCAACCGCGACCTCGAGCGGGTGCGCTCGTACCCGGGCGGCTTCCTGGTCGAGCGGCTGGGCACCTTCGCCCCCGCGGACGAGAAGGTCACCGCCTAGACCCCGTCCCGTTCCCGCTGAGTGTGACGTTCCGGGGGTGGATCCGGCCGATCCACCCCCGGAACGTCACACTCAGCGGGAAAGCGACCCCTGCACTCGGTGAGGTGGGTCAGGCGTCGACGAAGCCGCCGAAGCGCACGCCGCGGAAGTCGGCGAGCCGCTCGGCCTGGTGGGCGAGCAGGGCGGCGTCGACCCGGGTCCACAGCTCGGTCTGCAGCTTCAGCACGCCGCCGGACGTGCGCGGGCGCCAGGTGCCCACGAGCTCGCCGCCGGCCAGCACCGCGCCCGGACGTCCGAGCCGCGGCCACAGCGCATCGCGGTGGCGCTTGTCGGGCACCAGCAGCTCGCGGTCGCGCGACTGCAGGAACAGGTCGAACGGGCCGAGCAGCCGCACGGCCTCGGCCCGCGGCGCCTCGCGCAGCGCGTCGGCGTCGGACGCCAGCACCGAGCGGGACTCGCCGTCGACCTCGACCGTGACGGCGTCGGCCGGCCAGTGGGTGGCGACGTCCTGGATGCGCGAGTCGAGGAAGCCGGCGACCTCGGCCGGCGTGGCCGGGCCCACGAGGTGCAGGTAGGCGCGGATGGGGTCGAGGTGCGGCTTCGCCGGCTGCGGGCCGGACCAGCCGCGGATGCGCTCGAGCACCGGGGGAGAGGTGCGGGGGCGCAGCTCGAGCCCGGCTTGGAGCGCGGAGAGCCGGAACGGCTGCTCGTACAGGTGCGTCGTGGCGCAGGGGCCGCACTCGCGCAGGTAGGGCTCGTCGACCCGCGCGGTCATGGCGGTGGAGACGTCGCCCTTCGGCATGGGGTGGTCGACGACCTCCCGCATGAGCGAGGCCACCTTCGCCAGGGCGTCGGTGACCGGGACGTGCGCGGCCTTGAGCGGCTTGGCCGCGTCGAAGACGCGCTTGGCCGCGTCGCGCTCGCTGAGCGGCGCGGTGGCGCTCGCGACCTGCGCGACCTCGTCGCGCCGGTAGACGGCGGGGGCTCCGCGCAGCGTCCAGACCAGCACGGTGGAGCCGGGCGCGGGCTCGCAGCCGCGGAGGGCGAGGGCCCACGGGGCGCCGTCGGGACCGGTGTCCTGGACGCCGAGGTCGAGCACGGCCGCGTCGTCGTGCACGCCGGTGCGCTCGAGCTGCTGGGCGTGCACGCGGTAGCGCAGCGCCTGGGCCCGGGTGACCTGCATGGAGAAGGTGTACCAGCCCGCGGTGACAGCCGTCACCCGATCACGGTGACCGTGACACGGAAGCAACCGGGCACCGCGTGCGTTGCCCCAGGTATGCGCCTGTCCGTGCTCGACCTCGTGCCCGTCCGCTCCGACCAGACCTCCGCCGACGCCGTCGCGGCGACCGTCCGCCTCGCGCAGACCGCCGACGCCGCCGGTTTCGAGCGGTACTGGGTCGCCGAGCACCACAACATGGCCGCCGTCGCCGCGACGTCCCCGCCGGTGATGATCGGCATCCTCGGCGCCCAGACCGACCGCATCCGGCTCGGCTCCGGCGGCGTCATGCTGCCGAACCACGCGCCGCTCGCCGTCGCCGAGCAGTTCGCGCTGCTCGAGGCCGCCTACCCCGGACGCATCGACCTGGGCATCGGCCGCGCGCCCGGCTCGGACCCGGTGACGTCCATGGCGCTGCGCGGTGCCGCCGGCCGCGACGACACCGACGTCCACCAGTTCCCGCAGTACCTCGACGACGTCGTGGCGCTCATGGGCACCGAGGGGGTCCGCGTGCCGGTGCCGCGCCAGCAGTACGTCCTCAAGGCCACCCCGGCCGCGGCCAGCGAGCCGCGCATGTGGCTGCTCGGGTCGTCGATGTACTCCGCCGAGCTGGCCGCCGAGAAGGGCCTGCCGTACGTCTTCGCGCACCACTTCTCCGGCCAGGGGACGGCCGAGGCCCTCGCCTACTACCGCGAGAACTTCCGGCCCAGCGACCTGTGCGCCGCGCCCACCACGTTCCTGACCGTCAACGCGGTCGTCGCCCCCACCCACGACGAGGCTGAGCTGCTCGCCCTGCCGCAGATGCGCCAGATGGCGCGCCTGCGCACCGGTCAGCCGTTCGGGCCGCTGGAGCTGGTCGAGGACGCCCAGGCCGAGCCGCTGCACCCGCAGCTCATGGAGATGGTGACGTCCGGCATCGGCCGCGCCGTCGTCGGCGAGCCGGGCGAGGCGGCCGACGAGATCCGCGCGCTGGCCGACGGCTTCGGCGTCGACGAGGTCATGCTGCACCCGGTGGCGTCCGCGCACCGCGGCGGCGACGCGCGCGCGTCCGAGGCCCGCGAGCAGACGCTGACGCTGCTGGCCAAGGAGCTGCTGGGCTAGTCGGTCGGGCTCTCGAGCCGAGCGCGCTCGGCCCGCAGGGCGATGGTCGTGCCGGCGATGACCGCCCCGACGACGAGAAGCAGGAAGCCGCAGACCGCGGCGACGGCGCCGAGGGCGAGCAGCGCGACCAGCGCGCCGCCCTCGGCGTTCGTCCATCCCGTCCCGGCGAGCAGGACCGCCACCAGCAGGACGAAGCCGCCGATCGCGAACCACTCGTTGGCCTCGGTGCGGTCGCGGCTCGGGGCGGGGGACGCGGTCGGCTCGCTGGTCATGCGGCGACCCTAGAGCGCGGCGGACGCCGGCGGGGCGGGTTCGCCGCGAAAGGCCCCGGGGGACTGTTCGCCGGACGTTCACCGGTCGGCTCTCGTGCCGGTCGCCGGCGGACCGCCAGCCTGGTCGGGCTCGTCCCCCGACCTAGGAGCAGCATGTCCCGACCCACCCGTCGTGGGCTCGCCGGTCTCGCGACCCTCGCGCTGACCGCGACCCTCGTCCCCGCCCTGGCGTCCGGCGCCCAGGCGACGCCGACCGCGACCCCCTCGCCGTCCGCGTTCCACCGCACCGCGACCTACCCGGTGTTCCAGAACCTGCCCGCCGACGTGCCGGCCAGCAGCGAGACCGTCGCCGAGATCTCCACGGTCTCCGAGGACGGCCGGACGCTGATCTACACCGACGCCCCGGGCAAGCGCATCGGGTTCCTGGACATCACCGACCCCCAGCGTCCCCGCGGCGAGGGCAGCCTGTCGCTGGCCCAGCTCGGCGACGCCGACGACCAGCCGACGTCCGTGGCCGTCCACGGCCAGTACGTGCTCGTGGTGGTCGACACCAGCGGGGGCGACTTCGCGAACCCGTCCGGCCGCCTGGACGTGGTGCGCCTGTCCGACACCAGGCGCGTCGCCAGCATCGACCTGCAGGGCCAGCCCGACTCGATCGCCATCAGCAAGGACGGCGCCTACGCCGCCATCGCGATCGAGAACCAGCGCGACGAGGACGCCACCCCGGCCGGCGGCGCGAAGGGCGACCTGCCCCAGCTTCCCGCCGGCTTCGTCCAGGTCGTGAAGCTGGACGGCGCGCCGTCCGCCTGGACCGCCCAGCGCATCGACCTGACGAACGCGGACGGCTCGCCGCTGCCCGCGCTCGTCGCCGCCGGTCTCGACACCCCGCAGGACCCCGAGCCGGAGTACGTCTCGATCAACGGCGAGAACAAGCTGGCCGTGACGCTGCAGGAGAACAACGGCGTCGTGGTCATCGACCTGAAGACGCGCGCGATCGAGCGCGTGTTCAGCGCCGGCACGGTCACCGCGTCCGGCTTCGACACCAAGAAGGACGGCAGGATCTCGCCGACCGACACCATCACCGGCGTCGTGCGCGAGCCCGACGCGATCGGCTGGGTCGACGACCGCTACCTGGCCACGGCCAACGAGGGTGACTGGAAGGGCGGATCGCGCGGCTGGAGCGTCTTCGACTCCACCACCGGCGACGTCGTCTGGGACGCCGGCAGCTCGTTCGCCGACATCGTCATCAGCCTCGGCCTGCACAACGAGGACCGCGCGGCCAAGAAGGGCCCCGAGCCCGAGGGCCTGACCATCGGCACCTTCGGCGGGAAGCGCTACGCCTTCGTCGGCTCCGAGCGCAGCAACGTCGTCGTCGCGTACGACATGACCGACCCGCGCAACCCGCGGTACGTCCACGCGCTCCCGACCACGAACGGACCCGAGGGACTGCTCGCGATCGAGTCGCGCGACCTGCTCGCCGTCTCCAGCGAGACCGACGACGCCGCCACGGGCGTCCGTGCCTCGGTGCAGCTGTTCGAGCACGGCAAGGGCACGGCCACGTTCCCGTCCATCCGCTCGGCGGACGTCGACGGCAAGCCGGTCGGCTGGACGGCGCTCGGCGCCCTGGCCGCGCACCCGACGGACCCCGGCACGATCTACGCCGCCTCCGACGCGGCGCTGGACGTCGCCCAGCTCTACACCGTCGACGTGCGTCGCACCCCGGCCGTCATCACCGCCGCCCGTCCGGTCACCGTCGGCGGCGTGCCGGCCAAGCTGGACGTCGAGGGCATCGCCGCCCGCGCCGACGGCGGGTTCTGGCTCGCCGTCGAGGGCGCGACCGGCCCGGGCAACAAGGTGCTGCGCACCGATGCGAAGGGCGAGGTGGTCGAGACCGTCGAGCTCCCGGCCGACGTCACGTCGAAGATCGGCAAGTGGGGCCTCGAGGGCGTCACCACCACGAACGACGCGCGCGGCGAGCACGTGTGGGTCGCCGTGCAGCGTCCGCTGTGGACCGACGGCGCCGCGCCGAACGACGCGTTCGAGGGCGAGAGCACGACGCGCCTGGGCCGCTACGACGTCGCCACGAAGCAGTGGCACTGGTACGGCTACGAGCTGCAGACGCCGCGTCGTGACGGGGCCGACTGGATGGGTCTGTCCGAGATCGTCGCCGTCGACGCCGACACCCTCGCGGTCGTCGAGCGCGACAAGCTCAACGGCCCCAAGGCGCGCGTGAAGCGCATCTACACCGTCGACGTCCCGGCCGGCGACCCGAAGGGCGTCCCCGTGCTGCCCAAGAAGCTGGCCCACGACGTCCTGCCCGACCTGCAGGCGACGAACGGCTGGACGCAGGAGAAGCTCGAGGGCCTGACGATCGCGGCCGACGGCCGGGTCTACGCCGTGACCGACAACGACGGGCTCAAGGACGCCACCGGCGAGACGGTGTTCCTGCGCCTCGGTGGGGCCGCGAAGGTCTTCGCCGACAGCCTGCGCACCTCGACGACGGTCAAGGCCCCGGCCAAGGCGGTCCACGGACAGAAGGTGGCCGTGACGGTCGCGGTGAAGGGCGCCTCGGGCGTCACCGCGAACGGCACCGTGACGCTCAAGGACGGCACGCGCACGGTCGGCACCGCGGCGGTCCGCAATGGCGTGGCGACGTTCTCCGTCTCCGGCCTGAAGGTCGGCAGCCGGACGCTCACGGCGTCCTACGCGGGCACCGCCCGCAGCACGTCCAGCGTCGGCACGGCCCGCGTCGTCGTCCAGAAGGCGTCCGCCAGCGTGGCCGTCAAGCGTTCCGCGTCGTCGGTGAAGCAGGGCCGCTCGGTGCGGCTCACGGTCGCGGTGCGCGGCGTAGGCCACGTCCCGACCGGCGCGGTTCGGGTCACGGACGGACGCCGGGTGCTCGGCACGGCCGCGCTGCGCGACGGTCGCCTGGTGCTCAAGGTCAAGCCGTCCGGACGCCGCCTGCACACGCTGAAGGTCACGTACCTCGGCAGCACGCAGACGGCGGGCCGCACCGTGACCGTGAAGGTCCGCGTGCGCTGAGGCTTGCTCGCCTGGCGCCCCCTCCCGCTCCGGCGGGAGGGGGCGTCGTCGTGCTGAGGGCATGGCGCGCTCATTGAGCTTGTCGAAGGGGCCCGGGTGCTCGGTCGCCCGAGGGGCTGATTACGGAGCTGGGTGCTCAGATCGGTCGGCTCGTCGGCGTGCCCGGGCCCCGCTCGCTGAGCTTGTCGAAGCGAGAAAATGCCTGCAATTCTGGGATTTAGCCGTCGTCCCTGTCACCCCGTCGAGGTAGACTAGAACAAACGTTCGACACGGGGGTTCGGGATGATCGGCACGACAGTGACGGCACTGCTGGAGGAGTCCAGCACGCTCGAGCCGTGGCGCCTGACGGGCGACCAGATCCGTTCCGAGCTGCGAGCCGCGGCCGAGGCAGTCGCCGGGCTCCAGGCCCTCACCGTGAAGCTGACGACTGCCGCTGAAGACCTCGGCCTCCCGCGCGAGGACGGCTGCACCTCGCCCACCGTCTGGCTGGCCAGCACCACCAACGTCTCGAAGCGCGAGGCCTCGAAGCTGGTCTCGCTCACGCGGCTCGACCCGACGCGCGGTGCCGTCACCCGCGAGCGGTGGGCGTCCGGCCGGCTCACGACCGAGCAGGCGCACATCATCCTGAAGGCCCTCGACGCCCTGCCCGACTGGTTCGTGGACGAGCAGCACGACGACGCCGAGGCCACCCTCCTGCATCATGCGCGCGAGTTCGGCGCGGACGACCTGCGCCGCCTGGCCAACCGCATCGTCGAGGTCGTCGACCCGGACAGTGCGGACGAGATCATCGGTGCTCAGCTCGAGCGGCAGGAGAAACAGGCGTGGGACGAGACCCACCTGTCGATCACCCGCATGGGCCAGGGACGGTCGAGCATCCGAGGCGTTCTCCCGGACGTGCAGGCCGACATGCTCAAGACCGTGCTGGAGGGTCTGGCCTCACCGCGCCGTGACGGCGCGATCTTCCGGGACGTCGACGGCGACCACTCCGATGCCGAGATCGGGCGCCTCGACCACTCCCGTCGCATGGGCTTGGCCCTGTGCGAGCTGGTCGAGCACCTCCCGCAGGAGGCGTTCCCGCAGGCCGGCGGTGTCGCCGCGACCGTCACGGTGAACATCGACCTCGACGACCTCCGCGACCGCGTCTCGCGGGCGACCCTGTCGAGCGGCTGTGACCTCAGTGCTTCCCAGGCGCGACGGCTCGCCTGCAACGCCAACCTGCTGCCCCTCGTGCTCGACGGAGAGTCCCGCGTCCTCGACGCTGGCACCGAGAAGCGCCTCCACGACCGCTACCAGCGCGCCGTCCTCGCGAAACGGGACAAGGGGTGCTCCTGGAAAGGATGCGACCGGCCACCCGGTTGGTGCGAGGCCCACCACCTCCGACCCTGGAGCCAGGGTGGTGAGACCTCGATCGACAACGGCGCCCTGTTCTGCTTCTTCCACCACCACCTGCTCCACGACTCCGACTGGTCAGCCCGCCTTAGTCAGGACGGCGTCGTCGAAGTCATCCCACCACCACGGATCGACCCACAGCAGCGACCACTGAGACACGCCCGCCACGTCAAGCACCGACCACGAGTCCTCGAACCCGTGTGACCGCCGCCGCCGAGCCGAGCCGATCACCGCGGCCTGAGCCTGTCGAAGGCTCCTTTCGACAAGCTCAAGGAGCGCGCACGCTGCCGACCAGGCCCGCGGCCTGAGCCTGTCGAAGGGAGGATGGCCCCGTGGACGACGCCGCCCTGCTGAGGGCCTATGACGAGCAGCTGCGCACCGACGCCGAGACGCCGAGCGCCGTGTCCGTCGAGCGGCTCGGGCCGCTGCGGCTCGTGACGTTCCGCGGCGGTCGCGGCTTCGTCACCTACCGCGACCTGGGCGGGGCCGACGCCGACGGCGTCCGCCGCCTCGTCGCCGACTCGCTCGGCAGCTTCATGAGCGACCCCACCATCACCCGGCTCGAGTGGAAGACCCGCGGCCACGACCACGCGCCGGGGCTGCACGAGGCGCTGACCGCGCACGGCCTCATCGCGGGGGAGCCGGAGTCGATCATGGTCGGGGCGCTCAGCGGCCTCGTCGTCGACGTCCCGCTGCCCGACGGGGTGACGCTGCGCCGGGTCACCGCCGAGGCGGACGTCCGCGCGATGAGCGCCATGCAGGACGAGGCGTTCGGCGAGCCCGTCTCCGAACGGGAGGCCGACGCGCTGCTCCACCGGCTCTCGCTCGACGACGGCATGGAGCTCTGGGTCGCCGAGGCCGACGGGACGATCGTCAGCGCCGGACGCCTCGAGCCGGTCGCCGGCAGCGACTTCGTCGGCATCTGGGGCGGGGCGACGCTGCCCGCGTGGCGCGGCCGTGGCATCTACCGGGCGCTCACCGCCGCCCGCGCCCGCTCGGCCCTCGCCGGTGGCTGGACGCTCGCGCACAGCGACTCGACCGAGTACTCGCGTCCGATCCTCGAGCGAGCCGGACTGCGCAAGGTGTCGACCACGACGCCCTACGAGTGGCGCCGCTGAGTCACGCCTAGGGAGCGGTGGTGAGCCTGGAGGGAGCGGGGGTGGGCTGGCCGACGACGCTCGACTGCTCGTGCTCGACCAGCGCGAGGCGCGTGCCCAGCGTCGCCGCCGCGACGACGAGGCTCAGCACGCCGGCCGTGAGCAGGATGGCGGCGCCGAGCAGGTAGCCGCCATCCACCACCTCGAGGGCCTCCACGGCGTCGCCGAGCACGAAGCCGCCAATGACGAGCAGGAACGCCGCGAGGACCGTGAAGCCCCAGACGGTGGGGGAGCGGTACGGATTCGGCGACGGCGAGCTCATGCCGCGAACGCTAGCGGCTGAGCCACGAACCCGGAGCTAGAACCAGTGGTCGAGGTACGGCGCGCGGGCCGTCGCCAGGAGCGGGTCCAGCACGCTCACGTCTCCGTCGACCCGGCCGGACGCCTGCAGCATCCGCGCCCGGACACCGCCGAGGTGCAGCGCCGCGAGGGCGTCGATCCCCAGCCGGACGTCGGCCGGCTCGTCGGTGGCCGTGACTTGACCGGCCCCGGACGCGTCCGCCTCGAGCGCGAAACGGCCGCCGGCGATGCCCATCGGGTCGTCGACCTCCAGCACCACGCGGCCGGACGCCTCGTACGTGCGGGCCTCCAGCGCGGAAGGCACGTCGAGGATGCGCGTCCAGAGGTGGTCGAACGTGGTCGTGCGGATCGCGCGCCGGTCGTCGACCATCCAACCCAGCGGCTCGTCCACCGGACGCAGGTGCGCCGTGACCCGGGAGACGAGGTCCATCTCCAGCAGCGCGCTCCAGATCGCGGCGTACGCCTCGTCGGTGGCGGCGACCAGGTGGTGCAGCACCACGGTCGAGCGCGCCATGTCGGTGTCGTCCTCGACCAGGCGGTAGACCGCGAAGCCCTGGGGCGTGCCGTCGGCGTCGTCGTGGCGCAGGTGCCGCCAGGCGGACGTGTGCTTGTCGCCGGCGACCTCGCCGAGCGTGCCCAGCATGCGGCGCAGGAACACCTCGCCCATGACGATGTTGCCCGGCGTCGCCCGTCGCACGCGGTCGATCACCCGCTCGGCACCGGCCCGCAGCGTCGCGGGCTCGACGAGGTGGGTGCGACCCGTCGGTGTCGGCCCCGTCCAGCGGGCGCGCCGCGTGTCGACCTCCAGGTCGGCAGCCATCGCCGACGGCGCGAAGCCGAACCGGCCGTAGATCGTCGCCTCGGAGACGGTCAGCATGGCCAACGACAGCCCGGCGGCCGCGGCGGTGCGCAGCTCCGAGCCGAGCAGGTGGCGGGCGATGCCGCGGCGGCGGTGAGTCGGTGCGACGGTGACGCCGCTGATCGCCCAGGCCGGGACTGCCGCGCCGCCGGGCACCGTCAGGTCCGAGACCCAGCTCTCGATCGTCCCCACCGGCGTCGCGGGCTCGGCGGCGGTCTCGTCCCACACGCCGACGTGCCGGTGGTGACCGCGCAGCTCGTGCCGCGCGCCGAGGGCGTCGGACGAGCCGCGGACGTCCAGGAACCCGCGCCGCACGGCCTGCGCCCAGGCGTCGAGGCCGGCGCGGTCGGACTCGTCGACCACCGCGAGCCGCAGCCCGTTCGCGGCGAGGTCGTCGCGCGAGGCGGCGTCGACCGGCTGGGCGGCGGCGTCGACGCTCATGCGACCACGACGCCCGCGGACGTCCACTCGTCGCGCACGCGGTCCAGGTTCGCCGGGGTGACCGCGGCGGTCAGCCCCTCCAGGACGCGCACGCTGAAGCCCTCGCTCGCCGCGTCGAGCACGGTGGCCCGGACGCAGTGGTCGGTGGCGATGCCGCACACGTCGACCTCGGTCACGTCGTGCTCGCGCAGCCACGCGGCCAGGCCGGTGCCGGACGCGAGACCCTCGAAGCCGGAGTAGGCGGCCTCGTACTCGCCCTTGTCGAAGATCGCCTCGAACAGGTCGTCGGTCAGCGGCGCCTCGAGCTCGGCCCCCGGGGTGCCGACGACGCAGTGCGGCGGCCAGGAGTCGACGAAGTCGGGGGTGTCGCTGAAGTGCGGCCCGGGGTCGACGTGGTGGTCGCGAGTGGCGACGACGTGGTCGTACCCGTGGTCGGACGCGAGCAGCGCACGGACGTCCTCGGCCACCCGGTGGCCGCCGGCGACGGCCAGCGAGCCGCCCTCGCAGAAGTCGACCTGCACGTCGACGACGACCAGTGCCCTCATCGCGTGCCCTCGTAGACGGTGGGCAGGACGGGCTCGCCGCGTGACAGCTGGCACGCCGACGGCGGCAGCTCGGCCAGCGAGTCGTCGAGCCGCTTGCGGGCGTCGTCGAGCGTGGAGTGGTCGACCCGCTCGCCGCCCTGCACGAGCGGGACGAGCAGCGAGCGGTCGTCGCCGTCGTCCTGCGGGGCGACGTCGACGCCGATGACCTCGTGGGTGGCGACGCCGCGGTCGTCACGGCGGCGCAGCGCCTGCTTGCGGCCGCCGGTGGACGCCTTGTCCTTGGACTTCTTGGCGACGGGCACCATCCGTCCGTCGGGGCCCTCGCGGGAGACGAGCTTGTAGACGAAGCCGGACGTCGGCGCGCCCGAGCCGGTGACCAGCGCGGTGCCGACGCCGTAGCCGTCGACCGGTGCCTGGGCGAGGGCGGCGATCGCGAACTCGTCCAGGTCGCTGGTGACGATGATGCGGGTGTCGGTGGCGCCCAGGGAGTCCAGCTGCTGGCGCACCTCGGCGGCGAGCGAGACCAGGTCGCCGGAGTCTAGGCGCACGGCGCCCAGGCCGGTGCCGGCGACGTCGACGGCGGTGCGGACGGCCTCGGCGACGTCGTAGGTGTCGACGAGCACCGTCGTGCCGCGGCCCAGCGACTCCACCTGGCCGACGAACGCGTCGCGCTCGGAGTCGTGCAGCAGCGTGAAGGAGTGGGCGCTCGTGCCGGTGGTCGGCACGCCCCACGTGCGTCCGGCCTCGAGGTTGGAGGTGGCGCCGAACCCGGCCACGTAGGCGGCGCGGGCGGCCGCGACCGCCGACCACTCGTGGGTGCGGCGCGAGCCCATCTCGATGAGCGGGCGTCCGGCCGCGGACGTGCGCATGCGCGCGGCCGCCGAGGCGATGGCCGAGTCGTGGTTGTAGATGCTCAGCAGCACCGTCTCGAGCAGCACGGCCTCGGCGAACGAGCCCTCGACGACGACCACGGGGGAGCCGGGGAAGTAGACCTCGCCCTCGGGGTAGCCCCACACGTCGCCGGTGAAGCGGAAGTCGGCGAGCCAGTCGAGCGTCGGGGTGTCGACGACGTCGTGGGCGCGCAGGAACTCCAGGTCGTCCTCGTCGAAGCGGAAGCGCTCGATCGCGTCCAGCGCGCGGCCGACGCCGGCGACGACGCCGTAGCGGCGCCCGTCCGGCAGGCGGCGGGCGAACAGCTCGAAGACGGACGCGCGTCCGGCCGTGCCGTCGCGCAGGCTCGCCTGGAGCATCGTGAGCTCGTAGTGGTCGGTCAGCAGCCCTGTGGTCACCGGGCCAGGCTAGTGCGGGACCCGCACACGTGCGCCTTGCGGCGTTGGGCGGCGGGACGGCGTCCGCCACAATGGACGGCGTGAGCATGCCGACCCCCGTCCAGATCGACGAGCCCGACGTCGCCGACGACGTCCGGCTCGAGGACCCGTGGGTCACGATCGTGTGGAACGACCCGGTGAACCTGATGTCCTACGTGGCCTACGTCTTCCGCGAGTACTTCGGCTACACCGAGGACAAGGCCACCGAGCTGATGCTCGCCGTGCACCACGACGGCAAGGCGGTCGTGTCCAGCGGCAGCCGCGAGCAGCAGGAGCGTCACGTGCAGGCGATGCACGAGTACGGCCTGTGGGCGACCCTGCAGAGGAGCGGCGTGTGAAGCCCTTCCGCCGTCGTCGGCGCGGACGCGTCCAGGCGACCTTCGAGCCCGCCGAGGCGCACCTGCTGGCCAACCTGTCGGCGCAGGTCGTGGAGCTGCTGCGCGACCGCAGCGGCGAGTCCGAGTCCAGCGCCGACCCGCTCGCGAGCCAGCTCGGCATGGGTGGGCCGGCCCTGCCACCCGAGGACCCGGTGCTGCGCCGCCTGCTCCCCGACGCCTACCGCGACGACGCCGACGACGCCTCGGAGTTCCGCCGCTTCACCGAGCAGTCGCTCGTCACGTCCAAGGTGGCCAACGCCGAGGTGCTCATCGAGTCGCTGCGCGCCGGTGGCCTGGACGACGGCCCGGTCGCCGACGGCGACGACGGCACCGAGGTCGAGGTCGAGCTCGACCCGGCCCAGGTGCAGGCCTGGCTCCGGGCGCTCACCGACGTCCGGCTCGCGCTGGCCGTCCGGCTGGGCATCGAGACCGACGAGGACCTCGAGCGGCTCGAGGCGTCCGAGGACGACGCGGAGATCGCCTTCGGCGACGTGTACGACTGGCTGGGCTTCGTCCAGGAGTCCCTCGTCGTCGCCCTCGACTGACCCTCCACGCAGGCGGGCGGTGAGCCGTCCACCATCGCGGGCCTCCGCGTGGTGGACCACTCACCGCCCCCAGCGGGGTGGACCTCAGCCGTGGCGCGGGCCGACCGCGAAGCGGACGTGCGTGCTGCGGCCGCCGGAGCGGACGGTGACCTTCTTGGTGCCCCAGCGCTGGCCGACGTCGAAGCGGACCGTGTAGGTGCCGCTGCTCGTCGCCCGGGCGGTGACCGCGCTGATCCGCTTGCCCCGGTAGGTCACGCGCACCTTCTGCCCGGGCACCAGCCCGCGGACGGTGACGCGCTGGGCGGTCGAGGCGCGGGCCGCGGCCTTCTTCGCCGTGGCGGTCAGTCGGCCGGTCACGACCGCGAGGCTGTCGCGACCGAGGCGGTTGCTCCGCGAGCCCGTCACCGTGACGAGCTGCCGCGCGGCAGGACGGGTCCGGGGGACGACGACGGCGCGGCGGACGCGTCCCCGCGCGTCGGCGGTGCCGCGGGCGACGGTGCGACCGGCGATGCGGATGGTGTAGCGCTCGCGCGGGGCGAGGCGGCCCACCGAGACGGTGGTCCTGGTGCCTCGGACGACCGGCGTGCCGGTGACGGCCACGTGCAGGCGTGCTGCCGGCAGGGTGGCCACCGGCTTCGGGGGCACGGTGGTCGGGGGCACGGTGGTCGTGGGTGCGGCCGCCACAGCGACGCGGACGGTCGCGATGGTGCCGTTGGCGTGCGTGGCGGTCAGGGTGCGAGGGCCGGCGGAGCCGAGGCGGACGTCCGTGCCGGAGACGGTGTCGGTGCGGTCGCTGCTGCTGACGGTGACGTGGCTGGTCTCGTCGCCGGTCGGGTTGCCGAACCGGTCCGCGCCGGCGGCGCTGACGGACACGGTGTCGCCCGTCTTCGGGCTCGCGGCGGAGACCTTCAGCGTCAGCGCCGCGACGTCGACGGGCGTGACGACGAGCGTGACGGTCGTGGTGAGGGTTCCCAGGTCGGTCGGGATGCTCAGCGTCGCGGTGCGGGTGCCTGCTGTGGTCGACGACAGCGTGACCTCGCCGGTGACGGGGTCGATCGAGGTGGCGACGTCGTCACCCACGACCGTCCAGGTGCTCGGCGCGTCCGGCGTCGCGTCCGTGACGGCGGGGGTGAACGTCGCCGAGCCGCCGGCCTCCATCGTTGCCGTGTCGGCGACGAGCCCGGTGGTCAGGACAGGCGACGTGACGATCGCGAGGTTGTGCGAGCTGCCCGGCCCGTGTGCCGCGACCGCGATGACACGCTTGCCGGCCAGGACGGCCGGAACGGTCGCCGTGCCGGCGTCCTCGGCCACGTCGTTGCCCCAGGCGGTGAGGGCGCCGTCCGCGACGGCCAGGACATGGTGGGCTGCGACTGCGAATTTCGTCACTGTCCTCCCGGACAGGGACGCCGGGACCTCGGGACGCCCGCGGGGGTTGTTGCCCCAGGTGGTGACCGCGCCGTCGTCCGTGAGGACGAGCGAGCCGTAGAGGCTGGCGGCGACGTCGGTGACGGTCTTGCCGGTGAGGGACGACGGGATCGCCGCCTGGCCATGCGGGGCCGACCCCCAGATCGTCACGGTGCCGTCCTCGGTGAGCGCCATGGCGTGGTAGGTCGAGACGGAGATGGCGGTCACCTTCTTGCCGGTGAGGGACGACGGGACGGCGAGCAGTCCCGCTCCCGAGCCCCACCCGACGACGTCGCCGTCCTCGGTCAGGGCGAAGGAGACCGACGTCTCGGCGGTGATGGCGACGACGCGCTCCCCGTCGAGCGACGCGGGGATGTCGAGGCGGCTGCCGCCGGCATAGCCCCACCCCACCACCGTGCCCTCCTCGGTCAGCGCGAGCGCGTGATAGGTGCCGGCCGCGATCGCGGTGACCTTCGTGTCCGCCAAGGTCGCGGGCACGTCGAGCTGCCCGTACGTGTTGTCGCCCCACGCGGTGACCGCACCGTCGTCGCTGAGCGCGAGCGAGAACCGGCCACCGGCCGCGACGGCGACGACGTTCTTCGAGGCCAGGGCCGAAGGGACGGTCGACTGGCCGGAGCCGTTCGGCCCCCAGGCGACGACGGTTCCGCCGGGCGCCGGCGCCGGCGCGGCCTGCGCGGGCGCGGTGACGAGCGTCAGCGGGGCGGCGACGAGCGCCGTCCCGAGCAGGAGGGTGAGCAGGCGGCGGGTGACGCGGTGCATGCGGGGGTCCTTCGGTTCGTGCGGGGAGGGCCCGCACAACGCCCGAGCCGGCGCGGTGCGGCAGCGTCCCGGGGGACGTCCTGCTGCGGCACGAGCGAGCCTAGGTCGCCCCGGCGCGCCGCGTGGCAAAACGATCAACTCGCGACGAGTCTCACGCTGCGAGCGCCGTCCCAGCCCGTGGGACGCGCTGGGTACAGTCGCCAGCGTGCTGCAGATCGAGCGAGAGATCCACGACGCGATCATCGAGCACGCCCGTCGCGACCACCCCGACGAGGCGTGCGGCGTGGTGGCGGGCGCGTACGGCTCGGACCGTCCGACGCGGTTCATCCCGATGCTCAACGCCGCGATGTCGCCGACGTTCTACGAGTTCGACTCCGCCGACCTGCTCGCGCTCTACCGCGAGATGGACGCCCGCGACGAGGAGCCCGTGGTCGTCTACCACTCGCACACCGCGACCGAGGCGTATCCGTCCCGCACCGACGTGAACCTGGCGTCGGAGCCGAACGCGCACTACGTCCTGGTCTCCACCCGCGACGGCGCCCACGAGGCCGGCCCGGTCGACTTCCGCTCCTTCCGCATCGTCGACGGCGAGGTCACGGAGGAAGAAGTGCGCGTGGTCGAGCGTTACGACACCGACGAGTCCCCCCAGAAAGCGAAGTGACATGGCCATCGAGGTCCGCATCCCGACCATCCTGCGCACGTACACCGGCGACCAGCGCGCCGTCGAGGCCGGCGGCAGCACCGTCGCCGAGCTGATCGACGACCTGGAGTCGCGTCACGCCGGCATCAAGGAGCGCCTGGTCGACGGAGGCGACGTCCGCCGCTTCGTGAACGTCTACGTCAACGACGAGGACATCCGCTTCACCGGCGGCCTGCAGGCCCCGGTCTCCGACGGCGACACCGTCGTCATCCTGCCGGCCGTCGCCGGCGGTGCCGTCGACTCGCTCTGATGACCCGGTACGACTCGCTGCTGGCCGGCGTCGGCAACACCCCGCTCGTGGGACTGCCGCGCCTGTCGCCGTCCCCGGACGTGCGGCTGTGGGCCAAGCTCGAGGACCGGAACCCGACCGGCTCGATCAAGGACCGCGCCGCGCTGCGGATGATCGAGGTCGCCGAGGCCGACGGCACGCTGCGTCCGGGCTGCACGATCCTGGAGCCCACCAGCGGCAACACCGGCATCTCGATCGCCATGGCCGCCCGGCTCAAGGGCTACCGCTGCGTGTTCGTCATGCCGGAGAACACGTCCCAGGAGCGTCGCCAGCTGCTGCGGATGTGGGGCGCCGAGATCGTCTCCAGCCCGGCGGCCGGCGGGTCGAACGAGGCCGTGCGGGTCGCCAAGCAGATCGCGACCGAGCACCCCGACTGGGTGATGCTCTATCAGTACGGCAACCCCGCGAACGCCGAGGCGCACTACCTCGGCACGGCGCCGGAGATCCTGGCCGACCTGCCCGAGGTGACGCACTTCGTGGCCGGGCTCGGCACGACCGGCACGCTCATGGGCGCCGGCCGCTTCTTCCGCGAGCACAAGCCGGAGGTGCGCATCGTCGCCGCCGAGCCGCGCTACGGCGAGCTCGTCTACGGCCTGCGCAACCTCGACGAGGGCTTCGTCCCCGAGCTGTACGACGCCTCGCTCATCGACAGCCGGTTCTCGGTCGGCCCGCGTGACGCGGTGCGCCGCGTGCGCGAGCTGCTCGACCAGGAGGGCATCTTCGCCGGCGTCTCGACCGGCGCCATCCTGCACGCCGCGCTCGGCCAGGCGGCCAAGGCGGTCAAGGCCGGCGAGAGCGCCGACATCGTCTTCGTCGTGTGCGACGGCGGCTGGAAGTACCTGTCGACCGGCGCCTACGAGGGCACGATCGACGAGGCCGAGGACGCCCTCGAGGGCCAGCTCTGGGCCTGAGCCCGCGCCACCTCCTGGGGACGGATCAGCGCGAGCGCTGCTGGGACGCGATGAGGTCGCGGTACCAGGCGAACGAGTCCTTCGGCGTCCGCGCCAGCGTCTCGAAGTCGACGTGCACGAGGCCGAACCGCATCGCATAGCCCTCGGCCCACTCGAAGTTGTCCATGAGCGACCAGTGGAAGTAGCCGCGCACGTCCACGCCGACGTCCATCGCCGCGCGCAGCGCGCGCAGGTGGTCCTCGGTGTAGGCGATGCGGCGCTGGTCGTCCACGCGGCCGTGCTCGTCCGGCTCCTCGTTGAACGCCCCGCCGTTCTCGGTGATGTAGACCGGCGGGAGCCGGTCGCCGTACCGCTCGTGGAACCCGACGAGCACCTCGGTGAGGCCCGACGGCACGATCGGCCAGCCGAAGTCGTTGTGGGTCGGGCTGTCGATGTCGTGGAACGTGAACGGCAGGTCGGGCGGAAGCATCGCGCCGTCGACCACGGCCGGGTCGGTGCCGGTGCCCGTGCCGGGCGCGCCGACCGCCTGCGGGTTGTAGTAGTTGACGCCCAGGAAGTCGATCGGCTGTCCGATCGTGGCCAGGTCGTCGTCGCGGACGCCCTCGACCAGGTCCTCGAACCCGTCCACGCCCCACTCGCCCAGGATCAGCGGGTCCAGGAACAGCCGGTTGTAGAGGCTGTCGAAGAACGCCACCGCCTCCGCCGACTCGGGGTGGTCGTCGGACGGCCACACCGGCACGTGGTTGTTGGCGATGCCGATCTCGCGGGCGCCGGCGGCCCGCAGCGCCTGGACGCCGCGGCCGTGCGCGAGCAGCTGGTGCAGCGCGACCTGCAGGGCACCGAGTCCGAGCTGCTTGCCCGGTGCGTGGCGTCCGGTGGCGTGGCCCATCATCGTCAGCACGACCGGCTCGTTGAGCGTCATCCACCGGGTCACCCGGTCGGCCAGGCGCTCGGCCACGGCCCCCGCGTACTCGGCGAAGCGGTCGGCGACGTCGCGCGACTCCCAGCCGCCCCGGCCCTCCAGCGCCTGCGGGGTGTCCCAGTGGAAGAGCGTCGCGCTCGGCTGGATGCCCTTCTCCAGCAGCGCGTCGACGAGCCGTTCGTAGAAGTCCAGGCCGCGCGGCTCGACCGTCATGCCGTCGGGCATCACGCGCGGCCACGCCACCGAGAACCGGTAGGCGTCGACGCCGAGGTCGGCCATGAGGGCGACGTCCTCGCGGTAGCGGTGGTAGTGGTCGCACGCGACGTCGCCGGTGTGGCCGGCGCGCACCGTGCCGGGACGCGAGGCGAACACGTCCCACGCGCTGGGGCCGCGGCCGTCCTCGGTCACCGCCCCCTCCACCTGGTAGGACGCCGTGGCGACGCCCCAGACGAAGTCCGGTCCGAGCTGCAGGTCGGTCATGGCGCCAGTGTGCGCGGCCGCCGGGCTCACCGCGGGCGCGCGACCCCCGCCACACCGGGCGCTCTCGCCTAGGTGAGGCCCGCACTCACGGGTACGCTCTCGGCTTGTGGCTGACGCACCCATCGGGATCTTCGACTCCGGCTTCGGCGGGCTCACCGTCGCCCGGGCCGTGCTCGACCAGCTCCCGCACGAGCCGGTGCTCTACCTGGGCGACACCGCCCGGCAGCCGTACGGCCCCAAGCCGATCTCCGCGGTGCGCGAGTACGCCCTCGAGTGCCTCGACCATCTGGTCGACCAGGGCGTGAAGGCGCTGGTCATCGCCTGCAACTCCGCCAGCGCCGCCGTGCTGCGCGACGCCCGTGAGCGCTACGACGTCCCGGTGGTCGAGGTCATCGTCCCGGCCACGCGCCGGGCCGTGCGGGCCACCCGCAACGGGCGCGTCGGCGTCATCTGCACCACGGCCACCGCGACGTCCCAGGCCTACGACGACGCCTTCGCGGCCAACCCGGACGTGCGCCTGTTCACCCAGCCGTGCCCGCGCTTCGTCGACCTCGTCGAGGCCGGCGTGACGAGCGGCCCGGAGCTGCTCGACGTCGCCCGCGAGTACCTGGCCCCGCTGCAGGCGGCCGACGTCGACACCCTGGTGCTCGGCTGCACGCACTACCCGCTGCTCACCGGGGTCCTGTCCTACGTCATGGGCGACGGCGTCACGCTCGTCTCCAGCGCCGAGGAGACGGCCAAGGACGTCTACGGGCTGCTCGTGCGCGAGGGCCTGGAGCGCGACCCGGGTCTGCCCTCCCCGCAGCACCGGTTCCTGACCACCGGACGCCCAGAGGAGTTCGCCCGCCTCGGCCGCCGCTTCCTGGGTCCCGAGCTCGAGGTCGTCGACCAGTTCGCGTGGATGCGCCCGGAGGTGGTCTCGTGAGGCTCACGATCGTCGGCTGCGCCGGCTCCTACGCCGGTCCGGACTCGCCGGCCAGCTCGTACCTGCTCGAGGCCGAGCACGCGGGCAGCACCTACCGCGTGGTCATGGACATGGGCAGCGGCGCGCTCGGCGCGCTGCAGCGCCACGTCGACCCGCGCGACGTGGACGCCGTGGTGCTGAGCCACCTGCACCCCGACCACTGCATCGACCTGTGCGGCTTCTTCGTCTTCAGCAAGTACCACCCCGACGGCGCGCTCGCGCCGATCCCGGTGTGGGGCCCGGACGACACGGCCGGCTACATGGCCCGCGCGCACGGCCCGGACGCCAGCACCGGCATGGACGACCAGTTCGACTTCCAGCCGTGGCAGGAGGGGGAGCCGGTCGTGCTGGGCCCGTTCACGATCACGCCGGTGCTCGTCGACCACCCGGTGCAGGCGTACGCCCTCAAGGTGCAGGCCGGCGACGCGACCCTGGTCTACTCCGGCGACACCGGGCCCACCGAGGCGCTGGCGGCGATGGCGCAGGGCGCCGACGTGCTGCTGTGCGAGGCCTCGTTCGTCGAGTCCCAGGAGAACCCGCCGAACCTCCACCTCACCGGCGCCGAGGCCGGCGAGTACGCCCGGCGCTGCGGCGTCGGGCGCCTGCTGGTCACCCACGTGCCGGCCTGGACCGACCGCGACGAGGTCGGCCGCGACGTCGCCAGCACCTTCGACGGCGCCTGGACGCTCGTCGAGTGCGGCCAGGTCTTCGACCTCTGACGCGTCCGGCCGGCCGTCGGTGCCGCTCGGTAGGGTCGAGCACATGACGACCCGCGAGGACGGCCGCGCCGTCGACGAGCTGCGCCCCATCACCCTGACCCGCAAGTGGCTCGACCACGCCGCGGGCTCCTGCCTGGTCGAGTTCGGCAAGACCCGCGTGCTGTGCGCCGCGAGCGTCGAGCAGGGCGTGCCGCGCTGGCGCAAGGGCAGCGGCCTGGGCTGGGTCACCGCCGAGTACGCGATGCTCCCCGCCGCCACCCACGACCGCTCCTCGCGCGAGTCGGTCAAGGGCAAGGTCGGCGGCCGCACCCACGAGATCTCCCGCCTGGTCGGCCGCGCCCTGCGCGCGTCCATCGACTACGAGGCGCTCGGCGAGAACACGATCATGATCGACTGCGACGTGCTGCAGGCCGACGGCGGCACGCGCACCGCGGCGATTACCGGCGCCTACGTCGCGCTGGCCGACGCCGTCACCTTCCTCAAGGGCGAGGGCGCCACCGTGGGCGAGCCGCTGCTCGACTCGGTCGCCGCGATCAGCGTCGGCATCATCGACGGCGTGCCCATGCTCGACCTGCCCTACGTCGAGGACGTCCGCGCCGAGACCGACATGAACGTCGTCATGACCGGTGGCGGGCAGTTCGTCGAGGTGCAGGGCACCGCGGAGGGCGCCCCGTTCGACAAGGCCGAGCTGGACGCCCTGCTCGAGCTCGCGGCCAAGGGCTGCGCCGACCTCACCCGCCTGCAGGAGCAGGCCCTGCTCGGATGAGCGCGCGCGTCGTCCTGGCGTCCAACAACGCCAAGAAGCTGGCCGAGCTGCGCCGCATCCTCGAGCCGCTCGTTCCCGGCGTCGAGGTGCTGGGCCTGGCCGACGTCGAGCCGTACCCCGAGCCGGCCGAGACCGAGCCGACGTTCGAGGGCAACGCGCTCATCAAGGCGCGCGCCTGCCGCGACGTCACCGGCCTGCCGTCGCTGGCCGACGACTCGGGCATCTGCGTCGACGCGCTGAACGGCATGCCCGGCGTGCTGTCCGCGCGCTGGAGTGGCGTCCCCAAGGACGAGGGCGGTGACGCGGCCAACAACCGGCTGCTGCTCGCCCAGCTGACCGACGTGCCCGACGAGCGCCGCGGCGCGACGTTCCGCGCGGCCGTCGCGCTGTGCCTGCCCGACGGCACCGAGATCGTCGTCCACGGCGAGATGCCCGGCCGCGTGCTGCACGCCGAGCAGGGCGAGGGCGGGTTCGGCTACGACCCGCTGTTCGCCGCCGAGGGCCACGACGTCTCCACCGCCGAGCTGACCCCGGAGCAGAAGGACGCGATCAGCCACCGCGGACGCGCGCTGGCCGCGATCGCCCCGCGGGTGGCCGAGGCCCTCCAGGCCTGAGCCGGCCCGCTGCACTGAGCCCGACCCGTTGCGCTGAGCCCGGCCCCGCTGCCTGAGCCTGTCGAAGGCTCCCTTCGACATGCTCAGGGAGCGGTGCGCGCCTCGGGAGCGGCGCGCGGCGTCAGGGGAGCGGAGCGCGGCTAGGCGCTCGCGCCCTCGAGGTGGGCGATGACCCGCTGCGCGATGCGCCGGCTGCCCTCGCGGTCGGGGTGCGTGCCGTCGTACACCGTCGAGGCGTCCAGCACCCCGCTCATGTCGACGAACTCGAACCCGTGCGCCTCGGCCTGGGCGCGGACGATCGCCGTGACCCGCGCGGCGTGCTCATGGGCCTCGGGACCCCAGGGCGGGCCCAGCACGACGACCCGCGTGCTGGCCGGCACGGACTCGCGGACGGCGTCGAGGTAGGCGGCCACGGCCTCGTCGACCATCGCGTCCGGGGCCACGGCGGGCAGGCCGTCACGGCAGTACGACCAGTCGTTGCGACCGCCCTCGATCACGAGCAGGTCGGGCCGCGAGGCGAGCGCACCGGGCCGGTCGCCGAACGTGTCGCCCGCGCAGCGCCGGCCGACCTTCAGGTAGCCGGACCCGGACTGCGCGTACCGCTCGACCGGGACGCCCAGGTGCCGGCCGACGATGCTCCACCAACCCTGGCGGTCGTCGCCGGGCCGGTCGTTGTAGAGCGCCGTGATGGAGTCGCCCACCACCGTCATGTCGGTGAAGGCGCCCGCGCCGGGCGCGGTGGTGCCCGCGGCGGCGGCAGTGGCCTGCGGCGTCTCACGCGTCGTGGTGAGGGAGACGAGACCGACCGCCAGCGCGATCGCGACGAGGGCGGTCGTGGCACGGCGGGTGGGACGGGAGGGGCGCTTCACGGGGTGGTGCTCCGAGCAGTAGAGGTGACCGCTGAAGCCTACGTCCGTCCGGCCCCCCGTGGGGAGGGTTCGTCACATGACGATCACGTGACAAACCGCTCAGATGCCACCCACCACGGCCGATGAGCCACCCCGACCGGTCATGGAAGACGGAAAGGCGGGACCCATGGAAGAGATGGACGAGATCGTCCAGGAATTCCTGGTGGAGAGCTACGAGAACCTCGATCAGCTGGATCGGGACCTGGTGGCGCTCGAGCAGGAGCCGGGCTCTCGCGAGCTGCTCGGCAGCATCTTCCGCACGATCCACACGATCAAGGGCACCAGCGGCTTCCTGGCCTTCAACAACCTCGAGTCGGTCACCCACGTCGGCGAGAACCTGCTCGCCCGCCTGCGCGACGGCAAGATGTCGATGACGCCCACGACCACCGACGTGCTGCTCGCGATGGTCGACACCGTCCGCGAGCTGCTCGCGGCGATCGAGGAGCGCGGCACCGAGGAGGGCGTCGAGGTCGCCGCCCCCGTGGCCGCCATCACCGCCGTGCTGGAGGGCCGCGAGCCGGCCGCCACCCCGGTCGCGGACCTGCTGCCCGAGGCCGCTGCCCCGGCCCCGGCCGAGCCGGGCGTCGCCGAGGTCGCCGAGACCGAGCCCGAGGCCGTCGTCGAGGCGCCGGTCGCCGAGGCTCCCGCCGCCCCCGCCGCGGCGGCCTCTGCTCCCGCGGCCCCCGCCGCGCCGGAGGAGGAGCACACGACCCGCCGCAACGCGGCCGAGTCGTCCATCCGCGTGGACGTCGACCTGCTCGACACCCTGATGCGTCAGGTCGGCGAGCTCGTGCTCAGCCGCAACCAGATCGTGCGCCAGGCCGCCGAGACCGACGACCTCGAGCTCGCCCGCGCCGCGCAGCGCCTGAACCTCATCGTCACCGAGGTGCAGGAAGGCGTCATGAAGACGCGCATGCAGCCCATCGACCACATCTGGGCCAAGATGCCGCGCGTCGTCCGTGACCTCGGCAGCTCGCTGGGCAAGAAGGTCAACCTCGAGATGATCGGTCGCGAGACCGAGCTCGACCGCAGCCTGCTCGAGTCGGTCAAGGACCCGCTGACGCACCTCGTGCGCAACGGCGTCGACCACGGCCTGGAGAGCACCGAGGACCGCGTCGCGGCCGGCAAGCCTGCCCAGGGCACGCTGACGCTGCGGGCGTACCACGAGGGCGGCCAGGTCGTCGTCGAGGTCACCGACGACGGCGCCGGCATCGACCCTGAGCGCATCGCGGCCAAGGCGGTCCAGAAGGGCCTGCGCACCGCGGAGCAGATCTCGCTCATGAGCCAGGCGGACGTCCTGCAGCTCATCTTCTCGCCCGGCTTCTCCACCGCCGCGCAGGTCACGAACGTCTCGGGGCGTGGCGTGGGCATGGACGTGGTGCGCACCAACATCGAGGCCATCGGCGGCACGATCGAGGTCGAGTCCGTCGTCGGTCGCGGCACCACGTGCCGCCTGCGCATCCCGCTGACGCTGGCCATCGTGCCCGCGCTGACGGTGGAGTGCGCCGGCGACCGCTACGCCATCCCGCAGGTCAGCCTGCTGGAGCTCGTCGCCCTGGATGCCGACCGCGCCGCCACCGCCATGGAGGAGGTCAACGGCGCGCCGGTGTACCGCCTGCGCGGCTCGCTGCTCCCGCTCGTCCGCCTCGCCGAGGTGCTCGGCGTCGAGTCCGAGCGCAGCGACGGCCACGTGCTCATCGCGGTGCTGCAGGCCGAGAACAAGCGCTTCGGCCTGGTCATCGACCGCGTCCTCAACACCGAGGAGATCGTGGTCAAGCCGCTCGACGCGCGGCTCAAGGCGATCGGCACCTACTCCGGCGCCACGATCCTGGGCGACGGCCGCGTGGCCCTCATCCTGGACGTGCAGGCGCTGGCCCGCCGGGCCATGGCCGCCGAGGCGCTCGAGCGCACCGCGGCCGACGAGGTCGCCGGCGAGGCGGCCAAGGGCGTCGGCGAGCAGCTGCGCATGCTGGTCGCGGGCATCGGCAGCGGCCGCCGCGTCGCGATCCCGCTGTCGTCGGTCACCCGGCTGGAGAACATCCCGTCGGACAAGGTCGAGCTCGTCGGCAGCCGCGAGATGGTGCAGTACCGCGGGCAGATCCTGCCCCTGGTGCGCCTGGACCGTCACCTCGGCGCCATGTCCGAGCGGCACACCGACGACCTGGTCGTCGTCGTGTACTCCGCGGGCGACCGCAGCGTCGCGATCGTCGTGGACGAGATCATCGACATCGTCGACGAGACGTCCGACGTCCACAGCGACATCGACGACCCGGGCCTGCTCGGCTCGACGCTGATCCGCGACCGCATCGTCGAGGTGCTCGACGTCCGCTCGGCGATCCTCGCCGCGGACCCGCGCTTCTACACCGATCCCGCGCCGGTCCTGGACGTGGACGGCACCATCACCACCAGCTTCCAGGAGGCGCTGTGAGCACCCGTCTGGTCACCTTCACCCTCCACGGACACCTGTACGGCGTCGACGTCGACGCGGTCCAGGAGGTGCTGCGGACGCAGCCGCGCACGCGCATCCCGCTCGCGCCCAAGACGCTGGGTGGACTCATCAACTTGCGCGGCCAGGTGCTGAGCGCGGTCGACATGCGTGAGCAGCTGGAGCTGCCCGCGCGGTCGGACGAGCAGGAGCCCATGGTCGTCGTCATCCGTGTCGCGGGCGAGCCCGTGGCCATGCTGGTGGACTCGATCGGATCCGTCGTCGACGTCGAGGACGATCAGTTCGAGCTTCCGCCGGACACGTTGTCGGGGGCGTCTCGGGAGCTTCTTCTCGGGGCGTACAAGCTGCACGACCAGCTCCTGCTCGCACTCGACGTCGAACGAGCTGTCGCTGCCTAGTCGCTCTGAAGGAGCCACCCCATGAAACGCATCACCTGGACCGTCGGCCGGCGGCTCACCGCCCTGGCCCTGGTCGGAGTCCTGACCGTCGGCATCGTCGTCTCGGTCGTCGTCAACAGCATGATGAAGCTGGACGAGTCGAGCGAGAAGCTGCAGCAGCTCAACCAGGTCGTCGACAACATGCACCTGCTCGACACCCGGGCCAGCGAGCTGAAGTCGACCGCCTACCGGGCGCTCAGCTCGCCGGACCCGACCTCGCTGCAGGCGGACATCGACGAGGACGTCAACACGATGAGCACCCTGCTCGACGAGATGGACGGTGCCAGCCTGGACGTCGACGCCGAGGAGAAGGAGGCGTTCCGCGTCGCCTTCGTCGAGTACGGCGGCACGCTGAGCGACGTCATCGCGCAGGCGGCGAGCAACCCGCGCGCCGCGCGTGGCCTGGCCGACGACGTGCAGGCGGCCAACGACGTGGTCGACCAGGTCATCGGTGCCGCCCTGGAGGCGATGTCGGCCGCGACCGCGGCCGAGGCCAAGCTCCAGGACGAGGACCGCAGCTCCACGATCACCGAGACGGTCATCATCGGCCTGGTCGGCATCGCGGCGCTCGGCGTGCTCGCCGTCGTCATCTCGCGCTCGATCGTGCGCCCCCTGGGCGGCGTGGTCTCGGTGCTCAAGGGCTTCGCGGAGGGCGACCTCTCGCAGCGGGTCGAGGAGACGGCGCAGGCCGAGCTCGGCGCCCTGCAGCGCAACCTGAACGCGTCGATGCAGGCGACCGACCAGATCGTCGGCAACGTGGCCGAGTCGGCGGACGCCGTCGCGGCCGCCGCCGAGGAGATGTCGGCCTTCGCCCAGCAGCTCGCGTCGGGCGCCGTCGAGACGTCCAGCCAGGCCGGCCTGGTGTCCGGTGCCGCCGAGGAGGTCTCGCGCAACGTGCAGACCGTCGCGGCCGGTGCCGAGCAGATGGGCGCCTCGATCCGCGAGATCTCGCACTCGGCCAACGAGGCCGCGCGCGTCGCCTCGGACGCAGTCGGGACGGTCGAGTCGACGAACCAGCAGGTCTCGAAGCTGGGCGAGTCCAGCCAGGAGATCGGCAACGTCGTCAAGGTCATCACGTCGATCGCGGAGCAGACCAACCTGCTCGCGCTGAACGCGACGATCGAGGCCGCTCGCGCCGGCGAGGCCGGCAAGGGCTTCGCGGTCGTGGCCAACGAGGTCAAGGAGCTGGCGCAGGAGACCGCGCGGGCCACCGAGGACATCGCCCGCCGCGTGGACGCCATCCAGGGTGACACCGCCGGGGCGGTCAGCGCGATGGAGGAGATCTCCACGATCATCGCGTCGATCAACGACTACCAGCTCACGATCGCGTCCGCGGTGGAGGAGCAGACCGCCACCACGAACGAGATGAGCCGCAACGTCGCCGAGGCGTCGACGAGCTCGAGCCAGATCGCCAGCAACATCACCGGCGTCGCCGACGCGGCCGACACGACCCGCGAGGCCGTCGTCCAGGCCGAGTCGTCGGTGCAGGACCTGGCCCGCATGGCGGCGGACCTGCGCACGCAGATCAGCCACTTCCAGCGCGCCTGACGCACCGCGAGGAGGGCCGGCCGGGACACCCCGGCCGGCCCTTCGTCGTCCCCGGCGCGTCCGGCCGGCGCCACGGTGGCCGGATCGTGACAGATTGCCCGGTGAAACCACTCGGACGTCCGAGCATCCCGCCGATGAGGGTCGCGATCCACTGCACGAAGCACCGAGGGGTTACGGATGACCGATCACGACACCACCACCGCGGACGAGCGTCGCGGCCTGGTCCAGCGCCTGCGCGACTTCAGCGTCCGCACCAAGACCCTGACGGCCGTCGGGCTGGCGTCCTTCGTGGCGCTCGTCGTCGGCGTCAACGGCATCAACGCGCTGAGCGACGCCACCGACGAGGCCGACGACCTCTACCGCAGCAACACCATGGGCATCGAGCACGCGGCCGAGATGCGCTCGGCGATCGACGGCATGCGCATGGCGGCGCGAGACGCGCTGATCAAGACCTCGCGCGTCGACAAGCAGGGTGCGCTCGAGCGGCTCGACGAGCGCTACGCCGAGTTCCAGACGGCGAGCCAGGAGTACGCCGACTCGGGCCTGGACTCCACGACCCGCGCGCTCGTCGCCGAGCTCGAGGACGCCGCTACCCAGTACAACCAGGTGCAGACCACCGAGATGGCCACCCTCGCCCTGCGCGGCGACGTGCGTCGCTGGGACGACCTGAACGCCACCGAGGTGAGCGGCTACACCGACGTCCTGGAGGCGAACATCCGGGCGCTCACCGAGCACGAGCTGGACGCCGCCGCGGACGCCGTCCAGGCGATCAACGACGACTTCACCTCGACCCGCAACCTCAGCATCGCGCTGTTGGCCGGCGGCATCCTGCTGGCGAGCGCGCTCGGCTGGTGGATCGCCGCGACCCTGGCCCGCAACGTGGCCCGCGTGAAGCACGTCATCGACGGCATCGCCGACGGCGACCTGACCCGCAAGGCCGAGGTCGAGAACCGCGACGAGATGGGCGACATGGCCGAGGGCCTGAACGCCGCGTCCGAGAAGATGCGCGGTCTCATGCGCACGGTCGTCGACTCCGCCGACGCCGTCGCCGCGGCGGCCGAGCAGCTGTCGGCGTCGTCGGCCCAGATCGCGGCCGGTGCCGAGGAGACGAGCGTCCAGGCCAACGTCGTGAGCAGCGCCGCTGAGGAGGTGTCGCGCAACGTGCACACCGTCGCCGCGGGCGCCGAGCAGATGGGCGCCTCGATCCGCGAGATCTCGCACTCGGCCAACGAGGCCGCGCGCGTCGCGTCCGAGGCCGTCGGGACGGTCGAGGCCACCAACCAGCAGGTCTCCAAGCTGGGCGAGTCCAGCCAGGAGATCGGCAACGTCGTCAAGGTGATCACCTCGATCGCCGAGCAGACCAACCTGCTCGCGCTGAACGCGACGATCGAGGCCGCTCGGGCCGGCGAGGCCGGCAAGGGCTTCGCCGTCGTGGCCAACGAGGTCAAGGAGCTGGCGCAGGAGACCGCGCGGGCCACCGAGGACATCGCCCGCCGGGTCGAGGCCATCCAGGCCGACACCGGCGGCGCCGTCACGGCCATCGGCGAGATCGAGGCGATCATCACCTCGATCAACGACTACCAGGTGACCATCGCCTCGGCGGTCGAGGAGCAGACCGCCACGACCAACGAGATGAGCCGCAACGTCGCCGACGCGTCGACGAGCTCCACCGAGATCGCCACCAACATCACCGGCGTCTCGCAGGCCGCGGTGTCGACGACCGAGGCGATGAACCAGTCGCGCCAGGCCGTCGACGAGCTCTCGCGCATGGCCGCCGAGCTGCGCGGCGTGGTGGCCCAGTTCAAGGCCTGATCCGTCACACGCAGTGCAGAGGTCGACCCGTCCGGTTATGGTCCGGACGGGTCGATCTTTTTTCTCGGGCGAGCGGAGGACGTGGTGACGTACTCCCTGGTCGGTGCGCCCGCCGTGGGCTTCGACCTCTCCCGGCTCTCCGGCGGCCCGCGGGTCGCGGCCGTCCTGCGCACCGCGCTGGCCGCCGACGCGTCCACGGTCGCCACCCTCGCCGGCCGGCATCCCGGTCCGGTCCGCGCCGCCTGGTGGGACGCGTGCAGCGCCCGTCCGGCCGAGCCGCTCGGCTCCGTGCTGCCCGACGTCGCCCCGAACCTCGGTGACGCGGGCGCGTCCGGCGTGCTGCTCCACCGGCTCGAGTCCGGCCTGCTGGGCGACCTCGACGCGCTCGACCGGCTGGTGCGCCACGACCTGCTCGAGTGGTCGTGGATCCACGCCGGCCCGGTCTCGGCCCAGGACCCGCTGGCCGCCGAGGCCGCCGACGTCCTCGTCGACGCGGCGGCCGCCGCGTTCGCCGGCGAGGAGGTCGACGGCGGCACCCGGCGGGCCATGACGTTGCCCTTCCTCGGCGCCCGCGTCCCGCTGCACGACGAGTCCGTGCCGGTGGGGGTCGAGGACGTCGACGTCCGGCTCGACCGCCTGGCCCACGCCGACGAGGACGTCCGCGCCGCCTGGCGCTCGGTGGTCGACGCCCGCCGGCGCAGCACCGCGCGATGGGCGCCGGCGATGCACCAGGCCACCTGGGCGCTGGCCGTGTCCGACCGGCTGCGTCCCGCCTTCGACGCCCAGATGGCCGCGGTCGCCGCCTTCGCGCGGGCCGGATTCACCGCGCACGACGCCGCGTACGGGGTGTGGAACGCGCTCAGCGGCGTGGTGCAGGCGGCGATGGTGGGCGACCTGCTGCCCGCCGAGGACGCCGACGTCCTGCTGGCGCCGTGGCGCGCCGTGCACGGCGACTGAGGTCACGCACGAGCCGGTCCAACCGGCCCGCGGATCGGCTCAGGTGCCCGGCCGCACGGCCGATGGGGGAGTGGCCCGCCGCCCGGCGGCCCAGGACAGAAGGATCACCGTGCCCCCCATCCGCGTGCTCGTCGTCGACGACTCGGTCGTCATCCGGCGACTGGTCACCGGGCTGCTGTCCGACGACCCCGACATCGAGGTCGTCGGGACCGCGATCAACGGCCGCGCCGCGCTGCAGAAGCTCGAGTCGCTGAAGCCCGACCTGGTGACGATGGACATCGAGATGCCCGAGATGAACGGCATCGACGCCGTCCGGGCCATCCGTGCCGGCGGCAGCCGGGTCCCGATCATCATGTTCAGCACCCTGACCGAGCGCGGCGCGACCGCGACGTTCGACGCCCTGTCGGCCGGTGCCTCGGACTACGTGCCCAAGCCCGCCAACGTCGGCAGCGTCGGACGCTCGATGGAGCAGGTCCGCGACGCGCTGATCCCGCGGATCAAGTCACTCGTCCCGCGCGCCGGCCTCAAGCCCGTGCGCCCCACGGCCGGCGGCCCGGCCATCACGCCCGCCGCCGTCCCCGCTCCGGCGCCGGCGGCGATCCCGCCGACCCGTGAGCGGGTCCAGCCCGCCGGCGGCTACAAGATGCTGGTCATCGGCAGCTCCACCGGAGGACCCGAGGCCCTGCACACCTTCCTGACGGCGCTGCCCCCGCTGCCCGTCCCGGTCGCGATCGTGCAGCACATGCCGCCGCTGTTCACCCGCCAGTTCGCCGCGCGCCTGGACCGCCAGTGCCGGTTCCCGGTCCGCGAGGCCGAGGTCGGCATGACGCTCGACCCGGGCACCGTGACCATCGCGCCCGGCGACTTCCACCTCGTCGTGCAGCGGCACGGGACCAGCGGCTTCGCGGCCGGACTGAACCAGGACCCGCCGGAGAACTACTGCCGGCCCGCCGTCGACGTGCTGTTCCGCTCGGCGGTCAAGGCCGTGCCCGGCCCCGTGCTGGGGCTCGTGCTCACCGGCATGGGCTCGGACGGCGCGATCGGCACCCGCCACGTGGTGGAGGCCGGCGGCAGCGTGATCGCCCAGGACCAGGCCAGCTCGGTCGTGTGGGGCATGCCCGGCGCCGTCGCCGCGGCCGGCCTGGCCGAGCAGCTGCTGCCCCTGGGGCAGATCGCCGGAGAGGTTCAGCGTCGGCTCAGCCAGAGCCGCGCCCTCGTGGACGACAGAGGAGGACGAGCATGAGCATCGGTGCCGACGCGTTCGGCTTCGTGCGTGACCACGTACGGGCCGAGAGCGCGATCGTGCTGGAGACGGGGAAGGAGTACCTCGTCGAGTCGCGCCTGCTGCCGCTCGCGCGCCAGACCGGCCACGACTCGGTCGACACGTTCGTGGCCGAGCTGCGGCGCACCCGCAACCCCGCGCTGCTGCGCCAGGTCGTCGAGGCGCTCACGACCAACGAGACGTCGTTCTTCCGCGACGCGGACCCGTTCGTGGCCCTGCGCCAGGACGTGCTGCCGACGCTGGCCAAGGAGCGTCCGGGCCGCAGCCTGCGCATCTGGGCGGCGGCCTGCTCGTCGGGCCAGGAGCCGTACAGCATCGCGATGACGATGCGGGACACCCCCGAGGTGGCCGGCTGGAAGGTCGACATCGTCGCGACGGACCTGTCCGAGGAGGTCCTGGCCAAGGCGCGCAAGGGCGAGTACTCCCAGCTCGAGGTCAACCGCGGCCTGCCGGTCACGACGCTGGTCAAGCACTTCCAGCGCTCCGGGATCAACTGGCGCATCAACCCCGACCTGGCCGCCATGGTGCAGTTCCGCCAGCTCAACCTCATGCGCCCGTTCGGGCCGGTCGGCCGCTTCGACGTGGTCTTCCTGCGCAACGTGCTCATCTACTTCGACCTGGCCACGAAGCGCGACATCCTGCGGCGCGTCCGCCAGGTGATGGCGCCCGACGGCTATCTCTTCCTCGGCGCCGCCGAGATGACCATGGGCGTCGACGACGCCTGGGAGCGCGTCCCCGCGGGGCGCTCGTCCGTGTACCGAATCAGAGAGGACCAGCGCTCATGCGTGCGTTGATTGTTGACGACTCACGGGCCATGCGCCGCATCGTGGGGCGGATCCTGACCGAGCGTGGCTTCGAGACCTCCGAGGCCGCGGACGGCCAGGAGGCCGTCGCCGTGCTCGAGTCGATGGACGACCTGCCGGCCGTGGCCTGCATCGACTGGAACATGCCGGTCATGGACGGGCTCGAGCTCGTCACCGCCATCCGGGCCCGTCCGGAGTGGCGTGACATCACGCTCATGATGGTGACGACCGAGAGCGAGCAGGACCGGATCGTCCGCGCGCTCGCGGCCGGCGCCCACGAGTACCTGATCAAGCCGTTCACCCCGGACGCCCTGGTCGAGAAGCTCGACCTGCTCGGGCTCGTCCCCACCCCCGGAGGCGTCGCATGACCATCACGACCGGACCCGACACCGACCTCGTCCAGGCTGCTCTCGAGCAGGTCTGGGAATCGATGCTCTACGCGGTCGCCGAGCCGGTGCCCAGCACCGCGGGCGCGCTCGCGAACGGCCTCGAGGCCACGATCACCGTCTCGGGTGCCTGGAACGGCGAGCTGCGGCTGTTCTGCGACGCCGGTGCGGCGCAGCAGATGGCCGCGACGATGCTCGGCGCCCCGGCGGACGAGGAGCTGCCCGACCTCGACGTCCACGACGCGGTCGGCGAGATCCTCAACGTCGTCGGCGGCAGCGTGAAGGGTGCGCTGGAGGGCGAGAGCCGGCTCGGCCTGCCCCAGGTGCGTCCCGCGACGTCGCTGCCCGACCCGGCCGACTGCGTCGCGGTGTCGTGGCGCGGCGCCCCCGTCTACGTCCAGATCGTCTCCCAGCCGGCCTGACCGGCGCTCTCGCACAACCGTAAGGAAGCTCCACCCATGAAGATCCTCGTTGCCGACGACAGCCGTGTGATGCGCCAGATCGTGGTCCGCACGCTGCGTCAGGCCGGCTTCGGCCACCACGACGTCGTGGAGGCCGAGGACGGCGCGGACGCCCTGACCAAGGTGGCCGCCGAGAACCCCGACCTGATCCTGTCGGACTGGAACATGCCGAACATGACCGGCATCGAGCTGCTCCGCGCGCTCAAGGCGCAGGGCGACACGCGTCCGTTCGGCTTCGTCACCTCGGAGGGCTCGGACGACATGCGCTCGACCGCCGAGCAGGCCGGCGCGCTGTTCCTCATCGCCAAGCCGTTCACCCCCGACTCGTTCCAGGACGCCCTCAGCGGCATCCTCGGCTGAGAGGCACCTCATGCTCCCCACCCGCAAGGCGATCAAGGACATCTTCGACGGCCTGCTCGGCCGTGAGGTGTCGATGACCGACGGCGACCGCGTCGTCCTGGACGGCGAGCGCGGCCTGCTCCCGGTCGTGGCGTCGTACGTCGACGACCACAACCGGCTCTCGTCCGTGGCCACCATCGACTTCAAGCTGGCCGCATACGCCGGTGCCGCGCTCGGCCTGGTGCCGCTCGGTGGCGCCGAGGCGTCCATCGAGGACAAGGAGCTGTTCCCGAACCTGTTCGAGAACACCTGCGAGCTGCTCAACGTCCTCGCCTCGCCGATCGGCGACGCGAGCCCCGTGCACCAGCGCCTGTTCGAGACCTTCGAGCCCGGCCGTGGCCTGCCCGCGGACGTGGCCCAGTGGGCCGCGACGCTGGGCGTGCGCGAGGACGTCAAGATCGACATCCCCGGCTACGGCTCGGGCAACCTGTCGATCATCACGACCCTCGCGTGACCTACTGCGCGCCGGCGAACCCGTGCTGGCGCCAGGCCTCGTAGACCGCGATCGAGGCACAGTTCGCCAGGTTCATCGACCGGCGTGAGGCCAGCATCGGCAGCCTCAGCCGGTCGGTGACCCTGGCGTCGTGCTGCACGGGGTCGGGCAGCCCGGTGGGCTCGGCGCCGAACATCAGCACGTCCCCGGGCTCGTAGGCGACGTCGGTGTAGCGGGTCGTGGCCTGCGTCGTGAAGGCGAAGACCCGGGCCGGCAGCAGCGTCTCGTAGGCCGCCTCCAGCGTCGCGTGCACCGTCACCGAGGCCAGGTCGTGGTAGTCGAGGCCGGCCCGGCGCAGCTTCGCGTCGTCGAGGTCGAAGCCGAGCGGCTCGACCAGGTGCAGGTGGCTGCCGGTCGCCGCGGACAGCCGGATCGCGTTGCCGGTGTTGCCCGCGATGCGGGGCTCGTGGAAGAGGACGTGGAACATGAGGCCTCGATCCTAGGGCCGGTGCCCGCGCCCCTACGCTGGCGCCATGACCGACGCCACGACGCAGCCCACCGCCCTGGTCGCCGCTCCGCACGCGCTGGCCGCCCGCGCCGCCCGTGACGTGATGGCCGACGGCGGCGACGCGGTCGAGGCGACGGTCGCCGCCGCGGCGACGCTCGCCGTGGTCTACCCGCACATGAACGGCCTGGGCGGTGACGGCTTCTGGCTGGTCAAGCCGGCCGGCGGTGCGCCGGTCGCGATCCACGCCGCCGGCACCGCCGGGTCCGGCGCCACCGTCGAGGCCTACCGCAGCCAGCACCTGACCGAGGTGCCGCGACGCGGGTCGCTGGCCGCCGCCACGACCGCCGGCACCGTCGCGGGCTGGCACGCCGCCCTGCGCTGGTCGCGCCAGCACCTCGGCTCGCGCCTGCCGGTCTCGCGGCTGCTGCAGGACGCCGAGCGGCACGCCCGGCAGGGCTTCCCGACGAGCCGCGGCCAGCACGCCGCCACGGCCGCGGAGGCCGAGGCGCTGCGTCCGGTGCCCGGCTTCGCGGACGTCTTCCTGCCCGGCGGCCGGGTGCCGGCCGAGGGGGAGACGTTCGTCCAGCCCCGCCTCGCCGACACGCTGGCCCGGCTCGTCGACGTCGGCCTGTCGGACTTCTGGGCCGGCGACGTGGCGGCGTCCCTGGCCGCCGACCTCGCCGCGGCCGGCAGTCCGGTGACCGCGGACGACCTCGCGGGCGTGCGGGCCACCCTGCACGAGCCGCTGCGCCTGGAGCACTCGCGCGGCGTCGTGTGGAACCTGGCCCCGCCGACGCAGGGCCTGGCGTCGCTCGTGCTGCTCGGGCTGCTCGACCGCGTGCTGCCCGACGAGCCCGAGCCGGCCGGGCTGCCGCTGGTGCACCTGTCGGTCGAGGCGGCGAAGGCGGCCACCGCGCTCGCCCGCCCCTTGGTCGGCGACGAGCGGCGGACCGCGGCCGAGGTCGCGCGCCACCTGCGTCCCGAGGCGCTCGACGCGCTGGCCCGCCGACTCGACGTCCGCCGCGCCTCGCGCACGGACGCGGCGGTCGACGCGGGCGACACGGTCTGGGCCGGCGCGACCGACCGGCACGGCACGACGGTCAGCTTCATCCAGAGCACGTTCAGCGCGTTCGGCAGCGGCGTCGTGCTGCCGGCCACGGGGGTCGCCTGGCACAACCGCGCGACGGCCTTCTCGCTCGACCCCGCCGCGCCCGACGCCTTCGTCCCGGGCCGGCTGCCGCGCCACACGCTCAACCCCGGCCTGGCCCAGCTCGACGACGGCCGCACGGTGGCGTTCGGCGCCATGGGCGGCGACCACCAGCCGCAGCACCAGGCGGCCGTCCTCACCCGCTACCTCGAGTGCGGCCTGGACCCGGCCGCCGCGGTCGCCGCGCCGCGCTGGACCTGGGGCCGCGACGCCGCCGGGGCGTCCGACCTGGTGCGGGTCGAGTCCGGTGTCTCGCCGGACGTCGTGGCCGAGCTCGTCCGGCGGGGGCACGACGTCGAGGTCGTGCCGGCCCTGCGGGAGTCGATGGGTCACGCCGGCCTCGTCGTCCGCGACGCGGACGGACGCGTCGACGGCGCCCACGACCCGCGGTCGGACGGCGGCGTCGAGCGGCTCTGAGCCCTCGCTGCATCCGCACCTGCGTGCTAGCGTCCGGTTCTGTGACGCAGATTCGGATCTCGGACGCCGCACGCTTCCTCGGCGTCAGTGACGACACCGTGCGCCGGTGGGTCGACCAGGGCGTGCTGGACGCGACCCGCGACGACGCCGGCCGCAAGGTGGTCGACGGTCACGCGCTGGCGGTGCTGGCCCGGGAGCGGGCCGAGCAGGTGCCGGACCCGTCCGGCGTCGCCAGCTCCGCGCGCAACCGCCTGGTCGGCCTCGTCACGAGCATCCGCAAGGACGCGGTCATGGCCCAGGTCGAGCTGCAGTGCGGCCCGTTCCGCGTCGTCTCGCTCATGAGCAGCGAGGCGGTCGACGACCTCGGGCTCGAGCCGGGCAGCGTCGCCGTGGCGGTGGTGAAGTCGACCACCGTCATCGTCGAGACGGCCGGACGCCCGGCATGAGACGTGCGCTCGCGGTCGTCCTCGCGCTGGGCCTGGTCGCGGGGTGCTCCGGCGGCGATGCCGGCCGGCGCACGGTGACCGTCCTGGCGGCCGCGTCGCTCACCGAGCCGTTCACCGCGCTGGCCGAGCGGCTGGAGGAGCAGGACCCCGGCCTCGACGTCCGGCTGTCGTTCGCCGGCTCGGCCGACCTCGTCGCGCAGGTCGAGGCGGGCGCGCCCGCCGACGTGCTGGCCACCGCCGACGAGGCCTCGATGGCCCGGGTGCCGGCCGACCTGCTCGACGGCGAGCCGGTCACGTTCGCGACCAACCGGCTCCAGGTCGTCGTGCCGCCCGGCAACCCCGGACGGGTGCGCACCGCCGCCGACCTCGCCCGCGTCGACACGGTGCTGTGCGCCCGGGCCGTGCCGTGCGGCGCGCTCGCCCACGCGCTGCTGGACGACCTCGGCGTCCGCGTGCGTCCGGTGAGCGAGGAGCAGTCGGTCAAGGACGTGCTGGGCAAGGTCGCCTCCGGCGAGGCCGACGCCGGCCTCGTCTACGTCTCCGACGCGCGGGCCGCCGGCGACCGGGTCGAGACCGTGGACGTGGAGGGCTCCGAGGCGCACCTGAACCGCTACCGCCTCGCGGCGCTGGCCGGCGGCGACGCCGAGGTCGCTCGGCGCTGGCTGGACCTCGTCTCGTCCGGCGAGGGCCGCGCGGTGCTGCGCGACGCCGGGCTCGGCGCGCCGTGACCCGCCGGGCGCCGGGGCTCCCGGCCTGGCTGCTGCTGCCCGCCGCGATCGGTGCGCTCCTGGTGGTCCTGCCGCTCGTGGCGCTCGTCGTCCGCGTGCCGTGGACGTCCCTGGGGCCGCTGCTCACCTCGCCGACCGCCGTCGACGCACTGCTGCTGAGCCTGCGCACGGCCGCGGTCAGCACGCTGCTGTGCGTCGTCCTCGGCGTGCCGATCGCGCTGTTCCTGGCCCGCACGTCCTTCCGCGGTCAGGCGCTGCTGCGGGCGCTCGTGCTCGTGCCGCTGGTGCTGCCGCCGGTCGTGGGCGGCCTGGCGCTGCTCTACACGTTCGGCCGTCGCGGCCTGCTCGGCGAGACCCTGGACGTGCTCGGGGTGCAGGTGGCGTTCTCGACCACCGCCGTCGTGCTGGCCCAGACGTTCGTGTCGCTGCCGTTCCTGGTGCTGAGCCTGGAGGGGGCGCTGCGCACCGCCGGTGGCCGCTACGAGGCGGTCGCGGCGACGCTCGGCGCGTCCCCGACGACCGTGCTGCGCCGGGTGACGCTGCCACTCGTCCTACCCGGCCTGGTCTCGGGCGCCGTGCTCGCGTTCGCCCGCAGCCTCGGCGAGTTCGGTGCCACGTTGACCTTCGCCGGCAGCCTGCAGGGCGTCACGCGCACCCTGCCGCTCGAGATCTACCTGCAGCGCGAGGCCGACCCGGACGCCGCCGTCGCGCTCGCGCTGGTGCTGGTCGTGGTCGCGGTGGTCGTGGTGGCCGGCACCCGGCTGCGGAGGGAGGAGCCGTGACCCTGCGCCTCGACGTGCGCCTGCACGCTCGCGACCTCGACGTCGCCCTTGACGTCGCCGAGGGCGAGACCGTCGCCCTGCTCGGCCCGAACGGCGCGGGCAAGTCGACGACGCTCGACCTGCTCTGCGGCCTGCTCGAGCCCGACGACGGTCGGGTCGAGCTCGACGGTCGCGTCCTGGCCGGCGACGGCGCGTGGGTGCCACCGCACGAGCGCCGGGTCGCGCTGCTCGCCCAGGAGCCGCTGCTCCTGCCGCACCTGAGCGCGCGGCAGAACGTCGCGTTCGGCCCGCGCAGCCAGGGCGTCGGACGACGTGAGGCCGCCGGCCGGGCCCAGGCACTGCTCGACGCGCTCGGGGTGGGCGACCTCGCGGACCGCCGGCCGGCCGCGCTGTCGGGCGGGCAGGCGCAACGGGTCGCCGTCGCCCGGGCCCTGGCCGCCGACCCGCGCCTGCTGCTGCTCGACGAGCCGCTCGCCGCCCTGGACGTGACCGTCGCGCCGCAGGTGCGCGGGCTGCTGCGTGAGGTGCTGGCCGGGCGCACGGCGATCGTCGTCACCCACGACCCGCTGGACGCGCTCGCGCTCGCCGACCGGGTCGTCGTCCTGGAGTCCGGACGCGTGGTCGAGTCCGGGCCGACGCGCGACGTCCTGGCCCGGCCGCGCAGCGAGTTCGCGGCCCGGGTCGCCGGGCTCGACCTGCTGGCCGGGCCGGTCCACGACGGAGCCGTGCACACCGGCGAGGTCGTGGTCGAGGGGGTCGCCGCCGTGCCGGTCGCCGAGGGGGAGCGGGCGGTGGCCGTGTTCCGGCCCGCGTCGGTCGCGGTGCACCGCGAGCGTCCCGGCGGCAGCCCGCGCAACGCGTGGCCCGCTGTCGTCACCGAGCTCGAGCCGCGTGGCGACCTCGTGCGGGTCCGTGCCGGCGAGGTCGCGGCCGACGTGACCCTCGCGGCCGTGGCCGACCTCGGGCTCGTGCCGGGCGATCGGGTCTGGCTCGTGGTGAAGGCCAGCGAGGTCGCCATCCATCCCGCGCGGGCCTGACCGCCCGAGCCCGGGCCGGCCTCGGGACGTCCCGCTACGATCTTCGCCATGAGCGACCCCGACAGTCCGAACCGTCCCTCGACCCGCACGCCGAGGGACGGTGACCTCTGATGGACCAGCAGACCTGGCTCAACGCCGCCCTGGTGCTCGTCTTCGTCCTGGTCGGCGGTGTGTTCGCCGCGACCGAGCTCGCCCTGGTGTCGCTGCGCGAGAGCCAGCTCAACCGGCTGGAGGCCGAGAGCGCCCGCGGTGCCAAGGTCGCGAAGGTGGCGCGCGACCCCAACCGCTTCCTGGCCGCCGTGCAGATCGGCGTGACGGTGGCCGGCTTCCTGTCCGCCGCCTACGGCGCCTCGACGCTCGCCCCCGACTTCGCGCCGTTCCTGGTCGACCTCGGCGTCCCCAGTGGGGCGTCCGAGCCGCTCATGCTGGTGCTGATGACGCTGTTCATCGCCTACCTGTCGCTGGTGCTCGGCGAGCTCGTGCCCAAGCGGTTCGCGCTGCAGAAGTCGCAGACCATCGCGCTGGTCGTCACCCCGGCGCTGGACCGCTTCGCGCAGGTCATGCGCCCGGTCATCTGGCTGCTGTCGGTCTCGACCAACGCCGTCGTCCGGCTGCTCGGCGGCGACCCCAACGCCAAGGTCGAGGAGATCAGCGACGAGGAGGTCCGCGACATCGTCTCGGGCCACGGCGGCTTCGGCGTCGAGCAGCGCGCCATCCTCGAGGACGTCCTGGAGGCGACCAACCGCTCGGTGAAGGAGGCCATGCGGCCCCGTGGCGAGGTCGCCTTCCTGAAGGCCACCATGACGCTCGCCGCCGCGGCGCAGACCGTCCGCGAGCAGCCGTACTCGCGGTACCCGGTGATCGGCGAGGGGGTCGACGACGTCCGCGGCTACCTCCACGTCCGTGACCTGTTCGACCACCTGCACGACTCGCCCGGCGACACGCGCGAGCGCGTCGGTGACCTGGCCCGACAGATCGTGGTGCTGCCGGGCACCAACCGCGTGCTGCCGTCGGTCAACCTCATGCGCTCGGAGGGCACGCACATCGCCGTCGTGGTCGACGAGTACGGCGGCACCGACGGCATCGTCACGCTGGAGGACCTTGTCGAGGAGCTCGTCGGCGACATCCGCGACGAGTACGACCTGCGCGCCCCGGTCGAGGTGCTCGGGGAGGGGCCGCGCACCGTCGAGGGCGGCCTGACCATCGAGGAGTTCGCCGAGCGCACGGGCGTCGACCTCGAGGACGGCTCGTACGAGACGGTCGCCGGCTACGTCATCACCCACCTGGGCCGGATGCCCGAGGTCGGCGACCACGTCGAGGTCGGTGACTACCGGCTCACCGTGGCCGCCCTCGACCGGCGCCGCGTGACCGAGATCCAGGTCGCCCTGCTCGACCCCGAGGACGAGTCCGCCCCCGCCGAGTAGCCGCACGCCGGGCGTTGTCGGTTTCCCTGGGGCCCCAGGGAAACCGACACACCCGCGGGATGCTTCCCGGGGAGGTGTCGGCTTGCCCGGGGTTTCCGCCGCGCCGGACGCCCAGCCCTCAGCGCTCGGCGGCGACGAGCTCCTTCAGCGTCGGCCCGACCTCGTGGGCCCAAGTGCGGATGGTGGTCTCGTCGTCGGCGGCCAGGACGAACGTGCTGGTGCCGTGCAGCAGGGCCAGGTCGGCGAGCTGCTCGGCCCACTGCTGCGGCGGCCCCTCCAGGAAGCCCGAGCCCTCCGCGGCGAACCGGCCGGACACGTTGAGCAGCCGCCGGACGTCCGCCGGGTCGCGTCCGGCCTCGCGCGCGGCGTCGTCGACGCGCCGGCTCATCGGCCCGAGGTCGTCGAGGCCGCCGGGCAGGTAGCCGACCGACGGCAGCCAGCCGTCGGCGACGCGCCCGGTGAGCGCCAGCATGCGCGGCTTGTACGCGCCGAGCCAGATGCCCACGTCGTGGGCGGGTGCGGGCCCGCGCTTGGCGCCCTTGACGTGGTGCAGGTCGCCGCCGGCGGTCGCGCCGCCGGGCGCCTCGGCGTCCCACAGCGCCCGGACGACGTCGACCGCCTGCTCCAGCGCGTCGACCGCGCGGCCCGGCGCCAGGCGCTCGCCGCCCATCGCCTCGATCGCGTCCCAGAACGCGCCGGTGCCCAGGCCCAGCTCGACCCGGCCGCCGCTGAGCAGGTCCAGCGAGGCGACCGCGCGGGCCAGCACGGCGGGCTGGCGCAGCGGCAGGTTCAGCACGTTGCCGGCCAGCGTCACGGTGGACGTGCGGGCGGCGACGAACGACAGCAGCGTCCAGGTGTCGAGGTAGCGCGGCTGGTACGGATGGTCCTGGAAGGTCACCAGGTCGATCCCGGCCTCCTCGGCCGCGACGGCCAGGCCGACCGGGTGGCGCGGCGAGGCGTTGGTCGGCGTGATGAACACGCCGAGGCGGATGTCCTGCCCGTAGTCGGCCATGGCCACGATGGTGGCCCGGTCCGGGGTCAGCCGCGCGTCGGACGCGGCTTGGTCGAGGGGGACTGGTGCTCGAAGAACGTGTGCGCGAAGGTCACGATGAACACGCCGATCGCCGCAGCGCCGGCCGCCATGAGCGCCAGGTAGCCCCACGGCTCGCGGTCGACGGTGCCCGCGGTGCTGCGCGCCAGGACGACGATGCCGGCGAGCGCCACGAGCGCCAGGGAGCTGGCCGCGAGGGCCCAGCGCCGGCGGTGGAGGGGGAGCGGGTCGGAATTACTTGTAGCGTCAACCATGCTTCGACCATAGCCGGGAAGCAGGGGGAATCAAGCCGCTCGAACGCGGCGCCACGGGTGCCGGTGACAGGACTTGAACCTGCACGTCCGAGGACACAGGAACCTAAATCCTGCGTGTCTACCAGTTCCACCACACCGGCGGGTGCGGCACGAGTCTAGGCGCCGCGCGACCGGCTCTCCCACACCCGGGCGGTGAGGGTCTCGATGTCGCCGGGGTGGATGCGCTGCAGGTTGCGGCCGCCCCGCTCGATCGTCCGGTGCACGGCCGCCGGCACCTCGTCGTCGGGCACGGGCGCCGCCAGCCAGTCGCACGGACGCACGTGGACGAGGTCGGCCGCGGCCGCCTCGGGGTCGGCGTCGTAGCGGTAGCCGCCGGTGATCCGGCCCAGGTGCAGCCCGGCGTCGGTCAGCGTCCAGGCGAACGACCCGTCGGGGACGTCCACGAACCGGCGCAGCCGCGCGGCGGCCCGCTCGTCGAGCCGCTCGAGCGCGGCCACGGCCTCGCCGGGGCCGGCTGGGACGGCGTCCAGCACGCCGCCCATCCCGACGACGCCGGCCGCGAGCCCACGCAGGGCGCCGCGGCCGTCGTCGAGGGCGTCCGTGCGCGAGCGCATCGGCGCTCGCAGCACGACGAGGTCGCTGGGCGAGCCCACCGTCAGGCGCCGAGCCCCAGGTCGCGGCGCAGCTTGGCCACGTGGCCGGTCGCCTTGACGTTGTACTGGGCCAGCTCGATCGCGCCCTGCTCGTCCACGACGAACGTCGAGCGGATGACGCCCTCGACGACCTTGCCGTAGAGCTTCTTCTCGCCGAACGCGCCCCACGCCGTCAGGACCTCCTTGTCCGGGTCGGACAGCAGCGTGATCGTCAGGCCGTCGCGCTCGCGGAACTTCGCCAGCTTCTCCGGCTTGTCCGGCGAGATGCCCAGGACGGTGTAGCCCTCGGCCTGCAGGCGGTCGATCGAGTCGCTGAAGTCGCACGCCTGCTTGGTGCAGCCGGGCGTCATCGCGGCGGGGTAGAAGTACACGATCACCTTCTGGCCGCGCAGCGACGAGAGCGTGACGCTCGTGCCGTCGTCGGCGGGGAGGGTGAAGTCGGGGGCCTGGTCTCCAGCCTGCAGTCGGGCGCTCATGGCCACTATCCTGGCGTACGAGCGCGGAGCACCCCGCGCGTGGCGACGAAAGAGGATGCTGTGGCGAAGTCCCGCAACGACGCGCTGGTCGACGAGATCGAGCAGACCCGCGAGCACCTGGCCCGCACGATCGACGAGCTCGTCGACCGGGCCAGCCCCAAGAACATCGCCTCGCGACAGGTCGACCGGGTCAAGGCACGCTTCGTCGCGCCCGACGGCTCGCCGCGCTTCGAGACGATCGTCCCGGTCGTCGGCGGCGTCGTCGCCGTCGTGGCCGCCGCCGTGGTGCTGCGCCGCCTGCTCAAGTGAGCACCGAGGTCCGCCCGTGACCGCCGACAAGCTGCCGATCCGGATGCTGCACGACCGGCTGCTGGTGCGCCTGGACGCCGAGGCCGGTGACCGGCGGTCCACCGGCGGCATCGTCATTCCCGCCACCGCGGCGATGGGCCGCCGGCTGTCGTGGGCGCGGGTCGAGGCCGTGGGGGCGCAGGTGCGCTCCGTCGAGGTCGACGACCGTGTCCTGTTCGACCCCGACGACCGCGCCGAGGTCGAGGTCCGCGGCGAGTCGTACATCCTGCTGCGCGAGCGCGACCTGCACGCCGTCGCCTCCGAGCGGCTGGAGGAGGGGCAGACGGGCCTGTACCTGTGAATGGACGGACGAGTCGGACGGCGGTGGGACGATGAGCGAGCGCGGAGGCTTCGCGGCGTTCTCGCGACGGCTCCCGGACGTCCGCTCGCAGCTGTCGATGCACGACCGGCTCATGCTGGTGCGCCGGCGCTGGCGCTTCCTCGTGCGGCTCGCGGTCTCCACCGCGGTCGCGTACTTCATCGCGACCGTGCTGCTCGGCCACTCGCAGGCGTTCTTCGCCCCGATCGCCGCGGTGCTGGTCATCAACGCCGGTGCCGGCCCGCGCAGCCGCACGCTCTACGAGCTGATCTTCGGCGTCGTGGTCGGGGTGCTGGTCGGCGAGCTGCTCATCCTGGCGATCGGCCGCGGCCCGTGGCAGCTGGCCCTGATCGGCGTCCTGGCCGCCGGCGTCGGGCTCTTCCTGGGGCTCAAGGGACTCGCGCTCAACCAGGCGGCCAACTCCGCCGTGCTGCTCGCCGCCGTCGTGCCGCTCTCCGGTGCCGGCAACCCTGCCGTGACGCGGGTGCTGGACGCGCTCATCGGCGGCCTCTGCGGCCTGGCGGCGATGATCCTGCTGCCCCGCAACACGGTGCGCGACATCGGCGTCGAGGTGCAGGACGTCCTCAAGCAGGTCTCCGCCGCGCTCGACGACGTCGCCGAGGCGTTGGCCACGGGTGAGCCCGACGGGGCCGAGCGCGCGCTCGAGCGCACGCGTGAGCTGCAGCCCGCGGTCGAGACGCTGCGCTCCACGGCCGAGAACGTCTCCGAGATCGCCCGCATGTCGCCGATGCGCTGGACCCAGCGCGGTCACGTCAACCTCTACGTCGGCACGATCGCGCACATCGACAACGCGGTGCGCGACGCGCGCGTGCTGGCCCGCCGCTCGTCGGCGATGCTGCGCCACCGCGAGGTCGCCCCGGCCGGCATGGCCGACGCCGTCCGCTCCCTGGCGCGGGCGGTCGGCATCTTCGCCGACGACCTGGCCGTGCAGGCCGACTTCGAGGCGGCGCAGGGGGCGCTCATCGAGGCCGCGCGCATCGCCGTCCGCTCGCTGCCGGCCTCGCTGACCCTCAACACCGCCGCGGTGTCGGCCCAGGTGCGGTCGCTCTCGGCCGACCTGCTCCTGGCCAGCGGCATGACCCGCGACGACCTCGACGAGCACCTCGACTTCGACGACTGACATCGGCGCGACACGCCGGGGAATCCGCGCGACACGCCGGGCGGACGCCCGGATGGTGGACACGCGGTTGTGATCCGCGCTACGTTGCTCGCGCCTTCCTGCCCGAAGGCACCGACACGCCCCAGGAGGTGATCACCGATGTTCCACGTCACGAACCCGCGAGCGATCACGTTCGTCCTCGTCACGTCCGACGCCGGTCGTCCCTCCGGAGCAGTGCCCCGCCTGTAGCCAGTCACCCCTGGCTCAGTCAGCCGCTTCGGACCCCGGTCCGGAGCGGTTCTTTTTTGTCCCCACACCCACCCTCACCCGAAAGGAGGCGCGCCATGAACACCACCCTCACCCCTTCCCCGACCCGCACGACCCTCATGCCCGCAGACGTCCCGACGACCACCACGAGCCCCGACTCGTCAGCCCCGTCGGCCGCGACCACCCGAGAGGGGGTGAACACCGTGGCTCTCATCGAGATCCGCCGCCAGCGGACCGCCGCTCGCAGCCGCCGGCGCGCCTGGGACGAGCTGCCCGAGGCGGACCGCCAGGTCCTGATGCGCGAGGCCCGTCTGCGCATGCAGCGGGAGCGTGAGCTGCGCGCCGCACGCGACGCGCACGAGATGACCCTGTACGGGATGCGAGGCCAGCGTTGAGCCGCCCCGCACCCACCCCCGCAGGACGGACGCCCCGAGGAGATGCTCCTCGGGGCGTCTGGTCTTTTCGGGCCATGCGCGCCTAGCCTGGAAGGACCACGAACGGTCGCACGGCCTTCGTCCGGAGGCCCGGTCCCGTTGGGCGGTCGTTCACCCGACCTGGATGGGCTGCGGCCATGAACCTTCGTACTCGTTCGCGGCGACTCGCCGTCGCCGCCGCGGCCGGCGCCCTCGTCGTCGGCTCGTCCGCGCTGGCCTACGCGGCCACCGACCTGTCCGACCACGGCGGCGCCCAGCGCAACCATGGCGACAAGACCAAGACGATCGCCCGCGCCCTCGACGGCGGCAAGGCCGAGAACGTCATCCTGCTGATCGGCGACGGCATGGGCGACTCCGAGATCACCTCGGCCCGCAACTACGAGCACGGCGCCGCCGGGAAGCTGCCCGGCATCGACGCCCTGCCGCTCACCGGCCAGTACACGACCTACTCGCTGGGCAAGGACGGCAAGCCCGACTACGTGCCGGACTCCGCAGCCACCGGCACCGCGTGGGCGACCGGCACCAAGTCCTACGACGGGGCCATCTCGGTCGACGTCGACGGCAAGCCCCAGGCGACGCTGCTCGAGCTGGCCAAGAAGAAGGGCCTGCGCACCGGCAACGTCAGCACCGCCGAGATCCAGGACGCGACCCCGGCCGTCCAGGTCGCCCAGGTCACGAGCCGGCGCTGCTACGGCCCGGTCGCGACCGCGGCCCAGTGCCCGACGAACGCGCTGGAGAACGGCGGCGAGGGCTCGATCAGCGAGCAGCTGCTCGACACGCGTCCCGACGTCACCCTCGGCGGAGGTGCCGCGACGTTCTCGGAGGTCGCCGCGGCCGGACGCTGGAAGGGCAGGACGCTCCAGCAGCAGGCCGTCGAGCGCGGCTACCAGCTGGTCGACGACGCCGACTCGCTCGCCAAGGTCCGCTCGGCCGACCAGCGCCGCCCGCTGCTCGGCCTGTTCGCGTCCGGCAACCTGGCCCAGCGCTGGATCGGCCCGAAGGCCACCGAGGACGGCGGCAGCAAGCCGGCGCAGCGGTGCACCGAGAACCCCGAGCGCACGGACGCCCAGCCGACGCTGGCCGACCTCACCGACAAGGCGATCGACCTGCTCGACGAGGACGGTCGCCGGGGCAAGGGCCATGGCGGCGGCAAGGACGAGGGCTTCTTCCTGCAGGTGGAGGGCGCGAGCATCGACAAGGCCGACCACGCGGCCAACGCCTGCGGCCAGATCGGCGAGCTCATCGACCTCGACGAGGCCGTGCAGGTCGCGCTCGACTACGCCAAGAAGGACGGCAACACCACCGTCATCGTCACGGCCGACCACGCGCACACCAGCCAGATCGTCGAGGCCGGCTCCACGACGCCCGGCTACACGGTCAACCTGCTGACCAACGAGGACCGTCCGATGACGATCAACTACGCCACGGCCGAGGCGGAGGGCTCGCAGCAGCACACCGGCTCGCAGCTGCGCATCGCCGGCTACGGCCCGCAGGCGGCGAACGTCGTCGGCCTCACCGACCAGACCGACCTGTTCTTCACGATCTCGCGGGCCCTCGGGCTCTCGAAGTCCGGGCGGCACTGACCCATCAGCACGATGACGGGGCCGGGACGAGTGATCGTCCCGGCCCCGTCGCGTGCGTGGTCTAGCGCTGCTGCAGCGCCTCGTGGAAGGCGAGGATCCGCTGCGCGTCGCGGACGTGCAGGCTCTCGACCATCTTGCCCTTGAACGTGGCGACGCCCTGGCCCTGCGCCTGGGCCTCCTCGAAGGCGGCGATGAGGCCGCGGGCGTCCTCGACGTCCTGCTCGCACGGGCCGAACGCGGCGTTGGCCGGCTCCACCTGCGAGGGGTGCACGAGCGTCTTGCCGTCGAAGCCCATCTCGCGACCCTGGCGGGCCTCGGCGGCGAATCCCTCGGCGTTCTTGACGTCGTTGAAGACGCCGTCGAGCACCACCTTGCCGGCGGCGCGGACGGCCAGCAGGGCCCAGGTGAGCGACGGGACGAGCGGTGCGCGGCCGGGCACGTGCAGCGCGTGGCTGTCGTTGACCAGGTCGTTGGTGCCCATGACGAAGACGGTGAGCCGCTCGTGCGCGGTGGCGATCTGCTCGGCGTGCAGGATCGCGATCGGGGTCTCGATCATGGCCCACAGCTGCGTGTGGGCCGGGGCGCCGTGACGCTCCAGGGCGGTGACGAGGGCGTGCACCTCCTCGGCCGAGTTCACCTTCGGCACCAGGACGGCGTCCGGCCCGGCCTGGGCGGCGGCCGCCAGGTCGTCCTCGTGCCACTGGGTGCCGATCCCGTTGACGCGGATGGCCAGCTCGCGGTGGCCGTACTCGCCGGAGCGGGCGGCGGCGCAGACGCGCTCACGCGCCTCGACCTTCGCGTCGGGCGCGACGGCGTCCTCGAGGTCGAGGATGAGGGCGTCGGCGTCGATGCCCTTGGCCTTCTCCAGCGCGCGCTCGTTGGCGCCGGGCATGTACAGGACGGAGCGGCGGGGCCGCAGCAGGGTGTCGGTCATGGCTCTCCTCAGAGGTCGTAGGCCGCGGCCAGCTCGGGGTCACGCTCGGCCAGGGCCCGGGCCAGGTCGAGCATGACCAGGCACTGCTTGCAGGAGGCGTCGTCCTCCATCTTGCCGTCGATCATCACCGCGCCGGAGCCGTCGCCCATGGCCTCGACGACGCGCTTGGCGTGCGCCACGTCGGCCGGGTCGGGGGAGAAGACGCGCTTGGCGATGTCGATCTGCACCGGGTGCAGGCTCCACGCGCCGACGCAGCCGAGCAGGAAGGCGTTGCGGAACTGGTCCTCGCAGGCGACGACGTCCTTGATGTCACCGAACGGGCCGTAGAAGGGAAGGATGTCGTTCGCGGCGCAGGCGTCGACCATGCGCGCGATCGTGTAGTGCCACAGGTCCTGCTGGTACGTCGTTCGTCCCTGCGTGAGGTCGTCGCCGGTCGGGTCCTGCCGGACGAGGTAGCCGGGATGACCGCCGCCGACGCGTGTCGTCTTCATCCGGCGGGACGCGGCGAGGTCGGCCGGGCCGAGGCTGATGCCCTGCATGCGCGGGCTGGCACCGGCGATCTCCTCGACGTTGGCGACACCCTCGGCGGTCTCCAGGATCGCGTGCACGAGGATCGGCCGCTCCAGGCCGGCGCGGGCCTCGAGCTGGGCGAGCAGCCGGTCGACGTAGTGGATGTCCTGGGCGCCCTCAACCTTCGGCACCATGATCACGTCGAGCTTGTGCCCGATCTCGGTGACGAGGGTGACCAGGTCGTCCAGCACCCACGGGGAGTCCAGGCTGTTGACCCGCGTCCACAGCTGCGTGTCGCCGAAGTCGGTCGCCTTCGCGATCTCGACCAGGCCCAGGCGCGCGGCCTCCTTCTTCTCGGTCTTCACCGCGTCCTCGAGGTTGCCGAGGATGATGTCGACCTTCTTCGCGATGTCCGGCACCTTGGCCGCCATCTTCTCGTTGCTGGGGTCGAAGAAGTGGATCATCCGCGAGGGGCGGAAGGGGACCTCGGCCACCGGGGCGGGGGCACCCACCGCCAGCGGACGCAGGAAGGCTCGGGGATTGCGCACAACAGCTCCGTTCGGTTCCGACTGCGACGTGCTCGCCAGTATGGCGAACCCCGATCAGGGTCGCCGAGTCAGATGGATCACGTCACGGAGCCAGCGGCGCGGGGTGCCGGTGGGCCCACGGGCGGGCCTGCTCCAGCTGCGCGGCGACCTGCAGCAGCAGGGCGTCCTCGCCGAGTCGGCCGACCAGCTGGACGCCGAGCGGCAGGCCCTCGGGCGTCCAGTGCAGCGGGACGTTGACCGCCGGGCGTCCGGTGAGGTTGGCCAGCTGCGTGTAGGGCACCCAGCCGAGGTTCTGGGTCACCAGGTCGTCCAGGATGCCGGTCTTGGCCAGCACCCGGCCGCCCTTCGCCGCGCTGACGACGCGTGACAGGCGCTGCAGCAGGGGAGCGGTGGTCAGCTCGCCGACCCGCAGCGGCCGCTTGGCCAGGGTCGGGGTGAGGAACAGGTCGTACGACTGCTGGAAGTCCACCAGCGAGCGCACGTAGCCGTGCACGTTGCCGAGCGCCTGCTGCGCCGCGACGACGCCGGCGGCGCGGCCGATCTCGGCGATGGCCAGGGTGTCGGCCTCGAAGTCGCGGCTGGTCGCACCGGTGCGGGCCTTGGTCAGCTCGACCTCGGCGGCGAGGTTGGCGAACCAGATGGTCAGGAAGTCGCGGGCCAGCGCCTCGTCGTCGTAGGGCGGCGTGACCTCCTCGACCTCGTGGCCCAGCTCGGCCAGGAGCGACGCGGCCTCGTGCATGGCCGCGACGGCCTCGGGATCGGGGTTCGCGGTGATGGCCGAGAGGGCCGAGAAGCCGACCCGCAGGCGTCCGGGGGCCTCGTTGACCGCCTCGGCGAACGGGCGCTGCGGCACGGGCGCCTGGTAGCCGGCGTAGGGGTGCGGACCGACGATGGCGTCGAGCAGGCCGGCGTTGTCGCGGACGGTGCGGGCGACGACGCCCTGCACGGCCATGCCGATCATCGACTCGCCGGTTTGCGGTCCGTACGGCGCCAGGCCGCGGCTGGGCTTGAGCCCGACCAGGCCGTTGCAGGCCGCGGGGATGCGGATCGAGCCGCCGCCGTCGTTGGCGCCGGCGGCCGGGACGACGCCCGCCGCGACGGCCGCGCCGGAGCCGCCGGACGACCCGCCCGGCGTGTGGCCGAGCCGCCACGGGTTGCGGGCCGGGCCCCAGTACTCGGACTCGGTGACGCCCTTGGCGCCGAACTCGGGGGTGTTGGTCTTGCCGAAGATCACCAGGCCGGCGTCGAGCCAGCGCTGCACGACGGCCGCGTGCTCGGTGGCGACGTCGCCGCGCAGGGCCCGGGAGCCGTAGGACGTCGGGTAGCCGGCGACCTCCTGCATGAGGTCCTTGACCAGGAACGGGACGCCGGCGAACGGGCCGGACAGATCCGGGTCGTCGACGATCGAGTCGGCGAGGTCGTCGGTGCGGACGACGATCGCGTTGAGCCGTCCGTTCACCTCGTCCGCGCGCTGGCGGGCCGCGGCGAGCAGCTCGCTGGGCTTGACCTGCTTGGACGCGACGAGCTCGGCGAGCCCGGTCGCGTCGTAGGTCATGTACTCGGTGACGTCCACGAGGCCTCCTGGGTCGGTGCTGGCGTCACGCTAGTGGGGCACCGGCTCACTCGTCCTCGCTCGTGAGCAGCCGCCGGTGCGCCGAGGCGACCTCGACCTCGGGGTGCCAGGCCACGAGCTTCTCCACGGCGTCCAGCACCTCCACGACGTGGGCGCGGTCGGCGGACACCACGCTGGCCCCGACCAGCGTCCGCCGGTACAGGTCCTGGTGGCCGACCTCGGCCGCGCTCACGTCGAAGCGGCGCTTGACCTCCGCGACGATCGGCCGGACGAGCGAGCGCTTCTGCTTGAGCGACCGGACGTCGCCCAGCAGGAGGTCCAGCTCGATCCAGCCGATCCACACGTCAGTCGAACAGCTCTCCGAGCCAGTGGCCCTTGCGCTTCTTGTAGCCGCCGCCGTAGTGACGCTTGTCGGAGTCGTCGTAGTAGCGGCCGCCGTACGCGGGCTGCTGGTAGGCCGGCGGCTGGCTGTACGACGGAGCCGCCGGCCGCGCGGGCGGGGCCTGCGGAGCGGGGGCGGGCGGGGCAGGCGGAGTGGCCGGGGCCTCGGCGGCCACGCGGTCGAGGATCTTGTCGAGCTCGCCTCGGTCGAGCCACACGCCTCGGCACTCGGGGCAGTAGTCGATCTCGATCCCGGATCGCTCGCTCATGGTCAGGGTCGCGCCATCGATGGGGCACTTCATCAGGGTGGTACCTCCTTGCCGGGTCAACGCTCGGACGGGGCCCATGGTTCCGTCACCACGGGAGCATTCCGCGGCGCTCCGCGGCGTCCAGCAGGGCGCGGGCCGCGGCGCGGGTGAGCAGTATGGCGGTGCCGAGCATGACGAACCAGGCGGCGACGACCGCGGCGGGGTGCGCCCAGCCCAGGCCGAGCGCCTGCTCGGTGCTCATCACCAGCACGGTGATGGCCACCCAGCCGACGGCGAAGAACCGGGCGGCGTCCAGCAGCATCCGGAGCGGGGTGGGGCGGGTCACGTCTCGACGGTACGTCCGTCGGCGACGACGTGCCCGCCCAGCCGTCCGGCTCAGGACTCCATGGCGTCGGCGACCGCGGACGCGCGCGGGTCGGCCTCGTCGCGCAGGCCGTCGACCACGCCGGCGCGGTCGGCGTCGGAGCGGTTCTGGCTGTACTTGCGCTTGGCCTCGACCCGCTCCACGGTCAGCTCGACGCCGACGATCGCCCGCAGCATGCCGGACGTGTAGCGCTCGGGCGCGTCGGTGACCGCCCACGGCTCGGGGCGCGGCTGCTCGTGCCGGTCGGTCAGCCGGGTGACGGCCTCACGCACCCAGTCGACGTCGTCGTGGACGCGGACGGTGCCCGTGAGGTGCACCGACTCGTAGTTCCAGGTCGGCACGACCTTGCCGTGCTCGGCCTTGCTGGCGTACCAGCTGGGCGACACGTAGGCCTGCGGCCCGGTGACGACGAGCAGCGCCTTCGTGGGCTCGAGCAGCGTCCGCCAGTGGTCGTTGGCGCGCGCCATGTGGGCGACGACGGTGTCGCCGTCCCAGAGCACGGGCAGCAGCGTGGCGACCGGGTAGCCGTCGGGCGCGACGGTCACCAGCTCGGCGGTGCCGAGGACGGCGACCATGGCGCGGACCTGGGACTCGTCGTCGACGGCGTTCGGGGCGGGCACGTACATGGGACGAGCGTAGAGACCCGTCGCGCGGGCCGGGAGAGCGTCCCGCGCGGTGGCCAGAGAGAGTCGGAGAACGCCGAAGGCCCCGACCGTGTGGTCGGGGCCTTCGTCTAGTGCGCCATCAGGGACTAGAACCCCGAACCCGTTGATTGATCCGGCGCACTCAGAGACAGCCGGTGTGCAGCAATCGGGTCCGGGTTCGGTGCCTCCTTCACGTCCATGGCGAAGACGTGCAAGGCCTGCGATCCGACCTGTCCGCACGGTGTCCCTGGAACGGTGCCGACATTCGGGAGGGTCACCGAGGTGAGGCGGTCGGTGGAGTCGATCCCCTGGGACCTGAGGTCGAACCGCAGGACGTACAGATAGGCCTTGGGCTGATCGGACGGCGCTCTCACGGGGACGACCTCGACCGCGTGGTGTACTCCGGTCGGGTTCTGGTCCAACCAGAGCGGCACGCGGGGCGTCTGGAAGTCTTTCGGCGCGTTCGCGTTCTCGATGGTCACCCCGACCGTGATTGCTCGAGAGGTGCTCTCGTCGATGGGCATGCACGTCGCGGTCACCAGCAGGTCGACGTAGCGGCCGGTCGTCTTCTCGGGGAGAGCGATGGTCTGACCGTTGGCAACCGTGTTGTCTGCCTTGATCGACCCGGCCAACAGCTGGGCGGTCACGCGGCGGTACCTCGACCCGTACGGCAACACGCTGAAACCCTCGGCCGGGTCGCCCGGCGTCCTGCCGGGGACGCGGTCCTTCCTGAACAAGCCGGTGAACCCGACCACGGCTCTGGTCGACATGGGCGCGCGCCAGTACGACGCCCTGACGGGCCAGTTCCTGAGCGTCGACCCGATCGTGGAGGGCACGAGCGCGCAGCAGGCTCAGGGCTATACCTACGCCAACAACAATCCTGTGACGTTCGCGGACCCCTCGGGGCTGTTGTTCGGCTCGATCGTCAAGGCTGTCTCCTCTGCGGCGAAGTCGGTCGCGAAGACGGTCTCGTCGGCTGTCAGCTCGACCTACAGGGCGGTCAAGAGCGTCGCGACCTCCGTGATGCAGCCCGTGGTCGACCTGGTGCAGTCGGCGGCCCGGGCGTACTCGTCGGGGGTGCAGGCGGCCTACCGGGGGACGGCGTCATCAGTGTCGAACTCGTGGAACTCGGTGCGGTCCGGCGCTACCCAGGTGGTGGCTCAGGCGAAGACCCTCGTCAAGAAGGTCGACGTCGTCGGGTCGGCCCTGAAGAAGGTGGCGGTCGAGTCCTACAACTTCGCCATCGGGGACATGATCCGGGCGTGTTCGGGGGGCATCTCGTTGAGCTGCGGCGCCGAGCTCGCGATGATGACGCCGTGGGGCAAGTTCGCCAAGGCGGGCAAGCTGGCGTTCAAGGTCGCGGGCAAGGCCGACGACGCCATCGGCGCCACACGGAGCATGGCCGCGAACGCAGCAGACGATGTCGCGTCGGCGTCGAATAAGATCTACTCAAGCCGCGCTCTCCAGCGGATGGCGGATGAGCCAGGGCCGTTCCACAACTTTCCTGGGTCGTTCGACGACACTATCTTCTCCCAGGGCAAGAGGACGGTCGTGCCGAATTACTTCAACAAGGCAAAGTCGAACCTCGGGAACGACTCGATCCAGTACAGGCTGCCCGGCTCCTTGAACGGCCGCGCGGGCACTTACGAGATCTTCACCAGACCTTCGGTGAGCGGCCGAACCGAGCTGACCATGCACCGATTCTTCCGCCCGGATCACTGATGATCACGCACAGCCACTTCGCCTCGGAGTTCGACGTCGCGGTCGTGGAATACGCGGCCGAGACCCCAGATCGCATGTTCTCGGCCGACGGTGCAGGGTCACGCGCGGTTCTGGTCGCCGTCGAGCCCTGGGGCGAGCCGACCTGGACCGCATCCTTCGCCGGCTCCGACCCCGGTCGACGCGCGCTGACGGGGCTCTTTGGTACGCCCAGCCCGACCGGGCTTTGCGTCGTCGAGCGCGGAACCGCGTTCTTGGGAGACGTAGTTGAGCCAGAGGGCTTCGAGGTGGTTGCAACGCCCGGCCCGGTCGTGGCTGCCGAGGAACTGGTTGTCGGAGCGAAGCTCCTGCTCGTGACTCCGTGGGCGATCACTGCCGTTGGCGCGAGCGGCGTCCAGTGGACCACTCCGCGGATCGCGGTCGACGGGCTACGCGTCGACGAGGCCAGCGACGGCTGGCTCAGGGGAGTTGCTGACCCTGGCGACGACGAACCACGCGACTTCGCCATCGACCTGTCCACCGGCCGGGTAACCGGCGGGGCGGCAATCGTCTGATTAGCTGGCTTGTCCGCTGGAGGCTCGGCGGGCGTGGTGGCGCAGCAGGGCGCCTTCGATGAAGGCGGCGACGTGCTCTTGCTCGTCGGGGGGTGAACTGGTCGACGGCTTCGAGCTTGAGCCGCAGGGTGGAGTTCTTGGGGCCGCATTCGTCGTCGTCGTAGAGGAGCGAGTCAGCGCTGACGCTGAGCGCGAGCGCAAGTGCGCGGAGGACGTCAAGGGTGGGCTGGCTGGTGCCGGCCTCGTAGCGACGGATCTGGGTGACGTGGGCGCCGGAGCGTTCGGCGAGTTGCTGCTGGGTGAGCGACTGTGACTTGCGCGCGGCGAAAAGGCGGGTGGCGAAGTTGGCCCCAGCGAACTCCGCAGCAAAATCGAGGTACCCCTCGACGGTGGCGATCTGTGGCCAGCTTCGACGTGGCGCGCTGAGCCTGCCGCCAGGGACGTCGATCAACGAGGTCGCGAAGCGTTGATCAGCGTTGTCGAAGGTCGACGCAAAGTTTGACGTTCGGCGCCGATGGCGTCGGCCGAGAACGCCGAAGGCCCCGACCGGGTGGTCGGGGCCTTCGTCTGGTGCGCCATCAGGGACTCGAACCCCGAACCCGCTGATTAAGAGTCAGCTGCTCTGCCAATTGAGCTAATGGCGCGCGAGAAAGAACACTAGCAGGGCCACCCTGAGGGGGTGAAATCGGGGGCCTGTGACCTGCGTTTCACCCTCTGCCGCCAGGGGTATCGGGCAGATCGATGACCGACGACGCGCGTCCCTGGGTGCCCGGCTCGGGCGGCATGACCGCCCTGCGCCGGGCGGCGCCGGGCTGCCGCGGCTGTGAGCTGTACCGCGACGCGACGCAGGTCGTCTTCTCCGACGGTCCGGCCCGGGCGAGGCTCGTGCTCGTCGGCGAGCAGCCCGGCGACCACGAGGACCGCGAGGGTGAGCCGTTCGTCGGTCCGGCCGGACGCCTGTCGACGCCATGCTCGAGGAGGCGGGCATCGTCCGCGAGGACGTCTACCTGACCAACGCGGTCAAGCACTTCCGTCACCACGTGGTCGGCAAGCGGCGCATCCACGACAAGCCGGCCATCGCGCACGTGAAGGCCTGTCACCCGTGGTTGGAGGCCGAGCTCGAGGTGGTCCGGCCCGAGGTGGTGGTCGCGCTGGGTGCCACGGCGGCCCGCGCCGTGACAGGGCGGTCGGTGACGATCGGTGAGGTGCGCGGGAAGCCGCTCGACGACGCGCTCGAGGTCGGCGGCTCGTCCGTGCCGGTGCTCGTGACGGTGCACCCGTCGAGCCTGCTGCGGCTGCGTGACCACGACGAGCGGGAGGCGGGACGAGCCGCGTTCGTGGACGACCTCAGAGCAGCAACGGCCCTTCTCGCAGAACCGGCCTAGCGACGCTGGCGGGTGCGCTCGCCGGCCTCGTCGGCGGCCACCGCGACCTCGGGGTGCACCGGTCGCGTGCCGGCGGCCTCCTCGTCCTCGTGCACCTTGCGCCGCAGCCGACCCATGCCGGGCAGGCGGAGCACGAGCTCGTTGAGCTCGGTGACCACGTCGAGCAGCTGGTGCATGTCCGGGGCGACCGACTGCAGGTTGGCCAGCATCGGCATGAGGTCCTTCTCGAGGGCCTCCGCCAGACGGGGCAGCTTGTCGATCATCTCGACGGCGGCGGCGACCTCGTGCTCGCCGGTGGTCCGGGCCAGGGTCTGCAGCGTGGGCTGCAGCGCCTGGATGCTGGGCTCGAGGGAGTCGACCAGTGCGGCTGCCCGCTGGGCGGTCGGCTCGGCGCTGGCGACGGTGCCGGCGCTGCGCACGATGAGCTCGTTGGCCTCGTCGAGGGTGCGCTCGGTCCGCGCCACCAGCGCGTCGGCGGACTCGCGGGTGTGCTCGACGCCCGCGATGAGGGCGTCCGCCGCCTTGCGGGTCTGCTCGATGCCGCTGATGAGCACGTCGGCCCGGTCGACCAGCTGCTCGGCAGCCTCCAGCAGCCGCAGCACCCGGGGGATGGACGTCACGGCGTCCTGCAGCAGCGCGGGCGCGACGCCGGCCGCGGCGACCAGGTCGCGCGGGTCGGGCAGCCTCATCGGGCCGCTCGCTGACGCCAGCCGGAGCGCGTCCGGTCGCTCAGCGCCGAGAAGATCGAGAAGCGCGAGCCGAAGGAGAACGCCGAGAAGAGCGAGGCGAACGACGCGAAGGACCCGATGGACAACACCGAGTGGCTGGAGCCGATGGACAGGATGCTGTGGTGCGACCCGATCGACAGGATGCTCTGGTGCGAGGCGAACGAGAGGATCGACTGGCTCGACAGGCGTGACCGCAGCGAGGAGTCGTCGGGGGCGCAGCAGTCGGGGACGTGGCTCACCGGGCCAACCTACTGCCGCGGCCCCGGCCCCGCGATCCCTCGCCGCCGGCCCGCGGGAACGTGCTCGCCGAGGCCCGTCCCAGGAGGACCGCCTCGGCGGATGCTGCTTGACTGGTGGGCATGAGCCACTCCGGTGACGACGACACGATCATCCAGGGCGCCGTCCCGGCCGAGCAGGTCGGCGACTACGACGTCGCCTCGCCGGAGTCGCGGACCCTCGTGACCGTGGTGGGCACGATCCTCGGTGCGCTCGTGCTGGTGGGCGTGTTCCTGCTCGTCTCGCTCGCGATGCGCGACACCCGGGTCGAGTCGCAGGTGATCGACCTCGACGGCTCCGCCCAGGTGGTCCTGCAGGCGACCAACGCCGACGTGCGGCTCGTGCCCGGCGACGGCGAGGACATCCGCGTGCGGGCCGAGGTGGACGAGAGCCTGCTGAGCACCGACTTCGAGCTCCGTCGCAGCGGCGACGCCATCGCGGTGGCCGCCGACTGCATCACCTGGCTGTCGCCCGGGTGTGGCGCCGAGGTGACCGTCGAGGTGCCCGACGGCGTGCCGGTCGAGGTGACCACGACGTCCGGCCGCGCCGAGGTGCGCGACCTCGAGACCGACGTCCTCGTCCGCACCGGCAGCGGCGACGTCGTCGTGGGCGGGAAGCTCGCCACGGTGTCCGTCACGACCGGCTCCGGCTCGGTGAGCTCGCGCGACCTGGACGCCGTCGAGCTCAAGGTCGTGACCGGCAGCGGCGACGTGGACGCGGTGCTCGTCGAGCAGCCCTACGCGCTCGCGGTCAAGACCGACAGCGGCGACGTCGAGGCGACGCTGCCCGACGGCGAGCGCACCTACCAGGTGAAGACCAGCAGCGACGACGGCGACGTGACGTCCGACCTCGAGGACGACCCCGACGGCGAGGGGCTGGTGAGCCTGCAGAGCGACAGCGGCGACGTGACCCTGGCGGTGCGGTGAGCGTCCTGGTCGTCAGCGCGACGAAGGCCGAGGCCGCGTACGTCCCTGACGGGCTCGACCTGCTCGTCTGCGGCGTGGGCAAGGTCGAGGCCGCCGTGCGCACCGGCGAGGCGATCGCCCGGCTGCGACCCGACCTCGTCGTGAACGTGGGCACCTGCGGGGCCCTGCGCGAGGGCGTCACCGGCCTCTTCGAGCCCTCGCTCGTGGTGAACCACGACTTCGACGCCGCCGGCATCCGTGCCCTCGGGTTCGACGTCGGCGACGAGCTCGAGGTGCCGGGAGGCGACGGCAGCGTGCTCGCCACCGGCGACCGGTTCGTCACCGACCCCGTCGTGCGCGACGGGCTCGCGCTCCGGGCCTCGCTGGTCGACATGGAGGGCTACGCGGTCGTCCGGGCCGCGCAGGCCGTCGGCGTCCCGGTGCGGCTGGCCAAGGTGGTCAGTGACGGGGCGGACGAGTCGGCGCTCGACTGGCCGTCGGTCGTCGACGGGTGCGCCCGCCGGCTGGGGGAGTGGCTCGCCGAGAGCGTCTGACCCGGACAGCACGACGCCCCGCACCCGAGACCGGGTGCGGGGCGTCGCGCGTCCGTCAGCGGCTGGTTGACGGGGCGTACCGGGCGTCGCCGTCGTAGCGGACGCTCAGCCCCTTCGTCCGGAAGCCGTACTGCAGCGGCGAGAAGTACGCCACGCCCAGGACGAGCTTGGCCTTCGCCAGCTCGCGGCCGTCGCGCAGCAGCGTCACCGTGCCGGTCGGGCGCCCGCCCGTCGCGGTCACGGTCGCCACGGTGCCCAGCACCGTGCTCAGCGCGTACGTGCGCGTCGGCGTCAGCGCCACCGGCGGCTCGCCCGGGTCGAAGCCGATCTTGATCGGGTCGTGGTCGGACGAGCGGAACGCACTGGTGTCGTACAGGTCGGTCGCGTTCGTGTTGTACCGGCTGTACTCGCGGGCGATCGACTCGTAGGCGTTGATGCTCCACACGTCCGCGCCGGTGACCCAGGCCCGCGCCGCCGGGGTGGCGAGCACGTGGTCGAGCGAGCCGATGAGTCCGCTGAACTGGTAGGTCTCCTCGTCGGTCAGCTCGTCGGCCAGGTCGGTGTAGCCGGCCTGCTCGAGGGTGACGATCGGGTCCTCGGCGGCGTAGGCGTTGAAGTCGCCGGTGAGGAACACCTTGTCGGTGCCCAGTCGCTGCTGCTCGGCCGCGGCGAACTCGACGAGCGCCTCGGACTGGCGCACGCGCGAGTAGTTCGACGCGCCCTGGCCGTCGCCGGTGTCGGCGTCGGCCCCGCTTCCCGAGCCCTTGGACTTGAAGTGGTTCACGACGACCGCGAACACGTCGTCGGCGCCGTGCCCCTTCGGCTTGAAGCCCTGCGACAGCGGCTGACGGGCGTTGGCGAACCGCGCGTCGTCCAGGATCGCCGACGTGCCCACCGGCTCGACCGCGGCCGACTGGTAGATGAACGCCGTGCGGATGACGTCCTCGTCGGCCGGGACGGTGGCCGGCGAAGGCACGAACGCCCAGGTGCCGGCCCCGGCGTCGGCGTTGAGCGCCGCCACCAGCGAGGCCAGGGCCGCGTCGCGGTCCGGGCCGTAGTGGCGCGAGTTCTCGATCTCCTCCAGCGAGACGACGTCGGCGTCGAGGTCGTTGATCGCGCGGACGATCTTGGCCTGCTGGCGCTCGAGGCTGGCGTCGTTCGCGGCGCCGCGCGGTCCGGTCGGGCCGCAGTCGTCGACGCTGATGTTCGCGCCGGCCCGGTCGCGGTAGTAGGTGCAGCGGGCGCCGGTGGCGGCCGCGTACTCCTCACCGACGGTCGGGAAGTAGTTCAGCACGTTGAACGTCGCCAGGCTCAGCCGTCCACCGACCGGCTGGGGTGCCGGCTCGCGGGTGCGCGAGAACTCGGCCACCGGACGCACGCCGGCGGCGTCGTCGGCGGTGAGCTGTCCGGTCGGCTGGAGCTTCCAGCCGAAGCGGAAGTCGAGCACGGCGGGCTCGGTGAACGTCGTCGTCGCCCCCACCCGCACCTCGTTGGTCGCGGTCAGCCACGGCACCGGGGTGCCCTGGTTGGCGGCCGAGAGGTAGTTCGTGGACGCGCCGTCGTCGAGCGTCACCAGCGCCTCGGCGTTGGCGGCCACGAGCGCGGCGTAGGCGTCGGAGCCCGGACGGGCCTCGTTGGTCGGCTGGCGCAGCGGCTCGGTGCCGGGCGCGAGGCCGATCTCGCCGTACTGGTGCGTCGCGTAGTTGTTGGTGATCGTGTAGGTGCCCTGCGGCTCGACCAGCATGCCCTCGTAGCGCTCGCGCTCGGCCTCGCCCATCGGGAAGCGGACCGGACTGGCCTTGACCGCCGGCTGCGGCTCGGCCGCCCGCGTGAACGACGTCGCGTTGATCTCGGTCAGGTCGTTGTACTCCACGACCTGGCCGGTGACCGTGATGGTGTCGCCGACCTGCACGCCCTGCGCGACGGACGAGCCGAACACGAAGACGCCGTGCGAGGCCGCGGGGGCGTCGTCGCCGCCCGTGCCACCGGTCTGCAGGTAGACGCCGTTGAAGCCACCGGTGGGGTAGGCCGCGGTGACGACGCCGGTCGTGGTGACGGTGCGGCCGGCCAGCGGGCTCGCCGCTCCGGTGCCCTGGACGTCGGCGATGCTCACCGCGGTCGGCTCGGGCTCGGGCTCCGGCTCGCCGCCGGCGCACCCGGCCGCGCTGCACGGAGTGGGGGCGGCGGCGTCGAGGTCGGCGGCGTTCGAGTCGGTGTCGGCGCCCGCGTCGCGCTGCAGCGACAGGGCGACGCCCTGGCCGGTGGCCGGCGCCGTCTCGAACGTGTTGGACGTGCCGTAGCCGACGACGTCCAGGACGTCGTCGCGTCCCTTCACGTCGCCGGCGGGCAGCGTCAGCGCGCTCGTGCCGCGGGCCAGGACGACCGTGCCGGCCGAGCCCGAGCTGTTGAACGTCGCGGTCTGGTCGGCGGCGGGCAGCTCGGCCCCGGCGGTGCCGGAGTTGGCGCTGCCGCGCAGCAGGAAGTGGCCGCCGGGTGCGACCGTGCCGGTGAGCGGCACGACCGTGGTGGCCGCGGCCGTGCCGGTGGCCGAGCGGTACTGCAGCGACAGCCCGCTGAGCGGGACGGCCTCGTCGGTCGGGTTGAACAGCTCCACGAAGCGGTGCGTGTAGGCGGCGCCCGCGGCGGTGCCGTTGACGTACGCCTCGTTGATGACGAGCTGGTCGCCGTCGGGCGCCGCCTGGGCGGGCGCCGACAGCAGGCCGCCGGCGAGCGCGGCGGACGCGGCGAGGACGCCGGCGAGTCTGGTGCGGATCATGCGGGTCACCACTTCCGGGGCAGGACGACGGAGGTCTGGGACGGGGCGTAGCGACGGTCGCCGGAGTAGGCGACCGTCAGCTGCTCGCCCGGCTGGAACCGGCCGAGCAGCAGGGCCAGCGTGTAGCCGCGCACGAGCGGCGTGCGGGCGACGACGCGGCCGTCACGGGTGACGGTGACCGTGCCGGTGGCCGTGCCGGCGTCCCCGCTCACCCGGACGGGCAGCGCGTAGCCGAGCAGGCCCAGGCTGTAGGCCGACGCCTTGATCGTCGCCTCCGGCTTCGGCGCGGCGGTGACGGTGACCGGCACCGTGACCGTGGTGCCGCTCGGGGCGGCGGTGAACGTCAGCGACAGCGTGCCCGCGGGAGCCGACGCCGGGACGGGCAGCGACACCTGGGCCGCGCCGGCGGTGACCGGGAACCGGCCCTCGGCGACGGTCGTGGAGCCCTGCTTCAGCGTGGCCGTGACCTCGGTGTTGGCCGGGCTGCCCAGCGAGGTGAGGTCGAGCTTCGGCAGCGTCGCGGTGATCGTGCTGCCCGCGGCGTAGGTGTCCCGCAGACCCTCGAGCGCGATCGCCCGGCGGGCGAAGCTCGGCGAGACCGGCGACTCGGCGCGCAGGTAGGCGATCCAGGCGTCGCGGTCGACCAGGCCGGTGTCGACGAAGCGGCCCTTCGTGAACGCGCGGAAGTTGTCGCCGCCGGTGGCCAGGAAGCTGAACGTCGCCACCTTGTAGGTGCGCTCGGGGTCGAGCGGCTCGCCGTCGATGCTGACGTGCGTGATGCGCTCGCCGGCCGGACGCGTGGCGTCGAAGGTGTAGGTGACGTTGTCGGACAGGCCGAGCTGCAGGTACGGGCGCGACGGCACCGAGCCGTCGGCGTTCGTCTGCCACTGCTGCTCGAGCACCTCGCGCAGGGCCGAGCCGGGCAGGCTGACCGAGTACAGGTTGTTGACGAAGGGCAGCACCGCGTTCGCCTCGGCGTAGGTGATCACGCCGTCCTTGTTGACGTCGGCGTCGGCGCCGGTGGACCCGGCCTTCAGCAGCTCGTTGCGCAGCCCGCCCGGGTTGACGACGCCGAGGTCGGCGCCCGCAGGCGTGGCCGCGACCGAGTCGCGCAGTGAGTCGGCCACCAGGTTGCCCAGGGTCGACTCGGACGCGCGGTCGTCGCGCTTGCCGTCGACGTGGGCCGTGGTGACGTCGGCGGTGACCTCGCCGACCGGCTCGCCGCCGATGACGGCCGCCTTCGCGAGCGCCTCGTCGACGATGCCGTCGACCTCGGCCACGCGCGGGTAGGCCGAGATGAGCGCCGCATCGTCGGTGGTGGTGCGCGCGACGTTGCGGGCGGTGTACGACAGCACCTCGTCGGTGTCACCGTCGACGGTCAGCTGGACCTGCCCGACGGCCTCGCCGTAGCTGCCGGTCTGCAGCACCGGACGCGTGCGGTCGGTGCCGGGCACCGGTGCGTCCCAGGCGTACTGCTTGTGCGTGTGGCCGGTGAAGATCGCGTCGACCTCGGGGTCGGTCTTCGTCACGATGTCGGCGAAGGCGCCGCCGCCGGCGACCTCCTGCTCGAGCGTCGAGCCGTCGGGCGTGCCCGCGCCGGCGCCCTCGTGGTAGGCCGCGACGATGACGTCCGGCGGGGTGTCGGAGGCCTCGAGCTCGGCCACGACGCGGTTGACCGCCTCGACCGGGTCGCCGAACTCCAGGTCGGCGATGCCCGCGGGCGTGACCAGGGTGGGGGTCTCCTCGGTGGTGGCGGCGACGAAGGCGACCGTCTTGCCGCCGGCCTCGAGCAGCTCGTACTCGGGCAGCACCGGGTCGGTCGTGCCCTTGCGGTAGACGTTCGCCGCGACGTGGCCGTAGTCGGCGACCTGCTCCAGGCGGCCGGTCAGGTCGGTCTCGCCACCGTCGAGCTCGTGGTTGCCCACGGCGGACGCGGCGAGGTCGAGCGCGTCCAGCACCTCGACGGTGGGGACGTCCTGCTGCGAGGACGAGGCGAACAGGCTGGCGCCCACGTTGTCGCCGGCCGACAGGAACAGCGTGTTCTGCTCGCCGCCCGCGGCGCGCAGCTGCTCGATGGTGCCGGCCACCTTGACCGTGCTGGTGTCGATGCGTCCGTGGAAGTCGTTGACGTCCAGCAGGTTGATGGTGACGTCGTCCGCGGCGCTGGCGCTGCCGGCCGTGACGGGCAGGCCCGCGGCGAGCAGCGCACCGGCGAGGCCGGCGGCCCAGCGCGTGCGGACGTGACGTGGCGATGTGCTCACGGAAGTTCCCCCGATGTGTCGTTGTGCGCCGCCCCACCCGAGGCAGCAGCTCGACCCTAAGGAGCGGGTCCGACGGGCGACAAGGCTCCGGCCGGTGAAGTTTGAGTGACACCACCGGCGTCGCGGGGAAAAGCAACGAGCCCCGTCGTCATCGACGACGGGGCTCGTTCACGGGGGTGGACGACGGGACTTGAACCCGCGGCCACCGGCACCACAAGCCGGTGCTCTACCAACTGAGCTACGCCCACCGCGCGTCCTCGGCTTCACCGAGAACGGCGAGGAACACTGTAGTGCATGCCCTCCGGGGATCAGGAACCGGTGGGGCTGATGCGCTCCGAGATGGCCTTCGCGGTCTCCGAGTCCGGGCCGGGCAGGGGCACGAACACGGCCTCGCGGTAGTAGCGCAGCTCGGCGATGCTCTCGGTGATGTCGGCCAGCGCGCGGTGGTTGCCGTGCTTGGACGGGGCGTTGAAGTAGGCGCGCGGGAACCACTGTCGCGCGAGCTCCTTGATGCTGGAGACGTCGACGACGCGGTAGTGCAGCCAGCTCTCCAGCTCGACCATGTCGCGAGCCAGGAACGTCCGGTCGGTGCCGACGGTGTTGCCGGCCAGCGGCGCCTTGCGCGGCTCGGGCACGAACTCGCGGACGTACGTGAGCACCGCCTCCTCGGCCTCGCGCAGGGTGAGGCCGGCGTCGAGCTCCTCCAGCAGTCCGGACGACGTGTGCATCTGCGTCACGAAGTCGTTCATCTGCTCCAGGGCGGCGGCGGGCGGCTTGACCACCACGTCGATGCCGTCGCCGAGGACGTTGAGCTCGTAGTCGGTGACGAGCGCCGCCACCTCGATGAGCGCGTCGTCCTCGAGGGAGAGGCCGGTCATCTCGCAGTCGATCCACACCAGTCGGTCGTTCACGCACGACACACTAGCCCCGCCGTCCTGACCGCCCCGTTAGAGTGCACGTGGCCTGCGTCGGGCCGGTGCGGGGGAACTCACCTCGCCGCCCGCGCGTTGGACAGCCCGTGACCTCAGGAGACGTTCAGTGACCAACGACCGCCAGAAGCGTGCCGCCCGCGCCGAGCAGATGCGCAAGGAGCGCGAGAAGGCGTCCCGCCGCCAGCGCAACCGGATCACCACGGTGGTCGTCGTGGCGGTCGTGGCCCTCATCGCCGCCGCCGCGCTCGGCTACCAGCAGCTGCAGAAGGACAACGACAAGCCGCTGGTCGCGCCCGCGAACACCACCGACGACTACGCGATCGAGTACACGACGCAGGTCTCGACCGGCAAGCCGGCCGCCGACCCCGTGACGGTCATGCTGTACGAGGACTTCCAGTGCCCCGGCTGCCAGGCCCTCGAGGCCGGCGCCGGCGCCGACATGAAGAAGGCCGTCGACGCGGGCCAGGTCACGCTCGAGTACCGCCCGGTGTCGTTCCTCAACAACGCCAGCACCACCGACTACTCGACGCGCGCCACCAACGCCGCGCTGTGCGTGCTCGACGAGAAGGGCGTCCAGGCCTTCTACGACATGCACCAGCTGCTGTACGCCAACCAGCCCGCCGAGGGCGGCGAGGGCCTGGACGACAGCACGCTGGCCGAGATGGCGCAGCAGGCCGGTGCGTCCGACAAGGTCTCCTCCTGCATCGAGGACGGGCGCTTCGACCCGTGGATCGAGGACGCCACCAACGCCTGGCGCGACGCCGGCTACGGCGGCACCCCCACGGTCGTCGTCGACGGCAAGGAGGTCACGGGCGAGTCCGGTGGCCAGCAGGTCATCCCGAGCTGGGCCGACATCCAGAAGGCGGTCACCGCCGCTCGCCAGGGCTGAGCCCGCAGCACGTCCCGAGGGGCGCCCGGTCGCACGAGCGACCGAGGCGCCCCTCGTCGTGCTGCGGAGTCCCCGCCGTGGCGACCCGGACGTCGTAGGGTCGCGAGCGGACCGAGACGGGGAGGCACCGGTGGCGGCGAAGGACAAGCAGGAGCGCGCGGCGCGCGCAGCCCGGCAGCGCGAGGAGCGCGAGCGCGCGGCCCGGCGGCAGCGGGTGAAGGTCACGGCCGGCGTGGTCGCCGTGGTGGTGGCGCTCGTGGCCATGACGGCCTGGGGGCTGGGCCGGGCGGAGTCGCGGGACGAGAAGCCGCTGGTCGAGCCGTCCGGCGTCACGGCCGAGCACGGCGTGCTGCGGGTCGCCGAGGACGCGGCCGACCCGGTGCCGGTCGTCGTCTACGAGGACTTCCAGTGCCCGGCGTGCAAGGCGTTCGAGGCCGAGGCGGGGGAGTGGCTCGACCAGGCCGTCGACCGCGGCGAGATCAGCGTCGAGCACCGGCCGGTGGCCAAGCTCGACGGCGCGAGCACGACCGAGTACTCGTCGCGGGCGGGCAACCTGGCGCTGTGCGTGGTCGACGCCGACGGGCCGGAGGCGTTCGCGGACGTGCACCGGCGGCTCTTCGCCGAGCAGCCGCCCGAGATGACCGCGGGCCTCGACGACGACCGGCTGGTCGAGATCGGCGAGGAGGCCGGCGTGGGCGTGGACGTCCTCGAGCCGTGCGTGGCCGACCGTCGCTTCGACCACTGGCTCGACGACGCGAACGAGGCCTTCGACGACGGCGGCCACGGCGGCACGCCCACCGTGCTGGTCGCGGGGGAGCCGGTCGTCGCCGAGGTGGACGGCCAGCAGTTCGTGCCGGGCTTGGCCCAGCTGCAGCAGGCGGTCGCGGACGCCCGCTGAGCCGGGCGGGCCTCGTCGGGGCGCTAGAGCAGGGCCAAACCGGCGGCCGCGGCGCCGACGCTCAGCACGAGCGTGCCGGCGGCGTGAGCGGCGGCAAGGGCGAGACGTCCGTCGCGGGCGAGGTCGAGGGTGTCGTGACTGGCGGTGCTGAACGTCGTCCACCCGCCGATGAGCCCGACGCCCAGCGCCGCGGACCACGGCTCGGCGAGCGTCGCCGCGGTGAGCAGCCCGAGCGCGAACGACCCGACGACGTTGACCAGGACGATCGCCCACGGGCCGGGCAGCCGCTCGCGGCCGAGCCCGTCGGCCACGAAGCGAGCTGCCGCGCCGACGCCGCCGGCGAGCGCGGTCAGGACGATCATGCGGTCGTCCTGCTGCGTCCGGCCGCCGTCCCCAGCGCCACGGCGCCGAGCCCGAGCACGACGGTGCCCACCCCGTAGGCGAGGGCGGCGACGAGCCGGTCGTCCTGGGCGAGCTCGACCGTCCCGACGGCCAGGGCGCTGTAGGTCGTGAAGCCGCCCAGCACGCCCGTGCCGAGGAGCAGCCGGGCGTGGAGCAGACGTCCGGCGTCGGGCCCGCGCCGGCGCAGCGAGGCGAGCAGCAGGCCGAGGGTGAAGGCGCCGACGAGGTTGATCGCGAAGGTGGCCATGGGCCAGGACGTGGCGCCGACCGCCCGGGTCAGCAGGTCTCGGGCCAGGACGCCCACGGTGCCGCCGGCCGCGACGAGCGCGACGAGGCGGGGATCGCGGTGCGGGGCCGGCATGCGGGCCAGACTAGGGCGCGCCCGGCAGGACTCGAACCTGCGACCCGGGGATGAGAAGGCGCTTTGCTGTCGTCCAGGGGTGGAGGGTGGCGCGCCCGGCAGGACTCGAACCTGCGACCCGGGGATGAGAAGGCGCTTGCTGTCGTCCAGGGGTGGAGGGTGGCGCGCCCGGCAGGACTCGAACCTGCGACCCAGAGATTAGAAGGCTCTTGCTCTATCCAGCTGAGCTACGGGCGCTCGGCGACCAGGTCGCCGCGGCCAGTATGCCGCAGCGCGCCGGACGGGTCGTCCGGACGGCGTGGCCGAAACCGGCCTTCCGGGCCGGCGCGACGTGGCAGCATCCTCCTGACCGCCGGCACGGACGCCGGCCTGAAAACAGGAGCACCCGATGGACCGCCTGCGCCGTGCCCTCGCCACCCGCCGCCGGCGCTGGGCCGCCGTGCTGCTGGTGCTCGTAGTCGTCGCCGGGGCAGGTGTGGGGGCGGTGCGGGCGTCGAGCTCGGAGGACGACCCGCCTGCCCTGCGGTCCGGAAGTGGTGGCGGTCTCGCGACCACGGCCGACGTGCCGTTCGCCTCGTTCCTGCTGGGCGACTTGTGCTCCCGGACCGATCGCTCCGTGGAGGTCGTCCAGGTCGAGGCCGTCAGGGCGCGCGGGGATGCTGTCATCACGGACTTCTCGATCCACCCGTTCGGCGTGGGCCCGACCGGGCTGGAGCACAAGCGGCTCCGCGACGTGCCCGACTACCGAGGCAGCCGTACGGTCACGACGCTGTGCAGCGACGAGCAGCTAGGGCAGTCCACGCTGTCGGTCGAGGTGCACCGCCCGGGTGCAGAGGACGCGGTGGTCAACGGCCTGCGCCTCTGGTACCGCGACGGTGACGGACTGCGGTCCGTGGACGACCCCGACGTCGACGTGGCCATCTGCGGGGCGACGCCCGACGCCGACACGAGCTGCCTCGGCTGATCCTCGCTCCACCGGTGACTGACCTCGGGCGCCGTTAGCGTGCGGCCATGACCGTGGACTCCCAGCTCGCCGGCCTGCTCACCCTCATCGAGGCCGGCACGCCCATGCACCAGCAGACCCCCGCCGAGGCCCGCGCCGGCTTCCGTACCCTCACCGTCGACATGCGCCAGCCCGAGAGCGTCGTGCCCGTCCGCGCGGTGGAGGAGACGACGGTCGGCGGCGCCGAGGGCGACCTCGCGGCCCGCGTCTACCGGCCCGAGGCCGACGGGCCCGTGCCGACCGTCGTCATGTTCCACGGCGGTGGCTTCGTCATCGGCGACCTCGAGACCCACGACAACATGGCGCGGACGATCTGCGCCGGCACCGGCTCGGTCGTCGTGTCGGTCGACTACCGGCTCGCCCCGGAGCATCCGTTCCCGGCCGCGCCCATGGACGCCGTCGCGGCCACCCTGGACGTCATGGAGCGACGCGCCCAGCTCGGCGGCTCCGACCTGGTGGCGGTGGCCGGCGACAGCGCGGGCGCGAACCTGTCCGCCGTCGTGGCCCAGCAGGTGCCGGAGGTCGCGGCCCAGCTGCTGCTGTACCCGGTCACCGACATGGGCGGCCAGTACCCCTCGCACGAGGAGAACGGCACCGGCTACTTCCTCGACATGCCGACGATGCAGTGGTTCGGCGCGCAGTACGTGCCCGAGGGCACCGAGCCGACGGACCCGCGGCTCTCGCCGCTGCACGGCGACCTCACCCAGGTCGCGCCGGCCGTCGTCGCCACCGCCGGCTTCGACCCGCTGCGCGACGAGGGCGACGCCTACGCGAAGGCGCTCGAGGCCGCGGGCGTCCGGGTCGTGCACCGCACCTACCCCGCGATGATCCACGGGTTCATGGACATGGGCGCGTTCTCGTCGGGAGCCAAGACGGCCGTCGACGACGCCGTCGCCGCGTTCGCCGAGCTGCTGGACTCGCTGCCGCGTCCCTGACCCGACACGCTCCGGCTGCCGGCCACACGGGCGGCGGCGGGGGAGGATGTCGCGGTGCCGATCTTCCCCCGGACGGCACGTGCCGCGGCCGTCGCCGTCCTGACGCTGCTCGGCGCGTGCTCCGCCGTCCCCGCCGCCGAGCCGACCGCGACCCCCACGGTCGCGCCGACGACGTCCGCGCCGTCCCCCTCGACGTCCGCCTCGACCACCCCCTCCGCCCCGCCGGCTGCGGGCACAGCGCTCACCGCGCTGCGGGCGCTGCCGGTCAAGGGCCGCAGCGCTCGCACCGGCTACGACCGTGAGCGGTTCGGCGCCGCCTGGCTCGACGCCGACCGCAACGGCTGCGACACCCGCAACGACGTCCTCGCCGCGCACCTGTCGGACGTGCAGGTGAAGCCCGGCACCCGGGGGTGCGTCGTGCTGTCCGGGGTCCTGGCCGACCCCTACACCGGACGCGCGATCGCCTTCGCCCGCGGCGCCGGGAACGGCGTGGACGTCGACCACGTCGTGGCGCTGTCCAACGCCTGGGTGACCGGTGCGGCGTCCTTCCCTCTGCGCAAGCGGGCCGCCCTCGCGAACGACCCGCTGAACCTGCTGCCGGTCGACGCCTCGGCGAACCGGCAGAAGGGCGACGGCGACGCCGCCACCTGGCTGCCGCCCCACCGGCCCGTGCGCTGTGCGTACGTCGCGCGACAGGTCGCGGTGAAGGCCAAGTACGGGCTGTGGGTCACGCCCGCCGAGAAGCAGGCCGTCGAGCGCGTCCTCGACGGGTGCCCGGCCCAGCCGCTGCCGGTGGACGAGAGCGCCGCACCCGTGCTCGTCCCGCTCGACCTGCGCGAGCCCACCCCGGCCACGGACGGCACCGTGCTCTTCGGCTCCTGCGCGGACGCCCGGGCGGCCGGCGCCGCGCCGGTGCGCCGGGGCGACCCCGGCTACGGGCCGCACCTGGACCGCGACGGCGACGGCCGCGCCTGCGAGTAGGGGAGCCGCCCGAGCCCGTCCGGGCCTGCCCGCGCCGCCCGCACAGGCGTCCGGGGTGGTGGACGACGACGGGCCGAGCCGTCGTCGCGCCACTACGCTGACGCCGTGACCGCCACCCTCGGAGCCCCGCCGCGCCGTCTGCCCCGGGACGCCGACGTCGTCCAGCGCGGGCGCACCACGCTGGTGGTCCTCGTGGCGGTCGCCGGCCTCGTGGGCGTCGTCGGCGGCATCTTCTTCGCGACCACGGCGGGCGACGTCGAGGGGGCCGGGCTCGCGCTGCTCTACGCGCTCATCCCGCTCCCGCTCCTGTGGTGGACGTTCTGGTGGCTCGACCGTTACGAGCCCGAGCCGCACCGCTACAAGCTCGCCGCGTTCGTCTGGGGCGGCGTGGTGTCCGTCGTCATCGCCCTCGGCCTGCAGCTGCTGGCCGAGCTGTGGTTCGACCTCACGCTCGAGCAGATGGCCACCTACGTGGCGCCGCTGACCGAGGAGCCCGCCAAGGCGCTGTTCGTGCTGCTCACCCTCGTCCGCTGGCGGCGCATCATCGACGGCGTGCTCGACGGCATCGTCGTGGCCGGCATCGTGGGCATCGGCTTCGCGTTCATGGAGAACATCGGCTACTACGCCGTCTCCTACCTCGGCGAGGCCGACGCCATCGGGCCGACGGGCGCGAGCGGCGCCGCCGCCACGTTCTTCGTGCGCGGCATCGTGAGCCCGTTCGCCCACCCGCTGTTCACCGCGTCCGTCGGCATCGGCCTCGGTCTGGCCGTGGGGCGCCGCAGCAAGGTCGCCAAGGTCGCGCTCGTCGTCGCCGGTCTCGCCGTCGCGATGCTGCTGCACGGGCTGTGGAACGGCAGCGCGTCCAGTGGCCGGCCGGAGCTGTTCGTCCTGACCTACCTGCTGCTCGGCGCGGTGCTCGTCGGCTACGCCGTGCTGGCCGTCGTCGCGCGGTTCCGCCAGGTGCGGACGCTCGAGCGCTCGCTGCACTACGTGGCGCTGCGCGGCTGGATCCACCCCGACGAGGTGCCCTACCTGTCGCGCTTCTCCTACCGCAAGGCGGCCCGGACGTACGCGGCCGCGCACTACGGCCCCGACACCGCCCGCGCGGTGCGTCGCTACCAGGAGCTGGCGACCGAGATGGCCTTCCTCCACGACGCCGTCATGACCGGCCGCCGCAAGCCGCACGGGGTCGAGCGCACCTTCGCCCTGCTGGACGCCATGCATGCCGTCCGACCGTGGGTGCGGCTGCCCCCGCCGCTGCGCGTGCCTCGGCACCTGTCCTGACCCCCGGCCGGGCGCTGGGCGGCGCGGCGGCGGAGCGCGTCGTCCACTAGGGTTGAGCAGCAAAGTCCACGTCCGGGAGTCGAAAGAGGTGAACGTGCCGAGCGATCACGCCTCGCCCGAGCTCCTGGGTGCGCTGAGCCGCCTGCACGGCGACGCCGCCGCGGCCACGTTCCCGTTCGAGGTCGAGGGCAGCGACGAGGTCCGCGCCAAGCGCACCGCGCTGCTCGAGCAGCTGTCCGACTACATCCTGCCGCGCCTGGTCCAGCTCGAGGCGCCGCTGCTGGTCGTCGTCGGCGGCTCCACCGGCGCGGGCAAGTCCACCCTGGTCAGCTCGCTCGTGGGGGAGCGCGTCACCGAGTCCGGCGTCCTGCGCCCGACAACCCGCTCGCCCGTCCTGGTGCACCACCCCGACGAGGCGAAGTGGTTCGCGCCCGACCGGGTCCTGCCCGAGCTGCCGCGCACCAGCGAGGTCAACAACGCCACGTACGCGCTGCGCCTGGTGGCCTCGGACAAGATGCCCCGCGGCCTGGCGATCCTCGACGCCCCCGACGTCGACTCGATCGACGCCGGCAACCGCGAGCTCGCCTCCCAGCTGCTCGCCGCCGCCGACCTGTGGCTGTTCGTCACGTCCGCCGCGCGCTACGCCGACCAGGTGCCGTGGGACTACCTGCGGGCCGCCGCCGAGCGCAGCGCCGCCGTCGCGGTCGTCCTCGACCGCACGCACCCCGACTCGATCAACGAGGTCCGCGGCCACCTGGCCCGCATGATGACGTCGCGCGGCCTGAGCGACTCGCCGCTGTTCACGATCGACGAGTCCCCGCTGGACGTCGACGGGCTGCTGCCGCGCGAGGCCGTCACCGGCATGCTCAGCTGGCTGCGCGACCTCGCCGACGACCCCGCGGCCCGCGCCGAGGTGGTCAGCCGCACCCTCGACGGCGCCGTGCGGCTCAACGTCTTCCGCGGCTTCGACCTCGTCGACGGCCTCGACGCCCAGGTGGCGGTCGGTCGCCGGCTCACCAGCGCCGGCGAGCGCGCCTACGACGAGGCCGCCCGCAAGGTGGCCGACGCCGTCGCCGACGGCTCCCTGCTCGTCGGCCCGCTGGGTGCGCGCTGGGACGACTACGTCGGCTCCGGCGAGGTGCTGGCCTCGGTCGAGCAGCGCGTCGGACGCATCCGCGACCGCTTCATCGAGGGCGTTACCGGCAAGCGCACCCGCGCCGCCGAGGTCACCGAGGCCGTCGTCTCGGCGCTCACGGTCGTCCTGACCGGTGCGGTCGAGTCGGCCGCCCGCACGACCGCCGCCGCCTGGGACGCCGAGCCGGCCGGACGCGTCGTGGTCGAGTCCCACCGGGGAATCGACCGCGCCTCCCGCGAGGCCGCTCCCGCCGCCGAGCGCGCGGTGCGCGACTGGCAGCAGGTCGTCCTCGACTCGGTCAAGACCGAGGGCGCGGACAAGCGTCTGAGCGCGAAGTTCCTGGCCTTCGGAGCCGACGGCGTCGCGCTGTCGGCCATGATCGTCGCCCTGGCCGGCCCGTCGGGCCGCGACCAGGTCGCCCGCCGCGTGCTCGACTCGATCCTCGGACCCGAGCAGGCCGCTCGTGTCGTCGAGCGCGCCCGTGCCGACCTCGACGCGCGCGTCCGCCGCTACGTCGACGCCGAGCGCGACCGCCAGCTGCGCGTGCTGCCGTCGGTGACCGAGCTGGAGGCCGTCCGCGCCCGCCTGTCCGAGTCCGCGCGCGGTGCCGAGCACGCCCGCCACCTCGACTTCCTCGGAGACGACGCATGACCGAGCCCGTCACGCCCGCCACCCCGGCCGAGACCGACGACGCGTCCACGCCGGCGATCGCCCCCGACGTCAAGGCCCGCCTGGACGCCCTCCAGCAGGCCGTCGACGCCGCGTCCGGCCACCTCGACCCCGAGGTGCTGCGGCCCGCCGCCGACGTCACCGGCCGTGGTGCCGAGCGGCTGAAGCTGTCCGGCGAGCACACGATCGTCGCCCTCGGCGGTGCCACCGGCTCGGGCAAGTCGTCGCTGTTCAACTCGCTGGCCGACCTCGAGATCGCCGGCACCGGCGTCCGCCGTCCGACCACCACGTGGGCGCTGGCCTGCGCATGGGGCCCGGACGGCGCCACCGAGCTGCTGGAGTGGATGGGCATCCCGGCCCGTCACCAGGTCTCGCGCCAGAGCATGCTCGACCGGTCCAGCGACGAGACGCGCCTGGACGGCCTCGTGCTGCTCGACCTGCCCGACCACGACTCCACCGAGGTCTCGCACCACCTGGAGATGGAGCGGCTGCTGCCCTACTCCGACACCCTCGTGTGGGTGCTGGACCCGCAGAAGTACGCCGACGCGGCCATCCACGACCGCTACATCCGGCCGATGGCCGCGTACGCCGACGTGACGATCGTGGTGCTGAACCAGATCGACCGGATCCCGTTCGACCAGCGCGAGAACGCGCTCGCCGACCTGCGCCGCATCCTCACCGAGGAGGGCCTGCCCGACGTCACCGTCATCGGCGTCTCGGCCGCACGCGGCGACGGTGTCGACGACCTCAAGCGCGAGCTGGCCCGCCGCATCCGGGCCAAGCAGGCCTCCCGCGAGCGGCTCGGCACCGAGCTGACCGGCATCGCCTCGACCATCGCCGACGCGGTCGGCACCGCCGAGGTCCCCGGCATCGGCGAGGCCGACGTCCGTGGCCTCGAGGACGGGCTGGCCGGTGCCGCCGGCGTCCCGGACGTCGTCGACTCGATCGGCGCCGTCTCGCGCCGCCGGGCCGTGCGCACCACGACCTGGCCCGTCGCCCGCCTGTTCAACCGCAAGGACCGTTCCGGCGAGGTCATCGCCGACGAGTCGCTGACCGTCACCTCGCTGCGCCGTGCGCAGGGCGTCGGGGTCGGCGGCGTCCAGCCGGCAGCCGCCGAGCAGGCCGTCCGCGACTTCGCCGACAAGGCCGCGGTCGGCATGAGCCGTCCGTGGGCCACTGCCGTCCGCGACACCGCCGACGCCCGCCAGCGCGAGGTCGTCGAGACCCTCGACCAGGAACTGGCCTCGGCCGACCTGGGCCTGGACCGCACGCCGGCCGGCTGGTACCTGCTCGCCGCGCTGCAGTGGCTGCTGCTGCTCGCCGGCATCGGCGGCGTCGCCTGGCTGGTCTCGATGGCGTTCGGCCAGGAGTGGAACCCGCTCGCGGTCGTCCTGGCCGCCGGTGGGCTGCTCGGCGGCATCGTGCTGGCGCTGCTCACGCGTCCGTTCGTCGTGGGCTCGGCGCGCAAGCGTGCCGCCCGCGCCGAGGCCGTGCTGCGCGACGTCGTCCGCGACGTCGCCCGCGAGCACGTGGTCGAGCCGCTCGAGGGTGTCGTCGCCGACTACCGGCGCACCCGCGAGGGCCTGATCGTCGCCCGCGGCTGACGCACGGGGCGCGCACCCGCGTGCGCTCGGTAGGCTGGGCGCACCATGGCTGACTACGTATTCACTCTCCGCAACGTGCGCAAGGCGCACGGCGACAAGGTCGTCCTCGACAACGTCACGCTCTCGTTCCTGCACGGCGCGAAGATCGGCGTCGTCGGCCCCAACGGCGCCGGCAAGTCCACGCTGCTCAAGATCATGGCCGGCCTCGAGCACGCCAACAACGGCGACGCGATCAAGGATCCCGAGGCCACCGTCGGCATGCTCCAGCAGGAGCCGCCGCTGACCGAGGGCAAGACGGTCCTGGAGAACGTCCAGGAGGCCGTCGGCGAGATCAAGGGCAAGCTCGACCGCTTCAACGAGATCTCCGACCTCATGGCCCAGCCGGACGCGGACTTCGACACCCTGCTCGCCGAGATGGGCGACCTGCAGACCGACCTGGACCACGCCAACGCCTGGGACCTCGACTCGCGCCTGGACCAGGCGATGGACGCCCTGCGCTGCCCGCCGCCGGACACGCTCGTCGACCACCTCTCCGGTGGTGAGCGCCGCCGCGTCGCCCTGTGCAAGCTGCTGCTCCAGCAGCCCGACCTGCTCCTCCTCGACGAGCCCACCAACCACCTGGACGCCGAGTCGGTCAGCTGGCTGGAGGGCCACCTCAAGACGTACCCGGGCGCCGTCCTGGCGATCACCCACGACCGGTACTTCCTGGACAACGTCGCCGAGTGGATCGCCGAGGTCGACCGCGGCTCGATCCACGGCTACGAGGGCAACTACTCCACCTACCTGGAGACCAAGAAGGAGCGGCTCAAGATCGAGGGGCAGAAGGACGCCAAGCGCGCCAAGCGCCTCGAGCAGGAGCTGGAGTGGGTCCGGTCGAACGCCAAGGCCCGCCAGACCAAGAGCAAGTCGCGTCTGGCGCGCTACGAGGAGCTCGCCGCCGAGGCCGAGAAGGCCCGCAAGATCGACACCGCCGACATCAACATCCCGCCGGGACCGCGCCTGGGCGACGTCGTGCTGCAGGCCGAGCACCTGACCAAGGGCTTCGAGGACCGCGTGCTGTGGAACGACATCTCGTTCTCGCTGCCGCGCGCGGGCATCGTCGGCGTCATCGGCCCGAACGGCGTGGGCAAGACGACGCTGTTCCGGATGATCACCGGCGAGGAGGAGCCCGACTCGGGCACGCTCAACGTCGGCTCGACGGTGTCGATCTCGTACGCCGACCAGAGCCGTGGCGGCATCGACCCGCAGAAGAACGTCTGGGAGGTCGTCTCCGGCGGCCTGGACTTCATCAAGGTCGCCAACTTCGAGATGAACAGCCGCGCGTACGTGGCCTCGTTCGGCTTCAAGGGCCCGGACCAGCAGAAGAAGGCCGGCGTGCTCTCCGGCGGTGAGCGCAACCGCCTGAACCTGGCGCTGACGCTCAAGATGGGCGGCAACATGCTGCTGCTCGACGAGCCGACCAACGACCTGGACGTCGAGACCCTGTCGTCGCTGGAGGACGCGCTCCTGGAGTTCCCCGGCTGCGCCGTGGTCACGTCGCACGACCGCTGGTTCCTCGACCGCGTCGCCACCCACATCCTCGCCTGGGAGGGCGACGAGGAGGACGGCGGCAAGTGGTTCTGGTTCGAGGGCAACTTCGCCTCGTACGAGGCCAACAAGATCGAGCGCCTCGGCCCCGAGGCGGCGCGCCCGCACCGCGTGACGCACCGTCGCCTGACGCGCGACTGACGACCGACGCACGACGGCCCCGGACCAGCTGGTCCGGGGCCGTCGTCGTGTCGCGGTGGTCTACTCGGTGGCGGCGCGCTCGGCGGCGCTGCGCAGGACGCAGAACTCGTTGCCCTCGGGGTCGGCCAGCACGACCCAGCCGGTGCCGTCGGTCTCGCGCCGGTCGGCCACGACGGTGGCGCCGATCGCGAGCAGCCGCCCGACCTCCTCGTCGCGGCTCGAGTCGGGCTGCAGGCACAGGTGGACGCGGTTCTTGACCGTCTTGGGCTCGGGCACCTGGTTGAAGTGCAGCACCGGGCCGCCCGGGACGAGCACCTGGGTCTCCTCGGCGCCGGGTCCGTCCTCGGCGTGCTGCGGGTGCCCGGTGACCTGGCACCAGAACTCGGCCAGCGCGAACGCGTCCGAGCAGTCGATCGCGACGTTCTGCACCACCGAGACCATCGCGCGTCCTAGGCCGGGGCGGCGGAGGACAGCGAGTCGGCCGGGTTGGACGGGGCGCCGTAGCAGCGGTCGCCCTCGGCCAGCCGGGTGACGACGGCCTGCATGACGTTGCCCATCGTCTCGAGGTCCTCGGCCGGGACCTGCGAGACCAGGTAGTCGTGCACGCCCGTGACGTGGGTGTGCGCGGCCTGCTCGAGCGTCCGCATGCCGTGGTCGGTGAGGAACGCGAACACGCCGCGACCGTCGTCGCCGCACTGGCCGCGACGGACGATGCCGGCCTTCTCCAGGCGGGAGACGGTGTGGGTCACGCGGCTGCGCGAGTGGGACAGGGCGTCGGCCAGCTCCGACATGCGCACCGAGTGCTCGGGGGACTCCGAGAGGCGCACGAGGATCTCGTACTCGGCCAGCGAGAGGCCGTGGGCCTGGCGCAGGTCGCGGTCGAGGCGGTCGAACAGCACCGTCGTACCGCCCAGGAGCAGTCGCCAGGAGCGCTGCTGGGCGGGGTCGAGCCAAGGCGTGGCGTCGGGGGACGTGCTGGTCATGGGCTGATCCTACTCCGAGGAAGGGGGTTGTTGATCGTTCAACAACCATGGTACGTTGTGGTCAGGCAGTTGAAAAGGCAACTACCGCACAGACTTGAACGAGGAGAATCACATGGTCACCACCGGAACCTGGCACCTGGACCCGACGCACACCGAGATCGGCTTCCAGGTCCGTCACCTCATGAGCAAGGTCCGCGGCAAGTTCGAGAGCTTCGAGGGCACCATCGTCACCGCCGACGACGTCACCGCCTCCAGCCTCAACGTGTCGGTCGACCTGACGTCGATCAACACCGGCACCGCCGACCGCGACCAGCACCTGCGCTCGGCCGACTTCTTCGAGGTCGAGAAGTACCCGGCGATGACCTTCACGAGCACCGGCATCAAGCAGGTCTCGGACGAGGAGTTCGTCGTCACCGGCGACCTGACGATCAAGGGCGTCACCAAGCCGGTCGAGCTCGAGGTCGAGTTCCTGGGCGAGGGCGGCGACCCGTGGGGCGGCACCCGCGCCGGCGTCGAGGCCAAGGGCCAGATCAGCCGCAAGGAGTTTGGCATCGACTTCAACATCCCCGTCGCCGGCGCCGACAAGGCGATGATCGGCGACACGATCAAGCTGCAGATCGTCGCCGAGGCCGTCCTCGAGGCGCCCGTCGAGGCCTGATCCACGAACCTGCGGACCTCAGCACCCGCACGCACGAGCGCCCGGTCCCACCTCGGTGGGGCCGGGCGCTCGTCGTCGTGGGACGGGGCTCAGCCCTTGTGGACCATGCGGACGGCCAGGGACGCGTGCAGGGTCGCCATCGCCTCGGGCGTCCGCGAGCCGGCCTCGGGGGAGTACCAGCGCACGAGGTCGACGCCCAGCGACAGCAGCGCCCGGGCCGTGCCGCCCAGGTCGTCCACGTCGAACGCGCCCACGGCCACGCCGTCGGCCAGGACGTCGCGGACGACCCGCTCGATCCGCCGCCGGTAGTCGCCGATCTCGGTGCGGTGCTCGGGGGTCAAGGCGTTGAACTCGTACTGGACGATCCGCCCGACCCGGCTGTTGCGCGCGTGCCAGAGGCTGAAGTCGTAGATCAGCCCGCGCAGCCGCTCGACCGGCTCGTCGGTGCGGGCGGCCGACTTCTCGACCAACTCGAGCGTCTCCCGGTGGCCGGACAGGCTCACCTGGAAGAAGAGGCTCTCCTTGGAGTCGTGGTGGACGTAGACCGCCGCCGGGCTCATGCCGGCGCGCGACGCGATGTCGCGCGTCGTCGTCGCCGCGAACCCCTTCTCGGCAAAGGCGTCGACGGCGGCGCTCATCAGCCGCTCGCGGGCGGTGGTCGTCATGGAGCCCTCCTCGGTCGGTAGACAGCATGGCGCACGTCTGGCACGCTAAGCAAGCGCTTAGCAACCTGGAGCGCCGCACCGCCGAGCCACGAGGAAGACCATGCAGCGAACCATCTTCGACGCCGACCACGAGTCCTTCCGCGACACCTGCGCCACGTTCCTGGCCAAGCAGGTCGAGCCGAACCTCGAGCAGTACATCCAGGACAAGGCGATCAGCCGTGACTTCTGGCGCGCGGCCGGCGAGCAGGGCCTGCTGGGCCTGGAGATCCCCGACGAGGTCGGCGGGTCCGAGGCCGGCGACTTCCGGTTCAACGCGGTCTTCGCCGAGGAGCTGAGCAAGGTCAGCGCCGCGCTCGCCTCGTGCGTCGGCATCCACTCCGACATCGTGGCGCCCTACATCGTCGACCTGGGCACGCCCGAGCAGAAGGAGCGCTGGCTGCCCGGCATGGCGTCCGGCGAGATCCTGGCCGCGATCGGCATGACCGAGCCCGGCGGCGGCTCCGACCTGGCCGCGCTGCGCACCACCGCCGTCCGCGACGGCGACGAGTGGGTCATCAACGGCTCCAAGACCTTCATCACCAACGGCTTCAGCGGCGACCTCATCGTCACCGCGGTGCGCACGTCGCCCGAGAAGGGCGCCAAGGGCATCACGCTGTTCGGCATCGAGGCGACCGACCCCGGCTTCAGCCGCGGCCGCAAGCTCGACAAGGTCGGCCAGCCCGAGTCCGACACCGCCGAGCTGTTCTTCGAGGACGTCCGGCTGGGCGACGACCGGGTCATCGGCGAGGTCGACCGCGGCTTCATCTACATGATGGAGCGCCTGCCGCAGGAGCGGCTGACCTGCGCGGTCTCCAACATCGCGCACGCCAAGCAGATCCTGGTCGAGACCATCCAGTACGCGAAGGACCGGCACGCGTTCAAGCAGCCGATCGGCTCCTTCCAGCACAACAAGTTCCTGCTCGCCCACCTGGTGACCAAGATCGAGGCCGCGGAGGCGTTCGTCGACGCCGCGGTGCTCGCGCACAGCAAGGGCGAGCTGACCGCCATCGACGCCGCCAAGGCCAAGTACTGGTCCTCGGAGGTCCAGAACGAGGTGCTCGACGACTGCGTCCAGCTGCACGGCGGCTACGGCTTCATGAACGAGTACCGCGCCGCCCGCGCCTGGCGCGACGCCCGCGTGAGCCGCATCTGGGCCGGCTCGAACGAGATCATGAAGGAGCTCATCGGCCGCGACCTCGGCCTCTGAGTCCACCAACCGAGAGGGGAGCCTCATGCCCGAGGCAGTCATCGTGAGCACGGCGCGGTCGCCGATCGGCCGCGCGTTCAAGGGTTCGCTCAAGGACGTGCGTCCGGACGACCTGACCGTCCAGATGGTCCGCGCGGCCCTGGACAAGGTGCCCGAGCTCGACCCGAGGGAGATCACCGACCTCATGCTCGGCTGCGGCCTTCCCGGCGGCGAGCAGGGCTTCAACATGGGCCGCAACGTCGCGGTGCTGGCCGGCTACGACCACCTCCCCGGCACGACCGTGACGCGCTACTGCTCGTCGTCGCTGCAGACGACCCGCATGGCGTTCCACGCGATCAAGGCCGGCGAGGGCGACGCCTACATCTCGGCCGGCGTCGAGACGGTCAGCCGCTTCACCAAGGGCAACAGCGACTCGATCCCGGGCCAGGACCTGCTCAACCCGCTGTTCGCCGAGGCCGTCCAGCGCACGGACGACTTCAGCCGCGGCGGCATGACCTGGCACGACCCGCGCGAGGACGACAAGATCCCCGACGTCTACATCGCGATGGGCCAGACCGCCGAGAACGTCCAGCAGGTGCTCGGCATGAGCCGCGAGGAGCAGGACCGCTTCGCCGTCCGCAGCCAGAACCTGGCCGAGCAGGCGATCGCCAACGGCTTCTGGGCCACGGACATCACGCCGGTCACCCTGCCCGACGGCACCGTGGTCAGCGCCGACGACGGCCCGCGCGCCGGCGTCACCTACGAGGCCGTGTCGCAGCTCAAGCCGGTCTTCCGTCCCGACGGCACCGTGACCGCCGGCAACGCCTGCCCGCTCAACGACGGCGCCGCGGCGCTCGTGATCATGAGCGACACCCGGGCCGCCGAGCTGGGGCTCACCCCGCTGGCGCGCATCGTCTCGACGTCGGTCACCGGCCTGTCGCCGGAGATCATGGGCCTCGGCCCCGTCGACGCCATCCGCGGTGCGCTCAAGCAGGCCGGCATGGGCCTGGACGACGTCGACCTGTTCGAGATCAACGAGGCGTTCGCCGTCCAGGCGCTCGGCTCGGCCCAGCAGCTCGGCATCGACGTCGACAAGCTCAACGTCAACGGCGGCGGCATCGCCGTCGGTCACCCGTTCGGCATGACCGGCGCGCGCATCACCAGCACGCTCATCAACTCCCTGCAGTGGCACGACAAGCAGATCGGCGTGGAGTCGATGTGCGTCGGCGGCGGCATGGGCATGGCGATGGTGCTGGAGCGGCTGTCGTGACCGGCCGCTTCTCCGGCCAGGTCGCGATCGTCACCGGCGCCAGCCGCGGCATCGGCCTGGGCATCGCCCAGCGGCTCGTCGACGAGGGCGCGCAGGTCTGCATCACCGCCCGGAAGGAGGCCGCGCTCGCCGAGGCGGCCGACGTCCTCGGTGACGGACGGGCCATCTACGTCGCCGGCAGCGCCGACGACCCGTCGCACCAGGACGAGGCGATCGCCGCGACGCTCGAGCGCTTCGGCCGCCTGGACCTGCTGGTCAACAACACCGGCATCAACCCGGTCTACGGCCGCGCGATCGAGGTCGACCTGGCCGCGGTCGAGAAGATCTTCAAGGTCAACGTCGTCAGCGCCCTGTCGTGGGCGCAGAAGGCCTACGCCGCCTCCCTGGCCGAGCACGGCGGCGCGATCGTCAACGTCGCGTCCATCGCCGGGCTCAAGCCGGCGCCGAACATCGGCATGTACGGCGCCTCGAAGTCCGCGCTCATCCACCTCACCGAGGAGCTGGCCGTCGAGCTGGGCCCGTCGGTGCGCGTGAACGCGGTGGCGCCCGCGGTCGTGAAGACCAAGTTCGCGAACGCGCTGTACGAGGGGCGCGAGGCCGAGGTCGCCGCCGAGTACCCGCTCAAGCGGCTCGGCGAGCCGGAGGACATCGCCGCGGTCGTGGCGTTCCTGCTGTCGCAGGACGCGGCCTGGGTGACCGGGCAGACGATCGTCGTCGACGGCGGCCTGACCCTGACCGGCGGCTCCGTCTAGGACGCCCGGCCGCGGCGCTGCCGTGATGTGTGAAGAAATGGACCATCTCCCGCGTGGAGGTGGTCCATTTCTTCACACATCGCGGCGGAGCGAGAGCAGGGTGAGGCAGAAAACATGAGGAAACCCTCGGGATAAAGTTGAGGAATCCCTCATGTTCTTGTCATGATGGGGAGACCGACCCCTGCGAGAGGCCCTCACCCCGTGACGATCTTCGACACGCCCCTGTCCGCCAGCACCACCAGCACGCCCCACCGCGCGTCCCTCGTCGACCGCCTCGTCGGCGGCGAGCCGTACGCCCTCGTGCTCGGTGGACAGGGAACCGACTGGCTGCGTCCGCTCGCGGACCTGCTGGGCGACTTCGCGCTGACGGCCGAGCTGGACGCGGTCCTGTCGCAGGCCCGCGAGCTGCTCGCGCCGGTCGCCGCCGACCTCACCCGCACCGGACGCACCTTCGAGCCGCTGGCCTGGGCCGACGTCCTGGCCGCGGCCCACTCGGCCGAGGACGACGAGGCGCCGGCGATCCCGTCCGCCGACGCGCTAGCCACCCCCGCGGTGTCCGTGCCCGGCATCGCCCTGACGCAGCTCGCCGGCCTGCGCGCCCTGGCCCGCCAGGGCCTGGACGTGCGTGCCCACGCCCCGGCCGGCGTCGCCGCCCACTCGCAGGGCCGTCTCGCCGCTCCCGTGCTCGACGGTGCCGACGAGGCCGAGGTCCTGGCCGTGGCGATCCTGGCGGGCGCCGCGATCGAGGTCGTCGGACGCCGCAAGGGCCTGCTCGGTCGCACGATGCTGTCGGTCTCGCAGACCACCCCCGAGCGCGTCCGCGAGGTCGTCGCCTCCCTGCCCGAGAGCCTGCGCCTGGCGGTGCGGCTGCGCAACGGACGCCGGTCGGTCGTCGTCTGCGGGCCGGAGGCGTCCCTCCGCGCGTTCGAGCAGCGCTGCGACGAGGTCGCCGCCGCCGACAAGACCGCCCGCGAGAAGAAGCGCACCGGCGGCGCGCCGTTCGCGCCGGTGCGGGAGCCGGTCGACGCGCGCGTCGCGTTCCACCACCCCGAGCTCGAGGACGCCACGGCGCTCGTCGCCCAGTGGGCCGCCGCCTGCGGCCTGGACGGCGACGCCGCCGCGGCGCGCGTCCGCACCGCTCTGGTCGACGGCATGGACTGGGTCGACGAGCTCGACGGACTGGTCGCGTCCGGCGCCCGTTGGCTGGTCGACGTCGGCCCGGCCGACCTGGCCACCCGGCTGTCGTCCCGCGAGGTCCGCGGCCTGGGCGTCGGCCTGGTCGCCCCCGCGACCCGCGCCGGCCACCGCGAGCTCGTCTCGCCCGGTGCCGCCCGCAAGGTCGCGCCCGCCTGGGACTCCTACGCCCCGACGGTGGTGTCGCTGCCCGACGGCCGCAGCTACGCCGAGACCCGCTTCAGCCGGCTCACCGGCAAGTCCCCGGTGCTGCTGGCCGGCATGACCCCCACGACGGTCGACGCCCCGATCGTCGCCGCGGCCGCGAACGCCGGCTACTGGGCCGAGCTCGCCGGCGGCGGCCAGGTGACCGAGGAGATCTTCGCCGCCCGCATGGCCGAGCTGGGCCGCCTGCTCGAGCCGGGTGCGACGTTCCAGTTCAACTCGATGTTCCTGGACCCCTACCTGTGGAAGCTGCACGTGGGCGGCAAGCGCCTCGTCCAGCGCGCCCGGGCCGCGGGCTCCGCGCTGGACGGCATCGTGATCAGCGCCGGCGTGCCCGAGCTCGACGAGGCCGACGCCATCGTCGCCGAGCTGCGCGAGTCGGGCCTGTCGCACGTCGCGTTCAAGCCCGGCACCGTCGCCCAGATCCGCCAGGTCGTCGCCATCGCCAAGCAGGTCGCGCCGACCCCGGTCATCGTCCACGTCGAGGGCGGCAAGGCCGGCGGTCACCACTCGTGGGAGGACCTGGACGAGCTGCTGCTCACCACGTACGCCGACCTGCGCGCCTGCGACAACGTCGTGGTCTGCGTCGGCGGTGGCATCGGCACGCCCGAGGCGGCGGCCGACTACCTCACCGGTACCTGGTCGCGCAGGCACGGCTTCCCGGCGATGCCGCTCGACGGCGTCCTGGTCGGCACCGCGGCCATGGCCACGCTCGAGGCGACCACCAGCCCGGACGTGAAGCGCGCCCTCGTCGAGGCGCCCGGCACCCCGGACTGGATCGGTGCGGGCCAGGCCTCCGGCGGCGTGGCCTCGGGCCGCAGCCAGCTCGGCGCCGACATCCACGAGATCGACAACACCGCCTCGCGCTGCGGCCGCCTGCTGGACGAGGTCGCCGGCGACGCGGACGCCGTGGCCGCGCGCCGCGCCGAGATCGTCGCCGCGCTCGACGGCACCGCCAAGCCGTACTTCGGCGACGTCGACGCGATGACGTACGCCGCCTGGCTGGGCCGCTACCTCGAGCTCAGCGCGGACGCCTCGGACGACTGGCTGGACGTCAGCCTGCGCGACCGCTTCCACGCGATGCTGCAGCGCGCCGAGGCCCGTCTGCACGAGGCCGACCACGGCGAGGTGCCGACGCTGTTCGCCACCGCCGCCGAGGTGCAGGACGGCCGCGCCGCCCTGGCCACGCTGACCGCGGCCCACCCGGCCGCCGCCGCCGTCGTGCTGCACCCGGCCGACGTGCCGTTCTTCGTCGAGGTCTGCCGCCGTCCGGGCAAGCCGGTGCCGTTCGTGCCGGTGCTGGACGCCGACGTGCGCCGCTGGTGGCGCTCGGACTCGCTGTGGCAGGCGCACGACCCGCGCTTCACCGCCGACCAGGTCTGCATCATCCCCGGCCCGGTCGCCGTCGCCGGCATCACCCGCGTCGACGAGCCGGTCGCCGAGCTGCTCGGCCGCTTCGAGGCCGCCGCCGTCGACTCCCTGCTCGCCGCCGGCGCCGCGCCGCAGCGCGTGCCGGGCCGGCGCCGGGTCAACTCCGGCTCCGAGGGCGCGCTGTCGCTCGTGCTCGCCGCGCAGGACGTCGTCTGGGCCGGTCGCACCGTCCGCAACCCCGTGCACCGCCTCGGCGAGGCCTGGGTCGTCGTCGACGCCACCCGCGCCGAGCACGCCGAGACGGGCGCCGTCCTGACCGCCGACGGCGACGTCGCGACCCTGGACGTCCCGCTGGGCGGTGGCCGTCGCGTCACCATCCCGATCCACGCCGACGCCACCGTCGCGCTCGGCTCGGCCCCGGTCGTCGGCACCGCCGACGCGGCCACCGCCATGCGCGGCCTGCTCACCGGCGCCGCCGGCGGCAGCCTCGCCGACGTCGCCGACGGCCGCGCCGTGCTGGGCTCGGTGCTCGAGCCCGACCTGGTCGCCGACCACGCCGGCGTCACGGCCGCGTCCACCCAGGGCACCGTGCCCGCGCACGCCGTCCCCGACGTGCTCGTGGGCCTGTCGTGGCCGGCCGTCTTCGCCGTCCTCGGCGAGGCCCGCACCGCCGACGGCACCCCGGTCGTCGAGGGCATGCTCGACCTCGTGCACCTGGACCACCAGGTCGCCGTGGCCGGCGCCCTGCCGACCACGCGCACCGACGTCACCGTCGCCGCCCGCCTGGCCGGCGTGCAGGACACCGAGTACGGCCGTGTCGTCTCCGTCGACGTCGAGGTCGCCACGGCCGACGGCGTGCTGGCCACGCTGAGCGAGCGGTTCGCCGTCCGCGGCCGCGTCGGTGCCGTCGCGCTGCCCGACCCGGCCCGTGCCGGTGGCTCCCTGGGCGAGGTGAACGACACCCCGCGCCGCTCGCGCGTCCAGACGTCGTTCGCCGCGCCCGAGGACCTGCGCGCGTTCGCCCAGGTCTCCGGCGACCACAACCCCATCCACACCAGCACCGCCGCGGCCCGTCTCGCGGGCCTGGGCGAGCCGATCGTCCACGGCATGTGGCTGTCGGCCGCCGCGCAGCAGGCGCTGGCCGCCGAGGGCCGCCGCATCGTCGGCTGGACCACCCGCTTCATGAGCCCGCTGCGCCTCGGCGCGACGGTCGAGCTGCGCGCCGACCGCACCGGCCTGGACGCCGGCGCCGAGGTCGTGGACGTGACGTGCCGCGTCGACGGCGAGGTCGTCATGGCCGCCACCGCCAAGGTCGCCGCCCCGCGCACCGCGTACGCCTTCCCGGGCCAGGGCATCCAGCACCAGGGCATGGGCATGGCCGGCTACCAGCGCTCGCGGGCCGCCCGCGAGATCTGGGACCGCGCCGACGCGCACACGCGGGAGGCGCTCGGCTTCTCGATCCTCACCGTCGTGCGCGACAACCCGACCGTGCTCGTCGCCGACGGCGTCACGCACAAGCACCCGGACGGCGTCCTGTACCTGACGCAGTTCACGCAGGTCGCCATGGCCGTGCTGGGCGCCGCCCAGATGGCCGAGCTGCGCGAGGCCGGGGCGTTCGTCGAGGGCGCGCTGCTGGCCGGCCACTCGGTCGGCGAGTACAACGCGCTCGCCGCCGTCTCCGGCGTCATCCCGCTCGAGGCCGTCGTCGAGGTCGTCTTCCAGCGCGGCTCGGTCATGCACACGCTCGTCCCGCGCGACGCGCAGGGCCGCAGCGACTACCGCCTGGCCGCGATCCGCCCGTCGCAGATCGGCCTGACCGACGCCGACGTCACCGCGTACGTCGAGGGCGTCGCCGAGCGCACCGGTCAGTTCCTGCAGATCGTCAACTACAACCTGGCCGGCTCGCAGTACGCCGTGGCCGGCACCGTCGCCGGGCTCGAGGCCCTCGAGGCCGACGTGGCCGAGCGCCGCAAGCAGTTCGGCGGCAAGGCCGCGTTCATCCTGGTGCCCGGCGTCGACGTGCCGTTCCACTCCACCGTGCTCCGTGGCGGCGTGCGGGACTTCCGCGCCCGCCTGGAGGAGCTGCTGCCCGCCGACGTCGACCCGGACGTGCTGGTCGGCCGCTACGTGCCGAACCTGGTGCCGCGGCTGTTCACGCTCGACCGCTCCTACGTCGAGGAGGTCGCGGCCCTGGTGCCGTCCGAGCCGCTCGACGAGGTGCTGGCCGACTGGGACGCGTGGGCCGCACGCCCGCACGCGCTGTGCCGCCGCCTGCTCATCGAGCTGCTGGCCTGGCAGTTCGCCAGCCCGGTGCGCTGGATCGAGACCCAGGCGCTGCTGTTCGCCGCCGAGTCCGAGGGTGGCGCCGGCGTCGAGCGCTTCGTCGAGGTCGGCGTCGGCGGCTCGCCGACGGTCGCCAACCTGGCCAGCCAGACGCTCAAGCTGCCCGGCCGCATCGGCCCGGACGTCCAGGTGCTCAACGTCGAGCGCGACGCCGCCGTCGTGTTCGCCACCGACGAGGAGCCGGCCGCCGAGGTCGAGGACGTCGTCGAGACGGCGCCCGCGACCGACGTCGCCGAGGCCGCCCCGGCGGGCGCCCCGGCCGCGGCTCCGGCGTCGTCCGGTGGGCCGCGCCCCGCGGACCTGACCTTCGACGCTGCCGACGCCACGCGCGTCCTCATCTCGTGGTGGACGAAGGTCCGCCCGGACCAGGTCGGTGCCGCCGACTCGATCGAGGCGCTCACCGACGGTGTCTCGTCGCGCCGCAACCAGCTGCTCGTCGATCTCGGCGGGGAGCTCGGCCTGGGCGCCATCGACGGCGCCGCGGACGCGGACATGACCGCGCTCGGCACCACGGTGAAGGGCCTGGCCCGCGGCTACAAGCCGTTCGGCCCGGTGCTCACCGAGACGTTCGCCGACCACCTCAAGAAGGTGCTCGGCCCGACCGGCCGCAAGCAGTCCGCGATCGCCGAGCGCGTCACGGACGTCTGGCAGCTCGGCCCCGGCTGGGTGTCGCACGTCGTCGCCGAGACGGCGCTGACCACCCGCGAGGGCGCGAGCGTCCGCGGCGGCGACTTCGGTGCCGCCACCCCGGCGACCGCGGCCGACGTGGACGCGCTGATCGACGCCGCCGTGCAGTCCGTCGCCGCCCGCCAGGGCGTCAGCGTCGACCTGCCGGCGACCGGCGGGGGAGCGGGCGCCACGATCGACGCGGCCGCGCTCGGCGAGTTCACCGAGACGATCACCGGCCCCACGGGCGTCCTGGCCTCGGCCGCGCGCCTGGTGCTGGACAAGCTCGGCCTGGCCGACGCCCCGGCCCCGGTCGTCGACGACTCCGACGACGCGCTGGTGCTCGCCCGGGTCGAGGCCGAGCTGGGCAGCGACTGGCCGCGCCTCGTCGCGCCGGCCTTCGACGCGCAGCAGGCCTTCGTGCTGGACGACCGCTGGGCGTCCGCCCGCGAGGACCTGGCCCGCCTGGCCGCCGGCGACGACGTGCCGTGCACGTTCGCCGGCACCGGCGAGGCCGTCGCCCGCCAGGCCCGCTGGTGGGCCGACCGGGTCGACCCGGCCCTGCGTCCCGCCTTCGAGCGGGCCGCCGAGCAGGCGCTCGACACCACGCCCGGCGAGTGGGCCGGCGAGCTGGCCGTCGTCACCGGCGCCAGCAAGGGCTCGATCGCCGCGTCGGTGGTCGGCCGCCTGCTGGCCGGCGGCGCGACCGTCGTCGCGACCACCTCGTCGGGCGACGGCTCGAAGCTGGCGTTCTACAAGAAGCTGTACCGCGACCATGCCCGCGGCGGCGCGGTCCTGTGGGTCGTGCCGGCCAACATGGCCTCGTTCGCCGACGTGGACGCGTTCGCGACCTGGCTGACGTCCGAGCAGACCCGCACGGTCCGCGGCGCCACCGAGGTGGTCAAGCCCGCGCTCACCCCGACGCTGCTGCTGCCGTTCGCGGCCGGACGCGTCGCGGGCGACCTCACTGAGGCCGGCTCCCGCGCCGAGGTCGAGATGCGCATCCTGCTGTGGTCGGTCGAGCGGCTCGTGGGCGCCCTGAGCGGCGGTCGCGACCACGACCTGGCCTCGCGCCTGCACGTCGTCCTGCCGGGCTCGCCCAACCGGGGCACGTTCGGCGGCGACGGCGCGTACGGCGAGGCCAAGGCCGCGCTCGACGCCGTCGTGAACAAGTGGCACGCCGAGAAGAGCTGGTCGCAGCGCGTCACGCTGGCCCACGCGGTCATCGGCTGGGTGCGCGGCACCGGGCTCATGGGCGGCAACGACCCGCTGGTCGAGGCCGTCGAGGCCGCCGGCGTCCGCACCTGGGCGCCGGAGGAGATGGCCGAGGCGCTGCTGGGCCTGTGCACCGGCGACGCCCGTCGCCAGGCCGCCGAGGAGCCGCTGAAGGGCGACTTCACCGGCGGCCTCGCCGACGCCGGCGTGAACCTGGCCGAGCTGGCCGCCGCCCTCGAGCGTCCGGCCCCGGCCGAGCGCGAGACCGAGGCGACCATCACCGCGCTGGCGCCCTCGCCGGCCCAGCTGGCCACCGAGACGACCGAGATCGACTGGGCCGACGTGCCCGCCGCCCCCGAGGACCTCGTGGTCGTCGTGGGTGCCGGCGAGCTCGGCCCGTACGGCTCGGCCCGCACCCGCTTCGAGGTGGAGGTCCACGACGAGCTGTCGGCCGCGGGCGTCCTGGAGCTGGCGTGGACGACCGGCCTGGTCCGGTACGAGGCGCCGGGCGGCTGGTACGACGTCGCGTCGGGCGAGCCGCTGGACGAGGCGGACATCTACGACCGCTACCACGACACCGTCGTCGAGGCCTGCGGCATCCGCCGCTACGTCGACGAGGGCCCCATGGTCGACAACACCGCGCCGCTGCTGACGAGCGTCTACCTCGAGCAGGACCTGACGTTCACCGTCTCCAGCGAGGCCGAGGCGCGTGCCCTGGCCGCGGCCGACCCCGCCCGCACCGTCGTGACCCCCACGGCGGACGGCGAGTGGAGCGTCACGCGTCAGGCCGGCACCCAGGTGCGCGTCCCGCGCCGGATGTCGCTGAGCCGCACCGTCGGCGGCCAGGTCCCGACCGGGTTCGACCCGGCCGCGTGGGGCCTGCCGGCCGAGATGGTGGAGTCGATCGACCGGGTCGCGGCCTGGAACCTCGTCTGCACCGTGGACGCGTTCCTGAGCAGCGGCTTCACGCCGGCCGAGCTCATGCGCTGGGTCCACCCCTCGCGCGTGGCCAACACGCAGGGCACCGGCATGGGCGGCATGCAGTCGATGCAGTCGCTCTACATCGACACCCTGCTGGGCGAGGCGAAGCAGAACGACATCCTGCAGGAGGCGCTGCCGAACGTCATCGCCGCGCACGTCGTGCAGGCGTACGTCGGCTCGTACGGCGCGATGATCCACCCGGTCGCCGCCTGCGCCACCACCGCGGTGTCGCTGGAGGAGGGCGTGGACAAGATCCGCGTCGGCAAGGCGGACGTCGTCGTCGCCGGCGGCTTCGACGACCTGAGCGTCGAGGGCATCGTCGGCTTCGCCGACATGAGCGCCACGGCCGACTCCGCGGCCATGGCGGCCAAGGGGCTGGACGCGCGCTACTTCTCGCGGGCCAACGACCGTCGTCACGGCGGGTTCGTCGAGTCCCAGGGTGGCGGCACGATCCTGCTGGCCCGTGGCGACGTCGCCGCGGCGATGGGCCTGCCGGTCCTGGCCGTGGTCGCGTACGCCGGCTCGTTCGCCGACGGCGTCCACACGTCGATCCCGGCCCCGGGCCTGGGCGCGCTGGCGGCCGGTCTCGGCCGTGAGCGCTCGCCGCTGGCCCGCGCGCTGAAGCAGGTGGGCCTGACGGCGGACGACGTCGCGGTCGTCTCCAAGCACGACACGTCCACGGGCGTGAACGAGCTCAACGAGTCCGACCTGCACGAGCGGCTGGCCGCGGCGATCGGGCGCAGCGAGGGCAACCCGCTCTACGTGATCAGCCAGAAGACGCTGACCGGTCACGCGAAGGGCGGTGCGGCGGCGTTCCAGACCATCGGCCTGTGCCAGGTGCTGGCGTCCGGCGTCGTGCCCCCGAACCGCAGCCTGGACTGCGTCATGCCCGACCTGGACGAGCACGAGCACCTGGTCTGGCTGCGCGAGCCGCTGGAGGCGGCCGCGCCGCTCAAGGCCGGCCTCGTCACCAGCCTGGGCTTCGGCCACGTGGCCGGGCTCATCGCGCTGGCGCACCCGCAGGCGTTCCTGTCGTCGCTGAGCGACGAGGATCGTGCGTCCTACCGCCGCCGGGCGCACGCCCGCGCGGTCGAGGGACGCATGCGCCTGGCCAAGGCGATGCTGGGCCAGGCGTCGCTCTACGAGCGTCCCGACGGACGCCGGCTGGGCACGGGCTCGGGCACGAAGGCGCTCGAGGCGCAGCTGCTGCTCGATCCGGACGCGCGTCTGGGCGACGACGACGTCTACGCGGGCCCGGCCTGCCGATGACGGTCGTGGGTGTCGGGGTGGACCTGGTGCACGTGCCCGGCTTCGCCGAGCAGCTGGGCCGCCCCGGCACCCGCTTCGCGCAGGCGTTCACGGCCGGCGAGCGGCGTGACGCGCAGGACGCGGTCGACGGTCCTGCGCGTCACCTGGCCGCCCGCTGGGCGGCGAAGGAGGCGCTGGTCAAGGCGTGGTCGGCGACGCTCTTCGGGGCGCCGCCGGTCGCGTCCGAGCACGTCCACCACCTGGTCGAGGTGGTCAAGGACGCCTGGGGACGGCCGCGGCTGCGGCTCCACGGCGAGGCTGCCGAGCACCTCGCGGGGCTCGACGCGCACGTCTCGCTCAGCCACGACGGCGACTACGCCACCGCGTACGTGGTGCTGTCCCAGCCGTAGCCCCCGACAGGCTCGGGAGAAGGACCCCTCCCGGTCCCTGAGCCTGTCGAAGGGGCGGGCGACCTACGCCTGGGGGCGGCGCGGCTTGGGCGCGTGCAGGTCCCAGTGGACGCCCGCGAGCCGGATCGCGAAGCACAGCACCGCCGCGCCCACCGCGGGCGCCGCGCCGTGCAGGCCGGCCTCCTCGCACACGACCACGACGAACGCGGCCAGCAGCGCCGGGATCGCGTACAGCTCGCTGCGCATCACGACGGGCACGCGGCCGATCATGACGTCGCGCAGCGTGCCGCCGCCGACGGCGGTCAGCGCACCGAGCAGCACCGCCTGGCCCGGGCCCATGCCCAGGTCGAGCGCGCGCAGGGCGCCGGTGACCGCGAACAGGCTCAGCCCCATCGCGTCCAGCACCTCGATCGAGCGCTTGAGCCGCTCCAGGGAGGCGCCCCACGCGAAGGCCACGAGGCTGCCCGCGGCGGCCACGGCGAGGTAGCGCCAGTCGTCGAACGTGAGCGGCGGCAGCGCGCCGATCAGCACGTCGCGCAGGATGCCGCCGCCCAGCGCCGTCAGCATGCCGAGCGTCACGACCCCGACGACGTCCAGGCGGGTGACGCGCAGAGCGGTCAGGGCGCCGTTGAGGGCGAAGGCGAAGACGCCGACGAGGTCCAGCGTCAGCAGCAGGGTGCTCACGGGAGTTGTCTACCGTGCCGGACGCCCCGGGACGAAAACGCCGGTCCGTGTCCGGCAGACTCGGAGGCATGGGACGAACGACGCTGGTGACGATCCTCCTCGCGGCGACGCTGCTCGGCGGCTGCTCGACCGCCTCGCGCAGCGGCTGCGCGGTCGAGATCGAGCTCGACGGCGTCCGCTACGAGGGGTACAACGCCCAGGACGTCGACGCCGGCGAGCCGGTGGGGGAGGGCGCGATCGTGGCCTGCGAGGACACCGAGAACGACCCGAAGGACGAGAAGGTCCAGGTCGTGTCGGTCGAGGGCGCGGACCCCGCCCAGGTCGTGGCGCGCAAGGGCGTGACCGACGAGCTGTACCTGGCGCCCGGCGTCGAGCCGGAGGACCTGCCCGACCCGGTTCAGCGGATGCTGGGCCGCGACTGAGCTAGGCGTCGACCTGCTCGGCGGTGAGCAGGTACGCGGCCAGCAGCCGCTTGAGCTCGATGACCGCCTCGGTGTGCTCCTGGCCGTCGCGGATCGAGAAGTTCAGCATCGAGTACGCCACGTGGATGATGACCTCGGCCATGATCTTGCGCCGCGCGCGGGGCGTGCGGGGGGTCAGGGGAGCGAGGATGCGCGCCGCCTCGGCGGCCAGCTCGCGCTCGGTCAGCGCGGCCGTCGCCCGCGTGGCCGGGGTCGACTGCACGGCGTGCCAGACGGCGCGGCGCGACGGGTCGGTCACCCACAGCTGGGCGACGTGGTCGAGCAGCCGGTTGAGGAACTTCAGCCAGTCCAGCGACGGGATCTCGGCGGCGAACTCCTCCAGCGCCTCCTTCACCGGCACGGCGTCCTGGCGGTCGAGCTCGCAGACGATGACGTACTTGTTGGCGAAGAACTGGTAGAGCGTGCCGATCGGCAGGCCGGCGCGGCTGGCGACCTCCTCGCAGGTGAACGACTCGAACCCCACCTCGAGCAGCAGCTGGCGGGAGACCTGCAGCAGCTGCTCGAACTTGACCCGGCTGCGCTCCTGCGTGGGGCGGCGCCGCGGTTCGAGGATCTCGGCCGTCATGGCCGCCACCGTACTAGGCGGGACGCCCCAGGGCCGCCAGTCCGTACGCCACGAGGGGCTCGATCAGGTCGCCGATCCCGTCGAAGCCGCTGCCGAGGGTCTGACCGTGGCTGTGCCGGAAGTGGATGCCCTCCAGGATCACGGCGAGCTTGAAGTAGGCCAGGCCGAGGTGGAAGTCGAGCGTGCCGACGTCGCGGCCGGACGCCGTGGCGTAGCGCTGGACGACCTCGTCGCTGCTGGGGAACCCCGGTGCGCGGGCGGCGTCGGTGACCATCGCGGCCCCGGCGCCACCTCCCGCGGACGCGAGCTCCTGGTAGGCCAGCAGAACGGCGAGGTCGGTGAGCGGGTCGCCGAGCGTGCTCATCTCCCAGTCGAGCACCGCGGTGACGGCGTCGGTGTCGTCGACGAGCAGGTTGTCGAGGCGGTAGTCGCCGTGGACGATCGTGCCCGGCCGGTCGGCCGGGACCGACGCGGCCAGCCGCGAGGCGAGCTCGTCGATGCCGGCGACCTCGCGGCTGCGCGAGGCGTCCAGCTGCTTGGTCCAGCGGCGCACCTGGCGCTCGAGGTAGCCCTCGGGCCGGCCGAAGTCCTGCAGGCCGACCGACGCGGGGTCGACGGCGTGCAGGGTGGCCAGCGTGTCGACCATGCGGTCGGCGATGGCGCGGGTGCGCTCGGCCCCCAGGGCCTCGAGGTCGGACGCCCGCGCGTACGGCGTGCCGTCGACGCGCTGCATGACGTAGAACGGCGCACCGATCACGTCGACGTCCTCGCACAGGCCGTACGTGCGCGGCACGGGCACGTCGGTCGGCGCGAGCGCCGCCATGACGCGGTGCTCGCGGGCCATGTCGTGCGCCGTGGCCAGCACGTGGCCGAGCGGGGGCCGGCGGACGACGAGGTCGGCCGAGCCGCCGCGCACGGCGTACGTCAGGTTCGACTTGCCGCCGGTGATGAGCCGCGCCTCGAGCGGCCCGTCGACGAGGCCGGGGACGGCCCGGTCGAGCCAGCCGGCGAGCGCGTCGAGGTCGAGGCCCTGGGGGGAGTCGGTCACGTCAGTCCTTCGGGCCGCCGGCGACGTAGATGACCTGGCCCGAGACGAAGCCGGCACCCTCGCTGGTCAGGAACGACACGGTGTGGGCGATGTCCTCGGGCTGGCCGACGCGCTGGACCGGGATCTCCTTGGCCGAGAACGCGATGAAGTCGTCGAACGGGACGCCCACGCGCTCGGCGGTCGCCGCGGTCATGTCGGTCTGGATGAAGCCGGGGGCGATCGCGTTGGCGGTGATGCCGAAGCGGCCAAGCTCGATGGCCAGGGTCTTGGTGAAGCCCTGGATGCCTGCCTTCGCGGCAGAGTAGTTGGCCTGGCCGCGGTTGCCCAGCGCGCTGGTGCTGGACAGGTTGACGATGCGGCCGAAGCCGGCCTCGGTCATGTGCTTCTGGGCGGCCTTGGTCATGAGGAAGGCGCCGCGCAGGTGCACGCCCATGACGGCGTCCCAGTCGGCGGTGCTCATCTTGAACAGCAGGTTGTCGCGGATGATGCCGGCGTTGTTGACCAGGATGGTCGGGGCGCCGAGCTCGCTGACGACGGTCTCGAAGGCCGCGGCGACCGAGGCCTCGTCGCTCACGTCCGCCCCGACGGCGATCGCGCGTCCGCCGGCGGCCGTGATGGCCTCGACCGTGCCGGCGCAGGCCGCGGCGTCGAGGTCGAGGACGGCGACGGCGTGACCGTCGGCGGCCAGGCGCTGGGCGGTGGCGGCGCCGATGCCGCGTGCGGCTCCGGTGACGATGGCGGTACGGGACTCGGTCATGTCTCTCCTGTGGTGCTGAGCCTGACGGCGGTCGGTGCGGGCCTGCGCGTTGCGCTAAGCGCTTGCTTAGGTCACGGTAGCGCACGACGAGGTGCAGGACACGCAGGCCAAACCCGAGGGGTTCCTCATGTTCGTGCTATGTTGAGGGAACCCTCATGTTTTGGAGACTCTGTTGACGCAGAACGCCGTGACCACCGTCCACGACGCCGCCCCCGCCGGGCCGCGTGACGTCCTCCTGCAGCGCCGCGCCGAGCGTGCGGTGCGCGTCGAGCCGCGCGGCCGCCGCGAGCACACGGCCCGCGAGCGGGCCGAGATGCTGCTCGACGCCGGCACGTTCGTCGAGATGACCCCGATGCGCTCCTCGGGCGGTGCCGGCTCCGGCGTCGTCGCCGGCTGGGGCCTGGTCGAGGGACGTCCGGTCGTCGTGGCCAGCCACGACGCCGCGGTCGCGTCCGGGGCCATCGGCCCGGTGCTGGCCGAGGGCGTCATGAAGGCCCAGCGCCTGGCCATCGAGCGCGGCTACCCGATCGTCTACGTGAACGACTCCGGCGGAGCGCGCATCCACGACGGCATCTTCGCCCTCCACGGCTGCGGCGGGATCTTCAAGCTCAACGTCGAGGCCCAGCAAGTCGTGCCGCAGATCTCGGTCATCGTCGGCCCGTGCGCCGGCGCCGCGGCCTACTCGCCGGCCCTCACGGACTGGACGATCATGGTGCGCGAGCAGGGACACATGTTCCTGACCGGCCCCGAGATCGTCCGGGCCGCGACCGGTGAGGACGCGACGGCCGAGGCCATCGGCGGCGCCGACATGCACGCGATCGAGAGCGGCGTGGCCCACCTGGCCGTCGACTCCGAGGCCGAGGCGCTCGACGCCGCGCGCCGCCTGCTGTCGTTCCTGCCCAGCCACAAGGGCGGCGCCCAGAACGTCCAGGACGCCCGCCCGGCCGACGAGGTCGCCGCGCAGGCGCTCCCGCACCTGGTGCCGGAGAAGTCCAGCATCGTGTTCGACATGCACGAGCTGCTCGACGGCGTCCTCGACGCGGGCGACCGGCTCGAGCTCATGCCCGACCACGGGCGCAGCATGCTCACCGTGCTCGGTCGCCTCGACGGCCGCCCGGTCGGCGTCGTGGCCAACCAGCCCGCCGCCCGCGGCGGCATCCTCGACGCGATCAGCGCGGTCAAGGCCGCCCGCTTCGTCGAGTTCTGCTCGCGCTTCGGCCTGCCGGTCGTCACCTTCGTCGACGTCCCGGGCTTCCTGCCGGGCACGGTCGAGGAGCGCCGCGGCGTCATCACGCACGGCGCCAAGATGCTCAAGGCGTACGCCGAGGCGACGTCGCCGGTGCTGACCGTCGTCGTCCGCAAGGCGTACGGCGGCGCGTACATCGCGATGGGCGCCAGCTCGCTGGGCGCGGACGCGTCCTGGGCCTGGGCCAGCTCCGAGATCGCCGTCATGGGCCCCGGTGGCGCCGTGGCGCTGCTGCACCGCCGCGCGCTGCAGGCCTCCGACGACCCGGCCGAGCTGCGCGACCGCCTGGCCGCCGAGTACCGCGAGAACGTCGCGCGTCCGTACCTGGCCGCCGAGGCCGGCATCGTCGACGACGTCATCCTGCCCGAGGAGACGCGCTCCACGATGGTCGAGACGCTGCGCATGCTGACCCACGAGGCGGGCCACCGTGGCTGAGGTGCGCGCCGAGATCGTCGGCAACGTCTGGAAGCTGCTCGTCGCCGAGGGCGACGCCGTCTCGGCCGGTGACACGCTCGCCGTGCTCGAGTCGATGAAGATGGAGATCCCGGTGCACGCGCCGGTAACCGGCGTCGTCGGCCACGTGCCGGTCGCCGAGGGCCAGATCGTGCAGGAGGGCGACGTCGTGGTCGTCATCGAGGGGTCGTCGACCGACGCCTGAGCACCTGCGGCAGGATGCCCGGGTGACCGAGCACCTCGTCCCGCTGCGCTGGTCGGACCTCGACTCCCTGCGCCACGTCAACAACGTCAAGTACGCGGTGATCGCGGAGGAGGTGCAGGCGCGCCTCGTCGCCGAGGGGCGCCTGCCCGCCGAGCGCACCGTGACGTCGGTCGAGGTGACCTACCGGGCGCCGATGCACCTGTCGACCCGGCCGGTCGTCGTCACGAGCGCCGTGGACGGCGACGTCCTGGTGCAGGACCTGGCGATGGACGACGCCGACGGCACGCGCCACGAGCACGCCCGGGTCGAGACCCGGTTCGGCGAGCGCGAGCCCGTCGAGCCGTCCGCCCCGGACGTGGCGCTGCGGACGTCGTACCGGCTGCGTGAGGTCGACGGCGGACGCGACGGGACGCTCGGCGTCGCGGCGCTGCTGGAGCTGGCGCAGGAGAACCGCATCGCGTTCATCCACCGCTCCGGCATCGACACCGTGGGCTCCGTGGTCGTCGTCTCGATGGCCCTGGAGCTGCACGACGACCTGCCGGCCACGGCCGGCGAGGTCACCACCGCCACCTGGATCGGGCACGTCGGTACGTCCTCGTACACCGTGCTCTCCGAGCTCGTGCACGACGGACGCGTGGTGCTGCGCTGCCGCGCGGCGCTGGTCGGCTTCGACCTCGAGGCCGAGCGCTCGCGCCGGCTGGACGACGAGGTCCGCACCCGCCTGCTGGCACTGACCGCCGGCTAGCTCACTCGTGCGTGTTGACCATGAAGGTCGCCGCGTGCTGCACGTACGCCCAGAACTGCGCGTCCAGCTCGGGAGGCAGGGCGGCCTTGTCCAGCCCTTCACGGAAGTGCTTCAGCCACGCGTCGCGGGCCGCGGGCGTCACCGCGTACGGCGCGTGCCGCATGCGCAGCCGCGGGTGGCCGCGCGTCTCGGAGTAGGTGCCGGGACCGCCCCAGTACTGGGTGAGGAACAGCGTGAAGCGCTCGGCGGCGGGGCCGAGGTCCTCCTCGGGGTACATCGGCTTGAGCAGCGGGTCGGCCGCGACGCCCTCGTAGAAGGTCGTCACGATCTGCTTGATCGTGTCGTGCCCGCCGATCGCCTCGTAGAAGCTGACCTCGTCGTTCGGGGTGGTCACTGCTGTCCCTCCGTGGCCATGGGGGCCGTGATGGTCGCGGGGATGCGGATGCCGGCCGCGTCGAACCGGATCTTGATGCGCTCGCGCAGCGCGCGCGAGACGTCCCACTGCTTCAGCGGCGCGGTCTTCACGAGCACGCGCAGCACCGGGCCGTCCTTGTCGAAGCGCTCGATGCCCGGCACCTCGGGCTCCTCAAGGATGTCGCCGGCGAAGGCCGGGTCCTCGTAGACCTCGTGCGCGACCTGCTTGAGGATCGCCTGCACGTGGTCGAGGTCGGACTCGTAGCCGACAGTGATGTCCAGGACGGAGCGCGCCCAGTTCTGGCTGAGGTTGCCCACGCGGAGCACCTCGCCGTTGCGGACGTACCAGACGGTGCCGCTGACGTCGCGCAGCCGCGTGACCCGCAGGCCCACGGCCTCGACGGTGCCGCTGGCCTCGCCCAGGTCGATGACGTCGCCGACGCCGTACTGGTCCTCCAGGATCATGAAGACGCCGGAGAGGAAGTCCTTGACGAGCGTCTGGGCGCCGAAGCCGACGGCGACGCCGACGATGCCCGCGCTGGCCAGCAGCGGCGCGATGTTCACGCCCAGCTTGCTGAGCACCATGAGGGTGGCGATGACGCCGATGACGCCGGTGACGATGCTCTTGAGCAGCGACCCCATGGCCTCGGCGCGCTGCGCCCGGCGGGCGTTCGCGCCCGGTCGCAGCTCGTTGAGCAGGCCGGCGGCCTTGCCGTGGCGCAGGACCCCGGGCACCGCGCCCTTGGACGCGCGGTGCACGACGCGGTCGATCGCGCGGTTCAGCAGCCAGCGCGCCACGACGGCCAGGACCACGATGAGCAGCACGCCCAGGCCAGCGGCGACGACGTCCTCGAGGGTCACCTTCTGGGACAGGTCGAAGTCGAGGTACGGCATGGCTCCACTCTACGGGCGGCTACGATGGGGCCCATGAGCACCAAGCGCCTCGCTGCCGTCCTGGCCACCGTCGTCGTCTCGCTCGTCGCCGCCGCCGGCCCCGCCGCGGCCGACGCTCCCTCCACCTGGGAGGACGCGCCGGAGCAGTCGACGCTCGACATGCTCATCCTGCTGATCGGCATCCCGCTCGCGCTGTTCGTCGTCATCGGCCTGCTCGCCGCGCTGCTGTCGCGCAAGAACTACGTGCCGCCGGCGCCGGAGACCGCGCTGGTCCCCGCCGGCGACAAGGCTCCCGTCCAGCACCACTGACGAGCCCCGTCACCTCCTCGCTGAGCGTGACGTTGTTGAGGCGACACGCCGTCGCGAGCCTCAACAGCGTCACGCTCAGTGCGTTCTAGCCCCAACGTCGACCGGGCTCCCACGTCTCCCACCACGGCGGAGGCGTGAGCGTCCAGCGAGCCTCGGCGGCGCGGTGCCGCGCGTGCGCGGCCGCGGTGCGCAGACGAGCAGCCAGGTCGGCCGAGCGGCGGTGGTCCAGGGCGCTCACGCGCACAACCGTCAGCCCCAGACGCTCCAGCTTCTCCTCGCGGTGGTTGTCCTCGGCGTGGGTCCGCTCCTCACGATGCCCCGAGCCGTCGGACTCGATCACGAGGCCCAGGGACGGCACGAGCAGGTCTGCGACGCCGGCCAGCGCTCCGACGGTGTCGAAGACCGGTGCGTTCACCAGCAGGTCGCGGATCCCCGCCTGCCGGACCGCGACGTGACGCGTTCGTGACTCCCAGGGACTGGCCGCCCGCGGCGAGGCGAGGGCGAGTGCTGAGCGGGCGCGCACGATGCCTCGGGTCTTCACGTGCTGCGAGACGACCTGCTCGATGCGGTCGCGAGTGGTCCGCGAGGCGCCGCGCACGGTCGAGATGCAGGAGTCGATCGCGACCAGCGCCTCCTGCTCGTCCGGGGCGTCCAGGGCCATGTCGTAGGCGGCTCGGGCCAACGTGGTGACCCGCACGGAGCCCACCCGCGTGATCTCGTGCTGGTGGAGGGCGCGTCGCGTGGGGCGAAGCCCCGGACGTACCCGGTGCTGGCCCGTGCCGGGAGAGCACACGACGACGGGCAAGGGGCGTAGCGACCGGTCGAGTCCGTCCACGTGCGCCACGCCGTGGGCGAAGGCCGCGGCCCATCCGGTCAGGACGTCCGACCCTGTCATCAGGGCGACGGCGTCCTGGACGCGGGTGGCAGCGCCCGTCTCGTCCAGCCAGCCGGGCCGGACGATGCCGCGGTACGGACGACTCCACGACGTCCTCAGCTCCCAGACCGTGGCACCGGACTCGAGCGCGCGGCGGTACGACGTCGGTCCGTCCATGCCTCGACCCTGCGCCGGTCGAGCGCACGGGCGCTCGACCCTGTCCGGGCGCTGTGGACGGGGACTGTCCTCCACAACGCACTGAGCGTGACGCTGTGGAGGCGACACGCCGTGTGTCGCCGCAACAACGTCACGCTCAGCGGGGAGGTGACCTCGAGGTCGGGGGGCTAGCGGGACAGGACGCCCTGGGCGTGCAGCGCCCGGGCCAGGTCGTCGCGACCCTCCAGGACGTAGCGGCGCGAGGCCGCGCCGGCCTGCGTGCCCGCCAGCCAGGCGTCGACCTTCTCCAGCGTCTCGACCGACGGGTTCGCCAGCGGGAACAGGTGGATCAGCGCGACCTGCCCGATCCAGACGCCCTGCTCCTCGATGATCGTCTCGGCCATCTGCAGGTACTGGTCGACGAACGGGTCGAGGACGTCGGCCTGGCCGGGCACCTGGAAGGCGCCGGCGATCGAGCGTCGCGTCTCGTTCGGCACCGACGGGTCCTGGGTGACCAGGCGCCACGCCTCGGCCTTGGCCTGCGCGTCCGGGCGGATGGTGCGCGCCGCGGCGGCGTGCTCCTGGCCCGAGATCGTCGGGTCGGCCTCGAGCTCGGCCGCGATCGCGGCCTCGTCGGCCGCACCGAGGCGGGCGAGCGCGATCGTCAGCGTCCAGCGCAGGTCGGCGTCGACCGCCAGGCCCGGCAGCGCGCCGTCGAGCAGCGAGCGCACCTGCTGCGGGTCGCTGGACGCCGAGGCGTACGCCCGGGCCAGCGCCAGCTGGTGGTCGCCCCCCGGCTCGGCCGCCTGCAGGAGCGCGAGCACGCCGGACTCCCAGCGCGCGGCCAGCTCCGGACGCGCGTCCGGGTGGGCGTACAGGTGGACGGCGGTGCCGCCCTGGCGCAGCAGCGAGCCGACCGCGGTCAGGTCGGTCTCGGACCCGACGCCCGACAGCACGAGCGACACGAACGCGTCGGCCGACAGCTCGCCGTCGCGCGTCATGTCCCAGGCCGAGCCCCAGCACAGCGCGCGGGCCAGCGGGTCGGCGATCGTGGCGATCGACTCGATCAGCGTGGCCGAGGAGCGCTCGTCCAGGCGGATCTTGGCGTAGGTGAGGTCGTCGTCGTTGAGCAGCAGCAGCGCCGGCTGCGGACGGCCGACGAGCTGCGGCACCTCGGTGCGCTCGCCCTCGACGTCCAGCTCGAGCCGCTCGGTGCGCTGCAGGCGGCCGTCGACCTCGTCGTACAGGCCCACGGCGATCCGGTGGCGGCGGATGGTCGGGAACGCCTCGATCGCCGACTGCTCGATCGCGAACGAGGAGTAGGCGCCGTCGGCGTCCAGCTCGAAGCTCGGGCGCAGCGTGTTGACGCCGGACGTCTGCAGCCACTCCTTGGCCCACGAGCCCAGCTCACGGCCGGACGCGGCCTCGAGCTCGACCAGCAGGTCCTCGAGCGTGGTGTTGCCGTAGGCGTGCTTGGCGAAGTACGCGCGCAGGCCGGTGAAGAAGTCGTCCTCGCCGACCCAGGCCACGAGCTGCTTGAGCGACGAGGCGCCCTTGGCGTAGGTGATGCCGTCGAAGTTGGCCTCGACCGCGTGCAGGTCGTAGTTGTCGGCCGCGATCGGGTGCGTCGAGGGCAGCTGGTCCTGGCGGTAGGCCCAGTTCTTGCGCGCCGCGGTGAACGTCGTCCAGGCGTCGGGGAAGCGGGTGTCGCCGTTGACCAGCGCGTACGTGGCCGCGAACTCGGCGAACGACTCGTTCAGCCACAGGTCGTCCCACCACTTCATGGTCACCAGGTCGCCGAACCACATGTGGGCCATCTCGTGCAGGATCGTGTTGGCCCGCGACTCGTAGGCCGAGACCGTCTGGCGGCTGCGGAAGATCATCTCGTCGCGGAAGGTCACGCAGCCCGCGTTCTCCATCGCGCCCATGTTGTACTCGGGCACGAAGAGCTGGTCGTACTTGCCGAACGGGTAGCCCATCTGGAACTTGCCCTCGAAGAAGGCGAAGCCCTGCTTGGTGATCTCGAAGATGTCGTCGGCGTCCAGGTGCTCGCGCAGCGACTGGCGGCAGAAGATGCCGAGCGGGATCTCGTCGTGCTGGCCGACGTAGACGTCGCGGACCTCGGCGTACTCGCCGGCGACGAGCGCCGTGATGTACGTCGACATGCGCTTGGTCGGGGCGAAGTGCCAGGTCGCGACGCCGGGCGCGGTGTCCTCCGGAGCCGGCGTCGGCGAGTTCGACACGACCGCCCAGTGCGCCGGCGCGGTGACGTGGAAGGTGAACTCGGCCTTCAGGTCGGGCTGCTCGAAGGTGGCGAAGACGCGGCGGGCGTCCGGCACCTCGAACTGGGTGTAGAGGTACACGCGCTCGTCGACCGGGTCGACGAAGCGGTGCAGGCCCTCGCCCGAGCGCGAGTAGGCGCAGGTGCCCTCGATGCGCAGCTCGTTCTGCTCGCGCAGGCCGCTGATCGGCAGCCGGCTGTCGGCGTAGGCGGAGACGTCGACGGGCTCGCCGTTCAGCGTCGCCGAGCTGATCTCGCCGTCGACGAGGTCGACGAAGGTGGAGGCCCCAGGGGTCGCCTGGAAGCGGATGACGGTCGTGGACCCGAAGCGCTCGGTGGAGTCGACGGAGAGGTCCAGCCACACCTCGTAGGTGGACGGCGTGACGACGGTGGCGCGCTCGACGGCTTCGGCGCGCGTGAGGTTGGTGCCTGGCATGCGGCCCATGCTGTCACGACGTGCGGCACGTCACGAGAGCGGACCGTGCGGGCCCAGGCGTTTCGGGCAGGATGGTCGCCATGGAGATCCCCTTCGCCGCCTCCGAGCGGTCGACCCTGGGCATCGAGTGGGAGCTCGCCCTCGTCGACCAGGACAGCGGCGACCTGCGCCAGGTGGCGCAGACCGTGCTGGACGCCGTCGAGCCGCCGGGCGGGGGAGAGCACCCCACGATCCGCCAGGAGCTGCTGCTCAACACCGTCGAGGTCGTCACCGGCGTGTGCCGCACGGTGAGGGAGGCCGGTGAGGACCTGCAGCGCAGCATCGAGCGCATCCGGGGGGTCACCGACCCGCTGCGCGTCGAGCTCATGTGCGCCGGCACCCACCCGTTCGCCCACTGGGGCCACCAGAAGGTCACCGACAAGGAGCGGTACGCCACGCTCATCGACCGCACCCAGTGGTGGGGCCGCCAGATGCTGATCTACGGCGTCCACGTGCACGTCGGCATCGAGGACCGCGACAAGGTGCTGCCGATCAGCCGGGCGCTGCTCACCTACTTCGGCCACCTGCAGGCGCTGAGCGCCTCGTCCCCGTTCTGGGGCGGCAAGGACACCGGCTACGCCTCGAACCGGGCGCTCATGTTCCAGCAGCTGCCGACGGCCGGGCTGCCGTTCCAGTTCGAGCAGTGGCCGCAGCTCGAGGGCTACGTCGACGACATGCTCAAGACCGGCGTCATCGACGTGTTCGACGAGATCCGCTGGGACATCCGGCCGTCGCCGAAGTTCGGGACGCTCGAGGTGCGCGTGTGCGACGGCATCCCGAGCCTGCAGGAGCTGCTGAGCGTCTCGGCGCTCATCCACTGCCTGGTCGAGCACTTCTCGCGCGAGCTGGACGCCGGCCGCGAGCTGCCGCACCTGCCGCCGTGGTTCGCGCAGGAGAACAAGTGGCGCGCCGCCCGCTACGGCATGGAGGCGATCCTCATCCTCGACCACACCGCCGAGGAGGAGCTGGTCACGACCCACCTGGAGCGCGTCCTGCCCATGCTCGAGCCGGTCGCCGCCGACCTGGGCTGCAGCGAGGAGCTCGCCGGCATCGCCCGCATGGTGACCGACGGGGCGTCCTACGAGCGCCAGCGCGCGGTCGCCGCGCGCAACCAGGGCGACCTCGGTCCGGTGGTCGCGTCGCTGGTCGAGGAAATGCGCGCGGGCCGTCCGGTGTTGCCCCAGTCATGACTGCCACCGAGAAGGTCGACTTCTGGTTCGACCCGCTGTGCCCCTGGGCCTGGATGACGTCCCGCTGGATGCTCGAGGTCGAGAAGGTCCGCGACGTCGAGACCGTCTTCCACGTCATGAGCCTGTCCGTGCTCAACGAGGACAAGGACGTCCCCGAAAAGTACCGCGAGATGATCCAGCGCGGCTGGGGCCCCGTGCGCCTGGCCATCGCCGTCGAGCAGCAGCACGGCAGCGACAAGGTGCGCGAGCTGTACACCGCGCTCGGCACCCGCAGGCACAACCAGGGCCGCGACTACGACCGCGAGCTCTACCTGGAGGCGCTCGAGGAGGTCGGCCTGCCGGCCGAGCTCGCCGACGCCGCCGACGACGCGTCGCTGGACGACGCGGTGCGCGCCTCGCACGCCGACGGCATCAGCCGTGTGGGCGAGGAGGTCGGCACCCCGGTCATCTCGATCGGCGGCACCGCGTTCTTCGGTCCCGTGCTCAGCCCCGCGCCCAAGGGCGAGGACGCCGGGCGCGTGTTCGACGGCGCCCGCCTGCTCGCCGGCTACGACGGCTTCTACGAGCTCAAGCGCACGCGCGACCGCGACCCGATCTTCGACTGATCGCGGACGGCGCTCACTAGGCTGAGCGCCATGACGCTGCACCCCCAGTCCGTCGCGTTCCTGACCGACCTCGGCGAGCCGACGGTTCCGGACGCCGACCAGGTGCCGGCGGTGCGGGCCCAGGCCCGCGCCGCCGCCCTGGCCGCGACCGATCGCATCGGGTTGGACGCCGTGCTCGACCTCGACGCGGACGGGGTGCCGGTGCGGCTGTACCGCCCGGCCCTCGGCGCCCCCGTCGCGCTGTACGTCCACGGTGGCGGCTGGGTGCTGCACGACCTGGAGACGCACGACGCGTTCTGCCGCCACCTGGCCCACCGCACGGGCTGGGCGCTGCTCGCCGTCGACTACCGGCGCGCGCCCGAGCACCCGTTCCCGGCGCCGCTGGACGACGTCGAGACGGCGGCCCGCTGGCTGCGCCAGCACGCCCGCGCCCACCGGGTCGACGCGACGTTCCTGCCCGGCATCGGCGACTCGTCCGGCGCGAACCTCGTCGCCGGGCTCAGCGTGCGCGACGCGTCCCTGCTCGACATGCAGGTGCTGCTGTACCCGGCGACCGACCGCGCAGGTGACCTCGACCCGGCGCTCGACACCCCGGCCCTGACCGCGGCGCAGATGGCCTGGTTCTGGCGCCAGTACGCCGACGGCTCGGACTCGGCCGAGGTCTCGCCGCTGCGCCACGACGACCTGGCGAGCACGCCGCCCACCGTCGTCGTCACCGCCGAGCACGACGTGCTGCGCGACCAGGGCGAGGCGTACGCGTCCGCGCTCTCGGCCGCCGGTGTGCCGGTCAGCGCCTGGCGCGCGCTGGGCGTCCCGCACTCGTTCTGGCGGATGCCCGAGCGCTTCGACCTCTCGCGGGCGACCGTCCTCGCCGTCGGGGCGCTCATGGACGCTCGCCGCACCGCGCACCTGTGAGCACGCCCAGGGCGGGTCGTCGGCGCGCCCGCGACCTGGGAGACTGACGTCCATGCGCGTCCACATCGGTGCCGACCACGCCGGCTACGACCTGAAGACCCACCTCGTCGAGTGGCTGACCGCGAACGGCCACGAGCCGGTCGACCACGGAGCCCACGAGAACGACCCCGCCGACGACTACCCGCCGTTCTGCATCGCCGCGGCGGAGGCCGTCGTCGCCGAGCCGGGCAGCCTGGCGATCGTCATCGGCGGCTCGGGCAACGGCGAGCAGATCGCCGCGAACAAGGTGAAGGGTGCTCGCGCGGCCCTGGCCTGGAGCGTCGAGACCGCGCAGCTGGCGCGTCAGCACAACAACGCCCAGGTCGTCTCGATCGGCGCGCGGATGCACTCCGTGGAGGAGGCCGAGGCGATCGTCGCGGCGTTCCTGGGCGCCGAGTGGAGCGACGAGGCGCGTCACCAGCGCCGCATCGACATGCTGCTGTCCTACGAGGAGACCGGCGAGATTGCCTGAGGGGCACACCCTCCACCGGCTCGCCGGTGACCTCCTCGACCGCTTCGGCGGACGCGTCGTCGGCTCGTCCAGCCCGCAGGGGCGGTTCGCCGCGCACCTGCTCGAAGGCCACGAGCTGACCGGCGCCGAGGCGCACGGCAAGCACCTGCTCGTGGCCTTCGCGGACGTCGCCGAGCAGGTGCACGTCCACCTCGGCCTGTACGGCACGTTCGGCTTCCTCGACGGGGCCGAGCACCCGGTCGTCGGCCAGGTGCGCTGGCGGCTGAGCACGTCCGAGGTGACCGCCGACCTGCGCGGACCCACGGCGTGCGAGCTGCTCGACCCCGCGCAGGTCGACGCGCTGACCGCCCGCATCGGGCCGGACCCGCTGCGCGCCGACGCCGACCCGGACCGCGCCTGGGCCCGCGTGTCCCGCAGCCGGACGTCCGTCGCCGTCCTGCTCATGGACCAGTCCGTCCTCGGCGGCGTCGGCAACGTCTACCGCGCCGAGGTGCTGTTCCGGCTCGGGCTCGACCCCATGACGCCCGGACGCGAGCTGGACCGGACGACGTGGGACGCGATCTGGTCCGACCTCGTCGCGCTCATGCATGCCGGGGTGCGCAGCGGACGTATCGACACCGTGCGCCCCGAGCACGAGCCCGAGGCGATGGGGCGCGAGCCGCGCCGGGACGACCACGGGGGAGAGGTCTACGTCTACCGGCGCGAGGGGCAGCCGTGCCTGGTGTGCGGGACGCCGGTGATGCGAAAAGATTTGGCGAACCGGAACCTGTTCTGGTGTCCGCGGTGCCAAAACTCCCACTAGAGTGCCGCCGTGAACGTCGTCGCGCGCCGGCCCGGGGCCGTGGGCTCCTGGCTGCACCGCCAGGTGCTCGAGTGGCGTTCCGGCACCCGCGCGAGCCAGGTCACCGCGACCCTCGTGCTGGTCGCCGTCATCGGCCTGTCGCTGGCGCTGTCGATCCACGACTACGCGCTCATGCCGATCGCGGCCTACTTCTTCTACCTGTTCGTCGCCATGATCGTGCTGCGGTTCTGGCCGCTCGTCGTGGTCAGCGCGGCCGCGACCCTGGCCGGCGTGCTGAGCGTCGAGCTCGGCGCGTCACCGACGCTCGCGCGCACGATGGCTGCCGGCATCCTCGTGGCGTCCGCGCTGCTGGTGATCTTCCAGGCCAGCCTGCAGCGCACGGGGCTGCCGAGCGTGCTGGGTCAGGCGATGCTGGCCGACCTGCGCGACCGGCTGCAGCGCCAGAGCCGCGTGCCGGTGCTGCCCACGGGCTGGCGCTGCGAGACGTCCATGGTGAGTGCTGGTGGGTCCGGCTACGCGGGTGACTTCCTGGTCGCCGAGCTGAGCGAGGACCAGCGTCACCTGGAGATGGTGCTGGTCGACGTGTGCGGCAAGGGCGTCTCGGCAGCCACCCAGTCGCTGCAGTTCGCTGGTGCGCTCGGCGGGCTCATCGGGGCGCTGCCACCGCAGGCGCTCATGGCCTCGGCGAACGACTTCCTGCTCCGCCAGGACGGCGAGGACGCCCTCGCCACCGCGGTGCACGTGCTGCTGAACCTCCGGACGGGCGCGTACGAGGTGACGAGTGCCGGACATCCGCCGGCGCTGCGCTGGTGCTCGAAGGAGTCACGCTGGGAGATCGACCCGGCCCGCGGACTCGCGCTGGGCGTCGCCCGCCGGCCCGAGTTCCACCGCAGCACCGGCGTGCTCGAGCCGGGCGAGGCGCTCGCGTTCTACACCGACGGAGTCGTCGAGACGCGCGACCGCTCGCTCACCGACGGCATCGCCTGGCTGCAGGACGCCGCCGGGCGCGCCGTCGAGCCCGGCTTCGAGGGGGCCGCCGCGCGGCTCATGCAGCGCGTGCCGCGCGGCGACGACGACCGGGCCGTGCTCGTGCTGTGGCGCGACCCGGCCTGACCCTCACCAGGTGCGGTCGACCTTGCGGTGGAACCGCTGGCCGGCCTTGCCGCCGAGCACGGCGAACACGACCATGACGGCCAGCGCGGCGACGATCGTGATGGCGCCACCGATGCTCAGGTCGTCGGTCGGGATCGGCACGTCCGGCACGTCGATGCGGTCCAGGACGTTGTACTGCGCCCCGAACACGGCGCCGACGACGGCGGCCACGATCATGATCAGCAGGCCGACGAGGAACACCCCGATGCCCTGCTTGGCGCCGTCGAAGCGGGCCATGCGCCCGGCGACGTAGCCGCCGGCGAAGTAGCTGATCGCCAGCACGACGAGCAGCACGATGGCAGCGCCGATGCCGATGGTGCCGCTCTGGCGCTCCAGGTCGGACTGGGTGACGTCGTTGGCGTTGCCGACCGCCGTGGCGATCGCGCCGACGATGCCGGACAGGATGACCGCCAGGCCGACGGCGACGAGCCAGCCGAAGAAGGCGACCACGAGGTGCATGCCGCCGAAGCGCTCGCGGCGGCGCTCGTGGACCTCGGCCTCGGTGCGGCGCGGGTCGACGTCGTGATCACGGTGGGCAGGTGCCGCGTGGGTGCCGTGCCGGCCGTGGTCGGTGGTGGTGTCGGACGTGGGCGGCAGGTCGGTGGTGCGGTCGTCGGTGGCCATGGTGGGAACCTCCTGGCTACGTGCGCGGCTGCGCGGGATTGGTCGGGACGCCCTGCGAGGGCGGGTTGATCGGCGGGGCACCGGAGGACGAGTCGGTCTGGTGCGGGTTCGGCGGACCGCCCGCCGCCTCGGGCGTCGGCGCGGCCGGGTCGGCCCCGGACGGCTCCGCGCCCTCGTTGACCGCGTCGAGCCGCCGCTGCAGCAGCTGGACGACGGTCAGGCGATCGCCGTGCTCGCGCTCGTACGCCAGGAGCGTCTCGAGCCCGGACGCGTCCAGCGCCCGGACGCGCTGCTCCAGCGTGCTCTCCGGCAGGTGGTCGTAGTCGGGGATGGGCAGGTCGGTGTGGTCGCTCATGCGTGGCTTCCTGCCGTGGGCTGGTCCCACCGCAGCAGCGCGGCGGACGGGGCGCCGGACAGCATCGGTCCGGACAGGGCGTGGACCTCGGCACCGGTGAGCGCCGCGGCGGCCAGGAGCGCCTGGTCGGCACGGACGCGCTCGGGCACCTCGGGCAGGGCGCCCAGCGCGAGTCCGGGGAACCGCGCGGTCTCGACCTCGTGCTCGGCAGCGCTCGTCGGGTCGATCAGCAGCGTCGCGACCTGGCCGCGGACGAACGCGTCCACGACGTCGGTGACGCCCGTGGCGACGGCGTCGTCGCGTCCGAGGCGCTCCTCCAGGTCGTCCAGCATCTCCACACGGGCGGTCATCACCTGCTCCTCGACGGCGCGCGCGACGGCCTTCTGCAGCGCCTCGTCGCCGCCGTCCTCGCCGCGTCCGCCGGCGTCGAGCTCGACCACGGTGACGCCCTGCACGCCCTCGAGGCCGGTGAGCACCTCCTGCCGCGAGCCGGGCTGCCCGGCGAGCAGGACGACGCGGATGCCGGCTCGGACGTGCTCGGTGATCTCCTGCGCGACCGAGCGGGCGTTGCGGGCCCACACGCTCTCGTTGTAGTGCTGCCACTTCAGGTGCGCCCAGCCGCCGCCGCGGACCTTGTGCTCGAAGTCGGTCTCGCCGCCCGCGGTGCGGACCTCGTCCGGCCGGTCGGGCGTCCCGGTGCGGTGCACGCTGACGTCGCCGCCCTCGTGGTCGACGAGCGCGAGCACGAACGGCACGGTCAGCGCCTCGTCGGCGATCCACGCGCCGAGGTCGGGGAGCGGCCCCCACGACCCGCTCGGCTGGTCGAGCCGGGCCCGGACGACCTCGTTCAGCAGGACGCCGCGCTCGGTCACGACGGCGAAGCGGCTCGTCGGCGCGGGCACCTCCGTCGGTTCCAGCAGCGCCTCGCGCAGCTGAGCCACGACGGACTCGGGGGCGCCGGCCTGCGTCGCCGCGTCGGTGGCGGTGCGGACCTGCAGCTCGATCTTCTCCGGGGCGTTCTCGGTGTCGCGGCTGACGTCGACGTAGCCGGTCGCGAACGGACCGGGATTCTCGTAGAGATGGGCGATGCGGTCGCTTCTCACGTGTCCTCCTCCGGTTCGGGGCTGGTACGTGACGCAGTACCCCGGAGGAAGCGTCGTAACCAGGACGACCCCGGGAACGACGAACGCCGGTCCCTGGGGGACCGGCGTCGTGTGGAGCGGACGACGAGACTCGAACTCGCAACATTCTGCTTGGAAGGCAGAGACTCTAACCAATTGAGCTACGTCCGCGTTGCTGCCGAGGCAGCGCGACCATGATGCCACATGGTCCTCGGGGCGCTCGTCAGGCGGTCGCGACGACGAGGTCGGCAGCCTCGCGGGTGTGCTCGCGGGCGAAGTGCTCGCGCTCCTGCTCCGCCCACACGTCCCACCACGGCTCGTACGTCGCGCCGTCGCGTTGCATCGCCCGCCGCCGGCGGACGTCCTCTGGCGCGTCCAGCCACAGCAGCGCGGACAGGTAGGGGCGAGCCAGGGCCGCGCCGGAGCCGACGCCGTCCAGGATCAGCACGCCGCCAGGCTCGACGGGCACCGGCTCGCCGGGCGCGGACGCCGCCCAGTCCCAGCGGCGGAAGGTCGCGGTGCGGTCCTCGGCCAGGCACCCGAGCACCTGCCCGACCAGCACGGGCGTGGACGCGTCCAGCCCCTGCCAGCCGCGGTAGAGGTCCTCCATGCTCAGCACACGGGCGTCGAGCCGGGGCGCGAGCGCAGCGACGACGTCGGTCTTGCCGCTGCCGCTCGGTCCGTCGACGGCGATGACCGTCGTGCTCCCGCAGCGGGCCCCGCGCAGGTCGCCGAGCAGGGTCAGCGGTGCCGCCAGCTCCTCGTACCGTGGTGGTGCTGGGGGCAAGTCTGGTCCTCTAGAGTGAGACGCCGGCTCGGCCGGCACCGGGATGTAGCGCAGCTTGGTAGCGCATCCGCTTTGGGAGCGGAGGGTCGCAGGTTCAAATCCTGTCATCCCGACCAGAGGGCCCGAGGACGGGTCCGTGAGTGGTTGCGACCCGTACCGGCCTTCGTCAGGCTCAGGCAGCGAATAGGTCAGGCAGGTTCGAGCACCCTCGGTCGGTGCTTGACGTGGCGGGCGTGTCTCAGTGGTCGCTGCTGGGGGTCGATCCGTGGTGGTGGGATGACTTCGACGACGCCGTCCTGGCTGAGGCGGGCTGACCAGTCGGTGTCGTGGAGCAGGTGGTGGTGGAAGAAGCAGAACAGGGCGCCGTTGTCGATCGAGGTCTCACCACCCTGGCTCCATGGTCGGAGGTGGTGGGCCTCGCACCATCCGGGTGGGCGGTCGCAGCCCTTCCAGGAGCAGCCGCCGTCCCGGGTGGCGAGGGCGATGCGCTGGTGCTGATCGTGGAGTCGCTTGCGCCGGCCGACGTCCATCGGCTGGCTCTTGCCGCCGAGCACGACGGGGATGATTCCGGCGTTGCAGGCGAGTCGTCGGGCCTGGGAGGCGGAGAGTCCGGTGTCGGTCGAGAGCATCGCCCGGCCCAGGTCGCGGACCAGATCCTCGTGCCTCATCGACACAGTCACCGTGGCGGCGACGCCGCCGGCCTGCGGGAAGCAGTCGCTCGGGAGGTGCTCGACCAGCTCGCACAGGGCCAGTCCCATGCGGCGGGCGTGGTCGAGGCGTCCGATCTCGGCGTCGGAGTGGTCGCCGTCCACGTCGCGGAAGATCGCGCCCTCGCGGCGGGGTGAGGCGAGCCCTTCGAGGACGGTCTTGAGCATGTCGGCCTGCACGTCGGGCAGGACCCCGCGGATCGACGAGCGGCCTCCGCCCATGCGGGTGATGGACAGGCGGGTCTCGTCCCACGCCTGCTTCTCCTGGCGTTCGAGCTGGGCGCCGATGATCTCGTCCGCACTGTCGGGGTCCACGACCTCGACGATGCGGTTCGCCAGTCGGCGCAGGTCGTCCGCTCCGAACTCGGATGCGTGCTCCAGGAGCGTGGCTTCGGCGTCGTCGTGCTGCTCGTCCACGAACCACTCAGGGAGCTGGTCGAGGGCCTTGAGGATGATGTGGGCCTGCTCGGTGGTCAACCGACCGGTGGCCCAGCGCTCGCGGGTGACGGCGCCGCGCGTCGGGTCCAGCCTGGTCAGTGAGACGAGCTTAGAAGCCTCGCTTCGGGAGACATTCGTGGTGCTGGCCAGCCAGACCGTGGGGGACGTGCAGCCGTCCTCACGGGGCAGGCCACGATCCGCAGCCGCAGCGGTGAGCCGGACGGTCAGCGCCTGGAGCGCGGCCGCCGCCTGAGCAGCGGCCTGCAGCTCGGCACGGATCTCGCGGTCGGTCAGCATCCAGGGCTCGAGCGTGCTGGACTCCTCCAGCAGTGCTGCGACCTGTGCGCTGATCATCCGAGACCCCCGTGTCGAACGTTTGTTCTAGTCTACCTCGGGAGGCCCACAGAGACAACGGAAAATCCCCAGGAAGCCAGGACTTTCTTCGCTTCGACAATGCGGCGAGCGAGGCTCGTGCGAGCCGACGCACCCACCGCGCCGAGCGACCGACGACGTCGTCATCAGCCCCTTGGGTGACGGCACACTCAAGGCTCCTTTCGACAAGCTCAAGGAGCAGGAGCGGCAGCGGAAGCCCCTACCGCCCCCGCTGCCCGCACCTCGCGCGGCGACCGGCCCCACCAGCGGCGGGCGCACCGGGTGAGCGCCGACTGCTCCGAGAGGCCGAGCGCGGCGGCGACCTGGGTCATGGGCATGTCGGTGGTCGTCAGGTACGTGCGCGCGCGGTCGCGGCGCAGCCCGTCGAGGACGCGCGCGAAGGTGGTGCCCTCGGCCTCGAGCCGACGCTGCAGGGTGCGCGGGTGGACGGCCAGCAGCGCCGCCACGGCGCCGACGTCCGTGCTCGTCGTGCCCAGCGACTCCTCCAGGACGGCGCGGACGCGCATGGTCACGTCCGAGCCGGGCGCGTCCGCGTACCGGGCCAGGTGCTCGAGCGCGAGGGTGCGGACGGTGACGTCGGCGTCGTCGAGCGGCCGGGTCATGAGGCTCGCGGGGACGCGCAGCAGCGCCTGCGCCGCCCCCACGCGCACGGGCGCGCCGAACCACTCCTCGTACCGGGCGACCGGGGCGAGCGGTCGGTGCGGAAGCTCGACGCCGCGCAGCCCGTAGCCGCCGCCGTGCAGGGCGCGGATCGATCGGTGCAGGAAGCCCAGCCCGACGTCAGCGCCCTGGCGGAAGACGTCGCCGGCCGGCGTGCCGTACCGCAGCGCGACGAGGCCGGGTGTGCCGTGCGGGTCGGGCACGGCCTCCAGGCTCAGCCCGCGGGCGTGGACGAACAGGTAGCGCGCGCTGCACGCCAGGGCGTCGCCGAGGGTGGGGGAGTTCTGGATCGCGACGGCGAGCGGCCCGAGCATCGCCAGGTCCTGGCGCTCGGCGAGCCGCAGGCCCAGGTCGGGCAGGTCGAGCTCGACGGCGGCCAGCTCGAGCACGCGCGCGAGCGCGAGGTCCTCGACCAGCAGCTCGTCGTCGTGCAGCGCCTGGACGGGCAGCCGGGCGCGGCGGGCCATCGCCTCGGCGTCCCCACCGCGCTCGGCGACGAGCCCGGCGAACCCGCGGAGCCCGGCCGACCGGATGTACGACATGTCGTCCAGGGTCAAGTAGTTGTCGCGCACGGTCAAGTGGCCGCTCGGGGCGGCGACGCATGCTGGAACCCATGAGCGAGAGCACGCAGCACGTCGACGTCGTCATCGTCGGGGCCGGCCTGTCCGGCGTCGGCGCCGCCTACCGCCTGCAGACGCAGGTGCCGGGACGCACCTACGCGATCCTCGAGTCGCGCGAGGCGATGGGCGGCACGTGGGACCTGTTCCGCTACCCGGGCGTCCGCTCCGACTCGGACATGTACACGCTCGGCTACGCGTTCAAGCCGTGGCGCGACGGCAAGTCGCTCGCCGACGGCGCCTCGATCCTGCAGTACATCCGCGACACCGCTGACGAGTTCGGCATCGCCGACCGCGTCCAGTACTCCAGCAAGGTGGTCGGCGCCGACTTCGACACCGCCGCCTCCCGTTGGACGCTCACCGTCGAGGACCCGCGCACGGGCGACCGGCGCACCATGACCTGCGGCTTCCTCTACTCGTGCGCCGGCTACTACGACTACGAGCAGCCGCACGCCCCGGTCTTCGAGGGCGTCGACGACTTCGCCGGCGAGGTGCTGCACCCGCAGTTCTGGCCCGAGGACGCCGACCTGGCCGGCAAGCGCGTCGTCGTCATCGGCTCCGGTGCCACCGCGGTCACCCTCGTGCCGTCGATGCTCAAGGGCGAGGGTGCCGCCGCCCACGTGACGATGCTGCAGCGCACGCCCACCTGGATCAGCGCCGTGCCGTCGACCGACAAGAACGCCGAGCGGCTCAAGAAGGTGCTGCCCCCGGCACTCGCGCACAAGGCGGTCCGGGCCAAGAACATCGCGTTCAGCACGGCGTTCTACCAGTTCTGCCGCCGCCGTCCCGAGACCGCCCGCAAGCTGCTCACCGGCCTGGCCACCAAGGTCGTCGGGGACGCGCAGACCGTCGCCGACCACTTCACCCCGACGTACGACCCGTGGGACCAGCGCCTGTGCGCGATCCCCAGCGGCGACCTGTTCCGCGCGATCAAGGCCGGCGACGCGTCGGTCGTCACCGACCACGTCGACCGGTTCGTGCCCGAGGGCATCCGGCTGGCGTCCGGCCAGGTGCTCGAGGCGGACGTCGTGGTCACCGCCACCGGGCTGAAGCTGCTCGCCTTCGGCGGCATCGAGCCGCACGTCGACGGCGAGCGCGTGCCGCTGGCCGACCAGTACGTCTGGAACGGCGCCATGATCACCGGCGTCCCGAACTTCGCGGTCTGCATCGGCTACACGAACGCGTCCTGGACGCTGCGCGCCGACCTCACCCACCGGTTGGTCTGCAAGGTGCTCGGCTGGATGGAGGAGCGCGGCCACACCGCCGTCGCGCCGCAGCCGGACGCCTCGCTGGCCCCGCAGCCGCTGCTCGACCTCGCCGCCGGCTACGTGCAGCGCTCGATCGACGCCTTCCCGCGCCAGGGCGACAAGCGGCCCTGGCAGGTGCGCCAGAACTACGTCCTGGACTCGGTCCACACCCTGCGCACCGACCTCGACCGCACCCTCGCGCCGGTCGCCGCCCGCGTGCCCGCCACCGACACGACCGACGCCGTCCCCGTCGGCGCCTGACCGAGAGGCCCACCATGGCTCTTCCTCCCTTCTCCTTCACCGGCGCCCGCGCCGTCGTCACCGGTGCCGCCAGCGGCATGGGCGAGCAGATGGCCCTCCAGCTCGCCGAGCGCGGCACGCACCTCGTGCTCGTCGACCGGGACGCCCCGCGGCTGGACGACGTGGCTCGTCGCCTCCGCACGCAGCACCCGGCGCTGACCGTCACCACCCACGTGGCCGACCTCGCCGAGGCTGGCGCCGTGCCGGCCCTCGCCGCGGACGTCCTGGCGGAGTCCGACCGGCTCGACCTGCTGGTCAACAACGCCGGCGTCGCCCTGGGCGGCGGGTTCCTCGACGTCACCAAGGAGGAGTTCGACTGGGTGATGGCGATCAACTTCCAGGCGCCGGTCGACCTGACCCGCGCCCTGCTGCCGGCGCTGCTGGGCTCGTCCGGCGGGCACGTCGTCAACGTCTCGAGCCTGTTCGGCCTCATCGGCCCGGCCGGCCAGTCGGCCTACTCGTCGAGCAAGTACGCGATCCGCGGCTTCAGCGAGGTGCTGCGCCACGAGCTCGAGCCGCACGGCGTCGGCGTCACCACGGTCCACCCCGGCGGCATCAAGACGCGCATCGCCGAGACCGCCCGCGTCGCCGCCAGCGCCAGCGAGGAGGAGGCGGCGCGCGGCAAGCGGGCGTTCGCCAAGCTGCTGACCTACCCGGCCGACAAGGCCGCGGCGCAGATCCTGCGCGGCGTCGAGCGGCGCAAGGCGCGCGTGCTCATCGCCTACTCGGCCGTCGTGCCGGACGTGCTGGCCCGGCTCATGCCCACCGGCTACGGCCGGGTGCTGGGCAAGGTCGTCAAGGCGCCGACGGCGACCCGGGCGTCGGAGACCGCCGAGCCGGTGGCCTGAGCCGCTAGTCGGCCTCGGTGCCCCAGCCGTCGTACTCGCCGCCGTCGACGTGGGCGGCGAGCGACTCGAAGAACGTGCGCGCCTCGGGGACGGTCGAGGCGTCGACCGGCAGGTCCGAGCGGCTGGCGACGACGCCGTGGTCGCCCGACGCGAGGGCGTCGACGTCCCAGCCGGCGTGCCGCGCCCGTGCGACGAGGAAGCGCTCGCCGTCGGCGTCGGCGCAGTAGAGGAAGTGCTCCCAGCGCCGCGGCCGCGTCAGGTCCACCTTCAGGCGGACGAGCTCGGCGAGGGTCGCGTCGTCCCCGGCGTGCCCGGTGACCGGGGCCGGCGGGCGGCGCTTGAACAGTCCCATGGCGCGCGACCCTAGCGCCGTCCGGTGCCGCGCGGGCCGGATTCGGTCCGTCCGCCCGGTCCCGTACACTGGATCGTCGCCCGTGTGAGCTGAATTCCGCGGCGCCCGAACGCTTCCGACCAACAGGAGTCCACATCGTGAAGAGCAGCACCGAATCGCTGAGCCCCACCCGGGTCAAGCTCACCATCGAGGTGCCCTTCGACGAGTTCCAGCCGAGCCTCGACGCGGCGTACCGCACGATCGGCTCGCAGGTCACCGTCCCCGGCTTCCGCAAGGGCAAGATCCCCGCCGCGATCATCGACCAGCGCGTCGGCCGTGCCGCCGTGCTCGACGAGGCGATCAACAGCGCGCTGCCGAACTGGTACAACGAGGCCGTGCAGGAGCAGGACCTCATGCCGCTCAGCCAGCCCGAGATCGACCTCACCAAGTTCAACGACGGCGAGCCGATCGAGATCACCGCCGAGCTGGACGTCCGCCCGGCCATCGAGCTGCCCGACATCTCCTCGATCGAGGTCACCGTCGAGACCGCCGAGGTCGCCGACGCCGACGTCGACGAGCAGGTCGAGGGCCTGCGCGAGCGCTTCGCGACCTTCACCGAGGTCGACCGCGCCGCCGCCGAGGGCGACGCGCTGACGATCGACCTGTCCGCGGCCAAGGACGGCGAGCCGATCGAGGCCGCGCAGGCCGAGGGCATGCCCTACACGGTCGGCAAGATCACGATGCTCGACGGTCTCGACGAGGCCGTCCAGGGCCTGAAGGCCGGCGAGAGCGCGACCTTCTCCACCCAGCTCGCCGGTGGCGACCTGGCCGGCGACGAGGTCGAGGTCACCGTCACGGTCAAGGACGTCAAGGAGCAGCACCTGCCCGAGCTCGACGAGGAGTTCGCGCAGATGGCGTCGGAGTTCGACACCGTCGAGGAGCTGCGCGCCGACCTGGTCGAGCGCCTGACCCGCGGCAAGCGCCTCGAGCAGGCCGCCGAGGCCCGCGACGCCGTCCTGGAGAAGATCGTCGAGCAGATCGAGGTGCCGCTCCCCGAGGAGCTGGTCGCCTCCGAGATCGGTGCCCGCCGTCAGCAGATGGAGGCCGAGCTGGCCGGCATCGGCATGACCCTCGAGGACTACCTCAAGGACCAGGAGAACGGTCAGACGATCGAGGAGTTCGAGGCCGAGCTCGACCGCAACGTGCGCGACGCGATCGTGGCCCAGTTCGTCCTGGACGAGATCATCCGCCGCGACGAGATCCAGGTCGACGACGCCGAGCTGACGCAGCACATCCTGCGTCGCGCTCAGCAGTCGGGCCAGGACCCGCAGTCGTTCATCCAGCACATCATGGAGCACAACCACGTGCCCGAGATGATGAACGAGGTCATGCGCGGCAAGGCCCTCGCCCAGCTGGTCGAGAACGCCAAGGTCGTCGACGGCAACGGCGACAGCCTCGACCTCGCCCGCCTGCAGGCCGACGGCTCGTACGCCGACGACGCGGAGACCACCGAGGCCTGATCCTCGCCGCCCGTCCGAAGGGAACCTCGCTCACGCGGGGTTCCCTTCGTCGTTCCCGGCGGGCAGGATGACCGCCATGCCCGCCCGCACCCCCGACGCCCTCGCGTGGCTCGTCGACCAGGGCGACCGCCGGCTGCTGCCGCGCGTGCGGGCCGCCCACCTCGGGCTGGCCGACCGCCTGCTCGCGCCCGTCCCGGCGCTGCGGCACCTGCACGAGTCGGCCGCCGGGGCCGCCTACGCCGCGGGGTCGCTCGGCCTGCGCGGGTCCGCCGCCGGCCTGCGGCTGATGGGCCGCCACGGCGTCGGGCCGCGGCTCGACGGACGCGCGTCCGGCCTGCTCGCCGCCGTCGACGCGCTCGACCCCGCCGCCCCGCTCGGGCCCACGATGGCCGTCCGCGCGGACGGCCGGGACGTCCCGCTCGCGCCGGACGCGCTCGCGGCCGCCTACCCGCGCGCCGGCGGCCACGTCGTCGTGCTCGTCCACGGCCTGCTCGAGCACGACGGCACCTGGAGCGCCGCGTCCGGACCGTCCTACCCGGGCGTCCTGGCCGCCCGCACCGCGGCGACCCCCGTCGTCGTCCGCTACGCCACCGGCCGAGCCCCGGGCGAGACCGGAGGCGAGCTGGCGCGCCTGCTGACGTCCCTGGTGGACGCCTGGCCCGTCGGCGTCACCCGGCTGACGCTGGTCGGTCACGGCCTGGGCGGACGGGTCGTGCAGTCCGCGGCCCGGCACGGACTCGCCTCGGCCGCCGACTGGCCCGCGCTGGTGCGCGAGGTCGTGCTGCTGGGCGAGCCGGAGTCCGGCGCGCCGGGGGAGAAGCTGGCCCGGCTGGCCGCGCCGCTGCGCCCCGCGCCCGTCCGCGCGCTCGGCGCCGGCCGGGCACGGCTGCTCGTCGGCACCCTCACGCCGACGACGTGGGAGGGGCGCGAGGTCACCGCCGCCTGGGGCGACGACCGCCGCTCGGTCGCCCCACTGCCCCGCACCACCGTCCACGTCGCGCGCCGGCCCGGACGCCCCCTGCTGCCCGACCCGCGCGTCGCCGACCTGCTCGTCGGGTGGCTCGGCGAGCGTCCTGCCCCCATGCTGGGCCCCACCCCGACCGAAGGAGAACCAGATGGCCGAGCGTGAGCTCATCCAGGCGAGCACCGAGGTCGACGCGTCGCCCGCGTCGGTGTGGGAGGTGGTCTCGGACCTGCGCCGCATGGGCGAGCGCAGCCCGCAGTGCAAGAAGATGTTCATCCTCCGCGGCCCGGTGAGCGAGGGCACCGTCACCGTGAACCTCAACAACCGCGGCCCGCTGTGGTGGCCCACCACGTCGAAGGTGACCCGGTTCGAGCGCGAGCGGGTGCTGGCCTTCCACGTCCCGATCAACGGCACGACGTGGACGTACGAGCTCGAGCCGACCGCCACCGGCACGCGGCTCACCGAGAGCCGCCGGGTGAAGGCGCCGGGCAAGGCGATCTCGAACTTCCTGGTGAACCGGTTCATGGGTGGCGTACCGGCCTTCGAGGCCGAGCTGCAGCGCGGCATCGAGGAGACGCTCGCCCGGATCAAGGCCGAGGCCGAGCGCGCGCCTACCACCGCGTAAGGTGGGCGGGCCGTCGCGACGCCGCGACGGCGCACGCCCCCGATCGACGGCACCTGCCTGATTGACCAAGGAGCACCACCCATGACGAAGCTGAAGCTCGCCGCGGCCGTCCTCGCCGCCGGCACCCTGCTCGGTGCCTGCAGCGGCACGGGCCAGGAGGAGTCCGGCGCGTCCACCGAGACCGGCGACCTGACCTACGCGGTCATCACGCACGCCGCTGCCGGCGACACGTTCTGGGACCGGGTCAAGTCCGGCGCCGAGCGCGCCGGCGACGACTACGGCGTCTCCGTCGACTACTCCAGCTCGAACGACCCGGCCGAGCAGTCCCAGCTCATCGACAACGCGGTGGCCAAGGACGTCGACGGCATCGTCGTGTCGATGGCCAACCCGGAGGGCCTGGAGTCGAGCATCAAGAAGGCCGTCGCCGCCGGCGTCCCGGTCGTGACGATCAACTCCGGCCAGGAGAGCTCGAAGGCGTTCGGCGCCATCACGCACATCGGCCAGTCCGAGACGATCGCGGGCACCGAGACCGGCGAGCAGCTCAAGGCGGCCGGCTGGAAGAACGCCCTGTGCGTCATCCACGAGGCCGGCAACGTCGGTCACGAGGCCCGCTGCAAGGCCGCGGCCGAGGCGCTCGGCGCCAAGATGACCAACCTGCAGGTCGACGGCACCAACGACGCCGAGGTCAAGGCGACCATCAAGGCGAAGCTGCAGTCCGACAAGACCATCGACGGCGTCCTGACCCTCAGCGGCCAGTACGGCATCGACGCCGTCGGCGCGGTCGACGAGGCCGGCTCGCAGGCCCAGGTCGCGACCTTCGACATCACCGAGGACGTCATCACGGCCATCGAGGACGGGACGATCCTGTTCGCGGTCGACCAGCAGCCCTACGTCCAGGGCTACCTCGGCGTCACGACGCTGTACCTCAAGGACATCAACGGCAACGACGTCGGCGGCGGCCAGCCGGTGAACTCGGGCCCGGCCTTCGTCACCAAGGAGAACGTCGCCCAGGTCGCGGAGTTCGCCAAGAACGGCACGCGCTGACGCATGACCGACGCCTCGCTCACGTCGAGCACCTCGCCGGTCCGCCGCCTGCTCGCCCGTCCCACGACGGGCGCGTGGGTGGCGGCCGTCGTCGTGCTCGTGTTCTTCAGCGTCCAGACCGACACCTTCATGACCGCGGCCGGTGCCGGCGTGTGGCTGGAGTCGGCCTCGCGGTTCGGCATCATGGCCGTCGCCGTGGCGCTGCTCATGATCGGCGGTGAGTTCGACCTCTCCGCCGGCGTCATGACCGGCTTCACCGCGCTGTGGGTCGGCGTCTGCACGACCCAGTACGGCCTGAACATCTGGGTCGCGGTGCTGCTCTCGCTCGTCGTGGCCCTGGCCGTCGGCGCGCTCAACGGGGTCCTGGTCGTGCGCACCGGGCTGCCCAGCTTCATCATCACGCTCGGCACGTTCTTCGTGCTGCAGGGCGTCGACCTGGCCGTCACCAAGGCGCTGACCGGCGAGGTCGCCATCCAGGGCATGACGAAGGTGCCCTACTACGACTCGGTGCAGCCGATCTTCGGTGGCTCGGTCGAGATCGGCGGCGGGACGTTCTACGTCTCGATCCTGTGGTGGCTGGCGTTCACCGCCGTGGCCAGCTGGGTGCTGCTGCGCACCCGCGCGGGCAACTGGATCTTCGCCGTCGGCGGCGACCTGCCCGCGGCGCGTGCGGTCGGCGTGCCGATCATCAAGACCAAGATCGGGCTGTTCATGCTCACCGCCGGCGCGGGCTGGCTGGTCGGCATGATCTCGTTGTTCCGCACGTCCACCGTGCAGGCGAACACGGGCGTCGGCCAGGAGTTCATCTACATCATCTGCGCCGTGGTCGGCGGCTGCCTCATGACCGGCGGCTACGGCTCCGCGGTCGGCGCCTCGCTCGGCGCGCTCATCTACGGCATGACGTTCATGGGCATCAACGCGGCCCAGTGGGACAACAACTGGCTGCGCACGTTCCTGGGCGCGATGCTGCTCGGCGCCGTGCTCATCAACCTGTGGGTGCGCAAGCAGGCGGAGGCGACCCGATGACCACTCCCTTGATCGAGGTCCGCGAGATCGGCAAGCGCTACGGCGGCGTCACGGCGCTGGAGGGCGTCTCGACGACCGTCCACGCCGGCGAGGTCACCTGCGTGCTCGGCGACAACGGTGCGGGCAAGTCGACGTTCATCAAGATCCTGTCCGGCGCGCACCAGCACACCGACGGCGAGCTGCTCGTCGACGGCGAGCCGACGTCGTTCGCCAACCCACGGGCCGCGCTGGACGCCGGCATCGCCACGGTCTACCAGGACCTCGCCGTCGTCGGCCTCATGCCGGTCTGGCGCAACTTCTTCCTCGGGTCCGAGCTCACGAAGGGCCGCGGCCCGTTCCGCCACCTCGACGTCGAGCGCATGAAGCGCGTGACGCTGGACGAGATGGCGTCCATGGGCATCCAGCTGCGTGACGTCGACCAGCCGATCGGGACGCTGTCGGGCGGCGAGCGCCAGTGCGTGGCCATCGCCCGTGCGGCGTACTTCGGCGCGCGCGTGCTGATCCTGGACGAGCCGACCGCCGCGCTGGGCGTCAAGCAGTCCGGCGTCGTGCTCCGCAACGTCGCCGCGGCGCGCGAGCGTGGCCTGGGCGTCGTGCTGATCACCCACAACCCGCACCACGCCTACCCGGTGGGCGACCGGTTCCTGCTGCTGCGCCGCGGGCGCAGCATGGGCGAGTACGCCAAGGCCGACATCACCCTCGAGGAGCTCACCTCGATGATGTCCGGCGGCGCCGAGATGGAGGCGCTGACGCACGAGCTGCAGCGTCCCGACGCCCCGGTCGTCGCGCGCCCGGCCGACGACGCCTGAGCGTCGTCTGCCGACAGCGAACAGGCGCGGGTCTCGCGTGTGTTCGGCAGGGTCGCCGTCTAGGGTCGACAACGTGAACCCTGAGACGACACCCCGCATGGCCGCCGACGCCGGCCCCTCGGACCTCGACGGCCACATCTACAACCGTCTGCTGAAGGAGCGCATCGTCTTCCTCGGCTCGGAGGTGCGCGACCAGAACGCGAACGCGATCTGTGCGCAGATGCTGCTGCTGAACGCCGAGGACCCGACGGCCGACATCTTCCTGTACATCAACAGCCCGGGCGGCTCGGTCGACGCCGGCATGGCGATCTACGACACCATGCAGTTCATCTCGAACGACGTCGCCACCGTGGGCATGGGCCTGGCCGCCTCGATGGGCCAGTTCCTGCTCGCCGCCGGCACCAAGGGCAAGCGGTACGCCCTGCCGCACGCGCGCATCATGATGCACCAGCCCTCGGGCGGCATCGGCGGCTCGGCCTCCGACATCCGCATCCAGGCCGAGCAGAGCAAGCTGCTCAAGAAGCAGCTCACCGAGCTGCAGGCTCAGCACACCGGCCAGAGCGTCGAGCAGATCGACCTCGACTCCGACCGCGACCGCTGGTTCACCCCGGCGCAGGCGAAGGAGTACGGCTTCATCGACCACGTGGTCACCCGCGCGGCCGACGTCACGACAGGAGAAGTGCAGTGAGCTACTACATCCCGCAGTGGGAGGAGCGCACCTCCTACGGCTTCCGCCGCATCGACCCGTACGCGAAGCTGTTCGAGGACCGCATCATCTTCGTCGGCACCCCGATCAGCGACGACGTCGCCAACGCCGTCATGGCCCAGCTGCTGTGCCTGCAGCAGATGGACCCCGACCGCGACATCCAGCTGTACATCAACAGCCCGGGTGGCTCGTTCACCGCGATGACGGCGATCTACGACACGATGCGCTACCTCAAGCCCGACGTGCAGACCGTCTGCCTGGGCCAGGCCGCCTCGGCCGCCGCGGTGCTGCTCGCCGCCGGCACGCCGGGCAAGCGCTACGCGCTCCCGAACAGCCGCATCCTGATCCACCAGCCCTACACCGAGGGCACGGGTGGCCAGATCTCGGACCTGGAGATCCAGGCCAACGAGATCCTGCGCATGCGTGAGCTGCTGGAGTCGATGCTGTCCGAGGCGACCGGCAAGGACGCCAGCGAGATCAGCCGCGACGTCGAGCGCGACAAGATCCTGACCGCCGAGCAGGCCGTCGAGTACGGCATCGTCGACCAGGTCTTCGACTCGCTCAAGGTGCCCGCGGTCTGAGCACCTGACCCACCACGAGGGCCCCGGACGTCACCGACGTCCGGGGCCCTCGTGCGTCAGACGACGGCGCAGGGCGCGGCCGCGGTCGGGGCGAGCGTGAGCCCGAACGGCGCCGGACGCCGGTCGTCGCGCACCGCCCAGGTGCCGCCCTCCTGCACGTAGTCGCCGTGGACGTCACCGGCCACCCACGACCGCACGCCGTGGAGCAGCCGCTGGACGTCCTCCGCCGAGCTGGCCAGGCCGACGCCGGCGCGCACCGCGCCGGCGCCCCAGCCGAGCGAGTCCAGCAGCGGGTGGGCGCAGAAGCGTCCGTCGCGCACCGAGACGCCGTGCTCGGCGGCCAGGTACGCGGCGAGGAGGCCCGGGTCGGTGCCCTCCAGCGCGAACGTCACCACGCCCACGCGGGCCGCGGAGTCGGGCCAGAGCCGCGCCACCCGGACGCCCGGGACGGCGGACAGCCCGCCGACGAGGTCCTCGACCAACGCCTGCTCGTGCTGCTGGGCGGCGGCGCCGTCAAGGGCCGAGAGCGCGTCCGCCGCCGCGGCGAGCGCGACGGCGCCGAGCAGGTTGGGCGTGCCGGCCTCGTGACGGGCCGGGGCGTCCGCCCACGTGACGTCGGTGGCGCTCACCTGGCGCACGGCGCCGCCGCCGGCCAGGTACGGGGGAGCGGCGTCCAGCCAGTCGCGCCGGCCGACCAGCGCGCCGGAGCCGAACGGGGCGTACAGCTTGTGCCCGGAGAACGCGACGTAGTCGGCCCCGGTCTCGGTCAGCGAGAAGCGCCGGTGGGCCAGCAGCTGCGCCCCGTCGACGACGACCCGGGCGCCGTGGGCGTGCGCGCTCGCGACGACGGCGTCCAGAGGCAGCGCCTCGCCGGTGACGTTCGACGCGCCGGTGACGGCGACGAGGGCGTGGCCACCGCTGGCGAGCGCAGACTCCAGGCGGGCCAGGGTCTCGGCGACGGTCGGCGCGGTGGCGAGCGTCTCGACGCCGCCGCTGGCCTCGCGCCAAGGGAGCAGGTTCGCGTGATGCTCCAGGTCCAGCACGAGCACCCGGCCGGGCACGGCTGAGGCGAGCAGGTTGAGCGCGTCGGTGGTGTGGCGCACCAGCACCGTGACGTCGTCCGGCCGGGCGCCGACGAAGGCACCGACGGTCGCCCGGGCGTCCTCGTACAGGCTCGTGCTCACCTGCGAGGCGTACCCCGCGCCACGGTGGACGCTGGCGTAGTAGGGCAGAGCCGCCGCGACGCGCTCGGCCACCGACTCCAGAGCCGGCGCGCTCGCGGCGTGGTCGAGGTTCACGTGCCGCACCCGGCGGCCGTCGAGCAGGGGGACGTCGACGTCGGCGCCGACGACGGACAGCAGGGGTCGGGACATGGCAGGGGCCTTCCGCTCGCGCTTGCCCACGCCGGTCGACGCGGGCCGGGTCGTCACCCGGAGCACCCCGCCGCGAGGGAGGGTTGCCGACCAGCAAGCCGGGGCTGTGCGTCGCAGGACGCGCTGGTGCTCATGACCTGGAAGGACCCTGCCACGCGCGACACGCCGGACGCAATCGAATGTTGAGACACCTTCCCACGATGTGAGACGAACGCTGAAGCGGTTGACGCACCGACACGCTTCACCTCGTCCGGCGGTCGCACCCGCTCCGCCGGCGCGGCACCGGCCCCACCTCGGCCGGGCCGCCGGACGAGGAGGAGCACGCACGTGGAGCAGTGGAACCTGATCGGGCTGGGACTGGCCCTCGGCCTGTTCGCCGGCCTGTACGTGCTGGGCCGGGTCGGCGTCGGGTTCACGACGCGCACCTTCCTGGCGCTGTTCGTCGGCGTGGGGCTGGGCGTCGTGCTGCGCGACCACGTCGACTACCTGCGGCCGCTGGGCCGGGTCTACATCAACCTGCTGCTCACCATCGTGGCGCCGCTCGTGGTCGTCTCGATCCTGGCCAGCATCACGGCGCTCGGCTCGACGAGGGCGCTGCGCAGCATCGGCACCCGCTCGGTCGTGTGGCTGCTCGGGCTCAACCTCGCGGCGATCCTGCTGACCCTGGGCCTCGCGCTCGAGACCGGCGTGGGCAAGGGCGCCGACCTGGCGTCCCAGGGCGTCGACACCCGGTCGCTGGACGAGATCAAGAAGCCGTTCTCGGAGGTCTTCATCGGCTTCTTCCCGACCAACGTGGTCGAGGAGGTCGGCGACAACGACATCATCCCGATCATCCTCATCAGCGTCGTGGTGGCGGTCGCCTACGCCCTGGTGGCCGAGCGCACGCCGGAGAAGGTCGCGCCGTTCAAGGCGCTCGTCGACGCCGCCCGCGAGATCGTCTACCGCGCCGTCGGCTTCGTCATCGCGCTCACGCCGTACGCGGTGCTCGTGCTCACCGCGGTCGCCGCCTCCAGCGCGACCGGACGCCGCGACCAGCTGCTCTCGCTGCTGGGACTGCTCGTCGTCTCCTACGTCGCCTGCTTCGCCAGCGCGTTCGTCGTCGACGCGGTCGTGCTGCGGGTGGCGGCGGACGTGTCGCCGGTGCGCTTCTTCCGCAAGATCGCCCCTGCGCAGCTGACCGCGTTCACGACCCAGAGCAGCGCCGGGACGCTGCCGCTCACGACCCGGCTGCTCGTGCAGCGGGTCGGGGTGCCGGCGGACGTCGCCGGCTTCACCGCCCCGCTCGGCACCACGATCGGCATGCCCGGCTGCGCCGGCGTCTGGCCCATCGTGCTGGCGGTCTTCGCGGTCAACGGCCTGGGGCTGGACTACGGCCTGCGCGACTACGCGCTGCTGGTCGTGCTCGGCCTGCTGGTCTCGGTCGGCACGGCCGGCGTGCCCGGCACCGCGACCGTCACCGCCACCACGGTGCTCACCGCGGCCGGCCTCCCGCTCGAGGTCGTCATCCTCACCCTGCCGATCAGCGCGATCGTCGACATGGCCCGCACGATGAGCAACGTCACCGCCGCCGCGGTCGCCGCGACCGTGGTCGCGCGCCGCGTGGGCCGCCTCGACGACGCCGTCTTCGCCGCCTGTGACGCCGACGACACCGACGACGAGCCGGCCGGTCGTCACGCCGCCTCGTCCAGCCTCCCGTCCGCCCCGGTCACGGTCGACCCGTCGGTGCCCGTGGGCGCCTGCGGGATCGACGACCGTCCCGCCATCCCCGTCCGCGCCCGATGAGCGCGACCGTCCCCCGCAAGGAGCTCTCGACCATGTCCATCCTTCAGGTGCCCCGCGCCGTGCGCTGGCTGCTCGCCGTGCTGATCAGCCTCGTCATGGTGATCGGCAGCCAGGCCGTCCACGTCAAGGCCGACGCGGCCGAGGTGCAGTGGGTCGACGGCGCCGACGACTCGTTCTGCCTCAACGACGACCGGGGCCGGGCCCTGGACGCGCTGCCGGCCGAGGCCTGGTGCACGCCGATCCCGGGCTGCTACCAGGACGACGACGGTGTCTGGGTGCTGCCGAGCCGCAAGACCGGCATCTGGCAGGGCGACCCGAAGAAGGTCCGCTACGCCGACGAGGTCAAGGCCGAGCCGAAGCCGACCACCCCCACGACGTCGGCGCCCAAGCCGTCCACCTCGAAGCCGACCAAGAAGCCCACGACCGAGCGCCCGACGTCGCCGAAGCCGGGCACGCCCGCGCCGAGCACCGACACCACGACGACGGACGCGCCCGCCGACCTGGGCGTCGACGAGCAGGAGGTCGCGGTCACCGGGGCGCCCACCGCTCCGGCCGCACCGGTCCTCACGGTCAAGGGCAAGGACGTCACCGTCGCCTGGCAGGCGACGCCCGACGCCGAGCTCGAGAGCGTGACCGGCTACGTGGTGCGCTTCACCGGTGCCCAGCCGGTCACCGTGGACGCCACCACCACGACGCACACCTTCACGGGTCTGGCCGACGGCTCCTACCGGGCCGCCGTCCGCGCCGTGAACGCCGCGGGGGAGTCGGTCTCGTCGCCGCCGTCGGACCCGGCCACGGTCGGCACCCCGGTGGTCGACGTCAAGGGCACCGTCGCCGTCGAGGGCGAGCTCGCGCCCGGCGCGTCGGTGACGATCACCGGCACCGGCTACGCCCCCAACGTCCCGGAGCTCGCGCTCGAGCTGCACTCGGATCCGGTGGCCCTCGGCACGGTGGCGACGGACGCCCAGGGTGGCTTCACCACCACCGTGACGATCCCCGAGACCGTGCCGGTCGGCGCCCACCAGGTCGTCGTCCTGCACGAGGGTCAGCAGGTCACCGCCTCACCGGTCGAGGTGGTCGCCGCTGCCGGCGCCACCGACGCCGCCACCGAGGAGACGGCCGCACCGGTCGCCGAGCGCGTGCCGCCGCACACCGGTCTGGCGATCCTCGCCGTCCTCGCGCTGGCCGGCATCGGCTCGCTCGTCTGGCACCTCGCGACCGGACGTCGTCGCCGTCGCGCGTCGGGCCAGACGGGCCCGGACGACACGGTCGTGCTGCCGGCGCCCGTGGCCGCGCAGGACGTCGCCCCGCGCCCGCTGACCCCGTCGGGGGTGGGCTGATCGACCACCGACCCACGGTCGGGCCGTCGGCACTGCCATGACACGACGGCCCGACCCATCACCCCATGCCTGAAGCGACCTGCCCAGTGTGGCAGTGAGAGGACACGTCCCCCATGAGCACGACCCCGAACCCGAGGCGCCGCCTGGCGCTCTCCGTCGCCGCCGCGGTCGCGGCGTCCGGCCTGGTGGCCGGCGCCCCGTCCACGGCGCACGCCGCCCCGCCGTCCGTCGGTGCGTCCATCGACTACCTGGCCGACGTCTACCCCGGCCTGGGCTCCGACCACGTCGTCGAGAACGTCACGATCGAGCGCTTCGAGTACCTGCTCAAGCAGCCCGGCCGCTACGCCTTCCTGATCGGCGACCCGGGCAACGCCTCGACCCAGGCCACGATCGGCCACGTCGACGACGTCGCCCAGCGCCTCGGCGTCGAGAAGGTCTACACCTTCACGCCCAAGCTCGACGGCGACCGGCTGAACGTCTGGGACCTGAGCCGCTCCGGCCTGCGCACCGGCACCTCGCCCGACCCCGCCGGTGGCAACCGTGCCGGCCAGGGCCGCGCCCAGTACGAGGCGCTGGGCAACCGGCTGCTGACCGAGTACCTGAACAAGGACACGACGCCGGAGTTCACCAAGGACGAGTCGGCCGACCCGTACCTGTTCGTCTACGACAAGGACCACACGTCCGGTGCCGACGAGGACCGGATCGTCGCGTCGCTCAAGGGCGAGCGGACGGCCGCCGACCTCGACACCCCGGCCGAGGTGACGGCCTACGAGGACCAGGTCGAGGACGTGCTGGGCTCGGTGCCCGCGTCGTCGTACACGCCGCGCTCGAACTTCACCTTCCTCAAGGACGAGGTCAACCGCCGTCACACGTCCACCCCTGCCTACGCCGACGCGAGCAAGTTCGGCGGCGAGATCCTCGCCGACTCCGACGCGGCCGACGGCTGGCGCATCCAGACCGTGACCTACCCCGAGCTGGTGCACCTGCTGCAGCAGCCCGGTGACATCCCGATCCTGTTCGGCGGCACGTGGTGCCACAACACCCGGGCGATCATCAAGGATGTCAACCGGATCGCGCAGGAGGACGGCATCCGCACCGTCTACAACTTCGACTTCTCGCTGGACTCCACCGGCAACGCCGGCTCGCTGGCCCAGCACATCCGCGACAACGCGCTGCCGGCCACCGTCGACGGGGTGACCGAGGTGCTGCGCCCGTCGCACCTCTACGGCGACCTGGTCAGCACCTACCTGAGCAACGCGGTGACCGAGTACCGCACGGCGGCCGACGTCGCCCAGCTCGGCGGCTCGGTCAACGCGGTCTCGTACCTGCCCGGCGGCGACGTCACGGCCGAGCCGAAGCAGGCCCGCAAGATCCAGGTCGGCCACGTGCTCACCTACAACAAGGACCACCAGGACGCCTTCGGCAACCCGGCTCCGGTCGTGGACCAGGCCATCCGGTTCAACGACGACGGCGGCCAGACCGAGCACATGACCGAGTGGTGGTACGTCGCCGGACGCGACTACCCGGCCGGTGACGCGCGCCTGGGCGGCACCTACAACGTCGCCAGCGAGGCGGGCGCCAACGGGCTCCAGAACCAGCGCGCGTTCGCCAAGGAGGCGATCGCCGAGATCGACTCCGTGCTCGGCGGGCTGGCCGGCGAGGACCACGCGACGCAGGTCGCCGTCGACGCCCCGGCCTCGGTGCCGGTGGGCGCCACCCCGACCGTCCAGGTCGCCGTGACCGCCCCGGGCTTCGCCCCGTTCGCGTCGTTCACCAAGCCGTCCGACAGCACCACGCCGAGCACCGGCACGGCCAGGCCGCGCGGCGAGGTGGGCGTGTTCGACGGCTCCGAGCTCGTGGTCAAGGCCCGGCTCTCGCGGGCGGGCACCGCGTCGCTCACGCTCCCGGCGCAGACGCAGGGCACGAAGGCGTACTCGGTCCGCTACCTGGGACGCGGTGACTCGCTGAGCCCGTCGCAGGCGGCGCTCGCGCTCGAGGTCGCCGGCACCGCCACGACGACGACGCTGGCCGGCCCGGCCCCGATCGCCTACGGCGCCGCCGGCACGGTCACCGCCACGGTGACCGAGGGCGCGACCGGCACGGTCAGCCTCGCCGGCCTGCCCGGCGGCGCGGTGTCGGCCCCGGTGCAGGCGGGGAAGGCCACCTTCACCGTCCCGGCCGGCACGACACCCGGCTCGTACGCGCTCACCGCGACCTACGGCGGCGACGCCACGTACGCGGGCTCCACGTCCTCGCCGGTGACCGTCGTCGTCCGCAAGAACGCGTCCGCGCTCGCGGTCTCGGCGGCGGGCGTGCGGTACGGCACGCCGGCCACGGTCCGGGTCGCGGTGAAGGGCGCCGCCGGCCGCGTGCCGACCGGCACGGTCACGCTGACCGGCCCGACGGTCCGTGCGTCCGGACGCCTGGACGCCGCCGGTCGCGCGACCATCGTGCTCCCGCGCGGCCTGCGGGTCGGCACGCACCGGATCACCGCGGTCTACCAGGGCGACAAGGTCGCCGTCGCGGCCTCGCGCACCGGCTCGGTCACGGTCGTCAAGGCGCTGCCCGGCGCGACCCGGGTCGCGGTGCCGCGCAGCGTGAAGGCCTCGAAGCGGGCCAAGGTCACGGTCACCGTGGCCACGCCGGCCGGCCTGGCCAAGGCGTCCGGCCCGGTCACGGTCAAGGTCAGCAAGGGCCGCACCACCCGGACGGTGCGCGCCACGGTGCGCAACGGCCGCGTCGTCGTGACGCTGCCGCGCCTGGCGCGGGGCACCTGGTCGGTCAAGGCGACCTACGCCGGCGACGCCAGCTACACGGCGGGCCGCACGGTCGCCGCGAGGCTGCGGGTCGTCCGCTGACGGCGGTCCCCACCGGCGCGACGGGCCGGGCTCCTCACGCAGGAGCCCGGCCCCCGTGCGTCCGTCGTCCGTGCGCCGTCAGCGAACACGCGCTTGACCTGCGTGTCAGCGGGGTACGGGCCGACTAAGGTCAAGGAGTCGTCCGGTCGATGGTGAGTGCCGGACGTGACGAATCGGAGAGAGGAACGCCTCGTGGCACGGATCGAGACGGCAGACCTGCTCAAGTGCTCCTTCTGCGGGAAGAGCCAGAAGCAGGTCAAGAAGCTCATCGCCGGACCCGGCGTCTACATCTGCGACGAGTGCATCGACCTGTGCAACGAGATCATCGAGGAGGAGCTCTCCGAGGGCTCCGAGGTGAGCCTGGGCGAGCTGCCCAAGCCGCGCGAGATCTACGACTTCCTCGACGAGTACGTCATCGGCCAGGACCGCGCGAAGCGCTCGCTGGCGACGGCCGTCTACAACCACTACAAGCGCGTCCAGGCGCAGGCCGCCGGCGGCCGCACCAAGGACGAGCAGGTCGAGCTGGCCAAGTCCAACATCCTCATGGTCGGCCCCACCGGCTGCGGCAAGACCTACCTGGCCCAGACCCTGGCGCGCATGCTGAACGTCCCGTTCGCGATCGCCGACGCCACGGCGCTGACCGAGGCCGGCTACGTCGGCGAGGACGTCGAGAACATCCTGCTCAAGCTCATCCAGGCCGCCGACTACGACGTCAAGAAGGCCGAGACGGGCATCATCTACATCGACGAGATCGACAAGATCTCGCGCAAGGCCGAGAACCCCTCGATCACCCGTGACGTCTCCGGCGAGGGCGTGCAGCAGGCCCTGCTGAAGATCCTCGAGGGCACCACCGCCTCGGTGCCGCCGCAGGGCGGCCGCAAGCACCCGCACCAGGAGTTCATCCAGATCGACACGACGAACGTGCTGTTCATCGTGGGCGGGGCGTTCGCCGGGCTCGAGGAGATCATCGAGCAGCGCGCGGGCAAGACCAGCCTGGGCTTCAACGCCGAGCCGGTCGTGGCCAAGGACGCCGACAAGACCAAGACCTACTCCAAGGTGCAGCCGACCGACCTGCTGAAGTTCGGCCTGATCCCCGAGTTCATCGGCCGTCTGCCGGTCATCGCGGCGGTCGACAAGCTCGACCGCGAGGCGCTCGTCGCGATCCTCACCGAGCCGCGCAACGCGCTGGTCAAGCAGTACCAGCGGCTGTTCGAGATCGACGGCATCGAGCTGGAGTTCAGCGAGGACGCGATCGCGGCCATGGCCGACCTGGCGCTCGAGCGCGACACCGGCGCCCGCGGCCTGCGCTCGATCCTCGAGGACGCGCTGCAGCAGGTGATGTTCGAGATCCCCAGCCGCGAGGACGTCGCCAAGGTCGTCGTCGACGCCGCCAGCGTCCGCGGCGAGGGCGAGCCGACCGTCATCACCCGCGACGAGCTCGGGCGCAAGGCCTCTTGAGCCGCACCGACGTCACGCTGCTGGGGGCCACGGGCTTCACCGGCGGCCTGACCGCCGAGTACCTCGCCGCGCACGTGCCGGCCGGGGCCACCTGGGCGATCGCCGGCCGCCGCCGCGAGAAGCTCGAGCAGGTCGCCGACCGGGTCGAGGCCGCCGGCGGCGTCCGCCCCGAGCTGCGCGTCGCCGACGTCGAGGACGCCGCGTCGATGCGCGAGCTCGCCGAGGGCACCAAGGTGCTGGCCACGACCGTCGGCCCGTACCTGCAGCACGGAGAGGCGGCCGTCCAGGCGGCCGCGGCCGCCGGCACCGACTACGTCGACCTCACCGGCGAGCCGGAGTTCGTCGACCGCACCTGGCTGCGCCACCACGCCACGGCCGAGGCGTCCGGCGCCCGGCTCGTGCACGCCTGCGGCTTCGACTCCGTGCCGTACGACCTGGGCGTGCTCTGGACCGTCGAGCAGCTGCCCGACGACGTCCCGATCACCGTCCGCGGGTACATCCGCTCCAACGCGGCGTTCTCCGGCGGCACCTACCACTCGGCGATCAACGTCTTCGGCCGCATGAAGCAGGCCAAGCGCACGGCAGCCGAGCGCAAGCGGCTCGAGCCGCGTCCGGCCGACCGGCGCGTGCGCGGCGGCGGCTCGTTCGGCAAGGGCCCGGGCGGCGTCGGCTACGGCGTGCCGCTGCCGACCCTCGACCCACAGATCGTGCTGCGCTCCGCGCGGGCGCTGCCGACGTACGGCCCCGACTTCCGCTACGAGCACTTCGCCCACGTCAAGAAGGCGCGCACCCTCGCCGCGGCCGGTGCGGGCCTCGGCGTCGCGTTCGGTGCGGCCCAGCTGCCGCCGACGCGCTCGCTGCTGCTCAAGGCGTTCGAGCAGGGCACCGGCCCCGACGAGGAGCGACGCTCGACGTCCTACTTCAAGCTCGTGCTCGAGGCCGAGGCGGGCGACCAGCGGCTGCGCACGCAGGTCAGCGGTGGCGATCCCGGCTACACCGAGACGTCCAAGATGCTCGCCGAGTCGGCCCTCTCGCTGGCTTTCGACGACCTGCCCGACGTCGCCGGCCAGACGACGACGGCCGTGGCCATGGGCGACGCGCTCGTCGGCCGGCTTCAGGCCGCGGGCCTGCGCTTCGACGTCCTCGACTGACTCTTTGCCGTCCCTTAGCGGGCGCGAGAGGTGCCGTTAGGCACACCGGCGGGACGGTGGTGGGGTACCCGAGAGAAGGAGCCCCATCGTGAAGAAGTCCACCAAGTCCGTGGCCGCCGTCGCGGCGGTCGTCGTCGTGGGAGCCGGAGCCGGCGCCTGGTGGTGGTCGGCCTCCGCCGACCAGACCCAGCGCGTCGACGGCACCTGCGCCCAGGCGAGCTACCAGCTGGAGACCGAGGACGAGGACGGCGACCGCGTCGACGTCTCCTTCGAGCTGCAGACCGCCGCGCCGGGCGAGCGCTGGACGCTCGTGCTCCGGGAGGGCGACACCGTGCTCGTCGAGGGCGAGCGCATGAGCGACGAGGACGCCGAGCTCGACATCGAGGCCCAGGTGCCGCAAGACGGCGAGCAGACCTTCACCGTCGAGGCGACGCCCGTCGCCGGTGGCGACACGTGCACGGCGGAGGTGACGCACCGATGAGCGCGCGCCGAGGAACCGCCGTGCTGCTCGGCGGCACGGCCCTCGCCGGGGCCGCGCTGGTCGCGGTGCCGGCCACCGCCAGTGCGGACCTCGAGCGGCACGGCCGCTGCGCCGGGGCCACGTACGAGCTGCAGGTCGACCGGGAGGGCCGCCGCTACGAGGTCTCCCTGGACGCGGAGCACGCTCGTCCGGGGTCGCGCTGGGTCGTCCAGCTGCGCCACGACGGCAAGCGGGTGCACCACGGCATCGTCCGTGCCGACCGCGAGGGCGAGCTGGAGCTGGAGCGGCTGCGGCCCAACACCCGCGACCGCGACACGTTCACGGTGCGGCTGCGCCCGGCCGGCACCGACGGCTGGTGCTCCACGAGCGTCCGGGTGCGCTGAGGCTCAGCGCAGCACGACGGTGACGCGCGTGCCGCCGAGACCGGGGGAGCGGTCGACCCGCAGGGTCCCGGCCGCGGCCTCGGCGGTGCGGGCGGCGATGGCCAGGCCGAGGCCGGTCGAGCCACTGCCGCTCGTGCCGCGGCCCACCGGGTCGTCGCCCTCGGGCACGCCCGGCCCGCCGTCCTCGACCACGTACGTCACCGCGTCAGCGTCGGCGTGCAGCGTGACGTGGAGCGGCGCCTCGGGCGGCGTGTGGCTGAAGACGTTGTCGACCAGGACGTCGGCGAGCGCCTCCAGGTCCTCCACGCTCGCCCGCACGCGGGGCCCGGGACCGTCGTCGAGGTCGACCTCCACCGGACGGCCCTGGTCCTCGGCCAGCACCAGCCAGTAGCGCGTGCGCCCGGCCAGGACGGGCAGCGCGTCGCTGCGCGGCGCCACGCCCTCGCGCTGGGACCGCCGCGCCTCGCGCACGACGACGTCGACGGTCTGCTGCAGGCGGTCCAGGTCGGCGCCGAGCCGCGTGCGGTCGGCCGGGTCGTCCAACGCCTCGATGCCCAGCCGCAGCGCGGTCACCGGCGTGCGCAGGCGGTGCGACAGGTCGGCGACGTTCTCGCGCTCGCGCTCGAGCAGCAGCTCGACCCGCTCGACGAGCCGGTTCAGCGCGGTCGCGAGCTCGTGCACCTCCGGCGGTCCGTCCACCTCGACGGTGCGGGGCCCGGCCGGGTCGCCCAGAGACCGGGCCGCGACGGCCAGGTCGTGGATGGGGCGGACGAAGGAGCGGCCGAGCCGGTCGGCCAGCAGCACGGCGCCGGCGAGCAGCGTCGTGCCGAGCAGGGCGAGCACGATCCACGCCAGGTGCAGGTCGGAGGGGAACTGCGCCTCGCGGACGTCCACGCGCACCACGGGGGTCTGGGCGGGGAGCCCGCTGCTGCCGCCGAGGGCGACCGGCACGAGGATCTGCGCGCCGTCGTCGACGTCGTCGACCCGGGCGCGTCCGGTCGTGCGGGCCTCCGCGACGCGCTCGTCCTCACCCGGGTTCGGGCCGATCGCGGTGCCGTCGGGGTACAGGACGGTGGTGCGCACGCCGTCGTCGCGCCGGTTCAGCCGGTCCAGGTAGACCGAGACCGCGCCCTTGTCCTGGCCGGACACGACGGTCTCGGTGCCCTGCACCTCCAGGGACGCCCGCGACAGCCGGTCCTCCAGGTCGTAGCTGCGCACCAGCACCGCCATGGGTACCAGCATCGCCAGCAGCACCATCGAGACCGTCGCGGCGACGGTCCAGATGAGCCGGCGTCTCACGGCGCGTCCGGCGCGGACAGACGCACGCCGACGCCGCGCACGGTCGTCAGGTGGCGCGGCTCGGACGCGGTCTCGCCGAGCTTGCGGCGCAGCCACGACAGGTGGACGTCGACCGTCTTGTCCGACCCGCCCCAGGGCTGCAGCCACACCTCGGTCAGCAGCTCGCGCTTGGTCACGACCTCGCCCGGGCGCTGGGCCAGGTAGGCGAGCAGGTCGAACTCGCGCGGGCTGAGCTCGACCTCGGTGTCGTCGAGCGTGACCCGCCGGCCGCGCAGGTCGATCCGCAGCGCGCCGACCGCGACCTCGGCCTGCTCGACCGGACGCCCGCTGCGCCGGATGACCGCCCGGATGCGCGCCTCGAGCTGGGCGGCGGTGAACGGCTTGACCAGGTAGTCGTCGGCGCCGGCGTCCAGCGCGCGGACGAGCCCGGGGTCGTCGTCGCGGGCGCTGGCGATGATGACCGGCACCTGGCTCACCGCCCGCAGCATCGTGAGCACCTGCATGCCGTCGACGTCGGGCAGCCCCAGGTCGAGCACCACGAGGTCCGGACGCGCGTCGAGCGCCACCTGGAGGCCGGGCAGGCCGGCGGGGGAGGAGTCGACCGCGTGCCCCAGGTCGCGCAGGGACCGGACCAGACGCGGACGGATGACGTCGTCGTCCTCGATCACCAGCACGTGAGCCACACGGTGACGCTAGCGCCTGCCCGCCCGTGATGGCGCGCCCGAGGCCGGGGCTTAGCCGCGGCTTAGCCTCGCCATAGCGTGGCGGGCGCGGAGGCCTGCCAGCATGGAGTCCGTGAGACGCAGGATCGTGTACGCCGCCGGGTGGTTGGTCGCCGTCGTCCTCGCCGTGTCGGTGGGCGTCGCGACGGTCACCGCCGTGGGCGCGTCGGTGCGCGGCCGCGGCCCGGTCGGCCAGGAGGTGCCGAAGGACGCGACGACCGCCCCGCCGACCGCCGGGCCGAACCTGGTCGAGGAGACCATCTCCGGCGAGTTCGGCGGCTTCCGGGTCGGCTGCGACGGCGTCTACGCGGTCGGCGTCGAGGCGCTGCCGGACGAGGCGGCCGGCTGGCGGGTCGTCAGCTTCGAGCCCGGTCCCGACGACGACGTCGACGCGGTGTTCGCCCGCGGCGGACGCTCGATCGAGCTCGAGGTCTTCTGCAACCAGGGACGCCCGACGCTCGCCGAGCAGGAGGAGCACGAGCTCGCCGACGAGTGACCCGGGCTGAGACGACGAAGGGCCTCCCCGCCGCAGCGGGGAGGCCCTTCGTCGTGAGTCAGGACTGCTCGGCGGCCTCGAGCGTCGCCTCGACCGCCAGCTCGGGCACGTCGGCGGCGTCCAGCGCCACGTCGCCGGACACCTTGCCGGCGGCGCGGACGTCGTCCAGCGCCAGGGCGAGCCGGTCGAGGTCCTCCTGCGGGCCGCGCACGGTGAGCGCCGTGACCGCGGTGCGCTGGCTGACCTTCGCCACGGACTTGGCTCCGCGGACGCCGGCCAGGGCGGCGGCGGCCACGTCGAGCACGCGCTGGTCGGCGGCCGGGATGCCGAGGTCGTCGGTCGTCGGCCAGGCGGCGCGGTGGATCGAGCCCTCCTGCCACCACGACCAGACCTCCTCGGTCACGTACGGCAGGAACGGCGCGAGCAGGCGCAGCTGCACCGACAGCGCCTGGGCGAACGCGGCCTTGGCCGACTCGCCACCGGCGTCCGTGCGGCGGGCGCGCTCCTTGACCAGCTCGAGGTAGTCGTCGCAGAAGTCCCAGAAGAACCTCTCCGTGACCTCCAGGGCCGACGCGTAGTCGTAGGCCTCGAAGTGCTCGGTGGCGGTGGTGACGACCCCGCGCAGGCGGTCGAGCATCGCCAGGTCGACGGCCTCGGTGACGCGCGCGGCGTCCAGGTACGAGGCGTCGGCGCCCAGGCCGTAGGCGTCCTCGGCGGCCAGCACGAACTTGCTGGCGTTGAGCACCTTCATGGCCAGGCGGCGGCCGACCTTCATCTGCGCCTCGTCGAACGGCGAGTCGGCGCCCGGACGGGCCCCGGCCGCGCGCCAGCGGACGGCGTCGGCCCCGTACTTGGTGAGGATCTCGTCGGGGACGACCACGTTGCCCTTGGACTTGGACATCTTCTTGCGGTCGGGGTCGACCACGAAGCCCGACAGCGCCGTGTGCGTCCACGGCACCTGGCCGAACTCCTGGTGCGCGCGGACGACCGTGCTGAACAGCCAGGTGCGGATGATGTCGTGACCCTGCGGGCGCAGGTCCATCGGGAACGTGCGCGCGAACAGCTCGGGATCGCGCTCCCAGCCGCACACGATCTGCGGGGTCAGCGACGAGGTCGCCCAGGTGTCCAGGACGTCCGGGTCGGCCATGAAGCCACCGGGGACGCCGCGCTGGCCCTCGTCGAAGCCGTCGGGCGCCTGCGACGCCGGGTCGACCGGCAGCTGGTCCTCGCGAGCCAGGATCGGGTCGTCGTAGACCGGCTCGCCGGCCTCGTCGAGGCGGTACCAGACCGGGAACGGGATGCCGAAGAAGCGCTGGCGCGAGACGAGCCAGTCGCCGTTGAGGCCCTCGATCCAGTTGGTGAAGCGCGACTGCATGTAGCCGGGCACCCAGGTGATCTCGTCGCCGCGGGCGACGAGCTCCTTGCGCAGGTCGGCGTCGCGGCCGCCGTTCGCGATGTACCACTGGCGGGTGGAGACGATCTCGAGCGGCTTGTCGCCCTTCTCGTAGAAGTTCGCCATCCGCTGGGTGGGCTTCGGCTCGCCGTCGAGGTCGCCGCTCTCGCGCAGCGCCTGGACGGTCAGCTCGCGCGCGGTGAACGTCGTCTTGCCGGCCAGCTCGGCGTAGAGCGCGCGTCCGGCGTCGGTGGCGATCCACTCGGGCACGTCGGGCAGGATGCGGCCGTCGCGGCCGATCACGGTGCGGTTGGGGAGCTGCAGCTCACGCCACCACTGCACGTCGGTCAGGTCGCCGAAGGTGCAGCAGTGCACGATGCCCGAGCCCTTGGTGGGGTCGGCCAGCGTGTGCGCGACCACGGGTACCTCGACGCCGAAGATCGGCGAGGTGGCGGTGGTGCCGAACAGGTGCTGGTAGCGCTCGTCGTCAGGGTGCGCGATCAGCGCGACGGCGGCGGGGGTCAGCTCCGGACGGGTGGTCTCGACGTGGACCTTCGTGCCGTCGGCGAGGTGGTAGGCGACGCGGTGGTAGGCGCCGGGGTACTCGCGGGCCTCCAGCTCGGCCTGCGCGACCGCGGTCTGGAACGTGACGTCCCACAGCGTCGGTGCGTCCTGCTGGTACGCCTCGCCGCGGGCCAGGTTGCGCAGGAACGCGCGCTGGCTCGTGGCCTGGGCCTCGTCGCCGATCGTCGTGTAGGTCTGCGTCCAGTCGACGCTCAGGCCGAGCGTGCGCCACAGCGCCTCGAAGACCTTCTCGTCCTCGACCACCAGCTGGTTGCACAGCTCGATGAAGTTGCGCCGGCTGATCGGCACCTGCTTCTTCGGGTCCGGCTTCTCCGGCGGCGTGAAGCCGGCGTCGTAGGGCAGCGACGGGTCGCAGCGCACGCCGAAGTAGTTCTGCACGCGCCGCTCGGTGGGCAGGCCGTTGTCGTCCCAGCCCATCGGGTAGAACACCTCCTTGCCGCGCATGCGCTGGTAGCGCGCGACGAGGTCGGTGTGCGTGTAGCTGAAGACGTGCCCGACGTGCAGCGACCCCGAGACGGTCGGGGGCGGGGTGTCGATCGAGTAGACGTCCGCCCGATCCTTGCTGCGGTCGAAGCGGAACGTGCCCTGCTCCTCCCACCGCTGGGACCAGGTGGCCTCCAGGCCCTCGAGGACAGGCTTCTCCGGCACGGCGTTCATGAGGCCTGAGTCTAGGTGCGGACCGCCTCACGACTCTGCTCGGGCGGCGTCTTGGCCGGACCGTCGGTGCGCCACAGCCGGCTCGGCCACCAGATGTGGCGTCCGAGGTCGAGGTTCAGCGCCGTCACGAGCACCGAGCGGACGATGATCGTGTCGAGCAGGACACCGAGCGCGACCACGAGCCCGAGCTCGGCCAGGAAGACGATCGGCAGCGTCGCCAGGGCGGCGAACGTGCCCGCCAGGACGAGTCCGGCGGAGGTGATCACGCCGCCGGTGGCGGCCAGCCCGAGCAGCGCCCCGCGTCTCGTGCCGTGGCGCAGCGCCTCCTCGCGGACGCGGGTCATGAGGAAGATGTTGTAGTCGATGCCCAGCGCCACCAGGAACACGAACGCGAACAGCGGGAACGACGTGTCGGCCCCCGCGAAGCCGAGCAGGTGGCGGAAGATCAGGGCGCTCAGCCCCAACGCGGCGCCGAACGAGAGCACCACCGTGCCGAGCAGGATGAGCGGTGCCGCGATCGACCGGAGCAGCACGCCCAGGATGATCAGCACCGCGACCAGCACGATCGGGATGATCAGCGCGTTGTCGTTCGACGAGGCCCGCTGCACGTCGAGGTTGACCGCCGTCGCCCCGCCCACGAGCGCGTCCGCGCCGTCGACGGTGTGCAGCGTCTCGCGAGCCCGGTCGATCGTGTCGGCCGCGGCGTCGGAGTCGGCCGGGTCGGCGAGCGTGGCCTCGACGTACGCCAGCCCGTCGCGGACCACGGGCTCGGTCACGGTGCCCGGCGCGATGCCGTCGACGTCGCCCAGGGCGGCGGCGACGTCGTCGGCCGCGTCGGCGTCGGCCACCACCTGGACGGGGTTGCCCGCGCCGCCGGGGAAGTGCTCGGCGAGCACCTCGCCGGCCGCGATCGAGGGCTGGTCGGAGGTGAAGGTGTCGGCGTTGGACAGGCCGGTGGCGTTGAGCTGGACGATGCCGATCGCGCAGGCGGCCAGGACGAGGCTGGTGGTGATCCACACGGTGCGCGGGCGCCGGTCGATGCGGCGTCCGATGCGGCCCCACATCGTCCGCTCGCCGCGGTCGGGGTCGCCGTGGTGCGGCACGAGCGGCCAGAACACCCAGCGCCCGAAGATGACGAGCAGCGCGGGCAGCAGGGTGAGCATGACGACGAGGGCGACCACGATGCCGGCGGCGGTCACCGGGCCGAGGCTGCTGGTGGAGTTCATCTCGGCGAACAGCAGGCACAGCAGGCCGACCACGACCGTCGCCCCGGAGGCGATGATCGCCGGACCGGCGTGGCGCAGCGCGTGGGCCATCGCCTCGTGCCGGTCCTCGAAGTGGTGCAGCTCCTCGCGGTAGCGGGCGATGAGCAGCAGCGCGTAGTCGGTGCCGGCGCCGAACACGAGCACGGTGAGGATGCCCGCGCTCTGTGCGTTGACCGTGAGCCCGGCGTCGGCCAGCAGGTAGACCACGCCCTGGGCGATGCCCAGGCTGACCACCCCGCAGAACAGCGGGATGAGCCACAGCACGGGACTCCGGTAGGTCAGCAGGAGCATGATCACGACGACGCCCACCGCGGCGAGCAGCAGGATGCCGTCGATGCCGGCGAACGCGTCGGCCTGGTCGGCACCGAGCGCCGCCGGACCGGCCAGGTGCACGGTGAGCCCGTCGGGGGCGCCGTCCTCGGCCACGTCGCGCAGGTCGTCGACGAGGTCGGGCAGCGCGTCCCAGCCGTCCTGCCCGACGGTCAGCGTGACGACGAGCTGGGCCGCCTCGCCGTCCTCGGACGGGATCGGGCCGACCACCGGCGCCGAGACGGTGTCGACGTCGGCGACCTCCTTGGCGTCCTCGGCCACCGCCGCGAGGTCCTGCGGGGTGAGGCCGCCCGGTCGCGTGTAGAGCAGCACCGCGGGGACGGCGTCGGGGTCGGAGAACGCCGACGACTGCTCGATGACCTGGGTCGACTCGGCCGAGCCGGGCAGCCAGGAGCCGACGTCGTTGTCCTCGACCTCGGTCAGCCTGCTCCCCAGCGAGCCGAAGATGCCGGTCAGCACGAGGGCGACGACGAGGACCGCCCACTTGGTCCAGCGGTGGGTGATCCACCCGGATGTCGAACGGGACATGGGCGCTCCTGAGCACGTGAGATGGGGGCGTCCCGAGCACGACCAGGTCAGGTCCCATCATGCGCCTGACCACCGACAGGATCGATACCCGGAAGAACCCTGGTCTCGCCCCTGGGACCTCGCTGGCCGCGCCTGGGATACTGGGCGCGATGAGACCTACCTATGCCGAGGTCGAGCGGGCCCTCCTGGGCCGCTGGCCCGAGACCAAGCTCGAGCCCTCCCTCGACCGCATCCGCGCGCTGATGGACCTGCTGGGCGAGCCCCAGCGGGCCTACCCCGTCGTGCAGCTGACCGGCACGAACGGCAAGACGTCCACCAGCCGCATGATCGACGCGCTGCTGCGCGAGCGCCAGCTCCGCACGGGCCGGTTCACCAGCCCGCACCTGGTCTCGATGACCGAGCGCATCACGCTCGACGGCGAGCCGCTGAGCGAGGACGCCTTCGTGGACGCCTTCGCCGACGTGGCCGCGTACGCGCAGATCGTCGACGACTCCTCGGCGCAGCACGGCGGGGCGCCGCTGTCGTTCTTCGAGACCGTCGTGGCCATGGCCTACGCCGCGTTCGCCGACGCCCCGGTCGACGTCGCCGTCGTCGAGGTCGGCATGGGCGGCACGTGGGACGCCACGAGCGTCGCCGAGGCCTCGCTCGCGGTCATCACGCCGATCGACGTCGACCACGCCAAGTACCTGGGCGACTCGCCCGAGCTGGTGGCGGTCGAGAAGGCCGGCATCATCCACGCCGGCGCGCAGGCGGTCATCGCCGAGCAGCGTCCCGAGGTGCTGGACGTCCTGCTGCGTCGCGCCGCCGAGGTCGGCGCCACGGTGCACCGCCAGGGCGTCGACTTCGGCGTGGCCGAGCGGGTGCCCGCGCTCGGCGGACAGGTCATCACCCTCGACGGGCTGGGCCGGCGCTACGAGGACGTCTTCCTGCCGCTGCACGGCGCCCACCAGGCGCAGAACGCGGCCGTCGCCCTCGCGGCGGTCGAGGCGTTCACCGGGTCCGGCGAGCTCGAGCCCGCCCTGGTCGAGGCGGCGTTCGCCTCCGTCACGTCGCCCGGACGCCTCGAGGTCGTGCGCCGCAGCCCGACCGTGCTGCTCGACGCCGCCCACAACCCGCACGGCGCGGCGGCGCTGGTCGACGCGGTGCAGGAGGCGTTCGCGTTCAGCCCGCTCGTCGGCGTCGTCGGCATGATGGCCGACAAGGACGTCGACGGCATCCTGCGCGTGCTCGAGCCCCTGCTGGCCACGATCGTCGTCACGCAGAGCTCCTCGGACCGCTCGATGCCGGCCGCCGAGCTGGCCGAGGTCGCCACCGACCTGTTCGGCGAGGACCGCGTCGTCCTGGCCCCCGGACTGGACGACGCGCTGGCCACCGCGATCAACCTGGCCGAGTCCGCCGAGGGCTACGAGGACGCGCTCGGCAGCGGCGGCGTGCTGGTGACCGGCTCGGTCGTCACCGTCGGCGAGGCCCGCGTGCTGCTCGGGAGCGGTGCCGCGTGAAGCACATGTGCCAGGCCATCCTGGTCTTCGAGGCGATCCTGCTCGGGCTGTCGATCCCGATCCTGATCCAGGTCGCCGACGTCTCGACCGGCACCGCCGTGACCGTGTGCTCGGTGCTGGCCGTGCTCGCCCTGCTGACCACCGGCCTGTTCCGCCGCGGCGCGGTCGGCGACGTGCTGGGCTGGGCGGTGCAGGTCGGCTTCGTCGCCCTGGGCCTGCTGCACCCGGCGTTCTTCTTCGTGGGCGGCCTGTTCGCGCTGCTCTACTGGGCCGGCTGGGCGCTCGGGCGCAAGATCGTGGCCGACCGCGAGCGCTGGGCCGCGGAGGGCCGCGAGCCCGCCTGAGCCCGGTGGCGCGCGTCACACCCCGCCGTACAGTGGGGTCGTGGTCCGTGCACTGGTGGTCGCCGACGAGGTCGTGGAGCAGCTCTACGACGTCTCGGTCCAGCGCTACCGTCCCGACCTCGTGCTCGCCGCCGGCGACCTGCCCTGGGCGTACCTGGAGTTCCTGTCGTCGGCGCTCGACGTCCCCGTCGTGTTCGTGCCGGGCAACCACGACGCGGCGATCCCCACGGTCCGCCGCGGTCTCGGTGGCGGCCTGTTCGAGGCCGGCCTGCCGGTCGACGCGCCGCGGCCGCACGGCTGCCTCAACGCCGACGAGCGCGTGGTGGAGGTCGCCGGCCTGCGCATCGCCGGGCTCGGCGGATGCGTGCGCTACAACGACGGTCCGCACCAGTACACGCAGAAGCAGTACCACCGGCGCGCCCGCCGGCTCGCCCGCCGGGCCGACCGTGCCGGGGGACCGATCGACGTCCTGCTGACCCATGCGCCGCCGCTCGGCCTGGGTGACGAGCCCGACCCGTGCCACGTCGGCGTCGAGGCGCTGCACGGCACGCTCGACCGGCTCGAGCCGACCTGGCACCTCCACGGGCACATCCACCCCTACGGGCACCCGCGTCCCGACCGCACCGTCGGACGCACCACGATCCGCAACGTCGTGCCCTGGACGATGCTCGACGTCGCCCCGCGCGACGCGCACACCGAGATGCTGCACGCCCTGCGGAGGGTGGGCTGACGATGCCCGTGCGCGACACCGGCTCGCCCCGCGCGGACGCCGAGAACGACTTCATCCGGGCCCGCCGCCACCAGGTGCTGTCCGCCCTGGCCGGCTGGCTGCGCAACGACACGCACGACGTCGTGCAGTCGCTCTCGTTCGACGAGGCGGTCGAGGCGCTCGGCCGCCGTGGCGAGACCTACCGCGGCACGCAGGTCATCCCGCTCGACGCGATCATCGGGTCGGTCGACCGCATGCGTGACTTCGACCGCCGCTTCCGGCCCACGTCCAGCAAGAGCCGGCAGCGCTGGGAGCGTCTGGCCCGGGCGAGCCGCACCGGCGAGACGATCCCGCCGATCGACGTCTACCAGCTGGGGGACTACTACTTCGTGCGCGACGGGCACCACCGCGTCTCGGTGGCCCGCGCGCTCAACCTCGACGTCATCGAGGCCAACGTCACCGAGGTGCTGACGATGCTGTCGCCGGTGGAGTTCTCGCGCCGCGAGCAGCTCGAGCGCAAGCACTGGCGGCGCATCTTCCTCGAGCGCGTGCCGCTCAGTCGCGAGCGGCGCTCGCACATCGAGGTCACCGACCCGGTGCACTACGGCTGGCTCGCCGAGATGGTCGAGGCCTGGGGCGCGCGGCTCATGCACTCCGAGGAGGCGTACCACGACCGAGCCACCGTCGCGTCGCGCTGGTACGCGGAGGACTTCACCCCGGTGCTGGAGATGATCGAGGACGCCGGCGTGCGCGGCGAGGACGAGACCGAGGCCGACGCCTACATGCGCGTCTCGGGGGAGCGGTACCGGCTGATCCGTGAGCACGAGTGGAACCGCGACATCATGGCCCAGGTCACCCGGCGCCGCCGTCGTCCCCGGCGCAAGCAGGACGACCCGACCCGTCTGTGACGGGCCGGGTCGCGGCGCCTGCGGGTCTCAGTCGACGCGGGCGGTGAGGTTGTCGCCGCTCTTGGGGTCGAACACCTGGATCTTGCTGGTGTCGATCCACAGCTTGGCCGGCTGGCCGGCCCGCACCCCGGACGTGGGCTCGAGGCGGGCGGTGACCTGCACGCCGCCGACGCCCATCTCCGCGCCGGTGTCGCGGGCCAGCTCGTCCAGCCCGCCGCTGCTGCCCAGCTGGGCGTCGACGGTGAAGTAGGCGAACACGTCCGAGCCCATCGACTCGACCAGGTCGACGGTGACCTCGGTGGTGCCGCCCTTCGACGGGTCGGCCACCAGGGCGGCGTCCTCGAAGTGCTCGGGGCGCAGGCCCACGATGACCTCACGGCCCTTCGCGTTCGCCTCGACCGCGCGCCGGCGGTCGTCGGGCAGGGCCAGGTCGCCGAGCGGGCTGTGCAGCACGCCGCCGTCGAGCGTGGCCGGCAGGAAGTTCATCGACGGGCTGCCGATGAAGCCCGCGACGAACAGGTTGGCCGGGTGGTCGTAGAGGAACGCCGGGCTGCCGACCTGCTGCACGATGCCGCCGCGCATGACGACCACCCGGTCGCCCAGCGTCATGGCCTCGGTCTGGTCGTGGGTGACGTACAGCGTCGTGGTGCCCAGCTTCTTCTGGATGCGCGAGACCTGCGTGCGCATCTGCACGCGCAGCTTGGCGTCCAGGTTCGACAGCGGCTCGTCCATGAGGAACGCCTTGGGCTGGCGGACGATCGCTCGTCCCATCGCGACGCGCTGGCGCTGGCCGCCGGACAGGTTGGCCGGGCGGCGCTCCAGGTGCTGGGTCAGCTCGAGCATCTCGGCGGCCTCGCCGACCTTCTGCCGGATGGTGTTCTTGTCGGTGCCCGCGAGGGTCAGCGGGAACGCCATGTTCTCGAACACCGTCATGTGCGGGTACAGCGCGTAGGACTGGAACACCATCGCGATGTCGCGGTCCTTGGGCGCCTTGTCGTTGACGACCTTGCCGTCGATGCGCAGCTCGCCGGAGCTGATGTCCTCGAGCCCGGCGACCATGTTGAGGGTGGTCGACTTCCCGCAGCCCGACGGGCCCACGAGGATGATGAACTCCCCGTCGGCGATCTCGAGGTTGAGGTGGTCGACGGCGAGCGCGCCGTCGGGGTAGCGCTTGACGACGTTGTCCAGGACGATCTCGGCCACGGTCGGCTCCTTTGCTGGTCAGCCCTTGACGGCACCGGACGTGAGCCCGGCGACGATGCGGCGCTGGAAGAACAGGACGAAGAGGATGATCGGGATGGTGATGACGACCGCTCCGGCGGCGATCGCGGCGGTCGGCTTCTCGAACGTGGTGGCGCCGGTGAAGTAGGACAGCGCCGCCGGCACGGTCCGGGCGTTCGAGGAGGACGTCAGCGAGATGGCGAACAGGAAGTCGTTCCAGCAGGAGATGAAGACCAGGATCGCCGTGGTGAACACGCCCGGCAGTGCCAGCGGCGCGATCACCTTGCGGAAGGCCTGGAACGGCGTGGCGCCGTCCATCTTGGCCGCCTTCTCCAGCTCCCACGGGATCTCGCGGAAGAACGCCGACAGCGTGTAGATCGCCAGCGGCAGCGCGAACGTGATGTACGGGACGATCAGGCCGAGCCAGGTGTCGAAGATGCCGATCGCCGTCTCGATGCGGAACAGCGGCGTGACCAGGGCGATCTGCGGGAACATCGCGATCAGCAGCGAGATGCCGACGATCGAGCGCTTGCCCGGGAAGTCCAGGCGGGCGATCGCGTAGGCGGCCATCGTGCCCAGGATCAGCGCGACGAAGGTCGAGATCAGGCAGATGCCGATCGAGTTGAACAGCGCCCGCAGGAAGTCGTCGTTGTTGAAGATCTGGTCGTAGGCGTCCCAGGTGATGGCGGTCGGCAGGAAGTTGCCGTCGTTCAGCGTGCCGTCGGTCTTGAGCGACAGCGACACGATCCAGACGACGGGCACCAGGGCGTAGAGCAGGACGACGAGGTCGACGGCCGCCCAGGCGGCCTTCCTGCGGGGCGTCTCGATGGTGCTCATCGCTTCTCCTCGCTCGCACCGGGCGCCGCGGCGCCGAACAGCTTGATGAACACGAACGCGATGATGGCGATGCTGAGGAAGATCAGCACCGACATCGTGGACCCGATGCCGAGGTTGAGGCCCCGGATGAGGTTGTTGTAGGCGATCACCGACACCGACGAGGTGTTGTTGGCGCCGCTGGTCAGCACGAAGATGTTGTCGAAGATGCGGAAGGCGTCCAGCGCGCGGAACAGCAGCGCCACGAGGATCGCCGGCTTGATGAGCGGCACCGTGACCCGCCAGAACCGCTGCCAGGCGTTGGCGCCGTCCATCGACGCGGCCTTGAGCAGGTCCTCGGGGACGAGCGCGAGGCCGGCCATGAGCAGCAGCGCCATGAACGGGGTGGTCTTCCAGACCTCGCTGAGGATGATGATCCACAGCGAGCTCCACTGCTCGGTCAGCGGTGCGTTGTCGCCGGCCAGCCAGCCGAGGTCCTGGGTCCAGGCGAAGCGCCAGCTGAACGCCGCGACGACGGTGACGATCGCGTACGGCACGAGGGCCGCGGTGCGGACCAGGCCGCGTCCGACGATCGTGCGGTGCATGACGATCGCCAGCGCCATGCCGAGGGCCAGCTCGACGATCGTGCTGACCACGGTGATGAAGACCGTGACGCCGAAGGCGCTCCACCACAGGTCGCTGGTGAGCACGGTGACGTAGTTGTCGAAGCCGATGAACTCGTTGTCGTCCGGGGTGCGCAGGTCGGCGCGGAAGAACGACAGGTAGATGGCGTAGAGGATGGGGTAGGCGCAGACGGCGAGCATGACCACGACGGCGGGGGCGCACAGCATCAGCCCCAGGCGGCGCTCGGCACGCTGTCCCTCGGTGTACTTCTGGCGGGCGTACTGCGCCTCGGCCTCGGCCTCGGCGCCGGCCTGCGGCGGGAGCGTGGACGTCACGGCAGGATCCCCTTTCCGTCCAGGGCCTGCTGGATGCCGTCGTTGAGCTCCTCGGAGGTCTTCTCCGGATCGATGCCGCTCGGCGGGGACAGCAGGGACGACACGATGGTGGAGATGTTCTGGTACAGCGGCGTGACCGGACGCGGCACCGCCGTCTTCAGCTCGATCAGCATCTCCTCGTACTGCGGGTAGGCCTCCTGGAACTCCGCGTTGGTGTAGAGGCTCTCGTTGACCGGCGGCTCACCGGCGGCCAGCGCGTGCATGAGCTGGTGCTCGGGCGAGCGCATGCACATGGCGGCCTCGAAGGCGAGGTCCGGGTGCTTGCTGAACTTGCTGATCGTGAAGTTCGCGCCGCCCAGCGTGACCCGCGGCGGCTTGCCCTCCTCGACCGACGGGTACGGCGCGAAGCCGAGGTCGTCGGCGATCATCTTGCTGTTCTCGTCGGTCTCGCCGGCCGTCCGCATCGCGCTGAGGACGTACGGCCAGTTGATGATGAAGGCCGCCTTGCCCTGCTGCATGGCGGCGAAGACCTCGGGCTCCTGGGCGTTGGACAGCGAGGCGCTGGCCAGGCCGGAGTCGGCCAGCCGCTTGAGCAGCTCCAGCGACTTCACGGTGTTCTCGTCGACCGTGGGCTCGGTGCTGTCCTCGTTGACCAGCGTGCCGCCGTAGCTCGACAGGATCGTGTTGAAGCTGACCACGTAGCCCTCGTAGCGGGCGGCGGTGATGCCGATCTCGTGCGGCTCGCCCTGGTCCTTGAGCTTCTGGGCCATGTCGAACATCTCGTCCCACGTCTTGGGCGGGGTTGGGACGAGCGACTTGCGGTACCAGAGCAGCTGGACGTTGGTGTGCTTCGGGATGCCGTAGAGCTTGTCCTTCCAGGTCGCCGTGTCGAGCGTCGGCTGCAGGGTGTCCTCGGAGGCGAGGCGCGTCTGCTCCTCGTCCAGCTCGCGGATCCAGCCCGCCTCGGCGAACTCGGCGGTCCAGGTGACGTCGGTGGACATGACGTCCATGCCGTCGTCCTGCGCGGCCAGGCGGCGGACCAGCTGCTCGCGCTGGCCGTCGGCGTCGCTGGGCAGGAGGTTGCCGACGATCTTGTAGCGGCCCTCGGCCTCCTCGTTGCACGCCGCGATGATCTTGTCGAAGCCGGCCGCGGAGGCCGCGCCGTACAGGTTGATCACCGGCGTGCCGCCGTCGGAGCCCCCGCAGGCTGCCAGCGAGGCGCCCACCAGGACGACTCCGGCGGCGAGCCGGGTCCGTGTGCCAAGTCGTGTTCGCAACGTCCCTCCCGAGTGCTGATCGTGACCTAGGTCACTGCAGGCCCCGAGGGTAGACCCGGACTGGGTTCACGGCGACTCGACCGGCTCAGGGCGCCAGCCAGGCCGCCTCGTCCACTCCCAGCCGACCGCGGGGGAGCGGCTCGCTGGCGACGAGCAGCTCGCCGTCGGGCAGGTCGACAGGGGCGCGGCCCAGGTTGGCCACCACCGTCGTCACCGTGCCGTCGGTCGCGGTGACGCTGAACGCCACGACGTCCTCGCCGAGGTCGAGCCAGGTCAGCGTGCCGGTGCCGAGCCCGCGCTCGCGGCGCAGCCGCAGCAGCGTCCGGTACAGCTCGAGCGTGGAGCCCTCGACGCCGCGCTGGGCGTCGACGGCCAGGCGGCCGTACGACTCGGGCTGGGGCAGCCAGGAGCGTCCGGTGTCGTTGAAGCCGTACGCGGGCGCGTCGGACTCCCAGGCCATGGGCACGCGGCAGCCGTCGCGGCCGACGTCGGCGGGCCCGGACCGGTGCCACGTCGGGTCCTGGCGGTGCTCGTGCGGCAGGTCGGTGACGTCGGGCAGCCCGAGCTCCTCGCCCTGGTAGACGTACGCCGAGCCGGGCAGCGACAGCATGACCGTGGTCGCCGCCCGCGCGCGGCGCAGGCCGAGCTCGGCGTCCGGCTGCTCGTGCTCGGGGCCGACGCCGGGCACGCGGCGGGCGCCGGGCGTCTGCGGGTAGCCCAGCCGCGAGGCGTGCCGCACGACGTCGTGGTTGGACAGCACCCAGGTCTGCGGCGCGCCGACGGCCTCGGCGTGCTCGAGCGCCTGCTCGATCGCCGTGCGCTGCTCGCCGGCGATCCACGGCGTCATGAGGTACTCGAAGTTGAACGACTGGTGCAGCTCGTCGGGGCGGACGTACTTGACCAGGTTCTCGGCCGGGACGACCCATGCCTCGGCGCACAGCAGGCGCTCGGAGTCCGGGTCGCCGGGCGTCGCGTAGGAGTCGGCGATGCGCCGCCAGGAGCGGTAGATCTCGTGCACGCCCTCCTGGTCCCACATCGGCTGGGAGTTCGTCGGGTCCTTGGCCAGGTCGTACTCGGGGTTGGCGTCGGGCAGCCCGTCGGCCTTGACCAGGCCGTGGGCGACGTCGATGCGGAAGCCGTCGGCGCCGCGGTCGAGCCAGAACCGCAGGACGTCCTCGAGCTCGGAGCGGACCTCGGGGTTCGTCCAGTCGAAGTCGGGCTGGGTGCTGTCGAACAGGTGCAGGTACCACTGGCCCTTCGTGCCGTCGGGCTCGGTGACGCGCGTCCAGGCCGGGCCGCCGAACGTGCTCTGCCAGTTGTTCGGCGGCTCGTCACCGCCGGGCCCCTGGCCGTCGCGGAACACGTAGCGGGCCCGCTCGGGCGAGCCGGCGGGGGCGTCGAGCGCGGCCTTGAACCAGGCGTGCTCGCTGGAGGAGTGGTTCGGCACGACGTCGACGACCACCTTGAGGCCGAGCCCGTGCGCGGTGGCGACGAGCGTGTCGAAGTCGTCCAGCGTGCCGAAGAGCGGGTCGACGTCGCGGTAGTCGGCCACGTCGTAGCCGGCGTCGTTCTGCGGCGACGTGTAGAACGGCGAGAGCCACACGGCGTCCACACCGAGCTCGGCCAGGTGCCCGAGCCGGGCGGTGATGCCGGGCAGGTCGCCGATGCCGTCGCCGTCGGCGTCGGCCCACGACCGGGGGTAGACCTGGTAGATGACGGCGTCGCGCCACCAGGGCGTCTCGGGGGACCGGGGCATGGGCAGCTCCTTCGGGGTCGGGACGATAGGTTTCGTCCATGTCACAACGCACGCTCGTCCTGCTCAAGCCGGACGCCGTCAAGCGCGGTCTCGTCGGCACCATCCTGTCCCGGTACGAGACCAAGGGCCTCTCGGTCGTGGCGATGGAGCTGCGCTCGATCGACGAGCAGCAGGCCGACGCGCACTACGCCGAGCACGTCGAGCAGCCCTGGTACCCGCCGCTGCGCGCGTTCTCGACCTCCGGCCCGCTCGTCGCGCTCGTGCTCGAGGGCGACGAGGCGATCACCGTCGTCCGCGGTCTGAACGGCGCCACCGACGGTCGCGCCGCGGCTCCCGGCACCATCCGCGGCGACCTGTCGCTGTCGAACCGCGAGAACCTCGTGCACGCCTCGGACTCGCCCGAGTCGGCCGCGCGCGAGATCACGCTGTGGTTCCCCGGCCTCTGAGCCGTCCCTAGGCCTGCAGGTAGGCCAGCACCGCGAGCACCCGGCGGTGGTCGTCGGGGCTGACCGGCAGGTCCAGCTTCGTGAAGACGTTGTTGATGTGCTTGCTGACCGCCTTCTCGGTGACGAACAGGGCGGCGGCGACCGCGGCGTTGGAGCGTCCCTCGGCCATGAGCGCGAGCACCTCGCGCTCGCGGTCGGTCAGCCGGCCCACCGGCGTGCTCTCGCGCGCCTTGGTGACCAGCGAGGCGACCACCTCGGGGTCGAGCGCGGTGCCGCCCGCCGCGACCGTGCGCACGCTCTGCACGAACGCGCTCACGTCGGTCACCCGGTCCTTGAGCAGGTAGCCGACGCCGCCCTCGCCGCTGGCCAGCAGCTCGCGCGCGTACAGCTGCTCGACGTACTGCGACAGCACGAGCACCGGCAGGCCGGGCCGCTCGGTGCGGGCGCGGATGGCGGCGCGCAGCCCCTCGTCGGTGAACGTCGGAGGCATCCGGACGTCCACGACGGCCACGTCCACGTCGTCGCGCCGCAGCGCCGTCTCGAGCGACGCGGCGTCGTCGACGGCGGCCACGACCTCGATGGCGTGCGCCTCGAGCAGCCGGGTCAGGCCGTCCCGGAGGAGGGCGTGGTCCTCGGCGACGACAGCGCGCACGGCAGCTCCAGGGTGACGGTGGTCGGACCGCCCGCGGGGCTCGTGACGGTCAGGGTGCCGTCAAAGGCTGCCAGTCGCCGGCCCACGCCCGCCAGTCCCGTGCCGCGCGCCGGGTCCGCGCCGCCGCGTCCGTCGTCGCTCACCACGGCACGCAGGACGTGCCCGTCGTGGCCGAGCGTGACCGTCGCCCGCCGCGCGTCCGCGTGCTTGACGACGTTCGCCAGCGCCTCGGCGACCGCGAAGTAGAGCGCCGACTCGACCGGTTCGGGCGCGCGTCCGGGCAGGTCCACCAGCACGGTGGTCGGCACGGCGAGGTCGAGCGCGAGCGCCTCCACCGCGCCGGCGAGCCCGCGGTCGGCGAGCACGGGCGGGTGGATGCCCCGCACCACCGAGCGCAGGTCGCCCAGCGTGGTCACGGTCGTGTCGCGGGCCTCGGCGATGAGCCGGGCCGCGGCGTCGGGGTCGCTGCGCACGAGCTCCTCGGCCATCCCCAGGCTCATGCCGAGCGAGACGAGCCGGGCCTGGGCGCCGTCGTGCAGGTCGCGCTCGATGCGGCGCAGCTCGGCCGCGGAGTGGTCGATCGTCTCGGTGCGGCTGGCCGCGACCTCGGCGACGCGCCGCTCCAGCTGCTCGCGCGACGGCGACAGGAGCGCGGCGTCGAGCGCGGCGCGGAGCCGCACGAGCACGGGCACGAGCCACCACCACAGCAGCAGCGCGACGAGCAGCAGGCCCCACTCCAGGAACGTCTCCTCCTGCGTGTCGACGCGGATGAAGCCGTAGTCGTTGACCAGCACGCCCTCGGGGGTGACGGCGAAGACGAACGGGAAGACCGCGTACCAGACGACGGCCAGGGCGAGCCCGAGCGCGAGCCAGCTCATCGCCCAGCCGACGACGACGGTCGTCCACGTCCAGGCGTAGTCGCGCCAGCGGGCGGGGTCGCGGACCCAGGTGGCCAGGGCCGACAGCGGCGAGGCCGAGGGGGCGCGCAGGTAGTCCGGACGCTCGATCGTCCGGCCGAGCACCGCCCCGCTGAGCCGTCGCTGCACCTGGGCCAGGGCGGCGTTCAGCGGCACCAGGACGAGCAGGAGCAGCAGGCCGACCCCGACGACCGCGACGCCGAGCGACGTCGTGATCGTCACCAGCAGCACCAGCGCCGGCACGGCCAGCAGGACGTTCGCCAGCGCGACGAGCGTCAGGCGGAGCCGCCAGGTGAGGCCGTTGCCGTGCGCGAGCCAGCCCGAGGCGGGACGGCGCGGCGAGGTGGGGGAGTCGGTGGTGGTCACCGGGCCATCCTGGCGCGTCCCACCGGCGCGGCGCAGGGGTGCTGGCACCACTTCTCGGGCGGGATCCAGCACTCCTGTGCGCACCCGGCCGCCCGCGGGAGCGTGACGACGTCACCCGCCGCTCGGAAGGACCCCTGTCATGAACCGCTCACCGCTCACCGTCCGGGCCGCCCGGTGGAGCGCGCGCCACCCCTGGCGCGCGATCACCGGATGGCTCGTGCTCGTCGTCGCCGCGCTCGCGATCAGCGCCGCGATGCCCGTCCAGCAGGCCACGGACGCCGACTTCCGGGTCGGCCAGTCCGGCCGCGCGGACGCCATGGTCGCCGAGGCCGGGCTCGCCGGCGCGCCGGTCGAGACCGTCCTGCTGACCGACGACGGCGCCCGGCTGGACGCCGCCACGGTCGACCCGGTCGCCCGCGACCTGCGCCAGGGCCTCGCCGGCGTGGCGGGCGTCGCCTCGGTGGCCGACCCCGTCTGGTCGGCGTCGCGCGACGCGGCGCTGGTCACGATCGAGATGACCGGCACCGATGAGGACGCCGCCGACCACGTGGACGGCGTGACCCGCGTCGTCGACGACGTGCGTGAGGCCCACGACGGCGTGACCGTCGAGCAGGCCGGCAACGCGTCGGTCGGCGCCGCCATCAACGAGCGGGTCGGCGAGGACCTGGCGTCCGCCGAGCTCACCAGCCTGCCGGTGACGTTCGCGATCCTGCTGCTGGCGTTCGGCGCCGTGCTGGCCGCCGGCATCCCGGTGCTCCTGGCGTTCGGCTCCGTGCTGCTGACGGTCGGCCTCTACGCGCCGCTGTCCCAGCTCGTCCCCGACGGCGGCTCGACGTCCAACATCGTGCTGCTCATCGGCATGGCCGTCGGCGTCGACTACTCGCTGCTGTACCTGACCCGCGAGCGCGAGGAGCGCCGCCGCGGGCTCGGCACCCTGGACGCGGTGGAGGCCGCGGCCCGCACTGCCGGGCACGCGGTCGTCGTCTCCGGCGTCGCCGTCGTGGTCGCGATGTCGGGGCTGTTCCTCACCCGCGACGCCGTGTTCGAGGCGCTCGCCGTGGGCGCCATCCTCGTCGTCCTCGTCTCGGTCGCCGGCTCGCTCACCGTGCTGCCGGCGGTGCTGGCCAAGCTGGGCCGGTTCGTCGATCGTCCGCGGGTGCCGCTGCTGTGGCGGGTCACCGACCGGATGGGCACCGGCGCGATCAGCGGACGCCTGCTGCGTCCCGTGCTGCGCCGTCCGCGGGCGTCCGCCTTGGTGGCCACGGCGGTCCTGGTCGGGCTGGCCGCGCCGGCGCTGGGCATGCGGCTGCACGAGTCGACCGTGGAGGCGCTGCCGTCCGACATCGCCGAGGTGCAGGCCTACCTGCACGTCCAGGACGCGTTCCCCGGCGAGCGGCCGACGTTGACCGTCGCCGCCACGGGCGACGCCGCCGCGCTCGAGCCGGCCCTGCGCGACGTGGCCAGCACCGCCGAGGCCCGCGGGCTCGCCGCGCCGGGGGAGTCGTCGGTCGAGGTGGCCGAGGACGGCCGCACGGCGCTGCTGCGGATGGCCGCCCCCGGCGGCGAGGGGGCTGACGTGAACGACGACGCCGTGCGCTCGCTGCGTGAGGACGTGCTGCCCGAGGCGCTGCCGGACGCCTCGGAGTGGGCCGTCGGCGGTGACGTCGCCGAGTCGCTCGACAACCGTGACCACCAGGCCGGGGCCCTGCCCTGGGTCGTCGGGTTCGTGCTGCTGTTCATCATGGTGATGATGGGCCTGGCCTTCCGCAGCCTGCTGCTCGCCGGGCTGACCGTCGTGCTGAACCTGCTCTCGGTGGGGGCCGCGTTCGGCGTCCTGCAGCTGGTGTTCGGCCACTCGTGGGCCGACGACCTGCTCGGCTACACGTCGCCGGGGTACGTCGTCATGTGGATCCCGCTGTTCTGCTTCGTCGTGCTGGTCGGGCTCTCGATGGACTACCACGTGTTCGTGCTGAGCCGGTTCCGCGAGGAGCTGCGGGCCGGTCGTCCGTACCGCGAGGCCGTGGAGCAGTCGGTGCGCCGAACGGCGGCGGTCGTCACGAGCGCGGCCGCGGTGATGATCTCGGTGTTCGCGGTCTTCGCCAGCCTGTCGATGCTGGAGATGAAGCAGCTCGGCGTGGGCCTGTCGGTGGCGATCCTCATCGACGCGACGATCGTCCGGCTGGTGCTGCTGCCGGCGGTGCTGCTGCTGGCCGAGCGCGGCCTGGGACGTCTGGGCACGCGCCGCGGGTCCGAGCCCACGGCCGAGGCGCCCGAGCCCGTCGCGGTGCCGATCGGCTGAGCCCGACGCCCCGCCCGTCCGGGATTACCGGACGGGCGGGGCGAGCGCCTACGCTGGTGGGCATGTCCGTCGAGTCCGTGTTCCCCCGCCTCGAGCCCCTCCTGCCGAGCATCAGCAAGCCGATCCAGTACGTCGGCGGCGAGCTCAACAGCACCGTGAAGGAGTGGGACTCCGCGCAGGTGCGGTGGGCCCTCATGTACCCCGACGCGTACGAGGTGGGCCTGCCCAACCAGGGCGTCCAGATCCTGTACGAGATCCTCAACGAGCGCGACTGGATCCTGGCCGAGCGCACCTACGCCGTCCTGCCCGACATGGAGCAGGTCATGCGCACCCACGCGATCCCGCAGTTCACCGTCGACAGCCACCGCCCGGTGGGTGCGTTCGACGTGCTCGGCCTGAGCTTCTCCACCGAGCTTGGCTACACCAACATGCTCACCGCGCTCGACCTCGCCGGCGTCCCGCTGCACAGCGCCGACCGCACCGACGAGCACCCGATCGTCCTGGCCGGCGGCCACAGCGCCTTCAACCCCGAGCCGGTCGCCGACTTCCTCGACGCCGCCGTGCTCGGCGACGGCGAGGAGATCGTGCTGGCGATCAGCGACGTCGTCCGCGAGTGGAAGGACGAGGGCCGTCCCGGCGGACGCGACGAGGTGCTGCTGCGCCTGGCCAAGTCCGGCGGCGTCTACGTGCCGCGTTTCTACGACGTCACGTACCTGCCCGACGGCCGCATCGAGAAGGTCGTCCCGAACCGTCCCGGCGTGCCGTGGAAGGTCGCCAAGCACACGCTCATGGACCTGGACGCGTGGCCGTACCCGAAGAACCCGCTGGTGCCGCTGGCCGAGACCGTCCACGAGCGCTTCAGCGTCGAGATCTTCCGCGGCTGCACGCGCGGCTGCCGCTTCTGCCAGGCCGGCATGATCACCCGCCCGGTGCGCGAGCGCTCGCTGCAGGGCATCGGCGAGATGGTGCAGAACGGCCTGGACAAGACCGGCCTGGACGAGGTCGGCCTGCTCAGCCTCTCCAGCGCCGACCACACCGAGATCGGCGAGCTGGCCACCCAGCTGGCCGACCGCTACGAGGGCTCGAACACGTCGCTGAGCCTGCCGAGCACCCGTGTGGACGCCTTCAACATCACGCTCGCCAACGAGTTCAGCCGCAACGGCCGTCGCTCGGGCCTCACGTTCGCCCCCGAGGGCGGCAGCGAGCGGCTGCGCAAGGTCATCAACAAGATGGTGACCGAGGAGGACCTCATCCGGACCGTCGCCGCGGCGTACTCGCACGGCTGGCGCCAGGTGAAGCTGTACTTCATGTGTGGCCTGCCCACCGAGACCGACGAGGACGTCCTGCAGATCGGTGAGCTGGCCAAGAAGGTCATCGAGACCGGACGCGAGGTGTCGGGCCGCAAGGACATCCGCTGCACGGTCTCCATCGGCGGCTTCGTGCCCAAGCCGCACACGCCGTTCCAGTGGGCCGCGCAGCTGGACCACGAGACCACCGACGAGCGGCTGCGCAAGCTGCGTGCGTCCGTCCAGTCGGACAAGAAGTTCGGCCGCGCGATCGGCTTCCGCTACCACGACGGCAAGCCCGGCACGATCGAGGGACTGCTCTCGCGCGGCGACCGTCGCGTCGGCAAGGTCGTCGAGGCCGTGTGGCGCGACGGCGGCCGGTTCGACGGCTGGAGCGAGCACTTCAGCTTCGACCGCTGGTCCGAGCAGGCCGCGCTCGCGCTGGCCGGCACGGGCGTCGACCTGGACTGGTACACGACCCGCGAGCGCGAGTACGGCGAGGTGCTCCCGTGGGACCACCTGGACTCGGGCCTGGACCGCGACTGGCTGTGGGAGGACTGGCAGGACGCGCTGGACCCCGACGACTCGATCGAGGTCGAGGACTGCCGCTGGACCCCCTGCTACGACTGCGGCGTCTGCCCGGCCATGGACACCGACATCCAGATCGGTCCCACCGGCCAGAAGCTGCTCCCGCTCAGCGTCGTCTGAGGCCGCGCGCGGACGTCCTAGGACGTCCGCGCGCGGATCTGAGGTAGCCCCGGCGTCCGGCTAGGACGTCTGCCCGATGTGGGCGGGGTGCCTCAGCGACGAGGTTGGAGGTGTTCCGAAGGAGGACACCATGTACACCGATCTCTTCGCTCTTGACCAGGCCGCCCAGCGCGAGCGCGAGCTCGCCGTCACCTTGGAGCGTCGCCGGCTCGCCGCCGAGCGCGCCCCGCGGACCGCCACACCCCGGCGCCCCCGCCACTCCCTGATCGGGCGCTGGCTCGTCGCCCACTGAGTCGCTCCGCGGTGCTGATCGTCGCGTGGCCCGCGCGACACCGACGTCCGCTCAGGTCGGGCTTGGGCTGGTCGATAAGGTTCTGCCGGCCCGGCAGACCGGGCTCGCAGGACCGCGGTACGAGGAGCTGGGCAGGGCATGGGACGACGCGTCGTCGGACGGATCATCCTGGCCGCAGTGACCGTGCTGGCCACGGCGACCGCCGTGCAGGCTTCCGGCGACGCCGAGCGGGGCGTCCCCGCGCCGGAGGCCGCCGGTCCGGTCCGCATCCTGCTGCACGGTGACTCCGTCACCCAAGGGTCAGCCGGCGACTGGACCTGGCGCCACCGGCTCTGGAAGCACCTGGTCGCCTCCGGTGAGCAGGTCGACTTCGTCGGCCCGCGTGACGACCTGCGCGACGGCAGCCGGGCGTACGCCGACCCCGGCTTCGACCGCGACCACGCGGCCCGGTGGGGCATGTCGGGCGGAGCGCTCGACCACTCGGTCACCGCGCTGATGGCGTACACGCCCGACGTGATCGTGGACGGGCTCGGCGTCAACGACCTGCGCACGTCCACCCCCGAGACGGTGGTGGCCCGGGCGGTCGAACGGGTCGAGCTGGCCCGAGCCGTGGACCCTGACGTCGACGTCGTGCTCTGGCGGCTGCCGCAGACCTGGCGGCCCGGCGTCGCCGCCTACGACGACCTGGTCGCGCAGGCGGTGGCCGCGCTGGACACCCCGCGCTCACGCGTCGTGCTCGCGGACGTCGCCACCGGGTTCGACCGGGCCCGCGACACGTTCGACAGCCTCCACCCGAGCCCGACCGGCGAGGTGAAGATCGCCGCCGCCGTCGCGGACGCGCTCGCCTCCCTCGGCGTCGGCACCCCGTACCCGCGTCCGCTCGTCACGCCGGTGAACGGACCGACCCTCGTGCCGCGCCTGACGTCGGCGCGGGTCGACGCCGTCGGGACGTTGCAGGTCGGCTGGACGGTGCCGCAGGGTGCGACCGGTGCCTGGGTCGAGCTGCGCGACGTGGTGCGCAACGGACCCTGGCGGCGGGTCGCCTCGGCCACGACCCTCACGACCGCCACCGGCAGCGCGACCGTGCCCGCCCTGGTCGCCGGACGGCGCTACGAGCTGCGCGTGCGCGCGCTCAAGGGGACGGTCGCGTCCGACCGCACGTCGCGGGCCGCGGCGGTCGTCGTGCCCCCGCCGGGACGCGTGGCGGCGCTGCGGGCCGACCGTCGCGGAAGCATGGCCCGGCTGGCCTGGACGCCCGTCCCGCGGGCACGCGGCTACGAGGTCTGGCGTCGCGCCGCGGGCACGTGGCGTCGGGTCGCCCAGACCCAGGCCGTCCGGCTCACGGTCAAGCAGGGCCGGCGCACCGCGCGCTACCGGGTCCGGGCCACGGGCGACGCGCCCGGCGCCTGGTCGGTGACGCGCACCGTCAGCGGCCGGGCCGGGCTCACGCGCGGCTGAACGGCTTCGCGCGCACGGCCGCCGCGCCCAGCGGGGCGAGCAGCGCCGCGACTCCGGCCATGACGAGCGTCGGCACCGTCCAGTCGCCGGTCAGGTCGTGGCCGAGGCGGAAGAGCAGCGGGCCCGTGGCCGCGAGCAGGTAGCCCAGCGACTGGACGAAGCCCGACAGCAGGGCGGTGTCCTCGACGCTGACGGCGCGCTCGGCGACCATCACCAGCGACCAGCCGAACGCGGCGCCGCCCGCGCCCAGCACGATGCACGACAGCCACGGCAGCGTGTCGGGGGCCAGGCCGAGCCCGAGCCATCCGGCGACCGACAGCACCGCCAGGACGTATGGGACGTGCACGGTGACGCCCCAGCGGCCGAGCACGAACGGCAGGGCCATGCCGACCGGGACGCCCATCGCGCTCCACGTCGCGACGTACCCGCCGGCGGCGGCCGCGCTGATGCCGGCGTCCTGGAACAGCACGGCCAGCCAGCCCATGAGCACGTAGGCGCCGGCCGACTGGACGGCGAAGAACGCCGCCAGGATCCAGGCCACGGGGGAGCGGGCGACGTCGCCCCAGCCGGTGCCGGCCGTTGCGTCGGGCAGGGCCACCGGTCCGCGCGGCGCCGGGACGAACATCCAGGCGACGGCCGCGAGCACGCCGAGCACGGCCCACGCGCCGATGGCCACGCGCCACGACCCCGTGGCCTCGGCCAGCGGCACCGTCAGCGCCGCACCGGCCGCACCGCCGACGACGATCATCGCCGTGCCGGCCGAGCCGACCGTCGCGACGCGGTCGGGGAAGTACGCCTTCGCGACCGCCGGCAGGATCACGTTGCCGACCGCGGCACCGCAGGGGACGAGCGCGGCGGCCAGCAGGAACAGCCACGCGTCCGACGCCATGGAGCGCAGCACGAGGGCGCCGCCGACGAGCAGCGTCGCGCCGACCGCGCACGCGCGCAGGCCCAGCGAACGCACCAGCCGCGGGCCGAGCAGGCCGGCCGCGGCGAACGCCAGCGGCGGCAGCGCCGTCAGGAAGCCGACCGTGCCCGGACCGAGCGGCAGGTCGCGCTCGACGTCGTCGATCACCACGCCGAGACCGGTGACGAACGGACGGAGGTTGAGCGCGAGAAGCGTCATCGCCAGCAGGACGACCACGGTCTGGCGACGCGAACGGGGAGCCTGGTGCACCCCTCCAGTCTGGTGCACCGCGCAACGAGCACCTCGCCGGGCCTGACTAGGCTCGTGCGGGTGAGCGAGAACCCCGAGCCGCGCCCCGCGGTGGTGCCCGATCCCGGCCTGCCGAACCCCGAGGCGCCCAACCCGCAGCTGCCGGTGCTGCAGAAGCTGCGCATCCAGTACGCCAAGCGCGGCCGCCTGCGCTTCACCAGCCACCGCGACTTCGGCCGCGCCTTCGAGCGGGCGATCCGCCGGGCCCGCATCCCGATCGCGCACTCCCACGGGTTCACGCCGCACCCCAAGATCTCGTACGCCAACGCCTCGCCGACCGGCGCGGCCAGCGAGGCCGAGTACCTGGAGATCGGGCTCACCCAGCGGCTCGACCCGGCCGACGTCCAGCGCCGGCTCGACACGTCGCTGCCCGACGGGCTCGACGTCGTCGCGGTCGTGGAGGCCGGGGCCGGCTCGCTGGCCGACCGGCTGGAGGCCAGCCGGTGGGAGCTGACGCTGCTCGGCATCGACCCGGCCGCGGCCGCGCAGGCGGTCGCCACGTTCCTCGCCCAGCCCTCGGTTGAGGTCGAGCGGATGACGAAGCGCGGCCCGCGGGTCTTCGACTGCCGGGCCGCCGTCGTGAGCCTGGCGGTGCGATCGGAGGGCGCGGGAGATCAGCCCTGTGCGATACTGGACCTGGTCGTGCGGCACGGCACCCCGTCCGTGCGACCGGACGACGTACTCGCCGGACTCCGCAGCAGTGGAGGCCTCGAGGTCGCGCAGGCGCCGCTGGCGAACCGCGTGGCCCAGGGCCCGCTCGACGACGAGACCGGCACGGTCGGCGACCCGCTCGCCCTCGACCGCGACGCGCCCTGACCGGCGCTGCCCGCGGCGGCGGTGGAATCGCCACGTGACAGGCCACGTACGTCACCACGCCCCACCGGGGTGTGGCACGACAGGCTTCCGGTCCGCTCGCGGACCCAGACACGGCCCCGTGCGGCGTCCTCGCGGCGCGCCGGGGTGAAGGAGAGCACCGTGCTCGACGACAACGACATCCAGGCCGACGGCACCGAGCAGGAGAAGAAGGGCACCAGCCGTCGCGCGGCCGGTCGTCCCGCGGGCCCGCCCGCCGCCCTCTTTTCGGCCGCCGAGACGCCCGCCGCGCCCAAGGCCGCGCGCCGTCCGGCCCGCAAGAAGGTCGCGGAGCCGGCCGTCGAGGCCCCTCAGACGGACGCCGAGGCGCCGGCCGACGTCGCCGCCGACGAGGCCCCCGCCAAGAAGGCTCCGGCCAAGCGCACGCGCAAGGCCCCGGCCAAGAAGGCCAGCGAGCAGCCGACCCTCGAGGGCACCGGCCCCGAGGCGGACGCCGTCACCGAGCCGGCCGACGCCGCCGACAGCTCGCTCCCGCTGGACGAGATCACCGACGAGGACGACGCCACCGAGATCGCCGAGCCCGCGGCGACCGTGCCGGCCTTCTCGGCCGGCGTGCTGTTCCAGCCGCCGCCGGCCGTCGCCGCGCCGCCGCGCCGCAAGCCCGCCCCGGTCGAGGACGAGACCGTCGACGAGGAGCCGGCCGACGAGGCCGAGCCCGAGACCGACGACGACACCACCGACGCCGCCGACACCTCGGACGCCACCGAGGCTGACGACGACCGTGAGGACGGCGCCCCGCGTCGTCGCCGCCGCAGCCGGGGCGGACGCCGTCGTCGCCGCAGCAGCGACGAGGACTCCGACGACAGCGACGACGAGTCCGGCGACGACGAGGGCTCCGAGGAGTCCACCGACGACGAGACCGCCGACTCCGAGGGTGGCGGCACGTCGTCCTCGACGCGTCGTCGGCGCAAGCGCAGCCGCTCGGGCAGCTCGTCCAGCTCCTCGTCCGACGACCCCGAGGACACCGTCGTCAAGGTCCGCGAGGGCCGCTCCGACGAGATCACCGCGGTCACCGGCTCGACCCGGCTGGAGGCCAAGAAGCAGCGCCGCCGCGAGGGCCGTGAGGCCGGCCGCCGCCGCGCGCCGATCGTCTCCGAGGCCGAGTTCCTGGCCCGCCGCGAGGCGGTCAAGCGCGAGATGGTCGTGCGCCAGCGCAAGGACTTCACCCAGATCGCCGTCCTCGAGGACGACGTCCTGGTCGAGCACTACGTCGCGCGCGAGTCGCAGACGTCGCTCATCGGCAACGTGTACCTGGGCCGCGTCCAGAACGTGCTGCCCAGCATGGAGGCCGCCTTCGTCGACATCGGCAAGGGACGCAACGCCGTCCTGTACGCCGGCGAGGTCGACTGGAGCGCCCTGGGCAACGGCAAGCAGCGCAAGATCGAGGACGTCCTCGAGCCCGGCCAGACCGTCCTGGTCCAGGTCAGCAAGGACCCGGTCGGCCAGAAGGGCGCCCGGCTCACCAGCCAGGTCAGCCTGCCCGGACGCTTCCTGGTCTACGTGCCCGGTGGCCACACCAGCGGCATCTCGCGCAAGCTGCCCGACACCGAGCGCGCGCGGCTGAAGGCGCTGCTCAAGGAGGTCCTGCCCGCCGAGGCCGGCGTCATCGTCCGCACCGCCGCGGAGGGCGCCACCGAGGAGCAGCTGACCCGCGACGTCGAGGCGCTCACCGCCCGCTGGTCCGACATCGAGGCCAAGGTCGCCGACGGCAAGGCCCCGCAGCTGCTCTACGCCGAGCCCGACCTGACGATCAAGGTCGTCCGCGACCTGTTCAACGAGGACTTCTCCAAGCTCGTCGTCGAGGGCGACGACGCCTGGGACATGCTCTCGGCGTACGTCGAGCACGTCGCGCCGGACCTGGCCGACCGCATCGAGCGCTGGGACGACGCCGAGCGCGACGCGTTCTCGGCCCACCGCATCGACGAGCAGATCGCCAAGGCGCTCGACCGCAAGGTCCACCTGCCCTCGGGCGGCTCGCTGATCATCGACCGTACCGAGGCGATGACCGTCGTCGACGTCAACACCGGCAAGTTCACCGGGTCGGGCGGCAACCTCGAGGAGACGGTCACCCGCAACAACCTCGAGGCCGCCGAGGAGATCGTCCGCCAGCTGCGCCTGCGCGACATCGGCGGCATCGTCGTCGTCGACTTCATCGACATGGTGCTCGAGAGCAACCGCGACCTCGTGCTGCGCCGCATGGTCGAGTGCCTGGGCCGCGACCGCACCCGCCACCAGGTCGCCGAGGTGACGTCGCTGGGCCTGGTGCAGATGACGCGCAAGCGCATCGGCACCGGCCTGGTCGAGGCGTTCAGCACCGAGTGCGAGCACTGCAAGGGCCGCGGCCTGATGATCCACGAGCACCCCGTCGAGCCGAAGAACGGCGACGACGCCGGCAGCCGTCGTGGTCGCCGGGGCCGCGGGCGCAAGGGTGGCGACGAGCCGCGCAAGGACGAGTCGTCGCCCGAGAAGCAGGTCTACGACGAGACGCGCACCTACCAGGGCCCGCGCCTGAAGCTGACCGACGACGAGCAGGCCGCCGAGGACCGCGCCGCCGAGGAGCGTGCCGCCGACGAGCGCGAGGACGCCCCGGCGACCTCGAGCGAGCCGGAGACGGCCACGGACGTCGCCGAGCAGCCGCAGCCCGAGCCGGTCGACGTCCCCGAGCCTGAGGCCGAGCAGCCCGAGGCCGACCGCGTCGAGCAGGCGCAGCCGGTCGAGCCGGCGGCGCAGGAGCCGCAGGCCGTGGCCGACCAGCCGGAGACGGCTCCCGAGCAGCCGAAGGCCGACGAGGCCCCGGCGCAGGACGAGCCGGTCCGCACCGGCCCGGTCGTGTCCGCACCGGTCCGCAGCACGTCGCGTCCGCGTCGTCGCTCGTCCAGCCGGTCGGCCGGCGCGCCCAAGCCGATCGTCCTGCCCGAGAGTGTGACGGACCCCGTTTTGACCGACGAGGGCCCCGATCAGTAGACTTGACCCTCGGTGCGCCTTTCGCTGCACCGTCCTCGCGTGTCCGGCCCCGCCGGACCGCGACCTGAACGCTTTGACACAGTGAGGAATCCCGTGGTGTACGCAATCGTGCGCAGTGGCGGCGGCCAGCAGAAGGTCTCCGTCGGTGACGTCATCGAGATCGACAAGGTCGCCGCGTCCGAGGGCGACACCCTGACGCTGCCCGCCGTGCTGCTGGTCGACGGCGACGCCGTCACGTCGGACGCTGCCGCGCTCGGCAAGCTGACGGTGACGGCCGAGGTCCTCGGTGGCACCAAGGGCCCGAAGATCATCATCCAGAAGTACAAGAACAAGACCGGCTACAAGAAGCGCCAGGGTCACCGTCAGAAGTACACCCAGGTGAAGATCACCGGGATCGAGAAGTAGGGGCTTAGAAGATGGCACACAAGAAGGGCGCCGCCTCCACCAAGAACGGCCGCGACTCCAATGCCCAGCGCCTCGGCGTGAAGCGCTTCGGCGGCCAGGTCGTCAGCGCCGGCGAGATCATCGTCCGCCAGCGCGGCACCCACTTCCACCCCGGCACGAACGTCGGCCGCGGTGGCGACGACACGCTGTTCGCGCTCGCCGCCGGTGCGGTCGAGTTCGGCTCGCGTCGCGGCCGCAAGGTCGTCAACATCGTCCCGTCGGAGCTCTAGTCCGGCGCACGTGACCTCGGAAGGGGCAGTCCGCACCACGCGGGCTGCCTCTTTCCTTTTCCCACCCCCTTTCGTTCGAGGAGCTCAGTCGTGGCCATCCCCACGTTCGTGGACCGCGTGACGTTGCACGTCGCCGCCGGTGCGGGCGGCAACGGCATCGCGTCCGTCCACCGAGAGAAGTTCAAGCCGCTCGGTGGACCCGACGGCGGCAACGGCGGCCACGGCGGCAGCGTGATCCTGCGCGTCGCGCAGGACGTCACGACGCTGGTCGACTTCCACCACGAGCCGCACCGCCGGGCCGGCCGCGGCGGTCACGGCGCGGGCAGCAACCGCTCGGGCGCCAACGGCGACGACCTGGTGCTGAACGTCCCCGACGGCACCGTCGTCTCCACCCAGGACGGCGAGGTGCTCGCCGACCTCGTGGGCGTGGGCACCGAGATGGTCATCGCGCAGGGCGGCCGAGGTGGCCTCGGCAACGCCGCGCTGGCCTCGAGCAAGCGCCGCGCGCCGGGCTTCGCCCTCATGGGCGAGCCGGGCGAGGAGCTCACGATCGTCCTCGAGCTCAAGGTCGTGGCTGACATCGGCCTGGTGGGCTTCCCGTCCGCCGGCAAGTCGAGCCTGATCGCCGCGCTCTCGCGGGCCCGGCCGAAGATCGCCGACTACCCGTTCACGACGCTCGTCCCGAACCTCGGCGTCGTCACCGCCGGCTCGACCACGTTCACCGTCGCCGACGTGCCCGGCCTCATCGAGGGCGCGAGCGAGGGTCGCGGCCTGGGCCACGACTTCCTGCGCCACGTCGAGCGCTGCGCTGCGCTCGTGCACGTCATCGACTGCGCGACCGTCGAGCCCGGGCGTGACCCGCTGACCGACCTGGACGTCATCGAGCGCGAGCTGTCGCGCTACGGCGGCCTCGAGGACCGTCCGCGACTGGTCGCGCTCAACAAGACCGACGTCCCGGACGCCGCGGAGATCGCCGGCTTCGTGCGCGACGACCTCGTGGCGCGCGGCCTGCGCGTGTTCGAGGTGTCGGCGGCCAGCCACCAGGGCCTGCGCGAGCTGTCGTTCGCCATGGCCGCGATCGTCGAGGCCGAGCGGGCCAAGAAGCCGCAGGTCGAGGCCACGCGCATCGTGCTGCGTCCGCAGGCCGAGGCTGGTGTGGGCGACGAGTTCACGATCGAGCACAAGGGCGGCCAGTGGCTCGTCCGCGGCGAGAAGCCGACTCGCTGGGTGCGGCAGACCGACTTCGGCAACGACGAGGCCGTCGGCTTCCTGGCCGACCGGCTCAACCGGCTCGGCGTCGAGCAGCGCCTGCTCGAGCTCGGGGCCGAGGCCGGCGACGACGTCGTCATCGGCGCGGAGGCGAACGCCGTGGTGTTCGACTTCGACCCGCAGAACGTCGCCGGCGCCGAGCTGCTCGGCCGCCGCGGCGAGGACCTGCGCCTCGATCCCGGCACCCGCCGCACCAACCGCGAGCGGCGCGAGGAGCTGCTGGCCCGCCGGGCGTGGGAGATCGCGGCCCGCGACGCCCGCGAGCGCGGCGAGGAGCCGCCCGAGTACGTCAGCCCCTTCGCTGACGAGGACGAGGATGGCGAGCAGTCCGGCGAGCCCGCCGACTGGACGTCGTTCGACGAGTACGACGGCGTCCAGGTCTTCGAGATCGGCGACGACGAGGACGAGGTGGACGACAAGCAGGAGGACGAGCAGCGGTGAGCCGCGTCGTCGTCAAGGTGGGGTCGTCGTCGCTGACGACCGTCGACGGGGGACTGGACCCGGAGCGGCTCAACACGCTCGTCGACACCCTCGCCGAGGCGACGCTGCGCGGCGACGAGGTGGTGCTGGTCAGCTCCGGCGCCATCGCCGCCGGGCTCGCCCCGCTCGGGCTGGCCAGCCGTCCGCGTGACCTGGCGACCCAGCAGGCCGCGGCCAGCGTCGGCCAGGGCCGCCTGGTGGCGCGCTACACGGCGCGCTTCGCCCAGCACGGGCTCACCACCGGCCAGGTGCTGCTGACCGTCGAGGACGTCACACGCCGCGGCCGCTACCGCAACGCCTACCAGACCTTCGCGAAGCTGCTCGAGCTCGGCGCCGTGCCGGTGGTCAACGAGAACGACACGGTGGCGACGAGCGAGATCCGGTTCGGCGACAACGACCGGCTCGCCGCGCTGGTGGCGCACCTGGTGCACGCCGACCGGCTGCTGCTGCTGTCGGACGTCGACGCGCTGTACGACGGCCCGCCGTCGCGTCCCGGCGCCCGCCGCATCCCCGAGGTCCGTTCGTTCGACGAGCTCGGCGGCATCGACGTCACGCGGCCGAGCGAGTCCAAGGTCGGCACCGGTGGCATGGTCACCAAGCTCGAGGCGGCCCGCATCGCCACCACGGCCGGCATCGCCGTGACGCTCACCGACGCCCGGCAGGCCGACGCGGCCCTGCGCGGCGAGGACGTCGGCACGCGCTTCCACCCGACGGGCCGGCGGCGTCCGACGCGCCTGCTGTGGCTGGCCCATGCCAGCGAGACCCAGGGTGCCCTGCACCTGGACGACGGCGCCGTGCGCGCCATCACCGAGCGGCAGGCGTCCCTGCTGGCCGCGGGCGTGACCCGCGCGACGGGCTCGTTCGGCGCCGGCGACCCGGTCGACCTCGTCGACCCGGCCGGGCGCGTCGTGGCCCGGGGCCTGGTGGGCTTCGACAGCGACGACGTGCCCGCGATGCTCGGCCGCTCGACGCCGCAGATCGTCGACGAGCTCGGCGCCGAGTACGAGCGCGAGCTCGTGCACCGCGACGACCTCGTCGTCCTGCAGCCCTAGCGCCGGCGGCGGCGCGCCACCAGGGCCGCGCCCACGACCACGAGCGTGCCCACGCCGGCCCCGACCACGGTGTCGACGATCCGGTCGGTCACGAGCTCAGCGGTCGTCGTCGGGACGGCGAGGTGCACCATCAGCAGCGCGAGCGGCGTGACGGCGACGAGCGCGATCGCGTAGTTGCGTCCGACGAGCAGCTCGGCGACCACCTGCAGCGCGATCGCCAGCAGGATCGTGACCGCGGCGGACGGCTCGAGGGCCAGCAGGCCGGCCGCGACAACGACGCCCATGAGCGTGCCCACCGAGCGCTGCACGGCGCGGGCCACGCGGGCGCCCGCGGTGGGGCCCGACGTCGCGGCCGCGCCGCCCACGGCCGCCCAGTAGGCGTGCCCCAGCCCGAGCGCGGTCGCGAGCACGGCGGCGACGCCCACGGCGAGCGTCGTCACCGCGACCTCCTCGCGGGTCCGGGGCGAGGCGAGCGTGCCGCGCAGGTCGACACGCCACGGGTGCGGACGCGGAGGGCCGTGCAGCAGCCCGACGCGTCCGACCACGAGGGCCAGGACGACGGTGGACGTGCTGACGAGCAGCGCCAGGACGACGTCGTGGACGGTGCTGGCGTGGCCCGAGGTCGCGCCGACCGCGAACACGGGGAACAGGGCGCCGGGCGGGTGCCAGGCGCAGGCCCGGGACACGACCGGGGCGACGAGCGCCACCAGCACCATGGCCGCCACCGACAACCAGGCCCGGTGCTCGCTGGTGCCGACGGCGGTGCCCAGCACGACGGCCGAGACCAGCACCGCGCCCGCGGTCGCCTGCATCGCGGTGCGCGACCGGTGGCTGTGCGTACGGCCGTACAGCGCCGTGAACGCGCCGAAGGTGGCCGCGAGCGTCAGGTCCAGCCGGTCGATCGACCACAGGAGCACGAGCGGGACGGCGAGGGTGACACCCGCGCGGGCCGCGACCCAGTGGGCGTCCGCGTGCGGCCCGAAGGCGACCAGGTCGTGCCAGAGCTGGCGGAACCGGTCGGGAAGGGGCACCCGTCGATGCTACGGCCGCGTCCGGGAGGCGGCACGACTGCCTAGAATGCGGCCATGGACGACCTCGTGCACGACCTGGCCCGCCGCTCCCGGGTCGCCGCCCGCGCGCTCGCCGCGACGACCGGGGCGGCGAAGGACCGCGCGCTCACCGCGATGGCCGACCTGCTCGTCGAGCGGTCCGCCGACGTGCTCGCCGCCAACGCCCGGGACGTCGAGGCCGCGCGGACGTCCGGCACGGCGCAGCACCTGATCGACCGGCTGAGCCTGGACGAGTCCCGGGTCGCGGCGATGGCGGACGGCCTGCGCACCGTCGTCGCGCTGCCCGACCCAGTCGGCGAGGTGGTGCGCGGCTCGACCCTGCCCAACGGGCTGCAGCTGCGCCAGGTGCGCGTGCCGCTCGGCGTCATCGGCATCATCTACGAGGCCCGGCCGAACGTCACCGCCGACGCCGCCGCGATCTGCGTGAAGTCCGGCAACGCGGTGCTGCTGCGCGGGTCGGGCTCGGCCGCGCGCTCCAACGCCGCGATCGTCACCGTGCTGCGCGAGGCGGCCGAGAGCGCCGGCCTGCCGGCGGACGTCGTGCAGCTCGTGCCGGCCGACGACCGCTCGACGGCCCGGGCGCTCATGCAGGCGCGGGGACTGGTCGACCTGGTCATCCCGCGCGGGGGAGCGGGCCTGATCCGCGAGGTCGTCGACAACGCGACGGTGCCCACGATCGAGACCGGGGCCGGCAACGTCCACGTGTACGTCGACGCGGACGCGGACCTCGACATGGCGCTCGACATCGTCCTGAACTCCAAGACCCACCGCACGAGCGTGTGCAACAGCGCCGAGTCGCTGCTCGTGCACAAGGCTGTGGCCGACGTGTTCGTGCCCCGCGTCGTGGCGGCGCTGCGCGAGCGCGACGTGCTGGTGCACGGCGACGCCGCGTTCGCCGCCGCCGACCCAGCCGTCGTCCCGGTCACCGACGAGGACTTCGACACCGAGTTCCTCGCGCTCGAGATCTCCGCCCGGGTCGTCGACAGCCTGGACGACGCGCTCGACCACGTCCGGCGCTACTCGACCGGCCACACCGAGGCGATCGTCACCTCGTCGATGGAGGCCGCGCAGCGGTTCACCCTGGGCGTCGACGCGGCCGCGGTCATGGTCAACACCTCGACGCGTTTCACCGACGGCGGCGAGTTCGGGTTCGGCGCCGAGATCGGCATCTCCACCCAGAAGCTGCACGCCCGCGGCCCCATGGGCCTGCCGGAGATGACCACGACGACGTACGTGGTCACCGGCACCGGCCAGGTCCGCTAGGCCGCCCGCTCGACGTAGCCGGTCAGCAGGTCGGCGAGTGCGCCGGGATCGGCGAGCGCCGCGCAGTGCCCGGTCTGGACGACGTCCGGGTCGGTGATGCCCAGCCGCTCGGCCGCGACCCGGCGCTGGACGGCCGGCGGGATGAAGCGGTCCCGCGCGGTCACCACGTAACGGGCCGGGACGTCGGACACGTCGGGGCCGGACCACGGCGTCTCGCCGAGGGCGGTGCTGGTCGGACGCTCGCGCGCCAGCGCCAGCCGGGCGAGCACCCGCGGGACGTCCGGGTAGAAGGCGACCATCGGGTCGGCGTGGCCGGTGAGCCCGCCGTCCTGACGCGCGGCCTGCTCGACCGCGTCGGCCCAGCCGACCGCCTCGAACCAGTCCATCGGCGACTCCCCGGGGCGCGGGACCAGGCCGACCACGTGGACCTGCAGCACGGCGGACGCCCGGGCGGCGACGAGCGGGACGATCATCGAGCCGGCCGAGTGGCCGACCACGACGAGCGCGTCGCCCCGCGGGGTCCCGTCGAGGGCGGCCAGCATCGCGTCGGCGCAGTCGTCCCAGGTCGCGTCCTCGCGGTCGGTCGGCAGGTCCGGCGCGACGGACGCGTGACCGCGCGCGTGCAGCGCCTGCTGCACCCGGTGCCACGCCCACCCGCCGTCGCCGGCGCCGTGGACCAGCGCGAACGTCACCATGACCCATCGTGCGCCCACGGCGGGTGCACCCTCCGTTCCCGAACCGCTGGCGGACGCGGGTGCGCCGACGGCGGTGGGATAGCATCGGAGCCATGTCGTCGTCCCTGATCACCCACGCCGCCGAGACCGCCGAGCACTCCGGTGGCGGCATCGACCCCGTCGTCGTGGCCATCATCGCGCTCGTCGTCCTGTTCGGCCTGCTGCTCGGCCTGCTGAGCTTCGGCAAGGGCCGCGAACACTCCTGATGTCGCCGGACGCGACGAGGCGCCCGTGAGCGGGCGCCGCGCCCGCATCGGGGTGATGGGCGGAACGTTCGACCCCATCCACCACGGGCACCTCGTCGCCGCCAGCGAGGTGCAGTCCTGGTTCGACCTGGACCAGGTCGTCTTCGTGCCCACGGGCCAGCCCTGGCAGAAGAGTGACCGGCAGGTCTCGCCGGCCGAGCACCGCTACCTCATGACCGTCATCGCGACGGCGGCGAACCCGCGGTTCCAGGTGAGCCGGGTCGACATCGACCGGGCCGGGCCGACGTACACGATCGACACGCTGACCGACCTGCAGAAGCAGCTGCCCGACGCCGACCTGTACTTCATCACCGGCGCGGACGCGATGGCACAGATCCTCACCTGGCGCGACCACGACGGGCTGTTCGACCTGGCCCACTTCGTCGGCGTCACGCGTCCGGGCCACGAGCTCGACGCCGCCGCCATCGAGAGCTTCCCGCACGACCGCGTCACCCTGGTCGAGGTCCCCGCCCTCGCCATCTCGTCCACCGACTGCCGCCAGCGCGCCGAGCGCGGGCAACCCGTCTGGTACCTCGTGCCCGACGGCGTCGTGCAGTACATCCAGAAGCACCAGCTCTACGGAGACCACTCATGACCGCCACCGACCGTGCCCTCGAGCTGACCCGCGCCGCCGCCGCGGCCGCCATCGACAAGGGCGCCACCGACGTCGTCGCCCTCGACGTCTCCGAGCAGCTCGTCATCACCGACGTGTTCCTCGTCTGCTCGGGCTCGAACCAGCCGCAGATCCGCGCCGTCCAGGACGCCGTGGAGGAGGCGCTGCTCAAGCTCGGCGCCAAGCCCGTGCGGCGCGAGGGCGCCCGCGAGGGACGCTGGGTGCTGCTCGACTTCGCCGACGTCGTCGTGCACGTCCAGCACACCGAGGAGCGGGCCTTCTACTCGCTCGAGCGTCTCTGGGGCGACTGCCCCACCGTGCCGCTGTCGTGAACAAGCGGATCGTCCTCTGGCGCCACGGGCGCACCGAGTGGAACGTCCTCGGTCGTGTCCAGGGCCAGACCGACGTGCCGCTGGACGACGAGGGACGCCGTCAGGCCCGCGTCGCCGCACCGCGCCTGGCCGACCTCAAGCCGGCGCGCGTCATCTCGTCCGACCTGGTGCGCGCCCGGGCGACGGCCGAGGCGCTGGTCGACCTCGTCGACGTGGAGCTGGAGATCGACCCGCGCCTGCGCGAGGTCAGCTTCGGCGAGCGCGAGGGCATGACGCTCAAGCAGGCCTGGCAGCGCTGGCCCGACGAGATGCGCGGCATGTTCGAGAACACCGGGCTGCGCATCCCCGGTGCCGAGACGTACGAGGAGGCGGGTGAGCGCGTGGCGGAGGTGCTGCGTGACGTCGCCGACAGCCTGGACGACGGCGAGACCGCCGTGGTCGTCTCGCACGGCGCGTCCATCCGCACCGGCGCGTGCGCGTTCGTGGGGCTCCCGGCGGGCTACTGGCAGGTGTTCAGCGGGCTCAGCAACTGCGCCAGCGTCTACCTCGAGGAGCGCTACGCCGGGCCGGGCCGGCACTGGCGGATCCAGGAGTGGAACTCCTGGACGCCGCCCGAGCCGGTCCTGTCCGACGACGAGGGCGACCCCGGTTTGGGGGAGCGCGGAGCCGTCAGGTAGAGTTCCATCTCGGTTGATCGCGGGGCATTGGCGCAGTTGGTAGCGCGCTTCCATGGCATGGAAGAGGTCAGGGGTTCGAATCCCCTATGCTCCACCACCACCCGCAGCAGGCCCGCCGGAGACGGCGGGCCTGCTGCGTTTCTGGGACTGCTCGGACCCGTCCGGAACCCGCCGTCGAGCGTTCACGGCCCGTTCATCGCAAGCCCCGCGCACCCGTTCCAGCCGTCCCTAGTGTTCTGGCGTCATGCCCGCGCGAGGAGACGGAGACGCAGTGTCGACATGGGTGCGGACGGCCGAGCCGTCCGTGGATGCGGACGCCCCCCGGCGTCTCGTCGGGGCCGAGAGCGGCGCCGACCGCGCCTTCGTCGTCTCGATGCGGGCGATCGGCACGACGGTCCTGCTGATCACCGGCGGGATCGGGCTGTTCCTGGCGCTGCAGGCGTGGCCGACGCTGCGGCACTACGGGCTCTCGTTCTTCACCGAGACGCAGTGGGAGCCGGAGGCCGACGTCATCGGCATCGGCTCGGTGCTGGTCGGGACGTTCAGCGTCGCGCTGGTGGCGCTCGTCGTCGCCTTCCCCCTGGCGCTGCTCACCGCGCTCTACATCAGCGAGTACGCGCCGGCCCGCATGCGCGGCCTGCTCGTCTCGATGGTCGACCTCATGGCTGCCGTGCCGAGCATCATCTACGGCCTGTGGGGCTTCTTCGTCCTGCAGCCGCACGCGTCGGCGATCGCCCACTGGCTGCACGTGCACCTGGGCTGGATCCCGTTCTTCGCCGTCGAGGCCGACGCGGACGCCGCGGTCTGGGAGCAGAGCCGCTACACCGCGTCCGCGTTCGTGGCCGGGCTGGCCGTCGCGATGATGGTGATCCCGATGGCCTGCGCCGTCATGCGCCAGGTCTTCAGCCAGGCACCGACGGGGGAGCGGGAGGCCGCGCTCGCGCTCGGCGCGACGCGCTGGGGCATGATCCGCTCGGTCGTCCTGCCCTTCGGCCGTGGCGGCATCATCGGCGGCACGATGCTCGGCCTGGGCCGCGCGCTCGGCGAGACCATCGCCGTCCTGCTCATCATCTCGCCCGCGTTCGACCTCAAGATCCGCGTGCTCGAGGTCGGCACCAACACCGTCTCGGCGCTCATCGCCGGACGCTTCGGCGAGGCCAACGGCGCCCAGCTCGCCGCGCTGCTCACCGCCGGGTTCGTCCTGTTCGTCATCACGCTGATCATCAACACGCTCGCCGCGGTCGTCGTCGCGCGCAGCCGTTCCGGGGCGGAGACCGACGCATGACCATCCTCGACACCCCGCCGGCCGCCGGCGGCACCACCGTCCGGCACGAGCCGCCGTCGCTGGACGCCGGGCCCGCGCCGCGTCCGCTCACCACCACGACCGCCGAGGACCGGCTGGTCATGGCCGGCTCGTGGGTCGCCGGGCTCGCGATGGCGTGGTTGCTGACCCAGCGGCTGCTGCCGTGGAACGGCGGCCTCGTGCTCGCGCTGACCACGTTCGTCTGCTCGATGGCGGTGCTCGCGGTGGCCTCGGCCATGACGACGTCCGCCTCGGTCGTGCGCGACCGGCTGGCCAGCACCACGGTGCACGCGGCGGCCGCGGTCGTCGGTGCCGCGCTGCTGTGGACGATCGGCTTCATCTTCGTCCGCGGCCTCGAGGCGCTGCCGCACCTGAACCTGCTCACCGAGGACATGTCCGGCGTCGGCCCACGCGACCCGTTCGACCGTGGCGGCATCCTGCACGCGATCGCCGGCTCGCTCATCCAGGTCGGCATCGCCGTCGCCGTCACGGTGCCGCTCGGCATCGGCACCGCCGTGTTCATGACCGAGGTCGGCGGCCGCTACGCGCGCATCGTCCGCACCGTCGTCGAGGCGATGACCGCGCTGCCGTCGATCGTGGCCGGCCTGTTCATCTACACGACCCTGATCATCGGGCTCGGCTTCGACCGCTCGGGACTGGCCGCCGCGATGGCGCTCGCGGTGATGATGCTGCCGATCATCGCGCGGGCCTCGGACGTCGTGCTGCGCGTGGTGCCCGGCGGCCTGCGCGAGGCGAGCCTGGCGCTCGGTGCCTCGCGCTGGCGGACGGTCTGGCACGTCGTGCTGCCCACGGCGCGTCCGGGCCTGGCCACGGCGCTCATCCTCGGCATCGCCCGCGGCATCGGCGAGACCTCGCCGGTCCTGCTGACGTCCGGCGCCGCGTCGTTCCTCGTCGTGAACCCGACCGACGGGGTCATGAACTCCCTGCCGCTGTTCATCTACACCACCGTGCGCAGCGGCGAGCCGATGTACATCGCCCGCGCGTTCGCCGCCGCCACCGTCCTGCTCGTCATCGTGCTGGCGCTGTTCGTCGCCGCCCGCCTGCTCGCTCGTCCCCCGAAAGGCCTCCGATGAAGCTCCGTCCCACCCGTCGCGGACGCACGAGGGCGGTCCTCGCCGTCCTGCTGTCGCTCGCCGTGACGGTCGTCCTGGCCCGTCCGGCCGAGGCGGCCTACGCCCAGATCGAGGGCTCCGGCTCCACCTGGTCGGAGGTGATCCTGCAGCAGTGGATCGCCGACGTCGACGCCAACGGCATGAAGGTCACCTACAACGGAGGCGGCTCGTCGCAGGGCCGCAAGGCGTTCGGCCAGAACGTCACCGACTTCGGCATCACCGAGATCCCCTACCAGGGCAAGGACGAGTTCGGGAACGTCGACTCCGCCGGCAACCGCGAGTTCGCCTACATGCCGATCATCGCCGGTGGCACGGCCTTCACCTACCAGCTCACGGTCGGCGGGAAGCTGGTCAAGAACCTGCGACTGTCCGGCGAGACGATCGCCAGGATCTTCACCAACCAGATCACGAACTGGAACGACCCGGCGATCAAGAAGGACAACAACGGCCGCGTCTTCCCGTCGCTGAAGATCACCCCGGTGCTGCGCTCGGACGGCTCGGGCACGACGGCCCAGTTCACGACCTGGCTGGACAAGCAGTACCCGGCCATCTGGCGCGGCTTCTTCGGCCGTTCGGGCCTGACCTCGTACTTCCCGCGCAAGGGCGCGGCGATCGCGGCCGCCGGCTCGGACCAGGTGATGAACACGATCGCGAGTGCCTCGGGCAACGGGCACATCGGCTACGTGGAGTACTCCTACCCGGTCAACAAGAAGTACCCGGTGGTGAAGGTGCTCAACAAGGCCGGGTACTACGTCGAGCCCACGCAGTACAACGTGGCGGTCGCACTGACCCGGGCGAAGATCAACCAGGACAAGGGGTCGGACAAGTACCTGACGCAGATCCTGGACGGCGTCTACAGCGCGACGGATCCGCGGGCCTACCCGCTCTCGTCGTACTCCTACATGCTGCTCCCGACCGGGTCGAAGGACCAGCGCATGACCACGGCGAAGCGCCAGACGCTCGCGGACTTCATGTTCTACTCGCTGTGCGAGGGACAGTCGAAGGCCGGGGCGTACGGCTACTCGCCGCTGCCGCTCAACCTCGTCCAGGCCGGCTTCGACCAGCTCAAGAAGCTCAAGACGGCCGATCCCAAGGTCGACATCACCGGGCGCTCGGTGACACGGTGCAACAACCCCACCTTCGTCGCCGGGAACCTCGGCAAGAACAAGCTCGCCGAGGTCGCTCCGCAGCCGGCGGCGTGCGACAAGCAGGGCGCGGGTCCGTGTGGCGGTGGCACCGGGACCGCTCCGACGTCCACCGAGGAGGCCTCTGCCGCCGCCGGCGACGACAAGGCCACCGCGGCGCCGGGGACCACGCCCGCTGCTGGCACGCCGGGCGCACCGGCGGGAGCCGCGGTCCCCGGCGCCTCCGGCGCCGTCGACCCCGTCACGGGCGCGCCGCAGGCGGCCACCGCGACGGGTGGAGGGGACGTGACGGCGGTGCCGGTGGAGCTGCTCGCCGGTCGAGCGGGGGACGAGCGCGTCTTCGGTGCCCTCGCGGCCGTCGAGCTCGTCGCGCTGGTCGTCGTCCCGGGCATGCTGGCGGCGCTCCTGCGCAAGCGCAGGAGGAACGCATGAGGCGCGCAGTCCTGGCGCTGACCCTCGCGCTGACGGTCGGCGCCCTGGTCAGCCCTGGCGGCGCGACCGCCGACACCTCCGACGCGTTCTCCGCGACGAAGAGCATGGAGCGCGTGTTCGAGGAGGGCGGCGACCGGGTCGTCGTGGACGAGCGCACGGTGACCGTCAAGGTCGACCACACCAAGAACCTGCGTGGCCGCGAGCGGGTCCAGGTCTCCTGGTCCGGTGCCCACCCGAGCGGAGGGCGGGCCACGAACCCGTTCGGCGAGAAGGGCCTCGATCAGGAGTACCCGGTCGTGGTCCTGCAGTGCCGGGGACGCGACGACTCCTCGCTGCCCGCGGGACGTCGCCTCGCCCGCGAGACCTGCTGGACCTCGACCCCTCGTCAGCGCTCGGTCCAGGCGTCGGAGCGCACGGCACTGTGGCGGCAGGACGCGTTCGCCTCGGCCACCGACCGGGAGCCCAAGTCGGGCCTGAGCCCCTTCCCGAGCGAGCAGTGCGACGACGTCGAACGTCTCTCCTCGCGCGTGACGCCCTTCCGGGCCGCGTCCGGCACGGTTCACGTGTCGTGCAGCGCCACGACGATGGCGCCGGAGGCGGCGGCCGACGCCGCCTTTCCCCCGGCGGAGGTCGCGGCATTCACCGACGTCGACGGCAACGGCGAGGTGAGCTTCGAGGTGCGTACCGCGACCGAGAACGAGTCCCTCGGGTGCAGCTCGACCACGCCGTGCTCTCTCGTCGTCATCCCCATCATGGGCATCAGCTGTGCCGACGGCGCCAGCAACGAGTGCCTGAAGACCGGTCAGTTCGCGCCCGGCTCGAGCAACTACTCCGGAGAAGGGGTCGACGCTGCGGTCTCACCCGTGTACTGGTGGGCCGAGTCGAACTGGCGCAACCGGATCAGCGTCCCGCTGACCTTCGCCACGGAGCCCGACGTCTGCGACGTCAAGGACTCGCGCGCCCCCACCGCCTTCTACGGCTCGGAGCTGCTCAGCCAGGCGTCCACGCAGTGGGCGCCGGCGTACTGCCTGAAGCGTGACCGCTTCAAGTTCCAGCACAACCGCATGGCCGACGGCGCCGCCTTCGCGCTGATGGAGAGGGGCGAGGCTGCCGCCGCGTTCGTGTCGGGCGAGCAGGAGGCCGCGAACGACACACGTGTCGGCTACGCCCCGACGGCGGTGACCGGCTTCGCCGTCTCGTACGTCATCGACCGACCCGACAACGCCGGCGAGCTCGAGCAGCTGCGGCTGACTCCCCGCCTGCTGGCCAAGCTGATCACGCAGTCGTACACCGGGTCGACGATCGGCCAGCAGCACCCCGGCATGGCCAAGAACCCGATGTCGATCAACCAGGACCCGGAGTTCAGGGCGCTCAACCCCGGCCTGGACTCGATCGCCCGGGAGGCCGGCGCGGCCCTGCTGTCGCTGTCCGAGGCGTCGGACGTCGTCGAGAGCATCACGACCTACATCGCGTCCGACCCCGAGGCGGCCGCGTTCGTCAAGGGCCAGGCCGACCCGTGGGGGATGGTCGTGAACCCGAGCTACCGCGCGATCAAGCTCCCCGTGGACGAGTGGCCGCTGCTGGACAAGTTCGTGCCGTCCTCGGCGCAGGAGTGTCGACGCCAGATCAGCACGCCCTACATGACCCAGCTCGCGGCACCGATCAGCTCGCTGCGCAAGATCGCCGAGGCCGTGCTCGACGGGTGGCCGAACGTGCAGACCAAGTGCACCCGGTCGAGCGTCTCCGACCCGTGGAAGATGGGTCGGGTCGATCGCCAGGGCATCGGCAGCCGCTTCATGCTGGGCGTCGTCGGCCTCGGCGACGCTGCCCGTCTCGACCTCCGCACGGCGTCGTTGCAGACGAAGGTCACGCGCGGCAGCGGCACGGCCTTCACGAACGCGTCGGGACGCAGCTTCGTGGCGCCGACGGAGTCGGCGGTCCGTGCTGCCGTCCGGACGGCCCGGGCGCCCAGGGCGGCGCTCGGCGCCCTGACCCTCGGGCCGGAGACGACGCGTCGCGACGCGGCGGCCTACCCCGGCGCCATGGTGGTCTACACCGCGGCTCGTCTCGAGGGGATGCCGAAGGCGGACGCCCGCAAGGTCGCGCAGTTCATCCGCGTCGCCACGACGGAGGGGCAAGCGGTCGGAGCGGCCAACGGCCAGCTTCCCCGCGGCTTCGTGCCCATCGTGCGCACCGGTGCGACCGCAGCGCTGTGGAAGCAGGCCCGCGCCGTGGCCGACGCAGTCGAGGCGCAGGCACCGTCGTCTTCGACGGACGCCGGCGACGATGACGACACGAAGCCGGTGAAGGGAGCTCCGGGAGATGGCGCTCCGTCGCCCTCCGGCGCTGCCCCCGGGGCAGAGGCACCTGCCGCGGCCCCTGGCACGACTCCGTCGAACGTCCCCGCCACCACGACGACGCTGGAGGCGGCGCCCACCGCAGCGACGACCTCGTCGACCGGGAGGCTGCTCATGGCGAGCCTGTTGGGTCTGCTGCTGCTCGCCGGGCTCGGTGCCCCCGCCGTCCGGATCGCCGCCTTGGTACGAGGGGGTCGTCGATGAGTGCCGCCGTGCAGGTCGCGCCGACGCCGTTGCCCGACGCGGAACCGGAGGCCCCGGAGGGTCGTCGGCGTGCGCCGCGCGAGCCGTTCCGGCGTGCTCGCGCGGTCTGGGCGGGCCTTCGAGCTGCTGAACGCCGTGGTGTGCCTGACGAGGTGTCGGTCGTGACCTCGTCCCTGACCGTGCTGGCGGTCGTCGCCGCCTGGCTCCTGCTGCAGCTGCTGCTGCTGAGCGGGCTGGCGCAGGACCGTGGTCAGACCCTCCTCCACGACCAGCTGCGGGCTGACCTCGCTGCCGCGACCGTCCCGATCGGCGGCATCGTGGCGCCGGGCACGCCGGTGGCCCAGCTGGTCATCCCGGCGATCGACCTGGAGCAGGTCGTGGTCGAGGGCACCTCGGCCGGCCAGCTCGCCGACGCGCCCGGGCACCGACGCGACACCGTCATGCCCGGTCAGCAGGGGACCGCGGTGGTCTACGGACGGGCGGTGACCCACGGAGGCCCCTTCGCCGACGTCACGTCGCTGCGGACGGGTGACGTCATCGAGGCGACCACCGGCCAGGGCGTCGCGCGGTACACGGTGACGGGCGTCCGCCGAGCGGGTGACCCTCTGCCTCAGCCGCTCGCAGCGGGGAAGGGGCGGCTGACCTTGGTCACGGCGGAAGGGGACGGACGTCTGGCCGCCCTGTCGGCCGGCTCGGCCGTCTACGTCGACGCCGACCTCTCCACCGAGGCGCAGCCCGTCCCCGCCGGGCGGCTCAACGCGGTGACCGACGCCGAGCTGCCCATGGGGACCGACACCAGTGCGATGGCGGCGCTCGCGCTGGCCCTGGGCGGGCTGCTGGCGGTGGCGGTGGGACTGACCTGGCTGACGCGGCGGGTCGGCGCACCACTGGCCTGGGTACTGGGCATCGCCCCGCTGCTGGCGTCGGCATGGGTGGCCGGTGACATGGCCGTCCACCTGCTCCCGAACCTGCTCTGACACGAACGCTGGGTGGCCGCCGAGCGGTCACCCAGTGTTCATCGCAAACGTCCCGCGTTTCCCTGGCCGGTCCATAACGTCTCGACCGGTGGCCGGCGACCGACCGGCCTGAACTCCTCCCGAAGGACACGACATGATTCGCACCCGCGTCTCGGCCCTTGCGGCCGGCGCTGCCCTGGTGGCGGGCACGTTGGCCGTCACCACCGGAACGGCCCACGCCGCGAACGATTTCGACCCGACGTTCACTCCCGTCGCCGGCGACATCGTGGGCACCGGCTCGGACACCACGCAGGCCGCCATCGCCTACGCGGCCCAGGCCTACAACGTCGGCAAGCCCGCCGGCGCGCGCCTGGCGTCGTTCGCCGCGATCGGCGATCCCTCCTCCGTGGTCCTGCGCGAGGGCGCAACGCCCGTCCTGCGCACCGACATCGCCAGCTCGGGCAAGGGCAAGGCCCGCCTCGTCCCGGGCACCAACGACCCCAACGTCGACTACGCGCGCTCCTCGTCCTCGATCTCGGCCAGCGACAGCTCGCTGTTCCAGGCCGCCTTCGCGGTGGACGGTCTCAAGCTCGCCGTGAAGGCGACGGGCTCGAACGCCCCGGCCACCCTGACGGACCAGCAGATCCTCGGCATCTACGAGGGAACGATCACCGACTGGTCCCAGGTCGGCGGAAAGCCCGGAACCATCAAGGCGCTCATCCCGTTCGGCGGCTCCGGCACGCGCACGTACTTCGAGAGCCAGCTGAAGGCCGTCAAGAACGGCGCCGACCTGACGCTGTCCAACAAGCTCGTCGAGGTCCAGGAGCACAGCGACGACCAGATCAAGAACGACGCGAACGCCATCGCCCCGTTCTCCGAGGGCCGTGCCAAGTCGACGCCGACGGTCTCGCTGCTCGGCGGTTGGGCCCCCAAGCCCCGTCCCATGTACAACCTCGTCCGCAAGGCGGACCTGAACGGTGCCCTCGGTGCCAAGCTCGAGGGCATCTTCGGCGAGAACGGCTTCCTGTGCTCGGCCGAGGGCAAGGCGGCCATCGAGAAGGCCGGCTTCCTGCAGCTCGCGTCCACCGACCGCGGTGGCGTGTGCGGTGAGTGGCTCGAGGGCGCGACCAACAACTTCAAGACCTCCGACGACGCGGCAGCCGCGACGTCGACGTCGCTGAAGGTCGCGTCGCTGGGCAAGCGTCAGGTGCGTCTGACCGCCACGGTGAAGTCCACGGTCTCGGTCCAGGGGTCGGTGGAGTTCACCGAGAACGGCACGTCGCTCGGCAAGGCCGTCGTCGCCGGCGGCGTCGCCAACCTGACGCTGTCCAACGTCGCGCCCGGTGCGCACACCTACGCCGCGGCGTTCACGCCCCGCGACGTCCTGTCGCAGCACGCGTCGAACGCGGCCGCGGTCAAGGTCACGGTCAAGACGCCGGTCGCGCTCAGCGTCGCCTCGGCCCGCACCACCTACGGCCGCGCGGTCGCGCTGACGGCCAAGGCCAGCGCCCCGGTCAACGGTGCCGCGACGGTCACCGTCGGCGGCCGTGCCTACCGCACCGTCTTCGCCAAGGGCGCCGCCCGGGTCACCGTCCCGGCCGGCATCGCGGCGGGCAACCAGCGCCTGACCGTCGCCTTCGGCGGCAGCGCCACGCACGACGCCGCCTCCGCGGCGGGCACGGTCTCGGTGGCCAAGGCCGCCGGCGTGGTCACCGCGAAGCTCTCGGCGACGCGCATCAAGGCCACCAAGCGTGGCTCGGTCACCGTCACGGTCGTCCCGAGCGGCGCGGCCAAGGGCACGCCGGTCACCGGCAAGATCACGATCAAGCGCGGCTCGAAGACGGTCGGCACGGCCGTCCTGCGCGGCGGCAAGGCCACGGTCAAGCTCGCGAAGCTCAAGAAGGGCTCGCACAAGCTGACCGTCGTCTACTCCGGCGACCGCAACGTCGCGCCCGCCAAGGGCAAGACGCTGAAGCTCACCGTCCGCTGAGCACCACCCCACCCCGGCCGGGTCGGCGCCCTCGTGGCGCCGGCCCGGCCCGCACCACCAGAGAGGCTCCTCGATGAGCACCGACGCGATCACGACCATCGTCCCGGCCGTGTCCGACGACACCACCGTCCTGCCCGCCGTCGTGCCGGCGCGCGCGCTCGCGCCGGGCTCCCGCGCCGCGACGCTGGACGCGCGCGAGGTCTCGGCCTGGTTCGGCAGCCGCAAGGTGCTGGACCGGGTCTCGCTGCACATGCCGGCCGGCGGCATCACCGCGCTCATCGGCCCCTCCGGCTGCGGCAAGTCGACCTTCCTGCGCATCCTCAACCGCATGCACGAGCTCGTCCCGAGCGCCCAGCTCGGCGGCCAGGTGCTGCTCGACGGCGAGGACGTCTACGAGCCGCAGCGCAAGCTCATGGACGTGCGCCGCGACATCGGCATGGTGTTCCAGAAGCCGAACCCGTTCCCGGCCATGTCGATCCGCGACAACGTCCTCGCCGGCCTCAAGCTGACCGGCACCCGTGCCGGCCGCGCCGAGAAGGACGAGCTGGTCGAGTCGTGCCTGGTGCGCGGCGGCCTGTGGAACGAGGTCAAGGACCGGCTGGACGCGCCCGGCGGCGGACTGTCCGGCGGCCAGCAGCAGCGCCTGTGCATCGCCCGGTCGCTGGCGATCAAGCCCAAGGTGCTGCTCATGGACGAGCCCTGCTCGGCGCTCGACCCCACGTCCACGCGGGTCATCGAGGAGACGATGGTCGAGCTGGCCCAGGAGGTCACGATCGTCATCGTCACGCACAACATGCAGCAGGCCGCGCGCGTCTCGGACCAGTGCGCGTTCTTCCTCGCGGCGCAGGGCACGCCGGGCGTCATCGTCGAGCACGGCGAGACCGGCGTGATGTTCTCCCACCCGCAGGACCAGCGCACGCACGACTACGTCAACGGCCGCTTCGGGTGAGCCGGACGACGCTGCTCGTCGGGGCGCTGGCCGTGGTCGCGGTCGGCGCCCTCGGCGCGTCCCTGGTGCCCGGCGCGCCGGCCGACCGGTCGATGACCCCCGACCCCGTCGTCGTAGCCGTCGCCCCGGCCGCGGCCAGCGTCGAGGAGCCCACGTCGCCGGCCGGCGACGGGGGAGCGGACCCGGCCTGGGTCGCCGAGACCGCCGCCCGCACCGGCGTCCCGGCCCGAGCGGTGCAGGCCTACGCCGGCGCGACCCTGCGCACGTCCGTCGAGCACCGCGGGTGCCGCCTGGGCTGGACGACGCTGGCGGGCATCGGACAGGTCGAGTCCGGCCACGGACGCGGCGCGCTCGGCGACGACGGACGTCCGGTCGAGCCGATCTTCGGTCCCGCGCTGGACGGCTCCGAGGGCGTCGCGGCGATCGCGGCCACGAGCGCGTCCGTCGCCTGGCACGGCGACCCGCGCTGGGACCACGCGGTCGGGCCGCTGCAGTTCATCCCGTCCACGTGGGCGGCCTGGGAGGTGGACGCCGACGGCGACGGGGTCGCGGACCCGCACGACCTGGACGACGCCGCGCTCGCCGCCGCCCGCTACCTGTGCCACGACGGGCGCGACCTGTCGACGGCGGACGGCTGGACCGCGGCGATCTTCAGCTACAACCACGCCGACGTGTACGTCCGCGCGGTGCACGCCGCCGCGACCTCGTACCGCTGACGGGACGCCCGGGGCGCTGACGAGCCGCCCGCACGCGGCGTGGAGCTGGGGGTCAGCGCCGCGCCGCGCCCGGCTCGTCAGCGCCCCGGACGCCTCGAGGACGACGAAGGGACCCCGCCGGGTGGCGGGGCCCCTTCGTCACCTGCGCGTGGTCACCAGATGGTGACGCGCTCGCTCTCGTCGAGCCACAGGGCGTCGTCGGGCTTGACGTCGAACGCCTCGTAGAAGGCGTCGATGTTGCGGACGACCTGGTTGCAGCGGAACTCCGGCGGCGAGTGCGGGTCGAGCGTGAGCCGGCGGAGCGTCTCGGCCGGACGCGTCTTGCCCTGCCAGGCGACGGCCCAGCTGAGGAAGAAGCGCTGCAGGTCGGTGAAGCCGTCGATCGGCTCGGGCGCCTCGTCGCCGCGGGCGAGCAGGTACGCCTTGAGCGCGATGCCCAGGCCGCCGAGGTCGCCGATGTTCTCGCCGATGGTCAGCGAGCCGTTGACCGTGGCGCCGTCCGCGCCCTCGGGGCTGAGCGGGTCGTACTGCGCCACCAGCGAGCCGGTGAGCTGCTCGAAGGCGGCGCGGTCCTCGTCGGTCCACCAGTTCCGCAGCGCGCCGGAGCCGTCGTAGTGCGAGCCCTGGTCGTCGAAGCCGTGCCCGATCTCGTGCCCGATGACCGCGCCGATCGCGCCGTAGTTGACCGCGTCGTCGGCCTCGGCGTCGAAGAACGGCGGCTGCAGGATGGCGGCGGGGAAGACGATCTCGTTCATCGTCGGGTTGTAGTAGGCGTTGACCGTCTGCGGCGTCATGTACCACTCGTCGCGGTCGATCGGGCCGCCCACCTTGGCCAGCTCGCGGTCGATCTCCATGGCCATCACCCGCTGGCGGTTGCCCAGCAGGTCGGTCGGGTCGGTCTCGAGCGCCGAGTAGTCGCGGAAGGTGCGCGGGTGGCCGATCTTGGGGTCGAAGCGGCTCAGCTTGTCGAGCGCCTCGGCCTTGGTGGCGTCGCTCATCCACGGCAGGGCGGTGATGCTCTCGCGGTAGGCGGCCATGAGGTTCTCGATCAGGACGCCCATGCGCTCGCGGGCCACGTCGGGGTACTCGGTACGGACGTAGATCTTGCCGACCGCCTCGCCCATCGCGCCCTCGACGAAGCCGACGCCGCGCTTCCAGCGCTCGCGCAGCTCGTCGGTGCCCGACAGCGTCCGGCCGTAGAAGTCGAAGTTCTCGGCGACGAACTCCTCGGACAGGTAGGCCGCCGAGGCGTGGACGACGTTCCAGCGCAGCCAGTCCTTCCACTGGTCGAGCCGGTCCTCGACCAGCAGGTCGGCCAGGCCGGAGTAGTAGGTCGGCTGCGAGACGACGACCTTGGCCAGCACGGACGCGGGGATCTGCGCGGCCTCGGCCCACGCGTCCCAGTCGAAGGCGGGCAGCAGGTCGCGCAGCTGCTCGTACGTCATCGGGTTGTACGTCTTCTGGGCGTCGCGCGTGGCGACCCGGTCCCAGTGCCGCTCGGCGATCGCGGTCTCCAGCGCCATGACCCGCTCCGCGCGCACGGCCGCGTCGTCCAGGCCGGCCAGCTCGAGCATGTGGGTGACGTGGACGACGTACGCGTCGCGCAGGTCGGCGTTCTCGTCGCCGCGGTAGTAGGACTCGTCGGGCAGGCCGAGACCGGTCTGCACCAGGTAGGCCACGTAGGTGTCCGGCGCGCCCTTGTCGGGGGCGACGTACATGCCGACGACCGTGCCGACGCCGGAGCGCTCCAGGCTGCCGAGCGTCGTCGCGAACGCCGAGACCGAGTCGATCGCGTCGACCGCGGCGAGGTCGGGCTGCAGCGGGGTGCCGCCGAGCGCCTCGATGCGCTCGGTGTCCATGAAGGACGCGTAGAGCTCGCCGATCTTGCGCTCCTCGTCGTCCGCGGGCTCGGCCTGGGCGCGCTCGATGATCTCGCGCGTCTTCAGCTCGGCGGCGTCGCGCAGGTCCATGAACGCGCCGGCCGTGGCCCGGTCGGCGGGGATCTGCGTCTCGCGCAGCCAGCGTCCGTTGACGTGGCGGAAGAGGTCGTCCTGCGGGCGGATGGAGGAGTCGAGCTGCTCGACGTCGATGCCGTGGGTCACAGGCCCAGACTAGTCAGGACGGGCCAGCCCGCCAGGGGCCTCGTGCGGCCGGTCCGGGTCACTCGAGCCGCGCGCTGCCGCGATGTGTGGAGGCATGGACCGCCGGGACGCGCAGACAGGTCGATTGCTCCACACATCGCGGGGGAGCCGGGCTCGGGTGAGGTCCGCGACCGGGTCCGGACGTCCGGACGCTGGGTTAGGGCTGGCTAAGGTGGCGGCATGGCCAAGTCCGTGACGTCCCTGGAGGTGCTGCGCACCGAGCGCGTCTCCGCCCACCTGCAGCGCGTGACCTTCGGCGGACCCGGCCTGGCCGCGTTCGAGCCCAGCCCGTGCGCCGACAGCTACGTCAAGCTGCTCTTCCTGGCCGACGACGTCGAGTACCCCGAGCCGTTCGACCTGGACCTGGTCCGCACGACGTTCCCGGCCGAGGCCCAGCCCGTGCTGCGTACCTACACGGTGCGCCACGTCGACCTCGACGCCGGCGAGCTCGTCATCGACTTCGTCGTGCACGGCGACGAGGGCATCGCCGGCCCGTGGGCCGCGAGCGTCCGGCCCGGCGCCCGCATCCACGCGCTCGGCCCCGGCGGCGGCTACACGCCCGACCCCGAGGCCGACGTGCACCTGCTGGTCGGCGACGAGTCGGCGCTGCCGGCCGTCGCGGTGTCGCTCGAGGCGCTGCCCGAGGGCGCCCGCGCCGTCGTGTTCGCCGAGGTCGGTGGCCCCGACGACGAGGCCGCCCTGGTCACGAAGGCCGAGCTCGACGTGCACTGGCTGCACCGCGGCGACGCCGCCCCCGGCACCACGACGCTGCTCGACGACGCCGTCCGCGCCTGGGACTGGCCCGAGGGTCGCGTGCAGGCGTTCGTCCACGGCGAGTCGGCCCTGCTCAAGACCGTGCGGCCGTACGTCCGCGAGCGGGTCGAGCGGCGCGACCTCTCCGTCTCCGCGTACTGGCGCCGCGGCGTCACCGAGGAGGGCTTCCGCGAGTGGAAGCACGCCCAGAAGGACGCCGTCATCCGTCCCGAGCGCGGCTGATGAGCCGTCGCACCGTCGCGGTCGTCCTGGCCGGCGGCCTCGGCACCCGGCTCGGCGGCGAGCAGCCCAAGCAGCTGCTGCGGCTGGGCGGCACGACCATCCTCGGCCACGCGATCGCCGCGTTCGAGCGCTCGCCGCTGGTCGACGAGGTGCTGGTCGTCATGAACCCCGGCCACCTCGACGAGGCGCACGACGTCGTCCGCGAGCACGGGTTCACCTCCGTCCGAACCGTCGTCGAGGGCGGGGCCACCCGCACCGACAGCACCCTGGCCGCCCTCGCCGCGCTGGGTGACGAGGACTGCGACGTGCTCGTCCACGACGCCGCCCGCCCGTTGCTGCCCGACCACGTGGTCACCGCGTGCGTCGAGGCGCTGCGCGACCACGAGGCCGTGGAGCCGGTGCTGCCGCTCGTCGACACCGTCGTGACCGTCGACGCGGACGTCGTGAGCGGACTGCACGAGCGCGAGACCCTGCGCCGCGTGCAGACGCCGCAGGGATTCCGGCTCGCCACGCTGCGCCGGGCCTACGACCTAGCCACCGCCGACCCCGGCTTCACGGCCACGGACGACGCGAGCGTCGTCGTGCGCTACCTGCCCGACGTCCCCGTCGCGGTCGTGCCGGGCGACGAGCGCAACCTCAAGGTCACCGGCCCGATGGACGTCGTCGTGGCCGAGCACCTGCTCGCCCGCGACGCCCACGAGTTCGGGGCCGGGGACGTCAGCCGGTAGGTTGACGCCCGGACATCGGGACGAGGACGGGAAGACAGTGGGCGAGCAGGCACCGGGCGTGAGCGTGTTCATGGCGGTGCGCGACGAGGAGCAGCACATCGTCGAGACCGTCGAGGCCGTCCTGGCGCAGGACCACGCCGGGCCGCTCGAGCTCGTCGTCGCCTGCGGCCCGTCCCGCGACCGCACCCGCGAGCTGCTGGACGACCTCGCCGTCCGCCACCCCGGCCGTGTGACGGTGGTCGACAACCCGACCGGGCTCACCGCGGCCGGCCTCAACGCCGCGCTGGCCGCCACCCGTCACGACGTGCTCGTCCGCGTCGACGGCCACGCCGTCGTGCCCCACGACTACGTCGCCACCGCGGTCGCGACGCTCGAGCGCACCGGTGCGGTCAACGTCGGCGGCGTCATGGCCGCGGTCGGCACGACCCCCACCGAGGAGGCGATCGCCGCGGCGATGACGTCCCCGATCGGCGTGGGCGGTGAGTCGTTCCACGTCGGCGGCGGCGAGGGTCCGGCCCTGTCGGTCTACCTGGGCGCCTTCCGCCGCGAGGCGCTGGACGCCGTGGGCCGCTACGACGAGCGCTACCTGCGCGCCCAGGACTGGGAGCTGAACCTGCGCCTGCGCGAGGCCGGCGGCACCATCTGGTTCACCCCGGCGATGCGCGTGGAGTACCGGCCGCGGCCCACGCTGCGCCGGCTCGCGCGCCAGTACTTCGACTACGGCACATGGCGGCGCAAGCTCGTGCGTGCGAACCCGAGCACCGTCTCGCTGCGCTACCTGGCCGCTCCGATCGCCGTGCTCGGCATCGCCGTCGGCCTGCTCGTGCTCGCCGGGGGAGCGGTCGCCGCGCTCGTCGGGTCGTGGCCGGCGTGGACGCTGGTCGGGCTGCTGCCGCTGGTCGGCTACGCGCTGCTCGTGACGGCCGGGGGTCTCGCCGCCGGACGCGGTCTGGGGCTGCGCGCCCGCCTGACGGTGCCTGCCGCGATCGCCACCATGCACATGGCGTGGGGCACGGGCTTCCTGCTCAGCCGCGGCACGGAGTAGCCGCTAGGCGGTGCCGAACTCCTCGTGCGCCAGCAGCCCGAGCCACTGCTCGCGAGTGTTGCGCAGGAAGTGGCGCGGGTCGGTGCTCCAGGTGTGCTCCAGGCCGGGCGCCGGACGGTGGCGCACGTACAGGTAGCCGACGTCGTGCGGCCGGTACACGCGTCCGCCGGCCCGGGCGACCGACTCCAGCAGCTTCGTGTCGACGGCCCGCGGGACGTCCGACCAGCCGCCGACGGCGCGCAGGTCGTCCGCCGACAGCAGCATCGTGCCGCCGGCCACGCGGTGGGTGAAGCCCTCGGGCACGCCGAAGACCCGGCGCACGGTGGCGTCGAGCTGCTCGACGTGGACGACGGTCGTGCTCTTGCCGACCATGAGCGCACCCGAGACGCGGTGCGCGAGCACCAGGTCGAGCACGTGGTCGGGGCCGTAGAAGTCGTCGTCGTCGACCTTGGTCAGCAGCGTGCCGGACGCCGCCGCGCAGCCGAGCTCGAGCGCGTGCCCGAGCGAGCGGTCGCCGGGGGCGTGCAGCAGCTGGACGGGCACCGCGAGCCCGGCGGGCACCTCGACCGGCTCGTCGCCGTGCACCACGAGGACGACCTCGAGCGACGGGTAGCGCTGGGCGTCCAGCATGGCCAGGATCCGCGGCACGAGGGCCGGACGGCGCGTCACGAGCACGGCCGAGACCGTCGGGGCGGGTCCGAGGCCGGTGGCCAGCGCCGCCCGGCGCTGGCGGACGCTGCGCACGTCGTGGTCGAGGTCGCCGGGCCGGCTCGTGGGGGCGGGGCCCACGGGCACGACGGAACCGGGCACGTCGCCGGTCACCAGGCTGCCGCGGGCCGCGGCGCGCAGCGCCCAGCGCGACAGGACGTCCTGCGGCGCGCCGGACGTGCGGACGTCGACGTCGTGGACGTCGTCGAGCAGGTCGAGCGTGTCGTCGAGCGCCTCCCACCGGCCGCGCCGGCGCAGGCGGGCGGGACGGCGGAGCGTCCAGCCGTCGGCGTCGCCCGTCAGGGTGGCGACGTGGTGGCCGACCGGCTCCGGCACGCGACCGACCGGGTTGTCACGGGTCAGGTCGACCGAGGCGCGGACGGTGCTCATGGCAGGCAACGCTAGTGGACCGGGCCCGGGAGCCCGACGTGCGCCAGGGTCGTATCGTGACGGACATGCGCAGCGTGCACGTCTGGGTCCGTCCCCGTCCCGGCCAGGACGCGGGAGCCACCGTCTCCGCCCTCGCCGCGGCCGTGCGCCGTGCCGGGCTCGACGTCCCCGTCCTCACCGTCGGCGACGAGCGCCCGTCCGCCGTCCCCGAGGCGGTCGTGGTCGTGCCGGCCGGCACCCGGGTGGCGCCCGGCGCGCTGGTGCGGCTGCTCGCCTCGCTCGTCGCGCCCGGCCGCGAGGTCGTGCGGGTCTACGTGCACGACGACGACACCGGGCCGGTCGCCGTGCGGGGCCGTGAGGTGGCCGAGGGCGAGCGCTACGAGCGGCTGCTGGCCGACGACGAGACCCTCGACGCCGAGCTCGCCACCGGTCATGCCGCGGACGACGGCCGCTGGCGGCACTGGGTCGACGGGTCCGACCTGGGCTTCGCCGCCCCGGCCGCCGCGCCGGGCTCCGAGGAGGCCGCCGAGCGCGCCCACGGGCCGGTGCCGCGGCTCAAGGCCCGCGCCCGGACACTTGCCGGCCGTCGCGCCCGCCTGCGCCAGCGGGCGGTCTGGCGTCGCGACGCTCAGCCCCGGTAGAGCCGCCGCGCCACCCGCCGCCGCGCGTCGCGGTAGCGCTCGCTCGCGCCCGCCAGCACGTGCTCGACCGGACGCTCTCCGGCGCCGTCGGCGTCGTCGCTGAGCGCCACCGAGCCGCGCACCGGCGCCGGCCAGCGACGACCGCCCACCCGCTCGGGCCAGGCCGGAGCGGGGCGTCCGGCCGCGAGCTCCAGCACCAGGTCGGCCGCCTCGCGTCCGCCGGTCGCCGCGGGCAGCCCGCCGGTGGCGTCCCGCAGGGCGTCCCGCTCGCCGGCGTCCAGCAGCCGCTCGACCGAGGCGCGCACGGTCGCGAGGTCGTCCGGCGAGGCGTGCAGCGCGACCCCGTCCTCGGCGAGCACACGGGCGCGGGCGTCCTGGTCGTCGGTCTCGTGACCGGTGCTGGGCACCAGCAGGGTCGGCACGCGGGCCGAGAGCAGCTCGTGCACCGCGTTGTAGCCGGCCGCGCCGACGGCGGCGTCGAAGGCGGTCATCCAGCCGGCGAGCGGGTAGACGTCGCGCAGCACGGTGACGTCGGCGCGGTCCTGGCCGATGGCGTGGCGGGCGATGCGCTGGCTCGTCACCACCACCTGCCAGCCGGCGTCGGACGCGTCGACCGAGGCCAGCACGGCGTCGGCCGCCGCGGTCAGGTCGGTGTGGACGCCGGAGCCCGGAGCGAGCAGGAGCGCGGGGCGGTCGGGATCGAGACCGAGGTGGCGGCGGGCGTCGCGCGGCTCGACCACGGGGAGCACGTCGGTCATCGCCACGGGCGCGACCCGGCGGGCGTCGCCGCGGTCGCGGGTCGGGCCCGTGTCGCCACGTCCGGCGAAGTCGCCCGGCTCGACCACGAGGTCGAACGCGTCCGCCGCGGCCAGCCAGGAAGCGCCCACACCGGGCCGCCACATGCCGCGGCGCATCCACACGAACGCGGTGCCGGGCAGGGCCCGGCGCGCCTCGAGCAGCCCGCGGTAGGGGACGACGCCGTCGAAGACGACGACCCGGGCCCCCGTCTCGGCAGCCAGCAGCACGAGCCGGTCGCGCAGGTAGGGCTCCCAGGCGAGGGTGCGGGCCAGGCCGCCGGCGCGGCCGGACGGCATCCACGACGCGGTGCGGCTCGGGACGTGCTCGAGGCGCAGGCCCGGCACGTCCGGCAGGCGTCCGTCGGCGGCGGCGCGCGCGACGGTCGGCAGCGCGGCGGAGAGGGAGGCGAGGGTGGGCTCGAGCCGCCCGGCGCCGCTGAGGGCCAGCGTGAGCTGGCGGGTCAGGTGGCCCATGCCGACGCCGTTGCTGGTCACGAGGAGGACGGGCACGCTCACCGGCGCGACTCTATCGGTCCGCGGCGCCGGGCTCAGCCGCCGACCGCCGCCAGCGCCTGCGCGATCCGGTCACCCAGCCGGGGTGCGACGGACCGCACGAACGTCGCCGTCAGGTGGTGGTCGTCGCGGTAGCGCAGCACGCCCTGGTCGACGACGGGACAGCCGTCGGCGTCGCACAGCAGGTCGTCCACCGCGACGACACGCGCGCGGTCGCCCAGGCGCTGCAGCAGCCACGCGCTCGACGCGGCGGGCCAGACCTTGCTCGGGTCCTGCGCGTCGGCCAGCGGTGTGGCACAGCGGCCGGGCTGCTCCGGGTCCTCCTCCAGGCACTCGATGACGTCCTCGCGGGTCCGCGGTGCCTGGTCGAGCAGGACGGCGGGGATGCCGGCGTCGGCGAGCGTGGACAGGGAGCGGGCCAGCCCGGCGCGGACGGTCTCGTGGTCGAGCCCGCGCATCAGGTACAGCGCGTTGACGACCGCGTCGGGCCGCAGCTCGCGGATGCGCTCGACGGCGGCGGCGTTCCACGCCTCGCAGCTGGTGTTGCGCTGCGTGCGGCGCTCGTCGAGCCGTCCGCTCATGAACGGGCACGCGGACTTCGTCATGCCGGTGATGCGCCAGCCGCGCTCCTGCCCGATGGCGTCCATGGCCGGCAGGTACTGCTCGGTCATCGAGTCACCCACGACGACGAGGTGGACGTCGCCGTCGCGGTCGCCGAACTCGCAGGTCAGCACCTCGGACTCGTCCTTGTGCTGGTGGCAGGTGCGGTCGCCGTAGTCGATCTCGTCGTCCTTGGCGTCCCACGGCGCGGGGGAGTAGCCGACGTCGCTGCCGGTGAGCCGGCGCATCACGTCCGAGGAGCAGGCCCCGGCCAGCAGCGCGGCGGCCAGCAGCAGCGCGAGCAGGCGGGACGTGCGGGTCACGGCTCGACGCCGACGCGGACGAGCGCCCGCTCGAGGCGCGAGCCGAACGCATCGGCGATCGAGAGCAGGAACGTCTCGGTGAGGTGGTGGGAGTCGCGGTAGCGCAGGATGCCGTCGGCCACGGACTCGCACCGACGGTCGCTGGAGCACATCAGGTTGTTGATCGACATCGCGGTGCCCTGGTCGAGACCGTCGAGGATGACGTCCATCCCGGCCGAGGTCCAGACCAGCTCGGGGTCGCTGACCGTGTCGCCCGTGATGTCGCAGCGGGAGGGGTCCCGACGGTTCTTCTCGACGCAGACGGCGACGTCGTCGGCGGACTCGGCGCGCGGCGTGGCCCGCAGCACGACGGACGGCACGCCCGTGCGCTCCAGCGCGTCGTGGATCCCCTCGGCCATCAGGGTCCGCTGCTCGTCGCCGGAAAGACCGCGGCCGAACTGCGGCACCTTCAGCTTGTACAGCGCGGTGAACACCGCGTCAGGCTTCAGCCGGTCGATCTTGCGCAGGGCGTTGCGGTTCCAGTCCTCGCACGCCTTCCAGGACGCGTTGGGGTTCGGGCCCCCGGCGAGCTGGGCGGTGCTGAACGCGCACGCCGACTTGGTCATGCTCACGACGCGCCACCCGCGGTCCTTGCCCACGCGGTCGAGCACGGACAGGTACTGCTCGGTCTTGGAGTCGCCGACGGCGACGATTTCGACGTCGCCCTGGGGGTCGCCGAAGACGCAGGTCAGGACCTTGCTGCTGCGCTTGTCCTGGTGGCAGGTGCGGTCGCCGTAGCTGATCTGGTCCTCGGTCGCCCGGCGCGGGTCCGGGGTGATCTGCGCCGCCGCCGTGCTCGGTTCCGGCGAGGGGGAGGGCGGTGCCGTGGTCGCGCTCGGAGAGGTCGAGGTCCCCGGATCGTCCCCTCGGTCGGTGGACGGGGCGGCCGAGCACGCTGCCAGGAGCAGACCCACGACGACGAGCGGGACGAGGGCACGGGTCTTCACGGCAGGGACTACCTCCAGGCCCTCGGGAGGGGCACGACGACATAGAGTGAGCGGTGCTGTCCAGCATAGTGAGTCCTCTGAAGGAGACATGCATGGCGAAGACCCCGACCTACGCGGTGGTGGTCCCGGTCTACAACACGGCGCGATACCTGCCCGACCTGCTCGACTCCCTGGAGCGCCAGACCGTCGGCATGGACGACCTCGAGATCGTCCTGGTGGACGACGGCTCCACCGACGAGTCGGCCGCCGTCATCGACGCCTTCGCCGCCAAGTGGCCCGACCACGTCGTGGCGCTGCACCTCGAGAATGGGGGCGTCGCGGCTGCCCGCAACGCCGGCATGCGCCGGGCGACCGCCCCGTGGATCACCTTCCCCGACTCCGACGACAAGCTCTCGGACGACTACTTCGAGCAGATGACGCTGGTGCGCGAGCAGTGGCCGGACGTCCCGTTCCTCGCCGCACCGATGAAGATCTGGATCGAGGAGGAGGACGTCGTCCGCGACATCCACCCGATGCGGCGCAAGTTCGCGTTCGGCAACCGTCGCGTCGACCTGGACCTCTCGCCCGAGCTGATCCAGATGAGCGCGGCGTCGGCGGTGTTCGACCGGTCGGTCCTCGAGACCAGCGGGCTGGAGTTCGACGGCCGGGTCGTGCCGCGCTTCGAGGACTCGCACTTCCTCGGCGCTTTCCTGCTGGCCTGCGACAAGCCGCTCGTGGGCCTCGTCTCCACGGCGGCGTACCTGTACCGCCGCCGGGCCGACGGCACGTCGACGATGCAGACCGGGCACCGCAACGAGCGCATCTACACCGACGTGCCTCGCTTCGGCACCATCGACCTGCTCCAGCGGGGCGCCGCCAGGAGCGTCCGGGCCCCGTACTGGATCCAGTACATGGTCCTGTACGACCTGCTGTGGCTGTTCAAGGACGACCAGCGCGCCCAGTCCCACACGGCGTCCATCTCGCCAGACGCCTCGCGCGTATTCCACGAGCACATGCGGACCATCGCCGGGCTGCTGTCGCGTGAGATCGTGGAGTCCTTCGAGGTCACGGGCGTCCCGTGGTGGATGCGGGAGTTCTTCCTCTTCGGCACCGAGGAGGGTGACCACCGGTCCGCCGAGGTCGAGGTCGCGGGGGTCGACGACGCCCGTGGGCTGGTGTGCCTGACGTACCGGTACACCGGCGAGCCGCCCCGCGAGGAGATCTTCGTCCGCGGCCGTTCCGCCGAGGCCCGGTACTCCACCACGCGTCAGCTCTGGCTCATGGGCCGTCTGGTGATGCGCGAGCGGGTCCTGTGGGTCTCGTCGGCCGGACGCGTCCAGCTGCGCCTCGACGGTGAGGTGCAGCGACTGGTCCGTCCCGGTGAGGTGCGCAACCGCTACCGGCTGCGTCCCTTCGAGGTGCGCGACATGGTCGAGCAGGTGCAGTCGCTCCGTCCGGAGCACCTGCGCGACCGCGTGCCGCTCTGGCGCCGCCTGCGGCAGTCGCTGCGCGAGGAGCGCCAGCCGAAGCCCGAGGTGCGTCCGCGCTGGCACGACCGCCTGCTGCGCTCGTGGCCGGTCCGCCGTCCCTTCAGCCACGCCTGGGTGCTCATGGACCGCGACATGGACGCCGACGACAGCGCCGAGGTGCTGTACCGCTGGCTGCGCCGCACCAAGCCGAACGTGAACGCCTTCTACGTCCAGAACCGGCGCTCGTCGGACTGGGACCGGCTCAAGAAGGACCGTTCAGTCCGGCTGCTGCGCTACGGCTCGTGGGCCTGGCGCGCGGCGCTGGTGAACGCCGACCACCTGGTGTCGTCCCACATCGACCGGTACGTCGTGGACCCGCTGCCGCGGGCGCGCTACGGCCCGCCGCACTGGCGCTACACGTTCCTGCAGCACGGCGTCATCAAGGGCGACATCTCGCGCTGGCTGAACCTCAAGGACATCGACGTGTTCGTCACGTCGACCCAGGACGAGTACGACTACATCGCCGGTGACTCCCCGTTCAAGTTCTCCCCGCGCGAGGTGCGGCTGACCGGGCTGCCCCGCTTCGACGACCTCCTGGCGGCCAGCGAGCGGGTGGCCGACGGCGACCGCAACCTCGTCGTCGTCATGCCCACGTGGCGCGAGTACCTCAGCGGACGCTCGCTGGGTGCCACGAACGAGCGCGCGCACCGCGACGACTTCATGGACAGCCGGTACGCCCAGGCGTGGCGCGCGTTCCTGTGCGACGAGCGGCTGCACGCCGCGGCCGACGAGCTCGGCCTGCAGATCGCGTTCATGCCGCACCCGAACACCCAGCCGTACCTGGAGGACTTCGACCTCCCGGAGTCGGTCCGCCTGCTGCGGTACTCCGACGACAAGGTGCGTGACGTCATCGCGCACGCGGCGATCATGGTGACCGACTACTCCTCGATCGCTTTCAACATGGCCTACCTCCACGGGCCGGTGGTCTACTTCCAGTTCGACCGCGACGACTTCTACGGCTCGCACATCGAGCGGCCGGGCTACTTCGACTACGAGAAGAGCGGGTTCGGTCCGGTGACCCTCGAGGTCGACGAGACCGTCGACGCGGTGCTGGACGTGGCCCGCCGCGGGGGAGCCGCGCCGGACTACCTGGAGCGCATCCAGCGCACCTTCCCGGTCCGCGACGGGCGCAACTGCGAGCGCGTGTACCGGGCCATCGTCGAGACGACGCGTCCGCTGTCCGCCGGCCGCGCGGTCACGGCCGCCCCGGACGACGCCTGGAACGTGCCGACGGACTGACGCCGGTCGGACCGACCGGCCCACGGGCACGGGACGGGAACGACGAAGGGGCCCCGCGCACGATGCGCGGGGCCCCTTCGTCGTGCTGCCGGCCGGTCAGGGCCGGGCGGGGACCTGCAGGTCGGTGACGATCAGGTTGTGGTCCGACGGCGGCGTCGAGGAGACCGAGCCGTCGTAGGAGACCACGTTCTCGAACCGGGTGCTGCCGGCGATGCCACGCGTCAGGATGTGGTCGATGCGCAGCCCGTAGCCGGACGGGTCCGGCGTGCGCGCCGTCAGCTTGTTGAAGCTGGCGTACTGCAGGTTGACCGGCGCCTGGCTCGCGGCCGAGTCGTAGAACCCGGACCGGACGAGGGTCGTCTGGGGGCCGGGCGTGCCCGCGGCCTGGCCCGCCGCCTCGTGGTAGAGCTGGGAGTTCAGGTCGCCGGCGATGACCACCGGGACGCCGTCCTCGGTGGCCGCGTCGACCTTCGTCCGGAGCTGCTGGGCGACCTGGCCCAGGCGCTTGGCGACCGCTGCGTTGTCGCCCACGTACGCCGGCAGGTGGACCGCCACGACGTAGAAGTCCTGGGCGGCGTCGGCCGCGCCGACGGGACGGAAGCGGGCCCACGGGACGTTCATGGTGTCCTGCTGCGTCGTCGTCATGGACTTCGCGTAGGTCAGGCCGAACACGCCCTTGGACTGCAGCGCGAGCTTGCTGCCGCGGTAGTAGATGCGGTTGCCCTGGTTGCTCTGCGGGTTCGGCGAGTAGACCGCCGACTCCGTGACCGCGAGGCCCGACAGGCGGCTGTCGAGGTCGTTCCAGGCGTGCATGCCGCCGGCGACGGCCTCCTGCACGGCCAGGACGTCGAGGTCCCGGACGTTGACGGCCGAGGCGAGACGCGGGGCGCGGGTCGACCAGGGGGCGGCGTCGGGGTTGCAGCCCTCGCACATGACGTTCCACGAGCCGACGCGCACGGGCAGGCCACTGGCCGGGGTGGTCGGCGTCGGCAGCGCCGCTCCGACGGTGCCGTGGCTGCTGCGCGGGGCCGCGTAGTCGCCCTTGGCGAAGCCGTTCTTGGCCCACAGCTGGACCCACAACGGGTTGCCGTAGGCCACGGAGGTGAGGTCGGCGTCGCGTGCGGGCACGGTGAGGGAGACCTTGGTGCCGGTCTTCTGCGTCTGCGCGGCCCACGGCGTCCAGCGCTTGATGCCGGTCAGCGAGCGCAGCGGCCCGACCGTCGCCTGCGCGTGGGTGCTGTCCGCGGTCTTCGACCAGGTGACCGTCACGCCGTTGGCGGCGGGGCGCACCGCGAAGGCGGACGAGCCGGACGGGAAGCTGGCGGGACGACGGGCTCGCAGCGCGACGTCGCGGACCGTCGACCAGCCGTCGGCCAGCGCGCCCTTGCGCGCCCGCACCTGCAGGTAGAGCGTGCGGCCCGGGGTGACGCCGCTGATCCAGGCCGACGTCGTCGTCACGGTGCGGTACCGCGCGCTGGTCATCTGCCGGCTGGTCGACCACTTGAGCTCGTAGCCGGTCACGTTCGTGGCGCGGTCCCAGCGCACGCGGATCGAGCGTCCGTCGAAGTCCTCACGGTCGACGCGGATGCCCTTCAGGGGCGTGGTGATGGCGGTCTGTCCCACGGCGGTCGGCGACCAGCGGCCGCGCTTGGAGCCGTTGACGCCGCGGACGCGCACGTAGTAGCGGGTGCCGGGACGAAGCTTCTGCACGAGCGCCGAGCGCTGCGAGCGGGTCGTGGAGCCCGCGCCGGCGAACGTCGACCGGGTGGACCACTGGACCTGGTAGCGCTTCGCCCGCGACGCCGAGGCGTACGACACGGTGAACGAGGTCGGCTTGGCGGCCGAGACCTTCGCCCAGCCGACCTTGGCCGGTGTCTTGGACGCGGCCTGGGCCGGCGCCGCGACCAACGTCGCGGTGACGATCGCAGCCAGGATCCCGAGGACGGCGGACGTGCGTCTGGGCACGGAGACTCCCTGAGGTGTTGAGCAGTGGGGACGGCGGTGCCTGTGAGTGATCGGCAGCACGGCACCGTATCCAAGACAACACGGCCCGGAATCCCGTTGTTCCGGGACTTCCTCGCTCGTGACCGCCCTCCGGCAGGGGCTCGCTACTCCTGGAGGGCGCCGGACCCGATGGCTCTGACGGCCTCGAACACCCGCCGGCTGTTGTCGGTGTCGCGGTGGGCGAAGGCCGCGGCGACGCGGGCCTCGTAGGTGCCGGACGTGCGTCCGGCCAGCAGTCCGTCCAGGGCGTCCAGCAACGTCTCGGGGGTGGTCGCGACCGGACCGAAGCCGTCGCGCTCGTAGTCGAACCAGCCGAGCCGCTCGGTGTGCCGTCCGCTGAAGAACGTCTCGCGGTCGAACTGGTAGTAGGCGGTCGGACGTCCCAGGTAGGCCATGTCGAACGGCACGGAGCTGTAGTCGGAGACCATCAGCCGGCTCTCGCTGAAGACCCGCTGGACGTCGGCGTCCTCCGGGACCACCTCGACCCCGGCCGGCAGGTCGCTCCCGGCGAGCTCGTCGCGCAGGTTGGGGTGCGGCATGAGCGTCGGCGTCAGCCCGTGGGCGGCGCACAGGTCGTGCAGGCGGGGGGACGCCAGGAGCCCGAGCCAGGCGTGCCAGAACTCGCTGTCGTCGAAGGCCACGCGGTCCACGACGCCGGGACGGTCGGTCAGGTAGCGGCGCCACGTCGGGGCGACCAGGAGCCGGTGGGGCGGGACGGTGCGCTCACGGTCCTTCTCGAGCAGCGTGTCGAGCCGCGGCATGCCGGTCAGCACGGCCTCGAGCGGGGTGACCCGGTACGGCCCGGGGCCGGCGAAGGCGGCGTGCTCGCGCGGCGTGGAGGCGACCAGCAGCGCCATGTCCTTCGTGTTGAGCCAGCGCGACACCTCGCCCTTCGTCACGCCGTGCTGCAGGAACGTGAAGTGCCAGCGCGGGGGACCGTGGCGCTCGACGTCGAGCGGGTCGGTGACGTCGCGACCGGCGTGGGAGGAGATCACGTGGTCGGCCAGGAGCAGCAGCTCCAGGTGCTCGGGCGTGCCCCGGTTCACGATCCGGAAGCCGTCGGCGCGCAGTCGTGCGTCGTCGTGGCACCCGGCGTCGATGACGAACCACGCGTTGACCTCCGGCCGGTGCTCGCGCAGCCATCGGTACAGGGCCTCGGCGTTGTCACCGCCCTTCGCGACCCGGTCGGTCAGCAGCCACGCCCCGGCGAAGCGGTGCCGGCGCAGCAGCGGGCCGCGCAGCCGCCGGGCCAGCTCGGCGTCCGCGCGCTCCTCGACGGGGTCCAGCGGCGTGGACGCCTCCGCGTGGTCCAGTCGGCCGTGGCGTCGGCGCAGCCGCGGAGGCAGGAAGCGGGCCTGACGGTCGGTGAGCGTCGCCAGGACGCTGTCGCGGACGTCCTCGACGCGGATGCCGTCCGAGAACGCGGTGCGGCCCATGCGGATCGACATCTTCGCGCCGGCGACCTCGAGCCGGACGGGGCCCGCCGCCGGCGCCCACAGGATGCGCTCCTGGACCAGCAGCTGGCCGAGCAGGCGGTACTCGCGGACGGTGGTGGAGGCGGGCTCGAGCGTCCGGTCGCCGCTGACGAGACGCTCGTCGGGGACCGCGCCGGAGAAGAAGTAGCGCAGCTGCACCAGGTCGCCGCGCACCTGGGTGGACACCCGGGCGCGGTTGCCGACCCGGTCGCCCTCGGCCAGGCCCCAGCGCAGGGCGGCCCGGACCCACACCGGCGGGGTGTGCGCCTTGTAGGCGGCCACGACGTCGTCGTCGAGCAGGGCGCGCACCTGGCGGGCCAGCGGCATGAACCGCTCGCCGACCTCGGACGGCATGAGCGCCGACCGCGCGTGGATGCGCTGGCCGGAGCGGAGCACCCAGCTGAAGGCGTAGATGACGACGTTCTGGACCCACGGCGGGACGTGGCCGTGCAGGGCGGCGGCCTCCTGCAGGACGGCGAGGTGCCCGTGCTCGACCACGTCGGTGTAGGCGCGTGGGTCGTCCCAGGCGACCTGCATGCTGGAGCTGCGGTCGGCGCGCCGGCGGTACACGTAGTCGGTCGAGCCGACCAGGCCCAGGCGCGGCTCGGGCGAGCGCAGCAGGTAGCGCGTCACGAGGTGGGCGTCCTCGAAGTTGGGCCGCAGCCGCGGGTCGAAGACGAGCCCGTGCTCGAGCAGGCGGTCGCGGCGCAGGAGCGCCGAGTTCGTGCGCATCTGCACGACCTGCGGCTCCTCGCGCAGCGACACGACCCGGTCGCCGCCGTCGAACTTGGCGTTCAGCCGCCCGTCGTCGCCGATCGTCCCGGACTCCTCGTCGAAGTGCATGATCCGCGTGACGTAGGCGTCGGCCACGGGCTCGGGGCCCATGAACCGGTCGAGCGTCTCGAAGTAGTCGTCGCGCACCCAGTCG
>NZ_HE978638.1:240385-728323 GCF_000312105.1 Aeromicrobium massiliense JC14
GGAAGTCGTCCAGGTAGGGCGCGACGTCGTGGACGGCGGCGACGACGGAGAAGCGGCCGCGCGGGGCGGACCCGTCCGTCACTTCCAGGCCTTCGCCAGCTGCGGCTCGAGGAACGGGCGCATCGTCTTGGTGTAGGTCGCGGTGACGTGGTGGGTGTCGTAGTAGACCAGCACGTCGCCGATGATCGGCGCGCACTCGTCGCCCGGGCAGACCCAGCCGTTCATGTCGACCAGGCCGACGCCCTCGACGCCGTCCACGGCCTCCTCGGCGTCCTCGGCCGTCCACACGGTCGAGTAGGCCTTGTCGCGGTCGACCGCGCAGCGGGTCAGGTGGTCCTCGTTGCTGCCGACGCAGTCAGGGATGTTGAGCTGCAGGCGCGGGCCGGCGGTCAGCACGGCGACGTCGATGCCGGCGTCGGTGAACGTGCGCCACCACTGCTGGACGCCCTCGATGCGGGTGCGGCGCAGCTCGTCGGCCGGCACGTCCTCGCTCTCCTGGGCGATCTTGAGCGTGTCGAGCACGGTGAAGACGCGGTCGGGCTTGAGCTCGTCGGTGACGGTCTTGACGACGTTGCGGTTCCACTCGTCGCACTCGGGGTAGTCGTCGAGCGGATCGCTGCCGTTGCGCGTGGGCGCCGCGGTGAACTCGCACGCGGACTTGGTGAACGACTCGATGCGCCAGCCGCGCGCCTTGCCGATCTCGTCCATGACCGGGATCCACTGACGGGTCTTGGAGTTGCCGATCATGGCCACGACCGTCTCACCCTCGGGGTCGCCGAAGGTGCAGGACGCCGGGTCGGTGCCCTCGATGTCCTGGTCGCAGGACCGGGTGGCCTCGTTGGCGTTGTCGTCCTCGACCTCGGTGAGCGAGGGCGCGAACGCCTTGACGGTGTCGACCGGGTCGCCGGCCGGGTTGCCGCGCGGCTTCTCGCCGAGCACCTGGGCACCCTTGGCGTCCTTGGCCACGGGCGCCTGCTCGGCCTCGATCGCGCCGTTGAGCGTGAAGCCGGCGACGACGCCGACGACGGTCAGGGCGAGGCCGGCGACGAGCGCGTTGCGGGTCGACTCCATGACCTTGGAGAAGCGGACCGGGTTCTCGATGACGTGGTGCGTCACCCAGGCGGCCGCGATCGACGCGACCGCGACGGGCAGCAGGTCCAGGGTGGACTCCTCGCCGGGCGACCAGGCCTCGTAGATGACGATCATCGGCCAGTGCCACAGGTACAGGGAGTACGACAGGCCGCCGAACCAGCGCATGACGGACCGGTCGAGCAGGAAGCCCGCGCCGCGCGCACCGGCCGCGGGGCCGCCGGCGATGACGGCGGCGGACGCGACGATCGGCAGCAGCGCGTAGTAGCTCGGCCACGGCATCGAGTCGTCCTGCAGCAGCACCGAGGCGACGATGCCGGCCAGGCCGGCCCAGGTGAGAGCGGCGGCGAGGCCCGGACGCATGCGGTTGAGCAGCGGCACGGCGATCGCGACCAGGCCGCCGAGCGCCAGCTCCCACAGGCGGGTGGTGGTGATGAAGTAGGCGGTGTCGGGCGACTCCTGGGTCCAGTAGACCGAGTAGGCGAGCGACGGCACGAAGATGAGCAGCAGGCCGCCGAACATGGCCGGGCGCATCTGAAGGTGGCCGCGACGCACGAGCACCGCGAGGAGGATGATGAGCAGCGGCCAGACGATGTAGAACTGCTCCTCGACCGCGAGCGACCAGAAGTGTTGCAGCGGGCTGACGGCGTCGTCCTCGGCCGAGTAGTCGACCGCGCGGTCGGCCAGGCGCCAGTTGATGACGTAGAAGGCGCTGGCCACCGCGTCGAACGCGGTGTCCTTCCAGCGGGTCACCGGCAGGAACAGGTACGAGGCGACCATGGTGGCGACGATGACCGTCGCCGACGCGGGCAGCAGGCGCTTGAACCGGCGCGCGTAGAACCGGCTCAGGCTGACGCGTCCGTCGCGCTCGACCTCGCGCACCAGCAGCCCGGTGATGAGGAAGCCGGAGATGACGAAGAAGATGTCGACGCCGACGAATCCGCCCGGGAGCCAGGACAGGTCGATGTGGTACAGGACGACGGTCAGGACCGCGATGGCCCGCAGACCTTCGATGTCACCGCGGAATCTCTTGCTCATCAGTGCTCTCTGTCGTCGGGATGGGCCCACGACAGCCTAACGAAGGACTCCAGGGGAGCCTCGTCCGACGGGGGCGGCGACGCTCCTAGGATGGCCCGGTGGACTCGCCGACGTTGACGCTGCTGCTCGGACCCGCCGCCTCCGAGACCCTGCCCGACGACCTCCGGGCGGAGGGGCTGGACGTCACGGCGGTCACCGTCCCCGACGACGACCCGCTGGCGCTGCGCGACGCGGTCGCCGCGGTCACGACCGAGGCCGTCGTCTTCGTGCGGCGGGCGTCCACCACCGCCGGGCACGTGCAGCGCTCCATCGCCTGGGTCCGCGGACTCGGTCTCGACACGCCCGCCGGCCTGCCGGTGCGGCTCGACCCGTCCGACGACACGTACGTCGACGCGCTGCTCGCCGCCGGTCACCCGGCCGAGCTCGTCCGCCTCGCCGGCTACTACCGCGCGGTGCCCGCGGCCGAGTGGGCCGACGTCGTCGACGACGGACGCACGCTGCGCATCGGCCTGCGCTGGCGCTGGGGAGGCTCGGCCACGCCCGAGCACGCCGACCGCACCGTGGCGCTGGCCCTGGTCGGCCGCCGCGGGACGACGCACGTGCCCACCACCTGCGTCGAGCGCGTCGCCGCCGACGGCTCGGTCGCGTGGTCGGCGTACGTCGCCGACGTGCCCGTCGAGCAGCTGAGCGGCCGCGACCGCCTGGTGCTCGACCTGACGCCGGGACGCCCCGGCCGTCAGGTCGACCTCGAGCCGACCACCGGCCTGCTGGCCAGCGCCCGGCGCATGCGGGCGTCCGGCCTTGACCTGGAGATCGCGCCCAACGCCGACGACGACCAGGTGCTCGTGCACGCCGTGCGGCACGGCGCGGCGCTGCGCCGGCTGCGCTGGGTCGCAGCCCACCTGCGCCAGGACGCCGCCTCGCTGCTGCGGCTGCGCCGCTTCACCTGGGTGCGTGCGGCGCGCGTGCTCACCCGCCCGCTGGTCGGGAGCCGGCCGGTCTGGTTGGTCGGAGAGCGCGAGGACACCGCGCGTGACAACGGCTACCACTTCTTCGCCCACCTGTGCCGCACCCGGCCGGACGCGCAGGTCTACTACGTCATCCAGGGCGGCAGCGAGCAGCGGGCCAAGGTCGAGGCACTCGGGCCGGTGCTCGTGCACTCGTCGTGGCGGCACCGCCTCCTGATCCTGCACGCGGAGGTGCTCGCGAACGCCTACTCGGTCAAGCACATGCTGCCGCGCCAGTGGCACCCCGGCGCGTACCTGAAGCAGGCGGCCTGGCGGCTCGGCGCGCGGCGGGTCTACCTCAAGCACGGCGTGAACGACAAGGTCAACATGCTCAAGCGCGGCACGGGCGGGTACGACCTGTACCTGACCGTCGGCCCGGGGGAGTCCGAGGCGGTGCGCGCGGTGTCGGGCTACGACACCCAGATCGCCGAGACCGGCCTGCCGCGGTTCGACGCGCTGACCCGGCTGGAGGACGGCACGGACGACACCGTCGTGCTGTTCATGCCCACGTGGCGGCGCGCGTTCGTCCCCAAGCTGTTCAGCGACGAGGACGTCGCGGCGATGTCGTTCGAGGGCTCGTCCTACCAGCGCTTCGTCACCGAGCTGCTCGCCGACCCGCGGCTCGCCGACCTGCTGCGCACCCACGGCGCGCGGCTGCAGTTCCTGCCGCACTACAACATGGGCCGGCTGCTCGAGGGCCTGGACGTCGTCGAGGGGGTCGAGCTCGTCGACAGCGCCACGCCGTACATCCAGGAGCTCATGCGCCGCTGCGACCTGTTCCTGACCGACTACTCCTCGGTGCACTTCGACATCGCCTACCTCGGCACGCCGCTGCTCTACACCCACTTCGACGAGGCCGAGTACCTCGAGGGCCACGCCTCGCCGTCGTGGTTCGACCACGAGCGCGACGGCTTCGGCCCGGTCGTGCGCACGGTCGACGAGACGCTGGACGCGCTCGGTCGCTACCTGGCGTCCGGCTGCGTGCGCGAGGAGTTCTACGAGGACCGGGTCAAGGCGGTCTTCACCCACCAGGACCGCGAGAACGGCGCGCGCGTCGTACGGGCGGTCGAGGAGATGGTGCGCCGCACCGCCGTGTAGGTCAGCCGGCGGCGAGCTCGGTCAGCGCGGTCGCGACCCGCTCGCCGAGCGGCTCCGCGAGCTGCAGCGTGTAGGTGCGCGTGAAGTGGTGCGAGTCGCGGAACCGCAGCGTGCCGTCCGAGACCACCGGGCACGGCGGCCCGTCGTCGCCGCACACGACGTCGTTGATCGTGACGAGCCGGGCGCGGCCCACCTCGTCGACGACCTGCTCGGCGGACGCCGTCGGGAATCGCAGCTGCGGGTCGTCGTACTCGTCCTCGGTGATGTCGCACTCGTCGGTGTCGTCGCCGTGCTCCAGGACGCACGCGGGCACGTCCTCGTCCGAGCGCGGGCCGGCGTCGAGCAGGATCGTGCCGATGCCGCGGGCGGCCAGCTCGCCGTACGCGTCCTGGAGCCCCTCCACCATCAGCTCGTGCTGCTCGTCGCCGTCGATGTCGCGGCCGGCCTTGGGCACCCGCAGCTTGTACAGCTCGGTGAAGACGGCGTCGGGCGCGAGCGCCTCGATCGCCCGGCGCGCGTTGGTGTTCCACTCCTCGCACGACCGGTTGACCTCGTCGTCGCGGCTGCCCAGCCTCGCGGCCGTGAACGCGCAGGCGGACTTGGTGATCGAGGTGATCCGCCAGCCGCGCTGCTCGCCGATCGCGTCGAAGGCGTCGACCCACTGCTCGGTCTTGGAGTCGCCGGCCAGCACGACGTGCACGCCGCCGTCGCGGTCGCCGAACTCGCAGGCCAGCACCTCCGAGCGTCCCTTGCGCTGGTGGCAGGTCTGGCCGTCGGTGTAGCGCACCTGGTCCTGCTCGGCCCGGGCCGGGTTCGGCGTCAGGGACGAGCCGGACCCGTCGGTGGGCCGGGTGGGCTCGGCCTCGTCGCCGCCCTCCCCGCCCGAGCAGGACGCGACGAGCGTCAGCGCCAGGGCCGCGACGAGCAGCCGGGCGCCACGACGAGCGGTCACCGCGCCCCACCCTGCGCCGCGCGGCGGACGTGGCCGGCGAAGTCGAGCGCGTCGCGGTTCCAGTTGTGGTGCTCCTGGACGTACGCGTGCCCGGCGGCGGCCATCGCGTGGCGCCGCTCGTCGTCGTCCAGCAGGGCGGTGATCGCGGCCGCCGCGGCGGCGGGGTCCTCGAACGGCACGAGCACGCCGCCGGCGGAGTCCTCGACGAGCGCCTTCGCGGTGGGCAGCGGCGTCGTGACGATCGGCACCCCGTGGGCCAGGTACTCCATCAGCTTGGTCAGGCGGCTGAACCGGTAGTTCGGCTCGTCGCGGACGAACGAGACGCCGACCGCGGCGCCCTCGATCGCCCGCATCGCCACGTCGTTCGGGGTGAAGCCGTGCCAGGTCAGCGCGCCATCGGCTTGGGCCTGCTCGAGCAGCACGTCGGTGCCGTCGTGGGCCGGGCCGTAGACGTCGACCGTGGCGGTGCCCTGCAGCAGGCGGGCGGTGTCGACGAGCATCTGCACGCCGCGCGACTGGGTGACCGAGCCGAGGTACACGACCCGGCGCGACGCCGGCGGCGGCACCTGCTCGGGCACCCGGGTGCTGTTGGGGACGACCGGGTGCGGCTCGTGGAACAGCGGGACGTAGCCGTCCTCGGCCAGCAGGATCGTGAACCGCTTCTCGGCCCAGTCCTGGGCGGCCTTGGCCGCCGCCCGGACGACCGGCCGCACCGGGCCGGGGATCCAGTCGCGCGACTCGACCGCACCCGGGAAGTCCTCGTGGACGTCCCAGATCACCGGGGTGTCGCCGGTGGTGCCCGCCGCAGCGATGAGCAGCTCGGGGTCGTGCAGCAGGACGACGTCGTGCTCGGGGGCCAGGCGGCGCAGCGTCGCGCGCGCCTCGCGGACGGCACCGAGGCGGCGGCGGCCCCGGGCCCGACGGACGTCCACGGCGGTGACGCCGGCCGGTGGCTCGACGCCGTAGCCGGAGAACGGGGCGGCGAACGTGACCGACATCCCGTCCTGCAGCAGGGCGGGGATCTCGCGGTGCGCGATCCGGGCGTCGCCGGGGTGGTGGACGATCGTCATGACGAGGACTCGGGTCGGCCTGCTCACCCGGCCACCCTAGTGCGCGCCACCCGGCGCTCGGCGGCGTCCCGGCGCCCCCGCTGCGTTAGCGTGCTGCCCGTGGTCCGCCTCTCGCTGCCGCGCGCCGTCGCGCACCCGGTCCGGCTCCTGCCGTTGACCTTCCTGGTGCTCGTCTTCGTCGGCACGCTCCTGCTTTTGCTGCCGTTCGCGCGCACGGGGCAGGAGAACCCGAGCTTCATGGCGGCGTTCTTCACCAGTACGTCCGCGGTCACGGTGACCGGGCTGGCCACGGTCGACACCGCGACCTACTGGACCCCGGTGGGGCAGGGCATCATCCTGGCGCTCGTCGAGATCGGCGGCCTGGGCATCGTGGCGCTGGCGACGCTGCTCGGCGTCTTCATCGGCGGACGTCTGGGGCTGCGCACCCGGCTGGTCGCGCAGGCCGACTTCCACGTGCCCACGCTCGGCGAGGTCCGGCCCCTGTTCGCCCGCATCGTCGCCACCATGCTGCTGTTCCAGCTGGTCACCTGGATCGTGCTGACCCTGCGCCTGCGCGGGGAGTACTTCGACACCTGGGGCCAGTCGCTGTGGCACGGGCTGTTCTACGCCGTGATGGCGTTCAACAACGCCGGCTTCGCGCTGGAGTCCGACAGCCTGGTCGGGTACGCCGGCGACGGCCTCATCATCATCCCGATCTCGATCGCGGTCTTCGTCGGCGCGATGGGCTTCCCGGTGCTGGCGGAGCTGCGCACCCGGTGGCGCACGCCGGCTCGCTGGACGATCCACACCCGGCTGACGGTCTGGGGGTCGCTGGGCCTGCTCGTCGTCGCCGTGGTGATGTTCATGGCGGTCGAGTGGACGAACGACGACACGCTGGGCCAGCTGCCGTTCTGGCACCGCGTGATCACCGGCGTCGAGGCCGGCGTCATGCCCCGCTCCGGCGGGTTCAACAGCTTCGACTGGGGAGCCGTGCGCCCGGAGTCGCTCGACGTCGCGACGGTGATGATGTTCATCGGCGGCGGCTCGGCCAGCACCGCCGGCGGCATCAAGGTCACGACGTTCCTGCTGCTGGCCTACGTGATCATGGCCGAGCTGCGCGGCGACCCCGACGTGACCGTGGGACGCCGCTCGATCAGCGCCGCCACGATCCGGCAGGCGCTCACCATCGCGCTGCTCGCGGTGATGCTGGTGATCACGTCCACGTGGCTGGTGCTGACCATGACCGGGCTGGGCTACGGCGCGGTGCTCTTCGAGTGCACGTCGGCGTTCGCGACCGTCGGGCTGAGCACCGGCATCACCCCCGACCTGCCCTGGAACGCCCAGCTCGTGCTCATCGTCTTGATGTTCGTCGGCCGAGTGGGCACCATTACGGCGGCGTCAGCGTTCGTCGTCCGCAGCCGCGTGCGCCGCTACACCCTGCCCGAGGAGCGACCCATCATTGGCTAGCAAGGACACGTCCCCCACCGCGCCGGTGCTCGTCATCGGCCTGGGACGCTTCGGATCCGCCGTGGCCAAGTCGCTCGTGCGGCTCGGCCACGAGGTGCTGGCGGTCGACGAGAGCGCCGCCATCGCGCAGAAGTACGCCAGCGACTTCACCCACGTCGTGGCCGCCGACACGACCGACACCGAGGCGCTGCAGCAGATCGGCGCCGAGCAGTTCCACCGCGCGGTCGTCGGGATCGGCAGCGACATCGAGGCCAGCGTGCTGACCGTGCTCGGCCTGGCCGAGCTCGGCGTCAAGGAGATCTGGGCCAAGGCGGTCAGCGGCAAGCACGCCATGATCCTCGAGCGGGTCGGCGCCACCCACGTGGTGCGGCCCGAGACGTCGATGGGCGAGCGGGTGGCCCACCTGGTGTCGGGCACCATGACCGACTTCATCGAGTTCGACGACGGCTTCGCGATCGCGCGCACCCGCGCCCCGCGCGAGGCCTGCGGCCAGGAGCTCGGCCAGTCGGTGCTGCGGTCCAAGTACGGCATCACCGTGGTCGGCGTGAAGACGCGCGGCCAGGACTTCACCTACGCGCAGGCCGACACGCTCGTGCACCGCGGCGACGAGCTCATCGTCTCCGGCGCCACGGTCAAGGTGGAGAAGTTCTGCGCCATGACCGCCGACCTGTAGGTCAGGCCTCGCCCTCGGCGCGCCGCCGCACGGCGTCGGCCAGCTCGGACCACGGGCCCTGCAGCCGGCTCTCGGGCAGCCGCGCCTCGCGCTCGTTGGCGCGGACGTCGTAGACGAACCGGTCGGGCACCCCGTCGGCGTCGAGGTCGGCGTCCCACGGGCAGGCCTCGACCAGGGGCCACCACGACGGCGCGTCGGTCTCGTCGACCTCGGCGCGCCACTCGCGGCGCAGTCCGGCCAGGCCGCCGGTGCGCACCACCGTCACCACCAGCACGGGCTCGTTCACGGGCCGACCTCCGTGAAGATCGCACGGTACGGAGGCCGGCCCGTGAGGGGTCGGACGGTGCGCTCGCTGCGCTCGCTCACGGGCCCACCTCCTCGGGCTCGACGCCGACGCCGGCCCAGGCCGCCTCGACCGCCTCGCGCTCGCGGTCGCCGACCGCCCGCGCCGCCCGGACGGTGGCCCCGGCGAACCGGGCGAAGGTCGCCGTGGACGGCAGCGCGGGGTCGGTGAGCGCGGCGAACCAGATCGGTCCGGCCGTCTGCCAGGCGAAGCCGCCGAGCGCCGTGGCCGCCAGGTGGAACGCCTTGTTCGGGATGCCGGAGTTCAGGTGCACCCCGCCGTGGTCGTCGCGGGTGCGCACGAAGTCGCGCATGTGCGCCGGCTGCGGGTCGCGGCCCAGCACGTCGTCGTCGTAAGCCGTGCCGGGCGCCGCCATGGAGCGCAGCGCCACGCCCTGCACGGCGTCGGTGAACAGGCCGGCGCCGACCAGCCAGGTGGCCTCGTCGGCCCGCTGCCCGGCCGCGTGCTGCTCGACGAGGACGCCGACGACGTCGGCCAGGGACTCGTTCAGCGCGCCCGGCTCGCCCTCGTAGACGAGCCCGGCGGTGTGCTGGACGAGGCCGTGCGCCAGCTCGTGGCCGATGACCGAGACCGACGCGGTGAACCGTCCGAAGACCTCGCCGTCGCCGTCGCCGAACACCATCTGCTCGCCGTCCCAGTACGCGTTGTCGTAGCCGCGCCCGTAGTGGACGCTGGCCGCCAGCGGCATCCCGGCGTCGTCGAGCGAGTCACGCCCGAACGCGTCGGCCAGGAGGCGGTACGTGGCGCCCAGCCCGTCGTACGCCTCGGCGGCGGCGACGTCGCCGCTGGGCGGCTCGCCCTCGGCGCGCACGGGGCGGCCGGGCAGGTCGGTGCCGTGCTCGGCGTCGCTCACGACCCGGCGCAGGCCGGACCGCGCGGGCGAGCGGCGCGGCAGCATCGTCGGGCGCGGACGCGTGGGACGGTCGAGCAGGGCCCGGCGGGCGGCCTCGGCCGCGACCGGGAAGCGTCCGGGCTCGTCGGCGGCCAGCCGGGCCAGCAGGTAGGGCGGGACGATCGCGTGGGTCATGGCGGCTCCTTCGTGCCGACGAGCGTACGTCCGAGCGCCGACACCGGCTCGAGGTGCGGACGGCAACCGCCGGGTCTACGGTCCCAGGGGCGCACACGGGGTGCGCCGTGAAAGGGGAGGCCCGTGCACCTCGCGGCCGACGACGCGTTCCGGCTGAACGCCGACTTCTTCGACTACACCATCGTGGCGCTGTACTTCGCCGTCGTGCTCGGCATCGGCGTGCTCGCCCGGCGGCAGGTGTCGACCAGCATCGACTTCTTCCTGTCGGGCCGCTCGCTGCCCGCCTGGGTGACCGGACTGGCGTTCGTCTCGGCGAACCTCGGCGCGGTCGAGGTGATGGGCATGTCGGCCAACGGCGCGCAGTACGGTGCCGCGACCTTCCACTACTTCTGGATCGGCGCCGTCCCGGCGATGCTGTTCCTCGGCATCGTGATGATGCCCTTCTACTACGGCTCGGGCGTGCGCTCGGTGCCCGAGTTCATGCGCCGCCGCTTCGGCACCGGCGCCCACCTGGTCAACGCGATCAGCTTCGCCGTGGCGCAGCTGCTCATCGCCGGCATCAACCTGTTCCTGCTCGCCACCATCGTCGAGCGGCTGCTCGGCTGGCCGCTGTGGGTCTCGCTCATCGTGGCGGCCGTCGTCGTCCTGTCGTACATCACGCTCGGTGGCCTCTCGGCGGCGATCTACAACGAGGTGCTGCAGTTCTTCGTCATCGTGGCCGCGCTGCTCCCGCTGACGATCGTCGCGCTGCACAAGGTCGGCGGCTGGGAGGGCGTCAAGGAGAAGATCCAGCCCGGGCCCGAGCAGCTCTCGTCGTGGCCCGGCACCGACCTGACCGGCATCCAGGACCCGGTGCTGTCGGTCATCGGCCTGGTCTTCGGCCTCGGCTTCGTGCTCTCGTTCGGCTACTGGACGACCAACTTCGTCGAGGTGCAGCGGGCCATGGCGTCCGACTCGCCCTCGGCCGCCCGTCGCGCCCCGATCATCGGTGCCTTCCCGAAGATGTTCATCCCGTTCATCGTCATCATCCCGGGCATGATCGCCGCGATCATCGTGCCGGAGATCGCCGCGCTGAAGGGCGGCGACGAGGCCGGCGCCGGGGGAGCGACGTACAACGACGCGCTGCTGCTGCTCATGCGCGACCTGCTGCCCAACGGCATGCTCGGCGTCGCCATCGCCGGTCTGCTCGCCTCGTTCATGGCCGGCATGGCGGCCAACATCTCGGCGTTCAACACCGTCTTCAGCTACGACCTGTGGCAGCAGTACGTGAAGAAGGACCGCCCGGACGGCTACTACCTGGGCGTCGGTCGCGCCGCCACCGTCGGGGCGACGGTCATCGCCATCGGCACCGCGGTGATCGCGTCCAGCTACGACAACCTGATGGACTACCTGCAGACGCTGTTCGGCTTCTTCAACGCGCCGCTGTTCGCCACGTTCATCCTGGGCATGTTCTGGAAGCGGATGACCGCGACCGCCGGCTGGGTGGGCCTGGTCTCGGGCACGCTCGCCGCCGTCCTCGTCGCGATCCTCAGCGACGGCACGCTCGGCGGCCTGAGCGTCGGCGTGCTGCCGCTGTCGGGCCAGGGCGCGAGCTTCGTGGCCGCCGGCGCCGCGTTCGTCGTCGACATCGTGGTCAGCGTGATCGTGACGCTCATGACCCGGCCGCGCGAGGAGTCCGAGCTGCGCGGGCTGGTCTACTCGCTCACCCCGAAGGAGGACTTCGCCGACCCCGACGAGAAGAGCCTCCCCTGGTACCAGTCGCCGACGAAGCTCGCCGGCATCGCGCTGGTCATCGTCATCTTCCTCAACGTCCTCTTCCGCTAGGAGCCCGCCATGGCACAGACCAAGACCGCAGGCGCCTTCGACGTCCGCTACATCGTCGCCGCGCTCATGGGCACGTACGGCGTCATCCTCACGATCCTGGGGCTGGTGAACACCTCGGACGCCGAGCTGGAGGCGGCCGACGGCTTCAACGTCAACCTGTGGGCGGGCCTCGGCCTGCTCGTGTTCGCCGCGGCGTTCGCGGCGTGGGCCAGGCTGCGTCCGCTCGTCGTCCGCGAGGTCACCGACGAGGAGCGGGAGGCGGCGGGGAGGCCCACGGACGACCGGTAAAGTTCCGGCGGTGAGCACCCCCGAGAACTCGTACCGCTACGACAGCACCCTCGCCGCCGACATCGAGTCGCGCTGGCAGGACCGCTGGGACGCCGAGGGCACCTTCGAGGCGCCCAACCCGACCGGCGACCTCGCCGGCGACGTCAGCGACGAGCGCTTCCCGGCGGGCAAGTTCTTCATCATGGACATGTTCCCGTACCCCTCGGGTGCGGGCCTGCACGTCGGCCACCCGCTGGGCTACATCGCCACGGACGTCGTGGGGCGCTACCGCCGCATGACCGGCCACAACGTGCTGCACGCGCTGGGCTACGACGCCTTCGGCCTGCCCGCCGAGCAGTACGCCGTCCAGACCGGCCGGCACCCGCGCGAGACGACGCTGGAGAACATCGGCACGATGCAGCGCCAGCTGCGCCGCCTGGGCCTGGCCCACGACAAGCGCCGCTCATTCGCCACGATCGACCCCGAGTTCGTGAAGTGGACGCAGTGGATCTTCCTGCAGATCTTCGAGTCCTGGTACGACGTCGAGCAGGGCAAGGCCCGGCCGATCAGCGAGCTGGTCGAGAAGCTGGGCACCGACGACCCCGCGGTCATCGACCAGCACCGTCTGGCCTACGTCAGCGAGGCCCCGGTGAACTGGTGCCCGGGCCTGGGCACCGTGCTGGCCAACGAGGAGGTCACCGCCGACGGCCGCTCCGAGCGCGGCAACTTCCCGGTGTTCAAGCGCAACCTCAAGCAGTGGAACATGCGCATCACCGCCTACGCCGACCGCCTGGTCGACGACCTCGAGCGCGTCGACTGGCCCGAGCCGGTCAAGATCATGCAGCGCAACTGGATCGGCCGCTCGCACGGCGCCCGGGTGCGCTTCGACCTGTCGGCGACCGGCGACGCGGTCGAGGTCTTCACCACGCGTCCCGACACGCTGTTCGGCGCCACGTACGTCGTCCTGGCGCCCGAGCACGAGCTGGTCGAGCGCATCACGACGTCCGCGTGGCCCGAGGGCACGCAGGACGTCTGGACCGGCGGCGCGGCGACGCCCGCCGAGGCCGTCGCCGCCTACCGGGCCAAGGCCGCGGCCAAGACCGACGCCGAGCGCCAGGAGGACCGCGAGAAGACCGGCGTGTTCACCGGCGCCTACGCCACCAACCCGGTCAGCGGCGAGTCCGTCCCGGTGTTCGTGGCCGACTACGTCCTGACCGGCTACGGCACCGGCGCGATCATGGCCGTCCCGGCGCACGACGCTCGCGACTTCGAGTTCGCCACCGTGTTCGGCCTGCCGACGCCGCGCGTGGTCGACGGCGAGGGCGACCTGCCGTTCACCGGCGACGGTGTCGCGGTCAACAGCGCCAACGACGAGGTCAGCCTGGACGGCCTGGCCGTCGCCGAGGCCAAGGCGCGCATCATCGCCTGGCTGGAGGAGAAGGGCCGCGGCACCGGCACCACGACCTACCGCCTGCGCGACTGGCTGTTTAGCCGCCAGCGCTACTGGGGTGAGCCGTTCCCGATCGTCTACGACGAGCACGACCGTCCGGTCGCGCTGCCCGAGTCGATGCTGCCGGTCGACCTGCCCGAGGTGCCCGACTACAGCCCGCGCACGTTCGAGCCCGACGACGTCACCAGCGAGCCCGAGCCGCCGCTGGGCCGCGTCCAGGAGTGGGTCCACGTCGAGCTCGACCTCGGCGACGGCCCGAAGAAGTACCGGCGCGAGACGAACACGATGCCCAACTGGGCCGGCTCGAGCTGGTACGAGCTGCGCTACACCGACCCGCACAACGACGCCGTCGTCACCGACCCGGCCAACGAGGCGTACTGGCTCGGCCCGCGCGGCGAGGGCGAGACCGGCGGCGTCGACCTGTACGTGGGCGGCGTCGAGCACGCGGTGCTGCACCTGCTGTACGCCCGCTTCTGGCACAAGGTGCTGTTCGACCTGGGCCACGTGAGCAGCGAGGAGCCGTTCCACCGGCTGTTCAACCAGGGCTACATCCAGGCCTACGCCTACACGGACGAGCGCGGCGCCTACGTGGCCGCGGCGGACGTCCAGGAGCGCGACGGCGGGTACTTCCTGGGCGACCAGGAGGTCCGGCGCGAGTACGGGAAGATGGGCAAGAGCCTCAAGAACTCCGTCACGCCCGACGACATGTACGAGGAGTACGGCGCCGACACCCTGCGCGTCTACGAGATGAGCATGGGCCCGCTGGACGTCTCGCGTCCGTGGGAGACCCGCGCCGTGGTCGGCTCGCAGCGCTTCCTGCAGCGGGTGTGGCGCCTGGCCGTCGACGAGGAGACCGGCGCCCCGCTGGTCACCGACGAGCCGGCCGGCGCGGCGACGCTCAGCACGCTGCACCGCACCATCGAGGGCGTCCGCGCCGACATGGACGCGATGCGCTTCAACACCGCGGTGGCCAAGCTGATCGAGCTGACCAACCACCTGACCCGCGAGGGCGTCCGCTCGCGCGAGGTGCTGGAGCCGCTGGTGCTGATGCTGGCCCCGCTGGCGCCGCACGTGGCCGAGGAGCTGTGGACCCGCCTGGGCCACGAGGGCTCGCTGGCTCACGTGGCGTACCCGGCGTTCGACGCGTCCCTGGTGGTCGAGGAGACCGTCACCTGCGTCGTCCAGGTGCAGGGCAAGGTGCGGGCCAAGCTCGAGGTGGCTCCCTCGGCGACCGAGGACGAGCTGACGGCGCTGGCCATGGCCGACGCGAACGTCCAGCGAGCCATCGACGGCCGTGAGGTGCGCAAGGTCGTGGTGCGGGCGCCGAAGCTCGTCAACGTGGTGGTCTGATGACCGTCGCCCTCGTCACCGACTCCACGGCCACCCTCCCCGGTGGCCTGGTCGAGCTGGCTGGGGCGACCGTCGTGCCGCTGCACGTCGTCGTGGGCGCCGAGACGCACCTCGACGGCACCGTCCCGTCGGCGATGGTGGCCGACGCGCTGCGCCACGGCGTGCCGGTGAGCACGTCGCGGCCCAGCCCGGAGCGGTTCGCCGACGTCTACGCCGAGGCCGCGGAGGCCGGTGCCGACGAGGTGGTCTCGGTGCACCTGAGCTCGGGGGTCTCGGGCACCTACGACGCGGCGCTGCTCGCCGCCCGCGAGGCCCCGGTGCCGGTGCACGTCGTGGACTCCACGCAGGTGGGCATGGCGGTGGCGTTCAGCGTCCTAGCCGCGGCCAGGGCCCGTGATGCGGGAGTGAGCGCCGAGGAGGTGGCCGCCGCAGCCGAGCAGGCCGGACGTGCGTCCACGTCGCTGCTGTACGTCGACACGCTCGAGCACCTGCGTCGTGGCGGACGCATCGGCGCGGCGTCCGCGCTGCTGGGCACGGCGCTGGCGGTCAAGCCGCTGCTGACCATCGCCGAGGGGGAGGTGCGGCCGCTGGAGAAGGTGCGCACCGCCTCGCGCGCGATCGCCCGGCTCGAGGCGCTGGCCGTCGAGGCGGCCCGTGCGTGCGCAGGCGGCTGCGACGTCGGCGTGCAGCACCTGGCCGCGGGGGAGCAGGCGCTCGCCGTGGTGGAGCGCCTGCGCCGCGAGCTCGGCCGCGACGACCTGCTGGTCACCGAGGTGAGCCCCGTGCTCGGCGCCCATGTGGGGCCCGGGCTGCTCGGCATCTCCATCACCCCGTACTGACCCGCGTCCACCGCGCCGACCGCCTCGCGGGCCGTCCACAGGCGGGTGCGCGGGCCTGACGGGGCGGCGCCGGACGCGCCTAGCGTCGCGAGGGTGTGGGACGACCAGGAGACCCGGGCCGAGGTGGCGCGCCGCCGCCTCGCGCGCCTGACCGCGGAGTTCGAGCAGGCGCAGGCCCGGCGTGTGCCGCCCGAACGAGCCGCCGTGACCCCGGCGGTGCCGGAGGAGCCGTCCGCCCCGCCGCGCCTGCGCCTCTCCGGTGCGCACGTGCGGGTCGTCGGGGTCGTGCTGACCGCCGCCGCCGTGGTGACGGTCTGGTGGGTGCTCGCCGGACGTCCCTCCGAGCACGCCGTGCCGGTGACGGTCGAGACACCGGCGAGCGCGTCGCCCGAGCCGGCAGCGTCGGCGGCGACCCCGGGAGCCGGCGGCACGGAGGCCGGCCAGCCGCTCGTCGTCGACGTGGCCGGCAAGGTGCGGCGGCCGGGCATCGTCGAGCTCCCGGCCGGGTCACGCGTCGTCGACGCCATCGAGGCCGCGGGTGGGGTCCGTGGCCGTCCGGACACCACGAGCCTGAACCTGGCCCGCAAGCTCGTCGACGGCGAGCAGGTGCTCGTCGGGGTCGAGGCCGCCGCGGTGCCGGTCGCTCCAGCGCCGGGCGGCGTGCCCGGGGCGGCGCCGGCTCCGGGTGCCGTCGTCGACCTCAACACCGCCACGCTCGAGCAGCTCGACACGCTGCCCGGCGTCGGGCCGGTGACCGCCCAGGCGATCCTGTCGTGGCGCGAGGAGCACGGGTCGTTCACGTCGGTCGACGACCTGTTGGACGTCAAGGGCATCGGCGAGGCGACGCTCGCCGAGCTGCGCGACCTCGTCTCCGCGGGCTGACGCGCGTGCCGGCGGCGCTCGTCCGGGCCCGAGCGTGGCTGCGGCGGGCGGTCCACCGCCACGACCTGCGCATGGTGCCGGCCGCGGCCGCCGCCTGGGCGGTCGCCGCCGTGGTGCTCGGAGCCGGCTCGGTGACCGGGCTCGCGGTGGCGATGGGCGGGCTGGCGGTGCTGCTGGTGGCCCTGCTGCGGCGCCGCCCAGGGCTCGCGCTGGTCGCGGCGGTCGTCGCCGGCGTGGCTGCCGGGTGCGCGTGGCGGCTCGCGCTCAACGAGCACGGCCCCGTCCCGGACCTCGCGGCCGACGGGGCGGTCGCCTCGGTGGAGGCGCAGGTGCGCAGCGACCCGCGCACGTTCGTGCGGGCCGGGCGCACCGGCGTGGTGGTCAGCCTGCGGGTCGAGCGGATCACGACCCGGCACGGCACGGTGACGACGCGGGCTCTCGTGACGGCGTTCGGCGACGAGTCGGCTGCCGCGCTCGTCGTCGGTCAGCGGCTCACGGCACGCCTCTCGCTCGCGCCGGCCGACCGCGGGCCCGAGGTCGCAACCGCGCGCCTGCTGCGGCTCGGCCCGGTCCAGACGCCGCCGTGGTGGTGGGGCGGGGCCCAGGACGTCCGTGACGGCGTCGCCCGAGCGGCGGCCCAGGGCCACCCGGACGGGCGGGCGTTGGTCCCGGCGCTCGTCGACGGCGACGAGCGCGGCCTCACCGACGAGCTGCGCGAGGACTTCCGTCGCAGCGGGCTGACCCACCTGCTGGCCGTGTCCGGGACGAACCTGACCATCGTCCTGGCCTGCCTGCTCGCCCTCGCCCGGGTCGGCGGCGTGCCACCGCGCTGGACCTGGGTCGTCGGGGTCGCCGCGGTCGTCGGGTTCGTGCTGCTGGCGCGCGCCGAGCCGAGCGTCGTGCGGGCCGCTGCCATGGGACTGGTCGGGATCGCCGCGGCCGGCCTCGGCTCGCGCGGCGGCACACGCGCTCTGGCCTGGGCGGTGGTGGTGCTCCTGCTGGTCGACCCGTGGCTCGCGCTGCGTCCGGGGTTCGTCCTGTCGGTGAGCGCCACCGCCGGCATCCTGCTCCTCGTCCCGCCGTTCGCCGACGCGCTCGGACGCTGGATGCCGCGCTGGGCCGCGGTGGCGCTGGCGGTGCCGCTGGCCGCGCAGCTGGCCTGCACCCCGGCCGTCGCGGTGCTCAGCGGCGAGGTGTCGCTGGTCGCCGTGCTGGCCAACCTGCTCGCGGCACCCGCCGTCGCACCCGCCACGGTGCTCGGGCTCGGCGCCGGCCTGCTCGCCCTGCTGCCCGGGCCGTGGGCGGTGCTGCCCGGGTGGCTCGCCGGGTGGTGCGGGCACTGGATCGCGTCCGTCGGTCGCTGGTCGGCGGGCCTGCCGGGCGCCAGCGTCGAGTGGGGAGCGCCGTGGTGGGTGCTCGCGCTGCTGTGCGTCGTCCTCGCGGTCGGCCTGCACCGGGCGGCGCGTCGTCCCGCGCTCGCGGTCGGGCTCTGCCTGGGTCTCGTCGTGGTGCTGGTGCGCCCGCCGCAGCCCGGCTGGCCGCCGCGCGGCTGGCTGATGGTGGCGTGCGACGTCGGGCAGGGCGACGCGACGGTGGTCGACGTGGGCGGTGCGGCCCTGGTCGTGGACGCCGGCCCCGACCCCACCGCGGCCGACGCGTGCCTCGACCGTCTGGGCGTGCGCCGGGTCGCCGCCGTCGTGCTCACGCACGCGCACGCCGACCACGTCGACGGGCTGCCCGGCGTCCTCGAGGGCCGGGCGGCCGGGCCGGTGGTCGTCGGCCCGGGTGGCGGGCGTGGGGCGGGCGACGAGCCGGTGCGGCAGGTCGCGGCCGGCGACCGGTTGGTGGTCGGCGCGGCCCGGGTGGAGGTGGTGGGCCCCGTCGGGCCCGGCGCCCGCGTGACCGACCCGTCGCGCGACGAGCACGGCGGCGAGGGCTCGGCGGTCAACGACGCGAGCCTGGTGCTGCGGGTGCAGGTGCGCGGCGTCGTCCTGCTGCTCACCGGCGACGTCGAGCCGTCCGGGCAGGACGCGCTGCTGCGCGCCGGGGCCGACGTCTCGGCTGACGTGCTGAAGATGCCGCACCACGGCAGCGCCCGGCAGTCGCGCCGGTTCGTGGAGGCCGTCGGGGCCCGGCTGGCCACCGTGAGCGCCGGCCGCGACAACTCGTACGGGCACCCGTCGGCCACCGCCCTGGACCTGCTGCGCGACGTCGGCACGAGCGCCTTCCGCACCGACCGCGACGGTGACCTGGCCGTCGTCCTGCGCGACGGACGGCTCGCGGTCGTCACCCGCTGACCGGACGGCCGTCCCCGTCGGCGGCGGTGACTAGGCTGGCGCTCATGGCGTCCCCCTTCGGCTCGATCCTGCTCGTCACCGGCGGCGCGGAGTTCCTGGCCGACCGCGTGCGGCGCAAGGCCATGGCTCAGATCCGTGAGGCCGACCCCGCGTGCGAGGTGGCCGAGAGCGAGGCCGGACGCCTCGGGGCCGGCGAGCTGGCCGCCCTCACCAGCCCGTCGCTGTTCAGCACGTCCAGCGGCTTGGTCATCACCGGCCTCGAGGACCTCGCCGACGCACCCCAGGCCGAGCTGCTCGCCTACGCCGCCGAGCCGTCGCCCGACGTGGCGGTCGTGCTCGTCCACGGCGGCGGCAACAAGGGCAAGGGCGTGCTCGACAAGCTCCGCAAGACCGCCGCCGTCCACGAGGTGAAGGTCGAGGCGCCCAAGTACGAGCGCGACCACGTCACCTGGGTGCGCCGCGAGGTGACCGACCTCGGCGCCAGCATCGACGAGGAGGCCGCCGCGCTGCTCGTCACCGCCGTGGGCCAGGACCTCCGCGCCCTCGCCGGCGCGGCCGACCAGCTGGTCAGCTCCGTCGACCGAGGCACCCGGGTCGACCGCGACGTGGTGGCGCGGTACTTCGGCGGACGCGCCGACGTGCGCGGCTTCGAGATCGCCGACGCCGCCATCGAGGGCCGGCTCGCCGCGGCGCTCGAGCAGCTGCGCTGGGCCGAGGCCAACAAGGTCGCCCCGGTGCTCGTCACCAGCGCCTTCGCCTCCGGCCTGCGGTCCCTGACGAAGCTCGCCGACGTCCGCGGCGGCATGCGCGACAACGAGGTGGCCTCGGCCATCGGCGCCCCGCCGTTCAAGGTCCGCGCGCTGCGCAGCCAGCTGCGCGGGTGGGAGCCCGAGGGTCTGGCCCGGGCGCTGGACGTCGTCGCCCGCACCGACGTCGAGGTCAAGGGCGGGGGAGCCGACCCGGCCTACGCGCTCGAGCGCATGGTGCTCCAGGTCGCCGCCGCGCGTCGCGGGTAGTGGCCGTGACCAGACGGCTCGACGGGGTCGACCTCGCCCGCGCCGTCGCCCTGATCGGCATGATGCTGGTCCACATCGTGCTGACGATCGACTGGCGCACGGGCCACCCGTCGGTCGCCGGGATGCTGGCCGGCGGCCGGGCCGCCCCGCTGTTCGCGCTCCTCGCCGGCCTGTCGCTGAGCCTCGTGCGGTCCCGCGACCCACGGGGCGCCGGCTCGACTCGCGCCGTCGTCGTCCGGTCGGTGCTGCTGGTCGTCCTCGGCCTCCTGCTGGGCTCGCTGGAGTCGGCGACCGTGCTGGTCATCCTGGCGTTCTACGGCGTCATGCTCGTGGCGCTGCTGCCCTTCCTGCGCCTGCCCACCCGGCCGCTGGGGCTCGTGGCCGCCGCCTGGCTGCTGCTCGCACCGGTCGTCCACCTGCTCCTGCTCGGGCCGCTCGACGGGCGCTACCAGGGCCAGCTCGACCTCGCCGACCTGGCCGACCCGGCCGGGTTCGTGGCCGAGCTGCTCGTCACCGGCACGTACCCGGCGCTCGTGTGGCTCGGCTACCTGCTGGCCGGTGCGTGGATAGGCCGGCTCCCGCTGGAGCGCGCCCGCGTCGCCGCCGGCCTGGCCGGAGCCGGTGCGCTGCTGCTCGTCGCGTCCCTCGCCGCCGGGCTCGTGGCGCTGTGCTCGGGGGCCGTCGACGGCGTCGTCCGCGACTCCTCGTGGCGGGGGCTGTTCACCTCGCCCGGGACGTTGGACGACGTCACCGACCCCGCCCGTCTGCTGGTCGTCGGTGAGCACACCTCGTCCTCGCTGAACGTGCTGTCGGCGACCGGGTCGGCCGTCCTGGTGCTCGGCCTGTGCCTGCTGCTCGTCCACGTGCGGCCGGCGCGCGTCGCGGTGGCGCCGCTGCTGGCCGCGGGGTCGATGCCGCTGACGATGTACACGCTGCACGTGCTCTGGACCTGGAGCGAGAACGCGCACGACTGGCGCATGGCCGACGACCGGCACGTCGAGTGGGCGTCCCAGGTGGTCGTGCTTGTGGTGGCGGCCTGGCTGTGGCGCCGCGCCTGGGGCCGCGGCCCGCTCGAGAGCGCCGTCCGCGCCGTCAGCCTGCCGCGCGGCTAGCGAGCCCGGGGCGCCCGCACGCGCGACGACCAGCGTCCCGCCAGGTCCTGGTGCCAGGCCCGGACCCGGAACGTCGCACGTCCGGCCCGCGGCGTGCTGACCACGACGTGGGTGCGGGTGGTCCTCGCGACCAGACGGGTCGCCCCGCGGTAGGTCCGCCACACCTCGTAGCGGGTCGCGCGCGAGCCGGGCGACCACGACAGGCGCACCGAACGGCTGCTGCGGGTCACGGCCCGCGGACGCCGTGGCGCCCCGGCCGTCGGGCCGCTCGCCCGGTCGCTGACGACGGCGGCCGCTCCGGCGCGTCCGCCGGCGACGGCGCGGACCGCGACGTCGTAGCGGCGGCCGGCCACGAGCCCGGTCAGCCGGGTCCCGACCCGGGTCGTGCGAGCGGTGCGCGTCGTGGACGCCCGCCCCGACTCGCGCCAGGTGACGTCGTACGCGCCGGCACCCCGGACGGCGTCCCAGCCGACGTCGAGCCGCCGGTCGCCCGCGACGAGCCGCACGCCGCGCGGGACGGCGGGGACCACCGGGCGTGCCTCCGGCGTGGGCCGCGGCGAGGCCGTCGCCGGTGGAGCCGTGGGTGACGGGGCCACCGGGGTCGGGGCGTCGGACGGCGGAGCCGAGGGTCCGTCCGGCTCCGGCTCCTGGGGCTGCGGAGATGGCGGAGGAGCCGGCGCCGTCGGCACGACCTGCACCGGCTCGGAGTAGCGCGGGGCCACCGCGGTGCCCTTGCGCGACTGCAGCCGGACCTCGTGGACATGGCCGTTGACCAGCCCGCCCAGCACCGCCTGCGTGCCGGCCACCTCCGTCACCGGGGCCCAGTCGGTGCCGTCGGTCAGGTCGCGCACCCACACCCGCTCGGCGGTCGAGCCGTCGGGCCGCTCCCAGCTCAGCTCGGCGCTCGCGTCGCCGGGCACCGCCTGCAGCGTCGCCACGCGGGCCGGGCCGTTCGGCACGTCCGGGAGCGGCCGCGGGAAGGGCGCACCGACGCCGAGTTCGGCGAGGGCGTCGGCCACGGAGGCGGCGATCTTGACCTCGCCGGACGCGGACGGATGCGCGAAGTCGTACGTGTCGACGTCGATCGCGAAGGTCTCCGGCGCCCGGGCGACGACCACGCGGGACGCCTCGGTGCTGAGCTCGTCCTCGAGCCCGGCGAGCAGGTCGTTGTACTCGGCGGCGCCGGGCAGCCACGACTGGGGCACCTGGCCCAGGACGACGTCGACGTCCGGGCGGGCGGCGCGGGCCTCCTCGACGCCGTGGGCGGCGAGCCGGACGAGGTCGGCCGGGGCGATCCCCAGCCAGGCCAGGTCGTTCACGCCCAGGGTCTCGACGACCACGTCGGGCCGGCACGCGGCCACCAGGGTGCCGAGCGACGGCGTGAGGAGGGCGCGGGCGGTGCCCCAGTACGAGGCGTGGTCGCGGTCGAACGCGGGGTCAGCGTAGGTCTGGTCGTCGTCGCCGGGGAAGCGCTCCAGCAGGTCGTCGCGCGGCCCGACGAGGTCGACGTCGGCACCGACGTCCTGCAGGTGGCGCCACAGCCGGTAGCGCCAGGTCCAGTCACCGGCCGACCCGTGCGCGACCGAGTCGCCGACCACCATGACGCCGGTGCCGTGCGTGGGTGCGGCGCACTCGAGACCGAGACCGGTGTCGGCCGAGGCGGGGGCGGGCGAGACCAGGGTCGAGACGACCACCGCGAGCGCGGCGATGGCCGCGTGCCTGCTGCGTCGCACTGCGAGAGCTCCTGGGTCGGGACGTCGTACGTCCCTCCTGTCGGCACCGGCCCGTGCGACCTGAGCCACCCGCTCCGTGACGAAGGACGCCCCCGGACGATGTCCGGGGGCGTCCTTGCGGGTCAGGCTGGCGTCAGAGCGACGCGGCCTTCTTGAAGATCGAGGACTTGCGGTTCGCAGCCTGGTTCTTGTGGATGACGCCCTTCGAGGCGGCCTTGTCGAGCTTCTTGCCGACCTCGCGGGCCGCGGCCTGCGCCTCGTCGGTCTTGCCGGCGTCCACGGCGTCCTGGAAGCGGCGGATCGAGGTCTTCAGCGCCGAGCGGACGGACTTGTTGCGCTCGCGCGCCAGCTCGTTCTGACGGTTGCGCTTGATCTGCGACTTGATGTTGGCCACGGAGGCAAACCTGTTCTCTCGAAAACGTTAGGGGTAGCGCTGACGCGCGACAGTCGACTCTATCAGGCGCCGGCGTGGTCGCCCAAATCCTCCCCGGCCGCACGGCGTCCGCGGCACCCGGCAGCGTAGGGAACAATGGGGGACATCATGAGTGCCTCCTCCGCGCCCCAGGTCCCGCAGCCCGGCTCCACCGACCCGGCGGTCCTGCGCAACTTCTGCATCATCGCGCACATCGACCACGGCAAGTCCACGCTGGCCGACCGCATGCTGCAGATCACCGGCGTCGTGGACGAGCGCGCGGCCCGCGCCCAGTACCTCGACCGCATGGACATCGAGCGCGAGCGCGGCATCACGATCAAGAGCCAGGCCGTGCGCATGCCGTTCACCAAGTCCAGCGGCGACGACACCGGCACCAATTACGTGCTGAACATGATCGACACGCCCGGCCACGTCGACTTCACCTACGAGGTCAGCCGCTCGCTGGAGGCCTGCGAGGGCGCGATCCTGCTCGTGGACGCCGCCCAGGGCATCGAGGCCCAGACCCTCGCCAACCTGTACCTGGCGATGGAGGCGGACCTGCACATCATCCCGGTGCTCAACAAGATCGACCTGCCCGGCGCACAGCCGGAGAAGTACGCCGAGGAGATCGCCGGCATCATCGGCGGCGACCCCGACGAGGTGCTGCGCGTGTCGGCCAAGACCGGCGAGGGCGTCGAGGCGCTGCTGAACGCGATCGTCGAGCAGGTGCCGCCGCCGGTCGGCGACCCCGACGCGCCCGCCCGAGCGCTGATCTTCGACTCCGTCTACGACACCTACCGCGGCGTCGTGACGTACGTGCGCGTGGTCGACGGCAAGCTCTCGCACCGCGACAAGATCAAGATGATGTCGACCAACGCCGTGCACGAGATGCTCGAGGTCGGCGTCATCAGCCCCGAGCCGGTCAAGTCGCCCGACCTCGGCGTCGGCGAGGTGGGCTACCTCATCACCGGCGTGAAGGAGGTGCGCCAGAGCCGCGTCGGCGACACCGTCACCTCGAACGCCAAGCCGGCGAAGGAGCCGCTCGGCGGCTACAAGACGCCCAACCCGATGGTGTTCTCGGGCCTGTACCCGATCGACGGCGACGACTTCGCGACCCTGCGCGAGGCGCTGGACAAGCTGCAGCTCAACGACGCCGCGCTCGTCTACGAGCCCGAGTCGTCCGGCGCGCTGGGCTTCGGCTTCCGCATCGGCTTCCTGGGCCTGCTGCACCTGGAGATCATCCGCGAGCGGCTCGAGCGCGAGTTCAACCTCGACCTCATCGCCACCGCGCCCAACGTCGTCTACCGCCTGGAGATGGAGGACGGCCGCGAGATCACCGTCACCAACCCCAGCGAGTACCCCAACGACGGCAAGATCGCCAAGGTCTTCGAGCCGATCACGCGGGCGACGATCCTGACGCCGACCGACTACATCGGCACGATCATGGAGCTGTGCCAGTCGCGCCGCGGCCAGCTGCTGGGCATGGACTACCTGTCCGAGGACCGCGTGGAGATCAAGTACACGCTGCCCATGGGCGAGATCATGTTCGACTTCTTCGACGCCCTCAAGAGCCGCACCAAGGGCTACGCGTCGCTGGACTACGAGCCCACCGGCGAGCAGGCCGCGGACCTGGTGAAGGTCGACATCCTGCTGCAGGGCGAGGTCGTGGACGCGTTCAGCGCCATCGTCCACCGCGACAGCGCCTACGCGTACGGCGTCGCGCTGGCCGGCAAGCTCAAGGAGCTCATCCCGCGCCAGCAGTTCGAGGTGCCCATCCAGGCCGCGATCGGCGCGCGCATCATCGCCCGCGAGAACATCAAGGCGATCCGCAAGGACGTGCTCGCCAAGTGCTACGGCGGCGACATCAGCCGCAAGCGCAAGCTGCTGGAGAAGCAGAAGGAGGGCAAGAAGCGCATGAAGATGGTCGGTCGCGTGGAGGTGCCCCAGGAGGCGTTCATCGCCGCGCTGTCGACGGGCGACGCCACCCCGAAGTAGGCCTTCCGGTCGGGGTGCGCAACCGTCTCGGCGCCCAGCGGACACCCGACGGGATCGAGCGGCCACACGCGGGTGAAAGTGCTGCGCCTGGACCCTACGGATCAGTAGGGTGATGCGCACCACACTGGCCGACCCCCGAGGTGATACCCCGATGACCAGGACGCCCTCCCCGCAGGAGCTCAAGATCGTCCAGGACCGTGCCCGCAGCGTGGGCGCGATGTTCCTCGCCCGAGTCCGCGAGTCCGGCAACCGCGAGGCGTACCGCTTCCCGGACGCCCAGGAGAACTGGCACTCGATGACCTGGGCCGAGACCGGGGAGCACGTGTTCAAGCTCGCCGCCGGCCTCGTCGCCCTCGGCCTCGAGCCCGAGGACCGCGTGGCCATCGCCTCCAACACGCGCTACGAGTGGGTCTTCGCCGACCTCGCCGTGAACTCGGCGTCGCTGGCCACCACGACCGTCTACCCGACCACGGTCGCCGACGACGTGGCCTACATCCTGGCCGACTCCGGCAGCCGCGTGGTCTTCGCCGAGGACGACGAGCAGATCGCCAAGCTCCGGGCCAAGAAGTCCGAGCTGCCCGAGGTCTTCAAGGTCATCACCTTCGACGGCACCGCCGACGGCGACTGGGTCATCGACCTGGCCGAGCTCGAGCGGCTCGGCGCCGAGCGCCTGGCCCAGGAGCCGGACGTCGTGGAGAAGCGCATCGAGGCCACGTCGCCGGACTCGCTCGCAACGCTGATCTACACCTCCGGCACGACCGGTCGGCCCAAGGGCGTGCGCCTGTCGCACGACGGCTGGACGTTCGAGGGTGCCGCGATCAACGCCGGCGGCTACCTCTCGGCCGACGACCTGGAGTACCGCTGGCTGCCGATGGCGCACTCGTTCGGCAAGGTGCTGCTGACCACCCAGCTCGAGATCGGCTTCGCCGCCGCCGTCGACGGCCGCGTCGACAAGATCATCGAGAACCTGGCCGTCGTGAAGCCCACGTTCATGGGCGCGGCGCCGCGCATCTTCGAGAAGGCCTACGGTCGCATCGTCGGCATGATGGAGGAGGACGGCGGGGTCAAGCTCAAGCTGTTCCGCTGGGCCGAGGCCGTCGGCCTGGAGCACTCCCGCCTGGTGCGCGCCGGCAAGCCCGTGCCGGCCGGCCTCAAGGCCAAGCACGCGCTGGCCGACAAGCTGGTCTTCAGCAAGATCCGCGCGCGCTTCGGTGGCCGGGTCCGGTTCTTCATCTCCGGCGCCGCGTCGCTGAGCCGCGACATCGCCGAGTGGTTCCACGCCGCGGGCGTGCTGATCCTCGAGGGCTACGGCCTCACCGAGTGCTCGGCCGGCGCCACGGTCAACCACCCCGACGACTTCAAGATCGGCTCGGTCGGCCTGCCGATGCCCGGCTCGGAGATCAAGATCGCCGCCGACGGCGAGGTGCTCATCAAGGGCCCGCACGTCATGCGCGGCTACCACAACCTCGAGGGCGAGAGCGCGTCCGCGGTCACCGAGGACGGCTGGCTGGCCACCGGCGACATCGGCGAGCTGGACGAGGACGGCTTCCTGCGCATCACCGACCGCAAGAAGGACCTGTTCAAGACCTCCGGCGGCAAGTACGTCGCGCCGTCGATCGTCGAGGGCACGTTCAAGGGCGTCTGCCCGCTGGCCAGCCAGATGGTGGTGCACGGCAACGAGCGCAACTTCGTCTCGGCGCTCATCACGCTCGACCCCGACGCCGTCGAGGGCTGGGCCGCCCACCACGACATGGCCGGCAAGCCGTACGCCGAGGTCGTCTCGTCCCCGCAGATGCACGCGGAGATGGAGAAGTACGTGGCCGAGCTCAACGCCAAGCTCAACCGCTGGGAGCAGGTCAAGAAGTGGGCCATCCTGCCCGCCGACCTGAGCATCGAGTCCGGCGAGATCACGCCGAGCATGAAGGTCAAGCGCCGCGTGGTCGAGGACAACTACCGCGACATCCTGGACGGCTTCTACACGAACGCCTAGTCCGCGTCGCCCCGCCGGCCCGGTCGTCCCTCGCGGACGGCCGGGCCGCTGCGTGCTCGGGGCGTGGGGGAGCGCCGTACCCTGGGCCGGTGACCAGGAGCCTCGGTGCGTACGTGCACGTCCCGTTCTGCTCGGTGCGCTGCGGCTACTGCGACTTCAACACCTACACCTCCGACGAGCTCGGCGAGGGTGCCACGCGGGCGTCCTACGCCGTGACCGTCGAGCGCGAGGTCGACCTCGCCCGCGAGGCACTGGGCGACGAGCGACCGTTCGAGACCGTCTTCTTCGGCGGCGGCACCCCCACCCAGCTGCCCGCGGCCGACCTCGTGCGGGTCCTGCGGGCGCTGCGCGACCGGGTCGGCCTGGCGCCGGGCGCCGAGGTGACGACCGAGGCCAACCCCGACAGCGTGACGCCGGCGTCGCTGGCCGCGCTGCGCGAGGGCGGCTTCACCCGCATCTCGTTCGGCGTCCAGTCGGCCGTGCCGCACGTGCTCCGCGTCCTGGACCGCACCCACGACCCGCTGCGCGTCCCGGACGCCGTGCGCTGGGCCCGCGAGGCCGGGTTCGAGCAGGTCAGCGTCGACCTCATCTACGGCACGCCCGGGGAGAGCGTGGACGACTGGCGTCGCACCCTCGAGCACGCGGTCTCGCTCGAGCCCGACCACATCAGCGCCTACGCCCTCATCGTCGAGCAGGGCACGGCGCTCGCGCGGCGCGTGGCTCGCGGCGAGGTGCCGGCCCCGGACGACGACGACCTGGCCGACAAGTACGTCCTGGCCGACGAGGCGTTCGAGGCGGCCGGCCTGTCCTGGTACGAGCTGTCCAACTGGGCGCGCGACGAGGCGGCCCAGTGCCGGCACAACGTCCTGTACTGGCGCAGCGACGACTGGTGGGGCTTCGGCCCCGGCGCCCACTCGCACGTGGCCGGCCGGCGCTGGTGGAACGTCAAGCACCCGGCCGCCTACGCGCAGCGCCTGGACGCCGGGCTCTCGCCGGAGAAGGACCACGAGCTGGTCGACGACGACACCCGGACGCTCGAGCGCGTGCTGCTGGAGTCGCGCCTGCGCACGGGCCTGGACCTGACGGTCGTCCCGGACGACCACCGCGAGCGGGTCGCCGACCTGCGCGACCGCGGCCTGGTCGACGTGCACGGCGAGCGGCTCGTGCTCACGCGCGACGGACGCCTGCTCGCCGACGCGGTCGTCCGCGAGCTCGTCTGACGGCGCGATCGCGCGTCCGGCTCAGGGCGTCGGCGCGGTGACGAAGTCGATGAGCTCCTCGACCCGGCCGAGCAGCGACGGCTCGAGGTCGGCGTAGCTGCGGACGGTGCCGAGGATGCGCTTCCAGGCCCGCGCGATGTCGGCCTGGTCGGCGTGCGGCCAGCCCAGCGCCTCGCAGATGCCGTGCTTCCACTCGGTGCCGCGGGGGATCACGGGCCACTTCTGGATGCCGAGCCGCTCGGGACGGACCGCCTGCCACACGTCGACGTACGGGTGGCCGACGACGAGCACGTGCGGGGTGCCGTTGACCTGGTCGGCCAGGCGCGATTCCTTGGAGCCGGGCACGAGGTGGTCGACCAGCACGCCGAGCCGCCGGCTCTTGGTCGGCTGGAAGTCGCGGACGATCGCGGGCAGGTCGTCGATGCCGCCCAGGTACTCCACGGCGACGCCCTCGACGCGCAGGTCGTCGCCCCAGATCTTCTCCACCAGCTCGGCGTCATGGCGGCCCTCGACGTAGATGCGGCTGGGCAGCGCGACGCGGGCCCGGGCGTCCTTGACCGCGATCGAGCCCGACGCGGTGCGGCCGCCGGTCTTCTGCACGACGACGGGCGCGTGCAGCGCGACCGGCTTGCCGTCGAGCAGGAAGCCCGGCCCGAGCCGGAAGGCGCGCTGCTTGAGGTGACGGTCCTCGAGGACGACCAGGCCGTTCTCGACCTTGACGATCTCGCCGCAGAAGCCGCTCGTGGCGTCCTCGACGACGAGCCCGGCGTCGGCCGGGTGCTCGACGGTGCGTCCGCGCTTGGGCTTGCGCCAGTCGCCGGACAGGACGTCGTTGCCGTAGCGGTCAGCCATGGATCTTCCCGAGGAGTCGTTGGTGCAGGTCCTCGACGTCGGCCCGCGTGAGCGGACGTCCGTCGGCGGTGAGCAGGACGGTCTCGTCGGTGACGAGGCCGAGCGCGAGGTCGAGCGCCACCGGCCACGACGGCGGGACGTGCTCGGGGACGACGGCCGGGGCCAGGTCGCCGAGCGCCACGCGCGGGGGAGCAGTGGGGTCGTGCGGGGCGGTGACGGTCATGACGAGCTCGCCGCCCACCGGGCCGTCGCCCAGGTGCGCGACCTCGACGAACAGCGTGCCCACGGTCGTGGCCCAGGCCGAGACCAGCGTGCCACCGCGCGACTCGTGCTCGACGACGTGGTCGCCGACGGTGACGCGGCGCGGCTCGTACTCGAGGCGGTCTCCACCGTCCTCGACGACGATGACGGGACCCTCGCTGCGCACCTCGCTAGACTGGCACTTGGCACCGACGAGTGCCAGCAGACACGCCACCGACGCCCGGGAGGGGGAGCCAGCCATGAGCGAGGACCGCAAGTGGGACGTCCTGCGGGCGATCGTCGAGGACTACGTCGCCACGCACGAGCCGGTCGGCTCACGCGCCCTGGTCGAGCGCCACGCGCTCGGCGTCTCGTCGGCCACGATCCGCAACGACATGGCGCTGCTGGAGGAGGAGGGCTACATCCACCAGCCCCACACCAGCGCCGGCCGCGTCCCCACCGACAAGGGCTACCGGCTGTTCGTCGACCGGCTGGCCACGGTGAAGCCGCTGTCGCCGCCCGAGCGGCGCGCGATCGAGACCTTCCTGCGCGGCGCCGTCGACGTCGACGACGTCATGCAGCGCAGCGTGCGGGTGCTCGCCCAGCTGACCAACCAGGTCGCGATCGTCCAGTACCCGTCGCTGACCCGCTCCACCGTGCGCCACGTCGAGCTCGTCCCGCTCGAGTCCGCCCGCGTCCTGCTGGTCGTCATCACCAGCAGCGGACGCGTGGAGCAGCGCGTCGTCGAGGTGGCCCAGGCCCCGTCCGAGTCGCTGCTGGCCGACCTGCGCAGCCGCATCGTCACCGCCACCGTCGGCCGCCGCCTGCCCGAGGCGTCGCTGCAGCTCGCCGACCTCATCGGCACCTTCGAGCCGGCCGACCGGCCGATCGTCACCAGCATCGTCACGACCCTGTCGCAGGCGTTCGCCAGCGAGCGGGCCGACGAGCGGTTCGCGGTCGGGGGCGCGGCCAACCTGGCCCGGTTCGGCCACGACTTCGACTCGGCGATCCAGCCGGTGCTCGAGGCGCTCGAGGAGCACGTCGTGCTGCTGCGCCTGCTGGGCGAGGCGACCAGCAGCGACCTGCCGCGCGTCCGCATCGGCAGCGAGACCGGCCTGGAGGGCCTGTCGAGCAGTGCCGTCGTCTCCAGCCCCTACGGCAGCGCCGACGAGGCGCTCGCCACGCTCGGCACGCTCGGGCCGATGCGCATGGACTATCCCGGCACCATCGCCTCGGTGGCTGCCGTCGCTCGTTACGTCGGACGCTTGCTCGCCGACGGCTGACCCCCCGCCGGCCCGTCCGGCGCACCCAGTGAGGACCCCATGGCACAGGACTACTACGACCTGCTCGGCGTGAGCCGCGACGCGTCGGACGCCGACATCAAGAAGGCGTACCGCAAGCTGGCTCGCCAGTACCACCCCGACGTCAACGACAGCCCCGACGCGGCCGACACCTTCAAGGACATCGGCACCGCGTACGAGGTGCTGTCGGACCCGCAGAAGCGGGCGACGTACGACCGCGGCGGCAATCCGATGGGCGGGGGCGGCTTCGGTGGCGCCGGCGCGCAGGGCTTCAGCTTCGACGACATCATGGACGCCTTCTTCGGCGGCAACGGCGGCGGCGGACGCGGCCCGCGCCCGCGTCGCCAGCGCGGCCAGGACGCGCTCGTGCGGCTCACCGTCGACTTGGCCGACGCGGCCTTCGGCCTGACCCACGAGCTCAAGGTCGACACCGCCGTGACGTGCCCGGTGTGCGAGGGCCACGGCTCGGCCGACGGCCGCGAGCCGGTCACCTGCGGCACCTGCCACGGCCAGGGCGCGGTGCAGCACGTGCAGCGCTCGATGCTCGGCGACATCCGCACGTCCCGCCCCTGCCCGACCTGCCAGGGCTACGGCACCGTCATCCCCGACCCGTGCGCCGAGTGCGGCGGCGACGGCCGGGTGCGCTCGCGCCGCACGATCAGCGTCAAGATCCCCGCGGGCGTCGACCACGGCACCCGCGTGCAGCTGTCCGGCGAGGGCGAGGTCGGCCCCGGCGGCGGACCGGCCGGCGACCTGTACGTCGAGCTCGCCGTGCGCCAGCACGAGTTCTTCACCCGCGAGCGCGACCACCTCTACTGCCAGGTGAGCGTGCCGATGACGGCCGCCGCCCTGGGCGCGCAGCTCGACATCCCCACCCTCGAGGCCGACCTCGAGGACGCGGCCGACGACGTCGAGACGTCGGTCGTGCTGGACGTCCCGCCCGGCACCCAGTCCGGCGAGACCGTGACGATCAAGGGCTTCGGCGTGCCCCGCCTGCGCGGCGGCGGCCGCGGCGACCTGCACGTGCAGGTGGTCGTGGAGACGCCGGAGAAGCTGGACGACGAGCAGCGCGAGCTGCTGGCCCGCCTGGCCGAGCTCCGCGGCGAGCAGCGTCCGGCCGGCCGCATGGGCTCGGGACGCCACGGCGTCTTCGAGCGCCTGCGCGAGGCGTTCCGCTGACCGGTAGCCTGCGAGCGACGAGAGGAGCGTCCATGTCCGACGACTGCCTGTTCTGCAAGATCGTGAGCGGTGACGTGCCGGCCGAGGTCGTGGCCGAGAACGAGCACACGGTCGCGTTCCGCGACATCAGCCCGCAGGCCGCCTCGCACGTGCTCGTCGTGCCGCGCGAGCACCACCCCGACGTGGCGAGCCTCGCCGCGGCGCGTCCCGAGGTCGCCGCGGCGCTCCTGGTCGACGTCGCCAAGGTGGCCCGGGCCGAGGGCAGCAGCAGCTTCCGGCTGGTGTTCAACACCGGCCCGGACGCCGGCCAGACCGTCTTCCACTGCCACGGCCACGTGCTGTCCGGCGAGCCGCTCGGCTGGCCGCCGCGCTGACCCCGCCGGACGGGCTCGCGCCGAGACGTCGCGGCCCGACCGGCGCGCCCGTAGACTGGGGATGCCTATGACAGAACCACTGCCCCACACCTTCACCATCCCGGCGAGCGTCCCCACGGTCTCCCTGTTCGGGCCCGCGGACGAGTACCTGCGGGTCATCGAGTCCGAGGTCGACGCCGGCATCCACGCGCGTGGCAACACGATCACGGTCACCGGCACGCCGAGCGAGGCCGCGTTCCTGGAGCGTCTGCTGGACGAGCTGGTCGCCATCGTGCGCACCGGCCAGCCGCTGTCGCGCGAGTCGGTCCAGCGCAGCATCGCGATGCTGCGCACCGAGACCGAGGAGCGCCCGGCCGAGGTCCTGAGCCTGAACATCCTGTCCAACCGCGGACGCACGATCCGGCCCAAGACGCTCAACCAGAAGCGCTACGTCGACGCCATCGACAAGCACACCGTCGTGTTCGGCATCGGCCCGGCCGGCACCGGCAAGACGTACCTGGCCATGGCCAAGGCCGTGCAGGCGCTGCAGAGCAAGGACGTCAACCGGATCATCCTCACGCGTCCGGCCGTCGAGGCCGGCGAGCGCCTGGGCTACCTGCCCGGCACGCTGAGCGAGAAGATCGACCCGTACCTGCGCCCGCTCTACGACGCGCTGCACGACATGGTCGACCCCGAGAGCATCCCCAAGCTGCTCACCAACGGCACCATCGAGGTCGCGCCGCTGGCGTACATGCGCGGCCGCACCCTGAACGACGCGTTCATCATCCTGGACGAGGCGCAGAACACGACCCAGGAGCAGATGAAGATGTTCCTGACCCGGCTGGGCTTCAACTCCCGGATGGTCGTCACCGGCGACGTCACCCAGGTCGACCTGCCCGGCGGCAGCCGCAGCGGACTGCGCGTCGTCCAGGACGTCCTCGGCGACGTCAAGGACGTCCACTTCTCCTACCTCGACTCCCAGGACGTCGTCCGGCACCGCCTGGTCGGCAAGATCGTGGCCGCCTACGACGACTTCGAGGCAGGTGCCGGTGAACGTCGACGTTCTCAATGAGTCCGGCGCCGAGGCCGACGTCGTCGACCTGACCCGGCTCGCCCGGTTCGTCATGCGGCGCATGCGGCTGCACCCGGGCACGGAGATGACCGTCCGGCTGGTCGAGCCCGACACCATCGCGCTGCTCAACGAGCAGTGGATGGGCAAGAAGGGCCCGACCGACGTGCTGTCGTTCCCGATGGACGAGCTGAGCCCCGGGCGCGAGGACACCCGCCCCGAGGACAACGACGAGGGCTACCTGGGCGACATCGCGCTGTGCCCGCAGGTCGCCGCGCAGCAGGCGCCGGCCGCGGGGCACACCCCGCAGGACGAGATGGAGCTGCTGCTCGTCCACGGCGTGCTGCACCTGCTCGGCTACGACCACGTCGACCCCGAGGAGCACCGCGAGATGTTCGGCGTCCAGGGCCGCCTGCTGCTGGAGTGGCAGCGGGCCGCCGAGGGAGTGGACCCGGAGTGAACGTCCCGCTGCTCGTCGCCGCGGTCGCCCTGGCCGCGTTCGCGGGCCTGCTGGCCAGCGTCGACGCGGCGCTGTCGGCGTTCTCCAAGGCCCGCGCCGAGGAGCTGGACGACGAGGGCCGCGGCGGTGCGAAGAACCTGCTGGTGATCCTCGAGGACCCGGCCCCGTTCATCAACACGATCCTGCTGCTGCGGGTGCTCGCTGAGACCGCCGCGGTGGTCATCGTGGCCCTGCTCGTCGGTGACGCGGTCGACGGCCTGTGGCCGCCGCTGCTCGTGGCCACCGGCATCATGGTGCTGGTTAGCTACGTGCTCATCGGTGTCGGCCCGCGCACGGTCGGCCGCCAGCACTCCGAGCGCATCGCGCTCGCGGCCGCCGCCCCCGTCCGCGGCGTGCGCACCCTGCTGGGCCCGCTGCCGCAGCTGCTCATCCTCATCGGCAACGCGCTGACCCCCGGCCGCGGCTTCAGCGAGGGCCCGTTCGCGTCCGAGGTCGAGGTGCGCGAGCTGGTCGACCTGGCCGCGGCCACGAGCGTCATCGAGTCGTCCGAGTCGCGCATGATCCACTCGGTCTTCGAGCTCGGCGACACGCTGGCCCGCGAGGTCATGGTGCCGCGCACCGACGTCGTGTTCATCGAGCGCACCAAGACGCTGCGCCAGGCGATGAGCCTGGCCCTGCGCAGCGGCTACTCGCGCATCCCCGTGGTCGACGACAGCCTCGACGACGTCGTGGGCATGGCCTACCTCAAGGACATCACCAAGCGGACGTTCGACAACCGCGACGCCGAGAGCACCGAGCGGGTCGACTCCGTGGCCCGCGAGTGCCTGTTCGTCCCCGACACCCAGCACGCCGACGAGCTGCTCAAGGAGATGCAGCTCAAGCGCACGCACGTGGCGATCGTGGTCGACGAGTACGGCGGCACCGCCGGCATGGTGACCATCGAGGACATCCTCGAGGAGATCGTCGGCGACATCACCGACGAGTACGACGTGGAGCCGGACGCGGTCGAGCACCTGGCCGACGGCTCGGTGCGGGTCAGCGCCCGCTACGAGGTCGACGACCTCGACGAGCTGTTCGAGGTCGAGATCGACGACGAGGACGTCGACTCGGTCGGCGGGCTCATGGCCAAGCACCTGGGCAAGGTGCCGATCCCGGGCAGCGCGGTCGAGATCGACGGCCTGCGGTTCGTGGCCGAGGCGCCCTCCGGACGCCGCAACCGCATCGGCCGCGTGCTGATCAGCAGGGCCGAGCCCGCCGGTGCGGACGAGGACTCGGTAGCGTTGGACCATGGAACTCGCCCCTGAGGACGCCAAGCTCATCACGCTGGCCAAGGCCGCTCGTGCCCGGACGAGCACCGTCGAGGGGGCCGCGGTGCGCGACCAGGACGGCCGCACCTACGTGGCGGTGAACGTCGACCTGCCCTCGCTGCAGCTCGACGCGCTGCCGCTGGCGGTCGCCATGGCCGCCTCGTCCGGCGCTCAGCGGCTCGAGGCCGCCGCCGTCGTGCGCGACTACGAGCCCGACGAGCCGGTCGACACCGACGTGGTCGCCGACCTCGGTGGCGACGGCGTCCCGGTGTACGTCGCGGACGCCGCGGGCAACCTCGTCGCGGAGCTGGCCTCGTGACCGGCTTCCGCTCGGGCTTCGCCTGCTTCGTCGGACGTCCGAACGCCGGCAAGTCCACGCTGACCAACGCGCTCGTGGGCGAGAAGATCGCCATCACGTCCTCGCGCCCGCAGACCACGCGGCACGTCATCCGCGGCCTCGTGCACCGTGAGGACGCCCAGCTGATCCTCGTCGACACCCCGGGCCTGCACCGCCCGCGCAACGTCCTGGGGGAGCGGCTCAACGACCTCGTGCGCACGACGTGGGCGGAGGTCGACACCATCGCGATGTGCTTCCCGTCCGACCAGCGGGTCGGGCCCGGCGACAAGTACCTGGTCAAGGAGCTCGCCGCGCTGGGCCGCAAGAAGCCCGTGCTCGCGGTGGCCACGAAGACCGACCTGGTCTCGCCCAACCGGCTGGCCGAGCACCTGCAGGCCATCCAGCGCGCCGGCGAGGAGGCCGGTCTGCGCTGGCACGAGATCGTCCCGGTCTCGGCCGTCGCGGGCGAGCAGGTCCAGCTGCTGACCGACCTCATCGTGGCCACGCTGCCCGAGGGCCCGGCGCTGTACCCCGAGGGCCAGCTGACCGACGAGCCCGAGGAGACGCTGGTCGCGGAGATCATCCGCGAGGCGGCGCTCGAGGGCGTCCGCGACGAGCTGCCGCACTCGCTGGCCGTCGTCGTCAACGAGATGGTGCCGCGCGAGGACCGGCCGGCCGACAAGCCGCTGGTCGACGTCCGGGTCGACGTCTACGTGGAGCGCGACAGCCAGAAGGGCATCATCATCGGCCACAAGGGCACACGGCTGCGCGAGATCGGCGCCAGCTGCCGCGGCCAGATCGAGAAGCTGCTGGGCACGCCGGTCTTCCTGGACCTGCACGTGAAGGTCGCCAAGGAGTGGCAGCGCGACCCCAAGCAGCTCCGCAAGCTCGGCTTCTGACGTCTGTCGGTTTCCCTGGGGCCCCAGGGAAGCCGACAGAACCTCGGGAAGCATCCCGGGGGTCTGGCGAGATGCCCGGGACGTGGCTTCGCCTCCGAGGGCGACCCCTGCTCGCCGCCCGTGACCGGCCGCCTACGACGAGCGGGCGAGCAGGTCGTCCAGGTGGCCGCGGAAGTTCGGGCAGCGGGTGATGTCGTGCGCCTCGCAGTGCAGCGCGTGCAGGGTCATCTCGCGCGAGAGCGCCATCTCGGCCATCCGCCGGTCCAGCTCGGCCACGTGCTCCTCCAGGACGACGTGCCGGTCGCGGGCCTCCTGGTCGAGCAGCACGGCGATCTGCTCCAGGCTCATGCCGGCCGCCTTGCTGCGCACGACCACCGCCACGCGGACGACGTCGTCGTCGGCGTAGACGCGCCGCCCGCCCGCGTCCCGCGCGGGACGTAGCAGCCCGACGTCCTCCCAGTGGCGCAGGACGTGGGTGGCCAGGTCGAAGCGAGCGGCGAGCTCGCCGATCGAGAGAGTTGACTTCATGTCGACCTGAACATACAGGCTCGTTCCTGACAACGATTCCCAGGAAGGAACCTGATCATGCGCGACGTCATCATCATCGGCGGCGGACCCGCGGGCCTGCAGGCCGCGCTCACCCTCGGCCGGCTGCACCGCTCGGTGCTGCTGCTGGACGCCGGCAGCTACCGCAACGACCCCGCGGCCCACATGCACAACTTCCTCGCCCAGGACGGCACCCCGCCGGCCGAGCTGCGTGAGGCGGCGCGGTCCGACCTCGCCGCCTACGACACCGTCGAGGTACGCGCGGCCGCCGTCGACCGCGTGTCGGGGGTGGCGGACGACTTCGCCGTCCACCTGGCCGACGGCTCGGTCGAGCGGTCCCGCCGGATCATCCTGGCCACCGGCCTGCGTGACGAGGTGCCGGACGTGCCCGGCGTGGACGAGCTGTGGCGCGAGGGCGACCTCGTGGCGCACTGTCCGTTCTGCCACGGCCACGAGATGGCTGGCCAGGTCGTGGGCGTGCTCGGGGCCGAGCGGGCCGGGCACCTCGTGGCCATGATGGCGCCGGTCGCGGCATCGATGGTCGTGCTGGCAGACGGCGAGCCGGTGGACGAGGACGCGCGCGCGTTCCTGGCCGCCCGCGGGGCCTCGGTCGTCGAGGGCAAGGTCGAGCGGGTCGAGCGCTCCGGCGCGGGTCTGGTCGCCGTCGTCGAGGGCGAGCCGGTGGCGCTCGGCGGGCTGTTCGTCGGCCCGACCAGCCACCAGGCCGCCCCGTTCGCCGAGCAGCTCGGACTGGCCACCCTGCCCTCGGGCGGGGTGGAGGTCGACGTCATGGGACGCACCAGCGTCGACGGCGTCCTCGCCGCCGGCGACATGGCGCACGAGGCCTCGTTGCCCATGGCGCTGGCCGCGGTGCTCGTCGCCGCGGCGTCCGGCCTCAAGGCGGGCGCCGCCTGCGTCCAGAGCCTGCTCTGATCCCGCGGCGGTGAGCCTGCGTCCACCGCGAGTGGGTCGGTGGACGCAGGCTCACCGCCACCGGGCGGGCGCGGCCGGGCTCCGGTGGACGCTGTCGCACCGCTCCGCGACGATGGGCGCCATGGATCCGGTGGACGCGCTCAAGGAAGTCGGCTTCTGGCTCGAGCGGGAGCGGGCCAAGACCTACCGGGTCGAGGCGTTCCGCAAGGCCGCCGCCGCCCTCGACGAGCTGGGTCCCGAGCAGGTCGCGCAGCGCGCGGACGCCGGGAGCCTGGGCAAGGTCAAGGGCCTCGGCCCCAAGACGCTCGCGGTCGTCGAGCAGGCGCTGGCCGGGGACGTGCCCGACTACCTCGCCGACCTGCGTGAGCGGGGCGACGGGCCGCTCGCCGACGGTGGTGCCGAGCTGCGGGCCCTGCTGCGCGGCGACCTGCACAGCCACTCGGACTGGTCCGACGGCGGCTCGCCGATCCAGGAGATGGCCCGCGTGGCCCGCGAGCGCGGCCGCGAGTACCAGGCGCTCACCGACCACTCGCCCCGGCTCACCGTCGCCAACGGCCTCAGCGCCGAGCGGCTGGCGAAGCAGCTGGACGTCGTCGCCGAGCTGAACGACGGCTGGGACGACTTCACGCTGCTCACCGGCATCGAGGTCGACATCCTCGACGACGGCGCGCTGGACCAGACCCCGGCGATGCTCGACCGGCTCGACGTCGTGGTGGCGAGCGTCCACTCCAAGCTGCGCATGGACCACGACGCCATGACCCGGCGCATGGTCGGCGCGATCGCCAATCCGCGCACCAACGTGCTGGGGCACTGCACCGGACGTCTGGTCGAGGGCAGCCGGGGCACGCGTCCGCAGTCCGCGTTCGACGCCGAGATCGTCTTCGAGGCCTGCGCGCAGCTCGACGTCGCGGTCGAGATCAACAGCCGTCCGGAGCGCCAGGATCCGCCGGACGACCTCATCGAGCTCGCGATGGAGGCCGGCTGCCTGTTCGCGATCGACACCGACGCCCACGCGCCGGGCCAGCTCGACTTCCTCGACTACGGAGCCGAGCGCGCCGCCGCCCACGGCATCCCGGCCGAGCGCATCGTCACGACCTGGCCCAAGGACGAGCTGCTCGCCTGGACGCGGCGCAAGAAGGGCTAGCCGGCGACGAGCGCGGCCACCGTGCCGCCCAGCTCGTAGGCGCGCTCGCGGTGCTCGTCGTCGAGCTCGCCGAGCATCGTCAGCGGCGCGGCGACGAGGTTCCAGCCCAGACCGGTGGTGATCGCCACCATCGCCCGCTCGGCGCCGGACGTGTCGGTGCTGCCGTGGATCGCGTACCCGAACGGACGTCCGGCGGTGGGCTCGCGCACGGCGTCGTAGGTGGTGTCGAAGAAGTGCTTGAGGGCCCCCGACAGGTACCCGAAGTTGGCCGGGGTGAGCAGCACGTAGCCGTCCGCGGCCAGGACGTCGTCGGCCGTCGCCTCGAGGGCCGGACGCTCCACGACCTCGACGCCCTCGATCGCGCCGTCTCCCGCCCCGGCCAGCACCGCGTCGGTGAGCTCGCGCACGCGCGGCGTGGGGGAGTGGTGGACGACGAGCAGGCGGGCCATGGGGCCCACGCTAGCCCGCCCGTTCACCGGGAGCGGGTTGTCACCGTGTGGTTAGGATTCGGCATGGCGGTGACGGAGCGCATCCTGGCCAACGTGTCCAGCGTGATGGACGGCAAGCCCGAGGCGGTGGAGACCGCGCTGGTGGTGCTGGTCGCCGAGGGGCACCTGCTGCTCGAGGACGTCCCCGGCGTCGGCAAGACCGTCCTGGCCAAGTCGCTCGCCCGCTCGATCGGCTGCTCGGTGCGCCGCATCCAGTTCACGCCCGACCTCGTGCCCTCCGACGTCACGGGCGTCTCGGCGTTCAACCAGAGCGCCGGCGAGTTCGAGTTCAAGCCCGGCGCGGTGTTCACCAACATCCTCATCGGCGACGAGATCAACCGCGCCTCGCCCAAGACCCAGTCGGCGCTGCTCGAGGCCATGGAGGAGCGGCAGGTCACCGTCGACGGCACCACGCACCAGCTGGGCAGCCCGTTCTTCGTCGTCGCCACCCAGAACCCGGTCGACATGGAGGGCACCTACTCGCTGCCCGAGGCCCAGCGCGACCGGTTCATGGCGCAGATCTCGCTCGGCTACCCCGGCGTGGATGCGGAGCTGGCGATGCTGCGCCACCGCGACGCGACCAACCCGCTCGACGCGCTGGCGCCGGTCGCCACGGTGGAGGACGTCCACCAGATGATCGCCGAGGCGCGCGGCGTCTACCTGTCCGAGCCGGTCGAGCGCTACGTCGTCGACCTGGTGCGGGGCACGCGCGAGGACGCCGACCTGCGGCTCGGCGCCAGCCCCCGTGCCACCCTGCAGCTCGCCCGCGCGGCGAAGGCCCGGGCGTACGTCCAGGGCCGCGACTTCGTGCTGCCCGACGACGTCGACGCGCTGGCCGTGCCGGTGCTGGCCCACCGGCTGCAGGTGCGCCGCGGCGGAGCCACCGCGACCGAGGTGGTCGACCGCCTGGTCGCCGCGACGCCCGTCCCGGCCGGGGCCCGGCGGACCTCGTGATCGGGGAGCGGGTCCGTCGCCTGCGCGACGTTCTCGGCACCTACCGGCTGACCCGCCGCGGGCTCGGCTTCCTGGTGGCGGGACTGGCCCTGCCGGTCGTCGGAGCCCGCGCCGACGTCGGCCCGTTCGTCCACGTGGGCGTCCTGCTGGTCGCCCTGGTCGTGTGCGCCGCCGTGCACGTCGCGGCAGGCCACGCCCGGGTCGCCGTCGTGCGGTCGTTCCGGCCCGAGGTGGCCGATCCCGGCGAGCCGGTCGTCGTCACCCTCTCCGTCCGCAGCACCGCCGTCCTGCCCAGCCTGCACGTGCGCTGGACCGACCGCGTCGGCTCGTCGCTGGTCGCCGACGCCCACGGCGTCCTGGACGCGCTCGGCGGCTCCAGCCGCCAGGTCCAGGTCCGCTACGCGCTGCGCGGCACCCGGCGCGGCCGGCACCCGGTCGGCCCGCTCGCGCTGGAGGCCGGCGACCCGTTCGGCCTCGTGACCCGCCACCGCAGCACCACCCACGTCGACCACGTCGTCGTCCTGCCGCGGCGCCACGGGCTCGGCGACGACGACCGGGCCGGACGGGCCGAGAGCGGGGCCACGATGCCCGCGCCGCAGCACGTCGGCGTCGGCGAGGACGACGTCATCGCCCGTCCGTACGTCCCCGGCGACGAGGTGCGCCGGCTGCACTGGAAGGCCACCGCGCACCGCGGCCAGCTCATGGTGCGCCAGGAGGAGCAGCGCGTGAATCCGTCGGTCCTCGTCGTCCTGGACGGGTCGGCGGCCGCGCACGACGCCCAGCGCGACCGGCAGGGCGCCTGGGAGCACTCGCCGACGCTGGAGTGGGCCATCTCCGCCTGCGCCTCGTTGGTCGAGCACCTGGCCGGGGGCGGGTACGTCGTCCACGTCGAGGTGCCCGGCACGGCGGTGCAGCGGGTCGTCGGCGAGGGCCAGGACACCGTCCGCGACGTCCTGGTCGACCTGGCGATGCTCGAGCCGTCCGGCGACACCGCACCGCTCACCGGCGCGGCCGGCGACGTGCCCGTCGTCGCGGTGCTCGGCCGCGTGGACGAGCGCTCGGCCCGGACCTGGGCCCGCCTGGCCGGACGCCGCTCGGTCGCCCTGGTCGCGCACGGGTCGCCGCCGGCGGCGATCGGCGTGCTGCACGACCGCGGCTGGCGCTGCGTGACCTACCGGTCCTCGGACGACCTGCGCGCCCTCTGGCACGAGCACGTGGAGGCCACCGGTGCTGCGCGCTGAGCGTCCGGCGCCCCGCTCGGCGTCGGTCACCCCCTGGCTCCAGTCCGCGCTGCTGCTCGTCGCGGTCGCGGCCCTGCTCAGCGGGTTCCGCATGGTCGTGGAGGGCTGGGCCTGGTGGTGGACGTCGGTCAGCGTCGTGGCGGCCAGCCTGCTGGGGTCGGCCGTCGGCCGCGCCGTGCGGCTGCCGGCCATGCTCGTCGGCCTGGTGGTGTGGTTCGTCGTGCTGGTCGCGGTGTTCGCGCCGACGACGACGATCGCCGGGTTCGTCCCGACCCCGTCGAGCATCCCCGAGCTGCTGGACGTCGGACGCCGCGCCGGCCGGGTCGTGGTCGAGGAGGTGGCGCCGGTCGACCCGGTGGCCCCGATCTCGTTCGTCCTCGCCGCCGCCTTCGGCCTGCTGGCGATCGTCCTGGACACCCTGCTGGTGTCGCTCACGTCGGCCGTGGGCGTCGGCGTCGTCATGGTGGCGATGTACGTCTGCCCCGCGCTGATCGTGGGCGACGAGCCGTCCATGACGATCTTCGTGGTCGTCGCGGTGGTGTGGCTGGTCCTGCTGCGGCTCGAGGACGTCGCCTCGGCCCACGGGGCGCCGCTCGGCGTCCACCGGGTGCCGGCGACCGTCATCGGCGTGGGCGCCGTGGTGCTGAGCGTCGTCGTGCCCACCGCCCTGCCGCGCGTCGTCACCCTCGCGTCCGAGTGGGGCGGCGCGCCGCCCGAGGTGTTCTCGCGCGGCATCAACCCGATGGTCGAGCTCGGCTCGAACCTGCGCCGCGGCGACACGGTGACGTCGCTGGAGTACTCCACGACGTCCGAGGACCCGCAGTACCTGCGCGTGGCGACGCTGCGCGAGTTCGACGGGTCCACCTGGGCGCCGTCGCGCCGCTCGGCCCGCTTCGGGGCGGTCGAGCTGCCGCGCGAGGCGGACCCCGACACCGAGCCGGTGCGCACGTCGATCCGCATCCGCGAGCTGGACTCGTCGCGCCTGCCGCTCACCTACCCGGTCGACACGGTCGAGGGCCTCGAGGGCACCTGGAGCCTGGACGAGCAGGGGCTCACGATGTCGTCGTCCAGCGCCACCACGGACGGGCAGACCTACACGGTGGAGTCGCGGCCGCTCACGCCCACCGACGACGAGGTCCGCGACGCCGGGAGTCCGAACGGCCTCGGCGTGCGCCCCTACCTCGACCTGCCCCGGCTGCCCGACGTGATCTCGCGCACGGCACGGCAGGTGACCGCCGGGGCGGGCACCGACTACGACAAGGCCCTGGCCCTGCAGTCGTACTTCCGCGACGGCTCGTTCGAGTACTCCGAGACGGCGCCGGTCGAGGCCGGCTACGACGGCAGCGGCATCGACGTCATCGCCGAGTTCCTCGAGGCCCGGTCGGGCTACTGCGTCCACTTCGCATCGTCGATGGCCGTCATGGCCCGTGACCTGGGCATCCCGTCGCGCGTGGTGGTCGGGTTCGCCCCGGGCGAGCGCATCGGCACCGACGACCAGGACCGGGCGGTCTTCCAGAACACCTCCGACACGCTGCACGCCTGGCCCGAGCTGTACTTCGCGGACGTCGGCTGGATCGGCTTCGACCCGACCCCCGGCATCGGCTCGGCCACCGACCTCGCCGAGGACGAGGAGGCGGGGGAGACGACCGGCGACACCGCGACGCCGGAGCCCACGACGCCCACGGAGACCCCGCAGGCCCGTCCGGACGAGGCGGACCAGGGGCCGCAGGCCCAGCAGCAGGACGAGCCGCAGACCTCGTTCGGCCCGCTCCTCGGCGCGCTCGCGGCCCTGCTCGTCGTGCTCGGCGTCCCGGCCGCCGTGCGCGAGGTGCGCCGGCGGCTGCGCCTGCGCGCCGCCGAGGGCGCGGTGGCCCCGGCGTGGGAGGAGCTGCTCGACACGGCCTACGACCTGGGACTCCCCGCACCGCCGGGCGCGACCCCGCGCGAGGAGGCGGCGATGCTCGCCGCCGTGCCCGGGAGCGACCGCGAGGCCGTCGAGCGCCTGCTGCGCGCCTACGAGCGCGAGCGGTTCGGCCCGCCGTCGGACGACGCGTCCCCCGACGTGCGCGCCGACCTGCGGACCGCGCTCGCCGGCCTGCGCGACGGCGCGGGGCGGGCGGCACGCTGGCGGGCCGTCGTCCTGCCCCGCTCGCTGACCGGACGTCGAGACACCGGGCCTCGGGTGGCCGACGACGACCGGCCCGGTGCGAGACTGGACGCATGACTTCGGGGGACGTCATCCGACCAGGCGTGCTGATCGGCGGCCGTGAGCGCCGCCGCATCGAGATCGTCGACTACGACCACGGCTGGCCCGTGCGCTTCCGCGAGGAGGCCGAGCGCATCCAGCGCGCGCTGGACGGGCAGGCTCGCCGCGTCGACCACATCGGTTCCACGAGCGTCCCCGGCCTCGCCGCCAAGCCGATCGTGGACGTGCTGGTCCAGGTGCGCGACCCCGACGACGAGTTCGCCTACGTGCCGCCGCTGCTGCGCGCCGGCTACGAGCTGCGCGTCCGCGAGGAGGGGCACCGCATGCTCCGCACGCCGGCCCGCGACGTCCACGTGCACGTCTGCGAGGCGGGCAGCGACTGGGCGTACCGGCACCTCGTGTTCCGCGACTGGCTGCGCCTGGACGCCACCGACCGTCGCGCCTACGAGGAGCTCAAGCGCGAGCTGGCGCAGCGCGACTGGGACGACATGAACGACTACGCCCAGGCCAAGACGACGTTCGTCGCAGCTGCCACCTCGCGGGCCGAGGCCTGGGCGCTGGCGACCTTCTAGGCCCGGTCCCGACGTCGCCAACGGTGTCCGGATGCACCTGGAGAACCTGGTCGTCGACGCGGCCGACCCCGCTCGTTTCGGCCGGTTCTGGCAGGCGGCGCTCGGTGGGGAGCCACTGACCGACGACGCGGACGGCTTCGAGACGAGGGTCGCCGTGCCCGGAGGCCCCGTGCTCGACGTCTGCTTCCAGCCGGTCCCGGGAACCCCGCCGCCGTCGCCGCGGCTGCACCTGGACCTGCGCGGCGGCACCGAGCAGGACGCGGTGGTCGAGCGCCTGCTCGGCCTGGGCGCGCGTCACCTGGACGTCGGTCAGGGTGCCGTCCCGTGGGTGGTGCTGGCCGATCCCGAGGGCAACCCCTTCTGCGTCCTGGAGGAGCGGGCGGTCGACCCGGTGAGCGGCCCGGTGTCGGCCCTGCCGCTGGACTCGGCCGACCCCGGACGCGACGTCGCCTTCTGGGCCTGGCTGAGCGGATGGACCGAGGTCGACGGCCTCGCACCCCGTACGCTCCAGCACCCGTCGGGACGCGGGCCGCTGCTCGAGCTGTGCCCCGAGCCCGGCCCGAAGGGCGCGGCGAAGAACCGCCTGCACCTGGACATGCGGCTCGACCCCGGCGACGACCCGGACGAGGTCGCCGCCGGCATCGCGGAGCGGGGCGGACGCGCGCTGGCGCCGCTCGCGCCCGGGCTCCCGTGGTGGCTGTTCGCCGACCCGTCGGGCAACGAGGTGTGCCTGCTGCCCGCGCCGGCCTAGCCGCTTCTCAGACGTCCGCGCGCGGTGCCGGCGGGGTGCCGTCGCCGAACGGCGAGCCGCCGAGCTCCTCGCGTCCGTGCGGGGTCAGCCACACGAGCGGGTCCGGGCCCTGCGGCACGATCTGCGTCGGGTTGATGTCGGTCTGCACCACGTAGTAGTGCTGCTTGATCTGCTCGAAGTCGGTCTCGTCGCCGAAGCCGGGCGTCTGGAACAGGTCGCGCGCGTACGCCCACAGCACCGGCATCTCGGTGAGCTTCTGCCGGTTGCACTTGAAGTGGCCGTGGTAGACCGCGTCGAAGCGGGCCAGGGTCGTGAACAGCCGCACGTCGGCCTCGGTGATCGTGTCGCCCATCAGGTAGCGGCGGGTCGAGAGCCGCTCCTCGAGCCAGTCCAGCGCCGTCCAGAGCCGGTCGTACGCCTCGTCGTAGGCCTCCTGCGAGCCCGCGAAGCCGCAGCGGTACACGCCGTTGTTGACCTCGGTGAAGACGCGCTTCATGACGTCCTCCATCTCGTCGCGCGTGGCCTCGGGCCACAGGTCGGGCGCGCCGGGACGGTGGTGCTCGGTCCACTCGAAGAACAGGTCGTGGGTGATCCACGGGAAGTCGTTGGTGACGACCTGGCCGCTCGCGACCTCGACCATCGCCGGGACGGTGATGCCCTTCGGGTAGTCGGGGTAGCGGGCCAGGTAGGCGTCCTGCAGCCGCTCGATGCCGAGCACGGGGTCGACGCCGCCGGGGTCGAGGTCGAACGTCCAGCTGCGCTTGTCGTGCGTCGGGCCGGGCGTGCCCAGGCTGATCGCGTCCTCCAGGCCGAGCAGCCGGCGCACGATGATCGAGCGGTTCGCCCACGGGCACGCGTACGCGGCGACGAGCCGGTAGCGGCCCGGCTCGACCGGCCACAGCGGGGCGTCGGCGGGGGAGGGGTGGCCCGTGCCCGCGCGGCCGTCGACCGGCGCGCGGCCGCCGGCGGTGATCCGGTCGGGGATGTAGCTCATGTCGCGGTCGAACTGGGCCCCCGGCTTCACGTACGAGCCGGTCGTCGAGAGGTCGTCGGTCATGCTGCTAGCCTAGGTGGCGATGCGTTACGCGAACCTCCTCCTTCGCTGCCGCGCCGAGGCCCTCTAGGTCGGACTCCTCGGACGCGGGTTCTCGTCATGGCCGGCCGCCTGCCACCCACCGGTGGCGCCCCCTGACACCCAGCACGAGGAGTCCCCATGAAGAACAACGCCGTCTCTCCCCAGCAGCCCTCGCCGATGCCGTTCGGCCGCTACCACGCGTTCCCGCCCATCGACCTGCCCGACCGCACCTGGCCGAGCAAGCAGATCACGCAGGCGCCGCGCTGGCTCTCCACCGACCTGCGCGACGGCAACCAGGCGCTCATCGACCCGATGACCCCGGCCCGCAAACGCCGCATGTTCGACCTGCTGGTGCGCATGGGCTACAAGGAGATCGAGGTCGGCTTCCCGTCGGCGTCCGAGACCGACTTCGCCTTCGTCCGCTCGCTGATCGAGGAGGACGTCGTCCCCGACGACGTCACCATCTCCGTGCTGACCCAGGCCCGCGAGGACCTGATCGAGCGCACCACGCAGTCGCTGGCCGGCGCCCGGCGCGCGAACATCCACCTGTACAACGCCGTCGCCCCGCTGTTCCGCCGGGTCGTGTTCAACGCCTCGCGCGACGAGGTCAAGGCCATCGCCACCCACGGCACCGAGCTGGTCATGAAGCACGCCGAGCTGAACATGGCCGGCACCGAGTTCGGCTACCAGTACAGCCCGGAGATCTTCTCCAGCGCCGAGCTGGAGTTCTCGCTGGAGGTCTGCGAGGCGGTCATGGACGTCTGGCGGCCCGAGCCCGGCCGCGAGATCGTGCTCAACCTGCCGGCCACCGTCGAGTCGGCCACGCCGAACGTCTACGCCGACCAGATCGAGTGGTTCAGCCGCAACGTCTCGCGTCGCGACTCCGTGTGCATCTCGGTGCACCCGCACAACGACCGCGGCACCGCCGTCGCTGCCACCGAGCTGGCCGTGATGGCCGGCGCCGACCGGGTCGAGGGCTGCCTGTTCGGCCACGGCGAGCGCACCGGCAACGTCGACCTGGTGACGCTGGGCATGAACCTGTTCAGCCAGGGCGTCGACCCGCAGGTAGACTTCGGTGACATCGACGAGGTCCGCCGCACGGTCGAGTACTGCACCAACCTGCCGGTCCACCCGCGCCACCCGTACGCCGGCGACCTGGTCTACACGGCGTTCTCCGGCTCGCACCAGGACGCGATCAAGAAGGGCCTGGAGGACCTGGAGCGCCGCGCCGCCGAGCAGGGCGTCGAAGTCTCCGAGATCGACTGGGAGGCGCCCTACCTGCCGATCGACCCGCACGACGTCGGCCGCACGTACGAGGCGGTCATCCGGGTCAACAGCCAGTCGGGCAAGGGCGGTGTCGCCTACATCCTCAAGGCCGAGCACCAGCTGGACCTGCCGCGCCGCCTGCAGATCGAGTTCAGCCGGGCCATCCAGACGATGAGCGAGGGCGAGGCCGGCGAGATCGACGCCGGCGAGATCTGGGGCGCGTTCCAGCGCGAGTACCTCGAGCGCGAGGAGCCGTACTCGCTGCGCAGCTTCAGCTCGGTCACGCACGAGGACGGCCACGACGAGCAGGTCGTCGACCTGGTCGTCCGCGGCGAGAAGCGCTCGTTCAAGGGCGAGGGCAACGGTCCGGTCGCCGCGTTCGTCGACGGCATGCGCCAGGCGGGCTCGGAGATCCGCGTGCTGGACTACAGCGAGCACGCGCTCTCGGCCGGCGGCGACGCCATGGCCGCGGCGTACGTCGAGTGCGAGATCGCCGGCGAGGTCGTGTGGGGCGTCGGCATCCACGCCAACATCGTCACGGCGTCGCTGCGGGCCGTCGTGTGTGCCGCCAACCGCGCCGAGGCGGAGACCATCCCGGCGCACTGAGCCGGCTCGGCCACGGGGCCGTCCGTCCACGCCGGTCGTGGGTGGGCGGCCCTCGTGCGTCCTACGGGGTCGCGGCGGTGAGGTCCTTGGGCCACCAGGCGGGCAGCAGGCTGACGTACACCCGCATGAAGTCGTCGACCTTCGGCTCGGGCGCGTCGAGCCAGCCCTCGATCACGCCGACCGTGCCGTCGGCGATGAAGCGGATGGCCGCGTCGGCGACGACGTCGTCCGCGACGTCCGGCACCGGCACGCGGACGTCGACCCGCGCCAGCTCGCCGAGCCGGCGGCTGGACTCCAGGAAGTGGCCGCTGAGCATGGCGTGCAGGCTGGCCGCCCCGCTGCCGGCCCCGAGGCCGCGGCGGTAGATGTCGGCGTGCCGCTCGACGTGGTCCAGCACCGCCCGCGTCGTGCGGGTGACCGCCTGCTCGACGTCGGTGGTCGTGTCGGCGAGCAGCTCGTCGCGCAGGGTGTCGAGCTCGCTCACGAGCGCCTGCTGCAGCAGCGCGACGGGGGAGGCGGCGTGCTCGTAGAACGTCGAGCGGTGCACCCCGGCCGCCGCGGCGACCTCCGTGACCGACAGCTCGTCGACCGCCCGCGTGTCGGCCAGCTCGAGCACCGCCGCGTGCAGCCGCTCGCGCGAGCGTCGCTGTCGTGCGTCCATGACCCCACCTCCGCGCGGAATGATTCCGCACCGGAGTAGGTTGGGGAAAGTGTTCGACACTTGTCGGATAGAGTCCCGGCGCCGCCGTCGCGACGCCAGAAGGAGGAACCCCATGGCTACGTACGACGTGGCGGACCGCTCGGCGATCGTGACCGGAGCGGGATCGGGCATCGGGCGCGCGGTCGCCACCCTGCTCGCGCAGAACGGCGCGGCCGTCCTGGTCGCCGACATCTCGCAGGACGCGGCCGACGCCGTCGTCGAGGAGATCACCACCGCGGGCGGCACCGCCCGGGCCTTCGTCGGCGACGTCGCCGCCGACGGCGTGGCGGACGCGATGGTCGCCGCCGCCCAGGAGCTCGCTCCGCTGCGCGTCGCGGTGAACAACGCCGGCATCGGCGGTCCGGCCGAGACCGTCGGCGACTACCCGCAGGACGCCTGGCGCAAGGTGATCGAGGTCAACCTGAACGCGGTCTTCTACGGCGTCCGCGCCCAGGCGCCGGCGATGGCCGCGAACGGCGGCGGCGCGATCGTCAACATGGCGTCGGTGCTCGGCTCGGTCGGCATCCCCGGCTCCTCGGCCTACGTGACCGCCAAGCACGGCCTGCTCGGCCTGACCAAGAACGCCGCGCTCGAGTACGGCACGCAGCAGGTCCGCGTCACCGCGGTCGGCCCCGGCTTCATCGCGACGCCGCTGCTCGAGGCCAACCTCGACGACGCCGCGCAGCAGGCGCTCGCCGACAAGCACGCGGCCGGCCGGCTCGGCACCTCCGACGAGGTCGCGAGCCTCGTCGCCTTCCTGGTGTCGGACGCCGCGACGTTCGTGACCGGCAGCTACCACCTCGTGGACGGCGGCTACGCCGCGCAGTGAGGCCCGTGGACGTGACGAGGCCCCGCCGGACGCTTCCGGCGGGGCCTCGTCGCGTCGGTCAGACGGTGGCGGGCTGCGTGCGGCGCTGCTCCACCACGAGCGCGGCGAGGGCCAGCAGCGACAGGGCGGCGACGCCGAGACCGAACGACTCCGCGGCGGCCTCGAGGCCCCACTCCTGGGCGGCCAGGCCCGCGCCGATCACCGGCAGCGAGATGGCGACGTAGCCGACGATGAAGAACGCCGAGCTGACGCCGGCGCGCTGGTGCGGCTCGACCCGCTCCAGCAGCGAGGCCAGGCCCTTGCCGAAGCTCAGCCCCTGGCCCGGGCCGATCAGGAACGCCGACGCGAGCAGCACGGCGTACGAGTCGGTCCACAGGCCGGCGACGAGCACGAGGGAGCCCAGGGCGAGCAGGGCGCAGCCCAGGTCGACGCCGGTGTTCGTGGGGATGCGGCGCAGGACGACCTGCACGACCACCGAGACCATGAGCGCGACGACGATGATCGAGTCCTGCACGACGGCCGACGGGTCGTCGAGCACCTGCGCCACGAGGCGCGGTGACACGGCGGTGAGCAGCCCGGTGACGGCGAACCCGGCGAACCCGGCGATGCCGGCCGCGACGAACGCGGAGCGGATGGCCGTGGGCACCTCGGGATGCTGCAGCTGGAGCTTCGCCCCGGGCACCCGCTCCACCGTCTCCGGAACACCCCAGACGAGCACGGCGACGACCAGCGTCAGCACGGCGTGGACGACGAACGTCAGGTGCAGCGGCCACGGCGCCAGGTCGACGAGGAGACCGGCGAGCAGCGGTCCGAGGCCGAGGCCGCCGATGTTGGCGGCGGTGGCGGCGACCGGGGCCCAGGCGCGGCGATTCTCGGGCGCGGCCTCGACGACGGCCGCGGTGGCCGTGCCGACGAAGACGCCGGCCGAGATGCCCGACAGCACGCGGCCCAGCAGCAGGATCCAGGTCGCGTCCGCCACCAGGAACACAAGGTCGCTGGCCAGCGCGAAGGCAAGGCCCCCCAGGAGGAGCGGCCGGCGGCCGACGGCGTCCGACCAACGTCCGGTGACGAGCAGCGCCGCCAGGACGCCCATCGCGTAGACCGCGAAGATCACCGTCGACGTGCTCAGCGAGAACCCGAGCTCGGCTTGGTAGTGCGTGTAGAGCGGGGTCGGCATCGTCGTGCCGATCATGGTGACGGTGAAGGCGAGCACGAGGGCCCACAGGGCCCGCTCGCCGCGCAGGAAGGTCACGGCGACCAGCCTGCCACCGCGGGCCAGCCCCGACGACGGCGGCTCGGGACGACACGAGAAGTTAACCCGCGGGTGCTGTACCGGCCGGACGGTACAGCAGTATGCTGGCTGTGACGCACGTCACCTCGCGCGTCGATCGCCCGCGCGCCGCGAACCGGCTCGCCGACGGACAGGAGCGTCCATGTCGCGCATCATCAACCAGGTCGCCGTGCTCGGCCTCGGCAAGGTCGGCGAGCTCGTCGCCACCCTGCTCACCGAGTCCGGGTTCAAGGTCGTCGGGCTCGACGCCGCCGTCCGCGACCGCCCGGGCCTGGAGGTGCACCAGCTGGACGCGTCCGACCGCGGTGCCCTGCGCGAGGCGCTGCGCGGCGTCGACGCCGTCGTGTCGTGCCTGCCGTTCCACGCCAACATCCCGGTCGCCGAGACCGCGCACGAGCTCGGCGTGCACTACTTCGACCTCACCGAGGACGTGCCGACGACCGACCGGATCATCCAGCTCGCCGCGCAGGACGCCCGCGGGCTCATGGCCCCGCAGTGCGGGCTCGCGCCCGGGCTGGTCGGCATCGTCGCCGCGTCGCTGGCCCAGGAGTTCGAGTCGCTGCGCTCCATGGAGCTCAAGGTCGGCGCCCTGCCGCAGAACCCGACCGGCCTGCTCGGCTACGCCTTCACCTGGTCGGCCGAGGGCGTGGTCAACGAGTACCTCAACGACTGCGAGGTCGTGCGCGGTGGGCGTCGCCAGCTCGTCCCGGCCATGAGCGACGACGAGCGCGTCGTGCTCGGCGGGCTCGAGCTCGAGGCGTCGTTGACGTCCGGCGGCCTGGGCACGATGTGCCGCACCTACGAGGGCCGCGTCGACCGGCTCGACTACAAGACGATGCGCTACCCGGGGCACTTCGCCCAGATGCGCTTCCTGTTCGACGAGCTCGGCCTGCGGGCCGACCGCGAGCTGGCCGGACGCATCCTGCAGGACGCCAAGCCGCCGGTCGACGACGACGTCGTGCACGTCCACGTCGCCGTCGAGGGCGTGCGCGACGGACGCCCGGCCCGTGCCAACCACGTGCGCAGCTACCTGCCGATCGAGATCGCCGGACGCACCTGGCGGGCCATCTCCTGGACGACCGCCGCGTCGTGCGTCGCGGTCGTCGAGCTGGTCGCCGACGGGGTGCTTCCCGCGTCTGGTTTCCTGAGGCAGGAGGACGTCGCGCTGGCCGACCTGCACGCCACCAGGGCCGGCGCGCTGCTCGACCGACCCACCCAGACCGGAAGGCCCGCATGACCACCTCGCTGGACGCCCTGACCACCGACCTGCTCGCTCGCCTGGGCGTGGGCGACCCGTTCGACGCCGACGGCACGCTCGTCGCCCGCACCCCGGTCGACGGCAGCGAGCTGGGCCGTCTGGTCGAGCACACCGCCCAGGACGTCGCCGACGTGGTCGGACGCTCGCACGCCACCTTCCTGCAGTGGCGCACCGTGCCGGCGCCGGTCCGCGGCCAGGTGGTGCGCGAGATGGGCGAGCTGCTGCGCGAGCACAAGGAGGACCTCGGCCGCCTGGTCTCGATCGAGGCCGGCAAGATCCTGTCCGAGGGCCTGGGCGAGGTGCAGGAGATGATCGACGTCTGCGACCTCGCCGTGGGTCTGTCGCGCCAGCTGCACGGCCTGACGATCGCGTCCGAGCGTCCCGGCCACCGGATGATGGAGCAGTGGCACCCGCTGGGCGTCGTCGGCATCATCTCGGCGTTCAACTTCCCGGTGGCGGTGTGGTCCTGGAACTCCGCGCTCGCCCTGGTCTGCGGCGACCCCGTCGTCTGGAAGCCGTCGGAGAAGACGGTCCTGACCGCCTTGGCCTGCCAGGCGATCGCCGCCGAGGCAGCCCGCCGGGCCGGCGCGCCCGAGGGCCTCGTCCAGGTGCTGGTCGGCGGACGCGAGGTCGGCGAGGCGCTGGCCGACGACCCGCGCGTCCCTCTGGTCTCGGCCACCGGCTCGACCCGCATGGGCAAGCAGATCGCCCCGCGCGTCGCGGCGCGGCTGGGCCGCTCGCTGCTCGAGCTCGGGGGCAACAACGCGGCCGTCGTGGCGCCGAGCGCCGACCTCGACCTCGCCGTGCGCGGCATCGTCTTCTCGGCCGTCGGCACGGCGGGCCAGCGCTGCACCTCCCTGCGCCGCCTGATCGTCCACGAGTCGGTGCGCAGCGAGCTGGTCGAGCGGCTGGCGAAGGCGTACGGCACCCTCGCGATCGGCTCCCCGCTGGAGGAGCGCACCCTCGTGGGCCCGCTCATCGACGCGTCCGCGCGCGAGGCGTTCGAGGCCGCGATCGCCCAGGCCCAGGCCGACGGCGGCACGCTCGTCACCGGCGGTGGGGTCGCCCCGGTCAAGGGCGGTGGCCAGTACGTCGAGCCCGCGATCCTCGACATGCCCGCGCAGACCGACGTCGTCCGCACCGAGACGTTCGCGCCGATCCTGTACGTCCTGGGCTACGAGACGCTCGACGAGGCCGTCGCTCTGCACAACGACGTCGCGCAGGGCCTGTCGTCGGCGATCTTCACCTCCGACGTCCGCGAGGCCGAGACGTTCGTGTCGGTCACCGGCTCGGACTGCGGCATCGCCAACGTCAACATCGGCACCTCCGGGGCGGAGATCGGCGGCGCGTTCGGCGGCGAGAAGGAGACCGGCGGCGGTCGCGAGTCCGGCTCGGACTCGTGGCGCGCGTACATGCGCCGCGCCACCAACACGATCAACTACTCCACCGAGCTGCCGCTGGCCCAGGGGGTCGAGTTCGTGTGAGCCCTGCGGTCACGCCCACGACGCTGAGGGCGCGGTTCGCCGCCGCGCTCTCGGCGCTCTACGGCACCGAGGTGCCGGCCTACACGACCCTCGTCGAGGTCTCCGAGCAGGTGAACGCGGAGGTGCTCGAGCGGCTCGGTGACGTCGCCGAGCGGCTGGGCACGATCGAGCGGGTCACGGCCGAGCGGCACGGCGCGATCCGGGTCGGCACCCCCGAGGAGCTGGCCCAGGTCGCCCGCGTGTTCGGGGCCTGCGGCATGCACCCGGTGGGCTTCTACGACCTGCGCGAGGCGACGCCGCCGATCCCGGTGGTGTCGACGGCGTTCCGTCCGGTCGACCGCGCCGAGCTGGCCGCGAACCCGTTCCGGGTGTTCACGTCGCTGCTGGTGGTGGACGACCGGCGCTTCTTCGACGAGGCGCTGGAGGCCGAGCTGCGCGAGTTCCTGGCGGCGCGCCGGCTGTTCCCCGAGGAGCTGCTCGCCCTGGCCGACCTCGCCGAGCGCGACGGCGGGTTGTCCGAGGCCGACGCCGACCGCTTCCTGGAGCTGGCCACCGCGTCGTTCGCGCTGTCGCCGGAGCCGGTCGACCGGGCCTGGTACCAGCGGCTCGAGGACGTCTCGAGCGTCGCGGCCGACATCGGCGGCGTCACCTCGACGCACATCAACCACCTCACGCCGCGGGTGCTCGACATCGACGCCCTCTACGAGCGCATGCAGGCGCGCGGCATCGAGATGATCGACCGCATCCAGGGCCCGTCGCGCACGGAGAAGCCGGACGTGCTGCTGCGCCAGACGTCCTTCAAGGCGCTGGCCGAGCCGCGACGCTTCCGCGAGCCCGACGGCACCGTGGTCGACGGGACGCTGCGGGTGCGCTTCGGCGAGGTGGAGGCGCGGGGCGTCGCGCTGACGCCGGAGGGCCGCGCGCTGTACGACGGGCGGGGGATCGACGCGTTCCCCGACACCGAGGCCGAGCTCGACGCGGCCAACCTGGCCTACTACACGCGTGACGAGCACGGTGGCCTGCAGCCGATCGTCTACGAGGACTTCCTGCCCAAGTCCGCCGCGGGCATCTTCGCCTCGAACCTGACGAGCGAGGGCCGCGCGGACGCCACGCGCCGGGCCGCGGCTCGTGACGCGACGTGGATGCAGGACGTTCTCGGCCGCGAGCTGCACGACCCCTACGCGCTGTACGAGGCCGAGCGCGCCGCGTCCCGCTGAAAGGGGCCAGGACGTAGGTGACCCCGGCGAGGGTGGAGCCTCCCGGGGTCGTGGACGCCACCCGGCGAGAGGTGACGACCCGTCGAGCCTAGGCCACGGATGGATGATCATCCAACTCAGGCCTCGGAACGGCGCACATAAGTATTCACTCGGTGTATAGATGAGCCATGGCACTCAACCACGTGGTGCTGGGGTTGCTCGCCGAAGGGCCCCAGCACGGGTACGACCTCAAGCGGGCGCACGACGTGCGCTTCGCCGCGGCGCGCCCGCTCGCGTTCGGCCAGGTCTACGCGACGCTCGGCCGGCTCGAGCGCGACGGCTTCGTCGAGCGTGTCGGCACCGACCAGGACCAGGGCCCGGAGCGCGTCGTCTTCGCGCTGACCGAGGCGGGCCGCCGCGTCCTGGACGAGTGGCTCGCCGACCCGGAGGAGCCGCACCGCTACGCGGCCGACGAGCTCGTCCGCAAGACCGTCACCGCGCTCGCCCTGGGGGCGGACGCGTCTCGGTTCCTCCGCACGCAGCGCGTCGCCCACCTGGAGGTGATGCGCCTGCTGCTCGCCGAGCAGGACGCCGTCACCGACGTCGCCCACCGCATCGCCCTGGACCACACGATCGCCCACCTGGACGCCGACCTGCGCTGGCTGGAGTCAGCACACGACCGCGTCACCGCCGAGAGGAACGCGTCATGAACAGCACGACCCTGCTGCACGCCACCGGGCTGCAGAAGTCCTTCGGACGTACGCCCGCCCTCCGCGGGGCGTCGCTGACCGTCGGCCCGCGCGAGCGGGTGGCCGTCCGGGGACGCTCCGGCAGCGGCAAGTCGACCCTGCTGCTGTGCCTGGCCGGGGTGCTCCTGCCGGACGCCGGTGGCGTGACCTACCTGGGTCGCCGCTACGACGCGATGACCGCGGACGAGCGGGCGCGGCTGCGCCGGCGCGAGATGGGCCTGGTGCTGCAGCACGGCCAGCTGGTCCCGGAGCTCACCGTCCTGGAGAACGTGGCCCTGCCGTTGCTGCTGGAGAAGGTCGAGCGCAGCTCGGCCGCGCTCCTGGCCCATGAGTGGCTCGCCCGCCTGGGCGTCGCCGAGCTCGCCGACGCGCGACCTGCCGAGATCTCGGGCGGGCAGGCGCAGCGGGCGGCGATCGCCCGGGCGCTGGTGACCGGTCCGCAGCTCGTCCTGGCCGACGAGCCGACCGGGTCGCTCGACACGGTCGGCGCGGACGAGGTCATGGCCGTGCTGCTGGAGGCGACGCGCAGCTGCGACGCGGCCCTCGTCGTCGTCACGCACGACAACCGCGTGGCTGCGCGCATGGACCGTGAGGTCTCCGTCGAGGACGGCAGCACCGAGCCGGCGGGAGCGCTTCGATGAGGCCGCTGTGGCTCGTCGTCGTGCGCACCGGCGGTATCGGGCGGGCTGCGACCGTCGCCGTCTGCACGGCGTTCACGAGCGGTCTGCTGCTCGTCGCGGTGTCGGTGCTGCGCCTCGGCTCCGGATCCATCCCTGAACGCCTGCTGGCTCCGATCGCCGACCCGGGAACGCGCGGCGGAGCCGTGCTGGGCATCGTGCTGGCTGCGCTCCCGTTCCTGCTGCTGCTCGACCAGTCGCTTCGCCTGGGAGCGGGGGAGCGGGAGCGCAGGTTCGGCGCGCTCGCGGTGGGCGGGGCCGCGCCGGCCGACCTGCGCCGCTGGGGCGCGATCGAGGTCGGCGTGCCGGCCGCCGTCGGTGCGGTCGGCGGCCTCCTCGTGCATGGCGGACTCCGGCTGCTGCTGTCCGGGCCCCACATGGGCCGAGTCGGCTCGGTGGTACCCGAGCAGACGGGGCCGGGGTGGTGGACGGTGCCGGTGCTGCTGACGGTCGCCGCCTACGGCGCGTGGGCCGGCCGTCGGGCAGCCGCCCGCGCCGCCGACTCGTGGCTCGTCTCCCGAGGGCTGCGCCGCCCTCCGCGTCCCTGGGGCTTCATCCCGCTGGCCGGCGCCCTGGTGCTCGCGCTGGTCTCGTTCGGCGGAGGAGGGCGGACCGTCACGACAGCGGCGCTGCTGGCGGCCATCGTCCTTCTCGTGGTCGGGGCGGCGAGCCTCGCGCCCTGGCTGGTTCGGCGTTCGGCCCTGCGGGCCCTGCACCGTCCTCGCCACCCTGCCGCCGTCCTCGGGCTGCGCCGCATCGCCGCGGATCCGGGGCCGGCCGCGCGAGCGGGCGCCGCGACGGGCGCCGTGGCCCTGGCGCTCGCGACCGTGCTCAGCCTCGTGGTCGACACCCGGAGCTCCGGTGACCCGGACGTGGGTCTCGTGGCATCACTCGTCACGGTCGGCCTGGTCGCGGGCGTCGCGCTGCTGCTGGTGTGTGGGTCGCTGGTCGTCCACGCCGTCGAGGTGCTGACCGACCGGCGCCGCTCCGTCGCCGCGATCGTGGCCGGAGGTGTGCCGGCCTCCGTCGTCCGACGGTCGGTCCGGGCGGAGGCCCTGGCGGCGACGCTGCCCCTCGCCGTCCCCGGTGCGCTTCTCGGGGGCCCTGTCTACGGCTGGCTGCTCGCCGGCGGCGGACTGGTCGAGCTGTTGCTGGTCACGGTGGGCGCGGCCGCGGTCGTCGCCCTCGTGGCGCTCGCGGTGGTCCTGGCAGCCCGGCTGGTCGGGCCTCTGGCCGATGCGGCGACGGACCCGGTGAACCTGCGGACGGCGTAGCGGGTGACGGCGTGGGGGAGAGGCCGGTGTCGGCGCCGGGTGGCACCATGGTGCGGTGAGCCTCTACCGCGACCAGGCCGTCGTCCTGCGCACGCACAAGCTCGGTGAGGCCGACCGCATCATCACGCTGCTGGCCCGCGAGCGCGGGCTCGTGCGCGCCGTGGCCAAGGGCGTCCGCAAGACGTCCTCGCGCTGGGGAGCCCGGCTCGAGCCGTTCATGCACGTCGACCTGCAGCTCGCCGAGGGGCGCAGCCTCGACACCATCACCCAGGCCGTCACCCTGTCGGCGTTCGCCAAGGACCTGGGCGGCGACTACCCGTCCTACACCGCCGGCTCGGCCATGCTCGAGACCGCCGAGCGGCTCGTCGACGGCGACGGCGAGCCCGCCGTCCAGCAGTACCAGCTGCTGGTCGGCGCGCTGAACGCGCTGGCCATGCGCCGGCACAGCCCGGGGCTCATCCTCGACTCCTACCAGCTGCGCGCGCTGTCGGTCGCCGGCTACGCGCCGACGTTCGCCGCGTGCGCGCTGTGCGGCCTCGAGGGTCCGCACCGCAACTTCCACGTCCCCTCCGGCGGCACGCTGTGCGACCGCTGCCGCGTCCCCGGCTCGTCCACGCCCGCCGCGGCGACCGTCGAGCTGCTCGGCGCGCTCCTGGCCGGCGACTGGCCGGTCGCCGACGTCTCCGACGAGCGGTCCCGGCGCGACGCCAGCGGCCACGTGTCGGCCTACCTGTCCTGGCACCTCGAGCGCGGCCTCCGCTCGCTGGCGCACGTCGATCGCTGAGGCCGACCCACATGACCTACCGCCAGCCCACCCCGCACCCGAGCGGGGCCACCGCCCCGAGCCTGCCGCCCGAGCTCGTCCCGGGCCACGTCGCCATCGTCATGGACGGCAACGGGCGCTGGGCCAAGGCCCGCGGCCTGCCGCGCACCGCCGGCCACGAGCGCGGCGAGGCGGCGCTGTTCGACGTCGTCGAGGGCGCCGTCGAGATCGGCGTGAAGGCGGTCAGCGCCTACGCCTTCTCCACCGAGAACTGGAAGCGCTCGCCCGAGGAGGTGCGCTTCCTCATGGGCTTCAACCGCGACGTCATCCGCCGCCGCCGCGACGAGATGCACGCGCTGGGGGTGCGCGTCCGCTGGGCCGGACGTCGTCCGCGGCTGTGGCGCTCGGTCATCCGCGAGCTCGAGATCGCCGAGGAGCTCACGAAGCACAACACGCGCTGCACGCTGACGATGTGCGTCAACTACGGCGGACGGGCCGAGATCGCCGACGCCGCCGCGGCCCTGGCGCGCGACGTGAAGGCCGGCCGGCTCGACCCGGAGAAGGTCACCGAGAAGGTCTTCGCCCGCTACCTCGACGAGCCCGACATGCCCGACGTCGACCTGTTCTGGCGCACGTCCGGCGAGCAGCGCACCAGCAACTTCCTGCCCTGGCAGGCGGTCTACGCCGAGATGGTGTTCAGCGACATCGCCTGGCCCGACGTCGACCGGCTCGCGCTGTGGGCCGCGGTCGAGGAGTACGCCCGGCGCAACCGCCGCTACGGCAGCGCCTGAGCACGTCGACGACGTCCGGGCACAGCCGGGCCCGCCAGGCGAGGCCTGACGGGACCCGGTGTCCCTGCCTGGGGGGTCAGGGCTTGAGGACGACCTTCACGTGGCCGTCGGCCTTCTTCTGGAACCGGTCGTACGCCATCGGCGCCTGGTCCAGCGGGAGGTGGTGGGTGGCGAAGTCGTCGACGCCCAGCGGGTCGTCGTCGGTCAGCAGCGGCAGGATGTCGTCCACCCACCGCTTGACGTTCGCCTGACCCATGCGCAGCTGGATCTGCTTGTCGAACATGCGCATCATCGGCATCGGGTCGGCCATGCCGCCGTACACGCCCGACAGCGACACGGTGCCGCCGCGGCGCACCAGGTCGATCGCGGTGTAGAGCGCGCCGAGCCGGTCGATGCCGGCGGTCTTCATCATCGGGGCGGAGATCGCCGACGGCAGCAGGCCGGTCATCTTCTGCATGACCTTGGCGACGGGGGAGCCGTGCGCCTCCAGGCCCACGGCGTCCAGCACCGAGTCCGGGCCGCGGCCGTCGGTCATCGACAGCACGACGTCGCGCAGGTCGTCGCCGTGCTCGCGCAGGTCGATGACCTCGATGCCGCGGGCGCGGGCGCGCTCGAGCCGCTCGGGCACCAGGTCGACGGCGATGATCTTGCCGATCGGACGCTGCTGGGCGACGCGGCACGCCATGTCACCGATCGGGCCCAGGCCCAGGACGAGCAGCGTGCCCCCGTCGGGCACGGCCGCGTACTCGACGCCCTGCCACGCGGTCGGCAGCACGTCCGACAGGTACAGGAAGCGGTCGTCCGAAGGGCCCTCGGGCACCTTGATGTGGGTGAACTGGGCCTGCGGGACGCGCAGGTACTCGGCCTGGCCGCCCGGCACGGAGCCGTAGAGCTCGGAGTAGCCGAAGATCGCCGCGCCGGTGCCCTGCTCGCGCACCTGCGTCGTGTCGCACTGGGTCATGAGGCCCTGGCCGCAGGGGACGCAGGAGCCGCACGAGATCTGGAACGGGATGACGACCCGGTCGCCGACCTTCAGGTCGCCGACGCTCGAGCCCACCTCCTCGACGACGCCCATCGGCTCGTGGCCCAGCACGTCGCCGGGCTTCATGAACGGGCCCAGCGGCTCGTACAGGTGCAGGTCGGAGCCGCAGATGGCCGTGGACGTGATCTTGATGATCGCGTCGGTCGGTTGCTCGATGCGGGGATCGGGCACCTCCTCGACCGAGACGTTGCGCGTGCCCTGCCAGGTGACTGCCTTCATGTAGGTCGCTCTCCTCTTCGCGGTCGGACGTCGAGGGGGTACCCGGGCGGCCACCGGGCAAACGCCGGGGCGGGCGCCGCCGCGTGCGGCCGATAGGCTGACGGACGTGCGTATCGCCAGGTTTGCCGGGGACGACGATCCCCGATTCGGAGTAGTCGGAGAGGAGGACGGCGTCCCCACGATCGCCGTCCTCAAGGGAGACCCGCTCTACGCGGGGTTCGAGCTGACCGGGCAGAAGGTGAAGGTCGAGGACGTCCGCCTGCTGGCCCCGGTCATCCCGCGCAGCAAGGTGGTGGGCATCGGGCGCAACTTCGCCGACCACGCCGCCGAGCTGGGCAACGACGTCCCCGAGACGCCGCTCGTGTTCCTGAAGCCGAACACCAGCGTGATCGGCCCGGGCGAGCCGATCTTCCACCCCGAGCAGAGCTCGAACGTCCACTTCGAGGGCGAGCTCGCCGTCGTCATCGGCCGCATCTGCAAGGACGTGCCGGCGGCCGACGCGAGCAAGGTGATCTTCGGCTACACCGTGGCCAACGACGTCACCGCGCGCGACCTGCAGAAGAGCGACGGCCAGTGGGCCCGGGCCAAGGGGTTCGACACGTTCTGCCCGATCGGCCCGTGGATCGAGACCAACCTCGACCCGGCCGACCTGCGCGTGACGACGACGGTCAACGGCGAGACCAAGCAGGACGGCCGCACGTCCGACATGGTGCACAAGGTGCCCGACCTGATCGCGTACGTCTCGTCCTTCATGACCCTGCTGCCGGGCGACCTGCTGCTCACCGGGACGCCCGCGGGCGTCGGCCGGGTGGTGCCGGGCGACTCGGTCAGCATCACGATCGAGGGTCTCGGCACCCTCACGAACCCGGTGGTGGATGCCTCGTGACCTACTCGACCGTTCCCGGCCCCGGCGACCGTCCCGTCGTCGGACGCTTCTGCCCGTCGCCGACCGGCAACCCGCACGTCGGCATGGCCCGCACCGCGCTGTTCAGCTGGGCGTTCACCCGGCACCACGGCGGGAAGTTCGTCTTCCGCATCGAGGACACCGACGCCAGCCGCGACTCCCAGGAGTCCTACGACCTGCTGCTGGACGTCATGCGCTGGCTGGGCCTGGACTGGGACGAGGGCCCGGTCGTCGGCGGCCCGAACGGCCCGTACCGCCAGTCCGAGCGCATGGGCATCTACGCCGACGTCACGCAGCGGCTGCTCGACGCGGGCCTGGCCTACAAGGCGTACGACACCGCCGAGGAGCTCGAGGAGCGTCGCGAGAAGGCGCGCGCCGAGGGACGTCCCAGCGGCTACGACGGCCTGCACCGCGACCTGACCGACGAGCAGCGCGCCGCGTTCGAGGCCGAGGGCCGCGAGCCGGTCATCCGGTTCAAGATGCCGCGCCGCGACTACACGTTCGACGACCTCGTGCGCGGCCCGATCACGTTCGGCGAGGCCGACGTCCAGGACTTCGTCATCGTCCGCGCCAACGGCCAGCCGCTGTACACGCTGACCAACCCGACCGACGACGCGCTCATGGGCGTCACCCACGTGCTGCGCGGCGAGGACCTGCTCAGCTCGACGCCGCGCCAGATCGCGCTCTACGAGGCGTTCGCGCAGATCGGCGTCGGCCAGGGCTTCGTGCCGGCCTTCGGCCACCTGCCGTACGTGATGGGCTCGGGCAACCGGAAGCTGTCCAAGCGCGACCCCGAGTCGAACCTGCTCGGCTACCGCGACCAGGGCTTCCTGCCCGAGGGGCTGCTCAACTACCTGGCGCTGCTCGGCTGGTCGTTGGACGCCGAGCGCGACGTGTTCAGCCTGGCCGAGATGGTCGAGGCGTTCGAGGTCGGCCGGGTCAACCCGAACCCGGCCCGTTTCGACCTCGACAAGTGCACCGCCATCAACGGCTCCCACGTGCGGCTGCTCCAGCCGGCCGAGCTGGTCGACCGGCTCGTCCCGCTGTTCCAGGCCGAGGGGCTGGTGGCGGACCCGCCGACCGAGTTCCAGGTCGGGCTGCTGACCGCGGCCGCCCCGCTCGTCCACGAGCGCATGGCGCTGCTCAGCGAGGGCGTCGCGATGCTGCGCTTCCTGTTCGTCTCGGACGACGAGTTCACCGTCGACGAGGCCGACCGGGCCAAGCAGCTCGACGAGAAGGGCCTGGACGTCGTCCGGGCCGCTCGCGAGGCGCTGGCCGACCTGCCCGTCTGGTCGACCGCGACGATCGAGGGTGCCCTGCGCGCGCGTCTGATCGACGAGCTCGGGCTCAAGCCGCGCGTCGCCTTCGGGCCCGTGCGCGTGGCCACGACGGGCAGCCGCATCTCGCCGCCGCTGTTCGAGTCGCTGGAGCTGCTCGAGAAGCGCCGCACGCTGGCCCGCCTCGACGCAGCCCTCGGCTGAGCGCGGGACGACCCCCGGTTTGGGACGTCCGGGGGTCGTCGGGTAACGTTGTCTCTCGGTTCGGGGACGCGAGTCCACGGCACCGGTGGGGTATGGTGTAATTGGCAACACGGCTGATTCTGGTTCAGTTGTTCTAGGTTCGAGTCCTAGTACCCCAGCTTCGAGAACCCCGGTTCTCGTCTCCTGGCCCCGTTGTGTAGCGGCCTAGCACGTCGCCCTCTCAAGGCGGTAGCGCGGGTTCGAATCCCGTCGGGGCTACCAGGAACGCAAGGCCCCCGAGCATCGCTCGGGGGCCTTCGTCGTGCTCGGCCTCGATGGACGGCTCGCTGCTCGGCGGTGTCCGGCGAGCGACGAACGTCACCGGACCCCGGCTCGAAGTCACCCGACGGCGCTGGTAAAGTTCTCTTCGGTTCAGGCGCTCCGGTGCCCGAGCCGCGCACGTGGCCCCGTTGTGTAGCGGCCTAGCACGTCGCCCTCTCAAGGCGGTAGCGCGGGTTCGAATCCCGTCGGGGCTACCACGTGGAAGGCCCCCGAGCATCGCTCGGGGGCCTGCGCCATTCCTAGGGTGCAACGCCTGGCCCCGCGGCGGCTAGACGGCGCGCGAGCCCGGGACGAGACCCGTGCGACCCTCCCAGGAGCCGTGCTCCGACAGTGGCCGGAACCGGAAGGTCGCGAACTCGTGGTGGAAGTCCCTGCGCTCGCGCTCGCGCATGGCCGCTGCGTGCCGCGAGGGATCGGACACGCTGGAGCGACCGTGGACCATCTCCACCATCTGGCGCGTGCTGTGCCAGATCGAGAAGGTCGAGATGGTGCGTGGGGGCCGGAACCCGGCGACGGCGAGGCTCACGCCGGGGTGGTCGCGCACGAGGCGTTCCACGGGCCGGCCGTGGTGCAGGAAGCGGGGGATCTCCGGCATCCGCATCCGAGCGAGCGTGACGGCCACGACCGGCTCGTCCTGGTCCCAGGCCCCCGCTCGAACCGGCAGCCCCGGGAACGCGGTGATGCTCGACCAGCGGCGCAGGTACTCCATCCGTACGTGCCATCCGGCGGCGAGGGACCTTCCCAGCGGGTCGCGGACCAGGAACCGATCGAGGGCCGCGTCGTCCTGCCACTGCGCGAAGACGGCCAGTCTTCGCAGCTGGAGCCGGTCAGGTGACACCACCGGCGCCCCGAGCCGCATGAGCGAGAGGCACTCGAGGTGGTCGAGCCCCGGCACGGCGGCGGGCGTCGGCGGGCTCAGCAGCGTCCTGGTGCCGGTCAGTCGAGCGACCTCGGCGAGGTGGAAGCTGTGGACGGTCACGACGCCCGCTCGAGCCGGTAGTGCAGTCGCAGGGCCGACGCTCCCCAGACGCGCAGCTCGTGGTCCGTGCGCAGCACTCCGTGGGGATCGACGTGGACGTGGAACGTCTCGTGGAGCGGGACCCGTGCCGCGTGCGCGCGGGCGCCGCGGACGACGACGTAGGCTCCGTCCTCCCCGAAGCCTCCGCGAGGCGACTCCAGGAGCAGCCCGCCGCCAGCCGTGACCGACGGGCGGAGGAAGACCTGCAGGTTGCCCGACTCGAGCGGGAACGCAACGTGGACGCTCGGTCGCGTGGCGCCCGGCAGCCGGCGTGCGGAGTAGGCGCCGCTGAAGACCGTCCGCCCGCTCTCACGCAGAGTCCGGGTCCACGCGGATGCGACCTGGACGCCGTCGTGGTCCCGTACCGGCGTGACGTCGCTGTCCATGCCGTGCGCGACGTCCAGCGGACGCATGGGCAGGGCGAGCTGCTCGACCCGGCGGCCCCACCACCGCGCGACCACCTCGCCGAGCGGCCAGAACAGTGGTGACCAGCCCGACCACACGTCCATCCGCCACGACGCGGTGTGCTCGTAGAAGTCGCGCACGAGCGGGTGGAGGTGCTCCGCGGCGAATCCCGGGCCGTCCAGGACGGACATGGACGGCAGCAGCCCGGCGTCGGGGTCCGGTGCGCCGAGCGTGCCTCCGTGCCGCGCCGCCTCGGCCTCGATCCACGCCGTGCTCACCCGGGCCGACGAGCTGACCGGCGCGTCCAGCCACTGCTGGTCACCGTCGAGGTCGACCCGGCGGCCGGTGACCTGCCAGAAGCTCCGGGACGCGAGGTCCAGCACGTGGGGCACGGACCGCATTGTGCCGCATCCGCAGCGCGGAGACGGACGGATCGAGCATTCCCACCCTCGCCACGTCCGCGTCCGAATCCCGCCAGAACGAGTGGGGGAGACGCGTCATGATGGACGCGTGACCGACCTCCACGAGCAGCGCCACCGCGCCGTCGCCGCCCGCGACGCGCGCTTCGACGGCATGTTCTTCACCGCGGTGCGCACGACCGGCGTCTACTGCCGGCCGTCGTGCCCGGCGGTCACCCCACGCATCCAGAACGTGGAGTTCTACGTCACCGCCGCCGCGGCGCAGGACGCCGGCTACCGCGCCTGCCGCCGCTGCCGGCCCGACACCGTGCCCGGCTCCCCGGAGTGGGACGTCCGGGCGGATGTGGTGGGGCGCGCGATGCGGCTGATCGGCGACGGCGTCGTCGAGCGCGAGGGCGTCGGGGGACTGGCCGTGCGGCTCGGGTACAGCACCCGCCACCTCACCCGGCTGCTCACTGACGAGCTGGGCGCCGGCCCGCTTGCACTCGCCCGCAGCAACCGGGCGCAGACGGCCCGGCTGCTCATCGAGACCACCGCGATGGCGATGGCCGACGTGGCGTTCGCGGCCGGCTTCTCGTCGGTCCGCCAGTTCAACGACTCGGTCCGGGCCGCCTACGGCATGACGCCGCGCGAGCTGCGCACCCGCGGAGGGCGTGCGCCCGCTGCGGCCGGCACCCTCTCGTTGCGCCTGGCCGTCCGGCAGCCGTTCGCCGCCGACGCGATGCTCGAGTTCCTCGCCGACCACCTGGTGCCGGGCATGGAGACGGTCGACGGCCGCACGTACGTGCGCACCGTGCGTCTCCCGCACGGCCACGCCGTCGTGGCCCTGACGCTGCACGACGACCACGTCCGCTGCGACCTCGAGCTCGACGACCTGCGCGACACCGCGGTGGCCGTCGGACGCGCCCGCCGCCTGCTCGACCTGGACGCCGACCCGCTCGCGATCGACGAGGTGCTGGGCGCCGACCCCGAACTAGCGCCCCACGTGGCCGCCGAGCCGGGCCTGCGGGTGCCCGGCTCCATGGACGGGTTCGAGACCGCCGCCCGGACGATCGTGGGCCAGCAGGTCTCGCTCGCCGGCGCCGCGACCGTCCTGGGCCGCCTGGTCGCCGCCCACGGCGAGCCGGTCGACCTGCCGCTCGCCCGCCGGCACGGGCTCGACCGCGCCTTCCCGTCGCCGGACGTCGTGGCCAAGGTGCCGACCGAGTCGCTGGCGATGCCACGATCCCGCGCCCGGGCCCTGGCGGCGCTCGGGCAGGCCGTGGACGCCGGCGACCTCGCGCTCGACCCCGGCGCCGACCGTGACGAGGCGCGCGCCGCGCTGCTGGCGCTGCCGGGCGTGGGACCCTGGACCGCCGACTACGTGCTGATGCGCGGTCTGTCCCACCCCGACGTCCTGCTGACCACCGACCTGGTGCTGCGCCGCGAGCTGGAGCGCCGCGCGCTGGTCTCCGCCGACACCGACCGGTGGCGCCCCTGGCGCTCGTACGCCGGCATGCACCTGTGGCGGGCCGCGGCCTCGCCCGTCCCCGAGAGGAACCGACCATGACCACACGCTGGATCGACTCGCCGATCGGCGGCCTGCGCCTGCACGCCCGCGCCGGACTGCTGGCGGCCATCGAGTTCGACGCCGAGCCGCGCGGCTCAGTTGTCGCCGACCCGGTGCTCGACGACGCCGAGCGCCAGCTCGCCGAGTACTTCGCCGGCGAGCGGCGCGACTTCGACCTGCCGCTGGCCAGCGAGGGCACCGCCTGGCAGCAGAAGGTCTGGGGCGAGCTGCGCCGCATCCCGTTCGGCGAGACGGCCAGCTACGGCGAGATCGCCCGGCGACTGGGCTACGAGCCGGTCGTGTCGCGGGCGGTCGGGGCGGCCAACGGGCGCAACCCGATCCCCATCGTCGTGCCGTGCCACCGGGTCATCGGAGCGGACGGGACGCTCACCGGCTACGCGGGCGGCCTGGAGCGCAAGCGGACGCTGCTGGCCCTGGAGCAGCCCGGCCTGTTCTGAGCCGGGCACCACCGCGTTCGCCGCGCGTTCACCTGGGTACGGCAGGCTCGACGCAGGAGGTTCCCCATGGGCAAGAAGGACACGGCTCGGCGCGAGATCGCCGAGCTGGAGGCCAAGGTCGACAGCTACCGCCAGAAGGTCAAGGCGCTGAAGGCCGCCGCGCAGGAGTCCGCGGACGACGCGGACCGCTGGAAGGCGAAGGCCAAGGAGCACAAGCGCCGGTCGGCGGAGTCGCGCGAGGCCGCCCGCCGGGCGCTCGAGGTGGCCGCCAAGGCGGAGAAGCAGGCGCGCAAGGCGCAGAAGAAGGCCAAGAAGGCGCTCGCCACGGTCACCGAGCACGCCGAGACGCCGCTCGCGCCGGTGCCCGACCTGCCGGAGGAGGCCGCGCCGGACGCCCCGGTCGTCGACGACCAGCCGCTCGCGGCCCGGGTGCTGGAGCCCGCCGTCATGGTGCCGGCCGACGAGCCGTACGCGACCTGGAGCCTCACCCGGCTGCGGGCCGAGGCCCGGGCGCAGGGCGTGCCCGGCTACTCCCGCATGCCGCGCGAGCAGCTGCTGCTCGCGCTGGGCACGCGATAGTCCGCTAGCCCTCGTTCGACCGCCGCAGCGACTGTGAGAGCCGCTCGGCGGCGGCGACGACCGCCGGGGCGTGCATGCGTCCGGGCTGACGGGTCAGGCGCTCGAGCGGGCCCGACACCGACACGGCCGCGACGACCTTGCCGGAGGGGGAGCGGACCGGCGCCGAGACCGAGCCGACGCCGGCCTCGCGCTCGCCGACGCTCTGCGCCCAGCCGCGACGCCGGACGGCCGACAGCTCGGCGGCCGAGAACGTCGCCTTCACCAGGCCCTTGTTCATGCGCTCGGGGTCCTCCCAGGCCAGCAGCACCTGGGCCGCGGATCCCGCGGACATGGTCAGCTGCGACCCGACCGGGATCGAGTCGCGCAGGCCCGTGGGACGATCGGCCGACGCCACGCACACGCGGGCGTCGCCCTGGCGCCGGTACAGCTGCGCCGACTCGCCGGTGATGTCGCGCAGCCGCGCGAGCACCGGGCCGGCGGCGGCCAGCAGACGGTCCTCGCCGGCGGCGGCGGCCAGCTCGCCCAGGCGCGGGCCGAGGATGAAGCGGCCCTGCATGTCGCGCGCCACGAGCCGGTGGTGCTCGAGCGCCACGGCCAGGCGATGCGCGGTCGGCCGGGCCAGGCCGGTGCCCGCCACGAGTCCGGCGAGGGTCTGCGGTCCGGGCTCGAGAGCGGCCAGGACGAGTGCGGCTTTGTCCAGAACGCCGACTCCGCTAGAGTTGTCCATGTCTTGATACTGCCGTATCGCATTGTGAGACGCAAGTGCGACACGACTCAGGACCGACGAACCACCAGCCGAGGAGCCAGACATGGGCAAGACGCTTGCTGAGAAGATCTGGGACGACCACGTCGTCCGCAGCGCCGACGGAGAGCCGGACCTGCTCTACATCGACCTGCACCTCATCCACGAGGTCACCAGCCCCCAGGCGTTCGACGGGCTCCGCCTCTCCGGCCGCCCCGTCCGCCGGCCGGACCTGACGCTGGCCACCGAGGACCACAACATCCCCACGACCGACCTCGACAAGCCGATCGCCGACCTGGTGTCGCGCACCCAGGTCGAGACGCTGCGCCGCAACGCCGAGGAGTTCGGCGTCCGGCTGCACCCGATGGGCGACATCGACCAGGGCATCGTCCACGTCGTCGGCCCGCAGCTGGGCCTGACCCAGCCGGGCATGACGATCGTCTGCGGCGACTCGCACACGTCCACCCACGGCGCCTTCGGCTCGATCGCCTTCGGCATCGGCACGTCCGAGGTCGAGCACGTGCTGGCCACGCAGTCGCTGTCGCAGGCCAAGCCGAAGATGATGGCCGTCGAGGTCGTGGGCGACCTGCCCGAGGGCTCGACCGCCAAGGACCTCATCCTGGCGCTCATCACGCAGGAGACCACCGGCGGCGGCCAGGGCTACATCGTGGAGTACCGCGGCGAGGCCATCCGCAAGCTGTCGATGGAGGCGCGGATGACCATCTGCAACATGTCCATCGAGTGGGGCGCCAAGGCCGGCCTCATCGCGCCGGACGACACGACGTTCGACTACCTGCAGGGACGTCCGCACGCCCCGCAGGGCGAGGACTGGGACGCCGCCGTCGCGTACTGGCGCAGCCTGGTCACCGACGACGACGCGGTGTTCGACAAGGTCGTGACGATCGACGCCAGCACCATCACGCCGTTCGTCACCTGGGGCACCAACCCGGGCCAGGGCGTGGCGCTGTCCGGCGACGTCCCCGACCCGGCCTCGTTCGAGGATCCGAACGAGCGCGTCGCCGCCGAGCGGGCGCTGGAGTACATGGGCCTGACCGCCGGCACGCCGATGCGCGACATCGCCGTCGACACCGTCTTCATCGGCTCGTGCACCAACGGCCGCATCGAGGACCTGCGCACCGCGGCCGGCCTCATCGAGGGCCACAAGGTCGCCGAGGGCACCCGCGTGCTCGTCGTGCCCGGGTCGGTGCGGGTGCGCCTGCAGGCCGAGCAGGAGGGCCTGGACGTCGTGTTCAAGGACGCCGGTGCCGAGTGGCGCGGCGCGGGCTGCTCGATGTGCCTGGGCATGAACCCCGACCAGCTGACCCCGGGGGAGCGCAGCGCCTCCACGTCCAACCGCAACTTCGAGGGCCGTCAGGGCAAGGGCGGCCGCACCCACCTGGTGTCGCCCGAGGTGGCCGTCGCCACCGGTGTGCTGGGGCACCTCGCCTCGCCCACCGACCTGCAGCAGCTGACGAAGGCAGGAGCCTGAGCCATGGAGAAGTTCACCGCGCACACCGGTGTCGGCGCCCCGCTGCGCCGCAGCAACGTCGACACCGACCAGATCATCCCGGCGGTCTACCTCAAGCGGGTGACCCGCACCGGGTTCGAGGACGGCCTGTTCTCGGCCTGGCGCAACGACGAGTCGTTCGTGCTCAACCAGGACGCCTACAAGGACGCGACCGTGCTCGTCGCCGGCCCCGACTTCGGCACCGGGTCGTCGCGCGAGCACGCCGTCTGGGCGCTCATGGACTACGGCTTCAAGGCGGTCATCTCGCCGCGCTTCGCCGACATCTTCCGGGGCAACTCGGGCAAGGCCGGCCTGCTGGCCGCCCAGGTCGACGAGGACGTCGTGGAGCAGCTGTGGGCGTACCTGGAGGCCGACCCGGGCGCGAGCGTCACGGTCGACCTGGAGTCGCGCACCGTCCGGGCCGGCGACCTCGAGGCCCCGTTCCACATCGACGACTACACGCGCTGGCGGCTGCTCGAGGGCCTCGACGACGTGGCGATCACGCTGTCGCACGACGAGGACATCAGCGCCTACGAGTCGCGTCGTCCGGCGTTCAAGCCGGCGACGCTCCCGGCCCGCTGAGCCCGCGTCGGGCCTGGGTGCGGCGCGGCCCCGTCGCGCCGTAGGCTCGCCCCCATGACGCACGCCCGGGCCCGCATCTCGACGACCGTGCGCCTGGTGAAGCTGCTGCTGCGCCGGCCGCTCATGGTGCTGACCAAGCGCGACTGGCGCGGGGCCGAGCGGCTGCCGGCCGACGGCGGCTTCGTGCTGGCCGCGAACCACGTGTCCCACCTGGACCCGATCATGCTGTCGCACTGGATGCTCGACCACGGCATCACGCCGCACTTCCTGGCCAAGGAGGGGCTGTTCCGGGTCAAGCCCCTGGTCGGTCGCGTGGTCGGCAGCGCCGAGCAGATCCCGGTCTACCGCCGCACCGACCGCGCCCGCGACGCCTTCGACGCCGCCGTCGACGCGGTCGAGCGTGGCTGGGTGGTCAGCTTCTACCCCGAGGGCACCATCACCCGCGACCCCGACCTGTGGCCGATGACCGGGCACACCGGGGCCGTCCGCGTGGCGCTGCGCACGGGCGCCCCGCTCGTGCCGGTCGCCCAGTGGGGTCCGCAGGACATCCTGTGGCCGTACACGAAGCGGCCGCACTTCTTCCCGCGCCGCACCTACCGCGTGCTGGTCGGCCCGCCGGTCGACCTGTCCGACCTGGCCGGACGCCCGCTCGAGGAGTCCGTCCTGCGCGAGGGCACGCAGCGGATGATGGCCGCCATCACCGACCTGCTGGCCGAGCTCCGGGGCGAGCGCCCGACCCGTCCACCGATCGACGCCCACACGGTGGGCGACCAGCACAGGAGGAGCGCCTGATGGCCAGGATCGCCGTGATGGGAGCCGGCTCGTGGGGCACGGCGTTCGCGCTCGTGCTCGCCGACGCCGGCAACGAGGTGTGCGTCTGGGCCCGCCGCGAGGAGGTCGCCAGCGCGATCAACGAGCGGCACGAGAACACCGAGTACCTGCCGGGCATCGCGCTCCCTGAGCTGGTCACCGCGACCACCGACCCGGCCGTCGCACTCGCCGACCGCGAGGTGGTCGTGCTGGCCGTGCCGTCGCAGCAGCTGCGGGCCAACCTGACGTCGTGGGGCCCGCTGTGCGGCGACGGCACGATCCTGGTGAGCCTCATGAAGGGTGTCGAGCTCGGCACCCACCAGCGCATGAGCGAGGTCATCGCCGACGTCACCGGCGCCACGCCCGACCGCATCGCCGTGCTCACTGGGCCGAACCTCGCTCGCGAGATCGCCGACCGCGAGCCGGCCGCCGCCGTGATCGCGTGCACCGACCTGGGCGTCGCCGAGCGGCTGCAGAAGCTGTGCCACACGCCGTCGTTCCGGCCGTACACGAACACCGACGTCGTGGGCTGCGAGCTGGGCGGCACCACGAAGAACGTCATCGGCCTGGCCGTCGGCGTCTGCGTCGGGCTCGGCTACGGCGACAACTCCAAGGCGTCCGTCATCACGCGCGGACTGGCCGAGACGGCGCGCCTCGGGGCGGCCATGGGAGCCGACCCGATGACGTTCCTCGGCTTGGCGGGCCTGGGCGACCTGGTGGCGACGTGCTCGTCGCCGCTGTCGCGCAACCGGACCTTCGGCGAGAAGCTCGGCCAGGGCATGAGCGTGGAGCAGGTGACCGCGCAGACGCGTCAGGTCGCCGAGGGCGTCAAGTCGTGCCAGTCGGTCGCCGAGCTGGCGCGCCTGCACGACGTGGAGATGCCGATCGTCGAGGCGGTCGCCCGCCTCGTCGACGGCACGCTGTCACCCGCCGACCTCGTGCGCGAGATGATCGCCCGCGAGACCAAGCACGAGCGTCACTGACCTACTGCTTGGCCGCCCGGGCGGCCGCTCGCGCCGCCCGTCGGGTCGCCGCCTTCAGCGCATGCTCGACGTCGGCCCACAGGTCGTCGACGTCCTCGATGCCGACCGACAGGCGCACCAGGTTGTCCGGCGTCGTGCCCGGCTCGGCCGGGTGCCGGCGGCGACGCTCCCAGGTGCTCTCGACGCCACCGAGGCTGGTGGCGTGCGTGACCAGCTCGCTGATCGAGCAGGCGTCCTCGGCGACGTCCGCACCGGCGGCGACGTCGAAGGACACGATCGTCCCGAAGCCGGGGTAGCGGACCTTGTCGACTAGGTCGGAGGCGTTCAGCCGCTCCACGAGCTGCTGGGCGTTGGCCTCGGCCCGGTCGAGCCGGACGGCCAGGGTGCGGATGCCGCGGACGGCCAGCCAGGCCTCCATCGCACCGGGGATGGCGCCGTGCTGGGTGCGCCGGCCGACCAGGGCCTTGTAGCCACGCGGGTCGCGGGTCACGACGGCGCCGAGCACGAGGTCGGTGTGACCCGACAGCAGCTTGGACGCCGAGTGGACGACGAAGTCGGCGCCGAGGTCGAGCGGACGCTGGCGCAGCGGCGTGGCGAAGGTGTTGTCGACCGCGACGGCCGTGCCGTTCGCCGATACCGCCGTGGCGATGGCCTCGACGTCCGCGACCTGCAGCATCGGGTTGGTGGGGGACTCCAGCCACAGCAGGGCGGCGTCCTCGGCGGCCTTGACGATGTTGTCGGTGCTCGTGTGGCTGACCAGGCGCAGCTCGATGGCGCCGCGCTTCGCCCGCTCCTTGAGCAGCGCGAGCGTTCCGTTGTACGGACCCTTGGACGCGACCACGACGCCGCCGTGCGGCACCAGGTCGAGCACCGCCGTGGTGGCCGCCTGGCCGGAGGAGAAGCCGACCGCCTGGCCGCCCTCGAGGTCGCCCACGACCTGCTCGAACGCCTCGAACGCCGGACTGCCGTGGCGGGCGTACGACGACTCCGCGCCGGGGTGCAGGGCACTGGCCATCGTCAGGGGTGCGGACAGCGGCCCACCGGGCACCCGGTCGGGCCGGCCGCTGCTCACGGCGATGGTGCTGGGGGAGAGATCGAGTCCTGACGAGTCCTGGCGGGCGCGCGGGTGTCGGGGCATGAGCCCATTGTGCCTGCACGGTAATGTCGCTGCCCATGGACGTCTCGCCCCTGGGAACCCCTGACCGTCCGCGCGTCGCGGTGCTCTTCGGCGGACGCTCGAGCGAGCACGGCGTGTCGTGCCTCACCGCCCGCGAGGTCATCGCGGTCATCGACCCCGAGCGCTACGACGTCGTGCCGGTCGGCATCACCCGCTCCGGCGACTGGGTCCTGGAGACCGCCCGCTGGGACGACCTGCAGGGCGGCCTGCCCGAGGTGCGGGGTGACCTGCCCGCGTTCAGCTGGGACGACGTCGCCTCGTTCGACGTCGTGCTGCCGCTGCTGCACGGCCCGTGGGGCGAGGACGGCACGGTGCAGGGCCTGTTCGAGATGGCCGGCGTCCGCTACGTCGGCTCCGGCGTCCTGGCCAGCTCCGTGGCGATGGACAAGCCGTTCACCAAGACCGTCTTCTCGGCCGCCGGCCTGCCCCAGCTGCCGTACGTGACCATCGCGCCGGGGGCGTGGAAGACCGACCGTGAGCGGGTCGAGGCCCGCGTGCACGCGCTCGGTCTGCCGGTCTTCGTCAAGCCCGCGCGCGCCGGCTCCAGCTCGGGCGTGCAGCAGGTGTCGAGCTGGGACGAGCTCGAGCCCGCCGTCCTCGCCGCCGCCGAGCTCGACCCGAAGGTGGTCGTCGAGGCCGCGGCCCGGGGCCGCCGCGAGCTCGAGGTCGGCGTCATCCAGCAGCCCGACGGCACGGCCGTCGCCAGCGTGGTGGGCGAGATCGTCGTGGCCGAGGACGCCTCGCACGAGTTCTACGACTTCGACGCCAAGTACCTCGACGGCACGAGCACCAATGTCGTCCCCGCCGACGTCCCCGAGACGCTGTCCGAGCGCATCCGCACCTACGGCGTCCAGGCGTTCGAGGCGCTGGGCTGCGAGGGCCTGGCCCGCGTCGACTTCTTCCTCACCGACGACGGCCTGGTCATCAACGAGATCAACACGATGCCCGGCTTCACGCCGTTCTCGATGTTCCCCGGCCTGTGGGCAGCCAGTGGCGTGCCCTACGCGGACCTCGTCGACCGGCTGCTGCAGCTGGCCCTCGCGCGTCCCACCGGCCTGCGCTGAGCCTCACCCGAGCGGGTCGGTCCCGCTCCCGCTGAGTGTGACGATTCGGGGCTCCTCGAGCCGGTTCGACCCCCGGAACGTCACGCTCAGCGAGGACGCGCGGCGCAGGTGCGAGCAGGTCAGACGCAGGGCTGCTCGACCGGGACGTGCTTTTGCACGACCTCGGCCACGTCGACGAGCACGTCCGCCTCGGGCGCGTAGTCGTCGGGCACCTCGACGCTGACGTTGAACCGGCGTCCGATGGTCGTGAACAGGAACCCGCCGGCGACCTCCTCGGTGAACCAGCCGACGTCCGCGACCATGTCGCAGCGCGAGGCGGGCGTGAGCGCGGCGGGGTCCTCGACGCCGCAGCGCAGGACGATCGGCGGGTCGCCCCAGGCGGCGGCGACGTCGTCGGCCACCCGGCGGGCGGCGCGGCCGCCGACGGCCTGCGGCGTGTCGGCGATCATGCTGCGGCAGTCCAGCTCGGTGCCGTCCTCGGTCGGGTACGTGTCGACCTGCAGGCCGCCCGAGCAGCCGCCCAGGACGAGCAGCGAGGCGGCGGCCGCGAGCACGCCGCGGCGCACCGTCAGAACCGGACGATCGGGCAGGTCAGCGTGCGCGTGATGCCCGGGACGGACTGGACCTTGGAGACGACCATCTGGCCGAGCGCGTCGACGCTCTGGCCCTCGGCGCGCACGATGACGTCGTACGGTCCGGTGACGTCCTCGGACTGGACGACGCCCTCGATCTCGGCGATCGCCTGCGCGACCTCGGTGGACTTGCCGACCTCGGTCTGGATCAGGATGTAGGCCTGCACGGTCATGGCGCTGCCCCTCTCGGCCTGGTGAGCGGCGACGGATCCGTCGCCTCCGAAACGCTACAGGATGCGTGCTCCAGCGAGCCGGTCGGCCAGAATACGACCATGGACGCGCAGACGACGGTGCAGCAGCTGGGGGAGTTCGGCCTGGTGGCGGAGGTGACGGCCCTCGCCGGTGGCGGCGGCAAGGTGCTGATCGGCCCCGGTGACGACGCCGCCCACGTCGCGGTGCGCACCGGCGGGTACCTGGTCTCGACCGACCTGCTGATCGAGGACCGGCACTTCCGGCGCGACTGGTCCAGCGCCTACGAGGTCGGCCGCAAGGCGGCCGCCTGCAACCTGTCCGACATCGCCGCGATGGGCGGCGTCGCGGACGCGCTGACGGTGGGGCTCGGCGTGCCGGGCGACCTGCCCGCCCAGTGGGCGCTCGACCTGGCGCGCGGCGTCGTCGACGAGTGCAAGTCCGTCGGTGCGCACCTGGTCGGCGGTGACGTCACGGCGAGCGAGGCGATCGTGGTCGCGGTGACGGCGATCGGCGAGGCGACCCGGCCGGTGCGCCGCGACGGCGCGCGTCCCGGCGACGTCGTCGCGTTCGCGGGCAACCTCGGGCTGGCCGGGGCCGGCTTCGCCGCCCTGAGCCGTGGCTTCCGCTCGCCGCGGGCCGCGGTCGAGTCGCACCGTGTCCCCGCGCCGCCCTACGCGGCCGGCCCGCAGGCCGCCCTCGCCGGGGCGACCGCGATGGTCGACGTCAGCGACGGCCTGCTCGCCGACCTGGGCCACGTGGCCACGGCCAGCGAGGTCGCCATCGACCTGGACCCGGCGCTGCTGCCCGTGGCCGAGCCCGTCGCGACCGTCGCGGAGGCGCTCGGGCTGGAGCCGCTCACGCTCGTCCTCACCGGCGGTGACGACTACGCGCTCGTCGCGACGTTCCCCGAGGGCGCCGAGCTGCCGTCCGGCTGGACTCGCATCGGCGCGGTCGCGGAGGGTGCCGGCGTGACGGTGGCCGGGGAGCCCTGGGAGGGCTCGCCCGGCCACCGGCACTTCGCCTGAGCGGGGTCGGTCAGTCGCGGGGGCTGCTCCACGCGCGCGACGGGTAGCCGGTGTCGAAGTGCATGTAGTCGGCGACCTTGATGTTCTGCCAGATCCAGCCCTCGCGCTCGAACAGTCGCACGACGCGGTCGTCCTTCAGGATCTTGCCGGGCGCGGCGACACGCGGGTGGTGCTTGGCGCGCGGCGACCAGCACTTGCAGCGCAGGTCCATCCACGGGTTCAGGTCCGGGTTGATGTCGATGGCGCGGCCGTTGGCGTGCGGGGACTCGTCCTGCGGCGCGTTGATCTGGTCGGGGCGGCGGCAGTTGTAGGCCGAGGTGTTGTTGGCCTTGAGGCTCTCGAGCGTGTCGCCGTCGAACTCCTCGACCGGCTTCATGCTGGCGATCGGGAACTTCCAGGTGAACAGGCGCTCGAAGATGCGGCTGAGGCTCTTCATGACGTCCCGGTTGGCGACGAGGCGTCCGCGCTGAACGTCGCCGGAGAAGTCGACGTAGTTGACCTCCAGGACGCGCAGGTCGCCGCGGCCGGCCGGGCAGCCGCTGCGCCAGCTGCCGGTGCTGCGCATGAGCGCCCACTGCTCGTCGCCGATGCGGCTGACGACCGGGTCGGCCGACGTGGGCTCGGCCGGCGTGGCGCTGGGAGTCGGGCTGGGGGAGGGCGAGGGAGTCTCGGTCGTCGCCGACGGTGACGGCGTCGCGCTCGAGGACGGGGTGTCGCTCGGCGCCGGGTCGTCGTCGCCGGCGCTGCAGGCGGTGGCCAGCAGCGCGACGCTGAGCAGGGCGGCCAGGGCGGTGCGGGACGTCATGGCCAGCCACCGTAGCGGGTCACCGTCAGCGGGCACGACGAAGGCGACCTCGACAGGAGTCGAGATCGCCTCGGTCGTACGGTCGGGCCGGAGCCCGAGGGGTCAGCGAGTGACCTTGCCCGCCTTCAGGCACGACGTGCACACGTTCAGACGCTTGGGAGCGCCCGACACGATGGCGCGAACGCGCTGGATGTTGGGGTCGAAACGACGCTTCGTGCGCCGGTGCGAGTGCGAGACGTTGTGGCCGAAGCCGGGTCCCTTGCCGCACACATCACAGACCGCTGCCACAGCGACCACTCCTGGAAAGTCTCGTTGGAATCGGGGATCGCCCGCGACTTCGCCGCAGGCAACCGCTCAAGGATAGCCGATGGCCACCGTGGGAATCCAATCGGCCCTCGTGACGCTCGTGACGCCCTCCGGCTCCGGCTGCCCGATACCCTCGGGCGCATGTCCGTGACCCTCGACGCCGCCGCGTTCCGACGCTGGAGCCGGGCGTGCGTGGAGGCGCTGGGCGAGGCGCGGGCGGAGATCGACGCGCTCAACGTCTTCCCGGTGCCGGACAGCGACACCGGCACCAACGCCTACCTCACCTTCGTCGCCGCGGACGACGCGGTCAAGGCGCTCCCGGGCGACACCCGGGTCGAGGTGTGCGTGCGCGCCCACGTCGACGCGCTGCTCACCGGCGCCCGTGGCAACTCCGGCGTCATCCTGTCCCAGCTCGTGCGCGCGTACTTCCGCGAGGCCGTCCGTCACCCCGAGCCGTCGGCGGCCGACGTGGCGCGCTGCTTCGGGCTGGCCGCGGACGCCGCCTGGGCCGCGGTGGCCCGCCCGGTCGAGGGCACGATCCTGTCCGTGGCGCGCGCCGCGGCCGAGGGAGCGACGGCCGCCGCTGCGGCGGGCACGGGGGTGCGCGAGACGTTCGCGACGGTCGCCCGCGAGGCGCGTGAGGCGCTGGCCCGTACGCCGCAGCAGCTCGACCGGCTCGCCGCCGCCGGGGTCGTCGACTCCGGCGGGCGCGCGCTGGTCGTCGTGCTCGACACCACCGAGCAGGTCATGACCGGCCGCTACCGGGGCACGTCCCCGGCCGTCGCGCCGCTGCCCGTGCCCCAGGCCGGCGACCTCGTCGAGGGCGGCCCGGCCTACGAGGTGATGTACCTGCTGCAGGCCGACGACGACGCGGTCACGACCCTGCGCACGACGCTCGACGGGCTCGGCGACTCGCTCGTCGTGGTCGGGGGCGACGGGCTGTGGAACGTCCACGTCCACGTCGACGACGTCGGTGCCGCCATCGAGGCGGGCATCGCGGCCGGCCGGCCCTACCGCGTCCGGGTCACCCATTTCGCCGACCAGCGCGGGACGCCGCTGCCCGCGCGTCAGGGACGCATGGTGCTGGCCGCCACCACCGGCGACGGCCTGGGCGAGCTCGCCGCCAGCAGCGGCGCGGTCGTGCTGCCGTTCACCCGCGAGCAGCCGCTGGACGTCGACCGGATGCGCGCGGCGATGACGTCCGGCGAGGCGGCCGAGGTGGTGGTGCTGCCCAACAACGTCCGCTACGTGTCCCTGTTCGAGGCCGCCGCCCGGGAGGCGCGCGAGGCCGGCGTGCGGGTCGCGATCATCCCCACCCACGCCCAGGTGCAGGGGCTCGCCGCCCTCGCGGTGCACGACCCCGGACGTCCGTTCGACGACGATGTCGTGGCGATGTCCAGCGCCGCCGCGCACGTCCAGCACGGCGCCCTCACCGTCGCCGCCGAAGCCGCGATGACCATGGCCGGTCCGTGCGAGGCCGGCGACGTCCTCGGCGTCGTCCAGGGCGACTTCGCGCTCGTCGGCGACGACCCCGTGGCGATCGGCCGGAGCGTCGTCGACCAGCTGCTCGCTCCCAGCGCCGAGCTGCTGACCCTCGTGGTGGGGGCCGGCGCGCACGACGGCCTCGCCGACGCGCTGTGCCGGCACGTCCGCGTCGTCCGGCCCGACGTCGACACGGTCGTCTACGACGGCGGTCAGGAGCACTACCCCCTGTTCGTGAGCGTGGAGTGAGCATGGCCGTCACCCCGTCGTCGAAGCTGTCGTCCGCGGTGGGCGGCAAGGACGCCAAGAAGCTCGAGGCCGCGTTCGGCATGCAGACCGTCGGCGACCTGCTCGGCCACTACCCACGGCGCTACGTCGACCTGGGCGACCGCACGCGGCTGTCCGACCTGGTCGTCGGCGAGCACACGACGGTCGTCGCGGAGGTCGTCAGCGCCAAGAACTACTCGTTCGGTCCCGGGGGACGCCGCACCCGCACCGAGGTCGTCATCACCGACGGCACCGGACGCCTGACGCTGACCTTCTTCCAGCAGCCGTACCTGCTCAAGCAGGTGCAGGCCGGCATGGTGGGCATGTTCTCCGGCGTGGTGGGGGAGTTCCGCGGCCAGCTGCAGCTCACCCACCCCATGCACAACCTGTTCGAGGAGGACTCCGCGGTCGAGCGCGGCATCATCCCGATCTACCCGGCCAGCGCGAAGATCTCGTCCTGGGCGATCGGCCGCACCATCCGGGTCGTCCTGGACGTCGTGGAGGGCCTGGACGACCCGCTGCCCGAGGACGTCCGGCTCGCCCGCGATCTGCCCGAGCTGTGCACGGCCTACGAGGGCATCCACCGCCCCCGCGAGAAGCGCGCCTGGCAGGACGCGCAGCGCCGCTTCCGGTTCGAGGAGGCGTTCGTCCTGCAGACCGTGTTCGCGCTGCGCCGGCGCGCCCTCGCCGACGGCGTGGCCGCCGCCCGCCCGCCGCGCGACGGCGGGCTGCGCGACCGGTTCCTCGAGCGTCTGCCGTTCAGCCTCACCGCCGGGCAGCAACGCGTGCTGGACGAGCTGACCGCCGACCTGTCCGGCACCCACCCGATGCACCGGCTGCTGCAGGGCGAGGTCGGCTCGGGCAAGACGGTCGTGGCCCTGCTGGCGATGCTGCAGGTCGTGGACGCCGGCGGACAGGCCGTGCTGCTCGCCCCCACCGAGGTGCTCGCCGCGCAGCACCACCGCTCCTTCACCCGCATGCTCGGCGATCTCGCCGCCGGCGGGATGCTCGGCGGCGCCGAGGGGGCCACCCGGGTCCGGCTGCTGACCGGGTCGATGGGCGCCAAGGCCCGCAAGGAGGCGCTTCTCGACGCGGCGTCCGGCGCGGCCGGCATCGTCGTCGGCACCCACGCCGTGCTGCAGGAGAACGTGCAGCTCGCCGAGCTCGGCCTGCTCGTGATCGACGAGCAGCACCGCTTCGGCGTCGAGCAGCGTGCGGCCCTGGTCGACCGCTACGACGTCCGCCCGCACGTGCTCGTCATGACCGCCACGCCGATCCCGCGCACGCTCGCGATGACCGTGTTCGGCGACCTCGAGACGTCCACCCTCGACGAGCTGCCCGCCGGCCGGCAGCCGATCCAGACCAGCGTCGTGCCCGCCCTCGAGCGTCCGGCCTGGCTGGAGCGGGCCTGGCAGCGAGTGCGCGAGGAGGTCGGCAAGGGCCGGCAGGCGTACGTGGTGGTCTCGCGCATCGGCGACGCCCAGTCCGAGCCGTCCGAGGACGACCGCCACTCGCTGGTCGAGCTGCACGAGGAGCTCGAGGGCGGGGCGCTGCACGGCCTGCGCCTGGGCATGCTGCACGGGCGCCTGGCCCCCGAGGACAAGGACGCCGTCATGAGCGCCTTCGCCGCCGGCGACCTCGACGTGCTGGTCGCGACCACGGTCGTCGAGGTCGGCGTCGACGTGCCCAACGCCACCGTCATGGTCGTCATGGACGCCGACCGCTTCGGCATCTCCCAGCTGCACCAGCTGCGCGGCCGGGTCGGGCGGGGGAGCGAGGCGGGCCTGTGCCTGCTGGTCACCGAGTCCGAGGAGGGCAGCCCCGCCCGCGAGCGGCTGGACGCCGTCGCGTCCACCACCGACGGGTTCGAGCTGAGCCGGCTGGACGTCGAGCTGCGCCGCGAGGGCGACGTGCTCGGCGCGCGGCAGTCCGGCGTCCGCTCGAGCCTGCGGCTGCTCTCGGTCATCAAGCACGAGGACGTCATCGCCGACGCCCGCGAGGCGGCCACGGCGCTCGTCGACGCCGACCCGGCGCTGGCCGCCCAGCCGGCGCTCGGCACGATGGTGCGCGAGCTCGACGAGAGCGAGCGCGCCGACTACATGGAACGCACCTGAGAGGCCCGTCTTGACCCGCATCATCGCCGGCGTCGCCGGCGGCCGTCGCCTGGCCACGCTGCCGGGCGACACCACGCGACCCACCACCGACCGCGTCCGCGAGTCGCTGTTCTCGTCGCTGGAGTCCGCCCTCGGCGGCCTGGCCGGGCTGCGCGTCCTGGACCTGTTCGCGGGCTCCGGTGCCCTGGGCCTCGAGGCGGCGTCCCGCGGCGCCGCCGCCGTCGACCTGGTCGAGAAGGACGCGCGCGCGGCGACGGTCGTGCAGCGCAACGCGGCCACCGTCGGCGCGCCCGGGGCGAAGGTGCACCGCACCACGGCCGAGCGCTTCCTGACGACCACGCCGGCGGCGCCGTACGACCTGGTGCTGCTCGACCCGCCCTACGCCCTGCCGCACCTGGCCCTCGCCGACCTGCTCACCGGCCTGCGCGCGCCCGGCTGGCTGGCCGAGGACGCGCTCGTCGTCGTCGAACGCTCCAGCCGCGACGCCTTCGCGTGGCCCGAGGGGTACGAGGCCGTCCGGGACAAGACGTACGGCGAGACACGGCTTTGGTACGGTCGCTGACATGACGACGGTGGTCTGCCCCGGGTCCTTCGACCCCGTCACCAACGGGCACCTGGACATCATCGAGCGCTCGGCCCACCTGTTCGACGAGGTGGTCGTCGCCGTCCTGGTCAACGAGTCCAAGCGGGGCCTGTTCACCATCGAGGAGCGGCTCGAGCTGCTCACCGAGGCGACCCAGGGACTCGACAACGTCCGGGTCGACTCGTTCAAGGGCCTGCTGGTCGACTTCTGCGCCGATCGCGGCATCGACGCCATCGTCAAGGGACTGCGCGCGGTCACCGACTTCGACTACGAGCTCCAGATGGCGCAGATGAACGGCAAGCTCACCAGCGTCGACACCGTCTTCATCCCGACCAGCCCGGCGTACTCCTTCCTCGCCTCGAGCCTGGTCAAGGAGGTCGCGAAGCACGGCGGCGACGTCTCCGGCCTCGTGCCCGAGCACGTCCTGGACGCGCTGCACGCCAAGTTCGCCGGAGCGTGACGGACGTGACGGTGGCGATTCGCCTCCCGTCGCCGCCGCACGCTAGGATGGTCGCTGGCCTGCTTGCAGGCCGAAGTTCTGTCTGCACCGATCGACGGGAAGTGAAGCGTGCGCCCCGGCCCCCTGGTCATCGACACCCACGAGCTGGGTCGACGTCCCGGGACCGAACGTACCTACGACCTGACCGTCCCGGCGCCGGCCGAGCTGGGCGTCGACCTCATCGGCGTGCCCGAGGGCAGTGACATCGCGATCGAGCTCCGGCTCGAGGCCGTCATGGACGGCGTGCTCGCGACCGGCACTTCCACCGTGCACCTCGTGGGGGAGTGCGTCAGGTGCCTCACGGAGATCCAGGACGACGCCGTCGTGGACTTCCAGGAGCTGTACCTGTACGCGGACGCCAGCGAGGAGGAGCTTCAGCTCGAGGGCGACCTGCTCGACCTCGAGCCCGTCCTCCGGGACGCGGTGGTGCTCGCACTGCCGATCAACCCGGTGTGCGATCCGGAATGTCCGGGACTCTGTCCCGAGTGCGGGGCACGACTCGCGGACGATCCAGATCACACACACGGCGAGGCGATCGACCCCCGGTGGGCCGCGCTGAGCCAGATGACCGACCCAGAGTCGGGCGACACGCCCGACGGACCCAAGGAGTAACCGTGGCTGTCCCGAAGCGGAAGATGTCGCGCAGCAACACCCGTCACCGTCGTTCGGCGTGGAAGGCTGTCGCCGTCCAGACCGTCGAGTGCCCGAACCCGGCGTGCGACTCGCGCGTCGTCCCGCACCGCGCCTGCGGCGAGTGCGGTCAGTACGGCGCTCGTGGCGAGCGTCGCCAGGTCCTCTGACAGGTGGACTCGCTCCGAGAGATCCTCGGAGTTCCTGACCTCGACGACGAGCTGCTCCGGCACGCGCTGACGCACCGTTCGTACGCCTTCGAGCACCCCGGCGTGCTGCACAACGAACGTCTCGAGTTCCTCGGGGACTCCGTGCTGGGCCTCGTCGTCACCGACACGCTGTTCCGCAAGCATCCCGACCTGCCCGAGGGGCAGCTCGCGAAGCTGCGGGCGGCGGTCGTGAGCGCCAAGGCGCTCGGCGAGATCGCCCGGACGCGTCTCCACCTCGGCCAGCACATCCTGCTGGGCCGCGGCGAGGAGACCACGGGCGGTCGCAACAAGACGTCGATCCTGTCCGACACCGTCGAGGCTGTGCTGGGCGCGATCTACGTCCAGTTCGGCATCGAGCGGTCGGCCGAGGTGATCCATCGCGTCTTCGACGACGCGATCGAGGCCGCCGCCGACCTCGGTGCGGCGCTGGACTGGAAGACGTCCCTGCAGGAGATCTGCGCCGACCACGACTTCGGTCCGCCGGCGTACGTCCTGGAGGGCACCGGCCCCGACCACGACAAGGTGTTCACCGCCGACGTCGTCATGGGCGAGCGCCGCTACACCGGCGGGCACGGCCGCTCCAAGAAGGAGGCGGAGCAGATGGTCGCCGAGATCGCCTGGCGTGCGCTCAAGGCCGAGCTCGAGCCCGACGCGAGCCCCGCCACCCAGGCCTGAGCCGTGCCCGAGCTGCCCGAGGTCGAGGTCGTCCGGCGCGGCCTCGAGGGTCACGTCGTCGGCCGCACCGTCGAGCGGGTCGAGGTGCTCGACGTCCGCTCGCTGCGCCGCCACCTCGCCGGGGCGCGCGACTTCGCCGCCCGGCTCGAGGGCCGCACCGTCACCGCCGCTCGCCGCCGCGGCAAGTTCCTCTGGCTCGTCCTCGACGACGACACCCCCGTCGTGTGCCACCTGGGCATGAGCGGGCAGATGCTCGTCGAGCAGCCCGACGCCCCGCGCGAGAAGCACCTCAAGGTCGCTCTCGACTTGTCCGGCGGCACCCAGCTGCGCTTCGTCGACCAGCGCATCTTCGGCGGCATGCTCGTGTCCGGCGGCACGCCGGACGTCCCCGACGAGGTCGCGCACATCGCGCTGGACCCGCTGGACCCCGCCTTCGACGTCGAGGACGTCGTGCGCCGCGCCCGCGCCCGGCGCACCGGCGTGAAGCGGGCGCTGCTCGACCAGACGCTCGTGTCCGGCGTCGGCAACATCTACGCCGACGAGGCGCTGTGGCGCACCCCGCTGCACTACGCCCGGGCGACCGACCGGCTGCGCCCGATCGACGTCCGCCGCCTGCTCGGTCACGTCGCCGACGTCATGCGCGACGCGCTCGCTCAGGGCGGCACGTCGTTCGACGCGCTGTACGTCAACGTCAACGGCCAGAGCGGCTACTTCGACCGGTCGCTGAACGCCTATGGCCAGGAGGGCGAGCCCTGCGCGCGCTGCGGCACACCGATCCGTCGCGACACCTGGATGAACCGGTCGTCGTACTGGTGCCCGCGCTGCCAGCCGCGCCCGCGCGGCGCCAACGCCCGTTCCTGAGGCGGCGTCGGCGTCCGGCGCTAGGCTGCACGCGATGAACAGCCCCTACGGCGTCGAGGCCCGCGCGCGGCGCGTGCCCGAGCCGCCCAAGCGCTCCGGCCGCACGCCGTTCGAGCGCGACCGCGGGCGCATCGTCCACTCCGCCGCGCTGCGCCGGCTGTCGGCCAAGACCCAGGTGATGGGAGCCGGCACCGACGACTTCGTCCGCACCCGGCTGACGCACTCGCTCGAGGTCGCCCAAGTGGCTCGCGAGCTGGGCAAGGCGCTGGGCTGCGACCCGGACGTCGTCGACTCCGCCGCGCTGGCCCACGACCTCGGGCACCCGGCCTTCGGGCACAACGGCGAGGACGCGCTCGACGCCGTGTCGCAGGCCTGTGGCGGGTTCGAGGGCAACGCGCAGACGCTGCGCATCCTCACCCGGCTGGAGTCCAAGACGTTCGACGGCCAGGGGCGCAGCGTGGGGCTGAACCTGACGCGCGCCACGCTCGACGCCTGCGTGAAGTACCCGTGGGCCCGCGGTGAGGGACCCCGGCCCGAGAGCCGCAAGTTCGGCGTCTACCCCGACGATCGCAGGGTCTTCGACTGGCTGCGCGAGGGCGTCGACGGCCACCGGCGCAGCATCGAGGCGCAGGTCATGGACGTCTCCGACGACATCGCCTACTCCGTGCACGACGTCGAGGACGGCGTCGTCGGCGGGTGGTTCTCGCTCTGCGACCCGCTCGACACCGCCGCGGCCTGGCAGGTCGGCCGCGAGTGGTACCTGCCCGAGGCGGGCGACGAGCGCCTCGACGCCGCCTGGGACCGGCTGCGCGCCATGCCCGAGTGGCCGGTCGAGCCCTACGACGGCGGACGCCGCGCGCTGGCGGTGCTCAAGAGCCTCACCAGCGCCCTCATCGGTCGTTTCGCGAAGGCGACCGAGGCGGCCACGGTCGCCGCCGCGGGGGAGGGCCCGCTCGTCCGGCACGCAGCCGACCTGGTCGTGCCCGAGCACACCCGCGACGAGATCACGGCCCTGAAGTCGGTGGCCGCCCACTACGTCATGCGCTCGGACGAGCGGGTGCGGATGCTCGCGGAGCAGCGCGAGCTGATCACCGCCCTCGTCGAGCACCTGGTCGCGACCGGCGACCGGCACCTCGAGACCGAGTTCGCCCACGACTGGGCCGACGCCACGGACGACGCGGCCCGGCTGCGGGTGGTCGTCGACCAGATCGCCAGCCTCACCGACGTCTCCGCCCGCGAGTGGGCCCAGCGGCTGCTGTAGGGAGTCGCTCCTGGAGGTTGTCGTAGGGAGCCTTCTCGTGGGGTCGCCCGAGGAGCTGATGACGACGGAGCTGGGTGCTTGGCGAGGTCGGCCATCGGCTCGCCCGACCCCGCTCGCCGGGCCTGTCGAAGCGCGCCTCTCTGCTCGGTCGCCGGGGGCTGATGACGACGGAGCTGAGTGCGCGGCGTGGTTGGTTCATCGGCTGGCCCGAGCTCCGCTCGCTGAGCTCGTCGAAGTGCGAAAAGTATTGACATTCCGGGGATTTCCCGTTGTCTCTGTCGCCGGTTCGAGGTAGACTAGAACAAACGTTCGACACGGGGGTCCCGGATGATCATCGACCAGCTGGAGGGTCTGCGCGACGACCTGCGCGCTCTCGAGGAATGGTCGCTGACCGATGCCGAGCTGCGGGTCGTGAACGCCGAGATCCACCGGACGATCGCGAGCCTGACCGAGACGGCCGTACGGCTGGCCGGTGCGGCCGAGGACCGGGGCATCCCGCGGGAGGACGGCTCCGCCTCCACGACGGCCTGGCTGGCAAGCACTACGGGCATCGCCCGGCGCGAGGCCTCGAAGCTGGTCGCTCTGTCCCGGCTCGACCCGACGCGCGGCACGGTCACGCGTGAGCGGTGGGCGACCGGCCGACTCGCGACCGAGCAGGTGCACATCATCCTCAAGGCGCTCGATGCCCTGCCTGAGTGGTTCGTCGACGAGCAGCACGACGATGCCGAAGCCACCCTCCTGCAGCATGCGCGCGAGTTCGGTGCGGACGACCTGCGACGGCTCGCGAACCGGATCGTCGAGGTCGTCTACCCGGACTCGGCCGACGAGATCATCGGCGCCCAGCTGGAGCGGCAGGAGAAGCAGGCCTGGGACGAGACCCACCTGTCCATCACCCGCATGGGCAAGGGACGGTCGTCGATCCGAGGCGTTCTCCCGGACGCGCAGGCCGACATGCTCAAGACCGTCCTCGAGGGTCTCGCCTCACCCCGCCGCGAGGGCGCGATCTTCCGCGACGTCGATGGAGAGCACTCCGATCAGGAGATCGGACGGCTCGACCATTCGCGTCGGGTGGGTCTAGCGCTCTGCGAGCTCGTCGAGCACCTCCCGCAGGACTGCTTCCCGCAGGCCGGCGGCGTCGCGGCGACCGTCACGATCTCGATGAAGCACGACGACCTCATCCGCGACCTGGGCCGGGCGACGCTCTCCACCGACACCGGACTCAGCGCCTCACAGGCCCGCCGCCTCGCCTGCAACGCCAACCTGATTCCGGTCGTCCTGGACGGCAAGAGCCAACCGCTGGACGTCGGGCGGCGCAAGCGACTCCACGACCAGCACCAGCGAGTCGCCCTCGCCAAGCGCGACGGCGGCTGCTCCTGGAAGGGCTGCGACCGGCCACCCGGATGGTGCGAGGCCCACCACCTCACACCATGGAGCCACGGCGGCGACACGAGCATCGACAACGGCGCCCTGTTCTGCTTCTTCCACCACCACCTGCTCCACGACAGCGACTGGCAAGCCAGATTGGGCCACGACGGCGTCGTCGAAGTCGTCCCACCACCACGCATCGACCCGATGCAGCGACCCCTCCGCCACGCCCGACACGTCCGCCACCGACCACGCGTCCTCGAGCCCGTGTGAGCGCGGCCCAGCGGTCTGGCGCTGCGCACTAGACTGCGAGCACCATGGCACGCATCAAGGACGACGACATCCAACTCGTCCGTGAACGTGCCCGGATCGACGAGGTCGTCGAGGCTGCGGGCATCACGCTGCGCAACGCCGGCGGCGGTTCGCGCAAGGGCCTGTGCCCCTTCCACGACGAGAAGTCGCCGTCGTTCAACGTCCGCCCGGCCCAGGGGTTCTACCACTGCTTCGGCTGCGGGGCGGGCGGCGACTCGATCAAGTTCCTCATGGAGCACGACCACGTCACCTTCGTCGAGGCCGTGGAGCGGCTGGCCGGCAAGTACGGCATCCAGCTGCGGTACGAGGAGGACGGCGCGCCGCGCGGTCCCCAGCGCGACCCCCGCCAGCGCGGACGCCTGCTCGAGGCCCACCAGCTGGCCGCCGAGTTCTACGCGCAGCACCTGTTCAGCGCGCCTGAGGCCCAGGCCGGACGCACCTTCGTCACCGACCGGGGCTTCACGCAGGCCGCCGCCGAGACGTTCGGTATGGGGTTCGCGCCCCGCAGCGGCGAGGCGCTCGTCGGGCACCTCAAGGCACGCGGCTTCAGCGACGAGGAGCTCGTCGTCGCGGGTCTGGTCGGACGAGGTTCGCGCGGCCTGTACGACCGCTTCCGCGGGCGCCTGCTGTGGCCGATCCGCGAGATGAGCGGCGAGGTCGTGGGCTTCGGTGCCCGGCGCATCTTCGACGACGACCGCATCGAGGCCAAGTACCTCAACACGTCCGAGACGCCGATCTACAAGAAGAGCCAGGTGCTCTACGGCATCGACCTGGCCCGTCGCGCCATCTCCTCGTCCAGCCAGGCCGTCGTCGTCGAGGGCTACACCGACGTCATGGCCTGCCACGAGGCGGGCGTGAAGACCGCCGTCGCCACCTGCGGCACCGCGTTCGGCGAGGACCACGCCCGCATCCTGCGCCGCATCATGCTCGACCACGACGCCTTCCACGGCGAGGTCATCTTCACGTTCGACGGCGACGCGGCCGGCCAGCGCGCGGCCATCAAGACGTTCGAGGGCGACCAGCAGTTCGTCGCGCAGACCTACGTGGCCGTCGAGCCGCGCGGCATGGACCCGTGCGACCTGCGCCTGGCCGACGGCGACGAGGCCGTCCAGGAGTTGGTGTCGTCGCGCATCCCGCTGTACCGGTTCGTGCTCGACAACACGCTCTCCAAGTACGACCTCGACCGCGGCGACCAGCGCGTCGACGCCGTGCGCGAGGCTGTGGGGCTGGCTACCGCGATCCGCGACAAGGCGAAGACCGACGAGTTCGTCCGCGAGATCGCCACCAAGGTCGGCGTCGAGGTCGACCAGGTCCGCTCCGAGCTGCGTCGTCGCAGCGGCAAGAACGGTGCGCCCAAGGGACGTCAGGCCCGCCCCGAGCTCGTCGACGAGCGTCCGGCCGCGCCCACTGCGCCCGCGGCTCCAGAGCCGAGCCTGGGGGAGGCCCGGTTCAACGACGAGCGCGAGGCGCTGAAGGCGATCGTCCAGCACCCGGAGATCGCCGTGCGGCACGTCGGGGAGATCTCCGAGGACGACTTCACCCATCCGCGCGCGAGGGCGATCTGGCAGGAGGTGTCGGCCCGCGGGCTGCCGCAGCGCCAGGACGCCTCGTGGCTGCCGGCCGTCGCGGACGCTCTCGACGACGCATCTCGGCGCATCCTGATGATCTGTGCGTCCGACCCGCTGCGCTCGCGCGAGGCCACGGCCGAGCGCGTCGTGGCGTCGCTCATCGCCCGGCTGCAGGAGGTCACGCTCATGCGCCGCATCGCGGACGTGAAGAGCCGACTGCAGCGCGCCGACCCCGCTGCGGACGCCGCGGGCTACGGCGAGCTGTTCCAGCAGCTCGTCACGCTCGAGGAACAGCGGCGCGCCCTGCGCGACCGGGCGCTCGGCGCCTGACGCTCGTCCACAGCCCCGCGCTCGGGGGTCGCGGCGGGGGAGTCCGTCGGACGACGCTCGTCGCATGGACGCCTTCGTCACCCGCCTGCTGTCTCTGCCGCCGCTCACCGCCGACCACGAGCACGAGCTCGCCCTCCGCAGCAGGGCCGGCGACGCGTCCGCCCGCACCGAGCTGATCGAGTCGGCGCTGCGGCTCGTCCCGCTGCACGCTCTGCGCCTCGGGGCTCGCGGCGAGACGCTGCTGGACGCGGTGCAGGCCGGCTCGGTCGGGCTGATCGAGGCGGTCGACCGCTTCGATCCCGATCGCGGGGTGCGCCTCGCGACCTACGCCTGGCCGTGGATCGCCCACGCGGTGGGAGCCGTGCTGCGCGAGCGGGAGCAGGCCGCACCGTGGAGCCCGGCCGGCGACGACGAGCCGCCGAGCCTGGTCGTCGAGGCGATCCACGGACTCGAGACGACGTTCGCGGACGTCCTGCGGGTGCGGCACCGGCTCGACGGAACGCCCGGGCCGCCGCGCTCCCGCGAGGTCGTCGCGGTGCACCTCGGACTGTCCGTCAGCCAGGTCAGGACACGCGAGGGGGAGGCGATGCGACAGCTCCGGGGGAGGCTTGCTAAGGTTGTGCACCGTGCTGAGCCGCAAGGCGAGGCCGGTCCCCCGTAGCTCAATTGGCAGAGCATTCGACTGTTAATCGAAGGGTTATTGGTTCGAGTCCAATCGGGGGAGCCGCACGAGGAAGGGCCGCTGCGAGAGCAGCGGCCCTTCGTCGTTCCCGGGTGCCGGCTCTGTCGAACCTTCAGCGGTCGCGTCTGCGCAGCAACGTCAGGCGCATCGCCACGAGCGTGGCGGCGTACGCGGTGAACAGCACGAGGTAGGTCAGGGCCGCCGCCGTGAGCTCGGAGCGGGACACCCGGGGCTGGAGCTGAAACGCTGCCGGCACGATGCTGACGACGGCGACGACCGAGGTCCCGATCCAGGCCATTAGACGGGGGACCCATCGGTGTCCCAGCCGCAGTGTCCCCGCCTCGACCATCAGGAAGCCGCTGGACACGAGCCACAGCAGCGCGAGACCTGCCGGGCTGTAGACCCACGCCTGGTCGCCACCCATCCCCGTCTTGCGGTCGACGACGTCGTACACCGAGATCGTGTAGACGACGAGCGCCGGGAAGGCGGTGACCGCCGCGACGACGTGCGTGACCCAGGGGACAGCGGCCGGCTTCGGCGCGGCGAGGCGTTCGTCGAGAGAGATCGTGGCGTCGGGCACGGTTCATCCAACCGCGCCCGGAGAGCGCGCGTCGGCGATTCGGTGTTCCGGCGGTAGGACTCGCTCGTTCGGTCAGGACGTTGCCGGGAAGGTCACCGTCACGACCAGGCCGCCGCCCGGCCGAGCCCGCAGGGCCAGGTCGGCGCGGTGGACGCGGGCGACGGAGGCGACGATCGCCAGCCCGAGGCCGCTGCCGGTGTCGGCCGAGCCCGACCGTGAGCGCCCTCGGCCGCGGACGAACGGCTCCACCAGGGTCGCCACCACCGCGGGGTCGAGCTCGTCGCCGGAGTTCTCGACGGTCAGCCGGGCGTCCCCGCCGGCGTCCCGGTCGGTCGTCACCGCCACGAAGCCGTCGGACGCCGTGTTGTGCCGCACCGCGTTGGCGAGCAGGTTCGCGACCAGGCGCTCGACCAGCTCGCGGTCCGCGACCACGGGCGCGGGCGCGAGGTCGAGGTCCAGCCGGACGCCGTCGCGCGCCGCCGGGTCGAGGTCGTCGACCCCTGACCGCACCACGTCCGCCAGGTCGAGCACCTCGGTCGGGCCGGTGTGGCCCTGCTCGGTCTGGGCCAGGCGCAGCAGAGCGTCCACGATGGCGGTGGAGCGCGCGTTCATCTCGAGCGTCCGGTCGATCAGCCGGTCGACGTCGCGACCCTCCGGATCGGCCTTGGCGACGTCGAGCATCGCCTTGACCACGGCGTTCGGCGTCCGCAGCTCGTGGGACGCGTTCGCGGTGAACCGGCGCTGCTCCTCGAACGCCGCCTCCAGCCGGTCGAGCATGGTGTCGAACCCGTCGGCCAGCTGCCGCAGCTCGTCCTCCGGGCCGGGCAGGTCGATGCGGTGCGTGAGCGAGCCGCCGGCGGCGGTCGTCGCCGCCTGCGAGATCGCCTGGAGCGGGCGCAGCACCCGGCCGGCGAGCAGCCAGCCGCCGAGCAGGCCGACCGCCGCCAGGACGAGCGTGCCCGCCACGACCGGCCGCACGGCGGCCTCCGCCAGGTCCGACCGGTTGGGTGCGGGGATGCCGCCCCGGGCGTCCACCAGGTTGGCGTCCGGCAGGTACCGCAGCACGAAGGCCAGCACGAGCACGAAGCCGGCCCAGGCGACCATGAGGAAGCCGGCGTAGCTCAGCGTGAGCTTCAGCCGGATGCTCAGGCCCGGACGCCGGGTCCGGGTCACGCGGGCTCGCCGAACCGGTAGCCGACGCCGGCGACGGTGTGGATGACGCCGGGGGAGCCGAGCCGCTTGCGCAGCGTCGAGATGGTGATGCGGACGGCGTTCGTGAACGGGTCGGCCGCCTCGTCCCAGGCCTGCTCCAGCAGGTCCTCGGCGCTCACGACGCCGCCGTCGGCGGCCATCAGGACGCGCAGGACCGCGAACTGCTTGCGGGTCAGCGCGACGTAGTGACCGTCGCGGTGCACCTCGCGCCGGAACGGGTCGAGCCGGACGCCCGCCGCCTCCAGCACCGGGGGAGTGTGGCGCCCGGGACGGCGCGCGAGCGCGCGCAGCCGCAGCACCAGCTCGCGCATCTCGAACGGCTTCGTCAGGTAGTCGTCCGTACCCAGCCCGAATCCGGAGACCTTGTCGTCGAGGGTCGCCGCGGCCGTCACCATGATCACGCGGACGTCGGGATGCGCGGACGTCAGCCGGCGAGCGACCTCGTCGCCGTGCACGACCGGCACGTCACGGTCGAGCACGACGGCGTCGTAGTCGTTGAGGTCGACCAGGTCGAGCGCGGTCTGCCCGTCGTGGGCCAGGTCCGCAGCGATGGCCTCGAGCCGCAACCCGTCGCGGATCGCCTCGGCGAGGTACGTCTCGTCCTCCACCACCAGTACGCGCACGCACCGATGCTACGAGCCGGGACCTTTCGTCGGCGTATCCGAAAGTGCGTACGTCCTGGCAACACGCGCGGCGGTGCAGTGGACGCATGACCCAGCACCCGCTCCGCGCCCTCGTCCTCGCGCTCGTCCTGACCCTCGGGCTGGGCGCCCTCGTCCTGGCCGGCCTGCGGTCGTCCGGCGAGGCATCAGCCGTCCCGGGCCTCACCTTCCTGCCGGGCCCGTCCGAGCCGGCCGTCGACGACGCCGCCAGGAGCGAGGGCGACCTGGAGGACCGGACGGTCGACGTCGACGCCGACGAGCCCGCCGTCGCCCGGCTCGACCCGGCCCTGCGGAAGGCCGTGCGCGCGGCCGCCGCGGCCGCCGCCGAGGAGGGCGTGGAGGTGCGGCTCAACAGCGGCTGGCGCAGCCCGGCGTACCAGGAGCGGCTCTTCGACCGTGCTCTCGTGAAGTACGGCTCGCAGGAGGAGGCGCTGCGCTGGGTCGCGACGCCCGAGACGTCCTCGCACGTCACCGGCGACGCGGTCGACGTCGCCCCGACCGCGGCGGCGTACTGGATGAGCCAGCACGGCGACCGGTTCGGCCTGTGCCAGGCCTACGCCAACGAGATCTGGCACTACGAGCTGCTCACCGAGCCCGGCGGCACCTGTCCGGACGCCCAGGTGCGGTAGGACGCCGCCGGCCCGCTCCCCGGAAGGGAAGCGGGCCGGCGGGACGTGCGGTGTCGGTCAGGCGAGCGTGGCCGCGTCGATGACGAAGCGGTAGCGCACGTCCGAGGCCAGCACGCGCTCGTACGCCTCGTTGACCTGCGCTGCGTCGATGACCTCGACCTCGGCCCCGATGCCGTGCTCGCCGCAGAAGTCGAGCATCTCCTGGGTGAGTGCGATGCCGCCGATCATCGATCCCGCGTACGAGCGGCGGGCGCTGATGAGCGACATGGCGTTGAGGCTCAGCGGCTCGGCCGGGGCGCCGACGTTGACCAGAGTGCCGTCGACGGCGAGCAGGCCCAGGTAGGCGTCGACGTCGATGACCGCGCTGACCGTGTTGACGATCAGGTCGAAGCGTCCGGCCAGGTGCTCGAACGTGCTGGGGTCGGACGTCGCGAAGTACGTGTCCGCACCGAGGCGCAGCCCGTCCTCCTGCTTCTTCAGCGACTGCGACAGCACGGTCACCTCGGCGCCGAGCGCGTGCGCGATCTTGACCGCCATGTGGCCGAGCCCGCCGAGGCCGACGACGGCGACCCTCCGGCCGGGTCCGGCGCCCCAGCGGCGCAGCGGGGCGTAGGTGGTGATGCCTGCGCACAGCAGCGGCGCCGCGGCGGCGGGGTCGATGCCGGCGGGCACCGACAGCACGTAGTCGGCGTCGACGACGACGTGCGTGGAGTAGCCGCCCTGCGTCGTCGTGCCGTCGCGGTCGGTGCCGGCGTAGGTCGGCACCATGCCCTGCTGGCAGTACTGCTCGTCGCCGTTGCGGCAGCTCTCGCACTCGCCGCACGAGTTGACCATGCAGCCGACGCCGACCCGGTCGCCGACGGCGTGACGGCTGACGTCGGAGCCGACCTCGGTGACGGTGCCGACGATCTCGTGACCCGGGACGACCGGGAACGGCTGCGGACCCCAGTCGCCGTTGACGGTGTGGATGTCGGAGTGGCAGATGCCGGCGTACTCGATGGCGATGAGGACGTCGTTCGGTCCGACGGCCCGACGCTCGACCGTCGTCGGGACCAGCGGCTCGCCCGCAGCGGGGGCGGCGTACGCGTTGACGCGCATGATGAGCTCTTCCTGTCGGTGGGCGGACGCCCTGGGGCGTCCGGGTTCCCCACCATGGAAGCGTGGGCACCAAGCGCGTACCAGGGCGGGCTTGTGGGGGTACAAGCTCGACCTGGCTCCCGCCCGTCCGCGGCCTACCGTGGAGACGTGGACAACCGCGACGACATCCGTGACTTCCTCGCCACCCGGCGGGCCCGGCTCACGCCCGAGCAGGTCGGCCTGCCCTCGGGCGGCGGACGCCGGCGCGTCCCGGGGCTCCGCCGCGAGGAGGTTGCCGTCCTGGCCGGGGTGAGCACCGAGTGGTACACCCGGCTCGAGAAGGGCCACATCTCCGGCGTCTCCGAGGACGTCCTCGAGGCCGTCGCCCGGGCGCTGCGCCTGGACGAGGCCGAGCACACGTACCTGTTCGACCTGGCCCGGGCCGCGCGGACGATGAAGCGTCCGGCCCGCCGGCGCAAGGCCGACGACCTGCCCGAGCCGGTGCAGTGGATGCTCGACTCGATGGTCGACTCGGCCGCGTTCGTCGCCAACGGTCGGCTCGACCTGGTCGCCTCCAACGCGCTCGGCCGGGCGCTCTACTCGCCGGTGATCGACTTCGACCCGGCGCGGCCGAACATCGCGCGCTACCAGTTCCTCGACCCGACCGCCGACACCTACTTCACCGACCTCGAGGGGGCGGCGAAGGTCACCGTGGCGCTGCTGCGCACCGAGGCCGGCCGCCACCCCGACGACAAGGAGCTGCGCGAGCTCGTCGGTGAGCTGTCGACCGTCAGCGAGACGTTCCGCACCCGCTGGGCGTCCCACGACGTCCGTCTGCATCACGCCGGCCAGAAGCAGTTCAACCACCCGGCCGTCGGGCTCATCGACCTGTCGTACCACTCGATGGACATCGCTCCGGGCAGCCCGCGACCGCTCACCATGACGGTCTACACCGCCGAGCCCGGCAGCGCGTCGGACGAGCAGATGCGCCTGCTCGCCAGCTGGGCCGCGACCGAGGCGCCCGAGCACGTCCGCGCCGACCAGACCTCCTGAACCCCGAAGGACCCGCCATGCAGATCACCCGCAGCTCCGTCGCCACCGTCAAGGGCCCGGCCGACTGGTTCACCGGCGACGTCTACATCGACGCGGTCGCCGCGGCGCCCGAGCCGTCGCGCGTCAGCGCGAACCTGGTGCACTTCATGCCCGGGGCCCGCACGCACTGGCACCGGCACCCGCTCAGCCAGACCGTCTTCGTCACCGAGGGCGTCGGCCTGTGCCAGCGCCGCGGCGGGCCGGTCGAGGTCATCCGTCCGGGCGACCGGGTGCTGTTCGAGGCCTACGAGGAGCACTGGCACGGCGCCGCGCCCGACCGGCTCATGGTCCACCTGGCCATCAACGAGGGCGACGAGCACCACGCGGTTGTCCACTGGGGCGAGCCGGTCACCGACGCCGAGTACCGGGCCGAGCCGGCGGGCTGAGCGCCGTTTGGCGTCCGGTGCGGCCGGGCACCGACGAGGCGTGGGAGAGCTGCTGTCGGTCGGGCACGGGACGGCCGGACGCGAGGCGCTGGCCGCGCTGCTCGGTGCCGCCGGCGTGACGCGGGTCGTGGACGTCCGGCGCTTCCCGGGCAGCCGGCGCAACCCCGACGTCTCCACCGATGCCATGGGGGAGTGGCTGCCCGCGGCGGGCGTCGCGTACCGCTGGGACGCACGCCTCGGCGGTCGTCGGAGGGTGCCCGAGGGCGGGCAGGACGTCGACCGGTGGTGGCGGGTGGAGGCGTTCCGCGGCTACGCCGCGCACATGCGCACGCCCGAGTTCCACGACGGGCTGGACGCGCTGGCCGCGGACGCGGAGGCCGCCGACGGCGCCGTCGCGTTCCTGTGCAGCGAGAGCCTGTGGTGGCGCTGCCACCGGCGCATGGTCAGCGACGCGCTGGTGCTGCTGCGCGGTCGCGACGTGCGCCACCTCGGCCACGACGGACGCACGACGGTCCACGTCGCGTCCGAGGGCGCCCGGGTGGACGGCGACGCGATCTACTACGACGCGGGCTAGACCGGCGCGTCGACCTCGGCCGGACGGTGGGCCTCCGAGCCGTCGCCCTGCAGGGCCTCCATGACGTCCTTCATCGGCAGCACCTTGGTGCCGGCCAGCAGCATGAATGCCTCGACCTTCGCCGCGCTGCGCCCGACGAACGGCGCGCTGCGCACGGGGTTGTCGCCGATGCGCTCGCCCTCGTCCATCGCCGCCAGGGCGCGGGTCGCCTGGTCGATCACGTCGTGCAGGTGCCGTCGCAGGTCGCCGGCCTCCGTCCGCAGGGTGTTGGCGAGGAAGGCGTTGACGTTGCTCATGAGGTCCTCTCGACGGCGATCGACCCATCCGTGGTCATCGTCACCATCGGCCCGGGATCCGCGGACCTGAGTGGCCGGATCAGGACGCCAGGAACGCGCGGACGTGTGCCGTGAACTGCTCGGGCTCGCGCTCGTGCACGAGGTGCCCGGCGTCGACGGTGACCGCCCGGGCGTCGGGCATGGCGGCGACGAGGTCGGCGATGCCGTCCTGCGGGACGCTGCTCGTCGGGCCGCCGGCGACGACGAGCGTCGGTGCCGCGACGGCTCGCGCGGTGTAGGGCCAGTGCCCGGCGGGCTGGTCGATCTCCGGCCGCACCTGCTCCACGACCGCCCAGTCGAACGGCAGCGCTCCGTCCGGGCGGGCGGGCAGCGACGGCAGTCGCGGCTGCGGCAGCCCGACGTCCTCGAGCACGAGCCGCCGGACGAGCGCGGGCTCGCGCGCCGCCACCAGCATGGCCACCAGACCACCGAGGGAGTGCCCGACGAGGTCGACCGGACCGTGCTCCAGCGCCACCAGGGCGGTGGCGACGTCGTCGGCCATCCACGCGATCGAGTAGGTGCCCGGCCGGTCGCTGCGCCCGTGCCCGCGCAGCGACAGGGCGACCACGTCGCGGTCGGCGCTCAGCACCGGCCCGACGGCGTCCCACGTCGCGGCCGTGTCGCCGGTGCCGGGCAGAAGCACCGTCGTCGCCTCCGCGGACGCTCGCCGGCGCCGCGGGTGCAGCACGCCGCGCAGCACGACGCCGCCTGCGTCCAGCTCGACAGGTCTCACCCCGGAAGCATGCCTCGGCCGGGGGTGCGGCTTCGCTAGGCTGCGGGCGGAGCCGCACGTCCGTCCCGCGCGACGGGGCCGGCTCCCCGGGGCGGTAGCTCAGCCGGTCAGAGCAGAGGACTCATAATCCTTGGGTCGTGGGTTCGAGCCCCACCCGCCCTACGAACGGCCCCGCGGAGGCGCGGCTTCGCCTAGGGTCCTGCCGTGCGCACCACCGTCCTCGCGACCCTGACCGTCCTCATCGCCACCACCGCCGCCTGCGGGGGCGGGGCCGAGGTCGCGCCCACCTCCGCCGTTCCCTCCGTGTCACCGACGCCCGTCGCGCGGGTCGACCCCGACGCGGCGCGCCGAGCGTTGCAGGAAGGGGTCGAGCAGGTGCTCACGGAGGAGTTCACCGACTTCGACGCGCTCGTCTCGGTCGACCACGAGACGCTCGAGCAGACGCGGGGGACGGCCGGGGCCGAGCGGTGGCGAGCCACGTCCTGGCTGTCGACCCTCGGCGACTCGCAGTCGCGCACGGTCCTGCAGTCGCTCAGCGTCGACGGTCAGGTGTGGGCGCGTCCGGAGGAGGCGCCCGAGGCGGGGGGTGCGAGCCTGGGATGCTGGGAGGCCGTCCCGGAAGGCCAGGTGCCCGGCGGGGTCAGCGCCCTGCGCGCGCAGGAGCCGGCCTACGTCAGCGTGCTGGGCCAGCTGCAAGCCCACGACTTCACGACGGCCGAACGCATCGCCGTCCGCGGCGAGCTCTCGTCCGCGCACGCGGTGGCCCTTATGCCGGCCGGGATGATCGCCGCCCTGGGCGCCGACGCCGGCCGGTCCAGCGCGCCCGTCGACGTCGAGATCGACGTGATGGACGGTCGGGCCAACCGGCTGACGCTGCACGGCGAGGACGTCCTGACCGCCCTGCGGAAGGACGGGGTCGAGGTCGACGAGGACCTCGGCCACGCGCTGACCGCGGTGGACCTCACGGTCGACTACACGCCGGGTGCCGACCTGAGCACGCTGCGTCCGCCGGGCGAGGCCTGCGGTCGCACGTAGCAGCCACGGGCCGCGGGCCGTCCGGCCCATCTGGCGCGACCGGGTACCCTGGTGAGGCCGGTCCACCGACCGGCCGGCGGGCTCGTCCCGCCGAAGGACGTGCATCTACCTCGGGCCCACGCGGGCCGTCCAAGGCGGCACCCGCGTATCGGAGACCCCTGCATGACCCTTCCCGACGAGCTGCTTCGCACCGCCGGAACCGACCAGAGCCCCACCCTGCGGCGCGCCGTCGGCCCCACGTACTTCCCGGTGGCCTTCGTGGCCCGCTTCCCCTACGCGATGATGATCGTCGGCGTCCTCACGCTGGTCGTGGCCGCCCGCGACTCGGTCGCGCTCGGTGGCCTCAACTCCGCCGCGGTCGGCGCCGGCACCGCGATCTTCGGCCCCCTGCTCGGCATGGCCGCCGACCGGTTCGGCCAGCGTCCGGTGCTGCTGGTCGCCGGCGCCGCCAACAGCCTCGCGCTGCTCGCCATGGCGGCCGTCGCGTTCAGCTCGCTGCCCGACCTGGCCGTGCTCGCCACCGCGTTCGTCATCGGAGCCACCGCGCCGCAGGTCGCCCCGATGTCGCGCAGCCGCCTGTTCGGCGTCATCACCCGCCAGCTCCCGGCCGGACGCCGGGTGAAGACGCTCAACGGCGTGATGGCCTACGAGTCGGCCGCGGACGAGACCGTGTTCGTGTTCGGCCCGGCCATCGTCGGCCTGCTGGCGACCACGATGAACCCGGTCGCCCCGGTCATCGGCGCGGCCGTCCTGACCGTCCTGTTCGTCACGGCGTTCGCGCTGCACCCGACCGGACGCGTCGAGGTCTCGGCGTCGGACGTCCCGGTCGTGACCGCGCCCGCCCGTGACCTGCTGCGGCCCGGCCTGCTCGTGGCGGTGCTCGGCACGCTCGGCGTCGGCATGTTCTTCGGCAGCATGCTCACCTCGCTGACGGCCGTCATGCGCGACCAGGGCGCGGGCGACGCGGCGGGCCTCGTCTACGGCGTCATGGGCATCGGCTCGACGATCCTGGCCCTCGCCGTGGCGGTCTTCCCGGCCTCGTTCGCGCTGCGCACCCGGTGGCTCGTCTTCGGCGCCACGATGCTGCTCGCGGCCCTCGGGTACGCGGTCGCCGACGGCTCGGTCGCCCTGGTCGGCGCGATGCTGCTCGCCGGCGTCGGCATCGGCCCCACGCTGGTCACCCAGTACAGCCTGGCCGCGACCCGCAGCCCGGAGGGCCGCTCGGCCACGGTCATGACGATGCTCGGCTCGGCGGTCATCGTCGGCCAGTCCGCGGCCTCGGCGCTCACCGGCGCGATCGCGGAGTCGTCCGGCTCGGACGCCGCCCGCTGGATCCCGGTCGTCGCCGCTGCCGTCGTCGTCCTCGCGGCCGCGCTCAACACGCGGGTGCGGGACGAGGATCCGAGCCCGCACCGCGACTGAGCTGGAACCGGCCCGCTCGCACCACGCGGGCGGCATGCTGGACCGATGAGCCTCCGGTCCGCCGTCCTCGCGCTCGCCGCGACCATGCTGCTGACCGCCTGCACGGCGTCCGGGACGCCGGAGGTCCGCTCGAGCCCGACGCCAAGGGCCGAGGCCCCGATCCGCATGGTCGGCGGGGAGTCGCTGCTCACGTGCGCGGACCACGAGTTCCCGGTGTCCGCGATGGTCGACGGCATCGAGCCCCGGACGCCCGCGGCGGACATCGTGAAGACGCTGGACGACCTCGTCCGACGTGCTGGCATGGACGCCCCGCTCGGACTCAGCAAGTACGGGGTCCGGCCCGGCGAGTGGAAGGTGCTGGCCGAGGACGCGGACTCCCTGCTGGTGGCCACGGGCCGGTGGGACGAGCGCGGCCCCGGGGGACGCGCGCACCGGGTGGGCCTCGAGAAGCAGGGGGACCGCCTGCGCGTCGCCGGCTGGGGCGACTGCCGGCTGGAACCGGTGCCGACGGACTCGGCGGGGTGGGCCATGGTGACCGCGTCGGCCACCGACCTGGATCCCGACGCCACGAGCGTCCCGGTCCGGGTGACCGAGGTGGAGTGCGCGTCGTCCCGTGATCCGGAAGCGCACCTGCACGAACCCGTTGTCGTCGAGACCGACGAGTCGGTGACGGTCTACTGGACCGCGGAGAAGCCCACCGGGCCTCAGAAGTGCCCGGGCAACCCGCTGGCCGATCGCGTCATCGAGCTCGCCGAGCCGCTCGGCGACCGGACCGTGCTCGACGGCTCGACCTGGCCCGCAACCCCGGTCACGTAGCTGCGCTAGCCCGCCTCCGCATCGCGCGGCGTCCGCGGCGGTGCAGCAGCCACCCGCCGACGACGAGCAGCGCGCCGAGGGCCAGGAAGCCCAGGTCCCACGACAGCGGCCCGCCCAGGTCGTCGCGGACGTGGTGGACGCCGAGGACCTGGTGGTCGATGAGTCCCTCGACGAGGTTGAACACGCCCCAGCCGGCCAGCAGCAGCCCGAGGTGGAACGACCAGCTCGGCGCCAGCCGCCCCTGCCGCCACGCGTCGATCAGCAGCAGCGAGCCGGTGAGCACGAAGATCCAGGTCACGACGTGGAACAACCCGTCGGCCATCGTGTTGATCTCCAGCCCCGACAGCGTGGTCGGCTCCCGGTCGTGGACGTCGCTGATCATGTGGTGCCACTGCAGCACCTGGTGCAGCAGCACGCCGTCCACGAAGCCGCCCAGGCCGAGACCCATCAGCAGGCCGCCGGCGATCGAGGGCGGCTCGGCCGGGTCGGTGCGGGCACGGGGCTCGTCCGGGTGCGTCATGGCCCGGACGTACCCCGCTCACGCCCTGGGCGAACACGCGGGCCATGGGCCCCGCCCCGGTGCGACGCTGGGCCCATGGACCAGGACCAGCTCAAGCAGCACCTGCACCGCTACCTGCAGGCCGGACGCGACGCGCTCATGTGGAAGCTCGACGGCCTCTCCGAGTACGACGTGCGGCGCCCCATGACCCGCACCGGCACCAACCTGCTGGGGCTGGTCAAGCACGTCGCCAGCATCGAGCTGGGCTACCTCGGGGACGTCTTCGACCGGCCGTCGCAGATCCCGCTGCCGTGGCTCAGCCCGGACGCCGAGCCCAACGCCGACCTGTGGGTGCAGCCGTACGAGACCCGCGCCCAGGTCGTGCAGCTGTACCGCGACGCCTGGGCGCACGACGACGCCACGTTGCGCGAGCTCGACCTGGACGCCGTCGGGCACGTCGAGTGGTGGGGCGAGAACAGCCGCGTCACGTTGCACCAGATCGTGCTCCACGTCATCGCCGAGACCCACCGGCACGCCGGGCACGCCGACATCGTCCGCGAGGCGATCGACGGGGCGGCCGGGATGCGCTCGCGCGACGACAACCTGTGGGGCCCGCCCGGGGGCTGGGACGCGCACCGCGAGCGCCTCGAGCAGGCTGCCCGCGAGGCGCAGGACGAGCCCACCTCCTAGGCCGGCACCTGGGCCCAGACCGTCTTGCCGTCGCGGCGCTCCATCGTGCCCCAGCGCGACGACAGCGCCTCGATCAGCAGCATGCCGCGTCCACCGGTCGCCTCGGCGGGTGCCAGGCGCGGGCGGGGCTCGTGCGGGCTGTCGTCGGTCACCTCGATGCGCACCGCGTCGCTGAGCTGCCACAGCACGAGGCTGGCGGCGCTGCGCGCATGCACCAGCGCGTTCGTCACCATCTCGCTGACGAGCAGCAGCACGGCGTCCTCGACCTTCTCCAGACCCCAGCGGTGCAGCGCCTCCGCGGCCACCGACCGGGCCGTGGCCACCTCGTCGCGGCGCTCGACGACGACGGCCACGCGGTCGCGTCCGCCATGGCCCTGGTAGTCGCACACGAGCAGCGCCAGGTCGTCGTCGGCGTGCGTCCGGGCCGCCTGCACGACCGCGTCGGCCGTCGTCTCGGGATCCTGCCGGTGCAGGCCCTGCACGGACGCGAGGAGCTCGCCCACGGTCACGTCCAGGCCCGCGTCGCGGCGCTCGACCAGGCCGTCGGTGTACAGCAGCAGGCGCGACCCCGGACGCAGCGTCGACCGCGTCACCGGCCAGGTCGCGTCCTCGGCCGTGCCCAGGGGCAGGCCGCCCTCGCAGTCGAGCTCGGCGGCGTCGCCGGACGGGTCGACGACGATCGGCAGCGGGTGGCCGGCGCGGACGACGAGCAGCTCGCCGGTGCAGGGCGACAGGGTCGCGAGGCAGCACGTGGCCAGCAGGTTGGTGCGCAGCGACAGCATGAGCTGGTTGACCTGGGCCATGGCGACGTCAGGGTCGTGGCCCTCGGCGATGTACGCGTGCAGGGCCATCCGCAGCTGGCCCATGACCGCCGCCGCGCTGATGCTGTGTCCCTGGACGTCGCCGATGACGAACGTGACCGTGCCCTGCGGCGACGAGATGACGTCGTACCAGTCGCCGCCCACGGCGGCACCGGCCGCGCCGGGCCGGTAGCGCACCGCCAGCTCGACCGTGTCGAGCTCGGGAAGCTCCTGGGGGAGCAGCGACCGCTGCAGGGTCAACGACGAGTCGGTCACGGCGGCGACGTGGGCGCGCAGCTGGGCCTGCGACCGCACCTGCGCCTCGTCCAGCCGCGCCCGCTCCATCGCCGAGGCGAGCTGGCCGGCGACGGCGACGAACATCGAGACCTCCGGCGTCTCGAGCGCGCGCGGACGATCCCAGGCGACGGCCAGCACGCCGAGGGACGCCCCGCGCACCAGCAGCGGGACGCACAGCAGCGATCCGGCCTGCGGCAGCTGCGCGGCGATCTGCGGGTACGCAGACTCGATCGAGGCGCGGTCGGTCATCCGGACCGGGTGCTGGGTGCGGAAGGCGTCGGCGACCGGGCTCGCCACGTCTCGCGCGACGGTGCGGGGCCCGGACGGCTCGGGCAGGGGAGTGGCGCCGCGGACGGCGACGAACTCCTCGCCGTCCGGCTCGAACAGCGCGATGCGCAGCGCGTGGGTGCGCCGGCGCAGGGAGTCGCGCAGGGCGTCCATCGCGTCGGCCGTCGTGCGGGCGTCGGCGAGCCAGGACGTGACCTCCTGCAGCAACGCGAGCCGGTCGGCGCCCTGCTCGGCCCGGCGGCGGGCCTGCTTCTCGGCCGCGAACAGGCGCGCGTTGTCGAGGGCGACCGAGGCGTGCGCCATGATCGCGGCCACGTCCGCCTCCGCGGCGTCGTCGAAGACGTCCGGGTCGGGATGCCCCAGCAGGAGCGCTCCGGCGAGCTCGCCGTCACGCCCGCGCACGGGGCCGGCGAGGTAGCTGCGCAGCGGTGGGTCCGCGACGGCGTCGAAGCGACTGTCGGCCGTCACGTCGGCCGACCGCACGAGGGTGCCGGCGCCCAGCGCCGGGGAGAGCAGCGCCGCGACGGCGTCCGGGTCGTTCGTCAGAGCAGCAGGCGCGCGGCCGGCGGTGACGTCGAGGCTGGCCCCGTGACCGTCCACCTCGGGATCGACGTGGCGCAGGACCGCGAAGCGCGCGCCGGACAGCTGCACGCCCGCCTCGGCGACGCGTCGCAGGACGCCCTGCAGCTCGAGATCGGCGTAGATGACCTCGGCGAGGTGCGTCGTCGGCTCCCCGCCCGGCGAACGTCCGGCCCGGCGGTGTCGTGGGTGCTGGTCCACGGACCCTCCTGTCGTGCAGCGGGCCCTCGCCCGACGGGCACCACGGTAGCCCGTGGGACGGTCGGCCAGGCGCCCAGGCCTCGGCGCCTTCCCGGTCTTGGCACGCGCTGGTGGCGTCGGGCACAATGGCTGCGTCGGGTGCCGTCCGCCGGGTCGTTGGGGAAGACGTATCCAGGGAGGCACCGATGAAGTCGAGCCGTACGGACGTCCCCACGCGGGGCGTGCTGTTCGTGCACTCAGCGCCGTCCGCGCTCTGCCCCCACGTGGAGTGGGCAGCGGCCGGCGTCCTTGGCGCGCCCACGGACTGGGACTGGGTCGACCAGCCCGCCGAGTCCGGCAGCTACCGCGCCGAGCTCTCCTGGCAGGCGAAGGCCGGCACCGCCGCCGAGCTCGCCTCGGCCCTGCGCGGCTGGGAGCGCATCCGCTTCGAGGTCACCGAGGAGCCGACCGCCTCGACCGAGGGAGCGCGCTACTCGTACACGCCGGCGCTCGGCCTGTTCCACGCGCTCACGGGCCTGCACGGCGACGTGCTCATCCCCGAGGACCGCATCCGCGCGTTCATGGTGAAGGCCGCCCGCGGCGACGTGTCGATGGACCAGGCGCTCGAGGGCCTCCTGGGTGCCCGCTGGGACGCCGAGCTCGAGCCGTTCCGCCACGCCGGCGACGGTGCGCCGGTGCGCTGGCTGCACCAGGTGATCTGAGGGCGGTCAGCCGACGGTGACCGTGGCGACCGGCGTCGCGGTGCGCGAGTCGCGGTCGAGCAGGCGGATCTGCCGCTGGCCGGTGCGCGTCGTGTAGATCTGCGTGCTGAAGCTGCCCTCGTCGTCGCTGACCTGCACGGTCACCGGGAAGTCGGTCCAGCCGCCGTCGCCGTCCTTGGTCTGCACCTGCAGCACCGCGTTGTCGTCGGCGGTCGGCAGGCGTCCGGACAGCGTCATGCGCTCGCCGGCCGAGACCTGGCGCGGGGTGATGCTCAGCTCGGGCTGCGGCTCGTCCTGCACGGGCGCGGTGGGGCTGGGCGTCTGCGTCGGCGTGGGGGCGGGGGTGGTCGGCGCGGCCGTGGTGGGCGACGCCTTCGGCACGTCCTGCGAGCCCAGGCCCATCACCTTGCCGACCGCGGCCAGGCCGAAGCCGCCGACCACGCCGATGACCAGGCCGACGCCGACGAAGCCCGCGGCGTACGAGACGGCCTTGCGCTTGCGCTGCTTGACCTCCTCGGGCGGGAGGCTCGGGTCGAGCAGCGGCGGCACCGCGAACGTCGTGCCGGACGTCGCAGGGGCAGGGGCGTCGTCGGAGACGGCGTCGGCGAGGTCCTGCACGGTGACGACGGCGTCGAGCCGGGCGTCCGGCACCGGACGTCCGAGCTGCTGGGCGGCCCCCTCGGCGATCTCGACCAGGGCCAGGGAGTCGACGCCGAGGTCGCGCAGGCGCGCGTGCGGGACGACCGCCGACGGTTCGCAGTCGACGACCCGCACGATGATGTCCGTCAGCGCGCGGCTGACCTGGCTGTCGGAAGGCACGGGCTCAGCCTACCGATCCCGCGCCGGGCGCGACGGGCGCCACGATCACGCGGCCGGGCTCGGCTGCGGGTCCGGAGCGGGGTCCTTGCGCCGCCGGAAGAACGGCCGTCGTTGGCGGAAGTTGCCGGTGACCAGCGCGCCGATCGTGACCGACGCCCAGGCGATGAACGCGCCGGCGAAGTCGTCCAGGATGTAGTGCCAGCCGAAGTACAGCGTCGCGATGACGGTGAGCACGAAGTAGGCCCACGCGATGTAGCGCAGCGCCGGCTTGAGGCCGATGTGGTGGAAGAACAGGGCGGCCGTGAGGGTGACCGAGACGTGCAGCGACGCGAAGCCGGCGATGCCGTAGATCGTCTCGCCCGTGGGGTCGCTCTTGAAGATGACGCCGTTCTTGAACAGGCTCTGCTGCAGCGCCGTGACGCCGGTGTCGGGCAGGTCCAGGAACATCGACGGCTGCGCGAACGCCGGGCCGAGCGTCGGGAAGATGTAGTAGCTGACCGTGCCCAGCACCCAGTTCAGGCACAGCGCGGTGGCGTACCAGGCGCCGATCGACACGTCGCGGTTCAGCACCAGGAACGCCGCCAGGGTGACCGGGATGAGCGGCAGGTACGAGACGTAGACGAACGCCAGCACCTGGGCCATGACGGTCGTGCCGAGCACGGCGTGCAGCAGCTCGGCCGGGTTGTTGCCGAACGCCAGCCAGTGGTCGATGCGCAGGAAGTCGGTGTCGTAGATGACGTCCTCGCGGATCAGCGGCAGCAGGCTCTTGAGGTTGCGGTAGCCGACGTAGCTGACGTAGAAGCACAGCAGGCCGGTCGCGATGTAGCCCGCGCGGCGCCAGGTCCACTCCTCGCGCACGATCGTGCGCATGCCGCCCCAGAAGCCCTTGAGCCCGAAGCGCTTGAGCGCCTGCGGGACGATCCCGATCGCGAAGAACCCCAGGCCCATCACCGGCAGGCGGACGTAGGCCGGACCGAGGAATCCCTCGGGGTCCTTGAGCGTGACGTCCAGCGCCAGGGTGGCCACGATCGCCGTCGCTCCGGTGATGAGGGACAGCACGACGGCAAAGGTGTAGGGCCAACGACGCATGGGCGACATCCTAGCGACGGCACGCTGAGGAGTTCCTGAGGACGGCGACGGCCCCCGCTCCTGTGGGAGCGGGGGCCGTCGGGACGCGCCTGGGTCAGGCGTCGCCGCCCTCCTGCGGGACGCCGGCGACCGCGGTCGGGTCGTCGATGCGGAAGCGGTTGAACGCCTCGCTGACGCGCTCGCGCGGCACCTCGTCGCGCTGGGCCAGGCTCTGCAGCACGCCGACCACGATCGACTCGGCGTCGATCTGGAAGTAGCGCCGCGCCGCCGCGCGGGTGTCGGCGAAGCCGAAGCCGTCCGCGCCGAGCGACTGCCAGGCGCCGGGCACCCAGCGGGCGATCTGGTCGGGCACCGCACGCATGTAGTCGCTGACGCCGAGCGTGACCGCGTCGGAGTCGAGCAGCTTCTGCGTGATGTAGGGCACGCGCTGGTACTCGCCCGGGTGGTTGAGGTTCCAGCGCTCGACCTCCTCGGCGTCGCGGGCCAGCTCGTTCCACGACGTGACCGACCACACGTCGGCGCGGACGCCGTAGTCGTCGGCCAGGACCTGCTGGGCCTTGAGCGCCCACGGCACCGAGACGCCGGACGCCATGATGCGCGCCCGCGGTCCCTCGCCGCCCTCGGCGGGCTTGTACAGGTAGGCGCCGCGCAGGATGCCGTCCACGTCGACGTCCTGCGGCTCGGCCGGCTGGACGATCGGCTCGTTGTAGACCGTCATGTAGTAGATGACGTCCTCGCCCTGCGGGTGGGCGTCGCTCGTGCCGTACATGCGCTGCATGCCGTTCTGCACGATGTGGCTGATCTCGAAGCCGAACGCGGGGTCGTAGTGCACGACCGCCGGGTTCGTCCGCGCGATGAGCGGGGAGTGGCCGTCGGCGTGCTGCAGGCCCTCGCCGGTCAGCGTCGTGCGGCCGGCGGTGGCGCCGATGAGGAAGCCGCGCGAGAGCTGGTCGGCCATCGCCCAGATCGAGTCGGCGGTCCGCTGGAAGCCGAACATCGAGTAGAACAGGTAGACCGGGATCATCGGCTCGCCGTGCGTGGAGTACGCCGAGCCCGCCGCGATCGCCGACGCCATGGCGCCGGCCTCGCTGATGCCCTCGTGGAGCAGCTGGCCCTGCTGGGACTCCTTGTAGGCGAGCAGCAGCTTGCGGTCGACCGACTCGTACTGCTGGCCCGACGGGTTGTAGATCTTCGCCGACGGGAACATCGAGTCCATGCCGAACGTGCGGTACTCGTCCGGCGCGATCGGGACGACCCGCTTGCCGATCTCGGGGTCCTTCATGAGGTCGCGCAGCAGCCGGACGAACGCCATGGTGGTGGCGATCTCCTGCTTGCCCGAGCCCTTCTTCAGCTCGCCGTAGAGCTCGTCGGCCGGCAGCTTGACGCCGGTGGCCAGCACGCGGCGCTCGGGCACCGAGCCGCCCAGCGCCTCGCGGCGGGCCATCATGTACTGGATCTCGTCGCTGTCGGCGCCCGGGTGGTAGAACGGCGCGATCTCGGAGGCGTCGATCGCCTCGTCGGTCACGGGGATCTTCAGCTTGTCGCGGAAGCCCTTGAGGTCGTTCTTGGTGAGCTTCTTCATCTGGTGCGTGGCGTTGCGGCCCATGAAGGAGTCCAGCAGCCAGCCCTTGACCGTGTGGGCCAGGATCACCGTCGGCTGACCGGTGTGCTTGGTCGCCGCGTCGAAGGCCGCGTAGACCTTGCGGTAGTCGTGGCCGCCGCGGGGGAGGCGCTCGATGTCCTCGTCCGACAGGTGCTCGACGAGCTTGCGCAGACGCGGGTCGGGACCGAAGAAGTTCTCGCGGTTGTACGCGCCGGTCTCGACCGACAGCGTCTGGAACTCGCCGTCCGGGGTGCGGTTCATCTGGTTGACCAGGACGCCGTCGACGTCGCGGGCCAGCAGGTCGTCCCACTGACGGCCCCAGACGACCTTGATGACGTTCCAGCCGGCGCCGCGGAAGAACGACTCCAGCTCCTGGATGACCTTGCCGTTGCCGCGCACGGGCCCGTCGAGCTGCTGCAGGTTGCAGTTGATGACGAACGTGAGGTTGTCCAGCTCCTCGCGGGCCGCCAGCGCGATCGCGCCCAGCGACTCCGGCTCGCCCATCTCGCCGTCGCCCAGGAACGTCCAGACGTGCTGCTGGCTGGTGTCCTTGATGCCGCGGTGGTGCAGGTAGCGGTTGAACCGCGCCTGGTAGATCGAGTTGATCGCCGCCAGGCCCATGGAGACCGTGGGGAACTCCCAGTAGTTGCTCATCAGGCGCGGGTGCGGGTACGACGACAGGCCCTGGCCGGCGCCGTGCGAGTGCTCCTGGCGGAACCGGTCGAGCTGGGTCTCGGTGAGACGTCCCTCCAGGTACGAGCGCGCGTACACGCCCGGGGCCGCGTGGCCCTGGAAGTAGATCTGGTCGCCGCCGCCGGGGTGGTCCTTGCCCTTGAAGAAGTGGTTGAAGCCGACCTCGTACAGGCTCGCCGCCGACTGGTACGTGGCGATGTGGCCACCGACGCCCAGGCCGGGGCGGTTCGCGCGCGACACCATGACCGCCGCGTTCCAGCGGATGAAGGAGCGGATGCGTCGCTCGATGTCCTCGTTGCCGGGGAACCACGGCTCGCGCTCGGGCGGGATGGTGTTGATGTAGTCGGTGCTGCGCAGCGCCGGCACGCCGACGTTCTGCTCACGGGCACGCTCCAGCAGGCGGAGCATGACGTAGCGGGCGCGCTCGCGGCCGTTCGTGTCGATCATGTCGTCCAGCGAGGCAACCCACTCGTTGGTCTCGTCGGGATCGATGTCAGGCAGCTGCGTGGGCAGGCCCTCGTGGATGACCGGGGTGCGGTCCGAGCCGGATTGCGGCATTAGATCTCCTGAAAGTCTCGTGGACGTGTCCATCATTCCACGCGACATTCGCTAGGGTGAGACCGGCGAGGGGGTCCGAAACCGTACTCGCGAGTAGGAAATTCGGTACGAAAGGACGCCTGAGGAGGCACCGTTGGACGCGGCTCGACTGGGCTTCAAGCCCGGAACCGTCATCCAGGAGCTCGGCTGGGACGAGGACGTCGACGACGACCTGCGCTCGGCCATCGAGAAGCATGTCGGTGCTGAGCTCGTCGATGGGGAGTACGGCGACGTCGTCGACGGGGTGATCCTGTGGTGGCGCGACGGCGACGACGACCTCGTCGACTCGCTCGTCGACACGCTGCAGGACCTGGTCGAGGGCGGCACGATCTGGCTCTTCACCCCCAAGGTCGGGCAGACCGGCTACGTCCCGGGGGCCGACATCGCCGAGGCCGCTCCGGTCGCCGGCCTGTCGACCACCACGACGTCGTCGACCGGCACCGACTGGGCCGTGACCCGGCTGACCTCGCAGAAGCGCTAGACCCACCGGGTGCCGAGGTCGTGGTGAGGGAGTAGAAACGCCTCATGACGATCGAGATCGGCGACCTCGCACCCGACTTCACGCTCAAGAACCAGCACGGGGAGCCCATCACGCTCTCCGAGCTGGTGACCGACGGGCCCGTCGTGGTCGTGTTCTTCCCGTTCGCCTTCACCGGCGTCTGCACGGGCGAGATGTGCGAGATCCGCGACAACCTCGGCGACCTCGAGGACGTCGGTGCCCAGGTCGTGGCGATCTCGTGCGACTCCACCGCGACCCTGCGGACGTTCGCCGACACCGAGAGCCTGAACTTCCCGCTGCTGAGCGACTTCTGGCCGCACGGCGCGACGGCCCAGGCGTACGGCGTGTTCAACGACGTCACCGGGTCGGCGCTGCGCGGCACGTTCGTGGTCGATCCCGAGCGCGTCGTGCGCTGGAAGATCGAGAACGGCATGCCCGACGCGCGCAGCTTCGAGGACTACCGCGTGGCGCTCTCGGGCACCGCCTGAGGAAACTTCCGCAAAACCAGTGCACGCGTGTACGCGATGCGCTTACATGGACGTGCTGCGGCCGCTGGGGACCCGAGACCCCGGCGGTCGCAGTCTCTTTCCTCGGTCCGCCGCGCCGTCGTGCTGCGGTAGTCTGTGCCGCTGACCGGGCGAATAGCTCAGCTGGTCAGAGCATCCGGCTTACACCCGGAAGGTCGGGGGTTCGAGACCCTCTTCGCCCACCGCACGCGTGTGGACGCCGCCCCGGGTCCGTCGGACTCGGCTGTCACGATGGCTCGGTGACCACGACCGCCGATGCCGCCCTCGCCACCCTGCGCCGCCTGACCGGGCGCGACGACGCCGTCTTCCACCCCGGCCAGCTCGAGGCGATCACCGCGCTGGTCGACGAGCAACGCCGCTCGCTGGTCGTGCAGCGCACCGGCTGGGGCAAGTCGGCGGTCTACTTCATCGCCACGAGCCTGCTGCGCGAGCGCGGTGCCGGCCCGACGCTGCTCGTCTCGCCGCTGCTGGCCCTCATGCGCGACCAGGTCTCGGCCGCCGAGCGGGCGGGCGTCCGCGCGGTGTCGATCAGCTCGGCGAACGCGCACGAGTGGGACGAGGTGCGCGGCCGGCTGGCCGCCGACGACGTCGACGTGCTGCTCGTGTCGCCCGAGCGGCTCAACAACCCGCAGTTCCGTGAGGAGCAGCTGCCCGAGCTCGTCGCCCGCATGGGCCTGCTCGTGGTCGACGAGGCGCACTGCATCTCCGACTGGGGCCACGACTTCCGGCCCGACTACCGCCGCCTGCGCGACCTCATCGGCACGCTGGGGGAGAAGGTGCCGGTGCTGGCGACCACGGCTACCGCGAACGCCCGCGTGGTCGCCGACGTCGCCGAGCAGCTCGGCGGCGACGTGCTGACCCTGCGTGGGTCGCTGGCCCGCGACTCGCTGCGCCTGGGCTGCCTCGTGCTGCCCACCGCGCGCGACCGGCTCGGCTGGCTCGTCACCCACCTCAAGGACCTGCCGGGCAGCGGCATCGTCTACGCGCTCACCGTCTCGGCGGCCGAGGACACCGCCCGGCTGCTGGCCGAGGCCGGCTACCCGGTCAAGGCGTACACCGGGCGCACCGACCCCGAGGAGCGCGAGGCGCTCGAGCGCGCGCTCAAGAACGACGAGGTGAAGGCGCTCGTGGCCACGTCCGCGCTGGGCATGGGGTTCGACGCGCCCCGGCTCGGCTTCATCGTCAACCTGGGCGCGCCCTCGTCCCCGGTGGCGTACTACCAGCAGGTCGGCCGTGCCGGCCGCGGCACCGACCACGCCGACGTCCTGCTGCTGCCGGGGCCCGAGGACACCGACATCTGGCAGTACTTCGCCACCGCGTCGATGCCCGACCCGGTGAAGGCGCAGGCGGTCATCGCGGCGCTGGGCGACGAGCCGCTGTCCACCCCGGCGCTCGAGACCCGGGTCGACGTCAAGCGGTCCTCGCTGGAGCTGCTGCTCAAGGTGCTCGACGTCGACGGCGCGGTGCGCCGGGTGCGCGGCGGCTGGGTCTCCACCGGCGTCCCGTGGACGTACGACGCCGAGCGCTACGAGCGCATCGCCGCCGCCCGCCAGGCGGAGCAGCAGGCGATGCTCGCGTACGAGCGGGCCACGACGTGCCGCATGGAGATCCTGCAGCGCGACCTCGACGACCCGAGTGCGGTGCCGTGCGGGCGCTGCGACGTGTGCGCCGGCACCTGGTACCCGACCGACGTGGCCGCCGACGCCGCGGCGTCCGCCTCGGGCACCCTCGACAAGGTGGGCGTGCCGGTCGAGCCGCGCGGCCAGTGGCCGACCGGCGCGACGCGACTGGGCGTCGAGGCCAAGGGGCGCCTGTCGCCCGACGAGAAGGCCGAGACCGGACGCGTCGTCGCCCGCCTCACCGACCTCGGCTGGGGCGGCACGCTGCGCACCCTGCTGGCTGCGGGAGCGCCAGACCAGCCGGTCACCGACGAGCTGCTCGGCGGCGTCGTGCGGGTGCTGCGCGACTGGGACTGGCAGCAGCGTCCGGCCGGCGTCGTGGCCATGCCGTCGCTGCACCGTCCCGAGCTCGTCGCGTCCACCGCGGCCGGCATCGCCCGGCTCGGCCGGCTGCCGCTGCTCGGCACGCTCGACGCCGACCCGGCCATGCCGGTGCCGGGCCCCGGCGGCAACAGCGCCTACCGGCTCGCGTCGGTGTGGGGACGTTTCTCGGTCGGTCCCGAGCTGGGGCAGGCACTGGGGTCCGTCACCGGGCCCGTGCTGCTGGTCGACGACCTCGTCGACAGCCGCTGGACGCTGACCGTCGCCGCCCGCGAGCTGCGCCGGGCAGGCGCGTCCGCGGTGCTGCCGTTCGCCCTCGCCTCCGTCGCCTGACCGGGCCCACCAGGCGAGCCGGGTCGCCTTCGCGCTAAGTGTGACGTTCCGGGGGTCGACACGCCGGGGCCAAGCCCCGAGACGTCACACTCAGCGGGGACGGGCGCACGCACCTGCGCGAGGATGCCGGCTCACTAGAGTGACGCCATGCCCTCCCTGCGTGACGTCGTCGCCGTGCTGGACGAGCTCTACGACCCGGCGTGGGCCGACGACTGGGACGCCGTCGGCACGGTCGCCGGCGACCCGGACGCCGAGGTGCGCCGGGTGCTGCTGGCCGTCGACCCGGTGCAGGCGGTCGCCGACGAGGCCGTCACCGGCGGGTACGACCTGTTGGTCACCCACCACCCGCTCTACCTCAAGGGCGTCACCAGCGTCGCCGCGACCACGCCCAAGGGCCGGGTCGTGCACACCCTGGTGCGCGGCGGCGTCGCCCTGCACACATGCCACACGAACGCCGACGCGCCGCGCTTCGGCGTCTCGGAGTCGATGGCGCTCGCGCTCGGCCTGACCGACGTCCGGGCCCTCGACCCCGACCCGGCCGAGGCGCTCGACACCTGGACGGTGTTCGTGCCGGCCGGGGATGCCGACCGCGTCCTCGCCGCGATGCACGAGGCCGGCGCCGGTGCGCTGGGCGACTACGACAGCGCCGCCTTCGTCAGTGAGGGCACCGGCCAGTTCCGCCCCCTCGACGGTGCCGACCCGCACACCGGCGAGGTCGGACGCCTGGAGAAGGTCGCCGAGAAGCGGCTCGACGTCGTCGCCCCGGCACGGCTGCGTGAGCGCGTCCGCCGCGCCCTGCTCGAGGCGCACCCCTACGAGGAGGTCGCGTACGACGTCGTCGAGACGGCGCCGCGGCCCGACCCTCAGCGGGGGAGCGGCCGCATCGGCACCCTCGCGGAGTCGATGACGCTGCGCGAGCTCGCCGACCACGTCGGGCGCAGCCTGCCGGCGCACCACAGCGCGCACCGGGTCGCCGGCGACCCCGACCGTGAGATCCGCACCGTGGCCCTGTGCGGCGGGTCCGGCGACTTCCTGCTCGGCCGCGCCGACGCTGCCGGCGCCGACGTCTACGTCACGTCCGACCTGCGTCACCACCCGGTGAGCGAGCACCTCGAGCGTCCCGGTGCGTGCGCCGTGATCGACGTGCCGCACTGGGCCGCGGAGTGGACGTGGCTGCCGGTCGCCGCGACGCAGCTCGTCGCACGCCTGGGCGATACGGTGGAGGCGCACGTCTCGACGACCGTGACCGACCCCTGGACGTTCGTCCCCGCCCCGAGGAGCACACCCTGAAAGCCGACCCGTCCGCCCAGCTCGTCCTTCTCGACCTGCAGGCCCAGGACTCCCAGCTCGCCCACCTGGCCCACCGCAAGGCGTCGCTGCCCGAGCACGCCCGCATCGACGAGCTGACCGCGCGCGCGGCCGAGCTCGACGGCCGCCGGGTCGAGGCCGAGACGGCCGTCTCCGACCTGACCCGCGACCAGAAGAAGGCCGAGTCCGAGGTCGAGCAGGTCCGGGTGCGTCGCCAGCGCGACGAGCAGCGGCTCAACAGCGGGGCGATCTCCAACCCCAAGGACCTGGAGTCGCTGCAGCGCGAGCTCGCCGCCCTCGACCGCCGCATCGCGACGCTCGAGGACGAGGAGCTCGTCGTCATGGAGGACCTCGAGCAGGCCCAGGCCGTGCTCGCCGACGTCATGCACGACGTGGACGAGGTCGAGGCGGCACTCCGGCAGGCCCGCGAGACCCGCGACGCGGCCCTCGCCGAGATCGAGCAGGACGTCTCCGTCGCCACGCTCGACCGCGGCGCCCTGGTCGAGCGCGTGCCGGGCGACCTGCTCGGCCTGTACGACAAGCTCCGCGCCCAGTACGGCGCGGGCGCCGGCGCGCTGCGCGCCCGTCGCTGCGAGGCGTGCCGCCTGGAGCTGAACGGCGCCGACCTGCGCGAGATCGCCGCGGCGCCCGACGACGAGGTCGTCCGCTGCCCCGAGTGCAGCCGCATCCTGGTCCGGACCTCCGAGTCAGGGCTGTGACCGAGCGGGTCGTCGTCGAGGCCGACGGCGGGTCGCGCGGCAACCCGGGACCGGCGGCGTACGGCGCGCTCGTGCGCGACGCCGTCACCGGTGAGGTGATCGCCGACCGTGGCGAGACGATCGGCGTCGCGACGAACAACGTCGCCGAGTACCGCGGCCTGATCGCCGGGCTCGAGCTCGTGGCCGAGCACGCGCCCGCTGCCGAGGTCGAGGTCCGGATGGACTCCAAGCTCGTCATCGAGCAGATGGCCGGACGCTGGAAGATCAAGCACCCCGACATGAAGCCGCTGGCCATGCAGGCCCGCCAGCTGGCTCCCGCCGGCGTCCGCTGGACGTGGGTGCCGCGCGAGCGCAACAAGGCGGCCGACGCGCTGGCCAACGAGGCGATGGACCTCGAGGCCCGCACCGGACGTCCGGCGGTCGTCGGCACCGCCGCGCGCGAGGAGACCACACCACTCCCGCAGGGCCAGGACGTCCTCGCCGCCCCGGCCGCGGCACCCGCCAAGGCCGAGAAGAACCCGCTGCTCGGCTGGCGGGGCAAGGCGCACGGCGACCCGACGACCATCGTCCTGCTGCGCCACGGCGTCACCGCCAGCACCGTCCGCAAGCTGTTCTGCGGCACCGGCGGCACCGACCCCGGCCTGACGTCCGAGGGCGAGGCACAGGCGGTCCGCGCCGCGGCCTGGATCGAGCGTCACGTGGACGTCGACGCCGTCGTGGCCTCGCCGCTGCGTCGCACGCAGGAGACAGCGGGCTTCGTCGGTCGCGAGCTCGGCCTGGACGTCGCCACCGAGCCGGGCATCGCGGAGGCGGCGTTCGGCGAGTGGGACGGCCTCACCTTCGCCGAGGTGATGGAGCGCTGGCCCGACCACATGAACGACTGGCTCGGCTCGACGTCCGTGGCCCCGCCCGGCGGCGAGACGTTCGACGCCGTCCACGAGCGCGTCCGCGACGCCCGCGACCGGCTGCTCGACACCTACGCCGGCCGGACGATCGTGGCCGTCAGCCACGTGACGCCGATCAAGATGATGGTCCGCCTGGCGCTCGACGCGCCCATGCCGATCATCCACAAGATGGAGCTGGCGCCCGCGAGCATCACCACCATCGCCTGGTGGCCCGACGGCACGCCGTCGCTGAAGAACTTCTCGGTCGTCCCGGACTGAGTGAGGAGTCCCACACCCGGGAAGGGTGGGCCCGGGGCCGTCGTTGGCACCAGGCATGGATCTCTTCACTCCCGTGACCCTGGGTGACCTCGAGCTGGCCAACCGCGTCGTGATGGCGCCGCTGACGCGCATGCGCGCCGGGGCCTCCGGCGTGCCGAACGACCTGCTCGTCGAGCACTACGAGCAGCGCGCCGGCCTCGGCCTCATCGTCACCGAGGGCACCTACCCCCGTCCTGAGTCGCAGGCCTTCGTCGGCCAGCCCGGCATCGTCACCGACGAGCAGCAGGCCGGCTGGGCCCGCGTCGCCGACGCCGTCCACGCGCGCGGCGGCCGCATCGTCATGCAGCTGATGCACGGCGGACGCGTGACGCACCCCGACGTGAACGGCGGCCGCCGGGTCGAGGCGCCGAGCGCCCTGGCCATCCAGGGCGAGGGCCACACCGAGCAGGGCAAGCAGGCCTACCCGGTGCCGCACGCGCTGACCGTCGAGGAGGCCCAGGAGGTCCGCGACGACTTCGTGCGCGCCGCCCGCCGCGCGATCGACGCCGGCCTGGACGGCGTCGAGGTCCACGGGGCCAACGGCTACCTGCTCCACGAGTTCCTGTCCCCGGCGTCCAACGTCCGCGACGACCAGTACGGCGGGACGCCGGAGAACCGCGCCCGCTTCGTCGTGGAGGTCGTGCGCGCGGTGGCCGAGGAGATCGGCGCCGGCCGCGTGGGCCTGCGGATCTCGCCCGAGCACAACATCCAGGACGCGCTGGAGACCGACCACGAGGACGTCCGCGCCACGTACGGCCACCTGCTGGACGAGCTGCGTCCGCTCGACCTGGCGTACCTGTCGGTGCTGCACCGCGAGCCCGCCGGCGACCTGGTGCAGGAGCTGCGCGCCCGCTTCGGCGGTCCGCTGGTCGCCAACAGCGGCTTCGGCTCGATCACGACCCGCGAGGAGGCGGTCCAGCTCATCGAGGCCGCGCACGCCGAGGTGGTCGCCGTCGGCCGGGCCGCCATCGCGAACCCCGACCTGGTGGAGCGCTGGCACGGCGAGCACCCGGAGAACGAGCCGAACCCGCACACCTTCTACGCGCCCGGCGCCGAGGGCTACACGGACTACCCGTTCCTGGCCCGGGCCTGAGGCTCAGACCTCGGTGACGACGACGTCGAGCCGGTTCCCGGACCGCTCGACCGTCCAGCCGAGGTCGCCCAGGGCCTCGGCCAGCTCGTCGACCGTCGCCGGTCGCGCGTCCTCCAGCAGGAGGGCGCGCACCAGCCGGCCCTTGGTCGCCTTGTTGAAGTGGCTGACCACCTTGCGCTGGCCGTCGGGGCGCTCGTGCAGCACGCGCATCGTCGCGGTGCGCGGCGCGAGCGCCTTCGACGGCTTGCCGAGGTTGACGTAGGTGCCCGAGCGCAGGTCGACCAGCAGCCCGTCGCCGGCCGCCTCGTCGAGCGCGGCGGGCAGGACGTCGCGCCACAGGCCGCTCACCGTGCCGAGCCGCGGGAGGGTCACCGACCCCGACAGCCGGTAGGCCGGGATCGGGTCGGACGGGCGCAGCAGGCCGAACAGGCCCGACGCCACGGCGAGGCTCGCGTCGGCCCGCTCGCGTGCGTCCGCCGGCAGGCTCGCGAGGTCGAGGTGGCTGAACAGCACGCCGGTGTAGACCTCGTCGGCGCGTCCGGCCGGCTCGTCGAGCAGGGCCGCGTTGGTGGTGAGCGCGTCGGCCTGGGTGGGACCGAGGCCGAGCACGTCCATCGTCCGGGCCGGACGTCCGGAGCTGAGCGTCACGAGCGCCTTGACCAGCCGCTGACGGGTCCGGTCCAGCGTCGGGAACGACAGGGCGTCGAGGTCGAGCACCCGGTCGCCGGACGGCCGGGTCTTGCCCTCCGAGGGCGGCAGCAGCACGAGCACCCGGTGACCCTACCGAGTCACCACACGAGGCTCGTCCACGCCCACAGCACCGTGGTGCACACCACGACGAGCAGCGGCGTGGTCGTCACCGCCAGCCGGTGGAAGGTGGCCAGGGAGGCGACCTCGCGGGCCGCCGAGCGCCACCACAGCAGGTTGGCCAGCGAGCCGACGATCGTCAGGTTCGCGCCCACCCCGACGCCCACGAGCACCGCCAGGACGGTGGCCGGCCCGGCCAGGGCGGCGGCCGGCAGCAGCACGAGAGTCGCCGGCAGGTTGTTGACGATGCCGGCCAGCAGCATCGCCAGCAGCGCCGCCCCCACGAGGGCCACCCACGAGTCGCCGCGGGGGAGCAGGTCGCCGACGAACGAGCCCGCCGGCGTCCGCGAGAACCACGTCACGAGCATGCCCCAGCCCAGGACGATCAGCGCCATCGGCAGGTTGGCCGCGTGCAGCAGGTCCCGCCAGGAGGACGCGCGGCGCACCAGGGTGGGGACGCCGACGAGCACGGCCGCGACGGTGGCGACCGCCCACGGGGTGGTGCCGGCACCGAGGCCCAGCAGGAGCGCGACGAGCACCGCGAGGGGGTAACGCGGGACGGGTGGCGGCTCCTCGTGCACCGACTGTGGGTGCCCGAGCTCGTCGCGGAACCACCAGCGCAGCACGAGGTACTCGCCGGCGACGGCGACCAGCCACACCGGAGCCATCGCCCCCGCGAACGCCGCGAAGCCCAGGCCCGTGGCCGAGAACATCAGCAGGTTGGTCAGGTTCGACACCGGCAGCAGGAGCGACGCGGAGTTCGCGAGCCGCACCGTGGTGTAGGCCGGCCACCGGCGCCGGCCGGCGGCCGCCAGGAGCACCGGCGTCAGCAGCACCGCGGTCGCGTCCAGGCTGAGCACCGCCGTGACGAGCGCGGCCAGCAGCACCGCGAGCGCCAGCAGCGCCGACGCCGACCCGCGCGCCAGCAACCGGGTGCGGGCACCCAGGGCGTCGAACAGCCCGGCGTCCGCGCAGGCCCGCGCCACCACGGCGATGGCGACGAGGAACCCCAGCGCCTCCGCCAGGGCACGCAGGTCGTGGAGCACGGGGGAGACCCTACGACCGTCCGCCCCGGCTCAGCCGAGCCAGCCCGCCCCCTCGGCGATCAGCAGCACGCCGAACACGGCGAACGCCGCGGACGCGCCGTACTTGATGACCTTGTCGGGCAGGTGCTTGCCGAGCGCGACGCCCACGACGATGGCCAGGGCGTCCGCGGCGACCATGCCGATCGTGCTGCCGATCCAGGTGCCGAACCAGTTCTCCTGGGTCGCGAGGGTGATGGTGGCCAGCATCGTCTTGTCGCCGAGCTCGGCCAGGAAGAACGCCGTGCCCACCGCCAGGACCGCCGAGCCGGAGGCGCGCTTGGCCTTCTCGGCCTCGTCCTCGGTGAGCTCGTCGCCGCGCAGCGTCCACGCCGCGAAGCCCAGGAAGGCCACGCCGGCGCAGACCGCGATCGGGCCCTGGTACTCGGCGAAGCCGGCCCCGATCCAGTAGCCGAGGGCGACGGAGGCCAGGTGCACCACGGCGGTGGCGACGGTGATGCCGAGCAGCACGTCCCGGGCCCGGTAGCGGGTGGCGAACGTCATCGCCATCAGCTGGCTCTTGTCGCCCAGCTCGGCGATGAAGATCACCACCGTGCTCAGCAGCAGGGCATAGGTCATGAAAAAGGCTCCTCGTCCATCCCGGACGAAGAGCCGCGCGTCGACGAGTCCTCGACCGGGCTCGTCGTACGACAAAATCCGGTCGAAAGTCTCGTCCGCCAGCCTGGGCTGGCCTGCTGTGCCGGACCCGAGGGTCAGTATGTCGACACAGCCGTTGGGGACTACTCCCTTTCGCTCCGCAAGGATAGCGCACGGATCACGGCGACCGCGTCGTGGCGTGCCTCCCACGGGACGACGACGTGGTCGTGGTGCGTGCCGGCCAGGACGTTGCAGGGGATCTGGGCGTCGGCCAGGGCGTGCGAGAACGTGGCGGTGAGCCCGACCGAGTCGAGGGCGCTGTGCACGGTGAGCGTCAGCCAGGCTCCGACGAACTCGTAGGCCAGCCCGATCTCGTCGGCGTCCTCGCGGCCGAGCACGACGGTGATGCCCTCGTCCTCGACCACGACGGCGCGGATGCCGACCTCGTCGACGACGCGCGGCACCAGGGCGTAGACGACCGGCTCCTCGTCCATGTGGACGTCGAGCCCGGCCAGCATGACGTCCAGGTCGCTCTCGCCGCTCATGGCCGAACTCTAGGCGAGGGAGGCGACGGCTAGGATGGGAACGCGAATGAGCCGGCCGGGCGGCCGCGCCGGACGCCCTCGGGCGTGCGGTGAGGAAAGTCCGGACTCCACAGAGCACGGTGGTGGCCAACAGCCACCCACGGTGACGTGCGGGACAGTGCCACAGAGAACAGACCGCCAACGGCCTGCGCCCTCGGGTGCAGGTGCGGGCAAGGGTGAAACGGTGAGGTAAGAGCTCACCAGCGGCCTCGGTGACGGGGCCGGCTCGGTAAACCCCACCGGGAGCTAGACCAAGAGGGCGCCTCGGCGCCTGCGCTGACGGGCTGCTCGTCCATGGGTCAGCGGGTAGGTCGCACCGAGCGGCGCAGCGATGCGCCGCCCAGATGGATGGTCGCCCAGCGCCTTCGGGCGTGGACAGAATCCGGCTTACAGGCCGGCTCATTCGCCTTCGCGCCCTCGGGCGTCGTGCAGTACCGTGGCCGGAGCGGTTCCACGGACGGTTCCGCGTCGGGGCCAATCACATGGAGTCGTGCGTTCGTGGCCACAGCATCGTTCCTCGCGGCGGTCGTCGCGCTGGGCGTCGCCGTGCTCGCCCTGCGCCGCCGTGACGTGTTCGGCACGGGCCTGCTGGCCGTGGCCGGCCTCGCCGTCGCCGCCTGGGACGTCATCGTGCCGCTCGCCGACGACGACCTCGACCCGACCGGCGTGAGCGACACCCTCTGGCTCCCGGTCATCGCCGTCGCCGCCCAGTGCTTCTACGTCATCGCCCGCCGCGGCGTCGTCGCGCGCTGGCAGATCCCGCCGCCCGTCCTGGGCCTGTTCGTGGCCTACCCGGCCGTGCTGGTCTCGTTCCTGTGGCCCCGTCGTGACGTGGCGTCGTTCACCGACGACGGCGCCTTCGTCGCGGTGTGGATCGTCCAGGCGGCGTACTGCGCGACGTTGATCGGCCTCGCGATCGTGGCCATGGCCGAGCGCCGCCAGCACCGTGACGCGACCCGCCGGCCGCTCCTGCTCCTGATGGTGCTCATGGTGGGGCTGCTCGGCGTCCAGATGGTGCAGCTGCCCGGCGTGCACCTCGTCGCCACCGCCGCCCTGGTGCTGATCTACCGGCTCGTCGTGGTGGTGCGCTACAACGACCGCGTGCCCGCGCCGGTCGTGAGCCCGCTCGGCGCGCTCGAGGTGCACGCCTTCGCCTTCGACCACCACGGCCGTCTCGTCGAGGCGACCCGCTCCGCCCTGCGCCTGGTCGGCGCCGCGACCGGACGCGAGCCGCGGACCGGCGACACGGTGGCCGAGGCCCTCGGCCCGGACGTCGACCTGGGCACCCCCGGCACCGACGGCGTCCTGGTGCTCGGTGCCGGCACCCGCGCCGTCGTCGCCCAGGCGCGCACGGCCTCGTACCGTCCGCCGCGCTCGGCCGGCCTGGACGGCACGATCCTCACGCTCTGGTACGCCGAGACCGTCACCGGCGCCGGCGGTGCGTCCCGCGACACCGTCACCGGGGCGCTGACCCGCGGGACGCTCGAGGCCGTCCTGCGCTCGTTCGCCCGGTACGCCACCCGGCACGGGGAGGCGCTGTCGGTCGCCGTCGTCGACCTGGACCGGTTCAAGCAGGTCAACGACCAGCACGGCCACCTCGCGGGCGACGCGGTGCTGGCCGCGGTCGCCACGCGCCTCATGGACGTCGTCGGCGACGCCGGCTGCGTCGGGCGCTACGGCGGCGACGAGATGGTCGTCGTGCTCCCCGGCACGAGCCTGGCCGGGGCCCACGCCCTGGCGTCCCGGCTCGTGCAGGCCGCCGGCCAGCCGGTGCACGCCGAGGGTCAGCGCCTGGAGCCGTCGGTCAGCGTCGGCGTCGCCCAGCACGTGCCCGGCCAGTCGGCGACCGACCTGGTGCGAGCGGCGGACGCGGCGATGTACGCGGTGAAGCGCGGCGGTGGCGGAGCGGCTGGCACCTCCCAGCGTGATCTGCGCAACAGCGCGGGTGCGTAACCTCTGCGCAAGTTCGTCGTTCTAGAGGTCACCATGGACGATCTCACCCCGCCCGCAGACCGCGGATTCGTGCACCCTGCGCAGCGTCTCTCGTCGTTCGGGGGGCCGCGAGAGACGCTGCTGTACGCCGTGCCCGACGCCCAGGCGCAGGCGCGGGTCGTCCGGGCGCTGGAGCGCAGCGACGACGAGGGGGTCGTCGCCATGTCGCTGCGCTCCGGCCACGAGCACCTGGTCGCCGTCCACTGCGCCCGTACCTGGCCCGCCATGCGCCGGGTGCGGGCGGCGGTGACGTCCGCCGACCCGGACGCCGTTCAGGTGCTCGGCTCGCGCGGCACCATCGACCTCACGGCCCCCGAGGGCCCCTGGGCGATCAGCGCCTGACATGGGCCGCGAGCTGGAGCCGGAGCCGCCCGCTCCCTACCGCTACGCCATCGGCGCCGGTCTGGGCCTGATCGTCGGTGCCGTCGTGGGCGCGGTCATCCACCGTCCCATCGCCGCGATCGTCGTCGGCGTCGCCGTGGGCCTGGTGGTGGCCTACATCCTGTCGGTGCTCCGCGAAGGAGCCGACCGCTCCTAGGGGAGCGTCAGGATCTCCGCGCCGTCCTCGGTGACCAGCAGCGTGTGCTCGAACTGCGCGGTGCGCGACCGGTCGCGGGTGACCGCCGTCCAGCCGTCGTCCCACAGGTCCCAGTCGATGCCGCCGAGCGTCAGCATCGGCTCGATGGTGAACGTCATGCCCGCCTGGATGATCGTGTCGGCACTCGGCTCGTCGTAGTGGTAGATCACCAGGCCGTCGTGGAACGCCGGGCCGACGCCGTGCCCGGTGAAGTCGCGCACGACGCCGTAGCCGAAGCGCTTGGCGTACGACTCGATCACGCGGCCGATGACGTTGACCTGACGCCCGGGCCGCACGGCCTTGATGGCGCGCATCGTGGCCTCGTGCGTCCGCTCGACCAGCAGGCGCGACTCCTCGTCGACGTCGCCGACCAGGTAGGTCTTGTTCGTGTCGCCGTGGACGCCCCCGACGTACGCGGTGATGTCGATGTTGACGATGTCGCCGTCCTCGAGCGGGCGGTCGTCGGGGATGCCGTGGCAGATGACCTCGTTGACGCTGCTGCACAGGCTCTTGGGGTACTCGCGGTAGCCCAGCGTGGACGGGTAGGCGCCGTGGTCGCACAGGAACGCGTGGCCGACGCGGTCGAGCTCGTCGGTGGTGACGCCCGGCGCGATGGCCGCCTCGACGGCGTCCAGGGCCTGCGCGGCGATCCGGCCGGCGACCCGCATGCGCTCGATCGTGCCGGCATCACGCACGAGCGGGCCGCGGTACGGCAGCGGCGCGGCCTGGCCGACGTACTCGGGACGCTCGATGGACTCGGGCACGGGCAGGGGGCCGGAGACGGTGCCGGGGACGAGGAGGCTCACCGCTCGAGCCTACCGACGGGCACGCGGACGCGGCCTCGGGCAGGATGGCGCCATGAGCGACACCGGCCCCTTCTACTTCTGCCTCAAGCACCACACGGTCGAGGGCAAGGACGGCTGCAAGGCGGCCGACCGGCTCGGCCCCTACGACACCCGCGAGGCCGCGTCCCACGCCCTGGAGTCCGCCGAGGAGCGGACGAAGGCGTGGGACGAGGACCCGAAGTGGAAGGACGACTGAGCGCTCAGGACTCGAACGAGTGCTCCGTCGCCGGGAACGTCCCGGCGGCCACGTCGGCGGCGTACTCCTGGGCGGCGGCGAGCATGACGCCGTGCAGGTCGGCGTACTTCTTGACGAAGCGCGGCGCCCGGCCGGTGCGCAGACCCATCATGTCCTGCCAGACCAGCACCTGGCCGTCGCAGCCGGCGCCCGCGCCGATGCCGATCGTGGGGATGTCGAGCGCCTCGGTCACCTGGGCGGCGACCGGCGCCGGCACCATCTCCATGACGATGCTGAACGCGCCCGCGTCCTGGAACGCCCGCGCCTCCTCGATGAGCCGCTGGGCGGCGTCGCCGCGTCCCTGGACCCGGTAGCCGCCCAGGTTGTGCTCGGCCTGCGGGGTGAAGCCGATGTGGGCCATGACCGGCACGCCGGCGTCGGTCAGCAGCTTGACCTGCGGCACCATCGCGAGCCCGCCCTCGAGCTTGACCGCGTGGGCGTTCGCCTCCTTCATGAACCGCGCCGCGGTGTCGAACGCCTGCTGCGGCGAGCCCTGGTAGGAGCCGAACGGCAGGTCGGCCACGACGAGCGCGCGGCGGGCCGAGCGGGTCACGGCGCGCACGAGCGGGATGAGCTCGTCGACCGTGACCGGCAGCGACGTCTCGTTGCCGTAGACGTTGTTCGAGGCGGAGTCGCCGACCAGCATCACCGGGATGCCGGCCTCGTCGAAGACCTGCGCGGTGTACTGGTCGTACGCGGTCAGCATCGCGAAGCGCTCGCCCTGCTGCTTCCACTGGCGCAGGTGGTGCGTGCGCACCTTGCGCACGCTGGGGTCGCTGGTCGCGGGGCCGCCGTACGGCGCGGGCTCCTCGGCGTGGATGTCGTTCATGGTGTGCTCCTTGCGTCTCTCGCGGCCCGGACGGGTCCACGGATCGGCCCCAGCCTGGCACACCGTGCCGGGGGTGCGAGCCGAGGCGTCGCTCACACCCAGGACGACGTCAGATGATGCGTTCGGAGAGGAGTGCGCGAAGTTCAACGATCTCCGACCGAAGGGCCCGCAGCTCGTGCTCGGACTCGTCGTCGGAGGCCTCCTGGATGTCACGGACTTGCTCGATCAGCCACGACGCGAACGACGCAGACACCACGCCCACGACGGCGATCCCGGAGAACATCAGGGTCGCTGCAACGAATCGTCCCGTCGAGGTGACCGGATACGCATCTCCGTAGCCCACGGTCGTGAGGGTGGTGACGGTCCACCACAAGGCGTCGCCGAAGGTCTGGATCTGTCCGGCCCCTCCGCGCTCGGCGTCCAGGACGGCGAGCGCCGCGACGAACGAGAGCAGCGACACAGAACCGACGAGGTACACCCCGACGCGACCACGCAACGAGTGGCCCGCGTATCGATTCAGTGCGGTGAGCAACGTGACCAGCCTGAGGAGCCGCAAGGGGCGTAGCAGCGGAAGGACGACGACCGCCAGGTCGAGGGGGTTCGCGCGGACGAAGGCCATCCGGTCCCTCGCCAGGCCCAGACGGGCAAGGAAGTCGAAGGCCAGCAACGCCCACGTCCCCCACACGACCCCGTCGCAGGCGCGCTGCCAAGTCGGTGACAGTTCGGGGTCGAGGATCGGCCACGCGTATGCCCCAAGGAACAGCACGGTGGACAGCGTGAGGGGGACGTCGAGGGCCCGTTCCCAACGGGCGATGCGGTCGTCTGCCATGTGGCGAACGCTAGTGGGACGTAGCGCGGATCCAGGACGACGTCAGGCGTGCTCGCGCCAGCGGTTGGTGATGGGCACGCGACGGTCGCGGCCGAAGTTGCGGCGCGAGATCTTGGGTCCCGGCGGGTACTGGCGGCGCTTGTACTCGGCCCGGTCGACGAGCGCCACGACGCGCTTGACCACCTCGGGGTCGAAGCCCTCGGCCAGCACGTCGTCGTAGCCCAGGTCGCGGTCGACGTAGGCGTCCAGGATCGCGTCGAGCACCTCGTACGGCGGCAGCGAGTCCGAGTCGAGCTGACCGGGCCGCAGCTCGGCCGACGGCGGCTTGGCGATGGCGTGCTCGGGGATCGGCGGCTGCTGGCCCTGGGTCTCGGCGTGGGCGTTGCGCCAGCGCGACAGCTCCCACACGAGCGTCTTCGGGACGTCCTTGAGCGGCGCGTAGCCGCCGACGGCGTCGCCGTAGATCGTGGAGTAGCCCGTGGCCAGCTCGGACTTGTTGCCGCACGCGAGCACGAGGTGCCCGTCGCGGTTGGAGAGCGCCATCCAGATGTTGGCCCGGATGCGCGCCTGCAGGTTCTCCTCGGCCAGGCCCTCGAGCTCGAGCAGCTCCTCGTAGGAGTCCAGGATCGAGGCGATCGGCACGGTGTCGAGCCGCAGCCCGGTGCGGTCGGCCAGGTCGGCGGCGTCGCTCCTGGAGTGCTCGGTCGACCAGGCGCTCGGGTTGGAGACGCCGAAGACGCGGTCGGCGCCGAGCGCATCGACCGCGATGGCGCCGCACAGCGTGGAGTCGATGCCGCCGGACAGGCCCATGAGCACCGAGCGGAAGCCGTTCTTCTCGACGTAGCCGCGCAGCCCGGTGACGAGGGCGAAGTAGCGCTCGCCGAGGTCGTCCAGGCGGTCGCGCACCTCGGCCGGACGCGGCTCGTAGGCCGGCAGCGGCTCGGACGAGACGATGGTGCGCTGGATGCGCAGGCCGCCGAACGACTCCTGGGGGTCGGGCATGCGGGGCGTGGCCGCGGGCAGGTCGAGGTCGACGACGAGCAGCTCCTCGGCGAACTGGGTGCCGCGGGCGAGCACGTCGCCGGTCGGCCCGACGACGATCGAGTCGCCCTCGAAGACCAGCTCGTCCTGGCCGCCGATCGTGTTCACGTAGGCCACCGTGCAGTCGCCCTCGCGGGCCCGGCGCGAGACGAGGTCGTAGCGGACGTCGTCCTTGTTCGCCTCGTACGGCGAGCCGTTGGGGACGACGAGCAGCGACGCCTCGGCGGCGCGGGCGGCGGCCGAGGGGCCCTCCTGCCAGATGTCCTCGCAGATCGCGAGCGCGACGTCGACGCCGTGGACCTGGACGACGTTGATCGTGTGCCCGGCCACGAACGTGCGCATCTCGTCGCCGACGCCGTAGTTCCACAGGTGGTGCTTGGCCTGCTTGGCCACGACGCGTCCGCCGTGCAGGACGGCGACGGAGTTGGTGGGGGCGTTCTTCGGCACGCCCGGGCCGTCGGCGACGCCCTCGGCACGGTCGAGGTGGCCGACGTAGACGACCAGGTCGCCGAGGCCCTGGGCCTGCAGGTCGACGGCGAGCGTCTCGACCAGCTCGCGCGAGGCCTGGATGACCGAGGCCCGCATCGCGAGGTCCTCGATCGGGTAGCCGGTGAGCATCATCTCGGGGAAGACGACCAGGTGGGCGTCCTGCGCGGCGGCCTCGCGGCAGCGGTCCAGGACGATCTTCGCGTTGCCCTCCAGGTCACCGACGACGGCGTCGACCTGGGCCAGGGCGATTCTCAGCTGCGGCACGCGGCCAGCCTAGTGGCGGCTCCTGGACGTCCGCCCGCCGTGGACGAGCCGGCGACGCAGGCGCGCCGACCCGTGCGGTCCGTCAGCTGAAGGTGTCGAGCGCCCGGCGCAGCGAGAGGACGACGCTGTTGACCAGCAGCTGGGTGTGCGTCTCGTGCGCCGGCGACTCGACGAGCGAGTCGAGCTGGGCGTCGGCGGCCTGGAGGCGGGGGTCCACCTCGTCGCCCTGCCCGTAGGCGTCTAGCGCGTCGGCGACCAGGCACATGGCCCCGGCGATGGGCTCGCGGACGTCGTCGCTCAGCACGGTCTGCGACCCCGGGGCGCCGGGCACGCCGTGCGGCCGCAGGAGCAGGTCGCTGACGTCGGCCACGAGGAGCGCGATCCGGTCGAGCCCGTCGGCCTCCGACGTGAGGACCGCGAGGGCGTCGCGGTTGCGCCGGGCCCGGGCCCGTGCGTTGGCGGTGAGCGACTCGTGGACGCGCGACACCGCAGCCCGCATGTCGGTGCGGGCGCGCCGGAGCTCGGAGTGCTCCTGGTTCCACTCGTCGATCGTGGGGAGCTCGTGCCTCACCATCAGGTCGGCGAGCTCGCGCAGCTGATCGGCGAGCACCGACCGGGTGCGTACGACGGTCGCGCGGGCGGGGGCCAGCGGCAGGGGAGGGGCCGCCATGTTGACGAGGATGCCGATGAGGGCGCCGAACAGGGTCAGGCCGCCGTACGCGCCGATGAACTGCGCCTCGCCGTGGCCGATGATCAGCGTGAAGACCGCGGCGGTCGGGGCCCAGCCGCCCATCGCGCCCAGGACGCGCCACCCCGCGACGCTGACCGAGAGCGCGACGACCACCGCCAGGGTGATGGCCGCCGAGCCCATGTGGTCGCCGGTCGCGGTGTCGACGAGCCAGGCGATGACGCCGCCCACGACGATCGCGCCGACCGCCTGCAGCGACTCGCGCACGGAGCCGGCGAGGGTCGACGTCGTCGCGATGATGGCGCCGAACGGCGCGTAGTACGGGTAGTCCTGCGAGCCGGGGACGAATCCCACCAGGATCCAGGCGATCGCGGCGGCCACGGCAGCGCGCAGCGCCAGGGCGATCCGGGGATGGTGCATCCACCGGTCGAGGACCCACTGCCGCGCCGTCGTCATCGGGTCACCGTCGCACGAGTCGCCGCGCGCGGCGCTGCCCGGGGTGGGGCCACGGCGGTGAGGCACCCCCGAAACATCCCGGTAACACGTCCCGTAGAGACTGGGCCCATGGGTAAGCAAGAGGACTTCGTGCTGCGCGCGATCGAGGAGCGCGACGTGCGCTTCGTCCGCCTGTGGTTCACCGACGTGCTGGGTTCGCTGAAGTCGGTGGCGATCGCCCCGGCGGAGCTCGAGGGCGCCTTCGACGAGGGCATCGGGTTCGACGGCTCGGCCATCGAGGGCTTCGCCCGGGTGCACGAGGCCGACATGGTGCTCAAGCCCGACCCGGCGACCTTCCAGCTGCTGCCGTGGCGCGGCGAGACGCCGGCGACGGCGCGCATGTTCTGCGACATCCACATGCCCGACGGCAGCCCGGCGTACGCCGACCCGCGCTTCGTGCTGAAGCGGACGCTGCAGAAGGCCGCCGACGCGGGCTTCACCTTCTACACGCACCCCGAGGTCGAGTTCTACCTGTTCAAGGACAAGCCGGCGTCGGGCCAGGTGCCGGTGCCGGTCGACGACAGCGGCTACTTCGACCACACCGCCCAGGGGGCCAGCCAGGACTTCCGCCGCGAGGTCATCGGGATGCTCGAGCACATGGGCATCTCGGTGGAGTTCAGCCACCACGAGGGCGGCCCGGGCCAGCAGGAGATCGACCTGCGCTACGCCGACGCCCTGTCGATGGCCGACAACATCATGACCTTCCGCACCGTCGTGCGGGAGGTGGCGCTGAGCCAGAGCAAGTGGGCCACGTTCATGCCCAAGCCGTTCACCGAGCACCCCGGCTCGGGCATGCACACCCACGTGTCGCTGTTCGAGGGCGACGAGAACGCGTTCTACGAGGCCGGCGCCGAGTACCAGCTGTCGCAGACCGGACGCTCGTTCATCGCCGGCGTCCTGCGCCACACGCCCGAGATCACCGCGGTCACGAACCAGTGGATCAACTCCTACAAGCGGCTCGCCGGCGGCGGCGAGGCCCCCAACTACGTCTCGTGGGGCCACAACAACCGCTCCGCCCTGGTGCGCGTGCCGATGTACAAGCCGCACAAGAGCGGCTCGGCCCGCATCGAGCACCGCGGCATCGACTCGGCCTGCAACCCGTACCTGGCGTTCGCGCTCATCCTGGCCGCCGGCCTCAAGGGCGTCGAGGAGAAGTACGAGCTGCCGCCGGAGGCCGAGGACGACGTCTGGGGCCTCAACGACTACGAGCGCAAGGCGATGGGCATCGACCCGCTCCCGGGCAACCTGGACGAGGCCATCCGGCTCATGGAGTCCAGCGAGCTGGTGGCCGAGACCCTCGGCGAGCACGTCTTCGACTTCTTCCTGCGCAACAAGCGGGCCGAGTGGGAGGCGTACCGCGCCCAGGTCACGCAGTTCGAGCTCGACCGCATGATGCCTTTGATGTGAACGGATCCTGCCCGCCGGACGCCGCCCGTCCCGCCCTCGTCCGATCGGTAGGGTGCCGCACGTGGTGACCCAGGCACGCGTCGAGTCCCTCGCCCGCAAGGGCTTCCGCTCCCCGGACGAGGCGGTCGCCCGCCTGGCCGAGCTCGCCCCGGTGCCCGAGCCGATCGTGGACGCCGTGGCCGCCGTCGCCGACCCCGACTGCGCCCTGGCGTCGCTGGCCCGCATCGGCGAGGCGTGGGGCCGCGACCGGCTGCTCGACGCCCTCGAGTCCGACCCCGTGCTGCGCCAGCGGCTGCTCGTCGTGCTGGGCACCAGCGCGGCCCTCGGCGACTTCCTGGCCCGCCACCCCGAGCTCGTGACCGACCTGGCCGACGGCCAGCTGCTCACCGAGCCGATGACCGAGGACGAGCACCGCCGCCAGATGGCCGGCGCCACGACGGCCGACGAGCTGCGCGTGGCCTACCACCGCAAGCTGCTGCACGTCGTCGCGCGCGACCTCAACGGCCTGACGACGTTCGTGCAGTCCTCGGCGGAGCTGTCCGACCTGGCTGTCGCCACGTTGGGCGCCGCCCTCGAGATCGCGCGCGCCGAGGTGACCGGCGCCGACGACTGCCGCCTGGCGATCGTGGCGCTGGGCAAGACCGGCGGGCACGAGCTCAACTACGTCAGCGACGTCGACGTCATCTTCGTGGCCGAGCCGGCCGAGGGCGCCGACCAGTCCGCCGCGCTCACGGCCGGCACCAAGCTGGCCGCCACGGTCATGCGGCTGTGCAGCGACCTGACCGCCGAGGGCACCATCTGGGAGGTGGACGCCGAGCTGCGTCCCGAGGGCAGCCAGGGCCCGCTCGTGCGCACCGTGGCCAGCCACGCCGCCTACTACGACCGCTGGGCCACGACGTGGGAGTTCCAGGCGCTCATGAAGGCCCGGTACGCGGCCGGCGACGCCGAGCTGACCCGGCAGTACCTCGACGTCGTGCGTCCGCTGGTCTGGCGGGCCAGCACGCGGCCCAACTTCGTCGCCGACACCCGGGCCATGCGGCGCCGCGTCGTCGAGCACATCCCCGCCGCGCACCGTGACCGCCAGCTCAAGCTCGGGGCCGGCGGCCTGCGCGACGTCGAGTTCGCCGTGCAGCTGCTGCAGCTCGTGCACGGACGCCTCGACGAGTCGCTGCGCAGCCCCACCACGCTGACCGCCCTGCAGGCGCTGATCGACGGCGGGTACGTCGGCCGCCGCGACGGTGCCGCGATGGAGGAGGCCTACGAGTTCCTGCGCACGCTGGAGCACCGCATCCAGCTGCACCGGCTGCAGCGCACGCACGTCGTGCCCGAGGACGAGGACGACCTGCGCCGCCTGGGCCGGAGCATGGGCTTCCGTCAGGACCCGGTCGCCAACCTCACCCGCGAGTGGCAGGCCCAGCGCCGCCAGGTGCGCCGGCTGCACGAGAAGCTGTTCTACCGCCCGTTGCTGGAGGCCGTCGCGGCGCTGCCGACCGACAGCCTGCGCCTGACCACCGAGGCCGCGCGCGAGCGGCTCGAGGCGCTGGGGTTCGTCGACCCGGCCGGCGCGCTGGGTCACATCCAGGCGCTGACGACCGGCGTCTCGCGCCGCTCGGCGATCCAGCGCTCGCTGCTGCCGGCCATGCTCGAGTGGTTCGCCGAGTCGCCCGACCCGGACCGCGGCCTGCTGACCTTCCGGCGGGTGTCCGAGCAGCTGGGCGAGAGCCACTGGTACCTGCGCAAGCTGCGTGACGAGGGCACCGGCGCCGAGCAGCTCGCGCGGCTGGTGTCGTCCAGCTCGTACGTCGGCGACCTGCTCGTGCGCGGCCCGGACACCGTCGCGCTGCTGGGCGACGACCACGAGCTCGTGCCGCGCAGCCGCGAGCGGCTCACCCACGAGATGGTGCTGGCCGCGGCCCGGCACCGGGGCGGGGACGCCGCGTTCAAGGCCGTGCGCCGCGTGCGCCGGCGCGAGCTGACCCGCATCGGCATGGCCGACGTGCTCGGCCGGCTCGACATCACCGAGGCGGGGGAGGCGCTCAGCGACCTGACCACCGCCACGCTCGAGGCGGCGCTGCAGGCGGCGATCGCCTCGGTGGAGGACGAGCGCGGCGAGCTCGGCACGCGCATGGCGATCGTGCTGATGGGCCGGCTCGGCGGCCACGAGTCGGCCTACGGCTCCGACGCCGACGTCATGTTCGTCCACGAGCCGCTCGAGGGCGCGGACGCGCAGCAGGCGCAGTCCGCCGCCACGGCCGTGGCCCAGCGGCTGCGCGCCGCGCTCGGTGCCGCCGGGGTCGACCCGGCGCTGGAGGTCGACGCCGACCTGCGTCCGGAGGGCCGCAACGGTCCGCTCGTGCGCAGCCTGTCGGCGTTCGCCACCTACTACGAGAAGTGGTCGGCGGTGTGGGAGGCCCAGGCGCTGCTGCGGGCCGACCCGGTCGTCGGCGACGAGGCCCTGTGCGAGCGGTTCCGGGCGCTCATCGACCCGCTGCGCTGGCCCGAGGGCGGCACGACCGAGGCCGAGGTGCGCGAGATCCGCCGCATCAAGGCCCGGGTGGACGCCGAGCGGCTGCCGCGTGGCGCCAGCCCGAACACCCACCTCAAGCTCGGCCGCGGCGGCCTCGCCGACGTCGAGTGGACCGTGCAGCTGCTCCAGATGCAGCACGCCCACGAGGTCGAGGGCCTGCGCACCACGCGCACCATCCCGGCCCTGCGTGCGGCGGCCGGGGCCGGCCTGCTCGACGAGGCCGACGCCGAGTCGCTGGAGGCGGCGTGGCGCATGGTCAGCCGTGTGCGCAACGCCGTCGTGCTGCTGCGCTCGCGCCCGGCGGAGTCGATGGTCGAGCAGTCCGCCGAGCGGGCGGGCGTCGCCCACCTGCTCGGGTACGGGCTGGACGGCGGCGAGGTCATGGTCGACGACTACCTGCGCACGACCCGCCAGGCGCGTCAGGTCGTCGAGCGCGTCTTCTGGGGCGACTGAACGCCCGTCCGGGGTGACACTGGAGCATGCGCTCCGTCCTCGTCGCACTCCTGGTCGCCGGCGCCCTCTCGGCACCGCAGGTTCCCGCTGCCGCGCAGGCCGCCGAGCCGGCGCCGGCCGTGCGCAACCTGTCCACGCCGACCGTCGCCGGCACCGCCGCGTACGGCCGCACGCTGTCGGTGCGCCCCGGCCGCTGGACCGAGGGGGCGCGGCTGTCTTACCGCTGGCTGCGTGACGGCCGGCCCATCGGCGGAGCGCTGGCCGGGTCGTACCGGGTCAAGCCGCAGGACGTCGGTCGCCGGCTCGCGGTGCGGGTCACCGGCTCGCGGACCGGCCACCGCTCGGCGACCGTGACCACCGCACCGACGCGCGCGGTGCAGCACATGGTGCCGGCTCGCCGGGTGGTGACGTACAGCGTCCGCACCAAGGGACGCATCAAGGCCGACCTGCGTGAGTTCCGGCGGCTCGCGCAGCAGACGTTCGACGACGCCCGCGGCTGGCGGACGTCCGGCACGGTCTTCCGCCGGGTCCGGCGCGGCGGCGACTTCACGCTCTCCCTGGCCGCCTCGCGCACGCTGCCGTCGTTCTCGCCGGTGTGCAGCCGGCAGTGGAGCTGCCGGGCCGGGCGCAACGTCGTCATCAACCAGACCCGCTGGCTCTACGCGAGCCCCGCCTGGCGGCGCAGCGGCGGCTCGCTGCGCGACTACCGGCACATGGTCGTCAACCACGAGACCGGGCACTGGCTGGGCCACGGCCACCGCTCGTGCCCGCGCAAGCGCGGCCCGGCCCCGGTGATGATGCAGCAGTCCAAGGGGCTCGGCGGGTGCGACTTCAACCCCTGGCCGCGCCCGGGGGAGCGGCGGGTGCCACGCTTCCGCTAGGGCCGACGCTCCATGCGCAGCTGGACGACGTCCAGGTAGCCCACGGCGAACCCGGCCTCGCAGTACGCGAGGTAGAGCTCCCACATGCGCCGGAACGTCTCGTCGAACCCCGCGGCGTGCACCTCGTCCCAGTGGTCGATGAACCGCTCGCGCCACAGCCGCAGCGTCCGAGCGTAGTCGGTGCCGAACGGACGCCGCTGCGTCACCCGCAGGCTCGTGTGCGCCGCCAGCACCTCGTCGACCGCCCGTTCGGACGGGATGAGTCCGCCGGGGAACACGTACTTCTGGATCCACCCGTAGGAGTGCCGGGTCGCCAGGTAGCGCTCGTGGGCCATCGTGATGGCCTGGATCGCGACCGTGCCGCCGGGGGCCAGGACGCGGTCGATCGTGGCGAAGTAGGTCGGCCAGAACTCCTCACCGACCGCCTCGATCATCTCGACGCTGACGACGGCGTCGTACTGGCCGTCGACCTCGCGGTAGTCCTGCAGCCGCACCTCGACCCGGTCGGCCAGCCCGGCGGCCGCGACGCGTTCGCGGGCAAGGTCGGCCTGCTCGGTGGAGATGGTGAGGGTCGTGACCCGGGCACCGCGGCCGGCCGCCCGGATCGCGAGCGCTCCCCAGCCGGTGCCGATCTCCAGGACCCGTGAGCCCGCGCCGACCCGTGCCGCGTCCAGCACCGCGTCGATCTTGCGGACCTGGGCGGCCTCGAGGTCGGCGAACGACGCCGGGACGGTGCCGCCGAAGTCGGCCGACGAGTACGACATCGTCGGGTCCAGGAACAGCGAGAACAGCTCGTTGGACAGGTCGTAGTGCCGCTCGATGTTGGACCGCGCACCCTCGACGCTGTTGCGCTCGGCGTGCGGCAGGCGGACGTCCACGAGCCGGCGCAGCCGTAGCAGGGGCGCGGGCACGAGCGCGGTCAGCCGCTCGGCGAACGGCCCGAGCAGGTCGGCCAGGTCGGTGCCCGGCGCCGCCCGCCAGTCGCCGGCCATGTAGCCCTCGCCCAGACCGATCTTGGTGTCGCGGCCGAGCCGGGCGAAGAACGACGCCGGACGCACGACCTGGAGCTCCGGCGAGCCGGGCCCGCCCGCGCCCCAGGCGGACCCGTCGGGGAAGGTGACGCGCACCGGGACGTGGCCCACGGTCGACCGCAGGATCGCGCGAGCGGCTCGGGCGCGGAGCGGGGTGCGCGGCGCGTGGAAGAGCTCGGGCCACCGGGTGGTGGTGGTCAGCTGCTCGGTCATCGGATCCCCTCCTGGTGGGCGTGCGGGGTGCGCGGGACGATCGGGAGACGGCGCAGCCACAGGCCGACGCCGTGCAGGCGGATGAGCGCGCTGGTGCGCTGGGTCATGAGCGGGCGCAGGAGCGCCAGGCGGGTCAGCCGCCACGGGGTGAGTGGCTGCGGGACGCCGCGGAACGTCGCGCTGAACGAGGCCTCGCCGCCCTGGCGCAGCACGATCGCGACCGACACGACGTCCTCGCGGGCCCGGATCTGCAGGTCGTAGCCGCCCTCGACGGTGAAGAAGGGCGAGACGTAGAGCTCCTTGTCGACGCGGTCGCGGCCGTGCGTGTCCGGGCGCAGCAGGTACGCGTGCCGCTCGCCATAGGTGTTGTGCACCTCGGCGACGAGGCACGTGAGGCTGCCGTCGGGCGCGAACGCCCAGAACACGCTCAGCGGGTCGAAGACGTGACCCAGCACGCGGGCGTTGGCCAGCATGACGATGCGGTGGCCGGTGAGGTCGACCCCGCGCAGCGCGCAGAACCGGCGCACGTTGTCGCCGATGGACGCGTCCGGGTCGCCGAGGTGGTCCGCGGCCCGGAAGGTGGAGAACGCACGCAGCGGCCAGCGCAGCAGCGGCAGGTCGTCGACGTCGACCAGCCATTGGTAGACGCGGTGCCGGAAGCGGTGCGTGAGCGGGGTGCGCCGGGTGTGCGACACCCAGCCGTCGACGAGGGCCGGCAGCGGGGGCAGCGCGGCGGTCGTCACGCGTCGCCCCAGTCGGCGCCCAGCGCCCGGGCCGCCTCGACGCCGGACCGGCAGCCGTCCTCGTGGAAGCCCCAGCCGAGGTGCGCGCCGGCGAAGACGGTGCGGTCGGTGAACAGCGCGCGCACCCGGTCCTGCGCGGCGACGGCTTCGACGGTGTAGACGGGGTGCGCGTACGTCATGCGCGCCTCGATCGCGGCGGGGTCGATCCGGCCGACGTCGTTGAGCGTCACCAGGAACGGCCGGTCGGCGTCCAGCCCTTGCAGCCGGTCCATGGCATAGGTGACGGCCGGGGCGGACGCGCGGTGGGAGCAGGTCTCGGTGCGGTAGTTCCACGATGCGTGGGCCCGGCGCGCGCGCGGCATCGGCGCCGGGTCGCGGTGCAGCACCGTCTCGTTGCGCGAGTAGCCGAACGCGCCCAGCGCGGCGGCCTCCGCGTCCGACGGGTCGGTGAGCATGGCCAGCGCGTCGTCGGCGTGCGTCGCGATGACGACCTGGTCGGCCACGTGCAGGCGGTCGTGGGCGTCGACGAGCTCGATGCCGTCGGGCTTGCGCGTGACGTGGCGGACCGCCGAGCCGACGCGGACGTCGCCCACGGCCTCGGCGACCTTGTCGACGTAGGTGCGCGAGCCGCCCGCGACGGTGAACCACTGCGGCGAGCCGGTGATCGACAGGAAGCCGTGGTGGCGCAGGAACTCGAACAGGTAGCGCGCGGGGTACTCCAGCGCCGTGCCGAGCCCGGACGACCAGACGCAGGCCACCACTGGGATTGCGTAGTGGTCGACGAAGTAGGCGCCGAACCCGTGCTCGCGCAGGAAGTCGCCGTAGGTCTGCGGCTCGGCGTCGTGCTGCGGCGCGTCCAGCAGCGCGAGGGCGGCCCGCTGGAAGCGCTTGACGTCCAGCAGCATGCGCAGGAAGCGCGGGTCGGCCAGGCGACGCGGCTGGGCGAACAGGCCGCTCAGCCCGCGGCCGCCGGCGTACTCCAGGCCGCACCCGTCGCACCGGATGCTCATGCTCATCTCGGTCGGGCGCACCGGCACGTCCAGCTCGGCGAACAGCCGGCGCAGCAGCGGGTACGTGCGGTCGTTGTGGACGATGAAGCCGGAGTCGACCCGGTGGCTGCGAGCCCCGTCGGCGACCGTGTGCGTGTGGGCGTGGCCACCGGCCCGGTCGTCGGCCTCGAAGACCGTGACGTCATGGGTGCGGCGCAGCACGTACGCGGCGGTCAGCCCGGAGATGCCGGAGCCGACGACCGCGACGCGGGGCCGCGCAGGGGAGAGCGTCATGCCCCTGGTTCGTGGCTAGCGGCCCTCCGGATTGGTCGCGTCGTCCTCCTGGGCACGACGGCTGGCCTCGCGGATCTCGAACACCTCGGTGCCGAACGCGCCCAGCTCGGACGTGACGCGGCGGGCGGCGTCGAAGCAGATCGCTGCGACCCCGCCCGCCGTGCTCAACGCCGCCTCGACGTACTGCTGCAGCACGTCCTTGGTGATCTCGTGACGGCTCAGGCCCATGCCACTAGTGTGCCGTGACCTGCTCCTGGGCACGACGCTCGGCCTCGGCCTCGCGCTTGGCCCGGCGCAGCGCCTTGGACTCCGGGGAGTTGCCGACCTTGTAGGGGTCGTCGGGCTTCTTGCTCAGCTGGTGCAGCTGGGAGGCGACGCTCCACAGCTGCCGCGACAGCCGGCCGGTGTTGTAGCGCAGGTCGTACTTCTCGACCAGGCGGTGGACGTCCGCGGACACCTCGCCGTAGCGGCGGGCCGGGATGTCGGGGAACAGGTGGTGCTCGATCTGGTAGCTCAGGTTGCCGGTCAGCACGTGGAAGGGCTTGCTGCCGGAGATGTTCGCCGAGCCGAGCAGCTGGCGCAGGTACCACTGGCCGCGCGTCTCGTTCTGCGCCTCCTCCTCCTTGAAGGTCTCGACCTCGGCCGGGAAGTGGCCGCAGAAGATGACCAGGAAGGTCCAGATGTTGCGGATGACGTTGGCCACGAACGTGCCGGCGAGGACGAGCACGGGGGTCCACCAGGAGGTGAACGGCACCAGCGCCAGCGACAGCACCGGGAAGGCGACGTAGTCCTTGACCAGCTGCTTGCGGATCTTGCGCATCGCGCGCTTCTTGCGGCCCTGGAACTCGGCCTTGTCCATGCGGCCGGCGAGGTACTCGTCGAGCTCGACGCCGTGGTACATCACGCCCCACTCGAACAGCAGCATGAGGATGAACGCGAGCGGCAGGTTGAACCGGTGGCTGGGGTACCAGGGCTGCTCGGCGTCGATGCGGAACATGTTGTAGCCGATGTCCCGGTCCATGCCGTGGATGTTCGTGTAGGTGTGGTGCATGTAGTTGTGGCCGTGCTTCCACTCCTGCGCGGGGGCCACGTTGTCCCACTCGTACTTCTGGCCGTTGACCAGCGGGTCGTTCATCCAGTCGTACTGGCCGTGCATGACGTTGTGGCCGATCTCCATGTTCTCGAGGATCTTGGCCACGCCGAGCAGCACGATGCCGGCGACGAACGCCGGCCAGAAGAACGGCATGAACAGGCCGACGCGGCCGAGCACCTCGAACAGGTTGCGCAGCTTGATGACCCGCCGGATGTAGTCGGCGTCGGCCTGGCCGAGGTCGTCGAGGACGCGCTGGCGCACGGTGTCGAGCTCGCGGCCGAACTCCTCGAGCTGCTCGTAGCTCATCAGGTCGGTGCCGATGGTGGCGCGCTTGTCGGCGTCGGGGCCGACGAGCGGCTGCGGCGCCTTGTTGTGGTTGCTGGCGCTCAGCGGCTCGATGGGAGCGTGCTTGGTGCGGTAGTGGGACACGGGTGGGTTCCTCTCTAGAGGGCCATGCTGACGTCGCCGACGGGGACCTGGACGCAGATCTTGACGGTCTCGTCGGTGTTGGCGGACACCTCGCCGGAGATGACGTGGCGGACGGCGCCGTGGTTCTTCTTGACGGCGCAGGTGTTGCAGACGCCCATGCGGCATCCGTAGCGGGGGGACAGGCCGGAGGACTCGGCCTGCTCCAGGATCGTGGCGCCCGAGTTGTCGGCGCTGACGGCGCTGTCCTCGAACGTGAGGGTGCCGGTCGCGTCCTCGGCGGCGAGGTCGACGGTGGGCACCTTGAAGTACTCGACGCGCAGCTGGTCGGCCGCGTCGGCCGCCTCGTACGCGTCGCGGACGGACGCGATGAGGCCGGCCGGGCCGCAGGCGTACGTGAGCGTGGTGGTGGGGTCGATGCCCAGCTGCTCGAGGTGCTCGGCGCTGAAGCGCCCCGCGACCGGAGCGTCCGGCTCGGGCGCCCGCGTGTAGACGCGGACGACCCGGCCGAGCCCGGCCTCCTCGGCCAGCGCGTCGAGCTCGGCGGTGAACATCTCGTCCTCGCGCGAGCGCGCGTAGTGCAGGAAGGTGACCTGGGGGCGCGGCGTGCCCGGCTTGGCGTCGCGCAGCGTGCGCAGCATCGACATGACCGGGGTGATGCCGCTGCCGCCGCTGAGCAGCAGGACGTGGTCGGGCAGCGTGCGGGGGAGCACGAACTCGCCGTCGGCCTGCGACAGGTGCACGAGCGTGCCGGGCTTGAGCTCGTGGTGCAGGTACTGGGAGACGTAGCCGTCCGGGTGCGCCTTGACCGACACGCTGAACGTGCGACCGGCGCGCTGCTCGGAGCTGGACACCGAGAACACGCGCACGCGGCGCTTGCCCTCGACCTCGACGCCGAACTCGACGTGCTGGCCGGCCCGGAACCCGCGCCACGCGCCGTTCGGGCGCAGCACGACGGTGCTCGCGACGCCGGTCTCGCGGACGACCTCCACGACTCGCGCCCGCACCTGGGTGACGGTCCACATGGGGTGGACGTGCTCCAGGTAGTGGTCGATCGAGTGCGGCGACGTCAGCGACGCGACCGGCTTGGACGCCAGCGCGGCTCGGATCAGCCCCATCGTTCTCCTCGCTTCGGGCGTTCAGTGAACGCGTGTGCACTCCAAGGGTCGCACAGGCCGCGGGACGACGCAACGACTGGGCCCCGCACGCGACGGTGACGGGGAACACCTGTTCACTCGGGGTGCCGATAGGCTGGTCGCATGGCGAGCGGGAGTGCCGCAGGGACGCGGCAGGAGCAGAAGGAGCGCACGCGCGAGGCCCTCATGGCTGCGGCGCTCGAGCTGAGCGGCTCCTCCGGCTTCGCCCAGATCAGCCTGCGGCAGGTGGCCCGTGCGGCCGGCGTCGTCCCGACCGCCTTCTACCGGCACTTCCAGTCGATGGACGAGCTCGGCCTGGCCCTGGTGGAGGAGTCGTTCAGCACGCTGCGGCGCATGATCCGCGAGGCGCAGCGCGACCCGCAGGTGTTCGAGAACATCATCGACGCGGCCGCCGAGGTGCTGGTCGAGACGGTGAAGACGAGCAAGGCGCAGTTCGGGTTCGTGGCGCGCGAGCGCGTCGGCGGCTCACCGGTGGTGCGCCAGGCGATCCGGCACGAGCTGGAGCTGTTCGAGAGCGAGCTGGCGGTCGTGCTGGCCAAGCTGCCGCACATCGAGCGCTGGCACAGCGACGACGTGCACATGGTGTCGCGGCTGTTCGTCCGCAACATGGTCTCCAACGCCGAGGAGGTCGTCGAGATGCCCGACGGCCGGCCCGACCTGGAGGCGCGGATCAAGGAGGGCGCCCGGCGCCAGATGCGCCTGATCGTCCTGGGGTTCGCGAACTGGCGGTCCTAGCCGGCCGCCGGCCCGGCTAGCGGCTCGGGACCTGGGCGTCCTGCGCGGTCGTGGCGAGCTGGTCCAGGGCGACGTCGAAGACGTCGTCGCCGAGCTTGTCCTCGAGCTCGTCCTGCTGCTCGGGCGCCGCGTCGACGTCGGCCTCCCACGTGACGTACGCGGTGGAGTGACCGTTGTCGCGCACCGTGATGGTGGCGGTGTGGTCGACGATGCTGAACGGCGGCTCGGGCATCGTGTAGCGCAGGCTCATCGCGGCGTCGTCACGCTCGACCACGGTGACGACCAGCTCCGCGGACGTCTCGGGGCCGCCGGTGTAGTGCGCGAGCTTGGGGTGCCACAGCGAGAAGTCGCAGGCCAGCTTCCACACGTCCTCGGCGGGAGCGGCGACGAACGTACGACGGGTGATGCGCATGCGGTTCCTCCAGGATCGCGGGACCCGGCCATTCTTCCCGACGCGCAGGTCCGCCGCCCGGGCGGGTCAGTCCTCGATCAGCAGCACCAGGAACGGCGAGCCGAACATGACCTGGGTGGTCGCCGAGATGGCGCGCCCGCCCTCGAGGTCGAACTCGATGTCGATGGGGTCGGTCTGCTTGAAGACCTCGGAGTCGAGGGGGACGATCGTCACGCGCTGGGACATGACGGCAGCCTAGGCCCTGCCGCTCACGGCAGGGCGGCGAAACGCGAGACGGCCTCGCGGACGACCGCCTCCAGCGCGGCGCCCGTGCCGTGGCCCGCGTCGGGCACGACGACGAGCTCGGCGTCGGGCCATCGCGCGGCCAGGTCGTGGGCGACGTCCGGCGGGCCGCTCACGTCGCCCTGACCGGTGGCCAGCAGGCCCGGGACGCCGTGCAGGCGGGCCGTCCCGTCGAGCAGCTCGGTCTCGCCGAGCCAGGCCGCGTGGCTCCAGTAGTGGGTGACGAGCCGGGCGAAGCCGAGCGCGAAGACGGGGTCGTCGTAGCGCGGGTCGTGCACCGCGCTGAGCGAGACGTGCCGGTCCTCCCAGGCGCACCAGGCCCGGGCGGCGGCCTGGTGCACCGCCGGGTGGGGGTCGACGAGCAGCCGGTGGAACGCCGCAGCCAGGTCGCCGTGGCGCTCGGCCTCGGGCAGGGCGCCGACGAAGTCCTCCCACTCGCGCGGGAAGAGCCGGCGCATGTCGCGCGTGACCCACGCGACCTCACGCCGGGTCGTGGTGACGACGGAGAACAGCGCGAGCGCCCGGACGCGCTCGGGGTGCGCCTGGGCGTAGGCCAGACCGAGCGTGGAGCCCCACGAGGCACCGAGGACGACCCAGCGGTGGACGTCGCGCAGCTCGCGCAGGCGCTCGAGGTCGTCCACGAGGTGCTGCGTGGTGTTCGCGCGCAGCGCGTCCGTGGTGCGTCCGGCGTGCGGAGTGCTGCGTCCGCACCCGCGCTGGTCGAGCAGCAGGACGCGGTAGCGGCTCAGGTCGAACCAGCGCAGCCAGCCCTGCCCGATGCCCGAGCCCGGGCCGCCGTGGAGGGCGACCGCCGGGACGCCGTCGGGGTTGCCGTGCTCCTCCCAGTGCAGCTCGTGGCCGTCGCCGACGTCGAGCCCGCCGGAGGCGAGGGGAGGGGTGCGCACCCGTCCATGATGGTTGGATCGCCGGTCACTGGGTACGAGGCGGTCATGGCAGCACCGCGAAGAGTGAAGAAGTACCGCAAGGGATACGCCGGACGCATGGCCGTGCTGACGACGTTGTTCGTGGTCGGCGTGCTGATCATGGTCCTGAGCCGGTACGACGTGATCGCCGCCCGCCCGTGGGGCTACGTGGGCCTGGCCTGCGCCGCGGTCGCCGCGATCCTGGCGCTGATCTCGACCGTCGTCGAGGCGCGCAACGAGAGCGAGCTGGAGTCGAGCCCGGAGAACGCCCGCAGGATGAACGAGGAGGACGCCCGTGAGTGACCAGAACCCCGAGACCCCGCGCGAGCCCAGTGGTGCGATCAACCACCACCAGGAGCACGTGGCGCCGCAGAGCGATCAGGGTCCGGTGAAGGACCAGGACGCCGGTGACGACCCGAGCCAGGGCGGCACGCCCGCGAACCAGGGCCCCGTCCCGGCCGAGCCGGAGGACATGTCCGACACCGGCTCCGACATCGGTCACCTGGCGCCGGACCCGGCCGCCGAGGAGGTCGCCGAGTAGGCGACCCACCACCAGTCAGCGAGGACCCCTGCCCTGCCCGGCGGGGGTCCTTCGCACGTCCGGGGTCAGTCGTGGGCCACGAGCAGGCCCGCGCCGAGGCCGCCCAGGGCGAGCCCGGTCGTGCGGTCCCAGGCGCGCCGGACGCGCTCGCGGCGCAGGAGCGCGGCGAGCCGGAGCCCGAGCAGGACGACCACCGTCCAGGCGACGAGACCGAGCAGCACGTCCACCGCGCCCAGCACGGCGACCTGCGTCCAGACCGGCACGTCGCCCGCGCTCACGAACTGCGGGAGCACCGCGGCGAAGAACAGGACGGCCTTGGGGTTGAGGACGTTGGTCGCCAGCGCCTGCACGAAGCTGGAGCGCACGGACGCGGGCGGGTCCGCCGGCGCGCGTCGCTGCTGCTCCGGCGCCCGGCGCAGCGTCGGCAGCACGAGGCGCCCGCCGAGGTAGAGCAGGTACAGGCCGCCGAGCACGCGCACGGTCGTGAGCAGGTCGGGGTGGCGCGCCAGAACGACCGAGAGGCCGGCGACGGCCAGGGCCACGTGCAGGCACAGGCCGGCCTGCGCGCCGAGGGCTGCGGCGACGCCGGGCCGGACGCCCCGCGTGGCCGAGCGCAGGATCACCAGGAAGTCCGGGCCCGGCACGAGGTACGCGACCATCACCACGCCCACGAAGGCCCACCAGCTCACGTCCATCCCTCGATCGTCGCACCGGACGGCCGGCCCGTCAGCCCGAGCGCGTGGGCGGCGACCCCGGTGCGGGATACGGTCCCGGCCATGACCGACGCCGGAACCCGCCGCCTGCTCCGCACCCGCCGCTGGACTCCGCCGCCGGCCCCCGCCGACGCCGGACGCACCCCCGCCACCCGCCCGTTCGACGTCGTCGCCCGCATCGCCACCGGAGCCGGGCCCGAGGACGTGGTCTTCGACCGCGAGGGCCGACTCCTCGCCGGCACCGCCGACGGCGAGGTCGTGCGCATCGACCTGTCGCGCGGGCACCGCGAGGTGCTGGCGCGTACCGGCGGACGTCCGCTCGGGCTGGAGCCGGCCCACGACGGCAGCGTGCTGGTGTGCGACCACGACCGAGGGCTGCTGCGCGTACGTCCGGACGGTGAGGTCGAGGTGCTCGTCGACTCGCTCGCCGGGACGCCGCTGCGGTTCGCCAGCAACGTGGTCGAGGCGCGCGACGGCACGATCTGGTTCACCGTCTCGACCCGGCGCTGGGACCTGGAGCACTACCTGGGCGACGTGCTGGAGCACTCCTGCACCGGCGCGCTGGCGCGGCGCGACCCCGACGGCACGGTCACCGTGCTCGCCGACGACCTGAAGTTCGCCAACGGGCTGGTGCTGGCGCCCGACGAGTCGCACCTCGTGGTGGCCGAGACCGCCGGCTACCGGCTGCGGAGGTACCGGCTCACCGGCCCGGCGGCCGGCACCTGGGAGTCGTTCGCCGACAACCTGCCCGGCATGCCCGACAACGCGAGCCTGGGCAGCGACGGCCTGGTCTGGGTCGCCTACGCCGCCCCGCGCAACGCGCTGCTCGACCGGCTGCTGCCGCGTCCGGGGTTCCTGCGCACGGTGGTGTGGAACCTGCCGGAGTCGGTGCAGCCCAAGCCGGAGCCGATCGCCTGGGTGGCGGCGTTCGACCTGGACGGCCGGCTGGTGCACGACCTGCGCAGCGCGCGCGACGACTACGGGTTCGTCACGGCCGTCGCCGAGCGCGACGGGGTGCTGGTGGCCGGCAGGCTGCACGCCGACGACGCTGTGGTGGTGGAGCTCTAGCTGGAGCCGGTGCTCAGGCCGCGGGCGCCGAGCCGCAGCACGCGCTGGACGGCCAGTTGACGTTCGTCCAGGATCGGCGAGGGACCGGACGGCCACGTGGACCGGTCCTCGTGCCCGTGCCGCGAGAGGAGATCGGTGGTGGCGAAGAAGCGGAGGTCCGGAACGCCACGTTCGATCCGGATGATGAACTACGCCTTCATCGACGAGGCACGGCAGCGGTGGGACTTCGTGCGAGTTCTGTCGAAGGCCGACACGAAGGCGTTCCTGACGAGCGACGAGATCGAGCGGACGCTGCTCAACGACGTCGCGTTCAGCACCGTCCGAGAGGTGGACGAGAGGACGGCGACCGACCTGCTCTCGAGCGTGAGGTGGGGGTCGGCGCCGACGGACCTGCGTGCCTGCCTGTTCTCGAGGGGATCGCGGAAGACCCTGGTGCTCATCCTGGAGGACTGATCCCCGACACCGCCGTCGTGGCCTAGCTGGAGCCGGTGCTCAGGCCGCGGGCGCTCGTGCGCACGGCCTCCAGCCCGAACATCGCCTCGGCCGGACGTCCGTCGACGAGGTCGGCCAGGACCCGGCCCAGCACCGGCCCGAACTTGAACCCATGACCGGAGAACCCCGCGGCGACGGTGAGCGGTCCGCGCCGGTCGAGCACGAAGTGCTCGTCGTCGGTCGTGGCGTAGGTGCAGCTGATCGGGTCGGCGGTGGCCGGGTCGAGCCCGGGGAACCAGCGCGTCACGTACGCGCGCAGCTGTGCCAGGCCCTCCGGAGTCGCGGCGTAGTCGCGCTCGTCGGGGTGGACGACCGGCCCGACGCCGTGGAAGCCGACCTTGTAGCCCTCGCCGGGCGTGGCCAGCGCGTAGGCGTCGGCAGGTGAGCCGTCGCCGGGACGGGCGTGGTGCACGACTGCTGGCCAGTCCTCGGTCGGCACGCCCGCCTGGAAGTGCGCGGGCTGCTCCTGGGTCACCGTGATGCGGGGGAGCGGCACCAGGTGCCCGACGAGGTCGTGCGCCCAGGCGCCGGCCGCCACGACGAGCTCGCGGGTGCGGAGCCGCGTGCCGTCCTCCAGCTCCACGACCGCGGCGTCGCCGGCGAGCTCGAGGCTCGCGACGCGGGCGTGGTGCCGGACCTCCGCGCCCTCGAGCGCAGCCGCCTGCTGCAGGGCGGCCACGGCGCGGTCGGCGTGGACGCGCCCGGTGGCGGGGGAGAACAGGACGTCGGTCTCGAACGCGAGCCCGGGGAAGCGCTCGGTGGCCGCGGCGGCCGGCAGCAGCTCGTGCGGCTCGTCGAGCGACCGGAGCGTCGCGACGAGACCGGCGAGCGCCTGGGCGGAGCCGTGGTCGACGCCACCGGTGCGGGTGAGCAGATCGGCGCCAGTGCGCTGCTCCAGCTCGTGCCAGGCGGTCTCGGCCTCCTGCGCGAGTCGCACGTAGGTCGGGTCGGCGTACGTGCGCCGGAAGATGCGGGACGCGCCGTGCGAGGCGCCGTGGAGGTGACCGGGGCCGAAGCGCTCGAGCAGCAGCACCTCGCGGCCGCGGCGCGCCAGCTGCCAGGCCGCGGCCGACCCGACCAGCCCGCCGCCGACCACGATCGCGCCGACGTCGGTGGCGGTCATCGGACGTCCACCGGGGCCGGGCCGGCGACGCCGAGCACGGCGAAGGGGAGGGCGACGAGCTGCAGCGGACGCATGACGGCACGGTATCGGCCGAGCCCGGCCGCGGGCACCGGGCGACGCGCGGCGGGACGCCGGCGGGCCGGTCCCGCGCGGCGACCTGTGACGCCTGGCACGATGACGCCATGACGTTCACGCTGCGCGCCGGCGACCGGGTGATGGTCAACGGACGCATGCGCAACGTCACCGCGCTCGACGCGGTGTGGGCGCCGCGGGTCCGGGAGCGGCTCGTCGAGCTCGCCCGCGTCCGCTCCACCACCACGTACGGCGCGCTCAAGGAGGACCTCGGCCTGCCGCACCCCGCCAACGGGTTCGGCCGGATCCTCGACCTGGTCGCGGAGGACTGCCGGCGTCGTCAGGAGCCCCGCCTGGACGCCCTCGTCGTCACGGTCGAGCACGACGAGGTGGGCGCCGGGCACGGCGAGGGTGCCGCCGCCCAGCGTGAGAAGGTCTACGCCCACTTCGGCTGACCGCGGCGCACCGATCCGCTCAGGCCACGCCCGCGGTCGCCGATGGGGCTGACGGCATGAACATCTCGGAAGCTGCTCACAGCGTCACGCGTCCCAACCTGGCGGTCCCCGTCGCGCTGGCCGCGGCGACCGCGCTGGTGCAGGCGCTCGCCGTGCTCATGCACCCCCATCACGCGCCGCTGCAGGGCGCCACCGCTGTGCTGCTCGTGGTGCAGGCACGCTGCATGATCCGGCGTGTCTCCACGTACCGGCACCAGGCGCCCCAGCGGGCGATCGCCGGCGCCGCGTCCGTGCTCGCCCTGGGCCTGGGCGTTGACGCCGTGCTGCACTCCATGGACCTCGGCGTCGGGCACGAGGCGGGATTCGTGGTCGGCTCGGTCCTGGCGTCCGTCCTGGCCTTCCACGGTGTCCTGCTGTGGGACCGGCTCGGCTCCGGCGTGCCGGACCTGGGCGACTGGACCAACGCGCTCGGGATGATCGCCGTCGTCGTGAGCGCGGGGCTGCTCGTCACCGACGGACGCCTGCTGGACACGGCCGGCTGGACCACGGCCGAGGAGGTCGTCGTCCTCGTGCAGGTCGCGGTCGGCATGGTGCTCCTGCTCGCCTGCCTGAGCGTCGGGCTGCTCGCGGGGATGGGTCCGGAGCTCCGGCTCTGGGCGGTGATGGTCGTGGTGGCGGCGGTCGTGGTGGCGCAGCTGATCGTGGTTCGGTCCGGCTTCCACGCGCTCCAGCTGGTCAGCTCGCTGGGCCAGGTGGTCGTCTGCAGCGCAGCGGTCGTCGCGCTGCACCGACCGCTTCCCTCTCGTCGCACCGAGGGGGAGCGGCCGCCGCTGACGACGAGCTGGTCGCTCGCGCTGACCGCGGCCGCCTGCCTCGTCCTGCTCGCTGCCCTGCTGACCGGTGCCGAGGACGCCCGCGCCGCCGGTGTGGTCGCCGGGGTGGCAGCCCTGCTCGGCATCGCGCGCACCGGCGGCATCGTCCGGGAGATCCAGGCGGCGACCCAGAGCCGGATGGAGGCCCGCACCGACGAGCTGACCGGGCTGGGCAACCGCCGGAGACTCGCCCGCGCGCTGGAGGACGCCATGGCCGAGCTCGCCGCGGGTGAGCCGGTCTCGCTGCTCGCCGTCGACCTGCGCGGGTTCCGCGACGTGAACGACCGGTTCGGCCCCGCCGCCGGCGACGCGGTCCTGCGTGCGATGGCGGCACGGATGCGCGAGCAGCTGCCCGAGCGGATGGTGTCGCGCATCAGCGGCGACCAGTTCATGGTCGTGCTGCACGAGCCGGAAGCATCGGACCCGGCGACCACGGCCGACGGCCTGGTCCTGGCGCTCGAACGGCCCGTCGAGGTGGGCGCCGCGACCCTGCGGCTGCGGGCGAGCATCGGGGTCGCCCAGGCCCGGCCGGCGGACGACCTGGCCGGGGCCGACGAGCTGCTGCGCCGCGCGCACGTGGCCATGCACGTGGCGAAGCGGGCCGAGCGCCACGTCGCCTACTACGACCCGAACGAGGAGGCCGCGGCCCACGCCGCCCGCGAGCGGGTCGAGGAGCTGACCTCCCTGCTGGCACCGGACCCGGACCCGCGCGTGGGCCACCTGGTCGTGCACTACCAGCCCCAGCTCGACCTGCGCACCGGCCGCGTCGTCGGCGCCGAGGCGCTCGTGCGCTGGGACCACCCTGTCCACGGGCTGCTGTACCCCGACGCGTTCGTCGACCTGGTCGAGCGGCACGGCCTCATGCGTCCGCTCACCGAGACCGTCCTGACCCTCGCCGCGGCGCAGTCGGCCGCGTGGGAGCGGGCCGGCACGCCGCTGCGGGTCTCGGTGAACCTGTCGTCGTCGCTGTTCCTGGACTGGCGGCTCGAGCAGATGGTGCACGACGCTCTGGAGGCGACCGGGGCGAGCGCGCAGCTGGTGGCCCTCGAGATCACCGAGAGCGTGCTCATGGAGAACGCCGAGGCGGTGCCGCGCGTGCTCGACGCGCTGGCCGATCGCGCGGTGAGCCTGAGCATCGACGACTTCGGCACCGGCTACTCGTCGTTGTCCTACCTCTCCGACCTCCCCGTGGACGAGCTGAAGATCGACCGCTCGTTCGTGCAGCGGATGCGTCAGGACGAGCGCACCCACGCCGTCGTCGCCGGGACGATCGACCTGGCGCACCGGCTCGGGCTGCGCGTCGTGGCCGAGGGGGTCGAGGACCAGGCCACGCTCGAGGCGCTGCGGGAGCTGGAGTGCGACGTGACCCAGGGCTACCTGCACTCGCGCCCGGTGGAGGCCGAGGCCCTGCGCGGCTGGCTCGACGAGCACGCCGCCGCCGTCGGCTGAGCCTTCCGCCCGCGAGGCAGTCAAGGCACGGATCACGCGAGCCGAATCGTTTTTCCGCTCAGATCGGACGCGCGCGGGACGATCGGACTCCCGCTCGCCCTCGGAGCGCCGCAGCCGTCGGCGCCTGGTGAGCACGCGTTCTCGGGCGAGCGGAGCGCCACGGCTGTTCTGTCACTCACGTCCTGGAGCTCTCGTGTCCTCAACCAGACGTCCAGCCGCGCTCGCGGCCGGACTCGCCCTCGTCCTGTCCTTCTTCGCCGGCGGTGCCTGGCAGCCGGCCGCCGCGGCCGACCCGGCCCCCACGTCCGTCGTCCTCAACCCCGACGGCGGCGTGCGCCCCGACGGCTCGGATGGCCTGCGCTTCGCCGTCAACAAGACGCCCGGCGTCGGCATGGCGCCGGCCGGCAGCGACGACCCCTACCTGGCCGGCACGTCGCAGTGGTGCTGCTCCGGTGGCGCCCCGATGCTGTCCGTCGGCGGCACGCTGTTCGGCACCGCCGGCCCGGCCTCCGGCCAGCCCTGGAAGTCCGTCGAGGTGATCTCGACGAGCGGCGACGCCACCACGGCGACCGCGCCGCTCAACGACGGCACCCGCACGGTCGCCGGCGGCGAGAGCGAGGCGGTCGTCCGCTACACCGCCGAGAAGGGCGGCCTGAGCTACGTGGTCACCCGCACGCTGTCCTACACCTTCCCGAACCAGTACGTGGACGACGCGTACTCCTTCGAGATCCCGCCCGGCAGCACGGACGCGGTGAAGTTCTACTACGGCGGCGACTCGGCCCCCGGCTCGTCCGACCAGGGCTACGGCATCATGCTCACCCAGCCGGTGCGCTCGGTCATCTCGCTGAACCCGAGCTCGGGGATCCTCGTCGGCGTCCGCGAGATGCCCGGCTCCAAGCCGTTCGACGGCGCTCGCGCCGCCAGCTTCTACGACCCCTACAGCGTCGTGCAGGCCGGCAACGACATCGGCTTCCAGGTCGAGACCGCCATCCACGACGCGGGCCTCATGACCCAGTGGAACCTCGGCTCCACGCCCGGCGTCCAGCAGGCCGAGATGCGTCACATCGTCGGCTTCCAGGGCACCAACCTGGACGCCCGCTTCGACCGCGCCAGCGTCCGTCCCGGCGACGTGGCGAACCTCGACGTCTCGATCGAGAACCTCAAACTGGCGCCCGCCTCCGCGCTCGGCTGGACGCTCGAGCTGCCGGCCGGCCTGACCGCGGCCGGAGCACCCGTGAACAGCTGCAGCGGCACCGTCACGACGTCCGGCCGTCGGGTCGAGCTGTCCGGCGCCTCGGTGGCGACGGCCGACAACTGCGTCGTCCGCCTCCCGGTCCGTGCGTCCGGCACGGTCACCCTGACCGGCACGAGCTTCGTGGCGACTGCCGGTGGCCTGGAGAACCGCGTCGGCACCTCGCGCCTGACGATCGGCAAGCCGGCCACCCCGCCGACGCCTCCGGTGGTCAAGGCGCCCACCGTGGGCCTGACGGCGTCCACCGACGTCGTGGCCGAGGGTGGCTCGGTCACCCTGACCTGGCGCAGCACGGACGTCACCGCCCTCACCGCCACCGGCGCGTGGAAGGGCGCGGTCGCGGCGACCGGCACCCGCACGGTCAAGCTGGGACGCGCCGGCACGCACGTCTTCGCGCTGTCGGCCAAGAACGCCACCGGCCGCGCCGCCGACCGCGTGAGCGTCCGCGTGCTGCCCCGCAAGACCCTGAAGGCCGTCGCTCCGACGACGGTCGTGCGTCCCGGCTCGGCCCAGACGGTGACCGCGCGCGGCCTGGCCGCGGGCGAGAAGGTCACCGTCGTCATCGGCGGCAAGGTCGCGGCTCGCGGCACGGCGGACGCCGCGGGCGTCGCGCGGGTGCGCGTCGTCGTGCCCCGCTCGGCCGGCTCCCGTCCGGTCGTCCAGGTGCGCGGCGCCGTCGCCGGCCGCGTGGGCTCGGTGCGGCTGAACGTCGCGGTGCCCGAGAAGCTCAAGCCGCTGCGCCTGCCGCGCTCGGCGATCCGGGCCTCGGACCACCTGAAGTTCGACGTCCAGCTGCTGCCGGGCGAGAAGGTCTCGGTGCGCTACAAGGGCAAGGTCGTCGCGACCGGCCGCGCGGACGCCGACGGTCGCTACCGCGTGTCGTTCAACGTCGGACGCACCTGGGGCAAGCGCACGGTGAAGGTGACCGGTGCGACCCGTGACCGCAAGGTGACGGTGAAGTTCCGCGTCGTCGAGCGGTGCGTCGTGGAGCGCCCGCGCGTCTGCGACTGACATCGACCCAGGAGGGCCCCGGGACCGCACGGTCCCGGGGCCCTCGTGCGTCCGCGGCCCTTGACCTGGCGGACGCGGAGCGGGTTACTGGGGATGTCGGCCCAGGAGGCGCCATGAACGACCCCGTCGAACGGCTCGTCCGCGCGATCGCCGGACACGATCGCGCCGCCCTGGCGGACGTGCTCGCCGCGGACGTCGACTTCCGCGGCCTCACGCCGGGCCGCACCTGGCAGGCCGGCACCGCCGACGAGGTCGTCGAGATCGTGCTCGGGCACTGGTTCGAGGACTCCGACCACGTCGAGGCGCTCACCCGGTTCCAGCGCGGGCCCTCGGTCGTCGACCTCGACCAGGTCGCCTACCGGTTCGAGGTGGTGAACGGCAGGGGTTCGCACGTCGTGGAGCAGCAGGCGTACTACCGGCACGACGGCGAGCGCCTGACCTACCTGCGGGTGATGTGCTCGGGGTTCCGGCCGCAGCCGGCCTGAGTCAGCGCGCGAGGGTGCGGACGAGGTCGGCCAGCTCGGGCATGCCCTCGGCCTCGGCGAGCGCCTTCTGCAGCGTCTCGTCGTGGGTGGGGTGCGCGTCGTCCAGCGCGGTGCGTCCCGCGGCCGTCAGCTCGGTGTAGATGCCGCGGCGGTCGTCCGCGCACAGGATGCGGGTCAGGAAGCCGCGGTCCTCGAGCCGGTTGACCAGGCGGGTGGACGCGCTGGGGGACAGGCCGGCCGCGCGGGCGAGCTGGGCCATGCGCAGGTGGAAGCCGTCCTGGCGGGCGAGCGCGTCCATGACGGTGAACTCGACGACGGAGAGGCCGTGCTCGGCCTGCAGCGCCTTCTCGAGCCGCGACTCGATGAGCTGGTGCAGGGCGGCGAGCCGGCGCCATCCCTGGGCGCGCACCTCGACGGCGTCGTCGCTGATCCCCATGGGTTCCTCCTCGGCATGTCCGAGGTCACTCTACCAGCGCTTTGCAATATCCAGCGTGTGCAACTACGTTCGACGCATGACTTCATTGCACGCGCGGGATGTTGCACCCGCACAGAGTCGCCGGATGCCGGCCGGGCTCCTGGCGCTGGCGATCGGTGGCTTCGGCATCGGGCTGACCGAGTTCGTCATCGCCGGTCTGCTCCCCGAGGTCGCGGACGACTTCGCGGTCAGCGAGGCCGCCGCCGGCTGGCTGATCTCCGGCTACGCGCTCAGCGTCGCCGTCGGGGCGATCCTGCTGACCGCGGCGGTGACCCGGCTGCCGCGCAAGCACGTCCTGCTCGGGCTCATGGTGCTGTTCGTCGTGGGCAACCTGCTGTCCGCGGTGGCGTCGACCTACGAGGTGATGCTGGCCGGTCGCGTCGTCGCGGCGCTGTGCCACGGCGCGTTCTTCGGCATCGGCTCGGTCGTGGCCGCGAGCATGGTGCCCCCGGCCAAGCGGGCCGGCGCGATCGCGCTCATGTTCGGCGGGCTCACCATCGCCAACGTGCTAGGCGTCCCGATGGGCACGTTCCTGGGCCAGCAGCTGGGCTGGCGCTCGACCTTCTGGGCCATCACGGTCATCGGCGTCGTCGCCCTGGCCGCCATCGCGGTGCTCGTGCCGGCCACGGCCGACGACGACGAGCCCGGCGACCTGCGCCGCGAGGTGCGCGCCTTCCGCAGCGGCCAGGTCTGGCTGTCCCTGCTCATGACCGTGCTGGGCTTCGGCGGCATGTTCGGTGCGTTCACGTACATCGCCTACACGCTGACCGAGGTGAGCGGGTTCGCGTCCGGTGCCGTGCCGTGGCTGCTCGTGCTGTTCGGGGCGGGGCTGTTCGTCGGCAACCTGCTCGGCGGACGCGCGGCCAACGTGTCGGTGCCGCGGACGCTGTTCGTCGTGCTGGCCGCCCTCACCGTCGTGATGACGTTCTTCGCGCTCACCGCCGGGTCGCAGGTCGCGACGGTCGCCTCGCTGCTGCTGATGGGCGCCTTCGGCTTCGCCACCGTGCCCGGCCTGCAGATGCGGATCATGACCTACGCAGGGGAGGCGCCGACCCTGGCCAGCGGCGCCAACATCGCCGCCTTCAACGTCGGCAACGCGATGGGTGCCTGGCTCGGCGGACTGACGATCAGCGCCGGCCTGGGCTACACGTCGCCGATCTGGGTCGGCGCCGGCCTGGCGCTGGGGGCGCTGCTCGTGCTCGCCGTGGCCGAGCAGACGGCCCGTCCGCGCCGGGCGCGCGAGCAGGCCGCCTGAGCCTCAGACCTTGAACGCGCCGATGAGCTCGGCCAGGCGGGAGACCGTCCGGTCGAGCTCCTCGGTCGCCTGCGAGGACTCCTCGACGGCCTCGCGCGTCCGCGTCATGGTGGCCTCAACCTCGTGCAGGCTGTCGAAGATGCGCTCGCTGCCGGTCGCGGCGGACGAGACGTTCTGTGCCATCTCGTTCGTCGTGGCGGTCTGCTCCTCGACGGCCGCGGCGATGGTCGACTGGTAGTCGTCCACGCGGCCGATCGTCTCGGTGATCGCGGCGATCGCCGCGACGGCGCTGGACGTGTCCTGGCGGATGGCGGCGACGCGGTCGCCGACCTCGCTGGTGGCTCGCGCGGTCTGCCCGGCGAGCTCCTTGACCTCGCCGGCGACGACCGCGAAGCCCTTGCCCGCCGCTCCGGCCCGGGCCGCCTCGATCGTGGCGTTGAGCGCGAGCAGGTTCGTCTGCTCGGCGATGGACGCGATGACGTCCACGACCTCGGAGATCTGGCTGGACGAGTCGCTCAGCGTGCGCATGACGCCCTCGACCTCGGCGGCCAGGCCGACGCTCTCGCGGGCCACGCCCGCCGCCTCCTGCGCGGAGCCGGAGATCTCGGCGATGGAGGCGGTCATCTCCTCGGAGCCGACGCTGAGCGTCGCGACGTTGCGCGACACCTCGCCGGCCGAGCCGGCGGCCTCGCCCGACAGCCGCGCCGCCGCGTCGGCCGACCCGGTCAGGTCGTCGCGGACGCTGCCGAGCCGGCGCGTGGCCGAGTCGACCCGGCCGGCCTCCTCGGTGATGTCGGTCAGCAGCTCGTGCAGCTGGCCCACGGCGGTGTTGAGCTCGCGGCTCATCGTGCCGATCTCGTCGTCGCCGTCCTCGGGCACCGACACCGTGAGGTCGCGGTGGGCGAGGGCGCTCATGGCGCTGGTGAGGCGTCCGATGCGCCGGGACATCCGCGTCGCGACCAGCCACGCGACGGCGGCGCCGCCGAGCGCCAGCAGCACGGCCACGACGGCGAACGACGTCAGCATGCCGCGGCGCCCGTCCGCGAGGGCCTGCTTGGCGGCGTCGAAGTCCGGTCCGTAGGCCTTGACGACGACGGCCCACTGGTACGGCTCGTAGAACGCGGTGAGCACGGTGCTGTCGGCGGCGTCCGCGCCCATGCCGGGCAGGCGGTACGTGGCGTCGGCCTGCTCGCCGGGCTCGAGCGCGGTGGCGCGCTCGAGGGTCTGCTCGAGCCACGGCCGGCCGTCGGCGTCCTCGGCGTCGAGCTCCTGGCCGACCTGGTCGGCGTCGGTGGAGGCGACGACGCGTCCGCGGTCGGCGGCGCCGGTGCTGACGATCGAGACCGAGCCGTGCTCGCCGACGGTGGTGGTCTCGAGCGCCTCGCTGAGGGCGCTGATCGCCTCGGCCTGGGGCACGCCGACGAAGATCGCGCCGACGACCCGGCCGCGCGAGTCCTTCAACGGGTCGTAGGCGGTGACGTTCCACGTGCCGACGACCTGCGCGACGCCGCGGTACGGCTCGCCGGCGCGGATCGCGGCGGCGACCGCGTTGTCGGTGCCGTCGGCGTTCCGGGCCGGGATGTAGGTGCCGATCGCCCGGGCACCCTCCTTCGTCCTGACGGTGGTGGCGACCCGCAGCAGGTCGCCGGCGTCGTTCATGCGCTGGAAGACGGTGATGTCGCCACCGACGAGCTTCTTCAGCTCGTCGACGACGGGGGTGGAGCGCCGGGCGTCGCGGTTCTGCCCGAGCACCCGCCCGCCGATGGAGGCGCCCGGGAGCTGCACCCGCGACGTGGTCTCGTCGACCTGGTTCACGGCTCGCCAGGTCACCGGCGCCCCGTCGAGCGCCAGGCCGCCGTCCTCGGCGACGCTCGACGCGACGACGTCCATGCTGGCGCTCTGCGCGTCCTGGACGGACTGGCCGACCGCGGACACGAGCCGGTCGACGCCGGCGGTGACGTGCTCGAGGTCGGACGCCGTGAGGGCGTCGACGCGGCTGCCTGCGTCCTCGGTGAAGCGGGTGGTCTGCCAGGCGCCGACGGCGACGAGGATCGCGGCGGTCAGGACGACGCTGCCGGCGCCGAGGGCGACGAGGCGGTGGCGGAGCTGCCAGCGGGACGTGGAGGGGAGGGTGCGCACGGCGCCCCTCATCGGCGCGACACGTGTCGTTTTGAGTGCCCGCGCAGGCGTTTTCCGGCCGCGGGGCGTGAGTCCGGTCACGAACCGCGTGCCAAAACGGTCAGAGGTGGAGCCGGACCTCGTAGCCGGGCCCGAGCTGGCGGTGCAGCTCGTCGCGCAGGCGGTGGGCTTCGTGCTCCCAGACCCTGGGAAGCGGCTGGTCCTCGAACCGGGCGCTCATCTCCCAGGTGGTGTTCCAGGCGTCGAGGTCGCGCACCAGCTCGTCGGTCAGGGGGAGGGCACTGAGGTCGGCGTCGTCGCCGTCGTCCCAGAGGGCGGAACCGTACTCGGCCATCAGCCGCAGGTGGACGACGGAGGGGTCACGGGGGAGCACGACGACGGCGTCCGGCCGCAGCCAGGCGTCGATCTCGCGCTCGAGCCGCTCGCCCTCGGCGTTCCAGCGCAGCTGGGCGTCCAGCGACTCCCAGCCCTCGTCCTCGTCGTAGGCGGCGTCGAGCAGCTCCAGCCAGAGCTGGACGTCCTGGCGGTGCGGGCCCAGCGCGCGGCTGACCGGGACCGGGACCAGGACGCCGTCGAGCTCACGGTCGACCGGCCGGACGCTCAGTCGGCCGTCCCGCCAGTCGACCCGGTACTCGGGCACCCACGGACCCACGGTTGCACCGCGCCGGCCCGGGCTCACCGGCGCCGTCACAGCCGCGGGTCCACCGGCTCGGACTCCATCGCCAGCACCGCGAACGCGCACTCGTGGACGCGCCACGTCGGCTCGCCCCCGGCGAGACGGCGCAGCCCCTCGAGCCCCAACGCGTACTCGCGCAGCGCCATGGAGCGCTTGTGCCCGAGGTTGCGGTCGCGCAGGCGAGCGAGGTTCTCCGGCGCGGTGTACTCCGGGCCGTAGATGATGCGCAGGTACTCGCGACCGCGGACCTTGATGCCGGGCTGCACGAGTCCCTTCGGCCCCCGCACGAGGTTGGCCAGCGGCTTGACGACCATGCCCTCGCCGCCGGCGCCGGTCAGCTCCTCCCACCAGCGGACTCCGGCCTCGACGGACGCCGCGTCGTGGACGTCGACGACGAGGCGGCGCGTCGGGGTGAACCGCTCCGGCGACTGCTGCACGAGCCGGTCGGCGAGAGCGAGGTGCCACAGGTGGTCGCGCGTCTCGTACGTGGCCCCGGACGACGCGAGCAGCTGGAACGGGGCGATCCTCACGCCGTCGAGGCCGTCGGTCTCCCAGACGTAGCGGCGGTAGGCGGCGGCGTACGCGTCCACCTCGGTCTCGCGGCGACGGGTGCGCTCGAGCAGCCCGGCCACGTCGACGCCGCGTCCGGTCGCCTGCTCCAGGACCGCTGCGGCCGTCGGGAGCGCGGCCCGGGCCGCCGCACCGACCGCGGCGTACTGGTCGCGCACCAGGGCGCCGGCCTTCAGCGACCACGGCAGGATCTCGGCGTCGAGCACGAGCCAGTCGGTGCCGAGCTCGTCCCACAGCCCGACGGCCTCGACGGTCGTCGCGACCTCGCCCAGCAGGGCGGACTCCAGCGCGGCCGGGAAGAAGGACCGTCCCGTGCGGGTGTGCACGACCCCGCCGCCGTCGCGTGTCACGTGCAGCACGGCACGCGAGCCCATGTGCTTCTCCTCGCACACGACCGTGTCGATCCCCGAGCGTCCGTAGTGGGCGAACGCCTCGGCCGGGTGCTCCAGGTGGTCGGGCAACGCCGAGGTGTCCACCGGCGACATCGTCGGCGGCAGGTAGGCCAGGCGGGCGGGCGCCACGGCGAACCGGCTCATGACCTCCAGCGCGCCCGCGGCGTTCTCCTCGCGCAGCGAGACGCGTCCCATGTGGGCGGTCTCGACGATGCGCGGGCCGAGGACGTCGGTGAGCCGCAGGGCCTCGGGGTCGCGCGGCGTCTCGACGGGCCGGACGGGCGCGTAGTGCTCGCGCTCGGCGGGCACCTGCACGACCTCGCGCTCGGGGTAGCTCAGCGCCGACAGCGAGCCGCCGAAGACGCAGCCGGTGTCCAGGCACATGGTGTTGTTGACCCACACCGGCTCGGGCACGGGCGTGTGGCCGTAGAGCACCGTCGCCCGGCCGCGGTAGTCGTCGGCCCACGGGTAGCGGACGGGCAGGCCGAACTCGTCGGTCTCGCCGCTGGTGTCGCCGTAGAGGGCGAACGCGCGGACCCGGCCGGACGCGCGCCCGTGGTAGGCCTCCTTGAGCCCGGCGTGGGCGACGACGAGCCGGCCGTCGTCCAGCACGTAGTGGGCGATGAGCCCGTCGACGAACCGGGCGACGCGCTCACGGAACTCGTCGCTCTCGGCGGCGAGCTGGTCGAGCGTCTCCTGCAGGCCGTGGCTGGCCGTCACCTTGCGGCCGGCCAGCGCGTTCGCGAGCTTCGCCTCGTGGTTGCCCGAGACGCACAGCGCGTGCCCCGCCTCGACCATGCCCATCACGAGGCGCAGGACGCCGGGGGAGTCCGGGCCGCGGTCGACCAGGTCGCCGACGAACACCGCGGTGCGTCCGTCGGGGTGGTGCGCGTCCACCGGACGTCCCTGCTCGTCGCGGTCGAGCGCGTAACCGAGGTCGCCGAGCAGCTGCTCGAGCTCGGCCCGGCAGCCGTGCACGTCGCCGACGACGTCGAACGGCCCGGTGACGTCGCGCAGGTCGTTGCGCAGCCGCGTGCGCTCGAACCTGACAGCCTCGATCTCCTCGAGGGAGGACAGCACGTGGACGTGGCGGAAGCCCTCGCGCCGCAGGCTCTTGAGCGAGCGGCGCAGCTGGTCGTGCTGGCGGCGGACGACCGACGCACCGAAGTCGCGGTCGGGCCGGTGCTCGTTGCGCTCGACCGCCACGCCCGGCGCGACGTCCAGGACCACGGCGGTCGGCAGCACGTCGTGCGCCTTGGCCAGCGCGACGAGCTCGCGCCGGGCCGCGGGCTGGACGTTGGTCGCGTCCACCACCGTCAGGCGTCCGCGCTCGAGCCGCTTGCCAACGATGAAGTGCAGCACCTCGAAGGCGTCCTTGGTCGCGCCCTGGTCGTTCTCGTCGTCGGAGACCAGGCCGCGGCACCAGTCCGACGACACGACCTCGGTCGGCCGGAAGTGCCGGGCCGCGAACGTCGACTTGCCCGCGCCGCTGGTGCCGACCAGCACGACCAGGGAGACCTCGGGGATCTGCAGCGTGGTCATGCGGCCACCTCCTCGCGGAACACGGCCATCTGGGTGGGGGCGCCGTGCTGCGGGTGCTCGTCGCCGACCGGCAGCAGCTCGACCGTGTAGCCGTAGGTCGCGGCGACGTCGGAGGCCCAGGCCGCGAGCTCGGCGCGCGTCCACTCGAACCGGTGGTCGGGGTGGCGCATGCCGCCCGGCTCGAGGTTCGGGTAGAGCACGTTGTGCTCGGCGTTCGGCGTCGTGACGACCACCGCGGCCGGGCGCATGGCCGAGAACACGTTCGCGGTCACCGCCGGGAGCCGCTCGGGGTCGACGTGCTCGATCACCTCCATGAGCACCGCCAGGTCGAAGCCACGCAGGCGCTCGTCCTGGTACTGCAGCGACGACAGCCACAGGTCCAGGCGCGACGCCTGCCGCTCGGTCATCCGGTCGACGTGCAGCCGCTTGGCCGCGACGGAGAGCGCGACGTCGCTGACCTCGGTGCCCACGACGCGCTGGACGCCCTGCAGCTCGAGCAGCCGGCGCAGCAGGGCGCCCTGCCCGCAGCCGAGGTCGAGCACGGTGGCTGGGCGGAGCCGCTCGACCTGCGCCATCACCGCGTCGTGGCGCACGGCGACCAGCGGACGCTCGGCCGGCTCCTCGGACGGCTCGAGGTCGGGCCGGTCGTCGAGCTCGGTCAGCCGGGTGCGCGCGGCGTCGACCATGTCGCGCTGGTGCGCGAGGTACCGGCGGGTGATGAGCTCGCGCTCCGGATGGGAGCCGAGCCACCCCTCGCCCGAGCGCACCAGCTTGTCGACCTCGTCGGGCCCGACCCAGTAGTGCTTGCCGCCGTCCAGGACGGGGACCAGCGTGTAGAGGTGGTTGAGCGCGTCGCGCAGCCGGTGACGCCCGGTCAAGCGCACGGTCGCGTAGGGGGAGTCGCCCCAGGCGGGCACCTCGGGATCGAGGGCGACGGGCGTGGCGTCGACCGTCCAGCCGAGCGGCGCGAACAGCCGCTCGACGAGGTCGGCGCCGGGCACGGCGGGGAGCTCGACGGTCAGGTCGAGGGCGGCGTCGACGAGGTGCGGCCGCGCGTCGCAGCGTCCGCCGAGAGCAGTGCGGAAGACCTTGCCCATCGCGACCGACAGCAGCGACGTCGCCGCGTACGGCCGGTCGTTGACGTACTGGGCGAGCGAGAAGCCCTCGTGCTGACGCCGCTTGCCGCGCACGAGCCCGATCGGGTCGACCTCGAGCACGACTGCGACGGTGGTGCGCTCGGGGGACACCTGCGGGTACAGCACGGTCGCGGTGCCGCCCACGACGTCGAAGCCCTGGACGCGGTCGGGGTGCTTGTGCAGCAGGAAGCCCAGGTCGGAGGCGTCCTCCAGCACGTCGGAGCGGTCGGCGGTGATGGTCAGCAGCACCGGCACAGTCTGTCAGCCGGCCGCCGCCGGCGTGGCCGGCTTCCCGCGGCCGTCACCCGTGCCTACCCCTGGTCGCCGGCCGTGGCGAGCTTCTCGGCCTGAGCGGTGGCCAGCGCGGCGACCGCGTCGGCGTCACCGGTCTCGGTGCCGCCGACGGCGGTGGAGGTCTGGAGGATGGCGTTGGCCGACTGGACGAAGACCTGGTGCATGACGACCGGGACGTCGTTGACCGTCGTCTCGATCTTCACCGCGAGGGCGCGGTCGCCGAGGTCGGGTGCGGAGACGACGGAGTACGTCTGCTTCGCGCCCGCGACGGTCGCCGAGTCGCACGTCTCGAGGGTCTTGGCCGCGGCGGCGATCTGGGCCTTGGCGTCATCGGCGGACTCGAACTCGTCGGCCACCGATCGCACGAGCGAGAACGACGTCTTGTCGGTCTTCTCGAACTCGGTCATGTACGTGTCGGTCGGGGTCGCGGGCGGCTCGTAGTCGCAGAAGTAGGTGCGGGCCCGGTCCTCGTCCGCGTCGGTCTGGATGAATCCCGGCTCCACCATGTCGTCCAGGGTGAGCAGGCTCGACCGGAGCTCGCTCCCGGCCAGGTGGGTCGCCGTGGGCGTCTTGGGCGACGTGCTTTCCGCCTCGTCCTGGGTCGAGCACGCCGAGGCGGCGAGGAGCAGAGCGGCGCCGAGCGCGAGCAGGTGGGTACGCATGGACGACGAGGTTAGGGACGGCCGGCCGCGCGGTCCTCCCAGATGCCCGGGATCGCCGTGTAAGGGCGGTGAAAGCGGTTTCCGGTGTGCTCTACCCGAAGCCGGGCCTTCCGCTCACGCGCCGGCGCTGAACGGAGCCCGCTTCGGACGTCCTTGGACGCACGAGGTGCTGCGGTCGATCCGCCCTGCCCCCCGCGCGTCGCCCTCGCGGAAGCCGGAGCCAGCATGTCACCCCGAACGGTCGCAGTCCTCGTCCTCGCCCTCGTCACCGCCGGCGCGGGCGTCCTCGCCGCGCCTTCCGGTGCGCGTGGGGCGTCGGTCTCCGAACCTTCGGAACGGCGACCTGTCGTCGCCGTCATCGGCGACTCGATCTCGTCCGTCGGACCCCGTGGGCGGTACGGCGACGGGTACGACGGCTCCCCCGCGGACCGTCCGCTCGTGTGGTGGTCGCACCTGGTCCATCCCGCAGGCGTGCAGCAGCACGACGTCCTCGACCTCGCCCTGGGCGGGACCGGCTACCTGCGCCGCAGCGACCGCCGGGTCGACGGCTCCTACGGACGGTGCGCCGGTCCGACGTTCATCGAGCGACTCGAGGCGGTGCGCCGGGCGCGGCCTCGCATCATCGTGCTCGCGGGCGGCAGGAACGACATCTACCGCTGCACGGCGGAAGGGACTCGGCGGGCGACCGCCCAGGAGCGGCACCGGGCGGTCGCGCGGTTCTACGCGGAGCTGGTGGACGTCGTGGACGACATCGGCGTTCCGCGCACGCAGGTCTTCGTCCTGGTCCCCTGGGGCTCCGCGGTCCCGGCAGGTCGGGCCGAGGTGGTGGAGCAGGTGGAGACCGCCGCGCGTGCCGCTCGGTTCACGTACGTCGCGGTCCCGCCGTCGCACTGGACGCAGCAGCTGGACGTCACCCACCCCGACGAGGCGGGTGGGAGACGGCTGGCCGACGTGGTGGCACGCGGCAGCTCATTGGACGAGTCCCTCGCGGCCGCGGTGCAGGACCAGCCCGTTCCGGCGCCCTCGCCGGCGCGGGCCGCGTCGCGGTCGACCACGTGCTCGACGGCGGAGCGGCGCGCGACGAGCCGGGGCGGCTGGGGACGCTCTGGTGCCGCGGGTCTCGTGTCCGCCCGACTCTCCGCGGTCTCAGCGACGCCGATGGCGCCGCCGCAGACGTCCGAGTCGTGGTGGCGAGCGGCCCGACGGGCCGGCGGACGGCCGGTCAACGCCCCGAGAGCAGGCGACGTGGCATGGTGGCCCGGCAGTGCCGCAGTGATGGGCCGCCCGCGCGAGCACGTCGCCGTGGTCCGATCCGTGGCGGACGGCGCGACGACGGTCTCGGTCACCGAGGCGGCATCCCCGACGAGGTGCTACCGGACCGTGTACACCGCTGGTGCGCTGCCCAGCGTCTACATCCGCATGCCGCGCGACTCCGGCACACCCCGCGGTGGGGTCACGTCCGTCGTGACGAGCAGACGCTCGTTGCGCCTGACCGGCTGGGCCGTCGATCCGGACGCGAGCCTGGCAGCCACCCGCGTCCGGATCACCGTGCGTGGACGCTCAGGCCGCGTCGTGACGAGACGGACGTCGCGGGTCCCGTTCGTGTTCAGGCTGCACCTGGACCTCGCGCGGTCCGGCGTTGGACGGGGGGCACGGGTCACGGTCGTCACGGAGGCGCTGAACCGTCGCGGCACGCACGGGCGGGCGCACCGACGAGTGGACTCTCGATCCGTGCGTCTGCGCTGATCGAGATCAGGCGGTGTAGTCGTAGAAGCCCTTGCCGGTGGCGATGCCCATGCGGCCCTGGTCGATGTACTCGCGCTTGATCGTCTCGGCGAACTCGCGCTTGACCGGGTCGTCGCTGTTGACGTTGAGGTTGTACGGCGTCTCCATGCCGACGACGTCGAAGATCTGGAACGGTCCGACCGGCGCACCGGTGCCCTTGCGCCAGGTGAGGTCGATCGTCTCGATGTCGGCCACGCCACGGACCCACAGGTCGGCGGCAGCGCTCAGCAGCGGCACGAGCAGCGAGTTCAGCACGTAGCCGGGCTGCTCCTTGAGCACGCGGATGGCGAGCATGCCGATCTCGTCGGCGAACGTCGCGACGGCCTCGAAGGCGTCCGCGTCGGTGCCGGGGTGGCCCATGACCTCGCCGGTGTTGTTGCGCCAGATCTCGTTGGCGAAGTGCAGCGCCAGGAAGCGGCCCGGACGGCCGGTCGACTCGGCGATGTCGCTGGGCAGCAGCGTGGAGGAGTTGGTGGCGAAGATCGTCTTCTCCGGCGCGACCTCGGCGACCTTGGCCCACGTCTGGCGCTTGATCTCGAGCACCTCCGGCACGGCCTCGATCACCAGGTCGGCGTCACGCAGGGCGTCGGCCAGGTCGCTGGTGGCGCGGATGCGGCCGATCGCGGCGTCGACCTTCTCGTCGCTCGCGCCGGGCAGGTCGGCCAGGTAGCGGGCGCGAAGGAACTCCCAGCGCTCGGGCAGCTTGGCCAGGGCGTCGTCGCTGACGTCGTAGGCCACGACGTCCTTGCCGTGGTAGGCGGCCTGGAGGATGATCTGCGACCCGAGCACGCCGGTGCCGAGCACGGTGAGGTTCTGCATGAGGTGTCCTTCCTGAAGCGGTTCGTCGCCAGGACGGCGGCTACTAGGTGCAGCGCGCGACCATCGTCGCGTGTTCCGGAACGTGAGGCACGAGACACCGGGCCCCGGTGCATGAGTCAGGCGGCCTGCTCCGGGGTACTGCTCGCGCGAGCACCGACCAGGAGGAGCCATGACGCAGGAGTTCCAGAAGGGCGACCACGTGACGTGGAAGAGCCACGGCGGCGAGGCCGAGGGTGAGGTCGTCCGCAAGATCACGTCCGACACCGAGGCCGGCGGACGCACGGTCCGGGCCAGCCAGGACGAGCCGCAGTACCTCGTGCGCAGCGAGAAGAGCGGCGGGGAGGCCGTGCACAAGCCCGACGCCCTGACGCGGAAGAAGGGCTGACCGGTGGCGCAGACGGACGAGGCCGTGGACGAGGTCTGGGACGACTGGCAGGACGCGGTGAACATGACCGCGACGCAGCTCGAGGACTTCCTGCAGACCGACGAGTCCCGGTCGGTCGGCGACAAGGGGTCGGGCGGTGAGTCGACCGGCCATCGGTCGGGTCGGCGCATCGTCAGCATCCTGCAGAAGAACAAGACCGAGCTGACCGCCGACGACGCCGCCCACATGCGCAAGGTCGTGGGCTACGTCCATCGGCACCTGGCGCAGCGGCCGGACGGCGACGTCACCGACACCGACTGGCGGTGGTCGCTCATGAACTGGGGCCACGACCCCGAGAAGCGCTGACTCAGACGTAGGCGCGGACGTGGTCGACCCGCAGGCGGGGCGCGAACCCGTCGGTGCGGTCGACGGCGAAGTCGAACACGGCGATCATCGCCTGCATCGGGTACGCCGGGGGAGCGGACGTCTCGCGCACGACCTGCCCGTCGACCGCGAAGACCGCGCGGTCGCGCGTCCAGTCGACGGCGTAGTCGTGCGGCTCGCGCACGTCGATCGCCACCGGCACGGCGGCGAAGTCCTCGGTGACGGCCGGGTCGCGGAAGGCGTGCACGCCCGCGCCGACGTCCGCGCCGGCCGATGACACGGTGCGGCCGAAGACCTCGGCGACGCAGATCTCCGCGCTGCGCTCCGGCTGGTCCTCGAGGCCCACGAGCCAGAACGCGGCCATGCTGTCGGCGTCCAGCTCCATGCGCGCCCGCACTTCCAGGTGGCCGCCGGCGAACGCATGCCCGACGAACGTCCGCTGCTGCTCGCGCACGAGCAGGCCGTCGCGGTACGGCTGCTGCCCCTGGGTGCTGCCGACCGGCCCGGACAGGTTGCCGCTCTGGACGCCCGACACGCGCAGCAGCGGCGTGTGGTCGTCGCCGCACCAGGGCTGCTGGTCGGGGGCGACGCTCAGGTCGAGGTGCGAGTCGGCGACCGCGTAGGTCGCCCGGGTCTGGGCGAGCGACGACCAGGCGGGCAGGTAGTGCGGCAGCCACACGCGCTCGTCGAGCTGGTCGCCGTCGAAGTCCTCGTCCAGGACGAGTCGTGACGGGTCCGGTCGGTGCAGCTCCACGGCGGTGGCCTCCTCGGGACGGGACGGGCGCTCGTCGCCGGCACGGTACCGCGATGCGGGTCGGGGAGCGCATCCCCAGGGAGTGGGGGCCGGCCGCCCCGGCTCAGTGGTCGCCAGGTCTGATCCGCAGGCGCTCGGCGATGCGGGCGAGTGCGGCACGGTCCTCGGCCGGCAGGGGGTCCAGGACGAAGTCGCGCACGGCGCGCACGTGCGTCGGTGCGGCGCGCACCACCATCTCGTAGCCGGCGTCGGTCAGTGCCGCGACGGTGTAGCGGCCGTCGTCCGGGTCGGGGTGGCGCTCGGCCCAGCCCTTCTGCTCGAACCGCTTCAGCACGTTCGAGAGCCGGGGAAGGGAGCCGTTGGTGATGTAGGCGAGCTCGCTCATGCGCAGGCGCCGGTCGGGGGCCTCGGAGATCGCGCTGAGCGACATGTAGTCGAACAGCGTCAGCCCGAACCGGCGCAGCGGCGCCTCCAGCCGGCCGGGCATCAGCAGCGCGATTGAGATGAGGCCGGTCCAGGCCGCCTTCTCGTCGGCGTCGAGCCAGGCGGCGGGCTCCTCGGCGGGGGAGTCGGCGGTCATGCGTGCATGCTAGCTGCGGCGAATTGAGTTCACAGTTGAAGTCATATAAGTTCAAGCGTGAACTCAATCGGAAGGACACGCACATGACCATCGAGATGATCGATCCACCCCGCCTGCCTCAGGTGCCGCTCTACCGCCAGGTGTCCGTGGCCACCGGGTCGCGACTCGTCCACGTCGCCGGACAGGTGGGCTGGGACGCTGACGGCGCCACGGCCAGCCTCGACCTGGCCGACCAGGTCGAGCAGGCGTACGTCAACGTTGCCGCGGCCCTCGAGGGCGTGGGTGGCTCGTGGGACGACGTGGTCGACCTGACCGTCTTCGTCGTGGACTGGCGTCCCGAGCGGATGCCGGAGCTGGTCGACGGGATGGAGCGCGCCTTCGCCCGCCTGGGCAAGCGCTTCGTGCCGCCGGGCACGATGATCGGCGTCGCCACGCTGGACGTCCCGGAGCACCTCGTCGAGCTCAAGGTCACCGCCGTCCTCGAGTGAGCCGGCTTCCGGCCGTGCCGCCGCCGAACGGGCCATGTCGGCGGTACGGTCGGCCCATGAGCGAGGACTGGAGGACCGGGCTCGTCGACCGCCTGCGGGGCCTGGTGCGGTCGGCCGACCCGGACGTGGTGGAGGACGTGAAGTGGCGCAAGCCGTCCAACCCCGACGGCGTGCCGGCCTTCTCGTGCGACGGCCTGCTGTGCACCGTCGAGACGTACCAGGACAAGGTGAAGGTCACCATGGCCCGCGGCGCGTCGCTGCCCGACCCGGCCGGGTTGTTCAACGCGAGCCTGGACGCCGGTACCCGCCGGGCGATCGACCTGCGTCAGGACGACGAGCTGGACGAGCAGGCGTTCGTGGCCCTGGTGCGTGAGGCGATCGACCTCAACCGCGCCTGAGCCGCGTCAGTCGAGGCAGAACTCGTTGCCCTCGGGGTCGGCCATGACCAGGTGCCCCGCGGACATCGGCGGCTCGGGCTCGAACCGGCGCAGCCGCGACGCGCCCAGCCCGACCAGCCGGTCGGCCTCGGCCTCGAGCGCGGCCATGCGGGTCTCGCCCTGCAGGCCCGGCGCGGCACGGACGTCGAGGTGGACGCGGTTCTTGCCCGACTTCGCCTCCGGCACCTGCTGGAAGAACACGCGCGGCCCGGTCCCTTCCGGGTCCTCGATCGCCGAGCGCGTGTTGCGCAGCGCGGGCGGGACCCCGAGCGAGGCCAGGAAGTCGTCCCAGGCGTCGAGCGGGTCGGTGCCCTCGGGCACGGTGACGCCCGGCGGGCCGGGATGGACGTACCCGAGCACGTCGCGCCAGAACGTGGACAGGGCGCGCGGGTCGTGCGCGTCGAACGTGACCTGCACCTGACGGCTCATGTGGACCTCCCGGGTCGGTGGACGCCTCCATGCTGCGCCCCACCACCGACAGGACGCGGCGGGACGCGGCTAGGCGTTCTCCCACAGCCCGATCAGGTTCCCCTCGGGGTCGGTGAAGTACGCAGCGAAGCCCATGTCGCCGACCGGGGTGCGCTCACCCACGGCCCGGCCGCCCGCCGCCTCGATCCGGCGCAGCGTCGCGTCGATGTCGGCCACGTCCACGACGATGTTCGGTCCCTTGCCCGGGAAGTCGTCGGTGCGCTCGAACATGCCGCCGTTGATGAACCCCGGCTCGGTGGGTCCGGACGCCTGCTCCGTCGGCCCGGTCCGCACGAGCGTGTAGCCCATGCCGGGCATGTGCTCGACGTGCCAGTCGAAGACCTCGGTGTAGAAGGCGCGGGCGCGGTCGCCGTCGTCGAACGGGATCTCGAAGTGGACGACTCGTCCGGTCATGGCGGACCTCCCTGGTGGCGTGCCTCCAGTGAACGACCGGCGCCTCGCTGCCGTCAACGACCGTGGCGGACGGTCGGCGGGGTCCGCCGTCCGTCCGCCACGTCGTCAGTGGGGCCGGGTGCTCACGGGTACAGACCGCGCAGACGGTGCGCCTCGGCGACGCGGCGCACGGCCAGGCACGTGGCCGCCGTCCGCAGCGTGACGCCGCGCTCGGCCGCCTCGTTCATGACGTCCGTCCAGGCCGACGTCATGCGCTGGGCGAGCCGTTCCTCGACCTCCTCCTGGCTCCACCAGTAGGCCTGGTTGGCCTGCACCCACTCGAAGTACGACACGACGACGCCGCCGGCGTTGGCCAGGATGTCCGGCACCACGGTGACGCCGCGCTCGGCCAGCACCGCGTCGGCCTCCTGGGTCGTCGGGCCGTTGGCGCCCTCGACGACGACGCGGGCGCGCACGAGCCCCGCGTTCCCGGCGTGGAGGACGCCCTCGACGGCGGCCGGCACGAGCAGGTCGACGTCCGCGGTGAGGATGTCCTCCCCGTCGACCGGGTGGCCGCCGGCGAAGCCGACGACCGAGCCGGTCTCGTCGACGTGCGCCTCGAGGGCAGCGACGTCCAGGCCGTCCTCGTGGGCGACGCCGCCGTACTGGTCGCTGACCGCCAGCACGCGGACCCCGGCCTCGGCCAGGAAGCGGGCGGCACCGCGGCCGACCTTGCCGAAGCCCTGCACCGCAGCGGTGCAGGCCGCCGGGTCGAGGCCGACGTGGCGCAGGGCCGCGAGGGAGACGTGCACGACGCCGCGGGACGTCGCGCTCGGCCGGCCGGCCGAGCCGCCCAGGCTGGCCGGCTTGCCGGTCACGACGCCGAGGACGGTGTGCCCGGCGGCCACCGAGAAGGTGTCCATCATCCAGGCCATGACCTCCTCGTCGGTGCCGATGTCCGGGGCGGGGATGTCCTTGGCCGGGCCGATGAGCGGCATGATCTCGGAGGTGTAGCGTCGCGTCACCCGCTCCAGCTCGGCGCGCGAGTAGAGCCGCGGGTCGATCGTGATGCCGCCCTTGGCGCCGCCGTACGGGACGTCCAGCAGGGCGCACTTCCAGGTCATCCACATGGCGAGGGCGCGCACCTCGTCCAGGTCGACGTCGGGGCTGAACCGCAGGCCGCCCTTCGCCGGGCCGCGCGACAGGTTGTGCTGCACGCGGTGGCCGGTGAGCACCTCGATCGTCCCGTCGTCGCGGCGCAGCGGGATGCTGACCGTGACCTCGCGCCGCGGCACGGCGAGCATGTCGATGAGACCCGGCTCGAAGCCGAGGATCTGCGCCGCCTCCGCGAGCTGGGAGCGTGCGTCGTCGAGCGGGTTGTGCTGGCTGGCCTGGCGGGATCCGTCCGCGGTCGTGGTCATGGGTCCTCCTCGTCCTCGCCAGTCAGTCTGGAAGGCGGCGTCCATGCTGTCCAATACTTGTTCGGGCTGACATCCATGCCTGAGGGGCATGTGTCGCCGTGCCCCGCGGGACCGGCCGGGCTAGCGTGGCCGGACCCGAGCCAGGAGGTCTCCGTGCCGGACGCGAAGGACGTCGAACGCAGCGACGACGGTCGCTACGTCGTGGTCGACGGACGCCGCTGGCGGGCGAGCGACCCGAGCATCCCCGACGCGCTGCGCCAGGAGCTGGTCGACGAGCTGATGGCCGCCCGCCGCGCCGTCCGGGCGAAGGAGCCTGACGCCCGCGACCGGGTCCAGGACGCCAAGGTGGCGCTCGGCGAACGTGGCCCCCGGTGGTGGGACGAGCCGAGCGACGACGACGTCGCGACCCGGACGGAGGCGACGATCCGCGCCCTGCTGCGCAAGCGGGACGGCCGCACGATCTGCCCCAGCGACGCCGCGCGGGTCGTGGGCGGCGACGGCTGGCGCGGCCGCATGGACCAGGTGCGGGCCGTGGCCGCCGACCTGGCCCGGCGCGGCGAGCTCGTGGTCACCCAGAAGGGCGTCCCGGTCGACCTCGAGGCGGGCGTGAAGGGTCCGGTGCGGCTCGCCCGCCCCGAGGACGTCGACGCCTGACCGGCGCGCTCAGCTCCCGTGCGGGTCGAGCCGGTTCAGCGTCGCGACGACCTGGTCGTAGTCGCCGCGCGCCTCGCCGTAGCGCAGGAACTTCACGTTCTCGACCTGGATCTCGGTCGCGTCCGGATGGGACTCGACCAGCTCGACGACCTCGCTCACGAAGGCGTCCAGGGGCATCGCGAACGGGCTCTCCTTCTGGCCGGGCATGAGGTCGGTCGCGACCGATGGCGGCTCGAGCTCGAGCACCTCCACGCCGGTCCCGCTCAGCTGCAGCCGGATGCTCTCGCTGAGCATGTGGATGGCCGCCTTGGTCGCGTTGTAGGTGGGCGTCACCTTGAGCGGCGCGAACGCGAGTCCGGACGAGACGGTCATGATCGTCGCGTGCGGCCGGGTGCGCAGGTGGTCGATGAACGCGTCGACCAGCCGGATCGGGCCGAGCAGGTTGGTGGTGACGGTCTCGGTGGCGCTCTCGGCGAAGCCGGACGTCGTCCAGTCCTCGGTGCGCATGATGCCGGCCATCGTGACGAGCACGTCCAGGTCGGGGTGCTCGGCCGTGACCTGCTCGGCCGCGGCGGCGATGCTGGCCGGGTCGGTGGTGTCGATCGCGACCGTGCCCAGGCCGTGCTCGGCGGCGATCTGCTCGAGCCGGCCGGTGCGCCGGCCGCCGACGACGACCGTGGCGCCCTTCTGCTGCAGGGCGACGGCGAGCGCGAGGCCGATGCCGCTGGTCGCGCCGGGGATGAAGATGGTGCTGCCGTGGATTCTCATGCCTCGAGTCTTCGCACCCGGCGCCGGCCGGGCCAGGGTCGGCTCATCGGGGGACCGGCGGTCCCTGCCTGCGCGGGCGCGGCTCGGGCATGATCGGCGCATGGACCGTCCTGCCCTCGCCGAGTTCCTCGTGCGCCGCCGGAGCGAGCTGCGGCCGCGCGACGTCGGTCTGCCGGACGGGGCACGCCGACGCACGTCCGGACTGCGGCGCGAGGAGGTCGCGAGCCTGGCGCTCATGTCCACCGACTACTACACGCGGCTGGAGCAGCAGCGCGGTCCGCAGCCGAGCACGCAGATCCTGGCGTCGATCGCCCGCGCGCTGCGCCTCACCCCGGACGAGCGCGACTACCTGTACCGCGTCGCCGGCCACGACGCCCCGGCGCGCGAGGCGCCGACCGAGTACGTCGCGCCCGCCTTGCTGCGCGTCCTGGACCGGCTCTCCGACACGCCGGCGCTGATCCTGAACCCGCTGGGGGAGGTGCTCGTCCAGAACGGCCCGGCGCGGGCGCTGCTCGGCGACGCGTCCGGGTACACCGGCCTGGAGCGCAGCGAGGTCTACCGCTGGTTCGCCCGCCCCGAGACCGAGCGGCAGCGCTACCCCGAGGACGACCGTCCGCGGCAGAGCCGGGCGCAGGTCGCCTCGCTGCGGGCGGCGTACGGCTCGATGGGCGCGGACTCGCGGGTGGGTGAGCTCGTCCGCGAGCTGCAGCGGATCAGCCCCGAGTTCGCCGACCTGTGGGACCGGCACGAGGTGGCCCGCCGCTTCGCCGACCACAAGGTGCTGATCCACCCCGAGGTGGGACCGATCGAGCTCGACTGCCAGGTGCTGCTCACCGAGGACCAGACCCAGGCGCTGCTCGTCCTGACGGCGGCCCCGCGCACCGAGGACGAGGAGAAGCTGCGCCTCGTCTCGGTGCTCGGCACCCAGCAATTCTCCGACGCCCGCTGACGCGTCCGACCGCCGGGCCGCGGTGTGCGGGCGAGGGCCACAATGACCGGGTGGGCCTCCGGGCCGTCCCGAGCGCGAGGAGCGACAGCATGGATGATCGTCAGCAGGTCGACCTGGTGGTCGTGGGCCTGGGCCCCGGCGGCGAGGCGCTGGCCACGGGGGCGGCGAAGGCGGGGCTGCGGGTCGTCGCGGTCGACAAGCACCTGGTCGGCGGCGAGTGCCCGTACTACGGCTGCATCCCGACCAAGATGATGCTCCGCGCGGCGGACGCCCTCGCCGAGGCCGACCGCGCCGGCACGCTCGCCGGGGACGTCACCGTCGTCCCGTCCTGGACCCCGGTCGCGCGGCGCGTGTCGCAGGACGCCACGGCCGACTGGGACGACCGCGCCGCGGTGGAGCGTCTCGAGGCGGCCGGCGCGACCGTGCTGCACGGCGCCGCGCGGCTCGACGGCGCGCGCCGGGTCGTCGTCGACCCGGCCGGTGGTTCCGGCCCGCTGACCTTCGAGGCCAGCCGTGGCGTGGTGCTCAACCCGGGCACCCGGCCGGCCGCGCCGCCGGTGCCGGGGCTTGAGGGCACGCCGTACTGGACGAACCGCGACGCGGTCCGCGCGACCGAGCTGCCCGGCTCGCTCGTGGTGCTCGGCGGCGGCCCGATCGGGTGCGAGCTGGCCCAGGTCTTCGTCCGGTTCGGCGTCCGCGTGACGCTCGTGCAGCGCGGCGAGCGGCTCCTGCCCGGCGACGAGCCCGAGGCGTCCAGGCTGCTGCGCGACGTGCTCGAGGGCGAGGGCGTGGAGGTGCTCACCGGTGCCGAGGCGTCCGCGGTCGAGCACGCCGAGGGCGTCTTCACCGTGACGCTGCAGGACGGTCGCCGGCTCGAGGGCGACCAGCTGCTCGTCGCGGCCGGCCGCCGGTCGAACCTGGACGGCACCGGCCTGGAGTCCGTCGGCCTATCCGCGGACGACCTCGCCGTCGACGAGCGGCTCCGTGCCCAGGACGGGCTCTGGGTGCTCGGGGACGTCACCGGCCACGGCGCCTACACGCACGTGTCGATGTACCAGTCGGCCATCGCCCTGCGCGACGTGCTCGGTGAGGACGGCGCGCCCGCTCGCTACGAGGCCGTGCCGCACACGACCTTCACCGACCCCGAGGTGGCCGGTGTGGGCCTGACCGAGTCGGCAGCGCGGGCCGCGGGCCTCGCCGTGCGTGTCGGCACGGCCGACCTCGGCGCGTCCTCGCGCGGGTTCACGCACGGTCCCGGTGCGGTCGGGCTGGTCAAGCTCGTCGAGGACGCCGACCGTGGCGTGCTGGTCGGCGGCAGCGTCGTGGGCCCGGCCGGCGGCGAGATCCTGTCGATGATCACCCTCGCCGTGCACGCCGCGGTGCCCGTGTCGACGCTGAGCACGATGATCTACGCCTACCCCACCTTCCACCGGACGATCGAGTCGGCGCTGGCCGACCTCGAGGCGTAGCCGACCGAGGCACGACGGGCGCTCCGAGCCGAGGCTCGGGGCGCCCGTCGTCGTCCGGGGCGGTCGGTCAGTCGAGGCCCTGGGCGGCGAGCCAGTCGGCCGCGATCTTCTCCGCCGGCAGCTTCTCGTCGACGCTGCGCTGGTTCAGGTCCACCAGCGCGTCCGTGGTCATCGCCGCGCTGACCTCGTCGATGACCGCGGCGGCGTCGTCGTCGACGTCGTCGCTGGCCACCGGGACGACGTGGGAGGCCAGGAACAGGCCCTCGGGATCCTCGAGGCTGACCAGGTCGTTCTTCTTGATCGACGGGTCGGCCGTGTAGATGATCGCCAGCTGGACGTCGTCGTCCTTGAGCGCCTTGACGGTGAGCGGTCCGCCGCCGTCCTCGATCGGGGCGAAGTCCGCCTTCACGCCGTAGGCGTCCTGGAGTCCCTTCGGTCCGTTGGGCCGGTTCTCGGCCTCGGAGTTGGCGCCGAGGGTGAGCGGCTCGGTGACCTTCGCCAGGTCGGCGATCGTCCTCAGGTCCCACTTCTCGGCGAACTGGCGGGTCACGACGTAGGAGTCCTGGTCGGTCGCGTCGGCCTGGTCCAGGACGCGCAGGCCGTCGGGCGTGGCGTCCTCGAGCGCGGTGTAGACCTCGTCGGTGAGCCGGGCCTTCGTCTTCGGCTCCCAGTACTGGAGCAGGGGACCGGTGTACTCGGGGAACAGGTCGATGTCGCCGGACTCGAGCTCGGGCACGTAGGCCTCGCGCTGGCCGATGCGGAGCTGGCGGTCGACGTCGTGCCCCTCGGCCTCGAGCGCCTGGGCGTAGATCTCGGCGACGATCTCGTTGGAGTAGTAGTCCTGCGAGCCGACGACGATGGTGTCGCCGTCGCCACCGCCGCTCGACAGCGGGTCGGAGCCGCCGCACGCGGAGAGCACGAGCGCGGCGGCGGTGCCGGCGACGAGGCCGGCGGTCAGACGGGAGCGGGACATGGGGCTTCCTTCGGTCAGGCACCGAGCCGGGAGTCGGCGGCGGTGCGTCGGGCGAGTCCGGTCGCGCGGCCCTGCGCGACGGCCAGCAGACGGTCGAGGACGAGTGCGAGCAGCGCCACGAGGATGGCGCCGCCCAGCATCAGCGTGTAGTCGCGGGACTTGAGTCCGGAGAACAGGTACCGGCCCAGGCCGGTGTCGGAGGTGTACGCCGCCAAGGTGGCGGTGGCCACGACCTGCAGGGTCGCGGCGCGGAAGCCGCCGACGAGCACGCCGGCGCCGAGCGGCAGCTCGACGTGCCGGACGATCTGCCGCTCGCTCATGCCCATCGCCCGTGCGGCGTCCACGGCCTCGGGGTCGGCCGACTCGACGCCGGCGTAGGCGCCGGCGAGCAGCGACGGGACGGCCAGGGCCACGAGCGCCAGGAGCGGGGCCCAGACCCCGACGCCGAGCAGCAGGGCGAGGAGGGTCAGCAGGCCGAGGGTCGGGACGGCCCGGACCGCCCCGGCCAGCGCCACGACGACGCCGCGGCCGCGGCGGGTGTGACCGATGAGCACGCCGAGCGGCACCGCGGGCACCGCGGCCAGCAGGACGGCGGCGACGGTGATGGCCAGGTGCTGGGCGACGCGCACGGCGATGCCCTGCGAGCCGCCCCAGCTGCTGGGGTCGAGGATCCAGGCCAGCGCGTCCAGGAAGGTGCTCACCGGACGAGCTCCGGCGGTGCGGGAGCGCGCACGGACCGGCGCCGTGGCTGCCACGGGGTGAGCACCCGGCCGAGGACGACGACCAGGGCGTCCAGCGCGAGGGCCAAGGCCATCGTGACGCCCACACCGATCGCCACCTCGCTGGTGATGCCGCGCTGGAAGCCGTCGGTCAGCAGGGTGCCGAGGCTGGAGATGCCGACGAGCGCGCCGATGGTGACCAGGCTGACCGTGCTCACCGTGATGACGCGCACGCCCGAGATGAGCACCGGCACGGACAGCGGCAGGTCGACGCGCCAGAACAGCGCCGACCGGCCGTGCCCGGTGGCCGTGGCCGCGTCGCGGACCTGCCCGTCGACGGAGTCGAAGGCGTCCGTGGCCGTGCCGACCAGCAGCGCGGTGCCGTACAGGGTCAGCGCGACGACGAGCGTGAGCGGCGAGCGCAGCGGGATGCTCAGCACGAGCGGGACGACGATGAGCAGCGGCAGGGCCGGCACGGCGTACACGACGCTCGCGAGGGCGAGGACGGGCTGGCGCAGGCGCGGACGCCGGTGGGCGACACGGCCCAGGGCGACGGCCAGGACGACGCTCGCCGCGATCGCGGGCAGGGCCAGCAGCAGGTGCCGCCAGGCGAGCTCGACGACCCAGGCGGCGTTGTTCTGCAGCCAGGTCACTGCAGGATCCCGAGCGGACGCCCGTTCGCGTCGACCACGACACGGCGCCCGTCGATCTCGGACGTGCTGAGGGTGCGGTCGGGGCGATCGGCACCGACGAACTCGCGCACGAACGCGTCGGCCGGTGCGGCCAGGATGTTCTTCGGGGTGCCGGACTGCGCGACGACGCCGCCGGCCCGCAGCACGACCACCTCGTCGGCGAGCCGGAAGGCCTCGTCGACGTCGTGGGTCACGATCACGACGGTCTTGCCGAGCTCGGCCTGCAGGCGCAGCATCTCGTCCTGCAACTCGCGGCGGACGATGGGGTCGACGGCTCCGAAGGGCTCGTCCATGAGCAGGATGTTGGGGTCGGCGGCCAGGGCCCGGGCGACCGCGACACGCTGCTGCTGGCCGCCGGAGAGCTGGGCGGGGTAGCGGCGGCCCAGGGACGGGTCGAGCCCGACGAGGGCCAGCAGGTCGGCGGCCGCGGCACGCGCCGCGCGGCGCGGGGTGCCGCCGAGCACCGGCACGGTCGCCACGTTGTCGACCACGGTGCGGTGGGGGAGCAGGCCGCCGGCCTGCGGCACGTAGCCGATGCGCCGGCGCAGGGCGACCTTGTCGAGCTCGCGGACGTCCTGGTCGTCGATCAGCACGGCGCCGCTCGTGGGGTCGACCATCCGGTTGACCATGCGCAGGAGGGTCGTCTTGCCCGACCCGGACGACCCGACCAACGCCACGGTGGTGTGCGACGGCACGACGTGCGAGAACCCCGCGACGGCCACGGTGCCGCCGGGATAGGTCTTGCCGACGTCCCGGAACTCGATGCCCACGCAGGTCTCCCTCGGCTCGGCGATCGGCCGTCGCCCACCCTAGCGACGTGCACTGACAACGGCGCGTCGTCGGACGGCCCAGCTCAGGCGAGCCAGCCGCGGCTGACGACGACCTCGGTGCCGGCCGGCAGGACGACGTCCTCACCGTGGGCGACGCGCTCGGCGAGGGAGCAGAGGCGGTCGGTGTCGTAGGCCGGGTCGCCGCCGGCGCCGCCGCCGTCGGGATGCCACTCGGCCGTCCAGCCGTGGCCGCGCAACATCGCGTACGGCCCGGTGACGACGGAGAGCACGGAGTCGTCGACCGCCTCGAGCAGGTCGGCCGAGCCGGTGTCGCAGGCGTCGCAGCCGCAGTCGGGCCAGCCACCGACGACGAAGTCGGGACGGTCGAGGGCGACGTCGAGCACCGGCAGGGGCGGTCCGGACTCGCGGGCGACCTCGATCTCCACGAGCAGCAGCGGACGGGCTCCGGAGGCCGTCGGCACGAGCCGGCTCCCGCCCACCACGACACGGGACGGGTGCTCGGGGTCGGGAAGCGAGCCGAGCGGCTCGACCCGGACGCCCAGCCGTTCGGCCAGCACCTCGGTCCAGACCCCCGCCCGCAGGTGCACGATCCGGTAACGGTCGGGGTCGGTGACGCGGGAGTACGCCTCGTCCGGTGGCACGGTCGTGTCCCAGTCGTACGCCGGCTCCCAGCTCGGGCCGTCGAGCATGGCGTAGCGCTGCTCGACGAGAGCCTGCAGCTCGTCCGCAGTCGTCATGGCGCGATCATGCCGCGTCATGCCCCCGCACCGCAGCGCCTTTCGCGGGTCACAGGTCGCGGTGCAGGTGCTCCCGGTCGACCGTGTCCTCGGCGTCGGGACGACGGTTGAGGCTGACGATCGCGACGGCTAGGCCGCCCCACAGGATCACCATCGCGAGGACCATCATGACGATCGCACCGGTGCTCATCGGCCGGCCTCCTTCTCCGAGTCGTCCACCGGGGCGGGGGTGACGGGTGCGCGCCGGGTGAACGCGATGACCACCCCGACGACCAGCACCAGCGCCGCCGTGCCCCAGCCGAAGACGTTCAGCATCCAGGTGGGATGGCCCCCGTACGGCGTCTCGACGGTGTCGAGGAACTCGCTGAGCAGCACGTAGCCCAGCGCGAGCGGCGCCACGACGCCGACCAGCGCCATCCACACGCGACCGAGCTTCAGCGACCCGTGCCGGTTGAGGTGGGCCGCGAGGCTGGGCAGCGACCGGACGCCCCAGGCGAGCACGACCATCATCACGACGGCCGCGAGCAGGATGCCGAACCGGTTGATGAAGAAGTCGACGATGTCGAGGACGGTCAGGCCGCTCGTGGTCGAGAACAGCAGCACGCTCACGACGGTGGCCGGGATGCCCACGGCGAGCACCGCGGTGGTGCGTCCGAGGTCGAACCGGTCGCGGACGGCCGAGATCACGACCTCCAGGATGCTGATCAGCGACGTGATGCCGGCGATGAACAGCGACGCGAAGAACAGCACGCCGATCAGCGAGCCGCCGGCCGCCTCGCTGATGATCGTCGGGAAGGCGATGAACGCGAGCCCGATGCCGTTGCTGACGACCTCGTCCACCGCCACGCCGCCGGCCTGGGCCATGAAGCCGAGCGCGGCGAAGACGCCGATGCCGGCGAGCAGCTCGAAGCCGGAGTTCGCGAAGCCGACCACCAGGCCGGACCCGGTCATGTCGGTGCGACGCCCGACGTACGAGGCGTACGTGATCATGATGCCGAAGCCGATCGACAGCGAGAAGAAGATCTGGCCGTAGGCCGCCGCCCACACCGAGGCGTCGGTCAGCGCGCCCCAGTCGGGGCTGAACAGGGCGTCGAGGCCGTCGGCCGCGCCGGGCAGGAACAGGGACCGCACGACGAGGGCGCCGAACGCCAGGACGAGCAGCGGGATGAAGACGACCGACGTCGCGCCGATGCCCTTCTGCACACCCAGCCACATGATGACTAGCACCAGCGCCCACACGAGCAGCAGCGGGACGAGCACGCCCGGGACGACGTCCAGCGTCACGCCGGGGTCGTTCGCCTGGAGGAAGTCGCCGAAGAAGTAGCCCTCGGGGTCGTCGCCCCAGGCCTTGTCGATCGAGAAGAACGTGTAGCGCAGCGAGTAGGCGATGATCACCGCGTAGTAGACGGCGATGACGAAGCAGATGCCCACCTGCCACCAGCCGAGCGGCTCGGCCTTGCGCGACTCGCGCGCCAGCGACAGGGGAGCGGACCCGCGGTGCTTGTGCCCCAGCGCGTAGTCCAGGAACAGGAACGGCAGGCCGGCCGTGAGCAGCGCGACCAGGTAGGGGATGACGAAGGCGCCGCCACCGTTCTCGTAGGCGACGTAGGGGAAGCGCCAGATGTTGCCCAGCCCCACCGCCGACCCGATCGCCGCGAGGATGAAGACCTTGCGGGAGGAGAACGCGCCTCGGCGCGCCTCCTGCGTCTCGGCCGGTGCTGCGCCCTGGCCCGGGCCTGGCGTCGTCATGGTGTGAGCCCCCTCACGTCGGTGTCCGGTCACGGCATCGTAGGACAGACGGGCGGGCGCCGCTGCGGGGGCCTCGGCCGAGCGTCACGGGCGGCGCTCGGCCGCCCGCAGCAGGCGGGTGATCGTGCGGTAGCCGCGGCGCTCGGCGTGCTGCCGCGGCGTGACGCCGTCCCGGTCGGCGATGCTCGGGTCCGCTCCGGCGTCCAGCAGCGCGCGGACGACCTCCTGGTGGTCGCGCCCGCCGTCGCCGAGGATCACCGCCTCCAGCAGCGCCGTCCAGCCCAGGTCGTTGACATGGTCCAGGTCGACGCCGGTGCGCGCGACACGTCGGACGTAGTCGGCGTGCCCGCGCTCGCTGGCCGGGATGGGGGACAGCCCGCCGAACCGGTTGCGGATCGTGAGGTCAGGACGCGCGGGCAGCAGCGTCTCGAGCATCGCCACGCTGCCGGTGACGCCGGTGACCAGCCAGGGGGTGTCGTGCCGGTCGTCGAGGGCGTCCGGGTCCGCGCCCATCGCCACCAGCAGCCTGGCGACGGCGACGCGGTCGTGGGTCGAGGCGAGCAGCAGGGCGGTGCGCTCGTGCCGGTCGCGGGCCTCCAGGTCGGCCCCGGCGCGCAGCGCCACCGCGACGGCGTCCGCGTCGCCCCGCTCAGCCGCCCGGAGCAGGGCGCGGTCCGGGTCGGCCGGACGACGGGCGGACGTGACGGCCTGCAGCGTCCGCTCGAGCCGCTCGTGGCCGCGGCTCCGCGCCATCTGCAGCGGGGTCAGGCCGGCCGACGGCGAGCGCCGGTCGAGCTCGGCCCCTCCGGCGGCGAGGGCGCGGACCGTCGTCACGTAGGACGCGGTGTCGCGGCCGAGCCACACCGCCTCGTGGATCGCCTGGTAGCCGATGCGGTTGACGTGGTCGCGGTCGATGCCCGCCCGCAGCAGCGTGCCGACGACGTCCGCGTGGCCGCGCTCGGCCGCACGGATCAGCCCGGTGCCGTTCCAGCCGTCCTTGTCGTCGACGCGGGCGCCGTGGGCGAGCGTCAGGCGCAGCAGGTCGAGGTGGCCCTCGCTGGTCGCGACCAGGTACGCCGACTGCTGCGTGTCGTCCTTCGCGTTCACGTCGGCCCCCTGCTCGACGAGGCGGCGGGCGCGCGGCACGTCGTCGTCCCAGGCGGCGTCGCGCAGCCGCTCGTCCAGGCCGGGCTGCTCGGCCCGGCCGGGCACGGTCGGTGCGGTCGGGCCTGGCGACGCGCTGGGAGCCGTCGTTGACGGCGACGCCGCGGCGTCCTCGGCCGGACGCTCGGGAGTCGGGTCGGTCTCGCCGCCGCACGCGGCCAGCAGCAGGGCCACCGGCAGGACCGCGAGGGCGGTGCGGGTGAGGGAGGACGTGCGCTTCATGCTCGCTCCTGGGCGGGGGACCGGGACCCCACCACCTTCGCCCTCCGCGCGGGCCGCGGACGTCGGGCGGACGGCCACGGATCGGTAGCCGATCGGATGATGTCCGGCACCTGGTCGGCTGCCTAGAGTGGTCCGACCATGACCGCGTCCCCCGACCGTCCCGGCCCGGCCACGGGTGAGCACGGCATCCTCGCCCCCGCGCGGCTCGACCGTTGGCTGCTCGCCGTGCTGGTGGTGCTGCTCGTCGCCTCGGCCGTCCGGTACGTCGACCGCCACGGCCTCGGGCCCACCGGTGTCGCCGTCCTGGTCGGGGCCGCCGTGCTCGCCCTGGCCTACGCCACGCGCGGGCTGCTGGCCGGACGCGCGTGGTGGCCGACCGTGTGGGTCGTCGCCATGGTGCTGCTGTGGGCGGGGCTGACCGCCGTCGCGCCGTCGTTCGCGTGGTGCGCCGTGCCGGTCGCCTTCGCGGTGCTGCGTGTGCTGCCGTTCGCCTGGGCCGTCGGGGTCGTCGTGGCGATGACCGTGCTGCTCACCGCCGCGTGGCAGCGCATCGCGTCCGGGTTCGACCCCGTGCAGGTCGCTGGGCCGCTCGCGGTGGCGCTGGTGACGGTGCTGGCCTACCGGGCGCTCGACGTGGAGTCCCGGGCCCGGCAGGACCTGCTCGACCGGCTGCTGCTCGCCCAGGACGAGCTGGCCCGCGAGCAGCACCGCACGGGAGCGCTGGCCGAGCGCACCCGGCTGTCGCGCGAGATCCACGACTCGGTGGGGCAGGGACTGTCGAGCATCCACCTGCTGCTGCAGGCCGCCGACCAGGACTGGGAGGTCCGCCCGGAGCGGGCCCGTCAGCACGTCCGCGGCGCGGCGGCGACGGCGCGTGACGGTCTGGCCGAGGTGCGCCGGGTCGTCCGCGACCTGGCCCCGGGCGACCTGTCCGACGCCGCGGCGCTCGCCGAGGCGCTGCGCCGGGTCGCTGAGCAGGCCGGCCCGGCCATGGACGTCGAGGTGCGGGTCGACGGGGACCCGGTGCCTGTGGCGCCCGAGCGCGCCGCGGCGCTCGTCCGGACGGCTCGTGGCGCGCTGGCCAACGTCCGCGAGCACGCCCGGGCCCGGCGGGTCGTGGTCACGCTGACCTACCACCCCGACGAGGTCGTGCTGGACGTGCGCGACGACGGCCGCGGCTTCGAGCCGGCGCGCACGCGGCCGTCCGGCTCACGCGGCCGCGGGCTGGCCGGCATCCGCGACCGGGCCACGCTGCTCGGCGGCGTCGCCGACGTCGAGAGCGCACCCGGCGACGGCACGACGGTGTCGGTGCGCTTCCCGCTGGCCGGGGGAGCGGCGTGATCCGGCTCGTCCTGGTCGACGACCACCCGGTCGTGCGCGCCGGGCTGAGGGCGCTCGTCGAGGGCCAGGACGACCTCACCGTCGTCGCGGACGTCGACGGGCTCGAGCCCGCGCTCGAGGCCGTGCAGCGAGAGCACCCCGACGTGGTGCTGATGGACCTCAACCTCGGCGAGGGACGTCCCGGCGGCGCCCAGGTCACGGCCGCGCTGCGCGTCCTGCCCGACCCGCCCGAGGTGCTCGTCCTGACGACGTACGACACGGAGTCCGACGTCCTGCGTGCCCTCGAGGCCGGCGCCCGAGGCTACCTGCTGAAGGACGCCCCGCCGGCGGAGCTGTTCGCCGGCATCCGGGCCGCCGCCCGGGGCGAGACGGTGCTCGCGCCGTCCGTCGCCGCGACCCTCGTGCGCCGTGCCGCGCCCGGCGCGACGACCATCACCGAGCGCGAGGTCGAGGTGCTCGAGCTGCTAGCCCGCGGCCTGGGCAACAAGGAGATGGCCCGTGAGCTGTTCGTCTCGGAGGCGACGGTGAAGTCGCACCTGTCGCACGTCTACACCAAGCTCGGCGTCGACACCCGGGCCGGCGCCGTCGCCGCCGCCCTCGACCGGCGCATCATCCGGCGCTGAGGGCGACAGCCCCACGCTCGGACGGGCCGGACGGGGCTGTGGAGCGGGGCATCGAGCAACGGTAAGCCGTTCACAATATGGGCGGGGTTAGGTTGGCGCCAATGGCTAGATCGGTGACGTGCTCTTGAATGCGCATGCGGTGCCCCTCGAGCAGGGACCAATCGCTTTCTCGTAGCGAACCGGGAGTCTGCAACTCGTCCCTTAGAAGGGCCGAGATCGCGGAAGTTTCGTCGTAGATTTGCTTCAGCAGCCGGGCGGCGCCTGGCTCAAAAGTTGCGTAGGGTCGTGTGGTCGGCACGCCGACGTCATTGACTCCCTGGGTGAGAAGCCGGCGGATGCTAAGCATGGCTTCCTGCATGGCGTGCCAGTCTTCCTCGGCCGATCTGCGGTCGCGTATCGCCTTGCGGTCTAGGAAAGGGAGGACCGCCTTCTCGAGTTCTTCGCTGTCCGAGCGCAGATGGAACGGACTGATAGTTGACGCGAGACCGTGAAATGCTCGGTCGAGCTGGTCGAGAGCGGCTTCGCCTTGATTCTCGAGTTCAAGGCGCTTCTCGAGGGAAATCCCACGAATCTCGACCGTCTGTTTCGGTGTCGAGATCTTCGTCCAGGACGTAACCTTGACGTTGTTGACGCAGGCCAGTCCGATCACTTCAACCTTCTTGAGGGCCTCGAGACGGTTCTTCCGCTGGTTTAGTTCTTTAGCCAGCACCTCAATGGTCTTGTCGAACTTGGCCTTCCTCAGGTCAGCGGTCGCTTGAATGCCGTAGGCATGGTCCGGCGACACGATGTCGATACCTGGATAGTTGTTGCTTGTTGCGTTGAGATTCGTCCACTGCTCCCCGGTAATGGCCGATATAGCATCCGCAACGGCAGTCTCGGTGTACATCGAGATGTTCTGGCCGTGTCTGCCGAGCAGTTCGACCTGATACCGAATTGTCGCCAGATTGCGCAGGATGCGGGTCTGGGTCTCGACTTTGTTCATCCGCCCACCTCGGGAGACATGGCGCTTTCCATCGCCGTGACCCTATCCGCTGGTCGGGTCTCAGCCCGACGACGGATCATCTGTAGCGGGTCAGAGGCAGCCGCGTCGGCACTCCCACTTAACGTCGAGTTCAGGCGTTGCAGGACGTCCTGCTTGCGAAAGTTGTCGGAGTGGTGGTGGATGTCGTTGCCTCGTAGGGTCACGACCTCGCGGGCAGGGGCTTGCGGCTGTGGCTCCGGATCACCCGGTCGGCAGTGAGGTTGTGGCGTGTCAGCGCCTCGGTGACGGCGTCAGGTCGCTTCCACGCCTCGTCAACTGCGACCTCCGCGGCGAAGCCGATCATGCTCGTCTTGAGGCTATCGAGGTCGTCGGGAGTGATTACCCGGGTGCCCGCCGGCGCTGAGGCAAGGGCGTGGAGCCGCTCGCTCCGAGCCAAGAGGACCGGCACGACCTGATCTGTTTCGTTGACGCTGTTGTCCCAGCTGACGGCGCCGGAAAGCTGGTCCGTCTCCTCTTTCTTGATGTCGGTGTCGAGGCGTGTGGTCCCGGTCTTGAGCTCGATGACTGCGGACATCGTGGGAGTGAGGGGCCAGTGGCCGTCGGGTCCGCGCCCGGCGTCCTTCTCCGGGCGGGACGCCTCGAAGCCCAAGAGCAGGCCCACCTCCTTCATTGCCGCCTCGGCGGGACTGACGCGGTCCTGGTCCGGCGAAAAGACGAGGTCGTCGAGGATCTCCTGGACACGAAGCCGAAGGGCATTGCCGGTCTCAAACCTGGCGCTCATGTACTCCGAGGAGTCCTTGCCCTGCTGGGCGCGACCACGCACCTTGCGGGGGCCGAGGGCCACTGCGGGCATTAGGACGTTGCTATTGAGCTTCTTCGCCGCGGCGACAGTCTGCTGCGCAGCCTCCGGACTTACCTCGTGCTTGTAGGCGGCAACCTCTTCCAGTCGCCAACCGCGCTCGACAGGGTCGAGCCCGTTGGTCGCAGCGTTCAGCAGGTCAGCCGCGCCGCCAGGGTCGCCTGCGACGGCGGCATCCCAGGCGGTTCGCCGGGCTTGGGCGATGCGCGAGACGTGCCCCACCGGGTCGTACTCAGCGCCAGCGATGGCGCTACTGCTTAGCTCGAGCCAGGTTTCATGCCGGTCGAGGAACATGGTAAGGGCCTCGCGGACAGCATCCAAGCCTTCGTCCTCGATCTGGTCGGCGATCCGCTGGCTCAAGTCGATCTGAGCGAGCGTCGCGGGCGAAAACAAGCGTCGGTCGGCGCTGTCGATCAGGGAAAGGGCGAGCGGGTTTCCGATGAGGATGACCGCGCAGTGGTCCTCGGCATCGCGGATGCCGCGCCCCATGCCCTGTTCGAGCCGCTGGACCTTATTGATGCGCATGATGTCGCTGCCCGCCAGCGCGCCGGCTTCGCGCTGCTCACCGGGGTCGAGCGGTGTCGGTACGCCGTCGACGACCAGGAGTCGGCAGGCGTGGTGCGGGAGGTCGACGCCGTCGTACTTGTTGACGAGCACCACCAGGCCGATGTGTTCCCCGCTGCAGAGCCGCTCGATGGTCGGCTTCATGTCGCCGACGTGCAGGGTCGCGTTGGCGTAGGGCGCCCAGTGCGAGGCGCGCGCATCGCTGGGGACAAGTACAACCACATTCACGGGTTCAGCGTCTACCACGCCATCCCCGTCGCGGTCGCCGTGGGCGTAGTCGAACGCCATCTTACGGACGGTGTCGTCGATAATCGAGGGGTTGAGCGCCCCGGGCGCAAGGATCAGCCGGTCTCCGAGATCGGTGGCCCGCTCGGGCGTGATCGGCTGGCGGACCGAGTCGGCGTTGGCGCCGAGTTCGGTGACGAGGACGCCGTCATCGGCGAGGGTGGCCGTGAGGTACACACGACGCCTGGCCTGGTGGAAGGCCGGGATGAGGTGGATGGGCGGGCAGGGGGTCCGCAGTTGGAGGCCACGGTCGGAGATCGTGGCCACGGCCTTATCGAGGTGGTCGGCTATGAGTGGCCAGGTGAAGTAGATAGACTTTTGGGCGATCTGCTTGGACTTGCCGTCCTCGCCCCGTTCGCGGGCACGCTGCGCGTCCTCGGCAACCGACGCGGCGATGAGGTCAGTGATCTCTTTGTGCTTTTCACTCCACGACCAGAACGGGATGCGCAGGGGCGCACAGCGGTCGCCCTCCAGTAGTGCCGCGGCGTTCTTGTAGCTCTGACGCTTTAGCACCTCTCCGAAGACGGTTAGCGCCTTGGCAAAAGCCGGGTGGTCTGCCGGAACGGTGACGGTGAACTGCTTCCGGGCGACGGCGAGCGCGGCGTGTGCGTCGTCGACGATGACGGTGCCAAGGACGACGGCGTGTGGGTCACCGCTCAGACCGAAGACCGTGCGGCCGTTGATGACCTTGTGGAACGTGGCGACAAGGATTGCTCGCCCGGCCCGGAACACCTGGTCACGCGCGTCGGTGGTTACAGGGATACCGAGGCCCACGGCCTCGTCCACGACCTGCTGCACGAGGTAGGTGTCGGGGACCAGGTAGGCAACGGGGCCAATGCCCTCGTTCAGGCTCGACTTGCCGACCAGGAGACCCACCACAGTCTTGCCCCCGCCGGTGTTCTGCTTGATCACCAGGTCACGGTCCTGGTTGCGCCTCTCATGCCAGGTCTTGAGCACCTGGTCCTGCTCAACCCGCAGGCGCGGCCAGGGCTTCCTAGGCAGGCTGGTGAAAATGTCGCGGGGCTCGGTCAGGACGTCGGTCTTGCCGGTCTTGATGCGGCTGAGGTCGAGAGGCACGCGCGACTCCGAGAAGTGGGAACGGGCTCTGCATTCTACCTGGCCCGAGGTCCCAGCGCCTCAGTCGTTGCTCGTCGTTGTCGCGCAGGGACTACAACGCGGCTGCACGCGACGAGGAGCCCCTGCCGGACCGGGTGGAGGCTGGCACGTTCTTGCAACGCAAGGAAGCCCCGGTGAGCAGCGCCAGCTGCGATCGTGCACCACCGCCAGCGGGTCAATCCAGGCGGGTGCGGACCCGGCGCACAGTGGGCGGCGCGGGCGAGGGCCCGCCGGGCCTGGACCTGGTGCCTGTCGGTCCTGTCGCCGCCGTCCTTCGAGCGCTTGCGGTGGATCGGGTTCGACACCTACTGGCAGATGACCTTTCCCGAGGGTGTCGGCTCCGGTCGGACCGCCGGCAAGCTGGAGCATCCGGGCACCGGGGGCGTCCGAATCACCCGGTCCGGGCGAGCATCTGGGCGAGCCGCAGCCGCACGATCGACTCGCGGCCGTGGACCTCGGTCGCCGACGTGCCCTCGCTCCGCGACGCGTCTGACCCGCGATCGTCCTCGTGCAGGAGCCGCCCATGACCGACGTCCAGCAGCTCCTCGGCACCGGCGCCCTCCTCGTCGTGATCGACCTGGTGATCCGCGTCGTCGCGCTGGTCGTCATCCCGCGCAACCGCCTGCCCACCGCCGCGATGGCGTGGCTGCTCGCGGTGTTCTTCATCCCGGTCGTGGGGGTGCTGCTGTTCCTGCTCATCGGCAGCCCTCAGCTGCCGCGGCGGCGGCGCGAGAAGCAGCGCGAGATGGACGTCGTGGTCGAGCAGGCGTCGCGCGACCTCGAGCCGCCCATGCTCGCCGACGCCTGGCCTCCGTGGCTCGACCCGGTCGTGACGATGACCCGGACGCTCACGGCCATGCCGATGGTCGGCGGCAACGACGCCCGTCTGGAGGCCGACTACGAGGGCTCGATCGCCGCCATGGCCGCCGAGATCGACGCCGCCGGCTCCTACGTCCACGCCGAGTTCTACATCCTGTCGCTGGACGCCACGACGGCGCCGTTCTTCGACGCGCTCGAGAAGGCGGCGGGGCGCGGCGTGGTCGTCCGGGTCCTGCTCGACCACTGGGCGTCCTCGCACTGCGCGGGCTACGACGAGACGCTCGAGCGGCTGACCTCCCTGGGTGCCGAGTGGCAGGTGATGCTGCCGGTGCAGCCGCTCAAGGGCCGCTACCAGCGGCTCGACCTCCGCAACCACCGCAAGCTCCTCGTCGTGGACGGCGAGGTCGCGTTCGTGGGCTCGCAGAACGTCATCGACCGCAGCTACAACAAGAAGAAGAACCTCAAGCGCGGCCTGAAGTGGCAGGAGCTGATGTGCCGCCTGGAGGGTCCCGCGGCCACCGCGCTGGACCTGGTCTTCACCACCGACTGGCTCACCGAGTCCGGCGGCGAGCTCGCTTCCGCGCCGGACGACCTGCAGGTCGGGCCGCCGGTGGCTGCGCGCGGCCAGGTCGACTGCCAGGCGGTCCCGAGCGGGCCGGCCTTCGACGTCGAGAACAACCTGCACCTGTTCCTGAGCCTGGTCTACGGCGCCCGCGAGCGGCTCGTGATCACCAGCCCGTACTTCGTCCCGGACGACTCGATGATCCGCGCGCTCACCGCGGCGTCGGCCCGGGGCGTGGACGTGGAGCTGTTCGTGTCCGAGATCGGCGACCAGGCGCTGGTCTGGCACGCGCAGCGCTCGTACTACGGCACGCTGCTGCGCGCCGGCGTGCGGATCCGCTGCTACCCGGCGCCGTTCATCCTGCACGCCAAGCACCTCAGCGTCGACGAGGACGTGGCCCTGATCGGGTCCAGCAACATGGACATGCGCTCGTTCGCGCTCAACAGCGAGATCTCCGTGCTGCTGCGCTCGCGGTCGGTGGTGCGCCAGATGCGTGAGGTCGAGGACGACTACCGACGCCTGAGCGTCGAGCTGACCCGCGAGCAGTGGGAGCGCGAGCCGTTGCGGCGCACCACCCTCGACGGGCTCGCGCGGCTGACCTCGGCGCTGCAGTAGCCGGACTGCCGGGTCGCGCTCGGGGTCGACGCCGACCTCGTCCACGATCGGTTCGGGACGGTCGACGACGCCGACCCGTCACGGGCCGGCGCCGTCGGTTCCTCGGACGACCGTGGGGCGAGGTCAGGAGGACAGCAGCCGCGCCTTCTGCGCGGCGAACTCGGCCTCGGTGAGCACGCCTTGGTCCTTCAGGGCGGCGAGCCGGGTCAGCTGCTCGATCATGTCGCCGGAGTCGGCGGCCGGGGGCGATGGGGCCGGGGGCGGAGGCTGGTAGGCCTGCTGGTCCGGGTACGGCTGCTCCTGCTGGGCCCAGCGTCCGGCCTGGCGCCGCGACACCCGGTTGGAGACGGCGGTGGCGGTGCCGGCCACGACGGCCGTCCGTGCCACCCCGCGAAGTAGTCCTGGCATGACGTGGTCCTCTCCCTGGTGGTCGGTCAGCTCGCCGTGGCGGAGTCGCTGGCGGTGCTCGTGGGCTCGGTCGCCTCGACGGCCGAGAAGAGCTCGTCGGCGGGGATGCGGCCGCTGGCCACGAGCCGGGCCTGGCTCCCGTGCAGGGCGGCGACGAACGGCGCGGCCCAGACGTTCTCGTACAGCAGGATCGCGGCGGCGCTGTCCGGCTCCAGGACGGCGCCGGCGCTGGCGCGGTCGTCCTCGTCCAGCAGCCCGGTGGCCACGCCGGCGAACACCGACAGGTCGAGCTCGCCGTCCCCGTCGAAGTCGCCGATCTCCATGCCCGTGACGGTGCCGTCGGCGTCCTTGCTCACGAAGGTCAGGTCGAGGATCCGGATGATCCCCTGGTCGGCCAGGTCGACGAGGATCGCCAGCCCCTCGCCGGTCATGTGGTTGCCGGGGAACTCGACGACCAGGTAGTCGACCGGTCCCATCGGCGTCTCGTCGTTCTCGGGCATCAGCGCGCCTCCTCGATCGGCCTGGCGGCGGGCCGGTCGGCCGTCGTCCAGGCCTCTCGACGGTAGGTCCGGGCGGACGCCGCACGGCTCACCCGCAAAGGATGATCGGACCCACGCAGGTGCGCCGGAAGGGCCCGTCGTGCCGGACGCGTGCGGGCGGCTACTCCGGGCGCGCGGCGCGAGCGGCGCGCGTCCGGTGCCGCGCCAGCAGCAGAGCACCCGTGCCGGCGACGACGAGGGCGAGCCCCAGGACGCCGGCCGTGGGAGCCCAGCGCGACATGCCGGTGTCGGCCAGGGTGGACACCGGCGCGGCGGGGGCGGCCGGCGGGAACGGGTCGGTCGGGGGCGCCGGAGCGGCGGACGTGGGAGCCGGCGTGGGCGGCGTGGGCGGCGTGGGCGGCTCCACCACACGGATCGAGGCGTCCACGGGCGGCGCCGTCACCGCGCCGTCCTCGGCCGTCGCGGTCGCCACGTTGACGACGCGGCCGCGCCGGTCGACGTCGCTGGCGCGCACGCGGTAACGGCCACGGCACTCGGTCTCGCGGCCGGCCGCGTCGCTCCGGGGCGCTAGCCGGGTGCTGCGGCAGGCGACGGCCGGGATCCGGTCGTCGAGCACCCGCAGGTCGTCGACGGCGGCCAGCCCGGTGTTGGTGACGGTGTACCCGAAGTCGACCACGTCCCCGACCTGGAACGGCCCGTCGTCCAGCACACGCTTGCGGATCCGTAGAAGCGGCGCGGGGTCGACCGACTCCAGCACGACGTTGCGGACCAGGTGGACGTCCGTGAACGCCCCCGTGGAGGCCGAGAACCCGAACTTGTAGCTGTCGGGGACGGGGTCGGGCGCGGGCAGGTCGAGCACCTGCTCCGGCGCGCCACCACCGCGGGAGAGCGAGACGGTGACGCGCGGCGACGGCGCGGGGGAGACTGTGACGGTCACGGTGCGGCGCACCGCGTGCAGCGCCGCCTCGGCCGGCTCGGCCCCGGGCGGGAGCGCGACCAGGTCGCTGCGCAGCGAGAACGGCAGGGTCGAGGGCCACGGGCCCGCGGTGCTGTCGAGGTTGGCCGCCGTCGAGGTGAGGAAGCAGTACCCCTCCGTCCCGTCACCGGGGCCGCGGACCGTCACCTTGTCGGGCTCGGGCCGGCGGAAGCCTGCCCCGGCCGGGGAGCGCTGGTCCGCGGGGCAGCCGTTGCTGCGCCGCTCCCAGTCGCCGAAGAAGTTCCCCAGCGCGTCCAGCCCGATGCCCAGGTAGCCGTCGTTCACGCCGGGCAGGAAGTCGCGCGCCGGGTCGTCGTCGGGGAGCTTCTGTGCGTACCCCAGGCTGCCGCCGAAGGCACCGGGCGCGTCGAGCGTCGCCTCTCCGTCGGTGAGGAAGAACGCGATGCCGTCCGCAGGCGCCTGCGTCGGCCCCGTGGGCGTCGTCGTGCCGTACTGCCACTGCTCGAAGGTGACGGTGAGCCCCTGCGTCGCCGGGATGGGCACGTCGAACAGCACCGCGCCAGCCTGGTCGTTGGACGCGTCGGTCAGCTGCAGGAAGCCGTGCGGCGCGGCGTCCGTCGGGGGAACCGGTCCGGTCCGGGCGGTCGGACAACCGGCCAGCGGATGGTCCCCGCTGCCGGGCGCGCCGGCCGCGGCTCCGGTCAGGCAGGCCGATCCGTAGGCGACGAACCCGGGCACCACGGTCGCGCCGCTGAACGTCTCGTCCAGGTAGGGAGCGCCGTCGGCGGCGGCCGGCGCGGCGGTGGCGAGGCCGGCGACGGCGGCGACCACGCCCACGACGGCCAGCCGGACGCCGGCGGCCGACGTCCCGCGGGGGCGGCTCGTCGTGCGTCGCCGCTCGGACATGCTGCACCTTCCTCGACGTGACGTCCGCCCGTGCAAGGGCACCGGCAGGCTCGGCGTCCGGACTACGTGGCCTCGGGCCGTCGCCGCTTCACCCGTTTCGGGGGACCCGGCTCACCGTGGACTCGCGCCGTGCCCGGGGCGCCGTCGCCCAGCGCCTCGGCGAGCGCGGACGCGGTGGACTCGCCGAGCACCGGGGTGGCGGGCACGACGCGCACCCCGGGGTAGCGGGTGGTCAGGTCGTCGGCCACCCAGCGCCGCACGAGGTCCGGGTCGACGCCGGTCAGGTACAGCCGACCTCCGACGGCCTCGAGGGCGGACGCGTAGTCGCCGGCCACCTTCCAGAAGGTCGCGCCGAGCGTGGTGCGGCCGCGCAGGCGCACCAGCACGACCGGTCCTGGAACCGCGTCGCCACCCCGCCCGGACGGCTTCGGCAGGCGACGCTGCAGCGTCCGGGCGCCGGCGTAGAACAACGAGCCGTGGACGTCGAGCACCACCACGTCGCCAGGAGCCACGGCTTCAGGCAGGTCCACCTCGCGGACCCGGCCGTCGGCACCGCGGACGAGCCGCACGAGACGCAGGTCCAGGGCGTCCTGGTTGAGCTGCAGCACGAGCGAGGCGAGGACGCCGATGCCGACCGCCGTGGCGACCGGCAGCACGAGCACCGCCGCGAACGTCGCGAGCATCGCCACCGCCGGGATGCGGCCGGTGCGCAGCACGGTGAGCAGCTCGCGCGGCCGCACGGAGCCGATGCCGGCGAAGATCAGGACGGCGGCGAGCGTGGCCAAGGCGACCTGCCCGACCGCGTCGGCGAGGAGGACCAGGATCACGACCATCCACAGCCCCGACCAGATGCCGGCCCAGCGCGACCGAGCGCCCGCGGCCACGTTGAGGGCGGTCTGGCCCACCGAGCCGCCCACCGGCTGGCCGCCGACCAGCCCGGAGGCGAGGTTCCCGACGCCCTGGGCCACGAAGTCGCGGCGGGTCGAGGACGGCGACCCGTCCGGGTTGGGCACCGCCTCGGCCACGCCGGCGCCCTGGACGAGCACGAGCGCCGCCACCGAGAGCGCACCCCCGACGAGCTCGGGGCGCAGCAGCCCGAGGTCGGGGAGGGCCGGCGCCGGCAGGCCCTGGGGGATGCGCCCGGTGTCCGCGACGCTCGCGACCGAGTCGGCCCCGAGCAGCAGCACGGCCGCGGTCGGGACGACCAGCGCGACGAGGGAGCCGACGACCGCCAGCCGGGTCCGGGCCATGACCACGAGCAGCAGCAGCGCCCCACCGGTCGTGGCCGCGGTCGGCCAGTCGGTCTCGTCGAGGTGGGCCAGCAGGTGCGCCGCCTTCGTGATGGCGAGGTCGCCCGAGGGCGCGACGCCCGTGGCGTCGGGCAGCTGGCCGAGCACCATGTTGACCGCGACGCCGGTGAGGAACCCGAGCATGACCGAGTAGGACACGAACCGGATCACCCGGCTGAGCCGCAGCGCCGCGGCGAACAGCATCGCGGCGCCGGTCAGCACGGTCAGCAGGATCATCGCCTCGGACCGCTCGTCCGCCTCGTAGGAGGACAAGGCGGAGCCGGCGGCGAGCGCCGCCGCACTGGTCGTGGTCACCACCATCAGGCGGGTCGAGGAAGTGGCGCCCCCGGCGATCGGCCCGGCGAACGACGCGTACAGCCCGTGGGCCGGGTTGACCCCCGCCAGGACGCTGCTGGCCATGCCGTCCGGCACGCTGGAGATGGCACCCGGGATCCCGGCCACCAGGTCGCGGCGCAGGTGCCGGCGCTCCGGCGCCACCGACCGGACGCCCCGGAGCACGCGCTCGCGGTAGAACCGGCTCAGCGCGGTCTCGGGCTCGTCCACGGGTCGGTCCCGTCGTGGCGGGTCGGGGCTCGGCTCACTCCCGGGCCATCGCCGCGGCCGCCTCGCGCTCCAGGTCCAGGTACGTCTCCTCGCTCAGGTCGATGCCGACGCCCGCGATCGTGCCGCCGGTGAACCGGAACGGGCTGGTGTACGTGCGGCTGACGTTGTCGCCGCTGTCGAAGCCGACGCACAACCCGTCACCGCACAGCGTGAACTTGCCGACCTGGGACCGCATCGGCCCCTCCGCCGCGACGTCCTCGTTGACGAACAGCCGGGTGGTGCCGACGGACTCGCCGTTCTCGCCCGTGCTCTCGCGGGTGAACTCCACGCCCAGCGTGTAGCTGCCCGCCCCGAGCACGTCCGAGACGAACGTCTGCTCCGGTGGGATGCCGAGGAAGTTGTAGACGTAGTGCAGCCGGTGGTCGCGCACGAACAGGGCGTGCCCGCCGAAGCGGGAGCCGTGGGCGAAGATCACGCCCTCGGCGTCCGCCTCCAGCTCGACGTCGGTGACGATCTTGTACGAGCGCCCGCGGATGCTGGCTGCGACGCTCTCGGGCACGGGCGACGTGTCGGGGTAGTACACGTAGCGCGTGCGCGGCGGCTCGGCCTGCGGACGCTCGATGGTGAGCTGCTCGCGCGCCGTCCGGTCGTCCAGCGGCAGGACGTTGTTCCGCTGCGCCTCCTCGAACCAGACGTCGATCAGCTCTTGCAGCTTCTCGGGGTGCTCGTCGGCCAGGTCGTGGGCCTCGGCCCGGTCCTCGTCGACGTGATACAGCTGCCAGCGGTCCTGGTCGAAGTGGCCCTTGCCGCTGATCGGCGCGTGGACGGCGACCGCCTTCCACCCGTCCTGCCAGATCGCCCGGGTGCCGAGCATCGCGTAGTACTGGCGCTCCTTGGCGGTCGGGACGTCGGCGGCGTCGAAGCTGTACCGCATCGACACGCCGTCGAGCGGGCGCTGCTCGACCCCGCGGTAGACCGTCGGCATCTCGAGCCCGACGACGTCCAGGATCGTGGCCACCACGTCGGTCGCGTGGTGGTACTGGTGGCGGATCTCGCCGCGTGCGCTCATCCCGGCCGGCCAGTGGACGACCATCGGGTCGCACGTGCCGCCCGAGTACTGGGCGTACCGCTTGAACATCTGGAACGGCGCGCTGAACGCGGTCGCCCATCCGGTCGGGTAGTGGTTGTAGGCGTCCGGTCCGCCGAGCGTGTCCAGGTGCGTGAGGTTCTCGTCGAGGTCGTCGGGGTAGCCGTTGAAGAACTTGTTCTCGTTGACCGACCCGTGCGGGGAGCCCTCGCCGGACGCGCCGTTGTCGGCGCAGTAGAGCACCAGCGTGTTGTCGAGCTGCCCGGTCTGGTCCAGGTAGTCGATGATGCGTCCGACCTGGGCGTCGGTGTACTCGGAGAGGGCGGCGAAGACCTCGGCCATGCGGGAGAAGAGCCGCTGCTCGTCCTGGCTGAGGCTGTCCCACGGCGGCACGTGGTCGGCGGGGACGGCGACCTCCTCGGGCAGCGGGTTGGTCGGGGTCAGGACGGTGCCATCGGGCAGGACGCCCTTCTGCACCATCCGGGCGAGCACCCACTCGCGGTAGGCGTCGTAGCCGTCGTCGAACATCCCGCGGTACTTGTCGATGTACTCCTGGGGCGCGTGGTGCGGGGCGTGGTTGGCGCCGGGGCAGAACCACAGGTACCAGGGCTTGGAGGGGTTGGACGAGCGCTGGTCGCGCAGCATCCGCAGGGCCTGGTCGGCCAGGTCCTTGGACAGGTGGTAGCCGTCCTCGGGGGCGTAGGGCTGCTCGATGAAGTGGTTGTCCTCGACGAGGTCGGGGTACCACTGGTTGGTCTCGCCGCCGAGGAACCCGTAGAACCGGTCGAAGCCCTTGGCCAGCGGCCACTCGCGCTTGCTGCCGCCGCTGGAGACATCCTCCTCGGGGACGTTGTGGTTCTTGCCGACCCAGAAGGTGCTGAACCCGTTGTCCTGCAGGACCTGCCCGATGGTCGCGCACTCGTCCGGCAGCCGGCCGGCGGCGCCGGGGAAGCCGTTGGTGCCCTCCATGATCACGGCGCACCGGTTGACGTGGTGGTTCCGTCCGGTGAGGAAGATCGACCGCGTCGGCGAGCACAGCGCGCTGGTGTGCCACTGGGTGTAGGTCAGGCCCTCGTCGGCGAGCCGCTGCATCGTCGGCATCTGGATGCGTCCGCCGTAGGGCGACCACGACGCCATGCCGGTGTCGTCGTACAGCACCACCAGGACGTTGGGGGTGCCCTTCGGGGCGCGCTTGAGCTCGTAGGGCGACCAGTCCGGGACGGAGTCGCGTACGTCGAGCTCGATCTTGCCGGAGAACTCGTCGGCCATGGGTCTTCCTCCTGGTGGGTGCCGGTGCGGGCCGAACGCCCACGTCGCCACTGTCGGACGCCGGGACCGTCCGTGCCCTCACCCTCAACGGGGGAGTCAGCGGCGGACCCGGGTTCCTAGCGTCGGAGCCGTCCGTTCCCGAGCCCTCCGAGAGGACCACTCATGCTCGTCCGTCGCTTCGGCCGCCCTGGTCTCCTGGGCACCATCGCCCGCACCGCCGTCGTCGCCGGCACGGCGTCGGTCACGGCCAACGCCGTCAATCGCCGCCAGCAGGCGCGGGCCCAGCAGCAGCAGGAGGCGGCCGCCTACGAGCGGCAGGCGCAGTCGTCGGGTGCGGCCGCGCCCAGCCTCGGCGACCAGCTCGAGCAGCTCGCCGCGCTGCACTCCGCCGGTGTCCTCACCGATGCCGAGCTCGCGTCCGCGAAGCGGCGCCTCCTCGGCTGAGCGGGGTCGCCGGTCACGCGGGCGGCGTCGGCGGGAGGTCGCGCACGAGGGCGGCCAGCGTCTCGGGCGCGTCGTCGGCGAGCTGCACGTGCATCAGCGTCACGTCGCCGCGAGCGAGCCCCCGCTCGACGAACGGGCGCACCGCGTCGACGTCGGCGTCGGCCGACAGCACGAGCAGGGCGGACGTGCCCGGCGCCAGCCGTCCGCGGATGCCCTCGAGCACCCCGTCGTCGATGCCGGTCGAGCGGAGCCGCTGGACGACCGTCGCGACCCCGGCGCCAGCCGCCGCGCCCGCCAGCGGGGCGAGCAGGACCGCTCCGGCGAGGGCGCCGAGCACCGACCCCCGCGAGGCGGCGACCGTGGTGCGGTGGCGCAGGTGGCCGATGCGCGGGCGGTCCGCTCCCCGGGCCCAGGTCACGGTGATGGCGTCCAGGACGGTGAGGGCACCTCGTTCCTGCAGGTCCTTGAGCCGCACCTCGCCGCCGGAGGCACCCATGGCGGAGTCGTAGTGCCAGACCGTCAGCGAGCTGGTGCCCATGAGGTCTCCTCGTCGCCGTCAGAGGTCCGGGGGCGAGTCGAGCTGGTGGCACAGCGCCCACAGGACGACCACGTCGATCGTGATGAGCACGAACGCCCACACCGGGTAGTAGGGGATGAACGCGAAGTTCGTCACGACGCTGACCGTGGCCAGCAGCAGGCCGGCGACGCGGGCCCACGTGGCACCGGTCAGCAGGGCGATCCCGACCGCGGCCGCGACCGCGCCGACGCCGACGTGCACCCAGCCCCACGTGGTCAGGTCGAGCGCGGCCCAGTAGTCGGTGCTGATCGCGAACACGTCGTCCTCGGCCAGGGCCGAGAGGCCCTGCAGCACCTGCAGCACGCCGACGGTGGCCAGCAGCGAGCCGGCCACCGCGATGGTGGCCCACGCGAACGCGTCGGCGGTGGAGGCCCGGCCGTTCGAGCGGCGGCCCGGTGGGGTGGTGGTCATGGTCGCTCCTTCGTCCGGCCCGCGGCCTGCGGACCGAGATCGACGCTAGGCACGGACCGCCGGGGGCACGTCGCCCGAATCAGGCGACACCGGCCGTCTTCACCCGGGCCGGGGGAACGCAGCCGCGGGGAACGCCCCGAAGACTGGCCGGACGCCGCGTCGCCTGCCGCGGCGCGTCGATCGCCTCGGACGGGAGGTGGCCCGCGTGAGCGTGGTGGCGCGAGCACGCGAGCACGCCTCGGCCGTCCGCGTGCGGGGGCAGGCGCTCGGAGAGCGGGTGCTGGCGTCCGTGCCGCTCGCCCGCCGCGTGCTGCGCGACCTGGTCCGCGTGGAGTTCGTGGACCGCGCGATCGTCGTGGCGGCCCAGGCGCTGCTGGCGCTCGTGCCGCTCATCGTCGTGCTGGCCGCGTTCCTGCCGGACGAGGCCCGCCAGGTGGCGGCGGACCGGATGCAGGCGGTCACGGGGCTGGAGGCGGGGCGGGAGGCGGTCGCCTCCACCGGAGCGTTCGTCCAGGACCCCGGGCGGGCGCAGCTCGGCACGGTCGGCGCGCTGATCACCGTCCTGTCGGCCTCGAGCTTCGCCCGGGCGCTCATGCGCGCCTACGAGGTCGTGTGGGAGCTGCCCCACGTCGCCGGCCTGCGTGGACGGCGCCGCTGCCTGGGCTGGCTGCTGGGATGGTTGGTGGCGCTCGAGGCGCTGGCGGCCACCCGAGGGTTGCGCGACGTCGTCGACGGCAGCGCCGGGGAGCTGGCCCTGCGCCCGGTCGTGATCGCCGGGCAGGTCGTCCTCGTCTGCGCGCTGTGGTGGTGGACGCTGCACGTGCTGCTGGCCGGGCGGGTGGGGTGGCGGCCGCTCGTCGTCCCGGCCGTGGTCACGGGTGTCGCGGTCATGGCCACCGCCGCCGGTTCCTCCGTCGTGATGCCCCGGTACGCGGCGTCCTCGGTCGAGCAGTTCGGCGGGTTCGGGCTGGTGCTCGCGCTCGCCGCGTGGCTGGTGGCCGTCAGCGGGGTGCTGGTCGTCGGCGCGATCGTCGGCCGGGCGGTCGCGGAGGACCCCACGTGCGCGCGGTGGTGGCACCGCGTGACGGAGCTCGGGCACCGGGCGCGCCAGGTCGCTCGTCGCTGACCGCTACACCAGCTTGGGGAAGGACAGCAGCACGGCGGCGAGCACGAGGAAGCCCACGCCGCCCACGCCGAGCATCGTCCACTGCGCCGTCGTGCTCCGCATGCGTCCCGAGAGCGCGCCGAAGAAGAGCACGGCGGCGAAGCCGATGGTCAGCACGGTGTAGTCGTCGCCGCGCTGGTTGTTCCGGAGCCCCTGCTGGAACTTCCGGTCCGCCCGGGCGTCGGCCGCCTTCGCCTCGGCCAGCTCGGGGATCGCGTACTCGGGCAGGTCGAACGGCGTCGCTGCGGCGTCGGGGTCGATGAGCGGGCGCGAGGCCACCCATACCGGGAACGCGGTGGCGAGCGGCTCCGGGAACCGGGTCTGCAGGAAGGCGGTGAGCTGGTCGTCCTCCGCCTGGTAGGCCTGCAGCCACTGTGTGAACAGGCCGGTCTGCACCGTCAGCCTGCGGTTGGCGTCGGCCTCGAGGCGGGCGGCGGTGATCCGGCTCGACGAGGCCTCCGAGAACGCGATCGACATGGCGCCGCCCCACTTGCTGGCCTGGAAGCCGGTCCAGGCGGTCACGACGGCGGTGATCGACAGCAGGATCACGGCCAGGAGCTCACGCGTCCCCTCGCCCAGGAGCGGGTGAGGGCGGTCGCGCGCAGGCTTGGGGTCGTCCGCCGTCTCGGTCACACGGACCACGAGAGCATCGGCACGGGCCGCGAGCGGTCACCGGATTCGGGCGAACCGACGGTCGCCCGCGTGTCGCACGGTGACGCCATGCATGGATCTGCGAAGGACGCCACTGCCGCCACCGTCGCCCAGCACCGCGCGCTGCTCGAGTCCTTGCCGTTCTCGGACGTGCGGGACTTCCACGACGCGCGTCGTGGACTCGTCGGCCGGCGCCGGCCGAACGCCGTGACCGCCGAGGACGGGTCGACGGTGTGGGACAACGACACCTACGACTTCATCGCGGGGGAGGCGCCCGACACGGTCAACCCCAGCCTGTGGCGGCAGTCCCAGCTCGTGGCCACCGATGGCCTGTTCGAGGTGGTCCCCGGCCTGTACCAGGTGCGGGGCATGGACCTGTCGAACATCAGCTTCGTCGAGGGGGAGACGGGCGTGATCGTCATCGACCCGTTGATCTCCACCGAGACCGCCGCGGCCGCGCTCGCGCTGTACCGCGAGCACCGGGGTGACCGGCCGGTGACCGGCGTCATCTACACCCACTCCCACGTGGACCACTTCGGCGGCGTCAAGGGCGTCACGACCCAGGACGACGTGGACGCCGGACGGGTGCCGGTGCTCGCGCCGGAAGGCTTCGTCGAGCACGCCGTCTCGGAGAACGTCTACGCGGGCACGGCCATGGGCCGGCGCGCGGGCTACATGTACGGCGCCGCGCTGCCGCGGAGCCCCCACGGCGCGGTGGGTGCCGGCCTGGGCCAGACGACGTCCACCGGCACGGTGACGCTCATCGCGCCGACCGTGGAGATCACCACGACCGGTCAGGAGGAGGTGGTCGACGGCGTCCGCATCGTGTTCCAGATGGCACCGGACACCGAGGCGCCGTCGGAGATGCTCTTCTACTTCCCCGACCTGAAGGTGCTGTGCGCGGCCGAGGACGCCACCCACACCCTCCACAACCTGCTCACCCTGCGTGGAGCGCTCGTCCGTGACCCGCACGTGTGGGCGCGGTACCTCACGGAGACCATCGACCTGTTCGGCGGCGAGGTGGAGGTCGTGTTCGCCTCGCACCACTGGCCGACGTGGGGCAACGCGGAGGTCGTCGAGTTCCTGACGCTCCAGCGCGACCTCTACGCCTACCTCCACGACCAGACCCTGCGGATGCTCAACCAGGGCATGACCGGGTCGGAGATCGCCGAGCGCATCGTGCTGCCGCCGGCGATGGAGGACTCCTGGTCCGCCCGCGGGTACTACGGGAGCGTGAGCCACGACGTGAAGGCGATCTACCAGCGCTACATGGGCTGGTTCGACGGCAACCCGGCCCACCTGTGGGAGCACACCCCGGTGGACAAGGCCGAGCGGTACGTCGCCCTGGGCGGCGGGGCCGACGCCATGGTCGAGAACGGGCGGGCCGCCTTCGAGGCCGGTGACCTGCGCTGGGCCGCGGAGGTCCTGGGCCACGTGGTGTTCGCCGAGCCGGAGCACGCCGGGGCCCGCGCCCTGCTGGCCGACACGCTCGAGCAGCTCGGGTACGGAGCGGAGAACGGCACCTGGCGCAACTTCTTCCTGTCGGGTGCCTACGAGCTGCGCAACGGCTCGTTCGGCACCCCGACCGTGACGGCGTCGCCGGACATGGTCGCGCAGCTCAGCCCGGCCATGCTGTTCGACGCCCTGGCCGTCCAGGTCGACGGCCCGGCGGCGTGGGACGAGCGGCTCAACGTCGACGTGGTGCTCACGGACACCGACGAGCGCTACCGCTTGCGGCTCTCCCACGGAGCGCTCACCTACAGCGACCGGCCGCAGCCCGACGAGGCGGACGCGACGCTGACCACCACGCGTCGAACGCTGCCGGCCCTCGCCGCCGGCGCTCCGACGCCGGACCGGCTGAGCGCCGCGGGCATCGAGGTCAGCGGGGACGAGTCGGTGCTCGCCCGGCTGACGGCCGTGCTCGACCCCGGCGACCCCGACTTCGCCATCGTGACGCCGTAGGGAGAGGCCCGGGGGCCACCGGCTCGGCGGGGTCGCGCTTCAGATCAGGTGCATCGTGCGGGCCACGGCGAGCGCCTCGCTGCGCCGCGAGACCGACAGCTTGGAGTACAGGTTCGACACGTGCGTCTTGACCGTGTTCTCCGAGACCACGAGGTTCCGCGCGATGTCGGCGTACGTCGACCCGCGCGCGAGCTCGACCAGCACGTCCCGCTCGCGGGCGCTCAGCACCAGGCGGACGGCCGGCAGCGCCGCGCCGTCGCGCTCGGCCTGCGTCGCGACGGTGCTGGAGAAGGCGGCCGCCACGTCGCCCTGCCCGGTGCGGGCGGCGACCACCTGCTGCAGCCACGAGCCGGGCCGGGGCTCGTCGCGACTCGCCAGGACGTCCAGCAACGACGACAGCGGCGTGCCGTGCCGCGACCAGCCCAGGAACGGCACCGCGTTGTTCCGCACCGCGGTCGACGTCGCCGCCTCGCGCAGCAGGTCGAGCGCGAGCTCGGGCTTGCCGAGGGCGTCGGCCAGCTGGGCGTGGCAGGTCAGGGCGAGCTCACGGCTGGCCGGCTGCGCGAACCGCGTCCCGGCGGCGGCCGCGGCGTGCAGCTCGCCGGCGGCCCGCTGGTCCCCGACGAGGTCGGCCTGCAGCCCGAGCAGCAGCGAGTGCTCTCCGGGCGCGTCCAGCTCGCGCGCCTCGTCGGCCGCGTGGGCGAGCCGGTGCCGGTCGCCGGAGAGGTAGGCCAGGAAGGCCTGCTCGATCACCAGCACGATCCGCAGGTGCGCCGGCAGCGCCGCGGTGGCGACCGGCAGTCCGAGCGGCGCGACCAGCACACGCTCCGCCTCGTCGATCGCCCCCTCCCTCAGGGCCGTGCGGGCCTGGACCATCCGTAGCCAGAACCGGGTGGCCAGGTCGCCGGGGTGCGCCGGGCCGGGCTCGAGCCGGCGATCGAACGGGGTGGTGAGCGAGGGGAGCCCCGGGAGGTCGGCCAGGACGAGCGCGGCGGCCGCCCGGGCGCGGGTGAAGCGCGGCTGCCACCCCGGCACCCGCTCGACCTGCTCGAGCGCCTGCCGGGCCAGCTCGACGCACGCCTGCTCGCGCCCGCGCATGTACTGCGTGAGCGCCAGGTGGCTCGTGGCCGCGCACGTGAGCGCCGGCAGGCCACGGGTGCGGCCGAGCTGTGCGGCGAGCGTGAGGTTCTGCTCGGCCCGCACCAGGTCGCCGGTCCAGTTCTGCGTGATGCCGAGCTCGGTGAGCAGCTGCGGCAGCAGGGCGTGGTCGTGCACCCGGACACCCGGCGCCGCGGCCAGGTCGTCGGCCAGCTGCTGGGCCAGTGCCACCGCGCCGTCGAGGTCCTGCTGGCCCAGGCGCGTGAGCACGAGACCACGGAACGCCTCGATCGCGGCCGCGGTCGCCGTGCTGGGATCGTCCGGCGGCTCGACCGGCCGGTCGCCGAGCCGCTCGGCCCAGCGGCGTGCTGCCTCGGCGTCGCCGGCGACCCACCGCTCCAGCATCGCGACCAGCCACGTGCCGGGGTGCGCCTCCAGCACCGCACCGTGGTCGCGCGCGAACGCGGCGACCGCGGCTCCCTCGCCGCGCATGAGCATCGTGATGCCCTCGGCGGCCAGGAGACGGGCCGCCGCCTCGTGCTCGTGCACGGCGACCAGACGACGGAAGCCCCCATCGCCCTCGCCGCGAGCCACGTCGAGGGCGACGGCGGCCGCGACGGTGGCCCGGGCCCGCAGGACGTCGACGCCGCCGGCCACGAGACGTCGCCGGATCACCTCGGCGAGCAGCGGGTGGATGCAGAAGCGCGTCGTCGGTGCACCGGCCGGTTCGTCCGGGGACACACCGTCGTCGAGACGGGTCACGAGCAGGCCGGTCGCCTCCAGGTGCGCCAGCACCTCGCCGGCGTCCGGGTCGCGCGAGAGGTGCACGGCCGTCGCCGCGGTGACCGTCTCCTCACCGGCGACGCACAGCAGCAGGTGGCGCTCGCGCGACGGCAGCGAGGCGAACACCTCGCTGGTGACCTGACCGGCGATGCCGCCGCCGTCACGGGCGTAGGCGATCGCCGCCGCGACCGGGTCGCGGGACGCCGCGACCGCCCGCGACACGAGCACCACGGCGGCGCACCAGCCCTGGGCCTGGGTCGTGATGGCCTCCACCACCTCGGGGTGGTCGGTGCGCGCGTGCTCGGCCACCAGCACGGCCACCTCGTCGTCGGCAAGCCGCAGCACGTCGCCGCGCAGGACGGTGAGATGGCCCAGCAGCTCCGGCACCAGCCGCCGGAGCGGCAGGTCCCAGCGGGCCAGGAGCAGCAGACGCAGCGCGGTGGGCGCGTCCGACAGCCGCTGGTCGATCAGGCTCACGGTCTCGGCCGGCAGCAGGTGCGCGTCGTCGACGACCACGAGCAGCGGCTCGTCCCCGGCTGCTGCCGCGTGGTCGAGCAGGGTGCGCATCCGCTCGGCGTCCCAGTGGGCGTCGGCCTGGACCCACACCGTCCCCTCGGGGTGCCGCAGCCGGGCCCAACCGCCCGCCCCGAGCGTCTTGCCGGTACCGGTGGGCGCGACCAGGAGCGTGACCGGGCCGCGGGTGGCCCGGTCCAGCTGGGTGAACAGGTGCTGGCGCCGCACGTAGGTGCGGGGGAGCCGGGGTGGCGCGCCGCCGTCCGGCGGCGTGAGCGACGGGGCACCGTCGGACGACGGGGGACCGGCGGCGGTCTGGGGCTCTGGCGACACGGACTCATCCCTCCGAGACGTCGCGCTGCGGACCGTCCTCCCTGAACCGGCCCGCCCGAGCGTGCCCCCGCAGCGCTGGTGGGGCGGCCGTGGGCCGTCCCACCAGCGACGCTACGAGCAGGCCCACCCCCGGGCTATCACCCGGGCCGGGTGAGGACCGGGTGAGAACCGGGCCGGCTACGGGTTCATGTCTCGGCTCAGCTGGGTGGACAGGGCCCACACGACGGCGACGTTGAACAGCAGGATCGCGAGCGACCACCACGGGTAGTAGGGCAGGAACAGGAAGCTGGCCAGGCACCCGAGGACCGCCAGGACGATGCCGGCGTACCGCCCCCATGCGGCGCCCATGAGGAAGCCGATGGCGACGACGAAGGCGAGCACCCCGAGGGCGAGGTGGATCCAGCCCCACGTGCTGACGTCGAGCTCGTACGTGTACGCGACGCCATCGACGAAGATGTCGTCCTGCCCGATCGCGGCCAGGCCCTGCAGGGCCTGGAAGAGACCGACGATCGCGAGCATGAACCCGGCGAAGGCCGAGACCCCTGCCGCGGCGAGGCCCGACGACGAGTCGTCGAAGCCGGACGTCCTGGTGGTCATGACTACCTCCGCGAGCCTGCCGGCGGCTGGCCCGCCGGTCCCGGACGACGTTGGCGGGCGGCTGGGCGGCGCTGCTCACCCCAATCGGGCGAAACGTGTCACTCGGACGTCGCTCAGAGCAGGCCCCGCGTGCGGGCGGCGACGAGTGCCTGGACGCGTCCGTCCGCGGCGAGCTTGCGGTACAGCGAGGCCAGGTGGGTCTTGACCGTGTTCTCGGAGACGAACAGCACGCGGGCGATGGTGCGGTTGGTGCCGCCCCGGGCGAGGGCGTGCAGCACGTCGAGCTCGCGTGAGGTGAGGCCGAGCTCGGCGACGACCGTGGGATCGGCGGGATGCGCCGGCGACCGCCCGTCGGTCCCGCGCGCCGAGACGGTGGGACGGTCGATCGCCCCGAGTGCGGTCGCGACGGCCGGGTGCGGGTCGAGGTGGGCCGCGGCGTCGACCAACAGGTCGCGCAGGCGCGGCGAGATCCCGCCGACGCTGGTGAACGACCGCCACAGCCGCTGGGCCGAGGCCCGGCTGAGCGCGTCCGGGAGCAGGTCGGTGGCCCGACGGTCGGCGGCCGGGTCCTGGGCGCGCAGGAGGAAGCCGAGTCGCGCCGCGGCAGCCATGACCCCGACTCCGCGTGGGAGGCGGACGTCCCCCGGTGCCAGGACGGCGTCGAGCCGGGCGACCGCGCCCGAGGCGTCCCCGGCCAGCCCGGTGCCGAGGGCGTCGACGACCGTGGCCTCGGGGTGCTGGCTTCCGGCCCGCAGCTCCGCCGCCTGCTCGGCGAGGGCGTCGAGGTCGGCCAGGGCGACGGCGACAGAGACGTGGGCCATCGCCACGTGCCGCCGCGCGAACCGCGGGAGGCTGTCGCGGGGCAGCACCTCCAGCACGCGCCGCGCGGTGTCGCCGTCGCCGTCCGCGGCGGCGAGCTCGGCCTCCAGCAGGTGCCGGTAGGCCGTCGACAGGTGGTCGTACGGATCGGGGTCGGCCGCGGCCCGCGCCAGCTCGTCCCGGGCGGCGTCGAGCTCGAGGGCCTGCAGGTGCCCCACGGCGAGGACGAGGTGGGCCCGGGACGCCACCGGGCGTGCCACGACGCCGTCGATCCGGGACGAGGCGAGGCCGGCCAGCGCGCGACGGGCGGACCGGGCGGCGGTCTGGTGTCCGTCGCCGGCCAGCTCCACGACGGCGCGCAGGCTCGCGGCGGACGCGACGGCGACCGGCGACGACGACGCCTGGGCGTGCGCGGCCGCGGCCTGCAGGTGGTGCGCCGCGCCGACGAGGTCGTCCGTGCCGACCTGCAGGGCGGCCAGGTCGAGCATGAGTCCCGCGACGCGCAACGACGAGACGCCGGACGCGTCGTGGACGTGCGGCGCAGCGGGGTCGTCCGGGCAGCCGAGCACCTCGGCGGCGGCGCGCACGGCGCGGGCCGGCGGCGACCAGCCGCAGCGGGCGGTCCAGACCTGCAGGCCGGCCAGGTCGGCGTCGAGGTCCCGCTCGTCGGGAGGCGCCCAGGCCGGCAGGTCCGTCCCGGTCCGGCCCGCCGGGGTCACCGCTCGGTCGGCGAGGCGCTTGGCGATCTCGGGACGTCCGGTCGACCGGAGCAGGAGCGCGTCCAGCGCCAGCACCGCCGGTGATGCGTCCCGCAGCTCGCCCGGGACCGCCTCGAGTGCAGCGGCCACGAGCTCGGTCTCGCTCCGCGCGAGCAGCTCCGGCGCCGTCTCGTGAAGGGTGTCCAGGTGCAGCGCGATCCGCTCGGAGAGGACGGCGTGGCGCAGCGCCTGCGCGGCCTCGCCGGCCCGCAGGTGGTGGGCGACCGCGCGCTCGTGGGCGTCGGCCACCGTCCGGTGCCAGGCGCCACCGGAGAGGGCGCGGCGTCGTAGCACCTCGCCCACGACCGGGTGCAGGCGCCACGCGGGTCGGCCCGGGTCGTCGCCGCGGCGGGCAGCGAGCAGCACGGCGTCCGCCGCGACCTCCTGCAGCAGGGCCGGCGCGCGGGCGTCGCCGGTCAGCACCACGGCCGCCTCGGAGGTCAGGTGCGCCTCCTGGCTCAGGCACGCCAGCACCAGACCCAGGTCGGACGGGTAGCTGTCCAGGGCGGCGTCCACGAGCAGCGCCGCCCGCGCCGACAGCCGGGCCGGGACGTCGTCACCGGGTGCACCGGTCAGTCGGCGCACGCTGCACCAGTCGCCGGCCATCAGCGTCACCGCCGCGGCCCAGCCGTCGGCCGCCACCACGATGCGGGTGACGTCTTCCGGCTCACCACCGGGCAGGAGCGACCTGGCGAGCTGAGCGGCCTCCTCGTCGTCGAGCCTCAGACGGTCGGGACGGGCCACGGACATGTGGGTGGTGAGTGCCGCGTCGGCCCACTCGGGCTCGCGGCGCGCGAGCATCACCAGCCGGGTGCCCCGGACGGCCAGGCGGCGCGCGAGCAGCGCCTGGTCCGCGGTGCCCAGGTCGTGGGCGTCGTCGACGACCAGGGCGGTCGCCGGGGAGAGCGGCTCGTCCAGCACCGTGTCGGCGACGTCGGCAGCGCTGCACCAGCGGACGGAGCCCGCGGGCTGCTGCTCGGCCCACGCGGTGGTGCCACACGTCTTGCCCGTGCCCGCCGGTGCCACGACCAGAGCGACCGGGTGGCCCTCGTCCAGGAACCGTTCGAGCCGGACGCGTCGCAGCACCGGCTCGGCGCCGGACAAGGTCCCCGTCGGCAGGCCCAGCACGCGCGTGTGGTCGCCGGACACCTCGCCTCCCCCCTCCCGTCCCGCGGACGTGCCGCCGGGCCGGGCTCCCGGTGACATCGTGGACCCCTCCGGGTGCACCGCGCAGCACGACGGGCCCGGATCGGGAGATCCGGACCCGTCACGCGGTGTCGGTCAGTCCTGGGCGAAGACCGTCCGCATCGCAGCCTCCTGCTCCGAGCTGAGGTTCGTGAACAGCAGGTCGGACGGCTCGTGGCCGGCGAAGGCGTCCTTCACCTTGTCGACGACGGCGTCGCTGCTCATGAGGAACAGCGCCGACGTCCCCGGCGTGACCTGGTCGCGGACCCGGTTGATGAACTCGTCGTCGATGCCGACGTCGGTCAGCGACCCGGTCAGGGCGCCGGTCGCCGCGCCGACCGCGGCCCCGAGCAGGGGCACGAAGAAGATGAGGCCGAACAGCATCCCCCAGAACGCCCCGCCGAGCGCTCCGGCGCCCGTCGTGGACACGCCCTGGTGGGTCTTGGGCTTCTTCTTGCCCTCCTCCCACGACACGGTGGCCGCGTCGAGCACGGTGATGACGTTCTCCTTGGCGAGCTGGGCGAGCGTCCGAGCGGCCTCCTCGGCGCCGCCGGGGGTGTCGAACTTCCATACGGTCAGAGTGGCCTGGGCCATGTGATGCTCCTTGGTCGGCGCGTCGGCGACGCGGCTGTCGAAGTCGTGTCCAGTTCAGCCGTCCCGGTCGGGACGCCCCTCACCCGTTCGGGGTGAACGTCCAGCCGGTCCGGCGCCCTTCGGGGCCGTCCGCAAGGCGTCCTCGATGGTGGGGTGCAGTGGCGGCTCCGGCTCACCGGCCCGGGCCAGGACGTCGCGCACCTGGCCGACGTCCTCCGCGAGGGCGAGCTCGGCGCCCATGGCGCGCAGGTCCGCCCGCAGCTGGCCGAGCATCTGGACGGCCGTCACGTCGACCGAGGGCGTCGTCCGTCCGTCGAGCACCACCAGGCGCAGCCCCTCCACGCCGGCCGCGAGCTCGCGGATCCGGGCCCGGACGTGGTCGGCGTTGGCGAACACGAGCGGCGCCTCCACGCGCACGACCAGCACGCCCGGCAGCTGCGCGTACGCGGGGTTGCGCTCGGCGTCGACCCAGGCGCCGGTGGGGCCGCCGGGGGAGCCGGTGCCCACCGGGGCGAGCGGTGCGATGTGCGGGCGGGAGGTCCGGGCCAGCAGCAGCACCAGCGAGACGCCCACCCCGATGATCAGGCCGGCGAGGGTCTCGAACAGCAGGACGCCGAGCAGCGCTGACGCGGCGGCGACGAAGTCGGCCCGAGCGGTCAGCTGGTAGACCCGCGCGAGCGGTCCGGTGCGGACGCGCCACAGGCGGCGCAGCGAGGCGAGGTCCACCAGCTCGATCACCGCAGCGATGACGATCGCGGCCAGGAGCGCCTCGGGCAGCTGCTCGAACAGGCCGGTGAGGAACAGCAGCGTCACGAGCGTCAGCACCGCCGCGGTCACGCCCGACAGGGGCGAGCGTCCGCCGGCGGCCCCGTTGACGGCGGTCTTGGAGAGGCTGCCGTTGACGACCATGCCGGACGTCAGGCCGGCCCCGAGGTTGGCCGCGCCGAGCCCGAGCAGCTCGCGGTCGGGGTCGACGTCGTAGCCGGCCTTGGCCGCGTACGTCTTCGCGGCACCCAGGCCCTCGGCGAACCCGACGAGCATGACGGCGACGCCGCCGGCGAGCAGGTCGAGGTAGTCGCTGCCGGAGGCGTCCGGCACGCCGAGGCCCGGCAGGCCGGCGTCGATGTGGCCCACGACGTCCAGCCCGCGCTCCTCGAGGTCGAGCAGCGCCGTCAGGGCGATGCCGGTCAGGGCCACGACCAGCGAGCCGGGCACCGCCGGCACGAACCGGCGCAGCACGAGGAGCGCCGCGAGGCTGCCGACGCCGACGGCCGCGGTGAGCGGATCGGTCTCGCCGAGGTCGCGCACCACGTCGGCGGCCTTCTCGAAGAACGAGCCGGAGCCGCCGTCGAGCCCGAGCAGCGCCGGCACCTGGCCGATCATGATCGTCAGCGCCAGGCCGATGATGAAGCCCTTCAGGACGGGCTCGGAGATGAACGAGGCCAGGAACCCCAGGCGCAGCAGCCCGGCGGCGACCGCCACGACACCGGTCGCGAGGGCGAGCGCGGTGGTCAGCACCAGCACGTCGTCGGACCCGGTGGCGACGGTGGCCACGACCCCGGCGGAGAGGGCTGCGGTCGCCGACATGGGAGCCACGACGAGGTGCCGCGACGAGCCCACGAGCGCGTACAGCACGAGGGCCGGGACCGCGGCGTAGAGGCCGACGACCGGCGGGACGCCGGCGATCGTGGCGTAGGCGAAGGACTCGGGCACGAGCACCGCCCAGACCGTCAGTCCGGCCAGCAGGTCGGGCCGCACCCACGACCGGCGGAAGCCGACGAACGCCGGCGCGAAGGGGCGGGTCACCCCGGCACGGTAGGAGCGTGGCGCAGCCGGTCAGGTCACCTGGAAGGGGTGAACGGCCTGGCTCACAGGTCCCGTGGCTTGACCGCGGCGGCCGGAGGAGGGGGCCACTCGACGGCGACTCCCCGGTGCAGCGGCGACCCTGGAGCGGCGACGGCGTGGGTCACCCGCGAAGCGACCTGTGGTCCGGAGCCGGGGTCGTGCCAGACGTGCAGCAGGAACGTCAGGCGGCCGGGCTCGGCGCCGCAGAGCAGCGCCGACGGTGCGGGGGAGTCCAGGACGCCGGGCAGACCGGCCACCGCGTGGACCAGGACGTCCGCGACCGCCTCGGTGCCCAGCGCGGCGGCGCCGGCCTCGTGCTGGTCGGGCCCCACGTCCACCCGGACCTGCAGGTCGAGCCGCGTGCGGCCGTGGGCGGACTCGTTGACGAGCGGCTCGTCCATGACCAGGCGGTTCGGCAGGTGGACCGTTCGCCCGTCGAGCGTCACGAGCACGACCGAGCGGGAGGTCAGGTCGGACACGTGGCCGCGGTAGCCGTGCGCCTCGACCAGGTCGCCCAGGCGGATCGGGTGCCGGGTCTGGATGGCCAGGCCCGCGCCGAAGTTGTCCGCGATGCCCCGGACGAGCAGGAACGTTCCCGCCAGCAGGACGAGCACGGTGGCGAGCAGGGGCTGGATCGGTGCCCCGAGGATGGCGAGCACGACGCCGACGCCCACCACGATGACGCCGTACCGCGCGACCCGGGCCGCCTGGAGCGCGACGTCGTCGGCGATGCCCTGGACACGAGCGGACACGCGCATCACGGCGCGGGCGGCGTAGCGGGCGGCGAGCACCGTGACGAGCGACGCGGCGATCGCCCACAGGACCGACGACACCGTCAGGTGGAGACCGGCCACCGGCACGTCGAGCGACCAGGCGGCTCCGGCGACCGGCAGCATCGGCACGTCCCTCCTCGGCGGTGCGCGGCGGCACCGGGTCGATCGTCCGGAACGGCGTGGCCCCGGTGCTCGCCCTTTTCCGGTGAGTCGCGGCACCGCCCGGGCTCGTAGCGTCGCGGCGTCGCCCGCCTTCGCCGGGCCCGCAACCGAAGGAGACCGGTCGTGAACGAGGTCGTGGGCGAGCTACTCCCGCTGGCACTGGGCGTGGCGATCTCGCCGGTGCCGATCATCGCGGTCATCCTCATGCTGCTGGCGCCACGCGCCCGGGCCGCGTCGGTCGCCTTCCTCGCCGGCTGGGTCGTGGGCATCACCGTGGTCGTGGGCCTCGTCGCGCTGCTCGTGGACCCGGCGACGGGCGACGAGGACGCGCCGACCTGGGTGGCCGTGGTCAAGCTCGTGCTGGGCGTCGTGGTGCTGCTCCTCGCGGTGCAGCAGTGGCGCGGCCGCCCGCGTGCCGGCCAGAACGTCGAGCTGCCCGGCTGGATGGCGGCGATCGACAAGGTGACGCCCGTGCGCGCCGGCGGGCTGGGCGCGTTGCTGTCCGGCCTGAACCCCAAGAACCTGGCGCTCGGCGTGGCCGCCGGCGTCGCCATCGGCGGCGGAGGGCTGTCCGGCGGCCAGGCGGTCGGGGCGGCCGCCGTGTTCGTCGTGCTGGCGGCGAGCTCGGTCGCCGTGCCGGTGCTCGGCTACCTCGTGGCGGCCGACCGGTTGCGCGGTCCGCTCGACGAGCTGCGCACCTGGCTGACCGCGCACAACGCGGCGGTCATGACCGTCCTGCTCCTGGTCATCGGGGTGGCGATGGTCGGCAAGGGCCTCGCGGGGCTGTGACGACGGGGCGACGAGGGACGACCATGAGCAAGATGGTGATCCGGGTGGACGCCGAGCTGTCGGCCGAGCTGCTGGGCGCGTTCCCGCACCTCGTCCCACGGCACCACCGCGCGTCGACGACCATCACCGGCACGGTCGCCGACCAGCAGGAGCTGCAGGGCGTGCTCAACCTGCTCACGTCGCTCGGCGTCGACGTGGTCGAGGTCGTCACGATCCCCGAGGGCTGAGCTGGCGCGCCCGCCGCGCGCTCACGCCGCGCGGGTGACGCAGCGGAACCCGACGTGCGACGCCGTGTCGCGGACGCCGTGGCCCTGGCGGGCCGCCGGCCGGTACCGCTGGCAGTAGTACGGCGAGCACAGGTGCGAGCCGCCCTTGGTCACCCGCCGGTCGCCCTCGGTGACGACGTCCGGGACGTCCTGCGCGGACGGCGCCACGGCGGCGGTGCGCGAGTGGCCGCCGCAGCAGCTGTGGCCCGCGGCGGCGTGTGGACCGGCGTCCGGCTCGGCGCCGAGCAGCGTCGTGGCGGGGACGAGGTCGCGGTGGTCGGGGGTCCACGGCGTCCGGGTCCACTCCCAGACGTTGCCGATCATGTCGGCGAGTCCGTACCCGTTGAGCGGGTACGACCCGACCGGCGACGTGCGGTGGTGCCCGCGCGCGTCGTCGCTGCGCCACGGGAACGGTCCCTGCCAGGTGTTTGCCAGCACCGTGCCGTCCGGGTGCAGCTCGGTGCCCCAGGCGTAGTCGTCCGGTGGGTGCCCCCCACGCGCCGCGTGCTCCCACTCGGCCTCCGTGGCCAGGTCCTTGCCGGCCCAGCGAGCGTAGGCCAGGGCGTCCTCCCAGCCGACGTGCACGACGGGATGGTCCAGGCGGTCGTCGACGGTGCTGCCCGGTCCGTCGGGGTGGCGCCACTGGGCGCCCGGCTGCCACCGCCACCAGAGGGTCCAGTCGGTGAGCGGCACGGGACGTGGGGCCTGGGTGAAGACCTGGGAGCCGGGCACGAGCATCGCGGGGTCGGCGCCGGGGAAGTCGGCCGGGTCGAGCTCGCGCTCGGCGACCGTGATGTGCCCGGTCTCGGCGACGAACGCCGCGAACTCGGCGTTGGTCACGGGGTGCACGTCGAACCACATGTCGCCCACCGAGACCGGGACGACCGGACGCTCCTCGGGGTAGAACCGCCCGTTGCCGATCGTCGTGACCCCGCCCGGGACGAGCACCGTCGGGGCGCTCGTCCCGGGCGTCACCGGGTGCGTGGCGGTCATCAGTCGCGGGCCATCGCCGCGGCCAGGTGTGCCTGGACGTCCACGTACGCGTCGTCCGCGACGTCGAAGACCACCTTGTGCAGCACGCCGCCCGTGAAAGGGAACCGTGAGCCGACGTACGCCGAGGAGACCGAGTCCCCGCTGTCGTAGCCGATGCACAGGCCCTCGCCGCACAGCGAGAAGTGACCGAGCACCGTGCGGATACGCTGCTCGCCGACCAGCTCGTCGTCGACGTACAGGCGCAACGGCCCGACGCCCTCGCGGTGCGGTCCCGTCTCCTCCTTCACGAACTCGACACCGAGCACGTGGCGGCCGCTCGTCGGGACCTCCGCCGAGATCCGGTCCTCGGGCGGGATCCCCAGGAAGTTGTAGGCGTAGGTGACCTTGCCGTCCTTGAGGAACAGGGAGTGCCCGCCGAAGCGCGAGCCGTGCGCGAACACGACGCCCTCCGAGTCAGGCGTGAGCTCGACGTCGGCCAGCACCTTGTACGAGACCCCGTGGACGTTCGCCGCGGACCGTTCGGGGATCTCCGAGGTGCCCGGGTAGTACGTGTACTGGCCGCTGGGCGGCACCGGCACGTGGAACTCCATCTTGATGAACGTCTCGAAGTCCTCGGGATTGCCTAGGATCTGCAGGTCGTTGAGCGGCAGGACGTTGTTCGCCCGGGCCTCCTCGAACCACAGCGCGACGAGCTCCTCCACCTTCTCGGGGTGCTCGGCGGAGACGTCGTGCGCCTCGGACCGGTCGGTGTCGGTGTGGAACAGCTGCCAGCGGTCGTCGTCGAAGCTGCTGTGCCCGCTGCCGGGACCGTGCTCGGTGACCGCCTTCCAGCCGTCGTGCCACAGCCCCCGGTTGCCGAACATCTCGTAGTACTGCGTCCGCTTGGCCGTGGGGGCGTCGCCCTGGTCGAACGAGTACGCCATGGAGACGCCGGACAGCGGGGTCTGCTCCACGCCCTCGAACACGTCGGGGAAGGTGACGCCGCACGCCTCGAGGATCGTGGGCACGATGTCGGTGCAGTGGTGGTACTGGTCGCGCACCTGGCCGCGGGCGGTGATGCCGGCCGGCCACGAGATGACCAGCGGGTCGCTCACCCCGCCCTCGTACGTGTAGCGCTTGAACATCCGGTACGGGGTCGAGAACGCCGCCGCCCACCCGGTCGGGTAGTGACCGTAGGTGTTCGGGCCACCGAGCTCGTCGACCATCGAGAGGTTCTGCTCGAGGTCGTCGGGGTAGCCGCCGAAGATCTTGCCCTCGTTGACCGAGCCGTTCGGGCTGCCCTCGCCGGACGCCCCGTTGTCTGCGCAGTACACGACGAGGGTGTTCTCCAGCTGGCCGGACTCCTCGAGGTAGTCGATGATGCGGCCGACCTGGGCGTCGGTGTACTCCGACATCGCGGCGTACACCTCGGCCATCCGGCTGAACATCGCGCGCTCCTTCTCGTCCAGCTCGTCCCAGGGTCGCACCAGGTCGGACTCGCTGAACGTGCCGTCCGGCATGGGGTTCAGCGGCGTCAGCTCGGTGCCCTCGGGCAGGATGCCGCGCTCGATCATGCGCGGGAGCACCCACTCGCGGTAGGCCTCGTAGCCGTCGTCGAACACGCCCCGGTACTTGTCGATGTACTCCTGCGGCGCGTGGTGCGGGGCGTGGTTGGCGCCGGGGCAGAACCACAGGTACCAGGGCTTCTCGGGCTCGGTCTGCTTGGAGTCGCGGATCATCCGCAGCGCCTGGTCGGCCAGGTCCTTGGACAGGTGGTAGCCGTCCTCGGGCAGGTAGGGCTGGTCGACGTAGCGGTTGTCCTCGGCGAGCGAGGGGAACCAGTTGTTCGTCTCGCCGCCGATGAAGCCGTAGAACCGGTCGAAGCCCTGTCCGAGCGGCCAGCGCTTCTTGGAGGCGCCGCTCGTCCACTCGTCGATCGGCACGTTGTGGTTCTTGCCGACCCAGAACGTGCTCCAGCCGGCCTCGCGCAGCACCGCCGGCATCGTCGCGTTCGACGGCGGGATGTGCGAGCTGTAGCCGGGGAACCCAGTGGACGACTCCGAGATGGACGCGAACCCGTTGAGGTGGTGGTTGCGGCCGGTGAGCAGCGTGGAGCGGGTCGGCGAGCACAGCGCGGTCGTGTGCCACTGCGTGTAGGTGAGGCCGTTCGCGGCGAGCCGCTCCATGGTGGGCATGCTGATTCGGCCTCCATAGGGCGACCAGGCGGCCTGCCCGGTGTCGTCGTAGAGGACGACGAGCACGTTGGGCGCTCCGGAGGGCGCCTTCTCCGGGAGGAACGCCTCCCAGTCGCCCTGCGAGTCACGGACGTCGAGCTCGATCCTGCCTTGGAACTCCCGCGTCATGGCTTCCATCCCTCCGAGGTCGGGCGTCGGGCCGCCCACGGACGGGCGGCCGACGACGGGACCAATGTGCGGGTCCGGACGAGGGGGAGCCTCACCTGAGACGGGTGAGGCTCCGCCCCGGACGCGCAGGTGGACTGGATCACGACGAAGGGGGGCGCCGGTGGCTGACGACAGGCACGCGCGACGCATCCTGCCGACGATGCAGGGCTACCGCCGGGCGTGGCTGCCCGGCGACGTGCTCGCGGGGCTCGCGGCCGGCACGGTCGTCATCCCGCAGGCGATGGCGTACGCGACGATCGCCGGGCTGCCGGTCGAGGTGGGGCTCTACACGTGCATGGCGCCGATGCTCGTCTACGCCCTGCTGGGCGGAGCGCGCGCCCTGTCGGTGTCGACCACGTCCACGATCGCCGTGCTGGTCGCCGCGACCGTCGCCGGGCTGCCGGCCGCCGACCGGAACGCCCCCGACGAGCTGCTCGGCGCGGCGTTCACGCTGACCTTCCTGGTCGGCGTGGCCCTGCTGGGCATGCGGCTGCTCCGGCTCGGGGCCCTCGTCGAGGTGATCTCGCCGGCCACCCTCACGGGCATCCGGCTCGGCGTCGGACTCACCGTCGCCGCCAGCCAGCTGCCCAACCTGCTCGGGGTGCCGGCCGGGGGCTCGGGGAAGGGCTTCTTCACGATGGTCGCCGACGTGGTGGAGAAGCTGCCGGACGCGAGCGCCGCCACGGCCCTCGTGGCGGGCGTGACGCTGGTCGTGCTGCTGGTGCTGCGCCGGCTCGCGCCGCAGGTTCCCGGCCCGCTCGTCGTCGTCGCCGGCGGCATCGCTCTCGTGCTGCTCTCGGACGTGGAGGACCGCGGGGTCGCCCTGGTCGGCGAGGTGCCTCGCGGGCTGCCGTCCGTCTCGTGGCCCGTGCCCGGCGACGTCCCCGGCCTGCTGCCCGGTGCGCTGGCCATCGCGTTCATGGCGTTTCTGGAGACCGTGCTCGTGGGACGCACGAACCGCCGCCGCGACGAGCCCGCGATCGACACCGACCAGGAGCTGCTGGCCACCGGTTGCGCTGCGCTCGCCGGTGGGCTCACGCAGACGTTGCCGCCCGCGGGCGGCTTCTCGCAGTCGGCCGTGAACCTGCGTGTCGGGGCCCGGACCCAGCTCGCCCAGGTCGTCACGGTGGCCCTGGCGGTCATGGTGGCGCTGCTGCTGGCGCCGCTGCTGGCCGACCTGCCGGAGGCGGTGCTCGCCGCGATGGTCCTGGTCGCCGTCCTGGGGCTGCTCGACCCCGTGGAGCTGCGGCGGTACGCCCGGGTCGACCGGGCCGAGCTCGTCGTCGCGCTGGTGGTGGCCGCGCTGGGCCTGGTCGGCGGGATGCTGCTGGCGGTGGCCGTCGGCGTGGCGCTGACCCTCGTGCTGGTGGTCCGTGCCGTCAACCAGCCGCAGGTGGGGATCGTCGGGACGGCCGACGACGGGTCGCTGCGGCTGCGCATGCTGGGCGGGGTGTACGCCGGCAACGCCCGGCCGACCGGCGACGCGATCGTCCGCCTGGCCGCGGACGCCGCTCCGCCGCCGGTGACGGTCACCCTGGACATGGCGCTCGTGCCGCGCGCGACCGTCCCGCTGCTGGACATGCTCCGGGCCGCCCACGACGACCTCGACGGGTCGGGCACGAGCCTGCGGCTGGACGACGTGCAACCCGCCGTCCTGGCGGCGCTGGTCGGCGAGCGGTGGTGGAACGACCGGGAGCCCGGCCCGTCGGTCGGTGGCCCCCCGGCCGGCCCGGAGCCGGAGCCTGAGGCGCCGCGCGGCTGACTCAGTCCGGCGCGGGCGACGCGACCGGGTCGTCGGCCTTGTTGGCGATGAGCGGACGCAGCCAGCGGGTCTCGTCGTCGGCGTCCACGAGCAGCGCCTTCACCAGCAGCGTCAGCGGGACGGCCATGATCGCGCCGACCGGACCGATGATCCAGGACCAGAACACCAGGGAGACGAACGTGAGCGTGGTCGACAGCCCGACCGCGTCGCCCACCACCTTGGGCTGGATGCCGGACTGGATGATGAGGTTCAGCACGCAGTAGACGGCGATGACGGCGAGCATGAGGCCCGGCCCGGAGTCGAGCAGCGCCAGCAGGGCCGGCGGCACCAGACCGATCACGAAGCCGATGTTGGGGATGTAGTTGGTCAGGAAGGCGAGCAGCCCCCACAGCAGCGGGACCGGCACGTCCATCAGGTACAGCGCGATCGTGTCCAGGATCGCGACGACGAGGCCGAAGACGGTCGAGACGAGCAGGTAGCGACGGGTCCCGGAGGCGAAGTGGCCCAGGGCGCCGACGAGGGACGGACGGTCGGCCCGCGCGGTGTGGAGCTGGGCCGGGAACGAGCGTCCGTCCACGGTCAGGAACAGGCACAGCGCGAGCAGGAACACCAGGGACGACGCGAGGCCCGCGACGCCCGACAGCGTCGACCCGACCACGCCGGCGAGCCGAGCGAGGTCGAACGAGTCGACCAGGCGCTGGACGTCGTCGGGATGCACGCCGAGGTCGTGCAACCACCGGGTCGCGTCCTCCACGGTGGCGACGAAGTCGTCCTCGTAGGCCGGCAGCAGGGTGGCGAACCGCGCGATGGCCACGACGATCGCCGCAGCGATGCCCACCACCAGCAGGTACACGCTGAGGATGCACAGGGTCGAGGCGAGCCAGCCGGGCATCCGGCGCTCGAGCCACAGCCGCAACGGGTGCACGACGATGGCCAGCACCAGGGCCAGGAACAGTGGACCGAGGATCCCGCGGGCCGACTGGACGCCGGCCGCGGTGATGACGGCGGCCGCGGCGCCGACCAGCAGCACGACGGACCGGGGGAGCGCGACGCTCGACCGCGGCGACGGGGTGGGCGCGTGGGTCACACGACGATCGTCGGCGACGTCCGCCGAGCCCTGGTCACCCGCGTCGGGTGAAGCGTGCGGCCCGCGCTGCCAACACGACGCAGCAGCCCCCGCCCGGACGGACCGGGCGGGGGCTGCTGCCTGCGGGCGAGTGCCGACCTCAGCCGGCGTCCCGATCAGATGTCGTAGTACAGCTCGAACTCGTGCGGGTGCGGGCGCAGCTGGACGGGGAGGATCTCCTCGTTGCGCTTGTAGTCGATCCACGTCTCGATCAGGTCGGGCGTGAAGACGCCGCCCTGGAGGAGGAACTCGTGGTCGGCCTCGAGCGCGTCCAGCACCGCGTTGAGGGAGGTGGGCGTCATGTCGATCGCCTCGTACTCCTCCGGCGGCAGCTCGTAGATGTTCTTGTCGATCGGGGCGGCGGGCTCGATCTTGTTCTTGATGCCGTCCAGGCCGGCCATGAGCAGCGCGGCGAAGGCCAGGTACGGGTTGGCCGACGGGTCGGGGCAGCGGAACTCGATGCGCTTGGCCTTCGGGTTCGAGCCGGTGATCGGGATGCGGACGCAGGCCGAGCGGTTGCGCGCGGAGTAGACGAGCGCGATCGGCGCCTCGAAGCCCGGCACCAGGCGGTGGTAGGAGTTCACCGTCGGGTTGGTGAACGCCAGCAGCGCGGGGGCGTGCTTCAGGATGCCGCCGACGTACCAGCGCGCCATGTCCGAGAGTCCGCCGTAGCCGGCCTCGTCGTAGAAGAGCGGCGAGCCGTCCTGCCAGATCGACTGGTGGACGTGCATGCCCGAGCCGTTGTCGCCGAAGATCGGCTTCGGCATGAAGGTCACGGTCTTGTCCGCGGCCCACGCCGTGTTGCGGATGACGTACTTGAACTTCATGACGTCGTCGGCCGACTTCAGCAGCGTGTCGAAGTTGTAGTTGATCTCGGCCTGGCCGGCGGTGCCCACCTCGTGGTGGCCGCGCTCGACGGTGAGGCCCACGTTCTCGAGGTTGCTCATCATGTCGTCGCGCAGGTCGGCGAAGTGGTCGGTCGGCGTGACCGGGAAGTAGCCGCCCTTGTAGCGGACCTTGTAGCCGCGGTTGTCGGCGATCTCGTCACCGGTGGCCCAGGCGCCGGCGGACGACTGGATCTCGTAGAACGAGCGGTTCGCGCTGGTCTCGAACTTCACCCGGTCGAAGATGTAGAACTCGGCCTCGGGGGCGAAGTACGCGGTGTCGCCGATGCCGGTCGTGGCCAGGTACGCCTCGGCCTTGCGGGCGACGTTGCGCGGGTCGCGCGAGTAGGCCTCGCCGGTGATCGGGTCGTGGACGAAGAAGTCCATCGCGATCGTCTTGTGCGCGCGGAACGGGTCGACGTACGCCGTCTTCGGGTCCGGGAACAGCGCCATGTCGGACTGGTCGATGCTCTGGAAGCCACGGACCGAGGAGCCGTCGAAGGCCAGGCCGTTCTCGAACACGCCCTGGTCGAAGGACGAGACCGGCACCGTGAAGTGCTGCTGGATGCCCGGCAGGTCGGTGAACCGGACGTCGATGAACTCGACACCCTCGTCCTTGATGAACTTGAACAGCTCGTCGGCGTTGCCGAACATGTGGCCTCCTCAGCCTGGCCGCCCGGGGAGCGGCCTGTCGTGCTTTGTTGGGCTTCTGCGGTGCGAGTCATCGCACCCTCGCCGTCGAACCTAACGGGAGGCAGTTTCTCGACCGTCACCGCATTGTTTCGGGCATGTTACGGGCGTCGCGGGGATGCTGCGAGCCGGTTTCGCGGGGCGCTGGCTAGGCTCGCGGCGTGGAGAATGCTGGCTGGCCGCGTCGCGTGGGTGCCCTGTTCGTCGACTGGATGATCGCCTGGGCGACCACCCTGCTCATCACCGGGGCGAGCTACGGCGACGCCCCGGACGAGATGCCGTTCTGGCTGCCGATCTTCGTCTTCTGGGTCGAGGTGACCCTCGTGACGTCCCTCCTGGGCATGTCGATCGGCAAGCGCCTGTTCGGCATCCGCGTCGCCGGCTACGACGGGCAGCCGATCGGCCCGGCCGGGGCCGCGATCCGCACCGCGCTGCTGTGCCTGGTCGTCCCGGCCCTGCTGGTCACCGATCGCCAGCGCGGCCTGCACGACGTCGCCGCGAAGTCCATCGTCGTCAAGGCCTGAGCCGGACGCACGAAGGCCCGCCTCCCGGTGAGGGAGGCGGGCCTTCGTCTGCGTCGGGGTGGGTCAGCCGCGCATGGACTTGCGGTGGCCCTTCATGCTCGTGGGCACCGGGCCGCGCGGCATGGGCGCCGGCGGGCGCATGGCGTCGAGCGCCTTCGTGCGCGAGACGACCTCGGTGACCTGCGCCGGCTTGATCGCCTTCTTCATCTTGCGCACGTGCTTGACCAGCTTGGTGACCGGCACCTGGCCCTCGCCGCGGCCGACGACGACCTCGTGGATCGGGACGTCGGCACCGACGATGCGGGCGTGCTTCTTGCGCTCGGCCGACAGCAGGCCGCGGACGCCGCCGGGGGAGCCCTCGCCGACCAGAATGACGCCGGGACGACCCACGACGCGGTGGACGACGTCCTGCTGGCGGTTGAACGCGACGGCCGGCTTGGTGACCCAGCCGCGACGCAGCATGGTCAGGACGCTGGCACCGGCGCCGATCTGTCCCTCGACCTGGGCGTAGGCGGCCTTCTCGGCGCGCTTGCCGAAGATGATGAGGGCACCCAGCGTGCCGCCGAACAGGGCCAGCACGACGCTGATGACGATGCCGAGCCAGCCGGTGCCGAAGATCCACAGGCCGAGGCCCACGAACAGGCCGCCGACCACGAGGAAGGCGAGCAGCATGTACAGCGGCAGCGCACGGTCGGTGCGACGCGTCATGGTGAACGCCTGACGCATCTGGGCGATGCGGCCGGCGGGGACTTCGGGCTGGGCAGCAGACATGCGGCCCAGTCTAGTCGTCAGTGCTGGAGCGAGGCGCGCGCGTCGACGGCCTGCTGGTACAGGCGTCCGGCGCGGTACGACGAGCGCACCAGCGGGCCGGACATCACGCCGAGGAAGCCGATCTCGTCGGCCTCGTCCTTGAGCTCGACGAACTCCTGCGGCTTGACCCAGCGCTCGACCGGGTGGTGCCGCGGCGAGGGCCGCAGGTACTGAGTGATCGTGATGAGGTCGCAGCCGGCCTCGTGCAGGTCGCGCAGCGCCTCGGAGACCTCCTCGCGGGTCTCGCCCATGCCCAGGATGAGGTTGGACTTGGTGACCAGGCCGTACGCGCGGGCCTGGGTCAGCACGTCCAGCGAGCGCTCGTAGCGGAACGCCGGGCGGATGCGCTTGAACAGCCGCGGCACGGTCTCCAGGTTGTGCGCGAGCACCTCGGGACGGGAGTCGAAGACCTGCTCGAGCAGGTCCGGCTTGCCGTTGAAGTCGGGGATGAGGTTCTCGACGCCGGTGCCCGGGTTGAGCGCGTGGATCTGGCGGACCGTCTCGGCGTACAGCCACGCACCGCCGTCGGGCAGGTCGTCGCGGGCGACGCCGGTGATGGTCGAGTACTTCAGCTGCATCTTCTGGACGCTCTCGGCCACGCGGCGCGGCTCGTCACGGTCCAGGTCGGCGGGCTTCCCGGTGTCGATCTGGCAGAAGTCGCAGCGCCGGGTGCACTGCTCGCCGCCGATGAGGAAGGTGGCCTCGCGGTCCTCCCAGCACTCGAAGATGTTGGGACAGCCGGCCTCCTGGCACACCGTGTGCAGGCCCTCGCCCTTCACCAGCCCCATGAGCTCGGTGTACTCAGGACCCATCTTGGCGCGGGTCTTGATCCACTCGGGCTTCTTCTCGATGGGGGTCTCGGCGTTGCGGACCTCGAGTCGGAGCATCTTGCGGCCGTCGGGTGCGATCGTCACGCGGTCACTCTACGCCGCGCTGTGAAGTCGACCACCCCTCCGGTCGGTGGCATAGGGTCGGCGCCGTGAGGCCCCGCATCGACCGCTCCTGGGACCGTCCGCCCCCGACGCCCGCGCAGGTGCGCACCGACGTCGTCGTGGGCGTGCTGCTGGCGGTGCTGAGCGTCGCGTCCGTGGAGGTGTTCCACAGCGTCGCCGGCGCGTCGATGGGCTGGCGGGGCGTCGAGGCCTACGGCTGGTTCGCCCTCGCCGGGCTCGCCCTGGCCGGCCGCCGCGCGTGGCCGCTGACGACGCTGGCGCTCGAGTCGGTCGTCTTCGTGGTCGTCGGCGAGCGGCTCGTCGAGCTCGGCGTCGTCTTCACGATCCAGATGATCATGTTCGCCGCCCTCTACAGCGCCTGGGCCTGGTCGCGCCGGCCGCGGACGCTCGTGGTGGTGACCGCCGGGGTCCTGGTCGTGATGTTCGGCTGGCTGGCGATCGTGTTCGCGCGGCCCGGCGGCACGCCCACGGGTCCGTCGATCGGCCTGCTGCCGCCGGACGTCGCGATCATCGTCTACAGCCTGGCCATCAACGTCGTGTACTTCCTCGGCGCGATCGTGTGGGGCCAGTCGGCCTGGCAGAGCTCCCGCCGCCGGGCCCTGGTCGAGGCGCAGGTCGAGAACGAGCGGCGCCGGCGCGACGCCGAGCGCCGCGAGGCGGTGCAGGCCGAGCGGCTGCGCATCGCCCGCGACCTGCACGACGTCGTCGCCCACCACGTCAGCGGCATCGGCGTCCAGGCGGCGGGCGCGTCGCGGATGATCGACGTCCGCCCCGAGACCGCCCGCCAGGCGCTGGGGACGATCGAGGTCTCGTCGCGCCGCGCGGTCACGCAGATGCAGCAGCTGGTCGGCCTGCTCCGCGGTCCCAGCGACGGGCCGGTCGACCGCGGCCCGCAGCCGGGCCTGGACGACCTGCCGGCGCTCGTGGCCGAGAGCCGCGACCCGAGCGCGACCCTGACCGTCGTGGGCGCGCCGCGACCCGTCGACCCCGGCGTCGGCCTGTCGCTGTACCGCGTCGTGCAGGAGGCGCTCACCAACGTCCGCCGGCACTCCACTGCCCGCGAGGCCCGTGTGACCGTGCGCCACCTCGCCGACCCGCGCGCCGTCGAGGTCGAGGTGCTCGACGACGGCGCCCCACGCACGCCCGACGAGGACTCCGGCGGGCACGGCCTCATCGGCGTGCGCGAACGGGCCGCCGCGCACGGCGGCGTCGCCGAGACCGGGCCGCGGCCGCAGGGCGGGTTCCGCGTGCGGGTGCGCGTGCCGCTCGAGGACGTCTCGTGAGCGCGCCCGTTCGCATCCTGCTGGCCGACGACCACGACCTCGTCCGCGCCGGGTTCAGCATGATCCTCGAGGTCGAGGACGGGCTGGAGGTCGTCGGCGAGGCCCGCGAGGGCGCCGAGGCCGTCCGCCAGGTGGCCGCGCTCGCCCCCGACGTCGTGCTCATGGACGTCCAGATGCCCGGCACGGACGGCATCGCCGCCACCGAGCGCATCACCGCCGAGCACCCCGGCACCCGAGTCGTCATCCTCACCACGTTCGACGACGACGAGTACCTGTTCGCCGGTCTGCGCGCGGGCGCCAGCGGCTTCCTGCTCAAGAACTGCCCGCCCGAGGAGCTCGTGTCGGCCGTGCGCCACGTGGCCGAGGGCCACGCCCTGCTCGCGCCGGAGGTGACCCGGCGCGTCATCGCCCGCTCGGCGTCGCGCGGCTCGCAGGACCTCGACGAGCGGATCGCCGGGCTGACCGACCGCGAGCGGGACGTGCTGGTGCTCGTCGCCCGCGGCCTCAGCAACGCCGAGATCGCCCGCGAGCTGCACGTCAGCGGGGCCACGGTGAAGTCGCACGTCTCGCGGGTGCTGGCCAAGACCGGCGCGCGCGACCGGGTGCAGGCCGTGGTCGTCGCCTACGAGTCCGGGCTCGCCGGCCAGGACTGAGCGTCTCGTCCGCGCGGACGAGGCAGGTGTAGCCGCGCGGCCGATGCGCCGCCCCCGTCGGCGTCCGTAGCGTCGGCGGCATGCTCACCGTCGAATCCCTGACCCGTGCCTTCGGCGACACCGTCGTCGTGGACGACGTGTCCTTCCAGGTCCGTCCCGGACGGATGACCGGCTTCGTCGGCGCCAACGGCGCCGGCAAGACCACGACCATGCGGATGATGATGGGCGTGCTCGCGCCCACCTCCGGCCGCGTCCTGTGGGAGGGCAACGACGTCACCGCCGCCGAGCGCCGCCGCTTCGGCTACATGCCCGAGGAGCGCGGCCTCTACCCGCGCATGTCCGTCTCCGACCAGCTCGTGTACTTCGCCCGGCTGCACGGCATGGACGCCCGCCGCGCCCGCGAGCGCACCACCGAACTGCTGGGGCACTTCGGCCTGAGCGAGCGCGCGGACGACCTGCTCGACACGCTGTCGCTGGGCAACCAGCAGCGCGTGCAGATCGCCGCGGCGCTCGTCCACGAGCCGACCGCGCTGGTGCTCGACGAGCCGTTCAGCGGCCTCGACCCGCTGGCCGTCGACTCCATGGTCGACCTGCTGCGCAGCGAGGCGGGCGACCTGCCGGTGCTGTTCTCCAGCCACCAGCTCGACCTCGTCGAGCGCCTGTGCGACGACCTCGTCGTCCTGTCGCGCGGACGCGTCGTGGCGTCCGGGAGCGCCGACGACCTGCGCGGCACGGCCCGTGAGCGGCATCGGGTGCGCCTGGGCGGTGACGCCGCCTGGCTGCGCGACGTGCGCGGCCTGACCGTGCTCGACGCCGATGGCCCCACCGCCCTCCTGGAGCTCGAGGACCTCGCGGTCGCCGAGCTCGTCCGCCTGCTGACCGAGCGCGCCGACGTGCTCGAGGTCGCCACCGTCCGCCAGCCCCTGTCCGAGGTCTTCCGGGAGGTCACCCGATGAGCACCGATCCCAGCACCCGCGGCATGTGGCGCGTCGTCGCCCAGCGCGAGGCGTCCGTCCAGGTGCGGCAGAAGTCCTTCAGGTGGTCCACCGTCATCTCCGTGCTCGGCGTCGTGCTGTTCGTCGTCGGCCTGCACTGGTTCCAGGGCCGCGACCAGGACCGCACCGTCGCCGTCACCGACCCGGAGGCCGCGGCCATCGTGTCCACCGCGGCGGACGTCGCGCGGGCCACCGACGACCGGGTGGACGTCGAGTCCGAGCAGTACGACGACGTCGAGTCCGCCGAGGCGGCGGTGCGCGACGGCGACGCCGACGCCGCGCTGCTGCTGACCACCACCGGCTGGGAGGTCGTGGGCGACCGCGACGTCGACTCCACGCTCTCGTCCGCCCTGACGTCCGCCGCTCGCACCGCCGCGCTGGAGGCCAACGCGTCCGCCCAGGACGTCGACCTGACGGCGCTCGAGCAGGGCGCCGCCGTGGGGCAGCGCCTGCTCGACCCCACGGCGGACGAGTCGGGCACGCGCCAGGCGGTCTCGTTCGTCTTCGTGCTGCTGTTCTTCCTCACGGCGATCGGCTTCGGCATGGCGATCGCCGGCAGCGTCACGCAGGAGAAGGAGAGCCGGGTCGTGGAGATCCTGGCCGCGGCTGTCCCGATCCGTCAGCTGCTGTGGGGCAAGATCGCCGCCAACACCGTGTTGGCCGTCGGGCAGGTCGTGCTCTACGCGGTGGCCGGCGTCGCGGCGCTGCTGGCCACCGGCCAGCGCGGCGTGCTGGACGTCATCGGCACCCCGCTGCTCTGGTACGTGGTGTTCTTCCTGGTCGGCTTCGTGGCCCTGGCGAGCCTGTGGTCCGTCGCCGGCTCCCTGGCCTCGCGCCAGCAGGACCTGCAGTCCACGACGTTGCCCGCGCAGATGCTGGTGATGGGCCCGTACTTCCTGGCGGTGCTGGGCGGCGAGCAGCTCAAGACGATCTTCTCGATGGTGCCGGTGGTGTCGTCGATGATGATGCCGGCGCGCATGGCCGAGACGGACGTCCCGTGGTGGCAGGTGGCGGTCGCGCTGGCCGGCACCGTGCTGGCCGCGGTGGTGCTCGTGCGGATCGGCGCCCGGGTCTACGAGCGGACGCTGCTGCGCACGGGCGACAAGATCTCCTACCGCGAGGCGCTGCGCCTGGCCGAGTGAGGCCTAGAGCAGGGCGATGGACGGGTGCTCGTCCACGACCCGCTCGATGTCGGGGGAGGGCGCGAACGGAGCCCAGCCGAGCAGGTCGCGCAGGTGCGGCTCGACCGCCGAGGCCGCCTCGTGGACGTCCACGGGGCGGCCCAGCTCGAGCGCCAGGCTGGTGACGCCGGCGTCGGAGATGCCGCACGGGACGAACCGGTCGTACGCGCTCATGTCCATGTCGCAGTTGAGGCTGAATCCGTGCATCGTCACGCCGCGCGAGACGCGGATGCCGATCGCCGACAGCTTGCGCTCCGGGCGTCGGGCGCCGGCGGCGACCCACACGCCCGAGCGGCCCGGCACGCGTCCGGTGGCGACGCCGAGGTCGGCGGCGGCCCGGATGACGGCCTCCTCGACCCGGCGCACGTAGTCGACGACCAGGACGTGCTTCGGCAGCTTGACGATCGGGTAGCCGACCAGCTGGCCGGGACCGTGGTAGGTGATCTTGCCGCCGCGGTCGACGTCGACGACCTTGGAGCCGTCCTGCGGGCGCTCCCACGGCTCGGTGCGCTTGCCCGCCGTGTAGACCGCCGGGTGCTCGAGCAGCAGCAGCGTGTCGGGGCCGGTGTCGGCGACCCGGGCGGCGTGCACCTCGCGCTGCAGGTCCCACGCCCGCTCGTAGTCGAGGGCGGCGGGACCGAGCCAGTCGGCGGCGACGACGAGACCGTCAGGGACGTGCGCGGTGGCCATGGCCACACCGTACTCCGGCTGTGGACGACGCCGGCCCGTACCAGCGGCCCGGGCGCAGGCTGGGGCGATGATCGACTGGCTGCTGGTCCTGGTCGCCGCGCTCGGCGGGTCGTCCGACCCGGGGTGCCTCGTGCTCGACGCGCTCGACGAGCGCCGTGCCCACGCCCTGGCGCACGACGATCCCGCCGCGCTCGCACAGGTCTACCCGCCGGAGTCGACCCTGCTGGCCGCCGACCGGGCCGTCCTGGACGCGTACCGGGAGCGGGGGCTGCGGCTGCGCGGCGGAGCCGTCGAGCGGCTCTCGTGCCGGACGGCCGCCGAGCGTCCCGGGCGGTACGAGGTGGACGTCGTCGACCGGGTGTCCGAGTCGGCCGTGGAGGCGTCCGACGGACGCCGGGCGCTGCCCCGTGACCGCCCGACCCGGCACCTCGTGACGCTCGTGCGGACGCCGGGAGGCTGGCGGGTCGAGCGGGTGCGCTGAGCTACCCGCGGGCGAGCTCGACCGCGACGTCGAGGTGGCCCAGGTGGCGCGAGTACTCGTCGCACACGTGCAGCAGGATCGCCTGCAGGCTCGGCACCTCGTCCGCGGCCAGCTTGCCGGTGGGGTCACGACGGTCGTCGAGGGCGTACGACTGCACGATCTCGCGGGTGCGCCGGCCGCCGTCGTCGAGCTGGGCCAGCAGGTCGTCCAGGTCGACGTCGTCGCTCCACGGCGCGCCCTCCGCGTCCCCGTCGTCGGCCCAAGGGTCGTCGATCTCCTCGCCCAGGAAGAGCCACACCAGCCAGCGCCGCTCCATCGAGACGAGGTGGTGGAGCAGGCCGAGCGGAGTCCACCCGGACGGGACGAGAGAGGTGGTCAGGTCGGCGGGGTCGAGCTCGGCGAGCTTGGCGCGCACGTCGGACCGGTGCTCGTCGAGGTAGGCGAGCAGCGCCTCGGCGGTGTCGTCGGGCACCTGCTCGTGCTGCTCGATCACGACAGCGCTGCCTTCAGCGTGGAGGCCAGCGACGGATGGGCGAAGGTGAAGCCGGCGGCCTCGAGCGCGGCAGGACGGACGTCCAGCGAGCCGAGCAGGTCGTCGGCGATGCCGCCGAGCGCGAGCCGGATGGCGGGGGAGGGCACGGCCAGCACGGTGGGGCGGTGCAGCTGGCGGCCCAGCTCGGCGGTGAGCTCGGCGTTGGTGACCGTCTGCGGGATGGACACGTTGAACGGGCCGGCGAGCGAGTCGTGCTCGACCAGGAACGTCACCGCCGACACCCAGTCGTCGCGCGAGACGACCGACATCCGCTGGCGGCCCGACCCGAGGCGGCCACCGACGCCCAGCCGGAACGGCACCGCCATGAGCTTGAGCGCGCTGCCGGAGGCGTCCATCACCAGCGAGGTGCGGACGAGGCAGACGCGGGCACCGGCCTCGGCGGCCGGCGCGGTCGCTGCCTCCCACTGCTGGGAGACGTCGGCCAGGAAGCCGCTGCCCGGACCGGCGGACTCGTCGAGCGAGTCGTCACCGCGGTCGACGCCGTACCAGGACATGCCCGAGCCGGAGACGAACGCGGGAGGACGGTCGGCCGCCGCGATCGCCCGGGCGAGCGTGCCGGTGGCTCCGAGCCGTGACTGCAGGATCTCGCGGGCGTACGACGAGGTCCGCGGCCAGCGAGAGATGTTGGCGCCGGACAGGTTCACCACGGCGTCGGCCGCGCCGACCAGAGCCTGGTCGACGCGGCCGCTCGCGGGGTCCCAGCGGGACGCGTCCGGTGCCGTGTCGTCGCCGCGCACCAGGCGCGTGACCTCGTGACCGCGCTGGCGCAGCCGTGCCACGAGCGGGGTCCCGAGGAACCCCGACGCGCCCGCGACGACGACGTGCACCGGCCCCGCCTTCCCTACAGCCCGAGCTCGGCCTCGAAGGAGCCGTTCTGCAGGCGCTCCTTCACGGTGGTGAGGAAGCGGCCGGCGTCCGCGCCGTCGATGATGCGGTGGTCGTACGTGAGCGACAGGTACGCCATGTGACGCACCGCGATGCTCTCGCCGCCGTGCGCGTCGGTGATGACGACCGGGCGCTTGACGACCGCGCCGACGCCGAGGATGGCGACCTGCGGCTGGTTGATGATCGGCGTGTCGAACAGGGCGCCGTTGCTGCCCAGGTTCGTGATCGAGAACGTGCCGCCCGAGAGCTCGTCCGGCGTGATCTTGTTCGTCCGCGTGCGCTCGGCGGCATCGGCGATCTTGCGGGCCAGGCCGGCGATCGACAGGTCGCCGGCGTCCTTGATCGTGGGGACGATCAGGCCGCGCTCGGTGTCGACCGCGATGCCCAGGTGCTCACCGGCCGGGTACGTGATCGTGCCCGCCTCGAGGTCGAGCGCCGAGTTCAGGCGCGGGTACACCTTGAGCGCCTCGACCGCGGCCTTCGCGAAGAACGGCAGGAACGTCAGCTTGACGCCCTCGCGCTGCAGGAACGCGTCCTTGTGCTTGGTGCGCAGACGCGCGATCTCGGTGACGTCGACCTCGTGGACCTGCGTGAGCTGGGCCGAGATCTCCAGCGACTCGACCAGGCGCGACGCGATGACCTTGCGCAGGCGCGAGACCTTCTCGGTCTTGCCACGCAGCGGGGAGGGCTCGGACGTGGGGGCCGGCGCCTGGCTCGCGGCGGGCGCCGCGGGGGCGGCGGCGGCCGGCTCGGGCTGCTGCTCGGCGGCCTTGGCCGCGTCGAGGACGTCCTGCTTGCGGATGCGTCCGCCGACGCCGCTGCCGGTGATCGACGCCAGGTCGACGCCGTGCTCCTTGGCCAGCTTGCGCACGATCGGGGTCACGTAGGACTCGGCGTCCGACGAGCCCGACGACTGCTGCGGGGCCGGAGCCTGCTGCTGGGCCTGGGGCTGCGGGTCGGGCGTGGCCTGCGGCTCGGGCTCGGGGAAGCCGGTGGGCTGCGGCGTGGGGGCGGCCTCCTGCTTCGGCTCCTCCTGCTGGGGAGCCTGCTCCTGCTTCGGCTCCTCCTGCTGGGGAGCCTGCTCCTGCTTCGGCTCCTCGGCGGGGGCCTGCTGCTCCTGCTGCGGCTGCTCGGGCTCGCTCTGCTGCGGGGCGGACGCGCCCTGCTCGCCGATCACGGCCAGCTCGGCGCCGACCTCGACGGTCTCGTCCTCGTCGACCTTGATCTCCAGCAGCGTGCCGGCGACCGGCGACGGGATCTCGGTGTCGACCTTGTCGGTGCTGATCTCGAGCAGCGGCTCGTCGACGGCCACGTCGTCGCCGACCTGCTTGAGCCAGCGGGTGACGGTGCCCTCGGTGACCGACTCGCCCAGCGCGGGCAGCGTCACCGACGTGCCCTCGCCGCCGGAGGCGGGCTTGGCCTCGGGCTGCGGGGCGGGCGCCTCCTCGGCGGCCTCGTGCTGCTCCTCGGCGCTCGCCTCCGGGGACGTCTGCTCGGGCTCGGGGGAGGCCAGCTCCTCGTTGTCCTGGCTCGGCGCGCTCTCGCCGGAGTCCTCGCTGCTCGGGGCCTCGCCGCCGCCGGCGGACTCGCCCTCGTCACCGATGACGGCGAGCTCGGCGCCGACCTCGACGGTGTCGTCCTCGTCGACCTTGATCTCCAGCAGGACGCCGGCCACCGGCGAGGGGATCTCGGTGTCGACCTTGTCGGTGCTGATCTCGAGCAGCGGCTCGTCCACCGCGACGGTGTCGCCGACCTGCTTCAGCCAGCGGGTGACGGTGCCCTCGGTGACGCTTTCGCCGAGAGCGGGGAGGGTGACTGACGTGGCCATGGTGTCCTCTGCTTGGTTGTCAGGCGTGAGCCGGGTTGGGTACGCGGGGACCGGACGCCGGTGCGGCGTCGGTGAGCTGGGTGGTGGTGCGGAACCGTCCGGCCGGACGGCTCGACGCGTGCGTGCGGGCAGGGCGACGGAGGTCGGCGATCGAGGTGTCGACCACGGTGCCCTCCCTTCCGCTCGGAACTGTCTGCATCTTTCCACTGCGCCGCGCACGGCCGCCACCGGGGGCCTGTGACCCGGATCTCCTTCCCTTGCGTCCGGCACACTTGTCCGCATGCCGCTGTTCGGACGCCGTCGCACCGCCCCCTGGCCCGTGGGGGCGGCCCGCCGTGCCCGCGAGTCGCTGCAGGAGGAGCTGGAGGCGTTCGTGGCCTCGCGCGCGGGGGTCGAGGCGTTCCTCGAGCCGGCCTCGGCGACGTCGGGGCTGTCGCTGCTGCTCGTCGCCGGCGACGGCGAGTCCACCCGCCGGCCGGTCGACTCGCCCAAGGCGGCCAACCGGCTCGCCGCGGCCCTCGGCGTCCCGCTCTACGAGGTGAACCGCGTGGGCTACCCCCAGCGCATGCGCGACTACGCGCTGCGCCAGCAGGGCCGCCGGCCCCGCTCGCCGTTCTCGACTGCCGCCCCGTCCGCCGACGACCGCGAGCCGGCCGCGCCCACGGCGTACTCGTCGCCGCGCGAGCGTGAGGCGATCGCCGTCCTGGAGCGCGCCGCGGGCGACGAGGCCGGCTCCGGCGCCGCCGACGAGGAGGCGCTCGGACGGCTGTTCCGCCGGGCGCGCGCCGCCAGCCACCCCGACCGGTTCGACGGCGACCGTCTCCGCTGGGACGAGGTCGAGCAGGCCGGTCGCGTGCTCGGCCTGTAGCGCTCGGCCCGCACCCGTGGCTGCCTAGGATCGCGGCAGCCGAGCGAGGGGGAGGGCATGGAACGGCACGTGGCGAGCGTCGAGGACGTCCTGGCGCTGATGGACGACCTGTTCGACGAGGGCGCCGACCGCTGGAGCAGCGGCGCGGGCGCCGACTGGTGGGACGCCTTCTACGACGACCGCGAGCGCGGCGTCCCGTTCTTCCGCGACGCCCCGGACGAGTCGCTGGTCGCCTGGCACGAGGAGGGCCGGCTGCCCGTCGGCGGACGCGTCCTGGACCTGGGGTCCGGACCGGGTCGCAACGCCGTCTGGCTGGCCCGGCAGGGGTACGTCGTCGACGCCGTCGACCTGTCCGCCGAGGCCGTGACGTGGGGGCGGGAGCGGGCGGCCGCGGCCGGCGTCGAGGTGCGCTTCGTCCACGGCGACGCGTTCGCGCTGGACGTGCCGGAGCCGTACGACCTGGTCTACGACTCCGGCTGCTTCCACCACCTGCCGCCGCACCGCCGGCTCAGCCACCGGTGGCTGCTGAAGCGGGCGCTGCGGCCGGGCGGCGCGTTCGGCCTGGTCTGCTTCGCCTGGGGCGCGATGGGCACGCAGGCGCCCGACGCCGACCTGTACCGCGCGGGCGGCCTGGCCGGGGGAGTCGCCTACCGCGACGACGACCTGCGCCGCCTGTTCGGCTGGCTGGACCCGGTCGAGCTGCGTCGCATGCGCCCGCAGCCGCCCGACGCGTCGGCCTTCGGCGAGGAGTTCCTCTGGGCCGGGCTGTTCGAGCGCCCGGCCTGACCGCCGTGGCCGTGGGCGCTCAGTGCCAGCCGGCGTCGTCATGCCCGCCGGGCACGTCGGTGGCCCGGTCGTAGGGCGTCCGGGTGAGCACGAACGACGCCACCTCCAGCGCCACCACGGCGCCGCTGTCGTCGTGGCGCAGCGTCAGGGGCTCGCCGGAGTAGTAGCCGGCCTCACCGGTCCACGTGCCGTCGCCGGTCGGCCGGAAGCGGGCGCCGCGGCCCTGTCCGGGCTCGCCGAGGCGCAGGGCGCCGTCGGGCTCCAGCACGAGGCGGAAGGGGTAGGTGCCCCAGAACCAGTCGCCGACCAGGTCGAGCCGCTCGGCCTGCGCCGGGTCGGCCGTCCACGCCGGTGCGCCGGCGGCCGGCTCGTGCTCGGCGAGCAGGTCCAGCAGCTCGCCGCCCACGGGGGTGAGGCCGGACGTCGCGTTCGCCAGCACCACGACGCCGTCGCCGGACGTGAGGTCGACCCGCAGGTTGGCCAGGAAGCCCGGCATCGAGCCGCCGTGCCCGGCGAAGCGTCGCCCGCCGGCGTTCCAGACCTGCCAGCCCAGCGCGTGGGCGGTGGTCCAGGGGAGCTCGGGCAGGTCGTTGACCGCGACGGGCACGAGCATCTCGCGCAGCGTGCCCTCGGCGAGGACGTCACCGGTGTGCCCGGCCAGGAACGCGGCCCAGCGGGCCAGGTCGCGCGCGGACGACCACAGCTGCCCGGCGGGCGCCATCGCGACGCCGTCGTGCTCGGGCTCGGCGTGGACGAGGTCGGCGAACGGGTGCACGGCGAGGCCGGGCGCGGCCGGCGCCTCGGGACGCAGGGTCGTGCGGGTCATGCCGAGCGGCACCAGCAGCTCGTCGCGCACCACCTCGTGCCACGGCCGTCCTGACAGCCGGGCCACCAGCTCGCCCAGCACGGCGTACCCGACGTTGGAGTAGTGGAACCGGGTGCCCGGTGCCGAGCGCAGCGCCGTCGACGACGCCGCCAGCTCCGCCCACGACACCCCGGCGGTGCGTTCCCACCAGTCGCCGTCGTTCTCAGCCTGGAGGCCGGACGTGTGGGTGAGCAGCTGGGCCACCGTCACGTGGCCGCAGGGCAGCTCGGGCAGGTGGTCGCCGACCCGGTCGGCCAGGTCGAGCTGTCCGGCGTCGCGGAGCCGCAGCACCGCGACGGCCACGAACGTCTTGGTGATCGAGCCGATCCGGTACTGCACGTCGGCCGCGGCCGGCGGGCCTCCGGCGCGGCCGTCGAGGGTGCCGGCGGCACCCGCCCACACGACCTCGCCACCGCGCACGAGCGCCGCGGTCACCGACGGCAGCCGCTGCGCGGACTGCTCGCGGGCCAGCCGCGCGTCCAGCGCCCGGACGGTGGCGGGGTCGAGCCGGGTCACGCGGTCAGGTGCTCGGCCAGCCGGACGAGCGTGCGGACGCCCGAGCCGGTGCCGCCGACGGGCGTGTAGTCGAACGCGCCGCCCTCGTTGAACGCCGGGCCCGCGATGTCCAGGTGGGCCCAGGGCGTGTCGCCGACGAACTCGCGCAGGAACGCGGCGGCGAACAGCGTGCCGCCGGCCGGCTTCGGGTTGTGCTGGCGCAGGTCGGCGATCGACGAGGTGTGGACGCGGTGGGCGACCTCCTCGGGGATCGGCAGCGGCCACATCGGCTCACCGGCCAGCTTCGCGGCGTCGAGCACCTGCTCGCCGAGCGCGTCGTCGTTGGTCAGGACGCCGGCGGTGCGCTCGCCGAGCGCGACGATCGCCGCGCCGGTCAGCGTGGCGACGTCGACCACGAGGTCGGGCTCGAGCTCGGTGGCCAGCGCCAGGCCGTCGGCCAGCACGAGGCGTCCCTCGGCGTCGGTGTTGTGCACCTCGACGGTCTTGCCGCTGCGCATGGTGAGCACGTCGCCGGGACGCGTCGCCGAGCCGCCGGGCATGTTCTCGGCCAGGCAGGCGAACGCGGTGACCTTGATCGGCAGGCCGAGGCGGGCGATCGCGACGGTGGCGGCGACGATCGCGGCGGCGCCGGCCATGTCGCACTTCATGGTCTGCATCGAGGCGCCGGGCTTGATCGAGAGTCCGCCCGAGTCGAACGTGATGCCCTTGCCCACGAGGGTGAGGTGCTTGGTCGCGCCCTCGGGCGCGAGCTCGAGGCGCACGAGGCGCGGGGGAGCGTCCGATCCCTGGCCCACGCCGAGGATGCCGCCGCAGCGCTCGTCGGCCAGCGTCGTCTCGTCCCACACGGTCACGCTGAGGCCGGGGACGTCGAGCGCCGCGATCTCGTCGGCGAACTGCGGCGGGCGCAGGTCGCCGGGCGGGCAGTTGACCCAGTCGCGGGCCAGGGCGACCGCCTCGACGACGGTGTGCGCGGTGGCGACGGCCTGCTCGGCGGCATCTGCGTCGAGGTCGGTCACGACCACGGCGGTCTCGAGCGACGGCGGCACCTCGTCCTCGGCCGGCGCGGCCTTGAAGCGCTCGTAGCGGTACGCGGAGAGCAGCGCGCCCTCGGCGACGGCCGCGACCTGCTCGGCCGACGTGGCGTGGAGCTGCAGGGCGACGGTGGCCGACCGCGGGACGGCGCGCACCGCGTTGGCGGCGGCGCGGCGCAGGTCCTCGGCACTCGGCTCGGCGGCCAGGCCCACCGCGACGACGAGCGGCGCGGACGCCGCACCGTTCGACGGGACGACCGCGACGCTGCCCGGCTTGCCGGTGAAGCCGAGCAGCTTCAGCGGCTCGCTCAGGCCGAGCGGGTCGTCGTCGGGACGGACGCCGAGGACGAGCGCGTCGGCCTCGGTCGTCGTGGGCTGGGCGGAGGTCACGGTGACGGCTGGCATGCCTCCCACCCTAGGACCCCGCGCCGCTCGCGCCTCCGGCGTGCCGCGCGGGCGCGGACGACGCTAGGTTGGCGCCCATGGAGCCGCTGCACTCGCCCCTGCACGACCGCCACCTCGCGCTGGGCGCCAAGCTCGCCGAGTTCGGCGGCTGGAGCATGCCGCTGGAGTACGCCGGGGGCGGCGTGCTCGCCGAGCACAAGGCCGTCCGCGAGGCGGTGGGCCTGTTCGACGTCAGCCACCTGGGCAAGGCGCTGGTGCGGGGCACCGGCGCGCTGGAGTTCCTCAACGCCTGCCTGACCAACGACCTGCAGCGCATCGGTCCCGGTCGGGCGCAGTACACGCTGTGCTGCGACGACGACGGCGGCACGGTCGACGACCTCATCGCCTACGTGCGCAGCGACTTCGAGGTGTTCCTCATCCCCAACGCGGCCAACACCGCCGCGGTCGTCGCCAAGCTGCAGGCCGCCGCGCCCGACGGGCTCGAGGTGACCAACCTGCACCGCCAGTACGCGGTGCTCGCCGTCCAGGGCCCGCTCAGCGACGAGGTGCTGCAGGAGCTCGGCCTGCCCACCGACCACGACTACATGTCGTTCGTCGACGCGACCATCGGCGGCCAGGAGGTCACCGTGTGCCGCACCGGCTACACCGGCGAGCGCGGCTACGAGCTCGTCGTGACGTCCGAGGGCGCCGAGGCGGTCTGGGACGCGGTCATGGCGGCGGGGGAGGCCCACGGCATCCGGGCCTGCGGCCTGGGCGCGCGCGACACGCTGCGTACCGAGATGGGCTACCCGCTGCACGGCCACGAGCTCTCGGCGACCATCAGCCCGGTCATGGCGCGTGCGGGCTGGGCCGTCGGCTGGGACAAGCCGAGCTTCTGGGGCAAGGACGCGCTCGCGCGCCAGCGCGCCGAGAAGACCGTGCGCACGCTGCGCGGGCTCAAGGCCGAGGGGCGCGGCATCCCGCGCCCGGGCATGGCCGTCCGCACGGGTGACGGCGCCGAGGTCGGCGAGGTCACCTCGGGCACCTTCTCGCCGACGCTGCGCACCGGCATCGCCCTGGCCCTGCTCGACCCCGGCACCCCCGACGGCGCGACGCTGACCGTGGACGTCCGTGGCCGGCAGGAGCCCTTCACGGTGGTCAAGCCGCCGTTCGTCGACCCCTCGACCAAGGAGGCATGAGAGATGAGCTGGACCTGGACGTACGAGAAGTCCGACGGCACCGCGACCGGCACGTCGCAGGAGTTCGAGAGCCGCAGCGACGCCGAGACCTGGATCGGGGAGGCGTTCGGCGACCTGCTCGAGGCCGGTGTCGACCAGGTGCGCCTCATGGACGGCGAGACCGAGGTCTACGGGCCCATGGGCCTGGCCGCGGAGTAGCCGCACCCACGACGACGCCCCACGTCCGAGCCGGACGTGGGGCGTCGTCGTGCCGCAGGGGCGAGGGTCAGGGACGTTCCTTGAGCGGCGCGCCGCGCGGCACCATCGGCTTGGGCAGCCGGAAGCGGCGCAGCTGGGTCGAGCGCAGCAGGGCGTACGTCGTCGTGCCGCGCACGAGCTCGGCGCCGAAGCGGGCCCGGATCTGGCGGCGCACGCCGACGACGAGCCGCACGGAGTCCAGGCCGACCAGCAGGATCGTGGCCATCCACAGGTACACGACGACGACCGAGCCCCACTCGCCGCCGACGGTGCTCAGCACCAGCATGAGGACGAGCAGTGGCAGCAGGAACTCCGCGACCGAGAAGCGGCGGTCGACGTAGTCGCGCACGAACGCCTTGACCGGCCCGCGGTCGCGCGGCGGCAGGTCGGCGGCACTGCCCTCGCCGGCCAGCGCGCGACGCTGCTTGTCGCGCGCGGCGTCGCGCAGCGCGCGCTGGGCCTTCATCTGGTCCTTGCGCGTGTTCGCCTTCTTCATCTGCGCCTTGCGCGCGGCCTCGGCCTCGCGGCGCGACGGCGTCGGGCGGCCCTTGCCGCCGGCCTGGTCGTTGTCGCTCACGGGCTACAGAGTAGGGGGTGAGACCTGGGCGTCCGGACACCCGTCGAGGCTGGCGGGCGCTGGCTATCCTGACGCCATGGCGCACGAGGACGCATCGCGATGAGGGCCGTCAGCTTCCGCAAGGACCCCGGCCTGTCCGCCCGCATGGGCGGGGTGGGCCTGGGGCTGGGCGCGCTGTACGTGCTGTTCGGCGTCGTGCTCATGCAGTGGCTCGGCAGCGCCGTGCTCGGCTTCGCCGTCGTGCTGATCATGGCGGCGGGCCAGTGGTTCTTCTCCGACACGCTCGCGCTGCGCTCGATGCGCGCGAAGGTCGTCACGCCCCAGCAGGCCCCCGAGCTGCACGCGATGATCGACCGGCTCTGCCTGCAGGCCGGTCTGCCGAAGCCGAAGGTCGCGATCGCCCAGACCGACCTGCCCAACGCCTTCGCCACCGGACGCTCGCCGAGCCGCTCGGCCGTCTGCGTCACGACGGGCATCCTGCAGCGGCTCACCGCCGACGAGCTGGAGGGCGTCCTGGCCCACGAGCTGGCCCACGTCGCCAACCGCGACGTCTCGGTCATGACCGTCGCCTCGTCGCTCGGCCTGCTGGCCGGCTTCGTCACCCAGTGGGGCTTCCTGCTCGGCGGCAACCGCAACCGCAACAACGGCGGCCCGGCGTTCATCGTCGTGTGGCTGGTGAGCATGGTCGTGTACTTCCTCAGCTTCATCCTGACCCGCAGCCTGTCGCGCTACCGCGAGCTCAGCGCCGACCGGCGCGGCGCCTACCTCACCGGCGACCCGCGCCAGCTGGCCACCGCGCTGCAGAAGATCTCGGGCGACATGAGCCGCCTGACCCCGGCCCAGGTCGAGCAGACGCAGGGCGCGAGCGCGTTCTTCTTCGCCCCGGCGCTCAGCCGCCAGTCGTTCTCGGCGCTGTTCTCGACCCACCCGCCGCTCGAGCAGCGGCTCGCACAGCTCGCCCAGATCGAGGTTGAGCTGCGCAACCCCGGCGCGTCCTGACCGGGTTCCGGCCCGGCCCGCGCGATACCGTTCCGGGGTGAGCCTCCAGACGCTTCCCCGCGACCAGATCCAGCGCCTGCACGACGAGTTCCTGACCGCCTACCGGCAGCTGCAGGACGAGCAGCTGACCCTGGACATCACCCGGGGCAAGCCCTCGCCGGCGCAGCTGGACCTGTCCGAGGTGCTGCTGTCGCTGCCCGGCGCGATCCGCCAGGACGCGTCCGGCACCGACGTGCGCAACTACGGCGGCCTGGACGGCAACCTGCAGCTGCGCCAGACCTTCGCCGAGATCCTCGGCATCCCGGTCGAGCAGCTCCTGGCCGGCGAGAACGCCAGCCTGTCGGCCATGCACGACGCGATCGTCTACGCGCTGCTGCACGGCGTGCCCGGCTCCGAGCGCCCGTGGGCCCGCGAGGACTCGATCGCCTTCATCTGCCCGGTGCCCGGCTACGACCGCCACTTCGCGATCACCGAGCGCTTCGGCATCGAGATGCTGACGGTGCCGATGCTCGAGGACGGCCCCGACATGGACGCCGTGCGCGAGCTCGTCGCCGATCCGTCGGTCAAGGGCATGTGGCTCGTGCCCACCTACTCCAACCCGACCGGCTACACCGTGAGCGACGACGTCGCCCGTCAGCTGGCCGAGATGACCACCGCGGCCCCCGACTTCCGCATCTTCTGGGACAACGCCTACGCCGTGCACCACCTCACCGAGGAGCGCACCCCGTCCGCCGACCTGCTGGGCCTGTGCGCGCAGGCCGGCAACCCCGACCGCGCGTTCGTGTTCGCCTCCACGTCCAAGATCACCTTCGCCGGCTCCGGCGTCGGCTTCTTCGGCTCGTCGCCGGCCAACGTCGCGTGGTGGCGCGAGAACATCTCGTTCCGCACCATCGGCCCGGACAAGGTCAACCACCTGCGCCACGCGATGTACCTGCGCGACCCCGAGGCCGTGCACCAGCTGATGGCCGGGCACCGCGAGATCCTCGCGCCGAAGTTCGACACGGTGCTGCGCATCCTGTCCGACCGGCTCGGCCCGCACGAGGTCGCCACCTGGACGCAGCCGCGGGGCGGCTACTTCGTGAGCCTGGACGTCGTGGAGGGCACCGCCAAGCGCGTCGTGCAGCTCGCGCGCGAGGCCGGCATCGCGCTGACCCCGGCCGGGTCGGCGTTCCCGCACGGGCTCGACCCGCGCGACAGCAACATCCGCATCGCGCCGTCGATGCCGACGGTGGAGCAGCTCGAGGTCGCGATCGACGGCCTGGCCACGTGCGTGCTGCTGGCCGCGACGGAGCAGGCGCTCGCGTCCTGACATGACCCGCGTCCTGGTCGCGCCCGACAAGTTCGCCGGCACGCTGTCGGCCCCTGAGGCCGCCCGCGCGATCGCGGCGGGCTGGGCGCGCCGGGCACCGGACGACGTCCTGACGCTCGCGCCCATGGCCGACGGCGGCCCCGGGTTCGTCGACGTCCTGCACGCCTCGCTGGGCGGCGACCTGGTGCCGGTGCCCGTCCGCGGGCCGCTCGGCGAGCCGCTCGTCGTGACGCTGCTGGTCACCGACGACGCCGTCCACCTGGAGTCGGCGCAGGCGTGCGGCCTCGCGGTCACCGACGGGCGCCGCCCGCTCGACGCGTCGACCACCGGGGTGGGGCAGGCGCTCGCCGCGGGCGTCGCGCTCGCCCGCGAGCGGGGAGTCGGTCGCGTCGTCGTCGGGCTCGGCGGCTCCGCCACGAACGACGGGGGAGCGGGCCTGCTCGGCGCGCTCGGCGCCGTCGCCGACGTGCCGCTGGACGCCGGTCCCGCCGCGCTGGACGGCGTGACCCGCGTCGACCTCGCCCCCGCTCGCGACGCCGTCGCCGGGGTGGACGTCGTCGCGGCGACCGACGTCACCAACGTGCTGCTCGGCATGTTCGGCGCCACCCGCACGTTCGGCCCGCAGAAGGGGCTCGACGAGGACCAGGTGCTCCGTGTCGACCGGGTCCTGGACGGCTGGGTCGACGCTGCCTGCGGCTCGACGCCCGCCGAGCGCCGGGTCGCCGACGCCCCGGGATCGGGAGCCGCCGGCGGACTGGGTCTCGGGCTGCTGCTGCTCGGCGCCGAGGTGCGCTCGGGCATCGAGCTCGTGGCGGAGGCGGTCGGGCTCCCTGCGCTCGCGGGCTCCCACGACCTGGTGATCTCGGGGGAGGGGGCGTTCGACCACTCCTCGCGCAGCGGCAAGGTCGTGCACGGCGTCGCGTCCGTGGCCGCCGCCGCGGCGCGCCCCTGCGTCGTCCTGGCCGGACGCGTCACGGTCGGCAGTCGCGAGATGCGGGCCATGGGCGTCGAGTCCGCGTACGCCCTGACCGACCTGGTGGGGGAGACGACGGCCATGGCCCACCCGTACGAGTCGCTGGTCCACCTGGCCGAGCGGGTCGCCAGGAGCTGGACGCGCTGAGCCCCCTGGCCGGCCCCGGTTAGGATGGAATGAAAGCGTCGTCGGCGCGGTTGTCGATGACGTGACCTCGAGCCTCGAGGCCCCACGCAAGCCAACGCAGGGAGACGACATGACGACGGACAGCACCGCCACCCCGGTGGAGATCCAGTCCCAGAAGCCCATCGACGGCGTGCAGCTCAGCGACGGAGCGGCGTCCAAGGTCCGGAGCCTGCTGGAGCAGGAGGGCCGTGACGACCTGGCCCTGCGCATCGCCGTCCAGCCCGGCGGCTGCTCGGGCCTGCGCTACCAGCTGTTCTTCGACGAGCGCACGCTCGACGGCGACGAGATCCGCGACTTCGACGGCGTCAACGTCGTCGTCGACCGCATGAGCCTGCCCTACCTCCACGGCGCGACGATCGACTTCGTCGACACCATCGAGAAGCAGGGCTTCACGATCGACAACCCCAACGCCACGGGCTCGTGCGCGTGCGGCGACAGCTTCCACTGAGCCGCACCTCCCAGCGCGCGTAGCACGCCGCGACCCGACGATCCCCTCGGCCGCCCTCACGGGCAGGCCGGGGGGATCGTCTAGTCTGGGTCGGTGCGCATCGCGGTAGCTGGATCGGTCGCGACCGATCACCTGATGACCTTCACCGGCAAGTTCGCCGACTCCCTCGTCCCCGACCAGCTCGACAAGATCGCCTTGTCGTTCCTGGTGCAGGACCTCGACATCCGTCGCGGGGGCTGCGGGGCGAACATCGCCTTCGGCCTGGCCCAGCTGGGTCACACGCCGCGCCTGGTCGCGTCCGTGGGCCCGGACTTCGAGGAGTCCGGCTACCTGGGGTGGCTGCGCGACTCCGGCGTCGACTGCTCGACCCTGCACGTCTCGGAGCAGCACACCGCGCGCTGCACCATCACCACGGACGAGTCGCAGGCCCAGATCGTCACCTTCTACGCCGGCGCGATGTCCGACGCGCGGCACATCGACGTCGAGGCGCTGCACGCGGCCGAGCCGATCGACCTGCTGCTCATCGGCCCCGACGACCCCGACGGCATGGTGCGCCACACCGACACCGCCCGCCGGCTCGGCATCGCGTTCGCGGCCGACCCGTCCCAGCAGCTGGCGTGGGCCGACGGCGACCTCATCCGCGAGCTCGTCGACGGTGCCGCCTACCTGTTCAGCAACGACTACGAGGACGCCCTGATCCAGCAGAAGACCGGCTGGAGCGCCGCCGACGTGCAGGCGCACGTCGGCACCCGGGTCGTCACCCGCGGCAAGGACGGCGTCACCGTCTTCACCGCCGAGGGGGAGCAGGTCGACGTGGCCGCCGTGCCCGGCATCACCGCGGTCGACCCGACCGGCGTCGGCGACAGCTTCCGCGCCGGGTTCCTGGCCGGCATCGCCGCCGACCTCTCGCTCGAGCGCAGCGCCCAGGTGGGCTGCACCATCGCCGCCGGCGTCGTCGAGACCGTCGGCACGCAGGAGTACCGCGTCACCCGTGAGGGCTTCCTCGGGCGGGTCAAGCAGGCCTACGGGCCCGAGGCGGCCGACGAGATCGGCGCGGCGCTGCACCTGGTCTGATCCTCAGGGACCGCACGCGGGGTCGGCCGACACAGCCCGACCCGCACGGCGGCGGTCCCGGCACCCTGGAGTAGGGTGCTGTTGTCGTCAGCTGTGTCTTGAACAGTCAGAAAGGCGCCACGTGGTTCGCATGAAATGGGCGGTCATCGCCCTCGGGATGGCGGTGCTCGCCGGGTGCTCCCCGCGCGACGAGTCGGACTTGAAGCGCCTCGCGCTGCCGATCGCCGGAAGCGACCGTTCGGACGCGATGTGGAACGTCTGGCTCGGTGCCTGGATCGCCGCCGGCGTCATCGCCGCGATCGTCCTGTTCCTGATCCTGTACCCGGCCGTCGCGCACCGTCGTCGTCACCCCGACGAGGTGCCGCCGCAGGTCCGGTACAACCTGCCGATCGAGGCGCTGTACACGATCGCGCCGGTCATCATCGTGGCGGTGTTCTTCTACCACACGATCACCGCGCAGAACGAGATGATCAAGGACGTCGAGAACCCCGACCACACGGTCACGGTCGTCGGCTCCAAGTGGCAGTGGTCGTTCAACTACCAGGACGAGCAGGCCGTCTCCGAGGACGTGTTCGACCTCGGCACGCCGGAGGACCCGGCCGAGCTGTGGCTCCCGGTCGACGAGTCGGTCCGGTTCGAGCTGCTCTCGCCGGACGTCATCCACTCGTTCTGGGTCCCGGAGTTCTACTTCAAGATGGACGTCGTCCCCGGACGCGAGAACTCCTTCGACCTGACCCCCACGCGTGAGGGCACGTTCACCGGCCGCTGCGCCGAGCTGTGCGGCGTCTACCACACGCGCATGATCTTCAAGGTCAACGTCGTGTCCCGCGCCGAGTACGACGCCCACCTCCAGGAGCTGGAGCAGGCCGGCGCCGTGGGCGCCCCCGAGGGCCAGAAGTACGCCTCGGAGCTCGCGGGCTCGAGTGACGACGATGCACAGGATGGAGCTGGCAACTGATGGCAACCACCGCAGCGTTCGACGCGGGTGACACGCGGACCGCCGCGCGCTCGGAGTCGTTCGGCCGCAGGGCCGTGCGGATCATGACGACGACCGATCACAAGGTGATCGGCAACATGTACATGATCACGTCGTTCGTGTTCTTCATCATCGGCGGCATCCTCGCGCTGCTGATCCGCGCGAACCTCGCGCAGCCGGGCTCGAAGCTGCTCAGCGACGAGACCTACAACCAGATGTTCACGATGCACGGCACGATCATGCTGCTGATGTTCGCGACGCCGCTGTTCTTCGGCTTCTCGAACGCGATCATGCCGCTGCAGATCGGCGCACCGGACGTCGCGTTCCCGCGGCTCAACATGTTCAGCTACTGGCTGTACCTGTTCGGCTCGACGATCGTCGTCTCGGGCTTCTTCGTGCCCGGCGGCGCGGCCAGCTTCGGCTGGTTCGCCTACGCCCCGCTGAGCGACGGGGTCAACAGCCCCGGCGTCGGCGGCGACCTGTGGGTCATGGGCCTGTACATGTCGGGCCTGGGCACCATCCTCGGCGCGGTCAACTTCGTGACGACCATCTTCACGATGCGCGTGCCCGGCATGACGATGTTCCGCATGCCGATCTTCACCTGGAACACCCTGGTGACGAGCCTGCTCGTGCTGATCGCCTTCCCGATCTTCGCCGCCGCGCTGCTGGCGCTGGGCGCCGACCGCATGCTGGGGGCGAACGTCTTCGACGCCGCGACCGGCGGGCCGATCCTGTGGCAGCACCTGTTCTGGTTCTTCGGCCACCCGGAGGTCTACATCATCGCGCTGCCGTTCTTCGGCATCGCGAGCGAGATCCTGCCGGTCTTCAGCCGCAAGCCGATCTTCGGCTACGTCGGCCTGGTCGGCGCGACGCTCGCCATCGCGGCCCTCTCGGTCGCGGTGTGGGCCCACCACATGTTCGTCACCGGTGCGGTCGACCTGGCGTTCTTCTCCTTCATGACGTTCCTCATCGCGGTCCCGACCGGCGTGAAGTTCTTCAACTGGATCGGCACGATGTGGGGCGGGTCGGTGTCCATGGACTCGCCGCTCCTGTTCACGCTGGGCTTCATGGTCACCTTCCTCCTGGGCGGTCTGACCGGCGTCATCCTGGCGTCGCCCACGCTGGACTTCGCGCTGTCCGACACCTACTTCGTGGTCGCCCACTTCCACTACGTGGTCTTCGGCACCGTCGTGTTCGCGATGTTCGCCGGCTTCTATTACTGGTGGCCGAAGTGGACCGGCCGGATGCTCGACGAGAAGCTGGCCAAGATCCACTTCTGGCTGCTGTTCATCGGCTTCCACCTGACGTTCCTGGTGCAGCACTGGCTGGGCGTCGAGGGCATGCCGCGTCGCTACGCCGACTACTCGCCGCTGGACGGCTTCACGACCCTCAACGAGATCTCGTCGGTCGGTGCCTTCCTGCTCGGCGCGTCCACGCTGCCCTTCCTGTACAACGTCTGGAAGACGCGCAACGCGCCGCTGGTCGGCCTGGACGACCCGTGGGGCTGGGGCCGCTCGCTGGAGTGGGCCACCTCCTCGCCGCCGCCGCGCCACAACTTCGTGTCGCTGCCGCGCATCCGCTCGGAGAGCCCCGCGTTCGACCTGCACCACCCGGACGTCGCGGCCCTCGAGCTCGCCCACAACCCCGGCGAGAAGTCGTCGCTGGCTGACGCCCCGGACGTCGAGGGACGTTCCGAGGCCATTGACCACGGAAAGGACGGTCGCTGACCTTGAAGACCGAGGCCTGGATCTTTGCCAGCTGTGGCATCTTCTTCCTGCTGATCGCCCCGATCTACTGGTTCCTCACCCAGGAGGTCACCGGCACCACGGCGCTGGTGATGACGTTCTTCCTCTGCGCGCTGGTGGTGTTCTACCTCGGCGTCGTGGCCAAGCAGATCCCCGCGCGTCCCGAGGACCGTCAGGACGGCGAGATCGCGGAGGGTGCCGGCGAGCTCGGCTTCTTCCCGCCGTTCAGCTGGTGGCCGCTGTACGCCGCGGGCGCGTTCGCGGTGTGCATGCTCGGCATCGTGTTCGGCTGGTGGCTGTTCATCATCGGCGCCGGCTTCGGTGCCGTCGCGGTGTGCGGCTGGGTGTTCGAGTACTACCGGGGCCTGCACGCCCACTGAGGCTCGGCAGACCCGTCATCAGGTCCCTCTCCCGTCCGCGGGGGAGGGACCTGCTGTTGTCCCGCTCGTAGACTGTCGTGGTGAGAGCAACCGCCCGCCTGGCCGCCGTCGTGGCCGTCCTGGTCCTGACGTCCGCCTGCCAGCCGTTCGGTGGTGACGAGCCCGAGCAGTCCGACGACCGCGGCGGCTCGGCGACCGCGGACGGCGCGAAGCCGGGCCCGGAGGTCAGCGCCTCGGTCGACGACGGCGCCGAGCAGGTGCCGGTCGACACCGTCGTCACCGCCACGAGCGATGGCGGCGAGATCGATCGGGCGCGACTCGTCGCGACGGTCGAGGGCGAGCGGGTCGAGGTTCCCGGCACGGTCGTGGGCGGCCGCTGGCAGGCCGACGGGCTGCTCGAGCCGGGTGCGCGGTACCGCCTGCGGGTCGAGGCCACCGGCGACGACGGGGGACGCACGACGGAGACCCGCTCGTTCACCACGCAGGCGCTGACGCTCGCCCAGCAGACGTACCCGAGCGTCGCCCCGCTCGACGGCGAGACCGTGGGCGTCGGGATGCCGGTGGTCGTCACGTTCGACCTGCCGGTCAAGGACCGGGCCGCCTTCGAGAAGCACATGACGGTCGACGTCGAGGGCAAGGACGTCCCAGGCGCGTGGCACTGGTTCAGCGACACCGAGGTCCACTACCGGCCGCAGTCGTACTGGCCGGCCCGGTCGACGGTGAAGGTCGACCTGGACGTGAACGCGGTGCCGACCGGCAACGGCACGTACGGCCAGGACTCGCGTACCGTCACCTTCCGCACGGGCGCCGCGGCGATCACCCGGGTCGACATCGCGCGGCACCGGATGACCCACTACGTCGACGGTCGCAAGGTCCGCACGTTCAAGGTCACGACGGGCGACGACCGGCACCGCACGCGCCAGGGCACCAAGGTGATCATGGAGAAGTTCTCCAGCATCGACATGGACGCCGCCACGACCGGCGTCGACTCCGCCGACCCCGACTACTACAACATCAAGGGCGTGCGCTGGGCGATGCGCCTCACGTACTCGGGGGAGTTCATCCACGCCGCCCCGTGGTCGACCGGGTCGCAGGGACGGGCCAACGTCAGCCACGGGTGCACCGGCATGAGCATGGCCGACAGTCGATGGCTGTACGAGAACAGCCGGCGTGGCGACGTGGTGGTGTACACCGGCAGTCCGCGCAAGCTCGAGCCGCAGAACGGCTGGACGGACTGGAACCAGGACTGGACGTCGTGGCAGGGCGGCTCGGCGCTCTGAGGGGCGCTCAGGGCCGTCTTCGACGCCAGGGACGCCGAAAGGCCCCGGTCACCGCGAGGTGACCGGGGCCTTCGCCGTACGGGGAGCGTCAGCTCGCCTTGAGCAGGCGGCTGCGCTCGGGGGTGAGGATCTTCTTCGACGAGAGCATGTCGGCGTAGATGTCGATCGACTCCTCGCTGCGCATGACCGTGCGGTACGCGCCGGCGGCCATGCGGAGCTTCGGCTCGTCGTCCAGGCAGGAGCGCTTCACCGTGACCGTGATCGAGCCGTTCCTGCCGTTGCGCGTGCGCAGCTTGGCGGTGCAGGCGCGGTCGAAGTCGCGGTCCAGGACGTCGGCCCGCCTCGAGCCGTCCCAGCCGTAGAGCATGAACGACGCGCTCCTCCGGCCCGGCTTGTAGAACTCCACGTAGATCGTCGAGCCGGACTTGAGCCGCGAGAACTTGGCGGTGATCGTCACCGTCTTCTTGCCGTGCTTGAAGCGCACGCCCTTGGCGTCGATGCCCGACTTCTTGCTCGCGGCGGCGCTGAGCCGCTCGTAGTCGCCCTCGCTGTCCTCCGAGACGGTGGTGCGCAGGACGTCGGCCCGCTTGTCGGTGATCGAGGTCTGCTCGGCGTGGGCCGCCGAGCCGGTGCCCAGGACGGTGGCCGCGGCCAGGGTGGCGGTCGTCAGGGCGGTGATGAGACGCATGCGTGTTCTTTCCTTCGTGGTGGTGGTCCGGGATCCCGATCGGCACGCCGCCCGGCCCCCTGAGCGGATCGTAGGGCCGGCGCATGTCCTGACGCGGCCGTTCGGCCGAAGGACCCACGAGGTCCGGGCGGGCGTGGGGGAGGGGACCCCCCAGGGACGGCGAAGGGCCCCGGTCACCGTGAGGTGACCGGGGCCCTTCGCGTGTCCGGGGGACGCGCTCAGTGCTGCTTCGGCACGCCCGTCTCCGAGACGCCCGCGAACTCCTGGCCCAGCTCCACGGGATGACCCTCGTGGCCGGCGAAGTGCTCGAGCGCGTGCTCGACGTCGTGCGTGGTCGGCTTGTCGTGCGCGCCGGCGTAGTACCAGCGGCGGACCTTGTCGCGGCGCTTGGCCTTGCGACGGGCCTTGCCGGTCAGCTCGACGCCGTTCTCGTCGACCAGCGGCGTCTCGGTCAGCTCGGGGAGCCGCTCGTGGTTGGTGATCGCGTACTGGCGGTTGACCTCCAGCGGAGCGTGACGCTCGCTGTAGGTGCCGTCCGGCGTGCGCTCCAGGACCCCGGTCTCGTAGCCGTGCAGGACGCGCTCGGCGTCCGCACGCTGCAGGCCGATGCAGATGCGCTTGGTGACGATGTAGGCGACGACCGGGAAGACGAAGAACCCGATCCGGAACACCCACGTGATCGCGAAGATGTCCATGTTGAACTGCGTGGCGATGATGTCGTTGCCGCCCGCGGCCCACAGCACGCCGTACGCGGTGACGCCGGCCGCGCCGAGAGCGGTGCGGGTGGGCGCGTTGCGCGGACGGACCAGCAGGTGGTGCTCACGGTCGTCGCCGGTGATCCAGCGCTCGACGAACGGCCAGGCCGCCAGGATGACGAACAGGGACGTCAGGCCGCCGACGGCGGGGATGAAGACGTTCCAGCTCCACGTGTAGTTGAGGAAGCTCCACTCCCAGTTCGGCATGATGCGCACCGCGCCCTCGGCGAAGCCCATGTACCAGTCCGGCTGCGAGCCGGCGGTGACCTCGGAGGGGTTGTACGGGCCGTAGACCCAGATCGGGTTGATCTGGATGATCGCGCTCATCACGGCGGTGAAGCCGAACACGATGAAGAAGAAGCCACCGGCCTTCGCGGCGTACACCGGCAGGACCGGGTAGCCGACGACGTTCTCGTTCGTGCGGCCGGCACCGGGCCACTGCGTGTGCTTGTGGTAGACGAGCAGCAGCATGTGGGCGGCGATGAGGCCGAGGATGAGCGCCGGGATCAGCAGGATGTGCGCCATGTAGAGGCGGGGGATGATCTCGTTGCCCGGGAACTCGCCGCCGAACAGGAAGAACTCGATGTACGAGCCGACGATCGGGATCGAGCGGATCAGGCCGTCGACGAAGCGCAGGCCGGTGCCCGACAGCAGGTCGTCCGGCAGCGAGTAGCCGGCGAAGCCCTCGACCAGGCCCAGGCCCAGCAGGCCGACGCCGATGAGCCAGTTGACCTCGCGCGGCTTGCGGTACGCACCCGTGAAGAAGATGCGCAGCATGTGGGCCATCATCGCCGCGATGAACAGCGCGGCGGCCCAGTGGTGGATCTGGCGGACCAGCAGACCACCGCGGATGTCGAAGGAGATGTCGAGCGTCGAGGCGTAGGCCTGCGACATCTCGACGCCCTGCAGCGGGGCGTACGAGCCGTGGTAGTGCATCTCGGCCATGCTCGGCTGGAACCACAGCGTCAGGAACGTGCCGCTGAGCAGCAGCACGATGAAGCTGTAGAGCGCGATCTCACCGAGCAGGAACGACCAGTGGTCGGGGAAGACCTTGCGGATCAGGCCCTTGCTCAGCGAGGCGCCGCCGACCCGCTCGTCGATCCACTTGACCGGACCAGCGGCCTTCTTCGCGAAACCGGTGTCCTCGACGCGAGGAGTGTCCTCAGCGCTCATGCCTGATCACCCTTATCGAGCTTCTTCTGGTCGCGGTACAGCTCGGGGTAGCTCGGGGCGACGATGTCGGGGAAGTCGCTGGTGGCGATCAGGTACCCCTCCTCGTCAACGGCGAGCGGGAGCTGCGGCAGCGGCCGGTGTGCGGGGCCGAAGATGACCTTGCCGTTGTCGGCCAGGTCGAACGTCGACTGGTGGCAGGGGCACAGCAGGTGGTGCGTCTGCTGCTCCCACAGGGAGATCGGGCAACCCACGTGGGTGCAGATCTTGGAGTAGCACAGGATGCCGTCGACGCCCCAGTTCTCCTTGCCCTTGTCGGGCGAGATGTCCTCGGGACGCATGCGGACGACGATCACGGCCGCCTTGCTCTTGGCCTGGAGCAACTCGGTGCCCTCGACCACGCGCTCGCCCTCGTCGTCGACCTCGTAGAAGACGGCCGGCTCGGCGTTGATGAGCTGGCCGACCTCGACGTCGGACGGCTTGATCGGCATGCCCGAGACGTCGTTGACGACGCGCATGCCCTTCTTCCAGACGGTCTTCCACTGGCTGTGGGGGAGCGGGCCGAGGTCGCGCAGGACGACGATGGCCGGCAGGCCCAGGGCGGCCATGGCGCCGAGCATGCTGCGGCGGATCAGCGGGCGGCGGCCGAAGCCGGACTCGCGGTTCGCGGCGTTGATCGACTCCATGAACGCCGCGCGGTCCTCGGTGGAGGACGCGACCGGGTGGCGCATCTCGACGGCCTCGTGGTCGTCCATGAGCTTCTTGGCCCACTGGACGGCGCCGACGCCGATGAACAGCAGCGACAGGCCCACGGTGGTGCCGAGCGCGAAGTTCAGCGCCGACCAGCCGAGGAACGTCGCGTCGATGTCGACGGCGAAGTAGGCGACGCAGAAGCCCAGCGAGAGCAGGATCGCCAGGATGAACAGCGTGCTGACCTGGCGCTCGGCGCGCTTGGCCTGCGCGGGGTCGACGTCCGTCGGCCGGGGCAGGTGCGCCGGGAGGCCGGGGTTGTCGATCGGCTCCTCGGCGGGAACCGGGGTGACGTCGTGGCTCATGCGTTCGCCTTCTTCTTGCTGCGTGCGCCGTGCGCGCCGATCCAGATCGCGAAGACGATGAGGCCTCCGATGCCGACGACCCACACGATCAGGCCGTCGACCACGGGGCCGAGGCCGCCGCCGCCGAGACCGCCGTAGTTCGGCTGGTCCTGGACCGTCTTGACGTACGCGATGATGTTGCGCTTGTCCTCGGGGGTGAGGACGTCGTCGGAGAACACCGGCATCTGCTGCGGGCCGGTGACCATGGCCTCGTAGATGTGTGCAGCGGTGACGCCCTCCAGCGAGGGGGCGTAGCGACCGCTGGGCAGGGCTCCGCCGGCGCCGACGGAGTTGTGGCACGCGGTGCAGTTGGTGCGGAAGAACTCGCCGCCCTCGGCGATCTCCTCCGGCGTGGCGTTCTGCCAGTCCAGGACGTCCTCGGACGGGATGGAGGGACCGGCGCCCAGCGTGGCGACGTAGGCGGCCAGCTGCTCGATCTCCTCCTTGTCGTACACGGGGGCCTTGCGCGGGGCCTGCGGCGCCAGCTGCGCCATCGGCATGCGGCCGGTGCCGACCTGGAAGTCGACCGCCGCGGCGCCGACGCCCACGAGCGACGGGCCGTAGTTGTTGCCGTCCTTGGTGGTGATGCCCTCACCGTTCTCGCCGTGACAGCTCGCGCAGCCGACGAGGAACAGCTCGCGGCCGGCCTCGACCGTCCGGGAGTCGTCCGCGGCCGCGGTGGCCGGCGACGTCGGTCGGACGACCGAGTACACGCCGCCGATGACCAAGAGACCCAGGACCAGGACGAGCGCCCCCGCCAGGGGGTGTCGTCGTCGGGTCGACAGTTTCCGCACGAAGATCCTCAATTCCTCACAGGTGCGACCAGGCTACTCGCCAGGACCGTACGAAGATGACTTAGGAGACGCTCACACGATGAGGTAGACCGCGGCGAACAGCGCGATCCAGACCACGTCGACGAAGTGCCAGTAGTAGGAGACGACGATCGCCGAGATCGCCTGCTCGTGGGTGAAGCGGCGGGCCAGGAAGGTGCGGCCGATCACGAGGAGGAAGGCGAGCAGGCCGCCGACCACGTGGATGCCGTGGAAGCCGGTGGCGAGGTAGAACAGGCTGCCCCAGGCCGAGCTCTGGATGGTGATGCCCTCGTGGACGAGCTCGGTGTACTCGAACGCCTGGCCGGCGATGAAGACCGAGCCCATCACGTACGTGAGGATGAACCACTCACGCATGCCCCAGAGCTTGAACTGGTGCAGCTTGCCGGTGCGTCCGGGACGGCCACGCTCGGCGGCGAAGACGCCGAACTGGCAGGTCACCGAGGACAGCACCAGGATCGTGGTGTTCGCGGCCGCGAACGGGACGTTCAGGTGCGAGTGCTGCTCGCTCCACAGGTCCGGCACGACGTTGCGGGTCGTGAACCAGGCCGCGAAGAGGGCCGCGAAGAACATGAGCTCGCTGGCCAGCCACACGATCGTGCCGACAGCCACCGCCGAGGGGCGGCCTTCGGTGCCGTGGAGCCGGGACGCTGGGATCGCTGAGGTAGTCGCCACCCCCTCATTATGTACGATCGCTTCGTGAGCGAACGCGACCCCCTGCGTGTGTTGGTCTACAGCGACGATCTCACCGTGCGGGCCCAGGTGATTTCCTCCCTCGGCCCGCGTCCGCACCCCGACCTGCCGGCCTTCGACTACGTCGAGGTGGCCACCGAGCCGGTCGTCTTCCAGCACCTCGACGAGGGCCGGATCGACCTCGTGGTGCTCGACGGCGAGGCGGCTCCGGTGGGCGGCATGGGCATCGCCCGGCAGATGAAGGACGAGATCTTCGACGGTCCACCCGTCGTGCTGCTGACCGGACGCCCGCAGGACGCGTGGCTCGCGATCTGGTCGCGGGCCGAGGCCGTCGTGCCGCGCCCGATCGACCCGGTCCGGCTCGCCGAGGCCGTCGTCGAGGTGGCCCGCGGCCGCCTCACGCGCCGCTGACGGCAGACTGTCCGCCATGAACGTCCCCACCTGGCCCCAGGTCCTGTCCGCGCTCGTGGCCGGCCGTGACCTCGCGACGTCCGAGACGGCCTGGGTGATGGAGGAGATCCTGGGCGGCAACGCCACCCCCGCGCAGATCGCCGGCTTCGCCGTCGCGGTGCGGGCCAAGGGGGAGACCCAGGCCGAGGTCCAGGGCCTGGTCGACGCGATGTACGCCCATGCCGTGCCGCTCTCGGTGCCCGGCCGGGTCGTCGACATCGTCGGCACCGGCGGCGACATGGCCAAGACGGTCAACATCTCCACGACCGCGGCGATCGTCATCGCCGGCGCCGGGGTGCCCGTGGTCAAGCACGGTGGCCGCGCGTCGTCCAGCGCGAGCGGCTCGGCGGACGTGCTCGAGCGGCTCGGCGTCCGGCTCGACGTGCCGGCCGAGCGGGTGGGTGACGTGCTGCAGGAGAGCGGCATCACCTTCTGCTTCGCCCCGGTCTTCCACTCCTCGCTGCGCTACTCGGCCGCGCCGCGGCGCGAGCTGGGCATCGCGACGGTCTTCAACTTCCTCGGGCCGCTCACCAACCCGGCCCGGCCCGACGCGTCGGCCATCGGCTGCGCCGACGTGCGCATGGCGCCGATCATGGCCGGCGTGTTCGCCGACCGCGGGGCCGACGCGATCGTCTTCCGCGGCGACGACGGCCTGGACGAGATCACCGTGACCGCGCCGACGCGGGCCTGGGTCGCGTCCGGCGGCACGGTGAGCGAGGACCGCATCGACCCGCACGACTTCGGCATCGAGTACTGCGAGCCCGAGGCGCTGCGCGGCGCCGAGCCCGAGCACAACGCGCAGGTGCTGCGCCAGGTGCTGGCCGGGGACCGGACGCCCGTGCGTGACGCCGTGCTGCTCAACGCCGCCGCGGCGATCGCCGCGCACGAGGGGACGTCGGGTGCGCTTACCGAGCGACTGCGGTCGGGCCTCGCCCGGGCCACGGAGTCGATCGACTCCGGTGCGGCGGCCGCGGTGCTGGACCGCTGGGCTCGCACCACGCAGTCGTTCGTCGCCTGAGCCGGGTCAGAGCAGCACGGAGCGCAGCCGGGTGCGGCCGATCAGCAGGCCCACCGCCCATGGCAGCAGGAGGGCGGCCCAGAACACCCACCAGCGGGTGTCCATCACGACGTTGGTGTCGATGAACGCCATCACCAGCGTGTGGGTGAACAGCAGCGGGAGCGCGGCCGTGGCCAGGGGGACGACGGGTCGCAGCAGCAGCTCCGGCAGGACGCCCGCCGCCCACTCGCAGACGAGCAGGATGCCGATCGAGATCGCGGTGGCGCACAGCACCGACAGGTAGGGCGTGCCGAAGAAACCGGACTTCAGGTTCAGCGACGAGACGTCGCCGCTCACGACCGGGACCAGGCCCAGCGCGATCAGCGCCACGCCGGTCACTGCGGGCAGTGGGACGCGGTCGCGCTGGGTCCGCAGCACCTGGCCGGCCAGGACGAACACCAGGCAGGCCACCCCGGTGGCGACGGACCAGTAGACGCCGGCCCAGCGGACGCGGTCCTGGAAGAACAGCCCGAGCAGGAGCGCCGCGACCACCCAGGGTGCCCACGGACCGATCTTCTCCAGGGCTCGCAGGGCGACCGTCGCGGCGAAGAGCGCCGTCACGAACCAGAAGGCGGAGAACGGACGCGGGGCGTCGACGCCGCCCAGGGCGGTGCGGGCCGCTGCGTGCCAGTCGAAGTCGTCGTAGAGCTTCTGCGAGGCGTAGGTGAACCAGATCCCGGCCACGATCAGGTACCAGAGCACGTACGGCACGAGCAGGGTGCGCGCCCGCTTGCGCACCTCGGCGCCGAGCGGACGTCCGGGCCGCCACAGGTAGCCGGTGAGCAGGAAGAAGATCGGGACGTGCCAGCTGAACAGCCAGACGCTGACCTCCTCGCCGTCCCAGGTGTGCCCGGCGACGATGGCGACGAGGCCGACGACGCGGGCGAGGTCGATGCCCACGGAACGAGCGGCGGCGGGCGCAGTCCTCTGCGCAGCGGCGGTGGCGGTCACGTCGGTCACAGGCCGATGCTGAACGCGTCTTCGAGGTCGTGCCGGCTGAAGGTGCGGAACGCGATCTGCGTCTGCGTCGACACGATGCCGGGCACCTTGTTGACCTTGCCGGTGACCACGCGCGCGATGTCGTCGTGGGTGCGAACACGCACCATGGCGACGAGGTCGAGCTCGCCGGTGACGGAGTAGACCTCGCTCACCCCCTCGACGGCGGCGACCTGCTCGGCCACCTCGTCGAGACGAGAGACGTCGGCGTGGATGAAGACGATGGCCGTGATCACCTCGACAGGCTACCGCGCGGACAGGAGGCCGGCCGGCGAGGCCGACGGGTCCGGGGCCCAGGTGGCCAGGTGCCGCTGGGCGCCGGCCGCGCTGCACTGCCAGGTGCCGCGCACCATGCGGACGCCGTCGGACTCCAGCCAGCGCAGCAGCACCTCGGTCTCCTCGACGGTCGCGGCCGGCGCGGGGCCGAACCCGGGCTCGACGGTCTCGGCGCCGGCGACGAGCCGGTCGATCCAGCCCAGCTGGTCGACGCCGCGGGGCGGCATGACCCCGGACGCGGCGAGCCGTCCGTGGCGCACCACGTGCATCTCCCAGCCGTGCTCGCCGCGGCGGGCGGCGACGACCTCCGGCTCGGCGGTGAGCTGGCGCAGCCGCTGCGAGCGGGCTGCGCCGCGCAGGAACGTGGCCAGCCGGTCTCGCCACACCGCGGCGTCCTCGTAGCGCTGCGCCGCGGCCAGCGCCCGCATTCGGTCGCCGGCGTGGTCGATGAGGGTCAGCGGCTCGCCGACCATCGTCTCGCGCAGCCGCGCGACCTCGGCCGCGTAGGTGTCGGCGTCGACCGAGCCGTCACAGGGGGAGAGGCAGTGCCCCATCTCGGCCAGGACGCAGGCCGCGCCGCGCGGACGCACCGGCAGGCGGCCGGTGCACTGGCGGACGCGGAAGGCGTCGTGCGCGGCGGCCAGCGCGGCCTCGGCGCTGCGCTTGTGGCGGAACGGGCCCACGTAGTCGGCGTCGTCGTCGAGCACGCGACGGACGATGGACAGTCGCGGCCAGGGCTCACGGGTCAGCTTCACCCAGGTGAGCCGGTCGGGGAACCGGGACCGCCGGTTGTACGGCGGGGTGTGCCGGGCGATGAGCCGCAGCTCGCGCACCTGGGCCTCGAGCGGGGTGGCGCACTCGATGCCCTCGATGCGCTCGGCCAGCCGGACCATCTCGCGCATGCGGGCGCGGGTCTCGCTGCCGGTGAAGTAGGACTTGGCCCGCGTGCGCAGGTTGCGCGAGGTGCCGACGTACAGGACCCGCTCGTCTCGGTCGCGGAACAGGTAGACGCCCGGGACGGCCGGCAGGTGGTCGGCCAGGTGACGCTTGGCCCGCTCCGCGGCGGTGATGCGGGTGGTGAACCCGGCCAGCTCCTCGAGCGTGCCGATGCCCAGGCTGCCGAGGCGCTCGAACAGCCCGTGCAGCACGTGGACGGTGGCGCGGGCGTCCTCGAGGGCGCGGTGGTTCGGCGTCGTGGGGCTGCCGAAGTGCGCCGCGAGCGTGCCGAGCTTGTGGTTGCGCACCTCCTCGCGCAGCATGACGCGCCGGGCCAGGGTGACGGTGTCGAGCACCTCGAACCCGGGCCACGGGACGCCCAGGCGCTTGGCCTCGTGCTTGAGGAAGCCGACGTCGAACGGGGCGTTGTGGGCGACCAGCACGCTGCCGTGGGCGAACTCCAGGAAGCTGGGCAGCGCCTCGTCGATGCGCGGCGCCCGGCACACCATGGCGTCGGTGATGCCGGTGAGCACGGTGATGAACGCCGGGATGGGGCCCTCGGGGTCGACCAGCGTCTGCAGCTCGCCCACCACCTCGCCGCCGCGCACCTTCACCGCGCCGATCTCGGTGATGCGGGCGCCCTTCGCCGCCGAGCCTCCGGTCGTCTCGAGGTCGACGACGCAGAAGGTCACGTCGGCCAGCGACCGGCCCAGCTCGTCGAAGGTTCCTTGCACGGCGTCCACGCCGCACACCGTACGAAGCGGGTCCGACAGGACCGGGAGCCGCGCCGGTGCGGCGGGCGTGACGCGCGTCCTTGTCAGACCCCCGCCCTAGCGTCGCCGGCATGAACGAGAACCTGTCGCGGGACGCCGTCGCTCCCGCCCCCGAGCACGACCCCTCCGACGCGGTCGTCGTCGACTGCGGCACGTGCCTGGTGCGCAGCGCCGCCGCGTGCGGCGACTGCGTGGTGACCGTGCTGCTCGGCGCACCGCCCGAGGGCGTCGTCATCGACGCCGACGAGCGGGCCGCCTTCGACGCCCTGGCGGCGTCCGGACTCGTGCCGCCGCTGCGCCTCGTGGTGCCGCTCGACGACGGGCACCAGTCCGGCCAGGTCGGTTGATCGGGCCCCTGCGACCACCTAGAGTGGGTGGCTGTGCCCATGCCGCCCTCCGGGGCGGTGCGGGCCCGCCACCCGGAGTCCCCCCGACCCCGGTCCGCGCCTTCGGGCCGGTGGGTGGCGACGCCACAGAACTCTTGAGGGAGAGATCTTCTTGCGCCGTGCCGTGCGTCTTGCGTCCCTGACTGCTGGAGCCGCCCTGGGAGCCTCGCTGGTGCTCTCCCCGGTCGCCAGCGCCGACCCCAAGCCGACCCGTGAGTCGGTGGAGCAGGCGTACGACAAGGTCGAGGCCGTCACCGAGGAGGTCAACGGCCTCACCGAGCGCATCGAGCAGACGCAGGAGGAGATCGACGCGCTCAGCCGCGACCTCGCCTCGCAGGACAAGGCCTTCCGCGCCCAGCGCGACGCGCTCGGCGCCGCGGTGGTCCAGCAGCAGATCCAGAACCCGCTCGGTCCGACCGTCGGCCTGCTCGGCAGCGACGACCCGACCGCGTTCCTCGACGGTCTCGGCGCGGTCCAGGCGCTCAACGCCTCGCGCGCCGACCAGCTCGAGCAGTTCAGCCGCACCGCGGCCGAGATGCGCAACCGCCAGGCCCAGCTCGCCGAGCGCAAGCAGGCCCTGGCCGCCGACAAGCAGCAGGTCCTCGAGCGCCGCAAGGCGATCAAGGCCGCCTACGAGAAGGCCAAGGCCGCCCACGACCGGCTGGAGGCGCGCGAGCGTGCCCGCATGGCCGCCGCCGACGACCAGGTCGATCCCTCCGGCATCAAGGTCGAGGCCACCGGACGCGCCGCCGAGGCCGTGAAGTTCGCGCTCGCCCAGCTGGGCGACCCGTACTCCTACGGCGGCAACGGCCCGAACGCGTGGGACTGCTCGGGCCTCACCAGTGGTGCCTGGGCCGCGGCCGGCGTCTCGATCCCGCGCACCGCCCGCACCCAGGTCGGCGCGGGCCAGAAGATCTCGATGAGCGAGCTGCAGCCCGGCGACCTGGTCGCGTACTCCAGCCTCACCCACATCGGCATGTACATCGGCGACGGCAAGGTCGTCCACGCCCCGCGCACGGGGCTGAACGTCTCCATCACCTCGCTCTCCAGCTTCCAGATCGCGGTCCGGGTCGGCTAGCACCGTGCGCGCGCGGACGTCGGTCGTCGGCGCGCTGCTGCTCGTCCTCGTCGTGGCCGGCGCCCTGGTGTGGCGTCCGTGGGGCGGTGACGCCCCCGCCGACGAGACCGAGGCGTCGCGCCCCACCGTCTCGCTCGGTCTCGAGGCGAGCGCGCGGGTCGAGTCGATCCAGCGGGCCGGCTCGCTCGACGAGCTCGTCGAGGCGGCGGGCGACACCGCCGAGGCCGCCGCGTGGGCCCGTCGCACGTGGGCCGCGATGCAGGCCCTGGACGTCCGCGAGGTGGCGCTGCGCTACGTCCGAGGCGCCGACGGCGAGCTCGGTAGCGACGGCACGATGCGCGCCGCCGTCGACGTCGCCTGGACGCCCGGCCCGCGCAGCGGACTTCCCAGCCGCGAGACCTGGTCGACCCAGGTCGCCCTGACGATCCGCCCGGTCGGTGACGGCGTCGCCGTCGAGGGCGCCGCGCAGGACCGCGGCCCGATCCCGCTCTGGCTCGCGGGCGACCTGGCAGTCGACCGCAGTGGCGGCGTCACGACGGTCGCCGTCGACGGGGGAGCACCCACGCTGGACGTGCGGCGCTGGACCCGCACCGCCGCCCGCGAGGTGCGAGGCCTGGCCACCGCCCGGCAGCAGCTCGTCGTGGTCGTGCCGCCCGACGCCGCGACCGCCGCTGCCCTCGTCGGCCAGGAGCCCGACGCCATCGCCCAGGTCGCGGGGGCGACGACGACCTTGGACGCGTCCGAGGAGGCAGGTGGGCCGACGGCGGTCGTCGTGAACCCCGAGGCCTTCGCCCCCATGGACGACCGCGCCGCCCAGGTCGTGATGACCCACGAGGCCGTGCACGTCGTCACCGGCGCCGCGACGTCGGTCGCCGAGCCGTGGGTGGTCGAGGGGTTCGCCGACTGGGTCGCGCTGCGCGACGACACCGCCCCGCTCGACGTGAGCGCCGGCCAGGGGCTGGAGGCCGTCCGCGCCGACGGGGCGCCCGCCGCCCTGCCGTCGTCGGACGACTTCTCGTCCGCGGCGCACGGACTCGGCGCGACCTACGAGCTGGCCTGGCTCGTCTTCCGGGTGCTGGACGAGCGGCACGACGACGCGGCGATCGAGCGCTTCTACCGCGCGTGCCTGGGCGGCGCCGGCGTCGACGCGGCCCTGCGCTCGGAGCTGGGCACCACGACCGAGCGGCTGACGCGCGACTGGCGGTCCTTCCTCACGCAGGCCGCCCGAACGCGCTGAGCGTGACGTTCTGGCGGTGACACGCCGGTGGCGGCCGCAGGAACGTCACGCTCAGCGACGAGGGGAGCCGATCAGCGGGTGTAGAGCGACTCCACCTCGGTGGCCATGTCGGCCAGCACGCGGTTGCGCTTCACCTTGAACGACGGGGTCAGGTAGCCGTTCTCCTCGGTCCAGTCCTCGTCGAGGATGAGGAACTTGCGGATCGACTCGGCCTTGGAGACCTGCGTGTTCGCGTCGTCGACGGCCTTCTGCACCTCGGCCAGCAGGGCCGGGTCGTCCAGCGGGCCGGTCCAGGCCTCGGTGTCGATGGTGACGAGCGCGGCGATGAACGGCTTGCCGTCGCCGACCGCCAGGCACTGGCTGACGTACGGGTTGGCGCGGACGCGGTCCTCGAGCACGGCCGGGGCGACGTTCTTGCCACCGGCGGTCACGATGATCTCCTTCTTGCGCCCGGTGATGCGGATGAAGCCGTCGGCGTCGATCTCGCCCAGGTCACCGGTGCCGAACCAGCCGTCGGCGTCCAGCGCCGCGGCGGTCGCCTTCTCGTTGCGCCAGTAGCCCTGGAAGACCTGCGGGCCGCGGCACTGCAGCTCGCCGTCGGCGGCGATGCGCACCTCGGCGCCCGAGATCGGGAGGCCGACCGAGCCGACCCGCTCGCGGTGCGGCGGGTTCACGGCGAGCGCGGCGGTGGTCTCGGTGAGGCCGTAGCCCTCGAGGATCGTCACGCCCACGCCGCGGAAGAAGTGGCCGAGGCGCTCGCCGAGCGCGGCGCCGCCGGAGATGGCGTACTGCGCCTGGCCGCCGAGCGCGGCGCGCAGCTTGCCGTAGACCAGCTTGTCGAACACGCCGTGCTTGAGCCGCAGGCCCAGGCCCGGCTTGCCGGCGTCCAACGCGCGGCTGTACTCGATGGCGGTGGCGACGGCCTTGTCGAAGATCTTGCCCTTGCCCTCGGCGTGCGCCTTCTGGCTGGCCGAGTTGAAGACCTTCTCGAACACGCGCGGGACGGCGAGGACGAAGGTCGGCTGGAACTCGCCCAGGCGCGGCACGAGGTCCTTGATGTCGGGGGAGTGGCCCAGCCGGGCGCCGGCACGGATCGTGCCGACCTGGATGATGCGCGCGAACACGTGGGCCAGCGGCAGGAAGAGCAGCGTGGACGCGCCGTCGGCGTCGAACAGGTCGGGCAGCGTCTCCAGGGCACCGCCGAGCTCGGCACGGAAGTTGCCGTGCGTGAGCATGCAGCCGCGCGGCCGGCCGGTCGTGCCCGAGGTGTAGACGATGGTCGCCAGCGTGGACGCGTCCATGGTCGCGTAGCGCTCGTCGAGCACCGTGTCGTCGACCGCCTCGCCGGCGGTGGCCAGGACGGCCAGCTCGTCGGCGTCGATGGTCCAGGTCTGGCGCATGGCGGGCGCGGTACCGCCGGCCTGCGCGACGCGCTGGGCGTGCTCGGGCGTCTCGACCACGGTCGCGACGGCGCCGGAGTCCTCGAGGATCCAGGCGATCTGGTCGACCGAGGACGTCTCGTAGATCGGCACCGTGACGGCACCGGCGTACCAGACGGCGTAGTCGACGAGCGTCCACTCGTAGCGGGTGCGCGAGAGCAGGGCGACGCGGTCGCCGGCCTGCACGCCCGAGGCGACCAGGCCCTTGGCCAGGGCGCGCACCTGGGCGTCGAACTCGCCGATGGTGACGTCCTGCCAGTCGGCGGACCCGGTGTGCCGGCTGAACGCCACGGCGTCCGGGTCGATGGCCAGCCGGTCACGGACGTCGTCGACGAGGTTGCCGTCGTATCGCAGCAGGGAGTCAGTCACATCCGGCAGGTTACGACACGGTAACCGCCGGTGCCGCGGTGACCCGGCTCACCCGGTCGTGCCCGGCCCGGTCGCGCGCGCCGGTGCGGATAGACTCGGGGCTCCGTCCGAGAGGGAGGTGTGATGGCCCGCACGACCAGCGACATCGTCATCGACGCGCCGGCGCACCAGGTGATGGCCGTCATCGCCGACTTCGAGGCCTACCCCGAGTGGGCGACCGGCATGAAGGAGGTCCGTCCGCTCGCCGAGGGCAGCGACGGGCGTCCCGAGACCGTCTCGTTCGTGCTCGACGCCGCGCCGATCCGCGACTCCTACGTGCTGCGGTACGTGTGGCACGGCGACCATGAGGTGTCGTGGTCGCTCGCCGAGCCGGCGACCATCCTGCGCTCGATGGACGGCTCGTACGTCCTCGAGGACGCCGACGGCGCCACCCGGGTCACCTACCAGCTGGCGGTCGACGTCTCCATCCCGCTGCTGGGGATGCTCAAGCGCAAGGCCGAGAAGGTCATCATCGACACCGCGCTGCGAGGGCTCAAGACGCGGGTCGAGGCCGCGTGAGCGCCGGCGTCACCCGGCTCGCGGCGGCGAGCCGGTGAGCGAGCGCGAGTCCGAACCGGTCGGCTCGCTCGCGCAGGAGGCGGCCCGGCTGCTGCACGCGCTGAGCGGCGGTGAGCCCGGTGCCGAGCCGGCGCGCTGCCCGCACGCGTGGTGCCCGATGTGCCGGCTCGTCGAGCACGTCCAGGACAATCCCGAGGTTCTCGAGCAGGCGACCCAGGCGGCCGCGGACGCGGTCCGTGCGGTGCGCACCCTGCTCGACCAGCTCGCCCCGAAGGAGGAGCGATGACGTACGCGGTGGGGATCGACATCGGTGGCACCAAGATCGCCGGCGGTCTCGTCGACGACGAGGGTCGGATCGTGCGCGAGGCGCGCGAGGCGACCCCCGGTGACGCGGCCCAGATCCCCGAGGTCGTGGCCCAGGTGGCCCAGCAGGTGCGCGGCGACGCGGAGGTCGCCGGCATCGGCATCGGTGCCGCCGGCTTCATCGGTGCGGACCGCTCGACGGTGCTGTTCGCGCCCAACATCCGCTGGCGCGACGAGCCCCTGGCGAAGCGCGTGTGCGAGCTGACCGACGTCCCGGTGGTGGTCGAGAACGACGCCAGCGCCGCCGCGTGGGGCGAGTTCCGCTTCGGCGCGGGCGCCGACAGCGACGACCTGCTGCTCGTGACGGTCGGCACCGGTGTCGGTGGCGGCATCGTGCACCGCGGCCAGCTGTTCCGTGGCGGCTTCGGCATCGGCGGCGAGATCGGTCACCTGCGCGTCGTGCCGGACGGCCTGCTGTGCGGCTGCGGCCGGCGCGGCTGCCTGGAGCAGTACGGCAGCGGCAGCGCCCTCGTCCGTGAGGCGCGGCTGCGCCTCGACGAGCCCGCCGCCGGACCGTTGCGCGAGGCCGTCGGCGACGAGCCCGACCGGCTGAACGGCCCGCTCGTCACCCGCCTGGCGCAGGAGGGCGACCCGCTGTGCGACGCCCTGCTGGCCGACCTCGGACGCTGGCTGGGCGAGGGCATCGCCTCGCTGGCCGCCGTCCTGGACCCCAGCGTGGTGGCGATCGGTGGCGGCGTGGCCGAGGCCGGCGACCACCTCATGGTCCCCATCCGGGAGGCCTTCGAGGCCGCCCTGCCCGCGCACGGCCACCGTCCGGTTGCCGACCTGCGCGTGGCGACGCTCGGCAACGACGCCGGCCTGGTCGGCGCCGCCGACCTCGTCCGCAGCGAGCCGGTGTAGCCGTGGCCGAGAAGCTCAGCATCGGCATCGACATCGGCGGCACCAAGGTCGCCGCCGGCGTCGTCGACGAGGACGGTCGGGTGCTGGAGCGGCTGCGCCGCGACAGCCCCACCACGAGCTCGTTGGACGTGCTCGACGCGATCTCCGACATCACCGAGGAGCTGCGCCGCAACCACCACATCCGCTCGATCGGCATCGGCGCCGCCGGGTTCGTGGACGCCACGCAGTCGACCGTCGTCTTCTCGCCGCACCTGGCGTGGCGGCACGAGCCGCTGCGCGACGCGGTCTCACGCCGCACCGGTCTGCCGGTGCTCGTCGACAACGACGCGAACGCGGCCGGTTGGGCCGAGTGGCGCTTCGGGGCCGCGCAGAACGAGTCCGACCTGGTGCTCATCACGCTCGGCACGGGCATCGGCGGTGCCGTCGTCATCGACGGCCAGGTCTACCGCGGCCGCTACGGCATCGCCGGCGAGTTCGGCCACATGCAGGTCGTCCCCGACGGACGTCCGTGCGAGTGCGGCAACACCGGCTGCTGGGAGCAGTACGCCAGCGGCCGGGTGCTCGCCCGCCGCGCGAAGGCGGCGGCCGGCGACGGCACCGTGCTCGGCAAGGCGCTGCTGCGCGACGCCGGGTCGCTGGACGCGATCGGCGGCCAGCACGTCACGCGCCTGGCCCAGGCCGGCGACGAGGAGGCGGTCGCCTGGATCGCCGAGGTCGGGGAGTGGCTGGGCAGCGGCATCGCGAGCCTCGCGGCCGCGCTCGACCCGGGCATCTTCGTCATCGGCGGCGGCGTGAGCGACGCGGCGGACCTGCTCATCGAGCCGGCCCGGCGCACCTTCGCGGCGTCCCTGACCGGACGCGGCTACCGCGCCGAGGCCCGCATCGTCCGGGCCCACCTCGGCCCGGAGGCCGGCATGATCGGCGCGGCCGACATGTCACGGATCAGAGCACGGCGCCGTCGTCCGGAAAGTCCCGGTGCGAGGGTCCGTATCCGGGGAGCGTCGAGACCAGCACGACAGCCGCGGCGACAAAGATGAGCACGGCACCGAGCACCACGGCCTGAGGCAGGTTCACGCCCAGCAGCGTCCCGATCACGAGCACCGCGGGGCCGCCGAGCAGTCCGGTCCAGCCGAGCTGGCGGCGCGGGTCCGCCCGACGGGCCGGCGGGGGCTCGGGGTGGCGGTAGAACGCGTCGTCGTCGGGCTCGTCGTCCAGCTCCCAGGGCTCGTCGACCGTCGGCTCCTCGGCGGGCGGCTCGACGGCACGCTCGCGCGCGCGGCGGGCGTCGGCCTCGTCCATGGCGGAGAAGTCCAGGTCGAGGCCCTCGACGAGCCGGCGGAACTCGTCGTCGGAGGGGTCCTGATCGCTCACGCACCCAGTCTCGCAGGCTGGCGGCGGCCACGAAAGCACCGCGCGTCCGGGCTCCCGGGCGGCGGACGTCCGGCGGGGTACAGTTGCGCCGTCCTGAGGGAGGTCGAGTGTTCTACTGGTTTCTGAAGTTCCTGGCGTTGGGTCCGCTGCTCAAGCTGATCTTCCGCCCATGGGCGGAGGGCACCGAGAACGTCCCGCGCGAGGGCGCCGTCATCCTGGCCTCGAACCACCTGTCGTACTCGGACTGGCTGTTCATGCCCCTGGTGATCCCGCGCCGCGTGACCTTCGTGGCCAAGGCCGAGTACTTCGAGACGCCCGGCATCAAGGGCTGGTTCCAGAAGAAGTTCTTCTCCGGCGCCGGCCAGGTGCCCATCGACCGCACGAGCGGCTCGGCCGCCGCGGGCGCGATCCGCACCCAGCTGCGGCTGCTGTCCGAGGGCGAGGTGTGCGGCATCTACCCCGAGGGCACCCGCTCGCACGACGGCAAGCTGTACCGCGGCCGCACGGGCGTGGCGCGCCTGGCGCTCGAGGCCCAGGTGCCGGTCATCCCGGTCGCCGTCGTGAACACCGACGTCATCGCGCCCCCCGGCAAGGTCTTCGGCCGGTTCGTCCGGCCCGGCGTCCGCTTCGGCGAGCCGCTCGACTTCAGCCGGTACGAGGGCCTGCAGGAGGACCGCTTCGTCCTGCGCGCCATCACCGACGAGATCATGTACGAGGTCATGCGCCTGTCGGACCAGGAGTATGTCGACATGTACGCGACGGACGCCAAGAAGCGTGACAAGGAGCTGCGTGACGCCGCCCGCGCGGCCGCCAAGGACGCCGCGGAGGACGCCGACGACGAGCCGGCCGCCGGCTAGACGTCTCACCGCCGCACACGCGTGCCGGGCCCGCGGCACCACGCCGTATCCTGGCGCGGTGAGCACCATCCCCACCCTCGAAGAGCTGGACGCGCTGGGTCGCGTCCAGCAGCCGACCTTCCGCGACCCGGCCGCGCGTGACGCCGCCGTCTCGCGGCTGCGCACGATGCCGCCGCTGGTCTTCGCCGGCGAGTGCGACGCGCTGACCGACAAGATGGCCGCCGTCGCCCGTGGCGAGGCCTTCCTGCTCCAGGGCGGCGACTGCGCCGAGACCTTCGAGGGCGTCACCGCCGAGAACGTCCGCAACAAGCTGCGGGTGCTGCTCTCCATGGCCGTCGTGCTGACCTACGCCGCGAGCGTCCCGGTCGTGAAGGTCGGCCGGCTCGCCGGCCAGTACGCCAAGCCGCGCTCGAGCGACTCCGAGACCCGCGACGGCGTCACGCTGCCGGCGTACCGCGGCGACGCGGTCAACGGCTTCGACTTCACCCCTGAGGCGCGCGAGCACGACCCGAACCGGCTGCTCGAGGTCTACCACGCGTCCGCCGCGACGCTGAACCTCGCGCGCGCCTTCACCACCGGCGGCTACGCCGACCTGCGCCAGATGCACGCCTGGAACAAGGACTTCGTGCGCAGCAGCCCCCTGGGCCAGCGCTACGAGGCCGTCGGTGCGGCGATCGACAAGGCGCTGGCGTTCATGGACGCGATCGGCATCGACCCCGAGTCGCTGCACGCCGTCGACTTCTACTCCTCGCACGAGGCGCTGCTGCTGGAGTACGAGCAGCCGCTGACCCGCATCGACTCGCGCACCGACAAGGCGTACGACGTCTCCAGCCACATGCTGTGGATCGGTGAGCGCACCCGCCAGCTCGACGGTGCCCACGTGGAGCTGCTGAGCCGCGTCGCCAACCCGATCGGCGTGAAGCTCGGCCCCACGACGACTCCGGACGACGCGCTGGCGCTGGCCGCGAAGCTCAACCCCGAGAACACGCCCGGCCGCCTCACCTTCATCACGCGCTTCGGCGCGGGCAAGATCCGCGACGGCCTGCCGCCGCTGGTCGAGAAGGTGCGCGCTGCCGGCCTGCAGGTCGCGTGGGTGTGCGACCCGATGCACGGCAACACGTTCGCCACCGAGAACGGCTACAAGACGCGTGAGTTCGACGACGTCATCGACGAGGTGCGCGGCTTCTTCGAGGTGCACCGTGCGCTCGGCACGTGGCCCGGTGGCGTCCACGTCGAGCTGACCGGTGACGACGTCACCGAGTGCCTCGGCGGCGGCGCCCGCCTGTCGCAGGAGGACCTCGTCACCCGCTACGAGACCCTGTGCGACCCGCGCCTGAACCGGGCCCAGAGCCTGGAGCTGGCGTTCCTCGTCGCGGAGATGCTCGCCGAGCGCAGCTGACCCCCGCTCGTCCCGCCGCCGGTCGTCCCTCACGGGGCGGCCGGCGGCGTCGTTCTGCTGGGCGAGCAGGTCCAGGACGTGGCCGAGAGCTGCTCCCGGGTCAGCACCAGATGGTGACGGCGGAACCGCGCTTGAGCTTGCCGCTCGCCGGGTTCTGCACGATCACGCTGTCGTTGCCGGGCAGGACGTCGCGCACCTGCGGCTTGAAGCCGGCGGCGGTGAGCGCCTGCTCGGCCTCGGCGCGCGAGCGGCCGCGGACGTCCGGCACGGGCAGCAGCTCGGGGCCCTTGGAGACGACGAGCTTGACCTCGTCGCCGCGGAACAGGGTGCCCTCGCGCGGGTTCTGGTCGATGACGACGCCCTCGGGCACCGTGTCGGAGAACGCCTCGGTGACGGTGGGCTTCAGGCCCGACTTCTCCAGCGCCTCGACCGCCGCCGCACGCTTGCGGCCGACCTGGCTGCTCACCTCGACAGGCTGCTTGCCCTTGCTGACGGTGAGGTCGACCGGGGTGTCGCGCTTGAGCAGCGTGCCCGGCTTGATCGAGGTGAGCCGGACGACCCGGCCGTTGGCGACCTTGTCGTCGTAGACCTGGCGCACGTCGCCCAGTGCGAGGTTGCCGTCCTCGAGCGCGGCCTTGGCCTGGTCGAGCGTGCGCCCGGCCAGGTTCGGCGCCTGGTAGCGCTCCTTGCCGAGGGAGACGACGGCCTCGATGGTGTCGCCGGGCAGCACCTTGGACCCCGGCTCGGGGTCGGTGCTGATGACGGTGTCCTTGGGGACGGTCTCGGAGTACTCCGGCTGCCCGGTCTCGAGCGTGAAGCCCTCCTGCTCGGCGGTCTGCTGCGCCTGCGCGAGCGAGACACCGACCAGATCGGGCGCCTCGGTGTAGCGGCCGACGCCGTAGTACCAGCCGCCGCCCGCGGCCAGCACGGCGAGGAGCAGGACGCACAGCAGCAGAAGGCCGCCGCGCCGGCGGCGACGGCGCGCCGGGGGAAGCGCCGGGGCCGGCGGCTCCGGCTCGGCCGGAGCGGACTGCCAGGCCATGGTGTGCTCGGCGTCGGGCGCGACGACCACCGTGCTGGAGCCGACGTCCTCGGGCGCGAGCCCCAGGACCGAGGCCGGACGGACGTCGGCGACGCGCTGCGTCACCTCGGACTCCCAGGCGTCCGAGGAGCCGGGGTCGAGGTCGGCGGTCAGGTCGGGGTCGTCGGCCAGCCCGGCGTCGAGGGCGCGCAGGACCGTGCGCACCTGCTGCAGCAGGACGTGGGCGTCGGGGGAGCGGCGGTCGCGGTCGCGAGCCGTGGCCCGGGCGACGAGCGCGTCCACGTACGGCGGGATGCCCGGCACGAGGCTGGAGGGAGCCGGGACGTCCTCGTGGACGTGGCGGTACGCGACCTGGATCGGCGACTCGCCGGTGTGCGGCTTGGAGCCGGTCAGCATCTCGAACAGCATCGCGCCGCAGGCGTACACGTCGGAGCGGGCGTCGGTGCCGGCGTTGACGACGATCTCGGGCGCCAGGTACGAGACGGTGCCGATGAGGGTGCCGCCGGTGGCGGTGGTGGCGGCGCTGACCGCGCGCGCGAGCCCGAAGTCGGCGACCTTCAGCACGCCGTCGGGCGCGATGAGGACGTTCTCGGGCTTGATGTCGCGGTGCACGAGGTGGGCCGCGTGGGCGGCCGACAGCGCCAGCAGCACCTGCTCGAGCAGGCGCAGCGCACGGGCCGGGCGCATGGGCGCCTCGTCGCGCACGACGTCGCGCAGGGTGTGCCCGGGGACGTACTCCATGACGAGGTAGGTGAGCTCGGCGTCGGTGCCCTGGTCGAACACGGCCACGACGTTGGGGTGGTTGAGCTTGGCCGCGGAGCGCGCCTCGCGCACGAAGCGCTCGGTGAACTGCTCGTCGTCGCCCAGGCCCTGGTGCATCACCTTGACCGCGACCTGGCGGTCGAGCCGGCGGTCGTGGCCCAGGAAGACGCTGGCCATGCCGCCGCGGGCGATGCGCTCGCCGATCACGTAGCGACCTTCGAGGACGCGACCGCGCAGGGCCTCGTCGCCTCGTGCCGCCATCGATCGCTCCTGTTCCCCGGGAGTCGTTCGGACGGACCCCTGCCCGCCGATTCTAGAGAGTCGGCCGCGGCGAGCCCCCACCGCCGCGCCGGGCCGGACGGTTCAGCGCGTGCGGCGGGTCGCCTGGTCCAGCAGGACGGCCAGGAAGCCGCGGGCCGGCTCCTCGACGTCGGCGAGGGCGTCACGGACGGCCTCCACCCGGTCGTCGATGTCGGCCTCGACGGCGTCGAGCGCACCGCTTTCGCGCAGCATCACGCTCAGCTCGGCCACGTGCTCGGCGTGGCCGAGTCCCTCGTGCAGGCGCTGGCGCTCGGCGGGGGAGAGCCGCTCCGCGGCGCGGGCGACCAGCACGGTGCGCTTGCCCTCGCGCAGGTCGTCGCCGGCCGGCTTGCCGGTCTCGGCCGGGTCGCCGAAGACGCCCAGGACGTCGTCGCGCAGCTGGAACGCCTCGCCCAGCGGCACGCCGACGGCGCTCAGCGTCTCCACCAGAGCGGCGTCGCCGCCGGCCAGGACGGCACCGATGTGCAGCGGACGCTCGACGGTGTACTTGGCCGCCTTGTAGCGGACGACGCGCAGGGCCTCGTCGACGCTGAGCGACGGCACGGTCTGGCCGGCGACGTCCAGCAGCTGGCCGGCGACGACCTCGGTCTTGCACTCGTCGAGCACGGCACCGGCGGCGGACACGTCGAGCCCGCAGTCGCGGAACATCTCGTCGCACCACGACAGCATGAGGTCGCCCAGCAGGATCGCGACGGCTCGGCCGTACGCCTCCGGGTCGCCGACGCGTCCCTCGGCGACGTGCCGGGCGGCGAACTCGCGGTGCAGGCTGGGCCGTCCGCGACGGGTGTCGGAGTCGTCCATGACATCGTCGTGGGCGAGCGCGCTGCCCTGCAGCCACTCCAGGGCCGCGGCGGCGCGCACGAGCCGGGTGTCAGCGGGGTTGCCGCCGGCGGCCGTCCAGCCGGCCAGGCAGAACAGCGGCCGCAGGCGCTTGCCGCCCTCGACGAAGCGGACGGCCGCGTCGACGTACTCGCCGGCCTGGTCGCCGAGCGGCGCGAGGCGCAGCCGCTGGTGGACCACGAAGGCCTCCAGCTCCTCGTCGACGAGCGCGCGGAATCGGTCCGGGTCCAGGCCGGGGACGGTGCTGTCCGTCCCGTGGTCGTCGGCGGGGCTGATCACGTCCGCGACGATACCGTTGGGCCATGTCCGAGCCGGTCCCGTCCCTGGTGCGCCTCCTGCGCGCGCCCGAGCCGACCTTCTCCTTCGAGTTCTTCCCGCCGAAGGACGACGAGGGCGAGGCGCTGCTGTGGCGCACGATCGCCGAGCTCGAGCCGCTCGGGCCGTCGTTCGTGTCGGTGACGTACGGCGCCGGCGGCGCGGGCCAGAGCCGCACGATCCGCGTGACCCGGCGCATCGCCGAGGAGACCTCGCTGACCCCGGTCGGCCATCTCACCGTGGTCGGGCAGAGCCGGGGCGAGATCGAGGACGTCCTCAAGCAGTACGCGGCCTCGGGCGTCCGGCACGTGCTCGCCCTGCGCGGCGACCCGCAGGGCGGTCCCCGGGCGCCGTGGGAGACCCACCCCGACGGCATGACCCATGCGACCGAGCTGGTCGAGCTCGCCCGCGACCTGGGCGGCTTCGAGATCGGCGTCGCCGCGTTCCCCGAGGGGCACCCCGACTGCGAGACCCTCGAGCGCGACGCCGAGGTGCTGGCCGCCAAGCACGAGGCCGGTGCGTCGTTCGCCATCACCCAGCTGTTCTTCCGCGCCGACGACTACTTCGCGCTCGTCGACCGTCTGCGCGCCAACGGCTCGGACCTGCCGGTCGTGCCGGGCATCATGCCCGTGCTGAACCTCAACCAGGTGGCCCGCATGGCCGAGCTGTCCGGCGTCGCGATCCCCGACCCGGTGCTCGCCGAGCTCGAGCCGCACCGCGACGACCCGGCGGCGCTGCGGGCGGCCGGCATCGACCTGGCCGTCCGGCTGTGCCGCGAGCTGCTCGACGGCGGGGCGCCGGGCCTGCACTTCTACACGCTCAACCGCTCCAAGGCGACGCGCGAGATCTTCGAGCAGCTGCGTCCGCGCGGCTAGGCCCTGCCGACGGCCGCCGCGATCGCCGCGGTGGCCTCGCCGACCATCTCCAGCGAGCCGCCCGGGTGGGCGTGGGCGCCGGCGTGGAACAGCCCGCCCTGCGGGCCGACGCCCGGACGCGCGAGGGCGGTGCGCCAGCCCTGCCACTGCCAGCCCCAGTGCCCCTGCGTCACGAGCTCGCCGGGCGAGGCGTCCCAGCGGTCGACCACGTGGTCGCGCAGGTCGATGCGGTGGCGCGCCAGCGTGACCAGCGGGTCCTCGCTGCGGGTGTGCTCGATCGTCCAGCAGCCGGGGTCGGCCTCCCACATGCGCAGCGGCGGGTCGGCGTGGACGACGACGTCCTGCACCAGGGCGGGCGCGTCGGGTCCGAGCCGCACGTAGGTCTGCCGCGCGGGCACGGCCGGCAGCAGCCGTCGCGGCTCGGGCAGGGGAGCGGGCCAGGTCGGGGCGCACCACACCACCACGTCCGCGGGCACCGTGCCGGCGTCGGTCTCGACCCCCCGGACCTGCTGACCGTCGAGCACGAGCCCGGACGCCGCGGTGCCGAGCCGGACGTCCACGCGTCGCTCCTGCATGCGGGTGGTGAGGCCGTCGGCCAGCACGCCACGACCGCCGACCACGTGCCACAGGCCGAAGTTGCGCTCCAGGTAGTGCTGCACCGTGGTGAACGCCGGGACGCGACGCGGGTCGTCGCCGTGCACGCGCACCGCGTCGCGCAGCACGGTCGCGAGCCGGTCGTCGCCCATGTCCTTGGCGACGCGGTCGACGGTGCGGCGCGGTCGCAGGGCCCGCCACTGCCCCTTCGTGAACGCGTCGCGGCCGGTGAGCACCTGGTCCAGCGACTGGCGGCGGATGACGTCCCACGGGGTCGGGAGCCCGTCCAGGTACGGCGACCACTCGTCCTGGCCGGTGAGGGCGACGACCGCGTCGTGCTGCGCCCCACGGGTGCCCATCGGCAGGTCCAGCACCGTCCCGTCGGCGAAGACGTGGCGACGCCCGGGCACGGTCTCGATCTCCAGGACGCGGTCGATCGTGCGGCCGGACTTGCGGAACAGGTCGCGCAGCACGCCGGGCAGGGTGAACGTCTCGGGGTGCAGAGCCCAGCGGTGGCCGTCGCGCTCGACGCCGCGCAGACGTCCGCCGAGCCGGTCCGAGGCCTCCAGCAGCACCACCTCGTGGCGCAGCTTGGCCAGCCGGCCGGCGGCCGAGAGCCCGGCGAACCCGCCGCCGACGACGACGACCCGGGCCATCAGGCGAGCGCTCCGGGCGCGGCCGGGCGGGGGAGCGTCAGCGGCATGCGCCCGACCCTAGGCCATCCCTCCGTGGCACAGTGTCCGCATGGGACCTGTGCGCGCCGAGCTCCTCTGGCAGACGGTGCTGGACGCCGTCGAGCTGACCGGTGGGGGCGCGCTGCGCATCGTCGACCTCGGCGGAGGTGCGGGCGGTGACGCCGTCCGGCTTGCCGGAGCCGGTCACGCGGTCCATGTCGTCGACCCCAGCCCGGACGCGCTCGCGGCGCTCGAGCGTCGCGCGAGCGAGGCGGGGGTCGCCCAGAACCTCACCGGCTCGCTCGGCGACGCGTCCGACCTCGCGGCGCAGGTGACCGAGCCGGTCGACCTGGTGCTGTGCCACGGCGTGCTCGAGCACGTCGACGACCCGGCGGCCACGGTCGCCGCGGCCACCCAGGTGCTGCGCCCCGGCGGACGCCTCAGCGTGCTGGTCGCCAACCGGCTCGGCGCGGCGGTCCGGCGCGCCGTGGCCGGCGACTTCGACGGCGCCTCGCGGCTGCTTAGCATCGACCTGGCCGGCTGGGACCGGCGCTCCGACGGGGCCCGCCGGTTCGTCCTGGCCGAGGTCGCGGACATGCTCACGGCCGCCGGCCTGAGGGTCGAGCACACCGCCGGGACGCGTGCGTTCGCCGACCTCGTGCCCTCCAGCCTGGTGGACGTGGAGCCCGGCGGACGCGACGCGTTGTACGCCCTGGAGCGTCAGGCGGCACTTCTCGGAGAGTTCACAGCACTCTCCGCTGGCCTGCACCTCGTCGGGTGCCTAGAATCAGAGGCAGACGTCCACACCTTCGGAGGCTCCAGTGCCGCTCTCTGACGAGGAAGCCCGACTTCTGCAGCAGCTCGAGCAGTCGCTTGCTGCCGAGGATCCCGAGTTCGCCTCCACCCTTCGCGGCTCGCGCCTGGTGGCGCGCACCCGCCGCGTCGCCGTTCTGTCCGCCCTCGGGTTCCTGGCCGGCATCGGCCTTCTGCTCGCCGGCGTCATGGTGCCCCAGACCATCCTGGGCGTCATCGGGTTCGTGGCCATGCTCGGCTCGGCCTACCTCTTCGTCACCAGCTACCGCCGCGGCCTGGCCGTCGGTTCCGCGCCGTCGTCGGCCGGCCCGAAGGGTCCGCGTGGCGGCAAGGGACGCAAGCCCAAGTCCTCGGGGTCGTTCACCGACCGCATGGAGCAGCGCTGGAACCGCCGCCGCGACGGCGACGAGTACTGACGTCCCGGGTGGAGCGGCGCTGATCGCTCCACCGCGCCCCACCACCCTCCACCGCCCCTGACCGGGGCGGTTTTTTCGTTGCCCTGACGGCGATCCTCAGCCACTCCACGCCCCACGTCCCCCGGCGAAGACACGCCGTGATGTGGGGCGTTCTGCGTTGACGGTGGGGGATTGTGGAGTAGGGTGGGGGAAAGTGGTGAACTTGGGAGCGTAGGAGGAAGCGAGGTGAGTCCCGTTGAGCTGGTCAATTTCTTCGGCACCTACACGCCGCGCCTCGACGACAAGGGCCGCCTGTTCCTGCCGGCCAAGTTCCGTCCCCGCCTCGACGGGGGCGTCGTGCTGACCCGCGGGCAGGAGAACTGCGTCTACGGCTGGACGCCGGAGAGCTTCAACACCTTCACCGACGAGCTGCGACGCGCGCCGATCACCGACAAGCGCAGCCGCAACTTCGCTCGCATGCTCTTCTCCGGCGCCTCGCAGGAGGTCCCGGACAAGCAGGGACGCATCGCGGTGCCGGCGGTGCTGCGCGAGTGGGCGTCGCTGGACAAGGACTGCGTCGTGATCGGTGCGATGGACCGCATCGAGATCTGGGACGCCGCGCGCTGGAACGAGTTCCAGGAGAACGAGTCGGCGGCCTTCGCCGACATGTCCGACGAGGTGATGCCCGGCGACTTCTGATCGCGGGTCCCGATCTCCGACCGGTTGACTCTGACGCCACTTCCCCGGCGCCAGATCCACCCGGCCGGTGATCAGGCCCCACGAGCAGGGAGCCGGGTCGGTACGAGCCCAAGGAGGGGAGCGATGGACACGACGACGACGACGCGACGCGTGCGCGAGCGGCTGGCCGACTCGGCCGCCGTCATGGCGTTCTCCCTGGGCACGAGCGCGCTCATCGCCGGGCTGCTCGCCCTCGCGCTGGGAGCGGCCGCATGACGCAGCACGTGCCGGTCATGCTCACCCGCATCCTGGAGCTGCTCGAGCCCGCGCTGACCACCCCCGACGCCGTCGTCGTCGACGCCACCCTCGGCCTGGGCGGTCACGCCGAGGCCCTGCTGACCGCCTTCCCCGACGTCCGCCTGGTCGGCATCGACCGCGACCCCGAGGCGCTGTCGCGGGCGGGGGAGCGGCTCGCCCCGTTCGGCGACCGTGTCCACCTGGCCCACGCGGTGTACGACGAGATCGGCACCGTGCTCTCCGACGCCGCGATCCCCGAGGTCGCCGGCGTGCTGTTCGACCTGGGCGTCTCGTCCATGCAGCTCGACCTGGCCGAGCGCGGCTTCGCGTACAGCCAGGACGCTCCGCTGGACATGCGCATGAACCCCGAGGACCCGCTCACCGCGGCGGACGTCCTCAACACCTACGACGCGCGCGACCTCACCCGCGTCCTGCGCGACTTCGGCGAGGAGAAGTTCGCCCGCCGCATCGCCGACGCCGTCGTCGCCGCCCGCGCCGAGGCGCCGTTCACCACGAGCGCCCGCCTGGTCGAGCTCGTCCGCGACGCGATCCCGGCGCCCGCCCGGCGCACCGGTGGCAACCCCTCGAAGCGCACGTTCCAGGCGCTGCGCATCGAGGTCAACGCCGAGCTCGCCGTCCTGACCCGTGCCGTGCCCGCCGCCCTCGAGGCCACCCGCGTCGGGGGGCGCGTCGTGGCCATGGCCTACCAGTCCTTGGAGGACCGCATCGTGAAGCGCGCCTTCGCCGCGGTGACCGCCTCGCGCGCCCCCCGCGACCTGCCCCAGGTGCCCGACGACATGCTGCCCCGGTTCGCGCTGGTGACGCGCGGTGCCGAGCAGGCGTCCGACGACGAGATCGAGGAGAACCGCCGGGCCAAGCCCGTGCGGGTCCGGGCCGTGGAGCGGGTGGCGCGATGAGCACGTCCGCCGTCGGCGCCGCCCGCCGCCTCGCCGCCCGCACCGTCCCGTCCGCGCCGCGGCTGCGGCTCGTCCAGGCCCCCGCCACGACCCGCGGACGCACGCCGTTCGTGGGCCTGGTGATCGTCCTGCTGTCGCTCGGCCTGACCGGCCTCATCGTGCTCAGCACGGTGCTGCAGCGCCAGGCGTTCGAGATGCAGGACCTCGACCGCACCGCGGACCGTCTGCAGACCCAGCACGACGCGCTCGCCGCGGAGGTGGCCGAGAGCCGCAGCCCCGGCCGGCTCGCCGCCGAGGCCGTGCGCCTGGGCATGGTCCCGAACACCAACCCCGTCTTCCTGCGGCTCAGCGACGGCTCCGTCGTCGGCAAGCCGCGACCGGCCGAGAAGGGCACCAACGTGAAGCGGGTGGACCGATGAGCGCACGCGGTGCGACGCAGACGATGACCCACAAGCGGCTGCGCGCGTGCCTGGTCGTCGTCCTGGCCGTGCTCGTGATGTTCGGGCTGCGGCTGTTCCAGATCCAGGGCATCGACAGCCAGGCGTTCGCCGCGCTGGCGACCGAGCGCGGCACCGACACCGTCGTGGTCCCGGCCCCGCGCGGCTCGATCACCGACCGGAACGGCATCGAGCTGGCCGCGAACGTCGAGGGCATCACGCTCACCGCCGACCCGACCATGACCACCGCGGACGCCCCGCAGATCGCCGCCGTCCTGACCGGCGTGTTCGACGACCTCGACTACTTCGCCGTGGTCAAGAAGCTGCGCACGCCCAAGTCGCGCTACGTCGTGCTGGTCAAGCAGGCGCCCGCGACCCGCGCCCAGAAGGCGCTGGACCGGCTCAAGGAGAAGGGCCTGGTCGGCGTGTTCAGCGACTCCGCGCCCATCCGCACCTACCCGGGCGGGGCGCTGGCGGCCAACCTCGTGGGCTACCTCAACGCCCAGGGCGAGGGCGTGGCCGGGCTCGAGCGCACCTACGACGACCAGCTGCAGGGCGAGGACGGGCGGATGACCTACGAGGTCGCGCCGAGCGGCCAGCGCATCCCGCAGGCCGACACCACCGTCGACGAGATGGTGCCCGGTCGCGACGTCGTGACGACGATCGACCGCGACCTGCAGTGGTACGCCGACCAGCGCCTCGCCGACGGCGTCCGCTCGAGCAGCGCCGACTGGGGCCTGGCCATCACGATGGACGTCACCAACGGCGAGCTCGTCCAGCTGTCGCAGTACCCCTCGTTCGACCCCGACACCCGCACGGGCATGACCGAGAAGAACACGGTCGCCCGGGCGTGGCAAACGGTCTACGAGCCCGGCTCGGTCATCAAGACGCTGACCATGGCGGCGCTGGCCGACCAGGGACTGGTGTCAGCCGACACCAAGATCAAGGTGCCCGGCTCGATGACGATCGACGGCTTCAACATCAGCGACTACTGGGACCACGGCACGATCAAGCTCACCGCGGCCGGCGTCATCGCCCAGTCGTCCAACATGGGCACGATCGTCGCGTCGCAGCAGATGAAGAGCTCGACCCTGCACTCGTACCTGAGCAAGTTCGGCCTGGGCGCCAAGACCGGCGTCGGCCTACCCGGCGAGTCCAAGGGCATCCTCGTGCCGGCCGAGCGCTGGTCGCGCTCGCAGGCCGCGACCGTCACGTTCGGCCAGGGCGTCTCGGTCACCGCGCTGCAGATGGTCAAGGCCGTCGGCGCGATCGCCAACGGCGGCGTCGCCGTCGAGCCCACCGTCGTGTCGGGCCTCAAGGCAGCCGACGGCTCGGTGGAGAAGCCGGCCCGTCCGAAGGGCCAGCGGGTCGTCAGCCAGCAGGCCGCCAAGCAGGTCACCCGGATGATGGAGGCCGTCACGGCCGACGACGGCACGGCCCCGGCCGCGCAGATCGAGGGCTACCGCGTCGCGGGCAAGACCGGCACGGCCTGGCGGGTCAACCCCGAGACCGGGCGCTACGTCCGCGGCCAGAACACGGTGTCGTTCATGGGCTTCGCGCCCGCCGACAACCCGCGCTTCGTCACCTACGTGGTGCTCGACAACCCGGTCTCCAGCGCCGGCGGTGGCTCCACCGCGGCGCCCGTCTTCCAGCAGGTCATGTCCATGGCGCTCGAGCGCTTCGGCATCGCGCCGACCGGCGCCAAGAGCCCGAAGGTCGCGCAGGACTGGTGACCGGCACCGCACGCCACGGCGTGCGGTCCGGGCACAGCCATGCCATAGGTTGGACCGGTGACGGGGACGATGCGAGTGCGCCCGAGCGAGGCGCCGAGCCGGACGCTGGCGCAGGTGGCGAGGACGCTGGGCGTCCCGACCGACGACACCTCCACGACGATCACCGGGCTGGCGCTCAACACGCGTGACGTGCGCCCCGGCGACCTGTACGCGGCGCTCCCGGGCGCCCGCGCGCACGGCGCCGACTTCGCCGACCGGGCCCGCGAGGCCGGAGCGGTCGCGGTGCTCACCGACGCCGACGGTGCGGCCCGCCTGGACGGCTCGCTCCCGGTGCTGGTGCACCCGACCCCGCGCTCGGTGCTGGCCGGTCTCGCGGCCGACCTGTACGACCACCCGTCCGAGGCGTTCACGACCCTCGGCGTCACCGGCACGCAGGGCAAGACCACCACGACGTACCTCGCCGAGGCGGCGCTCGGCGCCGAGCAGGCGGCGGTCGTCGGCACCATCGGCACCCGGGTCAAGGGCGTCCCGGCGGCGTCCGCGCTGACCACGCCCGAGGCGCCCCAGCTGCAGGCGCTGTTCGCGGTGATGCGCGAGGAGCACGTCCGGCTCTGCGCCATGGAGGTCTCGAGCCACGCGCTCGTCCAGGGTCGGGTCGACGGCTTCGCCTTCGACGTCGCCGTCTTCCTGAACCTGGGCCGCGACCACCTGGACTTCCACGGCGACGTGCGGTCCTACTTCGAGGCCAAGGCGTCGCTGTTCACGCCCGAGCACGCGCGCCACGCGGTGCTCAACGCCGACGACGAGCACGGCCGCCTGCTGGCCGAGCGCACCAGCCTGCCGGTCACCACGTTCTCGGTCGACGGACGCGCCGCCGACTGGCGCGCGGTCAACGTGCGCCCGCACCGGCTCGGCTCGGACCTGACCGTGCTCGGCCCGGACGGCCTCGAGCTCGAGATGAGCGTGCCGCTGCCGGGCGTCTTCAACGTCTCCAACGCGCTGGCCGTCGTCGCGGCCCTCAGCACCGCCGGGCACGACCCGGCCGCCCTGGTCGCGGGCATCGGCCGCAGCACCGGCGTCCCCGGACGCATGGAGCGCGTCGAGCGCGGCCAGGAGTTCACCGCGGTCGTCGACTACGCCCACAAGCCTGACGCCGTCACCGCCGTGCTGGCCGCGCTGCGACCGGTCACGCCCGGCCGCCTCGTGGTCGTGCTCGGGGCCGGGGGAGACCGTGACCACGGCAAGCGTCCGCTCATGGGTGCCGCCGCAGCCGAGTGGGCGGACGTGCTGGTCGTCACCGACGACAACCCGCGCACCGAGGACCCGGCCACGATCCGCGCCGCCGTGCTGGCCGGCGCGCACGACGCGTCCGGTGTCGAGGTCGTCGAGATCGGCGGACGCCGCGAGGCGATCGCCCACGCCGTCTCGCTCGCGCGCCGCGGCGACACCGTCGTGGTCGCCGGCAAGGGCCACGAGCAGGGCCAGGAGGTCGCCGGCGTCGTGCACCCCTTCGACGACCGCGACGTGCTGGCCGAGCTGATCGACGCCGCGGGGGAGGCCTCCGCGTGATCGAGCTGACCCTGGCCGAGCTGGCCGACGTCACCGGCGGGACGCTGCACGGCGACCCGGCGACGGCCGTGACCGGCGCGCCGTCCGTCGACTCGCGCGCCGTGGATCCCGGTGGGCTGTTCGTGGCCGTGGCCGGCGAGCACGTCGATGGGCACGACTTCGCCGCCGCGGCCCTGGCCGGCGGTGCCGCCGCGGTGCTCGCGTCGCGACCGCTCGACGGACCGTGCGTCGTCGTGGACGACGTGGTCGTCGCCCTCGGACTTGTCGCCCGCCACGTCGTGGACCGCCTGGACGGCCTGCGCGTCGTCGGCGTCACCGGCTCGGCCGGCAAGACGAGCGTGAAGGACCTGCTCGCGCACCTGTTGGCGGGCTTCGGGCCGACGGTCGCACCGACCGGCTCGTTCAACAACGAGCTCGGCGTCCCCCTCACCGTGCTGCGGGCCGACGAGCGCACCCGCTTCCTGGTCGTCGAGATGGGCGCCCGCGGCGTCGGCCACATCCGGCTGCTGTGCGACATCGCACCGCCCGACGTGGCCGTCGTGCTCAACGTCGGCTCGGCCCATCTCGGCGAGTTCGGCTCGCCCGAGCGCACCGCCCAGGCCAAGGGCGAGCTGGTCGAGGCGCTGCGCCCCGACGGCATCGCGGTGCTGAACGCCGACGACGTCCGGGTCGCCGCCATGGCGTCGCGCACCCAGGCGCCGGTCCTCACCTTCGGCGGCGAGGGTGCCGACGTCGCCGCCACCGACGTCTCCCTGGACGCCTCCGGCGAGGTCGACCTCGTGGTCGTCCACGCCGGCCAGCGTCGTCCGGCCCACCTGCCGCTGCTCGGCGAGCACCAGGCGGCCAACGCCGCCGCCGCGCTCGCCGTGGTGCAGGCGCTCGGCCTCGACGTCGACCGGGCCGTCGACGCGCTCGCGACCGCCCGGCCCGCCTCGCCCATGCGCATGCAGCGCGAGGTGCGCGCCGACGGCCTCGTCGTCGTCAACGACGCCTACAACGCCAACCCCGAGTCCGCCGCCGCCGCGGTCGACGCGCTGGCCGCCATGGGTGGCGAGGGCGCGACGTACGCCGTCCTGGGCGAGATGCTCGAGCTCGGTGAGGGCAGCGACGCCGCCCACCGTGCGCTCGGCGAGCACGCCGTCGCGCGCGGCGTCGACCACGTGCTCGCCGTCGGCGCCGGAGCGGCTCCGGTCGCCGAGGGCGCCGGCGAGCGCGGCCACGCCGTCCCCGACACCGACGCCGCCGTCGCCTGGCTGCGCGAGCGCGTGGCGCCGGGCGACGCGGTGCTGGTCAAGGCCTCGCGCGGCTCGCGGCTCGAGCGAGTCGCCGACGCCCTCCTGACGGGGTGACGGCATACTTCTCGTTGTCCTGCCCACCCCTGCCTGTCGTCCCCCGAACGGAGCCCCTGCTCGATGAAGGCCATCCTGATCGCCGGTGCGGTCTCGCTGCTCGTGACGCTCCTGGGCACCCGGGTCGCCATCAGCGCGCTGGTGAAGCAGGGGTACGGGCAGCTGATCCGCGACGACGGCCCGACCTCGCACCACACCAAGCGCGGCACCCCCACGATGGGCGGCCTGGTCATCATCCTGGCCGTGCTGGTGGGCTACGCCGCCTCGATGCTGGTCACCCAGACCGAGCCCAGCGCGTCCGCGCTGCTGCTGCTGTTCCTGTTCTGCGGACTGGGACTCATCGGGTTCCTCGACGACTTCATCAAGATCTTCAAGCAGCGCAGCCTGGGGCTGCGCAGCAAGGCCAAGCTCGTCGGGCAGACCGTGATCGGGCTGATCTTCGCGATCCTGGCCATCAACCTCGAGGACGCCGAGGGCTCGACGGTCATCACGCACGCCGTCTCGTTCACGCGTGATATCCCGGGCTGGACGCTGCCGAGCGTCGCCCTGGTGATCTGGGTGCTGCTGCTCATCGCCGGCACCAGCAACGGCGTCAACCTGACCGACGGCCTGGACGGCCTGGCCACGGGCACCTGCGCCATGATCTTCGGCGCCTACGTGATCATCAACATCTGGCAGAGCAACCAGAACTGCGACACGAACCCGCTCGTCTCCAAGTGCTACGAGGTGCGCGACCCGCTCGACCTGGCGGTCGTGGCGTCCGCCCTCATGGGCGCCTGCATCGGCTTCCTGTGGTGGAACGCCGCCCCGGCCAAGATCTTCATGGGCGACACCGGCTCGCTGTCGCTCGGCGGCGCCATCGCCGGTCTGGCGCTCATGACCCGCACCGAGCTGCTGCTCGTCGTGCTCGGCGGCCTGCTGGTCGCGATCACCGCCTCGGTCATCCTGCAGGTCGGCTTCTTCAAGGCGACCAAGGGCAAGCGGCTGTTCCGCATGGCCCCGCTGCAGCACCACTTCGAGCTGCTCGGCTGGGCCGAGGTCACGATCGTCGTGCGCTTCTGGCTGATCAGCGCGCTGTGCGTCGCCACCGGCCTGGGCATCTTCTACGCCGAGTGGGTCGCGAGCCTGTGAGCGAGGACGTCACGCGGCTCGGGCGCACCTCGGACTGGAGCGGCGTCCGCGCCGTCGTCGCCGGCTTCGGCCGCAGCGGGTTCGCCGCCGCCGACACGCTGCAGCACCTCGGGGCACAGGTCGTCGTGGTGGACGAGCAGGAGCCCACCGCCATGGCCGAGCAGGCCGAGCTCATGCGCGTCCTGGGCGTCGAGCTGCGCGTCGGCCCGGGCAGCACGGCCACGCTGCCGGAGCCGGTCGACCTCGTCGTCGTGTCGCCGGGCTGGCGCCCGGACGCCCCGCTGCTGCGCCAGGCGCTCGACGCCGGCGTGCCCGTGTGGGGCGAGGTCGAGCTGGCCTGGCGCCTGCGCGGCGACGACGCCGCCCCGTGGCTCGTCGTCACCGGCACCAACGGCAAGACCACCACGGTGCAGATGCTCGAGGCGATGCTGCAGGCCAACGGCGAGCGGGCGATCGCGGTCGGCAACGTCGGCACCCCGGTGCTCGAGGCGGTCATGGACCCCGAGCCGTGGGACGCGCTGGCGGTCGAGCTGTCGAGCTTCCAGCTGTACTGGCAGTCGTCCATGTCGGCCCAGGCCGCCGCAGTGCTGAACCTCGCGCCGGACCACCTGGACTGGCACGCCGCCGAGCCCGGTGGCGCCGACGACCCGATGGCCCACTACGCCGCGGCCAAGGGCAAGGCGTACGAGCACGCGCAGGTCGCCTGCGTCTACAACGTCGACGACCCCGCGACCGAGCACCTGGTCGAGGAGGCCGACGTCGTCGAGGGCTGCCGCGCGATCGGCTTCACCCTCGGCGTCCCGGCGCCCAGCATGGTCGGGCTGGTCGAGGACGTGCTGGCCGACCGCGCGTTCGTGGAGAACCGCACCACGTCCGCCGCCGAGCTGGGCACGCTGCGCGACCTGGAGCAGGCGCTGGGCCGCGCGCCCGCGCCGCACCAGGTGGCCAACGCGCTCGCCGCCGCGGCCCTCGCGCTCGCGCACGGCGTGCCGCCCAAGGCGGTCCGCGACGGGCTGCGCGCCTTCCGGCCCGACGCCCACCGCATCGAGCAGGTCGCCGAGTCCGGCGGCGTCACGTGGGTCGACGACAGCAAGGCCACCAACACGCACGCCGCGCTGGCGTCCCTGCGCGGCGTCGAGCACGCGGTCTGGATCGCCGGCGGCCTGGCGAAGGGCGCGTCGTTCGACGAGCTCGTCGAGCAGGCGCACGACCGGATGCGGGCGGTCGTCCTCATCGGCCGCGACCGCGACGTGATCGCCGACGCGCTGCGACGACACGCGCCCGATGTGCCCGTCGTCGAGGTCGAGCCGGGGGAGACTGACCTCATGGACCGCGTCGTGGACGCGGCCGCGTCGTTCGCCCAGCCGGGCGACACGGTGCTGCTGGCCCCCGGCTGCGCGTCCATGGACCAGTTCGAGAGCTACGGCGCCCGGGGGGACGCGTTCGCTGCGGCGGTACGACGGAGGGTGCACGAGCAGTAGTCACGGCGCAGACGAGGGAGCGAGATGGCCACGAGCACGGAGTCGGCCCGCCCGTCCCGGAGCGGCTTCCTGGCCGGCCTGCGCGGGGCCCTCGACCGGCCGCTGACCTCCCACCAGCTCGTCCTGGGCGTCGGCACGATCCTGCTCTGCCTGGGCCTCGTGATGGTGCTGAGCGCGAGCTCGGTGCTCGCGCTGCGCCAGCACGGCAACGCCTTCTACTACTTCGAGCGCCAGCTGCTGTTCGCCGTCGTCGGTGGAGCGGGCGCGATCGTGGCCGCCAAGCTCCCGTTCCGGACGCTGCACTGGGCCACGTACCCGGTGCTCATCGGCAGCGTCGCGCTCATCGCCGCCACCTACGTCATCGGCGTGGAGATCCGCGGCAACCGCAACTGGCTGCCGCTGGCCGGCGGCTTCATGCTGCAGCCCTCGGAGTTCGCCAAGCTCGCGGTCGTCCTGTGGGTGGCGCACCTGTACTCGCGCAAGCAGAAGCTGCTCGGCCGCACCTCGCACGTGCTGGTGCCGATGCTGCCGGTCACCGCCGGAGTCGCGCTGCTCGTCGTCGGCCAGAACGACCTGGGCACCGCGCTCGTCCTGTTCGCGGTCATGCTCGGCATGCTGTGGGTCGCCGGGCTGAAGAGCCGTCCGCTCATGGCCATCTTCCTCACGCTCGGCGCCGTGCTCGTGTTCTTCGTCGCCGCCGCACCGCACCGCGTGGCGCGCCTGCTGACGTTCATGGACCCCATGTCGGCGGCCGACACCGACGGCTACCAGTCGATCCACAGCCGCATGGCCTTCGCCAGCGGCCAGTTCTGGGGCGTCGGGCTGGGCGGCAGCCGGCAGAAGTGGGGCACGCTGCCCGAAGCCCACAACGACTTCATCCTGGCCATCATCGGCGAGGAGCTCGGCCTGTTCGGCGCCTGCGTCGTGCTGGTGCTGTTCGGCCTGCTGGCCTACGCGGGCATCCGCATCGCCACCCGCACGCGCGACCCGTACGCCCGCTACCTGGCCGCCGGCATCACCATCTGGCTGCTCGCCCAGGCGCTCATCAACATCGGCATGGTGCTCGGTCTGCTGCCTGTCATCGGCATCCCGCTGCCACTCATCTCGTCCGGAGGATCCAGCCTGATGACCACCCTGGTGGCCGTGGGCCTTCTGGTTAACTGTGCCAAGAGCGAGCCCGGCGCCAAGCGTGCGCTGGAGGCTCGCGCCGCGCGTCGCTCCGGCCGCGGACTCATGGGGATCGGACGGAGGGGCTGACCGGGTGCGAGTGCTGCTAGCCGGGGGAGGGACCGCCGGCCACACGTCACCACTGCTCGCGACCGCGCAGGCGCTCACCGAGATCGACGCGTCCGTCGAGATCACGTGCCTGGGCACCCCGCGCGGCCTGGAGGTGACGCTCGTCCCGCAGGCCGGCTACGACCTCGAGCTCGTCCCGCCGGTGCCGCTGCCCCGCTCGGTCGGGCCCGACCTGCTCAAGCTCCCCGTCCGGCTGCGCCGCACGGTCAAGGCCACCTCGGACGTCATGCGGCGCGTGCGCCCGGACGTCGTGGTCGGCTTCGGCGGCTACGTCTCGGTGCCGGCCTACCTGGCGGCGCGGCGTCGCGGCATCCCGATCGTCGTGCACGAGGGCAACGCGCTGCCCGGCGTGGCCAACAAGCTGGGCGCCCGTCTCACCGAGCACGTCGCCACGAGCTTCCCGGGCACCGAGCTGCCGCACGCCCAGCACCTCGGCCTGCCGATCCGGCGGGCCATCTCCGGGCTCGACCGGGCCGCCACCCGCACCGAGGCGCGCGCGTTCTTCGGCCTCGACCCCGAGCTGCCCACCCTGCTGGTCACCGGCGGGTCGCAGGGCGCCCGGCGCATCAACCACGCCGTCTCGGCCGCCGCCGGGGCCCTGGCGGAGGCCGGCGTCCAGGTGCTGCACGCCGCCGGACGTCCCGAGGAGGTCCAGCCCGAGCGCGTCGCCGGTGGACCTCCCTACGTCGTCGAGCCGTTCATCGACCGCATGGACCTGGCGCTCGCCGCCGCCGACCTCATCGTGTGCCGCTCCGGCGCCAACACGGTCGTCGAGGTGGCCTCGGTCGGCCTGCCCGCCGTCTTCGTCCCGCTGCCGCACGGCAACGGGGAGCAGGCGCTCAACGCCAGCGCGGTCGTGCAGGCCGGCGGCGCGCTGCTGATCGACGACGACGCGCTCACCGCCGCGTGGATCACCGACGTGGTCGCCCCGCTCGTGAGCGACCCCGAGCGGCTCGCCGCGATGTCGGCGGCCGCGTCCGACCTGGTGCCGCGCGACGCCGACGTGCGCCTGGCCCACCTGGTGCTGCAGGCGGCCGATCGATGAGGATCCCGGTCCCCGAGCACGTCGTCCCGGCGTCCGAGCTGCGCCGCGTCCACCTCGTCGGCGTCGGCGGGGCGGGGCTGTCGGCCATCGCCCGGCTGCTCGCCGCCCGCGGCGTCGAGGTCTCCGGCAGCGACGCGAACGACTCCGCCGTGCTGCAGGCGCTGCGCACCGAGGGCGTCACGGGCCACGTCGGGCACGCCGCCGAGCACGTGGGCGACGTCGACGCGGTCATCGCCTCCACGGCCGTCCGTGAGGACAACCCCGAGGTCGTCGCCGCGCTCGAGCGAGGGCTGGCCCTGTGGCCGCGCTCGGCCGGCATGCAGTCGGTGCTGTCCGGCCACCGCGTCGTCGCGGTCGCCGGCACCCACGGCAAGACGACCACCACCGCGATGCTGGCCGTCGCGCTCACCGAGACCGGCCTCGACCCGTCGTACGCGATCGGGGCCGAGGTGCCGGCGCTCGGCACCAACGCCCACCTGGGCGGCGAGGTCTTCGTGGCCGAGGCCGACGAGAGCGACGGCGCCTTCCTCGTCTACACCCCGGCCGTCGGCGTCGTGACCAACGTCGACGCCGACCACCTCGACACCTGGGCCACGGTCGAGGCGTACGAGGAGGCGTTCGAGCAGTTTGTCTCGCACCTGACCGAGGCGGTCGTGCTGTGCGCCGACGACCCGGTGGCCGTGCGGCTCGCCGAGCCCGCGCGCCGGCAGGGACTGCGCGTCGTGACGGCCGGCCTGGCCGACGACGCCGACGTCCGCGCGGTCGACCTGCGGGTCGAGGGCGGACGCACGTCCTTCGACGTCGTCGCGTTCGGCGAACCGCTGGGCCGGGCCGAGCTGGCCGTGCCCGGACGCCACTACGCGGTCGACGCGCTCCTCGCCCTGGCCGCCGGCCTGGTCGTCGGTGGCGAGCCCGCGGCCCTGCTGCGCGGCCTCGGCCGCCACCAGGGCGCCAAGCGCCGCATGGAGCACCGCGGCGACGCCGGCGGCGTGCGGGTGTACGACTCCTACGCCCACCACCCGACCGAGATCGCCGCCGACCTCGAGGCCGCCCGGTCCCTGGCCGGCGACGACCGCCTCGTCGTGGCCTTCCAGCCGCACCTGGTCAGCCGCACGCGCACCCACGGCGCCGCCATGGGCCAGGCGCTCGCGGCCGCCGACGAGGTGCTGGTCGCCGACATCTACCTCGCCCGCGAGGACCCCGACCCCGAGGTCACCGCCCGGATGGTGGTCGACGCGGCCGGCTCGGACCACGTGCGCGCCGGCGGCTCCCTCGCCGACGTCGAGCGCGAGCTTGTCCGCGTGCTCCGGCCCGGCGACCTGCTGCTCACGCTCGGCGCCGGTGACGTGACGACCCTCGGACCGGCGGTGCTGGCGGCGCTGGAGCCTCGGTGAGCCAACGGCTGTTCGAGCAACGACGTCGCGCCGGCCGCTGGCAGCGCTGGCGGTGGCGGGTCCTCGCCCTCCTGGTGCTCGTCCTGCTCGGCGCGGGGGCCTATGCCGTGTGGTTCTCCGACGTGCTGGGCGTCCGTGACGTCGAGGTGCGCGGCGCCACCACGATCGAGCCCGCCCAGGTGCTCGCCGTGGCGAAGGTCCCCACCGGCGAGCCGCTGGCCCGGCTCGACACCGCCGCGGTCGAGCGACGCGTGACCGAGGCGCTGCCGCGGGTGGCGACGGTCGAGGTCCGGCGCGACTGGCCGCACGGCGTCGTCGTCGACGTGACCGAGCGCGTGGCGGTGGTCTGGACCCGCGACGACGGCACGGTGCGGGCGCTGGACGCCGAGGGCGTCGCCTTCCGCACCTACGCGCGAGCCCCGAAGGACCTGCTCGAGGTCACGTCGTCCGCGACGGGGGAGCGGCGCCGCCGGCAGGCCGTCGCCGCGGCCGCCCAGGTGCTCGCCGACGTGAAGCGCCGGGCGCCGGAGCTCTACCAGGAGGTGCGGAGCGTCCGCGCCGACACCCGCGACGACGTCCGGCTCGAGCTGCGTCGTGGCCGCACCCTCGTGTGGGGGAGCCCGGACCAGACGACCGCCAAGCTGCGCGTCGTCGACCGGCTGCTCGACCTGCGGGCGAAGGTCTACGACGTCAGCGCGCCCGACACGCCCACCACCAGCTGACCCGGCCGAACCCGAGCGCGTCCGTCGGCGTGTCGGCGCCGCAGAGTGCGGTGCGGTCCGTAGATTCAGTGGTGTCGAGGTTGACATAACTATAACCCTGAGGTCAAGGGTTAGGGTTCAGCTCCGGCCCCGAGTCTTCGAAGTATCAGCGAAAGGTGCGAGCCGATGGCCGTGCAGAACTACCTCGCCGTCATCAAGGTCGTCGGTATCGGCGGTGGCGGAGTCAACGCCGTCAACCGCATGATCGAGGTCGGCCTCAAGGGTGTCGAGTTCATCGCCATCAACACCGACGCGCAGGCGCTGCTCATGAGCGACGCCGACGTCAAGCTCGACGTGGGCCGTGAGTCCACGCGCGGCCTGGGCGCCGGTGCCAACCCCGACATCGGCAAGCGCGCCGCCGAGGACCACGCCGAGGAGATCGAGGCGGCCATCAAGGGCGCCGACATGGTCTTCGTGACGGCGGGCGAGGGCGGCGGCACCGGCACCGGTGGCGCTCCCGTCGTGGCCCGCATCGCGCGCTCGCTCGGCGCCCTGACGATCGGCGTGGTGACGCGCCCGTTCAAGTTCGAGGGCCGCAGCCGCTCCATGCAGGCCGAGGCCGGCATCGAGGCGCTGCGCGAGGAGGTCGACACCCTCATCGTCATCCCGAACGACCGCCTGCTCAGCATCAGCGACAAGAACGTCAGCCTCCTGGACTCCTTCCGCCAGGCCGACCAGGTGCTGCTGCAGGGCGTCTCGGGCATCACCGAGCTCATCACCACGCCCGGCCTGATCAACCTCGACTTCGCCGACGTCAAGTCGGTGATGTCGGACGCCGGCTCGGCGCTCATGGGCATCGGCTCGGCCCGGGGCGAGCAGCGTGCTGCCGTCGCGGCCGAGATGGCCGTCTCCAGCCCCCTGCTCGAGGCGTCCATCGAGGGCGCCCGCGGCGTGCTGCTGTCGATCGCCGGCGGCTCGGACCTCGGCCTGTTCGAGATCAACGAGGCGGCCGGCCTGGTCGCCGACGCCGTCCACCCCGAGGCCAAGATCATCTTCGGCGCGGTCATCGACGACGCGCTCGGCGACGAGGTGCGGGTCACCGTCATCGCCGCCGGGTTCGACGGTGGCGAGCCCAAGGCGCGCGACGTCGAGCGTCCCGCGCTGCTCCGGGAGCGGCCGACCACGGCCGGCGAGGTGGCCGAGGCCTCCGCGCCGCCGGCGGCCCCCGCCCCCGAGCCGCGTCGCGACGTCCCGCCGGCCGCCCAGCCGATGAACGTCGACTACGACGACGACCTCGACGTCCCGGACTTCCTGCGCTGATCGTGGGTCACGACGCCGTGCTGCACGACCGGGCCGAGACCGGCCCGGTCGTCGTCGCGCTCACCGCGCGCGCCGGCGGCGTGAGCGAGGGCCCGTACGCCGCGCTCAACCTCGGTGACCACGTGGGCGACGACCCCGTCGCGGTCGCCGAGAACCTGCGCCGGCTCGCCGACGCGCTCGAGGTCGAGCGGGTGGTGGGGATGACGCAGGTGCATGGCTCCGACGTCGCCGTGGTCGGGAGCGACTCCGACGAGCCGACCGCCGACGCGATGGTCACGGTCGAGCCGGGCGTCGCCCTGCTCGTCCGGGTCGCCGACTGCCTGCCCGTGGTGCTGGCCGACCCCGAGGCCGGGGTCGTCGGCGTCGCGCACGCCGGACGCAAGGGGCTCGAGCTCGGGGTCGTCCCGCGCACCGTCGGCGTCATGCGCGAGCACGGCGCGGCCGGCCTGCGGGCCTGGACCGGGCCGCACGCGTGCGGGCGCTGCTACGAGGTGCCCGCCGACATGGCGGCCGAGGTCGAGCGCGTCGCGCCCGGCAGCGCGTCGCGGACGTCGTGGGGCACCGCCGCGATCGACCTGGCCGCCGGCGTCGCCGCGCAGCTGACGGCGGCCGACGTGCTGGTCGAGCAGCTCCCGGGCTGCACGATCGAGGACGACACCTTCTTCTCCCACCGCCGCCAGGGCGGCACCGCGGGACGCTTCGGCATGGTGGTGGTGAACCGTGGACCGGCGTGACGAGCTCGAGCAGAACCTGGCCGCCGTCGAGCGCCGCATCACCGCCGCGTGCGACGACGCCGGGCGGTCCCGATCCGACGTCCACCTCGTGGTCGTCACCAAGACCTACCCGGCGTCCGACGTCGACCTGCTCGCCGGGCTCGGCGTCACCGACGTGGGGGAGAACCGCCACCCGGAGGCGCGCGACAAGCGTGAGCAGACGGGCGCCGACCTGCGCTGGCACTTCGTCGGTGGCCTGCAGTCCAACAAGGCCGCGGCGGTCGCGCGCTACGCCGACGTCGTGCAGAGCGTCGACCGGGTCAAGCTCGTCGGTGCGCTCTCGCGCGGCGCCGCCGAGTCCGGGCGCGAGGTCACGTGCCTCGTGCAGGTCGACCTCGACGACCCGGCCTCGCACGACGGACGGTCGGGGGCGACGCCCGCCGACGTCCCGGCCGTGGCCGACGCGATCGCTGCGGCCGAGGGCCTCGTGCTCGGCGGCGTCATGGCCGTCGCCCCGCTCGGGGCCGACCCGGCGCCGGCGTTCGCCCGGCTCGCGGAGGTCGCCGAGCGGCTGCGCGACGACCACCCGGACGCCACCACCGTCTCGGCTGGCATGAGCGGCGACCTCGAGGCCGCCGTCCACGCCGGCGCGACACACCTGCGCGTCGGGCGCTCGGTGCTCGGCGAACGCAGCACCACGCACTAATCTCAGACTTGTCATTTCCTCAGGAGGAGCAACCATGGCTGGCGCAATGCGGAAGATGGGCGAGTACCTCGGTCTCGTCGTCCAGGCCGACGACGAGGACTACGTCGAGGAGCCCACCCCGGCGCGGACCCCCGCGCCCCGTCAGCAGCCTGCGCCGGTGGCGCACATCGAGGAGCGGCGCAAGCCCGCCCCGGTGGCGACGGCGGCCGCTCCGGCGGTCGAGTCGCTGGCGCGCATCGAGACGGTGACGCCGCGCTCGTACAACGACGCGCGCACGCTCGGCGAGCACTACCGGGCCGGCGTGCCGGTCATCATGAACCTCTCCGAGATCGACGAGGACGACGCCAAGCGGCTGGTCGACTTCGCGGCCGGCCTCGTCTTCGCCGTCCGTGGCACCATCAACCGCGTCACCCCCAAGGTGTTCCTGCTGTCGCCCGAGAACGTCGTCGTGAGCGACGAGGACCGGCAGCGGATCGTCGAGGGCGGATTCTTCAACCAGAGCTGAGTGCGCGTGCAGATCGTCGGATCCTTCATCGCGCTGGTCCTGTGGCTGGCGCTCGTCCTGCTCATCGCGCGGTTCGTCCTGGACTGGGTGCAGCTGCTCGCCCGCAGCTGGCGTCCCAGCGGCTTCGTGGCCGTGCTGTGCGAGGCCATCTACACCGTCACCGACCCGCCGCTGCGGCTCGTGCGGGGCGTCGTGCCGCCGATCCGCCTGGGCGGGGCGTCGCTCGACCTGTCGCCGATGATCCTCATCATCGTGATCTATCTGCTGCAGATCATCAACCGCATGATCTTCTTCTGAGCCGTCCGCACCGAGCCTGTGGCAGCCAGCCGTCGGCACGGAGTACGGTGGACCCTGAACATCTTCCTGACCGTGACACATTTGAGGTGAACTCATGCCGTTGACGCCCGAGGACGTGCGCAACAAGCGCTTTACCCCCGTCCGTCTTCGCGAGGGCTATGACATGGGCGAGGTGGACCAGTTCCTCGACGAGGTGGAGGCGGAGCTCGAGCGCCTGACCAAGGAGAACGAGGAGCTCAAGGCCCAGCTCGCGGCTGCGTCCAGCGGTGAGGCCACCGGTGTCATCTCGGCGGTCCCCGCCCCCGCGACCACCGGCACGTTCCCGGCCGTCCAGGAGCAGGCCCCGGCCCCCGAGCCGGAGCCCGAGCCCGAGCCGGAGCCCGAGCCCGAGCCGGCCCCCCAGCCGGTCGCCCCGCCCGTCGTGGCCGCCGCGCCCGAGGCCGAGCGCAAGACGAGCATGTCCGAGGCGTCCACCGCCGCGGCCCGCCTGCTCGAGATCGCCTCGACCAACGCCGACCAGCTCATGGAGTCGGCGAAGGAGGAGGCCGACCGCATCGTCGGCGAGGCCAAGACCAAGGCCGAGCGCATCCTCAACGAGGCGCGCGGCAAGGCCGACCGTCTCGAGACCGAGTCGCGCATCCGTGCGCAGAAGCTCGACGAGGAGACCAACGAGCGTCGCCAGCAGTCCATCGCCGCGATCGAGCGCGAGCGCTACGAGCTCCAGCGCGACGTCGAGCACCTGCGGGCGTACGAGCGCGAGTACCGCGCCCGGCTCAAGAACTACTTCCAGAGCCAGCTCGACGGCCTGGAGGTGCAGGAGAACGGCACCTCGACCCCGGTCGAGGCGCCCGCGCAGGCCGAGCCCAAGCGACTCCGCTCGCTGCTCGGCGACGACGACTCCTCGCTGTAAGCACGTCAGGATCACGAGGGCCCCGCACCGTCCGGTGCGGGGCCCTCGTGCGTCCGGCTCAGGCGGCGCCGTCGACGACGACCCGGTCGCGCCCGGCCGCCTTGGCCCGGTAGAGCGCGGCGTCGGCCCGGCGCAGCGCGTGGTCGAACGCCTCGCCCGGTGCCACCTCCGCGACGCCGAAGCTGGCCGTGACCGGCGGCAGGCCGGCGGAGCGGGCCAGGTCGGCGAGCCGCTCGCGCACCATCGCCGCCGCGCCCCGGGCGGCGGTCGTGCTGGCTCCCGGCAGGACGAGGACGATCTCCTCGCCGCCGTAGCGCACCACCAGGTCGGTGGAGCGCAGCGTGTCGCGGCACGCCGCGGCGAAGGCGACGAGCACGCGGTCGCCGACGAGGTGGCCGTGCGTGTCGTTGACCTGCTTGAAGTGGTCGAGGTCGGCCATCACGACCACCGACTGGCGGACGCCGCGCAGCATCGTGGCCGCGCGACGGTCGAGCCCGTTCCGGTTCAGCAGACCGGTGAGCGGGTCGTGGGACGCGGCGTGCCGCAGGTCGGCGGCCTGCAGCTCGTTGGTGAGGGCGCTCATGCTGAACGTCGCGCTCACCAGCATGACCGTGAGCACGACGGTGCTGGGCACGGTGCCGAAGACGACGGTGAAACGGTCGTCGTCCGCGCCCCAGACGAGCAGGGCGGTCGCGCGCGCCAGGTAGAACGCCGACATCAGCCAGCCGGCCAGGGCGGTGACCCGACGCAGCCGGCCGACGTCGTCCGTTCGTGCCGACCACATCGTGGCGGCGGCGAGACCGACGAGCACCGACACCAGCGGGAACAGCAGCCAGGACCCCGCCCACGGGTCGGTGGCGGGGGAGTCCAGCGCGGAGGCGACCAGGATGACGAGCGGCGCGACGACCACCCTCCAGCGAGGCAGGGGGCGGCGGTCGAGCGTGCGAGCCGCCCGCCACACGAGGGCCGCGCCCAGCGCGGTGAAGGCGTTGCCGAGCGGAGTGGTCCAGCGCTGCGCGTCGGTGCCGTCACCCAGGAACAGCATCGTGCCGGCGGCCAGCGAGAGCAGCGCCAGGCACCAGAACAGGGCGTACGACGACCGGGTCGTGCGGTAGACGACGCCGTAGAACAGCGCGAGCGTGGTGGCCAGCACGATGCCGAGCTCGAACCGCAGGGACGTCGGGTCCAGCTGGTCCACCTGAGCCTCCCGAGCGTCTGCGTCCAGTCGAGTCTGCCCCCGGAACGGTCAGGGAGCATCCGCGGCGGCGTGCAGCCAGGTCGTGCACAGCCACCAGGCCTGGGCGGCGTCGAGCACCTCGGCGGTGTCCAGCCCGGTGACCTGCTGGAAGCGCTGCACCCGGTTGCGGACCGTGTTGGGGTGGACGTACAGGGACGCGGCGGCCGCGGCGGTGTCGCGGCGGGCGTGGAGCCACGCGAGGACGGCCTCGGCCACGGGGGAGGCCTGTGGGCCGAGCCGCTCGAGGGCCGCCCGGTGACGCTCCTCGATCGTCGAGGTGAGGTCGGTGCGGCTCAGCAGGGCGAGCGGCACCGCGACGTCGGCGACCATGACCAGGCCGGTGCGTCCGGCGGCCCGGGCCGCGTCGATGGTCGCGGAGGCCAGGCGGTGCGCCGGCCCGACCTCCTCGACCGGCACGGGCCCGGCGCACCCCACCACCCCCTCCAGGTCGTCGCGGGACGTCGGCGGCCGCGCGGAGACGGCCACGACGCCCGCCTCCAGCGGCGCGCGCCAGGTGGCCGGACGCCCGCCGGCGACCCGGTGCAGGAGCCGCTCGGCGTCGGCACCGCGGGCCGCCAGCACCCAGACCGGGCGGCCGGGAGCGAACCCCGCCTCGGCGGCCGCGAGGCCTGCCGCGGTCCCGCCCTCGAGGAGCCGGCGGACGACCTCCAGCTCCCGGTCGACGCCGCGAGATCCGTGCGACCGGGCCTCTCGGTGCGCCCGGATCAGCCGGGCCCGCACCGCCTCGGCCCAGTCGTCGTAGAGGTCGCGCGCGTCCAGGAGCCGGGCCGGGTCGAGGCCGGACTGCTCGGCCAGCTCACGGGCCCGACCCCAGATCGCCCGCTCCGAGACGTGGATGGCTCCCAGCACGACCTCGATCGGGATGCCCTGACCGGCACGCGTCGTGGCCAGGTCCTCGACGAACGACAGCTCCGCCTCGGTCGGCCCGCGACGGCCCGCGACCGCCCGCGTCGCGGCGGCCATGAGAGCACGGGTCTGCCCGGCCATGTCGGCCGGCGGCAGCGCCGAGACCTCGCGCACGAGCTGGCGCACGCCGCCGATGACGGTCGGGACGAGGTCGTCGTCGGACATCACGGCGTCGATCAGCTGGACGACGCCGGACCAGTCGTCGTCGGAAGCAGGCATGGACGCATCCTGGCAGGCGGTTGTGGCGCGCCACAACCGGCGGCGGCAAGACGGTGACGTGCGCCATGTCCGGGCGCCCCTGTGCTCCCTAGCGTTGTGCCGATCCCACAACGCGCGTCTCTGGCGCGCGACGCACGAACGGAGCCGACGTGAACCCCCATCCCCGTGTCGCCGTCGTCGGCGCCGGTGCCGCCGGCCTGACCGCGGTCAAGGCCCTGCTGGACGTCGGGGCGGAGGTGACCGCCTTCGAGACCGGCGACCGTCCCGGTGGCCTGTGGGTGCAGGACAACGCGAGCGGCCGCTCGCCGGCCTACGCGTCGCTGCACCTGAACACCAGCAAGGGACGGACGCAGCTGGCCGACCTCCCGATGCCCGACGACTGGCCCGACTACCCCTCGGCCGAGCGGGTGGCCGAGTACCTCGGCGACTACGCCCGCACCTTCGGGCTCCTCGAGCACGTGCGGCTCGGCACCAGCGTCACCTCGGTCCAGCGTGCTGCCGACGGGACGTGGACGGTCGGCACCGACCGCGGTGACGCGGCCACGTTCGACGCCGTGGTGGTCGCCAACGGGCACAACTGGGACCCGCGCTGGCCCAGCCCCGCGTACCCGGGCCGGTTCGACGGCGTCCAGGTGCACGCCCACGAATACCGGACGCCGGACGCCTTCCGCGGCCGCCGCGTCATGGTCGTCGGGATGGGCAACTCGGCCATGGACATCGCGGTGGACGCCTCGTACGTCGCGGACGGCCCGGTGCTCCTCTCGGCCCGGCACGGCGTCCACGTGGTGCCCAAGTACCTGTTCGGCCGGCCGGCCGACGCCACCGGGGCCGCCCTCGCGCGGCTGCCCTGGCGGGCCCGCCAGCGGGTCGCCGAGACGATGCTGCGCCTGGCCGTGGGCCGTCCGGAGTCCTACGGCCTGCCGGCGCCGGCCGGAGGCCTGTTCCAGAACCATCCGACGATCAGCGACACGATCCTGCACCGGCTGACCCACGGCGAGGTCGTCGCGCGGCCCGGTGTCGACGGGCTGGACGGCCAGCACGTGGTCTTCACCGACGGGCGGCGCGAGCGGGTCGACGTCATCGTCTGGGCCACCGGGTACCGGGTCTCGATCCCGTTCCTGGACGACCGCTGGCTGGGCGGGGACGCCGAGGCGATGCCGCTGTACCGCCGGGTGTTCCACCTCGCCGACCCGTCGCTGGCGTTCCTCGGCCTCATGCAGTCGACCGGCGCCGCGCTGCCGGTCGTCGAGGCGCAGGCCAAGCTCTTCGCCGCCTGGGTCGGCGGCCGCTACGCGCTGCCCGAGCCGGCCCGGCAGCACCGGGCCACGGCCGAGGCGCTCCGTGCCGCGACGGCGCGCTGGGGCGACAAGCGCCCGGCGATGCGCATCGACTTCGACGACTACGTGGCCGACGTCCCGCGCGAACTCGCCGCCGGTGCCCGGCGCGCGTCCGCCGGAACCGGCGTGTCCTTCCGTCCCCGCCCCGCCGACCGCACCGAGGTGCCCGCATGAGCCTGCTCGTCCACGCCGTCCCCGCCCTGCGCGGCCTCGTCGACGGCGGACGCCGCGACGCCACCGGGCTGCGCGTGCTCGTCACCGGCGCGTCCGGCACGTTCGGCCGTGCCATCGCCACGGAGCTCACCGACCTCGGTGCCCACGTCGTCGGGCTGGACGTCGCGCCGCGCGCCGACGACCCGGTCGACGTCGTGCCCTGCGACCTGACCGACGACGAGGCCGTGCCGGAGGCCGTCGCCGAGGCGGTCGCGCGTCTGGGCGGGCTGGACGTGCTGGTCAACAACGCCGGCATCGGCGGGCCGGCGCCGGCCGAGCTGGCACCCTCGGCCGAGGTGCGCCGCCAGCTCGACATCAACCTGCTGGGCACGTGGCGCGTGACGGCCGCCTGCGCGGACGCGCTCGTCGCGTCGCGCGGCCGGGTGGTCATGCTGACGTCGCGCATGGCGGTCATGCAGCTGCCGCTGGCCGCCGCCTACGGAGCGTCGAAGCGCGCGATGGTGGCCTACGCCGACGCGCTGCGCCTGGAGCTGGCGCCGTTCGTGGACGTCACCTGCGTCTACCCCTCGTCGGTGCGCAGCCCGATCCACGACTCCACCGCCCGCGCGGGGCTTTCGCTGGAGGGGATGAGCCGGTACGAGCCGCTCGAGGGCGTCGTCGACGCGGTGCTGCGCGGTGCGCTGGCCCGGCGCCCGCACCGCGACCTGCCCACCACGCCGCGCGGCGCCGTGGAGATCTTCCTGGCCCGGCACCTGCCGACGGTCGCCGACCGCGTCGTGGCGCGCACCTTCGCCCAGCGCCTGGCGTCCGGCGCGCTGGACGGCGCCGAGCTCGCCGCCGGGCCGGTCGGACGCCGCCGCGAGCGGGTGGGCGCGTGAGCACGGCCGCCGAGCCGCGGACGCGTGCCGCGACCGGGCACCTGCTGGCCTACGGCACCGGGTCGCTCGGCATGGGCGTCTGGGTGACCGTCCCGGGGCTGCTCCTGCTCTACTTCCTCACCAACACCCTCGGCGTCCCGCCGCTGCTGGCCGGCTTCACGCTCCTCGTGCCCAAGGTGATCGACGCGGTCGTGCACCCGATGCTCGGGACGCTGTCGGACCGCGAGGCCCGGCGGGTCGGCCATCGCCGCGGACTCATGCGCGTCGGCCTGCTGCTGGCGCTGGCGCTGGTCGCGATGTTCACCGTGCCGTCCGGGCTCGAGGGGTGGACGGCGGCGCTCTGGGTCGGCCTGTTCTACGTGGTCGGCAACCTGCTGTTCGCCTGCTTCCAGGTGCCGTACCTGACGACCCCGTCGGACCTGCGGGTCGGCTACCACGAGCGCACGCGCGTGTTCATGGTGCGGATGCTCGTGCTGACGGTCGGCCTGCTGGTGGCCGGGGTCGTCGCGCCCGCCATGGTGAAGAGCGGGGAGCGGCTCGCCTACACCGAGATGGCCGTGGCCCTGGGCGTCCTCATGGTGGCGAGCGGGGTGGTCGCGCTGCGCGGAGTCCGCCGGCTCACCGAGACCTGCGGCTTCCGGAGCCCCGACGCCGAGCAGCACTCGACCCGCGCCGACGTCCGGCTGGCCTGGCAGGACCGGGACTTCCGGCTGCTCGTGATCTCCTATTTGCTCACCGGCACCACGACGCACCTCGTGCTCGCCGCGGTGCCGTTCTACGCCGCGTACGTGCTGGACAGCGAGGGCCTCACGGCCGTGCTGATGGGCGCGTTCCTCGGGCCGGCGGTCGTGGCCGGACCGCTGTGGCTGAAGGTGTCGCGGGCCGTGGGCAAGCAGCGCGGGCTGCTGGTCGCGCAGGCGATGTTCGTGGCCGGCTGCGCGGCGCTCCTGGTCGCGCACCAAGCCGGCACCGCCGTCACCGTGGCCGTCGTCGTCGTGCTGGGCCTGGCGTTCGCCGGTCTGCAGCTGCTGGCCTTCTCGATGGTGCCGGACGCGGTCGCGGCGGCCGAGGAGCGCGGGACGTCGAGGGCCGGCGCCTACACCGGCGTCTGGACCGCCACCGAGGCCGTGGGCACGGCGATCGGCCCGTACGTGTACTCGGCCGTGCTGGCGATCGGCGGCTTCGTGTCGGCCACCGACGGCGACCTGCTGCCACAGACCGGCCGGGCGCTCGACGCGGTGCTGCTCGGCTTCACCGTCGTGCCGGTCGTGCTCATGGCCGCGGCGTTCGCGGTGCAGCGTCGCTGTCGCCTGGACGTCGGTCCACCGCCCGCGTGACCGGCGCGCTCCTGACCCTCGTGCTGGCGGCGGTGGCGGCCGGGGCGCTCGCCCAGGCTGCCAGCGGCATGGGGTTCTCGCTGGTCGCGGCGCCGGCGCTCGTCCTGGCCCTGGGCCCGCGCGAGGGGGTGGCGGTCACCCTCGTGCTGGCCGCGCTGTCGTCCGTGGTCCCGCTGGCGCGGGACCACCGCCACGTCCGTCCGCGGGCGGTGCTGCCCCTGCTCGTGCCTGCCCTCGCGCTGACCCCGGTCCTGGCCTGGGTGCTGCGGGGCGTGGACACCCGCTGGCTCGCGCTGGGCAGTGGACTGGGGGTGCTGGCGGGTGTCGGGCTGCTGGCCGGCGGCGTGCGGTCGACCTGGTTCCGGCGCCGCCGGGCGGCCGTGGCCAGCGGCGGGGCGAGCGCCCTGCTGAACCTCGTGGGCGGGGTCGGCGGGCCGCCGGTGGGGATCTACGCGGCCAACGCCGACTGGGGCCCGGCCCAGACCCGGGCGAACCTGCACGCCTTCTTCCTGGTGCAGAACCTGGTGACGGCCGCGGTGCTGGGACCGCGGGTCCCGTCGCTGCCCGAGCTCGTCGCCCTGGGTGCGGGCACGGGGGCCGGCATGGTCCTGGCCGGACGGATGTCGGCCGCGGCCGTGCGCCACGTGGTGCTCGCGGTGTCCTTCGTCGGCGGCGTCGGCCTGACCGTGGGGGCGCTCTAGCGGCGTCGGACCGCGACGGCGCCGAGCCCGGCGACGGCCAGCAGCAGCGCGGGAGACAGGCAAAGGAAGACCCAGGCGTCGCGGCTCGGACCGACGTCGTGCCCGGTGCCGTTGACGGTCAGCGTCGACGACCAGGCCGCCTTCTCGACGACGGCACCCCGCGCCAGCAGCCGAGCGACGTCACGGTCGAGGTGGCGCGGCGCCGCGTCGTCCAGCGTGACCATCCAGACGTCGTCGACGCCCGGATGCTTCTCGTGCCGGACCTCGACGGAGGTGACGGTGCCGTCGAGGGCCAGTGGCAGGGCCGAGCGGGCCACGAGCGTCCAGGCGCCCAGCACGACGAGCAGGACACCGGTCAGGACGAGGGCGAGCACCGAGAGGCGGCGGTCAGGCGAAGGCAAGACCGAACCCTCCCACGAGGAGGGCCCCGGCGGCGACGAGCGCGACCGGCACCGAGCGGTCGTGCCGGGTCGCGGCGACCATGCCGAGACCCGCCAGCACCGCGCCCAGGCTCTGGTTGGCCAGGTCGACGGGGTCGAGCTCGGCGAGGCGGAAGACCGTCGCCTCGGTGCCGACGCCCAGCAGCACGGCCAGCCAGGTCAGGGCGACGACCAGCCACGCCCGGCCGGGCAGCGCCAGCGTGCCCAGGGCGAGCAGGGCGTACGTCCCGCCGGCCCCGGCCAGGAAGTGCCCGGCGTAGTCGGTGCGGTCGGGGAACAGCGCCCAGTACGCGCCGCCGACCAGCAGCACGACAACGACCGACGGAAGCGCCGCCGGGACGCGCGAGGACACGGGCACGCCGGGACGCTACCGCGGACTCAGGCCTTGGCGAGGTCGAACGCGAGCCCGAGCTCGTCGTCGCGGAAGGCCGTCGCGTCCGCCGTCTCCTCGACCGAGGTGGCCAGCACCTCGTCGGCGATCAGGCCGGCGTGGGCCCGCAGGGCCTCCGCGGCCTCGCCGGTCGCGGTCCAGCGCAGGGTGATGCGGTCGCTGACCTCCAGGCCGGACGACTTGCGCGCCTCCTGGACGAGCCGGACGGCCTCGCGGGCCAGGCCGGCCCGGCGCAGCTCGTCGTCCAGCTCGAGGTCGAGCGCGACCGTCTCGCCCTGGTCGTTGACCACCGACCAGCCCTCGCGCGGACGCTCGGACAGCAGCACCTCCTCGGCGCTCACCTCGACGTCCTCGCCCTCGACGACGACCGTGGCCGTGCCCGCGTCGCGCAGGGCGTGGGCGAGCGTCGTGGCGTCGGCCTCGGCGATCGCGTTCGCGACCAGCGGGGTGCGCTTGGCGAAGCGCTTGCCGAGCACGCGGAAGTTGCCCTTGGCGCTGTAGTCGACCAGGTCGCCGCCGGCATCGGCGAACGAGCCGAGGTCGCGGACGTTCAGCTCGTCGCACACCTCGCGACGCAGCTCGTCGTCGAGCGCGGCGTACGCGGCCGACGGCACGAGCGCGCGACGCAGCGGCTGGCGCGTGCGCACCTTCGCCTCGGCGCGCGCGGCGCGACCGAGCTCGGTGACCCGGCGGGCCAGGTCGACCTGGTCGGCCAGGCCGTCGACGACCAGCGAGGCGTCGGCCTGCGGCCAGGCGGCCAGGTGCACCGACGGCGCGGCGTCCGGGTCGACCGGGCGGACGACGTCCTGCCACACGCGCTCGGCCAGGAACGGGGCGAGCGGGGCGAGCAGGCGCGTGACGACGTCGAGCACCTCGTGCAGCGTCGACAGGGCCGCGGCGTCGCCGCGCCAGAAGCGGCGGCGCGAGCGGCGCACGTACCAGTTCGACAGGTCGTCGATGAAGCTCGCGAGCAGCGACCCGGCGGCCTGCGTGTCGAAGCGCTCGAGCGCCTCGGTGACGTCGCCGACGAGCTCGTGGGTCTGGGACAGCAGCCAGCGATCGAGCACCGGGCGGTCGGCCGGGGCCGGCGCCGTGCTGGTGGCCGGCGACCAGCCCTCGGTGTTGGCGTACAGGACGTGGAAGGCCACGGTGTTCCAGTACGTCAGCATGACCTTGCGGACGATCTCGGCGAGCGCGTTGTGACCGATGCGGCGGGCCGACCACGGCGAGCCGGAGCAGGCCATGAACCAGCGCAGGGCGTCGGCGCCGTGCTCGTCCATGAGCGGCATGGGCAGCAGGATGTTGCCCAGGTGCTTGCTCATCTTGCGGCCGTCCTCGGCCAGGATGTGGCCCAGGCACACGACGTTCTCGTACGAGCTCTGGTCGAACACCAGCGTGCCGACGGCCATGAGCGAGTAGAACCAGCCGCGGGTCTGGTCGATGGCTTCGCAGATGTACTGCGCCGGGTAGGCGCGCTCGAGCTTCTCGGCCGAGCCGGGCACGTGGGGGTAGCCCCATTGCGCGAACGGCATCGAGCCGGAGTCGAACCACGCGTCGATGACCTCGGGCACGCGGCGGTAGGTGCCGTCCTCGCCGTCGACGGTGAACGTCACGTCGTCGATGTACGGACGGTGCGGGTCGAGGTCGGCCAGGTCGCGTCCGGCCAGCTCGCCGAGCTCGGCCAGCGAGCCGACGCACACGACCTTGCTCGGGTCGGCGTCGTTGCGCCAGATCGGCAGCGGCGTGCCCCAGTAGCGGCTGCGCGACAGCGCCCAGTCGATGTTGTTGTCGAGCCAGTCGCCGTAGCGGCCGTGCTTGATCGTCTCGGGGAACCAGGACGTCTTCTCGTTCTCGGCGAGCAGCTGGTCCTTGACCTTGGTCGTGCGGACGTACCAGGCCGGCAGCGCGTAGTAGAGCAGCGCGGTGTGGCAGCGCCAGCAGTGCGGGTACGCGTGCTCGTAGGCCAGCTCGCGGAACAGCAGGCCGCGGGCCTCCAGGTCGGCGACGAGGGTCTTGTCGGCGGTCTTGAAGAAGACGCCGCCGACCAGCGGCACGTCGTCCTCGAAGTGGCCGTCGGGCCGCACCGGGTTCACGACCGGCAGGCCGTACGCCTTGCCCACCGCCATGTCGTCCGCGCCGAACGCGGGGGACTGGTGCACCAGGCCGGTGCCGTCCTCGGTGGTGACGTACTCGGCCAGGACGACGAAGTGGGCGTCCTCGGTGAAGTCGACCAGCGCGAAGGGACGCTCGTACGTCCAGCGCTCCATGTCGCGGCCGGAGATCGTGTCGGTGACCTCCCAGCCCTCGCCGAGGGCCTTCTCGACGAGCGGCTCGGCGACGACGACGGACTCGGTGCCGTTCGTGGCGCGGACGTAGGCGACGTCGGGGTGCACGGCGACGGCGGTGTTGGACACGAGCGTCCAGGGCGTGGTCGTCCAGACCAGCAGCGGGGTGCCGGCCCAGGGGCCGCTGGTGAGCGGGAAGCGGACGTAGACCGACGGGTCGACGACGTCCTCGTAGCCCTGCGCGAGCTCGTGGTCGCTCAGGGTGGTGCCGCAGCGCGGGCAGTAGGGCGCGACGCGGAAGTCCTCGCGCAGCAGGCCCTTGTCGAAGATGGTCTTCAGCGCCCACCAGACGCTCTGGACGTACTCGCTGTCCATCGTCCGGTAGGGGTCGGACATGTCGGTCCAGTAGGCCATGCGCTCGGTCATGTCCTCGAACAGGTCGACGTTGCGCAGCACCGACTCGCGGCACTTGGCGTTGAACTCGGCGATGCCGAACGCCTCGATGTCGGGCTTGCCGTTGAAGCCCAGCTCCTTCTCGACCGCGATCTCCACGGGCAGGCCGTGGCAGTCCCAGCCGGCCTTCCGCTCGACGTGGAAGCCCTGCATCGTCTTGAAGCGCGGGAAGACGTCCTTGAAGACGCGGGCCTCGACGTGGTGCGTGCCGGGCGTGCCGTTCGCGGTGGGCGGGCCCTCGTAGAACGTCCAGCGGGGGGCGTCCTGGGTGGCCTCGAGCGAGGCGTCGAACGTCCGGTTCTCGTCCCAGAACGACAGGATCTCGCGCTCCATCGCCGGCAGGTCGACGTGGGCGGGGACGGGGCGGTACCGAGGGGTCTGCGTCACGACGTGGAAGTCTACGGGGGAGCGCGCCGCCGAGAGCCCACGGCCGAGCCCGGGCCGAGTTGTCGCGTGACCGGGGCGGGTCTACTGTCCGGGCATGCCCACCGAGAAGCTGGCCGTGCGCGAGGGCGAGGAGCCCTGGACCGACGCCGAGCGCGACGAGGTCCGCGCCGAGCTGCACAACGACCTGGAGCGGCTGCGCCGCGAGCTGGACCTGTCGGCGCAGGAGCTGCAGGACCTGCTGCGCGACGGCGCCGACGGCGCCGGACGCGACCAGGCCGACGAGGGGTCGGTGGCGCTCGAGCGCGACTCCGAGATGAGCCTCGCCGCCAACCAGCGGATGCTGCTGGTGCAGACCGAGAAGGCCCTGGAGCGGCTCGGCTCGGGCGTCTACGGCGACTGCGAGTCGTGCGGGCAGCCCATCGGCAAGATGCGGCTCATGGCGTTCCCGCGTGCCACGCTCTGCGTGACCTGCAAGCAGCGCGAGGAGCGTCGCTGAGCCTGCCGCGCCCGGGAGCCCGTCCACGGACCCGGTGAGCCAGATGCATGCGGTGGTCTGGGTCGACGCGTGGCAGATGGAGTGCTGCGGCGAGGCGTTCGCGGTCGGTGACGACGTCACCTGGCAGCTGGACGACGACCCGGACCGCGACTGGTTGGAGGCGGCGCTCGGGCCGCAGGTTGCTGCGCGCGTCACCCATGCCGAGGAGCACCATCCGGACGGTGAGGACCTCCCGCAGGTGACGGGACGAGTCGTCGCCATCGCGCGCTCATGGTGCGACTACCGCCCGGACTCCGACGATGGACGTCTCCTGCTTCCCGTCCCGGGATCGGCCGTGCTCTCCGCGGTGGACCGGTACGACGGAGGCATCGAGCGAGCGGCGCGCCCTGGCCTGACCTTCAACGGATGGGTCGTCGACCTGCAGCTCGACGGCGTCGATCGGGCATGACCGAGCCGTCCGGCGTGGACGGTGACTCGCGGGCTGCCGGTCGCGGGTTCGGGTCCGGCTCGCCTCGTGTGGGAGACTCGGCGTCAACATGCAAGCAGCGCGAGGAGCGTCGCTGACCCCGGCCGGAGACGGCCCCGGCTCGCGGCCATACGTCCTGACCTTCACCCTCGTCGCCCTCGGCGTGTGGGTGCTCGACCAGCTCTCCAAGCTGTGGGCGGTGGACCGGCTGCAGGGCGAGCCCTCGATCGAGGTGCTGCCCCCGGTGCTGAACCTGACGTTCGTCCGCAACCCCGGCGCCGCGTTCGGCATGGGCACGTCGATGACGATCGTGCTCAGCATCGTCGCCGTCGCGGTGGCCGTCGTGGTCGTCCGCGCCGCGTCCCGGCTGCGTGACCGCGGCTGGGCCATCGGCCTGGGCCTGCTGCTCGGCGGGGCGATCGGCAACCTGACCGACCGCATCTTCCGCGAGCCGGCCGTGATGCGCGGCCACGTCGTGGACTTCCTGGACTACGGCCCGTTCGTGGGCAACGTGGCCGACGTCGCCCTGACGTTCGCCGCTGTCGTGATCGTGTGGCGCACCCTGCGCGGAGTCGGCCTGGACGGCCAGAAGGTCGAGGACGGCGCATGAGCACCCCCATGGAGCACAGGGTCCTGCGCGTCCCGGAGGGACTCGCCGGCGAGCGGGTCGACGCCGCCCTGGCCCGGCTGCTCGGCCTGTCGCGCACCCGCGCCAGCGAGCTGGTCGCCGAGGGGCACGTCCTGCTGAACGGCCAGCCGCCGATGAAGTCCGAGCGGGTCGAGCCCGGCGCGCTGCTCGAGGCGTCCATCCCGGCGCCGCGCACCGCCGAGGTCGTGGCGCAGGCGGTCGAGGGCATGCGCATCGTGCACGACGACGACGACCTCGTCGTGGTCGACAAGCCGATCGGCGTCGCCGCACACCCCAGCGTCGGCTGGGAGGGCCCGACGGTGCTCGGCCACCTCGCCGCCGCTGGCTACCGCATCTCCACGTCCGGCGCGCCCGAGCGCCAGGGCATCGTGCACCGGCTCGACGTCGGCACCAGCGGTCTCATGGCCGTGGCCAAGTCCGAGCACGCGTACACGGTGATGAAGCAGGCGTTCCGCACGCGCACCGTCGACAAGACGTACCACTCGCTCGTCCAGGGCCACCCGGACCCGCACACCGGCACGATCGACGCGCCCATCGCGCGCCACCCCAAGCACGACTTCAAGTTCACGGTGAAGGCCGACGGACGTCCGAGCATCACGCACTACGACACGCTCGAGGCGCACCGCTACGCGTCGCTGCTGACGATCAAGCTCGAGACCGGCCGTACGCACCAGATCCGCGTGCACATGAGCGCGATCAAGCACCCGTGCGTCGGCGACCTGCAGTACGGCGCCGACCCGGTGCTGGCCCGCAAGGTCGGCCTGGAGCGCCAGTGGCTGCACGCGGTGAAGCTCGGCTTCCTGCACCCGCGCACGAACGAGTACGTCGAGTTCGAGTCGACCTACCCCGACGACCTGCAGCAGGCGCTCGACCGCGTCCGCGACCTGTCGTAGCCCCACCCGGGAGAGGCCTCGCCTTCCCGGTGAGTGTGACGTTTCGGGGGTCATGGGGCCCGTTGGAGCCCCGAAACGTCACACTCAACGGGAGCCGGACCCCCAGCGATGGGCGCCGGGCCACTCGTGCCACCACGCCGGCTGCAGAGTCGTCCAGGTGCCCGGACCAGTCCGGGCCGCGTGGCTCGCGGCACGTCGCAGCCTTCGTACGAGGGCCGATCGGTCCCGGTGGTCGAGCGACGAGACGCGGACGACCACCAGGCCCGCTTGCTCCAGCCGCTCCTCGCGCCGGTTGTCCTCGGCGTGCTGCTCGCGCTCGCGATGGTGGTCGCCGTCGACCTCGACGACCAGCCCGCGGCGTCGGTCGAGCAGGTCGACCACGCCCAGCAGCGTCCCGCCGAGATCGAAGACCGGCACGTTGACCTCCAGACGTCCGAGGTCGGCGTCCAGCTCGGCCACCAAGCGGGTCCGCGTCTCCCACGGACTGCACGACCGCTCGCTTCCGAGCTCGAGGGCGCGACGGGCCTGCACCAAGCCGTGCACCTTGTGGTGCGCGGCCACGACCGCACGGACCCGCCGCAGCGTCGTGTGCGGCAGGCGCGACGTCGCCGAGACCGCCATGTCCAGGGCGACCACGGCGTCGCGCACGTCGCGGGCCGTGCGCATCTCGTCGAACGCGGCGCGGGCCGGCGAGGTGACGCGGTACGACTCCAGATGGAGGACCTCGTCCGGCAGGAGCGTCCCGCGGAACGGTTCGATGCCGGACCGCCGCCGCACCTGGGTGCCCGGTGGGCAGTGGACGAGCACAGGCCGCAGGCCCTCGGCGGTGTGTCCGTCGAACCAGGCGCAGCCCAGCAGCGCCAAGGCGGCCCAGCCACCGACCACGCCGTGCCGGCCGGCCACGGCGACGGCGTGGGCGACGTGCTCGAGCAGCTCGGAGGTCGGCGCGTCCGCCGGGCGGACGACGCCGTGCCCGGAGCGGGTCCAGGACGGCCCGCGCAGGACGTCGGCCGTCGTCCCGGCGGCGAGGGCCTCCGCCGTACGACGGGTCAGCAGGATCGGGTCGTCCATGGCGGCAGCGTGGCTCGGCTCCGCTCGATCGCGCCGGACGTCGTCCACATGCCGTCCCGCTGAGCGTGACGTTCCGGGGCTCGGATCGCCCGGCAGACCCCCGAAACGTCACACTCAGCGCGAAGGCGAGCCGCGCGCAGGCGACCTGCGCGAGTCTGGGGGAGTGAGGGACGTCCCACCCGGGCGACGGGTGCGCAGTGCGACAATGAGGCGCATGACCCGTGCGCTGCAGCAGTCCGAGAAGCTGAGGGACGTCCTCTACGACATCCGCGGACCGGTCAGCGCACGAGCCGCCCAGCTGGAGGCCGAGGGCCACCGCATCCTCAAGCTCAACATCGGCAACCCGCAGCCGTTCGGGTTCGACGCGCCGGCCGAGATCCTGCAGGACGTCATCGCGGCGCTGCCCGTGGCGCAGGGCTACTCCGACTCGCGCGGCATCCTGTCGGCGCGCCGTGCGGTCGTGCACCACTACCAGCTGCAGGACGGCTTCCCGGCCCTCGACATCGACGACGTCTGGCTGGGCAACGGCGTCTCCGAGCTGATCTCGATCGCGCTCCAGGCGCTGCTCGACAACGGCGACGAGGTGCTCATCCCGGTGCCGGACTACCCGCTGTGGACGGCGGTGACGAACCTGGCCGGCGGCCGCCCCGTGCACTACCGGTGCGACGAGGAGAACGGCTGGAACCCCGACCTCGAGGACCTTGCGTCCAAGATCACCGACCGCACCAAGGCGATCGTCGTGATCAACCCCAACAACCCCACCGGCGCGGTCTACTCGCGCCAGACGCTCGAGGGCATCGCCGAGCTGGCGCGCAAGCACGGTCTCGTGCTCATGGCCGACGAGATCTACGACAAGATCCTGTACGACGACGCCGAGCACGTCCCGCTCGCGAGCGTGGCGCCGGACGTCATGACGCTGACCTTCAACGGCCTGTCCAAGGCGTACCGCGTCTGTGGCTACCGGGCGGGGTGGATGGTCGTGTCGGGCCCGACCGACCACGCGTCGAGCTACCTCGAGGGCGTCAACCTGCTCGCGTCGATGCGGCTGTGCCCGAACGTGCCGGCACAGCACGCGATCCAGGTGGCGCTCGGCGGCTACCAGTCGATCAAGGAGCTGATCCTGCCCGGCGGACGCCTGCTCGAGCAGCGCGACACCGCGGTCACCGAGCTGCGCAAGATCCCCGGCGTCAGCGTCGTGGCCCCACGCGGCGCGCTGTACGCCTTCCCGCGGCTGGACCGCGAGATGTACCCGGTGAAGGACGACCAGCAGCTCGCGCTGGACCTGCTGATGAAGGAGAAGATCCTCATCACGCCGGGCACCGGCTTCAACTGGCCCGACCCCGACCACCTGCGCATCGTGACGCTGCCGTGGGCGCGCGACCTGGCCGAGGCGATCCAGCGGCTGGGCAGCTTCCTGTCCTCCTACGAGCAGGTCTAGCCGGACTGGCAGTAGGTGAACGTCACCGGGTTGCCCGCCCGGACGAACTGGTTGTGGCTGACGCCACGGACGACCCAGGTGCCGGCGGCGAACGACGTCGTGGTCGAGCCCTGGGACTCCGGAACGCGCAGGAGGCGGTGACGCGGATCGGTGATGCCGGGGGTGGTCGGGCCGAGCGTGGCCTGCCAGCGTTGCCAGGTCGTCGAGGTGGTGATGACCGTGACCTCGGCGCAGTAGCTCGTGGTGCCCCACGCGCTGGTGACGGCGACCGTCGCCGCCGCCTCGACGAGCGGGGCGGTGGCGTTCATCGGGTAGCAGTACCGGAAGGTCCGTGGCGTGTCGGCTCGCACGACGGCGGTGGACGGGCTGCTGCCGCGGAACGTCACCCGTCCGGCCGCGGCGTCCCACTGGTGGACCGTCGCGACCTGCAGCGGCGTCGGGGCGGCGCCGAGCCAGAGGACCGGGTCGGTGAGGCCCGGCGTCGTGCGGTCGATGATCGCCTCCCAGCTGACGAACGACGCCGAGGTCGTCGTGACGTCGACGTCGACGCACGTGGAGGAGCTGGGGTTCGGCGCCGGCGTGACGCGGACCGCGACGGCGACGCGGGGATCGCCCGGGACGACTGGGGGCGGGGTCCGGGTGCCGCACCACTGCGCGGTGTGGCTGGCTCCTGGGGCGAGGGTCGGCGCGTTCGACGGACCACGGACGACCCACGACGTGCGGCTCCAGGACACGGTGCGCAGCTGGCCGCTGCTCGGCTGGGTGCTGCTGTCGAAGGGCGGATCCATCGGGATCGTGATCTGCCAGGTCTGGGGAACGGTGCTGCGGTTCGTCACGGTGATCGACACGCAGAAGCCGGTGACCCAGTCCTGGGTGACCGTCTGGGTGTAGGTGACCGGCGAGGTCGTGACGTGGGCCGGCCGCGACAGGGCGAACAGGCTGTCGGGACGCAGGCCGCCGAGGGTCGCTGCCGTGCCCGGAACGGTGCCCACCAGCACGAGCCCCGACGCGAGCACCAGGGCGACCAGCCGTCGCCGAGCGAGGGGAGCAGCCGGCCGGGAGCGCCGAGACGGCTCGCCTCGCTCCCGGCGCCGGCGGGTGCGCCGCGAGCGGTTCCCTCCGCCGCTCGAACCGGCTCCGTCGGTCGCCCACGACCAGACGCTGGCGCCGACCAGGAGGCCGGACAGCAGAGCGAGGCTGAGCGGGGACAGCACCCACCGGACCACGGCCCCGGCGTGCGGGAGCAGGACGAGCACGCGTCCTTGGACGTCGGCGTCGTTCGGCGTCCACGCGTCCTGGCCACGGTTGTTGTCACCCTGCAGCGAGTAGGTCCGGTCGGCGTTGACGGCGACGATCCGGTGGACGACGTGCACCCCGGCTCCGACGTGTCCTTCCGGCACCCGGTACACGAGCGCGTCGCCCTCGGAGTACGGGCCGGAACGCCAGGTGACGAGCAGGTCGTCCTGCTCGTACTCGGGAAGCATCGAGGTCCCGGACACGACGCTGAGGCGCAGGCGGGGCTCGTCCAGGCCGATCGCCGGCCAGCGGACGCTCGTCGCCAGGACGAGCAGCACAGCGGCCCAGGCGCACGCCGCGACGAGCCGGTGGGCCACACGTCTCCACACCCGCCGCTCCCGTCCTGGAAGTGCCGTCGTCTCCGAGGTCAGCCGCTGATGACGACGGCGATCTTGGTGACGTCCTCGGCGCGGATCGCCGTGGCCGGCGCGGTGGCGCTCAGCGGGACGGTGACGTTCGTGCCGGCGAGGGCGGTCCGTGTGCCGCTGCCCAGCGTGCCGCTGGCGCCGGCGAGGGTCACCTCGGCGTCCTGGCCGGCACAGGCGGCAGCGACGCCCTGCAAGGTCAGTCCGCTCACGACGTACTGGCCGGCCGTCGTGTCGTACGTCGTGGTGTAGTCCACCGAGACGCCGTCGGTGTCGCACGAGGCGACGGTGTCGGTGTCGGCACCGAGGTCGGGCCCACCGAGACCGCCGAGCGTCGCGGCGGACGAGAGGACGGCGCCGGCCGCGGTGATGCCGGCGGCGAGGGCGAGGGCGAGCGGCTTCTTCATGGTTCTCCTCAGGAGTCGGAACCCGTCGCACGCTAGACCCGGGAACCCGGGCCAGACGGTTTTCGCGGCAAAGATCCCAGGTACGTGGGGCCAGAACCGTGTGGGTCGCGCAACCGTCCTCGACGGTTGTCAGACCCTGGTGTGAGCATGTGACGCAGACCACGAGGGAGTCCGCGATGACCGACATGATCCGCGCCAGAGGACTGGTGAAGCGCTACAAGGAGGTCGAGGCCCTGGCCGGCCTCGACCTGACCGTGCCGCAGGGCACGGTGCTGGGCCTGCTCGGGCCCAACGGGGCCGGCAAGACGACGGCGGTGCGCATCCTGGCCACCTTGCTCGTTCCCGACGCCGGCTCGGCCGAGGTGGCCGGGGTCGACGTGCTGGCCGACCCCGACGGCGTCCGCAGCCGCATCGGCCTCTCGGGCCAGTACGCCGCCGTCGACGAGCACCTGACCGGCTACGAGAACCTCGAGATGGTGGGCCGGCTCTACGGCATGCCCCGGGCCCGGGCCGGACGCCGCGCGCGCGAGCTGCTCGAGCGCTTCGACCTCGCCGACGCCGGTGACCGTCCGGCCAAGACGTACTCCGGCGGCATGCGGCGACGGCTCGACCTGGCCGGCGCGCTCGTGGCCGAGCCGCCCGTGCTCATCCTCGACGAGCCGACCACCGGCCTCGACCCGCGCAGCCGCCAGCAGATGTGGTCGGTCATCCGCGACCTGGTCTCGTCCGGTGCCACGCTGCTGCTCACGACGCAGTACCTGGAGGAGGCCGACCTGCTCGCCGACGACATCGTCGTCATCGACCACGGCCGGGCGATCGCCCAGGGCACCGCCGACGAGCTCAAGTCCCAGACCGGCGGTGAACGCATCGAGGTCGTCGTCGCCGACCCGGCCCGCCGGGGCGATGCCGCCCAGGTGCTGGCGACCGTCGCCCTCGGCGAGGTCCAGACCGACGAGAACGGCCGGGGCGTCACCGCGGCGGTCGAGGGCGACGGGGCCGGCCGGCTCATGACCGTCCTGGAGGGCCTGCGCCGGGTGGGGGTGGACGTCCTGGACGTCGGCCTGCGCCGGCCCACGCTCGACGACGTGTTCCTGACGCTCACCGGCCGTCCGGCCGAGGAGCAGCAGCAGGACGACGACGCCCGCACCGAGTCCGAGGAGGTGGCGCGATGACCAGCGCCGTCCGCGTCGCCACCGACGGCTGGGTCGTGGCCAAGCGCAACCTGATCAAGATCAAGCGCGTGCCGGAGATCCTGGTCTTCGTCCTGCTCTCGCCGATCATGTTCGTCCTGCTGTTCGCGTACGTCTTCGGCGGCGCGATCGACCCGGGCGGCGGCGTGAACTACCGCGAGTTCCTCATCGGCGGCATCTTCGCGCAGACGGTCGTGTTCGGGGCCACGTTCACCGGCGCCGGCCTGGCCGAGGACATGCAGAAGGGCATCATCGATCGGTTCCGGTCGCTGCCGATGTCGCGGTCGGCGGTGCTGGTCGGCCGCACGGCGTCCGACATCGTCTACAACGTGCTCTCGTTGATCATCATGGCGCTCACCGGCCTGCTGGTCGGCTGGCGCATCCGCGAGTCCGCGCTCGAGGCGCTCGGTGCCTTCCTGCTGCTCATCGTGTTCGCCTACGCGATCAGCTGGGTGATGGGCTACGTCGGCCTGCTGGTGCCGAGCGTCGAGGTGATCAACAACGCCTCGTTCATCGTCATCATGCCGCTGACGTTCGTCTCCAACGCGTTCGTGCCGCTGGAGTCGTTCCCGCCCGGGCTGCAGAAGTTCGTGGAGTGGAACCCTGTGTCGTCGCTCACCCAGGCGGTGCGCGAGCTGTTCGGCAACACCAGCGACGCGGTGCCCGTCCCGGACGTCTGGAGCATGCAGAACCCGGTGCTCTACACGCTGCTGTGGGTGGTGCTGATCCTCGTCGTGTTCGTGCCGCTGTCGATCCGTCAGTACCGGCTGTCGACGATGCGCTGAGCGGGGCGCGCCTGCCGATCTCGTCGGTGGCCTGACGTAGGCTGGAGCCCTTCCCCGAAGCGGCCTGGCACACGCCCTGCGTGCCGTCGTTCGTCCCTGCCTGAGGAGGCCCTCGCACCCATGCCGAGCGACTCGTCCTTCGTGCACCTGCACGTCCACACGGAGTACTCGATGCTCGACGGGGCGGCGCGCCTGGGGCAGATGTTCGAGCGCACCGCGCAGCTCGAGATGCCGGCCATCGCGATGACCGACCACGGCAACGTGCACGGTGCGTACGACTTCTACGCGCAGGCCAAGAAGGCCGGGGTCAAGCCGATCATCGGCATGGAGGCCTACCTCACGCCCAACACGCACCGCAGCGAGAAGAAGCGCGTGCAGTGGAACAAGGGCGGCGACGACGACGTGTCCGGTGGCGGCGCCTACACGCACATGACGCTGCTGGCTGAGTCCACCGAGGGCATGCACAACCTGTTCCGGATCTCCAGCCGGTCCAGCCTCGAGGGCTACTACTACAAGCCGCGCGCCGACCGCGAGCTGCTGGCCGAGTACGCCAAGGGCATCATCGCCACGACCGGCTGCCCGTCGGGCGAGATCCAGACCTGGCTGCGCATCGGCAACTACGAGAAGGCGCGCGAGAGCGCGGCCGAGTTCCGCGAGATCTTCGGCAAGGACAACTTCTTCCTCGAGCTCATGGACCACGGCCTGAGCATCGAGACCCGGGTGCGCGACGGCCTGCTGCGCCTGATGAAGGACCTCGACCTCCCGCCGATCGCCACGAACGACTCGCACTACTCCCACCCCGAGGAGTACAAGGCGCACGAGGCGCTGCTGTGCGTCCAGTCCGGCAGCAACCTGTCCGACCCCAACCGGTTCAAGTTCGACAGCCAGGACTACTACATCAAGTCCCCGGCCGAGATGCGCGAGCTGTGGGAGGACAAGCACGGGCTCAAGGAGGCGTGCGACAACACGCTGCTCATCGCCGAGCGCTGCGAGGTGGAGTTCACCGAGTCCACCGGCGGCTACATGGCGCGCGCCGACGTGCCCGAGGGCGAGACCGAGGAGTCCTGGTTCGTCAAGCAGGTCTGGGGCGGCATCGAGCAGCGCTACCCCGGCGAGAAGCTGACCGATGAGGTCCGCGCCCGCGTCGAGATGGAGCTCGACGTCATCCGCACCAAGGGCTACTGCGGCTACTACCTGGTGGTCGCCGACTTCATCAACTGGTCCAAGGACAACGGCATCCGCGTCGGGCCGGGCCGTGGCTCGGGCGCCGGCTCGATCGCCGCCTACGCGCTGCGCATCACCGACCTGTGCCCGATCGAGCACGGCCTGATCTTCGAGCGGTTCCTCAACCCCGAGCGCCCCTCGATGCCCGACTTCGACATCGACTTCGACGAGCGTCGGCGCGGCGAGGTCATCCAGTACGTCTCGAACAAGTACGGCAGCGACCGCGTCGCCCAGATCGCCACCTTCGGCCGGATCAAGTCCAAGCAGGCGGTCAAGGACGCCAGCCGGGTGCTCGACTACCCGTTCGCGATGGGCGAGCGCATCACCAAGGCGCTCCCGCCGGACATCATGGGCAAGGGCGTCCCGCTGGGCGACCTGTTCAACCCCGACCACAAGCGCTACGGCGATGGCGGCGAGTTCCGCTCCCTGTACGAGCAGGACGCCGACGTCCGCACCGTGGTCGAGACGGCGAAGGGCCTCGAGGGCCTGATCCGGCAGTGGGGCGTCCACGCCGCCGGCGTCATCATGTCCAGCGAGCCCCTGCTCGACATCGTGCCGATCATGAAGCGCGAGCAGGACGGCGCGATCATCACCCAGTTCGACTACCCGATGTGCGAGTCGCTGGGCCTGGTCAAGATGGACTTCCTGGGCCTGCGCAACCTCACGGTGCTCGACGACGCCCTGGTCAACATCAAGGCCAACCGCGACGAGGAGGTCGTCCTGGAGGACCTGCCGTTCGACGACCCGGCCACGTTCGAGCTGCTGTCGCGCGGCGACACCCTCGGCGTCTTCCAGCTCGACGGCGGCCCCATGCGCGCACTGCTGCGCAGCATGAAGCCGGACAAGTTCGCCGACATCTCGGCCGTCGGCGCGCTCTACCGCCCCGGCCCGATGGGTGCGGACTCGCACAACAAGTACGCCCGGCGCAAGAACGGCCGCGAGAACATCGACCCGATCCACCCCGAGCTGGAGGAGCCGCTCAAGGACGTCCTGGGCGAGACGTACGGCCTGATCGTCTACCAGGAGCAGGTCATGGCGATCGCCCAGGTGCTGGCCGGGTTCTCGCTCGGACAGGCCGACAACCTGCGTCGCGCCATGGGCAAGAAGAAGAAGTCCGAGCTCGACAAGCAGTACGCGGGCTTCCAGGCCGGCATGCTCGAGCGCGGCTACTCGCAGAAGGCGATCACCACGCTGTGGGAGATCCTGCTGCCCTTCTCCGACTACGCCTTCAACAAGGCGCACTCGGCCGCGTACGGCGTCGTCTCGTACTGGACGGCCTACCTCAAGGCCAACTACCCGGCCGAGTACATGGCCGCGCTGCTCACCAGCGTCCGCGGCGACAAGGACAAGTCGGCGGTGTACCTCAACGAGTGCCGCCGCATGGGCATCAAGGTGCTGCCGCCGGACGTCAACGACTCGGTGGCCAACTTCGCCTCGGTCGGCACCGACATCCGTTTCGGCCTCGCCGCCATCCGCAACGTCGGCGAGAACGTCGTCGCCGAGATCGTCGCCACCCGGCAGGAGAAGGGCACGTTCACGTCCTTCACCGACTTCCTGCAGAAGGTGCCCGACCGCGTCTGCAACAAGCGCGTCGTCGACTCGCTCATCAAGGCCGGCGGCTTCGACTCGATGGGTCACCAGCGCCGCGCGCTCGTCACCATCGCCGAGGACGCCGTCGACCAGTACGGCGTGCTCAAGAAGGGCTCGGACGTCCAGGACTCGCTGTTCGGCGGCACCGACGACGAGCTCGCCGGCGTCACGATCACCGTCCCGACCATCCCCGAGTGGGACAAGACCCAGCTGCTGGCCTACGAGCGCGACATGCTCGGCCTGTACGTCTCCGACCACCCGCTGCTCGGCCTCGAGCACGTCCTGCGGGCCAGCAGCGACTGCACCATCGGCGAGCTGAACGCCGACGCCGACCGTCCCGACGGCTCCACCGTGCGCCTGTGCGGCCTGGTCAGCGCGGTGTCCAAGCGCATGACCAAGAAGGGCGACACCTGGGCGATCGTCACCCTCGAGGACCTCGAGGGCGCGATCGACGTGCTCGTGTACCCGTCCGCCTACACGCTGGCCGGCCAGTCGCTGGTGCAGGACGCGATCGTCGTGGTCAAGGGCCGGGTGAAGCGCAAGGACGAGGGCCTGGAGGTCAGCGCGATGGAGGTGACCCAGCCGACGCTCAGCACGAGTGGCTCGGAGGGCCCGATCGTCGTGACGCTGCCGGTGGCGCGCTGCACGCAGGACACCATCGCGCAGTTCAAGCACGTCCTCGGCTCCTACCCGGGCACCGCCGAGGTGCACCTGCGGCTGCAGAGCGCGCAGGGAACCAAGCTCATGCGGCTCGACCGGGGGCTGCGGGTGACGCCGTCGTCGTCCCTGATCGCGGACCTCAAGGAGCTCCTCGGCCCGAGCTGCCTGTCATGAGGCGCCGTCCGGTCGCGAGCCTGCTGGTCCTCGCGGTGCTGCTCGGCGCCCTCGGCGGCGCGGTGTGGGCCGGCCTGGCCGATCCCGCGCTGCTGGAGGTCCGCGAGCAGGGCATCGTCCTGACTGAGCGCGCCTCGACCGCCGCGATCGACGTCGTGCTGCTCTACCTGCTCGTCGGCGTCGTGGTGTGCGTGCCGCTCGGGGTGCTGGTCGCGCACCTCGTGCGCGGGCCTCGTGGCGTGGCCGTGACGATCGTGGCCGGCCTGGTCGCCGCCGCCGTGGCGTTCGCCGTCGGCCGCACCCTGGGCCCGCCGGACCCGGCCGGTCTCACCGGTCTGGCCGCCGGCGACACCGTGCCGCAGCAGCTGGGCATCGGCAACGTCGTGCCCACCGTGGTGTGGGCCGCCGCCGGGCTGGTCGGGCTCCTGGCCGCGACCGCCGTCGGCGACCGCGAGCCCGAGCCCGAGCCTGAGGTGCCGGTCCCGCGCTAGCCGGCGTCCCGGTCAGCGCGCGACGTCGGCCAGCACGGCGTCGGTGACACGCTGCAGGTCCGCCGGCGCCAGCTCGATGTCGAGCCCGCGGCGTCCGCCGGACACGAGCACGGTGTCGTGCAGCTCGACGGTCTCGTCCAGCACGGTGCGGTGCGTCTTCTTCTGCCCGACGGGGGAGATGCCGCCCAGGACGTAGCCGGTGGCCCGTTGCGCCGCGTCCTTGTCGGCCATCTGCGCCTTCTTGCCGCCCAGTGCGGCGGCCATCGCCTTGAGGTCCAGCGAGCCCGAGACCGGCACGACGCCGACGCAGAGCTCCCCGTCGACGTCGACCATGAGCGTCTTGAACACCCGGTCGGGGTCGACGCCGAGCGCCTCGGCGGCCTCGAGCCCGTACGACTCGGCGCGGGGATCGTGGGAGTAGGGGCGCTCGGTGAAGTCGATGCCCAGGCGCGTCAGCAGCGCCGTCGCGGGGGTGCCCGAAGCCATGGCGTCACCCTAGCGACGCCGGATGCCGGCGAACGGGGGACCGGCAGGACCTGGCACGACTAAGGTCGTGTCGCCCGCCTGCCGAAAGGGAACCCCATGCCTTCCTCCGCCCTGGCTCGCGCCGTCGCCCTCGCGGTGGCCGCCTCGGGCCTGGCCCTCGTGCCCGGGACCGCGCAGGCGTCCGACCCGCTCACCAGCGACGCGGAGGGCCCGGTCACCGTGCAGCGCGACCGCGGCGGCCGGGTGTTCGCGTCCACCCGGGCCGGCGACAGCCTCGACAACCCGCGCGTGGGGCCGAGCACGTCGCCGCGCTCCGCCGCCCGGTCCCACCTGGACCGCTACGGTGCCGGCCTCGGCGTAGACGATGCCGACTTCGACGTGGTCGCGACGACCCCGCTCGCGTCCGGCGGCGACGTGGTGCGCTCCCAGCAGCAGGCCGACGGGCTGCCCGTCCTCGGCGGCGAGGTCGTCATGGTGCTCGAGGACGACCGCTCGCTCGCCAGCGTCCAGGCCAGCGTCGTGGACGTCCCGCAGGTCGAGACGCCGCAGGTCGGTCGCGCGGACGCCGAGGCCCGCGCCCTCGCCGTGGTGCGCAAGCAGGCCGGCGCGGACGTCCGCGTGTCGTCGGCCCGCCGCGTCGTGCTCGACCCGGCCCTGTTCGAGCTGCCGGCCGGGGCGGCCACCGCCTGGGAGGTCGAGGTCGGCAACGGGCTCGAGGTGCGACGCCACGTCTACCTTGACGACCGCAGCGGCGGCGTCGTCCGCGTGGTCGACCTGGTCCAGCACCTCGACCGGGTCGTCTGCGACGCCGCGAACGTGCGCGGCGCGGGCGAGTCGTGCACCGACGGGTTCGCCCGTCAGGAGGGCCAGGGCGCGACCGGCGTCACCGACGTCGACCTGGCCTACGACCTGGCCGGCGAGGTGGCCGCGATGTACGCGTCGGCCGGCGTCGACCTGGCCGCGATGCTGTCGACCGTCCCGGACGGATCCCGGCTCGCCGCCACCGTGCGCTTCTGCGAGCCGCTCGACGACACCCGGCCCGAGACCGACCAGGAGCCGTGCCCGTGGCCGAACGCCGCGTGGAACGGCAGCCAGATGCTCTACGGCCAGGGCTTCGCCGCGGCCGACGACGTGGTCGGCCACGAGATGACCCACGGGTTCGTGCAGCACACGTCCAACCTGTTCTACTTCGGTCAGCCGGGCGCCATCAACGAGTCGATGGCCGACGTCGTCGGCGAGCTGCTCGACCAGCGCCGCGGCAGCGACGACGACTCGGCCTGGCACCTGGGCGAGGACCTGCCGGGCGGTGCCGTCCGGAGCATGAGCAACCCGACGGTGGCCGGCGACCCGGACTCGACCGCGAGCCGCTTCTGGCACACCGACGCCTCGGACGCCGAGGGCGTGCACCTCAACAGCGGCGTGGGCAACAAGACCGCCTATCTCATCTCCCGCGGCGGCAGCTTCGGCGGCCAGACCGTGACCGGCATCGATGCCGGTGACCCGACGCGCACCAAGACGCTGCTGCTGTACCTGGACACGATCCGCTCGCTCGGCAGCGCCAGCGACTACGCGGCGCTCGGACGCACGCTCGTCGCCACCTGCCAGCGGCTGGTCGGCACCGAGGGCTTCACCGCGGGCGACTGCACGCAGGTGCAGAGGGCGGTCGCCGCGACCCAGCTCGCCAAGCGCCCGGCGAACCTGGGCAAGGACCCGTCGGCGTCCATGACGTGCCCCGACGGCACGAAGCCCACCGTCGTCCGCACCCTGGAGGACTTCGAGACGCCGGCTCCCGAGATCTGGCAGCAGGTTCCTCGTGACCCCTCGTTCGCGGTGCCCGCACCCGGAGAGACGGCCTGGTACGCCGACGACTACGCGGCGATGGGCCGCGGGACCGTGCCGCTGATCACCCGCGGCGTCGCGCTGAGGCCGCAGCAGCTCACCTACCTGTTCCTGGAGCACTGGTTCGCCTTCGAGACCGACCCCGAGACCGGAGAGCACTACGACGGCGGCATCGTCGACACCTCCAGCCCGGACACGCTCGCCGCGTCGCGCTGGGCGAACGGTCCGAGTGGCGTGCTGTTCGGCAGCGACGTGGTCGGCTTCGCCGGCTCCAGCCGGGGCTGGACGTCCAGCCGGGTCGACCTGACCGGGCTGCGCACGAGCGCGTCCGGGACGGTCGACGTCGCCCTGGCGCTCAGCGCGGACGACACGGGCTTCGAGCAGGGCTGGTACGTCCGCCAGGCGACGGTCTACACCTGTCCGGTCGGTCGGCTGACGGCCGGCACGGCCGCCGTGCAGGGGACGCCGCGGGTCGGCTCCCGGCTCGCCGCCGTGACGCCGCGGGCGTGGGGTCCCGCGCCGGTCGCGCTGAGCTACCAGTGGCTGCGCGGCAGCACGCCGATCGCCGGGGCGAAGCAGCGCACCTACGTGCCCACCACCCAGGACGTCGGCCGACAGCTGCGCGTGCGCGTGACCGGAGCCAAGCCGGGGTTCGCGGCCAGGACGGTCGTCTCGGGCCTCACCGGACGGGTCCAGGGCGTGCTGCGAGCCGGCCGCCCCGCCGTGCGGGGCAAGGCCACCGTCGGCACGCGCCTGCGCGCGTCCGTGCGCTGGACGCCGCGAAGCACCCGGTCGTCCTACCAGTGGCTGCGCAACGGGCGGCCGATCAAGGGCGCGACCCGGTCGTCGTACCGGCTCGTGGCCAAGGACCGGGGCCGGCGCATCTCGGTGCGGGTCACCGGACGTCTGAAGGACCACGTCACGCGCACGGTCACCTCGCGGAGCACCGCGAAGGTGCGCCGCTGAGCGGACGTCCTGCGCCTGCGTCCACCGCGTCGAGCGGCGGACGCAGGCGTGACGGGCGCCGGTAGGATCGACCGGTGCCCTTCCTGCGACAGATCGACCTGCGTCCCGTCGACGACCCCCGCGAGTACGCCGCCGCCGTCCCGCGCGGCGAGGTCGACATCGACCATGCGCTGCAGGCTGTCTCGGCCATCTGCGAGCAGGTGCGCGCCGAGGGCGACGAGGGCGTGCTGGCCCTGGGGGAGCGCTTCGACGGCGTCCGTCCCGCGACCCTGCGCGTCCCGGCCGAGCAGATCGCCGCGGCGCTGACCTCGCTCGACCCCGATGTCCGCGCCGCGCTCGAGCAGTCGATCACCCGGCTGCGCGCCACCTGCGAGGCCGAGCTCGAGCACAGCGTCACCACCACGGTCGCGCCCGGAGCGGTCGTCGAGCGCCGCATCGTCCCGATGCAGCGCGTCGGCCTGTACGTGCCCGGCGGGCTCGCGCCGCTCATCAGCACCGTGGTCATGAACACCGTCCCGGCGCAGGTGGCCGGCGTGCCGTCCATCGCCATCGCCACGCCGCCGCAGGCCGAGTTCGGCGGCGCGCCGCACCCGGCGATCCTCGCCGCGTGCGCGCTGCTGGGCGTCGACGAGGTCTACGCCGCCGGTGGTGCCCAGGCCGTCGCGATGCTGGCCTACGGCACCGAGTCGTGCGCCCCGGTGAACCTGGTGACCGGACCGGGCAACATCTACGTCGCCGCGGCCAAGCGGTTCGTCCGCGGCCAGGTCGCGATCGACTCCGAGGCGGGCCCCACCGAGATCGCGATCGTCGCCGACGAGACGGCGGACGCGGCGTTCGTCGCTGCCGACCTGATCAGCCAGGCCGAGCACGACCCGATGGCCGCCTCGGTGCTCATCACCGACAGCGAGGCGCTGGCCGCCGCCGTCGAGGCCGAGCTCGAGTCCCAGGTCGCCGCCACCAAGCACGCCGAGCGCGTCACCACCGCGCTCACCGGACGTCAGTCCGGCGTCGTGCTGGTGCGTGACACCGACCAGGGCGTCGACGTGGCCAACGCCTACGCCGCCGAGCACCTCGAGGTGCAGACGCGAGATGCCGCCGCCGACGCGGCCCGCATCGTCAACGCGGGTGCCGTCTTCGTCGGTCCGTTCGCGCCGGTGTCGCTCGGCGACTACGCGGCCGGCTCGAACCACGTGCTGCCCACGGCCGGCTGCGCCTGCCACTCCTCGGGGCTGTCGGTCCGGGCGTTCTGCAAGAACATGCAGGTCGTCACCTACACCGAGGACGCCCTCCGCGAGGTCGGCGGCCACGTCGTCACGCTCGCCGAGGCCGAGGACCTGCCCGGTCACGGTGCCGCCGTCTCGATCCGTACCGCCCGATGAGCGAGCGCCAGCGAGTGAACGATCTGATGTCACGAGTCGCGCCGTCGTCCTACGGTGCTCTTTTTCAGGCGGCGGCGCGATGAGCGAGCGCCAGCGAGTGAACGATCTGATGTCACGAGTCGCGCCGTCGTCCTACGGTGCTCTTCTTCAGGCGGCGGCGCGATGAGCGTTCCCGACTGGGTGCCGCTGCGCGAGGAGCTGCGCGACGAGGAGCCGTACGGTGCCCCGCAGCTCGACGTGCCGGTGCAGCTGAACACGAACGAGAACCCGTACGGTCCGAGCGCGGCCGCCGCGGACGACATCGCCGCGGCGGTGCGCGACGTCGCGCTGGGGCTCAACCGCTACCCCGACCGCGAGGCGACCGCGCTGCGCGAGGGCCTGGCCGACTACCTCGGCCACGGCCTGACCTCGACCCACGTGTGGGCGGCGAACGGGTCGAACGAGGTCATGCAGCAGGTGCTGCAGGCGTTCGGCGGTCCCGGACGCACGGCGCTGTCGTTCGCCCCGACGTACTCGATGTATCCCGAGTACGCCCGCAACACCCACACGCGGTGGGTGGCCGGACGCCGACGCGACGACTTCGGCATCGACGTCGACGCCGCGCTCGCGCTGATCGAGGCCGAGCAGCCGGACGTCGTGGTGCTCACCAGCCCGAACAACCCGACCGGCACCGCGCTCGACCCCGCCCACACGCGGGCCGTGCTCGAGACGGCGCCCGGCGTCGTGGTGGTGGACGAGGCGTACGCCGAGTTCCGTCGCGACGGCGTCCTGAGTGCGCTGGAGCTGCTCGCGGAGTTCCCGCGGCTGCTGGTCACGCGCACGATGAGCAAGGCGTTCGCGCTGGCCGGCGGCCGGCTCGGCTACGTCGCCGCCGACCCGGCGATCATCGACGCGCTGCGCATCGTGCGGCTGCCCTACCACCTCTCGGCGGTCTCGCAGGCGACGGCGGTCGCCGCCCTGCGCCACCGCGACGAGCTGCTCGGCCAGGTCGACCAGCTGCGCCGCACGCGCGACGAGACCGCGGCCTGGCTCACCGAGCAGGGCTTCGAGGTGGCGCCGTCGGACGCCAACTTCGTCCTGTTCGGCCGGTTCGACGACCGGCACGCCGTCTGGCAGGGCGTCTTGGACCGCGGCGTGCTCATCCGGGAGACTGGACCCGACGGATGGCTGCGGGTGTCGATCGGCACGCCGGCCGAGATGGAAGCGTTCAAGCAGGCACTGACGGAGGTGGCTTCGAGATGACCCGTACGGCTCGCATCGAGCGAAAAACGTCCGAGTCCCACGTCGTCGTCGAGGTCGACCTCGACGGCACGGGCCGCACGGACATCGACACCGGCGTGGGGTTCTACGACCACATGCTCACGGCGCTGGGCCGCCACTCGCTCATCGACCTCACGGTCCGCAGCGTCGGCGACCTGCACATCGACGCCCACCACACGGTCGAGGACACCGCCATCTCCCTCGGGGAGGCGCTGCGCGAGGCGCTCGGCGACAAGGCCGGCATCCGCCGCTACGGCAACGCCACGATCCCGCTGGACGAGGCGATCGCCACCTGCGTCGTGGACGTGTCGGGCCGCCCGTACTTCGTCCACACCGGCGAGCCCGAGCGCCAGATCACCGCGATCATCGGCGGCCAGTACGTCGGGTCGCTGACCTCGCACGTCCTGGAATCGATCGCCCACCACGCGGGGTTGACGATGCACATGACCCTCCTCGCCGGCCGCGACCCGCACCACATCGCCGAGTGCCAGTTCAAGGCGCTCGCGCGCGCCCTGCGCGAGGCGGTGGCCCTGGACCCGCGCGAGACCGGCATCCCCAGCACCAAGGGAGCGCTGTGACGGCGAAGGTCGCCGTCCTCGACTACGGCTCGGGCAACCTGCGCTCGGCCGTCCGCGCCGTCGAGCGCGCCGGCGCCGAGGTCGTGCTGACGACCGATCAGGACGTCGCCCTGGAGGCCGACGGCCTGCTCGTCCCCGGCGTCGGCGCCTTCGCGGCCTGCATGGAGGGGCTGCGTGCGGTCGACGGCGAGCGGCTGATCGAGAAGCGGCTCATCGCGAACCGTCCGGTCATGGGCATCTGCGTGGGCATGCAGATCCTCTTCGCCCAGGGCATCGAGCACGGCGTCCGCGCCGATGGCTGCGGCGAGTGGCCGGGCACGGTCGAGCAGCTGCAGGCACCGGTCGTGCCGCACATGGGCTGGAACACCGTCGAGCCCGGCGCCGGGTCGCGGATGTTCGAGGGCCTGGAGGACGCGTCGTTCTACTTCGTGCACTCCTACGGGGTGCGCGAGTGGCTGCTCGACCCGCCGCCGTCGTTCCCGCAGCCGGTCGTCACCTGGACGGCCTACGGAGAGGAGCGCTTCGTGTCGGCGGTCGAGAACGGCCCGCTCTGGGCGACGCAGTTCCACCCCGAGAAGTCCGGCGACGCCGGCGCGCAGCTGCTGCGCAACTGGGTCGGCACGCTCTAGGCCTCAGTCGGCGACGGCGTCGAGCAGGATCTCGGCCAGGTCGTCCGGACGGGTGAGGTGCGGCCAGTGGCTGGTCGGCAGCCAGGCGATCGTCAGGTCGTCGTAGCCGTCGAGCTCGTCGGCCACCGCGGGGTACTCGCGCCTCCACGTCTCGAGCTGCGCCTCGTCGAACCCGGACGCCACGACGAGCGCAGGCACGGCGAAGCGTCGCCCGGCCGAGAGGTCCCAGCCGTCGCGGGCGACCTGCGCGGGGAACGGGACAGCGGCCTGCTCGATCTCGGCGCGCAGCTCCGGTGACAGGTCGCGCTGCTCGGGCTCGCTCAGCTCGTCCCACGAGAACGGCACCTCGTCGCCGGACGGCTCCGGACTTCCGGACGGGTCGAGCGGCATGGGGGAGGAGTCGACGAACACGGCGAGCCGCACCAGCTCGGGGTGCTCCTCGGCGACCACCTGCACGAGGCGCCCGGAGAAGCTGCTGCCGGCCAGCACCACGGGCTCGTCGGCCGCCCGGACGGCGTCGAGCACGGCCTCGACGTGGTCGGCGAGCCGGACGCCGCTGCGGTCGTCGTCGGGACCGGTGCCGGGCAGGCTGGCCAGCAGCACGCGATGGCCGCGCTGCTCGAGCAGCGGCACCAGGTGGCGCCAGGACGACGCGTCGAGCCAGAAACCGCGGACGAGGACGAAGGTGGCCATGGTCACACCGTAGGCGCGACGTCCGACAAGGTCACGGGCCTCGGAGCGGTGAGCCTGCGTCCACCGCGCACCACGGCGTGGACGCCGGCTCACCGCCGCCCGGACGCCGTGGACGCTAAGTCTCCGCCGCCGCGCACGGCCGAAGCCCTCGCGTCCACGCCGCGCACCGGCGGGCGGGCGGGGGAGCGGCGGCCGATACGATCACCCGGTGACTCTCGAGCTCCTCCCCGCAGTCGACGTCGCCGACGGACAGGCCGTGCGCCTGGTCCAGGGCGAGCTCGGCAGCGAGACGACGTACGGTTCGCCCCTCGACGCCGCCCTGCAGTGGCAGACCGACGGCGCGGAGTGGATCCACCTGGTCGACCTGGACGCCGCGTTCGGCAAGGGCTCCAACCGCGAGCTGCTGGCCGAGGTCGTCGGCCGCCTGGACGTGAAGGTCGAGCTCTCCGGCGGCATCCGCGACGACGCCTCGCTCGAGGCCGCGCTCGCCACCGGCTGTCGCCGGGTCAACCTCGGCACCGCCGCGCTGGAGGACCCGGAGTGGTGCAAGAGCGCCGTGGCCCGCTTCGGCGACCAGATCGCCGTCGGCCTGGACGTGCGTGGCCGCACCCTCGCCGCGCGCGGCTGGACCGAGGACGGCGGGGACCTGTTCGAGGTGCTCGAGCGGCTCGAGCGCGACGGCGTCGCCCGCTACGTCGTCACTGACGTCACGAAGGACGGCACGCTGCAGGGCCCGAACCTGGACCTGCTGCGCCAGGTCTGCGACGTCACCGACAAGCCGGTCGTCGCCTCCGGCGGCGTGTCCAGCCTGGACGACCTGCGCGCGATCGCGTCGCTGACCGGCATCGGCGTCGAGGGCGCCATCGTCGGCAAGGCGCTCTACGCGGGCGCGTTCACGCTGCCCGAGGCGCTCACCGCCGTCGCCGAGGTCTAGAGCACCGTCCGGACCAGCTCGAGGAAGCCGTAGCCGGCACCGAGCAGCAGCGCGACCAACGCGCCCAGCACGAGGACGACCACCGCGGTCTCGCCGAGGTCGCTGGACTCGTCGTCCGCCTCCTCGGGGACGTCGGGCAGCCTCCGCAGGGCGAGGTGCTCGGCGGCGTGCGCCTGCGAGCAGAACCGCAGGTCCAGCCGGGTGCCGGACACGATCCAGGAGTCGTCCCACTCGTCGGCGTCCACGCCGCGACGGACGGCCAGGAGCAGGGGCCCCTCCGTCTCGGGGTCGAACAGCTCTCGGCACTCGTCGCAGCGCTGGGTCATCGGCACGGGCAGACCCTAGCGCCCGCCGGGGACGTCGGTGGGCCCCGATAGATTGCGGGGGTGACTCTCGCCGTCCGTGTGATCCCCTGCCTCGACGTCGACGCCGGCCGCGTCGTGAAGGGCGTCAACTTCGTCGACCTCCAGGACGCCGGCGACCCGGTCGAGATGGCCAAGGTCTACGACGCCGAGGGCGCCGACGAGCTGACGTTCCTCGACATCACCGCGTCCTCGGACGACCGCTCGACCACGTTCGAGGTCGTCGGCAGCACCGCCGAGCAGGTGTTCATCCCGCTGACGGTGGGCGGCGGCGTGCGCGAGGTCGACGACGTCAACCGCCTGCTCCGCGCGGGCGCCGACAAGGTCGGCATCAACACCGGCGCCATCGCGCGCCCCGAGGTCATCGCCGAGATCACCGGCCGGTTCGGCAACCAGGTGCTCGTGCTGAGCGTCGACGCGCGACGCAGCGACGAGCAGCCCAGCGGCTACGAGGTCACCACCCACGGCGGACGCCGCTCGGCCGGGCTGGACGCCGTCGAGTGGGTCAAGCAGGCCGGCGAGCTGGGCGTGGGCGAGGTCCTGCTCAACTCGATGGACGCCGACGGCACCAAGCAGGGCTTCGACCTGGAAATGATTCGGGCGGTCCGCAGCGTTACGAGAGTGCCACTCGTCGCGAGTGGCGGCGCCGGTCGGCTGGAGCACTTCGCCCCTGCCGTGCACGCCGGGGCCGACGCCGTGCTCGCCGCCAGCGTGTTCCACTTCGGTGAGCTGACCATCGGACAGGTGAAGGACAGCCTGCGCCGCGAAGGAATCCATGTCCGTTGACACCGCGGCGCCCGACGACCTGACGGGCACCGACGACCGCATCATGCGGCGCGGCTTCGGCCTGCTGGGTCGCGGCATCGTCGCCCAGAAGTGGTGGTTCACGGTCTCGGTGGTCGGCAGCCTGCTCTACGGCGCCATGACCGTCGCGGACGCCTGGGTGCTCGGCTGGGCCACCGATCACGTCATCCGGCCGTCCTTCGAGCGCGGCGACGTGGCCGAGGGCGCGCTGTGGACCGCGGTGTTCCTGTTCATCGGCGTCGCGGTGCTGCGCGCGCTGGGCATCGTCGGCCGCCGCCTGGTCGGCGGCCTGGTCTACTACCGGCTCATCGCCGACTACCGCCGCCGGGTCACCCGCCAGTACCTGTCGCTGCCGATGTCGTGGCACCACCGCCACCCGACCGGGCAGCTGCTGAGCAACGCCAACGCCGACGTCGAGGCCACGTGGGCGGTCTTCATGCCGCTGCCGATGGCGCTCGGCGTCGTCGCGATGCTGCTCACCGCGATCGTCGCCATGGTCGAGGCGGACGTCGTCCTGACCCTGGTCGGCCTCGTCGTGTTCCCGGCGCTGTTCGGCATCAACGTCTTCTACCAGCGCTGGCTCTCGCCCAAGGCCGCCCGCGCGCAGTCCCTGCGTGGCGACGTCAGCGCCGTGGCCCACGAGTCCTTCGACGGCGCCACCGTCGTGAAGTCGCTCGGCCGCGAGGCGGACGAGACCGAGCGGTTCCGCACCGCCACCGAGCGGCTGCGCGACGCCAACATCGAGGTCGGCCGCATCCGCAGCGTGTTCGACCCGCTGCTCGAGGCGCTGCCGAACCTGGGCATCCTGCTCGTCATCGTGCTCGGCGTCGGCCGGGTCGCGAGCGGGGCCGCCGAGCCGGGCGACGTCGTCCAGGTCGCCTACCTGTTCACCGTCGTCGCGTTCCCGGTCCGAGCCATCGGCTGGGTGCTGGGCGAGCTGCCGCGCAGCGTCGTCAGCTGGGACCGTGTCGACAGCGTCCTCGCCGCGACCGGCTCGATGCAGTACGGCGACCGCACCCTGCCGGGCGGCGGCGCCGTCCAGCTCGACCTGCGCGACGTCACCTACACGTTCCCCGACGCCGACCGCCCGGTGCTGTCGCACCTCGACCTGCACGTCGGACGCGGCTCGGTCACGGCGGTCGTGGGCTCCACGGGCAGCGGCAAGAGCACCCTGACGTCGCTGCTGGTGCGCCTGGTCGACCCGCAGCAGGGCCGGGTCGAGCTCGACGGCGTCGACGTCCGCACGCTCACCCACGACGACCTCGCGTCGACGGTCGCCCTCGTGCCGCAGTCGACCTTCCTGTTCGACGACTCGGTGCGCGAGAACGTCACCCTCGGCAGCGAGGGCATCGACGACGCCGCCGTGTGGGACGCGCTCCGCACCGTCCAGGCCGAGTCGTTCGTGCAGGCGCTGCCCGACGGGCTCGACACCCAGCTGGGCGAGCGCGGCACGACCCTGTCGGGCGGCCAGCGCCAGCGCCTCGCCCTGGCCCGCGCCCTGGTGCGCCGCCCGCGGCTGCTCGTCATGGACGACGCCACCAGCGCGCTCGACCCCGACGTCGAGCGGCGCATCCTGGCCGAGCTCGCCGCGCGCACGTCCGACGGCACCGGCCCCACGGTGCTCGTCGTCGCGTACCGCAAGGCCACCATCGCGCTCGCCGACGAGGTCGTCTTCCTGCAGGCCGGACGCATCGTCGACCGCGGCCCGCACCACGAGCTCGTCGTCCGGTCCGAGGCCTACCGCGACCTCGTCGACGCCTACGACCAGGCCCGGGAGGCCCAGTGACCACCACGACCGCCGAGCGGCGCACCGCGGCCCCGGCCCCGGCCAGCGAGGCGCACGAGGTGACCGGCTGGGCCGTCATCCGTCGCGGCCTGGCCCTCTCGCCGCAGGTCATGGACGGCCTGGGCGTCACGCTGTTCCTCGCCCTGCTGAGCACGGTGGGCGCCTCGATCGTGCCGATCGTCGTGCGCGCCGCCATCGACGACGGCCTGGGCGACGGCTCGCAGATGGACGAGGGCCGGATCTTCCTCTACGCCGGGCTGACGCTCGTCGTCGTGCTGCTCACCGCGGTGGCCGGCTACGCCATGCGCATCCGCCTGTTCACCCGCAGCGAGGTCGCCCTGTCCGACCTGCGGGTCCGGGCGTTCCGGCACGTCCACGACCTCTCGGTGCTGACCCAGAGCAGCGAGCGCCGCGGCGTGCTCGTCTCGCGGGTCACCTCCGACATCGACCAGATCTCGCTGTTCCTGCAGTTCACCGGCGTGATGATCGTGGTCAGCGTCGGCCAGATGCTCGTGGCGACGATGATCATGGCGTACTACTCCTGGCAGCTGACCGTGGTCGTGCTCGTGTGCTTCCTGCCGCTGTGGCTGTCGCTCACGCTGTTCGCCAAGCACATGAGCCGCGCGTACGACACCGTCCGCCGCACGGTGGGCGAGATGCTCGCGGTCATCGCCGAGCCGGTCGTCGGTGCCTCGGTGGTGCGCTCGTACGCGATCGAGCGCCGCACCCAGCGCCGCGTCGACGCCGGCATCGACCGCAACTACCGGGCGAACATCCGGGCGCAGAGCATCGTGGCCGTCACGTTCGCCTCGGCCGGCGTCGCCGGTGGCCTGGCCAACGCCGGCGTCATCGCGCTGGGCGTCGTGCTGGGCGTGGCCGGCGGGCTCTCGATGGGCACGGTGATCGCCTTCGCCTTCCTGGTCGGCCTGTTCGTCGGCCCGGCCCAGCAGGCCACCCAGGTCATCACGGACGCGCAGAACGCCATCGCGTCCTGGCGCCGCGTGATCGCGCTGCTCGACACCCCGGCCGACGTGGTCGACCCGGGGGAGCGGGGCACCACCATCCCCGACGAGCCGCTCGGCGCCCGCTTCGACGACGTCGCGTTCGCCTACCCCGGCGGTCCGCGCGTGCTGACCGACGTCGACGTCGAGATCCCGCCGCGCCAGCGCGTCGCCGTCGTGGGCGAGACCGGGTCGGGCAAGACGACGTTCGCCAAGCTGCTCACCCGGCTCATGGACCCGGTCGAGGGCGCGGTCCGCCTCGGCGGGGTCGACCTGCGCGACGTCCCGTTCAGCGACCTGCGCCGGCACGTCGTGATGGTGCCCCAGGAGGGCTTCCTGTTCGACGCCACGCTGCGCGACAACCTGCGGTACGGCCGCACGGGAGCCACCGACGCCGAGCTCGAGACCGCGTTCACCGACCTCGGCCTGGCCGACTGGTTCGCCGGCCTGCCTCAGGGCCTGGACACCCAGGTCGGCCAGCGGGGCGAGTCGCTGTCGGCCGGCGAGCGCCAGCTCGTCGCCCTCGTCCGCGCCGCCCTCGCCGACCCGGCCCTGCTCGTGCTGGACGAGGCGACCAGCGCGGTCGACCCGCAGACCGAGCTGCGCGCCACCCGGGCGCTCGAGACGCTGCTGTCGGGGCGCACCAGCGTCACCATCGCGCACCGGCTCAGCACCGCCGAGTCGGCCGACCGCGTGCTCGTCTTCGACGCCGGCCGGCTCGTCCAGGACGGCAGCCACGCCCAGCTGCTGGCCGAGGGCGGCGTCTACGGCCGGCTGCACGCCAGCTGGGTCGCCCAGTCGAACCTGCCTGGGAGGATGGACGCGTGAGCGATCTCGACCCCGCCGTCGCCGAGCGGCTCAAGCGCGACCCGAACGGCCTCGTCCCGGCCGTCGTCCAGGAGGCGTCCACCAAGGACGTGCTGATGCTCGCCTGGATGGACGACGAGGCGCTGCGCCGCACCCTCGAGACCGGCCGCGCCACCTACTGGAGCCGCAGCCGCCAGGAGTACTGGGTCAAGGGCGAGACCTCCGGGCACGCGCAGCAGGTGCGTGAGGTCCGGCTCGACTGCGACGGCGACACGCTGCTGCTCGTCGTCGACCAGACCGGCGCCGCCTGCCACACCGGCGACCACACCTGCTTCGACGCGGACCGCCTGGCATGAACGCCCGCCGGCTGTACGGCCCGGTCGTCCTGGCTCTGCTGGCGGTCGGGGGACTCGCGTTCCTCGGCGCCACCCGCGTGTGGGCGAAGGCGACGGTCGAGGCCGACGGCCTGCTGCCCGACGACGTCTCGGTCACCGGCCGCGACGTCACGCCGGCGGCCGCGGCCCTGGCCCTCGTGGTGGTCGCGTCGTCGCTCGCCGTGCTGGCCGCGTCCGTCCGGGTCCGCCGCGTCGTGGGCGTGCTCGTCGTGCTGGTCTCGGTGCTGGCCTGCGTGCTGGTGCTGACCGCCGACGTCACCGGCAGCGCGTTCGCCCAGGCGGTCGAGGAGTCCACCGCGTACACGGGCACCAACGAGCCGGACGTCGTCGCCGAGTCCGCCTGGCGGCTCGTGACGGCCGGTGCGTTCGTGCTCGCGGCCGTGCTGGGCGCCGTCGTCGCCGCCCTGGCCGGACGCTGGCCGACCATGGGCCGGCGCTACGACGCGCCGGCCGCGCACGGGCCCGGCGACGAGGTCGTCGCCGAGGACGCGTCACCCGCCGACCTCTGGAAGGCGCTCGACGAGGGCCGCGACCCGACGCAGTAGGCTGTGGCCGCACGCACGCACCGCGCACTCGAGGAGAGACCCATGCACCACGGCTCCACCCCCGCCGCCTGGACGGCCGTCATCATGGCCCTGGTCGGCCTGACGATCGGTGGCGTCGGCCTCGTGCCGGAGCCCAACTGGCTGATCTTCTGGATCGGTGTCGGTGTGACGCTCGCGGCTGGCATCGTGGGCCCGGTCATGTCCGCCGCCGGCCTGGGCGCGAAGCGCGCCGAGGCCGACCACCACTGATCTCGCGACTCCGAGGAGCCCGATGACCGACGGCCCGCAGTACCCCTCCTACCCCGGCGACCCGCAGCAGCCCGGCCAGACCCCGCCGCCGCAGCAGGGTGGCTACCCGCAGCAGCCCGGCCCGCAGCAGCCCGGCAGCTACCCGCAGGGCTACGGCCAACAGCCCTACCAGCCGGCCCCGCCGCCGCAGGGCTACGGCTACCCGGCGCACCCGTACGCCGGTTGGTGGTCGCGCGTCGGCGCCACCCTGCTGGACTCGCTGCTCTCGTTCCTGGTCGCCTTCGTGCCGTTCGTCATCGGCCTGGTGATCCTGTTCGCGACCGCCGAGACGACCACGAACCTCGACGGCACCGAGACGATCGACGACGCCGGCAACCCACTCGGCTGGATCCTCATGGTGCTCGCGGCGATCCTCTCGATCGCGTTCACGATCTGGAACTCGATCGTCCGCATGGGCCGCACCGGCCAGAGCCTGGGCAAGAAGTGGGTCGGCATCAAGGCGGTGCGCGAGAACGACGGTCAGCCGCTGGGCGTGGGCATGTCGTTCCTGCGCTACATCATGTACACGATCTTCGTGAACGCCTGCTTCCTGGACGTCCTGTGGCCGCTGTGGGACGCGCGCAAGCGCACCTGGCACGACATGGTCGTCAGCTCGGTCGTCGTCCGCGCCTGACATGAGCACCGTCTCGACCCGTGACGCCCGCTGGTCCGCCCTGCGCGGACCAGCGGGCGTCGCCGTCGCGGGCCTGGCCGCCGGCGTGCTGCTGCACGTGCGCGACCCGCACGAGTCCGGCTCCTACGGCTACTGCCCGTTCCTGCTCGTGGGCGACCGGCCGTGCCCGGGCTGCGGCGGCCTGCGGGCGGCGAACCTGCTGACCAACGGCGACGTCGTCGGCGCGATCTCCAGCAACCTGCTGGCCGTGCTGCTCGCCGCGGTGCTCGCGGTGGCCTGGGTGGTCTGGGTCGTGCGGCGCTGGCGGGGCGAGCGGGACGCCCGCATGATCGTCCTGAGCGGCCGGGCGGGCGCCGTCATCATCGCCGGGGTCGTCGCGTTCGGCCTCGTCCGCAACCTGCCGTTCGGGGCGTGGCTGGCGCCCTGACCCGGCCCGACGACGACCCACGCACGACGAAGCCCCCGGCACCACGTGGTGCCGGGGGCTTCTGGCGTCGGGGAGGCTCAGCTGGCGAAGACGGCGACCCGCAGGATGATGCCCACGACCCACAGCACGACGGCGACGATGCCCAGGATGTAGCCGGCCTTGGCCATGCCCTCACCGGTCTGGCGGCCGGCGCTGTCGGCGATCTCCTTCTTGGCCTGGTTGCCCAGGACGATCGCGACGATGCCGGCGATGCCGCAGCACAGCAGGCCGACGATGCCCAGGATCATCGACCACAGGGCCTTCTTGTTCTGCTCCGGCGGGGCGCCGTAGCCACCGTCGCCGTAGCCGTAGCCTCCACCGGGCGGCGGCGGGGGCACGTCGCCTCCGGAGCCGTACGGCGGCAGGCCGCCGGGCTGGTTCGGGTCGTTGGTGTACGGCGGCTCGTTGGTCGTCATGCGCGCGAGCGTAGTGAATCTCGCCGGGCGACGCGCGCTGCGACGCGCGGGGCGGCCCGGCCGGTCAGAACGCCAGCACCAGGTCGAGCCAGTTGAACGCCCAGGACACGGCGGTCCCGACGAGGCTGACCGCGCCCAGCACGAGCCCGGCGAGCGCCATGCCGCCGCCGTCCTGACGCCCGCCGCTCGCGTCGATCTCCTGGCGGGCCAGGATGCCGAGCACGATCGCCGGCACGCCGAGCAGGAAGCAGCAGCAGACCAGACCGAGGATCCCCAGGATCATCGACCACAGGGCCTTCTTGTTCTGCTCGGGCGGCGGCGGCCCCCACGCGGGCGGCGGCCATCCGGGGCCACCGGGCGGCGGGACGGACGGCGGCTCGTCGGGCGGCACCCAGCCGTAGGGCGGGAGGTCGTGCGGGTCGTCGGGGCCGGGGTCGTGATCGGTCACCGGCGGAGCCTACGGCCCGGCGGGCCCCGTGTCCGGCGTCCGGGTGAACCACAGGTAGGCGTGCCCCCACGCGACGTAGACGAGCGGGAGGGCGAGCACCAGACCGGCGCACACCACCAGCAGCCCGGCCAGCACGATCCCGATCGTGAGGAGCATGAGGCTCACGACGTCGCCCAGGTGCTGCACGACGAGCTCGCCACTGCGGCGCACGGCGTCCACCGGCCCGAGCCGCTCGACCAGGATGACGTAGGGCGTGAACCCGGTCAGCACCGCGACGGCGACGCCCGGCAGCAGGCACAGCAGCGTGCCGACCGTGGTCATCGTCGCGACGAGCAGCCCGGTCAGCACCACGTCGGGCAGGGGCAGCGACCGCGCGGCCCGGACGACGTCGAACTCGCCCCCGTCGAGGGCGTCCAGGCCAGCGCGCACGAGCACCGCGGCGAGCACCTGCCAGAAGGCGACCAGCACGACCGCCCAGCAGGCCCAGGCGATCCGGCTGGTGCCGGCGAGCGCCTGGACGCCGGCGGCCGACAGCACGCCCGCCAGCACCACCACGGCGCTGCCCCCGATCACCCGGGCCGGGTCGGCGGCGAGGACGCGCCAGGCCGCGGCCAGCGAGTCGAACGGCTCCAGCTCGGGCGGGGGAGGCGTGGCGGACGGGTCGGGGACCATGGGCCGGAGCGTAGCGACGCGTGGGACGGGGACCCCGGAGGCGGGCCCGGATGCTGGGCTGTCGTCCGGCGTGACGGGCGCTCGGACTACGCTGGGACGCATTCCGGCCCGTGCCGCGGCCGGTGCATCGGAGGAGGCCACGATGACCGTGCTCGACGACATCCTTGCGGGCGTCGCCGCGGACCGTGATCAGCGCATGGCGCAGACCACGCTCGAGGACCTCAAGGAGCGCGCCGCGCGCCAGCTGCCGTCGATCGACCCCATGCCCGCCTTCCGCGCGGACGGGGTCTCCGTCATCGCCGAGGTGAAGCGGTCCAGCCCCAGCAAGGGCGCGCTCGCCGAGATCGCCGACCCCGCCGCGCTCGCGTCCGCCTACGAGTCCGGTGGCGCGGCCGCGATCAGCGTGCTCACCGAGCAGCGCCGCTTCGGCGGCTCGCTGGACGACCTGCGCGCCGTCCGCTCGCGCGTCGACGTCCCGCTGCTGCGCAAGGACTTCATCACCACCTCCTACGAGCTGTGGGAGGCGCGGGCTGCCGGTGCCGACCTGGCCCTGCTCATCGTCGCCGCGCTGGAGCAGAACGCGCTCGAGAGCCTGATCGAGCGCGCGCGCTCGATCGGCCTGACGCCGCTGGTGGAGGTGCACGACGAGGAGGAGGCGCGGCGTGCCGTCGACGCCGGCGCCGACCTGGTCGGCGTCAACGCCCGCAACCTCAAGACGCTCGAGGTCGACACCGGCACGTTCGCACGCGTCGCGCCGGTGCTGCCCGACCACGTCGTCAAGGTCGCCGAGTCCGGCGTGAAGGGCCCGCACGACGTCATCTCCTACGCCCGCTCCGGTGCGAACGTCGTGCTGGTCGGCGAGACCCTGGTGCGCGGCGACGACCCGCGCGCGTCGGTCGCCGACCTCGTCGCGGCCGGCCAGCACCCCGCCCTGCAGCACCGATGGTGACGCGGCGTTCCGCCCCGCCGCCCCGTCCCACCTCCCGGTGAGGCTCGTCCGCGACGTTCGTGATCGTCGACGGCCGTCCACCGGACCCTTCGCAGAGGAACATTCGTCATGACGTACGCACAACCTGATGCCAGCGGTCACTTCGGCCGCTTCGGCGGGCGCTTCATGCCCGAGGCCCTCATCGCCACGCTGGACGAGCTCGACACCGCCTGGACCGAGGCCAAGGCCGACCCGGTCTTCACCGCCGAGCTGGACCGGATGCTGCGCGAGTACGCCAACGTCCCCAGCCCGCTGTACGACGCGACCCGCTTCTCCGAGGCCGCCGGCGCCCGCATCCTGCTCAAGCGCGAGGACCTCAACCACACGGGTGCGCACAAGATCCGCAACGTCCTGGGCCAGGCGCTGCTGGCCAAGCGGATGGGCAAGCCGCGCGCGATCGCCGAGACCGGTGCCGGCCAGCACGGCGTCGCCTCGGCCACCGCGTGCGCCTACCTGGACATGGAGTGCACGGTCTACATGGGCGAGGTCGACACCGAGCGCCAGGCGCTCAACGTCGCCCGCATGAAGATGCTGGGCGCCGAGGTCGTGCCCGTCCGCACCGGCAGCCGCACGCTCAAGGACGCGATCAACGAGGCGCTGCGCGACTGGGTCGCGACCGTCGAGCGCACCACCTACCTGTTCGGCACCGCCGCCGGGCCGCACCCGTTCCCGGCGATGGTGCGCGACCTGACGCGCGGCATCGGCGACGAGGCCCGGCGCCAGAGCCTGGAGCTGCTCGGACGCCTGCCCGACGCGGCGGTCGCCTGCGTCGGCGGCGGATCGAACGCGATCGGCCTGTTCACCGGCTTCGTCGACGACGCCGACGTGAGGCTGTACGGCGTCGAGGCCGGCGGCGACGGCGTCGAGACCGGACGTCACGCGGCCACGATCACCGGCGGCGACGTCGGCGTCCTGCACGGTGCGCGCTCGTTCCTGCTGCAGGACGAGGACGGCCAGACGATGGAGTCGCACTCGATCTCCGCCGGCCTGGACTACCCGGGCGTCGGCCCGGAGCACTCCTACCTGGCCGACATCGGCCGGGCGTCGTACTTCCCGGCCACCGACGCCGAGGCGATGCACGCCTTCGACCTGCTGTGCAAGACCGAGGGCATCATCCCGGCCATCGAGTCCGCCCACGCCCTGGCCGGCTCGCTGCGCCTGGCGAAGGAGCTGGGCCCGGACGCCACGATCCTGGTGAACCTGTCCGGCCGCGGTGACAAGGACGTCCACACCGCGGCGGAGTACTTCGGCCTGATCGACGGACCGGTCGTCCTCGAGGAGGGGGTGGAGGAGTGAGCGCCGTCGACGAGCTGTTCGCCCGCACCCGCGCCGAGGACCGCGCGGCCCTGGTCGGCTACCTGCCGGCCGGCTTCCCCGACAAGAAGACGTCCATCGCGGCGATCGAGGCGATGGTCGAGGGCGGCGTCGACCTGGTCGAGGTCGGCCTGCCCTACAGCGACCCGGTCATGGACGGTCCCACGATCCAGGCCGCCGCCGACACCGCGCTGGCCGCGGGCACCAAGGTGGGCGACGTGTTCGACGTCGTGGCCGTCAGCGCCGCCACCGGGGCACCGACGGTCGTCATGACCTACTGGAACCCGGTCGAGCGGCTGGGCGTGGCCACCTTCGCCGAGCGGCTCGCCGCCGCCGGCGGGTCCGGCCTCATCACCCCCGACCTCACGCCGGACGAGGCGGGGGAGTGGACGGCCGCCGCGCGCGAGCACGGCCTGGACCAGATCTTCCTCGTCGCGCCGTCGTCGACCGACGAGCGCCTGGCCATGACCGCCGAGGCGGCGAGCGGATTCGTCTACGCGACCGCCGTCATGGGCGTCACCGGCCAGCGCCAGCAGACCAGCAGCCTCGCGCCCACCCTGGTGCAGCGCCTGCGCGGCGTCACCGACAAGCCGGTCGGCGTCGGCCTGGGCGTCAGCAACGGCGAGCAGGCGCACGAGGTCGCCGCGTTCGCCGACGCCGTCATCGTCGGCTCCGCGCTCGTGCGCTGCCTGCTGGACGCACCCACCCCCTCGGCCGGCGTGGACGCCGTCCGCGAGCTGGCCCGCGAGCTCCGCGCGGGCGTCGAGAGGTCCTGATGCTCACGTACCTGCCCAGCCCCGACAGCGGGGTCTGGCACCTCGGACCCGTGCCCCTGCGCGCCTACGCCTTCGGCATCATCATCGGCGCCGTGCTGGCCATCGTCATCGCGGAGCGCCGTCTGCAGGCCCGCGGCGGACGTCCCGGGGTCGTCGGCGACATCGCCATGTTCGCGATCCCGGCCGGCATCGTCGGCGCCCGGATCTACCACGTCGTCACCGACAACGAGCTGTACTTCGGCGGCGGCCAGGACTGGACCGACGTCTTCCGCATCTGGGAGGGCGGCTTGGGCATCTGGGGCGCCGTCAGCGGCGGCGCGCTCGGCGCGTGGTACGCCTGCCACCGGTACGGCGTGCGGTTCCGCGCCCTGGCCGACGCCCTCGCGCCCGGCCTGCTCGTCGCGCAGGCGGTCGGCCGCATCGGCAACTGGTTCAACCAGGAGCTGTTCGGCAAGCCGACCACCGTGCCGTGGGCGCTGGAGATCGACGCCGACAACCGGCCGAGCGGGTTCGAGCAGTTCGAGACGTTCCACCCGACGTTCCTGTACGAGGCGGTCTGGAACCTGCTCGGTGCCGCGCTCATCGTCTGGCTCGGCCACCGCTTCCGGCTGCACGGCGGCCGCGTCTTCGCGCTCTACGTCATGGTCTACACGGCCGGACGCTTCTGGATCGAGCAGCTGCGCATCGACCCGGCCAACGAGATCGGCCCGTTCCGGCTGAACGTCTGGACGTCCGTGATCATGTTCGTGCTCGCCCTGGCCTACTTCGTCTGGGCGACGCGCAAGGGCTTCGACGAGCCGGGCGCGATGATGCCCCGCCACGAGGTCGACGCGCCCGCCGACGGCGACGAGGCCGTCGCGGCCGACGCCGACGACGCGACCGACCCGGCCGCCGAGGACGTCGCGGAGCACTCCGAGCCGGAGACGCCTCGGCCATGACGGAGGGGGCGCCGGCCGGCGAGATCGGGCACGAGCACGCCGACGTCACCGGCGGCTGGCTGCGGCCCGCCGTGTTCGGCGCCATGGACGGGCTGGTCTCCAACTTCGCGCTCGTCATGGGCGTCTCCGGCGGCACCGCCGACCGCGACGCGGTCGTGCTGGCCGGTCTGGCCGGCCTGGCCGCGGGCGCGTTCTCGATGGCCGCGGGGGAGTACACCTCCGTCGCCAGCCAGTCCGAGGCCGCGCTGCGCGAGGTGCAGAAGGAACGGGCCGAGATCCTCGGCAACGGTCCCGCCGAGGAGGCCGAGCTCGCCGAGATGTTCGTCGAGAAGGGCATGGACGAGGACGTCGCCCGCGAGGCGGCCGCCGACATCCACCGCGACCTGGAGAAGGCCGTGCGGGTGCACGCGGAGGTCGAGCTCGGCGTCGACGTCGACGACCTGCCGTCCCCGACGCTCGCGGCCGTGTCCTCGTTCGGCTCGTTCGCCGTCGGTGCCGTGCTGCCGCTGCTGCCGTTCCTGCTCGGCGCGGCCACCGTCTGGCCCGCGGTCGCCGTGTCGCTCGTCGCCCTGTTCGGGTGCGGCGCGCTCGTCACGCGTCTGACCTCCCGCCCGTGGTGGTTCGGCGGCCTGCGTCAGCTGCTGCTGGGCGGCCTCGCCGCGGCGCTCACCTACGGCTTCGGCTCCCTCGTGGGCGGCGCCGGGCTTTGACGCCCGTGCGGTGCGCCGGTTCGGCCGGCACGTGATCTGCGTGTAATGTGGCCGTGCTGACTCGGGCCAACGTCGTCCCAGGTCTGGACGATCGACGACGTGTGGAGGTCATGCATCATGCGCACCTACCCCGCCCAGGGGCTCTACGACCCGGCCTACGAGCACGACGCCTGCGGCGTCGCGTTCGTCGCCACCCTCACCGGTGAGCCGAGCCGCGACATCGTGCACAAGGGCCTGACGGCCCTGCGCAACCTGGACCACCGAGGCGCCGTCGGCGCCGAGGAGAACACCGGCGACGGCGCCGGCATCCTCATGCAGGTCCCGGACCGCTTCCTGCGTGGCGTGGCCGACTTCGACCTGCCGGCCGTCGGCGAGTACGCCGTCGGCATGGCCTTCCTGCCCGAGGCCGAGGACGAGGCGCACGCCGCGCGCGTCGCGGTCGAGAAGATCGCCGCCGAGGAGGACCTGCTGGTCCTGGGCTGGCGCGAGGTGCCGGTCGAGCCGTCGCTGCTCGGCTCCATGGCGCGCAGCGTCATGCCCCGCTTCGAGCTGCTGTTCGTCCGCTCCGAGCGCGAGCACCGCACCGGCCTGGAGCTGGACCGTCTGGCGTTCTGCCTGCGCAAGCGCAGCGAGCGCGAGCTCGGCGTGTACTTCCCGTCGCTGTCGAGCCGCACCCTGGTCTACAAGGGCATGCTCACCACCGAGCAGCTCGACGCGTTCTTCCCCGACCTGCTCGACGAGCGCATGGAGTCCGCGCTGGCCGTCGTGCACAGCCGGTTCTCGACCAACACCTTCCCGAGCTGGCCGCTGGCGCACCCGTTCCGGTTCATCGCGCACAACGGCGAGATCAACACCGCCCGCGGCAACCGCAACTGGATGCGCGCCCGCGAGGCGCTGCTCGAGAGCGACCTGATCCCCGGCGACATGAAGCGGCTGTACCCGATCTGCGATCCCGAGGGGTCGGACTCGGCGTCCTTCGACGAGGTGCTGGAGCTGCTGCACCTGGGCGGACGCTCGCTGCCGCACGCGATGATGATGATGATCCCCGAGGCGTGGGAGAACGACGCCGAGATGGATCCGGCCCGTCGCGCCTTCTACGAGTTCCACTCCAGCGTCATGGAGCCCTGGGACGGCCCGGCCTGCGTCTGCTTCACCGACGGCACCCAGATCGGCGCCGTGCTCGACCGCAACGGCCTGCGCCCCGGACGCTTCTGGATCACCGATGACGGCCTGGTCGTCCTGGCCTCCGAGGCCGGCGTGCTCGACCTCGACCCCGAGACGATCGTGCGCAAGGGCCGCCTGGAGCCGGGCACGATGTTCCTGCTCGACCTGGACGAGCACCGCGTCGTCGAGGACCACGAGGTCAAGGGCGAGCTCGCCGCCGAGCACCCCTACGACGAGTGGCTGTACTCGGGCCTCGTCCGGTTCGAGGACCTGCCCGAGCTCGAGCACATCGTGCACACCCACGCCTCGGTGACCCGTCGCCAGCAGGTCTTCGGCTACACCGAGGAGGAGGTGCGCCAGCTCATCGCCCCGATCGCGCGCACCGGCTACGAGCCGATCGGCGCGATGGGCACCGACACGCCCATCGCCGCGCTGTCGGACCGCTCGCGCAACCTGTTCGACTACTTCAACCAGCTGTTCGCGCAGGTCACGAACCCGCCGCTGGACGCCATCCGCGAGGAGGTCGTGACGTCGCTGGCCGGCACGATCGGCCCCGAGCGCAACCTGCTGGCCCCGAGCCCGGCGTCCTGCCGCATGCTGCAGCTGCCGTTCCCGGTCGTCGACAACGACGAGCTGGCCAAGGTCCGGCACATGAACAAGGACGGCGACATGCCGGGCTTCTCGGTGCACGTCGTCCGCGGCCTGTACGAGGTCGCCGGCGGTGGCGAGGCGCTCAAGGCCAAGCTGGACGAGATCTGCGCCGACGTCTCGCGCGCGATCGCCGACGGCGCCCGCATCATCGTGCTGTCGGACCGTCACTCCGACGCCGACCTGGCGCCGATCCCGTCGCTGCTGCTGACCTCCGCGGTCCACCACCACATGGTCCGCCAGAAGCTGCGCACGCAGGCCGGCCTCATCGTCGAGGCCGGCGACGTCCGCGAGGTGCACCACGTCGCGCTGCTCGTCGGCTACGGCGCCACCGCGGTGAACCCGTACCTGGCGCTCGAGACCGCCGAGGACCTGGCCCGCGAGGGCGTCCACGTCGAGTCCGTCGAGCCGGGCAAGGCCGCGCGCAACATGGTCTACGGCCTGGGCAAGGGCGTCCTGAAGGTCATGAGCAAGATGGGCGTCTCGACCGTCGCGTCCTACACCGGCGCGCAGATCTTCGAGGCCGTCGGCCTGTCCCACGAGGTCGTCGACGCCTACTTCACCGGCACGGCGTCCAAGCTGGGCGGCGTCGGCCTGGACGTCATCGCCGCCGAGGTGAAGGAGCGCCACGAGAAGGCGTATCCGCTGCGCGGCCAGTCCGGTCCCCGGATGCTGGACACCGGCGGCGAGTACCAGTGGCGCCGCGGCGGGCCGGAGCACCTGTTCGACCCCGAGACCGTGTTCCGCCTGCAGCACTCGACCCGCACGGGCCGCTACGACGTGTTCAAGCAGTACACCCAGCGCGTCGACGACCAGTCCGAGCGGCTCATGACGCTGCGCGGGCTGTTCGAGCTCAAGCGCGGCGAGCGTCCGCCGGTGCCGGTCGACGAGGTCGAGCCGGTCAGCTCGATCGTCAAGCGCTTCTCCACCGGCGCGATGAGCTACGGCTCGATCAGCCAGGAGGCGCACGAGACGCTCGCCATCGCCATGAACCGGCTGGGCGCCAAGTCCAACACCGGCGAGGGTGGTGAGGACCCCGAGCGGCTGCACGACCCCGAGCGTCGTTCGGCGATCAAGCAGGTCGCTTCGGGACGCTTCGGCGTCACCAGCGAGTACCTGACCAACGCCGACGACCTGCAGATCAAGATGGCGCAGGGCGCCAAGCCCGGCGAGGGCGGCCAGCTGCCCGGCCCGAAGGTGTACCCCTGGGTCGCGCGCACGCGTCACTCGACGCCCGGCGTCGGCCTCATCTCGCCGCCGCCGCACCACGACATCTACTCGATCGAGGACATCAAGCAGCTCATCCACGACCTGAAGAACGCCAACCCGTCGGCCCGCGTCCACGTGAAGCTGGTCTCCGAGGTCGGCGTCGGCACGGTCGCGGCGGGCGTGGCGAAGGCCAAGGCGGACGTCGTGCTGGTCTCCGGCAACGACGGCGGCACCGGCGCCTCGCCGCTGACCAGCCTCAAGCACGCCGGCGGTCCCTGGGAGCTCGGCCTGGCCGAGACCCAGCAGACGCTGCTGATCAACGGGCTGCGCGACCGCATCGTGGTGCAGACCGACGGCCAGCTCAAGACCGGCCGCGACGTCGTCATCGCCGCGCTGCTGGGCGCCGAGGAGTTCGGCTTCGCCACGGCCCCGCTGGTGGTCAGCGGCTGCATCATGATGCGCGTCTGCCACCTGGACACCTGCCCGGTCGGCGTCGCGACGCAGAACCGCGAGCTGCGCGAGAAGTTCACCGGCAAGCCCGAGTTCGTCGTGAACTTCTTCGAGTTCGTCGCCCAGGAGGTGCGCGAGCTGCTCGCCGAGCTCGGCTTCCGCTCGATCGAGGAGGCCGTCGGCCGCGCCGAGCTGCTCGACACGCGCAAGGCGGTCGACCACTGGAAGGCGTCCGGCCTGGACCTCTCGCCGGTGTTCTACGTGCCCGAGCTGCCCGAGGACGCGGCCCGGCACAACGTGCAGAAGCAGGACCACGGCCTGGACAAGGCCCTGGACGTCCAGCTCATCGAGCTCAGCGCGGACGCGCTCGAGCGCGGCGAGCCGGTGCGCGCCCAGCTGCCGATCCGCAACGTCAACCGCACGGTCGGCACGATGCTCGGCCACGAGGTGACCAAGCGCTACCGCGGCGAGGGACTGCCCGAGAACACGATCGACCTCACGTTCACCGGCACCGCCGGCCAGTCGTTCGGCGCGTTCGTCCCGCGGGGCGTCACGCTGCGCCTCGAGGGCGACGCCAACGACTACGTCGGCAAGGGCCTGTCGGGCGGACGCATCGTGGTGCGCCCGCCGCGCGAGGCGCGGTTCACCGCCGAGGCGCAGACCATCGCCGGCAACGTGATCGGCTTCGGTGCGACGTCGGGCGAGATCTTCCTGCGCGGACGCGCGGGGGAGCGGTTCTGCGTGCGCAACTCCGGTGCCACCGCGGTGGTGGAGGGCGTGGGCGACCACGCGCTGGAGTACATGACCGGTGGCCGCGTGGTCATCCTGGGACCCACCGGCCGCAACGTCGCGGCCGGCATGAGCGGCGGCGAGGCCTACGTGCTCGACCTCGACGAGTCGCTCGTCAACCCCGAGATGGTGGAGGTTCGGACCCTGGCGGGTCCGGACGCCGGCGGCTCCGCCGCTCAGGCTGCTGAAGAGCTGCACGAGCTGGTGCGCAAGCACCACGAGGAGACCGGCTCGGCCGTGGCCGAGCAGCTGCTGCAGGACTGGGACGCCTCGGTGGCCCGGTTCCGCGAGGTGATGCCGGTGAACTACCGCAAGGTGCTGGACGCGAAGGCCGAGGCCGAGCAGCTGGGCCTGACCGAGGACGAGACGACGGAGCGCATGATGGAGGTGGCCGCTCGTGGCTGATCCCCGAGGATTCATGAAGTACCCCCGCCAGGGCGCCGAGCGGCGTCCGGTCGAGGAGCGGGTGAAGGACTGGAACGAGGTCTACCCCGGAGGCGTCGGCCGCGCGCTGCTGCCGATCATCTCCGAGCAGGCCGGACGCTGCATGGACTGCGGCATCCCGTTCTGCCACTCCGGCTGCCCGCTGGGCAACCTGATCCCGGAGTGGAACGACCTGGTCTGGCGCGACGACTGGGACGAGGCGATCGATCGTCTGCACAAGACGAACAACTTCCCCGAGTTCACCGGCCGGCTGTGCCCCGCGCCGTGCGAGACGGCCTGTGTCGTGGGCATCAACCGCGACCCGGTGACGATCAAGAACGTCGAGGTCTCGATCATCGACAAGGCCTGGGACCGGCACAACGTCAAGCCGCAGCCGCCGGAGTGGCTGACCGGCAAGACGGTCGCCGTCATCGGCTCGGGCCCCGCGGGCCTGGCCGTCGCCCAGCAGCTGACCCGGGCCGGCCACACCGTCGCGGTGTACGAGCGCGACGACAAGCCCGGTGGCCTGCTGCGCTACGGCATCCCCGAGTTCAAGATGGAGAAGGTCCAGGTCGACCGCCGCGTCGACCAGATGAAGCGCGAGGGCACGGTGTTCCGCACCGGCGTCCGCGTGGGGGAGTCGCTGACCGGCGCGCAGCTGCGCGACCGCTACGACGCCGTCGTGCTGGCCATCGGCTCGACCGTGCGCCGTGACCTGCCCGCCCCGGGCCGCCAGCTCGGCGGCATCCACCAGGCCATGGACTTCCTGCCCCAGGCCAACCGGGTCGCGCTCGGCGAGACGGTCGACGACCAGATCGTGGCCACCGGCAAGGACGTCGTCATCATCGGCGGCGGCGACACCGGCGCCGACTGCCTGGGCACGGCGATCCGCCAGGGTGCCCGCTCGGTGACGAGCCTGGAGATCATGCCGCAGCCGGGCGACGACCGTCCCGAGAACCAGCCGTGGCCGACCTACCCGATGCTCTTCCGCGTCGCCTCGGCGCACGAGGAGGGCGGCGAGCGGGTCTACTCGGTCTCGACCCAGGAGTTCCTGGGCGACGAGGACGGCCAGGTGCGGGCCCTGCGCATCGTCGAGGTCGAGCTCATCGACGGCAAGCTCACCGAGCGGGCCGGCACCGAGCGCGAGATCCCCGCGCAGCTGGTGCTGTTCGCGATGGGCTTCACCGGCCCGGAGACCGGCGGCCTGGTCGAGCAGCTCGGCTGCGAGCTGGACGAGCGCGGCAACGTCAAGCGCGACAAGAGGTACATGTCGAGCGTCGACGGCGTGTTCGTCGCCGGCGACTGCGGCCGTGGCCAGTCGCTCATCGTGTGGGCCATCGCGGAGGGCCGCTCGGCCGCCGCGGGCGTCGACGCGTACCTGACCGGCAGCACGGCGCTCCCGGCGCCGATCCCGCCGAACGCCCGCCCGGTCGTCGTCTGAGCGACGTCCGACGCACGAACCGAAGGGGCCCGGCACCGCGCCGGGCCCCTTCGTCGTCGTCCGTTCACGTGAGCGACGTCTCACGAATGCGGGGCTCGGGTGCGGTAGTGGAGGACGGGTCGATAGGGTGGACCCGTGCGTAGAGCCAAGATCGTCTGTACCCTCGGGCCCGCTGTCGACACCTACGAGACCCTGCTCCAGCTGGCCGAGGCCGGCATGGACGTGGCTCGTCTGAACATGAGCCACGGTGACGTGCCCGACCACCAGCGACGGCTCGACGCCGTGCGCCGCGTGGCCGAGGAGACCGGCAAGGCCATCGCCGTGCTCGCCGACCTCCAGGGCCCCAAGATCCGCCTCGGTCGCTTCGCGGACGGGCCCCACCAGCTGAGCGTCGGTGACTCCTTCACCATCACCGTCGACGACATCGAGGGCGACGCGACGCGCTGCTCGACGACCTACAAGGGCCTGCCCGGCGACGTCTCGCCCGGCGACCCGATCCTGGTCGACGACGGCCGCGTCCGCCTGGTCGCCCGCGAGGTGACGGCCACCGACGTCGTCACCGAGGTCGAGGTCGCCGGCCCGGTCAGCAACAACAAGGGCATCAACCTGCCCGGCGTGAACGTCAGCGTCCCCGCGATGAGCGAGAAGGACGTCTCCGACCTGCGCTGGGCGCTCGGTGCCGGCGTCGACTACGTCGCGCTGTCGTTCGTCCGCAACGCGAGCGACGCCGACGACGTCCGCGCGATCATGGACGAGGAGGGCGTCAAGCGTCCGATCATCGCCAAGATCGAGAAGCCGCAGGCGGTCGAGAACCTCGACGAGATCATGGACGCCTTCGACGCGTTCATGGTGGCCCGCGGCGACCTGGGCGTCGAGCTGCCGCTCGAGGACGTCCCGATCGTGCAGAAGCACATCGTGGAGAAGGCCCGCCGGAACGCCAAGCCGGTCATCGTCGCCACGCAGATGCTGGAGTCGATGATCTCCTCGCCGCGCCCCACGCGCGCCGAGGCCTCCGACGTCGCCAACGCCGTGCTCGACGGCGCCGACGCGGTCATGCTCTCGGGCGAGACCAGCGTGGGCGACTACCCGATCGAGACGGTCCGCACGATGGCCAACATCGTGGAGTCCACCGAGGACCACGGCCTGCCGCGCATGGCCGCCTACACCTGGCAGCCCAAGACCCGCGCCGGCATCATCTGCCGCGGCGCGGCCACGGTCGCGGAGTCGATCGAGGCCAAGTACGTCGTCGCGTTCACCACGATCGGCGGCTCGGCGCGACGCATGGCCCGCTACCGCTCGCACGTCCCGGTGCTCGCGCTGACGCCCGACCCGGTCACCCGCAACCAGCTGGCGCTGACCTGGGGCGTGCAGACGTTCCTCATGCCCGAGGTCAAGCACACCGACGACATGGTGCTGCAGGTCGACACGGCGCTGCTCGAGCGTCACCTGGGCGAGGTCGGCGAGGAGGTCGTCATCGTCGCCGGTGCCCCTCCGGGAATCCCCGGCTCCACCAACGCGCTGCGCATCCACCGCATCGGCGACGCGGTCAACGCCGCCGCCCCCGCGTACGAGAGCTGAGCAGCCGAGGAGGCCCGCACCCCACGAGGGTGCGGGCCTCTTCTCGTCCGTCTCGTGGGAACGCTCCCAAAAGGTGTTCCGGATCACGTTCGCGTGTGCGAGGGTGGCTCCACCACTCGGATCGTCCGGCACGTTCCTGCCGGTGGAAAGGAGCCTTCGATGGCTGCAGTGACCTTCGAGCAGGCGACCCGCCTGTTCCCCGGGCAGGACCGCCCCGCGGTCGACGCCCTCGACCTGCGCGTGGAGGACGGTGAGCTGCTCGTGCTCGTCGGCCCCTCCGGGTGCGGCAAGTCCACCTCGTTGCGGATGCTCGCCGGCCTCGAGGACGTCGACGGCGGGCGCATCCTCATCGGCGACGACGACGTGAGCCGTCGTCCGCCCAAGGACCGCGACGTGGCGATGGTGTTCCAGAACTACGCGCTCTACCCGCACATGACGGTGGCCGAGAACATGGGCTTCGCGCTCAAGGTCGCCGGCGCGAAGGCGTCCGAGATCCGTCCGCGGGTCGAGGAGGCCGCGCGGATGCTCGACATCGAGCCGTTCCTGGACCGCAAGCCCAAGGCGCTGTCCGGCGGCCAGCGCCAGCGCGTGGCGATGGGCCGCGCCATCGTGCGCCAGCCCAAGGTCTTCCTCATGGACGAGCCGCTGTCGAACCTGGACGCCAAGCTGCGCGTGCAGACCCGCACGCAGATCGCCCAGCTGCAGCGCCGTCTGGGCACCACCACCGTCTACGTCACCCACGACCAGGTCGAGGCGATGACGCTGGGCGACCGCGTGGCGGTGCTCAAGGACGGCGTGCTGCAGCAGTGCGCGTCGCCGCGCGCGATGTACGACCGCCCGGCCAACGTCTTCGTGGCCGGGTTCCTCGGATCGCCGGCCATGAACCTGCTCGAGCTGCCCATCGAGGACGGCGGCGTGCGCTTCGGCGACCTGGTCGTCCCGGTGCCCCGCGACGAGCTGGCCGAGGCCGAGGGGCCGACCGTCGTCGTGGGCATCCGGCCGGAGAACCTCGAGATCTCCGACTCCGGCGTCGCGATGCGCGTCGAGATCGTCGAGGAGCTCGGGGCCGACGCGTGGATGTACGGCACCGCGCAGCTGGGCCACGAGTCGCCGCTGCTGGTGGCGCGCGCCGACTGGCGTCGTCCGCCGCAGAAGGGGGCCGACCTGCACCTGGCGCCGGCCGACCCCGGCAGCATCCATCTGTTCTCGGCCACCACCGGGCGCCGGCTGGGCTAGTCCTCGTCGTCCTCGTCGTCCGGGCGCGCGGCCAGCAGCGCGGTCTCGACCGCGTGGCTCCAGCGCCGCGCGCCCCGGCGGCGGGCTTTCGGGTCCATCCGGGGCTGCCACGACGCGGCGCGGTGCCAGTTGCGGCGCAGGGTCGAGAGGCCCGACCAGAAGCCGACGGTGAGCCCCGCGGCATAGGCCGCGCCCAGGCACACCGTCTCGGACACGAGCGGACGCTGCACGGGCACGTCGAGCACGTCGGCCACCATCTGCATGAGCAGGTGGTTCGAGGTCATGCCGCCGTCCACCCGCAGTCCGGCCAGGTCGATGCCGGCCTCGCGGCGCACCGCCTCGACGACCTCCCAGGTCTGCCACGCGGTCGCCTCGAGCACGGCCCGGGCCAGGTGGCCGCGACCCACGTACGAGGTGAGGCCGACGATGACGCCGCGAGCCTCCTGTGACCAGCGGGGGGCGTACAGCCCCGAGAAGGCCGGCACGATGGTGCACCCGCCGCTGTCGTCGACGGTGCGCGCGAGCGTCTCGATCTGCGGGGCCGTCGGGATGATCTCCAGCGAGTCGCGCAGCCACTGCACCAGCGAGCCGGCCATGGCGATCGAGCCCTCCAGCGCGTGCACGGGCGGCTCGTCGCCCAGCACGTAGCCGACGGTGGTGAGCAGGCCGTCGGTGTCCGGCGGCCGCTCGGTGCCGGCGTTGACGAGCAGGAAGGCGCCGGTGCCGTACGTGCACTTGGCGTCGCCCGCCTCGAAGCAGGTCTGCCCGAACAGGGCCGCCTGCTGGTCGCCGATCGCCGCGGCGATCGGCACGCCGCGCAGCAGGGAGTCGCAGTCGCCGTAGCGCTCGGCGTTGCTGCGGATCTGCGGCAGCATCGCGCGGGGGACGCCCAGCAGGGCGAGCATGTCGTCGTCCCACTGCCGCGTCGTGAGGTCCATGAGCATGGTGCGGCTGGCGTTGGTGGCGTCGGTGACGTGGATGCCCCCGTCGCGTCCACCGGTGAGGTTCCAGATCAGCCAGGACTCCATCGTGCCGAACAGCGCCTCGCCGGCCTCGCCGCGCTCGCGGAGCCCCGGCACGTGGTCGAGCAGCCAGCGCAGCCGCGGGCCGGCGAAGTACGTGGCCGGCCGCAGCCCGGTCGTGGCCCGGATGCGGTCGGCGTCGCCGGCGGCCACCAGGGCGTCCACGAGCTCGGACGTGCGGGTGTCCTGCCAGGTGATCGCCGGGGCGAGCGGACGTCCGGTGCCCGGGTCCCACACGACGGTGGTCTCGCGCTGGTTGGCGATGCCCAGCGCGGCGACGTCGCGCTCGTCCGCGCCGGCCTGGGCGAGGGCCGCCGGCACGACGCGCTGCACGTTGCGCCAGATCTCCAGCGCGTCGTGCTCGGCCCAGCCGGGCCGCCGGAACAGCTGGCGGTGCTCGCGCTGGGCGAGCGAGACGGTCTGGCCCTGGCGGTCGAAGAGCATGCAGCGGGTCGAGGTGGTGCCCTGGTCGATCGCGGCCACGTAGCTCACGTGACGACCGCCCGGGAGATCGAGTGCGCGGTGGAGCGCACGAGGTCGAGCAGGCCGGACGGCGGTCGCCCGTCGCGGCCCATCACGCGCTCGATCGGACCGCGGACCGACACCGCGCCCACCACGAGGCCGCCGTAGCCGCGCAGCGCGACGCCGACGCCGGCCTCGTCCGGGTGGAACTCGCCGGTCTCCGCGGCCCAGCCGCTCTCGCGGACGCGGCGCAGCACGGCGTCCAGCCGGGGGCGGTGGGTGATCGTCCGGCTCGAGTAGCGCTCCAGGTCGGGGGGGCGCGGCGAGCGCACGGCGTGGGCGAGCAGCACCTTGCCGGCCGCCGTCGCGTGCAGCGGCAGCAGGTCGCCGGTGCGCAGCTCCTGGGCGCTGTCGTCGGGGCGGAACACGTGGTGGACGACCCGGGCGCCCTCCGGCTCGGGCATGGTGATGAGCACCTCCAGCCGCGATCGGGCGGCCAGCGCGTCGGCCCAGTTGGTCGCGATCGAGCGCAGGTCGTGCGGGTCGAGGGCGGTCTGCTCCAGCCGGGACAGCGAGGCGCCGAGCGCGTACGCACCCCCGCTGCCGTGCTGTTCGACCATCCCGACGTCGCGCAGGGTGCGCACCAGGCCGAACGCGGTGGTCTTGGGCAGCTCGAGGGCCGCCGCGATCTCGGCCAGGTCGAGCGGGCGTCCGGCGGCGGCGAGCGTGCGCAGCACCGCCACCGCTCGCTCGACCGCCTGCACGTTCCCGGGCACGGGCCCACGGTAGGACACCGCGTTCGACATCGCCGAACGGATGGTGTTGCCGTGCGTCACACCGCTTCCTAGGTTCGCAGGAACGCCGGCAACGGAGCCGGCCGCGAGTGAGGACGGACGTGTGAAGCACAAGCCACTCGTCGGAGAGCTGTCCGCAGAGTTCTTCGGCACGATGATCCTGATCCTGTTCGGCGTCGGCGTCGTCGCCCAGGTCGTGACCGGCGGAGGCACCGGCGCCGAGGGCGTGTCGGGCGACTGGAACTCCATCGCCTGGGCCTGGGGCCTGGCCGTGACCCTCGGCGTGTACGTCGCCGCGCGGCTCAGCGGCGCCCACCTGAACCCCGCCGTCACCGTCGCGCTCGCGGCCTTCAAGGGCTTCGAGTGGCGCAAGGTCGCCCCGTACTCGCTGGCTCAGCTGGCCGGCGCGTTCGTCGCCGCGCTCATCGTCCGCGTCACGTACGCGGACCAGATCGCGAAGATCGACCCCGGCCACACGAAGGCCACCCAGGGCATCTTCTCCACGTCGCCCGCGGAGGGCGTCACGGTCGCGACCGCCTTCCTGGACCAGATCGTCGGCACGGCGATCCTCGTCTTCGTCATCTTCGCGCTGACCACGGCGGCCAACAACGGCCCGCTGGCCAACCTCGGACCCGTCACCGTGGGCCTCACCGTCGTCGCGATCGGCCTGGCCTTCGGCTCGAACGCCGGCTACGCCATCAACCCGGCCCGAGACCTCGGCCCGCGGCTGGCGTCCTGGATCACCGGCTACGGCGACGCGTTCTACTCCGCGAACGGCGACCAGCTCTACTTCTGGGTGCCGATCGTGGCCCCGGTCATCGGCGGCCTGATCGGCGGTGCGCTGTTCAAGTACGCCATCGAGGCGTTCCTGCCCGACGAGGACGCCCTGCCCAAGGCCGACGCCCCCGTCGGCGACACCAACACCTGATCCCGCACGGACCACGAGGAGCACACCGACATGGCTGACTACATCGGCTCGATCGACCAGGGCACCACGAGCACCCGGTTCATGATCTTCGACCACGGCGGCAACGAGGTCGCCCGTCACCAGCTCGAGCACGAGCAGGTGATGCCGAAGGCGGGCTGGGTCGAGCACGACCCGACCGAGATCTGGGAGCGCACGACCTCGGTCATCCAGACCGCGCTGCGCCGCGCGAAGCTCGAGGCGTCCGACCTGGCCGCCCTGGGCATCACCAACCAGCGCGAGACCACCGTCGTGTGGAACAGGAAGACCGGACGTCCGTACTACAACGCGATCGTCTGGCAGGACACCCGCACCGACCGCATCGCGTCGGCGCTGGAGCGCGACGGTCACGGCGACACCATCCGGCACAAGGCCGGCCTGCCCCCGGCGACGTACTTCGCCGGCGGCAAGATCAAGTGGATCCTGGAGAACGTCGACGGCGTCCGCGAGGCGGCCGAGGCCGGCGACGCGATCTTCGGCACCACGGACTCCTGGGTCCTGTGGAACCTGACCGGCGGCCCGCGCGGCGGCGTCCACGTCACCGACGTCACCAACGCCAGCCGCACGATGCTCATGGACCTGGAGACGCTCGACTGGGACGACGAGCTGCTCGCGATCTTCGACATCCCGCGCCAGATGCTGCCCGAGATCAAGCCGTCCTCGTCGCCCGAGCCGTACGGCCACACACTGGAGAACGGCCCGTTCGGCGGCGAGGTGCCGATCACCGGCATCCTCGGCGACCAGCAGGCCGCGACCGTCGGCCAGGTCTGCTTCGAGCCCGGCGAGGCCAAGAACACCTACGGCACCGGCAACTTCATGCTGCTCAACACCGGCACGGAGATCGTCCGCTCCAAGGCGGGCCTGCTGACCACGCCGGCCTACAAGTTCGGCGACGAGCCGTGCGTGTACGCGCTGGAGGGCTCCATCGCCGTGACCGGCTCGGCCGTGCAGTGGCTGCGCGACCAGCTGGGCATCATCTCCGGCGCCGCGCAGTCCGAGTCGCTGGCCAAGCAGGTCGAGGACAACGGCGGCGTCTACTTCGTGCCGGCGTTCTCGGGCCTGTTCGCGCCGTACTGGCGCTCGGACGCCCGGGGCGCCATCGTCGGCCTGTCGCGCTACAACACCAACGCGCACCTGGCCCGCGCCACCCTCGAGTCGATCTGCTACCAGAGCCGCGACGTCGCCGAGGCGATGGCCAAGGACTCCGGCGTCGAGCTCGAGGTGCTCAAGGTCGACGGCGGCGTGACCGCCAACGAGCTGTGCATGCAGATCCAGTCCGACGTGCTCGGCGTCCCGGTCAGCCGTCCGGTGGTCGCCGAGACCACCGCGCTGGGTGCGGCGTACGCGGCCGGCCTGGCCGTCGGCTTCTGGGCCAACACCGACGAGCTGCGCGAGAACTGGAACGAGTCCAAGCGGTGGGAGCCGTCCTGGGACGAAACCCGGCGCGAGGAGGGTTATGCCATGTGGAAGAAGGCCGTGACCCGCACCCTCGACTGGGTGGACGTGGACTGAGGAGGTTCGACATGCGATCGGTAGCCCTGTCACCACAGGCCCGGGAGGACGCGCTCGACGCGATGGAGAGCGAGGTGCTCGACGTCCTGGTCGTCGGCGGCGGCGTCGTCGGGGCCGGTGCGGCGCTCGACGCCGTGACGCGCGGCCTGACCGTCGGCCTCGTCGAGGCGCGCGACGTCGCGTCCGGCACCTCCAGCCGCTCCAGCAAGCTCATGCACGGCGGGCTGCGGTACCTGGAGATGCTCGACTTCCGGCTCGTCGCCGAGGCGCTCAAGGAGCGCGGCCTCAACCTGGAGCGGCTCGCGCCGCACCTGGTCAAGAAGGTGCCGTTCCTGTACCCGCTGACGCACCGCGGCTGGGAGCGGTTCTACGTCGGCTCCGGCGTGGCCCTGTACGACGCGATGAGCAAGGCCTCGGGCTACGGCTCGAGCGTCCCGCTGCACAAGCACCTGACCCGGCGCGGCGCCCGCAAGCTCGTGCCGTCGCTGAAGAAGGACGCCCTGGTGGGCGCCCTGCGCTACTACGACGCGCAGGTCGACGACGCCCGGCACACGATGTTCCTGGCCCGCACGGCGGCCGCCTACGGCGCGCACGTCGCCACCCGGGCCCGGGTCGTCGACCTGGTCAAGGAGGGGGAGCGCGTCGTGGGTGCGCACGTCCGTGACCTGGAGACCGGCCGCGAGCTCACCGTGCGGGCGCGGCAGGTCGTCAACGCCACCGGTGTCTGGACCGACGACACCCAGCAGATGGCGGGGGAGCGCGGCCTGTTCCACGTCCGCGCCTCCAAGGGCATCCACCTCGTCGTGCCGCGCGACCGGCTGCGCAGCGAGACCGGCATGATCCTGCGCACCGAGAAGTCGGTGCTGTTCGTCATCCCGTGGGGCCGGCACTGGATCATCGGCACGACCGACACCGCGTGGTCGCTGAGCAAGGACCACCCGGCGGCGAGCGAGAGCGACATCGACTACCTGCTCGACCACGTCAACGAGGTGCTGGAGACGCCGCTCACCCGGGCGGACGTCCAGGGCGTCTACGCCGGGCTGCGACCCCTGCTGGAGGGCGAGTCGGAGGCCACGTCGAAGCTGTCGCGCGAGCACGCGGTCGGCCACCCGGCTCCGGGCCTGGTCGTCGTGGCCGGCGGCAAGTACACGACCTATCGCGTGATGGCCAAGGACGCGATCGACGAGGCCGTCCACGGGCTGGAGGTGCAGCTCGACCGCAAGGTGCCGGAGTGCGTCACCGAGGACGTCCCGCTGCTCGGCGCCGAGGGGTACGAGGCGCTGTGGAACACCCGGCACCTGCTGGCCCGCACCAGCGGGCTGCACGAGGTGCGGGTCGAGCACCTGCTCAACCGCTACGGCTCGCTCGTGCACGAGGTGCTCGAGCTCGTCCAACAGGACCCGTCGCTGGGGGAGCCGCTCACCGGTGCGAACGACTACCTGCGGGCCGAGGTGGTCTACGCGGCCAGCCACGAGGGGGCCCGTCACGTCGACGACGTCCTGACGCGGCGCACGCGCGTCTCGATCGAGGAGTTCGACCGCGGACTCGGGGTCGTCGAGGAGGTCGCCGACCTCATGGCCGGCGTCCTGGGCTGGGACGGCTCGCAGCGCGACCGCGAGGTCGAGCACTACCGCAGCCGGGTCGAGGCGGAGCTGGAGAGCCAGCGGATGCCCGACGACGAGACGGCCGACGCCGCCCGCAAGGGCGCGCCGGACGTCGTGCCGGTGACGACCACCTGAGGTCGGAGCCGGCCGGACGGACCGACGGCGCCGTCGTGCGGAGAGATCCGCGCGGCGGCGCCGTCGTCGTGTCGGTGCTCGGGGTGCCGGGTACGGGACTCGAACCCGTACGCCCTCTCGGACAGTGGTTTTTGAGACCACCGCGTCTACCATTCCGCCAACCCGGCCAGGCGCCCGACGCGTCGCGGGCGCCGGATAACCTTCTCATGTGGACGACCTGACGACCGACGCGACACCGGCCCCGCGCGTGCTCATCGCCGAGGACGAGGCGCTCATCCGGCTCGACCTCTCCGAGATGCTCGCCGAGGAGGGCTACGACGTGGTCGGCCAGGCGGCCGACGGCGAGCAGGCCGTGGCCCTGGCCCACGAGCTGCGTCCGGACCTGGTGGTCATGGACGTCAAGATGCCCAAGCTCGACGGCATCGCCGCCGCCTCGCAGATCGCCCAGGCCCGCATCGCCCCCGTGGTCATGCTGACCGCGTTCAGCCAGCGCGACCTGGTCGAGCGGGCGGGGGAGGCCGGCGCGATGGCCTACCTGGTGAAGCCGTTCACGAAGTCCGACCTGGTGCCGGCGATCGAGGTGGCCCGCAGCCGCTTCGCCGAGCTGCGCCAGCTCGCCGACGAGGTCGGCTCGCTGGAGGAGCAGCTCGCGGCGCGCAAGGCGGTCGAGCGTGCCAAGTCGCTGCTGCAGGCCGCGCTGGGCATCAGCGAGGCCGAGGCGTTCCGCTGGATCCAGAAGACGGCGATGGACCTGCGCATGTCCGCGCGCGAGGTCGCCGAGCAGGTCGTCGAGAAGGGCCCGGGCCTCGGCGCGTCCTGATCGGACGCATTACAACTTGGCTACGAAACCGATCAATTCTCCGTGCGTAACCCATTCGGCACGAACGAGGACTACTTTCATCGCAACGCGACCTGGGTCACGACCCTGACGGAATCCAGGCCGACCATCCGTTGAAGATCCCCGGAGGATTGATGAAGAACAGCACCAAGCTTGTTCGCCTCGCCGCCGTTGCTGCTGCGAGCGCCCTCGTGCTCGCCGCCTGCGGCGGAGGCGACGACGACAAGTCTTCGGACGACAAGACCTCGGCCGCTCCCGCCGCCAAGGGCGACGGCACGCTGACCGTCGGCACCCTGCTGCCGTCGACCGGTGACCTCGCCTTCCTCGGCCCGCCGGAGTTCGCGGGCGTCGACCTCGCGGTCAAGGACATCAACGAGGCCGGCGGCGTGCTCGGCAAGCCGGTCGCGCAGTCCAAGGCCGACTCCGGCGACGGCACGCCGAAGATCGCCCCCGGCTCGGTCGACAAGCTGCTCGCCGCGAAGTCCGACGTCATTGTCGGCGCCGCGTCGTCGAGCGTCTCGCTGTCGGTCATCGACAAGATCATCGGCGCCGGCGTCGTGCAGTTCTCGCCGGCCAACACGTCGACCGCCTTCGACGAGTACGACGACAAGGGCCTGTACTTCCGCACGGCTCCGTCGGACGTCCTCCAGGGCGCGGTGCTCGGCAACCTGGTGCTGCAGGACGGCGCCAAGAACGTCGCCATCCTGGCCCGCCAGGAGGCGTACGGCGAGGCGCTGGCCGAGAACACCAAGAAGACCATCGAGGAGCAGGGCGGCAAGGTCGCCGAGACCGTGCTGTACGCGGTCGACGCCACCTCGTACACCTCGGAGATCCAGAAGATCAAGGACTCGGGCGCCGACGCGATCATCGTCATCGCCTTCAACGAGACCACCAAGATCATCCCGGGTCTGGAGCAGGCCGGCATCGGCCCGAAGCAGGTCCCCACGTACTTCGTCGACGGCAACACGGCGGACTACAGCAAGGACTTCCCGAAGGGCACGCTGCAGGGCGTCAAGGCCACCTACCCGGGTGCCGAGCTCAAGGACGACTTCAAGGCCCGCATGCTCGAGGTCGACCCGAAGCTGACCGACTTCACGTACGGACCGGAGTCCTACGACGCGACCATCCTGTCGGCCCTGGCCGCCGAGGCCGCGAAGGACGACTCGGGCAAGTCGATCGCCAGCAAGCTGGTCGAGGTCTCCGCCGAGGGTGAGAAGTGCACGACGTTCAAGGACTGCGTCGCGCTCGTCAAGGACGGCAAGGACATCGACTACGACGGTGTCTCCGGCCCGGTCGACCTGAACGAGTCCGGCAGCCCCTCGAAGGCCACCATCGGCATCTTCGAGTACGCCGCGGACAACACGTTCAAGAACACCGACTACATCACCGGCGTCGTCGAGTGACCTGCTGAACCCAGCAACAGCAAGGGGCCCCGGCTTTCGCCGGGGCCCCTTCGCGTGTGCGGTGCGGTGCGGGTCAGGACAGCGCCTGCTCCAGGTCCGCGAGCAGGTCGGCGGTGTCCTCGATGCCCACCGACAGACGCACCAGGTCGTCCGGCACCTCCAGCAGCGACCCGGCGGTGGACGCGTGGGTCATCGCGCCGGGGTGCTCGATGAGCGACTCGACCCCGCCGAGGCTCTCGGCCAGCGTGAACACCTCGGTGCGCGCGCACAGGTCGAGCGCCGCCTGGCGTCCACCGGCCAGCCGCAGCGAGATCATGCCGCCGAAGCGGCGCATCTGCTTGGCCGCGGTGTCGTGGCCGGGGTGCTCGGGCAGGCCCGGGTAGAGCACCTTCGCGACGGCGGAGTGGCCGACCAGCATGTCGACGATCGCCTCGGCGCTGGTGCAGTGCTGCTCCATGCGCAGCGCGAGCGTCTTGGCGCCGCGCAGCGTGAGGTACGCGCCGAACGGGTCCGGCACACCGCCGGCACCGTTCTGCAGGAACCCGAACCCGAGGTCGAGCTCCTCGTCGTCGGTGATCAGCACGCCGCCGACGACGTCGGAGTGGCCACCGACGTACTTGGTGGTGGAGTGCAGCACGATGTCCGCGCCGAGCGACAGCGGCTGCTGCAGGTACGGCGAGGCGAAGGTGTTGTCGACCAGCAGCTTCGCGCCGGACGTGTGCGCCAGCTCGGCGGCCGCCGCGATGTCGCCGACGTTGAGCAGCGGGTTGGTCGGGGTCTCCATCCAGACGAGCTTCGTCTCGGGACGGATGGCCTCGCGGATGGCGTCCAGGTCGTTCACCGCGGCGGGGGTGTAGCTGATGCCCCACTGGGTGAAGACCTTGTCGATCAGCCGGAAGGTGCCGCCGTAGGCGTCGTTCGGGATGACCAGGTGGTCGCCGGGGCGCAGGATCGTGCGCAGGGCGCAGTCGGTCGCGGCCATGCCCGAGCTGAACGCCCGTCCGTACGTGCCGTTCTCCAGCGCGGCCAGGTTCGCCTCGAGCGAGCGGCGCGTCGGGTTGCCGGTGCGCGCGTACTCGAAGCCCGAGCGCATGCCGCCGACGCCGTCCTGGGCGAACGTGGACGAGGCGTAGATCGGCGTGTTCACCGCACCGGTGACCGGGTCCGGCTCCCAGCCGGCGTGGACGGCGCGGGTGCTGAAGCCGTGGTCGGTCATACGTGCACTCCCAGCAGGTCGTGGCGGGTGAGGACGCCGACGGGCTGGCCCTCGTCGACGACCATGAGGGCGTCGCTCTCGCTGAGCGCCTTCATGGTGGCGGTGAGGTCCTCGCCGACGCCGATGAGCGGCAGGCGGGGCCCCATGTGGTCGGCGACGGCGTCGGTGAGCGAGGCGCGTCCCTCGAAGACCGCGCTCAGCAGGTCGCTCTCGTTGACCGATCCGGCGACCTCGCCGATGACGACCGGCGGCTCGGCGCCGACGACGGGCATCTGCGAGACGCCGTACTCGCGCAGGATCTCGATCGCGTCTCGCACCGTCTCGGACGGGTGCGTGTGCACGAGCGCCGGCATGTCGCCGGACTTCTTGCGCAGGATGTCGCCGACCGTCGGTTCGTCCGTGCGGCCGTCCAGCGACGTGCGCAGGAAGCCGTACGAGCTCATCCAGTCGTCGTTGAAGATCTTGCCCATGTAGCCGCGGCCCCCGTCGGGCAGCAGCACGACGATGACGGCGTCCGGCTCGCGACGGGCGACCTCGAGGGCGGCGACGACGGCCATGCCGCACGAGCCGCCGACGAGCAGGCCCTCCTCGCGGGCGAGGCGGCGCGTCATGTCGAACGAGTCGGCGTCGGTGACCGCGATGATCTCGTCGGTGACGGACGGGTCGTAGGCGCTCGGCCAGAAGTCCTCGCCGACACCCTCGACCAGGTAGGGGCGTCCGGTGCCGCCGGAGTAGACCGAGCCGACCGGGTCGGCGCCGATGATCTTCACGCGACCGTCGGACACCTCCTTGAGGTAGCGGCCGGCGCCCGTGATGGTGCCGCCGGTGCCGACGCCCGCGACGAAGTGGGTGATCTTGCCGTCGGTGTCGGCCCAGATCTCCGGACCGGTGGTCTCGTAGTGACTCTGCGGGCCGGCCGGGTTGGAGTACTGGTCGGGCTTCCAGGCGCCCTCGACCTCACGCACGAGACGGTCGGAGACCGAGTAGTACGAGTCGGGGTGCTCGGGCGGCACGGCGGTGGGGCACACGACGACCTCGGCGCCGTAGGCGCGCAGCACGTTGCGCTTGTCCTCGCCGACCTTGTCCGGGCACACGAAGATGCATTGGTAGCCGCGCTGCTGGGCGACGAGGGCGAGGCCGACGCCGGTGTTGCCCGAGGTGGGCTCGACGATCGTGCCGCCGGGCTTCAGGGCTCCGGACGCCTCGGCGGCGTCCACCATCCTGACCGCGATGCGGTCCTTGGAGCTGCCTCCGGGGTTGAGGTACTCGATCTTGGCCGCGACCAGCCCGGAACCGGGAGTGACGACGTTGTTGAGCCTGACCAGCGGGGTGCCCCCGACGAGGTCGACCACGTGATTGGCGATCCGCATGCCGCCATTCTTGCATCCAGTCCGTGAGACGCCCGGGCGAGGCGGGCTACCGGGCGGTCAGCACCGGGCGGGCCTCGCGGACGTCGATCGTGGTGGCCGGACCGGTGGCGGTGATCGTCTCCGCCAGGGTCTGCCAGGGGCCGCCGTCGACGCGGAAGCGCACCTCGTAGGTCGCGTCGACGCGGAGCGTGACGCCGCGGGCCGGGCGCTCGTAGCGGTGCACGACGTCCTTGCTCGGGTACGGTGCGCCCGGCGTCGTCGTCTGCTGGCTGGTGCCGTCGCCGTGGTGCCACGTGTAGGTGGTGGGGGAGGCCTCGAGCTCGACGCTGCTGCCCAGCAGGCTGATGCTGCGGGCGAAGTCCGGCTCGGTCGTGTGCAGGATCGTGTCGAGGTTGACCAGCGTCTCGCCGCCGGGCTGCACCGACAGCCGCAGGCTCGGCAGACCGATCTCGCGCACCGCGGTCAGCACCCGCCCCGGGGTGACCTGCGGAGCCTCCGGCTCGTCCGCCACCGGCTGCGCCGGGTTTTCGGCCTCGTTGGGGCTGAGTGCGCACCGCCAGTTGGGGTTCGACATGTCGAAGAAGCACCGAGGTGGGGGCGTGGAACGGACCGGCGCGCTCCAGGGCTTCCGCCCGCGTTGGGCATCGGGTGCTGGCCCACCAGATGTAATGCGAGGGTGCACGGCCTTGTCAGCCTGCAGTTCGATACCCGGTGACGTTTCACTCGGATCAACCGTCACATCATGAGGGAGGGCAGTCAGGAGCAAGAGGACGACGCTTGCGGTGTTCACTTCTCGATCCGATACAGCTCGACGATCCGTCGGGGTTCATCGTCGCTCACAACGAACGCGATCTTGAACATGTCGCGGCCGCCTGCGTCGTTCAGCGCTCCAATCTCGGCCACGACTCCGAGACCATCACCAGTGTCCTCTAACTCAACTGCGTTTCCCATCGCCCATAGAGGCTGCGTCGCGTTCACGCGAGGTCCGTCAAAGTTCTCGACGTACTGTGTGCATCCCACGCATTCGTCTGCACTCAACGCCTTGAGACGCGAGCTGTCACCAGTGCGGGCGGCGTGATTGAGCACGTCCACGTAGTACTTCGTGAACGCGGGTGCGCCCTCCGGGAACGGAGCGTTCGCCTGGGCCGGCATGGTGGGGGCGGGCTCGGTGGGTGTCGGTGACGCCGAGGTGGCCTCGCTGGTCGCCGTGGGCCTCGGCCTCGGCTCGGCGTCGGCGTCCTCGCCGGAGCAGGACGCGAGCAGCAGCAGCGCTCCGAGCGTCAGGGCGGCGGGTCCGGTTCTGTTCATGCTTCCCCCGAAGGCAGTGGACAGTCCTGCCAACATAACGCCGCCGTTCCGGCGTTGTCAGCCCTTGGCTCGTCGATGTGGACGTGCGTCCGAGCCTGGGGACGACGATGCCCCGCGGTCGCTGGGCGACCGCGGGGCATCGGGGAGGGCGGCTGCTAGACGGTGCCGGCCTCCCGCGTGCCGGTCTCGACGTGGGCGTACGGGTCGACGGCCTTCGGACCCTTCTCCGGGTCGTGCGGCCAGCGCTCCTCGAGCACGACCGCCAGGGCGGACGCGGTGAAGATCGTCGACAGGATGCCGAACCCGAGGCCGATCAGCAGGGCGAGCGCGAAGTCGCCCAGCGAGTCGCCACCGAGCACGTAGAGCGCAGCCAGGATGAACATGGCGCCCAGACCGGTGTTGATGGTGCGCGGGATCGTCTGCAGGATCGCCTCGTTGACCACGTCCCTGAGCCGTCGGCCGCGGTTCTCGGCCGTGTGCTCACGGATGCGGTCGAACACGACGATCGTGTCGTTCACCGCCAGGCCGATCACTGACAGGATCGCGGCCAGGAACACCCCGTCGACGAGCTTGCCGGACCAGGCGAAGAAGCCCACCACCGTCAGCACGACCGACGACATGGACAGCACGGCCGCGGCGGCGTAGGTCCAGCGGAACCGCCAGGCCAGGTACAGCATCTGCGCGGCGACGGCGATGATGAACGCCAGGATCGCCTTGTTGCGCAGCTCCTTGCCGAGCGTCGGGCCGATCAGCTCGTCGCGCTGCTTCTCGACCTGTCCGCCGACGGTGGCCAGCGCGTCCTGGACCTCGACGGCCTCCTCGTTCGAGATCTTCTCCAGGCGGACGCTGATGTTGTCGTCCGACCCGTCGCCGGACGACTCCTGGACGACGGCGGACGGGAAGCCCGCGTCGGCGATGGCGTCGCGCGCGGTGTCGATGGAGACGTCCTTGGAGTGCGAGAACTCCAGGACGCGACCGCCGGTGAACTCGACGCCGAGGTTGAGCCCTCGGATCAGCAGGCCGCCGATGGAGACGACGGCGATGACGATGGTGAGCGCGATCCAGGTGCCGGCGCGGCGCATCAGGTTCGGGCCCGACTCGGTGAGATAAGTCCGGATGCGTCCGGTCTTGGCCAGGCCGGTGAGGCCCGGACGGTTGCGGACGAACGAGCGGCGCACGGCCCACTCGCACAGCACGCGGGCGACGACCAGCGCCGAGAACATCGACGCGATCGTGCCGATGGACAGCGTGACGCCGAAGCCCTTGACCGGGCCGGAGGCCAGGAAGAACAGCAGCAGCGCCGCGAGCAGGGTCGTGATGTTGGAGTCGAGGATCGCCGACCAGGCCTTGTTGAAGCCGGTGCTGAGCGAGCGTTCCATGTTGCCGCGGGCGGCGTACTCCTCCCGGGCTCTCTCGAACACCAGCACGTTGGCGTCGATGGCCAGTCCGATGGCGAGTACGAAGCCGGCGAGTCCGGGCAGCGTCAGCGTGGAGCCGAGCCAGACCAGCAGGCCGTACGAGATGAGCGCGTAGGTGCCCAGCGCGATCGAGGCCAGGAAGCCCATGAGGCGGTACACGATGACGATGAAGATGCCGGTCAGCGTGATGCCGATGATGCCGGCCTCGATGGACGCGTCGATGGCTGCGTCGCCGAGCGTCGCACCGACGGTGCGCTGCTCGATGACCTCGACGGGCACGGGCAGGGCGCCGCCCTTGATGAGGACGGCCAGGTTGTCGGCCTCCTCCTGGCTGAAGTCGCCGGTGATGGACGTGCTGGAGCCGCCGCCGGAGGCGCACAGCTCGGGCACGATGCCGGGCGAGGAGATGACCTTGTCGTCCAGCACGATCGCGACGCGCTGACCGGCCGACGGGTTGGCGCAGGCCGAGGCCACGAGCTTCTTCCAGCCGGGCGCGCCCTCGCCGTTGAACTCGACGTTCACCTGCCACTGGCCGATGCCGCCCTCGGGGGTCACGGCGTTCGCGTCGCTGACGCCGTTGCCGTCCAGGACGACGGGGCCGACGAGGATCGGCGCGCCGCTCTCGTCCTGCAGGAGCTTCTGGCCCTCGGGGACCTGGGGCTCGGCCTCGGCCGGGACGCTGAGGACCTCGTGGAAGCCGAGCTGAGCGGTCTGGCCGATGACCTCGGCCGCCTCGCGCGGGTCCTGGACGCCGGGGAGCTCGACGACGATGCGGTTCTCGCCGGAGCGAGCGAGCGTCGGCTCGGACACGCCGAGGGCGTCGACGCGGCCGCGCAGCACTTCGAGCGCGCGGTCGGTGGACTCGGCGTCGGCCTTGACGCGCTCGCTGTCCTTGGTCTGCAGGACGATCTGGGTGCCGCCCTCGAGGTCGAGGCCGAGCTTGGCCGGGGTGGTGAGCGCGAGCGCGAACGACGCGGCGATGACCGCGAGCGCTGCGAGGGCGCGCCACATGTTGCTGCGGGATGTCATGGATGTCTTTCGGTGGTGACGCCGTGGGGCGTGGGACGGACGAGCGGGCACGGCCTCAGGCCGGCGGAGCGCGTCCTTCGCGGGTCAACGGGGTGGCCGGCTCGCCCGGGCTCGGGCGCGACGGTGCGGCGTCGGCGACGCCCTGGGGGAGCGGGGCTCCGGAGACGTCGGGCAGCGCCGCGGCCAGGTCCCAGTGCAGGTCCGGCGCGGCGCTCACCGCGGCCGGCTCGACCGTCGCCGCGAGGCGGACGGGCGCGGCGGCCGACGTGGTCTGCGAGGCGACGGTGCGCTGCACCGACGTGGGCGACGTGCGGGTCGCGGCGTGCACGACGACGAGCGCCAGGAGCAGCGGGACCGACAGCACGGCCGCGCAGCGCCGCCTGGTGGTCCCCGTGAGCATCCCCTGATCGTACGGGACGCACGTGGCCGGGCGGTGACGTCTCGGTGTGCGTCCTACGCTGACCGCATGACGATCCAGATGCGCCGGCTCGGCACGAGCGACCTGTCCGTCTCCGTGGTGGGTGTGGGGTGCAACGCCTTCGGGCGCCGCATCGACGCCGACCGCACGCGCGAGGTCGTGCTCGGGGCGCTGGACGCCGGGGTGAACTTCTTCGACACCGCCGACACCTACGGCCTGGGCGCGAGCGAGGAGATGCTCGGCGCTGCGCTCGCCGGACGCCGGGACGAGGCCGTCATCGCGACCAAGTTCGGCATGGACATGCAGGGCGCCAACGGCGACGACGGCGGACGCCGCGGCTCGGCGGAGTACGTCCGCCGGGCGGCCGAGGCGAGCCTGCGCCGGCTCGGCGTCGACCACATCGACCTGTACCAGCTGCACACGCCGGACCCGGAGACGCCGATCGAGGAGACGCTCGGTGCCATGACCGAGCTCGTGCGGGAGGGCAAGGTCCGGGCGATCGGCTCGTCGAACCTGCAGGCCTGGCAGCTCGTCGGCGCCCACCACCGGGCCAAGGCGGCCGGGCTGGAGGAGTTCGTCACCGCGCAGAACGAGTACTCGCTCTACAACCGCACGGCCGAGGTCGAGCTCGTGCCGGCCTGCGAGACGCTGCAGGTCTCGATCCTGCCGTACTTCCCGCTCGCGTACGGCCTGCTCACCGGCAAGTACCACCGGGGCCAGAAGCCGCCGGCGGGAAGCCGTCTGGAGAGCGAGACTCACCGCTACGAGAACGCCGACTGGGACACGGTCGAGGCGCTCGCCGCGTTCGGCGAGGCGCGGGGGCTGACCCTGCTGCAGGTGGCCATCGGCGGCCTGGCGGCGCAGCCGGCGGTAGGCAGCGTCATCGCCGGGGCGACCCGGGCCGACCAGGTCGTGGCGAACGCGGAGGCGGCGCAGTGGGTGCCGAGCGAGGACGACCTCGCCGAGCTCGCGACCATCGGGCGTCCGCGGCACTCGTACACGACGTTCGCGCCGCCGCGCTGAGGGAGGAGGTAGGGCGTCGGGCTGGGAAGCGCCTCACGGCGCAAGGCCGCTCGAAGCGGCTATTTGTGGGACCCGGGGCTTGCCACAGCCCGACGCCCCACCAGCGTAGCGGCCGTCCGGCGACGCACAAGCACTAGTGCAGCTCGCCGGCACGCTCCAGCTCGGCGGCCCGGTGCAGGGCCTTGGCGGTGTCGAGCAGACGGGCGGCGCTGTGCGGGTCGCCGTACTCCATCTGGGCGCGTCCGATGGCGACGACGTGGGCGAACGAGGCCGCGCGGTCGAGCGCGACGTCCAGGTCGGGGCGCACGATCCCGCTCACCACGGTGTCGACCAGGGCGATGACCTCGTCGGGTCCCGGGGGCTCGACCACGCCGGCCAGGACGACGTCGACGGGGGAGAACGCCCGCCCGGCGCTGAACTCGCGGGCGGCGCCCGCCGGGTCGCGCACGACCCAGGTGCGCAGCACGTAGAGCCGCCACAGGGCGCCGGCGATGGTCTCGGCCGAGGCCTGCGACCACAGCTCGGCGATGACGCCGAGCCCCTCCTCGTCGGCCAGGTGGACGACGCGCTCCACGAGGCCGGCGTCGGCGTCGTTGGCGGCGCCGCGGACCAGCAGGGACGCGATGCGGTGCCCGGCGGCTGCCCGCTCGGCGGGATCGGGCTCGCCGGGGAGGTCGTCGAACAGGTGGGCTCCGGGCATGGCCGGCCGGCGGAAGTCGCTCATCGACGACGACTGTACGCCGCTGACCCCGAGCAGTCAGGCAGGTGAGGGAGAACGCAGCGCGTCGGCCAGCGGCTCGGCGACGATGCCGACCTGCCAGCGCCGGGCGCCGGCCGCGACGAGGGTGTCGGCCACGGTCGGCGCGTCGATCGGTGACGGCGGGCTCCAGGCCAGCTCGCGCACCAGGTGCGGGGTCAGCAGGTTCTCGGACGGCAGGTCGTGCTCGTCCGCCAGTGCCGTCATCACCTCGCGCACCGCGCCGAGCCGCTCGGCGGCCGCCGGGTTCTTGTCGTTCCAGGTGCGTGGGGGCGGTGGGCCGTCGGCGCGCGGCGACGCTGCGGGCAGGTCGGCGTCGTCGAGCCGCAGGACGTCGTCCACGACCTGCTGCCAGCGGGCCAGGAAGCGGCGCGGGCCGCGGCGCTGCAGCGACTTCAGCCCACGCATGGCCTGAGCGTCGGCGGGCAGCGTCTGCGCGATCTCGAGGATCGCCGCGTCGGGCAGGACGCGGGACGGGGTGATGTCGCGCTCGCGGGCGATCTCGTCGCGGGCCAGCCACAGGTCGCGGACGACGCCCAGGGCGCGGCGTCCGCGGGCCCGGTGGATGCCGGACGTGCGTCGCCACGGGTCGGTGCGCGGGGCAGGGCCGGTGAACGACAGCAGCGCCTCGAACTCCTCGGCTGCCCACTCGCGCTTGCCGGCCGCGACCAGGCGCTCGTCCATGACGTCGCGCAGCTCGACCAGCACCTCGACGTCGAGCGCGGCGTACTCCAGCCACGGCTCGGGCAGGGGACGGGTGGACCAGTCGACGGCCGAGTGCTCCTTGGCCAGGCTCGACCCGAGGAGCGACTCCACCAGCGTGGCCAGGCCGACGCGGGGGAGGTTCAGCAGCCGTCCGGCGAGCTCGGTGTCGAACAGGGCGCGCGGATGCAGGCCGACCTCGGCCAGGCACACGAGGTCCTGGGTGGCCGCGTGCAGGATCCACTCGGCGTCGCCGATCGCCTCGTCGAGGCTGGACAGGTCGGGCAGCGCGATGGGGTCGATGAGCGCGGTGCCGGCGCCCTCGCGGCGCACCTGCACGAGGTAGGCGCGCTGGGAGTAGCGGTAGCCGGACGCCCGCTCGGCGTCCAGGCCGACCGGGCCGGAGCCGGCGGCCACCTTCGCCACGTAGGCGGCGAGCGCCTCGGGCGTGGCGATGACCTCGGGCAGCGGCTCGCGCAGGCGCAGCGGGGGCGCCGGCGGGGTGTCGGGCACCTCGGGCGCCTCGGGCTGGGCGGGGGTGTCCTCGCTCATCCGCGCTGGCCGCCACGCCGCGACGGGAACGGGATGACACCGGGCTGCAGCGGCGGCAGGCCGGCGAGGGTGCAGAGCAGGTCGGACCAGGCGGCGGCGTGCTGGCCGTCGGGCACGACCGGGGTCCAGGACGCGCGCAGCTCGACCTGGGCCGAGCCGGTGTCGTCGTCGAGGTCGCCGAAGCCCTCGGACCGCACGACGGTGACCGAGCCGCTGGCGACCGCGTGCTCGGCGCCGTAGCCGGCCAGCGCGTCGACCAGCCAGCTCCAGCCCACCGAGGGCAGGACGGGGTCGGCGGCCATCTCGGGGTCGATCTCGGCACGGGCGAACGTGACGCAGCGGAAGGTGCCCTCCCAGGCGTCCTGCCCGGCGGGGTCGTGCAGCAGGACGAAGCGTCCGGTGCCGACCTCGTCGTCGTCGACGGTGACGTCGCCGGTCATCGCGTACGCGTACGGCGCGATGCGGCGGGGAGGCGGCAGCTCGTCGGCGCCCACCTCGGGGCGCAACGAGGCGTGACGCATGGCCTCGACCGCAGCGACGAACGCTGCGGGCTCTCGGTCGATCGGCTCGCGGGCACCCACATCGCGATCGTAGGCGTCGGCGCCGACGTCGACCGGCTCCGACACTCCGAATCCGGCCGTCCGATGGGGACGGCGTGGGCCGCACCTGAGAGGATCGAGGGGTGACGACGACGTTGGCCGACAGCCCGTTCCTCCAGGCCGCCCGTGGTGGCACCCCCTCCCACACCCCGGTGTGGTTCATGCGCCAGGCGGGCCGCTCGCTGCCCGAGTACCGCGCGGTGCGCGAGGGCGTGGCGATGCTCGACTCCTGCTTCCGCCCCGAGCTGGTCGTGGAGATCACGATGCAGCCCGTGCGCCGGCACGGCGTCGACGCGGCCATCTTCTTCAGCGACATCGTCGTGCCGCTCAAGGCCATCGGCGTCGACCTCGACATCGTGCCCGGCACCGGACCGGTCGTCGCCGAGCCGATCCGCTCGGCCGACCAGCTGGCCCAGCTGCGCGACATCGAGCCTGACGACGTCGAGCCGATCGCCGAGTCGGTCCGCGGCCTGGTGGACGAGCTCGGCTCCACGCCGCTCATCGGCTTCGCCGGGGCGCCGTTCACCCTCGCGTCGTACCTGATCGAGGGCGGACCGTCGCGCGACCACCGCCGCACCAAGCAGCTCATGTACGCCGAGCCGGAGCTCTGGCACGCGCTCGCCGGCCGCCTGGCCGCGATCGCCGGACAGTTCCTGCGCGTGCAGGTCGAGAACGGCGCCTCCGCCGTCCAGCTGTTCGACTCCTGGGCCGGGGCGCTGTCGCTGGCCGACTACCGCCGGTTCGTCCTGCCGCACTCGCAGGCGGCGCTGTCCGCGCTCGACGGCCTCGACGTCCCGCGCATCCACTTCGGCGTCGGCACCGGCGAGCTGCTCGGTGCGATGGGCGAGGCCGGCGTCGACGTCGTCGGCGTCGACTGGCGCGTCCCGCTCGACGAGGCGGTCAAGCGCATCGGTCCGGGCAAGGCGGTGCAGGGCAACCTCGACCCCACCACGCTGTTCGCACCCACCGAGGTCGTCGAGCGCGAGGCCGCCCGCGTCATCGAGGCCGGCCGGACGGCGCCCGGGCACGTGTTCAACCTGGGCCACGGCGTCCTCCCCGACACCGACCCGGACGCCCTGACCCGCCTGGTCGACTTCGTCCACGGGTACGACGCGCGATGACCCGCGTCGCGGTCGTCGGTGGCGGCATCGCCGGGCTGGCCGCCGCGCTGCGGGTGCGTGAGCTCGCGCCCGACGCGGAGGTCGTCGTCCTCGAGGCCACCGACCGGGTGGGCGGCAAGCTGCGCCAGCAGGAGGTCGCCGGCCTGACGATCGACGTCGGCGCCGAGGCGATGCTCGCCCGTCGCCCGGAGGGCGTGGCACTGGCGCACGCCGCCGGACTGGGCGACGAGCTCGTCCACCCCGCCGCCGGCGTGGGTGCCGGCATCTGGACCCGCGGGGCGGTGCGTCCGCTGCCGCCGACCGTGCAGGGCATCCCGTCGGACCTGGAGGCGCTCGCGGCGTCCGGCATCCTCGCCGAGGCGCCGGTCTCGCACCCGGCCCCGGCGCCGGCCGACGACGTCTCGGTGGCCGAGTTCGTGACCGAGCGGGTGGGACAGGACGTGCTCGACCGGCTCGTCGAGCCGCTGCTGGGCGGCGTCTACGCCGGACGTCCGGAGCGGCTCTCGTTGCAGGCCGCGGCGCCACAGGTCGCCGCCCTCGCGCCCGACCTGCTCGCCGGGGCCGCGGCGGCCCGTGAGCGCACCTACCAGCAGCCCGACGCCGGGCCCGTCTTCGCCTGCGTGCGCGGGGGCATGGGCCGGCTGCCCGGCGCCGTCGCCGCCGCGTCCGGTGCGCAGGTGCGCACCGGCGCCCCGGTGCGCGACCTCGTCCGCCACGGCGACGGCTGGCGGCTGACGATCGGCCCGGCCCACGACCTGGACGAGCTGGACGCCGACCTCGTCGTCGTCGCCACGCCCGGTGCCGCCACGTCGCGCCTGCTGGCCGAGCTGGCGCCCGAGGCCGCGTTCGCCCTCGCCGACGTCGAGTACGGGAGCATGGCCATCGCCAGCCTGGTGCTCGACGGCGAGGTCGAGGGGGTCGGCACGGGCTTCCTCGTCCCGGCCGTCGAGGGCACCGCGATCAAGGCCTCCACGTTCTCCTCGCACAAGTGGCCGTGGGTGGCCGAGATGGCGCCCGGGCGCACCGTGCTGCGCACGTCCATGGGCCGGGTCGGCGACTCGACGCTGCTCGGCCTCACGGACGGGCAGGTCGTCGAGCGCTCCCTGGCCGACCTGACCGCGGCGGTCGGGCCGCTCCCGCCGCTGCTCGACGCGCACGTGCAGCGCTGGGGCTCGGCCCTGCCGCAGTACGACGTCGGCCACCTCGCGCGGGTCGACGTCGTCGAGCGCTCCGTGGCCGAGGTGGCGGGGCTGGAGGTGTGCGGCGCGGCCTACCGCGGCATCGGCATCCCGGCCGTCGTGGCCAACGCCCACGCCGCCGTCGACCGTCTGCTCGCGACCGCCTAGCCGGGCGCGGACGCGTGGTGCGCCAGGAGCACAATGGAGCCATGAGCGACATCGACCACGCAGCCATCGCCGAGGAAGTCAACGCCAGCACGCGGTACGTCTTCTACTCGGTGTTCAAGCTCGTCACGCCGCTGGCGGACGCCGACCGGGCGGCCGAGGCCGCCGAGGTCGAGGCGTTCTTCGCCAAGCTCGGCGACGACGACGTCGTGGTGCGCGGCACCTACGACGTGAGCGGCATGCGCGCCGACGCCGACCTGCTGATCTGGTGGCACGGCCCGAGCATCGACGTGCTGCAGGCGGCCTACAACGGCTTCCGCCGCACGGCGCTCGGCTCGCGCATGACGCCGGTGTGGTCGAACGCCGCGATGCACCGCCCGGCCGAGTTCAACCGGGCGCACATCCCGGCCGTCCTCGCCGGCGAGGAGCCCAAGCCGTACCTGTGCGTGTACCCGTTCGTGCGCTCCTACGAGTGGTACCTGCTGCCCGAGGACGAGCGCCGCACGATGCTGCGCGACCACGGCCTGGCCGCCCGCGACTACGCCGACGTGCGCGCGAGCACGCTCGCCTCGTTCGCCCTGGGCGACTACGAGTGGATCCTGGCCTTCGAGGCCGACGAGCTGCACCGCATCGTCGACCTGATGCGCGAGCTGCGCGCCACCGAGGCCCGGCTGCACGTCCGCGAGGAGCTGCCGTTCTACACCGGACGCGCCCGCTCGGTCGCCGAGCTCACCCAGCTCTGGCCCTGAGCCCACAGCACGACGAAGCCCCCGGACGCCTGAGCGTCCGGGGGCTTCGTCGTCCGCTCAGCCCTGGACGGGCTGCTGCGAGAGGCTGATGCCGTTGATGCAGTAGCGCAGGTCGGTGGGCGTGTCGAAGCCCTCGCCCTGGAACACGTGGCCCAGGTGCGACCCGCAGTTGGCGCAGCGCACCTCGGTGCGCTTCATGCCCATCGTGGTGTCGTCGATGTACTCGACGCGGTCCTCGGCCAGCGGCGAGTAGAACGCCGGCCAGCCGCAGTGGGCGTCGAACTTCGTGTCGCTGCGGAACAGCTCGGAGCCACAGGCCCGGCACGCGTAGACGGCCTCGGTGGTGTCGGTCTCGATGGGGGAGGAGAAGGGGCGCTCGGTGCCGGCCTCACGCAGGACGTGGTACTCGGCGGCGCTCAGCTCGCCGCGCCACTCGTCCTCGGTCTTGGAGACGTCGTACGCGCGGTCGCTCGAGGCGGGGATGTCGTGAGCCATGTGGTCAGGGTACGACCGGGCTCAACCGTGGTTCAGAGCGCCTGGGCGTCGAACGGGACGTGCTCGAGCAGGTGCAGCGTCGGCAGGTCCAGCGCCCGGCGGGCGCGCGAGGCCCAGTCCATGCGCAGCAGCTCGCGGACGGCGTGCGAGTCGGTCATGACGATGACCTCGGCGACCTCGACGCGCTTGGCCAGGGCCACGAGCTCGTCCAGCGGGTCGTCCTGGGCCAGCTCGCCGCTGACCTGCTGACCGCGCTCGCGCAGCAGCGCGACGCTGGCCTCGAGCTCGGCCTGCCCGGCCCGGCGCACCTCGCGCGACAGGTCGTTCACCAGGTCCGGCTCGGTGGGCGGGAGCACCTGGCCGCCGAACGCCGTCATCGACGACATCATGGTCGCGGTGGACGACTCCACCGGGAGCAGCAGGTGGTACGTGACGGGCTCGTCGAGCCCTTCGTGCAGCGACATGACCTGGTCGGCGTCGAGGGGCTCCAGCTGGTGCTCGATGAGCAGGGCGACGTCATACATGGCCCCAGCGTAGGCGTCGCCGGGTTGCCCCGCTCGTGCTAGGCAGGAGCCATGACCGACGCGCTGACCCCGATGCTGCGAGCCCAGGGCCCGATCGACCTCTCGGCGCTCGACTCCCGGGCCACCCCCGGGTTCGACGGTGACAAGGCGGACGGGCAGAAGGCCCTGCGGCACGAGGTCGGCGACGTGCTCGCCCTGCGCCAGGAGCAGCTGTACGCCCGAGGGACGACGGGTGCCCGCGAGCGGGTGCTGCTGGTGCTGCAGGGCATGGACACCTCGGGCAAGGGCGGGACGATCGCCAAGGTGGCCGGCCTCATGGACCCGCTGGGCGTCCGGGTCGCGTCGTTCAAGCGTCCGACCAGCGAGGAGCTGGAGCACGACTTCCTGTGGCGCATCGAGAAGCAGGTTCCGGCGCCGGGCATGGTCGGGGTGTTCGACCGCTCGCACTACGAGGACGTGCTGGTCGCGCGGGTCCACGAGCTGGCGCCGCCCGACGAGCTGGAGCGCCGGTACGACGCGATCGACGCGTTCGAGCGCCGGCTGGTCGACGACGGCGTCACGGTCGTGAAGTGCTTCCTGCACATCGACCTCGACGACCAGCGCGAACGGCTCGCCGCACGGCTCGACGACCCGGCCAAGCACTGGAAGTACGACCCGGGCGACCTCGACGAGCGCGCGCGGTGGGACGACTACCAGCGGGCGTACGAGGTGGCGATCGAGCGCTGCTCGTCCGTGCCCTGGACGATCGTGCCGTCGGGGCACAAGTGGTACCGCAACTGGGCAGTCGGGACGGTGCTGGCCGAGGCGATGGAGGCGATGGGCCTGGACTGGCCCGAGCCCGGGTTCGACGTGGACGCCGAGCGGGCCCGGCTCGCCGCGGCGGACTGACTAGCGCCGGCGGAGCAGTCGCGCCAGCAGGGGCGCGGCGAGCAGGACGAGCAGCAGGCGCAGCATCTGCACGGCCGAGACGAACGTGACGTCGGAGTCCGTGCCGGCGGCGGTCGCGAGCACCGCGTACAGGCCGCCGGGCGTCGTGGCCAGGTAGCCGTCGAGCCGGCTGGCGCCGGTCACCTCGGACAGCAGCACGCCGAGGCCGGCGCACCCGGCGATGATCAGCCCGATGACCAGCAGGGCGGTCGGCAGCATCCGGCCGATGGCGCGCAGGCTGTCGGCGGTGAAGCGCAGGCCGACGTCCACGCCCACGAGCAGGAAGCCGATGCTCTGCACGACCGGCGGCACTCCGGCGTCGGCGAACGGCGGCAGGAGCAGCAGCAGGATGGTCGCCAGCAGGCCGCCCAGCACGGCGGGCGACGGCAGGTGGAGCAGCCGGCCGAGCACGAGCCCGGCCACGACGGCCAGCGCGGAGAAGGCGACGTCGCTCCACCCGGCGTGGACGGCGAGCACCTCGCCCTCCTGCCCGGCCCCGAAGACGATCGTGACGACCGCGGGCATCGCCAGCAGCACGACGAGCACCCGCAGGTACTGGATGACGGTGACGACGCGGTCGTCCGCACCGAGGTCGCGCGACAGCGCGGTCATGCCCGACGCGCCGCCGGCGATCGCCGCGAACGAGGCGGTGACGCCGCTGGTGCCTCGGTGCAGCCGCAGCAGCTGTCCGACCAGCACGCTCAGCGCGAGCGTGGCGACCGTGACGGCGACGACGGCCGGCCAGTCCCAGCCCAGGCCGCTCAGCGTGGACCAGTCGATCGACGCGCCCACGGTGACGCCGATGATCGCCTGGCCGACGACGAACAGGATCCGCGGCGGCTCGACCCGCTGGCGGGGGAACGCCAACGCGTGGACGAGGCCGCCGAGCAGCCCGCCGAACAACAGCGGCGAGGGGAGCCCGGCCACGCCCAGCAGGGCGGAGACGGCGGCCACGACCCCGATCAGCAGCAGCCATGGACGCACGGCCGCCAACCTACGGCCTCCGCCACCGGACGCACGAGGGGCCCGCCGCGTGCGCGGCGGGCCCCTCGTGGTGACGGCTGGTCAGACGAACATCGCCTCGAGCGGGACGAGGTCCACGGCGCCGACCGCGTAGCGGGCCAGGACGACCCGGGCGATCTCCTCGTGCGCACCCATCGGCTCGGCGACCGCGACGGCGCCCGCCTCGAGCGCGAGCTCCTTGACCCGGTCGGGCAGGAAGCCCGGGGCCAGGAACAGCGAGCCCACCGCGATGTGACGGCGTCCGTCGGCGCGCAGCGCACGCACCGCCTCGCCGGCGGCCGGGGGAGCGGCCGAGGCGAACGCGGCGATCGTCGGCAGGTGGTGACGGTTGCCCCAGGCCCGGGCGGCGCGCGCCACGGCGGCGTTCGCGATCGGGTCCGAGGAGCCGGCGCCGGCCAGCACGAGGCCGTCGAGCTCGCGCACCCGGTTGGCGCGCAGGGCCTCGCGCAGGCGCTCGTCCAGGATCTGGAAGAAGGCCTGCTCGATGCCCAGGACGTCGGTCACCTGCACGTGGATGCCGGCGTGACGCGCCTCGGCGGCGGCCGCGGCCTGCGGCACGTCGACCTTCGCGTGGTACGCCTGCGTGAGCAGGAGCGGCACGACGACGATCTCGGAGTGGCCCTCGGCCACGAGGCGGTCGACGACCTGGTCGAGCGACGGCTCGGACAGGTCGAGGAACGCCGGGGCCACGCGCAGGTCGGGACGCATGCACGCCACGATCTCCGTCAGGGCAGTGATGGTGGCGGCCGAGCGGGGATCTCGGCTGCCGTGCGCCAGAACAACGAGGGCTGGTGCGGTCATGTGCGTGCCTCCCTTCCAGGAGCGTTCGTGGTGGTCGGGCTGAGGATGCCCAGGTACTTCACGGCGAAGGCGCGTCGACAGGCGCGACACTCCCACTCGCCGTGCTTCTGGCCGTGCGGCCAGAGGTTCTCGTCGCCGCAGTAGGGGCAGTGCAGGGGAGCGTTCCCGCTCATCGCAGGACCTCCTCGTCCACACGGGCCACCCAGCGGGCGAAGGTCTCGCCGTCCGCGCGCTGCTCCAGGAAGGTGCGCGACAGCTTCTCGACGTAGTCGGGCAGCTCTGTCGCGGTGACCTTGTGGGCGCGCAGCTTGCGGCCGAAGCCGGCCTCGAGGCCGAGCGCGCCGCCGAGGTGGACCTGGAAGCCCTCGACCTGGCGGCCGTCCTCGTCGAGCACGAGCTGGCCCTTGAGGCCGATGTCGGCGGTCTGGATGCGGGCGCAGGAGTTGGGGCAGCCGTTCACGTTGACGGTGATCGGCACGTCCAGCTCGGGCACGCGCTGCTGGAGCTCGTCCACCAGCCACGCCGCACGGTCCTTGGTGTCGACGATGGCGAGCTTGCAGAACTCGATGCCGGTGCAGGCCATCGTGTTGCGCCGCCACTGCGACGGGCGGGCCTCCAGGCCGATCGCGGCCAGGTCGGCGACGACCGCCTCGACGTCGGACTCCTCGACGTCCAGCAGCAGGAGCTTCTGGTGCGCCGTGGTGCGGATGCGGGTCAGGCCGTGACGCTCGGCGACGTCGGCCAGCTGCGTGAGCAGGGTGCCCGAGACACGGCCGACGACCGGGGCGGCGCCGATGTAGAAGCGGCCGTCCTTCTGCCGGTGCACGCCGACGTGGTCGCCGGGCACCTCGGGCAGCTCGGGGGAGGGGCCGTCGATCATCGGACGCTGCAGGTACTCGTCCTCCATGACCTGGCGGAACTTCTCCGGCCCCCAGTCGGCGACGAGGAACTTGATCCGAGCGCGCGAGCGCAGCCGGCGGTAGCCGTAGTCGCGGAAGACGCCGGCGACGGCGGCCCAGACCTCGGGCACCTCGGCGTCGGGGATCCAGGCGCCGAGCCGCTGGGCGAGCATCGGGTTGGTCGACAGGCCGCCGCCGACCCACAGGTCCCAGCCGGGACCGTGCTCGGGGTGGACGACGCCGACGAAGGCGATGTCGTTGATCTGCGGCACGGTGTCGTGGCTCGGGTGGCCGCTGATCGCGGTCTTGAGCTTGCGCGGCAGGTTCGAGTAGGCCTGGTCGCCGATGTACTCGCGCTCGATCCGCTCGATCGCGTCGGTGCCGTCGATGATCTCGTCCGCGGCGATGCCGGCCACGGGGGAGCCGAGGATGACGCGCGGGCAGTCGCCGCAGGCCTCCTGCGTGTGCAGGCCGACCGCCTCTAGGCGCTGCCAGATCGTCGGGACGTCCTCGACGCGGATCCAGTGGTACTGGACGTTCTGGCGATCCGTCAGGTCGGCGGTGTCACGGCCGTACTCGGTGGAGAGCTCGCCGATGGTGCGCAGCTGGGCGACGTCGAGCTGGCCGCCGTCGATGCGCACGCGGAGCATGAAGTAGGAGTCCTCGAGCTCCTCGGGCTCCAACGTCGCGGTCTTGCCGCCGTCGATGCCGGCCTTGCGCTGGGTGTAGAGCCCCCACCAGCGGAAGCGGCCGCGCAGGTCGGACTTGTCGATGGAGTCGAAGCCCCGGTGCGCGTAGATGCTCTCGATGCGGGCGCGGACGTTGAGCGGGTTGTCGTCCTTCTTGGCCTGCTCGTTGGCGTTGAGCGGCTCGCGGTAGCCGAGCGCCCACTGGCCCTCGCCGCGCTTGGGGCGGGGGCGTCGCGGGGTGGTGGTCGGTGCCGGTGCCATGAGTCCTCGTCAGGTCGGGGCACACGGCACGGGCGGGACGCGGTGGTCGGGCTCGGCCGCGCGCCGGAAGCAGTGCAGGGGGTCGCGCGGGACTCAGCGACACATCATGCTGCGGGAACGACCGAGGTCCACGTGGAGTCGCTCCACGAGGTGGGTCGTCGTCGCGTTCAGCATGGGTAGGAGTCTGGCGCGGGCACTCCGCCGGGCACAAACCCAGATATCACGATGTGGGACGAGTGCCCACACTGTGAGATGCGTCGACCGGCGAGCCCGGGATTCCAGGGTTCTGCGTCCGAGAAGAACAGTGGGGCGGTGAGTGATCCACGATCCCCGGGGGTCCTGTCGTGGATCACTCACCGCCCCGCGAGGGTCGTTCGTCAGGCCTGCGGCATCGCCCGCTCGGCCACGTGCTTGAGGTCGAGCCCCGCCGGCAGGGTGCCGAGGACGCCGCTCCAGTCGCCGCCCAGGCGGGAGGCGCAGAACGCGTCGGCGACGTGCGGGTCGCCGTCCTGGAGCAGCAGAGCGGCCTGCAGGCACACCGCCATGCGCGAGGCGATGCGGCGGGCGCGCGTCTCGGCGTCCTCGAGCGTGGCGAGCTCGGTGAGGACGTCCTCGACCGCGGCGTCGAGCCGGCGGTCGGCGCCGCGCACCGCGCCGACCTCGGTGATCCACGCGTCGAGCGACTCCGGCTCGCGGGTGAGGGCGCGCAGCACGTCGAGGGCGTTGACGTTGCCGCTGCCCTCCCAGATGGAGTTGAGCGGCGACTCGCGGAACAGCAGCGGCATGCCGGACTCCTCGACGTAGCCGTTGCCGCCCAGGCACTCGAGTGCCTCGGCCACCATGAACGGCGTCCGCTTGCACACCCAGAACTTCGCCAGGGCCGAGCCGATGCGGCGCAGCGCCTGCTCGTGGGCGTCGTGCGGGCGGTCCGACGCCGCAGCGAGCCGCAGGCCGATGCGGGTGGCCGCCTCGCTCTCGACGGCGAGGTCGGCCAGGACGTTGATCATCGCCGGCTGGTCGGCGAGCGTGCGGCCGAACGCGGCCCGGTGCGACGTGTGCCAGGCCGCCTCGGCGAGCGCCTTGCGCATGAGGCCGGCCGAGCCGAGCACGCAGTCGATGCGGGTGGCCGACACCATGTCGATGATCGTGCGGATGCCGCGTCCCTCGTCGCCGAGCCGCTGCGCCCACGCGCCGTCCAGCTCGAGCTCGGAGGACGCGTTCGAGCGGTTGCCGAGCTTGTCCTTGAGCCGGACGATCGAGATCGCGTTGCGCGAGCCGTCGGGCAGGACCCGCGGCACGACGAAGCAGCTGATGCCGTCCGGGGCCTGCGCGAGCACGAGGAACACGTCGTTCATGGGCGCCGACGTGAACCACTTGTGCCCGTGCAGCAGGTACTCGCCGTGGACGTCCGTCGGCGTCGCGGTCGTGACGTTGGTACGCAGGTCCGAGCCGCCCTGCTTCTCGGTCATGCCCATGCCGGCGAGCAGTCCCGCCTTCTCGCTCGGCGCACGCAGCCCGAAGTCGTAGCTCGTGGAGGCCAGGCCCGGCGTCCACTGCTTGGCGATCGCGTCGTCGGCGCGCAGCGCGGGGACGACGGCGTACGTCATGGTGATCGGGCACATGTGGCCCTGCTCGACCTGGCCCCAGGTGACGAAGCCGGCGGCGCGCTGCAGGTGGGCGACCGGGCTGGTGGACGTCCACGGGGCGGCGGTCAGGCCGAAGCCGACGCCGTGCTCCATGAGCCAGTGCCAGGACGGGTGGAACGCCACCTCGTCGACCCGGTTGCCGTAGCGGTCGACGGTGTGCAGGACCGGCTCGTTCTCGTTGGCCAGGTGCCAGTGCTCGCGGGCCTCCAGCGAGCCGGCCAGGCGTCCGACCGGGTCCAGGTAGCCGTGGACGTCCGCCGCGTGGTCGCCGGCGTAGGCGTCGACGGCGTCGACGAGGGCGAGGTCGCCGGCCGCCGCGTGATGGACGAGCGGCGTGGCCTGGTTCTGGGGTGCGCGCTGACGGGGATCCATGCCGTTACCGTAGGCGCCATGGTGGCCGACCCGGTAGGCGCGCGCCTGCGTCGGGTCGTGACGCAGACGGTCGCGGCGTGCCTGCGCTACCGGGTCACCGGCCTGGCCGCCGAGGCCGCCTTCTTCGCCATCCTGTCGCTGCCCCCGCTGGTCTTCGGGCTCGCCGGCACGATCGGCTACGTCGCCGAGCAGTACGACGTCGCGCAGGTCGACGTGCTCAAGGACCGCGTGCTCGACATCGCGTCCCGAGCGCTCACCGACAGCACCGTCGACGCCGTCATCGCGCCCACGCTGGACGACGTGCTGTCCGGCGGTCGCATCGACGTGGTCTCGATCGGCTTCGTGCTCGCGCTGTGGTCGGGCTCGCGGGCCCTGAACGTCTTCCTCGACACCATCTCGATCATGTACGGCCGGGGAGGGGAGCGCGGCATCATCGCGACCCGGGCGCTGTCGTTCGCCCTGTACCTGGTCGCGCTGGTGATCGGCATCGTCCTCGTGCCGCTCGTGCTGGCCGGCCCCGACGTCGTGCGCGACGTGGTGCCCGAGGACGTGGCGTTCCTGCGCGAGCTCTACTGGCCGACCGTGCTCGTGGTGTCGACGGGCTTCATGGCCACGCTCTACCACGTGGCCGTGCCCGGACGCTCGTCCTGGTTCACCGGCATGCCGGGCGCCGCGTTCACCCTCGTCATGTGGGTGCTCGGCAGCATGTTCGTGCGCTGGATCCTGGGCTACACCAGCGGCGGCTGGTCGATCTACGGCCCGCTGGCCGCGCCGATCGCGGTGCTGCTGTGGCTGTACGTGCTGGCCTTCTCGATCCTGATCGGCGCGGCGCTCAACGCCGCGGTGAACCGCGAGCGGAGCGCCGCGCCGGTGGCCGAAGGGCCGGGCTGGATCAGCGCAGCACGACGCGCAGGCGGAGCTGCTCTCGGTCGCCGTCGCGCTCGCCCGTGAGCAGGGCGTGGTCGATCGCACCCAGCTCGCCCGCGTCGTCCGCGTCCTCGCCGAGCAGGGCGCGGACGTCCACGACGCCCAGCATCGTGAGGTCGTCGAGGTCACCCTCGACGTGCTCGAGCAGGCGCGACCCGGTGAGCGGCTCGTCGACGTCGGTGGAGCCGCCCGGCATCGCGAAGCGCACGAAGCCGTCGCCGGCGTCCGCGGTCTCGGGCTCGAACGCCTCCGGCGCCGTGAGGTCGCCCAGGTCCTCGGCGATCATGTCGTCCGTGGCGTAGGCCGACTGGGGCGGCGTGCACTTCTCGAAGTCGTCCACGCTGGTGGCGGTCTCGAGGCACCGCTCGAACTCCGCGTCGAGCTCCGGGCCGCTGTGCTCGCCCTCCATCACGATGCTGCTGTCCGTGTCCATCGAGGGCCCCATGGCGAAGCCGCTGGTGAACAGCGAGACGAGCGACGAGACTTCGGTGACGCCCGCCCGCACGTCCTTCTCGGCAGCCTTGACCGCGCCGGTGAACGTCCCGTCGCCGTCGACGGCGACGCCCAGGGGCTCGGACAGCAGCTTCACGAACGACACCATCCCGGCCTTCTCGGCCTCGGCCAGGTCGGCCGCGGCCGGCGTCCCGCCGGGGGAGGCCAGCACGCCGACGGCGTCGGCGGGCAGCTTGCCGAGCACGTCGGCGACGGACGCCTCGGGCTCGGGCGCGTCGTCGGCGACCGGCATGGTGGCGAACAGCTCCAGGGACTCGTCGGACGCGCGCACGGTCGCGGCGATCCGGCCGTCGGCTCCGGTGGCGTCGACACCCAGGTCCTCGGCCGCGGACGCCGCCGCCTCCATGTCGGCCCAGGCGGTCGCGACGCCCTCGTCGCCGAGCGCGTCGACGTCGTCGCGGAAGTCGTCGGCGTCGGCCAGCGACTCGAATCCGTCCGTGCCGGGCAGGGCGGGCAGCGCGCCGTCGGTGGCGACCAGCCATCCGCCGTCCTGGTCGAGATAGGTCGCAGCGACGGTGGTGTCGTCACCGCAGTCGGTGCCGTCCTTGCCGAGCTTGTCGGCGAGCTCCTTCGCGGCGCGCTCGTCGTCGACCGACGCGTACACCGCGACGGTGACCGGCTCGTCCTTGCCCTTGGTCGGAAGGGCGACGATCGCGGCGCGGTCGCCGGCCCAGTCGCCGTCGGCCAGCGAGACGTCGTCGCAGGTGAGCTCCTCCAGGAGCGTGTCGACGCTGAGCACGTCGGCGTCGACGACGCCGGCCTCACCGCCCTCGCGCTCCAGGCGCTTCAAGAGGTCGTCCAGCGCGAGCTTCTGGGACGCGCTGGGGTCGAGGTTCACCGCGGCGAAGCCGAGCGCGTCCGACGGCACGAGGGCCGCCATCGCGGAGGCGTCGGAGCCGGTCAGGCGCGAGGCGGCGTACACGCCACCGGCGGCGATGGCGCCGATCGCCGCCACGGCCAGGCCGATGGCGAGCGGCTTGCGCACGCCGCGGCGCGCGGGCGGCTCGGCCGGACCCTGGTCGGCGGGCGTCGGGTCGGGGCTCGTGGCGTCGTCGATCACCGGTCAAGGATGGCCGATCGCGCCCCTCGACGGTTGGGATTCGGCCGATCTGGGCACGGGTCACACATGAGCGAAGCCCCCGCACCCGACTACGTTCCCGAGCCCGACAAGACCCCGGACCCGGCGGTCGAGCCCGACCCCGGCAGCACCACCGTGCCCGGTCCACTGACCGAGGAGCCCGAGGACTTCCCCGAGGCCGACCGGCCGCACCGAGAGGAGCAGCGATGACCACCATCCCGATGCACCCGGACGGACCCGTCCCGGGCTCGCCCACGGGCCCGCAGGAGCCGACGCCGGTCGGCCCGGAGGACCCGATCTCCACGCCCGAGCCGCCGGCCGCCGAGCCGGACGAGACGCGCTAGTGGCGCCGGAGAGTCCTGACGCACCATCGACGACGCCGGGCCGGGCCCTGGTCGTCGGAGCGACCGGGATCGTCGGACAGGCCGTCGCGCGCCGGCTCGTCGCCGAGGGCTGGGAGACCTACGGCCTCTCGCGCAGCGGGTCGAGCCCGCACCCGGACGTGATCCCGGTCAAGGCGGACCTCGGCGACCCGGCGGGACTCGTCACCGCGCTCGCCGACGTGGCCCCGCAGCTCGTGACGATCACGGCCTGGACCCGGATGGAGACCGAGGCCGAGAACATCCGGGTCAACGGGGGAGCGGTGCGCGACCTGCTGGCGGCCCTGTCGCCGGCGAGGTCGGTCGAGCACGTCGCCCTCATGACCGGGCTCAAGCACTACCTCGGTCCGTTCGAGGCCTACGGCCAAGGGACGATGCCCGACACCCCGTTCCGCGAGGACGAGGAACGACTGCCGTACCCGAACTTCTACTACGCGCAGGAGGACGAGCTCTTCGCCGCGGCCGAGCGCGACGGGTTCACCTGGAGCGTCCACCGCTCGCACACGGTGCTCGGGTTCGCCACGGGCAACGCGATGAACATGGTCGCCACGCTGTGCGCCTACGCCTCGATCTGCCGCGAGCTGGACCGGCCGTTCGTCTTCCCCGGCCCCGAGCGGCAGTGGAGCTCGTTGACGGACGTGACCGACGCGGACCTGCTGGCCGAGCAGATGATCTGGGCGGCACGGACGCCGGCGGGTCGGAACGAGGCTTTCAACACGGTCGACGGCGACGTCTTCCGGTGGCGCTGGCTGTGGCCGCAGATCGCGGCGTGGTTCGGCCTGGAGTGGGAGGGCTACGCCGACGCGCCTCGCCCGCTCGAGCAGTCGATGGCCGGCATGGAGTCGGCGTGGCGAGACCTGGCGGCCAAGCACGACCTGGTCGAGCCTGACCTGTCCCGCGTGGCGTCCTGGTGGCACACCGACGCCGATCTCGGCCGTGAGATCGAGGTCGTCACCGACATGAACAAGAGTCGCGCCGCGGGCTTCACGGCCACCCGTGACAGCCGGGCGGCGTTCCTGCAGTACGCCCAGCAGTACCGCGACGCCCGCATCATCCCCTGAGTGCGCCCCATGGAGGAAGCCCCGGAGCGATGCTCCGGGGCTTCTTCGCTCTGGCGGAACGGCCCAGCCGTGGACCCTCGACCGAGCGGACGACGACGTCCGGGTCACGCCGCCGCGGGGATCACTGCCGGGAGAGCGCGACCCGCAGCCGTTCCTCCGGGTCGATGAAGTGGTCGTGGTCGTCGTCGCCGGTGTCGAGCTGGACCCACCTGATCCGGCCGCTGAACCGGCTCGACGTCGCGGTGTAGTCCGGGCTCACGGTGGTGCCCGACTCGTGGCCGATGTCGGTGGTCTCGTCGGCGGAGAAGACCATCGGCTGGGTGGCGCCGACCCGGCCGGTGCCCACGGGCTCACCGTCGTGGAGGAGCGTCACGTCGCCGCCCTTGGCCAGGCCGCCACCGTCGTATGCGAACTCGGCGCGCAGCTGGTGCGTCCCGGTCGGGACGGGCACGTCGGCCGTGGTGGTGAACGCCTGGATCCCGAGGACGTTGTAGACGAACGTCAGGCGGCTGGACTTCACGTAGAGCGACCACCCGCCGAAACGGCCGCCCTGGGCGATGATCACGCCGTCAGCGCCGGTGTCGGCGGGAACCTCGACCTCCGCGGTCACCGAGAAGGACTTGTTCTTGATGCTGACCACGCTGTTCTCCGAGAGCCGACCCATGCCCGGGTAGAACAGCTGCGAGCTCCCACGGATCAGGGTGGGACGGCCGGCCAGCTCGGGGTTGACCCGCTCCGCCGACCGGTCGTCGAGCGGGAGGACGCCGTACGTCACGGCCTCGATCAGCCAGAGCCGCTGCAGGTGCGCCAGGCGCTCGGGCTGCTCACGGGCCAGGTCGCGCGCCTGGCTGAAGTCGCCGCCGGCCCCGTCGTACAGCTCCCAGACGTCGTCGTCGAAGGCCGGCATGTCGCCGCCGACCATCACCCACGGGGTCTTGTGCTTGGTCACGGCGCTCCACCCGCGGTGGTAGATCCCGCGGTTCCCGAACATCTCGAAGTACTGCAGGTCGTGGCGCTCGGGGACCGTCTCGTCGTTGAACGCGTAGAGCATGCTCGTGCCCTCGATCGGAGCCTGCTGCACGCCGTTGACCAGCACCGGCTCGGGGAGCCCCGCGGCCTCGAGGATCGTGGGCGCGACGTCGATGACGTGGGTGAACTGCGACCGGACGCCGCCGGGCCGCTCGATGCCCGCCGGCCAGTGCACGATCGTCCCGTTGCGGGTGCCGCCCCAGTGCGACGCGACCTGCTTGGTCCACTGGAACGGCGAGTTCATCGCCCACGCCCAGCCGACGGAGTAGTGGTTGTAGGAGCTCGGCGATCCGAGCTCGTCCATCTTGGCCCGCATGAACTCCGGCGTCTCCAGCCCCGCCATGCCGTTGAAGTTGGCCATCTCGTTGAAGGCACCGTTCATGGTTCCCTCGGCGGACGCGCCGTTGTCGCCGATGATGTAGTAGATGATCGTCTCGTCGAGGACGTCCAGCTCCTCCAGGGCGCTGACCAGGCGCCCCACCTGGTGGTCGGTGTGCTCCAGGAACCCCGCGTAGACCTCCATCTGACGCTCCAGGACCGGCTTGAGGTCCGCGGGCATGTCGTCCCAGGCCGTGATCAGGTCGCTTCGCGGCGTGAGCTCGGTGTCGGCGGGGACCACGCCCAGCTCCTTCTGGAGCTGCAGGGTCTGCTCGCGCTGGACGTCCCATCCGTGCTGGAACCGGCCCCGGTACCGATCCGCCCACTCCCGAGGGACGTGGTGCGGTGCGTGCGTGGCGCCGGGCGCGTAGTAGACGAAGAACGGCTTGGTCGGCATCAGAGCCTTCTGCTGGCGCATCCAGTCGACGGCTCGGTCCGTGAGGTCCTCGGTCAGGTGGTAGCCCTCCTCGGCGGTGCTCGGAGGCTCGACGGGCGTCGTGCCCTCGTAGAGCGCCGGCTCCCACTGGTTGTTCTCCCCGCCGATGAAGCCGTAGAAGGTCTCGAAGCCGCCGCCGCCCGTCGGCCAGGCGTCGAAGGGCCCCATCGGCGAGGTCTGCCACACCGGCACCTCGTGGCACTTGCCGAACTGTGCCGTGGAGTAGCCGTTCAGCCGGAGGGTGAGCGCGAGTGGCGCCATGGTGTTCGGACGCACCGACGACTGGCCCGGTGCCGAGGTGGCCGTCTCCGTGATGCTGCCCATGCCGACCGAGTGGTGGTTGCGCCCGGTGAGCAGGGCCTGCCGTGTCGGCGCGCACAGCGCCGTCGTGTGGAAGCGGTTGAAGCGCAGCCCGCCGGCGGCGAGCCGCTCGGCCGTCGGTGTGTGGCACGGTCCGCCGAACGCGCTGGCCGCGCCGAAGCCGACGTCGTCGAGCAGGACCACGAGCACGTTCGGCGCGCCCGGCGGTGGTTGCATGGGCTCGATCGGCGGGAAGTCGGTCTCGGGGTCCCGCGCGTCGTACGTCGTGAGGCCGGGACGCCGCCGGTCCGGCACAGGGAGGATCGTGCGGGCGTGGCGGTCGGGGCTCATGGGGCTACCTCCGGGGACGGACCTTCGTCGGGCGGACGCTCGGAACGTAACGCCGCCGCGACCCCCGCCGGATCGTCCGCCACGGACGACGCCGGCCCCGCGGCGTCGAGCGCCGGTGCAGGGCCAGTCCTGGGAATGACAGAAGCCCCGGAGCGATGCTCCGGGGCTTCCTCGCTGTGGGCGATACTGGGTTTGAACCAGTGACCTCTTCCGTGTCAGGGAAGCGCGCTACCGCTGCGCCAATCGCCCGTGCTTATTCACTTGTGAGGCTCTGGATCGAGCCTGAGAGGTGGGTACGGGATTCGAACCCGTGTTCACGGCTTTGCAGGCCGTTGCCTCGCCTCTCGGCCAACCCACCGCAGGATGGCCCTGCCGTGGACCCTCTCCGAGCGGACGACGGGATTCGAACCCGCGACCCTCACCTTGGCAAGGTGATGCTCTACCACTGAGCCACGTCCGCGTGCTTCTCTCGAAGCGGTTGCCCTCCGGGCCGGTTTTTCCGACCCCCTCGGGCCGAGATGAAACATTAGTACATGACCATCCGATGACCAAAACCGGGGTCGGTTAACGTGTCTCCATGCGTGCCTGGCTGAACGGAAAACTCCTGGAATCTCCGCAGGATCCGGCTCTCTCGATCCTGGACCACGGTCTCGTCGTCGGCGACGGGGTCTTCGAGACGGTGAAGATCGAGGACGGTCGCCCGTTCGCGCTCACCCGTCACCTCGACCGGCTCGCCCGATCGGCACGGGGGCTGGGCATCGGCGAGCCCGACCTCGGTGCCGTCCGCGAAGGCGTCGCCGCGACGATCGAGGGGCAGGAGCTCGACTTCGGGCGGCTGCGCATCACCGTCACGTCCGGTCCCGGCCCGCTCGGCTCGCCGCGCGGCTCCGGGCCGATGAGCCACGTCGTGGTGACCGAGCCCGCGAAGCGTCCGCCGTCGGTGACGTCCGTCGTGACGGTCGACTGGCCGCGCAACGAGCGCGGCGCCCTGGCCGGGCTCAAGACGACGTCGTACGCCGAGAACGCGCTCATGATCGAGCACGCGCACGACCTCGGGGCGTCCGAGGCGCTCATGCCCAACACGGTCGGCGACCTGTGCGAGGGCACCGGCTCGAACGTCATGTACGTGATCGGGGAGACCCTGGTCACGCCGACGCTGGCCTCCGGCTGCCTGGCGGGCGTCACCCGCGCCCTGGTCCTGCAGTGGTGCGCCGGCGAGCTGGACGTCGTCGAGCGGGACGCGCCGCTCGAGGTGCTCGAGGAGGCGGACGAGGTGCTGCTGGTCGGCACCACGCGCGACGTCCAGGCCGTCTCGCGGGTGGACGAGCGGGAGCTGCCGGCCCCCGGACCGGTGACGCGGAAGGCCCAGGAGATCTGGGCGCGCGAGGCGGTCAAGTCCGTCGACCCGTGACGGACGGGACCCGGTTTCGCGTCCTGTGAGGGGTGCGTTAGTGTGGTCCGCGCACCGATGGTGCGACGGGCGATTGGCGCAGTGGTAGCGCGCTTCGTTCACACCGAAGAGGTCACTGGTTCGAACCCAGTATCGCCCACCGAGAAACCCCCTGGAGAGATCCAGGGGGTTTTCGTCTTTCTCTCGGGCACCTTTCCTGTCGCACACCGCCGTCGGGCCGGCGTCAGCGCACGAGGGCGGTCACTCTCACACCGTCGCTGAGGTCGGTCGTCCAGGAGCCGCACACCCGCCCCACGATGGTCATGTCGCGGGCCAGCCCGACCTCGCTGAGCACCTCGCCGCTCGCGCCGACGACGCGCTGGCCGTGGTCGTGGACGGTCACCTCGACCGGGCCGGCGCCGTACGACCACGCGACCTCGAGCTCACCCTCGGGGGTCGGGGCTCCGTGCTGGATCGCGTTGCCGGCCAGCTCGGCGAGCACGATCCGCGCGTCCGCGACGGTGTCCGGGGACAGGCGAGAGGCTTCCAGCATCGCGCCGATCATCCGCTGGGCCCGGGCGACGCTCGCCCACTCGAAGGGCAGGACCAACGACACGCTCACCAGGTCAGGCTCGGACGCGCAGCCGCGGTCGGTCATCGCCTCAATCTAGAACGGCCGAGGCGTCCGCGCCTCAGGGACGGGGACGGTCGAGAGTGCCGTCCGACGCGGGGTGCGGGTAGACGTCGAAGGTCTCGTGGAGCCCGCAGATCTCGAACAGTCGCAGGATCCGGGGCTGGTCGCACGTCACCCAGAGCTGGCGACCACCGCGCACGAGCCTCAGCCGCGCGTCGACCAGGGTGCTGAGGCCGGCGGCGTCCAGGAAGTCCAGACGGCGCAGGTCGACGATCACGTCGTGGGTGTCGTCACGGACGAGCTCGTGGAGGAAGCTCCGGAACGGCTCGGCCGAGGCGACGTCCAGGTCGCCCCCGACCGTGACCATCGCGAACGGGCCGGAGGTGCGCAGTGCCATCGCGAAGGCCATGGCGATCTCCGTCGGCCCGTCGGTCGCGGGAGCCGTTACGGCGAGGTCCGGGCCGTAGACGCCGGCGCCAGCGAGCGATGCCGTGATCTGTGCGACCAGCCTGCGACGCTCTGGCGACGGGCGCAACCCCCTCCGGCCGCGGATGTCGCGGGGACGGCCACCGGCGTGCGAGACCGACCCGGTCGGCCGGTTGCCGAAGCCTCGGCGCAGGCGCAGCATGGAGACGTCGATCCGGCGTCGCGGTTGGTGCCTGGTCCGCACGGCCCAGACCCCGCCGTGCCGGCACCGACCCGTCCGGACGGGGGGAGGGGCCATGGCGCTGGCTGTCGCCGTCCGGGCATCCGGGCACCACTCGGTCGTCACGGTGGCCGGGGAGCTCGACTGCGCCACGGCCCCGTGCCTGCGCGGCTTCCTCTTCGGCGAGATCGAGGAGTCCCAGCGCGACCTGGTCGTCGACCTGCGCCGGCTCGACTTCCTCGACGCCGCGGGGCTCAACGTCCTCGTGAACGCGCGTCTGAGCCTGGCGTTGTCCGGCCGCGAGCTGACCGTCCTGTGCCATGATCCCAAGATCCTGCGGCTGTTCGTGATCACCGGGCTGCACGAGACGCTGAACGTCAACGCACTGAGCGAGTCCGGCGCACCTTCCCGCGGCCTCCGGGACCGGGAGGAGTAGCCGCTCCCGAGGCGCCGCAGGTCACCCCACCATCCGGGGCCCGGACAGCCGGTTCTCGAGCCGGTGCGCCTCCCGCTTGATCGGCTGCGCGACGTACTGGCCCAGGATCACGCCGGCCGCGAGCGCCAGTGCCGTGACGAGCGCCGTCGCCAGCATGAGCACGCCGTCCTGCCCCTCGGCGAGCATCGAGAGCCCTCGGTAGATGTCGAGCCCGGGCAGCAGCGGCACCAGGGCGGGGACCACGACGACCAGCGGCGGGACCCGGAACCGGCTGGCGGCGACGTGGCACACCGAGCCGATCGTGACGGCGGCGAGCGTCGCGGCCCACGGACGGGCGACCGCCGAGCTGTCGACGGCCAGGAACACGACCTGGCCCAGGCCTCCGATGAGCGACGCGCCGACCACCGCCCGCACCGGCGCGTACGACGCGAACGCGAACGCGGCCGCGGCCACCGCGGCCCCCACCACCGCGACGCCCGCCTCGGCCAGGCCGCGTGCGCCGGGTGTGAAGCCGGTCAGCCCGGCACCGAGGAGGTCCCCGAGGGTGAGCCCCGCGCTGACGCCGGCGATGATGCCGGCACTGTTGATGAAGGCGTCGATCAGGCGCGCGCTCGCGGTCAGCGGGAAGCCGGTCAGCGCGTCCTGCGTGGCGCCGAGGATGCCCACGCCGGCGAGGAGCATCACGATGCCGGTCGTGATGACGTGCGACGGGTTCACCTCGAGGTCGAACGCCGCGGTGACGAGGGCGACGAGCGTCGCGACGAAGCCTCCGGCCGCGTGCTGGTAGAACGACGGGATGCGGTGCTCGGGCAGCAGCAGCTGGGTGCCGTCGATCGCGCACGCGGCCACGAACGCCATCAGGCAGACGACCGGACCCGCGCCCAGCGTCAGGGCGACCCCGACGCCCATGACGCCCCAGCCCAGCGTGACCGCCCAGCGGCGGCGCGCGTGGCCGGTCGACACCGTCCGCGCGACCCGGTCACGGGCCTCGGCGCGGTCGATCCGCCCGGCGACCAGGTCGCTGACGGTGGCCTCGACCTCGATCAGGTCGGCGTAGTCGACGGGCCGGCGGTTGATGCGACGCACCTGGATGGTGAGCGGCTCGTCCCGGCTCGGCTGCTGGCGCAGCGAGAGGTCGACGAAGGTGATGTCGGCCGAGACGTTGCGCACGCCGCACGCGCGCGCGACCGCCAGCATCGTGGCGGTCACGTCCGCAGCACCGGCGCCGGACGACAGCAGGACCTCGCCGATCCGTAGGGCGAGGTCCAGGCTGGCGTAGACCTCCCGGGACTCCGTCATGCGTAGTGCTGGAGGAACAGCGCCTCGGCGAGGGCCATCGAGGCGATCTCGGACGGATCGACGCTCTCGTTCGGCGCGTGGATGAGCGCGAGCGGCTCCTCGACGCCCATGAGCACGATCTCGGCGTCCGGGTACAGCTCGGCGAGCACGTTGCACAGCGGGATCGAGCCACCCTGCCCCAAGCGGCTCATGGCGACGCCGTACGCCTCCTGCATCGCCGTGGCCATGGCGCGGTAGGCCGGCCCGTCGGTGGCGGCGGCGAAGGGCGAGCCCGTGGCCTCGGTCTCGACCATGCAGCGGACGCCCCAGGGCACGGCGGCCTCCAGGTGAGCCACCAGCGCGTCACGAGCGGCGTCGGGGGAGACGCCGGGCGGGATGCGCAGGTTCAGCCGGGCCGCGGCGCGTGGCACGACGGCGGCGGCCGACCCCACGACGGGCGGGCAGTCGATGCCCAGGATCGTCACGGCCGGGCGGGCCCAGAGCATGTCCGAGACGCTGCCGTCCCCGAGCAGCTCGACGCCGTCGAGGACGCCGGCGTCCGAGCGGAACTGCTCGGGCGGGTACGGCGCTCCGGACCACGTACGCGTGCTGTCGAGCCCGGTGACGACGGTGTTGCCGCGCGCGTCGCGGAGCGTGGCGAGGGCGGCGACGAGGGCGGCGAGCGCGTCCGGCGCCGCCCCGCCGAACATCCCGGAGTGGAGCTCGGACGTGCTGGACTCGGTCGTCACGACGACGTTGACCATGCCGCGCAGGCTGACCGTGACGGCCGGATGGCCGACGGCCGCGTTGCCGGTGTCGCACACCAGGATCGCGTCTGCGCGCAGCTGGTCGGCGTGCTCGGTCACGTACGCCTCCAGGCCGCCGGTGCCCTGCTCCTCCGACCCCTCGACGACGAGCTTGAGGTTCACCGGGAGGTCGTCCCCGAGGGCTCGTAGGGCGGCCAGGTGCATGACGATGTTGCCCTTGCAGTCGGCGCTGCCGCGGCCGTACCAGCGTCCTTCCGTCGCGGTGAGCTCGAACGGGGGCGTCCGCCACGCCTGGTCGTCCAGCGGCGGCTGCACGTCGTAGTGGGCGTAGAGCAGGACGGTGGGGGCGTCGGCCCGTCCGCACGAGCGGGAGCCGACGACGGCCATGCTGCCGTCCGGCGTCGGCTCCAGGCGCGCGTCAGCGAACCCAACGCCGGTGAACCGGTCCACGACCCACTGGGCGGCGCGTTCGCACTCCTCGGCCGGGAACTGGCGCGGGTCGGCCACGGACCGCAGGGCGACGAGGTCGCTCAGCTCGTCCCAGGCGGTGGGCATGAGGTCGGCGATGCTGCGGCGCAGGTCCATGTCAGTCACGGACCAGGTCGGCGGACTCGAGGTCGTCGACGAACTCGCGGAACTCGTCGAGCTCCTCAGGGCAGTAGATCTCGATGATGAGCAGCTGTCCCTGGACGACGCGGCTGTCGCTGATCACCGGGCGGGCCCCGGGTCCGGAGGCGCCGTTCGAGAACAGCGCGAGCAGCGTCGAGCGGCGCAGGGCGTGGTTCGGGTCCTGGCACGTGGAGCCGCCGTCGTCGCCGAGCACCCGGACGATCTGGTCGCGGTCGGGGGTGCGGGCACCCGCGTCCTCGAGCGCCGCGATCAGCTGGTCGGCCTTGTCGGTCGCCTGCGCGCTCTCCCGGGCGCCGTTGAACATGAGCAGGCCGGTCACGACGGCCACGCCGAGCAGCACGCAGGCCACGACGTAGATCCAGGTGCGCTCGCGGGGGTGCTGGTTCTCCACCGGTGTGGTCATGACGTGGCTCCTTCGAGCGGTTCGGGCTGCTTCCAGGACGGCTTGCGGAACCGGTAGAACAGGAACGGCACGAGCAGGCCGAGGCCGAGGGCGCCGCCACCGACGATGGCGAAGTACACGATCGGGTCGCCGGCGGCGAACTGCGACGGCGGGATGAACCCGACGAGCAGGGCGGCCAGCGAGGCGGCGAAGCCGATGCCGCACAGACCGATCAGCATCGGGGCCCGGTAGCCGCGGGGATGGTCGGGCTGCTTGCGCCGCAGCTGGATCGCGGCGACGAACATGAGCAGGTACATGATCAGGTACACCTGCGTCGTGATCACCGAGAAGATCCAGTAGGCGCTGGAGACGTCGGGGATGAGGGCGTAGGCGAGGCCGATCACCGTGGTGATGACGCCCTGGACGACCAGGATGTTCTGCTGCACGCCGTTCTTGTTCAGCTGCTGCAGGAACGGCGGGAGGTACCCCTCCTGGCGCGAGATGAGCAGCAGGCCCCGCGACGGGCCGGCGAGCCAGGTCAGCATGCCGCCCAGCGACGCGGTGACGAGCATGATGCCGACGATCGGCGTCAGCCACTGCCAGCCGAAGTTGGCGAACACGGCGTCGAAGGCCTGCATCACGCCGGCGGTGAGCGACAGCTCCTCGGCGGGCACGATCCAGGCGATCGCCAGGGCCGGCAGGATGAAGATGGTCAGCACCAGCCCCATGGCCAGGAACATCGACCGGGGGAACTCCTTGGCCGGGTCCTTCAGCGACGACACGTGCACGGCGTTCATCTCCATGCCCGAGTACGACAGGAAGTTGTTGACGATCAGCACGAGGCTGGACAGGCCGGCCCACGCGGGGAGCAGGTTCTCCGACGTCATCGGCGCCGCCGACTCGTTCCCCTGGCCCAGGAACACGACGCCCAGCAGGACGAGCACGACGCCGGGCACGAGCGTGCCGATGATGAGACCGCCGCTGGCCAGGCCCGCGACGCCCTTGGTGCCGCGCGACGAGACCCAGACACCGGACCAGTAGACGACGATGATGACCGCCGCCGTCCACACGCCGCTGCTGGCCAGGTCGGGGTTGAACACGTACGCCAAGGTGCTGGCCACGAAACCGAGCAGGCTGGGGTAGTAGAAGATCGTCATCGCGAACTGGCACCACACGGCCAGGAAGCCCATGGGCTTGGAGATGCCCTCGGAGACCCACTTGTAGATGCCGCCCTCCCAGCCGGACGCGAGCTCGGCCGACACCAGCGAGGTGGGCAGCAGGAACACGATGGCGGGGAGCAGGTAGAGGAAGACGCAGGCGAGCCCGTACACCGCCATTGTCGGCGCCGCCCGCAGGCTGGCCACCGAGCTCGTGGTCATCATCGCCAGGGCGATCCACGAGATCCACTGGGTCGTGGCCACGCGGCGGTGGGCCGACGAGACGACGCCCTCCACGGGGACGTCGGCGGCGCTCATGGACGTCTCCGCGACTGCGTTCGGATGCTCATGACCTTCTCCGTCCAGACGTCGTGCCTGAGTCAGTGGGTCGAGTGTCGGCCCGATGCCCTCGGGGCGGCCTCACCCGCGACGGGTGACGTCGCGCTACTCCACGACGCGCAGGGACCGGTCGGTGGTGTTGAGCCGGCGGGGGCCGGACGCGTCGACGGTCACGATGTCCTCGATCCGGACGCCGAGCTCGCCGGGCAGGTACACGCCGGGCTCGACCGAGAAGCACATGCCGGGCTCGAGCGGCTGCTCCTCTCCCTCGATCATGTAGGGCGGCTCGTGGGTCGTGGTGCCGATGCCGTGCCCGGTGCGATGGATGAACCGGTCGCCGTAGCCGGCGTCGGCGATGAGCCGACGGGCCGCGCGGTCGACGTCCTGGCAGGCGGCGCCGACCCGGGCCGCCTCGACGCCGGCGTGCTGCGCCAGCCGGACGACCTCGTGCACCTCGCGCAGCCGGGCGGACGGCTCGCCGACCGAGACGGTGCGGCTGGTGTCGGACCCGTACCCGTGCCTGAGCCCGCCGAAGTCGAGCACGACCGCGTCGCCCACCTCGATGACGCGATCGCCGGCCTCGTGGTGCGGGTTCGCGCCGTTGGGCCCGGAGCCGACGACGGTGAAGTCGACCTGCTCGTGGCCGTGCTCGCGCAGGAGCCGGGCGAGGTCGGCCGCGACGTCCGTCTCCCGGCGTCCGGCGAAAGGGACGTGGAGGATCTGCTCGTAGGTCGCGTCCGCCGCCTGCGCGGCGGCGTCCAGGCGGGCGAGCTCGGCGGGGTCCTTGACCGCGCGGAGCATGGGCAGGCTCTGCGTCAGCGACCGGTAGGACGTGCCGGGGAGGGCGTCCTGCAGGCCGAGCAGGTGCATGGCCCACGCCGAGTCCGAGATGCCCATCGTGGCGTCCGGTGCGACCAGCGTCCCGGTGCGGGCGAACGGGTCGTCGCCGTCGAGCCAGTCGACCATGCGCACGGTGGGCGCCCCGGCCGCCGACTCGGCGTCCGAGCGCTCGAGCGCCGGCACCACGAGGGTCGGCTCGCTGTCGGGCGTCAGCACCAGGACGGTCAGCCGCTCGGTGATCGCGGTCGGGCGGTAGCCCGTGAGCCAGACCAGCTCCGGGCCCGGCGTCACCAGCAGGCCGTCGAGCCCGGCCGCCCGTGCCGCGTCGGCGGAGCGCCGCATCCGTGCGGCGTAGTCGTCGCTCGTGAACGGGACCGGCTCGGTGCTCATCGGCGCTCACCGCCCACGCTCGTGGCCGAGGTCGGCAGGGTGTGACTCACCGCAGCGGCCGAGGCGGCGGCGTCGTCCAGCGTGCCCCGGGCCGCGCGGTAGCGACCCATGACGAAGGCCATCAGGACGCCGAGGAAGCTGAAGACGGCCATCAGCCAGGCGGCCGCCGCGAGGCCGGAGGCCAGGGCGTCCGCGGACGACGCGCCGTCCGCCGTCCGGTTGCCGATCACGGTGTCGTAGACGGTGGCGGCCAGCGCGGTGGCGACGGCGGCCCCGACGTAGCGCGCCATGTTCGAGACGCCCGAGGCGCCCCCGACCTCGTTCTCCGGCACCGCGGCCGTCGCGGCGGACGACGCCGGTCCGTTGGACAGGCCCATCCCGACGGCGATCGCCACCAGCGGCAGGAGGAACGCCACGTACCGCCAGTCCGACTCCACGAAGCCCACCACGACGAACCCCGCCGCCGTCAGCGCGAAGCCGACGCCGATGGTCTGGCGGCCGCCCAGCCGCGCCGCCAGCCGGGGCACGAGCGGAGCCACCACCACCAGGCCCACGGTCGCGGGGAGGGTGGCGAGCCCGGCCTGGAGCGGGCTGAAGTCCAGGGTCGACGGGTCCTGGAAGTACAGGCTCAGCAGGTACATGAGCCCGTTGATGGTGCCCGCGCCGATGAGGATCGCGATCGTCGAGCCGACCAGGACGCGGTTGCGCAGCAGGGCGAGGTTGAGCAGGGGGACGGCGACCCGGCGCTCGACCGCGACGAACGCGAAGCCGGCCGCGATGCTGACCGCCAGGCAGCCGAGGAACCTCACCGAGACCCAGCCCCAGTCGCTGCTCTCGGTGACGGCGAGGATCAGCGGCGTCAGGGTCAGGGCGATCAGCACCGTCCCGGCGTAGTCGATCGAGCGGGGCCGGTCGGGGTCGCGCGACTCGCTGACGGTCCGGAAGGTCAGGAGCATGCAGCCGACCGCCACGGCGGCGTCGATCCAGAACAGTCCCTGCCACCCGGTGAGGTCCACGAGCACGCCGCCGAGCAAGGGACCGGCCGCCGCGCCGACCGCCGCGGCCGCGCCCCACAGCGAGACCGCTCTCAGCTGCGCCTTCTTCTCGTTGGCCACCGACAGCAGGCTCAGCCCGCAGGCCAGGATGGTCGCGCCGGCCGCGCCCTGGACGAGACGGCCGACGATGACGGCCCCGCCGGACTGGGCCAGGGCGATGAGGACGCACGAGACGACGAACAGCAGCAGGCCGAGCTGGAACACGCGCTTGCGGCCGAACACGTCGCCGAGCGAGCCCGAGGTGACGATGACCGCGGCGCCGACGAGCGAGTAGCCGGTCACGGCCCACTGCAGCGTGCTCACCGACGTCCCGGTGTCCTCGGAGATGGCCGGCAGCAGGATGCTGACCGCCGACGTGTTGGCGTTGACCACGAGGGTCGAGAGGCAGGTGGCCACCAGCACGCCGTTGGCCTTCGCCTCCACCTGGACCGCGTCGCTCATCGGCACTCGTCCCGTCACGGCTCGCGCGGCTCGAAGGTCCCGAGCGTGTCGTCACCCTCCTCGACGATCCCGTAGGACGATTCCGGGACGGGGTTCCAGGCTCCGACGAGCTCGCCGAGGGGCTCGGACACCACGATGCGGGTCTCGTCGGAGATCTTGGTGAAGACCTCGTTCTCGGGGTACATCTGGCGCAGCGCCGACACGGCGGTGCTGAAGTACAGCGTCCGGCTCTGCTTCACGCTGGAGTAGCGGAACGCCCAGAGCTTCTCGCCGTCGGTGGTCGCCACGGTCATCTGCATGGGCGGCTCGACGCCGTGCCGGCGGGCCGTCGCCTCGACGAACCCCACCATCCGCTCGACCCCGGCCACGACGTCGTCGCGCATGCCGAAGGTGAGGGCGAGGTAGAACATCACCTCGGAGTCGGTCGAGCCGACCATCCCCGGGTAGAGCCCGGGGTCGACGGCCATGACCAGGTCGCGCTTGAGCACCTCGAAGTCGTGGATCGCCCCGTTGTGGCACCACAGCCACCGGTCGTGCCGGAACGGGTGGCAGTTCGTCTGCTGCACGGGCGTGCCCGTGCTCGCCCGGATGTGCGCGAGGAACAGGCCGGACGACGTGGACCGGGCGAGCTCGCGCAGGTTCTGGTCGCCCCAGGCCGGCCCCACGCCGCGGAACAGGACGGGCGCGTCCGGCCGTCGGGCCTCGGGCAGGACGGTGGGGCCGCCCTCGGCCGGGTACCAGCCCACGCCGAAGCCGTCGCCGTTCGTCGTCTCGACGCCCATCCGTGCGTGCATGCTCTGGTCGATGAGCGAGTGAGCGGGCTTGTAGAGCAGCTCCTCCAGCAGGATCGGGCTGCCCGAGTACGCCAGCCATCGGCACATGGTGTCCTCCTCCAGGTCGCGGGCCCTCCTGCGGAGCGTGCCGCGTGCGCGGCGGTGCCCACCTCCCCCCGCGGGGATGAGGTGGACCGCGCGCCGGCCTGTCCACGCTGGGCGGCAGGGCCGCGCCTCCTCGCCGTGCGGCCGGTCGAGGAGGGCCATGCTGACCATCGGGGTGGAGGAGGAGCTCCTGGTGCTCGACCCGCAGGGTCGCGTCCTGCCGGTGGCGCCGCAGGTCGTGCGTCTGGCCGACGACCCCCGGGTCAAGACCGAGCTGATGACGTACCAGGTCGAGACCGTCTCCAGCGTGTGCACCGACCTGGACCAGCTCGGCCGCGAGCTCGCCGGCCTGCGTCGGACGGTCGCGGACGCCGCCGCCCGGGCCGACGCGATGGTGGTGGCGTCGGGCACCCCGCCGGTCGGCGAGCCCGGGCTGGAGATGGTCACGGACTCGCGCCGCTACCGGGGGCTCGCCGGGATGTTCCCCGACGCCGTGGCCACGGGCGGGACGTGCGCGTGCCAGGTGCACGTCGGCGTCGAGGACCGTGACCTGGCGGTCGACGTGCTGGCGCGGCTGCGCCCGTGGCTGCCCGCCCTGCTCGCGCTCGGCACGAACTCGCCGCTGGGCGCCGGGCGCGACACCGGCTGGAGCAGCTCGCGCTACGCGCGCCAGCTGCGCTGGCCGTCGTTCGTCCCGCCGAGCACGTGGCCGTCCGCCGCCGCCTACGACGCGGCCTTGGACGACATGATCCGGCGCGGGACGGCCTTCGACCTGCGCAGCGTCTACCTGCTCGCCCGGCTGTCGCCGCGGTACCCGACCATCGAGATCCGGGTGGCGGACACCGCGCTCGAGGTGGCGGACGCCGTCCTGCTGGCGGGGGTGTGCCGGGCCCTCGTCGCGACGCTGGTCGCCGACGCGCGTCAGGGTGTGCCCGTCGTCCCGGTCGGCGACCAGGCCCTCCGCGCCGACCTGCTGGACGTCGCGGTGCACGGGGACGCCCCGACGCTCGACGCCGGCTCGGACACGCTCCACGTCGGACGCCTGCGGCACCGGATCGGCACGGAGCTGACGCTCAGCGGCGACGCCGGCGTCGTCCTGGCCGGGCTCGACCGTCTCGCGGCCGAGGGCACCGGTGCCCAGCGCCAGCGACGCCTGCTGGACGCCACCGTCGGGTCCGAGGGCCTCGTGGCGGCGTTGGCAGCCGTGACCAGTCCCGAGGCGACCGGGCCGGGCACCGTCGCCGGCGCCACGGCCTGACCGGGACGTGCGCGACCCGGGCGTGCTCGACGGCACGCCCGGCCCGGGGCGGGGGAGCGGCGACGGCTACGCCTCGCGCAGCTCGTCCCCGTGCACGACGACGGCCCAGATCACCAGGATGTCGACGATGATCATCGTCAGGCTCCAGAACGGGTAGGCCGCGAGGAAGGCGAAGTTGACCACGGCGCTCAGCAGCGCCACGAGGACGGCGATCACCCGGGCGACCATGCGCCCGGTGAGCAGGCCGACGCCGGCGGCGGCGACGACGATGCCACCGATCAGGTGGATCCAGCCCCAGGCGGTGTAGTCCACGGTCACGACCAGGCCGTCGCTGTTGACCAGGAAGTAGTCGTCGCGGAACAGGGCGACCAGCCCGGAGATGGCGTGCCAGGTGCCGACGAGCACCATCATGAAGGTCGCGAAGGCGATCCACCCGGCCCAGCCGGAGACGGTGGTCGGCGTCGTGCTCCCGTAGTGCCCGCGGGCGGTGGTGTCGTCGGGACGTGCGTCGGTACGAGACATGATGGGCCCTTTCTGGTGAGTCCGCGGCCAGTCTCGGCCGGGCCGGCGCGGAGCCGCCTCACCCTGGCGGGACGATTGCCGACCCGCCGTGGCCGCCTCTCGTCCGCGCTGCGTGATCCGCTCGCGGTGCCGTGACGCTTGCATGGGGCGTGGGGGAGCCCGGCCGGGCTCCCCGGCCCGCGAGCGAGCGCCGGACGGGCGCGCGCAGTGCCCAGGAGCCGACCATGAGCCAGGACGGGACGTCGAGCACGACGGACTGGATCGCCTACGGGTTCATCAAGTTCGCCGCGACGATGATGGTGATGCTCGGGGTGTTCCACGGGTTCATGGGCACGGTCGCGCTGGTGCGCGGCACCCTGTACGTCGAGACGCCCGAGTACGTCCTCGACCTCGACACCACGGCGTGGGGCTGGATCCACCTGATCGCCGGGGTCGTCGTCCTGGCCGGCGCGTTCGCGGTGCTCTCCGGACGGATGTGGGGCCGCGTCGTCGGCGTGGTCGTCGCCTTCGCCAGCGCCCTGCTCAACTTCGCCTTCATCCCGTACTACCCGGTGTGGGCGGTGCTCGTCATCGTGCTGGACGTGGGCGTGATCTGGGCGCTGACCATGCACGGAGACCTGTTCCCGACCCGCGACCCGCGCGAGCCGTGAGCGGGCGGCGGGTCGAGCCCGGGTCGTCCGATGAGCCGGCCCGGTGACCCGAGTCCCGGTGACCCTCGTCCCGGGCGGGCCGCCGCGAGCCGGATCACGCCGCAGGACCTGCCCGGATGGCTGCGCGGCCCGGTCGAGTGGGTGCTCGCCCGGTGGGTCGGACGCATCGTGCTCCGGACCGTCGCAGGGTGCGTGCGGGTGGAGGTCTTCGACCGCGCGATGACCGTGGCCGCGCAGTTCTTCACCTCGATGCTGCCTCTGCTCATCGTCACCGCGACCGTCGTCGAGCGGGACGACGACGGGACGGTCTCCGACCTCGTCGGCGCGACGGGGCCGGCGAGCGACCTCATCGACCAGGCGGTCCACCCCTCGAACGAGGCCGCGTTCAGCGTGGTCGGCGTGCTGCTCGTCCTGGTCTCGGCCACGAGCCTGTCCCGGGCGCTGACCCGCGGGTTCGCCGTCGTGTGGGAGGTCAGCCGGCCCCAGGTCGGCCTGCGCTCCGCCTGGCGCTGGCTCGCCGTGGTCGTGGCGTTCGTCCTGGCGGTCGTCGTCGTGCAGAACCTCAGCCAGCACGCCCGGGTCCTGCCGCCCGCGAACGTCTGGCCGGCGGCGCTGTCGTTCGGCACCGACCTGGTCGTCGCCACGTTCGTGCCGTGGATCCTGCTGCTCGACCGGGTCGCCGTGCGTCTGCTCCTGCCCGGGGCGACGGTCTTCGCCCTGGTCATGGCGGTGCTCCGGCCGGCCGCCGACGTCTGGCTGCCGATGGCGCTCGAGCTCAGCTCGGACCGGTACGGACCCATCGGCGTGGCGTTCACGTACCTGGCCTGGCTGTACGTGGTCGCCTTCGTCTTCATCGCCGCGTCGGTGCTCGGCCAGGTCGTCGCGACCGACGAGGGGCGGGTCGGCGCGTGGGTGCGGGGCAGGGCGTCGATGCCCGGCTGAGCCGGCAGCGGCGACGGCGAGACTCACCCGGAAGGCATGATGCTCCGCCCGCCGGCCGTCAGCAGGATGGTGCTCTCCCGACAGGACGGAGCTCGACATGTCCGACGCGCCGCTCGACCACCCGACCCCCACGACGTCCGCACCTGCCACCGGGGGAGGTTCGACCGGCCGCTCGGTGGCGGTGGTGCTCTGCCTGGTGCTCGCCGCCGTCCTCACCACGCCCGCCGGGATCGCGTACTGGGGCAACCGGACGCTCGACGACGGTCAGCGGTACATCGAGACCGTCGGCCCGTTGTCGGACTCGCCCGAGGTGCAGGCGGCTCTCACGACCGCGGTCACCGACGCCATCACCCGGCAGGTCGACGTGGAGCAGGTCCTGCAGGACGCCTTCGCTCCGGTGACCGCCGAGCGTCCGCGGCTCGAGCTGCTGGTGGGACCGATCGCCGGCGCGATCAACGCCGCCATCGAGCGGCAGGTCCGGGTCTTCTTCGCCTCCGACGTCTTCGCCGACGTCTGGGTGCGGGTCAACACCCGGGCCCAGCAGACGCTGCACCGCGTCCTCGAGGGCGAGGGAGGCGGTGCGGTCTCGCTCGAGGGCGACGACGTGGTGCTCGACCTGTCCGAGGTGGTCGACGAGATCGTCCAGCGCCTGTCCGACCGGGGGATGACCTTCCTGGAGGACCTGCCCGTGCCGGAGGTCGACCGCCAGGTGGTGCTGATGGAGGCGCCGCGCGTGAAGCAGGCACGGACGATCTACGCGTTCGCCAGCCCGGTCGCGCGCTGGATGCTGCCGATCGTCGCGCTGCTGTACCTGGGGGCCTTCGTGCTCGCCCGCCGCAGGGGCCGGACGACCGTAGCCATCGGTGCGCTGGTCGTCGCGAACGCCCTCCTCCTGGCGCTGACCCTCGCAGTGGGCCGGCAGCTGTTCCAGGACGAGCTCGCCGGCACGACCTTCGGCCCGGCCAGCAAGGCGTTCTACGGGACGATGACCGCCTACCTCGACCGCGCGCAGGGCGTGATGCTGTGGCTGGGGCTGACGTTGGTCGTCGCCGGATGGTTCGCCGGCGCGAACCGGTACGGGTCGGCCACGCGGCGCGCCGCCGCGTCGGGGCTCGAGCGAGCCGGTGCGGCTCTGTCCCAGGGGCAGCTGACCGGGCCCGGGCGGTGGGTCGCCGCGAACGTCGGCTGGCTCCGCGTGGTCGCCGTCGGCCTGGCCGTGGTGGTCCTGCTGTGGGGCAACGACGTGTCGCCCGGCCGCTGGTGGTGGTCGCTCGCCCTGGCGGTCGTCCTGCTGGCCCTGCTCCAGGCGCTGGTCGGTGCCGGTCGCGCGACCGGACCCCACCCGCCGCGCGGGGACGGCCGGACGGCGCCCGTGGCGGCGTCGCCGGCGGGCTGACCGGCCTCATCCGGCGTGGACGAGACCGCCGTGCCGCCGAGCGGGCCGGGCCCGAAGTCATCTCTCGGTGACGACGAGGAGGCGCCACGGACGGGGCAGACTGCCTTGACCGCGGTCGCCGAGCAGGGAGGGGTACGGGCCGATGGACGAGAGCCCAGCAGGACCCTCCGGGCGCCCCGGCCCGGGAGACCGAGGGGCCGACCAGCTCTTCGAGGTACGCATCACCGGACTGGTCGCGGACGACGTCCTCGGCCGTCTCGACGACGTGGAGGTCACGACACGCGAGCTGCGCACGACGTTGCGGGCCCGGTTGCGCGACCAGGCCGAGCTGCACGGCCTGCTCGCCCGGCTGCGCACCTACGGGCTCGAGGTCGTCGAGGTCCGGCGACTGGCGTCCGGCCGCGACGACGGCCCCCGGGTGGAGGAGCCCTCATGACCGCGGACGGCGCCGCTGCCGACTACGAGCTCACCGTCCGCGGCCCCCTGGGGCCCGTGCTGCGACGGGCACTGAGTCCCGGCCGCGTCGTGGAGTCCCGCACGTGCACGACCCTGCTGGCGGTGTCCGCCCGGGGGCTGGAGTCGGTGGTCGCCATGGCGGACGCGTCCGGCCTGCGCATCGAGGAGGTGTGCGTCGCTGCGTCCGGTCCCGTGCTCGACCCGGGCCACGACGACACGGGGTAGCACCGCGGCGCCCTGGCCGCTCACACGAATCGGGTGAGGTCGCCTCCGAGCGCCCGCCGCTACGTTCGCGTCCAGGGAGGTGGGCCATGGCACCGCAGTCCGAAGGATCAGGGCCCAGCAGCCGGGAGCACCCGCAGCGCATCGCGTCCGACGTCGGCTGGCCCGGGGTGCCGGACCGGCCCGCGCACTTCCTGCCCCGGCCCCGGCTCCTCGCGCTGCTGGACGCCGGGCCGACGTGCCCGCTGGTGCTGCTCAGCGCCCCGGCCGGCACGGGGAAGACCACGCTGGCCGCCGACTGGGCCAGGTCGCGCGCACCCGGTCGTCTGGAGTGGATCACGCTCGACCCGGGCGACGCGTTCTGGCCGGCGTTCGGGTCCGCCCTGCGACGGCTCGGCGTCGACGTGGCGCCCGGTGCTCTCGTGGCCGCGGACCGTCCGCTCGACCCGGCCGCCCGTCGCGGCGTCGCCTGCGCGGTCGCCGCCGAGAGCGAGCGGCTGACGGTCGTCGTGGACGGGTACGACATGACCTCCCCGGAGGTGGCCGCCGACCTCGACTTCCTGCTGCGGCACACCGGCCACCGGCTGCGGGTCGTCCTGCTGACGCGCGCCGACCCCGTGCTTCCGCTGTACCGGTACCGGCTCGAGGAGACGATGGTGGAGGTGCGGATGGCCGACCTCGCCTTCACCGACGGCGAGGCCGACGCGCTGATGCGGCTGCTCGGCGTGCCGCTGCACCAGGAGTCGGTCCATGCGCTCGACGAGTACGTGGGGGGCTGGGTCACGGGCCTGCGGTTCGCGGCCAAGCGGCTCGCCGGCCGTCCCGACCCCGACCTCGAGGTCGAGCAGGTCGTGAGCCGCAGCGAGAACGTCGCCGAGTACCTCGTGGGGGAGGTGCTCGCCTCCCACTCGGCGGAGGTGCGCGAGCTGCTGCTGACGCTGAGCATCCCCGACACCATCCGCCCGGGCCTCGACGAGGCGCTCGCCGGCCGGTGCGCCGGCCGGCGTCTCGCCGCCCTCGCCACCGTCAACGTGCTCATCGAGCACGTCCCCGGCCAGGCCGGGTGCTACCGGCTCCATCCGTTGTTCCGCGACATGCTGCGCGCCGAGCTCGCGTACGAGTCGCCGGAACGGTTGCTTGCGCTGAGGTGCCGGGCCGCCGCGTGGTTCGCCGGGCAGGGCATGCTCGGGGCGGCGATCCACCACTACGCGGCGGCGGGGGCGTGGCAGGAGGCGGCGACGGCCGTCGTCGACCACGCCGCCCTGGCCCAGCTCGTCGCCGCGCCGGACGCAGCGGCCTGGGTGCGGACGATGCGGGAGATGCCGGCCGACCTCGACGACCCGGCGGCCTCGGTCGTCCGCGCCGCCCTGGCGCTCGTCGACCGTGACCACGCCGGGTTCGACGCCGCGCTGGCGCGAGCGGACGGCGGTGGGACCGGGACGGCGACCGCTCACGCCGTCGCGTCCGCCGTGAGCGTCCTGCGGGCCGTGCGAGCCCGCTCCGAGCGCGACCCCGAGCAGGCGCAGGCGTGCGCCGACGAGGCGGCGGAGGCGCTCGCTGCCGGCTCCGCGCCACCCCCGGACCTGGCGGCGCTGGTGCATGCGACGCGCGGCGTCGCCGCGGTGCGCCGCGGACGTCTGGACGAGGCCCGGCGCCACTTCGAGGACGGCGCGGCCGCCGGTCCCTGTGGCGGCGCGCCGGTCGCCGAGTGCGTCGGGTTCCTCGCGGTGCTCGCGTGCTGCGAAGGGGACCTGGTGCGGGCCGAGCGGCACGCCCGGCGTGCGGTCGAGCTCGCCACGGCGACGGGCCTGCCGCCGGGGGAGCGCCCCGCCCCGGCGGAGGTCGCCCTGGCCTGGGTCGCCCTCGAGCGGTTCGACTTGCGTGCGGCCGGCGACCACCTGCGGGTGGCGTCGCAGTCGCGTGCCGTGCTCGAGGAGCCCGTCACCGGCACCCTGCTGGTCCTGCTCAGGGCACGGCTGACGGTCGCGCAGGGAGACCGCACGGGTGCGCGCGCGCGTCTGACCGAGTCGTGCGTGCCGCAGGGGGGTCCGTCCGACTGGGCCACGGAACAGATCCGGGTCGAGGCGGCCCAGCTGGACGTAGCACGGAACGAGCCCGAGGCGGCACTGGCGGCGATCCAGGCGGCCGGCGGGCCGAGCGCGAGCGCGGCGGCGACGCTGGTCGCCGCCCAGGCCCGGCTCGCGATGCGGGACGACGCCGCCGCTCGGGACGTCCTCGCGGTGGCCCGCGACGACCACGCCCCGCTGCCGGTGCGCGTCACGGCCTGGCTCGTCGAGTGCGTCCGGCTGCAGCGCCGGGGCCGCGCGCAGGAGGCGCACGGCGCCCTGGTGGCCGCGCTGGAGCTCGCCCACGAGCCCCGGGTGCGGCGGCCCTTCCACGACGCGGCGTCGGTCGTCCGCCAGCTGCTGGTGCGCGACGAGCGTCTGGCGAACCGGCACGCGTGGCTCGTCGAGCGGACCCCCGGGGGGACGCCACCGGCGGCCCGACCGCACCGGACCGCGCCGGTCCCGGAGCAGCACCCCGCTCCGACCGAGCGGCTGACGGAGAAGGAGCTGGAGGTGCTCGGCCACCTCGCGGACCTGCTGAGCACCGAGGAGATCGCGGCGGCGATGTACATCTCGGTCAACACCGTGCGCACCCACGTGCGCAACATCCTGCGCAAGCTCGGGGTGACCCGCCGCAACGCCGCGGTGCGCGCGGCGCGCGAGCACCAGCTCCTGCCGACCTGAGCCGGACCGGACGCACGAGGGCCCCGGACCATGACGGTCCGGGGCCTCGGTGCGTGGTCGTCGATCAGGCGGTGTGGACGCCCTCCGCGTCGACGGTGACCGGGTCGACCGACGTCGCGTCCTGCTTGCGCGGGATGAACGCCGCGATGCCGACACCCACGAAGGCGGCCAGCGCACCGACCAGGAAGCACGCGGTGAACACGCCCTCCGTGGGGGCCTGGACCGGTCCGGCCGGGGTGTCGAACGTCTTCATCGAGCTGGTCAGGATGGTCGCCATGACCGCCGAGGCGATCGTGGTGCCGACCGAGCGCGACAGGCCGTTCAGGCCCACCGCGGCACCGGCCTCGGCGGCCGGGGCGTTGTCGAGCACCAGGGTCGGCATGGCGGCGTAGCCGATGCCGACGCCGGCCGAGGCGATGCACGAGGCGATGAGCAGCTGCCACGGGGCGTCCATGAGGAACAGCGCCACGACGTAGCCGAAGCCCAGCACGGTCGCACCGGTCATGAGCGTCTTCTTGGCGCCCAGGTTGGTGATCAGGCCGGCCGAGACCGGGGCGAACACCAGCATCATCAGGCCGCCCGGGGCCATCCAGAGGCCGGCCGCGAGGATCGACTGGCCCAGGCCGTAGCCGGTGAACTCGGGCATCTCGAGCAGCTGCGGCACGACGATGGACTGCGCCATCATGCCGAAGCCGATCGCGACCGCGGCGAGGTTGGTGAACAGGATCGGCAGGCTCGCCGTGGTGCGCAGGTCGACCAGCGGCTCGGCCTGGCGCAGCTCGAAGAGGCCGAACAGCACGAGCACGACGAGGCCGCCGACGATGCAGCCGATCGTGGCCGGGTCGCTCCAGCCCCAGGCATTGCCCTTGGAGATGCCGACCAGGAAGGTGACGAGGCCCAGGGCCAGCAGGACGACGCCGGGGACGTCGAGGCGTCCGCCGTGGGCGTCGTGGACGTGCGGGACGAAGACGAGCACGGCGACGACGATGACCGCTGCGGCACCGGTGCCGACCCAGAACAGGTTGTGCCAGTCGCTGCCGTCGGCGATCCAGGCCGAGAGCGGCAGGCCGATGGCGCCGCCGACGCCGAGCGTGGCGCTCATGGCGGCGACCGCGGTGTTGGTGACGTGCGGCGGGGTGATCTCGCGGATCAGCGAGATGCCGACCGGGATGAAGCCCATGGCCAGGCCCTGCAGGCCGCGGCCCACGAGCATCGGCACGAGCGTGTCGGAGAGTGCGGCGACGGCGGAGCCGACGAGCAGGATCGCGGCGCTGACCACGATGATGCGCTGCTTGCCGAACAGGTCGGCCAGGCGTCCGGCGACCGGCATGGCGACCGCGGCGCACACGAGCGTGATGGTGATGACCCACGACGCGTTGTCCGGAGACGTGGAGAGCAGCTGCGGGAGCTCGCTCTGGATGGGGATGACCATCGTCTGGGTGAGGGCGGCCATGAGGCCGCCCAGGCACAGCACGACGACCGAGACGATCGGGTTCGCCGCGACGGGGGCCTCGGCGGACGAGGACGGGGACGAGGTCAAAGTCGTTCCTTCGTGGTGGTCGGGGAGGGGACAAGACTTGTGTATCACGCAACTGTTGATGAACCGCAACCATGAGCGCCGTGATGCCCGGCACACCCCGCCCGCCGGCGCGCGATTGAACGGGGCGGCCTCGGGTACGAGCCGCTCGTGACGCGCGGGACGTCCGTGCGGATCGACCCACAGGAGGCGACATGACCATCGCACCCGAGGACCCGGAGAGCTTCCCCGACGCCGAGCCGTCGATCGAGCCCTCCTCGCCGGACATCGACCCGCCCGGCGCCGACCCGTCCTTCCCCCCGGGCGCCCTGCCCGAGACCGATCCCGACAGGAGCTGACCGTGACCGAGCCCATCCATCCCGACGACGGATCCGTCACCGACAACGACGAGCAGGACTCCGAGCCCAGCGGCACCGCGCCCGACGGCGGAGCACCGAACGACCCGTCCACCACGACGGCCTGACCGAGCACGACCCACGAGCGCGGGGCTCCGGCCCCGCGCTCGTCCACGATCCGGGGGAGACCACATGACCGAGCAGGACAAGGGCATCGTCGAGAAGGGCGCCGAGCTGGCGGCCGGGGTGGCGGCCCAGGTGAAGAACGCCGTGACGCCGGGAGCGAACACCGTCCCGGGCGTCCCGAACAGCATCACGCCGACCGTCGAGGAGCCGACCACGCCGCGCGAGCCGCTCGAGCAGCAGCCCGGCCACCACGGCCCCGACGCGTACTCGCCGACCGGCGTGCCGTCCGGCGAGACCGAGGACGCCGCCCAGCAGGGCGCCTACCTGACCACCGCGCAGGGCGTTCCGCTGCGCGACACCGACCACTCGCTCAAGGCCGGGGCGCGCGGGCCGGTGCTCCTGCAGGACCACCACCTGCGCGAGAAGATCATGCACTTCGACCACGAGCGGATCCCCGAGCGCGTGGTGCACGCCCGCGGTGCGGCCGCGCACGGCGTCTTCCGCTCCAACGGCAAGGCGTCGCGCATCACCAAGGCGGCGTTCCTGCAGGAGGGCGTCGAGACGCCCGTCTTCACGCGCTTCTCCACGGTGCTCGGGTCGCGCGGCTCGGCCGACACCGTCCGCGACACCCGGGGCTTCGCGACGAAGTTCTACACGTCCGAGGGCGTCTACGACTTGGTGGCCAACAACATCCCGGTCTTCTTCATCCAGGACGGCATCAAGTTCCCCGACGTCATCCACGCCGGCAAGCCGCACCCGGACGTCGAGATCCCCCAGGCCCAGAGCGCGCACGACACCTTCTGGGACTTCGTGTCGCTGCACACCGAGGCGCAGCACCACGCCATCTGGAACATGTCCGACCGCGGCATCCCGCGCTCGTACCGGATGATGGAGGGCTTCGGCGTCCACACCTTCCGCCTGGTCAACGCCGCGGGCGAGACGTCGCTGGTCAAGTTCCACTGGAAGCCGCGCCTCGGCGTGCACTCGCTGACGTGGGAGGAGGCCCAGATCGCCGCCGGCGTCGACCCCGACCTGCACCGCCGCGACCTCGCCGACGCCATCGCGTCGGTCGCCTACCCGGAGTGGGACTTCGGCGTGCAGGTCTTCCCCGACACGCCCGACCAGACGTTCGAGGGCATCGACCTGCTCGACCCGACCAAGATCGTGCCCGAGGAGCTCGCGCCGGTCGAGGTCATCGGCACGATGCAGCTCGACGCCAACCCGAGCAACTACTTCGCCGAGACCGAGCAGGTGGCCTACCACGCGGGCCACTTCGTGCCGGGCATCGAGCCGACGGACGACCCGCTGCTCGCGGCACGGCTGTTCTCCTACCTCGACACGCAGCTGACGCGCCTGGGCGGGCCGAACTTCTCGCAGATCCCGATCAACCGGCCGCACTCGCCGGTCAACGACATGTTCCGCGACGGGTTCCACCAGGACGCCGTGCACAAGGGCGTCGCGCCGTACAAGCCCAACTCGCTCGACGGCGGGTGCCCGTTCCTGGCCGGCGAGGACGTCTCGGCGTTCATCGACGTGCCGGTCGCGGTGGAGGGGCGCAAGGTCCGGGAGGCGCCGGCGTCCTTCGACGACCACTTCAGCCAGACCCGGATGTTCTACCGGAGCCTGACGAAGGTCGAGCAGGACCACGTGAAGGACGCCTACTCCTTCGAGCTCGGCAAGTGCTACGAGCAGGCGATCAAGGAGCGCCAGCTGCAGTGCCTGGCCAACATCGACGCCGACCTGTGCCAGGCCGTCGCCGACCGGCTCGGCCTGCCGGCGCCCGAGCCGACGATCCAGGTCGCCGACCTCCCGCCGAGCCCCGCGCTGTCGCAGGTCGGCGGCACGTGGCCGCCCGACGGCCGCCTGCTGGGCATCGTGGTGACCGACGTCGACCGCAGCCTCGACGGCGTGCGGGCGGTGCGCGACGCCGCGTTCGCCGCCGGCATGGTGCCCATCGTCGTGGCGCCCCGCGGCGGGATGCTCGAGGACGGCTCGGGTGCGCCGGTGCCCGTGCAGCGCACCTTCCAGACGGTGCGCTCGATCGAGCTGGACGCCGTCCTGGTCGCCGGCGGGGGAGACGCGTCGCGCCACCCCGAGATCGCGATCCTGCTGTCCGAGGCCTACCGCCACGGCAAGGCGATCGCCGGCTGGGACAGCCCGGAGGACACGCTCACCGCTGGTGGCGTGCCGGTCAACGGCCCGGGCGTCGCGCTCGAGCCGGACGGACCGGCCGCGCTGACCCGGATCAGCCAGCTCATGGCGACCCACCGCGTGTGGGAGCGGCACGCCTCCTGATCGTCGATCCCGGTCGGGACGGTTCGACTCGTCCCGACCGGGGTACGGCCCGGGCATGACTGACACGAACATCGATCTCGAGGCCATCCAGAACGTCGTCGACCGGGTCACGTCCTGGCAGGACGGCGCCACCGAGGGCACCGTCGAGGACGAGCTGCGCAAGGGCTTCACGGAGGCCGGCGTGCAGGTCTCCGACGACCACGTCACGAAGCTCGCCGACGCCATCCAGGACAAGCACGGCGCCGTCGACGCCGCCGAGGTCATCGGACGATGAGCGAGGCCGAGGGCCACGACGAGCAGCGGGCCAAGCTGGTCGAGCTGACGAAGGACGCGCGCATCGCGTTCCTCACCACGCGCGACGAGCACGGCCACCTGGTCGGACGTCCCATGGCCCGCCAGGACGTCGACCTCGACGCCGACCTGTGGTTCATCACCGAGCGCGACTCGCGCAAGGTCGCCCACATCGCGGCCGACCCCAAGGTTGGCGTCACCCTCGGCACGTCCGACTCGTGGGTGTCGCTCTCGGGCGTCGCCAGCGTGGTCGACGACAACGAGAAGCTGCACGAACTGTGGAACCAGTTCACCGACGCCTGGCTGCCCGAGGGCCCCGACAGCCCCAACGCCGTGCTCATCCACGTCCGCGCCGACCAGGCCGAGTACTGGTCGCCGCCGGTCGGCGGACGGGTCGCGACGCTGGTGAGCCTGATCAAGTCCAAGGTCACCGGCCAGCGCTACGACGGGGGCGACAACCAGGTCGTCACCGACCTGTGAGGAGGACCATGACCGAGAAGCGCAACAAGTCGAAGTCGGCCAAGCTGCTCTACCGACCGGTGGGCATCGTCGGGTCGATCGCCGCTGGCCTCGTTGCCAGCGCCATCTTCAAGCAGGTCTGGAAGAAGGCCGCGCACGGCGACGGCGCCGACCCCCCGACGCCGCTCGAGAGCGAGTACCCGCTCAAGGAGATCCTGACGGCCGCCGCCATCCAGGGCGTCATCTACGCCGTCGTGAAGGCGCTCGTCGATCGCGGTGGAGCCCGCGCGTTCGAGAAGGCCACCGGGGACTGGCCCGGCAGCTGACGGGTAGCGGGTGCGTAGACTCGGCGCGATGTCATCCTTCGTCGACGCCGAGTCTCGCACCGCGCCCTCCCTCGCCCAGGTGCTCGACCTCGGGGCGAAGGGCATGCTGGTCCTGCTGTCGGCGATGGCCGCGCTCGACCCGGCGGGTGCGAACCTCGAGGGCAAGGCGGCCGAACTGCGCGCGGTCGGCTACCCGGCGCTCGCGTTCACCATCCCGGCCCTCTGGTACGTGTTCTGGCGCGACCGGCCGTTCCCGTGGCTGGCCGACCTGCTGGTGACGATCACGTGCTTCAGCGACACGCTGGGCAACCGGATGGACCTGTACGACCAGATCGTCTGGTTCGACGACTGGATGCACTTCATGAACCCGGCGCTGCTCTGCGTCGCGGTGCTGCTGCTCAGCGTCCCCCGCGACGCGGGCTTCGGTGCCTGCCTCGAGCGCTCTCTGGCCTTCGGCGCGACGGCGGCCATCGCGTGGGAGATCGCCGAGTACTTCGCCTTCATCGCCACCTCCGACGAGCGTCGCGGCGCCTACACCGACACGCTCGGCGACCTCAGCGCCGGCATCCTCGGCTGCGTGCTGGCCGCGACCTTCGTGCACCTGGCCTGGCGCACCGGTCGCCTGCGCGAGCCCGGCCCGCTCGGCGGGCCCTCGCCGGTCGTGGCCGAGGCGCGCTAGCCGCTAGTAGGCGTCGGCGCGGCCGGTCGCCGGCAGCTCGACCCACTCGTCGCCGGACTGCTTCTGCAGCCGCACGCCGCGGCCCGGTTCCTCGTCCGGGCCCGACACCGGCGCGGACGCGCGCCACAGCACGGCCGCGCGGTCGTCGTCGTGCGTCGCGCTCGCCACGACGTGTCCGTCCTCGTTCACCAGTCGGTACTCAGGCATGGGCCCACCGTGCCAGCGCCTCGCGGCCCGCGCGAGCCGAGCGGTGCGAATCCCGGACACACACGGCTGCCGGCTGGGAGGATGCCGGTCGTGTCCATCCCGCCGTTCCAGCCGGTCCCGCCGCCGTGGCCGCACCGCCGCCGCGACCCCTTGGGCTCGTGGGGCTGGCTCGTGCTCGCGGTGACGGCCCTGGGTCTGTCGGTCGTCTCGTTGCTGCCTCCGGACGACGCCGACGTCGACGCCTGGCGCAGCCACGGGACGGCCACGATCACCGACGAGACCTGCGTCGGCAGGTCGTGCGAGCTGACGGCGGACTTCGTCCCGGACAGCGGCGCCCCGACGCAGCGGGACGTCGACGCGACGGACCTCGACGCGGAGGTCGGCGACCGCGTCCGGGCCTGGTACTCGTGGAGGAACGAGACGGTGCACCAGCACGAGAAGGACGAAGCCCTGCCCCTCGGCGTCGGCCTCGTGCTCGTGGCGGGGAGCGCCGTCGCGACGATCGGTTGCGGCGCGTGGGTGCTCGTCGAGCACCGCCGTCGCAAGGCCTGGCACGCCGCGCATGGCCGAGGCTGACGACGACACGGCTGCCGGCCGCCACGCCGCCGACCCCCAGCCGCACTCCTGGTGGACGCACCTCAAGGCGCTCGGGACCGTGGTGGTCGCTCTCGTCCTGGGCGCGTTCTTCCTGCTCGACCTGCCCACGGACCGCGCTGCCGCCCGGGACGAGGGGGTGCCCGGCATCGTCACCGTGACGGACGAGTCGTGCGGTGGACGCGGCGGGTGCTCGTACGACGGCACGTTCGTCAGCCTCGACGGACGACTGCGCCTGGAGGACGCCTATCTCGTCGACGTCGGAGGCGAGGTCGGCGACAGGTTCGATGCGCAGTACTTCGCCTCGAACGACTCGGTGTACTCGGTCGGGTCCGGCGAGTGGAGGCTGTCGCTGGCCGCCGTCGCCGCCGCTGCCGCCTGGATCGTGGGGTACGGCGTGTGGCTCCGCCGGGACGTCCGGCTCCGTCGCCGCCTGCGCCACGCCCGCGCCTCCGACGCCGGTCGCCCCGAGTAGAGTCGTCGCCGAGCCGCGTGGCCCAGCCGTAGGGGCCGCCATGAACCGAAAGGCACACCTGTGTCCGACATCCGCATCACCGTCCTGACCGCCGACCAGCGCGAGGAGCGGACGGTGGAGACGGGCACGAGGGCCTGGCAGCTGTTCGACGACGCCGACGTCGTGGTGGCCCGCGTGAACGGCACGCTCGTCGACCTGTCGCACGAGCTGGCCGACGGTGACGAGGTCGAGGGCGTGCTCATCGGCAGCCCCGACGGCCTCGCCGTGCTGCGCCACTCGACCGCGCACGTCATGGCCCAGGCCGTGCAGGAGCTCGTCCCCGAGGCCAAGCTCGGCATCGGCCCGCCGGTCACCGACGGCTTCTACTACGACTTCGACGTCGCCGAGCCGTTCAAGCCCGAGGACCTCGAGAAGATCGAGTCCCGGATGCGCAAGATCGTCAAGGAGAACCAGAAGTTCGACCGCCGGCCGGTCTCCGACGACGACGCGCGCACCGAGCTCGCGGACGAGCCGTACAAGCTCGAGCTGATCGGGCTCAAGTCGTCCGCCGGCGACGCCGCCGAGGGCGCGAGCGTCGAGGTCGGCGAGGGCGGCCTGACGATCTACGACAATCTCAACCGCAAGGGCGAGGTCGCGTGGAAGGACCTGTGCCGCGGTCCGCACCTGCCCACCACCAAGCGCATCCCCGCCTTCACGCTCATGCGCAGCGCCGCCGCGTACTGGCGCGGCGACGAGAAGAACAAGCAGCTCCAGCGCATCTACGGCACCGCGTGGCCGAGCAAGGACGCGCTGGACGCCTACCTGTTCCGGCTCGAGGAGGCCCAGCGCCGCGACCACCGCCGCCTGGGCCAGGAGCTGGACCTGTTCAGCTTCCCCGACGAGCTGGGCTCCGGCCTGCCGGTCTTCCACCCCAAGGGCGGTGTGATCAAGCGCGAGATGGAGGACTACGTCCGCCGCCGGCACATCGAGGAGGGCTTCTCGTACGTCGGCACGCCGCACATCAGCAAGGACGGGCTGTTCCACACGTCCGGCCACCTGCCGCACTACGCCGACACGATGTTCCCGCCGATGGAGTTCGAGGGCTCGAACTACCAGCTCAAGGCGATGAACTGCCCGATGCACAACCTGATCTTCCAGTCGCGCCAGCGCTCGTACCGCGAGCTACCGCTGCGCCTGTTCGAGTTCGGCAGCGTGTACCGCTACGAGAAGTCCGGCGTCATCCACGGCCTCACCCGCGTGCGCGGTTTCGCCCAGGACGACTCACACTCCTACGTCACGCCCGAGCAGGCCCCGGCCGAGGTCAAGCACCTGCTCGACTTCATGCTCGGCGTGCTGCGCGACTTCGGCCTCGAGGACTTCTACCTCGAGCTCTCGACCCGCGGCGAGGGCGACAAGTTCATCGGCTCGGACGAGGAGTGGGAGGTCGCCACCGACGTCCTGCGCCAGGTCTGCGAGGAGTCCGGGCTCGAGCTCGTGCCCGACCCGGGCGGAGCGGCGTTCTACGGCCCCAAGGTGTCGGTGCAGGCCAAGGACGCCATCGGCCGCACCTGGCAGATGGGCACCGTCCAGTACGACTTCAACCAGCCCGAGCGCTTCGGCCTGGAGTACGTCGCCGCCGACGGCACGCGCCAGCAGCCGGTGATGATCCACTCGGCCAAGTTCGGCTCGATCGAGCGGTTCCTGGGCGTGCTGGTCGAGCACTACGCCGGCGCCTTCCCCCCGTGGCTCGCACCCGTGCAGGTCGTCGGCATCCCGGTGGCCGAGCGCCACACCGACTACCTGTACGAGCTCGCCGACCGGCTCAAGCGTCACGGCGTGCGGGTCGAGGTCGACGAGTCCGACGAGCGGATGCAGAAGAAGATCCGCAACGCCCAGACGCAGAAGGTGCCGTTCATGGTGCTGGCCGGTGACAAGGACGTGGAGGCGGGCGCGGTGTCGTTCCGCTTCCGCGACGGCACGCAGGAGAACGGCGTCGGTCTCGACGACGCGGTAGAGCGCATCCTCGCGGCCGTCCGCGACCGCGCGCAGGTCTGACGTGGCCGACGACCTCGAGCGGCTCTGGGTGCCGTACCGGCTGGCGTACGTCCGCGGGGAGGCCGGTGACCCCGCGGACGACCGCTGCCCGTTCTGCGTCATGGTCGACGAGCCGGCCGAGGACGATCTGGTGGTGCACCGGGGGAGCGAGGCGTTCGTCGCGCTCAACCTGTACCCGTACAACCCCGGTCACCTCATGGTGCTGCCGAACCGGCACGTCGCCGACTACGCGGACCTGACGCCGAGCGAGACCGTCGAGGTCGCCGAGCTCACGCAGCAGGCGCTGCGGGTGATCCGCCGGGTGAGCCAGCCGCACGGGTTCAACCTCGGCATCAACCTGGGTGGCGTCGCGGGCGGCTCGCTCTCGGCCCACCTGCACCAGCACGTCGTGCCCCGCTGGGGCGGCGACGCCAACTTCATGACCGTGGTCGGCAAGGCCAAGACGATGAACCAGGTCCTCGAGGACACCTGCGCCATGCTGCGCGAGGCCTGGACCGAGGAGGACTAGTGCTCGAGCGATTCCGTGGCTTCTGGACGAAGATCATGTCGTACCCGGCCGACGCCATGCTCAAGGTCGGCATCACGCCCGACCAGGTGACGATCGTCGGCACGCTCGGCGTGTCGGCCGGCGCGCTGTGGTTCTACCCGCGCGGCGAGTTCTTCGTCGGCACGCTGGTCATCACGCTGTTCGTGTTCTCCGACCTCATGGACGGCTACATGGCACGCAAGACCGGCCAGGCCAGCAAGTGGGGGGCGTTCCTGGACTCCACGCTCGACCGCGTCGGCGACGCCGCCGTGTTCGGCGGGCTGGTCGTCTACTACGCGATCGGCGACCGCGAGACGCAGCTCGGTGATGCCGACCTGTACCTGTGGCTGAGCCTGGCCTGCCTGGTGCTGGGCAACCTCACGTCCTACGCCCGCGCCCGCGCCGAGTCGCTGGGCATGCAGGCGAAGGGCGGCATCGCGGAGCGCTCGGACCGCCTCGTCTCGATCCTGGTGATGACCGGCCTGTCGGGCCTGTTCGACACCCCGGCCCTGCGCGAGGTCACGCTGTGGGCGCTCGCCGTCGCCAGCCTGGTCACCGTCGTGCAGCGGATGCTCATCGTCCGCAAGCAGGCGGTGGCCGACCCCGGCCTGCCGTCCTAGGACGCACGTGACGGCGGGGCGGACCGATACGGTCCGCCCCGCCGTCGTCGTGTCAGGCCGCGCCCGACAGGACCTCCATCTCCACGACGCCCTCGGGGGCGTCCAGGCTCGCGGTGACCTCGCGGTCGCGCAGGTCGACGACGTGCACCTTGCCCGCGGCGGGCTCGCTCACGTAGGCGCGGTCGCCGGCGACCTTCACCAGCGGGCCGGGCAGCTGCCAGTCGTCCGCCTCGGTCCACTCCTGCACGACCGGCACCTGCGCGGTGACCTTGCCGGTCTCCTCGTCGATGACCGTGAGGTTGCCGTCGGTCGTCAACACCAGGCCCTCACCCTCCGGGCCGCGTGCCAAGGAGCGGAACCAGTAGCTCGCCTCGAGCGACACCTTCGTGAGCGTCGCGGTGCGGCTGTCGATGAGGGCGACCTGCTCGGGTCGCTCGTGCTCGGCGTCCGGGTCGGTCTTGTAGTCGGCCAGGACGATCGGGGACTCCTCGGTGCCGGCCAGGTTGCCGGTGCGGGCGTAGTCCTCCTCGACGTCCACCTTCGTGAAGCGTCCGTCGCGGTAGACCTCGGGGCCGTTCTCGCACCCCATGACCACGGTCTGGGCCCCACCGTGGGGCGCCGCCACGGCCTCGCCGTGCACGCCCTGGCAGGTGTCGGTGCGCGCGACCTCCTCGCCCTGGGCGTCGACGACGCGCACGGTGCGGCGCTCGTCGACGGTGCCCTCGGTCATGAGCAGCTGGCCGCCGGCGAGCGGGACGGCGACGCCGTGGTGCGGGGCCGGGGCCTCGACGGTCGTGCCCTCGGCCCCCTGCGCCAGCTCCTCGACCGGGACGACCTGCGCCGTGCCCGCGCCGTCGGAGAACAGCGCGGCGACGCCGTGGTGGGTCACGAGGTGGCCCGGCTCGGGCGCCTCGTAGGTGACGTCGGTGAGCGACGGCTCGGTCTCGTACAGGTGGCTGTGGTCGCCGTGGGCCTTCTCGACCAGGCCGGAGTCGAAGAGCGTGAAGCCGTCGCCCATGGCGACGCCGAGGTGGCGGCCGTCGCCGACGGGGGAGAGCCGCTTGAAGCCGCGCACCTCCTCCTCGCCGAGCACCTCGCCGGTGGCGGCGTCGAGGGTGGTCAGGCCGGTCTCGGTGGACACGACGATGCGGGGCAGGTGGCGGGTGACCTCGATGGTCTCGCTGGAGGAGGGCTTGGGCTCGGCGGCGTCGTCGGAGCCCTGGCCGCAGGCGGCCAGGGCGAGCGACGACGCGGTCAGGACCGCGATCGTGCGGAGGGGTGTCAGGTTCATGGACGACGACGCTACATGAGAATGAGAATCGTTCTCAACACGGTACCCGCGACCTGGGACGACGCCGGGTCCGTCGGCGCACGGCGGTAGAGTGGAGACGTTCCGTCCGAGCCTTGGGAGTAGCAGTGAGCAACGAAGAGACCGCCGTCGGGTCGGCGCGCGTCAAGCGCGGCATGGCCGAGATGCTCAAGGGCGGCGTCATCATGGACGTCGTCGACGCCGAGCAGGCGAAGATCGCCGAGGACGCCGGCGCGGTCGCCGTCATGGCCCTCGAGCGCGTCCCGGCCGACATCCGGGCCCAGGGCGGCGTCGCGCGCATGAGCGACCCCGACCTCATCGACGGCATCATCGAGGCCGTCTCGATCCCCGTCATGGCCAAGGCCCGCATCGGCCACTTCGTCGAGGCGCAGGTGCTGCAGAGCCTCGGTGTCGACTACATCGACGAGTCCGAGGTCCTGACCCCGGCCGACTACAGCAACCACATCGACAAGTGGGCCTTCACGGTGCCGTTCGTGTGCGGCGCGACCAACCTGGGCGAGGCGCTGCGCCGCATCACCGAGGGTGCGGCCATGATCCGCTCCAAGGGCGAGGCCGGCACCGGCGACGTCTCGAACGCCACCACGCACATGCGCCAGATCCGCCAGCAGATCCGCCGCCTGCAGAACCTGCCCGAGGACGAGCTGTTCGTCGCGGCCAAGGAGCTCCAGGCGCCGTACGAGCTGGTCAAGGAGGTCGCCGAGAACGGCAAGCTCCCCGTGGTGCTGTTCACCGCCGGCGGCATCGCCACCCCCGCCGACGCGGCCATGATGATGCAGCTGGGCGCCGAGGGCGTCTTCGTCGGCTCCGGCATCTTCAAGTCCGGCAACCCGGCCCAGCGCGCCGAGGCGATCGTGAAGGCCACGACCTTCCACGACGACCCCGACGTCATCGCCAAGGTCTCGCGCGGCCTGGGCGAGGCCATGGTCGGCATCAACGTCGAGGACGTCCCCGAGCCGCACCGGCTCGCCGAGCGCGGCTGGTGACCGGCACGACCACCATCGGCGTCCTGGCGCTCCAGGGTGACGTCCGCGAGCACGTGGACGCCCTGGAGCGCCTCGGCGTCCGCTCGATCCGCGTCCGCCGCCCGGCTGAGCTGGCCGAGTGCGACGCGCTCGTCCTGCCCGGCGGCGAGTCCACCACGATGTTCAAGCTGGCCCGCACGTTCGAGCTGTTCGACCCCATCGTCGAGCGGCTGCGCGACGGCATGCCGGCCTTCGGCACGTGCGCGGGCATGATCATGCTGGCCGACCGCGTGGTCGACGGCATCGAGGGCCAGGAGACGTTCGGCGGGCTCGACGTCACGGTGCGGCGCAACGCGTTCGGCCGCCAGGTCGACTCGTTCGAGGGGCCGGTCGACGTCAAGGGCTTCGACACCGCCCTGCACGGCGTCTTCATCCGGGCGCCCTGGGTGGAGTCGGCCGGCGACGGCGTGGACGTCCTGGCCACCGTGGCCGTGGGCGATCCTGCACCGGGGGAGTCGGACACTAGAATCGTGGCGGTTCGACAGGGGTCGCTCGTGGCCACGTCGTTCCACCCCGAGGTCGGGCACGACGACCGGATGCACCGGTACTTCGTCGACCTCGTCACCACGTCGTAGGGAAGGACAGCGCATGTCAGGCCACTCCAAGTGGGCGACGACCAAGCACAAGAAGGCCGCGATCGACGCCAAGCGCGGCAAGATGTTCGCGAAGCTGATCAAGAACATCGAGGTCGCGGCGCGCACGGGCGGACCCGATCCCACGGGCAACCCGACCCTCTACGACGCCATCCAGAAGGCCAAGAAGTCGTCGGTGCCCAACGACAACATCGACCGTGCCGTCAAGCGCGGCGGCGGCCTCGACGGCGCCGGCGTCGACTACACCACGATCATGTACGAGGGCTACGGTCCGGCCGGTGTCGCGCTGCTCGTCGAGTGCCTCACCGACAACAAGAACCGCGCCGCCATGGAGGTCCGCACCGCCATGACGCGCAACGGCGGCACCATGGCCGACCCGGGCTCGGTCTCGTACCTGTTCACCCGCAAGGGCGTCATCATCGTCGACGCCGAGCAGGAGTCGGGCCGCACCAACGAGGACGACATCCTCATGGCCGTGCTCGACGCCGGCGCCGAGGAGGTCAACGACCTGGGTGACTCCTTCGAGGTGATCTGCGAGGCGACCGACCTGGTGGCCGTGCGCACCGCGCTGCAGGACGCCGGGCTCGACTACGACTCGGCCGACGCGTCGTTCGTCCCGTCGGTGCAGGTCGAGGTCGACGTCGACGGCGCCACCAAGGTGCTCAAGCTGGTCGACGCGCTCGAGGACTGCGACGACGTGCAGAACGTCTACGCCAACTTCGACGCCTCCGACGAGGTCATGGCCCAGGTCTGACCCTCCGGTGGACCTGACCGCACCCGACGGCAGCCAGTGGCGCGTGGAGCGCCGCTGGCTGCCGTGGCGTCTGCGGCGGCGCGACCCCGCCGTCGCCGCCGACGCGGCCATGGATGCGACGAGCGCGGCCGACGGCGTGCTGCTCGCGCTCGGCCTGTTCCTGCTCCTGCTGGTCGTCACGGTCGCGCTGCCCTGGCTGCTCGTGGGTGCCGTCCTCGCGGTCGAGCTGGTGCTGCTGCTCGCGCTGCTCCCGGTGGCGGTCGTCCTGCGGGCGGTCCGGGTGTCGGGCTGGCCGCTCGACGTCCGGCGCGAGGGACGGCTCGTGCACGCCGAGCGCGTCCGCGGCTGGCGTGCCTCGGCCGAACGACGCCGGAAGCTCCGGGAGGCCGTGGCCCGTGGCGACGCCCTCGGTCCCGCCTGAGCCCTCCCGTCCTCGCTGAGCGTGACGTTGTGCACGTCCGGCCCGGCGTGTCGCGTACACAACGTCACGCTCAGCGCGAGCCGCGGCCGGGGTGCTGGCGCTGCCCGTCCCGCGGACGCTTCGGCGAGTCTGCGCGGACGCGTCCGACGGCTCGGCTAGGGTGTCGAACATGCGTTCGCAGAGGTGGTCGTCGTGAGGGTGCTCGGTGTCGATCCCGGTCTCACCCGGTGCGGCGTCGGCGTCGTCGACGGCTCCGTCGGACGGCCGCTGACCATGGTCCACGTCGGCGTCGTCCGCACGCCGGCGGAGCTGGACGTCGCGCGCCGGCTGGTTCAGCTCGAGCAGGGGCTCGACGCCGCGATCGCCGAGCACCGGCCCGACGTCGTCGCGGTCGAGCGCGTGTTCAGCCAGAACAACGTCAGCACCGTCATGGGCACGGCCCAGGCCAGCGCGATTGCCATGGTCTGCGCGGCCCGGCGCGGCATCCCCGTGCACCTGCACACCCCGAGCGAGGTCAAGGCCGCGGTCACCGGCAGCGGCCGGGCCGACAAGGCGCAGGTCACCGCGATGGTGACCCGCCTGCTGCGCCTCGACACCGCGCCCAAGCCCGCCGACGCGGCCGACGCGCTCGCCCTGGCCATCTGCCACGTGTGGCGCGGTGGGGCCGGCGACCGCCTGGCCGCCGCGGTCGCCAAGTCGCGGGCCACGGGCGGCGCGGTGCGGGTGGTCCGGTGATCTCGCACCTGCGCGGCACCGTCGCCGCCCTCACGCTCGACTCCGCCGTCCTCGACGTGTCCGGTGTCGGCTACCTCGTGCGCTGCACGCCGGCCACCGTGTCCTCGCTGCGGCTGAACCAGGAGACCCAGCTGGCCACGTCGATGGTCGTGCGCGAGGACTCCATGACGCTGTACGGCTTCGGCGAGCGCGAGGAGCGCGACATGTTCGAGCTGCTGCAGACCGCCAGCGGCGTCGGACCCAAGGTCGCCCAGGCCATGCTCGCCGTCCTCGAGCCCGAGCGGCTCCGCGCGGCCATCTCCGGGGGCGATCTCGCCACGCTGACCACCGTGCCCGGCATCGGTCGCAAGGGGGCCGAGCGCATCGTCGTCGAGCTGCGCGACCGCGTCGGCAAGCCGGGCAGCGCGCCCGTGGCCGCCGGCAGCGGCGGCGCGTCGTGGCGCGACCAGGTCCAGGAGGCCCTGCTCGGTCTCGGCTGGTCGGCCAAGGACGCCGACAAGGCGGTCGAGAAGGTCGCCGCCGACCTCGAGCCCGGCGCCGACGAGTCCGTGTCCACCCTGCTGCGGCTGGCCCTGCGCAGCCTGTCGAAGGCCTGAGCGTGCACGACGACCACGACGCCATGACCGCCGAGGCGACCTCCGAGGAGCGCGCCTTCGAAGCGGCCCTGCGCCCGCGCAGCCTCGAGGAGCTGGTCGGCCAGGACCGCGTGCGCGAGCAGCTCTCGCTCGTGCTGGACGCCGCCGTCGCCCGCGGCCGCACGCCCGACCACGTCCTGCTCTCCGGCCCGCCCGGCCTGGGCAAGACGACGCTGTCGATGATCATCGCCCAGCGTCTCGGCGCACCCCTGCGCATCACGAGCGGCCCCGCCATCCAGCACGCCGGCGACCTCGCGGCGATCCTCTCGGGGGTCAACGAGGGCGACGTCGTGTTCATCGACGAGATCCACCGCATGTCGCGGCCCGCCGAGGAGCTGCTCTACATGGCGATGGAGGACTTCCGGGTCGACGTCGTCGTCGGCAAGGGCCCGGGCGCCACGGCCATCCCGCTCGAGATCCCGCCGTTCACCGTCGTCGGCGCGACGACGCGTGCCGGCCTGCTGCCCGGCCCCCTGCGCGACCGCTTCGGCTTCACCGCCAACCTCGACTACTACGGCGTCGACGAGCTGCACCAGATCGTCGACCGCTCCGCCCGGCTGCTCGACCTGCAGGTCACGCCCGAGGGCGGGCGCGAGATCGCCTCGCGCTCGCGGGGCACCCCGCGCATCGCGAACCGGCTGCTGCGCCGCGTGCGCGACTACGCCGAGGTGCGCGGCAAGGGCGTCGTCGACGTCAAGGCGGCCCGCGACGCGCTCGAGCTGTACGAGGTCGATGCGCTCGGCCTCGACCGGCTCGACCGCGGTGTGCTCACGGCGCTGTGCGCCAGCTTCGGCGGTGGCCCGGTCGGCGTCTCGACGCTGGCCGTCGCCGTGGGTGAGGAGCGCGAGACGGTCGAGGAGATCGCCGAGCCGTTCCTGGTGCGGCTCGGCTTCCTCGCGCGCACCCCGCGCGGGCGCGTGGCGACGCCGGCGGCCTGGCAGCACCTCGGGCTGCAGCCGCCGCGCGGCAGCGAGCAGCTGACGCTCGGCGACGTCGCCGACGACTGACGGGCCCGCGCGGGCGGCCGGTATCGTGGACCCCAGCCGGCCGCACGGTCCGGCGTCCCCACGTCCTGGAGTTGCTGTGGAGTTCCTGCCCCTCGTCCTGCTCGTCGTCGTCTTCTGGCTGCTCGTCCTGCGCCCCTCGCGCAAGCGTCAGCAGGAGGCGCAGCGCACCCAGGCCGCGCTCCAGCCCGGCGCGCGCGTCATGCTGACGAGCGGCCTGTTCGGGACGGTCGTCTCCATCGACGACGCCAGCCTGCACCTCGAGCTCGCACCCGGTACGGTCGTCGAGGTCCACCGCCAGGCGATCGCGCGCGTCGTCACCGACGAGCCGGCGCCGACGGAGACCAGCACGGACCTCCCCACCACCGACGACGAGCGCTGAGCGTCGACCGACCGAAGGATCCCCCGATGAAGACCCTCAAGACTGCCGCCGCCGTCGTGCTCGCCTCCGTCGTGCTGACCGCCTGCGGCGGCAACGACACCGGCGCCTACTGCGACCGGCTCGAGAAGGCCGAGGACGACTTCAGCTCGGTGGGCCAGGACGGCAACATGTCCGACGCCTTCGACACCTTCCGCGAGCTGCGCGACGAGGCCCCCGACGCCGTCAAGGACGACTGGGAGACGCTGACCGGCGCCATCGAGGAGATGGAGAAGGCCTACGAGGACGCGGGCATCGACCTGGACAAGGTCGACGAGCTCGACGCCAGCAAGCTCTCGCAGGAGCAGGTCGCCAAGCTGTCCGAGGCCACGAAGAAGCTCGGCAACAAGGACTACACCGACGCGAGCAACAACATCTCCGAGCACGCCAAGTCCGAGTGCGACATCGACCTGGGCGCGTCGAGCTGACGTGACCGACCTGCAGGCGCTGCTGGACCGTCACGTCCGGCTCCTGGCCGACTGGCCCGAGCCGGGCGTGACGTTCCGCGACATCACCCCGCTCCTCGCCGACGCCGAGGCGTTCGGCCACACGATCTCCGCGCTCGCCGCCCGCGCGCTCGAGCTGGCCGGCGGCCAGGTCGACGTCGTGGTGGGCATGGAGGCCCGGGGGTTCATCCTCGGTGGCGCGCTCGCCCGTGAGCTCGACGCCGGGTTCGTGCCCGTGCGCAAGGCCGGCAAGCTGCCCGGCCCGACGTACGGCGTCGACTACGCGCTGGAGTACGGCACCGCGACCCTGGAGATGCACCAGGACGCCGTCGCGCCCGGCCAGCGGGCCGTCCTCGTGGACGACGTCCTGGCCACCGGCGGCACCATGGCCGCGGCCGACGACCTCGTCCGTCGCGGCGGTGGCGTCGTCGCCGGCCACCTCGTCCTGATCGAGCTCGTCGCCCTCGGCGGGCGTGCGGCGCTCGGCGCGTCCGTGCCGTACGCGGCCCTGGCCACCTACTGAGGAGTTCCCGTGCTGAGTCCCCGACACGTCCGGATCGTCGCGCTCGTGCTCGTCGCGGCGCTCGTGCTGTCCGTCGCGGCGACGCTGATCGGGACGTGGTGACCACGCCGTCGCGCGTCCGCCCCTAGACTGGGTCCAGGAGGCAGAGCCCGTGGCAGAACGCGTGGAACCGAACGTCAAGGCGACCGAGCAGTCGGCGCCCACGTCGGCGCGCGTCCGCTCGCGCCTCGCGCGCATCGGCTCGCGCTCGAGCTCGGCCAACCCGGTGCTCGATCCGTTGCTGCGCATCTACCGCGGTACGCACCCCAAGGGCGACGTCACCGCCATCCAGAAGGCCTACGAGGTCGCCGAGCGGATGCACGAGGGGCAGACCCGCAAGAGCGGCGACCCCTACATCACGCACCCGCTGGCCGTCACGACCATCCTGGCCGAGCTGGGCATGACCGGGCCGACGCTGTGCGCCGCGCTGCTGCACGACACCGTCGAGGACACGCCCTACTCGCTCGACGACGTCCGCAAGGACTTCGGCGACGAGGTCGCCCACCTGGTCGACGGCGTCACCAAGCTCGACAAGGTCAAGTTCGGCGACACCGCGCAGGCCGAGACCATCCGCAAGATGGTCGTCGCGATGAGCAAGGACATCCGCGTCCTGGTCATCAAGCTGGCCGACCGGCTGCACAACATGCGCACGCTGCGCTACCTGCGCCAGGACAAGCAGGAGCGCATCGCCCGCGAGACGATCGACATCTTCGCCCCGCTGGCCCACCGCCTGGGCATGAACACGATCAAGTGGGAGCTGGAGGACCTCTCGTTCTCCACGCTGCACCCGAAGGTCTACGACGAGATCGTCCGCCTGGTCGCCGACCGGGCCCCATCGCGCGAGAAGTTCCTCGAGAAGGTCATCGCCGACGTCGAGAACGACCTGCGGCACGCCAAGATCAAGGCGAAGGTCACCGGCCGGCCGAAGCACTACTACTCGATCTACCAGAAGATGCTCGTGCGCGGCCGCGAGTTCTCCGACATCTTCGACCTGGTCGGCGTGCGCATCCTGGTCGACGACGTGGCCGACTGCTACGGCGTCCTGGGCGTGCTGCACGCGCGCTGGAACCCGATCCCCGGACGCTTCAAGGACTACATCAGCGTCCCGAAGTTCAACATGTACCAGTCGCTGCACACCACGGTCATCGGCCCGCAGGGCAAGTCCGTGGAGCTGCAGATCCGCACCTACTCCATGCACCGCCGCGCCGAGTACGGCGTCGCGGCGCACTGGAAGTACAAGGAGGACGCCGTCGCGGCGGCCAACGGCGGCAAGGTGACGCCGCCGTCGACCGACGACATGGTCTGGCTGCGCGAGCTGCTCGACTGGCAGTCCGAGACCGAGGACCCGGGCGACTTCCTGGACTCGCTGCGCTTCGAGATGCAGAAGGCCGGCGTGTACGTCTACACGCCGCGCGGCGACCTCATCCAGCTGCCGGCCGGCGCCACCCCGGTCGACTTCGCCTACGCGGTGCACACCGAGGTCGGTCACGCCACGGTCGGCGCGCGGGTCAACGGCCGGCTGGTCTCGCTGGAGTCGCAGCTCGAGAGCGGCGACGTCGTGGAGATCTTCACGTCGAAGTCGCCCAACGCCGGCCCGTCGCGCGACTGGCTGGACTTCGCGGTCAGCCCGCGGGCCAAGAACAAGATCCGTCAGTGGTTCACCAAGGAGCGCCGCGAGGAGTCGATCGACGCCGGCAAGGCCTCCATCATCAAGCTCATGCGCAAGGAGGGCCTGCCCCTCCAGCGCCTGCTCAAGCACGAGACCCTCGACTCCGTCGCCCGTGAGCTGAACCTGGCGGACGTCTCAGCCCTCTACGCCGCCGTCGGCGAGGGCAACGTCGGGGCGCAGAACGTCGTCGACCACGTGCTCGGCCTGCTCGGCGGGCGTGAGGCGGCCGAGGAGGACCTCGCCGAGGCCACACCGATGCCGGGCCCGAGCGACCGTCGCCACCGGGCCGACCGGCACGGCGACGCGGGTGTCGTGGTCTCCGACGTCGCCGGCGACCTCATGGTCAAGCTCGCCCGCTGTTGCACGCCGGTGCCGGGCGACCCGATCGTCGGCTTCGTCACGCGCGGCTCCGGCGTCTCGGTGCACCGCGACGACTGCGTGAACCTCAAGAGCCTGGAGTCCCAGCCCGAGCGCATCGTCGGCGTCAGCTGGGCGCCGACGGCCACGAGCACGTTCCTGGTGTCGGTGCAGGTGGAGGCGCTCGACCGTCCGCGCCTGCTCAGCGACATCACCCGCATCCTGTCCGACCAGCACGTCGACATCATGTCGGCGTCGATCTCGACCGGACGCGACCGCGTCGCGCGCGCGAAGTTCACCTTCGAGATGGGCGACCCCAAGCACCTGGGCCACGTGCTCAACGCGGTGCGCAACGTCGAGGGCGTCTTCGACGTCTACCGCCTCACCCAGTAGCCCTCATCCGCGCCGGCCTCCGGCCCGATGTGTGAAGAAAAGGACCACGATCATCGCGATCGCGGTCCTTTTCCTCACCCATCGCGGCGGACGCCGCGACGGGGTGAGCGCCTAGGAGAAGTCGGCGGCGGCGCGGCGGGCCATGTCCAGGAAGGACTGACGCGACGCGAGGTTCTGCTCCAGCTCGGCGACCTTGCGGTCGTCGCCGGACGCCTTGGCCTGCTCGAGCTGGGCGGAGATCTCGGCGATCGCCCGCTCCAGCTTGCCGACCATGTCGTCCGCGCGGGCGGACTTCTCGGGGTCGGTGCGCTTCCACTGCTCGTCGCCGGCGGCGCGGACGGCCTGCTCCACCTTGCGGATGCGGCCCTCGAGCTCCTTGATGCGGGCCCGCGGGACCTTGCCGGCGGCCTCCCAGCGGTCGGCGATGTCGTGCCAGGCGCGGCGGGCGGCGTCAGGGTCGGTGATGGGCAGCAGCGCCTCGGCCTCGACCAGGATCTGCTCCTTGGCCTCGGCATTGACGGCGAACTCGGCGTCGAGCGCGGCGTTCGCCTCGTCGCGCGCCTGGAAGAACGCGTCCTGCGCACCGCGGAACTTGCGCCACAGCTTCTCGTCGACGTTGCGCGGCGCCGGGCCGGCGGCCTTCCACTGCTGCATGAGGTCGCGGTACTGGCCGGCGGTGCGGCCCCAGTCGGTGGACGAGGACAGCGCCTCGGCCTCGGTGACCAGGCGCTCCTTGATCTTCTGCGCGGCGTCGCGCTGCTGGGCCTGCTCACCGAAGTGGGCCTTGCGCCGGCGCGTGTAGGTGGTGCGCGCCGAGGAGAAGCGGTGCCACAGCTCGTCGTCGGTCTTCTTGTCGACGCGGGGGAGCGCCTTCCACTCCTCGAGCAGCTCACGCATGCGGTCGGCGCCGCGGCGCCACTCGTCGGAGCCGGCGATGCGCTCGGCCTCCTCGCTGATGCGGGTCTTCTCGGTGACCGCGAGCTGCGCCTTGGCCGCCTTCTGGGCGCGACGCTCCTCACGGTGCTTCTCCAGCAGCGGGGCCAACGCGTCGAGCCGGGTCCGCAGGCTCTCGACGTCGCCGATGACCTGGGCCTCGGCGACCTGCGCGCGGACCTTCTCGATCGCCTTGCCGGCGTCGTCGGGGGAGAGGGCGCCGCCGGCGAGCCGCTTCTCGAGCAGCTCCACCTCGATCTCCAGGCCGGCGAAGCGTCGCTCGTACATCGCCAGCCCCTCGGCGGCGTCGCCACCGAGCCACTGCCCGATGACCCGCTCGCCGTCGGCGGTCCTGAGGTAGACGGTGCCGTCCGCGTCGATGCGTCCCCAGGGCTCGGGGGCTGCCGTGGTGCCGGGCTCGTCGTTGGCCGCTGCATTCATGGGCGACAGTCTAGGGTGCGAGGCATTCGCGGCGCGCCAGCCCGCTCGCGTACGCTGTCCCGCGTGCTCGTCGCCTCCTTCCCTGCCGGTCCGCTGCAGGCGAACTGCTACCTCGTCGCCCGTGACCGCGGGGCCGGGTGCGTCGTCGTCGACCCCGGCCAGGACGCCTTCGAGGGCGTCCGCGCCGCCGCCGCGGAGCACGACCTGACGCCGGCCGCCGTCCTGGTGACGCACGGCCACTTCGACCACATGTGGGACGCCCACGCCGTCGCCGCCGAGCACGGCTGCCCGGTGTGGATCCACCCGGCCGACCGGCACCTGCTGACCGACCCGATGGCGGCCATCTCGAACGAGTCCGCCGGGATGCTGCGCGCGCAGCTGGGCATCGACGGCGACGTCGCGCTGCCCGAGCCGGCCGACGTCCGCGACGCCGTCGACGGCGCCCGCATCGAGGTCGACGGGTTGACGCTCACCGTCACCCACGTGCCCGGCCACACGCCCGGCACCGTCGTCTACACGACCGACTACCCCGACCGCGACGACGTCTCCGCGCTGATGTTCAGCGGCGACTTCCTGTTCGCCGGCTCGATCGGCCGCACCGACCTGACCGGGGGAGACCACGCCCAGATGATCCAGAGCCTGACCGACGCCGTCGTGCCGCAGCGCGACGACGTCGTGGTGCTGCCCGGCCACGGACCGCAGACGTCCGTTGGCCAGGAGCGCGCGACCAACCCCTTCCTGGCGGAGCTCCTCTGATGGCCAAGCCCACGCCGCTGAGCGGCTTCCCCGAGTACCTGCCCGCCGACCGCTTCCTGGAGCTGTCGGTCGTCGACCACCTGCGCCGCACGTTCGAGCTGCACGGCTTCGCCAGCCTCGAGACGCGCGCGGTCGAGCCGATGGACCAGCTGCTGCGCAAGGGCGAGATCGACAAGGAGGTCTACGTCCTGCGCCGGCTGCACGCCGAGGAGGGCGAGGACGCCGGTCTCGGCCTGCACTTCGACCTGACCGTGCCGTTCGCCCGGTACGTCCTGGAGAACCAGGGCAAGCTCGAGTTCCCGTTCCGCCGCTACCAGATCCAGAAGGTCTGGCGGGGCGAGCGGCCGCAGCAGGGGCGCTACCGCGAGTTCACCCAGGCCGACATCGACATCGTCGGGCGCGACGTTCTGCCGTTCCACTTCGACGTCGAGGTCGCGCGGGTCATGGCCGAGGCGCTGTCCGGCCTCCCCGTCCCGCCGATGACGCTGCAGGTCAGCAACCGCCGCCTGCTCGAGGGCTTCTACCGGGGTCTCGCCATCGACGACCCCGCCGCAGTCATGCGCGTCGTCGACAAGCTCGACAAGCTGCCCCGCGACGCCATCGTCGACCTGCTGCTGAAGGAGGGGCTGGACGACGGACAGGCCGCGAAGTGCCTGGACCTGGCCGAGATCCGCACCACCGACACGTCGTTCGTCGACCAGGTGCGCGCGCTGGGCGTCGAGCACGAGATGCTCGAGCAGGGCCTGACCGAGCTGGCCCAGGTGATCGAGGGCGCCGCGGACGTGCCGGGCACGGTCACCGTCACCGCCGACCTGCGCATCGCCCGTGGCCTGGACTACTACACCGGCACCGTGTTCGAGACCCGCATGAGCGGCTACGAGCACCTCGGCTCGATCTGCTCGGGCGGCCGCTACGACCAGCTGGCCAGCGACGGCCGCAGCACGTACCCGGGCGTCGGCATCTCGCTGGGCGTCTCGCGCCTGCTCGGCCCGCTCGTCGCCGACGGCTACACCGCTGACCGCTCGGTGCCGTCGGCCGTCCTCGTCGCGCTGTTCGACGAGGACCGCCGGGCCGAGAGCACCGCCGTGGCCACCGCGCTGCGGGCCCGCGGCATCGCCTGCGAGGTCGCCCCCACCGCCGCCAAGCTCGGCAAGCAGATCCGCCACGCCGAGCGGCGCGGCATCCCCTACGTCTGGTTCCCGCCGGCGGACGACCGCGGCCACTCGGTCAAGGACATCCGCAGCGGCGACCAGGTCGACGCCGACCCGCAGTCCTGGACGCCCCCCGCCGCCGACCTGGCGCCCCGCATCGTCACCCCCGCAACGAAGGAGACCACCTCGTGATCCGCACCCACTCCGCCGGAAGCCTGACCGCCGCGAACGTCGGCGAGCAGGTCACGCTCGCCGGATGGGTCGCGCGTCGGCGAGACCACGGCGGCGTCGCCTTCATCGACCTGCGTGACGCCAGTGGCGTCTCCCAGGTCGTCGTCCGCGAGGACGTCGCCCACCAGCTGCGGGCCGAGTTCTGCCTGAAGATCACCGGCACCGTCGAGCGCCGCCCCGAGGGCAACGAGAACAGCGCCATCGCGACCGGCGAGATCGAGGTCATCGCCGACGACGTCGAGATCCTGTCGACGTCCGCGCCGCTGCCGTTCCCGATCGACGACGCCACCAACGCCGGCGCCGTCGGCGAGGAGGCTCGGCTCAAGTACCGCTACCTCGACCTGCGCCGCAGCGGCCCGGCCGCGGCCCTGCGCCTGCGCAGCAAGGTGAGCGCCGCCGCCCGCGAGGTGCTCGGCCGCCACGACTTCGTCGAGGTCGAGACCCCGACGCTCACCCGCTCGACGCCCGAGGGCGCCCGCGACTTCGTCGTGCCGGCCCGTCTCCACCCGGGCAGCTGGTACGCCCTGCCGCAGAGCCCGCAGCTGTTCAAGCAGCTGCTCATGGTCGGCGGCCTGGAGCGCTACTACCAGATCGCGCGCTGCTACCGCGACGAGGACTTCCGTGCCGACCGGCAGCCCGAGTTCACCCAGCTCGACATCGAGATGAGCTTCGTCGACCAGGACGACGTCATGGCCCTGGCCGAGGAGGTCTACGCCGAGATCTGGCGCCTGATCGACGTCGAGCTGCCCCGTCCGTTCCCGCGGATCACGTACGCGGACGCCATGAACAAGTACGGCTCGGACAAGCCTGACCTGCGCTTCGGCAACGAGCTCACCGACTGCACCGAGTACTTCAAGGACACCACGTTCCGCGTCTTCCAGGCGCCGTACGTGGGCGCGGTCGTCATGCCCGGCGGTGCCTCGCAGGCCCGCCGCCAGCTCGACGGCTGGCAGGAGTGGGCCAAGCAGCGCGGTGCCAAGGGCCTGGCCTACGTGCTCGTCCAGGAGGACGGCACGCTCGGCGGCCCGGTCGCCAAGAACCTCACCGACGCCGAGCGCGAGGGCCTGGCCGCCCACGTCGGCGCGAAGCCCGGCGACTGCGTCTTCTTCGGTGCCGGTGCCCCCAAGAGCACCCGCATGCTGCTCGGTGCGGCGCGGCTGGAGATCGGCCGCCGCTGCGAGCTGATCGACGAGTCCGCGTGGTCGTTCGCGTGGGTCGTCGACTGGCCGATGTTCGAGCCCGTCAACGAGCTCGAGTCCGGCGACGTCGCGGTCGGCGGCGGCGAGTGGACGGCCGTCCACCACGCCTTCACCGCGCCGCAGGACCCGGCCACCCTCGCCGAGCCCGGCACGTCGCTGGCCCAGGCGTACGACCTGGTGTGCAACGGCAACGAGGTCGGTGGCGGCTCGATCCGTATCCACCGCCAGGACGTGCAGAAGCAGGTCTTCGCGATCATGGGCATCGACGAGGCCGAGGCCGAGGACAAGTTCGGCTTCCTGCTGGACGCCTTCCAGTTCGGCGCCCCGCCGCACGGCGGCATCGCCTTCGGCTGGGACCGCACCGTCGCGCTGCTCACCGGCGCCGACTCGATCCGCGAGGTCATCGCCTTCCCCAAGAGCGGCGGCGGCTACGACCCGCTCACTGCGGCTCCGGCGCCGATCACCGCCGAGCAGCGCAAGGAGGCCGGCGTCGACGCGAAGCCGAAGTCCGAGGAGGCGGCGGCGGCGAAGGACGAGCAGGCCTGACCCGTCTCGGTAGGCTCGTCCGGTGACGTCCGACGGCCTGTTCGACCTGCCCGATCCCGCCCCCGAGCTGCCCCGGCAGCCGGGCGGCGGCAGCCTGGCGGGCAACGAGCACGCGTCCGCGCCGCTCGCGGTGCGCATGCGGCCGCGGACGCTGGACGAGCTGGTCGGCCAGCAGCACCTGCTGGAGCCGGGCTCGCCGCTGCGCCAGGTGATCGACGGCGACAAGCCGCTGACGATCCTGCTGTGGGGCCCGCCCGGCACCGGCAAGACGACGCTGGCGTCGCTGATCAGCCGGCACACGAACCGGCGCTTCGTCGAGGTCTCGGCGGTGTCGGCCGGTGTCAAGGAGGTCCGCGACGTCATCGCCGGGGCTCGGCGCGCCCTGGCCGGCAGCGGCGTCGAGACGGTGCTGTTCGTCGACGAGGTCCACCGGTTCAGCAAGGCCCAGCAGGACGCGCTGCTGCCCGGCGTCGAGAACCGTTGGGTCTCGCTTGTCGCGGCGACCACCGAGAACCCGCACTTCAGCGTCATCTCGCCGCTGCTGAGCCGCTCGCTGCTGCTGACCCTGCAGAGCCTGACCGACGACGACATCGGCACCCTGGTCGACCGGGCCGTCGTCGACGAGCGCGGCCTGGCCGGTGCCGTGACGCTCAGCGAGGAGGCGCGCGACCACCTCGTGCGGCTCGCCGGGGGCGACGGACGCCGGGCGCTGACCTACCTCGAGGCGGCCGCCGGCGCCGCGCAGGCGCGCGACCACGCCGAGGTGACCGTCGAGGACGCCGCACTCGCGGTCGACAAGGCCGCCGTCCGCTACGACCGCCAGGGCGACCAGCACTACGACGTCACCAGCGCGTTCATCAAGTCCATCCGCGGCTCGGACGTGGACGCGGCGCTGCACTACCTGGCGCGCATGATCGAGGCGGGGGAGGACCCCCGGTTCATCGCCCGTCGGCTGATGATCCACGCGAGCGAGGACATCGGCATGGCCGACCCGACCGCGCTGCCGCTGGCCACGGCCACGGCCCAGGCCGTGGCGATGATCGGCTTCCCCGAGGCGCGCATCCCGCTGGCCCAGGCGGTCATCCACCTCGCCGCCGCGCCGAAGTCGAACTCGGTCATCACCGCCATCGACGCCGCGCTGTCGGACGTCCGCGCGGGCAAGGTCGGCCCGGTGCCGCCCGCGCTGCGCGACGCGCACTACGCGGGGGCCAAGAAGCTCGGTCACGGGCACGACTACCGCTACCCGCACTCCGACCCCCGGGGCGTCGTCGAGCAGCAGTACGCGCCCGACGACGTCGACGGCACGGAGTACTACACGCCGAGCGCCCACGGGTTCGAGGCGCGCGTCGCCGAGCGGCTGCAGGCCGTCCGGGCGGTCCTGCGCGACCGTCGCCCGCGCTGATTCTGCGATCCGGGTCACCCCCGGTTACGGTTTCAACCGTGTCCTGCTCAAGGGGGAATCCAGTGCACCGACGAATCCTGTCGTTCCTTGCGTCCTCGGCGCTCGTCGCCGGCGTCTTCGTGGCCGTCGCCGACGCGCCGGCCACGGCCGCGTCCGCGTCCGTCGCGATGAACTCCGGCACCGAGACCCGGTTCGTGCGCGGCGAGAACGTGTGGCTGCGGGGCAAGGGCTCCGCCCGCAAGACGGTCAAGGTCTACCGCTACAACTCCAAGAACCGCCCGGTGCAGATCGGCACGACGCGCACCTCCAGCAGCGGCCGCTACAGCTTCATGATGCGCCCGACCGGCACCGCGAAGTACCGGGTGAAGGTGGGCGGCACCCGCACGCGCACCATCCGGCTCACCGCCGTGGGCTCGCACTCGATCGGCCAGCGGCAGGCGTCGCTGCGCTTCATCCTGGGCTCGGCGACGTCCGGCACGCAGGCCAGCGGCAGCGTGCGCTGGCGCACGTACCGCAAGGGCATGCTCGTGCAGAACGGCAGCCGCACCTGGGTGATCCGCGGTCGCGCGGCCACCGAGTACCGCCGCTACGGCGGGCCGGCCGGACGCCTGGGCACCCCCGTGGGCGACGCGCGCTGCGGCCTGGCCGAGGGCGCGTGCCTGCAGAAGTTCCGCAAGGGCGCGATCTACACGAACTCCAAGGCCAAGGACAAGACGGTCGCCGTCTCCACGGGCAGCGCGAACCGGTCGGCGATCGCCGCCGTCGCGCTTTCGCAGGTCGGCTACAAGGAGCCGGGCTACCGCAAGAGCAAGTACAACCGCTGGATGGGCCGCACCGATGCCGGTGCCGCCTGGTGCGCGTACTTCACCGCCTGGGTCAGCTACGCGGCCGGCGAGGGCGACGCCATCGTGCGCAAGAACTCGATCGCCAAGACGGTCGCCGCCGAGCGCAAGCGTGGCCGCACGACGTCCAGGCCGGCGGTCGGCCGGGTCGCGTACATCGCCCCCGGTGGCGGCAACCCGCACCACGCAGGCATCGTCGTCGACTACGACTCGCGCTACGTCTGGGTGGCCGAGGGCAACGTCGACACCCGGGGCGGCATCGGCAAGCCCCGTGGCGTGCACAAGATCAAGCGTCCGCGCAGCCACGTGAAGTTCTACGCGAACCCGAAGTTCTGAGCCGACCCGTCCGCTCGTCGGCCGCGGACGCCGACCGGTAACCTCGTGACCATGCCCGACGACGTCCTGCTGGTGTGCGCGGCCGCGCTCGCGGTCGTCGCGCTGGTGGCGTCCGCCGCGGCGCTCGTGGCCGCCCGGCGCCTGCGCCGGGCCACCGAGGAGCTCCGTGCCGTCACCGAGCAGGCTCGGCAGGCGCCGGCCCCCGCGCCGGTCGCCCCGGCGCCCGTGTCGCCCGCCCCCGAGCGGCTCGACGCCGCCGTGGTCGCGATCCGGGCCGACGACGACGTGGTCGACGCCGAGATCGTCGAGCTCGACCTCGAGCCCGACGTGCACGTCGTCGACGGCCGGGTCGTCGTGCGGCCCAGCGACCAGCAGGTCGTCGCCGCGACCCTCGGCCGTCCGCTCGTGCGGCTCTCGGTCGTCGGCGCGGGCCTGGCCCACGCGCTGCGCCCCGAGAGCCGCGACCGCATCTCCGGCCTGGTGCGGCGCGACTTCCGCCGCCGGCGCCGCGCCCGCGCCCGGGCCGCGCGCCGGGCCGCGCGCACCACCCACGTCCCGCCGCCCGAGCCGCCCACGTGGATCGGCGGCAACCCCGGAGGAGGAGCCTCGTGAACGCGCGCCTGCTGACCTTCGTGGCCGGTGGCCTGGCCGGCGTCTACGCCTCGGCCAAGGCCCGGCGCGCGGCCTACCGGCTGAGCGTCCCCGGGCTGGCCGACCAGGCCGGCGCCCTGGCCACCGGGCTGCAGGCCTTCGCCGCCGAGGTGCGCGAGGGCATGGACGCCCGCGAGGCGCAGATCGCCCGCGACCTCGACATCCCCCTGGAGCTGCTGCCCGGACGGCAGGCTCCGCCCCCAGCGATCGAGAAGGACACACACTGATGGAGACCGCGGAGATCCGCCGGCGATTCCTGGCCCACTTCGAGAAGGCGGGGCACACGGTCGTCCCGTCGGCGCCGCTGCTCCTCGACGACCCCACGCTGTTGTTCGTCAACGCCGGCATGGTGCCGTTCAAGCCGTACTTCCTGGGCCAGGAGACGCCGCCGTACGCGACCGCCACGAGCGTCCAGAAGTGCGTGCGCACCCTCGACATCGAGGAGGTCGGCAAGACCACCCGGCACGGCACGTTCTTCCAGATGTGCGGCAACTTCTCGTTCGGCGACTACTTCAAGGAAGGCGCCATCCGGTTCGCCTGGAGCCTCATCACCGGCTCGGTCGACGACGGCGGGCTCGGCTTCGACCCGGAGAAGATCTGGGTCACCGTGCTGCCCACGGACGACGAGGCGCGCCAGATCTGGAAGGACGTCGCCGGCCTGCCCGACGAGCGCATCCAGGAGCGCGGGCTCAAGGACAACTACTGGAACATGGGCGTGCCCGGTCCCGGTGGCCCGTGCAGCGAGATCTACGTCGACCGCGGCCCCGAGTACGGCCCCGACGGCGGCCCGAACGCCGACGAGGACCGCTTCCTGGAGATCTGGAACCTGGTCTTCATGCAGGAGTCGCTCAGCGCCGTCCGCGCGAAGGACGACTTCGACGTCGAGGGCCCGCTGCCGGCCAAGAACATCGACACCGGCATGGGCCTGGAGCGCGTCGCGTACCTGCTGCAGGGCAAGGAGAACCTCTACGAGATCGACGAGGTCTTCCCGGTCATCGAGCGCGCCGCCGAGCTGACCGGCAAGGCGTACGGCGCCGACGCCGAGGACGACGTCCGGTTCCGCGTCGTGGCCGACCACGTCCGCTCGGGCCTCATGCTCATGGGCGACGGCGTCACGCCGGGCAACGAGGCGCGCGGCTACGTGCTGCGCCGCCTGCTGCGTCGCGCGGTCCGCTCGATGCGCCTGCTCGGCTACGACGGCCCGGCACTGCCCGAGCTGCTGCCGGTCAGCATGGAGCGCATGAAGGCCTCCTACCCCGAGCTGGAGACCGACTTCGCGCGTATCAGCCAGGTCGCGTACGCCGAGGAGGACGCCTTCCGCCGCACGCTGGCCAAGGGCACGCAGATCTTCGACCAGGCCGCTGACGAGACCAAGCGCTCCGGTGCTGCGGTGCTGGCCAGCGAGCAGGCGTTCGCGCTGCACGACACCTACGGGTTCCCGATCGACCTGACGCTCGAGATGGCCGCCGAGCAGGGTCTGAGCGTCGACGAGCAGGGCTTCCGCGCCCTGATGGCCGAGCAGAAGGCGCGGGCCAAGGCCGACGCGAAGGCCAAGAAGGGCCAGCACGCCGACACGACGGTCTACCGCGAGACGCTCGACGCGTCCGGCCCGACCGACTGGCTGGCCTACACCGCGCTGACCACCGAGTCGCTCGTCGTCGCCGTGCTGTCCGAGGGCCGCACCGGCTCGGTGCTGTCGGCCGGCCAGGTCGGCGAGGTCGTGCTCGACCGCACGCCGTTCTACGCCGAGTCCGGCGGCCAGAACGCCGACGCCGGCCACCTGGTCTGGGACGGCGGCCGCGCCGAGGTGCTCGACGTCCAGCGTCCGATCAAGGGCCTGGTCGTGCACCAGGTGCGCGTGCTGGAGGGCGAGCTCGTCCAGGACACCGGCGTCGAGGCATCGGTCGACCCCGACTGGCGCCTGGGCGCCTGCCAGGCGCACTCGGGCACGCACGTCGTGCACGCCGCCCTGCGCGAGGTGCTCGGCCCGACCGCGCTCCAGTCCGGCTCGTACAACCGTCCCGGCTACCTGCGCCTCGACTTCGGCTGGAACGGCGCGCTCGCGGCCGACCAGGTGCACGAGGTCGAGCACGTCGCCAACCGGGCGCTGCGCCAGGACCTCGCCGTCTCCGCGCAGGTGATGAGCCTGCCCGAGGCCCGCGAGTGGGGTGCGCTGGCCCTGTTCGGCGAGACCTACGGCGAGGACGTCCGCGTCGTCGAGATCGGCGGCCCCTGGTCGCGCGAGCTCTGCGGCGGCACGCACGTCGCCCGCTCCTCGCAGATCGGCACCGTCGTGCTGACCGGCGAGTCGTCGGTCGGCTCGGGCAACCGGCGCGTGGAGGCGCTCGTCGGCCTGGAGGGCTTCGAGTACCTGGCTCGCGAGCGCGACATCGTCCGCCAGCTGACCGACCTGCTCAAGGTGCGCCCCGACGACGTCACCGGCCGCGTCGGCGACCTCGTCGAGCGCCTGCGCACCGTCGAGAAGGAGGCCGAGAAGGTCAAGGCCGCCCAGGTGCTGGGTGCTGCGGGCGACCTCGCTGCCGGGGCCAAGGACGTCGGTGGGGTCGCGTACGTCGGCCACCACGCCGAGGGCCTGTCCGGCGGTGACGTGCGCAGCCTCGCGCTCGACGTGCGCGGCCGCATCCAGGACCGTCCGGCCGTCGTGGTCGTCATCGGCACGGATGCCGGCAAGGCGTCCGCCGTCGTGGCGCTCAACGACGCCGCCCAGCAGCGCGGCCTGAACGCCGGCGAGCTGATCAAGGTCGTCGGCCAGCACGTCGACGGGCGCGGTGGCGGCAAGGCCGACGTCGCGCAGGGCGGCGGCACCAACGTCGCCGGCGTGCCGGACGCGCTGGCCGCGGTCGAGGCGGCCCTCTGAGCATGCGTCGCGGTCGCCGGCTCGGCATCGACGTGGGCGACGCCCGCATCGGTGTCGCCACGTGCGACCCGGACGGGCTGATCGCCACCCCGGTCGAGACCGTGCCGGCGGGCCGCGACGCCATCGCGCGCCTGGCCGCACTGGCCGCCGAGCACGACGTCGTGGAGTGCGTGGTGGGCCTGCCGCTGAGCCTGTCGGGCGCCGAGGGCCCCGCCGCGGCGAAGGTGCGGGCGTTCGCCGCCGACCTCCGCGACGCGGTCGCGCCCGTGGGCATCCGGCTGTTCGACGAGCGGATGACTACGATGACCGCTGACGCGATGCTGCGTCAGGCCGGACGGACCGGACGCGGCAAGGCGAGCCGTGGCAAGCGCCAGGTGATCGACCAGGCGGCCGCTACCGTGATCCTCCAGACGGCACTCGACACCGAGCGGAGCCGGGGCAGTGCGCCCGGCGAGACCTTGTGAGGACGTATGACTGACAGCGGGCTCGGCCTCTTCGGCGACCAGGCGCAGGATCCGGCACCCCCGCCCGCGGGACCGGGTCGGCGGCGGGCGCCCAAGAAGCAGCGCAACGTCAAGCCGCTGCGCTGGGTGATCGTGCTCGCCGTCGTCGGCGCGCTCGTCTTCGGCAGCGTGTGGGCCTGGAAGAAGGCCGACAGCTTCCTCAACGGTCCGGAGGACTACGCCGGCGAGGGCAGCGGCGAGGTCGTCGTCGAGGTCAAGCAGGGCGACACCGGCTCCGACGTGGCCACCACGTTGTTCGAGGCCGGGGTCGTCAAGAGCCGCGAGGCGTTCTACCAGCTGTCGATCAGCGACGACCGCGGCTCGCAGCTGCAGCCGGGCTTCTACCAGCTGCGCAAGCAGATGTCGGCCGAGTGGGCGCTCAAGGAGCTCGTCGACCCCAAGAACCGGGTCGAGGGCAAGGTCGGCATCCCCGAGGGGGCGCGCGTCGGCCAGATCGTCGAGGCCATCGCCAAGAACACCGAGATCAAGCAGGAGGACCTCGAGGCCGCGCTCGAGGACCCCAGCTCGATCGGCCTGCCCGAGGAGGCGAACGGCAACCCGGAGGGCTGGCTGTTCCCGGCCACCTACACCGTCCCGCCCGGCACGTCCGCGACCGACCTGCTGAGCCAGATGGTCAAGAAGACGATCGCCGTCGAGGAGGACCTCGACATCGACACCCGTGCGAAGGAGCTGGGCTTCTCCAAGGAGGAGATCGTCATCATCGCGAGCATCCTGGAGTACGAGGTCAACCGCGACGAGGACTTCGGCAAGGCCGCCCGGGTCATCTACAACCGGCTCGAGAAGGACATGCCGCTGCAGATGGACTCGACCGTCGCGTACGTCAGCGGCCGCGAGGGCGACGTGTTCACCACCGCCGAGGAGCGCGACGCCGACTCCGAGTACAACACCTACAAGTACCCGGGCCTGCCGCCCGGACCGATCGGCTCGCCGGGCGAGGCGACCCTCGAGGCGGCGCTCAACCCCACGCCGGGCGACTGGGAGTACTTCGTCGCCGACCCCGAGAACGGCGGCACGGTGTTCACCGAGACCTACGCCGAGCACCTGCGCGAGGTCGACCGGCTCCAGCAGTTCTGCCGCGAGAGCGACAAGTGCTGATGCCGGGACGCTGCGCGGTCCTCGGCTCCCCGGTCGACCACTCGCTCTCGCCGGCCATGCACCGGCAGGCGTACGCCGAGCTCGGCCTGGACTGGACGTACGAGGCGCACGACGTCGACGTCGACGCGCTGCCCGGCTTCCTGGCCGGGCTGGACGACACGTGGCGCGGCTTGTCGGTGACGATGCCGCTCAAGCAGCGCGCGCTCGAGCTGGCCGACGAGGTCGACCCGTTCGCCCGCGTCGTCGGCGTGGCCAACACCCTGGTCCGCACCGAGCGGGGCACCTGGCGGGCGCACAACACCGACACCTCCGGTGCGGTCGCGGCGCTCGACGAGCAGGGTGTCGGCCAGGTGGGCAGCGCCCGGGTGCTGGGGGGTGGCGCGACGGCGCGCTCGCTCCTGCACGGCCTGCTGGTCCGCGGGCTGGAGCACGTCGAGCTCGTGGTGCGTGACAAGGCGCGCGTCGCCGAGCTGGCCGAGCGCGTGCGCGGCGAGCGCATCGAGGTCGTCGTGCGCGAGTTCGACGCGCCCTTCCTGGACAAGGTCGACCTGCTGGTCTCCACCGTCCCCTCGGAGGTCGTGCGGCACGACGCGCACGACCTGGTCGACGCCTCACGCGCCGTCTTCGACGTCCTGTACGACCCGTGGCCGACCGCGCTCGCCGCCACCGCCACGGTGCACGGGGTCCCGCTCGTGACCGGGCTGGACCTGTTGGCGCACCAGGCCGCTGGCCAGGTGGAGCTGATGACCGGCTCGGCGGTCCCCGCCGCACGCCTCCGCGAGGCGGCGCTCGCCGAGCTCGCGAGCCGCTGAGCCTGGGGACGCCGCGCCCGGCACCCGCCGCTCGCGGCTAGGGTGCCAGCGTGCTCGTCGTCCTCGCCTGCCTCGTCGCCGCCGCCCTCGGATGGCTCGCCCCGCGGGTGCTCGCTCGCGTGCCGGAGCCGGACGACGCGGCGGACGGCAAGCCCACCTATGCGTCCCTCGCCGCGGTGCCCCGGCTCGGGGTCGTGCTGGCTGTCGCCTCGGCGCTGCTGACCGGCGTCGTCGGGCTCGTCGTCGAGCCGGAGGTCGTGCTCGTGGTCTGGACGCTGCTCGTCCCCGCCGGGCTGCTGCTCGGCTACGTCGACGCCCGAACGCGGCTGCTGCCCAAGCGGATCGTGCTGCCCCTCAACGTCGCCGTGCTGGTGCTCGTGGGCGTCGCCGCGGCGCTCGAGCGCGACCTGGACCTGCTGTGGCGCGCCCTGGCCGGGGGAGCGGGCTTGTTCGTGCTGTTCGCCGCGTTCTGGTTCGTCGCCCCGCGCGGCCTGGGCTACGGCGACGTGCGGCTGTCGCCCGCGTTGGGCATGACGCTCGCCGCGTCGGGCTGGATGGAGCTGTTCGTCGGCGTCTACGCCGGGTTCGTCCTCGCGGCCGTGCTCGGTCTGGTCCTGGGCCGGCTGGGTCGCATCGACCCCAAGCAGTTCGCGTTCGGCCCGTACCTCGTCGCGGGGGCCGTCGTCGGCGTCCTGTGGCAGCCGCTCGTGCTGGGCGGCTGACCGGTCCTCGGGCGGGGGCTCGGGCCCCACGGGTCGGCGTGGGAGAATCTGGGCCATGCTTCGATGGTTGACCGCCGGTGAGTCCCACGGCCCCGCGCTCATGGCCGTGCTGGAGGGCCTCCCGGCCGGGGTCCAGATGACCAGCAAGGACGTCCAGGACGCGCTCGCGCGCCGCCGGCTCGGCTACGGCCGCGGCGCCCGCATGAAGTTCGAGGCCGACGAGCTCGAGGTCGTCGGCGGCCTGCGCCACGGCTCGACGCTCGGCAGCCCTGTCGCCCTGCGCATCGGCAACAGCGAGTGGCCGAAGTGGGAGAAGGTCATGTCGGCCGACCCGGTCGACCCCGAGGAGCTCGCCGGCTCGGCCCGCAACGCCCCGCTGACCCGCCCGCGTCCGGGCCACGCCGACCTGGCCGGCATGCAGAAGTACGACTTCGACGAGGCCCGCCCGATCCTCGAGCGCGCCAGCGCCCGCGAGACCGCGGCCCGGGTCGCGCTCGGCGAGGTCGCCGCGCAGTTCCTGGAGCAGGCGCTCGGCGTCACGCTCGTCTCGCACGTCGTGTCGATCGGCGGCGCGGTCAGCCCCGGCACCGCGCTGCCGACGCGTGCCGACCGCGACCGCCTGGACGCCGACCCGGTGCGCTGCTTCGACCCCGCCGGCAGCGCCGCGATGGTCGCCGAGATCGACCAGGCCCACAAGGACGGCGACACCCTCGGCGGCGTCGTCGAGGTCGTCGTGCACGGACTCCCGCCGGGACTCGGCTCGCACACGATGTGGGACAAGCGGCTCGACGCACGGCTCGCGGCGGCGCTCATGGGCATCCAGGCCATCAAGGGCGTCGAGCTCGGGGACGGCTTCGAGCTCGCGCGCACGCCCGGCTCGCTGGCGCACGACGAGATCGTGCCGACCGACGACGGCATCCGCCGCGTCTCGGGCCGCTCCGGCGGCGTCGAGGGCGGCATGACCACCGGCGAGGTGCTCCGCGTCCGGGCCGCCATGAAGCCCATCGCCACGGTGCCGCGCGCGCTGCGCACGGTCGACGTGAGCACCGGCGAGGAGGCGGCCGCGCACCACCAGCGCTCGGACGTCTGCGCCGTGCCGGCCGCCGGCATCGTCGCCGAGGCCATGGTGGCGCTCGTGCTCGCCGACTCCGCGCTGGAGAAGTTCGGCGGCGACTCGGTCGGCGAGACCCGGCGCAACGCCGAGTCCTACCTGGCCCACCTGCGGTACCGCTGACGTGGCGGCTCCGCTCCTCGTCCTGGTCGGCCCGCCCGGCGCCGGCAAGACCACCGTCGCGCACCTGCTCGGCGAGCGGCTCGGCGTGGCGGTGCGCGACACCGACGCCGATGTCGTGGCCGCCGAGGGCGTCCCGATCGCCGACCTGTTCGTCGATCGCGGCGAGGCGTACTTCCGCGAGCGCGAGGCGCGTGCCGTCGCCGCGGCCCTGGGCGAGCACGACGGCGTCCTGTCGCTCGGCGGGGGAGCGGTGCTCGACCCCGCCACCCGCGCGCTGCTCGCCGAGCACCCGGCCGTGGTGTTCCTCGACCTCGGGCTGGCCGAGGCCGTCCGCCGGGTCGGCCTGGCCTCGTCGCGCCCGCTGCTCGTCGGCGGTGTGCGCGGCCGGCTCAAGACGCTGCTGGACCACCGGCGTCCGCTGTACCTGGAGGTCGCCGACCACGTCGTGCGCACCGACGACCTGACCGCCGAGCAGGTGGTCGACCACGTCCTGCCGATCCTGGAGGCCCGATGACCACGCGCATCCCCGTCGCGTCCGCGCAGCCCTACGAGGTGGTCGTCGGTCACGGCGCCGTCACCGAGGTGCGCGGCCTGGTGGCCGGCGCCGCGCGGGTCGCCGTCGTCCACCCGCCGGTGCTGGCCGGGCGCGCCCGGGCGCTGCGCGACTTCGTGACCCGTGACGGGCTGGACGTCCACCTCGTCGAGGTGCCGGACGGCGAGGCGGCCAAGACGTCCGACGTCGCGGCGTTCTGCTGGGGCGTGCTGGCCGACGCCGGGTTCACCCGCAGCGACGTCGTCGTCGGCCTCGGCGGCGGCGCCACGACGGACCTGGCAGGCTTCGTCGCGGCGACCTGGCTGCGCGGCGTCGGGTTCGTGACCGTGCCGACGACGGTGCTGGGCATGGTCGATGCCGCCGTCGGCGGCAAGACCGGCATCAACCTGCCCGCCGGCAAGAACCTCGTCGGCAGCTTCCACGAGCCGCTGGGCGTGCTGTGCGACCTGGACTCGCTGCACGACCTGCCCGCCGCCGAGGTGCGCAGCGGGCTCGCCGAGGTCGTGAAGTGCGGCTTCATCGCCGACCCGGTCATCCTCGAGCTGGTCGAGCGCGACCCGGCCGCCGCCTCGTCGGTGGACGGGCCGGTGCTGGCCGAGCTCGTCGCCCGCGGCATCGCGGTCAAGGCCCGCACGGTCGCCGGCGACCTGCGCGAGACCGGCGCCGGCGGTGGCATCGGCCGCGAGGCGCTCAACTACGGCCACACCCTGGGCCACGCGATCGAGCGCGCCGAGCACTTCGGCGTCCGCCACGGCGAGGGCGTCGCCGTCGGCATGGTCTTCGCCGCCGAGCTCGCCCATCGGGCCGGGCGCATCGACGCCGACCTGCTGCAGCGCCACCGCACGGTGCTCGACGCCGTCGGTCTGCCGACGTCCTATCGCGGCCACGCGACCTACGACGCCCTGCTCGCCGGCATGCGGCTGGACAAGAAGACCCGCGGCACCGAGCTGCGCTTCGTGGTGCTCGACGGGGTGGCACGCACGTCGATCCTCGCCGGACCGTCCGACGCCGACCTGCGCGCGGCCCACGCCGCGGTGACCCGATGAGCGCCGACGCCCGCCGCGACCGCCTGCGCGAGTTGCTGGTCGGGCGCAGCCTCGACGGCGCGTTCGTGACCGAGCTCGTCAACGTCCGCTACCTGACCGGGTTCACCGGCTCGAACGGCGCCGTGCTCGTGCCGGTCGAGGGGGACGCGGTGCTGCTCACCGACGGCCGCTACCAGGACCAGGCCGCCGCCGAGGCGCCCGACGTCGAGCTGGCCGTGACCCGCGAGCTGCTCGCCGTCGGTGCCGGGCGCACGTCCGGACGCTGGGCGGTCGAGACCCACGCGCTCAGCGTCGACGACCACGCCGTGCTCACCGGTGCCGCCGACGGCACCGAGCTCGTCTCGCTCGAGCGTGCGGTCGAGGCGCTGCGCGTCGTGAAGGACGACCCCGAGCTCGACGCGCTCCGCCGGGCGTGCGCGGTCTCGGTGCAGGCGTGGGAGGAGCTCGTCGCCGGGCCGGTCGTCGGCCGCACCGAGCGCCAGCTCGCCCGTCAGCTCGAGTCCCGGATGCTCGACCTCGGCGCCGAGGCGATCGCGTTCGAGACGATCCTGGCGGCGGGGGAGAACAGCGCCATCCCGCACCACCACCCGACCGACCGGGTCGTGCAGCGCGGCGACCTGCTCAAGACCGACTTCGGGGCCCGGGTCGACGGCTACCACGCCGACTGCACCCGCACCGCCGTCGTCGGCCCGCCCGCGGACTGGCAGCGCGAGATCCACGCCGCCGTGCAGGCGTCGCAGGCGGCCGGCGTCGACGCCCTCGTCGCCGGCACGCCCGTGGCCGACACCTGGCACGCCGCAGTCGACGTGCTGGACGCCTCGGGCTGGCGCGAGTCGTTCACGACGGGGCTCGGCCACGGCGTCGGCCTGGTCATCCACGAGGACCCGTTCCTGGGCCCGAGCCACCCGGGTACACTGGACCGCCGCACCGCCGTGACGATGGAGCCGGGCATCTACCTGCCCGGACGCGGGGGCGTGCGGATCGAAGACACCGTCATCGTCACCGAGGGACGTCCCGAGGTGCTGACCACGATGACCAGAGACCTCCTGGAGATCGGCTGATGGCCACCACGAACGACCTGAAGAACGGCATGGTGCTCAACCTCGACGGACAGCTGTGGGCTGTCGTGGAGTTCCAGCACGTCAAGCCGGGCAAGGGCCCCGCCTTCGTCCGCACCAAGATCAAGAACGTCGAGTCGGGCAAGGTCGTCGACAAGACCTTCAACGCCGGCACCAAGGTCGAGACCGCCAGTGTCGACAAGCGCGACATGCAGTACCTCTACAACGACGGCACGAACTACGTGTTCATGGACGTCCAGACCTACGACCAGCTCGAGGTCAGCCCCGAGGTCATGGGCTCGGCGGTGGACTACCTGCTCGAGAACCAGAACGCCGTCGTCGCCACCAACGAGGGCCGCGTCCTCTACGTCGAGCTGCCGGCGTCGGTCGAGCTCGTCGTCGAGCACACCGATCCGGGCCTGCAGGGCGACCGCTCCAGCGGCGGCACCAAGCCCGCGCGCCTGGAGACCGGCAAGGAGATCCAGGTCCCGCTGTTCCTCACGAGCGGCGAGAAGATCAAGGTCGACACCCGCGACGGCAGCTACCTCGGTCGCGTGAAGGCCTGATGGCTGCTCGTACCAAGGCTCGCAAGCGCGCCCTCGACATCCTGTTCGAGAGCGAGCTCCAGGGACGTTCGACGGGGGCGTCGCTGGTCGACCGCCAGGCCGACAACGACCCGCCGATCAACCCGTACACCGTCGAGCTCGTCGACGGCGTCGTGGCGAACCGTGAGCGGCTCGACGAGGTGCTCGCCGAGCACGCCATGGGCTGGACCCTGACGCGCATGCCCGGCGTCGACCGCAACCTGCTGCGCATCGCCACCTACGAGATCCTGTTCGTCGACGACGTCCCGGACTCCGTCGCGGTCAGCGAGGCGGTGGGCCTGGCCCGCGAGCTGTCGACCGACGACTCGCCCGGCTTCGTCAACGGCCTGCTCGCCACGATCGTGGAGAAGAAGGCCCAGCTGCTCGACTGAGCGGCTCCGGCACCCGACCGACGGCGGTCACCCCACGGGGGTGGCCGCCGTCGGCGTTCGCGGCGGACGCAGGCTCACCGCCAGGGCGTCGCGCTGGAGGGTCCCTCACCGCGCGGGGCGGGCACGGACGGAGCGGGCCGCTCGGACGTCACGTCTCGGCGCCGGCCGAGGGTGGTCCGCACCGCGGGGCGCAGCGGGCCGCGGGCCGGTCCGAGGTGCACGATCGTGTCACCGCCCAGCAGCTGCACGACGCACATGCTCGCGGTGTCCCGCAGCCCCCACACCGCGGCCGGGACGGTGCCCTGCGGCTGCGTGCGCTCCCACCACCAGCCGTGCGGCCCCCGGGCGACGACGACGGGGAACGGCAGCGCGACCAGCGGACGGGCGCCGGCAGGCGCCCCGACGGCGTGCACCGCGGTGGTGGCACCGAGCCCGACGTCCGCCGCGAGCGGCGCGGTCGGCTCGAGCAGCAGCGTCCGCAGCCGGCGCCAGCGAAGGCTCGGGACCAGGCCGACCAGGACGGCGACGCCCAGCAACCCGCCGGCGGCATCGGCCAGCAGGCTTGCCGCGTCGGAGTCCGCGTCGACGGACGTGATCGGCCGGTGCTCCCCGAGCGGGTCCACCAGCACGGGGAAGGCCTCGCCCACGGGGTGCTCGGAGGCGTCCTCGACGTAGAACCAGTAGGACTCGCCATCGACCTCCGCGAGCAGCGAGTCGTCCCAGGTGTCCTGCTCCAGGACCGCCGCGACCCGCGGGACGGCGCGCTCCTGCATCTCGGCCACGCCCGCCCGGGCGCCCCACCACCACGTGGCGACCAGGACGCACGCCAGGAGCGCGAGCGTGGCGCCCGCCGCCGCGCCCCACCGGACGAGCGCCGGCGGGCGGAACATCGGCGGCGCCGGCGGGCCCAAGGAGTCCTGGGGCCACGCGGCCACCGCCTGCCGCTGACGGGTCCGGGTCCACACGTCCACGGCCAGGACCGCGACCCACAGCACGCTCACCACCCACGCGCTCGCGAAGATCCCGACCGCGGCGGACACGGCGGCCAGGCGCGGTGCCCACCAGCCGGCCAGCACGCCGACGAACGTCGCGCCCGTGACGAGTGCCATCGGGACGTACCACCAGGCGGTGAGCTCGTCCGCCGGGATGAGCATCGAGTCGTCCCAGGTGAGGACGAGGTCGAGGACGAGGGTCAGCGGCGGACCCAGGACGAGCACGAGCGGTGGCACGCCGCGGGGCCAGGCGCGGAACCGGTCGGCCGTGAGGACGGTTGCTGAGGACACCGACGCACCCTAGACGAGCCAGGCCTGCCCGCGTGGCCGATCCGGTGCTCCCCGGGTCCCTCGAGCACGGCGTCCCACGCGCCGAGTCCGGGCCCGGGTGACGCAGCCCACGCTGGTAGGTTGGCCGATGACAAAGACGTCCTTTAACCACCGTCCTGTGAGGCGGAGAAGGAGGTCAGCGTGACTCCTGAGAGTCCAGCTGCCGGCGTACCTGCACGCACCGTGCTCGACGAGCGAGACATCGCCCGAGCACTCACCCGCATCACCCACGAGATCCTCGAGCGCAACCGTGACTCCGAGGGCGTGGTGATCCTGGGCATCCCCACCCGCGGCGTCCACCTCGCCCGGCGCATCGCCGCCCGGATGAGCGAGGTCGAGGGCCGCACCATCACCGCCGGGTCGCTCGACGTGACGATGTTCCGTGACGACCTGCGGCTCAAGCCCGCTCGCGCGATCGGCCGCACCGAGGTGCCCGAGGACGTCGACGGCAAGGTCGTCGTCCTGGTCGACGACGTGCTGTTCTCGGGCCGCACCATCCGTGCGGCGCTCGACGCGGTCAGCGAGCTCGGCCGACCGAAGGCGGTCCAGCTGGCCGTGCTGGTCGACCGCGGCCACCGCGAGCTGCCGATCCGGGCCGACTTCGTGGGCAAGAACCTGCCGACGTCGCTGGCCGAGAAGGTCAAGGTCCGCGTCGCCGAGCACGACGACGCCGACCACGTGACGATCGAGGGAGGCGCCGCGTGATCAAGCATCTGCTGAGCGCCGGCGACCTCACCCGCGACGACGCCACCCAGATCCTCGACACCGCCGAGGAGATGCTCTCGATCGCCAAGCGGCCGATCAAGAAGCTCCCGACGCTGCGCGGCCTGACCGTGGTCAACCTGTTCTTCGAGGACTCCACCCGCACGCGCATCTCGTTCGAGGCGGCCGCCAAGCGGCTGTCCGCGGACGTCATCAACTTCTCGGCGAAGGGCTCGAGCGCCTCGAAGGGCGAGGGGCTCAAGGACACCGCCCTGACGCTGGAGGCGATGGGTGCCGACGCGGTCGTCGTCCGCCACCACGCCTCGGGCGCCCCGCACCGCCTGGCCGAGGCCGGCTGGACGCAGGGCGTCGTGGTCAACGCCGGCGACGGCACCCACGAGCACCCCACGCAGGCCCTGCTGGACGCGTTCACGATGCGTCGCCACCTGGGCGACCTCGAGGGACGCCGCGTCACGATCGTCGGCGACGTGCTGCACAGCCGCGTGGCCCGGTCGAACGCGCTGCTGCTGCACACGCTGGGCGCGAAGGTCACGCTCGTCGCACCGCCGACGCTGCTGCCGGTCGGCGTCGAGCAGTGGCCGGTCGACACGTCCTACGACCTCGACACGGCGCTCGAGGGCGCTGACGCGGTGATGATGCTGCGCGTGCAGCGCGAGCGGATGAACGCCTCGTTCTTCCCCAGCGCCCGCGAGTACAGCCGCCGCTACGGCCTGGACGCCGCCCGCATGGGCCGTCTGGCCGACCACGCCGTGGTGATGCACCCCGGCCCCATGAACCGCGGCATGGAGATCAGCGCCGACGTGGCCGACAGCGACCGCTCGGTCATCGTCGAGCAGGTCACCAACGGCGTCGCCGTCCGCATGGCCGTCCTGTACCTGCTGCTCAGCGGCCGCCAGGACCACACCGAGGAGACCCACTCGTGAGCACCTACATCATCCGCCGCGCCAGCGTGCTGGGGGAGCAGGTCGCCGACCTGCTGCTCGAGGACGGGCGCATCACCGCCGTCGGCACCGACCTGGACGCCCCCGAGGGCGCGACCGAGGTCGACGCCGAGGGCCTCGTCGCGCTGCCCGGCCTGGTCGACCTGCACACCCACCTGCGCGAGCCCGGCCGCGAGGACGCCGAGACCGTGCGCACCGGCACTCGTGCGGCCGCCCGCGGCGGGTTCACGTGCGTGCACGCGATGGCCAACACCGAGCCGGTCGCCGACACGGCCGGCGTCGTGGAGCAGGTCTGGCGCCTGGGCCGCGAGCACGGCTACTGCGACGTGCAGCCGGTCGGCGCCGTCACCATCGGGCTGGCCGGCGAGCGGCTGGCCGAGCTCGGCGCCATGGCCGACTCGGCCGCCCGCGTGCGGGTCTTCTCCGACGACGGCAAGTGCGTCTGGGACCCGGTGCTCATGCGCCGCGCGCTGGAGTACGTGAAGGCGTTCGACGGCGTCGTCGCCCAGCACGCCCAGGAGCCGCGACTCACGGTGGACGCGCAGATGAACGAGGGACCGCTGTCCGGCGAGCTCGGGCTGGCCGGCTGGCCGGCCGTCGCCGAGGAGGCGATCGTCGCCCGCGACGTCCTGCTCGCCGAGCACGTCGGCTCGCGCCTGCACGTGTGCCACCTGTCGACGCGCGGCTCGGTCGAGCTCGTCCGCTGGGCCAAGAGCCGCGGCATCGACGTCACCGCCGAGGTCACCCCGCACCACCTGCTGCTGACCGACGACCTGGTCCGCTCCTACGACCCGATCTACAAGGTCAACCCGCCGCTGCGCTCGGCCGACGACGTCGCCGCCGTCCGCGAGGGCCTGGCCGACGGGACGATCGACATCGTCGCCACCGACCACGCCCCGCACCCCATGGAGGACAAGGACTGCGAGTGGGGCGCGGCCGCGTTCGGCATGATCGGGCTGGAGACCGCGCTGTCCATCGTCCAGCAGACGATGGTCGACACCGGCGCCCTCACCTGGGCGCGGGTCGCCGAGGTCATGTCGGCCAACCCCGCGCGCATCGGCCGCGTGAGCGAGCACGGACGTCCGCTGGCCGCGGGCGAGCCGGCCCACGTCGTGCTCTACGACCCGGCGGCACGCCGCGTCGTCGAGCCGCGCGACACCGCATCCCTGTCGCGCAACACCCCCTACGCGGGACGCGAGCTTCCGGGCCGCGTCGTCGCCACGTTCCTGCACGGCCGTCCCACCGTCCTGGGCGGCACCCTCGTCGAGGAGGCACACGCATGAGCACCACCCCCACCGAGGCGATCCTGGTGCTGGAGGACGGCCGCACGTTCCGCGGCGAGTCCTTCGGCGCGATCGGCGAGACGATCGGCGAGGTCGTCTTCTCCACCGGCATGACCGGCTACCAGGAGACGCTCACCGACCCGTCCTACAAGGGCCAGATCGTCGTCATGACCGCCCCGCACGTCGGCAACACCGGCGTCAACGACGAGGACTTCGAGTCCAAGCGCGTCTGGGTCGACGGCTACGTCGTGCGCGATCCCGCGCGCGTGTCGAGCAGCTGGCGCTCGCAGCGGACGCTGGACGACCAGCTGGCCAACGACGGCGTCGTCGGCATCAGCGGCCTCGACACCCGCGCGCTGACCCGCCACCTGCGCGAGCAGGGCTCGATGCGCGGCGGCATCTCCAGCGCGTCCACCGATGTCGACGCGCTGCTGGCCAAGGTGCAGGACGCCCCGTCGATGAAGGGCGCCAGCTTCCTGGCCGACGTCACCACCGACGAGCCGTACGTCGTCCCCGCGCAGGGCGAGAAGAAGCACGTCGTCGTCGCCATCGACCTCGGGCTCAAGGGCATGACGCCGCGGCGCATGGCCGAGCGCGGCGTCGAGGTGCACGTGCTGCCCGCGACCGCCACGTTCGAGCAGGTCGCCGAGCTCGCGCCCGACGGCGTGTTCATGTCCAACGGACCGGGCGACCCGGCGACCGCCGACCACCAGGTCGAGGTGCTGCAGCGGGTGCTCGCCGAGGGCATCCCGTTCTTCGGCATCTGCCTGGGCAACCAGCTGTTCGGACGCGCCCTGGGCCGCGGCACCTACAAGCTGACCTACGGCCACCGTGGCATCAACCAGCCGGTGCAGGACCTCACCACCGGCAAGGTCGAGATCACCGCGCACAACCACGGCTTCGCCGTCGAGGCGCCGGTCGAGGGCACCTTCGATACGCCCTACGGCCCCGCCCGCGTCACCCACGTCGGGCTCAACGACCAGGTGGTCGAGGGCCTGGCGCTGCTGGAGCGGCCCGGCTTCAGCGTCCAGTACCACCCCGAGGCGGCGGCCGGCCCGCACGACGCGGCCTACCTCTTCGACCGCTTCGTCGACCTCATGAGCGACCACAAGGACAAGGTGAACGCCTGATGCCCAAGCGCACCGACATCGAGTCGGTCCTCGTCATCGGCTCCGGCCCGATCGTCATCGGCCAGGCCGCGGAGTTCGACTACTCCGGCACCCAGGCGTGCCGCGTGCTGCGCGAGGAGGGCCTGCGGGTCGTCCTGGTGAACTCCAACCCGGCGACGATCATGACCGACCCGGAGTTCGCCGACGCCACGTACGTCGAGCCGATCACGACCGAGTTCCTCGAGAAGGTCATCGCCCACGAGCGTCCCGACGCGCTGCTGCCGACGCTGGGTGGCCAGACGGCGCTCAACGCCGCGATCAAGCTCGACGAGGCCGGCATCCTGGAGAAGTACGGCGTCGAGCTGATCGGCGCCTCGATCGAGGCGATCGACCGCGGCGAGAACCGCGAGTCGTTCAAGGCGATCGTCGAGGGCCTGCCGCCGGAGTGGGGCGCCGAGGTCGCGGCCTCGGTCATCTGCCACACGATGGACGACTGCCTGGCCGGCGTCGAGACGCTCGGCGGCTACCCGGTCGTCGTGCGCCCCTCGTTCACGATGGGCGGCGCCGGCTCGGGCCTGGCCTACGACGAGGCCGACCTGCACCGCATCGCCGGCACCGGCCTGGCGCTCAGCCCGACCACCGAGGTGCTCCTGGAGGAGTCGATCCTCGGCTGGAAGGAGTACGAGCTCGAGGTCATGCGCGACAAGGCCGACAACGTCGTCATCGTCTGCTCGATCGAGAACTTCGACCCGATGGGCGTCCACACCGGCGACTCGATCACCGTCGCCCCGGCCATGACGCTCACCGACGTGGAGTACCAGCGGCTGCGCGACATCGCGATCGGCGTCATCCGCGAGGTCGGCGTCGACACCGGCGGCTGCAACATCCAGTTCGCGGTCAACCCCGAGGACGGCCGCATCGTCGTCATCGAGATGAACCCGCGCGTCTCGCGCTCCTCGGCGCTGGCGTCGAAGGCCACCGGCTTCCCGATCGCCAAGATCGCCGCCAAGGTCGCGATCGGCTACACGCTCGACGAGATCCCCAACGACATCACCGCCGAGACGCCGGCCAGCTTCGAGCCGACGCTCGACTACGTCGTCGTGAAGGTGCCGCGGTTCGCGTTCGAGAAGTTCCCGCTCGCCGACGACACGCTCACCACGACGATGAAGTCGGTCGGCGAGGCCATGGCCATCGGCCGCAACTTCAGCGAGGCGCTGGGCAAGGCGCTGCGGTCGCTGGAGCGCAAGGGCGCCTCGTTCACCTGGGCGGGGGAGCCGCGCGACAAGGCCGAGCTGCTCGAGATCGTCCGGCGCCCGCACGACGGCCGCATCGGCGAGGTCATGGAGGCCATCCGGGCCGGCGCCACGCCCGAGGAGCTGTTCGAGTCGACCAGCATCGACCCGTGGTTCCTGGACCAGCTGTTCCTGGTGCAGGAGGTCGCGACGCAGGTGCGCGAAGCCGTCGAGCTCACCCCCGCGCTGCTGCGCCGGGCCAAGCGCCACGGCCTCTCGGACGCCCAGATCGGCGAGCTGCGCGGCCTGCGCGAGGACGTCGTCCGCGGCGTCCGCAACGCGCTCGGCGTCCGGCCGGTCTACAAGACGGTCGACACCTGCGCGGCCGAGTTCGCCGCCCGCACGCCGTACCACTACTCGTCCTACGACGAGGAGACCGAGGTGCATCCGCGCGAGAAGCCGGCCGTGCTGATCCTGGGCAGCGGACCGAACCGCATCGGCCAGGGCATCGAGTTCGACTACTCGTGCGTGCACGCGGCGCTGGCGCTGACCGAGGCCGGCTACGAGACGGTCATGGTCAACTGCAACCCCGAGACCGTCTCCACCGACTACGACACGGCCGACCGGCTGTACTTCGAGCCGCTGACGCTCGAGGACGTCCTGGAGGTCTACCACGCCGAGAAGCAGGCCGGCCCCGTCGCCGGCGTGCTGGTGCAGCTGGGCGGCCAGACGCCGCTCGGCCTCGCCGCCGGACTCGAGGCCGAGGGCGTCCCGATCGTGGGCACGCAGCCCGCGGCGATCGACCTGGCCGAGGAGCGCGGCGCGTTCGGTCAGCTGCTCACCGACGCCGGCCTTCCTGCGCCCAAGCATGGCACGGCCACGACGTTCCCCGGGGCCAAGCGCATCGCCGACGAGATCGGCTACCCGGTGCTCGTGCGCCCGTCGTACGTCCTGGGCGGTCGCGGCATGGAGATCGTCTACGACGAGCAGTCGCTGGCCACGTACATCGAGAACGCCACCGAGATCTCGGCCCAGCGTCCCGTGCTGGTCGACAAGTTCCTCGACGACGCGATCGAGATCGACGTCGACGCGCTGTACGACGGCACCGAGCTGTTCCTCGGCGGCGTCATGGAGCACATCGAGGAGGCCGGCGTGCACTCGGGCGACTCGGCCTGCGTGCTGCCGCCCATCACCCTGGGCACCGAGGACGTCGAGCGCATCCGCGTCTCGACCGAGGCGATCGCCAAGGGCGTGGGCGTCCGCGGACTCATCAACATCCAGTTCGCGATGAGCGCCGGCGTGCTCTACGTCCTGGAGGCGAACCCCCGCGCGTCCCGCACCGTGCCGTTCGTGTCCAAGGCGACGGCGACCCCGCTGGCCAAGGCGGCCGCGCGGCTCATGCTCGGTGAGTCCATCGCCGAGCTGCGCGCCGCCGGGGTGCTGCCGGCCGAGGGCGACGGCGGCCTGCTGCCCGACGACGCGCCGGTCGCGGTCAAGGAGGCGGTCATGCCGTTCAGCCGCTTCCGGACGTACGAGGGCACCTACGTCGACACGCTGCTCGGCCCCGAGATGCGCTCGACCGGCGAGGTCATGGGCATCGACACCCGCTTCGGCAACGCCTTCGCCAAGGCCCAGGCCGGCGCGCAGAACGGCCTGCCGACGCGCGGCCGGGTCTTCGTGTCGGTGGCCAACCCCGACAAGCGGCACATGATCTTCCCGGTCAAGCGCCTGGCCGACCTCGGCTACGAGATCCTCGCGACCGCCGGCACCGCCACGGTGCTGCGCCGCAACGGCGTCGAGGCCACGGTCGTGCCGAAGATCAGCGACCACCCGTCCGAGCGCACCATCGTCGAGATGCTGCGCGCGGGCGAGGTCGACCTGATCATCAACACGCCGAGCGGCGGCGAGTCCGGGGCCACCGGACGCGTCGACGGCTACGAGATCCGCACGGTCGCGGTGGGCGAGGGCGTCTCGTCCATCACCACGATCGCCGGCCTGGCCGCCGCGGTGCAGGGCATCGAGGCGCTGCTGGAGCACAGCATCGGCGTGAAGTCGCTGCAGGACTGGGCGGCCGACCTGCAGGCCGCGCGATGAGCTTCGGTTCCCGCGCGACCGTCGCGCGCCAGGCCTACGGGCCGGCGTGCGTCGGCATCGACCCGCACCCGTCGCTGCTCGAGGCCTGGGGCCTGGAGGACGACGTCGAGGGCCTGGACCGGTTCGCGTCCACCTGCGTGGAGGCGTTCGCCGGCAAGGTGGCGTTCGCCAAGCCCCAGGCCGCGTTCTTCGAACGTCACGGCGCCCGGGGGATGGCGGTGCTGGAGCGGACGCTGCAGGACCTGCGCCACACCGGCACGCTCACCGTGCTGGACGTCAAGCGCGGCGACGTCGACTCCACCGCGCAGGCGTACGCCGACGCCTACCTGGACGACGACGCGCCCATGGCCGCCGACGCGATCACGGTCAGCCCGTACCTGGGCCTGGGGTCCCTGGAGCCGTTCCTGCAGACCGCGCACAAGAACGACGCGGGCGTGTTCGTGCTGGCGCTGACGTCCAACCCGTCGGGGCCGGACGTCCAGCACGCGCGCACCGCCGACGGGCGCACGGTGGCCGGGCGCGTGCTCGACCACCTGCGCGAGGCCAACGCCGACGCCGAGCCGATGGGCTCGTTCGGCGCGGTCGTGGGCGCGACCATCGGCAGCACCGAGGAGGACCTGGACGTCAACGGACCGCTGCTGGTGCCCGGCTACGGCGCTCAGGGCGGCACCGTCGCCGACCTCGAGCGGCTGTTCGGCCACGTCTGGGACGCGATCATCCCCACGACGTCGCGCGGCGTGCTCGCGGCGGGGCCGGACGTCGCCTCGCTGCGCGCGGCCGCGGCCAAGGTCAACGACGAGCTGGGCGTGGCGGGGGCGGGCCGGTGAAGCGGCTCGTCGGTCCCGTCGTCCTGACCGCGGTCCTCGGGCTCACCGCCGGCTGCAGCTCGCCCAGTGCGTACTGCCAGCTCGTCGAGGACGACCAGAAGGCGCTGGACTCCTTCGGCGAGCAGCGCACCACGGAGGCCTTCACGGCTGACGCGAAGCGGTTCCGCCAGCTCGCCGACCTGGCGCCCGCGTCGGTGGCCGACGACTGGACGCGACTGGCCGAGGTGACCGAGCGCGTGCTGGCGGTGCACGAGAAGTCCGACCTGACGCTCGAGGACGCCCAGGACCCCGCCGTGCTGGCCGAGACCGACAGCGACGACCTCGACCGCGTGAACAAGGCGTACGAGAAGTTCAACGCCACCTCCAAGGAGCGCGCGGCCGTGGTGAAGAATGTCTCCGACGAGTGCGACATCGACCTGAAGTGAGAGGTGGCCCGGTGGCCCTGCCCCAGCTGACCCCCGACCAGCGCCGCGCGGCGCTGGAGAAGGCCGCCGCGGCGCGCCAGGTGCGGGCCGAGGTGAAGAACCGGCTCAAGCACTCGGGCGCCTCGCTCGCCGAGGTGCTGGACGAGGCCGCCACCGACGACGCGATCGCCAAGATCAAGGTCGTCGACCTGCTGCAGGCCCTGCCGGGCGTCGGCAAGGTGCGCGCCCAGCAGACGATGGAGCGCATCGGCATCGCCGAGAGCCGTCGCGTGCGGGGCCTGGGCGCCAAGCAGGTCGAGGCGCTGCTCGAGGAGTTCCGTGGCTGAGCGCTCCCGCCTCGTCGTGCTCGCCGGGCCCACCGCGGTGGGCAAGGGCACCGTCGCCGCCCGCATCCGCGAGCAGCACCCGGAGATCTGGATCTCGGTCTCGGCCACCACGCGTCCGCCCCGCCCCGGCGAGGTCGACGGCGTCCACTACCACTTCGTCAGCGACGCGGAGTTCGACCGGCTCGTCGCCGAGGACGGCCTGCTCGAGTGGGCGGTCGTGCACAAGGCCGCCCGCTACGGCACGCCCCGCGCCGCGGTCGAGGAGCAGCTGGCCGCTGGACGTCCGGCGCTGCTGGAGATCGACCTGCAGGGTGCCCGGCAGGTGCGCGAGCGGATGCCCGACGCGCTGCTCGTGTTCCTGGCCCCGCCCAGCTTCGAGGAGCTCGAGCGCCGTCTGGTCGGACGCGGCACCGAGACCGCCGAGGAGCGCACCCGCCGGCTCGAGACGGCCCGCGAGGAGCTGGCCGCCGAGCCCGAGTTCGACGTCACGATCGTGAACACCGATGTCGGCCGCGCGTGCGAGGAGTTGGTAGACTTGTTCCGCTCCGGTTCTCTCCGGTCCTGATCTTCTTTCTCCCACGTTCTGCGAGGCCTGCTTCATGAGCTCTGCGTCCACCACCCGCTCCGTCGCCATCGGCATCACCAACCCGCCGCTGGACGACCTGCTGGAGAAGACCGACTCCAAGTACCAGCTGGTGCTCTACGCGTCCAAGCGCGCCCGCCAGATCAACGCCTACTACTCCCAGCTCGGCGAGGGCCTGCTGGAGTACGTCGGCCCGCTGCTGGAGACCGAGGTCCAGGAGAAGCCGCTCTCGATCGCGCTCCGCGAGATCAACGAGGGCCTGCTGACCTCCGAGCCCGAGGTCCCCGCCGCCGAGGGCGAGACCCCGGCCGCCGAGCAGGCCTGACCGCGTCGCGGCGGTGACGCCGCGCCCGCACGTCCCGGCAGGAGCGTGAGATGAGCAAGATCGTCCTGGGCGTGGCCGGCGGCATCGCCGCCTTCAAGGCCGCCGAGCTGCTGCGCCTGTTCACCGAGGCCGGTCACGAGGTCCGCGTCGTCCCGACCGAGGCCTCGCTGCAGTTCGTCGGCGCCGCCACGTGGGAGGCGCTGTCGGGCCAGCCGGTGCACACGGGCGTCTTCGCCGACGTGCCGCAGGTGCCGCACGTGCGGCTGGGCCAGGAGGCCGACCTCGTGGTCGTCGCCCCGGCCACGGCCGACCTGCTGGCCCGCGCGGCCCACGGCCTGGCCGGCGACCTGCTCACCAGCACGCTGCTCACCGCCCGGTGCCCGGTGGTGCTCGCCCCGGCGATGCACACCGAGATGTGGGAGCACCCGGCCACCCAGGCCAACGTCGAGACGCTGCGCTCGCGCGGCACGGTCGTCATCGAGCCGGCCGTGGGCCGCCTCACGGGTGCCGACTCGGGCAAGGGACGCCTGCCCGACCCCACCGCGATCCACGCCGTCTGCCTGCAGGTGCTCGACGGACGTCCGCAGGACCTCACCGGCCGCCACGTCGTGGTCAGTGCCGGCGGCACCCGCGAGTACCTCGACCCGGTGCGGTTCCTGGGCAACCGCTCGTCGGGGCGCATGGGACAGGCGCTGGCCGAGGCCGCCGTCGCCCGCGGCGCCCGGGTCACCCTCGTCGCCGCCAACGTCTCGCTGCCCGCGCCGGCGGGCGCTGACGTCGTCCGCGTGGTGACCACCGAGGAGCTGCGCACCGCGATGCACGAGCACGCGGTCGACGCCGACGCCGTCGTCATGGCCGCCGCACCGGCCGACTTCCGGCCGGCCTCGCGCGCCGGCGCCAAGATCAAGAAGGTGCCGGGGCAGGGCCCCGCCCCGATCGAGCTGGTCGAGAACCCCGACGTCCTGGCCGAGCTCGTCGCCGGCCGCACCGGCAAGCGTCCGGTCATCGTCGGGTTCGCCGCCGAGACCGGCGACGAGAACGCCTCCGTCATGGAGCACGCCGCGGCCAAGCTCGCCCGCAAGGGCTGCGACCTGCTGGTCGTCAACGACGTCAGCGGCGACAAGGTGTTCGGCCACGACGACACCGAGGCCGTCGTGCTCGGCGCCGACGGCACGCAGGTGCCGGTGCCGCACGGACCCAAGGCCGGTCTTGCCCACGCCGTGTGGGACGCCGTCGCCCACAGGATGGAATGAACGTGCCGATGGGCGGGCTGGGGCTACCATCGGCACGTCCCCGATCCACAGGAGCCAGCACACCGTGAGCCGTTTCTTCACGTCCGAGTCCGTCACCGAGGGCCACCCGGACAAGATCGCCGACCAGATCAGCGACAGCATCCTCGACGCGCTGCTGGCCGAGGACCCCGACAGCCGCGTGGCGGCCGAGACGTTCGTGACGACCGGCCTGGTGCTCGTCGGCGGCGAGGTCACCACCAAGACGTACGCCGACATCGCCCGCATCGCCCGCGACCGCGTGCTCGAGATCGGCTACGACTCCTCGACCAAGGGCTTCGACGGCGAGTCCTGCGCCGTGCAGGTGACGCTGGACGCGCAGTCGCCCGACATCGCGCAGGGCGTCGACCGCGCCGAGGAGGCCCGGCTGGGCTCGTCGGTCGACCCGCTCGACCTGCAGGGCGCCGGCGACCAGGGCCTCATGTTCGGCTTCGCCGTCGACGAGACGCCCGAGCTCATGCCGCTGCCGATCACCATCGCGCACCGCCTGGCCGAGCAGCTCACCGCCGTGCGCAAGGACGGCACGCTGCCCTACCTGCGCCCGGACGGCAAGACCCAGGTCACGATCGAGTACGGCGACGACGACAAGCCCAAGCGCATCGAGGCAATCGTCCTGTCGACCCAGCACGAGGACGGTGTCGACCTGGAGCACCAGCTCGCCGTCGACGTCAAGAAGCACGTCATCGACGCGGTCCTGGCCGACTACGACATCGACGCGTCCGACTACAAGCTGCACATCAACCCGACCGGCAAGTTCGTCATCGGCGGCCCCATGGGCGACGCCGGCCTGACGGGTCGCAAGATCATCGTCGACACCTACGGCGGCTACGCCCGCCACGGCGGCGGCGCGTTCTCGGGCAAAGACCCGAGCAAGGTCGACCGCTCGGCCGCGTACGCGATGCGCTGGGTGGCCAAGAACATCGTCGCCGCGGGCCTGGCGACCAAGGTCGAGGTGCAGGTCGCGTACGCGATCGGCGTCGCGCACCCGGTCGGCTTCTACGTCGACACCTTCGGCACCGAGACCGTCCCGGTCGACACGATCCGCGAGGCGGTGCTCGAGGTCTTCGACCTGCGCCCGGCCGCGATCGTCCGCGACCTGGACCTCAAGCGTCCGATCTACGCGCAGACCGCCGCGTACGGCCACTTCGGCCGCGCCGGGCTGCCGTGGGAGGAGACGAGCCGCGCCGACGCGCTGCGCGCCGCCGCCGGTCGCTGACCACCGCTCGCGCACGGACCCGGGACGTCCTCGTCCCGGGTCCGTCCGCGTCCGGGTCCGGTCGGTGCGCCCTGGTAGAAACACCCCTGTGAGCGACGCCGACGACCCCGACCAGCTGTCGCTCGTCCCGGCTCCCGCCCCGCGCAAGCCGCCGGCTCCGCGCGCGAAGCCGGCGGCGCCGGCGAAGCCGCAGCCCGAGCCGGCGGCCGAGCTGCCGGTCGCGCGGGTCGCCGTCGACACCCCGCTGGCCCATCTCGACCGGCTCTTCGACTACCGCGTGCCGGCCGACCTCGACGAGCGGGCCGTGCCCGGCTGCCGGGTCAAGGTGCGCTTCGCCGGACGCCTCGTCGACGGCTTCCTGGTCGAGCGGGTCGCGACGTCCGAGCACGACCGGCTCGCGTTCCTGGCCAAGGTTGTGTCGCCCGAGCCCGTGCTGCGCCCGGAGGTCCTGACGCTGGCCCGCGCCGTGGCCGACCGCTGGGCGGGCACGCTCGCCGACGTCCTGCGGCTCGCGGTGCCGCCGCGTCATGCCCGCGCCGAGGCGCAGGAGTCCGGGTCAGTCGCCGGCGAGCTGCCCGAGCCGGACGCCGCCGCCTGGGCGCCGTACGCCGGGGGCGAGTCGATGCTCGCGGCGCTGGCGTCCGGCCAGGCGCCGCGCGCGGTCTGGTCGGCGCTGCCGGGCTCCGCGCCCGAGACGGCCCTGGCCCACGCCGTGCTCGCGACGCTGCGCTCCGGGCGCGGTGCGGCGGTGGTCGTGCCCGACGCCCGTGACGTCGCTCGCGTCGACGCCGCCCTCGTCGCCGTGCTGGGGGAGGGTCACCACGTCGTCCTCACCGCCGCGCAGAAGCCGGCCGCCCGCTACCGCTCGTTCTTGGCGCTGGCCCGCGGGGCCGTGAAGGTCGTGGTCGGCACCCGCGCCGCCGCGTACGCCCCGGTGCGCGACCTCGGCCTCGTGGCCTGCTGGGACGACGGCGACGACCTGCTCGTCGAGCCGCGCGCCCCGTACGCGCACGTGCGTGAGGTGCTACTGACCCGGGCCGCGCAGGCGGACGCGGGGGTGCTGCTCGGTGCGTACGCCCGCAGCACCGAGGCCCAGGCGCTGGTCGCCAGCGGGTGGTGCCGCGAGCTGTCGGCGTCCCGCGACGAGCGCCGGGCCGCGTGGCCCCGGGTCGACGTCACCGACGGCTCGGTCGCGGGCGGCGCGCCCGCGCGGCTGCCGCACGCGGTCTTCCGCGCGATCCGTCAGGCCGACGGGCCGGTGCTGCTTCAGGTGCCGCGCCGCGGCTACCGCTCGTCGCTGGCCTGCCAGGACTGCCGGACGCCGGCGCGCTGCCGCGCGTGCCAGGGACCGCTCGCGCAGGGCTCGGCCCGGGCGCCCGTCGCGTGCCGCTGGTGCGGCACCGTCGAGCAGCCCTGGACGTGCACGGTGTGCGGCTCGGGCCGGCTGCGCTCGCCCGTCGTCGGTGCGCTGCGCACGGCCGAGGAGGTCGCCCGGGCCTTCGACGACCGTGAGGTCGTGACGTCCGGCGGCGCGACGGTGCTGTCGCAGGTGGAGCGCGGCCGCACGCTCGTCCTGGCCACGCCGGGCGCCGAGCCGGCGGTCGAGGGCGGCTACGCGCTGGTCGTCCTGCTCGACACCTGGCTGGCGCTGAGCCGCGACGACGTCCGCGTCTTCGAGGAGGCGCACCGGCGCTGGTTCAACGCGCTGGCCCTCGCCGGACCCGGTGCTCGCGCGGTCGTCGTGGGGGAGCCGGCCGAGCTGCAGGCGCTCGTGCGGGCCGACCCGGTCGCCGTCGTCGAGCGCGAGCTCGCCGACCGGGCCGAGGTGCACCTGCCGCCGACGTCGCGGCTGGCCACGGTCGACGGTCCGCCCGAGGTGCTGGCCGCGCTCGCCGCGCGCCCCTGGACGCCCGACACCGAGGTGCTCGGGCCGGTGCCGCTGTCCGAGGACGCCGAGCGCCTCGTGCTGCGTGCACCCAGGTCGCAGGGGCTGGCGCTGTCCGCCGCGCTGCGCCAGGTGCAGGCCGAGCGCAGCGCCGCCAAGCTGCCGCCCGTGCGCGTCCAGGTCGACCCGCTCGCGCTCTGACCGTCCTCCGCTCCCGGGCGGTGACTTGGCGTCCACGCGGACGGCGTGGCGGTGAGCATGCGTCCAGCGGACGCTCCGAGGTGGACGCTCGTTCACCGCCACCCGGCAGGAGCACGCCCGACCGCCCCGGGATGGGATGGGGGACCGCCGACTAGGCTCGCCCGGGTGAGACTCGTCTTCGCCGGCACCCCGGACACCGCCCTCCCAGCCCTGGAGGCGCTCGTCGCCAGTCGCCACGAGGTCGTCGCGGTCGTGACCCGTCCCGACGCCCCGTCCGGCCGCGGCCGCCGCCTCGAGGAGTCGCCGGTCGCCGCCCGCGCCCGCGAGCTCGGCATCGAGGTGCTCAAGCCGGCCAAGCCGTCCGACCCGGCGTTCATGGACCGGCTGCGCGAGCTCGAGCCGGACTGCTGCCCGGTCGTCGCCTACGGTGCGCTGCTCAAGCAGGACGCCCTCGACGTCCCGCAGCACGGCTGGATCAACCTGCACTTCTCGGTGCTGCCGAACTGGCGAGGCGCCGCCCCGGTGCAGTGGTCGCTGATGGCCGGTGACGAGGTCACGGGCGCGACCGTCTTCCGCATCGTGCAGGAGCTCGACGCCGGCCCGGTGCTCGGCGTCATCACCGAGCGCATCCGCGACACCGACACCGCCGGCGACCTGCTCGCCCGGCTGGCCGACGGGGGAGCGCGGCTGCTCGTCGACGCGCTCGACCACGTCGAGGACGGCGACATCTCGCCGATCGCCCAGCAGGAGGAGGGCGTCAGCTACGCCCCGAAGCTCACCACCGGCGACGCCCGCGTCGACTGGACGCGTCCGGCGTTCGCGATCGACCGCCAGGTCCGCGGCTGCACGCCCGCCCCCGGTGCGTGGACCATGCTGGAGCAGGGCGACGACGAGCCGCTGCGCATCAAGCTCGGCCCGGTGACGGTCAGCGACGAGCGCACGCTCGAGCCCGGACGCCTGAGCGTCGGCAAGCGCGAGGTGCGGGTCGGCACGGGCACGACCGACGTCGTCCTGGGCGAGCTGCAGGCCCACGGCAAGAAGCGGATGGTCGCTGCCGACTGGGGCCGCGGCGTCTCGCTCGGCCCGGATGCGAGGCTCGTCTGATGACCCGCGAGCGAGGAGAGTCCCGATGAGCGTCGACCTGGCCCGGCTGACCGCGTTCGAGGCGCTGCGTGCCGTCGACGAGCGCGACGCCTACACGAACCTCGTCCTGCCGGCGATGCTCACCGAGCGCGGGCTGACCGGACGCGACGCCGCGCTCGTCACCGAGCTCGTGCACGGCACGCTGCGCCGGCGCGGGACGTACGACGCGGTCCTCGACCAGGTCGCCAAGCAGGGCGTGGCCAAGATCGACCCGCCGGTGCTGGACGCGCTGCGGCTGGGCACGCACCAGCTGCTGAGCATGCGGGTGCCGTCGCACGCCGCGGTGTCCACGACGGTCGACCTCGTCCGCCGCCAGGTCGGGCACAAGCCGACCGCGTTCGTGAACGCGGTGCTGCGCAAGGTCGCGCGGCGCGGACTGGGCGACTGGCTGGACCTCGTCGGCGCCGGGCTGTCCGAGACCGAGCGGCTGGCCGTCGTCGAGTCGCACCCGGCCTGGATGGTCGAGGCGCTCGGGCGGGCGCTCGAGGTCGGTGGTCGCGACCGCGCCGAGCTGACCGCGCTGCTCGAGGCCGACAACGCGTCCCCGCGCGTCACGCTCGTGGCCCGCCCGGGGCTCGTCGAGCCGGACGCCCTGCCGGGCGATCCCGGGAAGCTGTCGCCGTACGCCCGCGTGCTCGACGGCGGCGTGCCCGGCGACCTGCCCGAGATCCGCGACGGGCGCGCCGGCGTGCAGGACGAGGGCTCGCAGATGGTCGCCCTCACCGCCGTGGACGCCGTGGTCGAGGGCCGCGACGAGCGGTGGCTCGACCTCTGCGCCGGTCCCGGTGGCAAGGCTGCGTTGCTGGGCGCGATCGCCGCCCAGCGCGGTGCCCACCTGGTCGCCAACGAGGCGCAGGAGCACCGGGCCGAGCTGGTCCGCAAGACCGTCCGCCAGCTGCCCGACGTCGAGGTCACCGTGCACGACGGACGCGAGGGTCCGTGGGAGCCGGGCTCGTTCGACCGCGTGCTCGTCGACGCGCCGTGCACCGGCTTGGGGGCGCTGCGTCGCCGGCCGGAGTCGCGCTGGCGGCGCAGGGCCGAGGACGTCCCCGAGTTGGTGACGCTGCAGGTGGAGCTGCTCGGCCGCGCGCTGTCGCTCGTCCGACCTGGTGGCGTCGTGGTCTACGCGACCTGCTCGCCGCACCCGGAGGAGACCGTCGGCGTCGTCGAGGCCGCGACCGCGTCCGGCGTCGCCGAGCTCGAGGACGTCCGGCGCTGGTGGCCGCACGTCGACGGCACCGACGCGATGTTCGCCGCCGTCCTGCGCCGCACCTCCGCGTAGGGGCTCACCTCCTCGCTGAGGGTGACGTTGTGTACGCGACACGCCGAGGAAGGCGTACACAACGTCACGCTGAGCGCAAGGGCGAGGCACCGCTAGGCTCCGGCGCATGGGCATCCAGATCACCCCCAGCCTGCTCAACGCCGACTTCGCGAACCTCGCCGCCGAGGCCGCGCGCATCCCCGGCGCCGACTGGCTGCACATGGACGTCATGGACAACCACTTCGTGCCCAACCTGACGCTGGGCGCGCCGGTCATCGAGGCGCTCGCGAAGGCGGCCGACCAGCCGATCGACGCGCACCTGATGATCGAGGAGCCCGACCGCTGGGCGCCGCAGTTCGTCGAGGCCGGCGCCGGCAGCGTCACCTTCCACGTGGAGGCGGCGCAGGCGCCCGTCCGCCTGGCCCGCGAGATCCGCGCCCAGGGCGCCCGCGCGTCCATGGCGCTGAAGCCGGCCACGCCGATCGAGCCGTACGCCGACCTGCTGCCCGAGCTCGACATGGTGCTCGTCATGACCGTCGAGCCCGGCTTCGGCGGGCAGAAGTTCCTCGACCTGTGCCTGCCCAAGATCCGCCGCACCCGCGAGCTCATCCAGCGCTCCGGAGGCGAGGTCTGGCTGCAGGTCGACGGCGGCGTCTCGCTCGAGACGATCGAGCGCTGCGCCGAGGCCGGCGCGGACGTCTTCGTGGCCGGCTCGGCCGTGTTCGGCGCGGACGACCCCGAGGCCATGGTCGCCGCCCTGCGCGACAAGGCCGTCGCCGCCTGCACCCACGGCTGACCGCCGATCGCTCGCAGGAGTGGTGACGTAGCAACCGGATCGGGGGTCCACACGGTTGCCAGGTCACCGCTGGCCGCGGCGTGACGTTGCCAGGTCACCGCTCCGGGGCTCGATGAGCCACCTGACGAGACGCCCGGCGACCGCCTGGGGCGACGGGCTAGACTCACCGGCGTAACGAGCTTCACGCTCGCGTGCTCCGGGGTCGGTGCAATTCCGAGCCGGCGGTGACAGTCCGCGACCCGCACGTCCCAGGACGTGCGGTTGAACCGGTGGGATTCCGGTACCGACGGTGAAAGTCCGGATGGGAGGTGCACGCGGTCGTCGACGTCCGGGCTGTCCCGGACGTCCCCGACCGAGGTCCCGGAGTCCGCGCGCCCGATCGCGACCGGAGGGACCGATGGCCACCGCCACCGACGTCGAGCAGCAGGCGATGAGGCGCGCCCTCGAGGCCGCGCGCAGCATCCCGCGTGCCCTGCCCAACCCGCGGGTCGGCTGCGTGATCCTGTCGCCCGACGGCACGCAGGTCGCCGTTGGCCACCACCGCGGCGCGGGCACCCCGCACGCCGAGGTCGACGCGCTGACGCAGGCCGGCGACGCCGCCCGCGGCGCCACCGCCGTCGTCACGCTCGAGCCGTGCCACCACACCGGCCGCACCGGCCCCTGCACCCAGGCGCTGCTGGACGCCGGCGTCGCCCGCGTCGTCTACGCCCAGTCCGACCCCAACCCGGTCGCCGCCGGGGGAGCGGCCGCGCTGCAGGCCGCGGGGGTCGAGGTCGTCGGCGGCGTGCTCGCCGACGAGGCCACCGAGCTCAACCGGGCCTGGACGCACGCCGTCACCCAGGGACGTCCGTTCGTCACCTGGAAGTACGCCGCCACCCTCGACGGGCTCAGCGCCGCGCCCGACGGCACCAGCAAGTGGATCACCGGCCCGGCCGCGCGCCGCGACGTGCAGCGCTTCCGTGCCGAGTGCGACGCGATCGTCGCCGGCACCGGCGCCGTGCTGGCCGACGACCCGCGCCTCACGGTCCGCGACGAGGACGACATGCCGCTGCCCTACGACCAGCAGCCGCTGCGCGTCGTGGTCGGCGAGACCACGATCCCGCGCTACTACCGGGTCTTCGACCGGGTCGCGCCGACGCTCATGGTGCAGTCGCGCGACCCCGAGGTCGTCCTGGCGAAGCTGCGCGACCACGGCGTCCACCACGCCTGGCTCGAGGGCGGCCCCCGCCTGGCCGGCGCGTTCTGGGCGGCCGGCCTGGTCGACCGCGTCATCGGCTACATCGCCCCCGCGCTGCTCGGCTCCGGTCGCGCCGCCCTGGAGGGCGAGGCCACGACGCTGGCCGACCTGCGCCCCATCGAGATCGACGACCTCACCCGCGTCGGTCCCGACATCCGCATCGTCGGGCGCCCGCAGCGCGCGCCCCGGGAGGAGATGGACTGATGTTCACCGGACTCGTGGAGGAGAAGGGCCGGGTCGTCGCGATCGACGACCTGGGCGACTCCGTCCGCCTCGTGCTCCGCGGCCCCAAGGTCGTCTCGGACGCCGCCCACGGTGACTCCATCGCGGTCAACGGCTGCTGCCTGACCGTCGTGGACCAGCCGGACGCCGAGAGCTTCGCCGTCGACGTCATGCGCGAGTCGCTCGACAAGACGTCCATCGGCGACCTGGCGGTGGGCGACGAGGTCAACCTCGAGCGCGCGGTCGCCGCCGGGCAGCGCCTGGGCGGACACGTCGTCCAGGGCCACGTCGACGGCACCGGACGCGTGCTCGACCGCACCCCCAGCGAGCACTGGGAGGTCGTGCGGTTCAGCGTCCCGGCCGACCTGGCTCGCTACCTGGTGCCCAAGGGCTCCATCACCGTCGACGGCACGTCGCTGACCGTCGTCGACGTGCAGGACGAGGGCCCCGACGGACCCTGGTTCTCCGTCTCGCTCATCCCGGTGACGCTCGCCGACACCGTGCTGGGCACCCGTCGGCCGGGCGACCGCGTCAACCTCGAGGTGGACGTCCTGGCCAAGTACGTCGAGCGGCTCCTCGCCGCGCAGAAGGGAGCGGACGCATGAGCGAGCACGAGAACGTGCGCCTGGACAGCATCGAGCGCGCCATCGCGGACGTCCGCGACGGCAAGGCGATCGTCGTCGTGGACGACGAGGGCCGCGAGAACGAGGGCGACATCATCTTCGCCGCGAGCAAGGCGACGCCGGCGCTCATGGCGTTCCTGGTGCGCCACTCCAGCGGCCTGGTGTGCGCGCCGGTGGTGGGGGAGATCCTCGACCGGCTGGCGATCCCGCTCATGACGCCGCACAACCGCGACCCGCTGCGCACCGCGTACACCGTCTCGATCGACGCCCGCGACGGCGTGACGACCGGCATCTCGGCCGCCGACCGCGCTCGCACCTGCCGGATGCTGGCCGACTCGGCCACCGAGCCGTTCGAGCTCGTGCAGCCGGGCCACATCGTGCCGCTGCGCGCCAAGCCCGGGGGAGTGCTGGAGCGTCCCGGCCACACCGAGGCCGCGGTCGACTTCGCCCGCCTGGCCGGGCTCACCCCCGCCGGTGTCATCGGCGAGGTCATGAACGACGACGGCACGCTCATGCGCGCCCCGCAGCTGCGCGAGTTCGCCGACGAGCACGGCCTGGCCCTGGTCTCGATCGAGGACCTGCAGGTCTACCGCCGGCTGCACGAGAGCCAGGTCGACCGTCTGGCCACGACCCGCCTGCCCACCGAGTTCGGCGAGTTCACCGCGCTGGGCTACCGCGACCGGGTCAGCGGGGCCGAGCACATCGCGCTCGTCCACGGCGACCTGGGCCGCGAGGGCGTGCTCACCCGCCTGCACTCCGAGTGCCTCACCGGCGACGTCTTCGGCTCGCACCGCTGCGACTGCGGTCCGCAGCTGCAGGCGTCCATGGCCGCCATCACCGCCGAGGGCGCGGGCGTCGTCATCTACCTGCGCGGGCACGAGGGCCGCGGCATCGGCCTGCTGCACAAGCTGCAGGCCTACGCGCTGCAGGACGAGGGACGCGACACCGTCGACGCGAACCTCGAGCTCGGCTTCGGCGAGGACGACCGCGACTACGCCGCCGGCGCGCAGGTGCTGCGCGACCTCGGCATCGACTCGGTGCGCCTGCTCACCAACAACCCGCTGAAGCAGACCGCGCTCGAGCAGTACGGCGTCAAGGTCGCCGAGCGGATGCCGCTCGTCGTCCGCCCGACCGTCGACAACCTGCGCTACCTGCAGACCAAGGCCGAGCGCATGGGCCACGACCTTCCCAACCTGACCGACCTGGAGGACCTCACATGAGCGGTGCCGGCGCACCCACCCTGACCGTCGACGCGAAGGACGCGCGCGTCGCGATCGTCGCCTCGAGCTGGCACGACGTCGTCATGGACGGCCTGGTCGAGGGCGCCCAGCGCGCCCTGGCCGACGCCGGCGTCGAGGACGCGCACCTGGTGCGCGTCGCCGGCTCGTTCGAGCTGCCGCTCGTCGCGCAGGCCTACGCCAAGCACGGCTACGACGCCGTCATCGCGCTGGGCGTCATCATCCGCGGCGGCACCCCGCACTTCGAGTACGTGTGCGCGGCGGCCACCGACGGCCTGGCTCGCGTCGCGCTCGACACCGGCGTCCCGGTCGGCTTCGGCCTGCTGACCTGCGACACCGAGGAGCAGGCGATCGACCGCGCGGGCCTGCCCGAGAGCCGCGAGGACAAGGGCCGCGAGGCGGTCGAGGCGGCGCTGTCCACGTGGGCGCTGCTCCGTCGCGTCGGCTGACGACCTAGGATCGTGAGCGCTATGAAGACCTTCGACACGCTGTTCGCCGAGCTGGCCGACAAGGCCGCCACCCGTCCCGAGGGCTCGCGCACCGTCGCCGAGCTGGACGCCGGCGTCCACCAGATCGGCAAGAAGCTCGTCGAGGAGGCCGCCGAGTCCTGGATGGCCGCCGAGCACGAGGGCAAGGAGCGCACGGCCGAGGAGCTGAGCCAGCTGCTCTACCACGCGCAGGTGATGATGCTGGCCGCCGGCATCTCGCTGGAGGACGTGTACGCGCATCTGTGAGGGGCTGACCCCCGTCACCGACCGCACCCCTCTACCGCAAGGAATCTGATGCTCAAGGTCGCCGTCCCCAACAAGGGAGCCCTCGCCGAGGCCGCCTCCCTCATGCTGACCGAGGCGGGCTACCGCCAGCGCCGCACCTCCAAGGACCTCGTCGCCGTCGACGCCGACAACGAGGTCGAGTTCTTCTACCTGCGTCCCCGCGACATCGCCATCTACGTCGGCGAGGGCACCCTGGACGTCGGCCTCACCGGCCGCGACCTGCTGCTCGACTCCGGCGCGAACGCCACGGAGCAGGCGTCCCTCGGCTTCGGCGGCTCGACCTTCCGCTGGGCGGCCCCGGCCGGCGCGATGAGCGACGTCCGCGACCTCGCCGGCGCGCGCATCGCCACGTCCTACCCCGGCATCGTGCAGCCGTACCTGGCCGAGCGCGGCATCGACGCCTCGGTCGTCCGCCTCGACGGCGCGGTCGAGTCGTCCATCCGGCTCGGCGTCGCCGACGCGATCGCCGACGTCGTCGAGACCGGCAGCACGCTGCGCCAGGCCGGCCTGGAGGTCTTCGGCGAGCCGATCCTGTCGTCGGAGGCGGTGCTCATCACCCGCACCGGCGCCGACGAGCCGGCCGGCTACGGCACCTTCAAGCGCCGCCTCGACAGCGTCCTGGTCGCGCGGACCTACGTGATGATGGACTACGACATCCGCGTCGAGCACGTCGAGAAGGCGGTCGAGCTGACCCCCGGCATCGAGTCGCCGACGGTGTCCCCGCTGCACCGCGAGGGCTGGGTCGCGGTGCGCTCGATGGTGCCGCGCGAGGCGAGCCAGCGCGTCATGGACGACCTCTACGCCCTCGGCGGCCGAGGCATTCTCGTCACCGACATCCTGAGCTGCCGGATCTGACGATGGCCGCCCCGACCCGCACGTTCCGTCCGGTGGGCGCCCGCGTCGTGGCCTACGTCGTCGCGGTGCTCGTCGTCGTCCTGTCGGCCTTCATCGGCGTGGCGCTGCCCGACTTCGTCGAGTGGCACGTCTCGGAGGTCGTCACGATGGCGCTGCTGCTGGTCGGCGTGCTCGCCGGCCTGCACGCCATCGGACGCAGCAAGGTCGTCGTGGACGACGAGGCGCTGCACGTCACCAACGGCTTCCGCACCCGGCACGTGCCCTGGTCGGACGTCGCGGGGTTCGCCATGAACTCCGGCGCCCCCTGGCCGACGCTGGTCACCAAGGACGACGAGCGGGTCATGCTGTTCGCCATCCAGGGCAGCGACGGCGCGGCCGCCGCCGAGTCGGTGGCCTGGCTGCGGAGCCGGGTCCGATGACCCACCGTCCCTCGCTGGCCGAGCCCGCGTTCCCCGGCGACGACGGTGAGGTCTACCCGGAGCTCGCCGAGGCGCTCGGCGACCCCGCCCGGGTGCTCGCCGTGCTCGGCTCGGTCCGGCTGTTCGTGCCGATCGTCGCGATGCTGGGCGAGGACCACGTGCCCGGCCAGGGCGACAAGAATGCCGAGATGGCCGCGGTGCTCATGACCGGAGCCGACGGCCGCAAGGGCCTGCTGGCGTTCAGCTCGCTGGCCACGATGGCGCGCTGGAACCCCGACGCCCGGCCGGTGCCGGTGTGGGGGCAGGCCGCCGCGATCTCCGCCCTCGACGAGGGCGCCGACGCGATCCTGCTCGACCTGGCCAGCCCGCACTTCCAGCCGATCGACGGCGACGACGTGCGCCAGCTCGCTGCCGGCCGCGCGCTGGTGCGTACCGCCGCCGGGCTCGCCTGGGTCGAGTCGCGCGAGGCCTAGAGCGGGCGCACGCCGCGCAGGGGCACGGTGACGTGCACCTGTCCCTCGCGTCGCTCCACGCGGGCGACGAAGCCGGCGTTCCCGACCGTGCGCAGCAGCGTGTCGTTGCCGCGACCGCTGACCAGCGTGAGGTGCTCGGCCCCCTCGGCCTTGGCCCGTCCGGCCGCGTGCTTGAGCAGCTGCGTCCCGAGGCCACGGCCCTGCCAGGCGTCCTCGACCAGCATCTGCAGCGTCCACCCGGCGTCGCCCCGCTCGAGGACGCCGTGGCCGACGAGGTCCAGCCCGACCTGCACGGCCAGGCCGTGCCCGTGCTCGGGCAGGACGAGCCGGCGGGCGAACCGCGTGGCCACCGGCATACGCAGCGGCGTCTCGTAGCGCCGGTAGAGCGTCGCGACGCTGCAGCGTCCGTGCAGGGCGGCCACGGCGTCGATGTCGGCCAGCGTCGTCTCGCGCACCAGGGGAGCGTCGCCCAGCGCGGACGGGGCGATGAGCGGCACGTCCGCGCCGGCGTCGCCGAGCAGCGACACCAGCGCCTGCGCCCGCGCTCGCTCGACCGGGGTGAAGGCGAAGGCCCGGCTGATCCGCAGCGTGGTGCCGTCGCGCCGGGTCAGGTCGAGCACGTCGTGCCCGCTGTAGTCGGCGACGTCGGGGGGCTGGGTGCCGAGCAGCTCGGCGAGCACGTCCTCGACCGGGCGTCCCTCGTCCAGCACCAGCCGCACCGCGTCCAGGTAGGACGTCGTGGGGTCCGCGAGCGACGACGCGCCCAGGCGCACCACGACGACGTCCTCGCCGCCGGCCTTCTCGAACAGGTCGGCCACCCGCAGGTCGTCCCAGCCGTCCGGGGCGGTGACGACCAGCTCGTCGGTGACCCGGGGCGAGGTCGGGAAGACCTGCATCGAGACGATGTTGACGCCCGCGTCGCCACAGGCGGTCGCGACCCGGGCCAGGTCCCCGGGCCGGTCGGGCAGGGTCGTCCGCACGCGCCACGTCATGGCACCCAGCGTGCGCCGGGCAGGTTTCGCCCGCGGTCGCGACGTGTTTCGGCCGTGCAACAGGGCGGATTTCGTGTCGGCAGGTGCCCCTGCTACGCTTGGCTGTCGAAGTGGAGTCCACCTCCCACCTGTCCGGCTGAGATGCCGGAGGGTCTCGCCGGACCAGCGTCATTCGGTCCGGCCCGTGCAGGGCGTCCCTCGGGGCGTCCTGGTCCTGGTGGCCTCCGTCTTCGACGGAGGCCTTTCTCTTTGGTACGGCCTCCACCCTGTTGATCGAACCTTGGAGGCACCTATCAGCAACGAGCTGCGCGTCAACGACCGGATCCGCGTGCCCGAAGTGCGTCTGGTCGGACCGAACGGCGAGCAGGTGGGCATCGTCCGGATCGAGGACGCCCTGCGGCTCGCCGCGGAGGCCGACCTCGACCTCGTCGAGGTGGCTGCGACCGCGCGCCCGCCGGTCTGCCGCCTGATGGACTACGGCAAGTTCAAGTACGAGAACGCCCAGAAGGCCCGTGAGTCCCGGCGCAACCAGACGAACACCATCATCAAGGAGATGAAGCTCCGCCCGAAGATCGACCAGCACGACTACGACACCAAGAAGGGTCACGTCGTGCGGTTCCTCAAGGGTGGGGACAAGGTCAAGATCACGATCATGTTCCGTGGTCGCGAGCAGCACCGCCCCGAGCTGGGCTACCGGCTGCTGCAGCGCCTCGCCGGCGACGTGGAGGACCTCGGCTTCATCGAGTCCAACGCCCGCCAGGACGGACGCAACATGACGATGGTCCTGGCCCCGCACAAGAAGAAGTCCGAGGCCCAGGCCGAGGTGAAGGCAGCGAAGGCCGAGTCCACCGCCGCCAAGACCGCCGAGCGCGAGGCCGAGGAAGCCGCCGACAAGGCGCACCGCGAAGCCCAGAAGACCACTGCGACGCCGAAGAAGCCCCGTCGTCGCTCCGAAAACCTCGACCCAGACATGGAGGCATGAGATGCCGAAGTTCAAGCCGCACTCGGGCATGAAGAAGCGCGTCAAGAAGACCGGTTCGGGCAAGCTCCGTCGCGAGCAGACCGGCCGACGACACCTGCTGGAGCACAAGCCCAGCACGCGCACGCGTCGTCTCGACGGCACGGTGGACGTCGCCAAGGCGGACACCAAGCGCGTCAAGAAGATGCTCGGCCTCTGATCCTCTTTCCCTGAACCACTAAGGAGCACCCCATGGCACGCGTCAAGCGTTCCGTCAACGCGCAGAAGAAGCGCCGCGAGACCCTCGAGCGCGCGTCGGGCTACCGCGGCCAGCGCTCGCGCCTGTACCGCAAGGCCAAGGAGCAGGTCACCCACTCGCTGGTCTACAACTACCGTGACCGCAAGGCGAAGAAGGGCGAGTTCCGCAAGCTCTGGATCCAGCGCATCAACGCTGCGGTCCGCGCTGAGGGCATGACCTACAACCGCTTCATCCAGGGCATCAAGGCCGCGGGTGTCGAGGCTGACCGCAAGATCCTGGCCGACCTGGCCGTGAACGACCCGGCCGCGTTCTCCGCGCTCGTCGAGCTGGCCAAGAACAGCCTGCCCGAGGACGTCAACGCGCCCAAGGATCCCGCTGCGGCCTGACGCCCGGCGCGACCCGCACGAGATGGCGAGCCCCGACGTCCTGACCGTCCGCTCCGGACGGATCAGGACGGCCCGGCGGCTCGCCACTCGTGCGTTCAGGGAGAAGACGCGCGAGTTCCTCGCGGAAGGGCCCCAGGCCGTCCGCGAGGCCCTCGGCGTTCCCGGCGTCGTCCGCGAGGTGTACGCCACGGCGGACGCGACCGACTCCCACCCCGACCTGACGGCCGCGGCGCACGACGCGCAGGTCGCCTGGCACGTCGTCGGCGAGGACGTCGTCGAGGCGCTCAGCGACACCGTGCAGCCGCAGGGCGTCGTCGCCCGCTGCGGGTTCGTCGAGACCGAGCTGGACGCCGTGCTGGCCGAGCCGGTCCGCTTCGTCGTCGTGTGCGCCGAGATCCGCGACCCGGGCAACGCGGGCGCGGTCATCCGCTGCGCGGACGCGGCCGGGGCCGACGCCGTCGTGCTGGCCGGCGACTCGGTCGACCCGTACAACCCCAAGGCCGTGCGCGCGTCCGTGGGCAGCCTGTTCCACCTGCCGGTCGTCCGCGACCGCGACACCGCGAGCGTGCTGGCCAGCCTGCAGGAGGCCGGCCTCCAGGTGCTGGCCGCCGACGGGGCAGGGGAGCGCGAGCTGCACGAGCCGGGCCTCGACCTGGCCCGTCCCACCGCCTGGCTCATGGGCAACGAGGCCTGGGGGCTCCCCGAGGCGACCCGGGCCCTGGCCGACGAGGTCGTCCGCGTGCCGATCTACGGACGCGCCGAGAGCCTCAACCTGGCCACCGCTGCCGCCGTCTGCCTGTACGCGACCGCTTACGCCCAGCGCTCCGGTGGGCTAGCGTGACCGCGAGCACGGGGGGTGTTCACGGAGTGACTGACGTCGATCTCGACGAGCTGCCGGACGGACTGATCGTCGCCGGGCCCGACGGCCGGGTGGAGTACGTCAACGGGTTCGTGCGCCAGCTCGCGCGCGCCAAGGGCGACGAGATGCTGGGCATGCACCTGGCCGACGCCCTGCCCTTCGACGACCTCAACGGCCACTCCTGGCTGGACTGCGTCGACCCTTACGGCGGGCTGGCCACGCGCACCCGCATCTCCGAGCAGTCGTGGTGGTCGCCGCGCGGCAGCGAGTACCTCATCACCGCGCGGCTCGTGCGCGAGAAGCCGCTGGGCCCCGTCGTGCGCCTCGTGGTGTCCGTGCGCAACGCCCGCATCCGCAACCAGCGCGACCGCGAGCGCTCCGACCTCATCGCCACCGTGGCGCACGAGCTCCGCTCGCCGCTCACCGGCATCAAGGGCTTCGTCTCCACCCTGCTGACCAAGTGGGACCGCTTCTCCGACGAGCAGAAGCAGTTCATGCTCGCCACCGTCGACGCCGACGCCGATCGCCTGACCCGGCTCATCACCGAGCTGCTCGACGCCGCCCGCATCGACTCCGGACGCCTGACGCTGCGGCGCGGCCCGGTGCAGCTGGACGAGCTCGCGTCGCGGGTCGTCGACAGCGTCTTCGTGGCCAGTGGCTGGGACGGCGAGGTCGAGGTCACCGGTGACGTGCCGGTCGTGTGGGGCGACGCCGACCGCATCACCCAGGTGCTGACGAACCTGGTCGAGAACGCCGTGCGCCACGGCAAGGGACTGCGGGCGCTCCTCGTGCGCCCGGAGGTCCACGACGGCGAGACGGGCGTGCGCGTGCTCGTGCGCGACAGCGGCCCCGGCATCCCCGAGGAGTCGCGCATGCGCATCTTCAGCCGCTTCTGGCGCTCGGGCCCCGGCGCCGGCACGGGCCTGGGCATGTACATCGTGCGCGGCATCGTCGACCAGCACGGCGGTCACATCGACGTCGAGGACGCCCCGGGCGGGGGAGCGGAGATCAGCTTCTGGCTCCCGGTCGCCGAGCCCGTCGAGCTCCACGACTGACCCGCGTCCGCGCGGGGCTCCCGCGCGCCGCACGCCCGTCGGCCACGACTAGGATCGACGGGTCCCGCGTACGTCCTGCAGAGAGGTCCGCCATGTCGGCCCCCAACTCCGAGTACGACCCCGTCGAGGTCACGCCGCTGCGTGCCGACGAGGTCGAGCGCGCCCGTGACGAGGCGCTCGCGGCGATCGCCGAGGCGAGCTCGCTCGAGCAGCTCAAGCAGGTGCGTCTCGACCACGCCGGCGACCGCTCGCCGCTGGCCCTGGCCAACCGCGAGATCGGCGCGCTGCCCCCGCAGGCGCGCAAGGAGGCCGGCCAGCGCGTCGGCCAGGCCCGCGGCGCGGTGAGCAAGGCGCTGGCCGCGCGCACGACCGTCCTGGAGGCCGAGGCCGAGGAGCGCGCGCTCGCCGACGAGACCGTCGACGTCACGCTGCCCTGGGACCGCACGCCCCGCGGCGCCCGGCACCCCCTGACGACCGTGCAGGAGCACGTCGCCGACATCTTCACCGCCATGGGCTGGGAGGTCGCCGACGGCCCCGAGGTCGAGGCCGAGTGGCTCAACTTCGACGCGCTGAACCTCGGCCCCGACCACCCGGCCCGCACCATGCAGGACACGTTCTGGGTGACGCCGGAGAAGGCAGCGATGGTGCTGCGCACCCACACGTCCCCGGTGCAGGCGCGGACGATGCTGACCCGCAAGCCGCCGATCTACGTCGCCGTGCCGGGACGCGTGTTCCGCACCGACGAACTCGACGCGACGCACTCGCCCGTCTTCCACCAGGTCGAGGGCCTGGCCATCGACGAGGGCCTGACCATGGCCCACCTCAAGGGCACGCTCGACCACTTCGCCCAGGCGATCTACGGCGAGGGCACGACGACGCGCTTCCGTCCCTCGTACTTCCCGTTCACCGAGCCGAGCGCCGAGATGGACCTGCTCTGCTACGTCTGCCACAACGAGCCCGGTGCCGTGGCCCAGTGCCGCACCTGCCGCGGCGAGGGCTGGATCGAGTGGGGCGGCTGCGGCGTCGTCAACCCGCGGGTGCTCGTCGCCTGCGGCGTCGACCCCGAGCGGTACTCCGGCTTCGCCTTCGGCATCGGCCTGGACCGCACCATCACCGGCCGGTACGACATCGCGGACCTGCGCGACCTGATCGACGGCGACATCCGTTTCACCGAGGCGTTCGGAGTGGAGCTCTGATGCGAGTACCCCTGTCCTGGCTGCGCGAGTACGTCGAGCTGCCGCAGGACCTGTCCACCCAGCAGCTGGCCGACCGGCTGACCGCGTTCGACCTCAAGCTCGAGGAGATCGTGTCGTCGGGCGTGAGCGGCCCGCTCGTGGTCGGACGCGTGCTGACGCTGGTCAAGGAGCCGCAGAAGAACGGCAAGACCATCAACTGGTGCCGCGTCGACGTCGGCCCCGAGCACAACGAGCCGGCCACCGACGACGTGCCGGCCGGCCGCGGCATCGTCTGCGGCGCGCACAACTTCGTCGAGGGCGACCTCGTCGTGGTCTCGCTGCCCGGCACGGTGCTGCCGGCGCTCGGGTTCGAGATCACCGCACGCAAGACGTACGGCCACGTGTCGGACGGCATGATCTGCTCGCTGGCCGAGCTCGGCCTGCCCGGCGACGCCAGCGGCATCATCGTGCTGGAGCCCGGCCGCGCCGAGCCCGGCGACGACGCGATCGCGCTGCTCGGCCTGGACCAGGAGATCCTCGATCTCGAGGTCAACCCCGACCGGGCCTACGCGCTGTCGATGCGTGGCGTGGCCCGCGACGCTGGCCTGGCCCTCAGCGTCCCGTTCCACGACCCGGCCGGCCTCGAGCCGCACGCCGGGGATGGCCCGGGCGCCTACCCGGTCACCGTCGAGGCACCCGAGGCGTGCCCGGTGTTCACCGCCCTCACCGTGACCGGGTTCGACCCGACGCGTCCGACGCCGGACTGGATGGTCCGCGCCGTCGAGGGTGCGGGCATGCGCTCGATCTCGCTCGCGGTCGACATCACCAACTTCGTCATGCTCGAGCTCGGCCAGCCGATCCACGGCTACGACAAGGCGGCCCTGCGCGGACCGATCGTCGTGCGGCACGCCACCGAGGGGGAGAAGCTCACGACGCTCGACGGCGTCACGCGCACCCTGGGCGCGTCCGACCTGCTCATCTGCGACGACCGCGGCCCGATCGGCCTGGCCGGCGTCATGGGCGGCGAGGAGGTCGAGCTGTCGGCCACCACGACCGACGTCGTCGTCGAGGCGGCCTACTTCGACCCGGCCACGATCGCGCGCACCGCGCGCGTCCAGAAGCTGCCCTCGGAGGCGTCCAAGCGCTTCGAGCGGGGCATCGACCCGACGATCGCGGTGGCCGCGGCCACGCGCGTCGCGCAGCTCATGGTCGAGCTCGGCGGGGCCACGCTCGAGCCGGGCGTCACCGTCGTCGGCGAGTCGCCGGCCCAGCCGGTCGTCCACGCCCGTGCCGACCTCGCGGCCCGCGTCACCGGCATCGACATCGACGCCGCGACGGCGATCGCCGCGCTCGAGGGCAACGGCTGCACGGTCGAGGTCGACGGCGACGAGCTCGCCGTCACCCCGCCGCCGTGGCGTCCGGACCTGACCGACCCCTACGACCTGGCCGAGGAGGTGCTGCGTGTCGTCGGGTACGACCAGGTGCCGTCGGTGCTGCCGGTCGCCCCGGCCGGCCGGGGCCTCACCAAGGCCCAGCGCCTGCGCCGCCGGGCCGGCATGGTGCTCGCCGGGCAGGGCCTGGTGGAGGTCAAGACGTTCCCGTTCGCGGGACCGGCCGACCTCGACCGCCTGGGCCTGGACGCCGCCGACGTCCGCCGCCGCCAGGTGATGCTGGAGAACCCGCTCTCGGCCGAGGAGCCGGGCATGACGACGACGCTGCTCGTCGGCCTGCTCAAGGCGGCGGTGCTCAACCTGGGCCGTGGGCACTCCGACGTCGCGCTGGTCGAGACCGGGCGGGTGTTCCTGCCCGGCGAGGGCGAGCTGGAGGCGCCGATCTACGGCGTCGACCGTCGTCCGACCGACGACGAGCTCGCGGCGCTGGACGCCGCGCTGCCGCGCCAGCCCTGGCACGTCGGCCTCGTCATGGCCGGCCACCGCGAGCGTCCGGGCTGGTACGGCCCGGGCCGTGAGGTGACCTGGGCGGACGCCGTCGAGACGGTGCGCGCCCTGGCCGCCTCGTTCCACGTCGACCTCGAGGTGCGCGCGGCCGACGTGCGTCCGTGGCACCCCGGCCGCTGCGCGGCGATCGTCGTCGAGGGCACGGTCGTCGGCCACGCTGGCGAGCTGCACCCGCGGGTCGTGCGCGACTGGGGCCTGCCGGCGCGCACCGTCGCGGCCGAGGTCGACCTCGACGCGCTCGTGGCCGCCGCTCCCGAGCAGGGCCCGGCGCCGTCGTTCTCGACGTACCCGGTCGCCAAGGAGGACCTCGCACTGGTCGTCGAGGCCGACGTCCCGTCCGCGGTCGTGCACGACGCGCTCGCCGCCTCCGGCCCGCTCGTGGAGTCGGTGCGCCTGTTCGACGTCTACACCGGCGAGCAGCTGCCCGAGGGCCGGAAGTCGCTGGCCTTCTCGCTGCGCCTGCGCGCCGCCGACCACACCCTCGCCGACGAGGAGATCAAGGCCGCCCGTGAGGCGGCCGTGGCCGCCGCGGCCGAGGCGGCCGGCGCGACGCTGCGCTGACCCGCACGTGGAAGGGGCCCCGAACCGTGTCGGTCCGGGGCCCCTTCGTCGTCGGTGTCAGAACTGGACGGTCGGCGGCGTCGCCTGCGCCTCCGGCGCCTTGTAGAACTCGCGCTGGCCGACCTTGGCCAGCCCGGCGAAGAACATCCACGGGATCGTGGTCACCAGCTTGTTCAGCGTGCTGACCGCGTCGTTGTAGAACTGCCGCGCGAAGGAGATCTTGTTCTCGGTGTCCGACAGCTCGGCCTGCAGCTGCTGGAAGTTCGCCGACGCCTTGAGGTCGGGGTACGCCTCGGCGACCGCCAGGACGTTGACGATGGCGTTGTCGAGCCGCGCGTCGGCCGCGGCCTTGTCGGCGACGCTGCCGCCCTTCGCCGCACCGGCGGCGGCCGCGCGGGCCGAGGTCACCTCGTCGAACACGGCGCGCTCGTGCGTCGCGTAGCCCTTGACCGTGCTGACCAGGTTGGGGATGAGGTCCGCGCGCCGGGTGAGCTGGACGTCGATGCCGCCCAGGGCCTCCTGGGCCTCGACGTCGGCGGTGCGCAGCTTGTTGAAGCCGACGACGCCGATCCCGACCAGCAGGACGAGCAGCACGACGACGATGACGATGATCCAGATCATGGGGTGATCCTTCCGTACGGGGGAGCCGGGCGTCGAGCGATCACCAGGAACCGCCTCCGCCCCCGCCGCCTCCACCGCCTCCGAAGCCGCCCCCGCCGCCGAACCCGCCGCCGGACGACGACGAGGTCTGGGTGGCCTGGTAGGCGTTGATCGACGACGACACCGACGTCTCGAAGCTGTTGACCGCGGAGTCGAGCGCGCTCAGCCCTGCGGCGCCCCAGTAGACGCCCGGCATCGGCGAGTACCAGTCGGGCAGCGGGGCGGCCTGCCCCGTCTCCTGCTCGTACTTGCGCGCCCAGCCGTCCGCGGCGTCGAACACGACCGCGTAGGGGATGAAGTCGGTGTAGAGCCCCTGGCGGGCGCTGAAGTCGAAGCGTGCCTCGGCCGAGTCGGTGGTGAGCACGCGCCGGAAGCCGCCTGCGTGCGACCACAGCAGCCGGCCCTGCTTGGTGCGGCGGGTGCCGACCCCGCGACCGAGCAGACCGATGCCGCCGACGGCGAACGCGAGCAGCGGCACGAGCCACACGAGCGGGGCGACGCCCAGGAAGGGCAGCGCGACGGCGAGCACGACGGCGCCGATGACCGCGAACCGTCCGAACCACTCCGACGCGACGTGCTGCTGCACGCCCGAGCCGGTGGCCCAGCCCGTCGTGGCGGTGCGGACGGACGCCTTGAGCCCCGAGAGCACCTGTCCGGCGCCGACGGAGCCGTCGGCGGCGAACCGCGATCCCGGCGTGGTGACGCCGAGCATCTCGCCCACGTGCCGGCTGACCGGGTCCTGGGTCTCCCAGGCCGCGGGCTCGGCGAGGCCGACCACGACCATGCCCTGCTCGGTCTGCTCCAGCCGGGTCAGGCCCTGGGCGGCCTGGTGCATGAGCGTGGCGACGAGGGCGTGGTCGGGGACGCGCTCCTCCACCACGTACGCCGTCTGGGCCGGGCCGAGGCCGGGCGGCGGCTCGAACATGGCCGGGTAGCCGGGCCGTCGCTCGCGGGCCCGGCGCTCCCACAGGTAGCCACCGGCGAACGTGGCCGCGCCCAGCGCGAGGACGAGCACCAGCAGCGGCACCGAGCGTCCGAGCGAGTAGTCCCAGGTGACCGACCACGGCAGGCCGCCCCGGTCGGGCGCCGGCACGTCGAGGTCGGCGCGCAGCGTGACCGGCGTGCGCGGCTCGAGCGCGCCGGTGGTGAGCGTGACGGTGGAGCCGTCCACGCGCGCCTCGGCGCAGGTGTCGAGCGCGGTGCCCCAGCCCGTCGCGCACGTGACGTCGTCCGGGGCGGTCGGCAGGCTGACCTCGATGGTCGACCGCTCGATCGGCATCTCCCAGCCGCCCGGGACGACGTTCCAGTAGAAGACGGAGCGGTCGGGGTCGTCGCTGGACCAGCTGGCGGAGCCGTCGGCGGAGTCCGAGCCGCTGGGTGCGAGCGCGCCCTCCACGCGGTAGGTGAGCACGTAGGTGTGCTCACCTGGCTCGACGAACGTGTCGGCGTCGCCGATCTGCGCGACGCGGAAGCGCTGGCCTCGCTCCCAGTGCTCGTCGAAGGGCTCCGGACGTCCGTCGCGCTCCACCTCGAGGTCGCGCGGGTACAGCCGGGCGCCGTCGTCGGTGGGGTCGGCCAGGTCGAAGTAGCGGAAGATGCCGTGCCGTCCGGACGGGAAGCGCGCCGTCAGCTCCTCGCGGGCCAGCAGCGTCCCGTCCTCGTCGACGTCGAAGGACGCGCGGTAGTCGGTGATCGTGACCGGGTCGGCGGCGGGGGACGAGTCACCGCCCAGCGAGGCGACCCAGCCCGGCACGAGGACCACCGCGACGGCGGCGGCGAGGGCGAGGAGTCGCAGGGCGAGCAGACGCATGGCAGCATCGTAGGGGCGGCGGGTCGGCGTGCATGTTCTTGCAGACTTGTGCAAGAATGTGCGGCATGTCCAAGGTCCTCACCTCCCTCCCGGCCGGCGAGCGCGTCGGCATCGCCTTCTCCGGCGGTCTCGACACCTCCGTCGCCGTCGCCTGGATGCGCGACAAGGGTGCCGTGCCGTGCACCTACACCGCCGACATCGGCCAGTACGACGAGCCGGACATCTCCGGCGTCCCGGGCCGGGCGATGGAGTACGGCGCCGAGCTCGCCCGCGCCATCGACTGCAAGCGCCCGCTCGTCGACGAGGGTCTCGCCGCCCTGGCCTGCGGTGCGTTCCACATCCGCTCGGCCGGACGCACGTACTTCAACACCACGCCGCTGGGCCGCGCCGTCACCGGCACGCTGCTCGTGCGCGCGATGCAGGAGGACGGCGTCAACATCTGGGGCGACGGGTCGACCTTCAAGGGCAACGACATCGAGCGGTTCTACCGCTACGGCCTGCTGGCCAACCCCGAGCTGCGCATCTACAAGCCGTGGCTGGACGCCGACTTCGTCGCCGAGCTGGGCGGTCGCCAGGAGATGAGCGAGTGGCTCGTCGCCCACGAGCTGCCCTACCGCGACAGCGCGGAGAAGGCCTACTCCACCGACGCCAACATCTGGGGCGCCACGCACGAGGCCAAGACCCTCGAGCACCTGGACGTCTCGCTGGAGACGGTCGAGCCGATCATGGGCGTCAAGTTCTGGGACCCCTCGGTCGACATCGACGCCGAGGACGTGACGATCACCTTCGAGGCCGGACGCCCGGTGGCCATCGACGGCACCCGGTACGATGACCCGGTCGCGCTGGTCATGGCCGCCAACGCCATCGGCGGCCGTCACGGGCTGGGCATGTCCGACCAGATCGAGAACCGCATCATCGAGGCCAAGAGCCGCGGCATCTACGAGGCGCCGGGCATGGCGCTGCTGTTCACCGCCTACGAGCGGCTGGTCAACGCGATCCACAACGAGGACACGATCGCCAACTACCACCAGCACGGACGTCGTCTGGGCCGGCTCATGTACGAGGGACGCTGGCTCGACCCGCAGTCGCTCATGCTGCGCGAGTCGATCGAGCGCTGGATCGCCTCGGTCGTCAGCGGCGACGTCACGCTGCGGCTGCGCCGCGGCGAGGACTACACCGTCCTGGACACCCAGGGCCCGGCGTTCTCCTACCACCCCGAGAAGCTCTCGATGGAGCGCACCGACAACGCGGTGTTCGGCCCGACCGACCGCATCGGCCAGCTGACGATGCGCAACCTCGACATCGCCGACTCGCGCGCCAAGCTCGAGCTGTACGCCGAGCAGCCGCTCGACCAGGGCCAGGTGCTCGTCGAGAACGGCACGCTGTTCGGCGAGCTGCCGGCCGGCGGCGCCGTGCGCATCGAGGCCAACCCGTCGGCGGACGCCGACCCGCTCGCGCTCGACGCGGCCGCGATGGAGCTCGGCACCGACTGACGTCGGGGCCCGACCGGAGGGGACACCATGACCGAGAAGAAGATCACCGTCGCCGTCGCGGGAGCGAGCGGCTACGCCGGCGGCGAGGTGCTGCGCCTGCTGCTGCAGCACCCGCAGGTCGAGATCGGCGCGCTGACCGCCGCGTCCAGCGCCGGCTCGCGCCTGGTCGAGCACCAGCCGCACCTGACGCCGCTGCACGACCGCGTGCTGCAGCCGACCGACGCCGAGACGCTGTCCGGCCACGACGTCGTCTTCCTGGGTCTGCCGCACGGGCACTCGGGCGCCGTCGCGGCGACGCTCGGTGACGACGCGCTCGTCGTCGACCTGGGCGCGGACCACCGGCTGACCTCCGCGCGGGACTGGGCCGACTACTACGGCGGCGACCATGCCGGCACCTGGCCGTACGGCCTGCCCGAGCTGATCACCGCTGCCGGTGGACGCCAGCGCGACGAGCTGCCCGGCGTCGGACGCATCGCGGTGCCGGGCTGCAACGTCACCGCCGTGACGCTCGGCCTGCAGCCGGCCGTGCACGCCGGCCTGGTGCAGCCGACCGACCTGGTCGCGGTGCTGGCCAACGGCTTCTCCGGCGCGGGCAAGGCGGCCAAGCCGCACCTGCTGGCGTCCGAGGGGCTCGGCTCGGCGTCCGCGTACGGCGTGGGCGGTGCGCACCGGCACAACCCCGAGATCGTCCAGAACCTGCGCTCGGCCGGTGCCGACCAGGTCTCGATCTCGTTCACCCCGACGCTCGTGCCGATGGCCCGCGGCATCCTCGCCACGGCCACCGCCCGGCTGACCGGCGACGCCGCGGACGTCCGCGCCGCCTACGAGAAGGCCTACGCCGACGAGCCGTTCGTCCACCTGCTGCCCGAGGGCGTCTGGCCCACCACGGCGGCCGTGCTCGGCTCGAACAACGCGTTCGTGCAGGTCGCCGTCGACGAGCGCGCCGGCCGCCTCGTCACCGTCACCGGCATCGACAACCTGGTCAAGGGCACCGCCGGCGGCGCGATCCAGTCCATGAACCTGGCCCTCGGCCTGCCCGAGACCACCGGCCTCCCGACCGAAGGAGTCGCTCCGTGAGCCGCACCCCACAGACCCACTCGCTTCGCTCGCGCGTCTGCGGGGACCCCGCATGAGCGTCACCGCAGCCCAGGGCTTCCGCGCCGCCGGCGTGGCCGCCGGCCTCAAGTCCAGCGGCGACCCCGACGTCGCCGTCGTCGTGAACGACGGCCCGAGCACGGCAGCCGCCGCCGTCTACACGTCCAACCGCTGCAAGGCGAACCCCGTGCTCTGGAGCCAGGAGGCGATCAAGGGCGGTCGCGCGTCCGCGGTCGCGCTGAACTCCGGCGGGGCCAACTGCTACACCGGCGCCGAGGGCTTCCAGACGACGCACGCGACCGCCGAGCTCGTCGCCGAGCGGCTCGGCGTGGGCGCGATCGACGTGCAGGTCTGCTCGACCGGGCTCATCGGCCTGGTCAACGACCGCGACGACCTGCTCGGCGGCGTCGCCCGGGCGATCGACGGGCTCGCCGACGACGGGGGAGCGGCGGCCGCGCGCGCGATCATGACCACCGACAGCGTGCCCAAGCAGGCGCAGGCCACCCGCGACGGGTTCACCGTCGGCGGCATGGCCAAGGGCGCGGGCATGCTCGCCCCGGCGCTGGCCACGATGCTCGTCGTCATCACCACCGACGCCGACGTCGACAGCGCCACCGCGGACGCCGCGCTGCGCGAGGCCTGCCGCACCACGTTCAACCGGCTCGACTCCGACGGCTGCCAGTCCACGAACGACACGGTGCTGCTCATGGCCAGCGGCGCCTCGGGCGTCACGCCGGACGCGGAGGCGTTCACCGCCGCGCTGCACGAGGTGTGCCACAGCCTGGCGCTGCAGCTGCTGGCCGACGCCGAGGGCGCCGACCACGAGATCGCCATCGAGGTCGTCCACGCGGCCAGCGAGGACGACGCGGTCGAGGTCGGCCGCTCGGTGGCCCGCAGCAACCTGTTCAAGGCCGCGATCTTCGGCAAGGACCCGAACTGGGGCCGCATCCTGGCCTCGGTGGGCACGACGCAGGCCGCCTTCGACCCCGCCGACCTCGACGTCGCGCTCAACGACGTGTGGGTGTGCCGCGCCAGCGGTCCGGCCGAGTCGGCCGACGGCGTCGACCTCGAGCCGCGCCAGGTGAGCGTCACGATCGACCTCAAGTCCGGCGACGCGTCCGCGACGATCTGGACCAACGACCTGACCCACGCGTACGTCCACGAGAACTCGGCGTACTCATCATGACGGAGCACGAGATGACGGACACCGACAGCCCGTTCGGCACGGACCTCGAGGCGCAGGACGAGTGGCACCCGACCGAGTGGAAGAAGGCCACGGCGAAGGCGGCGACCCTCGCCGAGGCCCTGCCGTGGCTGAAGAAGTACCACGGCAAGGTCGTCGTGGTGAAGTACGGCGGCAACGCCATGACCGACGAGTCGCTCAAGCGCGCCTTCGCCGAGGACATCGTGTTCCTGCGCCTGGCCGGGTTCAAGCCGGTCGTCGTGCACGGCGGCGGCCCGCAGATCAGCGCGATGCTCGACCGGCTGGGCATCGAGAGCGAGTTCCGCGGCGGCCTGCGCGTGACCACGCCCGAGGCGATGGAGGTCGTCCGCATGGTGCTCACCGGCCAGGTCGGCCGTGAGCTCGTGGGCCTGCTGAACCAGCACGGCGACCTCGCGGTGGGGCTGTCCGGCGAGGACGGCGGCCTGTTCACCGCCGAGAAGACGATGCCCGTCGTCGACGGCGAGCCGGTCGACGTAGGCCTGGTCGGCGAGGTCGTCGGCGTGCGTCCCGAGGCCGTCCAGGACCTCATCGACGCCGGACGCATCCCGGTCGTCTCCACCGTCGCCCCGGACGCCACCGGCCAGGTGCACAACGTCAACGCCGACACCGCGGCCGCCGCGCTGGCCGTCGCGCTCGGCGCCGAGAAGCTGCTCGTCCTCACCGACGTCGAGGGGCTGTACGTCAATTGGCCCGAGAGCACGGACGTCATCGGCGAGATCTCGCCGGAGAACCTCGCCGAGGTCATCCCGACGCTCGCGAGCGGCATGATCCCCAAGATGACCGCCTGCCTGAAGGCGGTCGAGGGCGGTGTCACCGGCGCGACGGTGGTCGACGGCCGCGAGCCGCACGCCGTCCTGCTGGAGATCTTCACCGACGAGGGCGTCGGCACCCAGGTGCTGCCCGGCGCGCCGACGAAGGTCCGCAGCGCCCTGTACAAGACCTCGATGAAGAAGGACGAGTCATGACCGAGCGCAGCGAGGGAACCGACCAGACAGTCACGCGCGGGCGTTCGTATCCTGCGCTTCTCACGGAGGTCCGCGCATGACCGAGCAGTTCGCCGGCACCGCGCAGCAGACCACGAGCGCGGAGTGGCAGGAGCGCTACGCCGCGTCGCTCATGAACACCTTCGGCCCGCCGCAGCGCGTGCTCGTGCGCGGCGAGGGGCCGTACGTCTGGGACGTCGACGGCAACCGCTACCTGGACCTGCTGGGCGGCATCGCGGTCAACGTCCTGGGCCACGCGCACCCCGCGCTGGTCCGGGCGGTGACCGAGCAGGTGAGCACCCTGGGCCACGTCTCGAACTTCTTCACCTCCTTCCCGCAGGTCGAGCTCGCCGAGCGGCTGCTGGCGCTGCTCGGCGGCGGCGAGCGTGCCGAGGGCAAGGTCTTCTTCACGTCCTCGGGCACCGAGGCCAACGAGGCCGCGTTCAAGGCCACGCGCCGCACCGGACGCACGAAGGTCGTCGTCGCCGACGGCGCCTTCCACGGACGCACGATGGGCGCGCTCGCGCTGACCGCCAAGGCGGCCTACCGCGAGCCGTTCGAGCCCCTGCCCGGCGACGTGCTGCGGGTCGCGTACGGCGACGTCGCCGCGCTCGAGGCGGCCGTCGACGACACCGTCGCCGCCGTGCTGCTCGAGCCGATCCAGGGCGAGGCCGGCGTGGTCGTCCCGCCGCAGGGCTACCTCGAGGCCGCGCGCCGCATCACGTCCGAGCACGGCGCGCTGCTGTGGATCGACGAGGTGCAGACCGGCATGGGCCGCACGGGCGACTGGTTCGCCCACAGCGCGTCCGGCGTCACGCCCGACCTGGTCACCGTGGCCAAGGGCCTGGGCGGCGGCGTGCCGATCGGCGCCTGCATCGGCCTGGGCGCGGCCGGCGAGCTGCTCCAGCCGGGCAACCACGGCACCACCTTCGGCGGCAACCCGGTGGCCACGGCCGCCGGCCTGGCCGTCGTGGACGCGATCGAGTCCGAGGGCCTGCTGCAGAACGCCCGCACCGTCGGCGACCAGCTGCGCGCCGACCTCGCCGCCCACCCGCTCGTGGCCGAGACCACCGGCCGCGGCCTGCTCGTCGGCATCGTGCTGCACCAGCCGGTCGCCCCGCAGGTCGCCACCGCCGCGCTCGACGCCGGCCTGGTCGTGAACGCGGCGACGCCGGAGCGGCTCCGCCTCGCCCCGCCGCTCGTGCTCACCGCCGAGCAGGCGTCGGGCGCCGCGAAGACGCTCGCGATGCTGCTGACGGAGGCGACGGCATGAGGCACTTCCTGCGCGACGACGACCTGAGTCCCGCCGAGCAGCGCGAGGTGCTCGAGCTGGCCCTGGCCATGAAGGCCGAGCCCTACGCCCGCAAGCCGCTCGCCGGACCCCAGACGGTCGCGGTGCTGTTCGACAAGTCGTCCACCCGCACGCGGGTCTCGTTCGCGGTCGGCATCGCCGACCTCGGCGGCAACCCGCTGGTCATGGACACCGGCACCACGCAGATCGGTCGCGGCGAGCCGATCGCCGACACCGCGCGCGTGCTCGGCCGCATGACGTCCGCCGTCGTCTGGCGCACGTACGCCCAGGCCGGCCTGGAGGACATGGCCGCGCACGCCGGCGTCCCGGTGGTGAACGCGCTCAGCGACGACTTCCACCCGTGCCAGATCCTGGCCGACTGGCTCACCGTGCTGGAGCACAAGGGCACGCTCGCCGGCCTCACCGTCGCCTACCTCGGCGACGGCGCCAACAACATGGGCCACTCGTACGTGCTCGGCGGCGCCACCGCCGGCATGCACGTCCGCGTGGGGGCCCCGTCGGGCTACCAGCCCGACCCGGCGATCGTCGCCGACGCCCAGCGGGTCGCCGCGACCACCGGCGGCTCGGTCGTCATCACCGACGACCCGGCCGAGGCGCTGCGCGACGCCGACGTCGTCATCACCGACACCTGGGTCTCCATGGGCCAGGAGGACGAGAAGGCCGAGCGGCTCGCGCTGTTCAGCGGCTACTCGATCACCACCGAGGCGATGGGCCTGGCGAGGCCGGACGCGGTCGTCCTGCACTGCCTGCCGGCCTACCGAGGCCTGGAGATCGCCGCGGACGTCATCGACGGTCCGCAGAGCGTCGTGTGGGACGAGGCGGAGAACCGGCTCCACGCGCAGAAGGCCGTCCTGGCCTGGCTGCTGGCGAAGGCGTCCTGACCGTGGTCGTCCCCACCACCAAGGCGGCCCGCCAGCAGCTCATCGTCGAGCTGCTGGGCCGTCACGCCGTCCGCTCGCAGGGCGACCTCGTCGCGCTGCTCGAGGCGCAGGGCGTCGTCGCCACGCCCTCGACCGTCTCGCGCGACCTGGTCGAGCTGGACGCCGTGCGCGTGCGCCGCGACGGGGGACTGGTCTACGCCGTCCCGGCCGAGGGCGGCGACGCCACCCCGCGCCCGGCCGTCGACAGCCCCGCGTCGCAGGCCCGGCTGGCCCGGATCTGCCGCGAGGTGCTGGTGACGGCGGAGGCGTCGGCCAACCTGGTCGTCCTGCGCACGCCGCCGGGCGCGGCCCAGTACCTGGCCTCGGCCATCGACCATGCGACCCTCGGGGACGTCCTGGGCACCATCGCCGGTGACGACTCCGTCCTGCTCATCTGCCGCGACCCGTCCGGCGGCGACGCCGTCGCCCAGCGGTTCACCATGCTCGCCACGTCCCCGAAGGAGCCCTCGTGACCGAGAACGACCAGACCCGCCTGTGGGGCGGCCGCTTCGCCTCCGGGCCGTCCCCCGAGCTGGTCGAGCTGTCGCGCTCCACCCACTTCGACTGGCGGCTGGCGCCCTACGACCTGGCCGGGTCGCGCGCCCATGCCGGCGTCCTGCACGCCGCCGGCCTGCTGAGCGCCGACGACCACCAGCGACTCGTGGCGGGCATCGACGCCCTGGAGGCCGACGTCCGCTCGGGCGCCTTCGGCCCGCAGCCCGACGACGAGGACGTCCACACCGCGCTGGAGCGCGGCCTGCTCGAGCGGCTCGGCGCCGAGCTGGGCGGACGCCTGCGGGCCGGACGCTCGCGCAACGACCAGGTCGCCACGCTCTTCCGGATGTACCTGCGCGACCACGGCCGCGCGATCTCCGCGCTCGTCACCGAGCTCGTGGAGGCGCTCGCCGACCAGGCCGAGCGGAACCTCGGCGTCGCGATGCCCGGCCGCACCCACCTGCAGCACGCGCAGCCGGTGCTGCTGAGCCACCACCTGATGGCCCACGCCTGGCCGCTGGTCCGCGACCTCGACCGGCTCGCCGACTGGGACGCCCGCGTCGGCGCCGACTCGCCCTACGGCAGCGGCGCGCTCGCCGGGTCGTCGCTCGGCCTGTCGCCGGAGAAGGTGGCGGCCGACCTGGGCTTCACCGGCTCGTCGGCCAACTCGATCGACGGCACGGCCGCGCGCGACTTCGTCGCTGAGTTCGCCTTCGTCACGGCCATGATCGGCGTGGACGTCTCGCGGCTCGCCGAGGAGGTCATCCTCTGGAACACCAAGGAGTTCGACTTCGTCCGGCTCGACGACGGCTACTCCACCGGGTCGAGCATCATGCCGCAGAAGAAGAACCCCGACATCGCCGAGCTGGCCCGCGGCAAGGCCGGACGCGTCATCGGCAACCTGGCCGGCCTGCTGGCCACTCTCAAGGCCCTCCCGCTCGCCTACAACCGCGACCTGCAGGAGGACAAGGAGCCGGTCTTCGACTCGATCGACACCCTCGAGGTGCTGCTGCCCGCCTTCACCGGCATGGTCCGCACGATGGCGTTCAACACCGAGCGCATGGAGTCCCTGGCCCCGCAGGGCTTCGCGCTCGCCACGGACGTCGCCGAGTGGCTGGTCAAGCAGGGCGTCCCGTTCCGCGTCGCGCACGAGCTGTCCGGCGCCTGCGTCCAGGCCTGCGAGCAGCGCGGCATCGAGCTGTGGGACCTGACCGACGACGACTTCGCCGCCATCTCGCCGCACCTGACGCCCGGCGTCCGCGAGGTGCTCAGCGTCGAGGGCTCGCTGTCGTCGCGCGACTCGCGCGGCGGCACGGCGCCGGCGCGGGTCGCCGAGCAGCTGGCCGAGCTGCGCGCCCGGCTCGGCTGAGCCCCCGTGGCGGGCTCGCGGGGCGGCGATAGGCTCGCGGCATGACCATCGCGATCGCCTACCGGCCCGACGCCTACGGCCAGGCGGCCGTCGAGTTCGCCGTGGAGGAGGCGCTGCGCCGTGACGCGACGGTGCTCGTCGTGAACGTCGTCGGCCCCGGCCCGGACGGCACCACCCCACCGCCGGCCGACCTGTCGGACGTCACCGCGCGGCTGGACCGCGCCGGCATCGCGCACGACGTCGCGCAGGTCGAGGACCACGACGTCGTCGGCGCCGTGGTCGACGTGCTGGAGGACCGCGGTGCCGAGCTGCTGGTCATCGGCATGCGCAAGCGCACCCCGGTCGGCAAGCTCATCATGGGCGCCGTCGCCCAGCGGCTGATGCTCGACACGTCCATCCCGGTCGTGGCGGTCAAGGCGCCCTGAGCGAGCTGCCCGTCCTCGACGACGCCCGGTCCTTGCTCGGCCGGGCGCTGGTCGGTCACGGCGTCACGGTCCTCATCACCGAGGTCGAGGCGTACGCCGGCCCGCTCGACCCCGCCTCGCACGCCTACACCCGCACGCCGCGGTCGGACATCATGTACGGCCCGCCGTGGCGGCTGTACGTCTACCGCTCCTACGGCCTGCACCACTGCGCGAACGTCGTGACCAGCCCGGAGGGGGAGGCGTCCGCCGTCCTCGTGCGCGCCGGACGTGTCGTCGAGGGACTCGACCTGGCACGGGAGCGGCGCGGGCCGAAGGTGGCGGACGTGGGGCTGGCCCGGGGCCCGGGCAACCTCGCCGAGGCGCTCGGCATCACTTTGGAGGACAAGGGCACCGACCTGCTCGACCCCGAGCCCGTGCACCTGGGGGAGCGGGTCGAGGAGCCGGCCCGCGTCATGGCCGGGCCGCGCGTCGGGGTCAGCAAGGCCGCCGACGCGCCCTGGCGCTTCTGGGTGGACGGCGACCCGACGGTCAGCGTCTACCGGCGCTCGCCGAGGGCGCCGCGCGCCTCGTCCGTCTCGCCGTCCTGAGCGGCGGGCAGCGCGCACACGCCGTCGACGCACACGGGCGCGTCGTCGCCGACCATCTCGAACGGACCGGTCACTGCTCGCTCGCCGCCTTCTCGATCGCGCCGGCGAACGTCTCGGGCGACTGCGCCCCGGAGATGCCGTACTTGCCGTCGACGACGTAGAACGGCACGCCGCCGATGCCGTACCGCATCGCCTGGTCGACGTCGGCCTGGACGGCGTCGGCGTACGTCCCGGCCTCCAGCTCACGGACGACCACGTCGCGGTCGAGCCCGACCTCGACGGCCAGGTCGGCGAGCTCGTCGACACGGCCCAGGTGGCGTCCCTGCTCGAAGTAGGCGCGCAGCAGGCGCTCCTTCATGGCCGGCTGGACGCCGTGCGCCTTGGCCAGGTGCAGCAGCTCGTGCGCCTTGCGGGTGTTCGTGTGCTGCAGGGCGTCGAAGTCGTAGGCCAGGCCCTCGCCGGCGGCGACCTGGGTCATCTGGCCCAGCATCTGCTCGACCTGCGCGGCGGGCATGCCCTTGTGGCCGGCCAGGAAGTCGACCTCGCTGCCCTCGAAGTCCACCGGGGTGTCGGGGGCCAGCTCGAACGAGTGGTACTCGACCTCCACCTCCACGCCGTCGCCGAGGGCGGCCACGCCCTGCTCGAAGCGGCGCTTGCCCACGAAGCACCAGGGGCACGCGATGTCGGACCAGACGTCGACCTTCACTCGTTGAGTCACGATCGGACGAACCGTCGTTCGCCCGGCCGTATTCCCTCGATAGGCTCGAGGCGCCGCGAGAGCCGCGGCACACCGACGAAACGGAAAGACCGTGACCCACGTCATCGACGACCTCGAAGCGCGCGGACTCATCGCGCACTCGACCGACCTGGACGCGCTCCGGGACGAGATGGACGCGGGGCCCCTGACCTACTACGTGGGCTTCGACCCCACGGCGCCGTCCCTGCACGTGGGCAACCTCCTGCAGATCCTCACGGCCCGCCGGCTCCAGCTCGCCGGCCACCGCCCGTTGCTGCTCGTCGGCGGCTCGACCGGCCTGATCGGCGACCCCAAGCAGAGCGGGGAGCGGGTCATGAACTCCAAGGAGACCGTCGCCGAGTGGGTGGAGCGCATCCGCGGACAGGTCTCCCGCTTCGTCTCCTTCGAGGGCGACAACGCCGCCGTCCTGGTCAACAACCTGGACTGGACGCAGTCGCTGTCGACGGTGGACTTCCTGCGCGACATCGGCAAGCACTTCCCGGTCAACCGCATGCTGGCCCGCGACGTCGTGGCCAGCCGCCTGGAGTCCGGCATCAGCTACACCGAGTTCAGCTACGTCCTGCTCCAGGCGATGGACTACCTCGAGCTGCACCGCCGCCACGGCTGCGCGCTGCAGACCGGCGGCAGCGACCAATGGGGCAACATCACTGCCGGCGTCGAGCTCGTCCGCCGCGCCGACGGCGACCGCGTCCACGCGCTGGCCACGCCGCTGATCACCAAGGCCGACGGCACCAAGTTCGGCAAGACCGAGTCCGGCACCATCTGGCTCGACCCGGCGCTCATGAGCCCGTACGCCTTCTACCAGTCCTGGATCCAGGCCGAGGACCTCAAGGTCGGCGAGTACCTCAAGCAGTTCACCTTCCTCCCGGTCGACGAGATCGACCGGGTGATGGCCGAGCACGCCGAGCGTCCCGGAGCACGCGCGGCCCAGCGGCTGCTCGCCTCCGAGCTCACCACGCTGGTGCACGGGGAGGACGAGACGCGTGCCGCCGAGCTCGCGTCGCAGGCGCTGTTCGGCCGCGGCGACCTGACCGAGCTCCCGGCGTCGACCCTCGAGGCCGCGCTGCGCGAGGCCGGGGGAGTCGAGCTCGACGACGCGCCCACCGTCGTGGACGCGCTCGTCGCCGCCGGTCTGGCCGACAGCAAGTCCGCGGCCCGTCGTGCGGTCGCCGAGGGCGGCGCCTACGTGAACAACGAGCGGGTCGAGGACCCCGAGCTGACCCTCGCCGGGCACGGCGTCGGCGACTCCGGCTGGGTCGTCCTACGCAAGGGCAAGCGGTCGGTCTCCGGCGTCCGGCTGCCGTGACGCGATCCAGGGGCTGCCGACGACGGCAGCCCCTGGAATTGCAGGCTTTTCGAAGTGTGGCCCAGATGACAGGCACCCCGGTTTGACCAGGCCGGAAACGCGTGTGTAATGTTCTCTTTGTTGCGCCGCACGGCGGGGCGGAAGGCCTGAGAGGGTCGGCTGTCCGGTGGGCGCAGCGTTT
>NZ_HE978639.1 GCF_000312105.1 Aeromicrobium massiliense JC14
GGCTCGCCTTGGCGGCATGGGGGGACGCGTCGGAGGACGAGCAGGCGGACAGGACGATGGCGGTCAGCGCGCAGGCGGCTGCGGCGGCGATCTTGGAAGGCACCGCCAGATGCTAAGCCGCGGGGCTGGCGCCCGTATCGCGAACCCGTGTTGTCGCCCGCATAGCAGCCGGGCATGGACACCATGCCAGCCCGACTCGGGCCCAGGCGCTACGCGAGCGCGAGGTCGTCGGCCGCTACGTCGACAAGGCGGGCCCCGCGTCGCTGTACGCCGAAGCCGGCGCTGGTCACCTCCAGCATGGACGGGATCGAGGAAGCCGACGCCGACGAGCTGCACGAGCGGATTCGCCGCATCGCCGACCTGTTCAGCACCGGCGACTGACCTACCAACCGCTGGTGCCGTCGCACAGCTCCTGCGCCGCGGAGAAGAACCCCTCGGTCTTGTACAGCGGGGTGCCGAACTCCAGTGTCTCGGCCTGCGCGAGCTCCGAGACACTGGCCGTCTGCAGGTCGGTGCACTTCGTCAGCGCGGTGAAGCCGAGGCTCACCCAGTTCTCCTCGTAGGCCGCCTCGGTGTCGGTGATGTAGCCGATCGACAGCATCTGTGCAGAGAAGATCCGCCACTCCGAGGTGTCGACGCCGTACTCGGCCAGCTCGGCCGGGACACCCTCGGCGTCGCCCGGCTCCTCGGCCGGCTCAGCCGGCTCGGCGGTCGTCTCGGGCTCGGCGTAGTCGTCCGGGTCGTACTGCGGCTCCAGCGGCGTCTGCGACTCGTACTGCGGTGGGTCGACCGCGATCGACGCCTCGTACATCTCCAGTCGCGAGAAGGCGTCGCCACACTCCTCGCGGTACTCGCCCTCGAGTTCGTCGTCGCGCTTGGGCGCCTGAGCGACCAGCTCGGCTCCGCTGACGTCCTTGGCCTCGGCCAGCTGGGTCAACTCCCTGCAGAAGGACACGACCTGCTGGTTCTCGTCGCGCTCGGTCTCGAGGAGGGTCAGGCCACCGACGACAGCCAGGACCCCGATGGCCACAGCGTTAACGGCGGCGAAGGCGATGCGGCGGGAGCGACGATCAGCGAGCACCCGCTGACCGTAGTCGACCCCTCGCTGAGCCGTCTCCGGAACGGCCGACGCGTCGTCCTCGCCGCCAAGAAGTACCGCAAGCGCCTGACCTGAGCCGTCGGCAAGCCGGCCCGCTGGAACCCGTGCCGCACGATCACCTACAAGGTCAGAGGCACGGGATCTCTGGGACCGAAGCGCCGCGGCACCTGGGCCACCGACGACGCCCTCGAGAGCGTCCGGGCCGGGATGCAGGAGGAGATCTTCGGCGACCTCAAGAACCGGTCCTACAGCGACGAGTGGCTCGACGTCACCGACCCGAAGGACTTCTCCGTGCTTGACCTCGAGGGCCGGCAGCAGCGCGACTGACAACCACACTGTTCCGGCCCGCGCGACGTCGCCGGCACGTACGCTCCCGACCGTGCTCCGACTCGAAGACATCACCTGCCAGATCCATGCCGCGCCGGGACAGGGTCCCGGCGCCTTCAGCCCGCAGCGTCTTCTCGGGTGCACTGCCGACCAGGAGTCGCAGTGGTCGTTCCTCGGTGATTGGTCCTTTTGGGCGGCCACGATCCTCTCTACCGTCCTGTCCATTGCCGTCGCCTGGTACGTGAGGCGCCTGGAGAAGGCCGAAACAGCCGAACGGGACGAGATTGAACGTCGAGAGACCCAGAGACGCGACCAGATCAACCTCGTCACCGACCTCGCGACGTTGGCGCAGCACCTCAGAACCTTGGACGCCAACGTCGACTCTGGCATGGCGTTCTCCGACATGGATGAAAGGCAGCGGATCGAGCACACGCGCAAGGAGCTCGAGAACTACACGCCGGTGCTCGAAACGTCTCGCAGGAGACTCTCGAACATGGCCTCCCGCCTCGAGATGGCTCGTAGCTCCCGGGCGAGCGAAGTGCGGCGGATCGAGAGCAACCTCGCGCTCTCACTTGCCCGACGTGCTGAGCTCGCCGAGAGAGCCCTGGCCGACGAGACCTTCCTCAAGAAGCTGGCAGAGACAGGGGACCTAGAGGGCACCCTGAGCTTCCTGGGACTGACCATCGACGCGCGGGAACTCGACGAGATCGCTCTTGAGGTCGAGACGGAAGCCGCTACGTCCTGACGACAGCCCTCCCCCGGCGCCGCACACCTTTCGTGCATGAGCACCGACAAGCGCGGCCACAACGCCGTCAAGGGCAAGCAGGGCTTCCAGCCCATCCGTCAGGCCGAGCCGGCCACCGCAACGCTGAACGGACCGGGAACCGCGCTGGGCGCCGAGGCGCGCGCGACGGCGGACCGGCTGTCGCTGGAGCGGGTGACCTTGTTCGCCGGCGACTGGGAGACCGAGATCGTCCCCACCGCCGACGGCAACATCCGCTTCACCGACGCCAACGCCCAGGCGATGAGCCGCATCATGCTCAGCGCCGAAGACCGCGCCGCGTACGCAGCGTTCGCCGCCAAGACCGGGATGACGAGCCACAAGCCGCCCAAGCAGGACACCGGCGGCGAGCGGTTCATGGCCGTCTCGCGGCGCGTAGCTGCCCTGCGCGACATCGAGGCCGTCGCGTCCGGCGCCACCCCGGCCATGACCCGCGCCGGAGCACTCGACTCGGCCCAGGTCGACCACGCCTCGGTCATCGGATCGTTCGCCGCCTGGCAGCGAGGGCCCCACGCCGTCCTCGACGACGGCCGCGTCCTGTTCACCGACCCCGACGTTCAGAAGGTCGCCGACAAGATGCTGACGATGGAGGACGTCGACGGCTACATCGCCTACCAGCAGCTCGAGGGCAAGAACGAGCACATGAACTACGTGCCGTTCGAGTCCGACGAGGCCTTGGTGCGCGCGTTCCAGGCGTCCGCGGCCGAGCACGAGCGCCTCGCCGAGCTCATGGAGCAGCGCGGCCTCGCCTGACGAGCCCACCGAGGGCCGGTCACCCCGTGGTGGCCGGCTCTCGTCGTTCCCCGACCCAGTAGGACGCATCGTCGTACGCTGCGGCTCGTGCTGCTGCTTGAGAAGATCACGTGCGAGGTCGCCCCTGTGGCACGCGGCCCCTTGTTCAGCCCCGGAACGACTACCTGCGTCCTCCCATCAGAAGACGGATGGCGTGGATTTTTCGATCATCCCGTTTTCGACGGCCTTGCAGGAGGGCTCATCGCAGCCCTCGTCGCGGTCTTTGCGGTCGTCCTGCCCCTGAGGAAGCAGGTTCGCGATTCGGAGGATCGCCGCGTCGAAGACGAGCGCCGGCGCCGGATCGACGCTCTGCTGCACGGGTTCACCTCCGTGGGGGAACGGGTGCATCGGCTTCGCATGGACCTGCTGGACCCGCGATCGAACGGGTACGCGACAGCTCGCGAAGGCCTCCGCGACGTGGTTCGCGACATCATCAACCTCCCAGTTCCCCGAGGCGTGTTCTCGACCGAGCAGCGCGATGACCTCCGGCGGCTGTACGGGAACCTCGTGGTGCTTGCGTCTGAGTCCTTCGACCAAGACGACAGCAGATCGTTCCAGCGGCATGCCGAGGCTGCCGACACGCTGGAGAAGTTGGAGGAGCTCCTGCAGAGCTTCGCGACCGACCTGAAGTGGCGCGACCTACCAGAGGACCCCCAGATCTTTGGCCAGCCGCTCAGACGCTGACGCGCCACGACCCACAGGGGCACCGCCTTGGCCGCATGGGTGCTGGCATGAGCACCTACCCCGACGCGGCCGATGACATGCTCGTCCGTCGCGTCCACCTGTTCGCCGGCACCCAGGCCGGTGACGTCGTCGCGTCGGCGGAGGCCGTCATCTTCACCGACGCCCACGCCCAGCAGCGCGCCCGCTACTGGTTCAAGGAGGCCGAGCTCGAGCACTTCCGCCGGCTGATCCTCGGCGACGCCCCGGTCTCGGTCCGCACGCCCGAGCCGACCACCGAGCGCTGGGAGTCCTCGCTGGCCTACCTCGCGCACGAGAAGGCCCTGCCCGGCCTGGCGCTCCTGGAGGACGGCGTCGAGGCCGACTACCTGACCATCCGGTCGATCGGCTTCGAGCTCGGCCGCCTGCGCGGCAAGCTGGTGCGCGCCTACGCCACGATCCACCGCACCGCCGTCGTTCGTGACGGGGATCAGATCGTCTTCACCTTGGGCGCCGCGGCACGCGCTGCCGAGACGTTCGTCGGCTGGGCGATACGGAGCGACGACTTGCCGACCCGGCGTCCGACACAGGCTTCGAGCAGCCCGCCGCGACCACCGTGCTCGCGGCGACCGCTGTTCCGTCCAGTGCCCTCGGCCAGACGCAGTAAGCGACAGCGGCGCCGTCTGCCCAATAGGCTGCGACCTTGACGACCTCGACGTCGTGGAGACCAGCGACGTCGACCAAGACATCGGCTCCACCCCTTGCATCGGCTCGCTGGTCGCTTCGGCGTCGGCGTGCTCGACTGGCGCGCACCCATCCTGGCCACCGGCCATGACAGCGGGATGACCCATGCCGAGCTGGCACGGCGCACGCTGGGCGCAGCCGGCGTCGAATTGCGCACCCCTGACCTCGACGTCCTGGCCGCCGCGCTGTTCACCGACGCGGACCTGGTCGGCGACTGGAGCGAGCTGGAGGCGCAGCTGAACGCCCTGTCAACCCCCGTCGAGGACGTTCCAGCGGACGACACGGCATCGAGCAAGGAGACGCCGGCGAGGAAGCCCGCGCGTCGTCGGGCACCCGCGAAGCGTCGCCTGAGCGACTACAAGCCGCTGTAGCGTCCGATGAGGCCGTCCGAGCGCGTACCTCGAAAACGCGATCTGACGGCCTCTCGCGCGACGGCCGGTCCAGATGCTCGCCCACGGCCTGCGAGGCCCTGAGGCGGCCCGACGCGCCTGCTCACGTGGCGACCGAGTCCGGACCCCTCCCCCAGTGCCAGCCGTCGCGTTCACGAGTCGTCCCAAGTCGTCCCTGACCGTCCCCAGGCGTCCCTATTCGTCCCTATTCGTCCCCGCTTGTCCCGATCACGTTCGGGCCATCTTGGGACGGTTTGGGACGTCCCGATCATGCGTGCGCTGTCCCGTGCACTCTCGCACCGACGTTCACGCACGAGACCATGCCCGCGCAGACACCAACCGGGCGGGCCTCCCTTCAGTCAGCGACTCAACGCAGGCGGCGTGCGCCGACAGCGGTGGCCGACACGCGCTGTCAATGCCGGGCGGGGGGAGTGAATTCAATACGCTGGCGACGCGTTCATTCGCGCACACGCGCGCGACGACTTCCCCACGCAGCAGAAGGGACCCTCATGCCCGACCAGGCACCCGCGTACACGGCCCTGAGCCACCCGGACTTCGACGACCTCGACTACTCCAAGCTGGACAACGTCGTCGCCGTCATGGCGCAGAAGGGTGGGGTCGGCAAGACCACGCTCGCGTCGAACCTCGCCGGCCTCGCCGCGACTCGGGGAGATCGAGTCCTCTTGGTCGACCTCGATCCTCAGGGCAACGTCCTGGACGAGCTCGCGCTGTTCGAGAACCCCGCGTACGACGCCGGGTGGGGACTGCGCGAGGCCGTCCTGCACGGAGGGGCGATCGACAACCTCATCAAGGACGCGCGGCCGGGACTGGACGTCGCTCACGGCGGCATCAACACGCGGTCCATCTCCGACACGCTCGTGAAACAGAAGCAGCGCGAGTTCGAGCGCCAGCTGCGTGGCCAGGGCTTCGAGCTGCCCGGGCCGGCGGCGGGGGAGTGGTACGACGACGTCCTGGACGTCCCCGACGAGATCGACTTCTCGCCCGTGTACCACGCACGCCTGGCGCTGACGTTGGCCCGCACGCTCGAGGAGGCCGAGAAGAACGGACGCCCCTACGACCTCGTGGTGATCGACTCTCCGCCCAACGAGAAGGAGATCCAGCTCAACATCATGGGCGCGGCCCGCTGGATCGTCGGCGCGACGATGCCGGACTTCGGTTCGATCCGTGCGGTGCGAGAGATCATCGACATGGCCGCGGCGACCGAGGACGGGGCGCACCAGGTCGAGATGCTCGGCGTCGTGCTGACCGGCGCGACCGAGCGCATGCGCAACGTGAAGCGGTCCGCGTTCGACGCGATCGAGGCTGCGACCGGCGGGCAGCGGTTCAAGAGCCAGGTGCCCGGCCGCCCCGGCGTCTACGAGGACGTGCCGCTCATCATCGAGCACACCATCCGTTGGAGCACCGCCACGGCGCAGATCGCGCGCGCCAAGGGCAAGCTCGTCTACGAGATCGCCGACGAGCACGAGCAGCGCCAGCCCTGGTACAAGGCGGTGCGCGAGGGCCGCAAGGACAGCGGGCCTGTCGCTTCCGGCTCGACCGGCATGGCCGGCGACATCATGGACGTGGCCACCGAGCTGTTCCACCGGATGCACACCTACAACTTCGACAAGGCCGACTACATCGGCGTCAGCACCGAGATCAGCGAGGAGCAGAAGTGACCGACGACATCCGCTTCGCCGGCCAGCGCCAGTTCGAGAAGCGCCGCACGTTCGCGGCCGGCGCCCTGCGCCCGATCCAGCCCGAGGACGGCCAGGAGGCTGAGTCGGTGCCGTCTCCGGCCACCCAGCCTGTTGCTGAAGCACCTGTCGCGCCGGCGCTTGCCCAGGACGCCACGAAGCCGCCCGCCGACGAGCCCGCCGCGGCAGCGCCGGAGACGAACTCCGCTCCAGCCGCCAAGGAGGCGAAGGCGCCCCGGACCCGCCGCGCGGCCGGCCAGGCAGCAGGCGCGAGCACTGCAGTTGCCGAGCCGGCGCCGACCCGGTCCCGCCGCACCGGACGACGCACGCCCAAGGTGACGTCCGACCCGGTCGGGGAGCGCAGCGCTCCGGTGGGCAGCGACCCGCGGCGCAACCTGACGCTGGCGATGACCGAGAAGGCCGACGAGTCGTTCGGACGTCTGGCCGCGACGATGACGCAGCCGGGCGCGCTGTACGTGATCGCCAAGAAGGTCGCGGCCGCCGGCCTGCTGGAGGAGTCCTACATCAAGATGTTCGGCTTCGCGGACCTGAGCGAGGCCGAGGACCTGGCTGACTTCAAGGGCGAGCCGGTCTCGGTGCCCCGCGGCGCCCTGGTCTCCTCGAGCTCGCGGCGCACGAAGCTGAGCGAGGAGGAGGCTGACCGCCTGGAGGAGATCCTCGGCAGCTCGTTCCTGAGCCTGCAGGGGCGGCTGTCGGCGGTCGTGAACCAGCACTTCGACTCGTCGTTCAGCGTCCAGATCGCTCCGTCGACGCGTCGAGCTCGTAACGCCTCGCTCATCAGCTGACTCCCGAGGCTCTTGTCGGAGGCCGGATCGCCCTTCATGGGAGGACCGGCCTCCGCTTGTCTGGGGACCTGCGGAGGCGCTTGTCGACCGTCGTGCACCGATGGGTGCACCGGAGTGCTCCACCGGTGCAACCCCAGTGCATCGAGCGGATCCGCGTTTTCGCCTGCAGTTCCGGGGAAAACGCCCCGGTCGGTGCAGAGGGTAATCATTCTGCGCACCCCATAGACACATATGTAGGGGACCCACATACACAGTTGTCCACCTGGACAGACGACACCCTTTAAGTGCGTATTAACCTATCTCTCTCTTATAGATACCTCTTAGAGAATGATGTAATGCTGCACCTGGGCGTGTTCTTGCCTGGAATCGCAGGCCAAAACAGGGTGCATCACCCGCGGGCGTCGATCCACTCGCTGCACCACGCCTGACCTCCGATACACGATTCTGCCCGGGATTCCGGCGTTTCCGGGCCGCCAGCAAGCGATGCACCTGGCTGATGCAGCGTTCACGGGCTGATCTGGACCGCGCCGAGCTGTTCGACCACCAGGCGCACTGCAGCGTCGAGCTCGTCCGCACAAGCAGCCATCGCTGCCGGGCCGGGGGAGTGGGGCTCGAGCAGGGGCCACGCGAGCTCGCGTTCGGGCGGCTCGCTAGGTGTGCCCCAGTCGACGGGCTCCGTGGGCGTCGTCCATCCCGGCTCGCGCTGGGGAGGTCGTCGATCCGACGTGCCGGGTCGTCGGCGTGCAGCGGGGGACCGGGCGGCAGAGGTCAGGACGTTCTCGATCTGGGCGATCATCTCGTCGGCGTCGCCGGCCAGGTGCAGGCCGAGGCGTTCGTGCCAGGCGCGTCGTTCGGCCCGGTGCTTGAGGACGCGGGCCTTCTTCTGCTCCTCGCCACCGAGCCGCCGGCCGACGTCGTCCGCGTCGCCAGTGCCGATGACCCATCCGTGCTCAGTCGAAGTGGCTAGGTCGAACTCGGCCAGCGTGCGCAGCGCGGCGGCCGCCGTGGTGGGCGAGATGCGCGCGGCCTGTGCAACCTGGCGTGCCGACAGGCCAACGCCGGCGTCGAGCGATTCGGTCTCCAGGGCGCCGTACGTAAAGGCCGCGGCGTGGCCGAGGACGTAGAACGCGGGCCGCACGGGGTGCAGACGACCCTTGCGCCACTCGCGACCGGACGCCAGGTGCTCGACGTCGGACGGGATGAGGAGCTCGAGCTCGCGGGCGTAGATCCCCTGGGCCTCGGTGGTGACGCGCACCAGAGGGCTCTCGTCGGCCAGCAGCTGGCGCAGGATCTTGCCGACCGTGGCCTGGTCCAGGTTGACCGCGGTGGCCAGCGATCTGTTCCCCACGGCGATGAAAGGGGTGTTCTTGTCCGCGCTCATGAACGCAAGGGCGGCAAGCACCGCGCGCACAGCCAGCGACCACTTCCTGGAGACGGCGAGCTGCTCGGCCGCCTCGAGCCACGACCGCACCCAGCCAGAGTGTGGTGCCCCCTGTGCTTCTTGTCGGCTAGTGGTGCCGTGGTGGACACGCTCGCGCGAGTCATTGTCGTGCTCGTTTCTTCGCGAGGTCTCGATGGCCACGGCTGCAAGCCAGTCGCGCTTGAAGCTGGTGGCCAGGTGGGCGTTGCCGTAGCGGCCGTAGCAGTGGCCCAGGCCCTTCCAGTCGCCGAAGAACGCGCGCATGTAGACGTCCAGGGCGCTCATGCCGGCCGACACGGCGGACAGGACGACGGCGAAGCGGGTCTGGGAGGCCGAGGCGTACACCGACGAGTCGTGGCCTTCGACCGCGAGCCGCTTCCACATGCCGGTCGGCTCGTCACGGCGGCGCGATCGGGGCGCCAGGTGCGGCAGCGCGGCCAGGTCGAGCTCGCGCAGGTCGGTCACCGACAGGCGGTCGAAGACGGGCTGACCCGGCACGGAGCCCGGTCGCGTGCCGGCGACCGCGGCCGCCGCGGCGCTCTGCGTGCCGGTCAGGCCGGGCGCGGGGGTGCGGCGGACGAGCTGACGCACGAACACATCCCACTGCTTGCGCGGGTTGGGTGTGGCCGCCAGGAGCTTCAGGGCGCGGTTGACCTCGGCCTCCAGCGCGTCACCGGTCAGCACGGTGCGCCATGCGCGTCGGTCGACGAGGCGCTGCAAACCACCGTTCTTGTGCGGGCTGAAAGGGAAGCGGATGCAGCCGTGGGTCAGGCCGGTGTGCGGCATCTTGTCGAAGGACACGAGCCAGTGCTCGAGCATCCGGTCGACGGTGGAGATCTCGCTGTAGGTCAGGCCGCCGGCGACGGGCACGTACAGGTGGTAGCCGCCGGAGATGGAGGTGTCGGCGAAGAAGTCCAGGCCGGCGGCGTCCAGCTGGGCGCGCAGCAGACCGAAGTCGTGCGCAGCTCGCGAGCTGGATCGGTTCTTGGCGGCCTTGGCGTCGAGGTCGAAGACGTAGACCGCGGCGGTGCCGGAGCGGTCGTACGTGTTGGTGGCGGCCGGGACGGAGGGCAGCTGGCCCCCGAGCTTGGACAGGCGCTGGGCTGCCCGCGAGAAGCGTCCCTCGGGGTCGGCAAGGCGCACGCGACCGTCCGGGGACATGGCGCGCGCGAAGGCTGTGAAGTGGTCTGCGTCCCGGCGTGTCGCCGCGTAGGGGAACGCCAAGGCCGCACCAGGTGTTATGGTGCTCATACCTCGACTTCTCGTTGAAGGTACGCAAAGGGACCCGCGAGGGGCCTGATGTGGGGCTCGAACTGGCTGGTGAAACTTGGCGGAATCGACAGTCAGGTTCGAGTGACTTTCGCAGGGGCCGGTGCCGTTAGGTGCCGGCCCCTAGTCATGCGCTGCGCGTCATGAGTGCCTCCTGGTCGGGGAGCGGGATGTCGGTGCTCGGCGTCAACGCGCCGAAGACGGACTCGTCGAGGCCCACGAAGGAGCCGTCGTCGAGGGAGAACTGGACTGCGGTGACCATCAGCGTGGCCGCCTGGCCCTTGCCGATGCCGTACGCGCGGCGGACCTTGTCGACCTTTGCGATGACGCTGTGGGTCAGGCGCCCGCCCATGGGGGAGGTCTCCACGGTGGCGGGGTCAGTGCCCAGCAGGCGCTCGGCCTCGGCGCGTCGGGCCACACGGCCGGCGACGTCCAGGTCGGCGGAGAAGAACTCCAGCTGATCGCGCAGCTGGACGCCCCAGCCGTGCGCGCCGATCACGCGGCCGTGGTCGTCGACGTCGACGGCGTCGAGCAGCGTCTCCAGGGCGATGGCCACCGAGACGTCGAGCATGGCGGCGAACGCTTCGACCTTGAGCTTGGGGGAGGCGTCCGGGATGGTGAACAGCACCACCCGGCGTCCCTCGAGCCCCTTGCGGCGCTGGCGCGGTCGTCCGGTCATGATCGTGAAGTTACAGCGGTGTGAGCCAGGTTCCGAGCCGACACGCGGGGAGACTTTACTGAAAGTCGCGCGACAAGCGGGCCGCCAACCGCGAAGAACCGGGGGTCCAGACCCTAGCGAGTGTCGGGGACAGCGCGCATAGGTCCAGGGCATGAGCCTGAAGAAGCGTCACCTGGCGCACCGCCCGCCTGATGATGACCGGCGTCCTGCTGAGTTCGGGGTACGAGTCGGTGAACATCCCGTGGGCGCGACGCCTGGAGTTCAACCAGGCACTTGACGTCCTGTTCACCAGCGACGACGCCACCCCGCTGATGGCGTTCCTGGCCACCTGCGCGATCGCCTGAACCGCAGCCGGACTTCAGCTGGAGAACAGGCGCAGCTCGAGCTCATCGGGCGCCCAGCCGTCAGGCGTCAGGGCGGCCATGCGCTCCAGGTAGGCCGCGTAGTGGCTGGTGCGCCATCCGGCCGTCCATCCGCCCACGACCGGGCGGATCTGCGGCTTGCTGGCCAGGACGCGGTCCAGGATCAACGGCCGGTGGGTGCCGGGCGGGATGGGTGCGCGAGCCAGCTCGTGGCCAGCGAAGTAGAGCAGCTTGGTGAAGAACGCCGGGCCCAAGAACGGCAGGCGCAGCCCGGCCGGCGCGCGGTTGTTCAGCACCCAGTACGCGGCCACGGCGCCGTGCTCGTCCAGCGTCCGCACCGCAGAGGTGACCGCGTGCTCCACGACGTCGCCGCCGGCGGCCAGCACCCTGGCCATCCGCACGGGCCCGTAGCTCACCGTTCCGGTGCCCCAGGCGTAGGACGCGACGAGAACCTGCCGCCACGGTCGCCGACCGGCTCGAGCCTGGGCGGCCCAGTCCAGCACGGCGCCACGGGTGATGACCGGCCGACCGTCCCAGCCGGCGGCGGTCAGAGGGCTGCCCGAGACCCTCCAGCCGGCGCCGAGCCGGATCGTGTGGCGGACCACGTCAGGCCGAGGCCCATCGAACTCGAGCGGCGCGGGGCCCCCGGCCTGGGTCGCCTTTTCGCGCACGAGCGCCACCTGCTCGCGGGCGGTGGCGGGGAGGTCGTACGGCAGGTGCACGGGAGCAGAGTAGAGGCGATCGCGGTTCCCGGTGGGCGCCAGCAGTCAGATGGGATGATCGCCCCATGGGACTGCTCGGACGATTCCTCGGCAAGACCGCGACGGACCGTACGTAGGTCCGCAGGCGAGAGACTCCGCGTGATCGGCTCGGGTTCACCGTGTCGATAGAGGTCGTCGAGGACGTCGAGGGGCTCGTGAAGCTTGCCGGGACGACGACGCTCGCGAAGGACGCCGCCGCGGCGCTCATGGCCCGGCACGGCCAGGGGGCGGACGGGCACCTTGAGACCGCCGACTTCCTGCACCGCGAGCCCGACAACGCGGCCGACCCGAACGCCGTCGCCGTCCACGTCGAAGGTGAGCGGATCGCCTACCTGTCCGACTACCTGGCCAAGCGGCTTGCCCTTGCTCCGGGTGAGGCTCAGCAGGTGCAGCTGCAGCTGTTCTCGAAGGCCACCGAGAAGGGGACGCGCGTCGTCCGGCAGTGGGCCGACGGCGAGGACACGCCCTCCGATGAGACCCTCAACCGACTCCGCCTGGCCTACCGGGCCGCAGCGCTGATCGCTCAGCGCGACACCCCGCAGGTCGCCCAGGCGTGGCCTATGGGCGCGAACCCGCAGCTCGGCGAGGTCGCGCCGGCGCGACTGCTGTGCGAGGGCGAGCTGGACGAGGTCGGGGTCAAGGTGATCCGCGCCGCTGAGGCGTTCGCCGCGGTCGTGCTGCCCCCGTCCTGACTGGCCGTTGAGTGCAACTCGTGCACCTGGCACTGTCGCATGACGTGCACTAGACTGGTGCTTCACGGAAGGTGTGAGTCATGAGCGATACCAGGATCCCGCAGGGCATGTCCCTCCTCGACGAAGACGTAACTGTGTCGGGCGAGGCCGGGAAGTTCGTCGTCGAGGCCCCCGCCGATCTGGTGGACGCGAGCGAACTCAAGCTCCTGCTGAACGCCTTGGTCCACAGCCGAGCGGTCACGCTTCAGCGCGTCAAGGCGATCGACGGCCTGCCTGCGGTGAGCGGGGCGGCCGCGATGCGCGAGCAGAACACCGTCAACTGGTGGCATAGCCTCCAGGACCGTCACGAGATGATCGACGCCACCGAGATGGGTAAGCGCCTGGGCGCGTCCGGGCAGCGTCCGGCGAACACGGCCAACGCGCACCGGCGTGACGGCAAGCTGATCGGTCTGCGCCGCCCGACCGGGAACGTCGTCTTCCCGGCCTTCCAGCTCGACCAGACCGGGCACATGCGACCGGAGATCCTCGACGTCCTCAAGCGCGTGCGCAGCGCCGACCGCAGCGAGGAGTTCGCGCTGTTCTGGCTGACCGAGCCCCACGCTGCCTTCGCCGGCAAGACCCCACTGCGGCTCCTGGACGCTGGCGAGTCGGACCGCGTGCTCGACCAGCTCGACGCCGACCTCGCTCCCGAGTGGTGACCGCGGGCGCCACGGGCCTGCCTGCCGCACCGTTCGTGGCCGACTTCCTGGCCGGTCGACTCGAGGCCGGAGCCATGCTGTGGCGCGTACACGGCGTTCACGATCCTGCGACGTTCCCACCCGTCGCGGTCCAGGGTGCGCACCCCGGCCGCTTCACCCCGCTGAACCTCAGCGACCTCACCGGCCTGTACTGCGGCCGCAGCGTGGACGCCGCGCTCTACGAGGCGATCGGCCGCAACGCGCCGCTGCCACCGCCCGGGGGAGGGCACGTGCGCATCCACCTCGACGAGCTCAAGGGCCGCTACCTGAGCGCCATGCAGACCAGCCGCGACGTGCGCTTCGCCGACCTGAGCGGCCCGGGCCTGACTCGCGTCGGCATCAAGCCGTCGAACTTCACCGAGCACGACCCGGCCATCTACGCCACGACCGTGACCTGGGCGCGCGCCGCGTCGCGGTCCGGCTTCGAAGCGCTGGTCTGGAACTCGGTGCGCAACCTCAACGAGGAGGCGCTCATCGTCTACGGACCCGCGCAGACCCAGGCCCCGCTCAAGGCCCTGGACGACCCCGTGCCGCTGTGGTTCGGGCACGGACTCGACCTGGTCACCGTCGCTTTCGAGGCGGTCAACGTCCACATCGTCGGGGCCGCCTGAACGACTCGGGGAGCGCCGAAAAGCACTCAATCTGACATAAGGAACCTTGTCGATGCGGCCGACAGACAGAAAGTCCCACAACTGAGCCGCTCGATGGTCTCGGCCTCGCCGTCGCGCTCACTGGCGATGACGACGACCGGGACGGTGTCGAGGCCGACCTGCACGGCTGCGGCGGCGCGCCGGTGTCCCATCCGCACGCGGAGGCCCTGGTCGGTCTGGACGGCGACGATGGGGGACAGGACGCCGTGCTCGGCGATGGAGGCGACGAAGTCCTTGCTGAGGTTGAGGTCGTCTCGGACGTTCAGGTCGACCAGCAGGTCGTTGGGGTTGGTCTCCTGGGTGTCGGCGATGGTAGGCACGATCACTCCTTCCTGCCGGGGAGTGGGCCGCCGGTGACGTCTGCCCGTCCCGACCGTTCTTCGCCCCTCCTGGGCAAAGAGAGATGAACGGCGGCCGTGGAGCAGCGGAGCGTCAACCCGTAGGGGCGTGGCAGCGGGCCGGTGGTGAGGAAATCAGCGAGCTTGCGAGCGCCGATCCACCGGGTCGATGGTGCGCCGGCGGAGCCGTTGCGTGGAGCTGCGGGCCGCCGATCATGGAACGCCCAGGAGGAGAGAAGCCTGACCCGATGACCGTGCCGGCGAAGCCGGCGCCGTTCCCGGTCCGCGCTGCGGGCCGCCAAGCTCGGCGGCCCGCAGGGCGTCGTCATCACCGCTGGATGGTGTCGAGCAGGTCGCGCAGCTCAGCGACGAGCAGCTGGACCAGGACGCTGTAGGCGAGTTCCTTGAGTCGCTGTAGTCCGTGGCCGCGCGGGCGCTTCTGGCGTGTATCCATGTCGTTCTCCTGGTTCAGCCGGCCCACCTGGCCGGTCGAACAGTCCCTATGCGAGCTGGGAAGCGGCGGTCGGCACGCGGCGACGGTCGCGTGCCGATACCCACGGGGCGGGAAGGGCTCCTTGACGGAGCTCTCGCGGGCGGGACGGTCACGTCCGCGAACCGACACATCGGTCCGTCCGCTGCGAGCCGGATGCCTCGCACCAGCAAGGAGTTCAAGATGGAGTTTGTTGTCTACCTGGGCGGATTCATCGCCGCGTGGATGCTCGGGTTCGGCCCGCGGGCATGGATGTCCGGGCGTCTCTCGCCCGACAAGGGCATCGCGTTCGCGGCCGCCGGCCTAGCCGGATTCTTCGTGGTGGCCCTGAACTGGCCCGCGACGGGTGACGGGGATCTCGGTGCCGTCGGCGAGGTGTTCGATGGCCTATGCCAGCTGGCGGTTCTCGTCGGAGGCTGCTGGGCAGGTGTGGTGTCGGGACGATAGTGAGTCGCTGAGGGGGTCCGCGGCCGCCGTCAGGCAGTCGCGGACCGTTCCTCGTCGATGACGTGGGCGCCAAGCATGTCCTCGAGCATGTCCAGAAGCGTGTAGGGCTCGACGTCATCCGGTGGTGGGGGAGCGGGGCCGTAGTGGCCCCGGGTTCCGCCGGCGTCGCCGAGTCGGACGTCCGCGACGTTCCGGTCAAGGTCGGCCCTCGCCACCGACACCGTCGAGGGCACCGGCGACATCTACGACCAGGCCCGAGCCCGGTTCGGTCCTTCACCCCAGCGGGTAGCGCTGGCGGATGGTTGAGCGGAGGTTCACAGGCACGAGGCGGAGGGTACGCCTGCGGCGGCGACTCGCCGAGGGCCGACGTCTGTGTGTAGCCGACCGCGTCGGAACGCGGCACTAGACTCGTGCATGGCGACAGGCACTAGATTTCTCAACCCTCGCCGAGAGGGTCGAGACACCTGGTCCTGAGCCTGCCGGGCAAAGGTCGAGGCCCAACGGAGTGGCTGCTCCGTGGGCCTCGGACTGTCGCTCTCCCCGTGGACGTCCCGCGGGGGCACAACTGAATAGGCGGTTACCTACATGAAGCAGCGTACCTCTGTGGCGATCATCTGGGTCACGATGGTGGGGATTCTCGGGGCCGGCGGCCTCCAGCAGCTCCACGTCGAGGTGCCCATCACGGTGAACGTCCTGCGCTGATCGACCGACGCCCCGCACCTTCACCGGTGCGGGGCGTCTTCGTGTCTAGCGGCCTCCCCTACGGCGTGGAGTGCCAGTCCTGGCGCGACATCGCAGGCATCCGGTCCGCCGAGGTGCGCAGCGGTGCTGCTGGTGGCCGAGGACGTGTTCAGTTCCGCCGCTACGGCTTGCCGGGCGACCAGCCGGTCAGCTGCTCCAACCGGCCCCGCCAGAACCCGTATCCCACCTTCCCGGCGCCAGTGTGAAGCGTCGCGTCAGCGAGATGGATGTGCCACGGCCACGGCGCGGGCTCGCCCTCGGCGACGTCCGTGCCCTCGAAGTAGCTGGCAGGGGTGACGGCCTCGGGATCTTCGTTGCCGCCGCGGGCATGCTCGTCGAGCTCGCGCTGCCAGACGCCGAAGCCGATGAGGTCGCCAGACATCGTGCCAGCGCCCGTTGTGAGGGACACCGGCAGGCGGGACCCGGAGTCGTTGAGCGTGTTCAGCGCCTTCACGATCGCGCGGAGGACGACGTCACCTCGGAACTCGTCCGTCGGCGGTGTGTCGTCGTCGTCGTTGGTGGCGGGGTCGTTCTGGATGGGTTCGGTCATGGCGCGACCGTACGCCGCACCTGCGACACCGGGTGCAGGTTCGCCCACACGCCCTAGAGGCCCGGGAGCGCGCCCTGAGCGGGTGGCTGCTCACCGGGCGGCCAGGACCCCTCGTCGCCGTAGTCGTCGGGCTCCAAGTCGTACGCCGGGTCGTCCTGGGAGTCGTACACGCTGTCGTGCCCGCAGTGGAGGCACCGGGTGACGAACAGGCTGCGCCACGGGCGGCCCACCGCCGGCCGACGCGTCCCGGTCGCGTGCAGGGCCCGACTGAGCCTGCCGCATTTCCGGCAGGCCAGGGCCGCGAAGTCGTGGAAGTAGTGCGACGACCAGGGTTCGAGCTGCCAGTCCGACTACGTGACCGGCTGGCCGTCCCACGCCGGCGGCAGGTCGTTCAGCGTCACGGTGTCCGCCACGCCACCCGCGTCCTGAGCATGGCCTGCAGCTCGTCGACGGCGAGCACCTGGACGAGCGGCGCGTCGAGCCCGGCGAGCGACCGCTGCGGCGGCGCGGAGCCAGCCCGGCGCCTGAGCCGATACAGAAACGGGGGGCGTCAGCGGGTCATGCCGGTCACGGAGCTGGGCGACGCTGGTCTGCGCGGCCGGCGAGCAGGCACCATGGCGTGCACCCGAGCGTGGGGATGGTCTTGCGGTTCGCCTCGTAGACGACCAGGCGGTTGATCTCGCGCGGGCTGGAGACATCGTCGGGGCGAGCAGTTTCAGGCCGGTACGCCTCAGCGCCGGGCCCAGCCGGCCGCCCCCGAGCAGCGGGCCATAGTGCTGCTGGACCTGGAGCAGATCACGTACGAGTTGCCGGCCGTCACGATGGTGCGGATGCGTGTCCAACTCACCTGACAGGGGCCGGCCGGGATGGACCGGGGGCGGTTCGGCGGCGGCCTGCGCCCGGCAACGTCCTAGCCGTCTGGCCGGCCGAGCGCACCACGGTCCTCGTACCCGAACAGGCCCGTCAAGCGGCTGTCGGTGCTGGCGTCGATCTGGTGGCCCTCGGGTACGCCGCCGCCGGCGCAGACCCGCACGGCGTGATGGGAGAGCGTCGGCAGGTCTGCGAGGTCCGACCCGTCCGGTGGTGCTGAGCGCAGCAGCTCCCACGCGTGGCCGCGCTCGACCAGCGGGTGGCGCAACGTCATGCTCGGGTGGGAGAAGACACCGACGTGCAGCCCGGGGAAGGCCAGCGACGCGGTGAAGCTCTCGTACGTCGACCCGTCCGCAGCCATGACCGATGCGGGGATCACGACCTCCTCGAGAGTCTCCTCGACGCTGGTGTCGGCCCGGAAGACCACGGTCGACAGCGACGTCGGAGCGGGGGAGCCGTCGGTCAGCCACGTCAGGTCCGGAATGCGCCCGACGTGGGGCCGCTGTTTCATCGCGTTCTTGTTCAGCCCATCGTCCCCGAAGCGTGCGAGCGGATGGGCGTATAGCGTGACGACCTTCGTCAGCCAGCGGCCCAGCGCCTGCCACTGCTCTCGCATCAGAGGTCCTGCCCAGCCGGCAGACGCCAGGGGGCGCACGACGTCCTTGACTGGTTCTTCCAGCACCGTGCCCATGGCCCCGTTGCACGGTCCGCAGGCCGGTACAAAAACTCGCTGCCTAACCGGCAAGACGATCGGGCTGCCGTCGCGGCGCAGTAGCGGAGCGCCGTTCAACGACCACCCGGCCGGCGCCGGGCCCGCGGCGTCCATATGTTCGAGGTACCAGGAGGGGAGCACATGCTCGCGGGTCGTCGACGGCGCGCTCAGGCAGATGACGCAGGGCGGGGGAGCGGGCATCCGACCAGTATCGCCTGCCCGGGTCCTAGCCGCCTTGCGCAATTGTTGTCCCGGCACGCGGGAGGCTTAGGCTTCCGGGCATGCCAGCCGACCCGCACCGTCGCGTCCAGAACGTCTTCGCCTGGCAGCGCGACCTGCTCGGTTGTTTCCTGGCCGACGTCGAGGAGGCTGCAGCTGCACCCCGCGACGGGACCTGCGCGGCCGCGGACGTCCGCTGGATGGGGGAGCAGTTCACGGCCGATACCCGGGCCCACCTGCGCAACCACGCTGTCGGAGCGGTCCGCGGGCACCTGTCGGTAGCCGCCGAGCACTTCGAGGTGCTGGACGACCTGGCGCGCCGGCCGGCCGACGACGTCCCGGTCAGGGTCTGCCTGACCCTGGCCCGCACCGTCCTGGAGGGCGCCATGCGGGCCTGCTGGCTGGTCGACACCGGCCTGGACTCCAAGGCGCGGGTGACACGGTGGGCCGCGGCGCTGCTGCAGGACGCCGAGGACGTCGAGCAGGCTACCGTCGACATCGCGCCAGGGGAGCGGCTCGAGATCCACGATCTCGCGCAGGAGCTGCGGCTGGCCGGGCAGGGACTGGTCACGTCTGCGGGGTTTGCGGCGAAGGCCAAGGGCGGCGATCGCGCCCACCAGACCGCCCAGGTGGAGTACGAGGGCGTCCGATCGGACATGGCCCCGAAGATGGTCGACCTGACCGGCCAGTTCCTGAGGGCGGCACCGGGCTTCTACAAGGTGACGTCAGCGGCGGCGCACACGCTGAGCTGGGCCGCGCCCATGGACTGGGGTGACGACGATGGGCTGGTGCACAACATGGCCGTCCCGCTGCTGGACGTCAGCGATGCCTTGGTCTTGGAACTGGCCACCTACCTGGGCCTGCCGGGGCGCCCGCTGCTGCTGCGCACCAATAATCACCGGATGGGGCTCACGCGCGCGACGATCACGGACCCTCACCCGAAGGACCGGTACGCCGACCTCGACACCTATCGCGAGCGCACCCGCCAGAAGCCGGTCGGGGGCAGGCCGCCGGGTCTAACTACGTAACAGAGGCAGACAGCGTGGGTACAACCCCTTCCGGGACAGCCCCTCTCGACCCGCAGAACCGACCGTCCTGGGCCTGGCCGGCGGTGCCAGAAGCAGTAGGCGACTTCCTCGACCATCGTCGGTGACCTTTCCAGCCCGATCCGTGCGCGTGTACCTGGGTTAGGCGCTGAGGCCTCGTGCGACGGCGGCGGCGGCGCGGAGCCAGGCGCGCTGGGTGGCGGGGCGGAGGGCGTCGAAGTGGATGACGCCGGATTGCAGGGCCTTGTCGTAGGGGATGGTGACGACTTCGCGGACGAGGGGCTCGAAGTTGGCGGTGATGCGCTCGACGTTGGGGTCCTTGCCCGGGGTGCGCTGGGACAGGATCACGACGGCGTTGCGAGCCAGGGCGGCGTTGTGCTCGTCGCGTTCGATCAGCGTCTCTAGGAGGCGGGCGCCGGCCTCGGCGGTTTCCTCGGCGTTGGTGCAGGGCACCACGAGTCCGTCGGTGTGCTCGATCATCGCGCGCCAGTTCGCGGCGCGTTCGTTGTTGCCCGAGTCCATGACGATCATCCGGTAGTAGCGGGCGGCGACGCGGTGGATCTTGTTGACGTCGTCGGCGGAGACTTCGTGGCCGCCGTCGACGGACTGATCCGAGCGGAGGACGTCGAACTTGTCCGCCGGCTGGTGATGGGCGAAGTAGCTCATCTCGGCGGACTGGGCGCCGGTGCCGAGCAGCTGGTCGACGCGGGGCAGCAGGTCCAGGACGGTGTTGTCGTGGTTGGAGCCCTGGGTGCGCCAGGCGAGGGTGCCGCGGGTCTCGTTGTTGTCCCAGGCCAGCACCCCGGCGCCGCCGTAGCGGGCGAACACGGCCGACAGCATGGCGGTGGTGGGCGTCTTGTTCGCGCCGCCCTTGCCGTTGGCCACGGCGATCGTGCGGGGCCCGGGCCAGTGCTGGGAGACGAGCTGGACGTCCTGGCGCCACTCCTTCTCGGCCGGTCCGGGACCGACACGGAGCCCGAAGCGGTTGAGCGAGCCGCGCCAGCCCTGCTTGGCGGGCTGGATCACCGGGCCCTCGGAGATGAAGCTCTTGCGGGCGTGTCGGGGGGCGGTGGGGGAGACGTGCACCTCCGTGGCCGGCGCCGGCCGGTCGCCGGCGGCCGCGGTCGTGACCCAGGGGTTGGCCGTGGGTGCGGGGTCGTCGTCGGCGGTGACGACGTGCAGGCCGGTGCCGCGGTGGGTGCGCTCGAGGTCGCGCGCCTCGGTCTCGGTGATGGGCGCGACGTCGCCGGTGGACCCGTCCGGGTTGATGGTCAGACGCATGTGGCCGCCGGAGTCCGATGCGATCGCTTCAACGGCCTGGCCGAGCGGCTGGGCGTAGGTGCGTGCGATGTGGTGGACCGCCGCGGTGTGTGGGCTCCCGGCGGCGTCGATCGTGGCGCCGTCGACGGTGACCTGGTCCCCGTCGATGGTCACGAAGTGGACGGACGGCTTGCTGGCGCTGGTTGTCATGGCTGCTGCTCCTAGGCGGTGGTGATGGCCTCGACGCGCCACGGCGCGCCGTCGTTGGTCCGGGTGAGGGTGATGAAGACGCCGAGCTGCTCGGTGGAGAGCTGCTTGCCCTGGGCGTCGTGGCGTTGGACGGTGGCCACGCGGGTGAGGACGACCTGGCCGCCGGCGCTCTTGCCGCCCTCGACTTCGTCGGTGGGCGTGACGGTGACGCTGGTGTAGCCGTCGACGGCGGCGAGCTCGATCCAGTCGGCGCCGCCGTCGCCTGGCATGGGCTGAGCGACGGCACGGGCGTAGTCGGTGGTGAGCCACGGTGCGGCGCGGCGCAGTCCGTCAGCGGGGGAGCGGTCGGTGCGGGTGTCGACCACGAACGCGGCGACGGCGGCCGCGTCGGCGACCTCGCCGGCGTTGGAGTCGTCGACGGTCTTTGGGTCAGGCAGCGGACCTCGCGGCTGGGCCGGGCCGCCGGGTTCGATGAGTTCGACGCCGTCGGCGTTGAGCTGGGCGTGATCGCCGACGGGCGAGGGCGTGGCCCGGTCGGGCTCGTCGTCTCCGCCGCTGCAGGCGGCGGCCAGCAGGAGCGCGGCTGTCGCCGTCGCGATCCGGATGCGCGCGTTCATGGGCGCAGTCCCTTCTGTCGGAGCCAAGCGTTGGGGTCGACCTCGTCCTGGGCGTAGCCGCCGTTCTTGGGGTGGACCTCCAGGTGCAGGTGGCAGCCGCTGGAGTTGCCCAGGCTGCCGACGTAGCCGATGACCTCACCGGCCTGCACCCGCTGTCCGCTGGTGACCGCGGCCCGGCCCATGTGGGCGTACCAGGTCGCGGTGCTCCGCTGCCCGGTGAGGATCTTGACGAAGTGCGGCCCGGCCCACGCCGCTTGCGACGGGTCGGCGACGGCCACACCGCCGGTGACGGCGCGGACAGGCGTGCCGCACGGAGCTGAGAAGTCGTTGCCGGTGTGATGCCGCGCCCACATGGAGCCGGAACGACCGAAGTTGTGCTGGTTCGTGTAGCGACCAGGCGCCAGGGGGAGGCGGACGGCGCCGCCGACGTCGCCGATCGCGTCCAGGCTGTACTTCTTGGCCGAGGCGTCGAGGATCTTGCGGATGTAGGCCGTGGTCTCGGGGAACGGCGGGACGCCCTTCGCGGCGACGACGTTGCCCATGCCTGCGTTGTAGGCGGCCAGGGTCAGCTCGAGCGGTTCACCGCTGATGACCCTCAGCCGGATCTTGTCTCGGACCTGCCGCGCGAGCGCGCACATGAGATCGGCCTGCGAGCCGATGGAGTCGTGCGGGTCGAAGACGTCGACCCGGCCGTCACCGCTGTAGTCCTTGCCCCAGGTGTTCCACGTGCCAGGCATGAACCGGCTGATGCCCTGGGCACCCGCCGGCGACGTGGCGCGGAGGTTCCACCCGGACTCGCTGTCGATCTGGGCAGCCAGGACGGAGGCACTGATCTCCTTGCAACGCTGTCCGGCCTTGAGCACCGAGTCGCGAAACTCGGCCGGGATCGCGTCGCTGTTCACCTCGCCAGTGAGGTCAGCAGCCGCGGCGTCGCGGTCGGCGACGAGCACCGCCGGCAGCGTGACGAGCGCGATCAACGCTGTCGCGACGGCGGCCGCGATGTAGATGACTGTGCGTGTTCCCCCCTGGTCCACGCTCAGTCCCCGGTCGGGTCTAGCTGGAGGACTCCTCGTCGTCGTCCTCGGACGCCGTCACCTGGTCCGGGGGTGTGCCCTCGCGGATCATCTGCTCGATGAGGGTCTTGGAGAAGCGCCAACGTGTACCCAGCTGGCGGCCCGGGATGACTCCCGCGGCGGCCCAGCGACGCACCTGCGCTGGCGAGGCGCTGACGATCAGCGCGACCTGGTCGGCGGTCAGCACCTCGGGCAGGGCTTCGTAGTCGGCCGCGGTGAAGCGGCGCTCGTCCTTGCCGGTGCTCATGACTCGGCAGCGTATCCCCCACGCGGCACCCCCCGGTCGCCGTGATGCAGATCAGGCCACCAGCACGCAATCCCGAGAACCTGGGAGACGCGCAAGGGGCACTTTCAACGCAGATTACGCGCACAGGAGACAGAAATACAGCCTTGTGATCTGTCCGTCTCGTGTGTGAGGCTGGCTTCCAGGGAGCCTGGCTGCAACGGAGGCCGCTCTCGACGATGGCGAATCGGGGGATCAGCCATGACCGTCAGCGACGGCACCGAGGTGTCGCCATGGAATGTGCCGCCCATGGCCACCGACCCAGACGCGTCAACGTCGTCCCACGACTATCGCGAATCCGGGGCCACCGTCACGGCCCCCATCCCCAAACGTCCACTCACCGGACGAACGACCCAACGTCCCGAGGGCATCGCGCCGTTCGTCTGGGTCAGCGCCCACGGCGGAGCCGGTGCCACATCGCTGCGCCGGGGGAGTGGTGCCGGCCTCGACCTCACCAGTCAGTGGCCCGCCCCGGAACTGGGCTGGCCCGCCCGCGTCGTCCTGGTCAGCCGCGCCAACGCGGCCGGCCTCGACGCAGCCGGCCGGATGCTGCAGGAGACGGTCTCCCGAACCGTCCCCGACGTACAGATGGTGGCCGTCGTGACGGTCGCGGACGCACCCACCAGACCCAGCAAGCACATTCGTGCACGGCTCGTCGAGCTCGGATCGATCGCGCCACGCGTGATCCACATGCCCTGGGTCGAGAACTGGCGCGACCACCCCTACGTGCGTGACCCCGCGGCCGTCGCCGTGGCCGACCTCATTCACGGCCTGCTCAAGCAGGCCACCCCGTAAGAGCCGGCACCTGGCCTGCTGGCCCATCACCTTCCAACCAAGGAGCAGCCAATGTTCACCCACCTCTACGTGACCGTCGCGACGTCGATCCCGAACCCGTCACCCGAAGCGCCTCCCGAGCTGGAGGGGAAGGTGAGCACGATCCTCGGCCTCGGGATGTGGCTGGTCATGGTCGCGTGCGTCGCCGGTGTCCTGATCTGCGCCGGGAAGATGGCGCTGGCCTACCGCCGCGGTGAGCTCGCCGAGTCGTTTGGGTCGCTCGCCGGCGTCGGCGTGGCCTGCGTCCTCGGCGCGAGCGCATCGGGCTTCGTCAACTTCCTGATGCTCTGACCAAGCACTGAAACGAACCTGCCGGGGGGCACACCATGTACGAAACGTCGCCAGACGGCCGTCGCCTGAGCCTGCGGTGGCTGCTCAGCGGAGCCGTCCTGCTGGTCCTGGTCGCGGTGGCGGTCACGCTCCTGGTCGTCGAGCGGCAGGACAGCGGCGGAGACGCCGTGGCCTCGCCCACCGCCGAGCCGACGACGGCCCCGAGCCCAACGGACCCGGCTCCTACCGCCGGCGAGAGCTACGAGTCGGCGTGCGGCCTGCGAGGCGGTAGCCTCCAGATGCCCACCCAGGAGCCTGCAGACCTCAAGTGGGAGCGGATCGATGGGTGGGCTTACCCCATCTCTCCGTCGGCCGGCCCGGGTCGACGGCCTGCCGACGGGCCCTGGAGCTGCTTCGCCCGAACTCCGATGGGCGCCGTCCTCGCCGCCTACACCATCGACCTTCGGCTGGCCTACGTCGACGACTACGCCGCGGCGGTCCGTCAGCAGGTCGTGCCCGGCATCGGTCAGCAGGCGCTGCTCGAGAAGGGGCAGCAGCCGAGCGAGGTGGTGACCGACACCAAGGGCTTCGTGATCGAGAGCTACAGCCCCGATGACGCCGTGGTCAGTCTGTACGTGGTGCACCAGGCGCGGAACTTCACCTGCTCGATCGAGGTGCAGTGGAGGAACGGCGACTGGGCCCTCCGCGCACTTCCGGACGGCTCTACGGCGTCGGGATGCATCGAGTCGGTCCCGACCCGCTACGTCGCCTGGGGCGACGACTGATGTGCGACTGGAAGAACCCTCTCTCTTGCCCAGGTGACGTCGTCAAAGATGCCGCGGGCGGCGTGGCCAAGAACGCGGGGCAGTCCGCGATGGAGGGCGTGGCCGACTTCTTCACCGAGGCCGCCGAGTGGGCGGTCAAGAACCTCACCACGGCCTGGCTTAACGCGCCCGCCCCGGACGTCGAGGGGGCGAATTCGCCGTCGATGTGGCTGCAGGACCGGCTGTCGTACTTCGTGGCCGTGGCGATGATCGCGGCGTTCTTCGTCGCCGCGTACCGCCTGGCCACGATGCCGCGCGTGCAGCACGTTCGAGACCTCGGCGACTCGATCGTCCGCGTCGTCCTGGTCACGACCGTGGGCGGCCTGCTCATCACCACCGGCGTCGAGATCGGCGAGATTTTCTCGGACTGGATCCTCGAGCAGGCCGAAGTCGACCTCGACGGCCTGGCGATCGCCGGTCTCGCCAGCCCCGGGCTCATGCTCATCTTGGCGCTGGTCATGCTCCTGGCCCAGCTGATCCAGCTAGTCCTGATGATCGTGCGGAACGCGATGATCGTGTACCTCGCCGCCGTGCTGCCGCTCGCGGCCGCCTCGAGCACGACCGCCGCTGGGAAGCAGTGGTGGTCCAAGAGCGTCGCGTGGCTCGTGGCCTTCATCCTCTACAAGCCGGTCGCCGCGCTGATCTACGCCGGCGCGTTCAAGATGCTCTCGACCGAGAACAACATCACCACGCGGATCACCGGCGTGGTCGCCGTGGTCATGGCGGTCCTGGCCCTGCCGGCCATCATGCGGTTCATCGTCCCGGCGACCGCTTCGATGGCGGCGGGCAACGCCGGCGCGATGGCGCTCGGCTTCACCGGCGCCGCCGTGGCCACCGGCGCCGCGGTGGCCAGTGGCGGAGCATCGGCCGCTTCCGGTGCAGGCTTCAGCGGATCGAGCGCCGGCGTCGGCGCCACCACCGGAGGGAGCGGTGGCGGGGCGGCAGCCCTCGCCTCGAACGGCCCGAGCGGCGCACCCGACACCGACGGATCGACGAAGCCCACGAGCGGTCCCAGCTCGGCGCCTCAGTCCGGCATCGATCAGAGCAGCGACGACGCCAAGGTCCCCGCCGGTGTCGGCGCCGCCGCAGTCGGCAGCGACCAGGCCGCCCCGACCGGACCCACGGCGAGCGGCGCGACCGGAGGAACCTCCGTCGACCAGGTCGTGAGCGCCGCTCAGATGGGCCAGTCGATCGGCCAGACCACCAGCGACACCGCCTCCGGCGCGGTGGAGGAGGAACGATGAGCAGCCAGGCAGTTCCGGACCGCCCGACCTACGGCAACTGGGTCGCGCAGCGATCCCCCGGCCTGGGAAGCCTCGGCCTGCTGGCCACCGTGATCCTGATGGGTGGCGGCGTCGTCGCGATGCTGACGGTGATGATCGCCGGCCTGGTTGCGGCGCTCGTGGTCGCGGCAGTGGCCGCGACCGTCGCTGTGGCCGTCGGCACCCCGGTGGGAGTGACACTCCTGCGCCGCCTGGGCTTCGCCCGGCAGGTTCGTCGCCGGACCCACCAGGGCCGCTCCGGCGCCTTCTCCAAGGCCAAGGCACCGCACGTGCGCCTGCCCGGCATGCTGGCGCGGACCACCCTGCTCGAGCGCAACGACGCCTTCGGCAACCCGTTCGCCGTGCTGAAGAACCCGCGCAAGGGCGGCTTGTTCACCATCGTGGCGCGCTGCGTCGCAGAGGGCCCTGCCCTGCAGGACCAGGAGCGCCTGAACCAGTGGGTCGGCAGCTACGCCCGACTGCTCGGCTCCATGTCGCAGGAGCCCGCGCTCATCTGCGCCAAGACGATCACCGACACCGCACCTGATCCCGGCGGCCGCCTGGAGTCGATGGTGGCCCAGGCTCGCGCCACCAACTCTCCGACCCTCGCCCGGCAGGTCATGGATGAGTGCGTGCGGACCTACTCGGTCACGTCGTCGGAGAACGTCACCTACTTGGAGCTGACCTTCCGCGGCCGTGGGCTCTCGCGCCGTGGCCGTGAGGACGAGATCGGGTCCGAGCTCGCTCGCAAGGTGCCCAACCTCCTTGCCCAGCTGCAGTCCGCCGGCGGTGGCGCCGTCGAGATGGTCAACGCCGACGAGCTGTCCAAGATCGTCCGCATGGCCTACGACCCCGCCGCGCAGCGGTGGCTCGACCAGGCGGAGTTCGCCGGCGAGCCGGTCGAAGTCGCCTGGGAGGAAGCCGGACCTGTCGCCGACCAGGCCGCGTGGGACCACTACCGCCACGACTCGGGCCTGTCGGTCACGTGGGAGATGACCACCCCGCCCCGCTCGGCGATCAACGAGCGCGCGCTGAACGGGCTGCTGCGGCCCGACGCGGACTTCGTGCGTAAGCGCGTCGCGATCGTCTACCGGCCGCACTCGCCGGAAGATTCGGCGAAGGTCTCCGAGGACGACGCCCAGGTGGCGGCGTTCCTCGCCGGCAACACCAAGAAGCGGCCCACGGCCGCGTCCAAGGTGCAGATCCGCGCGGCCGAGAAGGCCCGGGACGAGGTCGCCTCGGGCGCCTCGCTCATCCAGTTCTCGCTGCTGGTGACGGCCACCGTCACCGACGATGAGGACCTGGTGCAGGCCGTCTCGACCGTCGAGTCCCGCGCGGGCGCGGTGCCGCTGCGGATCCGCCGCTCCTACGGCTCGCAGGCCGCCGCGTTCGCAACCACGCTCCCCGTCGGGTTCGTGCCGTGGGAGCACACGACGGTGCCCACCAACCTGCGTCAGTACCTCTGAGGGAGGCCAGACTCATGAGCGTCACGACAGCGTTCCGCCGCAGCGGTCGACGTCGCGCGAAGCGGCGCGGGCCAGACCCGGTCATCGTCGAAGCCACGACTCCGCCCCAGGAGACCAAGACGGGCAAGGCCCCGGCAGCAGAAGGGTCCTCGATGGGGCCCCGCGGGTGGCGAGGACCCGGCGGCGGTGCGTGGGACCTGCTCCCGGTGCCGCCGTCCTACCGAGGCACCAGCGTGCAGGTGTGCGGCCTGTGGCCCTTCGCCGGTGGCTCGGGCCGGCCGCTGGTCGGCGTCCCGGTCGGCCATGACCTGGAGACCGGCGCGACCGTCTGCTGTGACGTCATCAACTGGTTCCGCCACGGCCTCATCTCGTCGCCGTCGATGCTGGTGCTCGGCCTCCAGGGGCTGGGCAAGTCGTCGTGGACGGTGCGGCAGATCCTCGGCCTGGCCGACCAGGGCGTCATCCCGCTCGTGCTCGGCGACATGAAGGGCGAGTACGGGGCCGTCATCGAGGCCCTCGGCGGCCAGGTCATGCGCTTGGGGGAGAACCAGCGGCTCAACGTCCTGGACCCCGGCGCGATGGGAGCGGCCGCGGACCGCATCGGGGGAGAGGGCGGCGCGATCCTGCGAGAGCAGGCGCTGCAGCGCTCCGCGATGCTCGTCACCGCCCTGATCCAGATCGTCCGCCGCCAGCCGCTCGCGGACTGGGAGACCACGCTCATCAACAAGGGCATCCGGCAGCTGCTCGAGCGCCGCCACGGCGAGCAGGAGCCGCCGACCCTCCCGGACCTGGCGTACCTAATGACCCACCCCGACCCAGACCTCGTCCGCGCGGCCCTAGCCGGGACCGTCGAGGAGTTCCTGGACGCCACCAAACCGCTCGCCCGCTCGCTCGAAGCACTGCTCGACGGGCCGCTGGGCCGCACCTTCTCAGGACAGACCACCGAACGGCTACGGCTGGACTCGACCGGCGTCTGCGTCGACGTGTCAGCGATCCGCCGCCACTCCGACGATGTGAAGGCCGCGATCATGCTCGCGACCTGGTCCGAGGGCTACGCCTCGGTCGAGGCGGCCAACGCGCTCGTCGAGGCCGGTCTGGACTCCCAGAAGCACTACCTGATGGTCATGGACGAGATGTGGGAGCCGCTGCGCATCGAGGGCGCCGGGCTCGTCGACAAACTCGACGGTCTGACCCGTCTGAACCGCAACGACGGCGTCGGCAACATCTTCATCACGCACTCGCTCAAGGACATGGAGTCGATGGCATCGCCCGCCGACGTGAAGAAGGCGCGCGGCTTCGCCGAGCGGTCCTCCATCGTCGTGACCGCCGGCCTGGCGAAGGAGGACCTTCGGGCGCTGTCGGAGGTCAAGCGCATGTCCGAAGTCGAGATCGCCACGGTGGCCAGCTGGTCGACGCCGGCGGGATGGAAGCAGCGGATGATCCGCGACCCGCACACAGGCCAGACCCGCCCGGCACCGCCGCCGGGTGCCGGCAAGGTCCTCATCAAGCTCGGCGAGCGGGCAGGCATCCAGACCCAGGTCACGTTGACCGCGGCCGAGATGGACCTGCACGACACCAACACCCGCTGGCTCAGCACCCCCTAGGAGCGTCATGGTCCGCCGCAGCCGCGTTGATCCGGCCCGCAACAACGACGACGTGACCCTGGTCGCCGCCGGCGTCGCCCTCCTCGTCCTGGCCTGGGTCGGGGCCTGGGCGAGCCTGCAGGCCACGGGCCAGGACGCCTCGCTGAACCCCGGCAAGCTCGCCGTTCAGGTGAAGCGCGGCGACGTCGCGTGGACCGAAGCGACCACCTGGTGGGCCGCGGCGATCGCCGGCGGGCTCGCCGTGGCGGTCGCCGGCGTCGTGCTGTTGCTGCGCCTGGTGCGTGGCAAGCGCGTCGAGGTCGACGCCGCCGGCTCCCACATGGCCACCCGGCGAGACATCGAGCCGCTGACCCGCAAGCAGGTCACCCGCACCGCCCGCAAGCTCACCGCCAGCGCCGACGCGATCGGACTCCCGCTCGGCTACCACCTGCCGTCCAAGGCGCGAGTGTGGTCGACGTGGGAGGACATGCTGCTGCTCATCGCCGGGCCTCGGACGATGAAGTCGTCCTCGTACGTCATCCCGCTGGCGCTGGCGGCGCCGGGCGCCTGCTTCATCACCGAGAACAAGCGCGGCGTCCTCGACCACACGCGCGGGCCTCGCGCGGCCAAGGGACAGGTGTGGGTCTTCGACCCTCAGGCCGTCGCCAACGAGGAGCCCACCTGGTGGTGGAACCCGCTGTCCTACGTCACCGACGAGACCAGCGCGGAGAAGCTGGCCGCGCAGATCGCCGAGTCCACTCGCGAACCGGGGCGCGGCGATGCTTACTTCGACAACGAAGCGGTGAACCTGCTGCACCTGCTCCTGCTCGCCGCGGCGAGCGAGGGCGAGCCCATCACGACCGTCTACACGTGGCTGACCGAACCGACCGACACCCGCCCGGTCCGCGTGCTGGACCGGGCCGGCTACCGGGCGCAGGCCGAGTCGCTGGAGGCGCTGGCCACGTTGACCGACAAGCAGCGTGATGGCGTGTACGGCTCCGCCCGAGCCCTGGTCGGCTTCCTGCGGAACCGCCAGATGATGCGGTGGGTCACGCCGCCAGCGACGCCGGGCGTGGCCGAGTTCGACCCGCACGCGTACGTGCGCTCGAGCGACACCCTGTACGCGCTGTCCCACGACGGGAAGACCTCCGCAGGCCCGCTCGTCGGCGCGCTGACCTTGGCGGTCTTCGAGGCCGCCGAGAAGTACGCCACCAGCTGCGCCGGCGGCCGCCTCCCGACTCCTCTCGTCGGGCTGCTCGACGAAGCCGCGAACGTCTGCCGGTTCAAGGACCTGGACTCCAAGTACAGCCACTACGGCTCCCGCGGAATCATCATGATGACGGTGCTGCAGTCCTGGGACCAGGGCGAGGAGATCTGGGGCCGCCACGGCATGGAGAAGCTGTGGTCGGCCGCCAACATCAAGGTCTACGGCGGTGGCGTCTCCGACACCCGCTTCCTGCAGCGCCTGTCCGACCTCATCGGCCCCTACGAGCACCTGACCGGCTCGACGTCGTCGGGCCGGGGCGGGCGCTCACGCTCCCGATCGGTGACAGAGCGACCGATCCTGTCCGTCGCCGAGCTCGGCGCGCTCCCACGGCGTCGCGCCGTGGTGATCGCCTCGGGCATCCGGCCGATGCTTCTCAAGGTCGTGCCCTGGTTCGCCCAGGACAAGACGACGCGCGAACAGGTCAAGCTCTCGCTGGCCACCAACACCCCGGCGCCGGCACCCGACCAGTCGGCCGTGTCCGTGCCGGCTTCAAGCGCGCCGGACGCGGACGCCGACCGGTGGCGCACGAGCGGGTTCGGCGCATGACTACCGACCTCAACGGCGGCCTGTTCGGCGCCGACCCGGAGACGGTCGACGCGGCGCCCGTCGACGAGACGCCGGCCGTCGGTGACAACGCCGGGCTGCACTACGCCGACGTCTTCGAGTTCGTCGGTGACTTCCTCGCCGTCGTCTACGCGCGCAAGATCGGTGGCAACAGCGGCTTCCGGTGGTGCGCCCGCTGGCACCACCACCCCGAAGCGGTCGCACGACTGACCGCGCTGTGGGAGGCGTTCGAGACCCTGCGGACCGAGCCCGGGACGGCCATGTCGACCTGGTGGAACGACCACGCCGACCCGACCATGGCCACGCTCACTGCCGGTGACGGGCCGTTCCGCGAGTGCACGCCCCAGCAGCACGAGACGCTGCCCCCGCTGCCTTCGATCAGCCCGACCCAGGACGGTGCCACCGATGCATCCTCACGCCCAACAGCTCCGTGACGCCGAGTCCCGGCTCACCGCCGCCGAGCAGAGCGGCGACGTCGCCGCGATCCGACTAGCCCGCTTCGAGTTGGCCGAGCTATTGAGCCCGTTGGAGCGTCCCGGTTCAAGCAACGATGCAGACTGACACATTGCGACGAGCGATGTCATCACTCGAACGCGGCCAGCATGTCTGCGCACTGATCTTGAAAGTTCCCTTCACGGGCAGTCTCTACAATCTCGGCGTCGATCGACTTGGTTTGGCCAACAGCGAAGAGCACATCCTTCGTAGAAGACTCTTCGTCCGCGCACACCGCAAGGACAGTCCATTCAGACCAGTTCTTGCGGTCCTCGGACGGGTAACCGCTCGAGTTCTTTCCATCTCCGCGCGCAAACAACGTGACGTCGGACAGGAGGATTTGACCGTCGTAGTATTCGCTCGCATCAGACAGCGAAGAACCGATGAGAGACGCAGCAGCCGTCTCTCGCGGCCCAGCCGTCGTCTCATGCGACGCCGGCTCAGAACCAGTGCCGCAAGAGGCGACCGACAGAACCGCGGCCGCCGTCGCGAGCATCAGCGCTCGGGTACGGTGCTGCGCACAGCCTGGGTCAAACATCGATGCCTCCATACCTTTGGGAATCGTTCCGGACGAGACTCACCACGGGTGGAGGAGCCGCGGCCACCGTAGCGCGTAGCCGAGGAACGACTGGGGACAAGAGCCTCGTGAGTCCCTCCCTGAGAACTGGTGGGTTTGCTCGTTCTCGTCCGCACAGTCGGATCGGTCTGCCAAACTCGGCCGACTTGACCTCGGTAGGAAAGCGAGCGCTGCACCAGTGAACAGACTCCCATCCCGCGCGACACGAAGCGTCTGCGTCGCGTCCGCTGCGCTCCTTTCTTGGTCGGTCCTCGGACCCGCCGAGCATGCCATTGGGTCAAATAGCGAACCGGCTGAGGCCGACGTTTCCGTTAGAGTGACCGATTCCGATCGGGACGGATACCTCGACGCGGCCGAAACCGAGACTGCAGCGGTCGGCGCCAGAGCGGAGGACGAGAAGGTCGAGGACCTCTCGCAGCGGACCGAGTCGGTTTCGGTGTTTGCGAACCCGGACGGCACGTTCACCCGCCGCGACTTCGGTGCCACGGTGCGGGTGAAGAAGTCCGGCAAGTGGACTCCGATCGACTACACGCTGGTGAAGCAGTCCGACGGTTCGTACGCGCCCAAGGCGTCCGATATCGACATCACGATCGCGGGCGGCGCCCGTGAAGCGGCTCGTGTCGACCTGGACGGGGATGAGTCACTGGCGTTCACCTGGCCCAAGGACCTGCCGGAACCGTCGGTGGATGGGGGAGTGGCGACCTACAAGTTGTCCAAGGCGACCGACCTGGTCGTCGCGGTCACGGCCAATGGCGTGGCCGCCCGGATCCGGCTCAACGAGAAGCCCGCCGCCGACGACCCGGTGTTCACCCTCGGCCTGCGCGCAGACAGCCTCGACCTGACCCAGCAGCAGTCCACCGGTGCTCTCACGGTCACCAACGACGAGGACAAGACCGTTGGCGGCGCCCAGCAGCTCCTTGCCTGGGACTCTCAGACCGACAGGGCTGGCGATCCCACCAACATTGTCGAGCTCGACGCCACCCTGAAACAGACCAGCACTGCAGGTGACGTCACCAACCATGCCCTCGAGCTGACCGCACCGGATGGGTTCCTGTCCGCCGCCGACACGAAGTACCCGGTCACCATTGATCCCCCGATCCGGGTCGGGCAGGTCCGTGACACCTGGGTCCGCTCCGGCCAGAACAAGGCCTACGGTGACGACCACCGGCTCATCGTCGGCAAGGTCGACCCCGATACATCCGACAACACCAATCCGGCACGGGCGTACCTGAAGTTCTTCGACAACCGCGTCGACACCAACCCCAACGTGGTCGTCACCAACGCCACGCTCAGCCTGTGGCAGTACTACGGCTACAGCTGCACCGACCGACGCATGCTCGCCTACCCCGTCGGCGCCCCGTGGAGCGACAACCTCACCTGGGCAAGCGGACTGCCCGCGATGAAGTGGACCAACGGCACCCACGTCGACGACAACCGCGGTGCCTCGAACTGCGGCCAGGGCTGGACCAAGCTCAACCTCACCAGCATGGCCCAGGCCTGGAATACCGGAGCCATCGACAACAACGGCCTCCGCCTCCAAGCCGACGACGAGACCGTCTCGGCGTTCGAGCGCCGCTTCTGCTCCATGGACTACCTCTCCAGCGAACTCATCTGCAACACCTCCAAACGCGCGCCAGTTCTCGAGACGACCTACAACACGTTCCCTTCAACCGCCGGCACTCCATCGGCGACAAACCGTGAAGGCAAGACGGTCCTGACATCGAAGGTCTCCGACCCCGACGGCGGCACAGTGCGGGCTCATTTCGTCGTGTCTAAAGGCACAACGACGGTCTTCGACGGCTATTCGGCATACGTGCCGGCGAACACCACTGCCACTGTGACGGTCCCCAAGATCCCGGAGGGCAGTTACAGCGTAAGAACCTGGTCTAGCGATGGATCGTTGGAATCCAAAGCGAGCTCGGCCGCGACAGCCTTCTCCGTGGAGGATGTCTCAAACAGTTCCGTCACCGCACCCTCCGTCATCACACGCGGGAGCACCACCGCGGTGCGAGCGACTCTCGTTGATCCGGAGGACGAACGGACACGCATGCGCGCATCTGTTACAGACGCCGACTCGAAGGTTGTGCACGACTCCTATTCGAGTTTTGTGGAAAGCGGCGACACGGTGGACATCTCCGTCCCGCGTCTCGCGCACGGCACGTACACACTAAAGCTCGCAGCGAACAACGGGCGTCTTGACTCGGCAACCCGATTCACTAAGTCCTTCACCGTCAACGTGCTCACAACCGACATCGCGGGAAGTAGTCCAGCAGCGCTGTCGATAGAAGCCGCCGTGGCGCAGCAGAATGCAGCGTCGACGGGTCCCGAAACAATCTGGGTGGCACCGGCAACTAATGATCTGGCTCTGGCTCAGGCGAACGCGAACGCTGCAGCGCTGGGCGGAGTCGCTGTCGCCGACGGGGGAGAACTTTCGGTTGCCGCCTTGAAGGGCCGTCTGCAAGCAGCGCGCGTGGCACTCGTTGGCCCTGCGGAGCAGTTCAGCGGACCGTTCCTCGACTGGGTATCGTCGCCACAAGGGCTACCCATCGCGTACGACCTGCGGTCGTCGCGTCCTGAGCGATGGTCACCTGGCCTTTTTGACGAGCCGACCTCACGGTTCGTAGCTGTCGGACGCGCCGAGGATGCCCGTTCGGTTGCGCTCGCTGTCACATCAGCCATCACCAAGAAGGGTGCCCTGCTGCTTCTCGATAAGGACGCTCCCGCCGCAGACATCAGGACAGCGCTGACCATCCCTACTCTTGAGTCAGCACAAGTGTTCAATGCTATGGATCTTGTCCCTACAACTGAACTCAGCGCCGAAGAGGCAGCCCTCATCCAGAACGTCGCAACGGATGACAGAGAAGAAGCAGCATTGAGTGTCGTCACTGCGCATGAACAGATCGCCGCAGGTCGCTCCTCGCTTTCATTGGTTGTGGCTCCCAGCGTGTCGGAGATCGGAACGTACGCCGCGGCTGTCGCCGTCGCTAACCGGCTCCGAGCAGTCGCGATGCCCGAGGACGCGGCGCGAGAGTACATCTCGAGCTTGTCCTCCCCGCTGTCTGCTGTGCGCTCCCTCAGCCTGAACCCTGAATCCAAGACCGCCCATGAGCTCGCGAGCATCCAGGACTCGCCGCCCGCCGATCCGATCATCCGAGCCACCAATCTGACGCTGGATGAGACTGGCGATACCTTTACCGTGTCGATCACGCCGGTTCCCGGAGCGGTGAAGTACGCGGCTTTCGACGTGAACGCCGCTCGCGTGGGTGAGTCGACAAGCACTTCGATTCAGGTACCAGGCGTGCCCAGACCCCTAGCCGTCGGGGCGTTCGATAGTTCGGGCGCCGTCTTGACTACCTTGCAGGTCCGAGCCAATGAGTTCAGTGCTGCCGACCAGCGCCGCGAAGTGATCCTGGGATCCACCAGCGACTCACGATCGCACTTGCGGTTCCTCGGACCCGCCGGTATCCCGCGACTTGTGACGAGGACAAGAGCAGTCGAGGTCGACGGCGCGGAGAACGATGTCACCTACGCCGACCCAGACCTCCCAGCATCCGGCGAGATGCCCGAGCCGGCGGCGGACGGGCCGCCTGAAGAACTCCCCGCCGATGACTCCGACCTACAGGATCCAACTGCTGGAGACGAGGATGAGTCCGACGACGCGGCTGATGACGGCAGCCCCGTCACGGTTCTGACCTGCGCCTCCACGTTCACGGACGTACCTTTGCCGCGTTCTGTCGAGTATGAGTACACCGTCAAGACCCTCACCACTAACCCTTCGGGATGTGGCGGACCCGACGCGGGTACTACCGAGGACGAACCGTCTCAATTTGAAAGCGGAGTCCGATTCCCCGCGAACGCGGTGCCGGTAAGTTCAACGTCCCGGACCAGCGGCTCGCAGGCAGCGAGCCTGGCGTCCGCTCAGATCAACGCGGAGTCTCCGGAACTGGCGGCAGATATCTCAATCATGGGAGCGATGGTCCGAGCCGAAACTGACAAGGCAAATTCCGAAACAGCTGCCCGCGGAAACGGCACTGCGGGCCATACGGGCGTCAACTTCCGGTACCAGACGTTCATCCGTCAAAGGATGGTCTATGCACCGGGTCTTCCTAGGAGCCTTTCTCGGCCAATTCAAGGATTTGCGGGCGACCACCGCGGCTTCGGGCTACCCAATGGTCCTTTCCGTACCCAGCAGAATGTTCGCTTTCGCGTCGGGAAGAATCCCGCGTTCTTCTACAGCGAGAGGGTCGGCGTGACGAGGCGATACAAGTGCGGCTACAAACTTGTTCGAAACGGACTCGCAGTTAAGCCTAAGATCACCAATTGCGACTTTGAAAAGAAGGCCTACGCCGATATGAGCAAGTCGTATCCTCGGAGTTGGGACACATGGAGCGTTGGCGGGATGGTCAACCTGGTTCTGAATGCTAAGGATCCGCTGATCGAATTTGGGGTCGGGCCCGCCATCGACGCTCGGCTCCGGATCGGTGTGGACCCCTACAACGTCTCGCTCAAGGGCCAGCATGACCGGATGCCCGACCACGAGATGTTCGCTCGGCCGGATGGTTCGTCCAAGTGGAAGCTGCTGTACAAGTCTCCGAAGGGCAGCATCCAGTGCCTCTTCGGGAAGCGAGCTCCTGGAAAGTGCACCGTCCGAGTCAACAAGACCTACTGAGAGGTGACCGTTCGGTCCGGGGTCTATCGTCCCGTGGGCCCCGGACCGAGCGTTGGTCATCGCTCATCTGGCTACTTGTGTCGAGTCCGGCGCAGTAGCCGCTCGATACTCATAGCGCCGCTGCCCGACCTTTGAAGCTCTACCCACCACGGCCTGAGTGCCTGCGCTCCCGACCGGGTGCGGCTGCGCGGCTCTTTTCGATCACGTTCCGCTGGCTCTGTCCGGCTGCGGCCGAGAGCGCCGGGTCGTGGCCTTGCTGGTTGTCGGTGACCTTCAGGGCGGTCTTCACCTCGGGGGCGAGGTCGGAGGCTTCGATCTGTTCGGTGCGGGCTCGGCGGGCATCGGTGGAGTCGTACTCCAGGTCGGCCGCCAGGCCGGGCGCTGCTTCGCGGTCGACGCCGTCGTCCTGGCGCTCGTGCTCGAGCTCGACGTCGACGCCGCCCTGGACGCGGACCTGTTCGCGCAGCTCCTCGAGCGCCCGCTCGCCTCGGTCGGGGTCGGCCAGGTCCACGCCCCGCACCTCGTGGATCGTCTTGGTGATCGCCGCGGCGTGCGGCCCGAACCGGGCGGGGTCCAGCTGGCTCCACTCCTGCGCCCCGCGCCAGGCGTTCACCACCGACTCGGTCGACTCGTCGCGTACGAACTCTGCGGTGGCGGCGCGGCGGTAGAACTGCTCGGCGACCGTCGCCTGCGTCTCGTAGCGCCGCTGCGCGTCGTCGGCCTCCTGGCGGGTCTGCGCTCCACGTCGCAGCGCCCGGTCCTGCGAGGCTCGCAGCAGCGATTCGGCTGCCCGGGCGGCGCTGGTGACCGCCATCGTCGATGCGCCCTGCAGGTCGTCCATCGGATCGTCGTCAACCATCGCTGGTTCCCCCTCTTATCGTCCGTGCCCCTGGTCGCGACCGGCGCGACCGGTTCGCTGTCGTGAACGCTGCGGGCCGAGCTGGTTCGGCAACGGCGGCTTCACCGGATCACCAGGCTCGGGGCGAGTGCCCCGCTGGGCCTCGGCGACCTTCTGCGCTGTGGCGCGCTCGCCGGCGGCCTTGAGGTCGGCCGCGACCGCCACCGGCGCCGACGTCTCATCGCCGTACCCGGTCAACGGGATGCGCTGCAGGCGCTCAAGGGCGCGCGTGCGCAGGACCTCCGCCTCGGCCAAGTGCTTCATCGCCACCTGCCGGTCGTGCAGCGCCTTCACCGCTCCGAACACCTGGCGGGCCATGAGCGTGCCGGCGACCTTGCCCTTGCCGTCGGTGCGGGTCTGCAGCAGCACGACCGCGGCACCCAACGTCGACGACGACGGGCGACGGTGCGGGACGCCGGCACGACGGACCTGTGCCGATCGCGCGACCTGCTCGGCCGCGGCGTTCAGCTCGTCGCGGTTCTCGGTGTCGAACCGGGCCCACGCGGACAGGGCACCCGAGACGTCCCGGGCTGCGTCCGACCAGGCGACGTCGTCGCCCAGCGGGATCGACTTCAGCTGGTCGTTGAAGTCCGCCAGCCACCGGGCCGCGTTCACCGGCGCCTGCGGGGTCAGAGCCATGTCATCGGGTCCACCACGCAGCGCCGGCGCCTGACCCTTGGCCGCCGCCGTCCACTCCGCGGCCGCGGCCGCCGAGCTCTCCAACGTCGGCTCGGCGAAGTGCTCCCGGACCCTGGGGAGCGACAGGTCCTTGCCCAGGCGTCCGCCGCCGTAGAACACCAGCCGCTCGTTGTAGTCCTCGGGCTTCAACGCCGCCTTGTAGCCGGTGACGACGTCGGTCGTGCCCTTCGCGTAGTACGGCTTGAGCACGACGCCAGCCTTGCGCACGCGCCTGATCCACTCGTCCTCGCTCTGCGACGCGACGGCCGCCGACCGGATGCGGTGGGCAAGCTCGACCGGGGCGGTATGCGGCATCCCCGCCCGCTCGGCCTGAGCCAGCTCGGCCGGCTTCGCGCCCCGGGCACCAAGCCCCGCTTCGCGGCCAGCGACGGCGGCCAGCCCGTACTTGCGCTCGATCGAGCGGCACGCCTCCTGCGCCCGGCGGTAGTCCCCGTATCGGCCGTCCCACCGGGTGCCGTCCTCACGGACCATCGACGCCGCGATGTGGATGTGGTCGTTGCCGCGCTTGGACGTGCCGTGGTGGATCGCGACCCACCGCGCCGGTGCCTTCCCCGACGCCTCGGTGAACCCCATCTCGTCCATGAAGTCCGACGCGATCGCGCGCCACTCATCGTCCGACACGGTCCGGTCGTCGACCGGCAGCGACAGCGAGCAGTGCCAGACGTGCTGGTCGCGGTAGCCGACCACCACCCGCTCGTCGGTCTCCGGGTCGACCGCCGTCACCTGCGAACGGATCTCCGTGCCCCAGTGCTGACGCGGCTGCTCGAGGTAGTCCGAGATCTCCCCAGCCGCGTCCGCGTTCAACTCCTCGCTGCCATGCCACGCGAGCAGGAAGTCGTCGCCGCCGATCACGTGCGGGTTGGTGTGCTCGTTCTCCCGACCCGGTCCGGCGAGGTAGCGCAGCAGGCCGCGCATGTCGCCGCCCTTGACCACGTTCGGGATCACGAGGCCGACTCCTGACCAGGCGCGGGGGAGGGGAGCGGACGGTCCAGGTCGTCGAGCAGCTGCTCGAGCCGGACCATCACTCGACCGTGCGCAGCGATCGCCGCGGCGGTCTCCGGCTGGGCCTCCAGCGTCGCGTTCGTGACCCGCGCGATCTGGTTGATGTTCACGCCGACCTTGCCCACCAGACGGGCCACTCGGTACAGCTCGCCGATCATCTCCGCACGCAACTTCGCCGCGTCCGCACCACCGGCCAGAGCCGACTCCACGAGCAGCCTGGGCACCGTCACGTTCCGCTCCGACGCGCGCTCGAGCAGACGCTCCTCCTGCTCCGCGGTCACCTTCACCTTGTGCGTGATCGGGCGCGGGGCACCGGGCTTGCGGACCTGCCGCACACCCGGCCGAACACGCTCCCCAGAGCGGGCCGGCACGGCCCCCTCGGTCGCGTCGCGACGCTCCTCAGCCATCGCACTTCCCCCGATCTTCACGCCCAGCGCAGCGAGCCCGCCAGGGCAGTTCCACACCCCAAGTGTGGCAGGACTCGACCGACAGGTCCAGGCCAAGAGCACACAAGGGCCCCTTGTGCATTAGCTTGCTCCCGCTCAAGCGCCGCGCGACGCCGCCTCAGGGCAGCTCGCACTCGCTCACGCGGGATCGCCCAGCAGGTGATCAGGAAGGGGCGCTACGCGCGGTGTTCTCCCGACCTGCGGCCGGCCACCGACCCCCGCCCCCGAAGCCGAACATTTTGACGCGCCGCTCCCACCCGTCAAGGACAAGCGCTGCGGCCTCCGGCCGTCCTTGACGGGTACTCGCCGGCGCATGTTCGGCATCTATCGGGGGCGGGGGTTGGTGTGGCCAGGCGGTCACTTCAAGCCTCGTGGCTGGGTCCGTCTACCGGTTTCCGTCACCGAGTCAGAAGCGGGCCGCGAGCGGCCCGAAGACCGAACGAAGGAGAGCACCATGAGCACCCGGACCGACCTCTCGAGCATCGAGCTCGAGCAGATCCGCCAACGCGCCAACGCCGCCATGAACCGCATCATCGACGCCAGCGCGAACGACCCAGACCCCATCACCGAGGCACGTCCGCACCACACCCGGGCAACTTCCGAACCGGGCTCCGATGACGTGCCGGCGGCCGACCGCTGGCGGGCGGTCAACGACCTCGAGCGGCTCGCTCTGGACGCCGAGCAGATGAGGCTCTGGTGAGCGCCATGGCCACGCGCGGGCTCATGCTCACCGCGCAAGACGCAGCCCGCCGGCTGGGCGTCGACGTCGAGCAACTGCGACGCTGGCGACGTGCCGGCACCGGGCCGGCCTGGGTCCGGCTCGGCCGCTCCATCCGCTACCACCCCGGCGCGCTGGACACCTGGGAGTCGACCGCACAGGATCGAAGGTGAAGACCATCCATCAGACGCGGGGGACACACCATGGTTGAGATCCTGCTCCTGGCGCTCGGCCTCGCCCTCTCCCTGACGAGCCTCGCGCTCATCATCAAGTCGCTGCGCGAGCCCGGGCTCGTCCGCCAACAGCTCGCCGACGGACACCCAGAACAGGCCGCCCAGATCCGCCGGACCTTCACGCACCGACTCGGGTGGGCGGTCTGCCTGCTCCTGCTCGCGCTCACCTGCCAGATCGCGGCTGCAAGCTGATCTGCATTCACACGCCCGGCCGGCAGCCGCGCCGAACAGCTTCTCCGGGTCCTGTGGACTGACGTGTCCGCGACAGCGCATCCAGGGGGCCTGAGAGGCGGCGGTCAGGTCGGGCGGACTGGGTCCAGATCTACCGAAGCCCCAAACCGTCGCTTCAGTGCCTTTTCGGCAAACTGGCTGGATCGAAATGCAAAGTGCGGGCCAACAAGACCTATTAAGGAGTAAATGATGAACGGTCAGAAAGTATTCAGCAAAGGAGCAGCCAGCGCGATAACCGCCATCACGTTCGCCTTGACAGGCTGCCAAGGCGATTCGGAAGGCGTCTCCATCCCAGCCGGGTACGAGGATCTCGAGAGGTGCGCCGTTGATCGGCCCGTGCCTGTTGAGGAACTGGCGACCGATCCTGCGCTTCGAGACTGCGATCCACAAGGCGTCACGGTGATCTATCCGGACGGTCAAACGATCAAAGTGGATGAAGTCGGTGCGGCCCAGGCGTCGTTCCCTCAGACGGGGAACAGCTACGAGTTGACGAACTGGGGGGTTCCTGGGATCTCGGCAGCGTACGACGACTCAGCGGGCATCGCAGTTTGGGGAACCCGTGCGGCCGTGAAGCTCCACATTGAAGTCCTGTACAAGGATGGCGCGGGATACCTTCAGGACTAGGAAGCGATAGGTAGGCAGCCCCGTCAGTCCACGTCCTCGGCAGCCGCCTTCTGAAGGGTTCAGCGGTCACAGTCCGACGGCGACCCCTCTCATGGGTGCCTAAGCGGAGCACCCGCTCATACGTGGCCAAGTGGATCGCGTGAAGAGTAGGTTCAGTTCACTATGCCGGTGTCCTGGACCGTGCGGTACTGGCAGGTACGCGGTCCGGCGAGGATTCTTGATCGCCGAACCGCGCACCGTCTGGCTCACTCGGTCATGATCGTCACATCGAGCTGACTGTCGAAGTACGAACGGGAAGCGAACCCGATTGCAGCGCAATCGCCGTTCTGGTAGAACGACGAGACAGCTAGCAGACCGGCGGCCCTCGTGTTCACGAAAACCGGTCCGCCAGAATCGCCTCGATCGCACTTGAGATCCGGTCCCTTGGCCACCACCCACACCGGATCGCAGACCAGTGCCTGGTTTGCGCCGCAACCGTCAAGCTTGCTCGTGATGGTGGTGACGTTGCCGCACGAATAATTGGTCGTCATCCCTTGGTGACAGATACGGGCGCCGTTTAGGTCCGTCCGCTTCTCGAGTCCCTTCACCGTGCGGTAGCTGGTCCGGTCCGCAGCGACGAACAGGGGGCTCCCAACCCCGCCCGTGTAGTGGTACTGCACGTCGGTTCGCGCATTATTGGCTTGCTCGCCGAAGTTCAGATCCGTGATATTCGCGCTCTGGTATGACCGGTAGGCAAGGTTCTCTCGGCAGTGGCCCGCGGTGAGCAGGACCTTGGTGCCGGTCGAGTTCTTCGTGGCCATGAATCCACTCGTGCACTCAGGCGCGTTATTGGCCTGCAGAACGAGAGGTAGACCTCCACGGCTGGCCCGGTCCTGCGTCACAGCGCCTTCGGTGAACGACACGTTGGCTCGTGGAACGTCGCGCTTGACCACTTCGGTGATCTGAGCTCGGACCTTGTCCGACGCGTCGCTGAGGTCGAAGTTGTAGCGAGAGAACTCTGTCTCGACATCGACGTTCACGATTGCCGGAAACTCGGTTCGCCAATCCGGCTCGAACCTCTCGCGAGCCTGCACGAGTCCAGCTTCGGTCGGCTCCGAGGTGTATCGCACACTGACCGGCAGACCGGACTCCTCCGCAAGAGTCTCAACATCATCCGCACGCGGTCCATCGGCGATACGAACCTCGAGTTCGTACACCGGCTCATACACGATGCCGACGTGGACAACGCGATCGCCAAGCAAGTCGCGGATCTTGCCTCCCAGCGGAGCCAACTGGTCTTGAAGTTCCAGTTGTTCGGTGGCCTCAGCAACACTCATGCCTTCCGCCTCGGCGACGAGCGTGGCGTCCTGACGCAGTGACTCAGCTTCGGTTTGGATCGGGATGCGGTCTCCGTTTGCCTCGACGGCGAAGCGACGACTGCCGACCTTGACGATCCCCACAGGCATGCCCGACGCCTCCGGCGCTGCCTGTTTTCCTTCTGAATCTGCTTCCCGTTCCCAGCCCGTGCCAGCAGCCCCCGCGCTGCCCCCGCTAACCAGGACTCCGACGGCGGCACCAGCTGCGAGCAACGTCTTGATTCTTCGGGGCATCGTCCATCTCTCCGTTCACGCGGTCGAAAGTGATGACACACTGTCAGAGGCTGTGATCACATCGGTGAGAATCGATAACTTCTCCAAAGAACTGGAGCTTTCGTCATGAGGGGTCTTGAAAAGGTGGCGGCACTCGTGGCCGTGATTGCTGGCCTCGCCGGTTGCGGCGGCAACGCGAGCTCCGCCAACCTGGAAGGCACCATGCAGGTTGCACGGTTCGCCGGTCCGGCCGACAACATCCGCTCAGCGGCGATGGGTGGCGAGCTGGCCGAGGTCGACGGGTGCCTGATCCTGCACAGCGACGAAGGTGTCGAGCTCGTGCCCGTCATGCCCGAAGCGACGCGAGTGAGCGGGAACTCGGTTCGGACCAGTAACGGCCTCGAGTATGCCCCGGGTGACAGCGTCGTCTTCGCCGGTGCTGCGATTCCTATGCCGGCAAATCCCTCGAAGCACTTCGGCATGGCTTTCCCCGATGCCTGTGCAGGCTTCGACCTAGCTGCGCGTGTGATGCCCCGGGCCTGAGCCCGCGGCCAGATCGAACGACCCGATCTTCGAGCGGTGGCTGAGCGGTCTAGCGCGTGTTCTACGGTCCGCGCCGTTCAGGGCACGGGTACGGCCATCCGGCAGAGGGTCGCCCGAGCCAAACCGCCCGAGGGCCGTGAAGGCGAGCCGTGGATCCTGGTGCCGGCACAGGGGTCAAGCACGCCGTCAGCAGTCCCCGGCGAAGAACTGGAAGACGTGCTCATGCCGGCCCGAACCTCGCTCATCCTGACGTTTGACGCAGCAACGCGCCCCGGTCGGTACGAGGTCCGCGTTGCTGTCAGCGACGCAGCAGATCTCGAGAACGACATCAGCACAGCGTGCACACCCGCAACCGTCAAACCAGCAAACTAGCGGGACGCGTAGCGCGGGTTGTGGCGCCACCACCTCGAGCCGACGTGCACTCGTCGGCCACTGGCGGACTGGCGACCGGGTAACCGACAAGTTTGCCGATTCGGGCCCCGGCCGAAGGCACCGCGCTCGAGAATGTGCGTCATGGTCACCACTCGGGCACGCGACATCGCCGCCTGTCTTGTCAGTCTTGTCATCGTCGCCGGCACTACGGTCGCTGTAGCCACGCCAGCGGAAGCCGATTCCAAGCGCGTCGCTGCCGTCACTCTGCTGAGCAAGGTGAAGGTCTCCTCGGAGAAGGGTGCTTCCTCGTACGAGCGCTCCAGGTTCAAGCACTGGGTGAACAAGAAGGGCAGGTGCGACACCCGCGCGGTCGTGTTGAAGGACGAGTCGAAGAAGCGCACGACTCAGACCTCCAGCTGCACGGTCAAGAAGGGTCGGTGGGTGTCGGCTTACGACGGCAAGCGAATGAGCCGTGCCGCCTCGGTCGAGATCGACCACATGGTGCCCCTGGCCGAGGCGTGGCGCTCGGGCGCGCGCAAATGGTCCAAGAACAAGCGGACCGCGTTCGCCAACGACACGGGCTACACCCACACCCTGATCGCGGTCTCCAAGGCCTCCAACCGGTCCAAATCCGACGGCGACCCGGCCGAATGGATGCCCAAGCGCAGCACCTGCTCCTACGTCGCCAAGTGGACCGCGGTGAAGTACCGCTGGAAGCTGACGATGGACCGCACCGAGTACCGCCAGGTCAAGTCCAAGCTCAACGCCTGCGGCAAGAAGCGGACCATGGTGACCAAGCCTGCCCGCGGCACGGTCAAGAACGCCGGCGGCATCGGCACCAGCGGCAACCGGCGCGGGGGGAACGATGGCGGCAACAGCGGTGGCGGCAGCCCCTCGGTGCCCGGCAACGGCGGCTACGACTGCCCCGACAGCCACCCGATCAAGGGCAACGCCGACTCGATGATTTACCACGTTCCCGGCGGCGGCTCCTACGACGCCACCAAGCCCGAGGAGTGCTTCAGGAGCGAGTCTGACGCGGTCGCAGCCGGGTACCGTCGAGCGCGCAACTGACTCAATCAGCGCTCGAGCGTGCGGGTTAGTGGACTCGTAGGTCCCACTGCTGCGCGAGCCGCTGCAGGTCGGGGTCGTTGGCCCGGATCGGTTCGTTGGCCAGCACGCGCGTGTCCGCACCTTCGAACACCGCCCAGCACGTCCAATCCGTGCCGAAGCGCGAGGTGTACTTGATGCCGTCGTAGAGGAAGTAGCCGTCCTGGTTCTCTTCGCTGAACACGGTCATCGCCACAAGCCTGGTCAGGGCGCGATCGCGCCCGTGCAGGTCGCTGAGGTCCAGGGGCTTGTCGTAGCCCAGGGACGGCAAGACGGCAGCCATGCGTTCACTGAGCCACGTGGTCGTCTCCGGGGCGTCGACGTCCAGGAATGTCGCACGGTCGTCGACCTGGACGGTCGCCAGGGTCCTTTTCGTGCGCCAGTCCTGCGGTACGGCGCCCAGCGGCATGAACGCAGGGTCGTCGTCGTCAGCTAGGAGCTCGCGCATCGCGGGGGAGGGGCGGAAGCGCGACAGCGTCTCGGCGAAGCAGGCGACTCGCGAGCTGGCTAGGTAGAGCACGCCGGTGCCGGGAATGTCGTACCGGTTGCCGGTCGCCTTGAGCAGGACGTCTTCAGGACGGATGGTGGAGGTCCGGAGAGGATCATCAGCCCGCGCCACCCGGTATGTGACCGGCGGGGCGCTGACCGTCTTGGGCGTAGCCAACTCAGCCGCCAGCGTGGAAGGCCCGTGCGGCAGCCATGACCTCGCGCAGCTCGCCGTCCCGGAGCGCTTCAGCGGGGGAGACGTCGTCGAGCTGGGGATTCATGCCGACGAACCAGGCGCGGATCGTGTGATCAGAATCCTCGGCCTCAAGCATCTCGAAAACCTGGTGCGCGGTGCGCAGCGGGCGCAGCGCGTCCTCATCAGGGGTGACCTGGCCAGCAGCCCAACGCGAGACGGTCGAAGGCGTCTTGCCTGCGATGAACGCGACGATCTTCGCGCCGAGCTTCGAGTTCAGCGCGGTGACAAGGTCCTGCGGGGTGAGCTGCAGCGCGTTGCGGTGGGCGCGTGCGGCAACAGGGTGAGTGGCGCTCATGGGTCGCTCCTGACGATCGTGGCTCTTCTCAATCGTGCCACAAAACTTGGCGCCAAGCACGCATCTCAATTGCATACGTGATGCATTAGAGCCGCATACGCACCGCTGCCGGGACACGCAGCTCCGCCACCGAGCCCGAAAATCCCTTCACGCCCCTGGCGTGCCGCGCTCGACTCCCTTCTTCGCCAGGCGGGCCGCCCGACGGCGCGCAACTTGAGCCGGCGACTGGTAGACCTCAGCAAGCACCTCATCCATGAGGCCAACAATCTCCTCTGCCTCCTCGGCGACCACACTGTCGACGAAATCGCCATGCGCCATGTCGTTTCCGAAGTGCCGAATCTCGTGTGCAGCGTCCCGAATGTGCTCACGAAGGATCCGCTGCTCATACATCGCATCGATCTTCTCGAGCAGTCGCCCCTTCGTGATGCCCTTGTCCTTCGCCGTGGCCTCGATGACGGCCCGCGCGAGCGATCCAACCGCTCGGAACGCGCCGACACTCAGGCAGAGCGTGGCCTCGGTCGCCGCACCCGCGATGTGCGCAGGCACGTCCGGGAAGTCGCGCGACTCTGCATCGCGGGGCACCCACACCGGCAGGTAGTCCGGGTCGCGCGAGTAGAGACCGCTACTGCTAGCGCGTTCGGCGTCCGAGCGGATGCTCATCCGTTTGCAGTTGTCGCAAGCGAACGCCCGATCCACGACCCGCAGACCCGGACCAATCGCCGCCCCGGTGGCCGCGTCCTGCACCGGCGTCATGTGGGATAGCACGCCGCAGCGACCACACCGAGTGTTCTCTAAGCTTTCGTAGAGGGGCGCTCCGGGACTCTAACCCGATCGGTAGGGGAAACAGGCCACAGTCGCCGAGGTCGATGCCGAGAGCGTTTTCCCAAGTCACCTGGCACTCCGTACGGAGCAGGCTTACACAAGATCGATTCGCGGCACGATTGCGTCGCCGTGCCTCATCGAGTCGACGTCTTGTGAGCATCCGATAGCGACACAGCTGGCGATAGGCTCGTGACAACCACCGCCCAGGAGGCAGAAGTGTCGGAAGTGACCATCTACGACCGCAATGGCGAGCCCACCGCGTACATCGACAACGACGGCGAAACGATCGTGTTGTGGGACGGACGCTCTGTCGCCTACTTTGCCGGCGACGACATTTACGCGTGGGACGGAGCCCACCTGGGAACGTTCCGTGACGGCATCCTCTACGACGCCTCCGGGATGCGAGTCGGTTTCCTCCCGGGTAGATGCCCCAGCGCACAGCGCCTAGCCACCATCAAGATGATCAAGCAGATCCGCATGGTCAAGGGCGTACGTCAGATCGCGCCTATCGCACCCGTCAAGAGCATCGCACCGTCCAACATCCCCCTCAACCAGTTCTTGACCGGCGAACGACGCTGACCACCAAGCCAACTCAGTCGAACGCGCGCCGGCGGAAGGCAGGTAGTGATCCATCGGCCGAATGGACATAACCGCGACGCCGACACGGTCAAGCCCCCAAGTGAGTCGTTAAGGAAGGACTAGCGACACCAGCCGTCGAGCTCCGCGCGATCGATAGGCATAGACTTGCCAGTTCTTCTCTGTCCTCGCGCCCGCAGGTTCTACGGTTAGCGCGTGGAGGCAGTCCAAGTCGTCGGCGCCGTGACGGCGGCTCTCGCTTCGGCTGCAGCCGTCGTGGTTTCGTTCGAGCAACTTACGGAAGCCGCGCGTCTCAGACGAAACGCGTCATCCTATGCGGCGTTGAAGGACGCGGAACAGCATGCCGATCGCCGGCTCGCCCTCGCGCACGTGCTCGAAACAACGGTCGCGCGTCTGGTAGCCATCGCTTACGTGCCTGGTTGGCGCCTAGCTGAGCCGACCATGTCCTGCCTTCTCATAGCCGGGCTCACGGCCTACTTGGTCTGGCACGAGAGCCTCGATTCCAGCAACGCGTACATGTTCATCGCCGTGTTCGGCGGATTGACGATCAAAGCACGGGAGGTACGTGTCGCCCTGGAGGCTCGACGTGCTGTAGCGCGGCAGTATCAGAACGGCGACGTGGTGACCGGCGTCCCCACGGTGCGGCTGACCGACCAGATCCAGGGGCCCTGGAACCTCTCGACATGGGCGCCAGCCGCATTCCTCGCCCTCGGCCTAACCCTCGCTGCAACGGGCGTCGGACTCGCCCGTCAAGGGGACCGGTCGGATGTATCGGTCGCCCTCATGTTGTGCGGGTGGATCCTCATCGGCGGCAGGCTGCGAGACATGCGGGCCGGATCCATCCGCCCGAATGCACTTGGTCGACCGACGACTTGAAGGATCTGAAACGAGCGCCATTCGTGCGCTCGGCGCCTGCTGCCATGGAACGACGAAGGGACCCGTCACTGACGGGTCCCTTCTATGTTCGATCGTCCGCGAGGGGAGGCCGAAGCCCGCGAAACCCACGGCTCGTAATGCCACCACGGTACCTTGTTCCGGTGCCTGCCGCAATGTCGCCAACGACCCAGACCCTCGTGAAGACCCTGTCAGTGCCGCGGATCTCCACTTACCTCGCTGCACGGAGCGGCAGCCTCGACAAGGCGCTCGAGCTCTACGGCTGGAACGCGCGCATCTCTGCGGCACTGATGCTCCCCGCACACTTCGCGGAAGTCTCGACGCGAAACAGCGTCGATGAAGCTCTCACCGACGTGTATGGCCCAACCTGGCCCTGGAACAGCGCCTTCGAACTCAGTCTGCCGAACCCGCCGGCCGCAGCGAACACTTACAACCCCCGCCGTGACCTCAGAGCCACCCGCGCGAAGCACACCACGACAGGCAAGGTGATCGCCGATCTGAAGTTCGTCTTCTGGCAGAAAATGTTCACTCGGCGGCACGACGAGCGAGTCTGGAACACTCGCATCTTGAAGCTCTTCCCAGGTGCGCCGGAGAAGGAGGAGCGGGAGTTGCGCCTCCGGGTCGCCGATGATCTGGAGGCCATTCGACAACTGCGGAACCGCATCGCTCATCATGAGCCTGTGTTCTCGAGAGCTCTCGCAACGGACCTCGCAAAGATGCTCGACCTCGTCCAGATTCGGCGCCCCGAGGCAGAGACCTGGGTCCGCTCGCTCGAAACGGCCAGTGCCATCCTGCTGGAGTATCCGAACTAGCAGGCCGGCAAAAGCACCCGCTTGAACATCAACATCAATGACGAGACTGCCGCAGGACGGCGCAAGCTTGCTTGAAGCGCAGCAGTCGCGACCGTCGCGAGCACTACACTAACTGACATAAGATCTATTATCGGTCATATGTGCAAGCGGCGAGAAATGAACATTTTTGGTAGCCGCCGGCATGCTGCTGCTGCTCGACGAGGACGGTGGACTTGCCGGCGCCCGGCGGTCCCGCCAGGACGATCGCGCGCCGCTCTGCCCGGACGTCGGGCTTCTCGGCTTTGACCTCGTCGACGAGACGGCGCCACAGGCGCCGGCGCGCAGCGCTCGGACGTCGAGGATCTCCGGTGGGGAACCACTCGCGCTGGCGGATGGTCGCGTGAGCGCTGTTGGTGTCGAGTGGGCCACCCGGTCGCGACAGCTCACGGACGGACTCTCGGTGCGCCGCGTGAGCGTCGAGAGGGGAGGTCACGAGGTAGGAGTCTGCTGCGCCTCGGCGATGCGGTCCAGCACCTCGTCGTAGATCGACTCATCGATCAGACCCTTGTCGAGAGCGGTCACAACGTCGTCGAACGACCCCTCCACGTGGAAGGTCAGGTCATCGAGCGGGCCGTCGGTGCGGTCGCCCTTCGCGTACTCCCAGCGGGCCAGCTGGTCGACCAGGTCCTCGCGCGGCAGGGCGCCGGCGACGTAGCGGTCGATGATCTCGTTCGGGGTGCCGCCGGCGAAGCCGGGACGCACCGCGGGGATCTTCGCCGCAGCCTGCAGCTTCCTAGAGATAGTCGGCTGGGCCACGCCCAGCTGCGACGCGAGCTCGACCTGAGTGAACTGGGCGCTCAGGGCCTTGACGCTGCGCAGCTCATCCAGCCAGTCGACGCGCTGGCGTCGAGACAGACGCCGAGCGTTCTGAATCAGCGCCTCGGTTTCCATCAGTGTCACGCCGCCCACCTCCTGTATGTCACCTAGCATACTCCGGCGGAACGACGCGCTCTAGTCCTGCGACGCACTGATGCCGAGGCACAGCGGCGACGAGCCGAGTGCACTGAAGCGCGCACTGCAGACCATCAGCGCGTTCAACGCCACCGTGGGGGCCACGCAGGTCTCCTTGGGCGTCGAGCTGTCGCCCGGGCGTGGCGATTCCGGGGACACCGAGCTGGACGTCCTGGAACTCGTTGAGGACCTGGCGTCGGCCCTGGAGAAGACGGGTCGGGCCTTCGCCCTGTTCATCGACGAGATGCAGGATCTGGATGAGGAGACGCTGGGGGCGTTGATCGCGGCTCAGCATGCCGCGAACCAGCGCGAGTGGCCCTTCTTCATCATCGGGGCGGGCCTGCCGAACTTGCCTCGCGTGTTGACCGAGACGCGCTCCTACGCCGAGCGGCTGTTCAACTACCGCCAGATCGGTCAGCTGAAACCGTCCGAGGCCAGCAGCGCGCTGTCCGAGCCCGCGCTACGACTGGGGGCGAGCTACACCCCCGAAGCGCTCCAGACGATCCTCGAGGCAGCCGGCGGCTACCCATATTTCCTCCAGGAGTACGGCCAGGCCGTCTGGAACATCGCGCCCCACAAGGTATTCACCGTCGATGACGCGGTGGCGGCCGTCCAGTTCGGCCTCGAGCACCTCGATGCAGGGTTCTTCAGAGCGCGCTGGGACCGGGCGACTCCGTCCGAGCGCCGCTTTCTTCAGGCGATGGCCGACGACCAGGACGCCCCGTCCTCGACAGCGGACATCGCCCGCCGGATGAGTCTGCGGCCTACGAGTTTGGGCCCGTACCGTGCCCAGCTGATGAACAAGGGCCTGATCTACGCCCCCGAGCACGGCCAGGTCGCCTACACGGTGCCGGGCATGGCGGCGTACCTGGCCCGCCACCATCCCGAGGTGGGGGACTAGCGCTTCGGTCGAATGACGGACGGCTAGCGCTCAAGCCGGTCGGCGCTGTGTGAGACGTCCGGGTCGGAGGTGTCAGCCGCCACGGAGACAAGCAGGCCTCCCAGCATGAACGCCACGATGACCGCTGCCAGGGCTCCGCTGCTGAACGCCGGAATCCAAGGGCGCGAACTGCCGGCGCTGGACCCGTGATGGTGGTGGTGGGTCAGGGCGTGCCCCTTGCCGCGTTGCAGCAGGTAGCGATTCAGCGGGAAGGCGGCCAGGAAGGCCACAGCGAGTGCGATCATCATGCTGATCCAGAACTTGGGGTTGACCAGCCCGGCGTCCATGGCCCCGGGGATAACGACCATGACCAAGTTGTCCACGATCTCCATCGTGAGGATCGACAGCGTGTCAGCAGCCAGGACCAAGCTCAGCGCTGTCCCCACTGCCAACCCAGCTTTCAGCAGGGGCAGAGTGGAAAGCGCGTAGCCGAACAGGAACGCCAGCGTCACCGAGATCGCGACGGTGGTCGCCGTTCCAAGGCCGGCTGCCGTGCCGATGATCAGGCCGACAATCTCGCCGATGGCGCAGCCCGTGAGGCAGTGGAGCGTCGCGCTAGCCGCCATCCTGGCTGTACCGCCATCGCCTTCACGGCGCCCTGGCGCCGCAGACCGCGGCTCAGACCCCGTCGCTGAATGGTGCTCGTGGTGCGTAATCACTGATACCTCCGCTGTCCTAGGCGTGGCTCGCCGGCGACGTCACACGATACCCCTGGGGGGTATCACTTACGGGGGCGCCGGCGCAACGCTCAGCCGATCGCCGCGAGTAGCGCCTCGCAGGCCTGTTCGCACGCGCGGCAGGCTTCTGCGCACAGTCGACAGTGCTCGTGCATGCTCGCGTGGGCTTCACACTCCTCTGCGCAGGATCGGCAGGCGGTCATGCATGCGGTCAGCACGGCGCGAGTGATGCTCGCGTCGTAGCCGGTGTGCCGAGACAGCACCCGTGCGGTGGTCTCGCACAGATCAGCACAGTCCAGATCGGTGCGGATGCACTTGCGCAGGTCAGCGACCATCTCTTCGCTCAGACACGCATCGGCGCAGGCGGTGCACGCCTGCGCACATTCGATGCACGCGGCGATGCACTTCGCCAACAGGTCCCGGTCGAGGTTGATCGAGGCCGGATACGCCTCCAACAGCTCGCTGGTGTTGTGTGTCATCTCAGTTCCTTTCCGCTAGTGGCGACGTGGGGGTTGGTACACATCTGGCTCGTACCCGGTGGGGGGATTCCTGAACTGGACCCGAGGGGCGACTCAGGTGAGCAGCAGCTTCCAGGAGCCGCCACGGTCGGAGCTGCTGTAGATGCCTTGGGAAGTCGCGGCGTACCAGGTGCCGCCCCGAACGCTGATCGCAGCGGGGACACCCTTGACCGATCCGCCGGCTGGGGCCCACCCGTGAGCGTCGAGACTGACCCACACTCGCCCCTCGGTGTCCAGGCCGGCGAGCGTTCCATCGGTCGTCCCATCGACGTAAGTCAGGGCCGGGGCGTCGTCGACCACCCGCTCTCGGGCACCGTCGACGATGGTGACTATTCCGTCGGTCCGGGTCGCAACGAAGGCGCGCGGGCTACGCGGCATAGCGGCGATGTCGATGAGGTGGGTCCGTCGCCAACTGTCGCGCCAGGTCCGGCCTTGATCATCGGACTGAATGACCGCGTTCCTGGTCGAGTCGATTGCCGTGATCGTTCCCGTGGCGTGCGCGTCGATCGCGTGTAGGTCGGACCGCCCTTCCAGACTCCGGGCCTCCCACGTCTTGCCGCCGTCCTGGGACTGGATGAAGCCCATGGGGTTCGGACGGTCGGAGGTGGCCGGATGTCCGCTGGCGATGAACTTGTTGGGCCCGACGACCCTAAAGCCCATGAAGTCGTCGCGGTGGCCCCCCATTCGGGTCGGGACACCGTCGTCCTCGAGACGGTAGGTACCGGTATGGGTCGCCACGTAGAGGCGGTCGTCGGCGGGGTTGATGTCGAGTCCGTGGATGTGCTCGAACCGGATTGGATCCTCGGCGTCGTCGGTGGCGCTGCAGGCGCTGATCAGCAGGAAAGGACCAACGACGACAGCCAGTGCGCGGGAAAGACGGGAGTGCATGCGGGTTCCTTGCAGGAGGCCTGTGGAGGGCAGGCCGTTCTTGGCCGCCCTCCACAGGCGGATGATCGAATCTGGTGTCACCTGCCGAGGAGCTGGGTCATCTGCTCAATCTCGGCTTCCTGGTCACTCTGAATCGTCTTGGCCATCTCGACCGCGGCCGGATACTTGCCGTCAGACTCTTCGGTGGCGGCCATGTCGACAGCACCCTTGTGGTGCTCGATCATCATGGTCAGGAACATCTCGTCGAACTCGGCGCCGCTGGCCTGCTCAAGGGCGCTCATGTCCTCGTCGGTCATCATGCCGGCCATGTCGTCGCCGCTGGAGTGACCCATTTCCGAGTGGTCCATCCCGCCCATGTCAGAGTCCTGCGGGACGTCTTCACCCCACGACTCGAGCCACCCGGACATGGTCTCGATCTCCGGGCCTTGGGCCTGCTGGATCTTCTTCGCCAGGTCGAGAACGTCCTGGTTCTGAGTGCGCCCCTCGGCCATCTTGGCCATCTCAGTGGCCTGTCGGTGGTGGGGAATCATCTGCTGAGCGAACGTCACGTCGGCATCGTTGAAGTCCTCGCTCGACGAGCTCGACTCGTCCGAGCAGGCCGTGAGGACAGCCAGGCTGGCAACAGCGGCGAGGGTCGCCGCGAGCATCTTGGTACGCATTTCTTCTCCTGCGGTGCTGAAAGGTGTGAGGGGTCGTCGAAGGACGCGCGCCACAGCGGACGCGCCGACGACGGCTCAGCAACGCAGGATGCAGGTACGTCTCAACGGGGATAACGGCTCGAACGAGCTGGAGGCGAAGCCCAGGGTGAGTAGGTGGGGCGCGGGGAGTCTCCACAGGATGCGGTGCAGCCGCCCACGACGAACCATGAGGAACGCTCCGAGCCCGACTAGCAGCATGAAGCAGACGGCCATCAGACCGCCGCAGTGCGATCCGTTCAAGGCGCCGTGGTGGCCGCCGTCGCTCCCGTCCGAATCGGGGGCATGAGCAGCATCCGCGTGAATCGGGGTCTCGGTGGCCATGGCGCTGGGGGACGTGCCTTGCGGGGAGCCCGCCGGCACCGCCAGCGCACTGTGCATCCCGACGATGCCGAGCGCCAGAGCCGCCGCAACGACCACCATCAACGACGCAGGGATTCGCATCCCCGTGCGCCTCTGCGGTGGTCGGATCAAGCTCACTCTCGCATCGTAGATCGAGGGCCTAAAACCCTCATGGGGAAGCCCCTTGGAGCCGTCATACCCTTGGCTCATGGCGCCCGGCCGACTCGACGACCAGCGTGAGAGACCAACGACCGGAGCGCTCGCCCTCGCTACCGGCGCAACGTTGGTCGCCACCGTCGCGTGGGTCTTCCTGCACGACCGCCTCGAGGGACTCAACCCAACGACTCACCTCGCTGTCAGCATCACCTACCCACTCATCGCCCTCGCGTTCGTTCGGGTCATCTCTCGCAGCGCCATGTGGACGTGGTTCAACATCCTCGTCGCCGCGTCGGCGTATCACGTGTTCGTCGAGTGGGCCCTGTAGCGGATCTTGCAGCAGGGCGATTCGATCACTGGCCCGGGGGACGCGGGCGATGAATCGTCCGTCCTCGGTCTCTGGCGACCCGCCCACAACACACGCGCCGATAATGATCGTTATGACAAATACGCTCCTTTCGTCATAATTTTTGTTGGTTGAGTGCCGCCCCTCGCACGCCCCCGCTACGCCTGCGGTTGCCTGCAGTGGACGATGGGGGCATGCGCATCCAGCTGTTGTACTTCGATGACTGTCCCAACTGGGAGGTCACCCACTCCCGCCTCCGCCAAGTGCTTGACGCGATGAGACTCGGCGCCGAGGTGGAGACGGTCTTGGTGAACACTCCGGAGCAAGCAGAGCGCTGGAACTTCCACGGCTCCCCGACGATCCTTATCGACGGCCAAGACCCCTTCGCACAGCCGGGCGCTCCCGTGGGGCTCTCCTGCCGGCTCTACCAGACACCCGCCGGACTCGAGGGTTCGCCGACGGGCGATCAACTAGCAGAAGCGCTGGCTCACTCATAGCGGGCCGCGCGGCGCCTTAGCAGGTCGACGAATAGCGCTCGGCACTCACAGGGGAAGTTCCGTTCCGCTGATCCAGCCGCGCATCTCGTCGACCAGGCCGTCCCACAGCCCGCTGACGAGCAGGATGCCCATGACCACGAGCAGCGCGCCGCCGACCAGGCCGACGAGCCGCTGGTGGCGCTTGAACCAGCGCAGCGCGCGGGTGAAGCGCGAGAACGCCACGGCCGCGAGCACGAAGGGGATGCCCAGGCCCAGGCAGTAGACGAACGCGAGCAGCGCGCCGCGGCCCGCGGTCACGTCGTCGGTGCTGACGGCCAGACCGAGGACGGCGCCCAGCGTCGGGCCGATGCACGGGGTCCAGCCCAGGCCGAACAGCACGCCGAGCAACGGCGCCACGGCGACGCCGACCGCCGGCACGGTGTGCACGCGCACGTCGCGCTGCAGCCACGAGACGCCACCCATGAAGGCCAGGCCCAGCACGATGACGACGATGCCCATGACGACGCTGATCGGTCGTTGGTAGTCCTTGAGCTCCTGCCCGACCGCGCCGAACAGCGTCCCGAGCGAGACGAAGACGGCGCTGAAGCCGAGCACGAACAGCACGGCGCCGAGCACGAGCCGTGAGCGGCGCGGGCCGTCCAGCTCGGTGACCGCCATGCCCGACACGTACGACAGGTAGCCCGGCAGCAGCGGCACCACGCACGGGGAGAAGAACGACAGCAGGCCGGCCACCACGGCCAGGGGCACGGCCAGGACGAGCGAGCCGTCCACGACGGTCTCGCCGATGCCGGTGATCACGACCGCGACCCCTGGACGTCCTCGATCAGCCCGCGCAGGGTCGACTCGCTCGTGAACGGGCCGAGGTAGCGGACGGCCACCTTGCCGTCGGCGTCGATGATCCAGGTCGTCGGCGTCGCCATGGTGGGCAGGCTGTCGGCGAACTGGACGGCGTAGGTGCCGGCGTCATCGGCGAAGCTCGGGTAGGGCACCTCGCGCGAGCGCTCGAAGGCGCGGGCGCCGGCGACGTCGCGCGTGGCGATCCCGACGAACTGCACGTCGTTGTCGGCCAGCTCGCGGGCCACGGCGCTCAGCACCGGCTCCTCGGCGCGGCACGGCGGGCACCACGAGCCCCAGACGTTCACCACGACGACCTGGCCGGCGAACTGCTCGAGCGACAGCGGCTCGCCCTCGAGGTCCTCGCCCTCGAGGTCGGGGGCGTCCTTGCGGTCGGGGGCGTCGACGACGACGTAGCTGCCGTCACCGGAGATGTAGCCGCCGCGGGTGCCGTCGGTGCCGTCCGAGCCGCCGCAGGCGGACAGGACGAGGGAGCACAGCGCCACGGCGAGGACGCCGCGGGCGCGTCGAGGGAGAAAGTTCATGAGAGCGGCGCCTTGTCGAGTGCCGCGGTGATTGCTCGGTCGAGATCGGACGCCTGGGTGACGGCGATCGGCTTACCGCCAACGAAGAACGATGGGGTGCCCTGGGCGCCGAGTGCGATGGCGTCGTTGAAGTCCTTTCGCACACGGTCAGCGACTTCCTGACTGTCGACGTCCGCGTCGTACTGGGCCATGTCGAGGCCGAGGTCGGCGGCGAACTCGCGGAAGAGCGCAGCCTTGGAGACCTGCTGCTCGCCCCACTCGGCCTGGGTCTCGTACATGCGCTGGTACATCGGCTCGAGCTTGCCCTGCCGGGCGGCGGCCTCCACGGCCACTGCGGCGTTCATGGCGTTGAAGTGGCCGGGCATCGGCATGTAGCGGATGACGAACTCGACCTTGCCTGCGTAGTCCTTGCGGAGCTGTTCGACGTAGGGGTACGCCGCTCGGCAGCCCTCGCACTCGAAGTCCAGGAACTCAACGAACACCGGCGCCCCGTCGGGCGCCTCCTGCAGCCGGTGGCTATCGGCTCGCACGGCGATGCTGTCGCCCCGACCTTCCGCGGCCTTGTCAGGCCGGTCGCGCTGCTCGAGCACCACCAAGGCGCCGAACACCGCCACGAACAACACGACCACCACGAGCGCTACGACCGACTGCCTCCGCATCCTCATGCCCGAATAATAGGTGACAGGTGTCGTTGCTTGGCGCTATCATCGCCATATGGCGATCTTAGATGAGTTGTCGGTGTCGGCGACGCCCGACGAGACTGCCGCGAGCAGCGCGGCCGCATGCCTCTTCCGTGGGATGAGTGATCCGTCGCGGGTCGCGATCCTGAGGCACCTGCTTATGGGCGAGCACAACGTCCGCGAGCTCACCACCCACCTGAACCTGGCCCAGTCGACGGTCTCCAAACACCTCGCGTGCCTGCGCGACTGCGGGCTGGTCGACGCCCGCCCAGTGGCCCGGTCCTCGGTCTACCGCCTGACCCACCCCGACGCGGTCCTGAAGGTGTTCACGGCCGCCGAGGAACTCCTGGCCGAGACCGGCGACAAGGTCCGACTGTGCCCCACCTACGGCGAAGGAGCCGAAGCATGAGCGCCCACCCGTCGTCATCGACGTTCACCGCCGATCCCGAACTTCGCCGCAAACTTGGACGCCGTGCCCAGCTGCTGGCCGGCGCCACGGTCTCTTACAACCTCGTCGAGGCGGTGATCGCGATCACCGCTGGGCTCGCTGCAGGATCAGTCGCGCTTGTGGGATTCGGTCTCGATTCTGTAGTCGAGGTGAGCAGCGGGCTCATCATCTTGTGGCAGTTCCGCCACAAGATGCCTGAGTCTCGTGAGCAGCAGGCGCTCAAGCTCATGGCACTGTCGTTCTTCGCGCTCGCCGCCTACGTGTCGTTCGAGTCGGTCCGCGCGCTCATCGGAGACCACCAGCCCGAGTCCTCGAGCGTCGGGATCGGCCTGGCGATCGCATCTCTTCTGATCATGCCGTTCCTGTCCTGGGCGCAGCGCCGGACTGGGCGCGCGCTCGGCTCGAGCGCTGTTGTGGCCGACTCCACGCAGACCTTGCTGTGCACCTACCTGTCGGCGGTGCTCCTGCTCGGTCTCGTCCTCAACGCGACTTTGGGTTGGTACTGGGCCGACCCGATCGCCGGCCTCATCATCGCCGTCGTAGCCGCACGAGAGGGCCTCGAAGCATGGCGCGGTGAGGACTGCGGATGCGGTCCCATCGCCATCTCGACCACCTCTGACGAGCCCGAGACTAGCTGCACCTCCGGCGACTCCTGCTGTGGAACTTCCGAAGCGTGACCGGCGTAGCGGCCGTCCAGGCCCTCGGCCTCTTCGTGGCCACGAACATCGACGACATCATCGTTCTTTCCCTTTTCTTCGCTCGCGGCGCCGGAGAACGGGGCACCACGACCCGGATCCTGCTTGGCCAGTACCTGGGATTCGCCGGCATCCTTCTGGCGGCTGTAGTCGCGTCGCTGGGAGCTGGGGTAGTCCTCCCCGAAGAGGCCATCCCCTACTTCGGTCTAATCCCTCTCGTGCTCGGCCTCCGAGCCGGATGGCAAGCGTGGCGCGAGGACGACGACGATGACGAGCTCGACGCCGGAAAGTCTGTCGCCGTCGGGACTGTCGCGGCCGTCACCTTCGCCAACGGAGGCGACAACATCGGCGTGTACGTACCCGTCTTCCTGAACGTCGGAGCGGCAGCAACATTCGTCTACTGCATCGTCTTCCTGATCCTCGTAGCCGTCTTGGTCGCCACGGCTCGCTTCATTGCGACCCGCCGCGGAATAGCCGAGATCCTTGAGCGGTGGGAGCACGTGCTCTTCCCGCTCGTGCTGGTGGGCCTCGGCCTCACGATCTTGATCACTGGCGGAGCATTCGGGCTCTAACAGCGCACCCAACTGATGGAGGGGCCGCGGGCTTATGCCCGCGGCCCCTCTCCTGCGCTGGATCTAGACGCTGCGGCCGATCGCGTCGGCGAGCAGGACCTGCTTGTGGCGGGGCTCCTGGGTGGTCTGGTCGGTCCAGGTCTCGGTGACGATCGATCCGGCGACGATGACCTTTTCCCCCGACTCCAGGTCCCGGGCACGGGTGGCGAGGGTCTTGAACGTCTTGACGGTGTAGCGGGTGGTGTCGCTGTTGGACCACTCCCCCGACTCGGGGTCCTGGGTGCGGCGGTTGGTCAGGACGACGAGCTCGGTGAGGTTGTCGAAGACCTGTGGGGCCTGGGCGAGGCGGCCCTCGATGGTGATGGCACCGATGGCGGCTCGCTGCAGGCACACTTCCTCGACCCGCTCGGCGTTGACCTCAGGGGTCCAGAAACGTCGGTACTCGATGACGCTCGGGCAGGTCACCGCCAGCTGCACGGCCGCGCGGCGAACGCAGTGCGCTTGCGCAGGTCGACGACCCACTCCCCTGCTTCGATGCGTCGTCGAAGCTCGACCGGATCGGCAGCCGACGGAGGCGTGAGATCGGGTTCGGAAGGCCCAGCTTCGTTCACCGGGCCCATGTGCGCGTACTACGCCGGATAGGCTCCCAGCCCTTCCAGGAGCTCACGGACGTACGTTTCTTCGTCCTGGGTGAGGGCAGGGTTGGACTGCTTCTCCTGGCCGATCGTGGACTCGGTGGCATCAGACTGAGTCGCAGCGCAGAAGGACCCGAACCCGTGAGTCGGGAAGACCTCGGCCTGGTCAGGTAGGAGCGTGGCGAGCTTGTGCGCCGAGGCGTGCTGGTGGCGAACCAAGACGTCGGTGTGCTCGTCGCCCAGCAGGTCCGGGCGGCCCGTAGCGCCGTAGAGGAGCGAACCTCCAGAGAACACGCCCACGTAGCTGTCGATCCCATCCCCTGCCTGGATGTCGGTCAGGGAGTAGGAGAGGTGCGTGAACGTGTGCCCGGGCGTGGAGAGCGCGTCAACCTCATGCGGTGACCGATTTCGACCGTCTGACCGTCGTGAATTGGCGTTCGATCGAACGAGACCCGGTCCTCAGCGTTGACGTGGTAGGCCGCCCCGGTGCGCTGAGCCAGTGCTAGTCCGCCGGTGACGTAGTCGTTGTGAATGTGGGTCTCGAAGACGTCGGTCAGTCGCACTCGGTCCTTCGCGAGTACTTCCAGGACGCGATCGATGTCGCGCTGAGGGTCCACCACGAATGCCACTTCGCCGTCGTGGACCACGTAGGTGCGGTCGCCGAGTGACGGTGTCTCGATAGGGATGATCTTCAGGTCGGTGCTCATCAGCAGTCTTCCTCTCGTCTCGGGGTGGGTCTTCAGCTGGGCTCGTCGGTGGGAGGCCTGCGGGTCTCGAGGGCCCGCCCGGAACGTGTCCACGCGGTCGTGCCTCCGGCGACGGAGTAGGCGTCGTACCCTGCTGCCCGCAGAAGGTCAGTCATCGCGGAGCTGCGGTTCCCGGTGGCGCACACCAGGTACACGGCTTGGTCGCTGTCGAGATCGGTCATCCGGGAAGGTAGCTGCGCCATGGGCACCATGGCCGAGCCCGGCACATGCCCGGTGACGTACTCACGGGATTCGCGTACGTCTACCACCGCGGCACCTCGCGCCAGCGCTTGGGCAAGGAACTCGATGTCGACCTCTGGAGTGGGACCACTCACGTGCACGCCTCTCGGTAGGGATGGTGTGGCCGAGCCGCCACTGGAAGATGCTCGTCCTGCCCGTCAGGCGAGGGACAGGAAGAGCTTCTCCATCTTCTGCACGTCGACGCTGGCGAGATCGCCGTCGTTGTCGGCCAGGCAGTGCTGCAGACCGGTCGCGACGATGGCGTAGCCGGCACGGGAGAGCGCCTTGTTGACGGCGGCGAGCTGGGTGAGCACGGACTCGCAGTCCGAGCCTTCCTCCATCATGCGAATAACGCTGGCGAGGTGGCCGTTGGCGCGCTTCATGCGCGTGATGATCGCCTTGACCTCGGTCGGCTCCAGATCCACCATCAGCGGTTCTCCTTCAGGGCGTCGAGAGCGGACGTCAAACGCTCGCGGGCGTCGGTGGCCACCGTCTGCAGGGCCTCGCCGGTGCCGGCGAACGCGGTCATGGCGGTGGGATCGAAGGCCTCGACGACGGTGGTCGACTCCCCCGTGGCCCGCACGACGACGTTGCAGGGAAGCAGGGCGGCGATCGAGGGGTCGGCCTGCAGCGCCTGGTGGGCGAGCTGCGGCCGGCACGCCCCGAGGATCACCTGGGCCGGGACGTCCACGTCCAGCTTCTTCTTCAGGGTGGCCTTCAGGTCGATCTCGGTCAGGACCCCGAAGCCCGCGGCGGCGAGCTGCTCACGCACGGCCTCGACCGTCTCCTCGTAGGGGCGGTCCACCGTCGTCCGGATCGTGTACTCGGCCATCGCTGACCCTCCTCCGCTCGTGGGACGCGTCGCCAACCGGCGGCCGTCGTTCCCAGCGTACACCCATCCCCCCGGGGGGATGCTAGTCTGGAATATATCCCCCCGGGGGGATACTTCATCCCGTGGTACGCGAATCAACGACGAACGGAAGTGTCATGAGTTCCACCTTCATCCGACCGTTGGGAGGACGTCGCCGAATGACCGCCGCTGGTGCCGCGGGTCCTCTGGGCCGTCTCGGCACGTGGGTCACCAGCCACGCGCGCCTGGTGACCGTCGCCTGGCTGCTCGCTGTCATCGGACTGGGTGCGTTCGCACCACAGGTCGAGCACAACCTGTCGGGCGCGGGCTGGCAGGCGAACGGCTCGGAGTCGGTGGAGGCTCGCGAGCTCGCCCGCGAGCACTTCGGCGGCAACGCGTCCTCGGCCATCCAGGTCGTCGTCCGTTCCGATGACGGTGCGGTGACCCAGGGCGACGGTGCCCAGGTCCTGGCCGCCGTGACGCAGGTGCTCGAGGACGAGCCCCGCATCGCCGACGTCGTGGCACCCGCCCCCGGAGCGACGCTGTCCCCGGACGGATCGACCGCCATCGTGCTGGCTGGCGCCGGCGCCGACACCAACGAGATGGTGCGGGTCGCGACCGAGCTGAAGGGCGAGCTCCAGGACCTGTCGACCGAGACTGTGACGGTCAACCCGACCGGGTCGTCCCTGCTCTGGAGCGACTTCAACGAGGCCAACCTCGACGCCATGCTCAAGTCCGAGCTCATGTCGTGGCCCGTGACGCTGGCCATCCTCGTGCTCGCGTTCGGCGCCCTCGTCGCCGCCGGCCTGCCCCTGCTGCTCACCCTGGCCGGGCTGGTGGCGTCCGCCGGCTCGCTCGTGCTCATCAACGAGCTCGTACCGGTCTCCATCTGGGCGATGAACTTCGCCATGATGTTCGCCCTCGCCCTGGGCATCGACTACGCCCTGTTCGTCGTCGTCCGCTACCGCGCAGCACGTGCCGCCCAGCGCGAGGCCGGGCTCGAGGGTCGCGAGGCCCGGCAGCGAGCCGTCGCCCAGACCATGGACACCGCCGGCAAGGCCGTGCTGCTGTCCGGTCTGACCGTGCTGATCTCGCTGTCGGCGGTCATGCTCGTCCCGTCACCGTCCTTCCGGTCGATGGCCGGCGGCATCATGCTCTCGGTCGTCTTCGTGCTCGCCGCGACCCTGACCCTGCTCCCGCTCGTGCTGTTCAAGCTCGACGACCGCATCAACAGGCTCTCGCTCCCGTGGTCGCGCTCGAACGAGCACCGGTCGCCGAGGTTCGCCGCCTGGGGTGAACGGCTCTGGAAGCGGCCCCTCGTGTGGGGCGCCGCCTCCCTCGTCGTCCTGGTGGCGCTGGCCGCGCCGGTCCTGGGCCTCAAGACCGCCATGCCGTCGATCAAGGTGCTGCCCGAGGACGCCTCGGCGCGCATCGGCTACGACCAGGTCAAAGAGTCGTTCGGTGACGGCGCCCCGGGCACGCTGCAGGTCGTGGCGGACGCTGACGACGCGCAGGCCGTCACGTCCGTCCTGACCTCCGACCCCGGCCTGGCCGCTGCCATGCCTGCCATGCCGGCGAGCGACGACAGCGGGTTGGTGATGGTCCAGGCCGTGCCGACGGTCGACCCGTCCGACCCCCAGCTCGCCACGACCGTGGACCGGCTGCGCGACGGCCTGCCCGCGTCGGCGGTCGTGGGTGGCGCGCCCGTCGAGAACCTCGACCTGAAGGCCCAGCTCGACGAGTCCACGCCGCTCGTCATCGGCGTCGTCCTGGTGCTGGGGTTCCTGCTGCTGCTGATCGCCCTCCAGGCGCCGCTCATCTCGCTGCTGGGCACGCTGGCCAGCCTGCTGTCCACGGGCGCGGCGTTCGGCGTCGCGCGGCTGATCTTCCAGGAGGGACACGGCGCCGGGCTGCTCGGCTTCGAGTCGCAGGGCTTCCTGGACGCCTGGGCGCCGGTGTTCTTCTTCGCGATGATCTTCGCCATCGCGATGGACTACACGGTCTTCCTGCTGGCCTCGGCCAAGGAGCACTTCGAGCGCAGTGGCGACCCCAAGGACGCCATGGTCGGATCGCTGGTCCACTCCGGACGGGTGATCTTCGCCGCCGGAGCCGTCATGGTCGCGGTGTTCTTCACCTTCGCCCTGTCCGGGCCCATCCCGCCCAAGGAGATGGGCGTCGTCCTCGGCATCGCCGTACTCCTGGACGCGTTCCTGGTCCGGCTCGTGCTGCTGCCCGTCATGCTCCGACTCACCGGCCGGGCTGCCTGGTACTCCCCCACGTGGCTGCGCAAGGTGCTTCCCAACATCACCTTCGCCCACGACTAACCGACCGGCCCCCGCCCGGGCCGGGAGCCGCACGGCTCCCGGCCCGCCCTCCTTGAAAGGCACTCCATGAACATCGACCGCGCGGTGATGCTGCTAGCCGGCACCCTGGTTCTCGCGAGCGTGTTGCTCGCCCTGGTCGTCTCGACCTGGTGGCTCGTGCTGGCCGCGTTCGTCGGCGCGAACCTGCTGCAGGCGAGCCTCACCGGCTTCTGTCCCGCCGCGAGCATCCTGCGTCGTGTCGGCGTCTCCAGCGGGTGCGCGTTCCGCTGATGCGTTAGCGGAGAGAGTGGGACTCCGCCGCTGGGCCAGCTCACTGATCGGAGGGGCCGCAGGCTCGATGCCCGCGGCCCCTCCCCTGCGCTGGGTCTAGACGCTGCGTCCGACGGCGTCGGCGAGCAGGACCTGCTTGTAGCGGGCCTCCTGGGTGGTCTGGTCGGTCCAGGTCTCGGTGACGATCGAGCCGGCGACGATGACCTTCTCCCCCGACTCCAGGTCCCGGGCCCGGGTGGCGAGGGTCTTGAACGTCTTGACGGTGTAGCGGGTGGTGTCGCTGTTGGACCACTCCCCCGACTCGCTGTCCTGGGTGCGGCGGTTGGTCAGGACGACGAACTCGGTGAGGTTGTCGAAGACCTGAGGGGCCTGGCCCAGGCGGCCCTCGATGGTGACGGTGCTGGTGAACATGACGTGCTCCTTGCTTCTCGTGGTGCTCGGATGGTTGGTCAGTGGTCGGTGGGCTCGGTGAGCGTGTCGATCGCTTCGGTGAGCCGGTTGCGGGCCAGGGTCAGGGCCTCGACGGCGAGGGCGTCCATGTGGACCTGGGCGGCGAATCCGCCGTGGCCGATCTCGCTGCGGGCTTCCTCGAGCAGGCTCTCGACGTGCTCACGGTTGCTGGTGTGGGTGGTGGTGGCCATGAGTGGCGTCCCCCTTCTGCCGGTGCGGTGGGCCGTTGGAACGTCTGCCCGTCCCAACCGTTCTTCGCCCCCTCCCGGCAAGAGAGATCAGCGGCCGCCAGGGAGCGCGGAGCGCCAACCCGCAGGGCAACGCCGGCGTGCTGGTCGTGTGGAGATAAGCGACCGCAGGGAGCGCCGAGCGGGCGGGATGCCGGTGGGGTCCCCGCAGGGGATTGCGTGGAGAGCGGGCGGCCGAAGATGGAACGACCGGGAGGGGTACGAAGCTGCTCGTCGAGCTCCAGTCCGCCCGCAGGCCGGCCCCTTGCGTGGCCGCAGGCCGCGGATCTTCCTGCCGGCCGGCACAGCCGGCACCAGGTGGCGCCGGCCTCCGCGGCGGCTCCGCTCCGCTAGCGGTCGGGGTGGCGCGAGAGGATCTGGCCGTGTCCAAGTACGACGCGCTCTATAAGCACCTGGCCGCGCACGAGGGCGAGCGCCTGGTGATGAGCTTCGACGACGTCGACGAGGTCCTGGGCGGTGGGCTGCCGCCGTCGGGACGGCGTCATCGCGAGTGGTGGGCTTCGCACGACGACCGCCACGTGCAGGCGCGGGCGTGGCTGGACGCCGGCTTTCGGGCCTACCCGGACATGCGCGAGCGGACGGTCACGTTCGAGCGGGCCTGAGTCGGGGTAATCCGGTGGGCGCCCGAAACTCGACGAAGGGAGTAGACGATGCCTTCAGGTGACGTGGAGACGTTCCACAAGGACGGCAGCTGGCACAACCGGATCGAGGGTGAGTCCGGCGGAGGCGTCTTCGGGACGCACGCGACGAAGGAGCCGGCGGTGACCGAGGGACGCGCTGAGGCTCAGTCGCGCAAGGTCGAGCACATCATCCGGAGTCTCGACGGGACGATCGGCGAGCGGAACACCTACGGCCACGATCCGCGGGACGTGAAGGGCTGAACGCCGGCCCCGCGTCTCGGGGGGTGGTCACGGGGCCGGCGTGGCGCTGATGCTGCCACGGCTGAGCGGCTCATGTCCCGGCTTTGGTGAGCGCTGAGGCGTTCCGGTGGTCGGTCCGCTGTGCGGGCCGACCACCGGCGCCGTTAACGGCTGGGTGGCGTCAGGAGCCGGAGATGATCCGGCGGCCGCAGCTGTAGGGCTGGCCGTTCTGGCCGTCCTGCAGGCAGGCGACCAGGCGGACGTCGGCGGCTTCGCGCTGAACGTTGACCGGGATGCTCTGAAAGTTGCCCTCACCAGGGACGTAGATGGGCGTGCCGGGTCGCCGGACCCAGGAACCGTCGGCCTGCTTGATCTCGATCCAGCCGGACGCTGCGTGAGTGTCGCCGGCCCTGTCCGAGACGATGACGATGTCCTGGTCGTCATGGAAGTAGGTACGCGCTCCACCGGTGGGGTTGTCGACGCCGCCGCTGGCGGCCTGGGCCGGTGAGCCGACGCCGACGAGGACAACCCCGGCGGCCAGGGTGACGGCCGCGGCGAGGCGGGTGATTCGTGTGCGCATGGTGGTGCTCCTTCTCGGTCGTGTTGGTGTGTCCCCCGTCCACACCTCCCGAGCGGCAGCTGGACGCGTGCTCAGCCAAGACCGGGGCGGGGAGCGCCGTCAACCAACCCGGCCACGCACCCGTCCCATCCGGTGGTCGGTCCGCTGTGCGGGCCGACCACCGGCGCGGCTAGAGCACGGTGGCCTGGGAGCCCTGCAGCCGTGCGATGGCTGCGGCCGCGTAGGCCGGGCCGAGGGCCCGGCACCAGTCGCAGGTGACGGCGGCCCAGCGGGCGGGGCGGCCGAAGGTGAGGTGGTCGCCGCAGGTGAGGGCCTGCACCAGGTCGGCCCGGCACGCGAGGGACATGTCGGGCAGGACGACGTGCGTGCTGCTGGCGGTGTCGGTGCCGAAGTCGAGCGCGCCCTGGACGGCGCTCACGCGATCGCCTCGACCGGCTCGAACGCGGCCGCCAGGACGTGGACGGCTCGGGTGACGTTGTCGGCGCATTGGCGGATCAGGTCGAGGTCTCCCCCGGACCATCCGGCGACGTAGCCGACGCTGTAGGCGCTGGTGTCGACGCCGAGCAGCCCGGCCATGACGTAGGCGACGGACTCGGCTTCGGTCTCCTTGGTGCCGCGGTGGGCGATGTACTCCCCCGGCTCGTCGTCGGTGTGCAGGATGACGTGTCCGGCTTCGTGCAGCGCGGTCTTCGCGGCGGCGGCGGGCTCGAGCCGGTCGTCGACGACGACGCGGCGGGTGCCGTCGGTGGTGGTGTAGCCGTTCGCGGCACCGGCGACGGGCTCGAGGGTGAGCGTCCAGCCCTGGGTGGCGAGCCAGGTGGTGATGGTGTCGGTGATGCCGTGCGGGTCGTCCCCGGTGAGCAGGCGGGCGGGGTTCTCGATCTGCTCGGCGCCCTCGATGGGGTCGGTCTGGTCGACGTCGAACACGGTCAGGATCGGGAAGCGCGGTACGCGGCGCTCGGTCTGTTCCCCGGCCTCGTCCTCGGTGGTGATCTTCTTGGTGCTGTAGCCGAAGATCCGGATGCCCTTCTCTCCCTTGCGGACCTGGCGGCCGCGCTGCTGCCACTGGCGGAAGCCTGCGACCTGGGATGCCTCGGGCCGCTGGGCGAGGATCAGCAGGAGGTTGTTCAGGCTGTAGGAATGGAACGTGGCCGCGACCTTGAGGAACCGCTTCCAGCCGTCGCTCGTGGTCAACGCTTCGACCTGCTCGGCGAGGGTGTTGTGCAGGGCCTCGACCTCGGCGCGACGCTGCTCGGGGCTCTTGGTCTGACGCTTGCTCATCGTGTGCTGCCTCTCCCCCGGAGTGCTGGGCCGCCGGCGACGTCTGCCCGTCCCGACCGTTCTTCGCCCCTCCTGGGCAAGGGGCATGAACGGCGGCCGTGGAGCAGCGGAGCGTCAACCCGCGAGGGGCAGCCGGGTGGGCAATCGGTGAGGAAATCAGCGAGCTCGCGAGCGCCGATCCGATTGGTCGACCGGGTGACGGCGTAGCCGTTGCGTGCAGCTGCGGGCCGCCGATCATGGAACGGCCAGGAGGAAGCGAACTTCGATCCAGCGCCGTCGCCGGCGCAGCCGGCCCCGACGAACGTTGCGATGCCCGCCAGCATGAGGGTTGTTGTCCCACGCCGCGGCCCGTGCCCCCTGGGCTTGCTCGGGCTGCCAGATGCCTTCGGCAACCGATGGATGCGGCTGGACCCGAGGATCTCGGATTCTGCCGCTCCGGGGCTTTAGCCGCAGCTGCAGCCGGCGCGCAGCGCGGAGGCGCGCAGGGACCAGACGTCGGCGCGGCGGGTGCGGTTCTTGATGTCGGCGGCGCCCTGGTCGGTGGCCATCCAGACGGTCATGGTGCCGAGCCGGCTGGCGGCCGCGCGGTGCAGCCGGTGGGCGTCCGGCTCGACGAGGGCGACCAGGACGTCGGCCTCATCGGTGAGCGCGACGCCATGCGCGAGCTCCGGCAGCTCGGCGCCGACGTACAGCTGGGCGCCGAACGAGTGCGCGTAGTGCTTGGCGACCTGGGCTGCGGTCTCGCGCCGGTGTGCTGTCGCTGCGGTGGCATGTGCCGCGCGGGCGGCAACATCGGTGACGCGGCGCTGGTTAGTCGCGCGGACGCCCGCGGCCTCGCGCTCGTGCAGCTCGGCGGCGCGCTGGTCGGCGGCCGTCACGAAGAACGTCGCGGGCATCAGCGGAGCCACTGGGACCACCGTGTGCTCGATCAGTGCTCCGGTCAGCAGCCCACTCCAGACGTCGGCGAGCGGGTGGCCACCGTCCAGGCGCCAGTCCACGTGACCGGGGCACGCCTGGGGCACCTTCATTCCGGCGGAGGGCACGCTGGCGCACACCCGTCCCGGGCACCAGCTCACGGCCAGGGACCTGATGCCGTCGACGACCACCGGGGTGCCGGTGGTGCTGAACTCGACGACCAACACTGGGCCGCGGCCTGCGAGCCGGTGCTGGTTGGTGACCCAGATGCGGGCTCCCGGCTCGCCGGCGGTCAGCTGGTCGACGTCGTGCGCGAGCGCCACGGTGAGCGTCCGGCCGTCGCGGTCGACGACGAGCTCAACGCTGTCGCGTCGCGCAGCCCAGGCGAGTGCACGTGCGCGTTCCTCGAGCGCGACCAGCACGCTGGTGTCCCCCGAGTCGTCTGCCGGCACGGTCCACAAGATGGCCGAGGCCCGGCCGGCGGTCAAGGACCGTTGACGGCCCGGTCCTGCTGTCGGCGTGCGACCGCGGCCTGGCTGAGGCTCACGGCCACGGGACGTCGGCGTTCTGGGACGGCGCGGGGTCGGGCGGCGGTTCGGGGCTGGCCCAGCCGGCCACTCCCCCGTTCCAGGAGCACGTGCCGGAGTCGTTCCTGGAGTGGGAGACGGTTCCGTCGGCGCAGATTGCGCGCGGGACCGGCGGTTGCGACGCCAGCGGGACGGGACTGGAGCGGGGTGTTCTGGCAGGCCTGGCACGCCTTCGAGCTCGAACGAGGCGGCCGCACGCCAGCGAGCGCCGCGGCCATACGAGCGAACGCGAACGCGAAGCTCACCTCAATCTCCTCGCTCGATGAGCAAGAGCGCAAGACTCTCGAGCAGTCGGCAGTCGTCTACCGGCAGGCAGTCAGCCGAGTGCTCGACGAGGTGGACGCCCGCTACTGACCGACGTTCGGCTGGCGGCAGACTGATCGCTTGTCCAAGTACGACCCGCTGGAGGGGCCCTGCCACTCTGAACGCTGCGGCGCTCGTTGAGATGGGCGTGCCGTCTGTCTTCAGGTTTGCAGGCGCCCCGCGAGAACGACGGACCCGGCAAGCAGAAGGCCCGCTCCCCGGTCACCGGGAGGGCGGGCCTTCGTCGCATCGCGTGCATGTCAGCGGCGGGTGAACTCCTCGCATCCGTTGACCTCGAGCCACTGGCCCTTGGAGACCTTCACGATGGTCTGGCCCTGGGCGTTCCCGTTGGTGATGATGGAGCTGAGGTCGGAGCCGGCCTCCCGGCGGACCGCGTGGTAGCAGTTGAACGACGAAGCACCCGCAGAAACGTAGGTGCCGGGCTTGATGTCGACGCCCACCTCGTACATGCCGTCACCCTCGAAGGAGTTGGCCTCCTTCTTCTTCTGTGGTGGAGATCGACGGTCGGGACGTAGCGACCGAGACTCGCCAGCACGCCAACGAGATGAACACCGCCTACTGCGAGGTTGGCGCCGAGCTGTGCCCTCACCTGCCCGGCTCGTCCTGACGCCGGCCGCCTAGCGGCCGCCCTGGCGCTTCATCTTGTGCAGGGCCTCATCGACGAGCGCCTCGACGATCTCGGCGGGCGTGAAGTCCTTCACGTCGTCCCACTCCACGGAGGCCACGACCGCTGGTGACCGCGCGCCGGGATTCCCGGGAGCCGTCTGGGCCCTGACGGCCGCCCTCTCGCACTCGTCCGGCTTCGACCCGGCCGTCCTGGCCGCCGGCGCCGCGCTCACGCTCGCTGCCGGCGCCTGGACCGCACGCACCATCGACGCCCAGACCCGCTGAGACTCACCTCACAGGGCAAGCAGAAACTGGACCATTGTCCTGCTGGGGAGCGCGCGCACGGTCGATCGTGTCGAGGCCGCCTGGCCCGACACCGACCCCCGACAGAAGGACCCCGCCTTGACCCAGCAGACTGACCCGACGACCGAGACCGAGACGAGCCGCATCGACGAGCGCCTCCTGCGCCTGCCTGCTCCCCTACGCGGCGCCCTAGGCCTCTTGGTGTCGGTGACCGTATCCCTGGTCGCCGTCCTTGCCGATACGAAGCTGAAGGGCTCGTTCTCGTACGTCCTGGTAGCGACCGCCCTGGCGCTGGTCTCGACTGACTATCTGATGCAGGACCTTGGGCCGAGGTGGCGTCGGGCCTTCGTCGTCCTCTCCGCCCTTGTTCCGGCTGCCGTTGACACCTACAACGACGGCCTGGGGTGGAAGACCACGCTGATGTGCGCCCTGTCTGTCTACGGCGTTGCCGCGATTCTCGGGGCGGGCCTGCTGACCGAGCGGAAGGGGCACCGCAAGACCGCCGCCGTGTTGCTCGTGGTGGCGGTTCTGGTGGGCCTGGGGCTCCTTGTGATGTCGGCGCGCATGCAGCACATGCAGGACCTCATCCAGTAGCCGCCCCGCAGCACGACCGGCGCCGAACCGACCCCCCACGGGCCGGTTCGGAGCTACGGTCGCGGCATGCTGATCGGTGCGTACGGACGGTTCTGGGAAGCGGACAAGGTCGACTGGTCCAAGGCGAGGCTGCTCGGCCAGCGCGGCAAGGGCCGCAACACCCAGGTGGTGAACTTCGGCGCGGCCCGCGGCGTCTACGTCCTGTACGACGAGCTGGGCGTCTACTACGCCGGCCTGTGCCGCGGCGAGAACGGGCTCGGCGGCCGGCTCAAGGACCACCTGCGCGACAAGCACGCCGACCGCTGGTCGCGCTTCTCCTGGTTCGCGTTCGACTCCCCCGACCTCGACGGCGGCCCGGACGAGCACGGCATCCACCGGGTCGAGCAGTGGGACAGCATCGAGGCGACCGAGACCACGACGCTCATCAAGGACGTCGAGGCGCTGCTGATCGCCGCGATGCGGCCGTGGGGCAACTCCGCGAACCCGCGCTTCCAGGAGGGCGACGAGTGGCTGCAGGTCGCCGAGCGCGCCACCGAGGTCGAGCTGTTCTCCGACATCGCGCACTTGGTGAAGCCGTGATCGGCCCAGCGCCCGAGGAGCACCACGGCACGACGACGATGAGCGTGGACGAGGCGTTCGACGCGCTCCGCGCAGCCCTGGGCACCGAGCTCGCCGACACCGATGACGCCGGCGGCGCTCGGCTGTTGAGCCTGCGCGACGGCTGCCAGGTCGAGCTCGAGCCAGCCGGCAGCCTGTGCCGTGTGATCGTGCGCGGCGGCGTGGACCTGTGCACCGACCCGGGCGGACGTCCGCACGTCGAGCCGACGCCGCGCGGCACCACGTCGCGGTCTTCGGCCTGCTCTCGGTCGCCGCCGCTCGGTAGCGGTCGTTCAGTCTGGCGCCGTGGCGTGGCTGCGTCAGTCGCTCAGTAGCGTGCCGGCCGAAGGGACGCGGCGTACTCGTCAAGGACGTCGAGCACGGCGGTGGCGATCCACACCCTGCGGCGCTGCATGCCGGTGCCCTCGGCCAAGGCGCCAGTGGCGGCGAGCTGCTCGATGGCTCGGCTGGCTGCAGGGACGCTCACACCTGGTCAATGCCGACGACCCGACGGTCGCTCCGCGCTCGAGCCAGGTCAAGAACCTCGCCTCCATGGTCGGCTGGCAGGCGCGCGGCGACAACGGCTACGCGGCTACCGGCCCGTCCATCGGGTACATCTACGACCGCGACATCGACGGCCAGACCGAGACGATCTGCCTGTTCTCGAGCCAGAACGCGTTCGCCGCGGCCCAGAAGCACGCGCCCACCATCATCCAGGCTGGCGCGACGCAGAAGATCACGTGGAAGTCGCTCGTGGACGAAGGGCTCACCGCCACCGGCTTCGGCAACCGCGTCTCGTCCTACACGGTGCGCGTGAAGATCAACGGCGTGCAGAAGACCGGCATCGCGGTGCCGCTGCGCACCCTGCTGGAGCACGACGTCGCCGAGGACGGTGAGGACCAGGACTGCCCCGCTCCGACAGGCTAGGCAGCGGCATGCCACCACAACGAGGCGCCGGCCACGCCACGCTCAACCCCGAGCGCGCCAGCGTCCACCCGGACTGCTGGGGCGCTCGGCGTTCTCGTCCCCCGGCAGGTCGCGCCGGGTCAGCCGCGGTGCGGGCCCAGCTCGGCGGCCAGCACCAGGCGGGTGATGGTGGTCCCGGCCGTCACAAGCGCCGCAGCGCGCACCAGGTCGTCGACGTCGTAGATCAGGGCGCTGAGGTCCTCCAGCGGCGTGGCCGAGTTCATCGCGACCCGGTGACGGACCAGGCGCATGTCGTCGCCGGCCAGGCGGGCCAGCAGGTCCGGCGGGCACGACGGGTTCGCGGCCACCGAGGCGCGCTCCAGCTCGCTGGTGGACGTCCCCGCAACCACCCGCAGCACCGTCTCGGGGCAGAACCGGTTGGTCAGCGCCATCGAGGCGACCGACTCCACCGAGTCCATCGCCAGCTGGCCGAGCATCGACGGGCTCGCAGCCGGATTCGCGGCGACCGCCCGGCGCACGGTGTCACGGCGGTCCACGGCCAGCTGGGCGAGCGTGTCCACCGGGCACGCCATCTGTGTGGCAGCCCGGACTCGCTCAGCGTCGTCCCAGGAGATGGCCGCGGCTGCGATGGCGGCCATGAGGTCTGATCGGTGATTTCCGTTGAGCAACTTCGTGTTCCCTTGCCTCGGTGAAGGTGCGTGCGGTCGTTCCCATGCGGCGACCGCGTGCAGCACCTCGCCCCAACGGCGCCCGGTGCACCTGCCGGACTTCTGGGGTGGCGACCACGGCGAGGAACTCATTCCGACCGTGGTGGAGCACGACGCCTTCGGCACCCCGCTCGCCGGGAAGCGGCCCGCACAGCCCCGGACCGTCTACGTCGTCGAGCTCGACGCGGCCAAACGGCTGACCCGCGAACGCCTCGGCAATCACAACGAGATCCACTCCGGCGACCTGGAGAACGGCACGATCGGTTCGTACTCCACCGGCCTGGCCCTCGTCTCGCGCACCGTCCGCGTCAAGACGCACGTCCTGCACGCCTGAGCGGATCACGCCCGCGGCCGGCGCCTCGCGCCGAAGATCGGGCCGTCGGCCGCGGCCCCACGCCACCGGTCCGACTCATGGAAGGGAACCGACGAAGCACACCCGGGCAGCACTCACAGCGCTGATCGCCGTCCTGGCCGTGCTGGCTGGAGCCGCCTTCGCAGCCGGCACCGCCTCAGCCGAGACCATCACCCCTGAGCAGCGAGCCACTGCCGCGACGCACCTCCGCCCCACGCTCGACAACGGGCGGAGCGACGTCGATCAGCTGTTCCCCGAACTGCGTGGCCGCCGAAGCTCTTCTCGCTGCGCGCGACGCCGCTGGCACCTTCCACACGAATCCGACGTACCCGCAGGCGAGATGGGGACCTCAATGACGATTCGCGCAGAACGTCCGCGCACCGGCACCACGGTGGCAGGATGCTGCCCATGCCTGCAGACACCCTCGAGCCTGACGTCGAGACGCTCATCCCGTCGCCGGTGATCCTCACGCGGTGGCTGGTCATCGTCGAGGCGCTCGCCCTGGTCGCCTCGCTGACGGTGATGGTCGTCGCCGGCACCCGCCCGGGCCTGATCGCGCTCGGCGCCACGCTCGCAGCGACGGGCGTCTGCCTCGCCGTCATCTGGCTGATCCGCTCCCCCAGCCATTACCAGGCAGCGAACATGGTCGCGGCCCTAGGCACGGACACCGAGCCGGAGACAGCAGCACCCGCGGCGGCCAAGCACGAGCAGCCACGCACCGTCGGCCAGACGCACGTGACCGAGTGGCGCGCGCTGGTTCGTCGGAGCGAGAGGCCGCGCCTAGTCCGATGCGGCCAGTGCACGCACGAGTGGCGCGTCACGGCGGACGACCTGAACGCCCTGTCGGCAGCGCAGGCTGTTGGCAACCGCGTGATGCTCGACCAGGCTGTCAGGCAGGTAGCGTGCCCGAGCTGCGGCAGCACGAACGTCTGGATCCAGCACCTGTAGCCCCGCATCGAGCCCGCAGAGACCCGCCCCGGCACCGCCTGGGGCGGGTCTTCTGCTGCCCGTTGGAATCGCGGTGTGCGTGGCCTCGCGCTGCTCGACCACTGACGCTGCGGCATGGGCCTGTCTCGCTCCGCGTGGCACAAGCAGCCCGCCGTCGACGCCTGACCCACCGCCACGTCGCAGAGAGCGGACATACCCATGAAGGTCAGCTTCTGGGACACCAGCAAGGAGCACCCGTCCTACTCGTACGGCGAAGACGAGTTCTACGGTTCTGACGAAGTCGTGTCCGTGCCGCCGAGTTACGACGAGCAGTTCAAGGCCGTCACACCGCCGACGCGGACGTCCCCGACTACGCGATCGACTCCATCGCCGGCGTCCACGAGCACATGCGCGGCCGCACCGGCGCCGTCCACAGACGCTGCCAGGTGCAGACCATCGCCGACGCCGAAACCGGGTACGCCCGCGAGGTCCAGCAGGCAGGATGACCCCGTGACGCTCTCGGCAGCCGCTGTCCTCGCTCATCTGCTTGACCAGGATCCCCGGACGTTCGGCGAATGCGACGAGCGTGCGACCACCGCCCTACTCGTCGCCGCGCTCAACGACGGCGCAGAGGTAGCCACGGCCGTCTTCGGCACGGCGCACACCGGCGAGACGTTCGAGCACGGCAAGGAGGGCGAGGCCGACATCGTTGGTCGCGTCGACGGCAAGGCCACTTCGCTTCTCGAGCTGAAGGGCAACGGCTCCTTCAACTGGCCCCAGTGCAAGGTCAACGAGTTCATCGCCGCGCAGCACCCCGACCTGTTCCTAGGGCGTGTGGGCGACTACATGACCGCGGCCGATCTGAAATCACTGCTCGAAGACGACTGGAAGGACTTCGAGGGCGTCTCGTACAAGAAGGAGACCCGAGAGCGCGAGGCCAAGCTAGGCATCTACAGGTATAGCCAACTCACTGCCTACCGCCTCGGAGCGCCCAAGTCCGCCCGTCGAGTTCTACTCGCTCCTGCATCCAAAGCGGCGTCCGTGAAGCGAGCAGAGTCAGGGAACATCCCGGATGTCGAGATCTACTATGTCCCCACCGGTAAGAAACCCCGCTGGCATGTCCTCTCGTGGCCCGAGGTTGCAGACGCTCTGCGCGGAAAGGTCGGCATCGACGACGCTGCACGCGAGGCGTCCGTCCTGGTCGGAGACATCCTGCGAGCTGTGAAAACCAAACCTGCATCGTGAACGAGTCGGTCCGGACTCCTTGGCCTCGTGAGAACGACAGCCAAAATGCTCCACCTAACGAGGCGCCTGCGCACGATCGTGCTAGTCGAGGTCGCCACAGACCTGGTCGCTGACCCGTCCGCCTCGAGGCGCCCGCCACGGGGTCGACTCGTGCGCTGGTCGCGTTGCCGACGTGGGCGTGGCACCGTCCGCTCATCGACATCGGACGCAAGGGCCGTGACCGCAACGGCCGCGCCTACGACATGCCGATCCGGCGGGCGTACGACGGCAGCCCGATCCAGATGGTCGACGCCTCGACGACCATCACCGGACGCATGGTCGGCCTGGGATGGGACGAGGCGTTCACGGTTGCCGCGTCGCTGGTCGGAGCGGCCGACGTCCCGCGCGGCGGCACCCCGCGCTCCTTCGCTGCCGACGCCGCCGCGGTGCGCAACCTGGCAGCCCCCCGGCGACACGGTGCGCGCGAATTTCCTGCCGCAGCTCGCGAGCATCGCTGACCAGGGCGGCGGCGCTGGTACCTACGCGGTCGCCAAGGAGGTGTTGGGCACGCCCGACGGTCACGTCACGTCCGCACCGAGCTACCCGCGGCCCTATTGACGGACGTGCGCGAGGGCCGCTCGGACGGACGATCGTTCGCTGACTGCTAATCGACTCGATGATGGGCGAGGACGTCTTCGCGAAGGTCGACCCGTGGCGGTACGCGCGCACCCGGATCAACGTCCGCTGCGAGGAGTCGGTACGCGAGCCCTGGGCGCCCTGCGCAACGGCCGGCAGGTGCGCCGGGTGGCACGGACGCTGCCCGACGCTGCGGTCGAACGCGTGCTCGCCGAGTGCAAGGCTCGCGGCATCCCGGCCTCGCGCACCTGCGGCCAACTGGTAACGCAGCGCGCCTAGATGTCGTCGCCAGTGAAGAACGTCAGCATTGCCGGCATCTCGCGGTACGCGGCGATCGTGAAGTCCATCTGGCAGCGCTCGTGCCGGTCCATCCACTCGCCGTCGTCCAGCTCGCCGATCCCAACTTTCTCGCCCTGGGCGTTGGTGATCGTCACCTGAGCGCCCGAGTGGGCCCCGTCCAGCGACCCAGCCCCGCTGCACCACTCGACGTCGTTCTGGTGCACCTCGACGTTGTCGCTGCCGAAGATGACAAGCGCGCCCTTCACGTCGAGGTACTTGCCGTCGTCCTTGCCAGCGTCGGGTCACCTGAGGACGAGCAGGCGGTCAGGGTGAGGGCCGCGAGTGCGCAGACGGCTGCTGCGGTCGCAGCGCGCATCACATGAGGCTCTCGAAGTACTCGATGCAGCGGGCGCCGAGCTCCTTGCCGCCCATCTTGAAAGCGTCCAGGTTCACTTCGCCCTCCCCGCTTCCAGCCACGATGTCGGTGATCTCCTTGACCCCGTCGTGCATCGCGATCACGTACGGACGGAAGTCATCGGCTGCCGCACTGGCGTTCGTGCGCAGGCGGTCGGTCACTGTCTCCAGCTCGTCGAGGTCGCTGCTGTCCAGGCTGTTCTCCCCGGCCGCGTTCCCGATGGCGACCGCGCGGGCAAAGAGGGTCTCCTCGCCGTCGGGTGCGTCGAACAGGTCGTCGCAGGTCGTCTGCGTCGACACCGTCATCCGCGGCTCCG
>NZ_HE978640.1 GCF_000312105.1 Aeromicrobium massiliense JC14
GTAGGTAACAAGCCCTCGGCCTATTAGTACCGGTCGGCTACACACATTGCTGTGCTTCCACCTCCGGCCTATCAACCCAGTGGTCTGCTGGGGGCCTTACCTCCTCAAGGGAGTGGGAAACCTCATCTTGAAACATGCTTCCCGCTTAGATGCTTTCAGCGGTTATCACTTCCGAACGTAGCTAAGCAGCGGTGCTCCTGGCGGAACAACTGCCACACCAGAGGTTCGTCCATCCCGGTCCTCTCGTACTAGGGACAGCCTTTCTCAAGTTTCCAACGCGCGCGGCGGATAGGGACCGAACTGTCTCACGACGTTCTAAACCCAGCTCGCGTGCCGCTTTAATGGGCGAACAGCCCAACCCTTGGGACCTGCTACGGCCCCAGGATGCGACGAGCCGACATCGAGGTGCCAAACCATCCCGTCGATATGGACTCTTGGGGAAGATCAGCCTGTTATCCCCGGGGTACCTTTTATCCGTTGAGCGACGCCGCTTCCACTTGCCAGCGCCGGATCACTAGTCCCGACTTTCGTCCCTGCTCGAGCTGTCACTCTCACAGTCAAGCTCCCTTGTGCACTTACACTCGAAACCTGATTGCCAACCAGGCTGAGGGAACCTTTGGGCGCCTCCGTTACATTTTAGGAGGCAACCGCCCCAGTTAAACTACCCATCAGGCACTGTCCCTGATCCGGATCACGGACCTAGGTTAGATATCTAGTACAGTCAGAGTGGTATTTCAACGATGACTCCACACTCACTGGCGTGAATGCTTCACAGTCTCCCACCTATCCTACACAAACTGAACCAAACACCAATACCAAACTATAGTAAAGGTCCCGGGGTCTTTCCGTCCTGCCGCGCGTAACGAGCATCTTTACTCGTAGTGCAATTTCGCCGAGTCCATGGTTGAGACAGCGCCCAAGTCGTTACTCCATTCGTGCAGGTCGGAACTTACCCGACAAGGAATTTCGCTACCTTAGGATGGTTATAGTTACCACCGCCGTTTACTGGGGCTTAAGTTCTGTGCTTCGCTTGCGCTGACACGTCCCCTTAACCTTCCAGCACCGGGCAGGAGTCAGTCCGTATACGGCGTCTTTCGACTTAGCACGGACCTGTGTTTTTAGTAAACAGTCGCTTGGGCCTGGTCTCTGCGGCCTTCAACGCTTCGTGGAGCAAGTCCACTCACGAATCCGGCCCCCCTTCTCCCGAAGTTACGGGGGCATTTTGCCGAGTTCCTTAACCATGGTTCACTCGATCACCTTAGTATTCTCTACCTGACCACCTGAGTCGGTTTGGGGTACGGGCGGCTCTGAACCTCGCTAGATGCTTTTCTCGGCAGCATAGGATCACTCACTTCGACTCAATCGTCTCGGCATCAGCTCTCAGACACATGAACGGCGGATTTGCCTACCGTTCGTCCTACGACCTTGCCCGCGGTCTACCATCGCCGCGGTTGAGCTACCTTCCTGCGTCACACCATCGCTTGCCTACTACCAGCTCGGGTCAGGCGCTACGCGCACCATAGCCACCGAAGTGGCTTTAGGTACGTTTCGGGCCCTTAGCATCACTGGATTCAGCATGGGCGGTTCAACGCCGGTACGGGAATATCAGCCCGTTGTCCATCGACTACGCCTGTCGGCCTCGCCTTAGGTCCCGACTTACCCAGGGAAGATTAGCTTGACCCTGGAACCCTTGGTCATCCGGTGGAAGAGTTTCTCACTCTTCATTCGCTACTCATGCCTGCATTCTCACTCGTGTCGCGTCCACGGCTGGGTCACCCCGCCGCTTCACTCCCGACACGACGCTCCCCTACCCATCCACGCACCTGGACCACGAAGGCCTGGTACACGCGTGAATGCCATAGCTTCGGCGGATTACTTGAGCCCCGCTAAATTGTCGGCGCAGAATCACTTGACCAGTGAGCTATTACGCACTCTTTCAAGGATGGCTGCTTCTAAGCCAACCTCCTGGTTGTCTGTGCGACTCCACATCCTTTTCCACTTAGTAACCGCTTAGGGGCCTTAGCTGATGGTCTGGGCTGTTTCCCTCTCGACTACGGAGCTTATCCCCCGCAGTCTCACTGCCACGCTCTCACTTACCGGCATTCGGAGTTTGGTTGAGTTCAGTAAGCTGGTAAGCCCCCTAGCCCATCCAGTGCTCTACCTCCGGCAAGAAACACGTGACGCTGCACCTAAATGCATTTCGGGGAGAACCAGCTATCACGGAGTTTGATTGGCCTTTCACCCCTATCCACAGGTCATCCCCCCAGTTTTTAACCTAGGTGGGTTCGGTCCTCCACGCGGTCTTACCCGCGCTTCAACCTGCCCATGGATAGATCACTCCGCTTCGGGTCTAGATCGTGCAACTCACTCGCCCTATTCGGACTCGCTTTCGCTACGGCTACGGCACACGCCTTAACCTCGCTACACAACGCTAACTCGCAGGCTCATTCTTCAAAAGGCACGCCGTCACCCCGAAAGGCTCCGACGGCTTGTATGCACATGGTTTCAGGTACTATTTCACTCCCCTCCCGGGGTACTTTTCACCTTTCCCTCACGGTACTAGTCCGCTATCGGTCATCGAGGAGTATTTAGGCTTAACGGGTGGTCCCGCCAGATTCACACCGAATTTCAGGGGTTCGGTGTTACTCGGGGTCACGCACAAGAGCCATGAGCTTACGTCTACGGGGGTCTCACCCTCTATGCCACGACTTTCCAGCCGTCTCAACTTCACTCATGGTTTATGACTCTTCGTCTGTCCGGCAGAACAGACCATGCGGCCCCACAACCCCCCAAGTACAACGCCCGCCGGCTATCACATACTTGAGGTTTAGCCTCTTCCAGTTTCGCTCGCCACTACTCCCGGAATCACTGTTGTTTTCTCTTCCTGCGGGTACTGAGATGTTTCACTTCCCCGCGTTCCCTCCAACTACCCTATGTGTTCAGGTAGAGGTGACTGGACTTTCCTCCAGCCGGGTTTCCCCATTCGGACACCCCCGGATCACAGCTCGGTTGTCAGCTCCCCGGGGCTTATCGCAGACTCCTACGTCCTTCATCGGCTCTCGATGCCAAGGCATCCACCATGTGCACTTAGTAGCTTGTTGTTTCTACAAAGATGCTCGCGTCCACTGTGAAGTTCTCAAAATACGACCGGTCCCGCCCCCCACCCGACGCCTACCATCACCCCAAGGATGCTGGCGGTTCGTACGGAGAAGACGATCCGAAGAAACCTGATCCGAAGACCCGATCCCTCAGGACCCAACAGTGTGCAGACCACCCGACTCCCCCAAACCCCACGTTCCACGCCGCAAGCGGCAGTACTAGCAAGACCCAAGATCCTCGAGCAGTCATAGTCGACGTCCACTAGTGAGCTGAGACCGCACCAGCACATTCGGCTGGTCAACGACTCAATGGACCACACAGACCAAGTCTGCGGGCCAGATGCTCCTTAGAAAGGAGGTGATCCAGCCGCACCTTCCGGTACGGCTACCTTGTTACGACTTCGTCCCAATCGCCAGCCCCACCTTCGACGGCTCCCTCCACAAGGGTTAGGCCACCGGCTTCGGGTGTTGCCGACTTTCATGACGTGACGGGCGGTGTGTACAAGGCCCGGGAACGTATTCACCGCAGCGTTGCTGATCTGCGATTACTAGCGACTCCGACTTCATGGGGTCGAGTTGCAGACCCCAATCCGAACTGAGACCGGCTTTTTGGGATTCGCTCCACCTCGCGGTATCGCAGCCCATTGTACCGGCCATTGTAGCATGCTTGAAGCCCTGGACATAAGGGGCATGATGACTTGACGTCATCCCCACCTTCCTCCGAGTTGACCCCGGCAGTCTCCTATGAGTCCCCACCATAACGTGCTGGCAACATAGGACGAGGGTTGCGCTCGTTGCGGGACTTAACCCAACATCTCACGACACGAGCTGACGACAGCCATGCACCACCTGTATACCGACAAAAAGGGGCACCATCTCTGGCGCTTTCCGGCATATGTCAAACCCAGGTAAGGTTCTTCGCGTTGCATCGAATTAATCAGCATGCTCCGCCGCTTGTGCGGGCCCCCGTCAATTCCTTTGAGTTTTAGCCTTGCGGCCGTACTCCCCAGGCGGGGCGCTTAATGCGTTAGCTGCGGCACGGAAACCGTGGAAGGTCCCCACACCTAGCGCCCAACGTTTACGGCATGGACTACCAGGGTATCTAATCCTGTTCGCTCCCCATGCTTTCGCTCCTCAGCGTCAGGAAATGCCCAGAGAACCGCCTTCGCCACCGGTGTTCCTCCTGATATCTGCGCATTCCACCGCTACACCAGGAATTCCGTTCTCCCCTGCATCCCTCTAGTCAGCCCGTATCGGAAGCACGCTCAGGGTTAAGCCCTGAGTTTTCACTCCCGACGTGACAAACCGCCTACGAGCCCTTTACGCCCAATAATTCCGGACAACGCTCGGACCCTACGTATTACCGCGGCTGCTGGCACGTAGTTGGCCGGTCCTTCTTCTGCAGGTACCGTCACTTTCGCTTCGTCCCTGCTGAAAGAGGTTTACAACCCGAAGGCCGTCATCCCTCACGCGGCGTTGCTGGATCAGGCTTTCGCCCATTGTCCAATATTCCCCACTGCTGCCTCCCGTAGGAGTCTGGGCCGTGTCTCAGTCCCAGTGTGGCCGGTCACCCTCTCAGGCCGGCTACCCGTCGTCGCCTTGGTAGGCCATTACCCCACCAACAAGCTGATAGGCCGCGAGCTCATCCCTGTCCAGCGGACTTTTCCACCACCAACCATGCAGAAGGAGGTCATATCCGGTATTAGCCACCGTTTCCAGTGGTTATCCCAGAGACAGGGGCAGATTGCTCACGTGTTACTCACCCGTTCGCCGCTCGTGTACCCCCGAAAGGGCCTTACCGCTCGACTTGCATGTGTTAAGCACGCCGCCAGCGTTCGTCCTGAGCCAGGATCAAACTCTCCGTTGAAAAACCCCCAAAAGGGGCCAACATCGTTTTGATTCCTGACAAAAGGTTTGCTGACAAACAATTTGTCGGAATTAACCAACGCCAACAACAACCAGCAAGCTGGTCACTGCCGACGGGGGTTTACTACTAATTAATCTCGTCGACTATTGCACACTGTTGAGTTCTCAAGGATCAGACGCACACCCACCAGAAACCCCCACAACGGAGAGCACCAGCCAGGGGCCAGACCACACGTCCCGCGTTTTCGGCGACCTGCCCAGAACACACTGAAGGTTCGGGATCAGCCGTTTCGGTTGAGAC